>NZ_JBTFFU010000001.1:0-2245703 GCF_054482295.1 Dyella soli
TGACGAAATCGAAGTGGTCGGCATCCGTCCGACCCAGAAGACCACCGTCACGGGCGTGGAAATGTTCCGCAAGCTGCTGGACCAGGGCCAGGCAGGCGACAACGCCGGTCTGCTGCTGCGTGGTCTGAAGCGCGACGACGTGGAGCGTGGCCAGGTGCTGGCCAAGCCGGGCACGATCACCCCGCACACCGACTTCGAAGCCGAGGTCTATGTGCTGTCGAAGGACGAGGGTGGCCGTCATACGCCGTTCTTCAAGGGCTACCGCCCGCAGTTCTACTTCCGCACGACCGACGTGACCGGCGCCTGCCAGTTGCCGGACGGCGTGGAAATGGTGATGCCGGGCGACAACGTGAAGATGGTGGTGTCCCTGATCCACCCGATCGCGATGGACGAAGGCCTGCGTTTCGCCATCCGCGAAGGCGGCCGCACCGTCGGCGCCGGCGTGGTGGCCAAGGTCATCAAGTAAGTACCAGGGGCCTCCACCGGATGGTGGGGGCCCTTCACATTGGCCCGCCCAAGCGTGGGCCGTGTGAAAAGTTCAGCCGGGAGCGGGTTTTAGGCTTTCCCTGGCGCGGATTTGCAGCTATAGTTAATGGCTTGCTAGTCGACAGCCCCAGAAGCTGATCGACACTACTGCGAAATGAGGCACAGGAAGTGCTTCGAGTTCGCTGGCTGGGATGGCCAACACGCAAGAAGAGCTTGGGTTGCGAAGCGTTACGCTTTGTTGACCTGGGCATTTCGCGCGTTTTATACTTTTCCGTCTGGGCGGGCCCGTTTAGGGCCTGCCTAGTCTTTTAGGGTTGATCGTGCGGCACGATGTCGCTCGCCGCGGTCGACTTGCAGTGCCTTAGCGACAATGGGTTGTGCGGGTAGGTGAGAAGCCTATCCGGTTCACAGTATTTGTTCTTTCGATAAACAGGACACGGTTTATGGCGAACCAAAAGATTCGCATCCGGCTTAAGGCGTTCGATCATCGTCTGATCGACCGTTCGGCCAGCGAGATCGTCGAGACGGCCAAGCGCACTGGCGCTACGGTGCTCGGCCCGATTCCGCTCCCGACCAAGATCGAGCGTTACACCATTCTGGTGTCGCCGCACGTCGACAAAGATGCCCGCGACCAGTACGAGACCCGTACGCACAAGCGTGTGCTCGACATCGTCGACCCCAACGACAAGACCGTGGACGCGCTCATGAAGCTTGATCTCGCCGCTGGCGTTGATGTTCAGATCAAGCTCGGTTGAGCGATAGATAGGATACGAAGATGAGTATCGGACTGGTTGGCCGCAAGTGCGGCATGAGCCGACTCTTCACTGAAGATGGACGCTCGATTCCGGTGACGCTGATTGAAGCCACCCCGAATCGCGTCACCCAGCTGAAGACGGAAGATAACGATGGTTACAGCGCTGTGCAGGTCGCGGCGGGCGTCAAGCGCGCCAGCCTGCTGACCCAGCCGCTGAAGGGTCACTACGCCAAGGCGAAAGTCGAGCCGGGTCGTGGTCTGTGGGAGTTCCGCGTGTCTGCCGACGACCTCGGCAAGTACAGCGTGGGCGCCGAGATCAAGGCCGATGACGTGTTCCAGGTGGGTCAGATCGTTGACGTCGCCGGCGTGTCGAAGGGCAAGGGTTTCCAGGGCACCATCAAGCGCCACAACTTCACCATGGGTGACGCCACCCACGGTAACTCGCTGTCGCATCGTGCGCCGGGTTCTATCGGTCAGCGTCAGACCCCGGGTCGCGTGTTCCCGGGCAAGAAGATGTCGGGTCACATGGGTGCGGTGAACCGCACGCAGCAGGGCCTGGAAGTGGTCAAGGTCGACGCCGAGCGTCATCTGATCGCGGTGAAGGGCGCGGTGCCGGGTGCTACCGGCGGCGACGTCGTCATCCGTCCGACGACCAAGGGTTGAGGAGAGACGCCATGGAACTCAATGTTATTGGCGCCAAGCCGCTCAATGTGTCGGACGAAGTGTTCGGCGGTGAGCTCAAGCAGGCCCTGATCCACCAGGTGGTCGTTGCCTATCAGGCAGGCGGTCGCGCCGGCACCCAGTCGCAGCTGTCGCGCGGCGAGATGTCCGGTACCACCAAGAAGTTCAAGAAGCAGAAGGGCGGCGGCGCCCGTCACGGTGACTACCGTGCACCGATCTTCGTCGGTGGTGGCCGCACGTTCGCTGCCAAACCGCGCAGCTACGAGCAGAAGGTCAACCGCAAGTCGTATCGCGTTGCCATCCGTTCGATCCTGTCCGAGCTGATCCGCCAGGATCGCCTGAAGGTCGTCGAGAGCTTCGGCATCGAGTCGCCGAAGACCAAGGCGATGGTTGCCAAGCTGGCCGAGCTGCAGGTTTCCGGCCGCGTGCTGCTGGTGTCGGAAGACGCCAACGAAGCGACCTTCCTGGCCGCGCGCAACATCCCGTACATCCACGTGGTGGACGTGCTGGCGCTGAACCCGGTCAGCCTGGTCGGTTCGGACCACATCGTCATGACCGTCGATGCGGTGAAGAAGATCGAGGAGTGGCTGGCATGAGCAACGAACGCATTCTGAATACGCTGCGTGCGCCGCACATTTCGGAGAAGGCCGCGCGCCTGGCCGAGAAGAACCAGTACGTATTCGTGGTCGCCCCCGAGGCAACCAAGGCCGATGTCCGCGCAGCGGTGGAACAGATGTTCGACGTCAAGGTCGAGCAGGTGAACCTCGTCAATGCCAAGGGCAAGGTCAAGTCCTTCCGTTTCCGCACTGGCAACCGCCAGGGCAAGCGCAAGGCCTATGTCCGCCTCGCTGATGGTCAGACCATCGACGTGTCGGCCAAGGCCTGAGCCAGGAGTTGAATTGAGATGGCACTGATCACTCACAAGCCGACCTCCCCTGGTCGCCGCGACGCAGTCAGCGTTCGCACCGAAGGTCTGCACAAGGGCGCGCCGTACGCGGCGTTGACCGAGGCAAAGACCAAGAACGGCGGTCGCAACCACTACGGTCGCATCACCGTTCGCCACCAGGGCGGCGGTCACAAGCAGCGTTACCGCATCATCGACTTCAAGCGCGACAAGGAAGGCATTGCCGCCCGCGTCGAGCGCATCGAGTACGATCCCAACCGCACCGCGCACATCGCGTTGCTGTGCTACGCCGACGGCGAGCGCCGCTACATCATCGCGCCGAAGGGCGTGCAGGCGGGTGACCGCCTGGTGTCGGGCAGCGACGCGCCGATCAAGGCCGGCAACAGCCTGCCGCTGCGCGCGATCCCGGTCGGTAGCACCATCCACTGCATCGAGATGAAGCCGGGCAAGGGTGCGCAGATCGCACGCTCCGCCGGCGCTTCGGTCCAGCTGGTGGCCCGCGAGTCCGGTTACGCCACGTTGCGTCTTCGCTCCGGCGAAATGCGCCGCGTGCCGGTCGACTGCCGCGCCACCATCGGCGAAGTCGGCAACAGCGAGCACAGCCTCAAGAAGCTGGGCAAGGCTGGCGCCAAGCGTTGGCTGGGTATCCGCCCGACCGTTCGCGGTGTGGTGATGAACCCGGTTGACCATCCGCATGGCGGTGGTGAAGGCCGTACCTCCGGTGGCCGTCATCCGGTCAGCCCGTGGGGCACGCCGACCAAGGGTTACAAGACGCGCAATAACAAGCGCACCCAGCAGTTCATCGTGCGTCGTCGCAAGTAATAGGAAACGATTATGCCGCGCTCTCTAAAGAAAGGTCCGTTTGTCGACCTGCACCTCGTAAAGAAGGTGGAAGCCGCCGTTTCCGCCAATAACAAGCGTCCGATCAAGACCTGGTCGCGTCGCTCGATGATCCTGCCGGAGATGGTCGGCCTGACCATCGCCATCCACAATGGCCGTCAGCATGTCCCCGTGCTGGTCAACGAGAACATGGTCGGGCACAAGCTCGGCGAGTTCGCGGTGACCCGTACCTTCAAGGGCCATGGCGGCGACAAGAAGGGCAAGTGATGAGCACTGAAGCCAAAGCGATCCTGCGCAGCGCCCGCATTTCGGCGCAGAAGGCACGCCTGGTAGCTGACCTGGTCCGCGGTATGCCCGTGGGCCGAGCCAGCGACGTGCTCCAGTTCACCAACAAGAAGGCCGCAACCCTTGTTCGCAAGGTGCTGCTGTCGGCCGTCGCCAACGCTGAGAACAACCTCGGCGCTGACGTGGACGAGCTGAAGGTCTCGCGCATCTTCGTGGACGAAGGTCCGGCGATGAAGCGTATGTATGCCCGCGCCAAAGGCCGCGGTTCCCGCATCCTGAAGCGCACGAGCCACATCACTGTGGTCGTTGGCAACTAACTGAGGACGTAGACGATGGGTCATAAAGTTCATCCCACCGGTATCCGCCTCGGCATTGCCAAGGACTGGAACTCGAAGTGGTACGCCAACAAGGGCGAATACGCCCAGTACCTCGCGGCCGACCTTAAGGTCCGCGAGATGCTGCGCAAGAAGCTGGCCCAGGCCGGCATCTCCAAGATCCTCATCGAGCGCCCGGCCAAGACCGCGCGCGTGACGATCCACACCGCCCGTCCGGGCGTGGTGATCGGCAAGAAGGGCGAGGATATCGAGAAGCTGCGCAAGGAAGTCAGCGACATGATGGGCGTTCCGGCGCACATCAACGTCAGCGAAGTGCGCAAGCCCGAGCTGGACGCGCAGCTGGTTGCCGAGTCGATCGCGCAGCAGCTGGAGCGTCGCATCATGTTCCGCCGCGCCATGAAGCGCTCGGTCGGCAACGCGATGCGCCTGGGCGCCCTGGGTATCAAGATCAATGTCTCTGGCCGTCTGAACGGCGCTGAGATTGCCCGTTCCGAATGGAGCCGCGAAGGTCGCGTGCCGCTGCATACGCTGCGTGCCGACATCGACTACGGCTTCGCCGAGGCGAAGACCACCTACGGCATCATCGGCATCAAGGTGTGGGTCTACAAGGGCGAGATCTTCGATCTGTCCCAGATCAACCAGGAGTCGAAGGAAGAGCAGTCCCAGCCGCGCCGTGAGGGTGGTGAGGGTCGTCGTGATGCGCGTCGCGAGGGCGGTGAAGGCCGTCGCGAGCGGACGGCGAAGTAAGGAGAGTTGCCATGCTGCAACCTAAGCGAACCAAATACCGTAAGCAGTTCAAGGGCCGTAACGACGGTCTGGCCTTCTGCTCCAACCTCGTCAGCTTTGGCGAGTATGGCCTGAAGGCAACCACGCACGGCATGCTCACCGCACGCCAGATCGAGGCCGCCCGTCGTTGCATCACCCGCTTCGTGAAGCGTGGTGGCAAGCTCTGGATCCGTGTGTACCCCGACAAGCCGATCACCAAGAAGCCCATCGAAGTCCGAATGGGTGCAGGTAAGGGTGGCGTCGAATACTGGGTCGCCCCGATCCAGCCGGGCCGCATGCTTTATGAAATCGAGGGTATCGACGAGACGACCGCACGCGAGGCTTTCCGCCTGGCCGCTGCCAAGCTGTCCGTCCAGACCCAATTCGTGACCCGGGCGGTGATGTGATATGGCCATCAAAGATTTGACCACCAAGTCGGCCGACGAGCTGAACAAGCATCTGCTGGATCTGCGCAAGGAGCAGTTCAACCTTCGCATGCAGAAAGGCACCGGCCAGCTCAACCAGCCGCACCAGCTGCGCCGAGTTCGGCGCGACATCGCCCGCACGAAGTTCGTGCTCGGCGGCAAGAAGTAAGGGACGGCCGATATGAGCGACAACAAGAAGCAGACGCGTACCCTCGAGGGTCGCGTCATCAGCAACAAGATGGACAAGACGGTTACCGTCCTGATCGAGCGCCAGGAACAGCATCCGCTGATCGGCAAGATCATCCGGCGTTCGACCAAGCTTCACGCGCAGGACGACCTGGGCGCGAACGAGGGCGACCTGGTCCGCATCGCGGAATGCCGTCCTTTGTCCAAGACCAAGCATCACCGCGTGGTCGAAATCATCACGCGCGCTAACGTCTAAGGGAGGGTGCAGACATGATCCAGATGCAAAGCACGCTTTCCGCGGCTGACAATAGCGGCGCCCGCGAACTGATGTGCATCAAGGTGCTCGGCGGCTCCAAGCGCCGTTACGCCGCGATCGGTGACGTCATCAAGGTCACCGTGAAAGATGCCATTCCCCGCGGCAAGGTGAAGAAGGGCGAGGTGTACAACGCCGTGGTGGTTCGTACCGCCAAGGGTGTGCGCCGTCCCGATGGCTCGCTGATCCGTTTCGACGGCAATGCAGCGGTGCTCCTCAACAACAAGCTCGAGCCGATCGGCACCCGTATTTTCGGGCCGGTCACCCGCGAGCTGCGCAGCGAGAAGTTCATGAAGATCGTCTCGCTCGCGCCCGAAGTGCTCTGAGCGGAGACCAGACCATGAACCGTATCCGCAAGGGTGATCAGGTCCTCGTGATCACCGGCAAAAACAAGGGTCAGCGCGGTGACGTGCTGCGCGTGGACGGCGATCGCGTGTTCGTCTCCAACGTGAATCTCGTCAAGCGTCACACCAAGCCGAATCCGCAGGCCAACCAGGCCGGCGGCATCGTCGAGCGTGAGGCTTCGATCCACATCTCCAATGTACAGCTGTTCAACCCCGCCACGAACAAGGGTGAACGCGTTGGTGCCAAGACGCTCTCTGATGGGCGCAAGGTCCGCGTGTTCCGTTCGTCTGGCGAGGTCGTGGACGCGTGAGGAACTAAGTCATGACGCGCCTTGAAACCTTTTACAAAGACCAGGTAGTGAAGAAGCTCACCGAGCGCTTCGGCTACGAGAACGTGATGCAGGTTCCCCGCATCACCAAGATCACGCTGAACATGGGCGTGGGCGAAGCGGCGGGCAACAAGAAAGTGCTCGAGAACGCCGTGGCCGACATGGCCAAGATCTCCGGCCAGAAGCCGATCCAGACCAAGGCACGCGTGTCCGTTGCCTCGTTCAAGATCCGCGATGGTTGGCCGATCGGCTGCAAGGTCACGCTGCGCCGCGCGCAGATGTGGGAATTCCTGGATCGCCTGATCAACATCTCGCTGCCGCGTACGCGCGACTTCCGTGGTGTCTCGGGTCGTGCCTTTGACGGCCGTGGTAACTACAACTTCGGCATCAAGGAACAGATCATCTTCCCGGAAATCGATTTCGACGCCGTCGACGCCATGCGTGGTATGGATATCTCCATCACCACCACCGCCAAGACCGACGAAGAAGCCAAGGCGCTGCTGGAAGCCTTCAGCTTCCCGTTCCGCAACTGATAGACGCGAGAGATACCCATGGCAAAGACCTCGATGGTCAACCGCGATATCAAGCGGACCAAGCTCGTCAAGAAGTACGCCGCCAAGCGCGCCGAACTGAAGGCGATCGTGCTGAGCCCCACCGCCTCCTACGAGGAGAAGATGGAAGCCCAGACCAAGCTGCAGAAGCTGCCGCGCGACGCGAGCCCGTCTCGCCAGCGCACCCGCTGCGCTCTGACCGGCCGCCCGCGCGCCGTGTATCAGAAGTTCGGCCTGGGTCGCAACAAGCTGCGCGAAGCCACCATGCGTGGCGACGTGCCTGGCCTGCGCAAGGCCAGCTGGTAAGACCCCAAACTGGGCGCTGACGGGCTCCGGCCCGTGGCGTTCGATGCGGCAGCGGGCCGGTGCCCGCTGCCGTTGGCGCGATTTACGCGTCGAGATTCGCAAAATCGGAAAAAGCTGCTATAGTCGACGGTCTGCGTTCCGCAGGTCGGCGTTTATGCCGGCTCACAATTGAATTGATTTCCGGTTTTTCGGATATCGGTGCACTCTGAAGGATGTTTTCATGAGCATGACTGATCCCATCGCCGATCTGTTTACGCGCATCCGCAATGCCCAGCTCACGGGCAAGCAGGCCGTAAACATGCCATCGTCGAAGCTGAAGGTGGCGATCGCCAACCTTCTCAAGAACGAGGGCTATATCCTCGACGCCAAGACCTCCACCGTGGAGGGCAAGCCGGTGCTCGAAGTGAAGCTCAAGTATTTCGAAGGCCGTCCGGCCATCGAGACCATCACCCGCATCAGCCGCTCCGGCCTCCGCGTGTACCGCGGCAAGGACGAGTTGCCGAAGGTCCTGGGTGGCCTGGGTATCTCGATCATCTCGACTTCCGCCGGTCTGCTGACCGACGCGCAGGCCCGTGCCAAGGGTCTGGGCGGCGAAGTCATCGGCCAGGTCGCATAAGGAGCCGACGATGTCCCGTGTTGCCAAGAAACCGATTACCCTGCCGAAGGGCGTCGAGCTCAAGATCGATGCCAGCGGCATCACCGTGAAGGGCGCCAAGGGCACCCTGTCGACCCACGCGCTCCCGGGCGCCTCAGTGGTCCTCGACAACGGCGTGGCCACCATCCAGGTTGCCGAGGGCGCCGACGACAAGTTCGGCGGCACCTTGCGCGCGCTGCTGGCCAACATGGTCAAGGGCGTGTCCGACGGCTATGAGCGCAAGCTCGAGCTGGTGGGCGTGGGCTACCGTGCCTCGATGGCCGGCAAGTCGCTGAACATCGCCCTGGGCTTCTCCCATCCGGTCGTGTTTGAAGCTCCGGAAGGCATCACCATCGAAACCCCGACGCAGACCGAAATCCTCATCAAGGGTTCGGACAAGCAGCGCGTGGGTGAGGTGGCCGCCAAGATCCGTGGCTTCCGTCCGCCGGAACCCTATAAGGGCAAGGGCGTGCGCTACTCCGGCGAGAAGATCACCCTGAAGGAAGCCAAGAAGGCATAAGTACGCAGTCCCTGCGTGAGAAAGCGGCCTTCCATGGCCGCACTCTTCACAAAGAGCCACTGACTACTTGTCGATCCGCTTCCAGGAACTATGACTATGAACAAGAACGAATCCCGCCTGCGCCGCGCCAAGTCGACCCGCTCGCATATCCGCAAGCTGGCCGTCGCCCGCCTGTCGGTGCACCGCACCGGCCAGCATCTGTACGCGCAGGTGTTCGACGCTTCCGGCCAGAACGTGGTGGCAGCCGCCTCCACCGTTCAGAAGTCGGTGGCCGAAGGCCTGAAGGGCACCAAGAACCTTACCGCGGCTGCGGCCGTGGGCAAGGCGGTGGCCGAGCGTGCGCTGGCCGCTGGTATCGAGTCCGTGGCGTTCGATCGCTCGGGCTTCCGCTACCACGGTCGCATCAAGGCGCTGGCTGACGCAGCCCGCGAAGCCGGCCTGAAGTTCTAAGCCGGTCGGAGCCGGGTGCCGGACTCGTCCGGTACCTGGTTCCAGCAGTAGTACCTACAACTCCAAGCGGCTCAGCCGCAAGCAAAGTCCCGGTTAGCCGGGCATACGGAAAAGAACATGTCTTCTACCGATCGCGAAAATTCAGACGGCCTGCTCGAAAAGCTGATCGCCGTCAACCGCGTGGCCAAGACCGTCAAGGGTGGCCGCCAGATGAGCTTCACCGCGCTGACCGTGGTCGGCGATGGCGAAGGTCGCGTGGGCTTCGGCTATGGCAAGGCGCGTGAAGTGCCGGTTGCCATCTCCAAGGCCATGGACCGCGCCCGTCGCAACATGGTGAGCATTGATCTCAACAACGGCACCCTGTGGTACGCCATCAAGGCCAACCACGGTGCAGCCCGCGTCTTCATGCAGCCGGCTTCCGAAGGTACCGGCGTGATCGCCGGCGGCGCCATGCGTGCCGTGCTGGAAGTGGTTGGCGTGAAGAACGTGCTGGCCAAGGCCGTCGGTTCGCGCAACCCGATCAACCTGGTGCGCGCGACCATCAAGGGCCTGCAGGCCGTTGCCTCGCCGAAGCAGATCGCTGCCAAGCGTGGCAAGACGCTGGAAGAGGTGCTGGGTAATGGCTAAGAACAAAGAAACCGCCGCCGCCACCGTGCGCGTGCGCCTGGTCAAGGGCCTGCGCGGTGTGCAGAGCCGTCATCGCCTGAGCGTGAAGGCCCTGGGCCTGAACAAGCTCAACGACGTCCGTGAACTGAAGGACAGCCCGCAGGTGCGTGGCCTGATCAACACGGTCTACTACCTGGTGCGGGTCGAGGAGTAATCACCATGCGTCTTAACGACATCAAGCCGGCCGCCGGTTCCCGCAAGACCCGCCTTCGCGTCGGTCGCGGTATCGGTTCGGGCCTGGGCAAGACCGCTGGTCGCGGTCACAAGGGTCAGCACGCTCGCGCGGGCGGCACCCACAAGTACGGTTTCGAAGGCGGCCAGATGCCGCTGCAGCGCCGCCTGCCGAAGGTCGGCTTCCGTTCGCTGAAGAAGGTCGAGAGCCAGGAAGTGTTCCTGTACCAGCTCGCCGGCCTCAAGGTTGACGTGATCGACCCGATCGCCCTTCACCAGGCCGGTCTGATCGACAGCCGCGCCAAGAAGGTCAAGGTCGTCGCCAAGGGCGAGATCGGCCGCGCGGTGAAGCTGTCGGGTGTGCTGGCAACGGCCGGCGCCAAGGCAGCTATCGAAGCTGCCGGCGGCAGCGTGGAGTAATCACGTGGCGTCAGCCCAGGGCACATCGCTCGGATCGCTCGGCAAGCTGACGGAACTGCGTCAGCGCATCTTCTTCGTGATTGGTGCGCTGATCGTTTTCCGTCTCGGTTCCTTCATCCCGGTTCCCGGCGTGAACCCGGAAGCCATGACGAACCTCATCGAGCAGGGCGGCGGCCTGATGAACATGTTCAACATGTTCTCGGGCGGCTCGCTGGCACGCTTCTCGGTGTTCGCGCTCGGCGTGGTGCCTTACATCTCGGCATCCATCGTGGTGCAGATGATGGGGTCGGTGATCCCGAGCCTGCAGGCGCTGCGCAAGGAAGGCGAGTCGGGTCGTCGCAAGATGACCACCTACACCCGCTTCGGTACGGTGGGTCTGGCGGCATTCCAGGCGTTCAGCATCGCCATGGCGCTGCAGAAGCAGACCGCCCTGGGTGGTGCGCCGGTGGTCTACACCCCGGGCATGGGTTTTGTCATGTCCTCGGTGGTCGGCCTCACGGCGGGCACCATGTTCCTGATGTGGCTGGGTGAGCAGATCACCGAGCGCGGTATCGGCAACGGCATTTCGCTGCTGATCTTCGCGGGTATCGTCTCCGGCCTCCCGGGTGCGGTGGCCCACACGCTGACCATGGCCAGCAACGGTGAACTGTCCGTGATCAAGATGATCATGGTGGTGGGCCTGATTCTCGCGGTCACGGCGTTCGTGGTCTTCATGGAGCGCGCCCAGCGGCGCATCACCGTGAACTACGCACGGCGCTCCGGCGGGCAGCGGGCCTACATGAACCAGACCTCGCACCTGCCGCTGAAGATCAACATGGCGGGCGTCATTCCGCCGATTTTTGCCTCGAGCCTGCTGTTGTTCCCGGCAACCGCCGCCAGCTGGTTCGGCGCGGGACATCAGTCGCGCTGGGTGCAGGAAGTGACCCAGGCGCTCACCCCGGGTGAGCCGCTGTACGACATCGTGTTCGCGGTGCTGGTGATCACTTTCGCCTTCTTTTACACGGCGATCGTGTTCAACTCCCAGGAGACGGCAGATAATCTCAAGCGCTCCGGCGCCCTGATTCCGGGCATCCGCCCGGGCCGCTCCACGGCGGACTACATCGACAACGTAATGACCCGTTTGACCGGTGTCGGCGCGCTGTACCTGGTGCTGGTCTGCCTGGTTCCATCGTTTATGCAAAAGGCTTGGCACGTCCCGTTCTACTTCGGCGGCACCTCTCTGCTGATCGTGGTGGTCGTGGTGATGGATTTCACTGCTCAGGTGCAGGCGCATCTGGTCAGTCACCAGTACGAAAGCCTGCTCAAGAAGGCCAATCTCCGCCGCAACTGATGGCTGCTGGGGTGGTAGGAGTTGGTCTAGGTCGGAGGGTGGCGGCACCGTGGTGCCGCAGGGCTTTCCTGTTGGGTTAATTAAGGTTAGAATTGCGCGTTTACCGCGCACGAAACGCATCGGAGAAAGTACATCATGGCGCGCATCGCGGGTGTCAATTTGCCGGTCCAGAAGCATGTCTGGGTTGGCCTGCAGAGCATTTATGGGATCGGCCGCAGCCGGGCCAAGAAGGTCTGCGTGGACGCAGGCGTGGTTCCCACCACGCAGATCAAGTCCCTGAGTGAAGGTGAAGTCGAAAAGCTTCGCCACGAAATCGGCAAGTATGTCGTCGAAGGCGATCTTCGTCGCGAAGTGGGTATCGCCATTAAGCGTCTGATGGATCTGGGTTGCTACCGCGGCCTGCGCCATCGTCGTGGTTTGCCGGTGCGCGGCCAGCGCACGCGTACCAACGCACGCACCCGCAAGGGTCCGCGTCGCGCGATCAAGAAGTAACGGATTCCGAATATGGCTAAGCCGGTCAAGACCAAGAAGAAGATCAAGCGCGTTGTCACGGATGCCGTGGCCCACGTGCAAGCCTCCTTCAACAACACCATTGTCACGATCACCGATCGCCAGGGCAATGCCCTGTCGTGGGCGACGGCGGGCGGCGCGGGTTTCCGCGGCTCGCGCAAGTCGACCCCGTTTGCCGCGCAGGTTGCCGCCGAAAAGGCTGGCCGCGCTGCAGGCGACTACGGCGTGAAGACCGTGGAAGTTCGAATCAAGGGCCCGGGCCCGGGCCGCGAGTCGGCCGTGCGTTCGCTGAACGCGCTCGGCTACAAGGTCCTCAACATCATCGACGTCACGCCGATTCCGCATAACGGCTGCCGTCCCCCCAAGAAGCGTCGAGTCTAAAGGAGCATACCCATGGCCCGTTATCGTGGAGCTACCTGCAAACTCGCCCGTCGTGAGGGTGCAGATCTCAGCCTGAAGAGTCCGGCTCGCGCCATCGACTCCAAGTGCAAACTGGAAAACAAGCCCGGCCAGCACGGCGCCAACAAGCGCATGCGCATGTCGGACTACGCCAACCAGCTGCGTGAAAAGCAGAAGGTCAAGCGCATCTACGGCGTGCTCGAGCGTCAGTTCAGCAACTACTACTCCAAGGCGTCGACCCTCAAGGGCAACACCGGCGAGAACCTGCTGCGCCTGCTCGAAAGCCGCCTGGACAACGTCGTCTATCGCATGGGTTTTGCGGTCACCCGCGCCCAGGCCCGCCAGATGGTCAGCCACAAGGCTGTGCTGGTGAACGGCAAGAAAGTGAACATTCCGTCGTACCAGGTTCGTCCCGGCGACGCGATTGCCCTGACCGAGCGCGCCCGCACCCAGCTGCGCGTCCAGGAAGCGGCAACCGTGTTCGACACCATGGACCTGCGCCCGCAGTGGGTGGAAGTCGACAGCAAGAAGTTCGAAGGTACGTTCAAGGCGATGCCGGACCGCGGCGATCTGCCGACCGACATCAATGAGAGCCTGATCGTCGAGCTTTACTCGAAGTAATCAACCGGAGCCCTGCATGGCAGTTTCGTCAACTAGCGTGCTGCGCCCTCGCGGCCTCAGCGTCGAGCAACTCGGAGCCAACCGCGCCAAGGTGGTGGTCGAGCCGCTCGAGCGTGGGTTCGGCCACACCCTGGGCAACGCGCTGCGCCGCGTGCTGCTCTCCTCGATTCCTGGCTCTGCCATCGTCGAGGTGGAAATTGATGGCGTGCTGCATGAGTACACCACGCTTGAGGGTCTGCAGGAGGACGTGATCGAAGTCCTGCTGAACCTCAAGGACGTGGCTATTCGCCAGCATTCGGGTGACGAAGTCACCCTGACCTTGTCCAAGAAGGGCAAGGGCGTGGTCACCGCCGGCGATATCGCCGTCGATCACTCGGTGGAAATCATCAACCCCGAGCATGTGATCTGCCACCTGACCAAGGACATCGCCCTCAACATGCGCCTGAAGGTGCGTCGCGGCGTCGGCTACCAGCCGGCCAGCGCGCGCCAGCACCCGGACGATGAAGCTCGTCCGATCGGTCGCCTGCAGCTCGACGCGTCGTTCGCGCCGGTGCTGCGCGTGGCCTACGAAGTTGACGCCGCTCGTGTCGAGCAGCGCACCAACCTCGACAAGCTGGTGCTGGACATCGAGACCAACGGCACCATCGGTGCGGAAGATGCGGTTCGCAAGGCCGCCGAAATCCTCAACGACCAGCTGTCGGTGTTCGGTGACTTCTCGCGTCGCGAGAGCGCCACGGACAAGGCGGAGAAGGGCGGTTTCGACCCGCTGCTGCTGCGCCCGATCGACGATCTGGAGCTCACCGTGCGTTCGGCGAACTGCCTGAAGGCAGAGAGCATCTACTACATCGGCGATCTGGTGCAGAAGACCGAAGTCGAGCTGCTCAAGACCCCGAACCTGGGCAAGAAGTCGCTGACCGAAATCAAGGACGTCCTCGGCGGCCGTGGTCTCGCACTCGGCATGAAGCTTGAGAACTGGCCGCCGCCGGGCCTGTCCCACGGCATGCAGTTGGGCTGATGTCTTGGCGGTCGTTCGCGACCGCCTGCTGTATCGGCAAGCTGGCCAGCGTACCTCGGTGTGCTGGCCAGCGGCCAAAAAGCGGTATCAAAACCGCGTGATGTCCTGGGTGACCGCCTTGGTTGCCGGTATTGGTGGTCTGACGAGTGTTCAACCCTCGGATTTTGCAGACGCCTGAAACGACCAGCTTGGTCGTCTTGCTCAATAAGAGCCCGTGGTACGAAGGGCTTAATCAGCGGGTAACCGCGGGAAGTCGGACATAACCGCCGACTTTTCATAACAACAGACCATAGAGAGTATTGCCATGCGCCACCAGAAATCCGGTCGCAAGCTCAATCGCACGAGCAGCCACCGCGAAGCCATGTTCAAGAACATGGCCTCGTCGCTGATCAAGCACGAGCTGATCCGCACCACCCTGCCCAAGGCCAAGGAACTTCGTCGCGTCGCCGAGCCGCTCATCACGCTCGCCAAGACCGACGGCGTCGCCAACCGCCGCCTGGCGTTCGCGCGCCTGCGCGACAAGGAAGCCGTGGGCAAGCTGTTCATCGAGCTGGGCCCCCGTTACCGCGAGCGTCCCGGCGGTTACCTGCGTATCCTCAAGGCCGGCTTCCGCCCGGGCGACAACGCGCCGATGGCGTACGTCGAACTGGTCGATCGTCCGCGCGTCGAGACGGCTGCCGAGTAATCGGTTGCGACCATCGCTTGTTACGAAACCCCGGCCGGGCGACCTGCCGGGGTTTTGTTTTATAGCGCCGGGGCATCGGGGGTTAGTGCTGACCGGACGCGCTGGAGCGGGCATCCCGGCATGGCAAGCGCGACTGCCGGGCAGGGCTGACAGCGGCGTGGCGGAACGGTTAATGTCGCGCTCTCGCAACGCAACATGGCTGCCATGAATCCTTTCCGTTGGTCGTACCGGGTCACCTGTCTCGTCGGCTTTTTCGTCTGCGCGGCGCTGCTGGGGTACGCGCTCTATGCCGAGCACGTGCTGGGCATGATTCCGTGCCCGCTGTGCATCTTCCAGCGCATCGCCTTCCTGGTGATGGCGGTGTTCTTCCTGGTTGGCGGCTTGCATGCGCCGCGGGGCGCCGGCCGCTGGGTGTATGCGGGCGGCGTCCTGCTGGGCGCGGCGGGTGGCATCGCCACGGCGGCGCGGCACCTGTGGCTGCAGACCTTGCCGGCGGACCAGATTCCCTCCTGTGGCCCCAACCTCGGCTACATGATGGATACGTTCCCGTTCGCCAAGGTGCTTAAAATGGTCTTCACCGGTTCGGGTGAGTGCGCCAAGATCGAGCCTGTGTTCGGCCTGCCCATGCCCGCCTGGACCCTGGGCTGGTATCTGCTGCTGCTGTTCTTCGCGATCTACGCCGCGGCGCGCAAGCGCTCACCCCATTCCTGACAGCCCCGCCATGTCTATCGCTCCCACCATCGATCACCCCTCCGAATGGGCCCCGCACAGCTGGCAACAGCGCGTGGCCCTGCAGCAGCCGCTCTATGAGGACGGCGCGGAACTGGCGCGTGCGACGGCCCAGCTGGCCACGCTGCCGCCGCTGGTGACGTCCTGGGAGGTGCTTGCGCTCAAGAAGGCCCTGGGCGAGGCGCAGGAAGGCAAGCGCTTCCTGCTGCAGGGCGGTGATTGCGCCGAAAGCTTTGCCGACTGCACCAGCCCGATCATTTCCAACCGGCTCAAGGTGCTGCTGCAGATGAGCCTGGTGATGGTGCACGGGCTCAAGAAGCCGGTGCTGCGCGTGGGGCGCTTCGCCGGCCAGTACGCCAAGCCGCGCTCGACGGATACCGAGACACGCGATGGCGTGACCCTGCCCAGCTTCCGCGGCGATCTGGTCAACGGCCAGGAATTCACGCCTGCGGCCCGGCGCGCCGACCCGCAGCGACTGATCCAGGCGCACGCCCATTCGGCGCTGACGATGAATTTTGTCCGCGCGCTGGTCGACGGCGGCTTCGCGGACCTGCATCACCCCGAATACTGGGACCTCGCCTGGGTCGAGCATTCGCCGCTGGCCGCCGAATACCGCCGCATGGTGGCGGCCATCGGCGACTCGCTGCGCTTCATGGAGACGCTGGCCGGTCCGATCGCCGGCTTCACCCGGGTGGATTTCTTCACCTCGCACGAAGCCCTGTTGCTCCATTACGAGGAAGCGCTGACCCGCAAAGTGCCCCGGCACCACGGCTGGTTCAACCTGTCGACCCACTTTCCGTGGATCGGCATGCGCACCGCGGCGCTCGACGGCGCCCACGTGGAGTATTTCCGCGGCATCCGTAACCCGGTGGCCGTGAAGGTCGGGCCTTCGGTGACACCCGATGTCTTGCTGCCCCTGATCGAAGCGCTCAATCCCGAGGACGAGCCGGGCCGGCTGACCTTGATCCACCGCATGGGCAATGCCCAGATCGGCAGCGTGCTGCCGCGCCTGCTCGAGGCGGTGAAGCGCGAGGGGCGCCGCGTGCTGTGGGTGGCCGACCCGATGCATGGCAATACCGAGGCCACCTCCAACGGTTACAAGACCCGCCGTTTCGACAACATCCGCGGCGAGCTGGACCAGGCGTTCGATATCCATGCCGCCGCCGGCACGCGGCTGGGCGGCGTGCACCTGGAACTGACCGGCGAGGACGTCACCGAATGCATGGGCGGCGCCCGCGACCTCAGCGAGACCGACCTGGATCGGGCCTACAAGTCGATGGTCGACCCGCGCCTCAACTACGAACAGTCGCTGGAACTGGCCATGCTGATCGTGCGCAAGTCGGTGGCAGCGCGTACCGCCTGACCGCCTGACGGGCCCGGCAGTGACCAAGTGAAGGAAAGCCCGGCATTCGCCGGGTTTTTTTTGCCTGGCGCGGCCACTACCCGCTGTTTGTTACAAAGGGATGAATAAACCATGAATATGTGATCCAATCGACCCGGGGGAAAGGTGAGCGGGTACGCAAGGCCAGGCCGGGACTCAGGCCGTGCAAGCGGCCCCCGACGGGCTCATCGAACCAGAGGTTCTGCACGCTTGATCGAGATCGCAACAAACTGGATGGCTGCCGTGCGAAAGCGTTTCGCGCAGGGCGGCTGGGTCGCGCAAGCAGCCACGATCGCCGCCTATGCGGCGTGCTACATGGCGCTGCGGGCCGTTTCGGTTTCGCACTGGAACCTCCCGGCGGGGCTGCGCGTCCTGTGCCTGCTGTTCGTTCCCTATCGCTATTGGCCTGCACTGGTCGTCGGCGAGGCGCTGCCGCTGTGTTTCGAGGCCTGGGACTATCACGAGCGCTTCGGCTGGTGGTGGGCGGTCATTGGCATCGTGCCGCCGATCGCGCTGAATGCGCCGGTGTTTGCCTGGTGTCGTCGCCGCATGAAGTTGTTTGATGCAGGGCAGCCCAACATGGTCGCCCTGCTTGGCGCCATTCTGCTTGGTGCGGCGCTGACCGCCCTGGCCGATACGGCGGCGCTGGCAACGGTGCGCCTGCCGGGTGGCGAGCCCGGTCCCGCGATCACCGCACGCATCGTGCTGGGCTATTTGCTTGGCAACGACCTGGGCGCGTTGACCCTGGTGCCGGCGGCGCTGGCGCTGCGGTCGTGGCTGGCGGGGCACAAGGGCCGTCCGTCCTGGCAGGCTGCCGCCAGAAGCGTCTTCGCGCGCGATCTCGCCCTGGGCGTGCTGCCCCTGTTGCTCTGGCTGATGTGGCTGACCACGCCGGGCAACGACGAAGTGATGCAATTGTGCCGCATGGCCATGTTCCTGCCGGTGGCATGGATGACCTTGCGCTATGGCTGGCAAGGCGCGGCGGTGGCCGGCATGCTCGCGAGCGCGGCGGTCCAGCTGACCATGACGGTGGTGCGCGACCCCGCGGTGATCCAGGCGCAGGCGCTGATCGCATTCGCCATTTCCACCTTGCTCATGCTCGGTTCGCGGCTGTCACCGGCGAGGACCGATGTCGCCGATGCCGGCGACATGCTGCGCGGGTTCCAGCTGGCGCAGCAGGGCCTGTACCAGGAAGAGTTGCGTCTGCGGCAGACAGCCGAGGCACTCGACCGCATCGGGCAGTCGATGCGCGACAGCCAGAAACGCCTGCTCGACCGCCTGCGCCCGGTGCTGCCCGCCAACATGGAACACGTGTATTCCCGGCAGGCGGCGATAACCCAGCACGAGATGCACCGCCTTTCCGATGCGCTCTATCCAAAAACCTGGCGGGAGCGCGGTGCGCCGGCCACCTTCCAGGACGGGCCGCTGGCCCAGGCGGCGGCCCTGGCGGGCGCCTGCTATCGCTGTGACATTGCCGGCTGCGGCCTGGACCAGCTCGCTCCGGACGTCCATATGATGCTGTATCGCCTTGCCTGCGAGGCCATGGTCTATGTGCTGGCGCGCGAGCCGGTCCGGCGCATCCACCTGCAGATCCGCGGCGGCCGGACCAGGGGCAGGCGCTGGGTGGTCCTGCGCATGACCTGCCACCGCGCCGCGCCGGCGTACCGGCACGCGTCGGCGCCGGAGTGGAAACAGGTCGTGTCCTTGCTGGGCGCGAGCGGGCAAGGCATCCGGACCATCCAGGACCGCGCACACATCTATGGCGGCGTGGTCCATCAGCGCGACTCGGACGATCAGTTGTCGGTGTCGCTGCTCCTGCATGACGCGCTGCGGGTCGGGTCGGCCACGGTGGCCAACGTTGCTTTCGAGCGCCCGGTTTCAGCCTAGGGTCGGCCCGGGTCGGTCAGGGAGTGGTGGCGACGGGCTTGCCACCCACGGTGTCCAGGAAGGTCGGCGGCTGCCATGCCCGGGTGTGTTGCTCGAAGCCGTAGGCGATCGCGATCAGCGTGGGCTCGCTCCAGCGCGTACCGAAGAACACGATGCCGACGGGCAGGTCGTGCGCAAAGCCGGCGGGCACCGTGATGGACGGATAGCCGGCCACCGCCGGAGGCTGCGATGCGCCGCCGATGGTCGGGTTGCCGCTGACCACGTGATCACCCAGTACCGGGTCGGTCACGAAGGTCGGGCCCCATGACGGCGCGAGCAGGGCGTCGAGCCGGTGGGCCTTCAGCGCCGCGTCGATGCCGTCGGGTCCGGACAGCTGCCTGGCCTTGGCCAGGGCCGAGGTGTAGGCCTCGTCGCTCAACGGCCCCTTGGCCTGCGCCTGCTCGAACAGCTCCTGTCCGAACCAGGGCATCTCCCGCGCCGCTTCGCGCTGGTTGAAGGCGATCAGGTCGGCGAGACTCTTGACCTTGAGGCCGGGCCGGGTGGCCAGGTACTGGTTGAGGTCGTGCTTGAATTCATAGAGCAGCACGATCAGCTCGGCATCACCCAGTTCCTTCAGGTGGGGAAGCTCCACCGGGTCGACGATGATCGCTCCCTGCGCCTTCATCTGTGCAATAGCCTCGTCCAGGATGCGATCGGCATTCGGCTCCGCACCAGCCAGTTGGCGCACGACGCCGATGCGTTTGCCGCGCAGGCCGCGCGAATCGAGGAAGCGGGTGTAGTCGGTGGCATGCCGGTCGGCGTCGACCGTGGCCGGGTCACGCGTGTCGCTGCCGGCGATGACCGTGAGCGTCGCCGCCGCGTCGGCGACGCTGCGGGCCATGGGGCCGGCAGTGTCCTGGCTATGGCTGATGGGCACGATGCCGCTGCGGCTCACCAGGCCGAGCGTCGGCTTGATGCCGACGATGCCATTGGCCGCAGCCGGGCACAGGATGGAACCGTCCGTCTCGGTGCCGATCGCCACCGTGACCAGTCCGGCGGCTACCGCTGCGCCGGAGCCGGCACTGGATCCGCAGGGATTGCGGTCCAGCGCATACGGGCTGCGCGTCTGGCCGCCGCGTGCGCTCCAGCCGCTGCTGGCATGGTTGGAGCGGAAGTTTGCCCATTCGCTCAGGTTGCTCTTGCCGAGGATCAATGCACCGTGCGCGCGCAGTCGTTCCACCAGCGCGGCGTCGCGCGCGGCGGGCGCATCCGTCATGGCCAGCGAGCCGGCGCTGGTGAGCATGCGATCGCCGGTGTCGATGTTGTCCTTGAGCAGGACCGGAATGCCATACAGCGGACCGCGCCGGCTGGCCCTGGCGCGGCCCCGGTCCAGTTCGGCGGCGATCAGCAGTGCATCCGGATTGGTCTCGATCACGGCGTGCAACGACGGGCCGCTGCGATCGATGTGACCAATCCGTTCGAGGAATTGCTGCGTCAGCGCGGTGCTGCTGAGCGCGCCCGCGTCCATGCGCTGCCGGAGCGTGGCGATGGAGGCGAACGCTGCGTCCGGTGCATCGCCGGCGAGCAGCGGTGGGCTGACGAGCAGGGTGGTGAACACGACGAGCGAGGGCAGACGACGGGACACGTGACCTCCTCCGAACAATGTCGTGCGACATGATGTCGCGAACGCGCAGCTTTTAGGCCTTCATCCTAGCTCGACCTGAGCCGACCCCTATAATGAATGCAGGGACATCGCCGGGTCGCTGTCCTGGCGACCACGCATTCACGCGTATGACGGGAAGATCATGAAAGGGCTCTCAGCGAAGCTGTGGCAGGCCAGGCGATTCGTCTGCGTGTCGATCATGGGGTGCATGCTTGCGTCGCAGGTGCATGCGCAGCAAGCGGACGCGCCCCATCCGGTGATTCCCGACACCATCGAGCAGCGCATCGCCGCCTGCACGGCCTGCCATGGCGTGCATGGCGAGGGCACGCCCGACAGTGGGTTCTTTCCACGCCTGGCAGGCAAGCCGGCCGGTTATCTGGCGCGTCAGCTGAAGGACTTCCAGGACGGCCTGCGCAAGTACGGACCGATGGAATACACGGTGCGCCAGCTCAGTCCCGAATACATGCACGAGATTGCGCAGTACTTCGCCAGGCAGGAAGTGCCGTACAGCCGCTCGCCGATGCCGCGCCTGCCGGCGTCGGCGCTCGGGCGCGGCGAAGAGCTGGTGCTGAAAGGTGATCCGTCGCGGCAGATCCCCGCCTGTGCCGCCTGCCATGGCAGCCAGCTCACCGGCGTGCAGCCGGATATTCCCGGCCTGATCGGACTGCCCTATGACTACATCAGCTCGCAGCTCGGTTCGTGGCGCACACGGACGCGTGCCTCGGCGGCGCCCGACTGCATGTCCGAGATCGCCAACCGGCTGAGCGAGTCGGACATCGGCGCGGTATCGGCATGGCTTGCGGGACGTGAACTGCCGGCGGACATGCATGCGCAGGCGGCGGGTACGGTGACGCCGCCGCTGCATTGCGGCGTGCTGGGCGACAAGGGAGACGGCGCATGAAGCGCGTGCATGTGATCGTCATCGCGCTGGTGCTGCTGGCACTGGCGCTTGCCGGCGGGCTGCTGCTGCACGGCGGGGCACGGCAGCCGGTGTCGCAGGCTGCGAGCAAGGTGGACGCGTCCACCCTGAAGGACCCGGCGCTCATCGCCAGGGGCCAGTACCTGGCCACCGTGGGCGACTGCGCGTCGTGCCATACCGAGCAGGGCGGTGCGCGCTACGCGGGTGGTCGCGTGCTGGCGACGCCGTTCGGCAACATCCCTGCGCCCAACCTCACGCCTGATCGCGAAACCGGCCTTGGCGAGTGGAGCTTCGAAGATTTCTGGCAGGCCTTGCACAGCGGCAAGGGGCGCCACGGCGAACTGTTGTATCCGGTGTTTACCTACACTTCGTTCACCAAGGTCACGCGCGACGATGCGCTGGCCATGTATGCCTATCTGCAGTCGCTTGCGCCGGTGCGGCGTGCGGCCAAGCCGTTGGGGCTGGAATTTCCCTATAGCGTGCGCAGCAGCCTCAATGCCTGGCGCGCGCTGTACTTCCACGAAGGCCAATACCAGCCCGATGAAACCAAGTCCCAGGCCTGGAACCGGGGCGCCTATCTCGTGCAGGGGCTGGGCCATTGCAACGAATGCCACGCGCCGCGCGATGCGCTGGGTGGTTCGCAGAGCAATCCGTCGCTCGCCGGCGGCCAGATTCCCGCGCAGAACTGGTACGCGCCCGACCTGAGCACGCAGGCCAATGGCGGCCTGGCCGGCTGGAGCGATCAGGACATCGTCGACCTGCTCAAGACCGGCCAGTCGGCGCGTGGCAGCGCATTCGGCCCCATGGCCGAAGTGGTGGTGCAGAGCACGCAGCACATGCGCGACGACGACCTTCGCGCGATCGCCACCTATCTGCAGTCGTTGCCGCCGCGTCCGCTGGTGGCGACCGAAAAGTCGCAGCTCAACACGCACGCCATCATGCTGCAGGGCGCGAAGGTGTACGCCGAGCGCTGCGCCGATTGCCACGGCAAGGACGGCCAGGGCGTGGCGGGCATCTATCCGCCGCTGAGCGGGAACTCGTCGGTAAACGAACCCACCGGCATCAATGCGATGCGCGTGGTGTTGCTCGGCGGCTTTGCGCCGGTGACGGCAGGCAATGCGCGGCCGTATTCGATGCCGCCGTTCGCCCAGCAGCTCAGCGACAGCGACGTGGCCGCGGTGGTCACCTATATCCGGCAGTCGTGGTCGAACCAGGCGTCGCCGGTGCTTGAGCGTGACGTGATCAAGTACCGGCATACGCCGATCGACTGATCACGCTACATCAGGCGATGGATCTGGCCGGCGTCGATGGCGCGGACGTGTCGGCGAGGCAGCCGGCGCCCGCCAGTGCCGCGCGCACTGCATCGTCCAGTGGCGTGTAGGGCGTGTCGCCGAGAAACGCGATCAGCTTGCGGTCATCGAGGCGAATCGGCGCGCGCCACAGGTAGCGCATCTTGCACAGTTCGCGCAGCGTTTCATTGAACGGCGATGCCAGCCGCGCCAACCACCACGGGAACCGGCCGGCCCTGATGCGGGGATTTCCCGCTGCCCGGCGGATCGCGTCGAGCATGGCGTAGCCGTCCAGCCAGCTGCCGCCGAAGTGGAAACTTTCGAACCCGCCCAGCTCGGCCTCGCGGTCCAGTAGCCGCGCGAGCACCTCGCCGACGTCCGGCAGGTAGGCCCAGTTGTGGCCGATCGCGTAGTCACCGGGGTAGCTGACCTGGCGCACCGGCGTTCCCGCCTTGACGAGGCCTTGCGCGAACCAGTTGTTGCCGGCGCGCGGGCCGAAGAAATCGCCGCAGCGCAGGATCAGCACGCGCACCCCGTCGCCGGCGGCGGCGCCCAGCCGTCGTTCCATCTCGGCGCGGATTTCGCCCTTGCGCGTGTGCGGGTGCTGTGGCGAGCCCTCGGTGAGCGAGGGGAAGGCATCCGGCCCGAAGTTGTAGATCGTGCCGGGCAGCACCACTCGCGCGCCGTTGGCCCGGGCGGCGGCGATGGTGTTGTCCAGCATCGGCAGCACCAGCCGGTCCCAGGCGTGGTAGCCCGGCGGGTTGACCGCGTGCACGATCACCGCCGCGCCGCGGGCGGCACGCTGCACGACGTCCGCCTTCAGTGCATCGCCGGCTACCCACTCGATGCCGTCCTGGCCGCCGTCCGCCGGTGGCGTGCGCACCAGGGCGCGTACCTGCCAGCCGTGCCGTCGCAGCGCCATGCAGGCTTCGCTGCCGATGCCACCGTTGGCGCCGATCACCAGTGCTGTCCGCTGTGTCTTCATGGTCGTGTCCTCGAAAAGGTCAGGCCAAGCATGGACGCCGGTCAGCCAAATGGAAATTCGCTATTGGCTAAGATCTGCTATACAAATATGCATGGCCATGACCAATCCGGGTTGGGAGCTCTACCGATCCTTCCTCGCCGTGATGCGCGAGGGCAGCCTGTCGGCGGCGGCACGGGCGCTGGGCATGACCCAGCCCAGCCTGGGCCGGCACATGCGCGAGCTGGAAGCTGCGCTGGGCGTGGTGCTGTTCGCCCGGTCGCCCCAGGGGCTGGCACCGACCGAGCTGGCGCAGGAACTGGTGGCCCATGCGGAGGCCATGGCGTCTGCCTCGGCCGCCCTGCAGCGCACGGCCTCGGCGGGGCGCGACGACATCCGCGGTGCCGTGCGCATCAGTGCCAGCGAAGTGGTGGGTGCGGAAGTGCTGCCGCCCATCCTCACCGAGTTCCGGCAGCGACACCCCGGCATCGTGATCGAACTGTCCCTCTCCAACCGGCCGGCCGACCTGCTGCGGCGCGACGCCGATATCGCCATCCGCATGGTGCAGCCCACGCAGGACGCGCTGGTGGCGCGGCACGTGGGCCAGGTGGAGCTGGGCCTGTTCGCGCATCGCCGTTACGTCGAGGCGCACGGACGCCCGGGCACGCTCGCCGAGCTGGCCGAGCACGCGGTGATCGGCTTCGATACCGAAACGGCGTATATCCGCCGCATGCGGCCCAGCGGCATGCCTTATGTCCGCGAGCACTTCGCCTGGCGCACCGACAGCGACCTGGCCGCACTGGCCGCGCTGCGGGCCGCCTTTGGCATCGGCATCATGCAGGCTGGCCTGGCCCGCCGCGATCCGCAGCTGGTCCGCCTGCTGCCCGACGAGCTGTCCTTGCCGCTGGAAACCTGGGTCGTGATGCACGAAGACCTGCGCCAGAGCCTGCGCGTGCGCCGCCTGTTCGAGCATCTGGCCGAGGCGCTGGCGGCCTACTGCCGTTCCTGAGCGCCGCGTTCCTGCCGCACCAGGTCGGACAGTGCCTGCCACGGTGCGAGGTCCCAGTGCCCACGCGCCTGCCCGGACGGCGACGGCAGTACGAACAGCCGCGTGCTGCCGATGTGGCCGGATTGGAGCCCATAGCCGCATGCCTGGCCCAGCACGGCCCGGGCGGCGGCCTTGCTGGTGAAGGCCAGCAGGCGCGGCGCGTAGCGCCCGATGCGGGTCCGCAGCGCGGCCACGTCGAAGGCGTCGCGCGGCAGTTCGTCGTCGTTGCCTACATGGTGCTTGGCCAGGTCCGTCAGGCCGATGCCCAGCGCCGGCAGCAGCGGAAACTCGGCCGGCGCGAACTGGCGCGGGGTCAGCTGCACCGCGTGCAGGGCGCGCCAGAACAGGTTGCCCGGATGCGCGTAGTAGGCGCCTTCGCTGGCGGAACGCCGACCGGCGGCGGTGCCGCAGAACACCAGCGCGAGCCCGGGCTGCAGCAGGTCGGGAAGAATGGGGTCGGGCATCGCCCGGCAGCATAATGCGTGCTGGCGAAGCCGGGTTAATGGAACACCGCCCGGTACACCAATGTCCCGGTTTTTTGCCTTATTCACCGGGGTTTAGCCAATCATTGCCAGTGACGTGAGCCACGCATCGACAGTGTGCGCGTCCTGCCGCTATAAAGATCCCCCATCCAGGGGAGTGCCCGGTGAGCGAAGAAATCCTGATCAACGTGACCCCGCGCGAGACTCGCGTCGGCGTGGTAGAGAATGGCATGTTGCAGGAGGTGCACGTGGAGCGGGCCTCCCGGCGCGGCTATGTGGGCAATGTGTACAAGGGCCGCGTGCAACGGGTCATGCCCGGTATGCAGGCCGTGTTCGTCGACATCGGGCTGGAGCGGGCGGCGTTCCTGCATGCCTCGGACATCCTGCGGCCGCCGCTGCCCGCATCGGCCGAGGGCGCCGAAGTGGTGCCTGCCGGCAACGGCCACGTGCCGTCGATCAGCGAACTGGTCCACGAGGGCCAGGAAATCGTGGTGCAGGTGGTCAAGGACCCGATCGGCACCAAGGGCGCCCGGCTTTCCACCCACCTGTCCATTCCGTCGCGCTACCTGGTGCTGCTGCCGCACGCCAAGACCCTGGGCATTTCCGCCCGCATCGAGGACGAGGCCGAGCGCCAGCGCCTGAAGGACGTGCTGACCGCCCTCATCGGCGAGAACCCGCTGGGCTACATCGTGCGCACCAATGCGGAGGAGCAGACCGCCGAGTCGCTGGCCTTCGACGTGACCTACCTGGGCAAGGTATGGCGCGTGGTGCAGGAGAACATCGTCAAGGCCAAGGTGGGCGAGCGTGTCTACGAGGAACTGTCGCTGCCGCTGCGCAGCCTGCGTGACATGCTCAACGACGACATCGAGAAGGTGCGCGTGGATTCGCGCGAGACTTTCGAGAAGGTGGTCAAGTTCGTGCACAAGTTCATGCCGCACCTGGACGACCGCATCGAGCACTACGCCGGCGAGCGCCCGATCTTCGACCTGTACGGGGTGGAAGACGAGATCCAGCGTGCGCTGAGGAAGGAAGTGCCGCTGAAATCCGGTGGTTACCTCATCGTCGACCAGACCGAGGCGATGACCACGATCGACGTGAATACCGGCGGCTACCTGGGTACGCGCAATCTCGAGGAAACCGTCTACCGCACCAACCTCGAAGCCGCGCAGGCGGCGGCGCGCCAGCTTCGCCTGCGCAACCTGGGCGGCATCATCATCATCGACTTCATCGACATGACCGATGAGGAGCACAAGCGCCAGGTCCTGCGCATGCTCGAAAAGGGCCTGCTGCGCGACCACGCCAAGACCACCGTCTACCCGATGTCGGCGCTGGGACTGGTGGAAATGACGCGCAAGCGCACGACCGAAAGCCTGGAACGCCAGCTGTGCGAGCCCTGTCCGGCCTGCAGCGGGCGGGGCACGGTCAAGACGGCCGAAACGGTGACCTACGAGATCTTCCGCGAGATCACCCGGGCGGTGCGCCAGTTCAATACCGAGAAGCTGCTGGTCATGGCCAGCCCGAAGGTGGTCGGGCGCATCCTGGAGGAGGAGTCGACCGCGGTGGCCGAGTTGGAAGAGTTCATCTCCAAAAGCATACGCTTCCAGCCCGAAGAGCATTATTCGCAGGAACAGTTCGATGTGGTTTTGTTGTAGGACGCAACAGGCATGTCGCGTCGTGAGCCGGCCGTGATCGCGCCATGGCGTAAATACCTGCATCGAGTGATCCGGCTGCTGGGCTGGACGGTCGGCGTGGCCGTGATTTCGATGGCCGTGCTGATGGCGCTGACCCAGCTGCTGTTGCCCTTGCTGGCGCGTCACCCCGAATGGGTCGCCGCGCAGCTCACCGACAAGCTGCATCAACCGGTATCGTTCCAGTCGATGGACGGGCGCTGGCAGACCTCCGGCCCGCTGTTCGTCATGCGCAACGTCACTATCGGCGCGGGCGAGGGCGGCATGCCGCTGCAGATCCCCGAAGCCGAGCTGAAACTGGATCTTGGCGGTTGGCTGCTGCCGACGCGCCACGTGGTGAACCTGCGCGCGCGCGGCCTGCAACTGGACCTCAGCCGCGATGCCGAGGGTGCCTGGCACATCAACGGCCTTGGCCTGGCCGGTGGCGAGGGGCGGCAGGAGTTTGCCTTCTCGCAGTTGTCGATCGGCCTGTGGCTGCGCGACGTGCGCCTGGACATCACCGACAACCGCATCCACAAGCACTACACGCTGCTGGCCGACCAGTTGCGCCTGAGTCGCCAGGGCCGCCGCATACGCGTCGGCGCGCTGATGAGGCGCGAGGGCGTGCCCGGCCAGGTCCGCGGCGCCGGCAACTTCAGCGACAACGGCGCCGACGGCAAGGTGTGGATCAGCGGCACCGACATTGATTTTCGTGCCGCCTCGGCCGGCATGGACATGGGCGGCTATACGGCCGAAAGCGGCAGCGGTTCGTTCGAGAGCTGGCTGGACTGGCGCGACGCAAAGGTCGTGCGCAGCCTCACGCGCCTTCATGTGCGGCAACTGTCGGTGGTCAGTCCCGAGGGTGCGCGTGCCAACGCGCCGGCACTGGACGGCATGGCCGAGCTGGCGATCGGCAAGAGTGGCTACCAGCTGCGCTGGGCCAGTGACAACGGCGGTCTGCTGGCCGCGAGCTTCCAGTTGATGGACACCGACCAGGCCCACGTGGAGGCCTCGGTGCGCAACCTGCAGCTGGCGCCGCTGGTGCCATGGCTGGCGCTCAAACCGCAGCTTTCGCCGGGTCTGGCGCAATGGGTGGGCAGCGGCAAGCCGCGCGGCGAGGTGACCCAGGCGCTGCTGCGCTGGAGTCGCCAGGACGGACTGCAGGCGCTCGATGTCGCGTTCACCGGCGTGGGCATCGACCCGGTGGGCAAGCTGCCTGGCGTGGACAGCCTGCGCGGCGAGCTGCGTGGCGATGCGCAGGCCATGGCATTGTCGCTGCCCGTGCAGCCCACCATCGCGCGCTTTCCCCGTACGTTCCGCGAACCGTTCGTGATGCCTGGCCTGGGTGGCGACATCGCGTTCTGGCATGAGGACGATGCCTGGCACATCGGCACCGACAGGTTCAGTTTCGAAGGCACCGGCTTCGGCGGTGAAGCACGCGGCGAAGCGGTGCTGCCGGATGCGGGCGGCCACCCGTTCCTCGATCTGTATGCCTCGCTCGGCCACGCCGATGTGGTTGCGGCCAAGCTGTTCTGGCCCATCGACTCCATGTCGCCGGCCGCGATCCAGTGGCTGGACCAGGCATTGGTGAGCGGCAAGATCGACAGCGGCGACGTGCTGGTGCGCGGCGACCTGGCCGACTGGCCGTTCCCGCACAACGAAGGCCGCTTCGAGGCGCGTGCGGGCATCAGCGACCTGGTTCTGGACTACGGCAAGGACTGGCCGCGCGCCGAGGGCGTCAGCGCGGTGGCCAGCTTCGTCAACAACGGCATGCTGGTCGAGGCCACGGCCGGCCAGTCGCTGGGCAACAAGGTGGATCGCGCGGTCGCGCTGATTCCCGAGTTCGGCAATGTCGTGCTGGACCTGAACGTGAGTGGCAACGGCTCAGGCGCGAGCATGATGGAGTTCGTGCGCAAGAGCCCGATCGGCATTCACCAGGCCGACGTGCTTTCGAAGTTGAGCCTCGGCGGTACCGGCGCGTTCGATTTCCACCTGTCGTTGCCCGTGGCCCATGCCAGCGACCTCCTGCTCAATGGACGCGCCCAGCTCAAGGGCGTGGACTTCAACGCACCGGAGTGGAACCTCAAGCTGGACAAGCTCACCGGCCCGGCGACGTTCGACAAGGCGGGCTTCCATGCCGGCCCGCTTGACACCAGCTTCCGTGGACAGCCGGCCAAGCTCGACCTGGCCATTGCCGGCGCCACCGGCCAGCCCGACCTGTTGCTGTCGGCCAGGCTCAACGGCCGCTTCAGCATGAGCGAGCTGACCCAGGGCTACAAGCAGCTGGACTGGATCAACCAGGTGGCCGAAGGCCGCAGCGATTTCAACATTGGTTTCGGCATCAGCCACGCCAATGGCACGGCGGCGAACACGCAGCAGCTGAGCGTGGATTCGACGCTCAATGGCATGGCGCTGACCTTCCCGGTGCCGTTGAAGAAGGCCGCCGACGCATCGCTGCCCCTGCACATGGACATGAACCTGCCGATGGAAGGCAGCGACGTGCAGCTGAGCGTGGGACAGGTCGTGCGTGCACGCCTGCGCCTGCCGAAGAACAACAGCCAGTCGCTGGCAGCGACGTTCGCCTTTGGCACCAAGATGCCCGACACCGTGCCTGACAAAGGCATGCGCATCCGCGGTCGTGCGGCCAAGCTGGACGTCACCGGGTGGGTGCAATACACCTCGTCCGGCAGCAGCGGTGAGGGGCCGGGCCTGGAAGCCATCGACGTGAACACCGACCAGGCGATGGTGTTCGGCCATCCGTTTGCCGACATGCACCTGCTGGCCACGGCGCAGGCCGAGGGCCTCACGGTGGACGTGGACAGCGCCGGGCTGGCCGGGCGTTTCGCCATTCCACTGGCCGACATCAACAAGCGTGGCGTCACCGCGCGCCTGCAGCGCCTGTATTGGCCCAAGGACGTGGTGCCGCCGCCGAAGAAGGGTGGCGCCGAAGCCGCCGCGGTGGAGCAGGCCGCGGTCGTGGCGTCGCCGGCGGATGTCGCCGTGCCCGCGCCCAATCCCGGCGCCACCGGCATCACCCCGTCGTCGTTGCCGCCATTCCACTTATGGGTGAACGACCTGCGCTTTGGTGACTCCAAGCTGGGCGATGCACGGCTGGAAACCTGGCCGACCGACCGCGGCATGCACATCGACCAGTTGCGCACCTTGTCCAGGGGCGTGCAGATCAACGGCACGGGCGACTGGAACGGCACCGCCGGCGACAGCCATTCCCACCTGCGCATCGATTTCGCCGCGGACAACCTCGGCGACATGCTGGCCGCCTTTGGCTACGAGGGGCTGATCGCCGGCGGCAAGGTGCACGCGCAGCTCGATTCCACCTGGCCGGGCGCGCCCTCGGCCATGGAACTGGGCAACATGGACGGCAAGCTGAGCATCAACATCATCGATGGGCGCATGCCTGAAGTGACGCCCGGAGTGGCACGCCTGTTCGGCCTGATGTCGGTGCTGGAACTGCCGCGCCGCCTCTCGTTCGACTTCGGCGACGTGTTCGGCAAGGGCCTGGCCTTCGATGCAGTCACCGGCGATTTCAAGCTCGGCGATGGCAATGCGGATACCGACAATCTGCAGATCCGCAGCCCGGCCGCCGAGATCGCCATCAGTGGGCGCACGGGCGTCCGCGCGAAAGACTACGACCTGCAGGTGCTGGCGACCCCGCATGCGGGCAACAGCCTGCCCCTGGTAGGCGCCGTCGTCGGCGGCCCCATCGGCGTGGCGGCCGGTTTCGTGGCGCAAGGCCTGCTCGGCAAGGGCATCAACCACGCCGCGAGCGCGCGCTACAAGGTCAGCGGAAGCTGGGACAAGCCGGTGATCACCGTGATCGAGCGGCGCAGTGTTCCGGCGTCGCCCCCGGTGCTGGCGCCGGTGGGCAACGTGTCACCGGCGCCGGCGAGCAGCAGCGCGCGCTGAATCAGGTTGCCATGATGGGAGCGCACGCCGTGCGCGACTGCCGGGTCATGTTGCCTTGGCGCACGGGGTGCGCTGCCACACTCAGTCCATCGACTCTCGCGGCCTGGTGCTGCCGCGAAAGGGAAACAGCTGCTGGCGCACGAAGCCATCGGGCATGTAGTTGCCCACCACGCCGTAGCGTTCCGGGAATTTCCTGGTCGACTTCACCGCCGTCGCAAAGATGTAGTCGAGGAAGGCGTAGTGCGCGGCGTAGTTCTTGTCGATCGCTTCCTCGTCGGAAGCGTGGTGCCAGTGGTGGAAGTCCGGCGTGACGATCACGTACTTCAGCGGACCCCACGGCAGATGCACGTTGGCATGATTGAACACGGCCTGGAAGCCGACCACGATGATGTACGCATTCATCACGCCCTCGCTGAAGCCGAGGATGTAGAGCGGTGCCAGCACGGCGACACGCGTGACGACCAGCTCCAGCATGTGCTGGCGCGATCCGGCCAGCCAGTCCATGGTCTTCACCGAATGATGCACGGCATGGAAACGCCAAAGCAACGGTACCTCGTGATACGCGCGATGCGTCCAGTACTGCGCGAGATCGGCAACGAGGATGCACACCAGCAGTTGCGGCACGAACGGCATGTGCTGCACGAACTGCTGGAAGTCGCTGCGCACCAGCCAGCCAAACAGGTGGTGCAGCAGGAAGTTCACCGTCAGCAGTGCCAGGCCCACGATGAAGTGGTTCACGGCGAAATGCTTCAGGTCGGTCTGCCATTCCTTGCGAAACAGCGTCTGGCCCTTGTACAGCGGAAACAGCTTCTCGATCACCACGAACACCAGCGTGGAGCCGAGCAGGTCGAGGATGAACCAGTCCAGCCCGATATACGGCGTGTGGTCCGGAAAGGCACCCACCGGTACGCGCGAGCCGCCCAGCGCGGTCGCCGCGATCACGAACGCAAACGCCACCATGCTCAGCCGGCGCGCCCGTCCCAGGATGATGTTTGCCAGCGACATGCCGCCGGAAACGAGCAGGGCGCCCAGCAGCAGTTGGCGCAGTACGTCGACGGAATACTGGTGGCGCAGGTCCGGCGTGGTCAGGTATTGGGGAAAGTGGAAAGCCAGTACCGCCAGCAGGCTCAGGAAGCCGAGCGACAGCGCGACGACGCTGCTGATCATGCCCTGGCCCGGCTTGAGCTCGCCGTCCTTGTGCAACAGCTCCCGGGTTTCCTCGATGGGCGCCTTGATGGTGCGGTCGATCACCTTGTGCGCCAGGGGCCGCCGGGGTGCATCGCTCATACGTGATCCTTCACATGTGCGTCATGAATGGTGGTGGCATCTTATCCCGGTGCGTCCGCGGGGCTCCATCGGACGGGCTTTAAACCTCCGTCGGACGGCCCCAACTTGCTAAAGTCTCCCTTTTGCAAACGGCACCGACTTCATGGATTCCCTGATCGCACAGGCTGAGCGCCGGCTGCTTGCGCCCGGCGGGCTGGCCGCCACCGACCTTGACCGCGTGTTCAACCAGCTCATGGGGCCGTCCATCGACGCCGCCGACCTGTATTTCCAGCATTCGCGCAGCGAGTCCTGGTTGCTGGAAGAGGGCATCGTCAAGGACGGCAGCCACTCGATCGAGCAGGGCGTGGGCGTGCGCGCGATCAGCGGCGAGAAGACCGGGTTCGCCTATTCCGACGAGATCGTGCTGCCGCAGTTGCTGGACGCCTCCAGGGCCGCGCGCGCGATTGCCCAGGGCGGCAACGGCGCCGGCAAGCCGCTGGCGCTGAACGGCGGGCGCCAGCTGTATCCGGCGATCGATCCGGTCGAAAGCCTGCCCAATCCTGACAAGATCGCCCTGCTGCGCGAAGTGGACGCCTATGCGCGTTCGCGCGACCCGCGCATCAAGCAGGTCATCGTGAGCCTGGCCGCGACCATGGACACCGTGCTGGTGGCCGGTTCCGACGGCACGCTGGCGGCCGACGTGCGCCCGCTCGTGCGCCTGAACGTGCAGGTCATCGCCGAACACAACGGCCGCCGCGAGCAGGGCAGTGCCGGCGGCGGCGGCCGCTACGGCTACCGCGAGCTGATCGACAACGGCCGCGGCATGGCTTTCGCCGACGAGGCCGTGCGACAGGCCCTGGTCAATCTGGAAGCGGTCGATGCGCCCGCCGGCAGCATGCCGGTGGTGCTCGGTCCCGGCTGGCCCGGCGTGCTGCTGCACGAGGCGATCGGCCACGGCCTGGAAGGCGACTTCAACCGCAAGGGCAGTTCCGCCTTTGCCGGTCGCATCGGCCAGCGCGTCGCCGCGCCCGGCGTCACCGTGGTCGACGACGGCACGCTGCAGGGCCGCCGCGGCTCGCTCAGCGTCGACGACGAAGGCACGCCGACCGAGTGCACCACGCTGATCGAGGATGGCATCCTCAAGGGCTACATGCAGGACAAGCTCAACGCCCGCCTGATGGGCGTGGCGCCTACCGGCAACGGCCGCCGCGAGTCCTTCGCGCAGCTGCCGATGCCGCGCATGACCAACACCTACATGCTCGCCGGCCAGCATGATCCGCAGGAGATCATCCGCTCGGTGAAGAAGGGCATCTACGCGGTGAACTTCGGCGGCGGCCAGGTGGACATCACCAACGGCAAGTTCGTGTTCTCCGCCAGCGAGGCCTACCTGATCGAAGACGGCAAGGTGACCCGTCCGGTGAAGGGCGCCACCCTGATCGGCGCCGGTCCCGAAGTACTGACCCGCGTGTCGATGATCGGCAACGACCTCGCGCTGGACGAAGGCGTCGGCGTGTGCGGCAAGGATGGCCAGAGCGTGCCCGTGGGCGTGGGCCAGCCCACGCTCAAGGTGGATGCGATGACGGTGGGTGGTACGGCGTCCTGAGGATGCCGGGAATCAGCCGGCCTTGATCGCGCCGCAGGCTATATCCATAGAACAAAAGCTCATTTCGCTTTGACCCAGGCCGCGCGGACAGTGTCCGTTGCGGCCTTTTCCGTTGGCCGCCCGGACGTCTGGACGTCCGGTCACTTGCTGGCGGTGAGGGCGGTGCGATGAGCGAAGCGACACGAGTTTTGCCGGGCCAGGCCCGTGCCCGGGCAGACGTCGCTGCAAGTCCGGTGCGGTGGGGCGTGTTCTCCAACGAAGACTGGTGGTCGGTGTGGATTGGCCTGCTGGTGATCGTGGCGGCCTGGGCACTGTTCGCCAACGGCGGCAGCCTGAAGTGGCTGGCAACGGCGCCGGCGAAGTGGAAGACGCTGGCGGAGGCATGGCAAGGCATCGTGGCGCACGGACCCAACTACCTCGCGCTGTTTGCCGCCTTCGCGCTGCTGTTCGGCACGGGCCTCGCCGTGATCGGGCATTCGCTGTCGCGCTTTCTGCCGGCCTTCGCGATCCTGTTCGTGGTGTCGCTGCTGATCTTCACCGCCTCCGCCTGGGTCGAGGCCTCGCGCTACAACCTCGAGGCGCCGCTGCTCGCGCTGGCGCTCGGACTGCTGGTGTCCAACACGGTGACGCTGCCCGGGTGGTTCCAGTCGGGACTGCGCGTGGAGTTCTACATCAAGGTGGGCATCGTACTGCTCGGTGCCACGTTGCCGATGACCTTGCTGTTCTGGGCCGGTCCCGTGGCGGTGGGCCAGGCGACCATCGTTTCGCTCGCCACCTTCTTCACCATCTTCCTCGTTGCCAGGGCACTCGGGCTCGACCGGCGTTTCGCCGCGGTGCTTGGCGTGGGTGGCGCCGTGTGCGGCGTCTCCGCGGCGATCGCCAGTGGTGGTGCGGTGCGTGCACGCCGCGAGGATACGTCGGTGGCCATCACGCTGGTCGTGGTGTGGGCGATCGTGATGATCTTCGTGCTGCCGTTCGCGTCGCGTGCCTTGGGTCTCTCCACGGCGGTTGCCGGCGCGTGGATCGGTACGTCTGAATTCGCCGATGCGGCGGGCGTCGCTGCGGCTCAGGCTTATGGCGATGCGGCGCGCCACGCAGGCGGTGCGATTGCCGGCGCGCCGGACGCCGCCGTGCAGGCGTTCACGCTGATGAAGGTAGTAGGTCGCGATATCTGGATTGGCATCTGGGCGTTCGTGCTGGCCTGGGTGGCGACCACGCGCTGGAACACGGATGCCTCTGGCGTGCAGGCGAAGGCCGATGCGCGGGAGATCTGGGCGCGCTTCCCGAAATTCGTCTTCGGATTCGTGCTGGCATCGGCCCTGGTCACGTGGATCGCCAGCCATTACTCGCTGGCCGATTACCGCAAGGTCGTCACGCCTGACCTGGTCGCGCCGATCAGTACGCTACGCACCTGGGCGTTCACGTTCTGCTTCCTCAGCATCGGGCTCACCACGCGGCTGCGCTCGCTCACGGCCACGGGATGGCGTCCGCTGCTCGCATTCGCGGCCGGCGTGGCGGTGAACATCGTCATCGGCTACGTGCTGTCAGTGCACGTGTTTGCCGCTTACTGGAACGGGCTGGGTGGATGAGCGGCGCCGGGGCAATGATTTCCGCCGGGCTGGCCGCGCGCTGCGAATACTGCCGTCATCGCCTTGACGATCGACGGAAGCTGGAGCAACGGATCGGCGGGCTGGCTTCGTTTGGCTCAGCCTATGGCGCAAGCATCGGTGAAAGCCGATTGTGTGGCCTGCACGATCGCTGGGTATCGCCCGGCGATGCCTGCGCCAGCTTCGCGGAAGCTCAGGGCGCGGGTTCTTCCGCGTCGCTGGCCTGATCCGGCGCATCACCTTCGACGCCGGAGGCCAGCTCCTTGAGCAACTGGAAGATCTCGCGATACGCGCGCGGCGGCTTGTTCGCGTCGCGCTCGGCCTTGGCCTGGCGCACCAGCGAGCGCAGGTGCTGGCGATCGATGCCGGGGTACTGCTCGATCAGTTCGCCCATGGCCGTATCGGTGTCGGCGAGCAGGCGGTCACGCAGCGCCTCCATGCGGTGCATGGCGGCGGTTTCCTGGCGCTGGCGCTCGCGGTTCTCGCCCAGGGCGGCGCGCACGCCATCGAAGACTTCCTGGTCGTGGCGACGCATCACCTTGGCCAGGAACGCCAGCTGGCGCTTGCGCGCGATGTGAGCGGTGATGCGGCGCGTCTGCGCGATCTCGCGCAGCACGTCTTCCGGCAGCTCCAGCTTGGCCAGTTTGCTCGGCGGCAGCTCCATCAACTGGTTGGCCAGAGCGAGCACGGCCAGCGCGTCGCGACGCTGCTGCGTGCGGGTCGGGCCGTAGTCGTGCTCGGGGTTGTCGGTGTAGGTACGGTTCACGGAAATATTCCAGCAGTTCGGCCTGACGCTTAGTGCGCGGCAGCTTGGCCGTCGAAGAGGTTGGGCTCGGCCTGTTCCAGCGAGAAGCGTGGAATCGGCTCACCCTCCAGTTCCACGGTTTCGCAGAACATCGCGGCAGGGCGCACCCACAGGCCGAAGTCGCCATAAAGCGCCTGGTAGACCACTACCTGCTCCATAGTCTCGCTGTGCCGGGCCGTGCCCAGGACGCGATAACGCTGGCCCTTGTAGTGACGGTAGATGCCTGCTGTCGGTGACATGGCGTTCTCCGCGGGACGCTCTTTGCAATTCGGCCGCGCCACCCCCATGTGGGAAAGCTGCGCGGGTCGGACCGCGTATTCTACCCGCCCCTCTGCAGGAAACCCACGTGACCGATCTGAGCCCCTCCCAGGACCGCAGCCGCGAAGAACTCGACTGCCTGGCCCAGCTGGCCGAGGACGTGATCCGCCGCGCCCGCGCCGCTGGCGCCAGCCAGGCCGAGGTGGCCGCCAGCATCGACACCGGGCTGAACGTGAACGTGCGCCTGGGCGAGGTGGAAACGGTGGAGCACACGCGCGACCGCGGCTTCGGGCTCACCGTCTATTTCGGCCAGCGCAAGGGCTCGGCCAGCACGGCCGACCTCAACCCGGACTCGATCCAGGCCACCCTGGACCAGGCCTGCGCCATCGCCCGCTTCACCGAGGAGGACCCGGCGGCGGGCCTCGCCGACGCGTCGCGGATGGCCACGGCGTTCCCCGACCTCGACCTGTGGCACCCCTGGCGCATCGATACCGCCGGGGCCATTGCCCTGGGCCAGGAGATCGAGGACGCCGGCCGCGCGCACGCCGGCATCACCAATTCCGACGGCGCCAGCGTGCAGATGGGTGAAAGCCTGGCGGTGTACGCCAATTCGCACGGATTCCTTGGCCGCGAGCGCGGCACGCGGCATTCGCTGTCGCTCTCGCTGATCGCCGGCGATGAGGAAGGCATGCAGCGCGACTACTGGTACGACAGCGTGCGCTCGGCCCACGACTTCATGAGTGCCCGCGCGCTGGGCGACAAGGCGGCGCAGCGCACGCTGTCACGCATGGGCGCGCAGCGACTGTCGACGCGCCAGAGCCCGGTGATGTTCGCGCCCGAAGTGGCGCGCGGACTCATCGGTCACCTGGTGGGTGCGGTGAGCGGCGGCGCGCTGTATCGGCGCGCCAGCTTCCTGCTCGACCACGTCGGCAAGCAGGTGCTGCCGTCGTGGCTCAATGTCGTGGAGCGGCCGTTCCTGCTGCGCGGCCAGGGCTCGGGTGCGTTCGATGCCGAGGGCGTGGCCGCGCGCGACAGCTCGCTGATCGAGAACGGCGTGCTGGCGCGCTACGTGCTGGGCAGCTATTCGGCGCGCAAGCTGGGGCTGGAGTCGACCGGCAACGCGGGCGGCATCCACAACCTGCTGGTCGAGCCCGGCCCGGACGATTTCGCCGGCATGCTCCGACGCATGGGCACCGGCCTGCTGGTGACCGAGGTGATGGGGCAGGGCGTGTCGACGATTACCGGCGACTACTCGCGTGGCGCGGCAGGCTTCTGGGTGGAAAACGGACAGATCGCCTACCCGGTGGAGGAGATCACCATTGCCGCCAACCTGCGCGACATGTACGCCCATATCGTGGCGGTGGGCGCGGACGTGGACCCTCGCTCGCACATCCTCACCGGCTCCATCCTGGTGGAACAGATGACCATCGCGGGCGAATAACCCATCCGGCATCGGAAAATTCGGCGGAGCCTTGCTAGGATCGGGCTGCCGGCAGCTTGCCGGCAGCAAAACCAGGCCTCTACGACCAGGAGATGTGCGCATGAGCGTTCCACCCGAGTCCGTCGTACCGCCGCCGTCGAACGGCCCTGCCGTACCGCCGTCCGCCACGCCCTCCGCCGATGAGCGGCAATGGGGGTTGTTCGCGCATCTTTCCGCCCTGGTCGGCCTGATCATTACCGGCGCCTGGTTCGGCTGGGGCTGCTTCCTTGGACCGCTGGTGATCTGGCTGGTGAAGCGGGACACCATGCCCTTCGTCAACGACCAGGGCAAGGAGGCGCTCAACTTCAATATCACCGTGGGCATCGTGCTGCTGGCGCTGAAGATCCTGGTGCTGATCACCCTGGGCCTGGGCCTGCTGGTGGCCATCCCGGTCGGCACCGTGGTCTGCGTGGCCTGGCTGGTGTTCACCATCATCGCTGGCATCCGCGCCAATGAAGGCGTGTACTACCGCTACCCGTTCACCTTGCGCCTGATCAAGTAACGGCCGTTGCGATCAACAAGGGCGGTCACCGGGCCGCCCTTGTCTGCTTCAGTGCAGCCCGACGTAGGTGCGCCTGAAGCTGACCGGCTGGTCCAGCGTCGGTACCTTCCAGTCGCCGGTCACCGTCATCTGCTTGCCGTCCGGCGACAGCGTCCATGCCTGGTCCAGCCGCGTATCGTCCTGGTACTGGATGGAAATGAGCAGTTTCCCGGCTTCCAGGTGGGCGCGCACCATGGCGTTGCCGCTGAGCGACTGGCGGGCCTGGCCATCCAGCTTGCCGTTGAGCTGGCTGCCGTCGCCGAGGCGGATCTGCAACGACTGCGGGTCCTGCTGGACCAGCACCACGGCATCGACTTTCAGTGTCGGGGGCATCGGGTAAGTCGCCGTGGCGACCGGGTCCTTGTCCCGCGCAGGCCCCTTGCCCGCACCCGGGTCACCGCCGCGCCCGCCGTGACCGCCGCCCATGCCACCACCATGGCCACCACCGCCCATGCCGCCACCGTGGTGGCCACCGCCGCCATGACCGCCAGCAGCAGACGCCGTTGAAGACGCAGGCGCCGGCTGCCCCGCATTGGCCTGTTGCTCCCTGCGCGCTTCATCGCGCAACGAGGCGGTGAGGGTGTCGGCGGTATCGCTGTTGCGGTCGTCCAGCCGCCAGGCCCCGCTGAAATCGGGAGGCGCGGCAGCGCAGGCGACGGTTGTCGCCAGCAGGCCGGCAACGGCCAGCAGGGTGGTGCGAAGGGAGGCGGGCATGGCGTCACGGCGGATCAAACGTATCTGCCATGGAACGCGCGAACACCGCCGCTGTTGACGCTGGCGGCTAGTGCGCGCGTTCCGCCGCGTAGCGGGCCAGTTGTTCCAGCAGCGCAGCGCGCTCGCCCAGCGGCGCGATGGCCTCGAGCGCGTCGGCAGTCAGCCGGGCCAGATGGGCGCGCGAGGCGTCCATGCCGAGGATCGACGGGAACGTCGGCTTGTCGGCGGCGGCGTCCTTGCCGGCGGTCTTGCCGATCACGGCGGACTCGCCTTCCACGTCGAGAATGTCGTCGCGCACCTGGAAGGCCAGGCCCACGGCGTGGGCATAGCGGTCCAGCGCGGCCAGCGCATCGTCGGGTGCGCCGGCGGCGAGCGCGCCAAGGCGCACGGCAGCCCGGATCAAGGCCCCGGTCTTGCAGGCGTGCATGTGTTCCAGTTCGGCCAGCGACAGCTTGCGGCCGACCGCAGCGAGGTCCAGCGCCTGTCCGCCCGCCATGCCTTCCGCACCACAGGCTCGGCCGAGCACGCGCAGCATTTCCACGCAGCGCGTGGGCGCCACGCCCAGCGCCACGTCATGGGCCAGCAGTTCGAAGGCCAGCGCCTGCAGGGCGTCGCCGGCGAGGATCGCCATCGCCTCGCCGAACACGATGTGGCAGGTCGGGCGCCCGCGACGCATGTCATCGTCGTCCATCGCCGGCAGGTCGTCGTGCACCAGCGAATAGGCGTGGATCAGCTCGACCGCGCAGGCAGGCGCGTCCAGCCGCGAATCGGTCTCGCCGAACGCGTGGCCGGTCGCGTACACCAGCAGGGGGCGCAGGCGCTTGCCGCCGCCAAGGACGGCGTAGCGCATGGCACGGTGAAGCTCGACGGGAGCGCTGTGTTCCGGCGGCAGCGAGCGGGCCAGGGCCTCGTCGGCGCGCGCGATCAGCGACTTGAGGGCAGGACCGAGTTCAGAGTTCGGGTTCAAACGGTTCGGCGCGGTCGGGGGCATCGGGATCAAGCAGCAGTCGCACGCGCAGCTCGGCACTTTCCAGTGCCTGCTGGCAATGGCGATAGAGGCCGATGCCACGCTCGAAGGAAGTGAGGGATTCGTCCAGGCTCAGGTCGCCGCCTTCCATGCGCGCCACCAGTTGCTCGAGTTCGTCCAGCGAGTGCTCGAAGTCGGCCGCGGGGGCGGGATTGGCAGGGACGGGAGCGGACTTGGCCATGGCCCGCAAAGCTAGCGCAGGGGGCGCGTGGAATCAATCCGCAGGCGATGCCATGGCGTGGCGTGGTGCGGCATCGCGTGAGCATTGCGACGCTCCGCACACCCGCCGCGGCTGGCGCGAGCGTGCGGCCGTGCTAGAAAGCCGGTTGCCAGTGCGGTATCGCGCCGGCGCTTTCGAACAAGGCCGCGCCGCGCGGCGTGAACCAGCGGTCGGCCACGCCCACGAGTTCGTCGCCGAGATAGAGCAGGGGGCAGGCGAGGCGGCGCCACGGCGGCATGCCACTCTGCTGGAACAGGTCGCGCAGTTCCCGCGTGTGCGCATCGCCCACCGGGCGCAGGTGCTCGCCGCCCCGGCGCAGTCGCACGGTAACGGCCTCGTGCAGTCGCCCCGCCGGGTCGAGCATCAGGCTGCCGCCGTCGGGCAGGGCCAGCGGTTCGCCTTCCCAGGTGGCCTGCCATTGCGGGTCGATCGTTCGCTGCGGCGGCAGCGCCCACAGCCGGCCCTTCCATACATGCAGCTCGGCGCCAGCCCAGCGGATGCAGGGGAGCTGGCCATCGCGAGCCGTCACCTGCCGTTCGATCTGCTCGCGTTGCGCCGTCGTCGGCACCGGCAGGCCGCGTGCATGCAGCCAGTCGTCGAGCAGGGGATGGCGCAGCGCGGGCGCCAGCGCCAGCCAGCCGGTCGCGTCCAGGCTGCCGTTGGTGCTGTCCAGCAGGGCGACCTGCGCGGACCGCCATTGCCGTTCCAGCGTGTCGCAGGCGGAACGGTTGAGGCGCGCGCTGTGTGCGATCGACTCCACCGCTTGCGGCCAGTGCTGGGTCAGGCGCGGCAGGATTTCATGGCGGAGGAAATTGCGCGACAGGCGACGGTCGGCATTCGACGGATCATCGATGCATGGCAGTGCGTGTTCGTCGATATGGGCGCGCAGCAACGCGCGCGGCACGTCGAGCAGCGGTCGCCACAGCACGCCGCGTCCGAGTGGGCGCGTGGCGCGCATGCCGCCCAGGCCCTCCGGGCCGGCACCGCGCAGGAGCTTGAGCAAGACCGTTTCGGCCTGGTCGTCGCGGTGGTGGCCCAGCAGCAGGCGTTCGCCATCCTGCAGCGAGAGGGCGAAGGCGCGGTAGCGTGCATCGCGCGCGGCGGCCTCCAGGCCATAGCCGCGTTCGTGCGCCACTTCGACGCGCAGTACCAGGCATGGCACGCGCCATTCCTGCGCGAGCTGCCGGCAGTGTTCCGACCACTGGCGGCTCTCCGCATGCAGGCCGTGATCGATATGCAGCGCGCGCAGCTGGCGGGCGTGCGCCTCGGGCAATTGCGCAAGCGCATGCAACAGCGCGGTGGAGTCCGGGCCACCGCTGTAGGCAACGCACAGCGCGCCTGCCGGCTGTTGCTGGAGGGCGCGCTGCAGGAGTTCGGTCAGCCTACTCACGGGACGCCGGTTTCTTCGTCTTGTTGCGCACGTAGATCACCTTGGGACGTCCGTCGGCCGGGCTGCGCCGGTCGATCTCGAACAGCGTGGTGGCGGCGATCAACTCGCTGAGCTTGTTGTAGCCGTAACTGCGCGCGTCGAAGTTGGGGCGCTGCTTGGTGATGATGGAACCCACGCCGCCCAGCGCCGCCCAGCCGTCGTCGTCCGAGGCGGCCTCGACCGCGTTGCGCAGCAGGTTGGCCAGGCTGCTGTCCTGCTTGAGCTGGGCCGCGGTGCGCGGCTTGAGCGGCTGCTCCTCGTCCGGCTTGGCGACCAGGATGTCGGCATAGATGAACTTGTCGCAGGCGGCCACGAACGGATCGGGCGTCTTGCGCTCGCCGAAGCCGTACACGATCAGGCCGGATTCGCGAATGCGTGCCGCCAGCCGGGTGAAGTCGCTGTCGCTGGAGACGATGCAGAAGCCGTCGAAGCGTCCCGAATAGAGCAGGTCCATCGCATCGATGATCATGGCCGAGTCGGTGGCGTTCTTGCCGCTGGTATAGCCGAACTGCTGGATGGGCTGGATCGACTGCGTCAGCAGTTGTTCTTTCCAGCCCTTCAGGTGCGTGCTGGTCCAGTCGCCGTAGGCACGCTTGACGTGCGCGGTGCCGTACTTCGCGACCTCGGCGAGCAGCGCTTCGGCGATGGCCGGCTGGGCGTTGTCGGCATCGATGAGGACGGCAAGCTTGGTGGCGTGCTCGTGGGCCATGAATGCGATTCCTGGCGAAGGTGCGCCGATGGTAACGCTGCGAATGTGATCAGCGTTTGTCGGTGCTGAAATTCAGCTCCACGGCAAGGCCGGAAGGGTCGCTGAGGAAGAGCTGCACCTGGCCCGGCGAGTCGACGCGGTCGACCTGGTAGGGAATGCCTGCCGCATCGAGCCGGGCACGCGTGGCGGCAAGATCGTCGCAGGCGAAGGCGTAGTGGCCCAGCCAGCCGGCGCGTTGCGGCTGGCCATCGCCTTCGGCGGTGATGGTCAGGTGCATCACGGCTTGCGTGCCGGCATAGAGCCAGTAGCCACGCGAGCCCGAACGAAAGACGGGGCGATGGCCTTCGTGCAGGCCGATCACCTCGACGTAGAACCGACGCAATCGTTCGACCAGTTCAGCGGGTGCGCGCAGGTTGACGTGGTCGAGCCCGCGCACGCCCATGGCGGGTTATTCCGTGTAGGCGCCGTAGCGACGCAGGCGCTGATAGCGCTGTTCAAGCAGGTCGGCGGTCGGCATCGCCTCCAGCTCGTCCAGCTGGTTCATCAGCACGGCCTTGAGGCGCACGGCCATCGAGTGCGGGTTGCGATGGGCGCCACCCAGCGGCTCGCGCACGACCTTGTCGATCAGGCCCAGCTCCAGCAGGCGCGGTGCGGTGAGGCCGAGCGCCTCGGCGGCGTCCTTGGCCTTCTCTGCGCTCTTCCACAGGATCGAGGCGCAACCTTCCGGCGAGATCACCGAATAGGTCGAATACTGCAACATGATGGTGCGATCGCCCACGCCAATGGCCAGCGCGCCGCCCGATCCGCCTTCGCCGATCACCGTGCAGACGATGGGCGTCTTCAGATCGGCCATCTCGAGCAGGTTGCGCGCGATGGCTTCGCTCTGGCCGCGCTCTTCGGCGCCGACGCCGGGGTAGGCGCCTGGGGTGTCGATCAGGGTGAGCAGGGGCAGGCCGAAGCGCTCGGCCATCTTCATCAGGCGCAGCGCCTTGCGGTAGCCCTCGGGACGCGGCATGCCGAAGTTGCGGCGTACCTTGCCCTTGGTGTCGCGTGCCTTCTGGTGGCCGATGATCATCACCGAGCGGCCATTGATGCGGCCCAGGCCACCGACGATGGCGGCGTCGTCCGCGTACGCGCGGTCGCCGGCCAGTTCATGGAATTCGTCGCAGATCACGCTGATGTAGTCCAGCGTGTACGGGCGCGCCGGATGGCGCGACAGCTGGGTCACCTGCCACGGGGTCAGGTTGCGGAAGATCTCGTTGGTCTTGAGCTTGAGCTTCTCGCGCAGGCGACCGACTTCTTCGTCGATGTTGAACGCCTGCCCATGGCTGGCGTGGCGAAGCTCTTCAATCTTCGCGTCCAGCTCGGCGATCGGTTGTTCGAAATCGAGGAAGTTGGGGTTCATTCGGTGCTATTCGTGACACGGAAGCGGAGCAGTATACCGGTCCGCGGAACAAGGCGGGAACGGCGGCGTATGGGAATGGTGCCTAAGGCTTCACAAACCCGTCATTCCCGCGAACGCGGGAATCCAGCGTCTTCCCGGGGCCGTGCGACGACCAGGCAAAGGTATTGGATAACCAGCCCTTGGGCTGCGGCAAAGGGCTTGCCGCGTTCGCGTGAACGACGACAGGGGAGCGAGTTGGGAAGGGGTTTCAGTCGCCTCGCGGCCGGTCGTCCGTCTTGACGATGCGCAACCTGGCCGCCTCCACCCCGGGCACCGCGCGGATGGCGCGCAGGAGCTCGGGGATGGCGTCCACGCGCCATTCCTCGCCAAGCTCCAGGTCAGCCTGGGCGACCTGGTTGTGGTAGCCGTAAAGCACCACGCTGGCGCGACCGCCGCGGTAGCCGGCCAGCGCCCGACGCAGGTCGTCGACAAAGCCGGGCCCCACGCCGTTCAGTTTTAGCCGCAGCAGGCGGGCGAAACGGCGACAGGCATCGCCCAGGGTGTAGGCAGCGCGGGCACGCAGGGCGAAGCCGCCGCCGGAGAAATCGTCGATGCGCAGGCCGCCCTCGACCACCAGCAGCTCGTCCCGCGTCAGCAGGGGGGCGACCTGTTGGTAAAGCTCGCCGAAGAAGCTCACCTCGATGATGCCGGTGCCGTCTTCCAGCCGCACGAAGGCGTCGCTGTCGCCGCGCTTGCGGATGGCGGTGACCATGCCGGCCACCGTCCACGGCGTATCCGGGCCACGGCGGAAGCGGTTGTTGTCGCCGTCGTCGTTCTTGCGCGGCTTGGGTGGCTGGTAGCGGACGGCAATCTCGCCGAGCGGGCAGGTCGACAGCTGGGCCAGTTCGTCCTTCCACGGATCGGTGGGGTGGCCGGACAGGTAATGGCCGAGCGTGTCGCGCTCGCCCTGCAGGGTCTGCTCGAGCGGCCAGTCGGCGACGGTCGGCAGGTCCACCTGTACCACCGGCGCCACGCTGCCCATCATCGCGCCGAACATGTCGTTCTGGCCCGACTGCTTGTCGCGCAGGTGCTGCTCGGCCACCTTCATCGCGTTGGGCAGTTGTGCCATCAGGCTGGCGCGGTTGGTCGCCAGCGCATCGAGCGAGCCGGACAGGATCAGCGCCTCGAGCACGCGGCGATTGAGCTTGGTCGAATCGACGCGGCGGCAGAAGTCGGCCAGGTCCTTGTAGGGGCCGCTGCGATGACGTTCCTCGGCGATCGCCTCGCAGGCACCCTGGCCGACGCCCTTGATGGCGCCAAGCCCGTAGCGGATGACCTTCGACTCCACTGCCACGAACATGAATTCGGACGCATTGACGTCCGGCGGCAGCACCTTGAGCCCGATCGCCTTGGACTCTTCGATGAAGGTCACCGCCTTGTCGGTGTTGTCCATGTCCGACGAGATCGTCGCGGCCATGAACTCGGCGGGGTAGTGCGCCTTCAGCCAGGCGGTCTGGTACGAGACCAGGGCGTAAGCGGCCGCGTGCGATTTGTTGAAGCCGTAGCCGGCGAACTTTTCCATCAGGTCGAAGATGGAATCGGCCTTGTCGCCGCTGAGGCCGTCCTTGGCGGCGCCCTCGCGGAACTTGGCACGCTCCTTCGCCATTTCCTCGACTTTCTTCTTGCCCATCGCGCGGCGCAGCAGGTCGGCGCCGCCGAGCGAGTAGCCGCCCACGATCTGCGCCATCTGCATCACCTGCTCCTGGTAGACCATGATGCCGTAGGTCTCTTTCAGGATCGGCTCGACGCGCGGGTCGGGGTATTCCACTTCCTCGCGGCCGTGCTTGCGCGCCACGAAGCTGGGGATCAGGTCCATCGGGCCGGGGCGGTACAGCGCCACCAGCGCGATGATGTCCTCGAAGCGGTCGGGCCTGGCGTCCTTGAGCATGCGCTGCATGCCCGAGGATTCGAGCTGGAACACCGCCACCGTCTGCGCTTTTTTCAGCAGTTCGTACGGGGCGGGATCGTCCAGCGGCAGCGCCGAGATATCCAGTGCTTCCTCGCCACTGGTCGCGCGCCGCGCGTTGATCGCCTTCACCGCCCAGTCGATGATGGTGAGCGTGCGCAGGCCGAGGAAGTCGAACTTCACCAGGCCGACGGCTTCGACGTCGTCCTTGTCGTATTGCGTCACCACGCCGCCGCCGCCCGGTTCGCAGTACAGCGGCGCGAAGTCGGTCAGCGGGGTCGGCGCGATCACCACGCCGCCGGCGTGCTTGCCGGCATTGCGGGTGAGGCTTTCGAGCTTGAGCGCGAGGTCGATCAGCGTGCGCGCCTCCTCGTCCTGCTCGTACAGCTCGCAGAATTCCTTGACGACGCGATCGGGCTCCTTCTTCGCCTTCTCCGAGCGACCCAGCGCGCAGGACAGGGTGAGGTCGAGCGGGCGCGCGGGAATCAGCTTGGCGATGCGGTCGACCTGGTTGTAACCCATGCCCAGCACGCGGCCGGAATCGCGCAGCACGGCCTTCGCCGCCATCGAACCGTAGGTGATGATCTGGCTGACGTGGTCGCGGCCGTACTTGCGCGAGACGTAGTCGATCACCTCGTCGCGGCGATCCATGCAGAAGTCGATGTCGAAGTCGGGCATCGACACGCGTTCGGGATTGAGGAAGCGCTCGAACAGCAGCTCGAACTGGATCGGGTCCAGGTCGGTGATCTTCAGCACCCAGGCCACCAGCGAACCGGCACCCGAGCCACGGCCCGGGCCGACCGGGATGCCGTTCTGCTTACCCCAGTTGATGAAGTCCGCCACGATCAGGAAGTAGCCCGGAAAACCCATGCGGACGATGACGTCGAGCTCGCGCTCCAGTCGCGCTTCGTACTCTTCCAGCGTGCGACCGGGCGCCAGCGGTGCATGGGCGAGGCGCTCCTTGAGGCCGTCGCGCGCCAGCAGGCGGATATAGCTGGCCAGGTCGTGGCCTTCGGGTACCGGGAAATCGGGCAGGTAATAGGTGCCGAAGCTCAGCTCCAGCGTGCAGCGCCTGGCCAGCTCGACGGCGTTTTCCAACGCCTCGGGCAGGTCGGCGAACAACGCGGCCATTTCCTCGGGCGTCTTCAGGTACTGCTGGTCGCTGTAGTCGCGCGGGCGCTTGGGATCGGCCAGCACGCGACCCTGGTTGATGCACACGCGCGCCTCGTGCGCCTCGAAATCGTCCTGCTTGAGGAAACGCACGTCGTTGCTGGCGATCACCGGCAGCTCGAGCCGCGAGGCCAGCGCCAGCGCGGCGGTGTTCCAGTTTTCCTCGCCCTCGCGACCGCAGCGCGTCAGCTCCAGGTACAGCCGGTCCTGCATCTGCAGCGCGAACGGGCGCAGGCGCGCGGCGGCGGCGTCCACGCCCTGGTTGACGGCCAGGCGCCCGGCTTCGCTCTCGCGGCCGAGCAGGGCGATCAGGCCACGGGTGGCTTCCGGCGTCAGCCACGCGGCGTCGACCAGCGCGCGTCCGCTCTGCTGGCCGTCGCGCCACGCGCGCGACACCAGTCGCGACAGGTTGAGATAGCCCTCGCGATCCTGGCAGATCAGGGTCAGGCGCCACGGACGCGGGTCATCCGGCGCGCTGATCCACAGGTCGCAACCGCCGATCGGCTTGATGCCGGCTGCGCTGCACGCCTTGTAGAACTTCACCAGCGCAAACATGTTGCTGTCGTCGGTGAGCGCCACCGCAGGCACGCCATGGCGCACGCAGGCCTCGACCAGCGCCTTGATGCGGATGGTCGAGTCGACCAGCGAGTATTCGCTGTGCAAATGGAGGTGGGCGAAGCGAACGGACATGGCGCACGCGCGAAATGGAAGTTCAGCCTAACGGCGCGGCCCGGGGCGGGCAAGAATTGACTTTGCTCCCGGCCGCGCGATTCCGTCCGTGCTCAGGGCGCAGCCGCCGGGACGGCGGCCACCGGTGCGGCGGGCACCGGTTCGGCCAGCAGTTCGTCGACCCTGGCGAGGATGCTGTCGAGCATGTCCTCGCCATAACCCACGTAGACGTCCGCGATGCGGCCATCGCGCCCGATCATCACCATGTGGGGAATGCCATTGACGCCGTAGGGCTTGGCGATGCGTCCGTCGCCAGCGTCGTAGGTGAGCATCACATCGAGATCCTTCCAGCGCCGGCGCAGCTGCCTGAAGGTGTCCAGGTCGTCGTCGTGGTCGACGCCGACCACCTGCAGGTCGGCCGTGCCCTTGAGCTTCTGCAGCGCGGCCAGCACGGGCAGTTCCTTCCTGCAGTAGCCGCACCAGGAAGCCCAGAACGTGACGATCACGACCTTGCCGTGCAACGCCGACACGTGCACTTCATGCCCGTTGGCGTCGTGGCCAAGATAGTCCGGCGGCAGGTCGCCCGGCCCCGGCCGGGCCAGGCACAAGGATGTGGCGCAAAGCAGGACGACGGCCAGCGCGTGGCGCAAGGTTCGTTTCATGTTGGTTCCCCCTGTCGCCAGATTAGCGCAGGCGCGGGCTGCTCCGTCACTGGCGCCATGCCGGCCCGGGGCGTCGGCGGGCTACCCCTGGCCACGGGGCCCACCCAGCGGCAGCGGTCGGCACGGCCGGTCAGGCCGCTTCGATGGATCGCAGGCGCATCGCGACGACGGATGCCAAGGCACGTCCGTCGTCGCAATCCCTCAGGCGCTCATGAAATGTGGAAGCGCTCGTCGCCGTCGGGGCCGTCGATGTAGTGGTCGAGGCCGCGCACCTTCAGCGGGTGCAGGTCGTAGTCGACGTGCTGGTATTCGGCATCGACGATGGCGGTGAGTTCTTCGGGCGTCAGCAGCGGCGAACGCACCACGTTCGCGGTGCTGCCAGGCGGTGTGTTGTTGCGCGGGCGGTTGGTTAGCGTCATGACACGACTCCTGCGGTCAGTTGCGCGCGTGGACGTCGTTGATGGGCCCCGTGGCCGATGGGAGCACACTGGGTTGGCTGTGCGTCCATGCTGTGCCGGAAGTGCACCGTGCCGCGGATTCGGGCGTTTCGGTTGACTTGGCGTGGGCTCTGTGGACGGCCCGGCGACTTCGCTTCCTGTATCCGTTGGGATGCGGCAAGGACGGAAAAGGTTGCCTCGAAAACAGACCTCGTTGACGGATAGAGAGCGGAAAACCCGGTTAGTTCCTGCTTTCCCGGACACCGTGCCGCAGGTCATGGGTCTTCGAAACACGACTGCATGCTAACGCCGCGGTGCGCATTCCGCGCGGGCCATTGGGCATGTGCAGGCGCGTCGTTTTTGGCCCCGCTGATGCTTGGCCCGTGGATCATCGCGCTTGATATGGACGTCCAATTGGACGTCGCGATCAGAACAGGACGCCCTGGTCCACCAGCAGCTTCACCGGCGCGAAACTGCGTCGATGCGACGGGCACGGACCCAGCCGCCGCAGGGCATCCAGATGCGCCGGCGTCGGATAGCCCTTGTGCACGGCGAAACCGTAGCCCGGGTGTTCGCCGTCGAGCGCGACCATCCAGCGATCGCGGCTGACCTTGGCCAGGATCGAGGCTGCGCTGATTGCCGGTTCCAGGGCATCGCCGCCCACGATGGCGCGGCCGGCGCAGGGCAGGTCGCGCGGCAGGGCGTTGCCGTCGATCCAGGCTTCATGCGCGGCCGGCGTCAGGGCGGCCAGCGCACGGCACATGCCAGTCATGGTGGCCTGGAAAATGTTGATGCGGTCGATCTCGTCCGGCATCACCATGACCACGCAGTGTGCGAGCGCGTTTTCGACGATCTGCGCGTACAGGGTTTCGCGGCGTGCCTCGGTCAGCTTCTTGGAATCGTTCAGGCCCTGGATGGGCCGCGCGGGGTCGAGGATCACGGCCGCTACCGCCACGGGGCCAGCCAGCGGCCCACGACCGGCTTCGTCGACGCCGGCAACCAGGTGGCCGGCCTGGCTTACTGCGCGCCGGCTAGCCACCACGCCCGTCCTCGATCAGTTCGGCCACGGCCGCCGCAGCCAGGTCGCCGGCATGGCCCTGGAGGTCGCCACGCAGCGCCAGGTGCAACTGTTCGAAGGCGGCCACGATGGCGCCGCGGCGTTCGCTGTCCTGGAACAGCGCCAGCGTCGCCGCAGCCAGCTTGTCCGCGGTGAAATCGTCCTGCATCAGCTCAGGCACCAGCACGACGTTGTCGCCCATGCCGCCGGCGCGGGCCAGGATATTGGGCAAGGCATACACGTCGGTCTTGAGCATGTTGAGCGCACGGGCGATGCGGTAGCTCACCGGCGACACGCGATAGCCCACCACCATGGGGCGCTTGGCCAGCATGGCTTCCAGCGCCGCCGTGCCGGACGCCAGCAGCACCACATCGGCGGCGAGCATGGCTTCATGGGCACGGCCATCGAGCAGCAGCGGGGCGTCCTCGCCCTGCGCCGGGCCAAGCAGGGCCTTGAGCGTGGCATGCACGCGCTCGTTCGCGGCGGGGATGATCACGCGCAGGCCGGGCAGATTCGCCGCCACCTGCCGCGCGGCGTCGATGAAGCTGCGCCCCAGCCGCGCAATCTCGGAGGCGCGACTGCCCGGCAGGACGGCGAGCACGGGCACGTTGTGCGGCAGTCCGAGGAAATCACGCGCACCGGTGCGGTCGGACACCAGCGCGAAGCGGTCGGCCAGCGGATGACCGACGAAGCGTGCGTCGACGTGATGCTTCTCGTAGATGGCCGGTTCCATCGGGAACAGGCACAGCACGCGGTCGGCGCTGCGGCCGATCTTCTCCGCGCGTTTTTCGCGCCAGGCCCATACCGACGGGCTGACGTAGTGCACGGTGCGGATGCCCGCCGCGCGCAAGCGCTTTTCCACGCCCAGGTTGAAGTCGGGGGCGTCGATGCCGACCACCACGGAAGGCTTCGCGGCGACCAGGCGCGCGACCAGCTCCTTGCGCAGGCGCAGCAGGCGCGGCAGGTGCGACACCACTTCGGCGAAGCCGAACAGCGACAGCTCCTTGATGTCGTACCAGGACTCGAACCCGGCCGCCTGCATGCGCGCACCGCCGATGCCGACGAAGCGGGCATCGGGGTAGCGGTCGCGCAGGGCGGCGATGAGGTCGGCGCCGAGTTGATCGCCGGAATCCTCGCCGGCGATCAGGGCGATCAGGGGTGCCCGGGTGGACACCGCGGCCCGGGACATGGCGTCACTCACGAGCGTCGGGGCCCGGGCGCATGCCTGATCCGTTGACCTGTGCCGCGCACACGTCAACGCGCCAGCGATCGCTCGCTGCGATCGAGGAACTCGAGCATGGCCCGCACGTCCTCGCTTTCCGAGGCCTGCGTGGTCAGCTGTTCGCGCGCATCGGCGAGGGTGAGGCCGGCCATGTAGAGCGTGCGATAGGCGCGCTTGATGGCGGCGATGCGGGGCGCATCGAAGCCGCGGCGCTTGAGGCCTTCGCTATTGATGCCACGCGGGCGGCCGCGCTGCTCGTTGGCCATCATCACGAAGGGCGGCACATCGGAGCCGACCAGGCAGCCCATGCCGATGAAGGCGTGGGCACCGACCTTGCAGAACTGATGCACGCCGGAGAAACCCGACATGATCACGAAGTCGCCGATCTCCACATGCCCGGCCAGCGCCGAATAATTGGAGAACACCGTGTTGTTGCCGATGTGGCAGTCGTGGGCCACGTGGACGTAGGCCAGCAACCAGTTGTCGTTGCCGATGCGCGTCACGCTGCCACCGTCGCCGGTGCCGCGATTGATCGTGACGAATTCGCGGATCAGGTTGCGATCACCGATGACCAGCTCGGTGTGTTCGCCGGCGAACTTCTTGTCCTGTGGCGCGCCACCCAGCGATGCGAACTGGCTGATGCGATTGTCGCGGCCGACGCGTGTGGGTCCTTCGATCACCACGTGCGGGCCGATCACCGTGCCGTCGCCGATCTGCACATCGGCACCGATCACGCTGTACGCGCCGATGCTGACGTTGTCGCCGATGACGGCGGAGGGATCGATCTGCGCGGTGGGATGGATCATTTCTCGGACCTCGCGGCGCACATCAGTTCGCAGCTGGCCACTTCCTTGCCGTCGACCATGGTGCGCGCCTCGAACAGGCCCATGCTGCGCAGCAGGCGCTTGAGGGTCACCTCCAGGCGCAACTGGTCGCCCGGCACCACCGGCGCGTTGAAGCGCGCGTTGTCGACCTTGGCCAGGTAGAACAACGGGCTGCCGGTGTTGCCCTTGAGCCGGCTGGAGATCTGCGTGAGCAGCCCCGCCGCCTGCGCCATGGCTTCCACGATCAGCACGCCAGGCATCACCGGGTGGCCGGGGAAATGTCCCTGGAAGAACGGCTCGTTGATCGTCACGTTCTTCAGCGCCACGACGCTCTTGTCGGGCACCAGTTCGACCACGCGATCGACCAGCAGGAAGGGATAGCGATGGGGGAGCAGTTGCTGGATATGCTCCACGTTCACGGGCAGGTGGAAGGGCACGGTGAGGTCACTCATTGTTGTTGTCCTTCTCAAGCGCCGAAAGCCGGCGCACGTATTCGTCCAGATGTTTGAAGCGGGCTGCATTGCGCCGCCACAGGCGGTTTTCCTGCAGTGGCACGCCCGAGGAATATTCGCCAGGCTCGCGTATGGAATGCGTGACCAGGCTCTTGGCCGTAATGGTAACGCGGTCGGCCACTTCCAGATGGCCCAGCACGCCGGCATTGCCGCCGATCATGCAGTAACGTCCGATTTTTGCGCTGCCCGCCACGGCGGCGCAGCCGGCCAGGGCGGTGTGTGCCCCGATGTAGACGTTGTGGGCGATCTGGATCTGGTTGTCCAGCCGCACGTCTTCTTCCAGCACGGTGTCATCCAGCGCGCCGCGGTCGATGGTGGTATTGGCGCCGATCTCGCAGTCGTCGCCGATGCGCACGCCACCGAGTTGCGGCAGCTTGATCCAGTGGTCGCGGTCGAAGGCGAGGCCAAAGCCGTCCGAGCCGATCACCGCGCCCGGATGCACCAGCACCCGCTTGCCCAGGGTCACGCGCGTGACCAGCGTCACGCGCGACACCAGCCGCGACTGGGCGCCGACGATGCAGCCCTCGCCGATGATGCAGTGGGGACCGAGCACGACGCCATCCTCCACCACCGCGCCATCCTCGATCACGCAGCAGGGACCGACGCTGGCAGACGGGGAGACGCGGGCACCCGCGGCAACGACCGCGCTGGGGTGGATGCCGGCTGGCGCTGCCGGCAGGCGTTCGAACAGCGCGGCGATCTTCGCGTAGGCGACATAAGGGTCGCGCGCGACGAGCGCCGGCACGGGGCTGTCGGCAAGGTTCTCCTCGCGCATCACCACGACGCCGGCGCGCGTACTGCCCAGTTGGGCCGAGTATTTGCTGTTGGACAGAAAGCTCAGCTGGCTGGGGCCGGCGCCGGCCAGCGTGCCGACGCCATCGATGGCACGGGCGCCGTCGCCATGGAACTGAAGGCCGAACCGCTCAGCGAGTTCGGCCACGGTGGTGTGGAAAACGCTCATGCATGGCTCCCTGCAATCGGCACATTGTAGGGCGTGAAGCCCTCCCGGGCGCAAAAGAGAAGGCGCGGCCTGGCCGCGCCCTCCTTACCCCTGGCCCCGGGCCGACGGCTGCGCTTAGAACTGGCTGCCGAAGGTGAACTGGATGCGCTCTTCGTAGTGGCCGTCGTCCTTCTGCTTACGGAACGGCACCGCGAAGTTGATGATCAGCGGGCCGATCGGCGCCTGCCAGTGCAGCGAGATACCGGTCGAGGCACGCAGCGTGCTGGCCGTGAACGACTGGTAGTTTTCGTAGGCGTTGCCGACGTCGACGAACCACGACACGCGGGCGGTGTTGATGTCCTTGAGGAACGGCAGCGGCAGGTACAGCTCGGCCGTGCCCAGCACCTTGAAGGCGCCACCGATCGGCTGCGCATAGCTGTACACGCTGCCGGTACAGGTGCCATTGGCGTTGGGCTGGATCGGCTTGCCGGTCGCGTCCACGCCCGTACAGACGCGGGGGCCCAGCGTGTTGTCCTGGAAGCCGCGCACGTCGCGCACACCGCCCGAGTAGTAGTTCTCCCAGAACGGGAAGGTCACCGGGTCGCCAGCCTTGTAGGTCGTGCCGCCATCGTTGTCGAAGGTCTGGCCATAGGCCTTGCCGTAGCCAACCTGACCGTCCACGTAGAGCACGAAGCCCTTGCCGATCGGCCAGTAGTGGTTGGCTTCGCCGAAGATCTTGTAGTACTGCACGGTCGAGCCCGGCAGCGCGATGTCGGTCGACAGCGAGATCAGGCCGCCGCGGGTGGGCGCCCAGTAACCGTTGCGGGTGTCGTGGTTCCAGCCCAGCGTCGCGTCCCAGGTATGGATGGTCTGGTGACCCAGTGCGTTCTGGTAATCGATCATCACCTGCGGCGAGTAGTTCGCCGTCTGGATGACCTGATTGCCGTTCACGTCCGTGGTGATGTACTGGTAGCTGAGGTTGATCTTGTTGCTGCTGATGCCGAGGCCGGCGCGGACGTTGTCCGTCTCGGAGATCGGGAAGCTGAGGAAGCTCGAGAACGACTTCAGGCTGCTCTCGTAGTTCACGAAGTCGCTGTTGGTGTTGCCGTAGTTGCTCTTCGTGTAACCGACGTTGTAGCCGATGCCGACGCCGCTGTCGGTCAGGTACGGGTTGAAGTAGCTCGCGTTGACGCTGGTGGAGTAGTCGCTGCGCGACGCGCCCACGGAGAAGCTGTCACCCGTGCCGAGGAAGTTGTTCTGCGACACCGACGCGGACAGGATGATGCCCGAGTACTGCGAATAGCCCACGCCGAACATCAGGCTGCCGGCGGATTGTTCTTCCACCTTCGCCGTGAGGTCGACCTGGTCCTCGGTGCCCGGCACCAGCGCCTTGTCGATGTTGACCGTCTTGAAATAACCCAGGCGCTGCAGGCGGATCTTGGAGCGGTCGATGGCCGGCTGCGAGAACCAGCTGCCTTCCAGCTGGCGCATTTCGCGGCGCATCACGTCGTCTTCGGTGCGGGTATTGCCCTGGAACACCACGCGGCGCACATACACGCGCTTGCCCGGCTCGACGTAGAGCGTGAGGTCAACCGTGCGCTTGTCCTTGTCGAGCTTCGGCACCGGCGTCACCTTGGCGAACGCGTAGCCGATGCTGGCGAGGATGTTCTTGATCGAACTGGTGCTCGCCTCGATCGCCTTGCGGTTGAAGGTATCGCCCTGGTGGACGAACACCAGCTGGCGCAGCGATTCCTCCGGCAGCACCAGGTCGCCGAGCAGGTGCACGTCCGAAATGGTGTAGATGTCGCCTTCCTTCACGCTGGCGGCGATGTACATGGAGCGCTTGTCCGGCGCGATCGACACCTGGGTGGAGTCGACGCCGAAGTCGGCATAGCCGCGGTCCATGTAGTACGACTGCAGTTTTTCCAGGTCCCCGGAAAGCTTTTCGCGCGAGTACTGGTCGTCCTTGGAGTACCAGGACAGCCAGTTGCTCGTGTCCGACTCGAAACCCTTGCGGATGTCCTTGTCGGTGAAGGCCTTGTTGCCGACGATGTTGATTTCCTTGATCTTCGCGACCTTGCCTTCGCGAATCTCGATGTCGATGGCCACGCGGTTGCGGTCAAGGTTGGTCACGTGCGGATCGATCGACACGTTGTACTTGCCGCGGTTGTAGTACTGGCGGATCAGTTCCTGCTGCACGCGATCCAGCGACAGGCGATCGAAGGTTTCGCCTTCGGCCAGGCCGATCTCCTTCAGGCCCTTGCGCAGGTCGTCTTCCTTGATGTCCTTGTTGCCGCGCAGGGTCAGCTTGGCGATGGAGGGGCGCTCCACGACCTTGATGACCATGATGCTGCCTTCGCGCTCGACCTCGACCTCGCTGAAAAACTTGGTCTGGTACAGCGCGCGGATGGCGCGCTGGGCGCCATCGTTGGTCAGGCGGTCGCCCTTGTTGATGGGCAGGTAGTTGAGCACCGTGCCGGTGGAGATGCGGCTGAGGCCATCGATACGGATATCGGAAACGACGAACGGGTCGAATGCGAGGGCATTGGCGGACAGGGAGGCAAGCAGGATCAGGGCGGCGATACGCTTCATCGTCGATTCCGTTGGTTTTATTCTGAGGGGACGGCCTGGGCCGCCCCCATCAATACGTGAAGCCAGGACAAGCCCAGCCTTGAAAGGGTGCTTGCATCTTCCCCAGATGCACCGGGTAAACCACCGCCATGCCGTTGTGGCGGGCGTGCCGAAGCACGTGCCACCAGCACGCCACCAACCACCGACACAGCACGGCTTGAGACCGAAGCCGCGCGCGTCACGTGGGCAGGAAGCGGTGGATGTCGTTGTAGAAAGCCAACCCCATTAACGTAAACAGCAGGACGAGGCCGACATACTGACCGGCCATCATCACGCGCTCACTGACAGGGCTGCCCTTGACCAACTCAATAAGGTAATACAGCAGGTAACCGCCGTCCAAGACGGGGATCGGCATCAGGTTGAGAATCGCAAGACTCAGCGAGACCATGGCCAGGAAGCTGAAAAACCAGCCCAGGCCCATGCTGGCCGAGGCGTTGGCGACCTGGGCGATGCCGATCACGCCGGAAAGGTTCTTGGTGGAAGCCTGTCCGGTCAGCATCTTGCCGATCATGTTGAAGGTGGCGGCGGCGCTGTTCCAGGTCGTCTGCAGCGCGGCGCCGAAGGCCTTGGCGGGGCCGTAGCGCAGGACGGCCTTCTCGTGCTCCAGCGAGGACACGCCGATCACCCAGGTGACGGGCTGGCCTTCCAGCGATTCCTTGCGGGCCGTGATGTCCAGCGGGAAGGCCTTGCCGCCGCGCTCCACGATCACGTGCAGATGCGGGGACTTGGCTGCCTCGAGGGGAATCAGGCGCTGGAAATCGTCGTAGCCGGCGGCCGGCTGGCCGTTGATGCTCACGATGCGGTCGCCACCCTGCATGCCGGCCTCGGCCGCCGGCTTGCCGGGCAGCACGGTGGCGGCGACCGGGGGCAGCGGGGCGAGTTTCAGGCCGAGCGTGTCCAGGTACTGGCCGATGTCCTCGCCGGCCGGCAGCCGGTCGAGCGGCAGCACCAGGTTGCGCTGGGTGCCGTCGGTGCCGCGCACCTGCAGCGGCAGCGGATCCCGCCCCAGCATGGCGTTGGCCACCGCGTCCATGGAGTCGCTCCAGGTCGCGACCGGGCGGCCATCGATGCTGAGGATGCGGTCGCCGGCATGGATGCCGGCCTCGGCGGCCATGCTTTGCGGCACGGCGGCGACGACCGGCGCCAGGTCCGGCTTGCCCAGCATGAACATCAGCCAGAACGCCAGCACGGTGAACAGGAGGTTGAAGCCCGGGCCTGCTGCGACGATCGCGATGCGCTGCCACACGGGCTTGCCGGTGAACTCCTGGCCGGCCAGGGCTGGGTCGACGTCACCTTCGCGGGCATCGAGCATCTTCACGTAGCCGCCCAGCGGAATCATGGCGACCTGGTACTCGGTGCCGTCCTTGCCGATGCGCTTCCAGATGGCCTTGCCGAAACCCACGGAGAAACGCAGCACCCTGACGCCGCAGCGCCGCGCTACCCAGTAATGGCCGAATTCGTGAAAGGTCACCAGCACGCCGAGCGTGACCAGCAACCAGAACACCGAGCCGAAGAGAGGATTCATCTGCAAGAGCTTATCAGGCTTGTCAGCACGCGTTGCGGAGGATGCGGCGGGCGGCTTCGCGGGCTGCCCGGTCGCGTTCATTCAGGGTCTGCACATCGACCACAGAGCGGGACGGCAGTTCCGCAAGGACGCTTTCGACGAGGTTGGCGATGCCCAGGAAGGGGAGGCTGCCGGCAAGGAAAGCCTCGACGGCCACCTCGTTCGCGGCATTGAGGATCGCCGGCGCGTCGCCGCCCGCACGCAGGGCCTGGAAGGCGAGCGCCAGGCAGCGGAACGTGGCGAGGTCAGGCTGCTCGAAGGCCAGTGGTGCGCACGCGGCGAGATCCAGCGGCGCGACGCCGGCGTCCACGCGGGCGGGCCAGGCCAGCGCATAGGCGATGGCGGTACGCATGTCCGGATTACCCAGCTGCGCCAGCACCGAACCGTCCACGTATTCCACCAGCGAGTGCACCAGGCTTTGCGGATGCACCAATACTTCGATGGTGTCGGGCGAGGCGCCGAACAGGTGATGCGCCTCGATGACCTCCAGCCCCTTGTTCATCAGCGTGGCCGAGTCCACCGAAATCTTGCGACCCATCACCCAATTGGGATGCTTGCAGGCCTGTTCGGGCGTCACGCCCGCCAGTTCGGCGCGGCTGCGGCCGCGAAAGGGTCCGCCGGACGCGGTGAGGATGAGCCGTCGGACACCACTGGCCGCCAGGTTGGAGCGGCCACCGGGCAGGCACTGGAAGATCGCGTTGTGTTCCGAATCCACCGGAATCAGTTCGCCGCCACCGGCGGCCAGGGCCTCCAGCAGCAGCGGGCCGGCCATCACGATGGATTCCTTGTTGGCCAGCAGCAGGCGTTTGCCGGCGCGTGCCGCGGCCAGCGTGGAATCCAGGCCGGCGGCGCCGACGATGGCCGCGACCACGGTATCGCACAGCGCACCTGACGCCGCCGCCGTGATCGCGCCATGGCCGCTGGCAACATCGCAATGAACGCCCGCAGCGGCCAGGCGGCGCGCAAGCTCGCCTTCCAGCGCCGGGTCGGCAATCACGGCCAGGTCAGGCCGGTGCTGCGCGCACAGTGCAGCCAGCGACGCCACATTGCTGTGCGCGGTAAGCACGCTGGCGCGGAACCGCTCCGGATGACGGGCAACGACGTCGAGCGTGCTGCCGCCGATGGAGCCGGTGGCGCCAAGGACCGCGATGTTGCGGGGCGCGCCTGTACTCATAGGCCCAGCAGCAACTTGCCAAGTGCAAACACGGGCAGGGCGGCGAATACGCTGTCGAGGCGGTCAAGCAGGCCACCGTGACCCGGGAACAGGGTGCCCGAATCCTTCACGGCCGCGTGCCGCTTCATCAGGCTTTCCAGCAGATCGCCCACGATCGAGGCCACCACCGTCACCACCGCCAACACCATCAGGCCGAACAGCTGACCATCATGTACACCCAGCAGCAGGCCGCCGACCAGTGCGACGATGGCGCCGGCCACGAAGGCACCATAAACGCCAGCCCAGGTCTTGCCCGGGCTGATGGTGGGGGCCAGCTTGCGGCGACCGAACTGGCGTCCGCTGAAGTAGGCGCCGATATCGGCGGCCCAGACGATGAGCAGGGCCAGCAGCGTCCACCAGTGGCCGTGTTCGCCCGAGCCGTGGATGGATACCGCAGCCACCCAGGCAGGCACGATCACCAGCAGGCCGGCGCCGAGCTTGAACAGCAGGTTTTCGCGCGTCGGCGCGGCGGCGAAGGCGAAATGGCGCAGCCACTGGCCGCTCGCCACCCACCAGGCCACGCCCAGGCCGAGCAGCGCCGGCCACCAGGCGGTGCCCCGGACCCACCAGCTCAGCGCCAGCAGCACGCCGGTCAACACCAGCAGCAGGGTACGCCGTGCGGTTTCCTTGAGGCCGGAAAGCCGTGTCCATTCCCACATGGCTGCGAGGAAGGCGATCGCCACGATCGGTGCGAACAGCCAGGTCGGCGTCAGCAGGATCAGCAGGATCACCAACGGAGCGAGCAGCAATGCGGTGAGGGTGCGCTGGAGCAGCATGCAGGTCCTTGGTTTACGCCTTGGAGGCGACTTGTTCGCCGGTCTTGCCATAGCGGCGTTCGCGGCGGGCATAGTCGTCGATTGCGCTTCGCAGGCAAGCCTGGTCGAAGTCGGGCCAGAGAGTTTCGGTGAAATGCAGCTCGGCGTAGGCGAGCTGCCAGAGCAGGAAGTTGCTGACGCGACACTCGCCGCCGGTGCGGATGAAAAGATCCAGCGGCGGCAGGTCGGCCAGCGACATCCAGTGGCCAAGCAGGGTTTCGTCGATTTCGTCGGCGCGCAGTTCGCCGCGCGCGACCGCTTCGGCCGCCTTGCGCGCGGCCTGCACGATGTCCCAGCGCCCGCCGTAGTTCACGGCGATGTTGAGGTGCAGGGCGTCGTTGCCGGCGGTGCGCGCCATCGCGGACGTCATGCGCTGGCGCAGGCCAGGGTCGAAGGCGCCCAGGTCGCCCACGAAGCGGATGCGTACGCCGTTGCCGTGCAGCTCGTCGACTTCCTTGTCCAGCGCGCGCACGAACAGTTCCATCAGCGCGCCGACTTCGTCCTCGGGACGCTTCCAGTTCTCGCTCGAAAACGCGAACAGGGTGAGGACCTTGACGTGCTCGCGCAGGCAACCCTCGACCACCTGGCGGACCGCTTTGCGTCCAGCGTTATGGCCGAACGTGCGCGGCCGATGGCGAAGCTTTGCCCAGCGGCCGTTGCCATCCATGACGATGGCGATGTGGCGCGGTATCCGCGCAGGGTCGGCGCTGGTCATGGTGCAGGGGCGGTGGCGCTCAGAGCGCCATCAGCTCCTCTTCCTTGTGCTTCACGACGCCGTCGACGTCCTTGACGAAGCGGTCGGTCAGCTTCTGGATCTCGTCCTCGGCCTTGCGCTCGTCGTCTTCGGTGATGAGCTTTTCCTTGAGCAGGTCCTTAACCTGCTGCAGGGCATCACGACGCACGTTGCGGATCGCGATCTTGGCGTTCTCGCCTTCGTGCGCCACGTGCTTGGCCAGTTCCTTGCGGCGCTCTTCCGTCAGCGGCGGCATGTTTAGTCGGATCACCACGCCGGCGGTGGTCGGGGTGATGCCGACATCGGACGCCATGATGGCCTTCTCGATCGGGCCGATCAGGCTCTTCTCGAACGGCGTGATGATGATCGAGCGCGAATCACCCAGCGCAATGGAGGCGACCTGGTTCAGCGGCATGTCCGAACCGTAGTAGGGCACCTTGATGCCTTCGACCAGGGCGGTGCTGGCGCGGCCGGTGCGCAGGCGGGTCAGGTCGTGCTTGAGCGAGTCGATGCTCTTGCCCATGCGGGTCTGGGCATCGGTCTTGATGTCGTTAAGCATGGATATCACCCTGGTATAGCGTGCAAGCCCGCGAGTATAGCAGGCGAGGTCGGCCCGAAAGCCGCATGGGAGCGGCCCCGGGCGTGTCCCGGGGCGGGCGGGTCAGTGGTCCGAAACGAGCGTGCCGATGGCCTCGCCGCGCATGATGCGCATGAGGTTGCCGGGCACCGTCATGTCGTAGATGCGCAGCGGCATGGCGTGGTCGCGGCACAGGGCGATGGCGGCGGTATCCATCACCGCGAGCTTGCGTTCGATGACCTGGTCGTAGGTGAGGTGGTCGTAGCGCGTGGCGTCGGCATGGCGAGCCGGATCGGCGGTGTATACGCCGTCCACCTTGGTGGCCTTGAGCAGCAGGTCCGCACCCAGCTCCACCGCGCGCAGCGCCGCCGCAGAATCGGTGGTGAAGAACGGATTGCCGGTGCCGGCGGCGAACAGCGCGATGCGGCCTTTTTCGATATGGCGGATGGCGCGGCGACGGATGAAGTCCTCGGCCACGTCGTGGATCTGGATGGCGCTCATCACGCGGGCGAAGCCGCCGCGGCGCTCGATGGCGTCCTGCATGGCCAGTGCGTTCATGACGGTGGCGAGCATGCCCATGTGGTCGCCGGTGACGCGGTCCATGCCGGCAGCCGCGAGGCCCGCGCCACGGAAGATGTTGCCGCCGCCGATCACCACGCCGATCTGGATGCCGGCCTTCTGCACTTCGATGATTTCGTCGGCCAGGCGGCCGATTACCTTCGGGTCGATGCCGTAGTCGGCCTCGCCCATGAGGGCTTCACCGGAGAGCTTGAGCAGGATGCGGCGGTAATTAAGCGGTGCGCTCATGGGTTCTCCGGATTGTGTGGGGCAAAACGTGCGCATTGTAATGGCAGCGACGCGAAGGAGTAAGCGTTTTGTGCTGCAGGGCGAGGCTGGCCCGTTCCCGGCGGCGGCCCGGGCATGGCCTGGCCGCCGATGTCGCGCGAGCCGGGCTGGCCGGCTCGCGCGAGGGCCCTCATGAAAACAAAAGAGCCGCGGTTTCCCGCGGCTCTCCTGAGGCCCGAAGGCGGCAAGGTGGATTAGACCTGCATCGCCTTCTGCACTTCGGCCAGGTAGTCTTCCTGGACCTTCTCGATGCCTTCACCCACGACCAGGCGGGCAACGGCAACCACGTCGGCGCCTTCCTTCTTGAGGGCGTCGCCAACGGTGACATTGGTGTCCAGCACGTAGGGCTGGCCGACCAGGGTCACTTCCGAGACGATCTTGTTGATCTTGCCGGAGATGATCTTCTCGAGGATCTCGGCCGGCTTGGCCTTGTCCTTCTCGGTCATCTGGCTCAGCGCGATGTCCTTTTCCTTCGCGATGAACTCGGCCGGGACGTCTTCCGGCTTGATGTGCGGCGGGTTCATGGCCGCCACGTGCATGGCGATGCCCTTGGCCAGCTCTTCCGAGCCGCCCTTGAGGGCCACGATCACGCCGATCTTGCCGCCGTGCGAATAGGTGGCCAACGGGCCATCATTCGCGATGCGGGCCACGCGGCGCACTTCGATCTTCTCGCCGATGGTGGCGGTCTGGGCCTTGGCGGCGGATTCGACGTTGTCGGCGCCCGGGAAGGCGGCAACCTTGGCGGCGTCGATGTCGGCGGCGCCGGAAGCCAGCACGGCGGTGGCGACGTCGTTGGTGAACTCGATGAAGTTCGGCGCCTTGGCGACGAAGTCGGTTTCGCTGTTCACTTCGACCAGCACGGCCTGGCCGTTGGCCTGGGCGGTGGCGATGCGGCCTTCGGCGGCCACGCGGTCAGCCTTCTTGTCGGCCTTGGCCAGGCCGGTCTTGCGCAGGTACTCGACCGCGGCTTCGATGTCGCCGGCGTTCTCGACCAGGGCCTTCTTGCAATCCATCATGCCGGCGCCCGAACGCTCGCGCAGTTCGCTAACCAGTTTTGCGGTAATGGCAGTCATCTGGGTTCCTCAAAATCTTTGATGCGCCCCGGCCCGTGAAGGGCCGGGGCGGTAAGGCTTACTCGCCGTCCGACGACGACTCGTCGCTGCGACCGCGGCCGCCACGGCCACCGTCACGACGCGGCGCGCCAGCGCCCTTCTTGGCCGGACCGCGGTTGTCGCGGCGCGGCGGCGCAGCCTTGCGCTCGTCCTTGGCGACCGGGTTGCCTTCTTCGTCCAGCTCGACGAACTCGTTGGCGTCGCCCTGGGCGGCAGCCGGGGCGGCAGCCTTGCCTTCCAGGATGGAGTCGGCGGCGGCACGGGCGTACAGCTGGATGGCGCGGATGGCGTCGTCGTTGCCCGGGATGGCGTAGTCGACCAGTTCCGGGTTGTAGTTGGTGTCGACCACCGCGATGACCGGGATGCCGAGCTTCTTGGCTTCCTGCACGGCGATGTCTTCGTGGCCGATGTCGATGATGAACAGCGCGTCGGGCAGGCGGTTCATGTCCTTGATGCCACCCAGCGAGTTCTCGAGCTTGTCGCGCTCGCGGCGACGGGCCAGCACTTCGTGCTTGACCAGCTTCTCGAAGCTGCCGTCGGTTTCAGCGGCTTCCAGCTCTTTCAGGCGGGCAACGGACTGCTTGACCGTGCGGAAGTTGGTCAGCATGCCGCCGAGCCAGCGGGCGGTGACGAACGGCATGCCGGCGCGCGCGGCTTCCTCGGCCAGCGGCTCACGGGCGGAGCGCTTGGTGCCGACGAACAGCACGGTGCCGCGCTTCTGCGCGATCGCCGACAGGAAGTTCATCGCGTCGGTGAACAGCGGCAGCGTCTTCTCGAGGTTGATGATGTGGATCTTGCCGCGGGCGCCAAAGATGTACGGGGCCATCTTCGGGTTCCAGTAACGGGTCTGGTGACCGAAATGCACGCCAGCTTCGAGCATCTGGCGCATGGTGACTTGAGCCATGGTGTAACTCCAATTTTCATGGGCTGTTGAAAGCCCGGGGGTTGGGACCTCCACGCATCCCCGGCTTCGACCGCGGCAGCCCGTATCATGTGGTGGGCATGCCACGGCACCCCGAAGGCGGTGCCGATGCGTGTGTGGCGTTTAAGTGTCCAATCAAGGACTTGGGGGGCTGTACCGCAACGCGGTTACAATCTCCCCCGCTTTGCGACTAGGCATGCGCCCGATCGGATCGGATGCAGGTGGTCAGCAAAACTTCGAAATTGTAGCCGGTGCGCCGGCGGCGCGGCAAGTCGCAGCGGATTCAACGAGTTGAACCGGGCCGGTTTGTCGCCATGTGAGTGGAACTATGGCAGTCACCCTGAAAACCCCCGAAGACATCCAGGCCATGCGCGAGGCCGGCAAGCTGGCGGCCGAAGTGCTGGCGATGCTCAAGGAGCACGTCAAGCCCGGCGTCACCACCGAGGACCTGGACCGCCTTGCCTACGAGCACATCGTGAACGTGCAGAAGGCGATTCCGGCCAACGTCGGCTACAACGGCTTCCCCAAGACCCTGTGCACCTCGGTCAACCACGTGATCTGCCACGGCATTCCCACGCCGGGCAAGGTGCTCAAGGATGGCGACATCATCAATCTCGACGTCACCGTCATCAAGGATGGCTGGCACGGCGACACCAGCCGCATGTATTTCGTCGGCACTCCGTCGGTGCTGGCCAGGCGCCTGGTGGATACCACCTACGAGGCGATGATGCAGGGCATCCAGGCCGTGCGCCCCGGCGCCACCCTCGGCGACATCGGGGCGGCGATCCAGAAGCACGCCGAGGCGGCGGGTTTCTCGGTGGTGCGCGAGTACTGCGGCCACGGAATCGGCAAGGTCTACCACGACGAGCCGCAGGTGCTGCATTACGGCCGCAGCGGTACCGGCCTGGAGCTCAGGCAGGGCATGACCTTCACGGTGGAGCCCATGATCAATGCCGGCAAGCCGCAGACCAAGCAGCTGCCTGATGGCTGGACCGTGGTCACCAAGGACCATTCGCTCTCGGCGCAGTGGGAACACACCATCGCCGTGACCGACCACGGCTTCGAGATCCTCACGCCCTGGCCGGACGCGGGCTGACACCACGCTGCCGGGCCGGCGCGTCCTTGCGGGCGCCGGCCGTCGCGGGGAGCGCCCGGCGGCATGCGCATGAAGGCCGCCGCGCGCGAGCCTGAATCCCGCGTCCGCGCGTGGCAGACTGTCCCCTTCACCGACGCTGCCGCCGCGAATACCCCCATGTCCGTTACGCCCGTCGTGTTGCCCCCGCTGCCCCGCCTGCCCACGGTGGTGCCGCGCTCGGGCGTATCGACGGATGCGCGGCGCGCCCTGCGGCAGTTGCTGGGCGACGTGGATCGCGCGTTGGCCACCGCTTTTCGCGACGGCGCCGATGCGTCGGCGCTGGCGCGCCGGCGCAGTGAGTCGGTGCAACGCATCGTGGTGCATGTGTGGACGGCATGCCTGGGTGAGGTGACCCAGGCCGCGCTGTTTGCCGTGGGCGGCTTTGGCCGGGGGATGCTGTTTCCCTGTTCCGACGTGGACCTGCTCGCCCTGGTCGGTCCGTCCGAGCCGGCGCGCCTGCGCGCGCTGGAGCAATGCTTTGCCACCCTGTGGGACATCGGACTGAAAGTGGGTCACGCGGTGCGCGACCTGCCGCAGTGCCGCGTGCTGGCGGAGCAGGACGCCAGCGTGTTCACCAGCCTGCTCGATGCGCGGCGACTGGTGGGCGATGCGGCGATGGAGGAGGGTCTCGATGCCATCGTCAACGACCCCGGCCTTTGGCCGCCCGCGGCGTACCTGGCCGTGCGACTGGCCGAACGCGATGCGCGCCATGCGCGCTACAACGACACCGCCTACAACCTCGAGCCGAACCTCAAGGATGGCCCGGGTGGCCTGCGCACGCTCGACGCGCTGCGCTGGCTCGGCCGCCGCCTGGCGCATGCGGACGACTTCGACGACATGGTGGCCGAAGGGCTGCTCGATCCGGCGGAGAAGGACACGCTCGAGCAATCGGAGGCCACCCTGCGCCGCTACCGCTTTGCCTTGCACCTGGAGGCGGGGCGCCCGGAAGAACGGCTGCTGTTCGATTACCAGCGCGCCCTTGCCGAGCGGCTGGGTTTCCGCGACGAGCACGAAAAAAACCTTGGCGTCGAACAGTTCATGCAGGGCTATTACCGTGCCGCCAGCCAGGTGGAGCGGCTGGGCGTGCAGATGGCCGACCGCTTCGAGGAAATGCTGGAGCCGCCGTCCGAGCCGCAGCCGGTCGGCGAGGATTTCGTGCGCTACGGCGGGCGCCTGGCGGCACGCGACCCCGAACTTTTCCTGCGCTGTCCGGCGGCGCTGGTCGAGGCCTTTATCGTCCGCCTGGGCGAACCGGGCCTGATCGGGTTCACTGCCGACACCATGCGCCGCATCCACCAGGCGGCCGCCGTCCTGGAGCGCTCGCTCGCCGACGATGCGGACGTGCTGGCCGCGTTCCTGCGCCTGCTGCGCCTGGGCGCGCCGGCGGTGGAAGCGCTCTGGCGCATGAATCGGCACGGTCTGCTGGCGGCGATCCTGCCGGCCTTCGGCACCGTGTTCGGGCGCATGCAGTACGACCTGTTCCACGTCTACACGGTGGACGAACACACGCTGCGCGTGCTGCGCAACGTCGCGCGCTTCGCCGATCCGGCGGCGGCGGGCGAGTTTCCCCTCGCCTGCGAAGTCTGGCCCACCTTGCCCAAGCCGGAGTTGTTGCTGCTGGCGGCGTTGTTCCATGACATCGCCAAGGGGCGTGGTGGCGATCATTCGGTGCTCGGGGAAGAAGAGGCGCTGGCGTTCGGCGCACGACTTGGGCTGCCCGAGGCGGACACGCAACTGGTCGCATGGCTGGTGCGCTGGCACCTGTTGATGAGCACGACGGCGCAGCGGCAGGACATCACCGATCCCGACGTGGTGCAGCGCTTCGCCGAGTCGGTGGATACCGCGCAGCGGCTGGACCTGCTCTACCTGCTGACCATCGCCGACATCATCGGCACCAGCCCCCGGCTGTGGAATGGCTGGAAGGATCGCCTGCTGGCGGACCTCTATACGGCCACGCGCTATGCCTTGCGCAGCGAGGAGGAGTTGCCGCCCGACGCCGGGGCGCGCGTGCGCACCTGTCGCGAGCAGTCGCTGCTGCTGCTGGAAGGGGAGGGGTTTGCCGCCGATGCCTGCCTGCGGGCGTGGCGCGGCTTCCCCGAATCGAGCTTCCTGCGCCATCGGCCCGAACAGATCGCGTGGCAGACGGCGGCGGTCCTGCGCGCGCACGGCGCCACGCCGCTGGTGGAGGTGCATCCGCAGTCGATCCGCGGCACCACCGAGCTGTTCGTCTACGTACCCGATCGCGACGGCCTGTTCGCCGCCGTGGCGATCATGCTCGATCGCCTGCATCTCTCGGTGATGGAGGCGCGCATCCTCAGCTCGCCCACCGGCATGGCACTGGATACGTTCCTGCTGCTGGAGGCCGATACGCAACAGCCGGCGAGTCCCGAGCGCGCCGAAGAGCTGAAGCAGCGCCTGCATCGTGCGCTGTCCCAGCCCGGCCACGTGCACCAGCCGTCCCGACGCAGCATGTCGCGCCACCTCAAGCACTTCCAGGCCACGCCCAAGATTTCCTTCAGCACCGTGGGCGGGCGCACGCGGCTGGCGCTGGTCTGCAGCGATCGCCCGGGCCTGCTGGCAGCGGTGGCGCAGGCGATGCTGGAGGCCGGCGTGCGCGTGCACGATGCGCGCATCGCCACCTTCGGCGAGCGCGTGGAGGACTTTTTCCTCATCACCAACCGCCACGATGCGCCGCTGGCCGTCGACCAGCAGGATCGCCTGCTGCAGGCATTGCTGGACCGCCTGGGCACGACCAAGGTGGCCTGAGCCGCAGGGCCCGGCGTGGCGGGGCGTGCCGTTCGTTACTCCCGCCGGCCTGCTGGGTTAGCATTCGCAGGTACCCATCTGTCCTGCGAAGAATCATGCAAAGCATCGAAGCCTTTATCGATGACGCCTTCGAGCGTCGCAACGAACTGACCCAGGCCGAAATCGACACCCACCTGCGGCCGGCCGTGGAGCAGGTCATCGACTTGCTGGAATCCGGGGAGCGTCGCGTCGCCGAGCCCGACGGCAAGGGCGGCTGGACGGTCAACCAGTGGATCAAGAAAGCGGTGCTGCTGTACTTCCGCATCAATGGCAATCGCGTGGTCGATGGCGGCCCGGCGCTGGCGTTCGACAAGGTGCCGCTGCGCTTTGCACACGGCAATGACGCCGAACTGCAGGGGCTGGGCGCGCGCGTGGTGCCGGGTGCGCTGGTGCGCCGTGGTGCACACGTGGCGAAGGACGCCGTGCTGATGCCGAGCTACGTGAACATCGGGGCCCATGTCGGCGCAGGCACCATGGTCGATACCTGGGCCACGGTCGGTTCGTGCGCGCAGATCGGCGCCGGCGTGCACCTTTCCGGCGGCGTGGGCATTGGCGGCGTGCTGGAACCGTTGCAGGCCAACCCGACCATCATCGAAGACAACTGCTTCATCGGCGCGCGTTCCGAAGTGGTCGAAGGCGTGATCGTGGAGAAGGGCAGCGTGATCGGCATGGGCGTATTCCTGGGCCAGTCCACGCGCATCTACAACCGCGCCACCGGCGAGATCAGCTATGGCCGCGTGCCGGCCGGCAGCGTGGTGGTGTCCGGCAGCCTGCCGTCCAGGGATGGTTCGCACAGCCTGTATGCCGCGATCATCGTCAAGCAGGTCGACGAGAAGACGCGCAGCAAGACCGGCATCAACGAACTGCTGCGGAGCGCCGAATGAGCGTGACGCTGTATGGCCTGGCCACCTGCGACACCTGCCGCAAGGCGCGCAACTGGCTGGACCGTTTCGAGGTGCCGTACACCTTCGTCGACTACCGCGCCGAGCCGGTGCCGGCCACCACGCTGAAGGCGTGGGCGCAGCAACTCGGCGGCTGGGAGAAGCTGGTGAACAAGGCGTCCACCACCTGGCGCACCCTGCTGCCGCAGCGCAAGAATCCGGGCAGCGATCCGGAGTGGACGCTGCTGCTGAAGGAATATCCCGCGCTGATCCGCCGCCCCGTCGTGCTGCAGCAGGACGGCTCGGTCAGCGTCGGCTTCACCGACAACGGCTTCAAGAAGCTGTTCGGCCATTGAGATGACCAGACCGCGCTCGGCACGGCACTACCGCAGCAACCTGCGCATCGAGCGCGACAACGCAGCGCTCTACGAGCAACTTGCCGACATCGCCGGCGACAAACGGCTCAGCCATGCCTACCGTCGCATCGCCGACGGTGAACGCGCCAACGCGCTGTTCTGGGAGGAGCGGCTCCGGCAGATGGGCGCCGATGTGCCTGCGGCGCGCATCGGTGCGCGCGTGCACGTGTTGTCGTGGTTTGCACGCCGATTCGGCACGGAGTTCGTGATGCCCACGGTGGTGCGGCTGGAGCACGCCGATCACCTGCCCACGCCGGTGGATCGCAGCGGCCACCGCGACCACTTCCTGGAGCCGCACGCACCCGCCACGCGCAGCGGCAGGCATCGCACGCAAAGCGGCAACACGCTGCGCGCGGCGGTGCTGGGCGCCAATGACGGGCTGGTCTCCAACGGCAGCCTCGTCATGGGCATGGTCGGTGCCGCGTCCGGCGAGCACGCCATCCTGCTGGCGGGTTTTGCGGGGCTGGTGGCGGGGGCCTGCTCGATGGCGCTGGGCGAATGGCTGTCGGTCAACAGTTCGCGCGAGTTCTACCAGGCACAGATCGCCGCCCGCGCAGAGCGGCTGGCGGTCGCGCCGGAAGACGGTACGTACAGCCTGGCCGGCATCTATCGCGAGAAGGGCATGGAGCCCGGCACGGCCGAAGCGCTGGCCGAACAGATCTCCGAGCGCCCGCGCAACGCACTGGACACGCTGGTGCGCGAAGACCTGGGCATCGACCCCGACGAGCTGGGCGGGTCCGCCTACGGTGCCGCGCTGTCGTCGTTCTGCCTGTTTGCGCTGGGCGCGTTTTTCCCGGTGGTTCCCTATCTGATCCTGAAAGGCCAGGCGGCGTTCGTGGGCAGCATCGCGTCCACCATGGCGGGGCTGGTGCTGATCGGCATGGGCACGGCCTTGTTCACCGGGCGCAGCATGCTGTTTTCCATCGCGCGGCAACTGGGCATTACCGTGGCGGCGGCAGCGATCACCTATGCCGTTGGCCACGCGCTGGGCACGGTGCTCAGCAGCTGAGTGGCGTGCGCCTGCCGCGGCGGTATCGGCGTTTCAATACAATTCTCCGAGGAGTTTTATGTCCCCCGTCGTCGATCTCACCTGCGAGCTGATCCGCCGTCGTTCCGTCACGCCCGGCGACGAGGGTTGCCAGGCACTGCTCGGTGATCGACTGGCCGCAGCCGGGTTCGAGGTACAACACCTGCGTTTCGGCGAGGTCGACAATCTCTGGGCGACGCACGGCCAGGGTGGTCCCTTGCTGGTGTTCCTCGGCCATACCGACGTGGTGCCCAGCGGACCGGTGGAGCAGTGGCGCAGCGACCCGTTCGAACCGACCATTCGCGATGGACTGCTTTACGGCCGCGGCGCCGCTGACATGAAGGGCTCGGTGGCGGCCATGGCGGTGGCGCTGGAAGCCTTCGTGGCAGCGCATCCCGGCCATCGCGGACGCATTGGCCTGTTGCTCACCAGCGACGAGGAGGGGCCGGACAATCTCGATGGCGTGCGTCGCGTGGCCGAGCACTTCCGTGCGACCGGCGAACGCATCGACTGGTGCGTGGTGGGTGAGCCATCGTCGAAGGAGCGGCTGGGCGACCTCATTCGCGTGGGCCGTCGCGGTTCGCTGTCGGGCAGGCTGGTGGTGCGGGGCATCCAGGGCCATGTGGCTTACCCGGAAAAAGCGAACAATCCCATCCACGCGTTCGCACCGGCGCTGGCCGAGCTTGCCGCCGAGCGCTGGGACGAGGGCAACCAGGACTTCCCGCCGACGTCGTTCCAGGTGTCCAACCTCCATGCCGGCACCGGCGCCAACAACGTCATCCCGGGCACGCTCGTGGCGCTGATGAATTTCCGCTACAGCACGGCGAGCCGGGCGGAGGATCTGCGCGCGCGTGCCGAGGCCATCCTCGACCGGCATGGCCTGGACTGGCAGATCGATTGGTCGCTCTCGGGCGAACCGTTCCTGACGCCGCCGGGTGGCGCGGTGCGCGAGGCCATCATTGCCGCCTGCCGCGAACTGTGTGGGACCGAGCCGGAGCAGAGCACCGGCGGCGGCACGTCCGACGGCCGCTTCATTGCACCGCTGGGTGCCGAAGTGGTGGAACTGGGACCAATCAACGCCACCATCCACAAGGTCGACGAGTGTGTCGCAGTCGCGGACCTGGAGCGGTTGCCAGCGCTTTACCAGGCGGTCTGCACCAAGCTGCTCGGCTGACGACAGGCCCGCTCAGCGCGCGGGCAACGTCGACCCGCGTCTGCCCATGGCGAGCCAGGGCGTGCCGCGATAGGTATCGGCGATCAGCCAGGCACCACTGGCGATGGCGAAGGAGATCACCATGGCGGTCCAGGATGTGCGGTCCGACGGTGCGGCCACGATCGCCGGGCACCAGACCAGCACGGTGATGACGCCGAGCATGACGGCTTGCAGGGTAGCGGCGAGGCGCGGGCAGATGGCCAGCAGCACACCCAGGGAGGCGGCGATGCTGCAGGCGCCGGTGAGGTAGGCCCAGCCGAGGCGGGAGGGCAGCCAGGCCGGCACCAGGGCCGCGGTCTGTTCGCCGTAGAAGAAGTGGGACAGCCCGATCATCGGCAAGGCAAGCGCGAACAGCAGCCGCGCGCAGCGGATGCCGCGCGGGCCCGTGATGAAGCTGGCGGACGCTGTCGCGTGGTTGCCTGCCTGCGCCGCGTACAGCACCCATCCACCCGCCAGCATCACGGCGATTTCGCCGAAGCCCAGCCAGGTCGCTTCCATCTGCGGCACCAGCACGACGGCCGGCAGCTTGAGCAATGCGGCCCACAGCAACAGGAACACCAGCAGCACCAGTGCAGCCGGTCGCGCGCTTCGCCTGACCAGCAGGCCGACGCCGGTGCCAAGCTCGATGGCCGCGCAGGCGTAGGCGAGCAAGGTCTGGCCCGGGCCAAGCGGGATGGGGATGCGTTGCCACACCAGCGCAACATCACCGTAGATGAAGCCCAGGATGCCCAGGGCGATCATGCTTATCGCCAGCGCGACGTGGGCAGGGCGCATGGCTGTCGCCGACGCGCGGGCGATCACGCCGGACGCACGCAGCGGCGAGGCATAGGGCTGACTCGAACTTTCCATACCTTGTTTCCTTGCATCCGGTGAGAGGCATGCGGACAGCGGTACTTCAGTGAAGATCGGGCGGCGCTTCGCCGGGCCGTCGCATGGGCAACCGGCCGCACCGGCTGGCCGCGCGGTTGCGGGCCAGCCTGGTACGAAGGTCGCTGCTTTCCCCATGGCCACGGGTCTGGCGTGGGCGAGGCGTAGTTATAGGGATACGCCGGCGTTTGCGCAATGCGTCGGCCGGCAACGGACGTCAAGACGTCCGTTGCCGGTCTTGCCCCATGATGGCCGCGCTCAGCCTGCCTTGGGCAGCAGGGTCAAGGTGTGCTGATCGGGTCCCGGCAACAGCGGAGTGGCCCGGCCATTGACCCAGTCCGCCTCGCCGGCACCGTGATAGGGCGACAGCGGGTGGTCGCTCTGGCCGCCGGGCATGTGCAGGAGGCTCTGCGCCTCGTGGCCGGGCATGACATCGAGGCGCTCGGACGCACCAAAACCGGGGGAGGCGACGCGCGGCATGTTGTGGTCGCCGGCGAGCGGTTCGTCCGGCATGTCGAGCAAGCGTCCGACGAAGGGGGGCAGGGCGCGCGACAGCGGGTGGCGGATTTCCGTGCGGTTGAACTCGCCCCAGCTGCGCGCGGCAAGGCCGCCCGGCTGCTGGCCCAGTTCGTCCACGACCTGATGGGCGCAGGCAGTCAGCAAGGCATTCCAGTTGTCGTACTTCGGGTCGAGCAGGTGCTCGGGCCGGTCACGCAGCAGTGTCCATACGGCGGCCTCGGCGTCGATCATGCCGGGCCAGCTGAAGTCCGCATGCTTCTGCTGCACCCGCGCCACGAACGGCGCCAGCACGGCTTCCTTCACCTTGTCGCGAAACGTGCGCACCAGTCGGTAGTCGACGCTTTCTGGCGCGGCACGCCCGCTCCAGTTGGCGGTCAGCTGGCGCAACTGCTCCAGGTCGGCGTTGTGCGTGCCCGCCAAGGTGTCCTGCAGCAGGCGCTGCCAGCGGCCCAGCAGCACCGCGCGATTGTCCAGCTGCACGTCGAGCAGGTTTCCGGGCGTGAAGCTGTTGCGGGCGCGCAGATCGTCGCGAATCTGCTGCGCACGCGCCCCCAGGTCGTGGCCGCCATTGCCGAGCAGTGCGAGGTCGGCGCCGTCCACTGTGCGGTTGTTGGCCGTCCACAGGCGGCCATCGGCGGGGTCCTCGACCCGCGGATATTGCGACGGTTCGGCCCAGCCCACCCAGCCCGTATCGGCGGCCGACCAGTCGGCCGGCAGCTCGGGGTCGAAACCCTTGCGCAGCGGAATGCTGTTGCCGGTGACGGTCCAGCCGATATGGCCGGCGCTGTCGGCCGCCAGCAGGTTCTGTGGCGGCATGCCCATGGTGGGCGCAAGGTCCAGCGCGGCGTGGGCACTGTCGACGTGCTCAAGCAGCATCACGTTGATGTTGTAGCCGCGCGGACGATCGCCGATCCATGCCAGCGCCAGCGGCGTGCCGTCGGCGTCCTTGCCCAGGATCGGGCCCCAGCGCGTGCCTTCCACCTTGAGCGTATGGCTGGGTGCGTCCTTGATGCGGATGACCTCGTCATGCGACTCGATGCTGGCCCAGCCTTCGGGCACCTTGTAGCGGCTCGCGTCGTTGGGGTCGCGCTGCACGCGCACCCAGTCCAGCCAGTCGCCGTAGCTGTTGGTGAAACCCCAGGCCACCTGGCCGTTGGAGCCCACCACCAGGGCCGGCGTGCCGGGCAGCGACACGCCATTGGCATCGCGCTGTCCGCCGGGCGCGGTCGGGTCGGGATAGCGCAGGCGCGTGCGGAACCAGATATTGGGCACGCGCAGGCTCAGGTGCATGTCGTTGGCAAGGATCGCGCTGCCGCCCTCGGTGAGGCTGCCGGCCACCGCAAAGCTGTTGCTGCCGGGACGGGGCTGGTCCAGCGCCGGCAGCAGGGCCGCGGTAAGCGCGCTGCTGTCCGTGTGCGTGGCCGGTTGCGACCCGTGCAGATCAAGCACGTCGGGGCCGGGAATCACCGGCGGACGCGAGAGGTCGCCCTTCAGCGGCGCTTCCCAGTCCTGGTCGGGCGACAGCAGGAAATCGGCGACCGCGTCGGGCAGCACCGAGCGCAGTTCGGCGATGTGCAGTTCGCGGTCGTTGCGGCCATCGCCATTGAGGTCGAGATACATGGCCGAGATGACCAGGAAGCTGTCTTCGGGGCGCCACGGTTGTGGCTTGCTGTTGAGCAGCAGGTATTCCCACGGCTTCACATGCAGGTCGGCCAGGCCGGCGTTCACGCCGGCGGCGTAAAGGTCGAGCGTGTGCTTCTGCTCGGGCAGCAGCTGCGCATAGGCGGCTGCTGCCACGCTGCGAAGGCGATGGCGGCGATGATTGATGTCGGTATCCAGCGCCTTGGCGCCCACCAGTTCGGACAGTTCGCCGGCCGGCAACCGGCGCATCAAGTCCATGGCGAAGAAACGCTCCTGCGCATGCACATAGCCAAGCGCGAAGCTGAGGTCGTCGCGGTTCTTGCCCTGCAGCGTCGCCGTGCCCAGCGCGTCGCGGGTGATCGCCACCGCATCCGTCGGCCCGGCCAGGTGCACCTCGCCATCAAGCCGCGCGCGGCTGCCGGCAAGCAGGAACCACAGGGCGGCGACGACCCCGATGAGGAGGATCAGCACGGTCCCCAGGAGGAAGCGAAGCCAGCGGAAGCGTCGAGGTTGGGTCATGGCGCGTGTCAGTCTGTCCGTGGGAGGTGATGGAAGATCGAGGCCGGCGCGATGCGCGGGTCGAGCTCAGGGCGTGGGCTGGCCGAACACCGCGAAAATGCCGGCGTACGGCTTGACCATGAAGGTGGGGGCGCCGGCGTAGCCATCGCCTTCCACGTAGACCTGCGAAATGGTGCCGTCGAGGTACAGCGCATCGCGGCAGCCCAGTTCTTCCTTGAACAGGCGAGCGAACGTGTGGAAATTCACCGGCGCCTCGCTGACCGCGAACACCGCCTGGTGCGGAGTCTTGGCGCAGACGCCGCTGCGCCACTTGAGGCTGGACGAGTCGTCGATGAACTGGTCGTTGAGCTTGCCGTCGATCACCAGCATCGGGCCGGACTGGCTGGCCCACTGCACCGGCCTGGCGTCGGCCTTGAACTGCGCGCTGGTGCGCACGGCGGCGTGGCCATCGGGATAGACGGCGAACACGCCGTTGGGCAGCAGCGAGAAGTTGCCGGAGGACGGATTACCGTGGGCAAGATTGAGCGGCACTACGGTCTTGCCGTTCTCGACGAACAGCCCCAGCGGCGCGAACTGGCGGTCGTAGATGCCGGCGTTGGCGGCAAACAGCATGCGCCGGCCATGCGACATGCCCCACTGGCGCAGCGTGTTGATGCTGCCGAATGGCTCGCCCGTTTCAGGGTCTTTCCAGTGCAGGCTCAGCGATTCGCGCCGGAGGTCGATGCTCACCACGCGGAAGTTCTGGCCCTCGAACACGCGCTCGCCGCTGTCCACCGCCTGCGCCTGGCGCCCGCAACCGACCAGGCCGCCCAGCACGAGCAGGGCAGGGACGAGCCAGGGCAGGCGGCAGCGAAGCGGTCGTCGGGTCGAGGACGCGGACATGACCCAGATGGTCGCCGGCCCGGTGCGATCGGCGCAAGTCCGGTCGTCCACATGGCTTAAACTGTGGCTTTCCCCAGGTGCCGTGCCACATGCCTTACACGCCCATCGTCGCCACGCTCGGCTATGTGTTGTCGCCCGATCGCCGCCAGGTGCTGATGATCCATCGCAATGCGCGCAGCGACGACATGCACCTGGGCAAGTACAACGGCCTGGGCGGCAAGATGGAGCCCGGCGAGGACATTGCGGCGTGCATGCGGCGCGAGATCCTCGAGGAAGCGGGCATCGTGTGCGAGTCGATGAGCATGCGCGGCACGCTCAACTGGCCCGGCTTCGGCAAGCAGGGCGAGGACTGGCTGGGTTTCATCTTCGTGATCGATCGCTACAGCGGCACGCCGCTGGCCGCCAACCCCGAAGGCACGCTGGAGTGGGTGCCCGTCGACCGGCTGATGGAACTGCCGATGTGGGAAGGGGACCGGCACTTCCTGCCGCTGGTGTTCGACCAGGACCCGCGGCCGTTCCACGGCGTCATGCCCTACAAGGACGGCCGCATGCAGTCGTGGGCCTATTCGCGGCTGTGAACAGCCGGGCCGTGATGGCGCGGCCACCAGTTGGAGGTCACCCCTCGTCCCGTCGGGAAAGGGGCGTGCGGACTAGGGGGTCCGGCGAATCGCCACCACGGCATTGAGCCCGCCGAACGCGAACGAATTGCTGATCGCCGCATTCACCTTCATCTCGCGCGCCTCGTTGGGCACGTAGTCGAGATCGCAGGTCGGGTCGGGGCCAAGATAATTGAGCGTGGGCGGCACGATGCCTTCGCGGACGGCACCGATCGCCGCGATCAGCTCCAGTGCGCCGGCCGCGCCCAGGGCATGGCCATGCATGGGCTTGGTCGAGGTCACCACCAGTTCGCGGGCGTGCGCGCCGAACACGCGGTGGATGGCACGCGTCTCCGTGCTGTCGTTGGCGGCCGTGCCGGTGCCGTGGGCGTTGACGTAGTCCACTTCATCCGGCGACATGCCGCCGTCGCGAAGCGCCGCGTTCATGGCCGCGGCGGCGCCGATGTCCGACGGCGCGGCAATGTCGCCCGCATCCGAACTCATGCCGGTGCCGGTCAGTTCGCACAGGATCTCGGCGCCGCGCGCGCGGGCCGACTCCAGCGTTTCCAGCACGTACATGCCTGCGCCTTCGCCCAGGACCAGGCCGCGGCGACCGGCACTGAACGGGCGGCAGGTATCCGGGGCCAGCACCCGCATCGCCTCCCACGCGCGCAGCGTGCCCAGCGTGATGCAGGCCTCGGTGCCGCCCACGACGGCCGCGTCGACGAGGCCCGAGCGGATCATCATCGCCGCCTGGGCGATGGCATGGTTGGACGAGGCGCAGGCACTGGCCACCACGAACGCCGGGCCGGTGATGCCATGGACCATGCTCACCTGGCTGGCCGGCGCGTTCATCATCATGCGCACGATGCTCAGCGGGTGGAAACGACCCTGGTGCTCGCCATACAGGCGCTCGTAGAGATCGTCGCGAACCGTCTCGCCACCGACGCCCGTGCCGATGACCACGGCGGTGCGCGCACCGGCCTCACCCTCGAAGCGAATGCCCGATTGCCGGATCGCTTCGTTGGCCGCGATCAGCGTGTACTCGCTGAACGGATCGAGCAAGGCGCGCCGCGCCTCGTCGAAATACCTGGACGGATCGTAGTTGGTTATCTCGGCGGCAATCGCGTCGTTGCGCAACTGGCCGGCCTCGATGTGGTGAATGGGGCCGATGCCGGAGCGGCCCTCGGCCATCGCCTTCCAGGTGGAAGGCGCGTCGTGGCCGAGCGCGCAGATCGCGCCCATCCCGGTAATCACAATGCGGCGCATGGCTTAGCCGTCGGTGGTCTTCTGTGCGAGCTGGCGCTCGATGGCTTCGACAAGGTGGCCGACAGTGCCATTGTCGAAATCGGTGTCTTCGTTGGGCAGGTTGATGTTGAAGTGTTCTTCGATGTCGAAGATCACCTCGATGGCATCCAGCGACGCTATGCCAAGATCCTTGAGGGTGGACTCCGGCTTGATCGTATCGAGCTCGATCTTGGCCTGCTTGGCGATGATGTCGAAGGTTTCCTGCTGGACTGTGCTCATGTCTGCTTTCCTGGATTCCACGGCGCCGGATTGAAAGGGCATCGGTCCGATGCCTCGTCCCAAGGGTGACGAACCAACGCGGCAATGTCCAGAATGCCGACGCATACGGAACGGTATGCCCGATCCTGCATGGGCTCCCTTTCGCCAACCTTATCGGTGGCCCCGGCGTGCGCGAGCATGCCGACCAGTGCCGCGGAGTCGTATCCTATGGGCTTGTGTCCAGTGGAAATGCCGCGTGCGGTACCTCAACCAGCTCGAACCGGATGCGCTGATCGCCCGGTTTGCGGAACATCCACCGATCGGTTTTCGTGTGCTGGAGGCGGCGGGTACGCCGGCCTTCGTCGCGCCCTTCGACCTGCTGACCACGGCCGACGCCGAGGTCCGCCAGAAGCTCGTGCGTGCGCCGGGCTACGGCTGGTGGGGACGCCTGCTGCGCTGGCGCACGGCGTTCGTGGGCACCACGGTGTCCGAATATGCGCTGTTTCCGCCCGATGCCGACCCGGCGCGCCTGCCCGTCGAGCTGCGCGATGAACTGGGGCGCGGCCAGCGGCTGCTGATCGTCAAGGACCTTCCGCAGGCCTCGCCGCTGTTCGATGCGGCTACCGGCCAGTGGTGCCGCCGCTTTGCCGACGCCTGCCGGTCGGCCGGCTTCATCCTGCTGGAGGGCCAGGCGCTGGCCTATGTGCCGATCGATTTCGCCAGCGAGGACGACTACCTGGCGCGGTTGTCCTCGGGCCGCCGCAAGGACATCCGGCGCAAGCTGCGCAAGCGGGACGACGTTGCCGTCGAGTCGGTCCGCTGTGGCGATCCGCGCTTCGCCGACGAAGCGGTGGTCGATGCGTACTACGCGCTCTACGAGAATGTCTTCGCGCAGAGCGAGATCCACTTCGACAAGCTGAGCCGTGACTTCTTTGCCGCCGTGCTGCGCGATGCCGGCAACGGCGGCGTGGTCTTCGTCTACCGCCACGAGGGCGCGATGATCGGCTGGAACCTGTGCTTCGCGGTGGCAGGCAAACTGATCGACAAATACGTGGGCTTTGCCTATCCGCAGGCACGCGAACAGAATCTTTACTTCACCAGCTGGTTCCACAACCTGGCCTGGGCCCGCGAACAGGGGCTGACCCACTATGTGGCCGGCTGGACCGATCCGGAGATCAAGTCCTATCTGGGTGCACAATTCACCCTGACCCGACACGCGATCTACCTGCGCAATCCGTTGTTGCGCATGCTGGCGCGACGGCTGGGCAGGTTCTTCGAGAGCGACAGCCAATGGGCAACGCATGACCAGGCGTGAACCGCTGATTCTGGATTTCGATGGCTCGGTGGGCGAGCTGCCGGGTGCCACTTCCGTGGGCTTGTCGGACTGGCAGGAGGCCATCCGCTTCGGCTGCACGCTGCGCACGTTTGACCGCCTGCGCGATCACCTCGACGCGCGCCTGCCGGCCGACTACGGCACGGTGTTGATGGGCTCGGGCGATTACCACCACCTCACCTGGCCGCTGGTGCAGCGCCAGCGCGCGCGCGGACCGTTCCAGCTGGTGGTGTTTGACAACCATCCGGACAACATGCGCTTCCCGTGGGGCATCCACTGCGGCTCGTGGGTACGCCGCGTCGCCATGCTGCCGTTCGTGACGCACGTGCACGTGGTCGGCATCACCTCCGGCGACATTGGCGCAAAGCACGCGTGGGAGAATTACCTGCGCCCGCTGCAGGCCGGCAAGCTCACCTACTGGTGCATGGACGTGAATGTCGACTGGGCTGCGCGCTTCGGCTTGTCCGATGCGTTTCGCCGTTTCGACGATCCGGATGCGATGACCTGCGCTTTCGTCCGGCAGCTGCGGCAGGCACCGCAGGCGACCTACCTGTCGATCGACAAGGACGCCTTCAGCGTGGACACGGCGCGCACCAACTGGGACCAGGGGCGTCTGGAGGAATCGCACGCCATGGCCATCATCGAGGCACTGCGCGGGCGCATCATCGCCAGCGACATCAATGGCGAAGTGTCCGCGTACCGCTACCGCACCTGGTGGAAGCGCATGCTGAGCGGCATCGATGGCCAGACCCCCGTTCCGCAAAGCGAGCTCGATGCCTGGCAGGCCCAGCAGCGCGAGTTCAACACGCGCCTGCTGGCGGCGATTGCCGAGAGCAGCGTCTGACGGCGCCGCCGGCGGTCACCTTCAGGCCGCGTGCCCGGCGCCTGCGGCACGCGCCAGCGTCTGGCAAATAGTCTCGAAGGTGGCTTCATCCAGCCAAGGACTGTTGGTGATGGTGAGCGAGCGCGCGGCGAATGCGCGTGCGTTGGGCAGCGGCGTGTCCGCCACGATGTCGCGCAGGTAACCGTAGTCGGGCAGGGCATGGATGAACAGCCGGCTGACGCCGAGGCCGGCGGTCCACAGCGTCTCCAGCGCGCTGTCGCGCATGGCTTCGTCCGGCAGCGTCAGCAGCAGGAAGGGCCACGCGCCGCGCTGGCCGGGCGCGTCGTCGAACACCGTGATGCCCGGGATCTGCCGTAGCCGTGCCACACGGTGCACGGCCTGGGCGCGGGTGGTGTCGAGGAACGGGCGCAGCCGCGGCAGCGCGCGTGCACCCACGGCCTGGCGCCAGGCGCTCACCGTGTGCAGCGGGATGTCGGGGCCGAAATCATCGCCCACCGCCGCGACCGGGTCATGGGCCGCCAGCGCCTTGCGCAGTGGGCGGCCGTAGGCGAGCGGCAACAGCGACGGGCGATAGGCGAGGGTATAGCCGACCAGTTCCAGCGCACGCTTCCAGTCCATGCCCGCATCCGCATGGATGGTGTCGTCGTGGCTGGCGGCAAAGGCATCGCGCAGGCAGGTATCGCGCGCCAGCAGCAGGCCGCCTTCGAACAGGGTGAGGCCCTTGCCGACGGCCAGGCTGAAAAATCCCGCGTCGCCCAGCAGGCCGACGCTGCGGCCGTCCTGCGTCGCGCCGAGCGCCTGGGCGGCGTCTTCCAGCACGTAGGCGCCATGGCGATGGGCCACCTCGAGCGACGCCTGTACGTCGGCCACGCGGCCGGCGATGTGCGTGGGCACGATGGCGAGCGTGCGCTCGTTGCAGATCTGCGCGAGCAGGGCCGCATCCATGTCGAAATGGTTGGGCGCCAGGTCGCACAGCCTGGGCTTGAGGCCCGCGCGATGGATGGCCAGCGCCACCAGCGGGCAGGTCCATGCCGGCACCACCACTTCATCGCGTTGCGGGCGCAGCCGCTGCATGGCGCGCAGCGCCACCACCATCGCCGCGGTACCGGAACATTCCAGTTGCAGTTGCTCGACCCCCAGCCACCGCGCCATGTGCGCGGCCAGGGCCGCGCGGCCCGGCCTGAGGTCGGTCAGGCGTAGCGGCAGCCCGGCGGTAGGTGGCAGCTCGCGCATGAGTGGGCTCTCAGTCGCCGGCGGCGACGCCCAGGGCGCCCTTCGCCTCGGTGGGCGCATCGTGTTCCGGGTGCGCTCCGCTCTCGGCGAAGGCGAGGCAGATGATGCCAGCGACGATGGTGGCCGCACCGAGCACGCGCGGCCAGGTCAGCGGCTCCTGGAACAGCCACACGGAAAACAGCATGACGCTGACCACTTCCAGGTGCGTCACCGCGAACGCGGGGCCGATCGGTGCGTGCTTGAGCAACGTCATCCAGGTGAAGAAGTTGCCGATGTAGCCGATCACGGCCACGTAGATCCACGGATGGCCGAACACGCGCACGATCCACGCCCAGTTCGCCTCGGGCGGAAACGCGTGGTTGCCGGCGTACTTGAAGCTCAGCTGCACCAGCGTGTCGAACAGCACCAGGATGGAGAAGCCGAAGAAATAAAAGCGCTTCATGCGATCAGCCTCCACCGGCCACGCCGACGATGGCCACGCCCGCGGTGACCAGCAGGATGCCGGTGACGCGCAGGGGCGTGAGCTTCTCGCGGAACAGGATGCGCCCGGCGATCATGATGACGACGATATTGATCGAGCCCAGCAGCACGCCCTCGGACAGGTCGACCAGCGACAGGAAGGCGATCCACACCAGGAACTCGACCACATACGAGATGACGCCGATCCAGATCCACAGCCGCGCCGCCATGTACTTCCAGCGCGCCAGGCCGTCACCCGCGCGCGGGTCGCCGGCCGCCGCCTTGAAGGCGAGCTGGCCGACGGTGTCGAGGGTGACGTTGAGCAGCCACAGCGTGACAACCAGGGGACTCACGAAGGGTCCTCAGGCCGCGGCGCGCGCAGCGGGCTCGTAGGTGGCGGCGATCTGGCGGAAGAATTCGGCCGAGCGATCGGTGAGCAGGCGGCGTTCGCGGTCCACCGTGATCATGTGGTAGCTGTCTTCCAGCCACAGCGTCTCCACCGGGCCGGACACCGAGCGCTGCACGAGGTAGGCGTTTTCGAGGCTGGCGATATCGTCCTGGGTCGCATGGGCGATCAGGCAGGGCGCCGTCACCCGGGGCAGCTCGCGCTTCACCACGGCGGCCATGTTGTACATCTCCGCCAGCGACGGCCACGGATTGCCGGGCAGGCCGGCAGCCGCGCTGTCGCCGCTGAGCATCGCCGAGCTGATCTGCGCGCGCAGGCGTTCGTCGCGAATGCCGTACGGCTCGCCTTCGTGCACCATGCGGTGCCTGCCGATGCCGAACTTGTGCAGCAGCGGCAGCAGGAAGGAGAACTTGCCGATCCACGGAATCGCCCAGCCGTCATAGCGGAACGTGGCGCCGTACACGCCCACGCCCTTGACCCATTCCGGGCGCTCGGCCGCCAGCTTCAGGGCCAGCACGGCGCCCATCGACAGGCCGGCCACGAACAGGTGGTCCACCTCGTGGCGGAACTTCTCGGCGGCGGCTTCCACGCTGGCGTACCAGTCGTGCCAGCTCGTTTTGAGCAGGTCATCGACATCGCCGCAGTGACCGGCCAGCTGCATGCCGTACACGGTATATCCGGCGCGGTTGAGACCCTTGCCCAGCAGGCGCATCTCGGTCGGCGTGCCGGTGAGGCCGTGAATGAGCAGCACCCCGCTGCGGCCGCCTTCGTAGCGGAACTCGACGTTCTGGATCACTCGAAAGCTCCGGCGCAGCTGGCGTGAGGCTGGAAAAGGCGCGACAGGCGCATGCCATGGTTACGATCATTCATGCGGCCAGTCTGCTGGCCGACCCTTTCCAAGAACTTTCGACCCTTCGGGTCCGGTCCCGGGCAGGGCATGGGGCAGCTTCAGTGCCCGAAATGGCCCGTGCTGCCGCCGACGGAGATGCTCATGCCGCCGCTGGGATGGCCGCAGCTGCCGAAGGCTTGGCTGAGCGTGACCCCGCCCGACTGCCAGTTGCCGCTGCCGTGATGGCTGGAACTGACCACCCCCGTGCTGACTTCGCCGTGCACCTGGGGCTGGTTGTAGGTGGCATCGTCACAGGTGACCGCCCCCTGCGCCGGCTGCGCCGACTTGCCCGGTGCCCCGGAGGTGTCGCCGTAGTAGGTGCCCGGCGGGTCCTTGCTGTATGCGCCCGTGGCCGCTGCCGACGCCGCGGGCGGTGCCGGGGGCGTCGCCGTTCCGGTGCTGTCGGAGGCCGCCTTGGCGGCCGCTGGGGCCGTGCTGGCGCTGGCCGCGGGCACGTCCGAGGGCAGCTTCAGGTTCAGCGGCGGCTGGCCGGCGCTCTGGGCCCACGCGGCCGTGGTCAGCAGGCTGGCGACGATGAAGGCGGTAGTGCGGATGGTCTGCATGGACAACTCCGGGGACATGCTGCTGGTAACGCGCAACCGTCGCCGGTGTGCACACATCCCTGTTCGAAACCGGTGGCGAACGGGAAGTTCCCGCCGCCACCGGCGTTCAGGCCGTCGTCTCGATCCGTTCCACCCGGCGCAGGCCCTGTGGCAGCAGGCCGCCGCGGGTGGCGCGATTGCCGCCGTACTCGACCAGGTTCGACCACTTCAGGGTGAGCTTGCGCTGGCCGGCATAGAGCGTCACTTCGCCCTTGCCCTCGGCAACCACCGCCACGCCGACGACTTTCACGCCCGCGCTGAGCTTGGCCTTGGGCACGTCGATCAGCTTGTTGCCCTTGCCCTTGTCCAGTTCCGGCAGTTCCGCCACCGAGAACATCAGCAGGTGGCCTTCGGTAGTGACCACCACGATGCGATCACGTGCCGGGTCGGCGCTGACCTGCGGCGCCAGCACGCGGGCACCGTCGCCCAGCGTGATGATCTGCTTGCCGGCCTTGTTGCGGCCGGTGAGTGCCTCGAAGCGGGTGACAAAACCGTAGCCGTGGTCGGTGGCCAGGATCAGGCGCGTGTCGTTGTCGCCTGCCGCGACGGCGTCGAAGCTGGCACCCGGCGGCGGACTGAAGCGTCCGGTCAGCGGTTCGCCATTGCCACGCGCCGACGGCAGCGTGTGCGCGGGCGTGGAGTAGCTGCGGCCGGTGGAGTCGATCAGGGCCACCTGCTGCGTAGTGCGCGCCTTCACCGAGGCGAGCAGGCTGTCGCCTTCGCGGTAGTTCAGGCCCTCGGCGTCGATATCGTGGCCCTTGGCGGCGCGGATCCAGCCCTTGGCGCTGAGCACCACGGTGACCGGTTCGCTGGCGACCAGCGCGCTCTCGTCCAGCGCCTGCGCGGCACCGCGCTGCACCAGCGGCGAGCGGCGGTTGTCGCCGAACCTGGTGGCGTCGGCGCGCAGTTCTTCCTTGATCAGGCCCTTGAGCTTGGCCGGCGACTTGAGCAGCACATTGATGCGCGCGCGTTCTTCCTCGAGCTGGTCGCGCTCGGCATTGATCTTCATTTCCTCGAGGCGGGCGAGCTGGCGCAGCTTGGTTTCGAGGATGTAGTCGGTCTGTTCGTCGCTGAGCCTGAAGCGCTCCATCAGCACCGGCTTGGGCTCGTCCTCGGTGCGGACGATGCGGATCACCTCGTCGAGGTTGAGGTAGGCGATGCGCAGGCCTTCCAACAGGTGCAGGCGCCGCTCGACCTTGGCCAGGCGGTGCTCCAGGCGGCGCGTCACCGTGGTGGTGCGGAAGCTCAGCCATTCCGACAGGATGCGCTTGAGATCCTTCACCTGCGGCCGGCCATCCAGGCCGATCATGTTGAGGTTGATGCGGAAGCTCTTTTCCAGGTCGGTGGTGGCAAACAGGTGCTGCATCACCTCGTCGGCATCGACGCGATTGGAGCGCGGCACCACCACCAGGCGGATCGGATTTTCGTGGTCGGACTCGTCGCGCAGGTCCTCGATCATCGGCAGCTTCTTGGCGCGCATCTGCGCGGCGATCTGCTCGAGGATCTTGGACGGGCTCACCTGGTGCGGCAGCGCGGTGATGACGATGTTGCCCTCGTCCAGGTGGTACACGGCGCGGGCGCGCACCGAGCCGCTGCCGCCCTGGTACATCGCCAGCAGCTCGTTGCGCGGCGTGATGATTTCCGCTTCGGTCGGGTAGTCGGGGCCCTGGATGTGCTCGCAAAGGTCCGCGACGGTGGCGTCGGGGTCGTCCAGCAGGCGGATGCAGGCGCTGACCACTTCGCGCAGGTTGTGCGGCGGAATGTCGGTGGCCATGCCCACGGCAATGCCCATGGAGCCGTTGAGCAGCACGTGCGGCACGCGGGCGGGCAGCCAGCTGGGCTCGTCCATGGTGCCGTCGAAGTTCGGCACCCAGTCCACCGTGCCCTGGCCCAGCTCGCCCAGCAGCGCCTCGGCGATGGGGCTGAGCTTGGACTCGGTGTAGCGCATCGCCGCGAAGCTCTTGGGATCGTCCGGCGAACCGAAGTTGCCCTGGCCGTCGACCAGCGGATAGCGGTACGAGAACGGCTGCGCCATCAGCACCATCGCCTCGTAGCACGAGGTGTCGCCGTGCGGATGGAACTTGCCGATGACGTCGCCGATGGTGCGCGCCGATTTCTTGGGCTTGGCGCCGGCGGCCAGGCCCAGCTCGCTCATGGCGTAGACGATGCGTCGCTGCACCGGCTTGAGCCCGTCGCCCACGAAGGGCAGGGCGCGGTCCAGCACTACATACATCGAATAATCGAGGTAGGCCCGCTCGGCGTATTCCTTGAGTGGTATCTGTTCGTAATTGGCTTGCAGATTCATGCAGTTGCGTCGATGGGCTGCACGCGGGACGGCGCGCTTAACCGGGCGATGGTGCCAGATTGGCGTCCATGGCGACAGCTTGCGGTCGCTGCCCGGCCAGTGCTCACTCGCGCCGGACGGTCACGCCCAGCCGCTCCAGTTGCACCTGCAGGCTGTCCGGGCCGGCCAGATGGCCTGCACCCACGGCGATAAAGCTCACGCCAGGTTGCTTCATGCGTTCGGCAATCACCCTGGCCCAGGCCTGGTTACGCTCGACGATCAGGCTCTGGTAGAGCCGCGGGCTCTGCTTGCGCAGGTCCTCGTCCTCGATGTGTGCAATGGCGGCGGTGTCGCCGTCACGCCAGGCGTCGATGAGTTCGCGCAGCTTCTGCGGTCCCTCGCTGGCTTCCTTGAACGACTGTCGCAGGAATTCCAGCTGCATCGGTTCGGACAGGTCCGCCAGCATGCGGATCTGCTGTTCGGCGGTTTCCAGTCCGTCGATGGGCTTGCCGGCCTCCTGCATCCGGGCCTTGAGCAGCTTGTCCACGCCGAGCTCGGGATCCATGCCGGCCTGCATCAGCGGCGCCATGCTGAGCGTGATGGCCGCGAGCCATGGCTGCATGGATTGCAGGGCGGCCGCGCCGCCCGGCAGCCCGGCCAGGCTGGCGGCCGTCTCCAGCTGTTGCTCGTCGGCCTCGTCCAGCTTGCTGGACAGCGGGTGCGCCGGGTCGACGCCGTGCTTCATCACCAGCGCCTGCATCGAGGCCGGGTCATCGTCCACGATCTCGATGCTCAGCCGCTGGCTTTCGGCCAGCGCCTTGTCCAGCGCCGGCGAGCGCCAGTTCGTGTCGGACGGCAGCAGGTGCACGGTGCCGAACAGGTAGACCGTGGCGTGGCCGTTGCTGGCCACCCACAGCCCCGGCTGCGCCATGGCGGTACCGACGAACAGCAGGCTGAGGGCGAGCAGGGCACCGATGAGTCGAAGCAGCTTCAAGGCGATTTCCCGGCGATGGGAGGGCAAGGATGCGCGGGACGCCCGTCCCGGCCTCGATATGATGCAGAAAACCGGCGGTTTCGTCGAAGCGTGCGTGCGCCGGGCCCCGACGCCTAGCGCGGCACCCGCACGCCGCCCGGCACGCCATGGGGACTGAGCGCAATCTGCCACAGCTGGTTGCGCCGGCTGCGGAACACGGCGGCCGAGACCGAAAGATAGAACTGCCACATGCGGCGGAAACGGTCGTCGTAATGCGCCGAGAGCTGTGGCCAGGCCGCGTCGAAGTTGGCGCGCCACGCGGTGAGCGTGCGGTCGTAGTCGGCACCGAAATTGTGCCAGTCCTCCACCACGAAGAGGTTTTGCAGCGCCTCCGTCACCTGGCTGGCGGCAGGGATGACCGAGTTGGGGAAGATGTATTTCTCGATCCACGGATCGGGCCGGCTCGGCGTGCTGTTGGTGCCGATGGTGTGGAGCAGGAACAGCCCGTCATTGCGCAGGCAGCGACGCGCCACTTCGAAATAGGTCCGGTAGTTGAGCGGGCCGACGTGCTCGAACATGCCGACCGAAAAGGCCGAGTCGAACGTCTCGTCGACTTCGCGGTAATCCTGCAGGCGGATCTCCACCGGCAGGCCCCGGCACAGTTCGCGCGCGAACTCGGCCTGTTCCTGCGAGACGGTGATGCCGACGCCCGCCACGCCGTAGTGCTCGGCCGCATACTTCAGCGCCTCGCCCCAGCCACAGCCGATGTCCAGCACGCGCTGTCCCGGTTGCAGGCGCAGCTTGCGGCAGATCAGGTCGAGCTTGGCCACCTGCGCGTCGTCGAGGTTGTCCGCCTGCGCCCAGTAGCCGCACGAGTAGACCAGCCGCCGGCCCAGCATGGCCCGGAACAGGTCATTGCCCAGGTCGTAGTGCGCGCGCCCGATCTCGAAGGCGTTCTCGCCGCGCTGCATGTTGATGAAGCGGGCCTTGAAGTGGGCGATCAGCGTGTCGAGCGTCTTCAGGTCGGCATCGATATGCGCACTCAGCAGGCGCGTGAACAGGCCGGGCACGTCGCCGGCGTCCCACCAGCCGTCCATGTAGCTCTCGCCCAGGCCCAGCGAGCCGTGGGCGAATACGCGCGAGTACAGCCGCTCGTCGTGGACGCGAAGGTCAGTCGGGCCGGAGCCGTCGATATGGATGCCGGCGTGTTCGAGCAAGCCGGTGGCGCGCTGCTTCAGGGAATCCTGGCTCATGCATTCCTCGCATGGAAGACAACGAAGTGGCCGGTCGGGATCTCAGGTCTTGCCCAATGATGCAAAGCTTGCCGGGGACATTGCATAAACGACGTCGACGCCGCAAGCACGCACCGCTTCGAGCATGGTCTGCGCCTGGGCCTCGGTGAGCAGGAATTCCACCTTGACCGCCAGGTCGTCCGCCAACTCGAAGAACTGCTCTTCGCGCAGCACGCCATGGCGCCCGAAGCCGCAGACGGCACGGAAGGCGGAGCCGCCGCCGATGCCGATCTTCCGGGCGCGCTCGAGCAGCCACTCGTACATCAGCACGCCGTCGTGGCGTGCCCGCGTGTGGCAATAGAAGGACAGCTGCACACCCTGATGCAAGACTTCCTGCTTCATGTCGCCCCCTAGTGGCGCAACAGCGCACGCGTGAGCGCGATGCCGGTCACCGTCATCGCAATCGAGCCGACCAGGTGCATGGCCAGGTGCCCGCCGAACCAGAGGTATTGCTGGCGCAGCAGCAGCGTGGTCGATTCGGCCGAAAAAGTGGAAAAAGTGGTGAGGCCGCCCAGGAAGCCGGTGGCCGCGAACAGGCGCAGCTCGGGTGGCAGGGCCTGGAAGTGGTCGAACAGGCCCAGCACGATGCCCATCAGCAAGCCGCCGATCAGGTTGGCCGCGAGGGTGCCCAGCGGCAGGGTCGGAAAGACCGGGTTGAACAGCACGCCCAGCGTCCAGCGCAGCCAGCAGCCCAGCGCGCCTCCAATACCTACGGCAACAAATCCGGTAAAGCCCACGTTTCGTCTCCCTGGCAAGTCGGCGGACTTCCCGGAAACAGGCACCCGCGCCTGCGCCCCGGAAGCTCCGGTGGTGCAGGCATCATCAACCCGAAGGTGGTTTGCTTCCCGCGAGCCACTACAGGGGTGGCGTCGCCGGAGCGGGAGGCATGCCATCTCCCTGTGGTGGGTGATGCTAGCTGAAGCACGGCCACTCGTCATGGCTCGGGTGCGTGCGCGGCGCCGCTATACTCGGCGCTCCTCGCCTGCCGCTCCCGTTGCCATGACCCCAACCCAGCGCCCTGTCCGGCGCAGCTTGCCCTGGCTGCTGGCGGGGCTGTCGATGATCGGCCCGTTCTCGATCGACGCCGTGTTCCCGGCGTTCCCGCTGATCGGCGCGCGGTTCGGCGTGGACAGCGCGGGGTTGCAGCAGATGATCAGCGTGTACCTGATCACCTATGCGGCCATGAGCCTGTTCCATGGCGCCATCTCGGACGCCATCGGGCGCAAGCCGGTCATCGTCACCGGCATGCTGGTCTACGCGCTCGCCTCGGCAGGCGCGGCGGTGTCCACCTCCTACACCATGCTGCTGGCCTGCCGCGCGCTGCAGGGCGTGTGCGCCGGCGCCGGCCTGGTGGTGGGGCGTGCCGTGGTGCGCGACAGCCTGGCCGGTGCGGCGGCACAACAACTGATGTCGCGGGTGATGATGATTTTCAGCGTGGCGCCGGTGGTCGCCCCGATCGTCGGTGCCCAGCTGCTGTTCCTCAATGGCTGGCATGGCATCTTCTGGGTGCTGATGGGCTTCACCCTGATGCTGGCGGTGGCCCTGGTGCTGTTCCTCGAGGAAACCCATCCGCCCGCCGCGCGCACGAACTTCCATCCCCGCACCCTGGTGAGCGGCTACCTGGCCTTCGGCCGGGACCGCCAGTTCTGGCCGTTGCTGATTTCCTGTTCGGTGAATTTTGCCGGGCTGTTCCTGTACATCTCATCGGCGCCCCATATCGTTCGCGACTTGCTGCATCTGTCGGCGCAGGGCTTTCCGTGGCTGTTCCTGCCCGTGGTGACGGGCCTGGCCGCTGGCGCGTGGATGTCCGGCCGGCTGGCGAGCCGCCGCAGCGTGGCCTTCACCGTCAACCTCGGCTACGGCGCGCTGCTGTTGGCCTGTGCCTTGCACCTGCTCATCGCGCTGGTGACCCGCGAACCGGTGCTGCCCTGGTCGATGCTGCCGCTGGTGCTGCACGGCATTGGCGTCCAGCTGGCGTTCCCTACGCTGACCCTGCTGCTGCTCGATCGCTTTCCGCATCGCCGCGGCGGCGCGTCGTCCGTGCAGGCGTTCTCGAGCCTGCTGCTGTGCGCGTTCGTGGCGGGCGTGTTGTCGCCGCTGTTGTCGGGACACATGCTGTACCTGGCATTGGGGGCGAGCGTGCTGACCGTCATCGGCTGGCTGTCGTGGCGCTGGTATCGCGCGGTCACGCGACGGCCGGTGGCAACGCAGCACCTGGCGCCGACGGTGGAGACGGAATTGCAGACGGAAATCACCGAGCCGCGGTAGGTTGCTGGCGTGGCGGGGCCGGCTCGTCGGTCACGCCGTCGAACGGCGTGCAGGGGGCGCTCAGCGAAAAGCCGGGCGCCCGCCCTCATCCAGCAAGCCCTGCGCGATCAGCCACTGCCTCGCATTGTCGGCATCCTGCTCAAACCACGCCTGGGCCGAGCCCAGCCGGAACGAATACCCCCAGGCATCCATGTCCGTCATCAGGCGTTGCCGTCCCACGCCCGGCAGCTCGTCGGCCAGCACGATCTGCAGGTAGCAGGTGGCGTCTTCCTCGTCGATGGAATCGGTGGCGTCGGTATGGACGGCCGCACGGCGAGCGTCCGGCAGCACGATAAGGTGGCCAGCCTCGTGCAGCAGCGAATGCACGGGCGTGTCGTCGCGTGCGTAGACCATGTGCCCGATGATGCCGGCCTCTTCGTCGCCCCAGTAGCTGCCGGGAATGGCCTGGTCCGGCGCAACGCGCGTCAGCCGCAGGCCATAGCGGGCCAGCAGCGCTGCCGGCGCGGCGAAGCCGAGCTCGCCCAGGCGCATGACGCTGGCTTCGGGAGGGGTAGGGATGGCATCCACGTGCATGCGTCCGGCGGCCAGGGATCGCTGGCCAGGCGACACGACAGGTGGCGGCGCGGACCGCATGGCCCGCGCCGCGCGGTCACATGGACTTGGCCGGCGTGTTATCGGGCAGCGCCACCGAGAGCTCGAGGATCTCGTGTCCGCTGTCGCGCTCGACGTTGATGTTGATGGCGTCGAGGTCGACGTGGACGTATTTCTTGATCACTTCGAGCAGCTCGTTGCGCAGCAACGGCAGGTAGTCGGGGGCGCCACGGGTGGAGCGCTCCTGAGCCACGATGATGCGAAGACGCTCCTTGGCGACCGCAGCGGTGGGTTCCGGCTTGCGCTTCAGGAAATCAAGAATACCCATCGCGATCAACCTCCGAACACGCGCTGGAAGAAGCCCTTCTTCGGCACCTCGAGGAAGCGCAGGGCACGTTCCTCGCCGAGAATGCGGGCGACCGTATCGCTATAGGCCTGGCCCGCGTACGAGTTGTCGTCGAGGATCACCGGCACGCCCGCATTGGATGCGGCCAGTACGTTTTCCGACTCGGGAATGACGCCGACGACGTTGATGCCGAGGATTTCCTCCACGTCCTTGACGCTGAGCATCTCGCCCACCGCCACGCGGGCCGGGTTGTAGCGCGTCAGCAGCAGGTGCTGCTTGATGGCGCCGTCACCGCGTTCCGCGCGACGCGTCTTGCTGGCGAGCAGGCCGAGGATGCGGTCGGAGTCGCGTACCGAGGACACTTCGGGGTTGACCACCACCACGGCGTGGTCGGCGAAGTACATCGCCAGGTGCGCACCCTTTTCGATGCCGGCGGGCGAATCGCACACGACATAGTCGAAGCCTTCCTTGCCCAGTTCCTCGAGGACCTTCTCCACCCCTTCCTGGGTGAGCGCGTCCTTGTCGCGCGTCTGGCTGGCGGCCAGCACGTAAAGGTTCTCGTAGCGCTTGTCCTTGATCAGGGACTGCTTGAGCGTGGCTTCGCCGTGCACGACGTTGACGAAGTCGTACACCACGCGCCGCTCACAGCCCATGATCAGGTCGAGGTTACGGAGGCCGACGTCGAAGTCGATCACGGCGACTTTCTTGCCGGCGATGGCGAGGCCCGTGGCAAGCGAGGCGCTGGTGGTTGTCTTGCCGACGCCGCCCTTGCCCGAGGTGACAACGATAATCTCAGCAGTCAAGGCTCATCTCCCGCATCTTGCTTTTGTAGTAATTAGGCTTTCGTCACAGACGTGCGATCAGCAATTTTTCACCGTCGAGCCAGCATTGCACAGAGTGGCCCTCCAGGTCTTTCGGAATTTGTTCAAACACGCGGTAGTGGCCGGCGATGGCGACCAGTTCGGCGCGGAAGTCGGAAATGAAGATCCGCGCCTTCTCGTCGCCCTGGGCGCCGGCCATGGCGCGACCACGCAGGTGGCCGTAGATGTGGATGCTGCCATCGGCGATGACTTCGGCGCCGTTGGCGACCGTGCCGGTGACGACCAGGTCGCGCTCGCGCGCGTAGATCTGCTGGCCCGAGCGCACGGTGCCGTCAAAATGCTGCGCGCCGAGCCCCGGGGTGGTTGCCGGGGCCGGTTCGCTGCGCACGGCCTCGGCACGGCGCGGCGGCTCGGCCGCCACCGGGGCCGCGGGCGCCGCGGGCGGCGCGATGCTGCCGCCATCGGCGGGCTCGTACGCGGCGCGGAACTTCGCGATCAGTGGCAGGCCCATGCGCCGGGACAGCGCCTCGACGTCGCTGGTGCCGTAGGCCAGGCCCACGGGCAGCATGCCGGCGCTGCGCACGGCCTCGAGCAGGGCGTCGACCGTGCCGTCATCGGGCAGGTCCATCAGATGGCTGAGGTCGAGCACCACCGCAGCGCGCGAGAACAACTGCGGCGCGGCGCGCACGCGGCGCTCCAGTTCCTCGCAGAGTGCGGCGGCGTCGACGCGGCGGATGCGCACGTTGGCAATACCGACCTGGCCGAAACGCAGGTCACAGGCGTCTTGTGTATCCATTCGGGCGTTCACGGGCGCCGGTCTCCTGCGAGGCGACGCTGGGGAGCATCAGGGTGGAAAGGGCGTTCGCGTTCGGCCAGCCAGGGCTCGGGCGGCAGGCCGCCGTGGTCCAGGTAGGTCTCGCGCACGAAGGTATAGCTGGGCAGGTCCTTGGCCAGCAGGCTGACCTGCGGGCCGGTGGCGCCCATGCGTTGCTGGCCGACTTCCTGGAAGCCGTAGGTGCCGTGGAACAACACCACGACATCGTCGCGCGGTTCCAGGAACACCTCGCAGGTCAGCAACGGCACGCGCACTTCGGCATAGCTGGTGACGTCGCAATAGAAGATGCGACCCAGGCCATGGCGGCGATAGGCGTTGGCGATGACGATGCGGTCGATATAGGCGAACTGCGGGTAGTGCTCGCCGAACCAGAGGTAGTTCGGGCTGTCGTAATCGCTGCCTTCGCGCAGCGCGATCAGGAACCCGGCGAGATGGCCATCGATCTCGGCCACGCGGAAATAGTCCGCATGGTCGTAGAAATAGCGCAGCTGAGCCGCGTCAAGGGCGAGGATGGTGCGGCCGGCGGCGTTGTTGAGCGCCAGTACGGCATCCAGGTCGTGCTCTCGCACGTCGCGGATGGCAAGGGCCATTCGTTGCTCCGCTTTGTGTGGTTCGAGGACAAGACCGACTGTCGGCCCCGCGTGACGGAGGCATTATGGCATGCGACCGACGGCCACACATATCACGGCGCACCATGTAAAACGTTTGTAAAGCGCCAGCCGGCATGGCTTCCGGCAGGGGCAGGGCAATGACTTCTCACGCATTGCACCAAGTTGAGCGGTGGCTAATGATGCCGGTATGCCCAGATTCAATATTGATCACATCCGCCTGCTGCGCCTGACCGGCTTCTTTGCCTACCTCTGCTCCGGCATGCCGCTGATCACGAGCTGGGCCGCCGAACGGCTGGACCAGCTCAACCGGCCGAATTTCGCGCTGCTGCTGTGGACGCTGTCCTATCTGCTGTTCGGCGTGCTGTACCTGCTGCTGACCAGCAATCTGGGCACCACCCGGCGCAACCTCGGCACGCGCCTGGTCGGCTTGACGCTGATGACCATTTCCACGCTGGCGGTGGGCTGGTACAGCCACAGCGGCCTGTCGGCGATCCTGATGGTGGTGGCCTCGGTAGTGCTGCCCTGGCTGGTGCCGTTCTGGCTCAGCGTGGTGTGGCTGCTGACCTGGAACCTTGCGCTGGCGGCGGTGTTTTCCACCTTCCCCGAGTTGAACTACAGCTTCATCTGGGGCCTGTTCCAGGCCAGCATCTACATGGGTTTTGCGGCCCTGGGCTTCGTCGCCTCGCTGGTGGCGCGCCAGCAGGCCGATGCCCGGGAAGACCAGCGCCGGCTCAATTCGGAACTGCGCGCCACCCGTGCGCTGCTGGCCGAGTCGACCCGCATCGCCGAGCGCATGCGCATCGCGCGCGACCTGCACGACCTGATCGGGCATCACCTCACGGCGCTGAGCCTCAACCTGGAAGTGGCCAGCCACCTCACCAACCCGCAGGCCGCCGAGCATGTGCTCAAGGCGCAGGCCACGGCCAAGCACCTGCTATCGGACGTGCGCGAAGTGGTGAGCGAGCTGCGCCAGGACGACGCCATCGACCTGACCCAGGCGTTTCGCAGCCTGATCGAAGGCGTGCCGGGACTGCATGTGCATGTGGAAACCCCGCCGCGCTTCAGCGTGGAAGACCCGCGCCGGGCCCAGGTGCTGTTGCGCTGCGCCCAGGAGATCATCACCAACACGGCCAAGCATGCGGGTGCGCGCAACCTGTGGCTGCACTTCGACTATGTCAACGCGAACCTGCTGGAACTGGCGGCGCGCGACGACGGCCGTGGCGCCACGAATTTCCGCCCGGGCAATGGCCTGTCAGGCATGCGCGAACGCCTGGCCGAGTTCGGCGGCAGCGTCACGGTGGACCTGGAGGTCAGCCAGGGCTTTGCGCTCACGGTGCGGCTGCCGCTGGGCGAGGTGCCGGAACTGGCCCATACCCCCTCCCGATTCGAGCCGCCGGCGCTGGGCATGCGCTAGCTCTCACGCCTGATCGATGGGTCATGCCAAAATGAACTGCTTGGATAGCCGCATCGTTCTTCCCCGTTGCCCGCCTGCATGGCCGGTGGGCTACAACCGCTCCGAGGATCCGCGATGATTTCCGTCTGTCTCGTCGACGACCAGAACCTGGTGCGCCAGGGTGTCCGTTCACTGCTGGACCTGGCGGAGGACATCCGTGTGGTGGCCGAGTGCGCCGACGGTGCCCAGGCCGTGCAGGACATTCCGCGCGTCAAGCCCGATGTCGTGCTGCTCGACCTGCGCATGCCCAACATGAGTGGCCTGGAAGTGCTGCAGGCGCTGTCCGCGCGCAACGAATTGCCGCCCACCATCATCCTCACGACCTTCGATGACGACCAGCTGGTGCTGCAGGGCCTGAAGGCCGGCGCGCGTGGCTATCTGCTGAAGGATGTATCGCTGGAGCAACTGGTCGAGGCCGTGCGCACGGTGGCGGCCGGGGGCTCGCTGGTGGCGCCGATGGTCACCCAGCGGCTGCTGGCCGGGGTGGGCCGCATGCAGAACCAGTTCACCAGCCTGGAACAGCCGGACCCGCTGACCGAGCGCGAGACCGAGATCCTGCGCCTGCTGTCCGGGGGCTACAGCAACAAGGAGATCGCCAACTCCCTGAAAGTGGCCGAGGGGACGGTGAAAAACCACGTGTCCAACATCCTGTCCAAGCTGGGCGTGCGCGACCGTACCCGTGCAGTGCTGAAGGCGCTGGAACTGGGCATCGTCTGACCCGCCCGGGAGCCGCCCGGGGCGGCCCCCGGGGCCCCGGTAGAGCCGCCTTTACGGCCTGATGGCGTTCCTGCGCCTGAGCAAGTACCATCGGTGGCTTCGGCGCCGGCCGACCCCCTGTCATGAAGCGATTCTTCGGGAATCTCCCGTGGCGGGCCGGTCTCCGGCGACTGCCTTGTGCCGTATACAGAGAGACGTGCGGAGAACCCTGGAATGATGCGTGTTCTTGAATTTATTGTTGCCCTGATCATCGTCGTGGTCGTGGCGGTGGTCGTGGGCGTGGTCATGCCTGGCAACGGCCACGTGGAAAGGTCGTTGGTCGTCGGCAAGGACATGCGTCAGGTCTATGACGTGCTGAGCAACTTCCGTCGCTTCCCGGAGTATTCCGTGCAGCGCGAGTACGACCGGAACATCAAGTTCGACTTCTCCGGCAAGCCTTACGGCCCGGGTGCCGAGCTGAGCTGGACCAGCCAGGACGACAAGGTCGGCAACGGCAAGCTGACGATCGCTTCGGCCGATCCGAGCTTCGACAAGATCGACTCGACCGCCAAGAAGTCCACCATCGTGTGGAACCTCGACAACGACTGGCGCGGCAACGACAAGCATTTCACGCTTGACCTGGAGCGCCAGGGCAGCCGTGGCCAGCTGACCAAGATCACCTGGTCGTATGACGTCGCCTACGGCTTCAACCTGATCAACCGCTATTCCAGCCTGTACATTCACGGCGACCCGGATTCGTTCATCCAGTTCACCCTGAACAACCTGCAGAACGTGCTGGCGTCGGTGCAGAACGTCGACTACACCAAGCTGATCCCGTACGTCGAGCAGACGCAGGCGACGCCGGTGCTGCTGGTGTCCTCGTCGATCGAGCGCAAGGGTGGCCTCGAGGCCCTCAATGACGCGACCGACAAGGCCGTCGCCGAGATCCAGGCTGCCGCCAAGAAGCTTGGCGTGAACGTGGTGGGTCCGCGCATCATCTACACCACCAGCTACGGCGACCAGACCTATACCTTCGACGTGGCCCTGCCGATCAGCGCGACCAGCCTCAACGTGGGCGGCCAGTCGATCGAACTGACCGCGGCCAAGGCCCCGGACCTGGCCGCTGCCGCTGCCTCCAGCAGCAGCGCCAATGCCGCCGAAGGCAACGCCGACAACAATGCCCCGGGTGGTCATGACCGCTTTGGCCGCCTGATCGTCGACAACAACGTCCGTGCGTTCCTGGCCTTCGGTGGCCCGGCGCTGAAGGCCGTGTGGAACGGTACCGCCGCTGGCGTGCCGCAGACCCGCGACCTGCTCAAGGCCTACTCGCAGACCCATGGCTACAAGTTCGACGAAGTGGTCAACCGCTTCTACGACATCAAGGTCAAGCAGGGCGACAACGAGAAGACCTTCGACGAGTACGACGTCTACCTGCCGCTGACCTGGGCTCCGGAGCAGACCCCGGAACAGGAAGCGGGCATCAAGCCGCCGACCCTGGATGAAGGCACCGAGCAGGCCCCGGCCGCCGCCGGTACCGCCGCTGCCCCGGCCAGCGCTGCCACTACCGCGCAGTAAGCTGTCCACGGCAACACCTCGAGAAGGCCCTTCCCCGTGAAGGGCCTTTTCATTTCTGCCATGGCATCGCCCGGCACGGGCGAACTTTTCGGTTACATTGCGGGTCGACCTCGCTGGACCAACCGGCGGCACGCTTGCTGCGCCAGCCCGCCCCTTGCCTCGACCGGACATGATCGAAACCGAACAGCTCACCCGGCGCTACGGCGCCTTGACCGCGGTCGACGCGCTGAGCATCCGCGCCGAGCCAGGCCAGGTATTGGGCCTGCTCGGTCCCAATGGCGCCGGCAAGACCACCGCCATGCGCATGATCGCCGGCTTCCTCGAGCCGACTTCGGGCACCGCGCGGGTCTGCGGCCATGACGTGCGCAAGGAGCCGCTGAAGGCCAAGCGCGCCCTCGGCTACCTGCCTGAAGGCGCGCCGAGCTATGGCGAACTGACCGTGCGCGAGTTCCTCACTTTCATCGTTCGCATGCGCGGCCTGCGCCGCGATGCGGGCTACCGCCGCTTCGAACTGGTGGTGGGCGGCCTGCAGCTGGAAAGCGTGCTGGACCAGTGCATCGATACCTTGTCGAAAGGGCTGCGCCGTCGCGTCGGCCTGGCGCAGGCGATCCTGCACAACCCCCAGGTGCTGATGCTGGACGAGCCGACGGACGGCCTCGATCCGAACCAGAAGCACACCGTGCGGCAGCTGATCGACGCGATGGCACGCGATCGCACCATCCTCATTTCCACCCACCTGCTGGAAGAAGTCCACGCGCTGTGCAACCGGGTCGTGATCATTGCCAACGGCCGGCTGCTGGCGGATGCCACGCCGGCGGAACTGGAAGCGCGTTCGCGCTATCACGGCGCCGTGTCGTTCAGCGCGCCCGGCAGCGGCGTGTCGCAGGAAATGCTGGGTCGCCTGCCGCAGGTCGCATCGATCGAAGTGGATCCGCTGGACGGCCGCATCACGGTTTTCCCGAAGGCGGGCGAACGCATTCTTGAACCGGTCGAGTCCTTGCTGCGCCAGCAGGGCCTGGAAGTCTCCGAGATCCAGCTGGAGCGTGGCCGTCTCGACGAGGTGTTCCGGCACATCACCACCGCGGGCGTCGAGGGTGGCGCATGAGCCCGGTGGCGGCGGTCGCGCGGCGCGAGTTGCGCAGCTATTTCGTGACGCCCGTGGCGTACGTGTTCCTGGTCATCTTCCTGGTGCTGGCCGGCATCCTCACGTTCTATGCCGGCGACTTCTATGAGCGCGGCCAGGCCGACCTGCAGCCGTTCTTCGTGATGCATCCGTGGTTGTACCTCGTGCTGGTCCCGGCGGTGTCCATGCGCATGTGGGCGGAGGAGGCCAAGGGCGGCACGCTGGAGTTGCTGCTGAGCCTGCCGCTCACGCTGGCGCAGGCGATGCTGGGCAAATTCGTGGCGGCGTGGCTGTTCATCGGGCTGGCCCTGGTGCTCACGTTTCCGATCTGGATTACCGTCAACTACCTCGGTTCGCCGGACAACGGCGTCATTCTCGCCAGCTACATGGGCAGCTGGCTGATGGCCGGTGCCTTCCTGGCGATCGGCGCCTGCCTCTCGGCGGTGACGCAAAGCCAGGTCGTGGCGTTCGTGCTCACGCTGGTGGTGTGCTTCCTGCTGATCCTGGCGGGACAGCCACAGGTGATGGATTTCTTCCAGGGCACGCTGCCGCGCAAGCTGGTCAACGCCGTGGCGCACCTGAGCATGTTGCGGCACTTCGAGGCCATCTCGCGCGGCGTGCTGGACCTGCGCGACCTGTTGTACTTCGTGCTGAGCATGGCGGCCTGGCTGACCGCGGGCGTGCTGGTGCTCGATCTCAAGCGGACGCCCTGAACCATGGTGCGCATTCACTTTCGCCGCCGCACCGTATTGTTGTCCGCGCTCGTCGTGCTGGCCGTGGCCTTCGTCGCCATCACTTTGGGCAGCAGTCGCTGGCTGCGCGTGGCGCGGGTGGACCTCACCGCCGACAAGCTTTACACGCTGACGCCCGGCACGGCGCAGATCGTCGGCAAGCTGCGCGCGCCTCTCAGGCTCACGCTCTATTTCTCGGACCACGCCACGCGCGACCTGCCGCAACTGCGCAGCTACGAGCAGCGGGTGAGCGAGATGCTGCAGGAGATGGTGGCGCGCTCCCATGGCCGGCTGCGCCTGCAGATCGTCGACCCGGTGCCGTACTCCGACGACGAGGCCAGCGCGGAAGGCTACGGGCTGACGCCGATCAACGGCGGCACCAACGGCGAACGCGTGTTCTTCGGCCTGGTCGGCAGCACGCTGCCGCCGAACGCCGAGGCGGATGCCGACGGAGAAGAGCACCTGCCCGGCAAGACGCTGGCGATCCCCTTGTTCGATCCCTCGCGCGAGACGTTCCTCGAGTACGACATCGCCAAGCTGCTGTACGAACTCGACCAGCCGTCCAAGCCGCGAATCGGCCTGATCAGCAGCCTGCCGGTGCAGGGCAACCCGGTGATCGGCGAGGAACCCTGGACGGTCATTCGCCAGCTGGGCCAGCAGTTCGAGGTCAAGACCCTCGATGCGTCGAAGCTGAAGGGTGTCGACGCCGACATGCAGGCACTGCTGGTGATCCACCCGAAGCGCCTGTCGGCCGATGCGCTGTACGCGATCGACCAGTACGTGCTGCGCGGCGGCCACCTGGTGGTGTTCGTCGATCCCGTGGCGGAGATGGACAATACGCCGTTCGTGGACAGCAGCGGCGCCACCGACGACCACAACTCGGACCTGCAGCGCCTGTTCGCGGCGTGGGGCGTGTTGTACGACCCGCAGAAGGTCGTGCTCGATCGCTCCCGCGCGCTGCGCATCGAACTGGCCGACAACAGCTCGGCCAATCATCCGGCCATGCTCGGGCTGGGTCAGCAGGAGCTCAATCGCAACGATGTGATCACGGCCAGCCTGCAGCGCGTCAATGTTTCCAGCACCGGTTACTTCGACCTGGCGCCGGGGGCCACGTCGCGCCTGCAGCCGCTGATGCAGACCACGACCGATGCCGAGGTCGTGACCAGCGAGCGGGTGCGCGAGTCCATCAGCAATCCGACGGGGCTGCTCGACAACTACAAGGCGGACAATGCCCACTACGTCATTGCCGCGCGACTGCACGGGCAGTTTCCCAGCGCCTTCCCGGAGCGCGCGGCCCAGGCCGGGCACCTGGCCAGTTCGGGAGCCAACACCGAGGTGATCCTGGTCGCGGATACCGACCTGCTCAGTGATCGCCTGTGGGTGTCCTATACGCAGAGCCTGCTGGGCCAGCCCCAGCTCAGCGCGATCGCCAACAACGGCGACCTGATCACCAATATCGCCGACAACCTCAGCGGCTCGTCGGCCTTGCTGTCGATCCACGGGCGGGTGAGCTCGCAGCGGCCGTTCACCCGCGTCCTGGCGCTGCAAAGCGCGGCCGACCAGAAATACCTGGCGAAGAAGCAGGAGCTTCAGCGCGAGCTGGCGGTCACCCGCAACCGGCTGAGCGAGCTGCAGCCGGCGAAAACAGGGCGGGGCGACACGGTCAGCACCGAGCAGCGCACCGAAATCGAGCAGTTCCTGCAGCGACAGCTCGAGATCAACAAGGCCTTGCGCGAAGTGCAGCATCAGTTCAATGCCGAGATCGATGCCCTGGGGTTGCGCCTGAAGTTCATCAATATCGTGCTGATGCCCAGCCTGGTGATCCTGGCCGGCCTGCTCTACGGCTGGCGCCGCTCGCGCCACAGCCGGCGTCGCACCTGAGCTGGGACGCAAGTTCGTGGGCGGTGTTGTGACGCAGCGGGGGCGGGCAGGCCTGGTGGCCGCGAGGAACTATGATGTGCGGTCGCCGGCGTGCCGGCCCGGAACTGATCGATGATGGCAAGCGTACTCAAGTGGATCGTGCCCTGGGAGTTTTCCTGGGTTTTCCTGCTGACCTTCGTGGTGTGCGGCGTGCTTTATGCGCGCGGCGCGCGGCGGCTGCGGGTGAGCCTTGCCCGCCAGCTGGCGTTCTGGGTCGGCATGACGATCATCTATGTGTCGCTGCACACCTATCTGGACTACTTCTTCGAGCATGAATTCTTCATGCATCGCATCCAGCAGGTGTTGTTGCACCACCTGGCGCCGCTGTTGATCATCGCGTCCTATCCGGGCACGGTCCTGCGCAAGGGCCTGCCGTTGCGGTGGCGCCTGCGCCTGCTGCAGCCGGTGCTGCGCTCCTGGCCATGGCGCCTGGCCAGTGGCGTGCTGCTCAATCCGGCGGTGGCCACGATCCTGTTCGTTGCGCTGATCCTGGTCTGGTTGGTGCCGTCGATGCAGACGCTGGCCATGCTGGACTGGCGCATTTACCGCTTCATGAACTGGTCGATGCTGGTCAGTGGCTTCAGCTACTGGTGGCTGGTGCTCGACCACAGGCCGCGCCCGCCGGGTCGCATGACGCCGGGCCTTCGCGTGCTGTCGCCGGGCATCACGATGACGCCGCAGATCGTTGCCGGCGCCATCGTCACGTTCTCCAAGACCGACCTCTATCCCATCTTCGAAGTCTGTGGCCGCGCGTTTACCTTCAACGTGCTCACGGCACAGCTGGTCGGCGGCGTGATCATGTGGGTGCCGGCGGCCATCATCGAGTCGATCGGTGGACTGCTGGCCATGCGCCAATGGTTGCGGCTGTCACGCAGCGGGCGCATTCGCCGCAAGCCGTGGCCGACGCGTCGTGGCACGGCGGTTGCGCCGGTGCAGCAGGCGGCGCGCGACTGACGCGACGGAGTCTGCCCTGCCGCCGCCGCGCGGGGAGCGCAGGCGGCCGCTCAGTGGCCGTGGTCTTGCGCGGCGGCCGCGTCGTCCGGGCCGGAGGCGTTCGCCGGCCGCGCCAGGAAGTCCGTTGCCAGCGTGCTGCCGTCACCGAAGCGCAGGATCAGCTTCACCTTGTCGCCGGGCTTCACCGGCGCCGCGGCCTTCATCAGCATCAGGTGGTAACCGCCGGGTGCCAGCGCGGCCTTGCCATGCGCGGGAATGGGCAGGTCTTCCACGATGCTCATGCGGCCCATGCCGCCTTCGGTGCTGCTCTTGTGCAACATGACGCTGGTATAGCTCGCGCTGCTGGCGCCGCGCAGGCTGGCCGGCTGGTCCCCGCTGTTCTCCAGCGTCACGTACGCACCGGCGGGCAGGTCGCCGGGCAGCACGCGCAGCCATGCCTGGCTCGCACGGATGTGTTCCGCCTCGGTAGCCTGCGCGCCGCCTGCAAGCAGCAGGCCGGCAACCAGCAGGGGCATGCATCGGATGGCGTGACGGCGGCAGATCATGCGGGCGCTCCCGTGCCGAGCAGCAGGTGGAGGTCGTGGACGAGGTCGTCCTGGGTTCTTTCGGGCGTCGACAGCAGGCGAGCCTTGCCGTTGCGGTCAAACACATAGATGGCCGAACTGTGGCTCACCTCGTACTGGCCGTCGCCCTTGTCCGGTTCGCGCGTGAACGCCGAACGGTAGCGCTTGCTCAAGGCCTCGATCTCGCGCGGCGCGCCGGAGAGGCCCACGGCACGGGGGTCGAAAGCGTTGACGTAGGCGTGCATCACGTCCGGCGTGTCGCGGGACGGATCCACGCTCACGAACAGGATGCGCGCGCCGTCGGCCAGCGGGCCCAGTCGCTGCATCACCACGTGAAGCTGGGCGAGCGTCAGCGGGCAGACATCCGGGCAATGCGTGTAGCCGAAGTAGAGCAGGACCACCTTGCCACGGTAGTCAGCTCCGCTGACCGGCTTGCCTTGGTCGTTGACCAGGCGGAAGTCGAGGTCGGGCATGTGGCCGCTGACGTCGGTGAGTCGCCACTGGGCCGAACTGCCGCGGTCGCAGGCAGCCACCAGCAAGGTGCCCAGGACCAGCATCAGCAGCAGCGCGATGCGGCGGATGCGGGGAAGCTTCATGCGAGAATCGGAAGGAGTCATCTCTCAAGAATACGACACTGGCCGCCCGCCCGGCGCCAGGCGAGCGGAGGAACACCCGGCGATGCGACAAACTGCCCCTGCCGTCGGCGCGTTGATTGGCCTGGCCGGTGCCAGCGCGGTGCTGCTCGGCGCGTTCGGCGCGCATGCCCTGCGCGATGTGCTGGATGTGCGCGGCGCCGAGCTCTGGCACACGGCCGTGGGCTACCACTTCTGGCACGCGCTGGCGCTGGCCCTGGTGGCCATCGTTCCGGCGCACGGCCTGGCCCGGCGCGTATCGCTGGCCGCCTTCGCCGGCGGCATCGTGATTTTCTGCGGAAGCCTTTACGCGCTGGCGCTGGGTGCGCCGCGCTGGTTCGGCGCGATCACGCCGCTGGGCGGCGTGGCCTTCATCGTCGGCTGGATCGCGCTCGGCACGGCGCTGGCCGCGCGCGATCCGCGCTGAACGTCCTCAGGCGCGGTCCACGCGCGCCGCATAGCAGCCGGGGCGGGCCATGTGGATATGCAGATAGGCCGTGCCCTCGTCCTTGAACAGCCGCTCGAGCAAGGGCTCGAGGGCGGTACCTGGCACGACGTCGGCATCGCGCAGCAGGCCGCGTTCGTCGAAGCCACGCACGGAAAGCAGGCGTCGCCGCAACTGGTCGGGCACCTGGTCGACCTCGTCGAATTGCCGTTCGCCTTCGCGGATATAGATCGCGTGGCTGGCGCGGAACGGCGAGTCCGCCGGCTGGTGCTCGTAGTTGAGCAGGATCACCGCCTGGCCCGGTTCGGCATCGGTCAGGCTGATACGGCAAGGGTAGGCGTGTGGCTTGTCGGCCACCGTGCGCATCGCCTGGCGGGCGGCGAGCGCCGCGTCAGACAGTGAGAACAACTCGGCGAAGGGTTCGGCCGGCAGACCGGAGATGCGAAAGTGCATGGCTTGGGCTCCTGGACGGGTGTCCAAAGCATGCAGTTCCATGGTGTCGGCGGCCATCCGGATCTTGCGCCGCGCGCCCGCGGTACATCAGTCGACGCGAAAGACCTGGACGCCCTCGCATTCCGGGCAGCGGTAGCTCTGCAATTCGACGTGCTGCGCGTCGCTCCAGGCCTGGTCTTCGGGCGGCAGCCGGGGATGCGGCAGCATCTCGACCTTTTCGCCCGACTGGAAGCAGGTGTCGCACATCACGGGGCCGATGGGCAGCGAACGGTATTCGTGGGACATGGGACGTCTCTCCCTTGGGCGATCGCACGCGCCGTGCGATGCGAGCGTGTCAGCGCAGGCCGTGACCGTAGCGCTGGCTTCGTGCAGGCCGCGTCGAAGCGGCACCAGGGCGGGGCAGGGGCGTCAGTCGCTGTCGTCGTCGACGACGGGATCGGGCGCGCCGCGCTTCAGTCGTCCGTTTTTGCGCAGCGCCTCGCGCAAGACGAATTCGATCTGCGCGTTGACGCTGCGCAGATCGTCATCGGCCCAGCGCTGCATGGCTTCGAGCACGGCTGCGCTGATGCGCAGCGGGTAGGCTTTTTTCTCAGCCGCCATAGAGCGTGCCGGCGTTCACCACCGGCTGGGTGGCGCGATCGCCGCACAGCACCACCAGCAGGTTGCTGACCATGGCGGCCTTGCGCTCTTCGTCCAGCTCCACCACGCCTTGCTGCCTGAGCTTGTCCAGGGCCATCGCCACCATGCCCACGGCGCCTTCGACGATGCGCTCGCGCGCGGCGACGATGGCGCTGGCTTGCTGGCGCTGCAGCATGGCCTGGGCGATTTCCTGGGCGTAGGCAAGGTGGCTGATGCGCGCCTCGATGACCTGCATGCCCGCCTTGTCCAGGCGCGCCTGGATCTCGTCGCGCAGATGGTTGTTGATCACCTCGCCGTGGCTGCGCAGGGCGGGCTTGCCGTCGTCATGTGCGTCGTAAGGATAGTTCTGGGCCATCTGGCGCAGGGCGGACTCGCTCTGGATGGTGGCGAAGTTCTCGTAGTCGTCCACGCAGAACACCGCCTCGGCGGTGTCGACGACCTGCCACACGACGACGGCGGCGATCTCGATGGGATTGCCGTCGCTGTCGTTGACCTTGAGCTTGCCGCTCTCGAAGTTGCGCACGCGCAGCGAGACCCGACGCCGGCTGTAGAACGGGTTGGTCCAGCGCAGGCCCTCGTGGCGCACCGTGCCGGTGTACTTGCCGAACAGCTGCAGGACCTGGCCTTCGTTCGGTGCCACCTGGAAGAAACCCTTGAGCATGAGCGCAGTCACACCCATGACGCCGGCGCCGGCAAGGCCCATCCACGGCGCCGGGCCGCTGACCATGCCGACATAGAACGCCCCGGCGATCGCTGCCAGCGCGATGCAAAACACGATGGTCGGGATGCCAGCCACCGAAAAACCCTGCTGCTCGTTCATGGTGATTCCTCCTTGGATGGAGGAAGTAGATATCAAAAAGATATCAACAGCAAGTGCGCCTCAGGGCACGGCCCGGCTGGCGGGTTGCCCGGTCGAGCGGATGTCATCGATGCGCAGGCGGCCGAACAGGTTGGTCGCATTGAAGAAATGCCAGGGATCGCCGTCGCCCATGTCCAGGGCCAGGTGGGTGCTGTCGAAACCCTGCCGCGCGGCGTCGAAACTTTGCCAGCGCCCGTTGACCCAGGCCTGCACCCAGGCATGGGGCAGAAAGACGTGCGAGCGGCCGGCATAGCGGTCGCTGTAGACCATGCCGGTGACCACCCGCGCCGGGATGCCTTGCGCCCGCGCCAGCGCCGCCAGCAGCACCGCGTACTCGGTGCAGTCGCCCTGCCGCTGGGTGGCCACCTCCAGCGCGGACGCATAGCCCACGTCGAGCCCGTGCGGCGACACGTAGTCGCTCACGAACCGGCGCAGCCGCTGCATTTTCTGCAGGTTGTCCGGCGCTGCGCCCACTGCCTGTCCGGCGAGCCGGCGGATCAGCGGCGTATCCGATTGCAGCCAGGCATTGGGCAGCGAATCCTCCGCCCGCGGCGGCGGCTCGCCGCCCGCGCGCGGGGCGCCGATATCCACCAGCCAGTCGCCATGCCCCAGCGTCACCACGTGCTGTTCATCGGTGTCGATGGCCGGCGACGGCTCGCCTTCCGGGACATGCAGGCGGTAGCGCAGGAACGACGTCGCCAGCGCCCCGCGGATCGCGCGCGGCGAGTTCACCAGCGCCGCGCGGAACATGTCCGTCGGCTGCACCGGCGCCAGCGCGCAGGCCTGGTTGCAGGCGAGCATTTCCATCTCGCGGCCGAGCAGCTTGAGCGTGCCCTTGCGGGTCTGGCCGCGCTCGTCCAGCCACAGGTCGACCACCTGCGTTTCGCGCTGCGAGCTGAGCCGCTGGCGCTGGTGCACGAGGGTCGCCGTGCCGCCGGGCAAGGCCACGGGTTCGGTGCCGATGACCTCCATCGAGGCACGCGCGACGCGCAGGCTGGCCGGATCGAACATGCGCAGCTCGTAGCGCTGGCCCGGATGACTGTTGGCGCGAACCAGGGCCAGCCGCTGGCCTTCGCTCAGGACGGCGCCTCCCGGCCAGTCCAGCGCCTGTTGCCGCGACATGCCGCCGACCGTGGTGGTGACCATGAAGCTGCCGTCGGCCTGCCGCTGGCCGGCGACCGTGCTGTCCGTCGCGGACAGCGTCGTGCGCGCGGAGAAGGCCAGCGGCTGGCCAGTGGCGCTTTCCACGCTGCGGGTCATGCTGCTCAGCGGGATGTCCTTGCCGTTTCGACGAAACTGGATCGACAGGGTCTGGGTGGTGGTGACGAAGTCGCCGTCACGCTGGTACCGGATATGCACATAGCCGATCTTGCGGCCGTCCAGCAGCACGGTCATCCAGGTGCTGTCGTCGGTGGCAAGCGCAGCGGCCCTGGCAAGAGCGCAGACGGCGAGGCACAACGCCAGCACAAGCAGCAGCGGGGCGATCGGCTTGCGCATGGTCTTTCCGTGGGGACGGTGACGAGCACACTCAACGCCGCTTGCGTCCGGCTGTCAACGCACGAAAGAGTCATTGCGCGGCGGGTTGGAGCGATGCCCTCGGCCACGCTTACAATGCATCTTTGACACCCCGGAGATTTCGATGAAGCCGTTTGGCACGCCTTATTCCGACCATGCCCTGCGCGTGCTCCTGCTGGGCTCCGGCGAGCTGGGCAAGGAAGTGGCCATCGAGCTGCAGCGTCTTGCGGTGGAAGTGATCGCGGTGGACCGCTATGCCAACGCGCCGGCCATGCAGGTGGCGCATCGCAGCCACGTCATCGACATGCTCGATGGTGCCGCGCTGCGCGCCTTGATCGAGCAGGAAAGGCCCAACCTGGTCGTGCCGGAGATCGAGGCGATCCACACGCCCACGCTGATCGAGCTGGAGAAGGAAGGTCTGCGTGTGATCCCTACCGCGCGCGCCGCCTGGCTCACCATGGACCGCGAAGGCATCCGCCGCCTCGCCGCCGAAGACCTGCAGCTGCCCACCTCGCGCTACCGCTTCTGCGACAGCGAGGCGGATTACCGCGACGCCGCGACGAGCATCGGCCTGCCGTTCGTGATCAAGCCGGTGATGAGCTCGTCCGGCAAGGGACAGAGCGTGGTGCGGCAGGAGAGCGAGCTGCAGCACGCCTGGGATTACGCCCAGTCCGGCGGCCGCGCGGGCAAGGGCCGCGTCATCGTCGAGGGTTTCGTCGATTTCGACTACGAGATCACCTTGCTCACCGTGCGCCACAAGGACGGCGTGAGCTTCTGTGCGCCGATCGGCCACCGGCAGGAAGACGGCGACTATCGCGAGTCGTGGCAGCCGCAGCCGATGAGCGACGCCGCGCTCGTCGAAGCGCAGCGCCAGGCCGCCGCCATCACGGGCGCGCTCGGTGGCTGGGGCGTGTTTGGCGTCGAGTTCTTCGTCAAGGGCGACGCGGTCATTTTCTCGGAAGTGAGTCCGCGGCCGCATGACACCGGCCTGGTGACGCTGATTTCGCAGGACCTTTCCGAGTTTGCGCTGCACGCACGCGCCATCCTTGGCCTGCCAGTGCCGGCGATCCGCCAGCTGGGTCCGTCTGCCTCGTGTGCCGTGCTGGTGGAAGGCGAGGGCGAAGGTCCGCGCTACTTCAACGTGGCCGATGCGCTGGCCGAGCCTGACACGCAGTTGCGCATCTTCGGCAAGCCGGCGGTCAAGGGCCGTCGCCGCATGGCCGTGACGCTGGCGCGTGACGAGGGCATCGACGGCGCCAAGGCCAAGGCCATCCGCGCGGCCAGGGCACTGCGCGTGGAGCTGTAAGCTTTGCCCCCTCTCCCTACGGGGAGGGGGAAATGCATGACAACAGGAGAATGCGATGGAATCGTCGGGATTTGCCCATTGGCTGGTGGTCGTGGTCGAGACCTTCGCCGCACTGTTCCTGCTGTTCCTGGTCCTGCTGGTCGTGGTGGTGATGGTGGTGTGGCTGGTGGACCGCAACCAGACCACCAACTCGGTATTGCGCAACTACCCGGTGATCGGCCACTTCCGCTACTGGTTCCTGCACCTGGGGGAGTTCTTCCGGCAGTACCTGTATTCCAGCGACCGCGAAGAATTGCCGTTCAACCGTGCGCAGCGCATGTGGGTGTACCGCGCGGCCAAGAACGTGGACAACACCAACGCCTTCGGCTCCACCCGCGACCTGCGCGGCGAAGGCGTGCCGTTCTTCGTCAACGCGCCGTTTCCTGCGCTGGGCGAAAAGCACGTGGAGCCGCGACCGGTCACGCTCGGCCCGTTTGCGCGTGAGCCGTACGAGCATGCGGCGTTCTTCAATATCTCCGCGATGAGTTTTGGCGCGCTGTCCGCGCCGGCCGTGCGCGCGCTGTCCCGCGGCGCGGCGAAGGCCGGCATCTGGATGGATACGGGCGAAGGTGGCCTGGCGCCATATCACCTCGAGGGCGGCTGCGACATCGTTTTCGAGATCGGCACGGCCAAGTACGGCGTGCGCACGCCCGACGGCAAGCTCGACGACCAGAAGCTGCTGGCCATCTGCGCGCACAAGCAGGTCAGGATGGTCAGCATCAAGCTGGGCCAGGGCGCCAAGCCCGGCATGGGCGGCTTGCTGCCGGCAGTGAAAGTGACGCCTGAAATCGCCGCCATTCGCGGCATTCCGGTGGGGCAGGATTCGCAAAGCCCCAACCGTCACCTCGATATCGGCAATGTGCAGGAGTTGATGGATGCGATCGCCCACATCCGCGACCTGACCGGCAAGCCGGTGGGCTTCAAGGCCGTGATGGGCGGCGTCGAGTGGATTGCCGACCTGTGCGACGAGGTGCACAAGCGCGGCATCGAGACGGCCCCGGATTTCATCATCGTCGACGGCTCCGAAGGCGGTACCGGCGCCGCGCCGCAGACCCTGATGGAAGGCGTGGGCCTGCCGTTGCACGAATCGCTGCCGGCGCTGGTCGACATGCTCATCGTCAAGGGCCTGCGCGATCGCATCAAGGTGATCTGCTCGGGCAAATGCATCACCGCGTACGACGTGGCGTGGGCGCTGTCGATGGGCGCCGACTTCGTCAATTCCGCGCGTGGCTTCATGCTCGCGCTCGGCTGCATCCAGTCGCTGCAATGCAATCGCAACACCTGCCCCACCGGCATCACCACGCAGAACCCGAAGTTGCAGCGGGGCCTGGTGGTCACCGACAAGAGCGAACGGGTGGCGCACTACGCCACCAACGTGATGCATGAAGTGGGCATCATCGCGCACAGCTGTGGCGTCGACGAACCACGGCAACTCAATCGCACGCATTGCCGCGTCGTCGGTGACGACGGCTTGTCGGTGCCGCTGGTGAAGCTGTATCCCTATCCGGTCGTGCCGCGCACCGCGGCGCAGGGCTGACGCCAGCGTTGGGCGGCGAGGCCGCTCAACGCTCGGGCATGTCCACCCAGCCCTCGCTGGTGCGGATCTGCATCGGGCGGAAGCGGCGCTTGTAGTCCATCTTGGGATGGCCGGCGATCCAGAAGCCCAGGTAGATCCACGGCAGGCCACGGCGCTGGGCAAGCGCCACCTGCTGCAGGATGGCGTAGGTGCCGAGGCTGCGCGCGGTTTCGTCCGGGTCGAAGAACGTATACACGGCCGACAGGCCCTGCAGGCAGACGTCCGTCACCGCCACGCCGAGCAGGCGCGAACCCAGGCGGAATTCGAGGAACAGGGTGGGACTCCACGGCGCGGTCAGGAAGCGCCGGAAGTCGCTGGCGTCGGCTTCGTCCATGCCTCCGCCCGGGTGCCGGTTGCGCAGGTAGCGCTCGTACAGCGCGTGCCGCTCGGCGTTATAGCCGGCCATGGACTCCACCACCTGCAAGTCGGCGTTGCGCTTGAGGCACCGGCGTTGCGCGCGGTCGGGCATGAAGCGCGCCACATCGATGCGGCAGGGCGTGCAGGCACGGCAATTGACGCAGTAGGGGTAGTAAAGGTGGCCGCCGGCACGACGGAAGCCGCGTTCCAGCGCCGGGCCGTACAGCTGGTCGAGCTGGGGCGCGGCCGGATCGATCACCAGGTTCTGTGCCGTGCGCTCGGCAAAATAGCCGCAGGTGTGCGGCAGGGTCTGGAACAGGCGGACACGATCGGAGCGCATGGAGCGATTCTATGTCCGCTTCCACCCGCCGTGTGAATAGGAAAAAGGTCAAATACGGGCCCGGAGTCCGAGCCGGAGGCCGTCGGTTCAGCCAGCCGGCCTCAGATGACACCCATGTAACGCAGCATCAGCACGACGAAGGCGCCGGCGACGGCCAGCATGACGATGCGGCGGATGCGGTTGGCCGTGCTCTGCTGGCGCATTTCCGGCGTCGGGTTGCGGGCCAGGGCCAGCTCCTCGCCGTGGCGCACGACGGGCTCGATGCCCAGTTCCTTCAGCACCGTGCGGGCTTCGGTGTAGTCGTCGGCCTTGCTGACCCAGACCTGGGGCCAGCTCTCGCGGTTTTCCTGGCGCTGCGAATAGCTGAAGCGCTGGTAGGTGGGCTTGTTCCAGGTGGAACGGTTGACCACCGTGCACTCGATGCCTTTTTCCGTCAGCAGCGCGACCACGCGGTCGATGTTTTCCTGTCGGGGAGAGGTATACAGCTGACGCATGGAAGAAGCCTGTCGTGGCCGCCCGGCAGTGCGGGCGAGGGAATGGCGGCCCGGCGAACAGGTCGCGGGCCGCGGAGCGGCGGGCGGAGCCGGGCGAACCCTGGCGCTCCGAACACGCTGCGAATTTTACGGCAAACCGACCGCTCAGCCGCGCAGGCGGATCAGGCCTTCCTGTGCGGTCGAGGCGACCATGCGGCCATCGCGGCTGAAGATCTGGCCGCGCGCCAGCCCACGGGCACCCTGGGCAGTGGGGCTGTCGAACGAATACAGCAGCCATTCGTCGACCCGGAACGGGCGGTGGAACCACAGCGCGTGGTCCAGGCTGGCCATCTGCACGTTGTCGGTGTAGTAGGAAATGCCGTGCGGCAGGGTCGCCGTGCCGATCAGGTTGAAGTCGGAGGCATAGGCCAGCAGGGCACGGTGCAGGTCGGCCGAATCGCCCACCGGCGCGGTCAGCCGGAACCAGATGTGCTGGATCGGCGGACGCTTGGTCGGGTGCAGCTTGTCCTGCGGCCACACATGGCGGAACTCGAACGGGGCGTCCACGCCCAGCCAGCGCTGCAGCTTCTCGGGCAACTTGGCCAGTTGCCCCGGCGACAGCGGCTGCATGGGCTCGATGTCCTCCGGCATCGGCACTTCGGGCATCGAGGATTGATGCTCGAAGCCCGGCTCCGGCACCTGGAACGACACCGAGCCGTTCAGGATCGGCTGGCCGTGCTGGATGGCCACCACGCGGCGCGAAGAGAACGTGCCGCCGTCGCGGGCGCGCTCCACGCTGTAGACGATCGGCGCATGGATGTCGCCCGCGCGCAGGAAGTAGGCGTGCAGCGAATGCGCCGCGCGCTGTGGGTCCACCGTGCGTTGGGCGGCCGAAAGCGCCTGGCCGAGCACTTGCCCGCCAAACACGAAATGGGTGCCGATGTCCCGGCTCTGGCCGCGGAACAGGTTGTCCTCCAGGCGCTCAAGCTCCAGCAGGTCGACCAGCTCTCGGACGTGGGTTTCCGTCATGGAAGGGACTCGGGAAAGGGATGGCGGGCGATTATAGCGGGCACCCCGACCCGACTTCAGTGGCCGTTGCCGGTTCGCTCCAGTCCGCTGCCGTCCAGCACCTCCCGCCAGGGGAACAGCGGGCCCGGATCGAGCTTGCGCGGTACCTCCACGGCCGGGTCATCGGTGGCCGGCAGGCGCGCGGTGTCCAGGTCCTCATGACCGGCGATCAGGCGCAGATGCGGGTAGTCGAGCCGCAGCTGGGCCAGCAGGGCGCGCAGGGCGGCGATCTGGGCTGGCGTGTACGGTTCGGTCATGGTCTGGTGGCCGGCGTGCCACCAGTTGGGATAACGCCCCAGGTTCACCAGCTCGATGCCGATGGAGTTGGGGTTGTGGCCCCGCACGTGGTTGGCCACGCGGGTGCCCGGTACGTAGCGGTAGATGCTGCCGTCGCGGTCGATGTAGTAATGGCCGCTGTTGCCGACGCCGCTGTCGTAGACGGCCCGTTCGCCGTATTCGCGCGCCATGGCCAGGTCGGGCAACTCGGTGCAGTGGATGACCACCATCTCCACCGCGCTGGCGGGGCGCTCGGGCAGCAGGTCGACATAGGGCAGGGGCTGGTCGTGGATGGTCACTGGCATGGCCGCAGTCTCGCATGGCCGCCAGCCTCGCGGAACGCCGCCTGTTACGATGCGCGGCCTGATGCACGCAGTTTTGGAGTCCGCTATGCGCGGCCAGATCATTCTTTCGCACGGATCGGACTCCGGTCCGGACGCCACCAAGGTCAGCGTGCTGGCCGCCTTTGCCGAAACGCTCGGCTGGCAGACCCAACGACCGGATTACCGCACGGACGACGCGCTGGGCCATGCCGGCTCGGTGGCCCCGCGCATCCGGCGGCTGGTCGCCGCCATCGATGCCTGCGCAACGCCGCCCGTGCTGGTCGGTTCGAGCATGGGCGCGTTCGCCTCCGGCCTGGCATCGCTGCAGCGCCCGGTTGCCGGGCTGTTCCTGCTCGCCACGCCCAGCGCGATCCCGGGCTACGAGCAGGCTTTCGGGCTGCGGCCGAATGTGCCCACCGTGCTGTTCCACGGCTGGCAGGACGATGTGTGTCCGCCCGAGGGCGTGCTGGCCTTGGCAGGGCGCCGTCGCCTGCCGCTGGTGATGGTCGATGACGACCACCGCCTCGGTGCCACCGTGGATCGCATCGTCGAACAGTTCCGCCTGTTCCTCGGCCATCTGGCGGAGGCGGCATGAGCGCGTTCTTCGCCACCTGCCCCAAGGGCCTGGAATACCTGCTGCGCGACGAACTGGTCGCGCTGGGCGCTTCCGACGTGCGCGAGGCACTGGCCGGCGTGCACTTTGCCGGTTCGCTGGAAACGGCCTATCGCGCCTGCCTGTGGTCGCGGCTTGCCAGCCGCATCCTGCTGCCGCTGGCCGAGTTCGACGCGGGCACGGACGACGCGCTGTATGCCGGCGTGCAGGCGATCGACTGGTCGCAGCACCTGGCTTCCCATGCCACCCTCGCGGTGGACGCCAATGCGGCCCAGAGCAAGCTCACCCATAGCCAGTTCATCGCCCAGCGCGTGAAAGACGCCGTGGTCGACCAGTTCCGCCAGCGCGATGGTTCGCGCCCGGCCGTGGATACCGATGAGCCGGACGTGCGCATCAACCTGCGCCTGCGTCGCGACCGGGCCAACCTCTCGCTCGACCTCGCCGGCTCGCCCCTGCATCGCCGCGGCTGGCGCGAGCTGCAGGGCGAGGCGCCGCTGAAGGAAAACCTCGCCGCCGCGATGTTGTTGCGCGCGCGCTGGCCGGAAATCTATGCCGAGGGCGGCGCGCTGCTCGACCCCATGTGCGGCTCGGGCACGCTGCTGATCGAAGGCGCGTGGATGGCTGCCGACGTGGCCCCGGGCCTGCACCGCGAGTACTACGGCTTCCTTGGCTGGGCCCAGCACGACATCGCCGCGTGGCGAGCGCTGCTGGACGAGGCGCGCCAGCGTGCCGAGACCGGCCTGCGTGCGCTGCGCAGCTGTTTTTTCGGCAGTGATGCCGACCCGCGCATGGTGCAGACCGCCAAGCGCAACGCGCAGGAGGCTGGCGTAGCCGGCTTCTTTACGCTGGACAAGCACGACGTCACGCACGTGTCGCCGCCTGCCGGTTTTAGTCGCGGCCTGGTCATCACCAATCCGCCGTATGGCGAGCGCCTGGGCGACCGCGCCGAGATGCCGCGCCTGTATCGCGCCATCGGCGAAGCCCTGCGCGGGAGGTTCGCCGGCTGGCGGGCCGCCGTGCTGGCGGGTGATGCGGAGCTCGGCCACGCCATTCCCCTGCGCGCCGAGAAGAAGTATGCGCTGTACAACGGCGCCCTCGAGACGCAGCTGCTGGTGTTCGAACTGCACGCCCGCGATGACGCGCCGCGCGAAGTGAAGCCGCTGTCCGAGGGCGCCCAGATGCTGCGCAACCGGATCGACAAGAACGTGCGCCACTTGCGCAAGCGGCTGGAGCGCGAAGACATCCACTGCTGGCGTGCCTACGACCAGGACCTGCCGGAATACGCGGCCGCCATCGATGTCTATGGCAACGCGGGCGGGCAGCAGTGGCTGCACATCCAGGAATATCGCGCGCCGGCGGAGATTCCCGTCGAGACCGCCAGGCACCGCTTGCGCGAGATCGTGCGCGTGGCCGGCGAGGTGCTCGGTGTGCCGCGCGAGCGCATCGTGCTGAAGACCCGCGAGCGCGGCAAGGGCGGTTCCAAGTACGGCCAGTTCGACCAGCGCGGCGAGTTCATCGAAGTGGCGGAGGGCGGCCTGGCGTTCCTGGTCAACCTGACCGACTACCTGGATACCGGCCTGTTCATCGACCACCGCCTGGTGCGCGCCAGGCTGGGCGAGCTGGCCAAGGGCAAGCGCTTCCTCAACGTGTTCGCCTATACGGCCACGGCCAGCGTCTACGCGGCGGCTGGCGGCGCGCGGGACACCACCAGCGTGGACCTGTCGGCGACCTACCTCGACTGGGCTTCGCGCAACCTGGCCCTGAACGGGTTCACCGGCGCGCAGCACCGGCTGATGCAGGCCGACGCCATGATGTTCCTGCAACGCGACCGTGAGCGTTACGGGCTGATCTACGTCGATCCGCCGACGTTCTCCAACTCCAAGCGGGCCGAGGACTTTGACGTCCAGCGCGACCACGTGCAGCTGCTGCTGGCCTGCTCCGACCGTCTCACCTCTGATGGCGTGATCGTGTTTTCCAACAATTTCCGGCGCTTCAAGCTGGATCGTGAAGCGCTGGCTGAACGGTTCAGCATCGAGGACTGGAGCGCGCCGAGCATCCCGTTCGATTTCTCGCGGCGAGGTGACATCCATGGCTGCTGGCTGCTGCGCCCGCACCCGCAGGAGTCGCCCTGGGGCGGTAGTGTGAGCCACGTCCAGAAACAGGGTAAACGGTAGACAAACGGGACCGTTCTACTCAGTGCGGATTCAGCGCAAAAGTCAGAGCATGGGCACCGGCAAAGAGCGATGGCGGGCACTATGGAACCCCTCCGTCGGAATCAAGCCTCCCTTGGGAGACAACTCATGAACAAGACAAAGATTTCCGCCGTCAAGCGCGTGGCACTGGCGACCGTCATGCTGGTCGGTTGTGCCGCCGTCGCTCCGGCCTTCGCGGGCCATGTGAGCGTGAACGTGGGCATCGGTCTGCCAGTGGTGGGCGTCGGTTATTACGGTGGTCCGGCCTACTATCCGGCGCCGCCCCCGGTGGTCTACGCGCCGGCTCCCGTGGTCTATGAACCCGCACCGGTGGTGTACGGACCGGCGACCACGGTGATCGTGGGCCCGGGCGGCTACTACGGTCACGGCGGTGGTTACTACCATCGCGGCCCCGGCTACTACCACCGCGGTGGGTATCGTTACTACGGTCACTGATGCCACCCCTCAGGCGGTCACGCGAAGCCCGGCCCATGCCGGGCTTCGTCGTTTGGCGGGCATGCTGAACCCTGTCAAACGCCCGCCATCGGCGCATCACATGGATTGAACGACTGCTGCGGCAAGGTGCGCGCCATGCATTGGCGAGATGACCATCAGTCGGGCAGTCCCGCAGCGACCCACGACGGATCGCACGTCCGTCCCGTGTGGCTGGGCCAACGATGAGCCCGCTGCGATTGCTGGCGGACAACGACACTCTGGTGGAGCGATTCAGAAGGGTACGGAATCGCAGCACCGCGCTGTGCACGCACCTGAGCGTCGAGGACATGATGGTGCAGTCGATGCCGGACGCCAGTCCGGCGAAGTGGCACCTCGCGCACACCACCTGGTTCTTCGAACAGTTCGTCCTCGGTGCCGATGCCGGATACCGACCGGCGCACCCCGAGTGGCACTACCTGTTCAATTCGTACTACCAGTCCGTGGGGCCGATGCATGCACGGCCCCAGCGAGGGCTGCTGTCGCGCCCCGGCGTGGCCCAGGTGCTGGACTATCGCGCGCGCGTGGACGAGGCGGTCAGCGAACGACTGCTGAGCGGCATCGATGCGTCGATGCTTGCGGTGGTCGAGCTTGGCCTTGAGCACGAACAACAGCATCAGGAACTGCTGCTCACCGACATCAAGCACGCCTTTGCATCCAATCCACTGCTGCCTGCCTACATCGCACGGCTGACGCCGGCGGAGTCGCAGGCAACGGCATCGCTGGACTTCATCGCCGGACGCGAGGGCATCATCGAGATCGGCCATGACGGCCAGGGTTTCGCCTTCGACAACGAATCGCCGCGCCATCGCGCGCTGCTGCATCCGCATGCCCTGGCCAACCGGCTGGTGACCAACGCGGAATATGCCGCTTTCGTCCACGACGGTGGTTATCGCGAGCCTTCGCTGTGGCTTTCGGAGGGCTGGGACACCGTGCGCCGCGAGAACTGGTGCCGGCCCTTGTACTGGCAGGACGACCTGGCCAGCGAATTCACGCTGGCGGGCGTGCAGCCCATCGACCCGCACGCGCCCGTGTGCCACGTCAGCTACTTCGAAGCCGATGCGTTTGCGCGCTGGGCCGGTGCCCGACTCCCCACCGAGGCCGAGTGGGAGAGTGCCGCGGCGGGACTGCCCGTGCAGGGCAACCTGCTGGACGAGCAGGCATTCCATCCGCGTGCGGCGGCCCGCGAACTCGGACCGCTGCAGATGTTTGGCGACGTGTGGGAATGGACCGCCTCGCCTTACGTCAGCTACCCAGGCTTTCGACCGCTCGCCGGCGCGCTGGGCGAATACAACGGCAAGTTCATGTGTGGCCAGTGGGTGTTGCGTGGTGGGTCATGCGTGACGCCGCGGGAGCACGTCCGCGCGAGCTACCGCAATTTCTTTCCTCCCCATGCGCGTTGGCAGTTCATGGGGATTCGATTGGGACAAGACCGATGAGTGTGCAAGCCTTCGAGCTTCGTGACGACGACCGCCGCCCGCCGATCAGCGATCTGATGGAGATCGTGCAGCGCGGATTGCGTGCCCGGCCCAAGCGCCTGCCGTCCTGGCTGTTCTACGACGAACGTGGCTCGGCGTTGTTTGAAGCCATCTGCAAGCAGCCGGAGTATTACCTCACCCGCTGCGAGATCGACCTGATGACTGCGCACGCCGGCGAAATGGCCGACGCGCTGGGTGACGATGTGCGCCTCGTCGAATACGGCAGCGGCAACGCGGTCAAGACGCCGCTGTTGCTCAGGCAGCTGCGCAACCCGGTGGCCTACGTGCCGGTGGAGATTTCGCCGGAACCGCTCCGCCAGTGTGTGGAAGACCTCGCCAACCGCTTCCCGAACCTGCCGGTGCAACCGCTCCATGCCGACTTCACGCGGCCGTTGCGGCTGCCCATTCCTCCACGCGCGCCGCGGCGCACCGTGCTGTATTTCCCCGGCTCGACCATCGGCAACTTCGAGGCGCGGGACGCCGTCGAATTGCTGCGCAAGATGCGTGGCGAGATGGGCGAGGGCGGCGGCATCCTGATCGGTGCCGACCTGAAGAAGGACGCCGCCACCATCGAGGCGGCCTACAACGACAAGGCCGGTGTCACGGCGGAGTTCACCCTGAACATGCTGGTGCGCCTGAATCGCGAGCTCGGCAGCAATTTCGAGCTCCAGGCTTTTCACCATCGCGCCCATTACAACGCGATGGCCGGTCGTATCGAAACCTTCATCGTCAGCAAGCGGGACCAGAAGGTGCGCGTGGGTCGCCAGCAGGTCAGCTTCGCTGCCGACGAAGCGATGCAAGTGGAATACAGCTGCAAGTATTCACCGGCGGATTTCGCCGCACTGGCCGCCAGGGCCGGGCTCGAGATAGCGCAGACCTGGTTCGATCCGCGCGGCATGTTCAGCGAGCACTACCTGGTACGTGCCGGCGCGCGACAGGCCACGGCTGCGACGATGCCAGCTGGCGCGCAAGGGCCGGTCGTCAGGGGCTGAATACCAGCACCAGGAAGACTGCGAACATGGAAAGGTGCACCGCGCCTTCAAGCATGGTCGTGCGCCAGCCCGAGAACGTCAGCCCGCTCAGTACCAGGGTGGATGCCAGCAGCACGATGCTCGCCGGCGGCAGGCCCAGCACGACGGACTTGCCCGTCCACAGGCCGATGGCGAGCACGGCAGGCACGGTCAGACCCACGGTGGAGGCGGCGCCACCCAGGCAAAGGTTGATCGCCCGGGTCAGCTGGTCGCCGCGGATCGCGATCAGCGCGGAAATCCCCTCGGGCGTGAACACCAGCATGGCGATGATGACGCCGCCCAGCGCGTGTGGCGCGCCGGTGGCGGCGATGCCGTAGTCGAGCACCTTGGCCAGGCTCTTGGACAGGATCACGATCGGCACGATGTTGACCAGCAGCAAGGCGAAGTGAAACAGCATGGCGCCCTTGCCGGGCTTGGGCAGAGGTGCCGGCGGCTGTTCCGGTTCGTTGGCATCGGAGGTGGGCTTGGGGGCGACGAAGTAGCCCTTGTGCCGCCCCGTCTGCAGCCACAGGAACATGCCGTAGAGCGCCATGGTCAGGATCGAAAATGAAGTGGCCTGCACCGAAGTGAGCGTGCCGTCGGGTGTGGATGCGGTGAAGCTCGGCAGCACCAGTGCAATGGTCGCCAGCGGGATGATGACGGCCAGATAAGCCGACGCGCCATGCAGGTTGAACGCCTGCTCGTGATGGCGAATGCCGCCGATCAACAGGCCCAGCCCAACCACGCCGTTGAGCACGATCATCAGCACCGCGAACATGGTGTCGCGGGCGAGCGTGGCGGTATCGCCGGCGCCGAGCATCACCGCCGAGATCAGCACGACCTCGATGACCACGATGGACAGCGTGAGCAGCAGCGTGCCGACCGGCTCGCCCAGCATGGCGGCCAGCTCTTCGGCCTCATGCACCACGCCGAAGGCCACCCACACGATCACGAAGAACAGCCAGCCGAACAGCGCCAGGCCGATCTCGTGCCGGCTGAGGTGGGCCATCCAGTCCGAGCCGAAGACCAGGAACAGTGCCACCGTGATCCAGGCGATGGCCGGCCGGATCAGCATCCGGGCCGTGAACATGGGCAGGGCTTGCGTGGGGATAGCAGCGTCGTGCGACATGAGGGGCTCTCAGTGGTGCGGTGAAGTGTCGACCAGCGTACCGCCCCAGTCTTCGGGGTCCACGTCGGCGATGGATTGCGAAAATATCCAGCGGTGTCCGCCGATGTCCACGACGGCATACTGGCGTTCACCGTAGGGATGGTCCACCGGTGGGCGCACGATGTCCGCGCCGTTATCCCGTGCACGGTTGTAGTGGCTGTCGATGTCGGGCACGTGAACCATCACCGCGTGCGCAGCAGGTTGCGTGGCCAGGTCTTGCTGCGTGACGACGATGGAGGCATCCATGAATACCAGTTGCGCGCGATGCTCGCCAATGCGCAGTCGCTCGCGAAATCCGAACGTGCGGCACAGCCACGCTACCGCAAGCGGCAGGTCGCGATAGGCCAGTTCGGGAATGATCGTGCCCGGCGGCATGGAGCGGTTGTGGATCATGATGACTCCTTGCAAGGATGGCACGGACGCCTGCGTGCAGCACGGCCGCATGCGATGCCGTCAGTCGGTGATCTCCAGGCCCTTGATAAGCCGTTTGGCCAGCCGTGGCTGGCGCAATTGTTCGAGCCACCATGACAGCGCGCGCCCTTCGTGCTCGCCGCGCCAGGCGACATAGAGGATGTTCGGCTCGCGCGGGTCGGCCATGCGCTTTTCCACCAGTTCCCCGCGTTTGAGCAGGCCGGCGACGCGATGGCGCGGCAACCAGCCCACGCCGAGGCCCTGTCGTTGGGCCACGACTTTCGCGCGCATGCTGGGTACGGCGAGGGTGGCCTGGCCGCCCGTCAGTCCATAGGCGCGCCCTTCCGACACCCGCGAGGAATCGGCGACGACCACGCTGCGATGGCGCGCCACCGTTTCGCGTTCCAGCGGTTCGGGCAGCCTGGCCAACGGATGGCGCGGCGAGACGGCGAAGACCCAGTCCATGACACCCAGCTCGAACCAGCGCAGCTTGGGGATGGCGGGCGGCTCGTTGGTCGCGCCCACGACGAGGTCGGCACGCCCGTCGCGCAAGGCCTCCCACGTGCCGCCGAGCACTTCATGGGTCACGCGCAAGGTCACGCCCGACTGCAGCGCGTCGAAGGCGGTGATCACGGGCGCCAGGATGTCGAATTCGAGCAACTCGTCGGTCACTATCCACAGGCGATCCTCCCAGCCGCCGGCGATCTGCTTCACGCGACGGGTGAGGCGCGACACGTCCTGCATGAGGCGAGCCGCCTCCAGCGCCAGCAGCTGGCCGGCGGGCGTGAGCTGCAGGCGATAGCGGCGGCGATCGAACAGCAGCGCGTCGAAGCGTGTCTCGAGCTGGCGTGCGGCATGCGAGATCGTGGAAGGCGCCTTGCCGAGCCGAACGGCGGCACGCGAAAGGCTGCCGCTTTCGCGGATGGCTTCCAGCAGTGCCAGTTCGTCCTCGGACAACATGTTCGGGCCTTTCGAACGAGTGTGGGACGGATGGTACGACAAGGGGCTGTGTCGGGTGCGTTTGTGTTTTTGTCTGGGGGCTTGATTAGGTGGTGATGGATGGGGGAGGGTTTGCGGGGGCAGGCCGGTGGCGCCTTCCAGCAGCCGAAGTTTGGTCATCTAATGACGTTGGACTGCGATTGTCGCGTTGTGGCCAGAGTGCCGCTTGCGCAGCGGGCGTTTCGACCTCCTGCCGGAGGCCGAGTCACTTTTCTCTTGCTGGCCCAAGAGAAAAGTAACCCAAAGAGAATGGCCTAAAAGGCTCATAGCATTACGTGGGATAGAAGCCAGGAAAGGTTCCGGAGCCCGGATTGCGACCGTCTTCGCCGCCACGCAGCCGCTTCACCGCAACGCGCCACGGCGTAGAGGGCTTAAAGCGGAGTGCTGCGCGCTTTTGCTCCCTCTCCCCTCCGGGGAGAGGGTTGGGGTGAGGGGTGGGTGCTTGCGGGGGCGTGGATCGGGCGTGATCGGGTGGCTTTTTTTCGCTTCGTTCCCAAGTGCTTTCGCCAGCTTGCCGCTTACGCAGCGGGCGTTTCGACCTCCTGCCGGAGGCCGAGTCACTTTTCTCTTGCTGGCCCAAGGGAAAAGTAACCCAAAGAGAATGGCCTCAAGAGCTCGCGGCGAAGGGTTGGATACAGACCGGAACGGTCTTTGGGCCTCGACGCGGAACACCTCCGCCTCTGCTCAGCCGCTTCACTGCAACGCGCCACGGCGTAGAGGACTTAGAGCGGAGCGCTGCGCGCTTGGGCTCCCTCTCCCCGGCGGGGAGAGGAGAAGTGTGGTGCCTCGCAGAAACCCAAGGCTTCCAGCGAAGGAGGTGTAGCGATGTTTCGCTTTAAGCCCTCTTCGCGTCGGCGCGTTGCGCAGCGCTACGGCGTACCCGCTCTGTAGCGGCGAAGGTTGCCAAGCAACAATCGACCTCAGGCGTTCGGGCTTATCCCATCAGAACGCTGCCAGCCTTTAAGGCCATTTTCTTTGGGTTACTTTTCTTTTGGGCCAGCAAAAGAAAAGTGACTCGAGCGGCGGCAGCCGATCGAAACGCCCGCCGCGCGGGCGGCCAGATTGCGGCAAGCACGACCACCCGCGAGCAAAGTCACTGGGTTCCTGCTTTCGCAGGAATGACGGCAAGAGAGCAAAGTCACTGGACGACTCGCGGCGCTCGCAGAGACGAAGAACCGAGAGGCCATCTCGAGCAACCATCCCTTGCGCGAACCCTCTCCCAAAAAACAGAGAGAGCATACCTCAGCGCCTCAAGCTGGCCGCCGCGCCCCCAACTGCACCAACAACTCCTGGGCCGTCCGGATGCGCTCCGTCGCCCCCGGCAATTCAAGGGTCACCTTCAACTTGTCCTGGCCATCGAGCTTGTACACGCGTGGCTGGCTCTGGATCAGCCGGATGATCGCCATCGGATCGACTTCCGGCTTGTCGCGGAAGGTGATGCGCCCGCCGTTGGCGCCGAAGTCGAGCTTGCGGATGCCCAGCGGCGTGGCCATCAGCTTCAGGCCTGCCACGGCGAACAGCTGCTTGGCGGGGTCGGGCAACAGGCCGAAGCGGTCGATCATTTCGACCTGCAGGTCGCGCAGGTGGTCGTCGTTGCGCGCGCTGGCGATGCGCTTGTACAGCGTGAGGCGCGTGTGCACGTCGGGCAGGTAGTCGTCGGGAATCAGCGCCGGCAAGTGCAGTTCGACCTCGGTCTCGTGCTCGCTGCTGAGATCGAAGTCGGGCACCTTGCCTGATTTCAGGGCGCGCACCGCGCGCTCCAGCAACTCCGTGTAAAGGCCGAAACCGATTTCCTGGATCTGGCCGGACTGTTCGTCGCCGAGCAGTTCGCCGGCGCCGCGAATTTCCAGGTCGTGCGTGGCCAGCGTGAAGCCGGCGCCGAGTTCTTCCAGCGACGCCAGCGCCTCGAGGCGCTTTTCCGCATCGGCGGTCATCGCCTTGCGATCGGGCACGACCAGGTAGGCGTAGGCGCGATGGTGCGAACGTCCCACGCGTCCGCGCAACTGGTGCAACTGCGCCAGGCCGAAGCGGTCGGCACGGTTGATGATGATGGTGTTGGCGGTGGGAATGTCGATGCCGGTTTCGATGATGGTGGTGCACACCAGCACATTGAAGCGCTGGCGGTGGAAGTCCGCCATCACGCGCTCCAGCTCGCGCTCGGGCATCTGGCCGTGGGCGACGCCGATGCGCGCCTCGGGGATCAGTTCTTCCAGCTCGCGCGTGGCCCGCTCGATGGTGTCCACTTCGTTGTGCAGGAAGTACACCTGGCCACCGCGCGCGAGCTCGCGCTGGAATGCTTCGCGGATCAGGGCGGGCTCCCAGGCGGCGATGAAGGTGCGCACCGCCATGCGATGCGCCGGCGGCGTGGCGATCAGCGACAGGTCGCGCAGGCCGCTCATGGCCATGTTGAGCGTGCGCGGAATCGGCGTGGCCGTCATGGTGAGCAGGTCGACTTCGGCGCGCAGCTTCTTCAGCTGCTCCTTCTGGCGCACGCCGAAACGCTGTTCCTCGTCGACCACGACCAGGCCCAGGTTCTTGAACTTGATGTCCGGTTGCAGCAGCTTGTGCGTGCCGACGATCACGTCGATCTGGCCGTCGGCGAGGCGCTTGAGCGCTTCGTTCACTTCCTTGGACGACTTGAAGCGCGACAGCACGTCCACGCGCACGGGCCAGTCGGCGAAGCGGTCGGCGAAATTGCGGTAGTGCTGCTGGGCGAGCAGGGTGGTCGGCACCAGCACGGCCACCTGGCGGCCGGCGGTGGCCGCCGCAAAGGCTGCGCGCAGTGCCACTTCGGTCTTGCCGAAGCCGACGTCGCCGCAGATCACGCGATCCATCGCGCGCGGCGCGGCCAAGTCGGTGAGTACGGCATCGATGGCCTGCTGCTGGTCGGGGGTTTCCTCGAACGGGAAACTGGCGCCGAATTCCTCGACCAGCTGGCGGTCGATCGGCAATGACTCGCCGCCGCGCGCTTCGCGTTGCGCATAGATGGCGAGCAGCTCGGCCGCCACGTCGCGCACTTTTTCCGCGGCTTTCCTGCGGGCGCGCTCCCAGGCGTCGCCGCCGAGCGAATGCAGCGGCGCCAGCTCCGGCGCCGTGCCGGTGTAGCGGCTGACCAGTCCCAGCTGCGCCACCGGCACGTAGAGCTTGTCACCCTTGGCGTATTCGATGGTGAGGAACTCGCCATCCATGCCGCCCAGTTCCATTGACACCAGGCCTTGATAGCGGCCCACGCCATGGTCGACGTGCACGATGGGCGCGCCCAGGGTCAGCTCGGTGAGGTCACGGATGATGCTTTCGGGATCGCGCGCGGCGCCACGGCGCCGCTTGCGCTCGGTGCGTACGCGTTCGCCGAACAGTTCGCGCTCGGTGAGCACGGTGATGGCGGGATCGTTGAGCGCAAAGCCCTGTTCGAGTGCCGCGATGGTAATGGCCAGGCGCAGCGTGGCGCCGCCGGAGATGAAACCTTGCCAGCCTTCCACGGTGTCCGGCTTGAGCCCGGCGCTGGCGAGCTGTTCGATCAGGGCCTCGCGGCGACCGGCCGAATCGGAAGCAATCAGCACGCGGCCCGGGTAGCTGGCCAGGAAATGGCGCAGCGAGGTGCCGGGTTCCTCGCCCTTGCGGTTGAGCGGCAGCTCCGGTGCCGGCTGCGTGCCGCTGGGCAGGGCATGCTCGTGGCTGCCCTCGACCAGCTCGATGCGCAGGCGTCGGTTGAGCTGCTCGCGCAACAGTTCGGGCGGCAGGTACAGCTCGGTCGGGGGCAGCACGGGGCGTTCGATGTCGTGGGCGCGCTGGTCGTAGCGCTCGCCCGTCTGCGTCCAGAACTGTTCGGCCGATTCCAGTGCGCCTTCGCCCAGCAGGAACACCGCGCTGTCCGCCAGGTAGTCGAACAGCGTGGCGGTCTGTTCGAAGAACATCGGCAGGTAGTACTCGATGCCGCCGGGCGTCACGCCTTCCTTCATGTCCTGGTAGAGCGGACAACGGCGCACGTCGATGGGGAAGCGTTCGCGCAGGTTCGCGCGGAAATCCCTGGCGGCGTTCTCGGTCAGCGGAAACTCGCGGCCCGGCAGCAGTTCGATGCGTTCCACCTGCTGCTGCGAGCGCTGCGTTTCAGGGTCGAAGCTGCGGATGGACTCCACTTCGTCATCGAACAGTTCGATGCGATAGGGCTCGGCCGCGCCCATCGGGAAGATGTCGATCAGCGCGCCGCGCACGGCGAAGTCGCCGGGCTCGGCCACCTGGTGCACGTTGCGGTAGCCGGCCGCTTCCAGGCGGCGCTGTTCGCCGGCCAGGTCCAGCTTCTGGCCCTTCTTCATCATCAGGCCGGCGCCCGTGATGTGGCTGCGCGGGGCAATGCGCTGCATCAGCGTGGCGATGGGCACCACCAGCACACCGCGCTGCGTGGTGGGCAGCTGGTAGAGGGTGGCGATGCGCTGCGAGACGATGTCCGGGTGCGGGCTGAAAACGTCGTAGGGCAGGGTTTCCCAGTCGGGGAAGTGCAGCACCGGCAGGTTGCCTGCGAAGACGCGCAGCTCGTCTTCCAGCGCGTGGGCTCGCTGGGTATCGCGGGTCACTGCCACCAGCAGGCCGCCGTGCGAGCGGGCCGCTTCGGCCACCAGCACGGCACGCGACGAACCATGCGGCGACGTCCAGTAGCGACGCTGCTTGGGGCTGGTAGGCAGGGACGGGTGGGGAATCGTATTGGCCATGCGGACGCTGTGCTCGTGGGCGCAGCCGTCGGGCAGCGCCGGGAAAGCGGGCAAGTGTAACGCGACCGCCCAGGCAAGCCGGGGCGATGGTTCACATCGGCTGGTTTCGGACGTGCCTCAGAGCTGCAGCGAGATCTGCGCGGTGCCGGGTTCGTCCGGAATCAGGCGGCGGGTGAAGCCCAGCTCCTTGCACAGCTGCAGCATGGGGCGATTTTCCAGCAGCACGTAACCCCAGATTTCGTCGAGGCCACGGCGACGGCAGTCGTCCACCAGCCGCTGCATCAGCAGGGCGCCCAGGCCCTGGCGCGCCCAGCCGCATTCCACCAGCACGGAGAATTCGGCGCTGTTGGCGGCTTCGTCGACATAGATGCGGCCAACGCCGCGCAATTCGGCGGGCTTCACAGTTTCGTCCATCAGCACGAGGGCGGTTTCGATCGCCGGATCGATGCGGCACAGGCGCTGCGCCATCGACTCCGGCAGCTCGCCCATGCAGTGCAGGAAGCGGCGGCGGATGTCCTCGGGCGACAGGCGCCGGAACTGGCGCTGCAAGGCGGCGATGTCGCCCGGTTCGATGTTGCGCAGGACCAGTTCACGCCCGTCGTGCGTGTGCACCCGCTCGCCCTTGGGCAGGCAGACCAGGTTCGGGCGGGAAAAACGCTCGTTGCTGCGCGGCGGGATCGCCGGGTGGCGGGTCGCGGAGAGGTCGATGGCGGGAGTCATGCCCATACTTTAGCGTATTGTGTGCGCCGCAACATGAACAAAAGGCCTTTGACAGCAGTTCCTTAGGTGGCTTTGTGTCGCACTGCATTGACCTCCCCGGGGCTGCTCCGGGGACGGAGACGACAGGAGGGGCCTCGCCGTTCCAGAATGCGCCTTCGCGGATACCCGCGCGTCGAGGGACAGTGAAAACCATGGCTGCAACATCCAAGGGCATGACCGCCAGACAGCTGGAGGCCCTGTGCGGCCACTGGCCCGGAGTGACCCGCGACATCAAGTGGGGGGCCGACCTCGTCTTCAGCGTCGGCGGCAAGATGTTCGTGGTGACGCCCTCGGACGGCAGCGAGGGTGGGCGCATGTCCTTCAAGGTGCCGGACGAGCGCTTCCTGGAACTGACCGACCAGCCCGGTATCATCCCGGCCCCTTATATGGCGCGGGCGCACTGGATTTCGGTGACCGAGCCGCAGCGGTTCACCACCGCCGAGCTGGCGGAGTTCATCCGCACCGCCTATACCCTGGTGCGCGCCAAGCTGACCAAGAAATTGCAGGCGGAACTGGGCGAGTGGCCGGTGCCTGCGGAGCGCAAGAAGTGAAGCAACACATTGGAAGCATCGCCCTGGTGGTGGCCGACTACGACGAAGCCATCGCCTGGTATACGCGGGTGCTCGGGTTCCAGTTGCTGGAAGACACCGACATGGGTGGCGGCAAACGCTGGGTGATGGTGTCGCCGCCGGGCGCCAGCGAAACGCGCCTGTTGCTGGCGAAGGCCGCCACGCCCGCACAGCAGGAGCGCGTCGGCGACCAGACCGGCGGGCGCGTGTTCTTGCTGCTGCACACGGATGATTTCTGGCGCGACTTCGAGCGCATGAAGGCGGCGGGGGCGCAGTTCTGCGAGACGCCACGCGAGGAAGCCTATGGCACCGTCGTGGTGTTCCAGGATCTGTACGGCAACCGCTGGGACCTGCTGCAATTGCGGCAGGGCTGAGGCGTGCCTCAGTCAGCCACGTCGGGCTCGAAGAAGCTCCAGCGGATATCGGTGAATTGCGCTTTCATGGCGCGCTCGACGCTGTTGATCGCTTCGATCAGCGCCGACTGATCCGGTGCGGGCGCCATGTGCGCCTTGACCGCCACCATCACGTCCGGCCCCATTTGCAGCGTGATGAGGTTGAGCACGACGTCCACTTCCGGCCGTGCGTTGATGAAGGCCAGCAGCGCCTCGCGCTGCTTCGGCTCGAGCCCCTGGCCGATCAGCAGCGCCTTCACTTCGATCGCCACGGCCACCGCAACCACCACCAGCAGGACGCCGATGACGATGGTGCCGACGGCGTCGTACAGGTGGTTGCCGCTCACCATGGTGGCCACCACGGCCACCAGCGCCACGGTGAGGCCGAACAGGGCGGCGAGATCCTCGCCGAAGATCACCAGCAACTCGCTGGATCGCGTCTCGCGGAACCAGCGCCAAAGGCTGCGGCCTTCGCGCGCCTTGTTCACTTCCGTGAGGCAGCCGTGCATCGAGATCGATTCGGCCACCACGCCGAAGGTGAGCACGGCGACGGCCAGCCATGGCCAGCGCAGCGGCTGGGGGCTGCCGAGCTTGTGGATGCCTTCGTAGATGGAAAACATGCCACCCACGGTGAACAGCAGGATGGCGACCAGGAACGACCAGAAATACAGCGCGCGACCCCAGCCCAGGGGATATTCATCCGAGGGTGGCCGGCGCGCCTGGCGCATGCCCAGCAGCAACAGGCCCTGGTTGCCGCAATCGGCCAGCGAATGCACCGCCTCGGCCAGCATCGCGCTCGAGCCGGTGAGCAGGGCGGCGACCAGCTTGCTCAGGAAAATGGCGAAGTTGGCGCCGAGCGCGAGCAGGATCGCCCTCAGTGAATTGGCTTGGCCGGACATCGTGCATTCCCTTGGACGAAGGGCACAGTGTAGTGGCGCGCTGGCTTAGCGGACGACGCCCACGCCGAGGCCGACGCCAAAACTGATGTTGGATTTGCCGCTGTTCATTTCATCGGCGGTCCAGACATGCGACTGCGCGACGCCGATCAGCGGGAACACGTAGTTGGCTTCGCCCACCGCGCCCGCGCGGCTGCCGGTGACGCGGCCGGCCAGCGTGACCAGTGCACCCGACGGATAGTTGAACGGTTCAACGAAGCCCGGCATGACGGCAATGAAGCGGCCCCATCCGCTGCCGTCGGCCTTGGGCCGCTGCGAACTGTCGAGCGGATAGCCGACGATTTCGACTTCGCTGCGGTCGGCCAGGTTGCGGATCTCCACGATGCGCCCGCCCCAGATCACGTCGGCATTGGCAAAGCGCTCCGGCGCCTGCGCCACGGTGTCGGGTGCGATGGCGATCGTGTTGGAAGAGGGCTTGTAGATCGGCGCCGGCGCGCAGGCGGCCAGCGTCATCAGGCTCGCGGGCAGGACGCCGCGGATCAGGACGTGGGCGAGACGTTGGCGCATGGCTGGCTCCGGCTGTTGAGGCGTGGATGCGTTCAGCTTAGCCGGCTGGCGCGGAGCGTGGTAGGCGGGGCGGGTGATCGCCACCCCGGTTTCAGCTGGCGCTGTCCTCGACCAGCCAGTCCAGCCGCCAGTGGGCCGGCTTGCCCTGCGACAGCAGGCGCGCCATCGCCCGCAAGGGTTCGCGCAGGGTTTCGTCGAGCTTCCACGGCGCGTTGAGGATCACCATGCCCGAGCCGTTGAGCCGCAGCGGCGAGTCGTCCGGGTGCACCAGCAGTTCGGCACGCAGCACGCGCCGGACCCCGGAGTGCTGCAGCCAGCGGTGGAAGGGCTGCACCTGGCTGCGCAGCTTGATCGGGTACCACACGGCATAGACGCCGGTCGGCCAGCGTTGCAGGGCCAGCTTCAGCGCCTTCTCGATCACCCGGTACTCGGCTTCCTGTGCTTCGTAGGGTGGATCGATCAGCACCAGTCCGCGCTTCTCCGCGGGCGGCAGCAGGCTCTTGAGCGCCTCGTAGCCGTCGCGCTGGTGCACGTGGACGCGGTGGTCGTGGTGGAACAGTTCGCGCAGGCGGGTGGCCTCTTCCGGATGCAGTTCGCACAGCTGCGCACTGTCGTTCGCCCGCATGGCCTGGGCCGCCTGCAGCGGGGAACCCGGATACAGCTTGAGGCCGTGTTCGTTGCCGGGCAGCCTGAGCACGGCGTCGAGCCAGCGCCGCAGTACGGGCGGGAGGGCGGCGCCGTGGTGTTCGCCGACCTGCTGCAGGTCCGGAAACAGCAGGCGGGCGATGCCGTCGCGGTATTCGCCGGTCTTGCCGGCCTCCTTGCTGTCCAGCGCGTAGCAACCGCTGCCGGCATGGGTATCGATGAAGCCGAACGGCGTGGGCTTGGCCTGCATGGCTTCGATCAGCGCAAACAGCACCGAATGCTTCAGGACATCGGCGAAGTTGCCGGCGTGGTAGGCGTGGCGATAGTTCATGGGGGTACTTGCGCCGGATGGTGGGCAATTATAGGGGCAAGCGGCAGCCGGCGATTTTTCCCGCCCCGGGGCGTCCAGCCCGATGGAGCCAGCTCCAGAGTTGAGCAAGCCGCGGTCGGCTGGCTATGCTCCGGGCATGCCACGTTCCCTGTTCCGCCATCTGCGTCGATGCCGCGCCCTGTTCGCGCTGGCACTGTGCGCGTGGCTGGCGCTGGCGAGCCTGGCATGGGCCGACCAGGGCTGCTGCGCCTCGTCCGGCCACGACATGGCCATGTCCATGGCGATGCATCACGTTGCCGGTTCAGCGGATCATCCGCCGGCGCACGCGCATCCGGCGGCACCTGACGGCTGTTGTTCGCATGTGGCAGTCACCGTGTTGCCTTCATCCGCGCAGGCGTGGCCGCAGGCCATGCCCGATGCCGCCCGCTGGCAGGCGCGCCACGTCATGGCGCCCCAGCCGGATAACGAACCTCCATTGCGGCCGCCGGTCGCCTGATCCTCCGCGCTGTGCAGCGGCCGCCCCGGGGCGGTCGGATCGACATGCCCGCACGCGGGCATGAACAACGGAGTGGTTTCATGGGCAAGCAGGATCCGCGCGGCTTCGAGCCGTCGCGTCGTCGTTTCGTACAGGGGCTGGCGCTGGGCGGCGTGGCGGCTGGCCTTGGGCTCGGGCGCGGCAGCGCGCTGGCGCAGTCCGCCGCACCGCGCAGCGAGTTGCGCGGCAACCATTTCGAACTGGAGATCGGCGAATTGCCGGTCGACTTCACCGGCCGGCGGCGCGTCGCCACGGTAGTGAACGGGCAGTTGCCGGCGCCGCTGCTGCGCTGGCGACAAGGCGAGACGGTGAGCCTGCGCGTGCGCAACCGCCTGGCGGTGAGCAGTTCGATCCACTGGCACGGCATCGTGTTGCCGGCCGACATGGATGGCGTGCCGGGCCTCAGCTTCGACGGCATTCCGCCGGGCGGCGAATATCTCTACCGCTTCACCGTGAACCAGGCGGGCACGTACTGGTACCACAGCCATTCGCGCTTCCAGGAGCAGACGGGTCTGTACGGCCCCATCGTGGTCGAGCCACGCGATGGCGAGCGCCACGACGTGCAGCGCGACTACGTGGTGCTGCTGAACGACTGGACCGACCTCGATCCGGAGACCATCTACGCCAACCTCAAGCGCCAGGGGGGCTACTACAACCACGGCCGCCGTACCGTGGGCGACTTCCTGCACGATGCGCAGCGCGGTGGCGCCGCGCAGGCGCTGGCCGAACGCAAGATGTGGAACCAGATGCGCATGGATCCCACCGATCTGGCCGATGTGTCGAGCGTTGCCTATACCTACCTGGTCAACGGCCAGACTCCGGCGGGCAACTGGACCGGGCTGTTCGAGGCCGGCGACAAGGTGCGGCTGCGCTTCATCAATGGCTCGTCGATGACCTTCTTCGACGTGCGCATCCCCGGCCTGAAGATGACGGTGGTGGCGGCCGACGGCCAGCCGGTCGAACCGGTGAGCGTGGACGAGTTCCGCATCGGCACCGCCGAAACCTATGACGTGATCGTGCAGCCTTCCGCCGATCGCGCCTGGTCCATTTTCGCCCAGAGCATGGATCGCTCCGGTTATGCGCGTGCCACGCTCGCGCCGCGCCTCGGCATGTCGGCCGAAGTGCCATCGCTCGATCCGCGTCCGCTGCTCGGCATGGTCGACATGATGGGTTCGATGGATCACGCGGCGATGGGCCACGACATGTCCGGCATGGACATGATGCCTGGCATGGCCGGCGTGCCGATGCAGCACGAAGCTGCTGCGGCGGCGCCACTGAAGACCGGCCCCGAAGTGGACATGCGCGTGGCCACGCCGCGCGGCAACCTCGACGATCCCGGCGTGGGCCTGCGCGACAACGGTCGGCGCGTGCTGACCTACGCCGACCTGCATGCGCTCGATGCGCCGATCTCGCCGGGCGTGGATCGTGAAATCACGCTGCGCCTCACCGGCAATATGGAGCGCTACCTGTGGTCGTTCGACGCCACGCGTTTCTCCGCCGCCGAGCCGTTGCGCCTGCGCCATGGCGAGCACGTCCGCATCGTGCTGGTGAACGACACCATGATGACGCATCCCATCCACCTGCATGGCATGTGGAGCGAGCTTGAGTCACCGGAGGGTGGCTTCCAGGCGCGCAAGCACACGGTGATGGTGCAGCCCGCGCAGCGCGTGAGCTATCGGGTGAGCGCCGACGCGATAGGACGCTGGGCCTATCACTGCCATCTGCTCTATCACATGGAAGCGGGCATGTTCCGCGAAGTGGTGGTGGCATGAGGGCACGGCTCCTTTCACGCCATGCCCTGGCGTGGGCGCTGCTCGCAGCCATGCCGGCGTCCGCGCTGGCGCAGAGCATGGGCATGGAGGACATGCCAGGCATGTCGATGCCGGCGCACGACACGTCGCCACAACCTCATGCCGAGAAAGCGCCGCCGCAAGGGCATGACCATGGCGGCCATGCGCCCGCCACGGTTGACGATCACGCCGTGCCTGGCCCGGCCGCCGACGCTGCGTGGCCGCCCAACGGCCATGTCGCTCCGCCGCCGCCGCAACGCGTCATGCCCGCGATGCCGCCGTCGCAGATGACGGGTCTGATGCAGATGGATGACGCTGCCAGCCAGGCCATGTGGTCGTTCGACCGACTCGAGCGCAGCCGCAGCACAAACGGCGACTACGCGACCCGCTGGGAGGCCGAGGGTTGGTGGGGCGGTCCCGTCGACCGGGTGTGGCTGAAGACCGAAGGCGAGCACGACAGCCGTGGCACGCAGGATGGCCGCGTCGAGGTGTTGTGGAGCCACGCGTGGACCAGTTTCTGGGATGGGCAACTGGGCGTGCGGCAGGACTTCGGCCAGGGGCCGCAGCGGCAATGGCTGGCGGCGGGAGTGCAGGGGTTGGCGCCGTACTGGTTCGAAACGCAGGCGACGTTTTACGTGGGCGAGCAGGGGCGTACGGCAGCCCGTTTCGAAGCCAGTTACGACGTGCGCTTCACCCAGCGGCTGATCCTCGAGCCGCGGCTGGAACTCAACGCCTATGGCAAGGACGACCCACGACGTGGCATCTCGTCCGGACTGTCCGACCTGGAAGCCGGCCTGCGCTTGCGCTATGAAATCAGCCGCAAGTTCGCGCCTTATCTTGGTGCGGCGTGGACGCGCCGTTTCGGCACGGCCGACGAGGGTTCCGCCGGCGCCCAATGGCACGCGCACGAGACAGCCTGGGTGGCAGGCGTGCGCTGGTGGTTCTGAGGACGATCCCTTCCTCCATGGGAAGGGACCGCCATCGCTCAATACGCCACGGTAATGCGGTGTTTGCGGGCGTCGTTCTTCTCGACCCGGTCGAGCAGGGCGACGGCATAATCGGGAATGCTGATGTGGCTTTTGCCATTGGCATTGACCAGCAGCTGGTCGCCCCCGACGCGATACTTGCCGGTGCGGTGGCCGTCATCCAGCAGGGCGGCGGGACTGATGTACGTCCACTCGAGGTCGCCCTTGCTGTGGCGAAAAATATCCAGCGCCCGGGCCTGGCTGTTGGCTTCGGACTTCCATGCTTCGGGAAAGTGCGGGTCGTCGATGACGCGCACGCCTGGCGCCGTTTCCAGCGAGCCGGCGCCCCCCACCCAGACGAGGCGCTTCACCCCCGCGCGCGGAAGATTTTCCAGCAGGGCGGCTGCATTGGCGGGAATGCTGTCGGGCGTGCCGTCGCGGCGCGCCGAGAGACTGGCCACCACGGCGTCGGCGCCACGCACGGCATCCAGCCAGCTTTCCGGTCGGCTCACGTCGCCGATGGCGATGGTGAGACGGGCGTCGCGGCGCGACAGGCGGGACGGATCGCGGACGATGGCGGTGACGTCGTATCCACGCGACAGCGCTTCGTCGAGGATGGCGTGGCCGACGTGGCCGCTGGCGCCGAACAGGGCGATCTTCATGGGTGGTGCGCTCCTGGGGGTCGGGGAATGCGTGCGGACGATGGCGGGTCGCGCGTGAAATTTCTGCCATCGCCTGCGGAGCGTGCGCAGGCCGCGTTCCCCGCGAGGGCCGACTGGCGCACCCATGGACCATTCACTGCAAGGTCTGGATCACCCGTGGCAGAGACTGCTTCCCCGGCCTGCCGGCACACGCCTGGATGGTCTTGACGCGGCACTCATCGCCTCTGTGCCGGACAGACACGGCGTCCGACGGCCATGCCGTGTGCAGGGGAAGGCGCGCTAGTCGATGACGCTGTGGCTTTCCGTGGTGCCCAGCAGGTCGGGCTGTGCGGGCTGGGTCTGCCGGCGGCTGAGCAGCGGATGGACGAACACGGCGGCAAGAATCACCGCGACGCCCGCATAGAACCAGGCGTCCAGTTCGCGCTGTTCGCCCAGCAGCAGGATCGCCAGCACGATGGCATAGACCGGTTCGAGATTGGTCACCATCTGCGTGCCGAAGGCGCTCATGTGGCGCAGCGCCACCAGGGCCAGTGCGAACGGCAGCAGGGTGCAGCCGAACGACAGCAGGACCAGCAGAGCGGCGTCATGCAGGCCGGGCAGTACGAAGGCTGGTCCCGCGTGCGGCAGCCATGGCGCGAGCAGCGTAAGGAACGCCGCGCCCGTGCCCAGTTCAAGGCAGGTGACGGTAAGCGGATCGCCGTGTTCCACCAGCCGCTTGTTGAGCGAACCGAACAGCGCGACCAGCAGCGCGGACAACGCACCCACGGCGATGCCGAGCCGCATGGCCACCGGCACGCCGCCGACCACCATCATCACGCCCGGCACCACGGCTACGCCGATCAGCAGCTCGCGTGGATCGAAGCGGCGCCGTGCGATCCACGGTTCGACCAGGGCGAGGAAGACCGGCCCCAACGCAATGCACGTGGCGGCCACCGAAGCATTGGCCAGTTTGATCGCCGCATAAAAGGTCAGCCAGTGCAGCGAGACCAGCACGCCGATGCCGGCATAGGCCCAGCGCAAGCGTGCCGGCATGGCCAGCAGTCCGCGCCAGACCCTGGGCATCAGCAACAGCGCGGCCGTCACCAGCAGCATGCGCCACCAGACCAGGGGAAGCGCGGGCAAGGTGATCAGCTTGCCGAGGATGGCGGTAAAGCCCCAGAGCAGGACACAGCCATGGATCTGCCAGCGGGCTTTGGTGACAGGCTGCATGCTACGTCGACGTCGATGGGGAAGAGCGCTGCATTCTAGCGGCCGCGGCGCCTGCCGTGGCCGCTCGATGAGGGTGCCTGCCTTCAGTGGACGGCTGCGGGCCGGGTGGGTGGCTTGGCTTGCCTTGCAGCGCCGCTGGCGGAGGCGCGCAACTGTTCGAGCACCGTGGCACAGGTGTTGGGCTGGTCGTCCTTGCTGGTGGCGATCAGCGGAAGCAGCGCCGCAACCGGGGCCACCACGGCCAGCGCGACGGCGCCACCGCTGCGGAGGATCAATGGGCCTGGCTGTACGCCGACATCCGGATCCTTGAGCGTGCCCTTGACGTACAGGGGCGAGCGCAGGGAGAGGAAACGAACCCCCTTCGACTGCGGACGTACATCGAGATCCAGTCGCTCGCTGGCAAGATTGACCGTGCCGCTGATGCCGATGATCGCATCCTCGGTATCAAGCACGAACAGCCTGGTCTGGAACAGTCCGTCCGCGGCGTCAAGGTCGGAGGCCGCGCAATTGATCTTCACCGTCCTGTCGCCAAACAACTTGCCGATGATGATGTTGCCCACGTTGAGGCCGGCGGTTTCCAGCAACGTCTTGCTGATCGCGCCATCGTTCATCAGCAACTTCACTTCGCCACTGGAGGTGCCGAGCAGCGCGCCCACCGCATTGCCGTGCGCAACCAGCGACGCATCGCCGTTGATCTCGCCGAAACTGGTGCGCATCGGTTCAAACGTAGGGAACAACTCCTTCAGTTTCACGTGGCGAGCCTTGAGCTTGATCGCGCCGTGCATGGGCGCCTTGGTGCCATCCAGTTGCAGCTGGCTGTCGACCTTGCCGCCGGCGAAGTCGAAGGCGAGGGGATCCAGGTGCAGCACGCCATCGCCCATCGCCAGGTGTGTGGACAGGGCATTGACGGGTAGTGCGGCGCCGCGCTCGATGCGCGTTGCACTGAACGCCACGTCGGCATCCATCGCCTGCCAGCGATCGGTGCGGAACGGCTCCACCGGCAACACCTTGTCCGAAGGCTGAGGTGTCGCGTCACCGCGCTGCTCTTTTTCCGCGTTGGTATCCGCGCCAATGAGTGGGGCGAGGTCGGCAAACCGCAGTAGCCGGGATGTCAGCTTGCCGCTCAATTTCGGGCGCGCGCCACCGGTATCGAAGACCAGGTCCCCGGCAAGGTCGCTGCCGCCGACGCGGCCACGGAAGCTGTCATAGGAGTAGTGGCTGGCGCCGCGCCTCAGCTGCGCAGTCAGGTGGCCTTCCGTGGCGTAGCGTGGTGTATCGGGCAGGGTCAGGCCGGTCAGCGGATACAGCCCGGCCATGCTGCTGCCGGACAGCCACAGCCGCAGGTCCAGCGCAGCCAGGTGCAGCGGATCGGTGAGCGTCCCCACCAGCGCGATGCGGTTGTCGCCAATGGTCACGTCGGCCTGCACGGGGAACGGCTGGTCGGCCTCCTGCAATGCAAGCACGGCGCCGGTCTTGCCATGTCCCCGCGCCGTGGCGCCCTGGTAGCTGCCTTCGGCCTGCCAGGCGAACTGGTAGGTGGCGGTGGTCGATCGCGGCTTGCCGTCGCCCGCCTTGGCAAGGACCTCGCGGGCACCCGCGCCAACTGCCTTGCCGGCCGCCTCGCGCGCGTCGGACGACTGTTGCGCCAGGATTTCGTCAAAGGGGATGGCGCGTTGCAGGGGCTCCACCGCGACGCGCAGGCTGACCTTGCTGGCGGCGTCGTCGAGCGTGATGCGACCCCGGTCAAATCCGATCGCGCGAAGGTCGAGCTTCCACGCCGAGGGCTGCGTATCGGGGGCGAGCGTGAAGTCCCAGTTCGACTGTCCCTGTGCATTGCGTTCAAGGTCGATGGCGGGAAGAGTCAGGAACAGCACCGGTATCTCGATGCGGTGCACGACCAGGGGCAGGGGCGCCACGCGGAAGCGGATGGTCTGCAACTGCGCGAAATTCGCTTGCCTGGTGGCCCACGCCGGATTGGCGATGGTGACGTTCTGGGCAATGAACTCCGGCCAGGGCATGACTGCCGACGGTCCGCCTGCGTCGCCCTCACGTCGCCAGCGCACGCTGAGGTCGCCCTCGATGGCAAAGGGTCGTCCGATCATGGCGCTTACCCGCGCATTGATCGTGGGCTTCATGCGGTTCCAGTCGAACGAGGCAATCGCAACGAGCAGCACGCCGATCAACAGCAGCGCCGGGCCAACGATCCACGCGGTGATTTTCCAGCCACGTCCCATCCATCACTCCCGCCACGGCCGTGCAGGGCCCGACCTGGTGCCCTGCATCGTGCCGGCGCGGCGGGTGAAGGAGGCGTCGTTATCGACCGTGACGCTCAGACGGTGTTCACGCTCTCAGCGCGATGCGCCGGCCTCGCGCACCGGAACGCTGATGCCGCAAAGATCGATCTTCCCGGCGGGAAACTGGTAGAAGTCATCGTGGCGATTGCGCTTGGCATCGACGAGTGCCGCGAAGGTGGCGCCGTCGGTGCGCAGCACCTGCAGGTTGACGCGCTGTTCCCGCGCTACTTCCGACATCAGGCGTACCTGGCTGATGGCGACGCGTTGCGTGGGCTGCGCATAGAAGCCGAGCGGGCCGGTGCCGCGCGGCAGGCCGGAGAGATACTCCATGCCCTGCAGCACGCGGCCGACCACGGCGAGGTTGCGGTCGAGCCCGCGCGGAGCCTGGCCGATCACCACATAGAGCTCGCTGCCGCTGCCGCTCTGCGGATCGTTGTCGCGTCCCACGCCGACCATGCCGTAGCAGTGCGCCAGCCATTGCTGTCCCTTGGCCTTGTCGCGCGCCGCGGGGAAGCCTTCGGAAAAACCCGCTTCGGCTGCGTAGACATCGCCGTCCGGCAAGGTGGTGAACGGCAGCGTGGGGTCGAAGGCACGCGTGTATTCGGGCGGCAGGGTGGCCCGGGCCGAGCCCAGCGCCTTGAGCTTGCTCTTGTCGCCGTTGTCGTCGCTGGCCGGATCGCCCCATTGGGTAACGAAGTTGTCCTGCACGCGGACGATGGCCAGGTTGTCGTAGTAATGCTCGCGCGCCATGGTGCGGATGTTGGCGGCATGCAAGGGTGCGTAGTCCGGTGCCAGTTCGATCACCACCTTGCCCTGCGGCAACTGCATGACCAGCAGGTTTTGCGGATCGGGCGTGCGCCATTCGTCCGGCCGCGATTTCGCCAGCAGCTCCTTGGGGGTTGGCGTATGCGCGGGCCTGGCGTCTTGCGCCGCCATGGCCAGGACAGGTAGCGCAACGGCGAGCGCAAGGGCGGCGAAACGGCGATGACGTAGCGACATGGAATCCCCCGGGGCCTGGAAAGGCGCCAAGGTAACAGACTCCACCAAGCGCGCGGCAGGAGGGCGCGCAGCGCCCGCGCCGTTACAGCGATATGGACACCGACAGCATGGCGGGGTTGCCTTGCGGGCGGTTTTTCACGTCGAACTCATGTAGCCAGCGCAGCGCGAACTCGGCCTGTCCGCCTTCCCATTTCCTGACGTAAGTCGCGATCGGGCCGAACGCGAGCGAGTGTCCCTTGAAGCCGTTCAACAGGTCGGCCGTGGGCCCCGTATCGTCTTCAAGCTGTTCGATCCAGCCGCCCACGGCGCCAAAGCCCCAGCCGTTGTGGAGGCGTTTGATCACCAGCGAATCGATGCGGAACACATCGCCGTTCTGGTAGTCGGTGGCGGTGTCCTTCGTGTAGAAGTCCACGGCGGTCGTCGTGCTCCATTCGAGCGTGCCTTCCTGGAACAGCTGGGTGTAGCCGACGGTGGGCGAGAACGTCCAGTTGTGCAGGCTGAGATTGGCCAGCCGGCCTTTCTCGTAGTCACCGGTGGGCGCGTAGATGTACAGCGACAACGACAGGTGCTGCGTCTGGCTGAAGTGGTGGCTCGCGATCACGGGCGCGAACGCCATGTCGTAAAGGCCGGTGTCGCTGTCCTTGCGCTTGGCGCTCAGCCGGCCGAGGTTCGCCGTCACGTTCACGTCGGCATAGGCAAACGGCAGCGTCACCATCGACGCGTAGTTCCACGCGCCAGGCTTGGTGTTCCAGATGTACAGGCCGGTCAAGGACAGCAGCTGGAATTCGGCTTGCAGGCCGAGCGACGAGCCGCCACCGACCAGCGGCACCTGCTTGGAGGCGCCGATGTTGCCGTCGTAGAAGACGTAGGACACCTGGTAGTTCCAGCCCGGCGTCGGCGGTATCAAGCCGGCATAGGAGGTTGCCTGGAGTCCCGTGATCGGACGCCCGAGGCCGCCCTCGGTGGCATGGGCGGGAAGGGCCGCAGCGGCGGCGACGAGTAGCGGCAGGCAGGCGAGTCGTTTCATCACGCTTCTGGGCCCAGGGTGGTCTGGCGAAGGGGCGGAGCGGCACCGGGCCCGGCCTGCGGCGATACCTCGTGTCCCGGACGGGCTGGCACGGTGCGTGGGAATGCAGGCGTCAGCGTGGGAGGAGCAGCGACGGCGGGCAAGCGTAAATCCACTTATCCGGTCTCGGTAGAAATACGCAGACCGGTGCGCTGGTTGGCATGGACGTGCTGCCTGCAGGTCGAGGCCGGATCCACGCGCTTCATCCCGCGTTGCGCAGTTCCTTGCCCGCATGAGGTGTGGCGCTGCCTTCGGCCTGCATGACGCACTCCAGCGCCGGGTCCTCGATCGGCTGCCTGAGCAGCATGCGGCGGTCCTGCTCGTAGTTGTGCGTCACGCGCCAGGGCAGGTGGCGTCCCTGGCGCGGCATGCGCGCATTGCCGCGTTGCACGTAGCCCGAGCTGAGCGATGCAAGGATGGTTTCGTCGCCGCGTTCACCGGCCGGCGCGCGTGGCGTAATGGCCGACAGCCGGTGGTTGTCCATGTAGTTCAGCAGGCGGCAGACGTAGCTCGCGGCCAGGTCCACCTTCAGCGTCCACGAGGCATTGGTGTAGCCGAAGATCACCGCCAGGTTGGGCGTGTCCTGCAACAGCACGCCCTTGTAGGTCAGCAGGTCGTTCAGGGCGCGCGGCTCGCCGTCGACGGACAGCTCCATGCCGCCCAGCGCCAGCAACTGGAAGCCGGTGGCCGAGATGACGATGTCGGCGTCGAGCTGCTCGCCGGACGCCAGCTGGATGCCATGTTCGGTAAAGGTGTCGATGGTGTCGGTGACGATGGACGCCTTGCCGTCGCGGATCGCCAGGAACAGATCGCCGTCCGGCACGGCGCACAGGCGCTGTTCCCATGGACGGTAGGCTGGCGAAAAGTGGCTCAGCGCCACCTCGCTGCCGAGCTTGCGGCGCGCCGCCCACAACAGCACCGAGCGAACCCGGTCGGGCCAGCGCTTGGCTGCCTTGAAGATCAGGCGTTGCAGGGCGATGTTGCGCTTGCGTGCCATCCCGTAAACAAGGCGCGCGGGCAGCACGTGCCGCAGCGCGGCCGAGATCTTGTCGTGCGACGGCAGCGAAAGGATGTAGCTCGGTGACCGCTGCAGCATGGTGATGTGGGCGGTTTCGCCGGCCAGGGCTGGCACGAGGGTCACCGCGGTCGCGCCGCTGCCGATGACCACGACGCGCTTGCCTCGATAGTCGAGGTCGTCGGGCCAGTGCTGCGGATGGATGAACTGGCCCTGGTAACGCTCCAGGCCCGGGTAGTCCGGCAGGTAGCCGCGCTCGTGGTCGAAGTAGCCGGTGCAGCTGACCAGGAAGTGGCAGCTGTAGCGATGGGTGAGCGCACTGTCCTCGTCCACGGCAGTCACCGTCCAGTCGTTGACAATGCTCGACCAGCGCGCATCGGTGATCCTGACGCCGAAGTGGATCTTGCGGTCCACGCCGTAGGCGCGCGCGGTGTCTTCAACGTACGAGCGAATCGACGGTCCGTCGGCAAGCACCTTGAGCTCATGCCAGGGCCGGAACTGATAGCCGAAACTGAACATGTCGGAGTCGGAGCGCACGCCCGGATAGCGGAACAAGTCCCAGGTGCCGCCGATGGCCTTGCGTCGTTCGAGCAGGGCCACCGTCTTGCCGGGACAAGCCATGGCCAGGTGGCAGGCCATGCCGATGCCGGAGATTCCCGCACCGACGATGAGCACATCGACGTGCGTGTCCCGGACCTGGTCAGCGCCCATGGCGCGTGCCCTCCCAAGTGATGGCGGTCGCAACGCGGTTAGCGTACCGCCGTTCCGGTCTCAGGGTCCGGCATCGGCGATGTTGACGTGCACGGCCAGGCCAGTGTCGGTCGGTCCCGCTGCTCAGGCGACGTGACGCAGCAGGAACTCGGTCATCAGCGCGGCGATCTCGGGCGCATGGGTTTCGAGCGCGAAGTGTCCGGTATCGAGCAGGTGGATCTCGGCCCCGGGCAGGTCGCGCGCGTAGGCCTGGGCACCCGCCGGAACGAAGGCCGGGTCGTGCTTGCCCCAGGTGGCCAGGAAGGGCGGCTGGTGCTCGCGGAAGTAGCGCTGGAATTCGGGATACTTCTCCAGGTTGCTGCGATAGTCCAGGATCAGGTCGAGCTGGATGTCTTCCGCGCCCGGGCGAGCCATATAGGCGATGTCCAGCGTGTAGCCATCGGGCGACATGCGCTCCGGATCGGAGCCCGTGAGGTACTGCCAGTTCCTGATGCTGTCGGCCGCGAGCGAGGCGCGGCAGGCCTCCCGGTGCCCGGGTGTCGGATCGCGCCAGTAGGCCTGCCAGGGGCCCCATTGGTCGCTGAGGCCCTCGACATAGGCGTTGCCGTTCTGGCTGACGATGGCCGTGATGCGTTCGGGATTCGCCACGGCCAGGCGATAGCCCGTGGGCGCGCCGTAGTCGAACACGTAGAGCGCGTACCGACTCAGTCCGATCGCCGCTACGAAGCCCTCGATGATGCGCGCGAGATTGTCGAAGCTGTAGTCGAAGCTGCCGCGCGGCGGCGCCCGGGTCTGGCCGAAGCCGGGAAGATCGGGGGCGATCAGCCGGAAATGGGGAGCCAGCAGCGGGATGAGGTCACGGAACATGTGGCTCGCGGTGGGAAATCCGTGCAGCAGGAGGATCACCGGGCCATCGGGCTTGCCCGCCTCGCGATAGAAAACGGTGACGTCGCCAACCTCCCGGGTCCTGTACTTGACGCGCATGGTGCTGGCCTCCTTTTCCGCCGGAGCCTGGCGGCTTGCTGGGTGCGAACTCACGCCGCCGTCGGCGTATCCACCGGCCTTCCGGCCAGCCATAACGCCACATTCCTCACATAACGTTCGACCGAGCGCTGGGCCTCGGGTGCATGGGCAAGCGCATCACCCGGTGCTTCGGTGACGAAACTCGGTGCACCCATGGAGGGATTCCAGTTGTAGTCGGCGAAGTGATGAAAGGTGGACTGGGCGATCGCCGGCCCGCCCGCGGACGAGGGCTCGAAGGCAACCGCAATGTTGAACTCGGTCCCGCTCAGTTTGCTGCGTCCTTTCGCAATCACGCGGGCGCTTGGATCATCCGGCGGTTTGCCGACGGCGCCCTCGTGCGGGTGCGCAGGCAGCGAATGCACCGTGCCGTCGGGCGAATCCGGGTCGGTCAGCACCGCGTGCAGTGGCCCGTCGATGGTGATGTGCTGAAAGTCGCCGTTGCGCCCCGAGTGATAGTTCGGCCAGAGAATATCGGCGTTGAAAGTGTCGTCGGCGCAATGGCGCGACACATCGGGGTCCGGATTCTTGCTATGGAAGAAATGCGCGGCGCCCACGCCGCCCAGCGTGCATACCGAGCTGCCGAGATCCATGTGGTCGCGCGTCACCAGCAGGCCGCCGCCGCGCTGGCGAAAGCGCGTGATCGCTGAGCAGTCTTCCGGGGTCAGGCCGCCGCCCGTGTCGACGGCAAACAGCCAGATTTCGTCGAACGCCGAGCGGTCCAGTTGCGACAGCACGCTGTCGGGCGCGCCGGCAGGGTCGCGGTCGCGGGCGACCACTTCGAACAGCGGCTCACCCCCGGCATCGCGCAGGTCCGACAGATAGTCGCGCAGCAGGCTGAAGCGGCCGATGTGCCAGTCATCCTCGACGGTGGCAATGGTCGTCTGCAAAAGGATCTTGCTGGGTGTGGCCATGGCGATGACCCTGGGTCAGTCGTAGCGTGGAATGGGGCCCAGCTGCGGCGTGGCGCGGTCACGCAGGTCGAACATGACCTCGTCCACATAGCACCAACCCCAGCCTTCCGGCGGATCGTAGCCTTCGATGATCGGATGTTTCGTGTGATGAAAATGCTTGGTCGCATGCCTGTTCGGTGAGCTGTCGCAGCAGCCCACGTGGCCGCAGGTGCGACAGATGCGCAGGTGCACCCAGACATCTCCCGATTTAAGGCATTCCTCACACCCGCGTGCGCTTGGCGTAACGTTGAGGATCGAATCCAGATGCGTGCAAGGCGTGGCCATCGGCAAGCTCCGTCGATAGGGGAAGAGGATCCGCGGATATCTTAAGTCCGCCGGACGGGCGTGGGCCCCGGCGCATGCAGCGCGGCTGCCCAGTCGCCTCGACGGCACCAGCCCGGGACCTGGCCAGGCAACGCAGGTCTCAGTGGTCGGGCAGAGGGGCGCCGTCGACGTCCAGCAGTTGGTCGAGACGCACGGTTTCACCCGTGCTGGTGGAGAGGTACTCGGCCGCATCGCGGGCGAACACGTCGACAATGCTGGCCATGCGACGCTGCACCTCGCCCGCGGCATCGCGGAAGCCCATCTGCGCCGGCCTGCCTGTTGTCGCGAGCGCCTCGAGCAGGTCGTGGAACTCGCAGCTGATGGGAACGTAGGGGGATGGAAGAGTCGTCATTGAACGGCCTGCCGTGGTGTCACGGACGCTGCGGCGGCCAGGTGGCCGCCGGTGATGTGCGCTTCACGTGTCACGGAGCTCGCCTGGGCAACTTCCAGTCCGGCCGGATGAAATGGCAGGTGTATCCATTGGGGTAGCGTTCCAGATAATCCTGGTGCTCGGGTTCGGCTTCCCAGAACGGGCCGGCGGGGGCGATCTCGGTCACCACCTTGCCGGGCCAGAGGCCTGACGCGTCGACATCGGCGACCGTGTCCTCGGCCACCTGCCGTTGCCGGTCGTCGAGATAGAAGATGGCGGAGCGGTAGCTCATGCCGACATCGTTGCCCTGCCGGTTCATCGTCGTCGGGTCGTGGATCTGGAAAAAGAACTCCAGGATCTGGCGATAGCTGAGCCGGTCCGGGTCGAACACGATCTCGATCGCTTCCGCATGCGTGCCGTGGTTGCGATAGGTGGCATTGGCCACGTCGCCGCCCGAGTAGCCCACCCGCGTGGACAGCACGCCCGGGTAACGCCGCAGGAGATCCTGCACGCCCCAGAAGCAGCCGCCTGCCAGGATGGCCGTTTCGCTTTTCGTCGTCATGTGTTGGTCCTGCCCTTGGTGAAAATGTTGCGCCGGCGGCCGCCATGCGGGCGGCGCGGCGGTTGCTGCCGGAAACCCGAAGATACGCGAGATGCAGCTCGGCGGCAGCGCATGGCCGTGGCCGGTTCGAACCAGGCTGACCTGGACGAACCGGCCCGGGGTTGCTTCACGCCGTGACGACGTTGAGGGCAACCTCGATGTTGCCGTGCACCGCCTTCGAGTACGGGCAGATCTGGTGGGCCGAATGCGCGATGGCTTCGGCGACATCCTGGGCCAGGCCTGGCAGGCGGACGGTGAATGCTGCGCCGAGGAACCAGCCGGGCCCGGTCTGGCCAACGTCCACCTGGATGTCGACGGCATGGCCGGCCGGAAGCTCGACCTTCTTCAGCGAGGCGGCGAGGCCGAGCGCAGTGATGTAGCAGGCGGACCAGGCGCCGGCAAACAACTGCTCGGCGGTCGGGTGAGGTTCGGCAGCGATGAACTCATGGTTGTCACCGCCGGGGGCCGACAGCTTGATGTCGACGACGCCGTGGTCGCCGCGCTGGGCCTTCGGGTCGAGGTTGACGACGGTGTGGGTGCGGCCGGAGAAGATGACTTTTTCGATCTTGGTCATGGCATATTCCTCAAGGGTGGGTGGTTTGACTAAATCGTAAGCGATTAAAGCGCATGCGATGTATATGTGGCGTGCATGCGTGGGAAATTCGGTGTAACGGGGTTGCCGGGGTCGCGCTTTCGGGAACTGTCAGTAATATCGTGAGCGATCACATCGCATACGACGTAAATATGTTCCGGCAATTCCGGGTGGCTGTCAAGCCGTGTTTAAATCGCGTCCGGGTCGCTTTCGGTATTACTCGCGTGCGAGTAGATCGCGAGCGATGTTAAAATGATCGCGCCGGGGCCAGGTGATGTCAAGAGCGACGGCGGCAGCCTGGCTGGCGGCCCGCCGCAAGGGCGCGGTCCCGCGTCTTCAGGCGGCACCGATTAACTCGCATGCGATGTATACTCCGTTGCCGAGACGGGCAGGCGCCCGTCACCCACCGGAGGAATCCACATGAAACCGAATGGCAGGGCCGATGCCTCGAACATGAAGCTGGCCGACTTCCTGTGCTTTGCGGTCTACTCGACGAACCTGGCGTTCGGCAGGATCTACCGGCCGCTCCTCGACGAACTGGGCCTCACCTATACCCAGTACGTCACCATCATCGCGCTGTGGGAGGAGGGCGGCCAGACGGTCAGCGGCCTCGGCGAAAAGCTCTTTCTCGAATCCAATACGCTCACGCCGATCCTCAAGAAGCTCGAGGCGATGGGCTACGTAGAGCGCACGCGTGATCCGGAGGACGAGCGCCAGGTGCGGGTCAACCTCACCAGGAGCGGAAGGCGCCTGCGGGAGAAGGCCCTGAGTGTCGACCTCGGCGACGCTTGCGGCCTCACGCCCACGGAGTTCTCGAAGATGCAGAAGGAAATCGTCGCGCTGCGTACCAATCTCCTCAATGCAGTCGACAGCGAGGCCTAGAGCAGGCCATCGATGGGCAGCAGGCGCAGGAACGACACTTCCGTGCGCCGCTTGGTGCTCGCGTCGGGATCGCTCCTATACGTGACGGGCCTGCCATCGTCCTCCGCGTGCCACACGAGGTGACGGGTGTCGGGATCGACCGTCACCCGAAAGGCGTTGGAGGGGAGTGTCGCCGTCGCGAAGAAATCGCTGATGGCGTGGGCAAGGCCGGGCGAGTCCACGATCACGCCCATCTCGGTGTTGAGCAGCTTGGAGCGCTGATCCATGTTCAGGGAGCCGATGAAAACCTCGCGTTCATCCACCACGATGGTCTTGGCGTGCAGGCTGATGCCCGATGATTTGCCCAGCGCCGTGGTTTCCTGGTGCTGGCCGCCGGAGGGTTTCAGCTCATAGAGTTGAACGCCGCCTTCGACCAGGTCCTTGCGATAGTGCACGTATCCCGCGTGCGCGGCCGTTTCATCGGTCGAGGCGAGCGAGTTGGTCAATATCCGGATGGACATGCCCTTTTGCACCAGTGACGTGAGGTGCCTGGTGCCCTGGTCGCCCGGGATGAAATAGGGCGTGCTCGCCAGTATCTCGTGCTGTGCGCCGTCCAGCATCGCCTTGAGCTTCGGGCCGATGCGCAATGCCGGCACGTCGCCCGAGGCTTCGATTTTCTCCGGCTGGTCGGCCACCAGTTCGGCATCGCCCCAGAACCACGTTCCCCGCCGATCGGCGGTGGGGCCGTCGGGCAGTTCGTCCAGTACGGACTGGGCGTAGTCGGACTGCGCGAAGGCGCGCACGTCACGCTGGAGTATTTGCCGTGCGGCGGCCAGGCGCTGGGCGGAGTCGTCGGTCTTGGCGAGCTTGTCGAGTGGATACGAGGCGTCGCAATTCCAGTAGGTGTCGAATGCCGCCGACGCCTGCGGCACCACGGGTCCGATGGCCACCACGTCCAGATCGCGAAAATGCGTGTCGCTGCCCGCGTCGAAATAGGGATCGCCGATGTTGCGACCGCCGATGATGGCCACGGTGTTGTCGACGATGAAGGACTTGTTGTGCATGCGCCGGTTCAGTCGCCGCCACTCGAGCATGAACTGCGTGGCACGGGACACGATGGATGGATTTCGGGTCTGCAGGGGATTGAACAGCCTGATTTCGATGTTCGCATGCGCATTGAGCGCCTCGAACAGGTGCCCCTTGTCGTCGAAGTTGTTGTCGTCGAGCAGCATCCGCACGCGCACGCCGCGATCGGCCGCGGCGAGCAGGTGCTGCATCAGCAGGTGGCCGGTCATGTCATCGGCAAAGATGTAGTACTGCAGGTCGATCGAATGTCTGGCGTGATCGGCCAGCGCAACGCGGCTCAGCAGGGCGTTCGTGCTGAGCGTCAGCAAGCGGAAACCGGACTGATGCTGGTGCTTGTCCACCTCCGCCTTGGTGTATTTGGCGGCGGCCGTATCCGTGGCCGGCGGCAAATGATGGGTCTCCTCCTTGTCGGTGGTTGGCGGAAGCGTCGAGCACGCCTGAAGGAACAGACAAAGGAGTGTGAAGGCAAACGCGACGATCCTGCGATCTGTGCGCATATTCCCGTCCCGTGACAGCCTGCCGGCCGGTACCTGCATGCCTTGCCATGTGCCAATACGCCCGTTCATTTAGCACGCCCAGGCCCTATGCCGGCTGACTGTGGGGCCAACGGCGCGGGAACCGGCCGCGCTGGCGGCACGCGTTATTCCCGCTTGCCCTCGGCGGGGGGCGGCGCGGGGGCGGACGCGCCCGGAACGTGACACCCTGCCCATGGAGATTGCTGCAAGATCGAACCCAACGGCAGGACCCGCGGTCAGAACCGTGTGCCCTTGCCGCGAATGACCCGCGCACGCCCCAGCCCAGGTGACCCCCGTGCTACCGATTCGACACATTGCGACAGCCGCCCTGGTGATCGTGACCGGGGTCGCGACATGCCCGGTCGCCTGGGCAGAACTGGATGCGGCAGGCCAGCGCGAAGTGGCCGCGCTGCTGGACTTCGTCGGCCATAGCCACTGTACGTTCATTCGCAACGGAAAGTCCTACGGCGCCGCCGAGGCGGAGAGTCACCTGGTGGACAAGCTGCGCTACCTCGAGCGAACGAACAAGTTGAACTCGGCCGAGGACTTCATCGAGCAAGCCGGCAGCCGAAGCAGCCTCACCGGCAAGCCCTACCTGGTCGATTGCGACGGCAGCGAGCGCACGTCGGCGGAATGGCTCACGCAGGAATTGCAGCAACTGCGGCAAGTGCAACCCTGACGCATCGGCCGGCCCGTGGGGCCATGGCGGCGCGCGCTGCCACCGGCCGAATGTCAGGGTGCCTTCGGCACGGCGGGCGTCTTGGCGTCAATGAAATCACGCACGGCGGCGATGGTGGCGTCGGGTGCCTCTTCCATCAGCCAGTGGCCGGCGTCGGGCACGACCAGCTCCGTCACCTGGTCGGCCGCATGGCGCATCACGATGGCCTCGTTGGCCCCAAACGATTTTCCACCACCGATGGCCAGCACGGGCATGCGCAGCCTGGTCGCCATCGACTGCTGGTTGTCCACGACGTCCTGTCGAATGGAGCGGAACTGGGCGAAGGCGGAACGCATGGCGCCGGGCCTCGCATAGAGCGTGGCGTAGTGCTGGCGGGTCGCTTCGTCGATCCGGGTCGGGTCGGCGGCGAATTCGTTCCAGAAGCGATCCAGGTAGATGCGTTCGCGCCCGGCGACCAGGCGCTCGGCATCCGGCCCACCGAAGTCGAAATGCCACAGTGCGGGAAGCCTCACGATCTGGTCCCACGGCGGAATGCCGGGAACGGGGGCGTCCATCACCACCAGGCGGTCGGTCTTGTCGGGGTAACGGGCGGCATAGGCGTACGCGACCATCGTGCCGATGTCATGGCCGACCACCGATGCATGGTCAATGCCCAACTTGACCAGCACGGCGCGGATATCGGCGGCCTGGGTTTTCTTGTCGTAGCCGCCTTCCGGGTGCGAGGAGAGCCCCATGCCGCGCAGGTCGGGCACCACCACCGTGTGATCACGTGCGAGATCGGTGGCCAGCGGGGCCCACATGTCGCCCGTGTCGCCGAAGCCATGCAGCAACACCACCGCCGGACCCTTGCCGCCGACGCGCACATGGAGCGTGGCGCCGTCCGTCTGGATGTCCTGCGTGCGGAATGACGCGGGGAAGGGCTTGACGCCGGCCGCGGCCGGCAGACTGCATGCGACCAGCAAGAACGCGATCAGGAGCTTGCGTAGCATGAACTCGACTCCCATGGCAGGTGGCAGGCAGAGGCCGCCAGGTCCGCTTGGCGCGGATGCCGCCCGTGGCGGGCGGCATCCATCCAATCTATGAGAATGGACGGGAGGTTAAGTCCGGGTGATGGAGGCACCGCCATCCACCAGTGAAGCCGTGCCGGTGACAAACGACGAGTCGTCCGACGCGAAGTAGAGCACCGAGCGGGCAAGCTCGTCAGGCGTGGCGACCCGCTTCAGCGCGTGAAGGTTGGTGATGAAGGACTGCGCTTCGCTGGTGCTGTTCATGTCGCGATACATGTCCGTGTCGACGGCACCGGGCAGCACCGCATTGACGCGAACGCCGCGGGACCCAAACTCGGCGGCCAGCGCCTGGGTCAGGCCGATCAGGCCGGACTTGCTGGCGGCATAGGCGGCAACACCGGGAAAGGCGAAGCTGTGGCCCACGAAGGTCGAGGTGAAGATCACCGAGCCACCACCGTTCTTCAGCATCTGGGCAATCTGGTGCTTGGCGCCCAGGAATGATCCGGTCAGGTTGATCGCCAGCGCGTCGCTCCAGCCGGCCTCGCTTACCTCGGTGCTGGCCCCGCCTTCACCCAGGGTGCCGGCATTGTTGAAGGCGATATCCAGCCGCCCGAAACGGCTGACCGCGAGCTCCACCAGCGCCTTCGCGTACGCTTCCGAGCGCACATCGCCGGCCAGCGCGACCGCGGTGCCGCCCATGGCTTCGATCTCCTTCACGAGGGTGTCGAGTTCCGCCTCTCGGCGGGCTCCGACCACGACGCTGGCGCCTTCCGCGGCAAACAACCGGGCCGTGGCGCGACCGATCCCGGCGCTGGCTCCGGTCACCACGGCGACCTTGTTGGCAAGACGTGACATGTTGTTATCTCCGGCAATGATGAAAGTAGGCGCCCGTGGCGCTTCGGGGACAAAGCTTGCGCCCCGGTACGGACCATGACGTATGGCCGTTCGGGTGGTCCCGTTCGAATTCATCGAACATGTTGCAACGGAGGAGGGCAGCGTGGCGGCCCGGCCACCAGCCCCCGGCTTCGGCGTGAGTTGCGAGCGTCAGGGGCGCTGCAGGGTCGTACCCGATGCATGACGATTGCCGGGCACGCGCCACCGCCATGGCAGATCCTTGCCGACGCTGATGCCGATGCGGGGCTCGCCCGCGGGATCCGTCGGCGGCGCCATGCCATCGTCGACGACGGTAAAGCCGTCACGCGCGCCGACCAGGTCAATCCCGTCCTGCGCGCCGCTGATGCCCATCGCCTGCGTCAGGCGGGCCGGACCACGGCACAAGTCTCGGTCGCGCGCAGTGCGTGGTCGGGCTGCGCGCATCTGCTCAAGCCCGCGCAGAGGTTCCAGCGCCCGGATAAGTACGCCGCTGCCGTCACCCTCGGCGCCGCACACGCAGTTGCAGCACCAGTGCATGCCGTAGGTGAAGTAGACATACATGTGCCCCGGTGGCCCGAACATGGTGGCATTGCGTGGTGTTCTTCCCCGGTACGTATGCGCCGCCGGATCGATGGCGCCGGCATAGGCTTCCACCTCGACAATGCGGCCCGCCCGCCCATCCGCCGCGGCCAGGATCTTGTTGAGCAGTTGCGGCGCCACGGTGGGCGCAGGTCGATTGAAGAAGGCACGCGACAAGGGCTTGCCTGGCCAGACGATGATGGGTGTTGCGTGCCTGGCCAAGCGAACTCTCCCGGGAGCATGGTCCGAACCTGTCTGTCGCATCTTGCCGGATCGCCCCGGCCTGCCGGCGCCGCGCTTCACCCGCTCGATGGCCCTGCGGCATCATTGCCATGGGAAGGGCGGCCACCGCGTGAAAGAGCTCACGGTACGCTTCGACCGGGCGATCGAAGTGTATGCGCGATTTCCCCCGCCGGGCTTGGGCAGCACCCGGACCGACGCACCCAGCATCCGACGCGACATCACGGAGGGCCAACGCCTGGCCGGGGTAGTGTTTCGGTCCGGTCCATGGTGGGCCTCGGGCAGTCGCACATCGGACTGGTTCGCGCGTCCCACGATCGCCGCGCCCTTCATGCGCCATGGCCTAGCATAGGCGGGCTGGTTGTCGCTCTTGCACGAGGAGTTGGTCATGATCTTCGCCGTGTTCCTGGTCGGCCCCAACGACGTGAAGATCGATCACGTCGAAGAAGCGCCCGAGTTGCTTGAGCGTGACGGGCGCTGGTTTTCGTTGCGCGGCGGTCCTCGTCGACCGCAGCCGACGGATCATGCGTGGGATCCGGTGGCGGTCTATGCCCCCGACGAACTTACCGAAGAGGAGTTCCAGGAACTGTTCGAGCTCAACCGTAAGCAGGTGCCGGAACTGAACTTGAAGTACTGAGGGCGTGTCCCGCGATGAAGCCGCAACACGTCAACGCGACGAGGTGTGCCTGGCGGTCGCGCGGCGGGCATTCGCTCGCATGTGCACGAAACCTTCACGGATGCCGATCGGCGACGGGCCATTCACGTCGCGATTGATTGGATGGCGTGGTTGATCCGTTGGCGTCGTGGCGAGTGCCTGGTTCCGCCGCGCAGGCGTCAGCCTATACTTTTCCTCCCGGCTCATCGGCTTGAGCTGCGCGTATCGAAACCCACGCACCTGCATGCGAAGGAGCGTCGACATGAGCGCATCCGATCTCACGCACGAGTCCACCGTCCTGGTGGTGGATGACTCTCCCGGCAATCGGATGATCCTGTCGGAGCTGTTGAAGCCGCTTTACCGTGTCACGGAAGCCGGCAACGGCGAGGAAGCCCTGGCCCGGGTCGGTGCAGATGACAAGCCGGACCTCATCCTGCTTGACGTGATGATGCCTGGCATGACCGGCTTTGATGTTTGCCGGCGGCTGAAGGCGCGAGTCGATACCCGGGATATCCCGGTGATCTTTCTCACCACGCTCAATGCCCCGGAAGATGAAACGCGTGGGCTGGTACTGGGTGCAGTCGATTACATCAGCAAGCCGGTCAACCCGCCCGTGGTGATGACGCGCGTGGCCAACCATCTTCGCCTGAAGGCGGCGGCGGATTTCCTGCGCAGCCAGAACGATTACCTGGAGCAAGAAGTGGCGCGGCGCACGGCCGAAGTCACCGCCGTGCAGCAGGTGGCCATCCTGGCCTTGGCGTCGCTGGCGGAGACCCGGGACAACGAAACCGGCAGCCACATCAGGCGCACGCAGCATTACGTGAAAGCGCTGGCGGACCATCTCAAGGATCACCCGCGGTTTGCCGCGGAGCTCGACGAGGTTTCGCGCAGGCTGCTGTTCCAGTCGGCGCCCTTGCACGATATCGGGAAGATCGGCGTGCCCGACCAGATCCTCCTGAAGCCGGGACGCCTGACACCGCAGGAGTTCGAGGTCATGAAGACGCATACCACGCTCGGTCGCGATGCCATCCAGCGCGCCGAGGAGCAGCTCGGCATGGATGTGCCGTTCCTCCGGCTGGCCAAGGAAATTGCCTATGGCCACCAGGAGCGGTGGAACGGCAGTGGCTATCCGCGCGGCCAGCAGGGGGACGACATCCCCGTGTCGGCCCGGCTCATGGCTGTTGCCGATGTCTACGACGCGCTGATCAGCCAGCGGGTCTACAAGAAGGCCATGTCGCACCAGGAGGCCGTGGCCCAGATCTCCGCGAAACGCGGGATCGATTTTGATCCGGATATCGTCGACGCGTTCCTGGAGTTGCAGGGTGAGTTCCGGGCCATCGCGGAGCGCTTTTCGGAAGACGACCCGCGCCGGGCCCACAAGTGGCTGAGAGAGGGCGGCGTGGCTTGATGCCCGGTTCCCATCTCCTGCCAGGGCCGCGCGGACATGAGTGCATTTACCGAACGACTGGAGCGCCTGCCCCTGAAGCGACGCCTTCAGCTGGGTTTCGGCGGCATTCTTCTGCTGGCCATCCTGCTTGGCATCTACAGCCTGAACGTGCAGCGGCTGCAAAGGGACCAGATCGGCCGGTTGTATCAAAAGGACATGCTGGGCCTGGTGCATATCGAGGCTGCCGGGGCGTCGCTGGCCGACATGGGGAAATACCTTCGCCAGGCGGTCCTGGTTGACCCCGGCAAGGAACAGGCCGACGCACTGCAGGCGCTTGCCGATGCAGAGACGCTGACGCGACAGGAAATCGAACTGGCCAGGCCCCGCGTCTATCGCGAAGAGAATCAGCGCAACCTGGCCGATTTCGAAGGCGCATTCAGCAACTACAACAACCAGGTGCAACAAGTAGTGACGCTGCTGCGTGCGCCGGCGCCAACGGCTGCCGCCGCCAATGCCCAGGCCGCCGCCTTGCTCACCTCGTCGGCGTTCCGGCACAGCGATGCCGCCGTCAAGCAGGCCTTGGCGCGCGTCGAGCAGATGAAGCGGGCGGGTGCCGACCAGGAGGTGACCGACGCGGCCAGGCGCTTCCATGACAATGTGCAATGGACGGTGTGGCTGCTGGCCCTGGTGGTCGCCGTCGGCATCCTCTTCGGTAAGTTGATCAGCCGCTCCATACAGCGGCCGGCGGAAGGCTTGCGGCGTTCGATCGAGGCGCTGAGCGCTGGCGAGTTCGACGTGCCTGTTCCGTACACGAGTTACCCCAACGAGGCAGGCGAGCTTGCGCGGACGATCGTCGCCTTGCAGGACGAAGCCAGGCAGATGGCGGGGCAGCGCTGGGTGAAGACCCATGTGGCTGCGATCTCCAGCGAGCTCCAGTCCATGGATCATGCCGAGTCATTGGCGAGTCGCTTCCTGTCCGCCCTGGCACCGCTGCTTCGGCTCGGGCATGGCGCGTTCTATGTCCACGATGAGCAGGCCGGATGCCTGCGCTTGTCGGGAAGCTACGCCGCTGCCACCGCGATCAGGGAATTTCGCCTGGGCGAAGGGCTGGTCGGTCAGTGCGCCGTCGACCGCAAAGCCATCCGGCTGACCGGCGCGTCGACGCATGATGTCCGGATCACCTCCAGCCTCGGACAGGCTGACCCGGCCGAAATTTCCTTCTTGCCCCTCGTGCGGAGCGAGCATCTGTTCGGCGTGTTGGAGCTGGCCAGCGTGTCGCCGTCCAGCCCCGACCAGCGTGAGCTGCTCGATGAGCTGCTGCCGATACTTGCCACGAACATGGAAATCGCCGAACGCACGACATGCACGCAGCAGTTGCTGGAGGAGACCCGTCGCCAGGCCGAGTTGACGGCGCGCCTCGCAGACAACCTGAAGGCCAAGACCGTCGAGCTGGAAGCACAGCACGAGACCATCGAAGCGGCCAGGGCCTGGTACCGCGGCGTCATCGACGCAGCGCCCGACGGCATGATGATTGTCGATCAGCACGGCATCATCATGCTGGTCAACCCAAAGCTGGAAGCCATCTTCGGTTATGCCAGCGGCGAGCTTGACGGAGCACCTGTCGAACAGCTCGTTCCCTCCGCCGCCAGGGAGTGGCATGTCGGCCTGCGCAGCCACTTCTTCGCGCAGGGCATCAGTCGCCAGATGGGGCGTGGCCATGTCGACCTGCACGGCATGCGCAAGGACGGCGAGGAGTTCTCGGTGGAAATCGGCCTCTCTTTCCTGCCGGCACTCGATGGTGACGGCGCCTGCGTCTGCGCCTCCATACGCGATGTGAGCGAGCGTCGCGCCATGGAGGCCGCCGTCCTGCAGAGCGAAGAGCGCCTGCAGTACATCCTGGACAGTGGCCCCGTCTGCATCGGCGTTTCCACGCACGGTCGCCTGCGTTTCGCCAATCCGAAGTTCGTCGACACTTTTGGCATCACAGTGGGCGAGGGCACCGAGCGCATGTACGTCGATCCCGCGGAGAAGCAGCAGATCTGGCAAAGCCTCGAAGGGACCGGCGCGGTCGCCGACCGCGAGCTTCGCATGCTCGATCGCGAGGGGCGCGTGCGCGACATGCTGGCCAGCTACCTGCCGATCGATTATGAGGGCGAGCTGGGCCTGCTGGGCTGGTTCATGGACATGACCGAGCGCAAGGCGGCCGAGGCGGCCATGCAGCGAGCCAGGGACCTGGCCGAAGAAGCCACGCGTTCCAAGAGCGATTTCCTGGCGAACATGAGCCACGAGATACGCACGCCGATGAACGCCATCATCGGCATGAGCCATCTTGCGCTCCAGGCCGGGATCGATCCCAGGCAGCGCGGCTATGTCGAGAAGATCCACCGGTCGGCGAACCATCTGCTGGGCATCATCAATGACATCCTCGACTTCTCCAAGATCGAAGCGGGCCAGATGCGCATGGAGCAGGTCGACTTCCGGCTCGACGACGTGATGGAGCACGTCGCGAGCGTGATCGGCCTCAAGGCCGGGGAGAAGGGGCTGGAGTTGTTGTTCCGGGTGCCGCAGGACCTGCCCATGGCCTTCACGGGCGACCCGCTGCGGCTGAGCCAGATCCTGCTCAACCTCGGCAACAACGCAATCAAGTTCACCGAACACGGCACCGTCGTTATCGGGGTCGAGCAGGCATCCCGCAGCGAAGATGGCGCCAGCCTGCATTTCCAGGTCAGCGACACCGGGATCGGCATGACGGCGGAGCAGTGCCGCAACATTTTCCAGTCGTTCGTGCAGGGCGATTCCTCCACCACCCGCAAGTACGGTGGGACCGGACTCGGACTGGCCATATGCAGGAAGCTGGTCGAGCTGATGCAGGGCCAGATCTGGGTCGAGAGCGAGGCGGGCAGGGGTTCAACGATGCACTTCACCGCCCGCTTCGGGCGTCAGCGGGACGAGGATGCGCCACGCCTGCCCGGCGCCGACGACCTGGTCGGCAAGCGCATCCTGGTGGTCGACGACCATCAAGTGGCGCGCGAAATCCTTGCGGGCATGGCGCAGGGCTTCGGGCTTGACGTCGATCTGGCTGGCAGTGGCGACGAGGCGTTGCGGCGGCTGATTCACGCAGTGGCAGTCCAGCAGCCGTACCAGATCCTGCTGCTGGACTGGACGATGCCTGGCATGGACGGCATCGAGTTGCTGGGCCGGCTTCGCGCCGTCGGCGGCGCCCACGTGCCGGCCGTGGTCATGGTCACCGCCTTTGGTCGCGACGAGGCGCTGGACGGGGCGCGGCAGCGTGGCGTCACCCTGGACGGCGTGCTCACCAAGCCGGTGCTGCCAGCTGCGTTGCTCAGCTCGCTGGCGCAGGCGCTGAGCGAGGGCATCGAGCCGATGGCACGGGTTGAACCGCGGCGCGACCGGCAAGCCCAGGCGATGGCCGCCCTGGCCGGTTGCCGCGTGTTGCTCGCCGAGGACAACGAGCTGAATCAGGAACTGGCGCTGGAGTTGCTGCGCCAGGCGGGCATCGAGGTGTTGCTCGCGCGCGATGGCGAGGAGGCGTTGATGCACCTCGCGAGCGGTCAGCACGTCGATGGCGTGCTGATGGACTGCCAGATGCCCGTCATGGACGGCTATGCGGCAGCGCGGGCCATTCGCGAACGCTTGCGGTTGGCGGACCTTCCCATCATCGCGATGACCGCTGATGCCATGGCCGGCGATCGCGAAAGGGCGTTGGCCGCCGGCATGAACGACCACATCAGCAAGCCGCTCGATGTCGAGGCGATGTTTTCCACCATGGCGCAGTGGATGGCACCTGGACGCACTGTTGCCGGCAAGGCGCAACGACCTGGCCCAGTGGCTGACGTCGCGATGGGCTTGCTGCCGGAGATCGACAGCCAGGGCGGACTGGCCCGCTGCAGTCACAACATGACGCTGTATCGTCGCCTGCTTGCGATGTTTCTCGAAGACTATGCGGACTTCGACCAGTCGTTCCGGGCCGCTCGGCAGGATGCCGATGCGAGCGCCGCTTGCCGGCTGGCGCATACGCTGCGGGGTTCGGCGGCGAACATCGGGGCGCAGGCCGTGGCGGAAGCCGCTGCCGGGCTCGAGCAGGCGTGCCGGGTGGATACGCCCGGCGACGAGCTGGAACGCCTGCTCGCCAAGACGACGGATGCACTGGTTCCCGTGCTGGCTGGCCTGGCGAAACTTGAGGCTGCGCACTCGGCCTGAGCTGCCCGATCCCGGGGTACGGCATCTTTCACACCCGGTTGAGGAAGACAGGCGTGAAATCCGGAGCCATGCACCCCGTGCCATGGCAACGTGCGCTGATCTGCATGCTCATGTCAGTCTGGTCGGCGCACGCACTCGGTGCAGATCTTGCTGACGATGATCTTCGGCGCATCAGCGACAGTCTCCGGACGCTCGACCATGCGCCCGGCGATCCGCGTGCCCGCATGGAACTCTTTGAGGCAGCGCGGCGCCTGGGCCTGTACGCGCAGGCAGCGCCGTTCCAGGCTACGGATGACAGCCAGGGGCGACGCCAGATCGAGGGCGACCTGATTGCCCTGAAGATTCGTTACGGCATCATCGACCGCGATACCTTGTGCGGACCGCGCCGCTTCGATCGGCTCGACGAGGCGATAGCCGCCACGGACGCCCTGGACCGACAGTTCGTGCAGGGAGCGTCGCCCGACGGAGAAGACCTGCGTCGACTGAACGATCGCATCGTGGCCCTGACGGAGAGACATCACTACGCGGCGGCGGTCAGCCTGTATGAATCGATGCGGCAACGCAGGCTAGAGGTCCCGCCGTGGGCGACGGTCAAGGTGGCAGAGAGTTATCTCGACCAGCGCAAGGCGTCGATCGCGGCCGGTCTGTACCGTCAGGTGCTCGCCAAAAATCCGGACGACTTCGAAGCCCATGTCGGGCTGTTCTATGCGTTGTCCGACAGGAATGACGATGCGTCGGCCACCCGCTTCATCGATGCCTATGCGGCCAGCCTTCCCGAGCGCCGTCACCTCGACAACAAGTACAACACGGAGCGACTGAGCATCGACGTGCTCGCCGACCGTGCCCGCATCAATGCGCGCTTCCTCGACGAGGCACAAGACCGGCTGACGGGGCGGCTTGACCACGCCCCCCACAATATTGAAGTGCTGCAGGCCGCGGCAGCCATGTCGCTGGCGCGGGAATGGCCGCGCTCGGCACAGCAGCTCCAGCAGGCACTCGTTGCCAGGACGCCGTGCGACGCCAACGCCTATGGAGAGCTGGCGGAAACGGCCCTGCAGACCCAGGACTGGGTGCTTGCGCGACAGTCATTGAGCCGCGCCCAGATGCTGGATCAGGAATCGCCATCGGTGCGCCGCGCCGCCACCTCGATGGCGCTGCATGATGGCTATGAGTTGTCGGTCGAGGTGAACTACGAGCACTCGCCCGGGGGCGGTTCGACGGCTTCCAACTATTTCGGAAGCGATGACTGGAACGAAAACACCTTCCTCTACGGCCCGCCACTGGACGAGCGCTGGCGGTGGTTTGTCCATGACTACACGGCCATGGCCGACTTCTCCGATGCGTGGACGCGATGGAGTCGCGCAGGCGCTGGCGTCGAATGGCGCTGGCTGAACTGGCGTGTCGCCGCCGAGGCCAACGGCGGCAACGTCGGTGGTGCCGGCGCCGCGCTGGCCCTTCGCTGGGCACTGGACGACCGCTGGACGTTCGAGGCCAGGGCGGCGTCCCGCAGCAACGACATCCCGCTGAAGGCCGTTCGCGACGGCATTCATGCCAACGATGTGGTCGCGGACGCCAGCTGGCACTTGAACGAATCGCTCGTCGTCTCCGCCCAGGCCACCGAATCGCATTTCTCGGATGGCAACCGGCGCCAGGCGCTGTTCGTCCAGTGGCAACAGCGTTGGCTCAGCAATGCCCGCTGGCAGGTGGACATGCTGCTGAGTACCAGCGGCTCGCGCAATTCGCTCGACCAGACCGTCAGCTATTTCAATCCGCGCCATGACCACGATGTCATGCTGACCGGTGTCGGCGAGTTCATCACCTGGAGGGACTACGACTACCGCTTCACCCAGCGCCTGGAGCTTGGCACCGGGCGCTATTGGGAGAGCGGCTATCCGTCCGGGAACATCACCTACCTGCGCTATGCACACGCATGGCAACTGGGCCTGCCCGTTGAATGGCACTATGGCTTTGCCATCGTGATGAGGCCTTACGACGGCGTGCGCGAAAAGCAGTTGCGCGCAGAGATGGGGCTGCTATGGCAATTCTGATGCGCCAGATCCTGCTGATCGTGCTGGCAGCTGCGATAAGCCGGCCACTGGGTGCGACCGACGCCGGCAGCTTTGTCGCCTTGTGCTATCACGAGGTGACAGGTGACACTCCCGAAGCCTATTCATCGACCGCGATCAGCGTGCGCGACCTGGCCGCGCAGTTCGCATGGCTGCAGGCCAATGGCTACCACCCGGTCAGCATCGAAGCCATCGTGGCCTCGCGCAACGGTGGGCCGGCGTTGCCGGAACATGCCATCTTGCTGACCTTCGACGATGGCCTCGCGAGCGTCCATCAACGCGTCTTTCCGCTGCTGAAGCTGTTCAAGTATCCGGCCGTGGTCGCGCCGGTCGGTTCCTGGATGGACCTGGCACCGAACGAGTCGGTGAGCTATGGCGAAGGCCAGGTGTCGGGCGCGGCCTTCGTGAGCTGGAGCCAGCTGCGGGAAATGCAGCAATCGGGCCTGGTCGAGGTCGCCAGCCACAGCTACCGGCTGCACCTGGGCCTCGTCGGCAACCCGATGGGCAACGTCGAGCCGGCCGCGATCACCCGCGTCTATGCGGACGGTCGCTACGAGACAGACGACGCCTATGTCGGACGACTTCGGGCTGACCTGGGCAGGGCACGCGAGCAGATGCTGGGGCACATGCAGGTGGCGCCACGCGTGATGGTCTGGCCCTACGGGCGAAGCAACCGCACGTCTCAGCAGGTCGCCGCCAGCCTTGGCATGCCCGTCGGGCTGACCCTCGAAGACGGCGTCAACACGCCGCAGACGCCACTGGCAACCCTACGCAGGCACCTCGTGCAAAATCCGATGGCACTGACCGCCCTGGCCGAAATCCTCCGTCAAACCTGGCCGTCGGATCCGCGGCGAAGCGTGCGGATCGATCCCGGCGACTGGCCCGTCGCCGGCGAAGCGCGGCTTTCGGTGACGCTTGAGCAACTCGTTGCCCTGAAACCCAACCTGGTGTTCATCAGTCCGCGACAGGGCGATGCCGCCCATCAGGCGACCCTGTTTCCAACCGCGCGGCTGCCGATGCGCGCCGACCTCCTCAATCGCATCGGCTGGCAGATCGAGTCGCGCGCGGGCGCCGCGGTTTACGTCGACTTGCCCGCCGACTGGCTCGGCGACATGGATCTCGTCGGCGATCTGGCGCGGCAGGTGAATCTCTCCGGGCTGAGCGTGCCACTGGTGCCGGGAAGCATGGCTGCGGAACAGCTTCGCCATGCCGCCGAGCGTTGGCGCTGGCCGATCCATCTGGTGTACGTCATGCAGGGGTTGCCGGACCCAGGCCTGTGGAGCCGGCTGCCCGACGATGACTGGATCAGGCTGCCCGCGCGCGACGATGTGCTGGCAGGCCTTCCCGACGCGGCCAGGGGCCATGTGATGCTGCAGTTCGATGCGACCAGGCTCACTCCCGCCACGGCACGGCAGATGAGGGCGTTGAAGGCCCGGGGCTTCGGGGACTTTGCCATTGACGGTCTGCCCACGGCAGTTCCGGACGAGGTCAGGCGTGAGTTCTCCCTGCGCGACGAGCCACGGCCATGACGCCGATCACCCACGCCTGGATGGTGGCCGTGCAGATTGCCAAGGCCTACATCTTCTTTTACCCGCTGACGATGTCATGCATCTGGATGCTGGGCGCGCTGGTCTTCTATCTCCGCTACGAGCGACATCCCCATCGCCGGGTCAGCGAGCCACCCTTGCTGTCGGACTATCCCTTTGTTGCCGTGCTCGTGCCTTGCTACAACGAGCAACACAACATCGAGGAAACCATCGACGCGCTGATGGAGCTGCAGTATCCGAACTTCGAAGTGGTCGCGATCAATGACGGCAGCACGGATGACACCGAGAAGTTACTCGATGCCCTGGCAGCGCAGCATCCACGGTTGCGGGTGATCCACCATGTGAAGAACCAGGGCAAGGCGGTGGGGCTCAATACGGGCGCGCTGCTTACCCGGGCCGATATTCTGGTGGGCATCGACGGCGATGCACGGCTGGATCCGTGGGCGATTCACTGGCTGGTCGCGCACTTTGAAGTGGCATCCGTCGGCGCCGTCACCGGCAATCCGCGCATGCGCAACCGCTCGACCCTGATCGGGCGGATTCAGGTGGGCGAGTTTTCGTCCATGGTGGGCATGATCAAGCGTGCCCAGCGCGCTCTCGGAGCCATGTTCACCATTTCGGGTGCCGTATCCGCATTTCGCCGCAGCGCACTGCATGAAGTGGGTTACTGGACGCATCATCGACTGACCGAGGATGTCGACATCTCGTGGAAGTTGCAGGTGGCGGGCTGGGATATTCGCTTTGAACCGCGGGCACTGTGCTGGATCCTGATGCCCGAGACCTATGCCGGCTTATGGAAGCAACGACTGCGATGGGCCATGGGTGGCGCCCAGGTGATGCTGAGCCATGCAGGCCAGATGCTCCATTGGCGCTGCGCCCGTCTGTGGCCGCTGTACATCGAGTATTACCTGAGCATCATCTGGGCGTGGTTGTTCTCTTTCGCACTGGCGTTTCGCGTGCTGGATCTGGTGGCCATCCATGTCGACCTGGGCAGTGCAGCCGTCCTGCTGCCTGGCTCGGCAGGATTCCTGCTGGGCACCAGCTGCCTGGCACAGATGCTGGTCGGATTCCTGCTGGACAGACCCTACGATCGGGACCTGTTGCGCAACTACCTGTGGGCCATCTGGTATCCGGCGGTCTACTGGCTGATTGCCACGGCCTCTGCCGTGGCCGGCATCCCGAGGGTACTGCTGCAGGACCGGCAGGAACGAGCTCGTTGGCAGAGTCCCGACCGCGGAGTGGTGCCATGAGCCGGCGCCCGCTGATCATCGAACGGCCCGAGTTGACCTCCGTCGTCAGGCGCATCTTCGCCTTGGTGGTGACGGTGCTCGCGTGGGCCTCCTGGCTGCTTATCCTGCTGCCCATCCTGCGCCTTCCACTGGACAGTATGGGACTGCACTTGCCCCTGCCAGCAATCCACTGGGGGGCCATCTACCGGTCGTCTCCCGTGGCCAGCCGCATCGCACTGACGGCCTTGCTCATGTCCACGCTTGTGCTCGTCGTACGGCACGTATGGGAGATCTTCGGGCCGCCCGGCAAGTTCGACGGGGATCGCTCGCAGCCGCTTACCGTGGCGCAACTGGCAGCGGCCGGACCGATGCCGGTCGAGTGCCTGCCAGCCTGGCAATGCGAGCAGGTCCTTTACGTGACCCATGATGAGCACGGTGCCATGGTCCGCGTCACCACCGAACGCGACTGATGGCCTGCGCGAGTCAGGCCGCCAGCGCCGGATAGTCGATGTAACCCTTGGGGCCGGGGGTGTAGAACGTGGCCGGGTCCATGGTGTTGAGCGCCTCATCGGTCCGCATGCGCTCCACCAGGTCGGGGTTGGCGATGAACGAGCGGGCGAAGGCGACGAGATCGGCGTGGCCTGCCTTGAGCGCCTCTTCAGCACGCGTGCGGTCGAAACCGCCTGCAACGATGAACAAGCCGCGGAACGCCGCGCGCAGCTGCAACTTGAACGCGGTCGACACCGGCGGTGCGCTCATGTAATTGTCCATGGCCGAATGATCCAGCACATGCAGGTACAGCAGGCCCAGGCGCGACAGTTCCTGGACGAGCGCCAGGTATTGCGGCTCCACGTCGGGGAATGCGCCCGTGCTGTTGAACACGCCGTAGGGTGACAGCCGGATGCCGACGCGGTGGGCACCGATGGCGGCGGCGGTGGCACGGGCAACCTCCAGGGCAAAGCGATTGCGCCCGTCGATGCTGCCGCCGTAGGCGTCGCTGCGCTGATTCACGTTGGCGTTGATGAATTGCTCGATCAGGTAGCCGTTCGCGGCATGCAGCTCGACTCCGTCGAATCCCGCCTCGATGGCGAGCCGGGCCGAGGTCGCGTACTCCTCGACGGCGTGGGCGATGTCGGTTTCGTTCATCGCCCGCGGGGTGCTGCGCGGCTGCATGCCCAGCGAATCGGTGTGCATCTGGCCGGGGCTCGCCGTACCCATCGGACCGAGTACTTCGGCGCCCGCAGGCAGGTTCGCCGCATGCGACACGCGGCCGGTGTGCATAAGCTGCACGAAGATCTTGCCGCCGCGGGCGTGCACGGCATCCGTGACCTGCTTCCAGCCACGCACCTGCGCCTCGTTGAAGAGTCCGGGAATCCGTGCGTAACCAAGGCCGTTGGGCGACGGCGACGTGCCCTCGGTGATGATCAGGCCCGCCGAGGCGCGCTGGCCATAGTATTCGGCCATCAGCGCGTTGGGCGTGTTGGCGCCGTCGGCACGACTGCGCGTCATCGGTGCCATGACCGTGCGATTGGCGAGCTGGATCGACGTGGTGGTGAGCGGCTGGAAAAGCATTGCGGATCCTCGGGATGTGCGGAAGGTGCGAAGCGTGCTGTCGACATCGAGTCGACGCGGCGAGCGGACGCTGGCCTCAGGAGACCTGCGGCAGGTAGCTGGGCCTGGCCGCTGTCAGGCCTTGCTTCACCTGCAGGGTGCGTTCGTCGGCCAGCACTTCATCCAGGCCCGCTTCGAGTCCGTCGAGCGCACGCTTGACGATCTCTTCGGCCGTGGACTTGGGGGCATCGAAGGCGCGCGCGAGGTCGGTGTCGACGAAACCCATGTGCAGTGCCGTCACCTGCGTCTTCTGCTCCTGCAGCTCATTGCGCAGGGCATTGGTCAACGACCATGCGGCGGACTTGCTCGCCCCATAGGCTGCCATCGCGCCGCTGTTCACCCACGAGACGACCGACAGCACATTGAGCAGCGCGCCACCGCCGTTGGCCTTGAGCACGGGCGCAAAGGCCTTGCTCATGCGCAGCATCGAGAAGAAATTGGTCTCGAAGATACGTCGCGTGACTTCTTCGCTGTCCGCGGCAAGAAAGCCGCCGAGCTGGGTGATGCCTGCGTTGTTGATCACGATCGTCGCATCGGACGCCAGTTCGGCGGCTGCCGCCACGTCGTGCGGGTTGGTGACGTCGAGCCGCAGGGGCTGCATACCCGGTTGCGTGATGGTGGCCGGGTCGCGCGCACCGGCGTAGACCTTGCGGGCACCGCGGGCGAGCAATTCACGGGTGAATGCCAGGCCGAGGCCGCGGTTGGCGCCGGTGACGAGGACGGTGGCGTTGTTGATCTTCATAAGGGACTCCAGGGGTGGGGGCAGGCAGGCTCAGATGATCTCGATGACGACCTGGCCCTTCGCGCGGCCTGTTGTCGCGCAAGCCAGGACCTCGTTGGTGGACTCCCATGAGCCGGAGTGCCGGTCGTCGCCAGATGAGACCGCTCTTTCGCAGGCCTTCCGGACGTGTGCGAAAACTAGACCCTTCCAGATACATCCACTAGCCCGCAAATCCGGGAGGCACCCTTCCACCGGTGAAAGGGTGCAGCCCGGAGTGAAGCCATGTCCATCCGGCGAGCGGCGGGTGATCAGGCAGCGTCATCGTGGCTATAGCGCTTGCCTTGCCGCCGTGGCCGGTGGACGAAGTTGCAGGCCATCGCGGTGCTGCGGTCCGGTCGGGCCGTAGTCAAGTTCCGCGCCCAGGTTGCTGCTGCGCAGGATGGCTGCGGGGGCATCACGGGGATCCATGATCGACTCGACGAAGATCAACCTGTCGTTGGGCGCACTGAGGGCGTTTTCCAGTTCCTCGCCAGTCCTGACCACGAATGATTGCGCCGTGGTGTCGGGACGAAGCACCTTCGGCAGGTTGGCGTAGGACCAATTGGCAATGTCGTTGTAGGGCTCGGTCTTGCCGATGTAACCACGTTCGATGGTGTAGCCGCCGTTGTTGATCAGCAGGATCACGGGCTTGTGGTCGTGGTGCAGTATGGTCGACAGCTCCTGCGCCGTGACCTGGAAGGATCCGTCACCGATCAACAGCAGATGGCGACGGTCCGGCGCCGCAGTCAGCGCGCCGAGCAGGGCGCCCACGGAATAGCCGATCGAACCCCAGTTGATTGAACCGATAAAAGTGCAATGCGGTGGCAGTTTCAGCCCAAGCAGCGAAAAGGACGTGCCGTTGTCGACGTACAGCACGTCGCCAGGCCGCAGGTAGCCCTGGATGGCCTGCCAATAAGTGGCCTGGGTCAGCCTGGCGGAACCGTCGACGGCCAATCCCGCGGCGCTGGCCGTCGCGGCACGGTGCGGAGTGCGGTTGGCAGCCTGCGGAACCGCCTCAATGACGCCGCGCAGCACCTCCCTGAGTGTCACCGCCTGAAAATTGTCGTGGCCTACGTCCACCGAGTGCCCGCGCGCGTGGATCGTGTCGGGTGGCAGCGCGGCCGTGAAATCGCCCGTGGTCACTTCGATCGGGCGATAGCCAACGACGAACAGGCCATCGCTGTGTTCGATTGTCTCGCGCACCCCGGGCTCGCTGGCCGCACCGCCGTAGATGCCGGCGTAAAGGGGGAGTGACTCGTTGATCACACCTTTGGCGGCGTTGATCACCGCCAGCGGAGCCTGGATTCTCTCGGCCAGCTTGAGCAGCTCGGAAGCAACTCCAAACCGGTCCGCATCGGTATCCACCAGGATCGCCGGCGAGGTGGCGGCGGCAAGCCGTCCCGCGATCGCGGCGATGCACGAACGCAGGCGTTCCGGATCGCTGGAGTGTTCGGCGAGCACGAGTGGGCCTGCCGGCACCTCGATGTCGAGATAGGCGATGTCGGATGGAAACTCGATGTACACGGGAAGCTTTTCGCGCCAGGCGGTGAGGATCAGGCGGTCGATCTCGGCGGCCGCGTTGCGCGGCGTGAGCCTGGTCTGCGCGACGGTCACATGCTTGTATGCGTCGATAAAATGGTCGAAGTTGCCGTCGGCCATGGTGTGATGCATCCCCAGCCCGCGGTCGATGGACCGGAGCGGGATCGAACCGCTGATGCAGATGACCGGCACGTGCTCGGCATAGGATCCGGCGACGCCATTGATCGAACTCAGTGCCCCGACGCCGTTGGTAACCAGCAATGCGCCCAACCCGTTTAGCCGGGCGTAGCCGTCTGCAGCGTAGGAGGCGGCCAGCTCGCCCGTCGTGCCTATCCATTCCATCGAGCCGGTATCGTGAAGCTGCTGCAGGACCGTAAGGTTGTAGTCGCCGGGGACACCAAAAAGGTGCCGGACGCCGGCCTCTTCAAGGCGGCGAAGAAGGAAATCGCCGATCTTCATGCGTGGTGAGACACCAGCAGAGTTCTGTGTGGTTGTCATGGGAAGCCCCATCCAGGTCATTGAAGAAACGTTGCAAAAAGCCGGCTTCGAACGCGGAGAACCCATGGCATCACCGTATGGGCGACCGAGGACTCCCGCATGGTCCGTCCGTCAAGCTTGAACGTGCGTATTGGTATTGGCCGCACAGGTCCGAAACCACCTCCACGAGACGCGTGCGCGTGACCGCATGCCTGGCGGCCAACGGCGAAATGGAATCGCTCCATGCATGAAGTGGCACGCCGGATCACGAGTGAGCACCCCTCGCCAGACCGGACCAACGAGAGCGTCGCGCCATTCGGCCAGTTGCCTGCGGACCCCTTCCCGCGGCATCGCTGGGCCGCATGGACTGGCATGAGGTTCGTTACCGCATCCTGAGATGGATTTCCCTAACGAAAAACGCAGTGCCATAAGGTCCACACCCGTTTTCTCCTGCACTTGAAACTGCACCAACCTGGCCGCGCTCCCTGTATCCAGGCTGGATCCCGATGTGGATGCCCATGGGCTCTTCACGAGTCGCGGATCATCCTGCAAGTTAGCTTCGCGCAAGGCTTCCGGAAGCCATTGATCGGGGAAGCCCTGGTTGCACACGCGTCGCAGGAAGCGGTCGATAGACGTTAGGCCAAGCGAGGTGAAGCGACTGTCGGAAGTCGCCGGAGAGGGCCGCCATGGATCGAATGGTCGAGAAGGCCGGCTGCGTTGGCAGTGGGCTTGCCATGGGATTGGACCTTGCCGGCGTGGGAAAGGAAGTCGTGGCAAGGGTCGACCAGCAGACAGGCGGTGCGAGCGGCGGAGTAGGTGGACCTGGACATGGAAACGCTCCCAAGGAGGAACCGTCATGCCAGCCGCGGATCACTTGTGGGAGGGCTGCACGCGGGAAACCTCAGGCCCTTCCGGATTCGTCCGGCAGACAGTAGATTTGCGAGGCACTCTTTCAGCGGAGAGAGGCTGTGGACCGGCTCGAAGCCATGACGATACTGCTGGCGGCGGTGGATTCGGGCAGCCTTTCTGCCGCGGGTCGCCAGCTGCGCATTCCGCTGGCGACGGTCAGCCGGCGCGTCACGGAACTGGAGGAACACCTTCACGTCCGCCTTTTGCACCGCGGCACGCGCCAACTCACTTTGACTGATGCCGGACGCGACTACGTCGCCTCGTGCCGGCGGATCCTTGAAGATATCGGTGAAACCGAACGTGCAGCGACCGGTGAGTATCGCGCGCCGCAAGGTGAGCTGGTTATCGCGGCCCCGCTGGTGATCGGGCGCAATCACGTGGCGCCGATACTGGCGGATTTCCTCGCTACCTATCCAGAGATTCGCGCGCGCCTGCAGCTGAGCGATCGCGTCACGAATTTGCTGGAAGAGCACGTCGATGTGGCCGTGCGCCTTGGACCACTCCCCGACAGCAACCTGATCGCCACCCGCATAGGCCTCATCAGCCGCGTTCTCTGTGCCAGCCCCGGTTACCTGCAAGCACGAGGTGTTCCGAACGATCCGGAGGAACTCGCCTCACACGATTGCATCACGTACGAAGGCTATCTTGCGGCCGACAAATGGGAGTTTCGCGTCGATCGGGCCGCCCGGCTGGTGCAAGTGTCTTCGCGCTTGACCGTGAACCTGGCTGAGGCTGCCGTGACCGCCGCCGTCGCCCATGCGGGCATCATCCGGGTGCTGTCTGATCAGGTCGAAGGTCAGTTGAAGTCCGGGGCATTGGTTCGACTTCTGCAAGCCTTCGAACCGCTCCCCATGCCCGCCAGTCTGGTGTATCCAGGCCATCGCCAGGTTCCGCTGAAGCTTCGCGCGTTTCTCGACTTCGCAACACCGCGCCTGCGCGAATGCCTTGGCTATAGAGACCCGTAGCGGTCAGGGCAGGAAGTCTGCCTTAGTCGAAGAATGTCGCCCGGAATATGCTGCCTAGCACTGCTTCCGCGTTGGCATCGGGTAGTTCCTTGGGCATGCATGCATTGAAGAAGCGCACGCCGTCGATCAGCGCCATCATGCCGAACGCCAGGTCGTCTGCGGGTGCGGGCGGGGTCGTTTTCATCACCGCGCAGAACTGCGTGATGAAGTAGGCGATGACCTCGCGCTTTTCCAGCAACAGGGCGCTCAAGCGTGCGCGGAACTTGGCGTCGCGCAAGGCCTGCAATCTTGCCTCGGCCCACAAGACAAAACTGGTGTCGCCGCAGTAGACCTGGACATAGAAGAGCGCCAGTTGCTTCTGCATGTCTTCCTTCGACAGCCCCGCGTCCAGGATCTGCTGCAAGCCCTGTTGAATATCCTCGTGATCGCGCTTGAGGAGTTCGATGAACAGGTCCGTCTTGCTGTCGAAGTTGGAGTAGAAGGCGCCCCGGGTATAGCCGGCGTGCGCCGCAATGTCTTCGACACTGCTGGCAGCCAATCCCTTCTTGGCAATGGTCACCGCTGCGGCATCGAGCAGGCGCTCGCGCGTCTGGTCGCGGCTTTCTTCACGGGTCAGTCGTTTGCGTGGCATGGATTCATCCTAGCACGGTCGGCCAACGCACCATCTGAATTCTCATTTGCATTCAGATACAGAAGTGTATTAGAGTGCAAATATGAATTTCATGATGCATGGCCCGTCTTGCCGAGCGAGACGCGTGCACACCCGTTGCAATACCCACGCAGGAGTGGCCCGTGACACGCCGTAAATCCCCCCGATCGGCCGGCCTGTTGCCCCGATCGCTTTGGCTCCTCGCCACGGTGGCAGCGCTTGCCACGGTGTCGGGGTGTGCCAGGCACGAACCCGAGATCGAGCCGGGCCGGGCGGTGATAGCCATGCCCGTCAAAGCCGTCGATGGTGCTCCGACGTCCCAGTTTCCAGGTGAGATCCACGCTCGCTATGAAATGCCCTTGTCGTTCCGCGTAGGCGGGCAACTGACGGCCCGCTATGCGCGCCTTGGCGACACCGTAAAGAAGGGGCAGCCCTTGGCGCAGCTCGACGATGCCGATGCCAGGAAGACACAGGCTTCGGCCCAGGCGTCCCTGGATGCGGCGGAGCATCGTTTGATCTTCGCGACCCAGCAGCGTGATCGAGACGAGGCACAGGCCAAGCAGAACCTGATCAGCCAGCTGCAGCTTGACCAGACGCGCGATGCCTATGCGTCGGCCGTCGCAGGCCGTGACCAGGCGAAGCAGCAATTGGCACTGACGCAGAATCAATCGAACTACACCACCTTGGTCGCCGACCGCGATGGCAGCATCACCAGCGAACAGGCCGAAGCAGGACAGGTAGTCGCGGCCGGCCAGCCGGTATTCGGTTTTGCCTGGTCCGGCGACCGCGATGTTTTCATCGACGTCCCCGAAGACCGGGTGGCCGGCATGCTGGTGGGACAGGCCGCGAAAGTGACCGTGCAGGCGCTGCCGGGAGCCAGCTTTGCCGGCCATGTTCGCGACATCTCGCCAGCCGCAGATCCGCAGGCGCGCACCTATCGCGTCAAACTTGCGGTAGACGTGCCCAGCCCGCAGCTGCGCCTCGGGATGACGGCCGAGGTATCCCTGTCTACCGCTTCGGACGAAGCCCTCGCCGTACGCATCCCCGCGACAGCACTCTTTCATCAGGGAGACCGCCCGGCGGTCTGGGTCGTGCGCCCGAGCGATTCCAAACTTGAATTGCGCGCCGTCACGGTCAGCCGCTACGGGGAGCACGACGTGCTGGTCGGGAATGGCCTGCACGCCGGAGAGCGCGTCGTGATGCAGGGCGTCCATGCCGTGTCTGCCGATGAAAAAGTCACGCCTATAGCACCGCCTCACGCCGAGGACGTGCCGCTATGAGCGAGGAGGGACGTTTCAATCTTTCAGCCTGGACCTTGCGCCACCAGTCGCTGATCTTCTTTTTCATGGTGATCGTCGCGCTGTTCGGCATGCTGTCGTACAGCCGGTTGTCGCAGTCGGAGGACCCTCCGTTCACCTTCAAAGTGATGGTTATCCAGAGCTTCTGGCCAGGCGCCGACGCGAAACAGGTGCAGGAGCAGGTGACTGACCGCATCTCGCGCAAACTCCAGGAAACGCCATCCATCGATTTCCTTCGCAGCTATTCGCGCCCGGGTGAATCGTTGATTTTCTTCAATATCAAGGATTCCGCACCCGCGTCGGCGGTGCCTGATACCTGGTACCAGGTGCGCAAGAAGGTGAGCGACATCCGCTCCCAGCTTCCGCCCGGGGTGCAGGGACCGTTCTTCAACGATGAATTCGGTGACGTCTACACCAACATCTACGCCCTCGAGGGAGACGGATTCACGCAGGCGCAACTGCACGACTACGCCGACCAGCTGCGTACGGAGCTGCTTCGCGTGCCCGGTGTGGGAAAAGTCGATTTCCTCGGTGACCAGAATCAGCGCATCTTCATCGAGATCCCGAACGCCAAGCTCTCCAAGCTGGGAATCAGTCCGCAGCAGATCGCACAGGCCATCAACGAACAAAACGCGGTGGCTTCGGCGGGCGTGATAACCACGGCCGACGATCGGGTCTTCGTGCGTCCAAGCGGCCAGTTCGAGGACCTTGACGCCCTCAAGAACACCTTGCTGCGCATCAATAGTCAATCGTTCCGGCTGGGGGATATCGCCACCATCAAACGTGGCTACGACGATCCGGCCAGCCAACAGATGCGCTTCATGGCGCAACCCGTGCTTGGCATTGGCGTCACGATGCAGCCTGGCGGCGACGTCATCCAGCTAGGCAAGGCGCTGGACAGCACGACGGGGGCCCTGCAGAAGCGCCTGCCGGCGGGCCTGAAGCTGGCGGAAGTCACCAGCATGCCGCACGCGGTTTCGCATTCGGTCGACGACTTCCTGGAATCCGTCGCCGAAGCGATCGGCATCGTGCTGCTGGTGAGCCTGCTCAGCCTGGGCTTTCGCACCGGCATGGTCGTCGTGATCTCCATTCCTTTTGTGCTCGCCGCGACCGCGCTCTGCATGGAACTGATGGGCATTGGTCTGCACAAGGTTTCGCTCGGTACCCTGATCCTGGCGTTGGGTCTCCTGGTGGACGACGCCATCATCGCGGTCGAGATGATGTCGGTGAAGCTGGAGCAGGGCTGGAGCCGGATGCGCGCCGCGGCATACGCCTATACAAGCACGGCGTTCCCCATGCTCACCGGTACCCTGGTGACCGTCTCAGGCTTCTTGCCCATCGCGCTGGCCAGGTCCGGCACGGGTGAATACACCCGCTCGATCTTTGAAGTCTCCGCCATTGCGCTCATCGTTTCCTGGCTGGCGGCCGTCATTGTCATCCCCTTGCTGGGCTATCACCTGTTGCCCGAGCACCACGCGCGCCCCAGGGCTGGCCAGGAATGGTGGGCTCGCGTTCTCCCGCAGCGCTGGCGCGATGCGCGTCGCGCGAAGGCTGAAGCCTTCGTGCATACCGGTGGCGATATCGAAATCTACGACACGGCGTTTTATCGACGCTTTCGCGGTTGGCTGGATTTCTGCCTGCAGCATCGCTTCTGGGTGCTGGGGTTCACGGTCTTGCTGTTTGTCATCTCGCTGGCCGGCTTCGGCCTGGTGCCCAAGCAGTTTTTCCCGAGTTCTGACCGGCCGGAACTGATGGTTGACCTGCGCCTGCCGGAAGGTGCTTCGTTTGACGCCACGCTGACCCAGGTGAAGCGCTTTGAAGCAGCCATCAAGGACCGCAAGGAAGTGAACAACTATGTCAGTTTCGTAGGCAGCGGTGCACCTCGCTTCTACTTGCCCCTCGATCAGCAGCTGACCCAGCCCAATTTTGCGCAGTTCATCATTACGGCCAGGGACATCAAGCAGCGCGAGATCCTTGCGCATGATCTGGAAAGCCTCCTGCAGCGCGACTTCACTGCGGTCCGCAGTCGCGTGAGCCGGTTGGAGAACGGGCCACCGGTCGGTTTCCCCGTGCAGTTTCGGGTCACTGGCGACGACATCGCGACAGTGCGTGGCATCGCCGAGCAAATGGCATCCGTCGTACGGGCCGATGCGCGGACGAAGAACGTGCAGTTCGACTGGGATGAGCCCGGTGAGCGCTCCGTGCGTTTTGACATTGATCAGGTCAAGGCTCGCCAACTCGGCATCTCGTCACAGGACGTGGCCAATTTCCTTGCCATGTCACTCTCGGGAACCACGGTGAGCCAGTATCGCGAACGCGACAAGTTGATTGCGGTCGATCTGCGCGCCCCGAAAAATGATCGCATCCACCCCGATCAGATCGAGCGGCTGGCGATTCCCACTCCTGCTGGCGCGGCCATTCCGCTGCGGCAGCTTGGCAAGGTCACCTACGGTCTCGAATATGGCGTGATCTGGGAGCGGGATCGCCAGCCGTCGATTACGGTGCAGGCCGATACGCGTAACGGCGCCCAGGGCCTGGACGTCACCAATACCCTCGACAAGAAGCTCGATGAACTCCGTGGGCATCTGCCCGTGGGCTACCGCATCGAAGTGGGCGGATCGGTGGAGCAGAACCAGAAGGCGCAGGGTGCGATCAACGTGCAGATGCCGTTGATGCTCATCGCCGTGCTGACGTTGCTGATGATCCAGCTGCAAAGTGTCGGTCGCACGTTCATGGTGGTACTGACGGCACCGCTCGGCCTGATCGGCGTCATCGGTTCGCTGTTGCTGTTCAGGCAGCCCTTTGGCTTCGTCGCCACCCTGGGCACGATCGCCATGTTCGGCATCATCATGCGCAACTCCGTGATCCTGGTAGACCAGATCGAGCAGGACATCGCTTCCGGCCAATCGCGCTGGGAAGCGATCATCGGTGCGACCGTCCGACGCTTCCGTCCCATCACGTTGACGGCGGCAGCGGCTGTGCTCGCATTGATTCCCCTGCTACGCAGCAACTTCTTCGGGCCGATGGCTACCTCGCTGATGGGCGGCATCACCGTGGCTACCGTGCTGACGTTGTTCTATCTACCGGCGTTGTATGCGGCCTGGTTCCGCGTGCGCGCCAACGAGCCCTCCCAGGAGATCGCGTCATGAAAATCCTTACTGGGGTTCGCTTCACGCGAATGACCGCGGCGGCCTTTGCTGTCGTCACGCTGGCCGGTTGCGCCTTTGCTCCGCCGGCCAGGTCGCCCGCCTCGCCGTCGCCGGGCAGCTACACGGCTGAGCCGATGCCAGCCAGCAGCAAGGAGGCGGATGGCGTTGCGCAACATTTTGACCAGGGTGCTGCCGCGGTGCCGGATTGGTGGCGGCTGTACGGATCGGACACGCTCGATGCCTGGGTAGCCGAAGGGCTGAGCAACAGCCCTTCGCTGGAGTCGGCGCGCCATACGCTGGAAGCCGTGCGCCAGCAATACCGTGCACAGGTGGGAAGCACCATGCTTCCGTCGATCGATGCCAATGGATTGGCCAGCCGACAGCGCACGCTTGGCCTTCCCAATGTCGGCCCGACGACTACCCTCTATAACGTCTACGCCGGTCAGTTGAGCCTGAGCTACACCTTCGACTTCTTCGGCGCGGCACGATTTGGAGTGAAGCGGGCAGCGGCGCAGGTAGACTTGCAGCGGTACGAGCTTGAAACAGCTCGCCGGACGTTGGCTGCCAATATCGTCGTCACCGCCATCAACGCGTCGGCGCTGGCCGAGCAGGTGCGCACGACTGAGCGTCTGACCGTGCTCGCGCATGAGCAGGCCAGCTTGACCGAGAAGGCCTATCAGGCGGGCGCGGCTTCCCACGACGACGTGCTCGCGGCACAGCAGAATGCCGCCTCAGTGGACGCGCTCCTGCCGCCATTGGAAATCCAGGCGCAACGCGCACGGCATACGCTGGCGACACTTATGGGTCGAACGCCGGACCAGGCTCCCACCGCCTTGCCGCTGTCCCAGTTTCATTTGCCGAGCGACGTACCGGTGAGTATCCCGTCTGACCTGCTGCAGCAGCGGCCGGACGTTCTGGCCGCCGAGGCCGCCGTGCAGGCGGCGTCGGCACAAGTAGGCGTCGCGACGGCAAATATGTTTCCGCACATTTCGCTTTCCGCATCGCTGGGTTCGGCGGCCTTCAACACTGCATCGTTGTTTACGGGCGCCGGGGCGATATGGGGCGCTGGCGTCTCACTGGCTCAGCCGCTCTTTCATGGCGGTGCACTCAAGGCACAGCGCAAGGAGGCGATGGCGAACTATGACGCGGCTGTCGCCCAGTACAGGCAAACCGTGCTCAACGCGTTTCAGAACGTCGCCGATTCCATGGTGGCCTTGAACCAGGATGCGTCGACCTTGAGGGCTTCACAGACCGCATCGACTGCGGCCGAACAATCGTTCGCCGACACGCATGCGCGTTATCAGCTCGGTGCCGTGGCCTATCCGGTCACGGTCGACAGCGAGCAGCGGATGCAGAACGCAAGACTGGCAGTGACCCAGGCGGCGGCCTCGCGACTCGTGGATACGGCGGCGCTCTTCCAGGCCATGGGCACGCCGCCGGGCGCTGAGCAGAGCGACAAGCCATACCAGGCGTCGCGTTGAGCGAGATGCGTGTGGTCTAGGGACGGCCTGACCGTCGTTTGTCGCCGAATGGAGACGCGAAGGCATGGTGGAGACGGTGCTGAAGCGGTCAGGCGATACGCACGCTTTCCAGGCGCGCAGCCATGGCATCGAGGAATAGTCGCACCCGCGTAGGCACGAGGCGCTTGGACGGGAAGAGGGCGCACACGGGTGCGTCCTCGCTGCGCCACTCGGGCAGCACGCGGACCAGACGACCACTGCGCAGGTCGGCTTCGACATCGATCCATGATTTGAGGATCAGCCCGCAGCCAGCGAGAGCCCAATCCAGCGATACCTCGCCGTTGTCGCTGCGCAGCCGGGAATCGATGCTGATCTCCTGCGTCTCGCCATGCGCGCCCACGAGCCGCCAGGCGACGCGCAATGCACCATGGTGAAGGCATTGGTGTTGCGGCAAATCGGCGGGAGTCAATGGCGTGCCGTTGGCCTCCAGGTACGCTCGTGCCGCCACGATGACACGATGGTTGTCGGCGAGTTTGCGCATCACCAGGGCCGAGTCGCGTGGCATGCCGATGCGCACGACCACGTCGATATTTTCATCGATCAGCCCCACCATCCGGTCCGACAACGACAACTCGACAGCCAGTGCCGGATAGGCCCGCGCCAGGTCGCGACAGACGGGACCCACATGCGCGCGTCCCAATGCAACGGGTGCACTCACGCGCAGCGTTCCTTGAGGTTCGACGCTCCCGTGCGTCAGCGAGGCCTCCGCTTCATCCACTTCGGCCAGGATGCGTTGTGCGCGTTCAAAGAAACTTGCGCCTTCCTCGGTGAGCGAAAGCTGTCGGGTATTGCGCGTGATCAGCCGGGTATTCGTTTTGCGTTCGAGCGTGGCCAGGCGCTTGCTGACCACGCTGAGCGCGAGGTCCATGTCGCGGCCCGCCGCCGAAAGGCTGCCCGACAGAGCGATGCGAACGAAGGTGCGCAGTTCAGTGATGTCGTTCAGCATGACTATCTCCGAAAAGTGGAGTATCCATCCGCCTAGTGATGGATACTCCACAAATTATAGAGGGTCTAGAGTGTGCCTGTCCTTAGGAGGCACATCATGAAATCCCCTCTCTTTACCCCTTCCACGATTGCCGGCCATGCGGTCTCCCACCGGGTCGTCATGGCCCCCATGACACGGGCGCGCAGTTCGCAGCCCGGTGATGTGCCGACGGCATTGAATGCCCGGTATTACGCGCAACGCGCGTCCGCGGCCCTGATCATTACCGAAGCCTCGCAGATCTCGCCGCAGGGCAAGGGGTATTCCTTCACCCCCGGCATTTATAGCCCCGCGCAGGTGGCCGGCTGGCGTCTGGTGACTGATGCCGTGCATGCCGAGGGTGGCAAGATCTTCGTCCAGCTCTGGCATGTCGGCAGGATGTCGCATCCGGACTTCCACCACGGCGAGCTGCCCGTTGCGCCCTCCGCGGTGCCCTTCCAGGGGCAGATCTGGAAGGTGAACCCGTCGACGGGCCTGGGCGAAATGGTGGATTCACCGACTCCGCGGGCGCTGAGCCGCCGCGAAATCCAGGCGATCGTCGAGGACTTCCGAACAGCCGCGCGCAATGCCATGGAGGCCGGCTTTGACGGTGTCGAGATTCACGGCGCCAACGGGTACCTGGTCGATCAGTTCCTGCGCACAACGTCCAATACGCGCACGGACGAATACGGCGGCACGCGCCAGAACCGCTTGCGCTTCCTTCGCGATGTCGTCAATGCCGTCGCGGACGAAGTGGGGGCGGACCGGACCGCGCTCCGACTGGCTCCGTTCCTGACGGCACGTGGCATGGCATGTCCTGACATCCTGCCGACCATGTTGGAGGCTGCCGATTTCCTGCAGGCGGCAGGCATCGCCTATCTGCACCTCGTGGAAGCTGATTGGGACGATGCCCCTCAGTTCACCGAGGCGTTTCGCCAGGAGATCCGTGGCCGGTTCCGTCGGCCGATCATCGTCGCCGGCCACTACGACCTCGAGAAGGCCAATTGGGTGCTGGCGCACGGCTATGCGGACTTCGTGGCCTTTGGTCGCCCGTTCATCGCCAACCCCGATCTTCCTCGCCGGCTGGCCGAAAACATCCCGCTGGCCTCGTTTGATGGCGCGTCCCTGTTCGGTGGCGACGAACGTGGCTACATCGACTACCAGCGCGCCGGTTGAATCGTCCGAATCCCATTCAATGCTTGTTGCTGAGGAACACGTCAATGTTTGTCTACAAGGGTAAGACCGCGCTGATCACCGGCGCGTCCAAAGGGCTTGGTACGGCCTTTGCCAAAGCACTGGCCGCTCGCGGGGCCAATGTCATCCTGGTCGCGCGTTCGACCCAGAAACTCGAGACCCTTGCGCAGTCCCTGGCATCACAATACGGGGTGAAGTGCATTGCGCTGTCGATTGACCTGACCGCGTCGAATGCGGCACAGCTGGTGGAACAGGAGCTCGATGCACGGGGCCTGGTGGTGGACCTGCTGATCAACAACGCGGGACTGGGCCACTCAGGGGCATTCCTTTCCCACGACGTCGTCGCCGAGCAGGCCAGCGTGCAGTTGAACATCCAGGCACTGGTCGGCCTGTCGCACGCGTTTGGGACACGCATGGCTGCGGCCAAACGGGGCGGCATCATCAATATCGCCTCCAACGCCTCGTTCCAGCCGGTACCGTACATGGCCGTCTACGCGGCGACCAAGGCCTTTGTGCTGTCCTTCAGCGAGGCACTGCGCTACGAACTCGCCGGGGACGGCGTGCAAGTCATGGCAGCTTGCCCGGGACCGACCGCCACGAGTTTCTTCGAGGGCACCAAGACCGGCATGAAGGACAAGGACTTTGATACGGCCGAGTCGGTGGTCGAACGCACCTTGGTCGCCTTCGACAAAGGCGAGGCGGTCACTTATCCGGGACGCTTCAGCGTACGAGTTGCCACGATTCTCCCGCGATTCTTTCCGCGAAAGACCGTGGTCCGGCTGTCGGGTGCGGCGACACGTGGCATGGGGATCGCCGAAGCATAGGGCTTGGCCGGTGCGTCCATGGGTGTCATGCCCGGCAATCGAGTCTTCATCACTCCGATAGCTGTCGCCCGAACATGGCCAGTCGGCGCAAAGGCAGCGCACTGCTCGCCGACGCCCTTGAGCGAACGGGCTTTCCACGCGAGCACCGCACAGGCCGGGCGTTTCAAGGGGCGACCCATGGCGCCCATGGGTGCCATGGCCACAGCAGGCGTTCAATATGTCCAGTTGGCCGGCACATAACGAAAGGCTTTGCCGTCGACCGCGACTCGGCCGAGGGTCGGGAACGACAAGTGGCTGGCCATGAACAACTCGCCGGTCGCCGCGGCCTCCTTCAAAAGGCGAATCCGGACGCGAGTCGCTTCCTCGGGCTCGTGATCGAAGGCGTTCTGCCATTCGGGGCACTCGACACCGACCGGGACCAGGGCGTCGCCAGCGAACGTCAGCCGCTCGCCGCCGGACGCCACACGAACCACGCTGTGTCCGGGGGTGTGGCCGCCGGTGAGTGTGACGACGACTCCCGGCGCTACCTCGTACTCCTTGTCGAACGGCCGCAACTCGCTGCGGTACGCGTCAAGGAACTTCCGGGCGCTCGACCGGATGATGTCCTGGATTCCGCCAAACGTGTTCTGGGAGAAATCGGGCGACTCAAAGTACTCGACGTCGGTGTGCGACACGTGGATTCGCAGGTCCGAACGCATCCGACTCCTCAATCGCTGATCGAGCAGCCCGCCAATATGGTCCATGTGAATGTGGGTCGCCACCACATCGGTCACCTCCCCGGGATCGATGCCGGCGCCCTCCAGTCGTCGCGTCAATCGCCCGGCCCGCGTGGCGTCCGCCATCTCCGACCCGACCCCGGCGTCGACGAGAATGGTTCGGCCGCCACTACGGACCACGATGACGTTCAGTCCCCAATCGATGACGTCCGGCAGGAATCTGTCACGCAGCGCGGCGTTCCGGACAGCCGCATCGACGTTGGTGCCCAAGATGTTGGCTGGTATCGGTATCGCCCCATCGCTGATCACCAGTACGTCGATCTCGCCGATGCGCGTCGCGTAACGCGACGGAACCAACTCGTGATCATGGTGGTGTGATTCGTGGCATATGCACATGCTTCACTCCTGTTTCCGACGTCATTTCACGGCCGACGATCTTCATGGCGCAGATTCAAGCTCGCCGGGCCACTCGTTTTGGTGAGAAGTAACTTACGGAGCCGGACCACCGTCCGGTAGACATGCGAATGGAATTACTGTGGTGCGCCCCGGTGAATAATCACGGATGGCCAGAACGCCAACGCCGCAGTACCAGCATCCAAGGTCCGCACACTGGATCATCGCCCTGCAGTCTCTGCACGGATTGAAGTCGGCCGTGTAGGCGCCGGAAACTCTCGTTGAACTCGACTGTGCGAAGACCGCCCGAAAGGCGCCGTCGGTTGCCGATGTTTTCGGGCCTCACCGACGCGGCTTATGCGTCACCTGCGCCCGGTCAATGGCAAAGGGATGTAGACGTTGGCAACTGCCGGCTCGGGCGCGTTTGGCAATGCCGGGGATCCCCCGGGCATTGCATAACGTGCTCATCGTGGCGAAACAGTGGAAATTCTGGAGATGTCCGCTTTCGACCCGAAGCGGACCTGATACGGTCGGCAACGGAGAGTGGTGCCGACCTCGCCGGGCACCGCCGTGGCCGTCGGCACCGCTCGTGTCGCCGCTAGCGCAAGCAGCGCGGTCGCCGCGTCAGCGCCGCCTGGTCCAAGCCCGACAGGGCGCGACTCGTTGCGTTGTCTCGCTCTCGGCTTGGATTCGCTGTTCGCTCAGGCCGGTACTTCAACCAACAAACGCTTGCTTCCTTGCTTGAGCAAAAGCCTCGAAGTGGGTTGCCTTTTGTCCGGTTATTTCTTCCACCGCACTGGAAACCTGTGCGATGTATCCCAATTGCATAACGTGGTAGTGCTCCAACAGGGCTTCGACGATTTCAGCGGGCATGCCCGCTCCTTGCATGGAGGCGCGGGCAGCTTCACTCGGAACATCGACGTACCTGATTGCTTTCCCGGTTACCGAAGAAAGAATCTTCGCAATTTCGGCGCCAGAAAGTGCTGCTGGCCCCGACAGGTAATACGCCTTGTTCTGATGGCCTTCTTCCGTCAAGACCCGGTAAGCAACCTGGGCTATATCACGGGCATCGATGTAAGCCGATTTGCCCTCGCCATGCGGCGCATAGAAGGCACCGTGATCACGAATGGTATGTGAGCTGAAGTTGCTAAAGTTCTGCATGAAAGCATTTGCCCGCAAGAACGTATAAGCAATGCCGGACTGCTCCATTTCCGTCTCTACCGCCCTGTGCCACTTGGCCAGTGTGTCCAGGGCGATGTCGGCCCCGCCGCCCGATAACTTCACCAGATGTTTCACGCCGGCGGTTCTGGCCGCACGAATAATCGATGAAGATAGCGCCACCATGTTCGGAACGAGCGGCACTGCAAAATATGCTTTCCGGATGCCGGTCATGGCTTTTTCCAGTGAGGCGACATCGTTTAGATCGGCTTGAACCAGCTCGACCCCCAATGCTTGAAGTTCGCTCTTGTTGCTTGTCGGACGAACGGTCGCACGCACTTCATGGCCGCCTGTCGCCAGAAGCTTTACCAATTCCTTGCCCGTTGTTCCGGTAGCTCCAATCACCAAAGTAGCTGCGCTCATACTCAAATAACTCCTATCATTGGTTCCATTCACTTGATTGAGCCCCACAAGAAAAAAGGGCGGTGGTCGTTTGTAGTCGCTGTGCTGTGCTCCACTGACTGTCCCACCGGCATCGCCGGGATGACGTGGCCCACCTGTTGGGTCGCGCCCCTGCATGGTCGGTTCGAGCGTCCGTCACCATCAGGCGAGTCGGCCGTTGTCTTGTGGTGGCGGCAAGTCCTGAGCACCCGAACCGTCAACGGGGCTTCGCTTGTTGCTGCCATGTGAAGTTTTGGCGCCTAGCGATCCCAACGAGTCCGCAGGAATCCGAGCAGGCTGATGGTCGCTGCCACGGCGACGCCGACGGCTACCAGCACGAAGGCAGTATGCAGACTCGTATAACCATGCAGGACCAGCGCCATCGCGGCCAACGCAAATATGCAGCGCACCACGCTCGCGGTCATCGGCCAGAGGATGCGTCGCGCCCCTTGCCCTGCGAAGTAGAGTTCGAAGATCACGCCCAGGACTGCATAGAGAGGTCCTACCACATGCAGGTATTGCGCGCCGACCGCCATCACGGCGCTATCGTGGGTAAACAGACCCAGCCAGGCTTGCGGGAAGAGCGACACGAACAATCCGACCAGGCCAACCACGCCGGCAACAAACAAGACGTTCACGATCGCAATGCGCCGGGCACGCACCACGTTGCCTGCACCCAGGTTCGTGGCCACCAGCGTGATCGCGGCGGTTCCGCAGCCGAACATCACCGGCGACAGCAGCATCTCGAGGCGGGAGGCAATGCCGTAGCCGGCGATGGCGGCGAGGCTCACTGCACCGGCGGCGGCGGTCAGGGCGGTGACTGATATGGCCAACATGACAACGTTGATCGACGACAACAAGCCGACGCCGAGGATTGCCCTGAAATGCTGGCGCTGAAGCGGATGGCGGCGTAGGCGCAGCGTCGAGGAGGACGAACGCACGTAGGCGACCACCACAGCCAGCGCGACGAAGCTGCACAACACCTGGGCTACGCCGGCGCCCGCCACACCCATGCGCGGCGCGCCCAACCAGCCATTAATCAACACGGGTGACAGAATCAGGCCGGCGATCGCACTGCCCATGATGGTCATCGCCGGCACCTTGACGTTGCCGGCCCCGCGCAGCGCCGCCTGCAGCAACAGCAGCATCCAGAACGAGATCGCGCCCCCGAACAGTATGTTGGAGTAGAGAACCGCCTGGTCCAGCGATGATCCGCTGCCGCCAAGACTGCGGTACAACGCGGGGCCGGCCAACAGCACCGCCAGGGAGAACAGTCCACCTCCGACGGCGCCGATGACCACGGCATGCCAGGCGAGGCTTTCCGCCTCGTCCTGGCGGCGTGCGCCGATGGCGCGGGCGATGGCAGACGATACGCCGCCGCCGATGCCGGCACTCGCTACCGTGGTCATCAGCAACATGACCGGAACCACCAGCGATGCTGCGGCGATTGCTTTCAGTCCCAGCGAGCTGACGAAATACGTCTCGGCGACACTGAGCAAGGTCGTCATGAACAGCACGGCGACCGTCGGCAAGGCAAGGCGGATCAACTGTGGCAACAGCGGGCCATGGAGCAGTGTGTTGGCCGGCAAATTGCCAGGAGGCGGAGAGATCTTCTTGACCTCACTAGCAAGAGTAGCGGACATGATTTTTGTCTATGAAGGGGGGCAGGGAGGCGCGTGCGCGGCCGCGTGGCGGCGAGCGAATTCGGTGGCCGAAATCGGCCGCGCGCCGTCGAGCCGACGCTGCCGGCGGTCGCTGATGAGGATGGTTTCGTGGGATAACTGGAAAGGCGGGGCAGAAGTAGCGATGGGGCTATCCTGTGCCCACCCGAACCGCTTGACCAGTGCAATATTCCGAAGTAAATGTTGCATGAGATGAAAACATACGACCTGAACCTGCTGCGCACGCTGGACGCGCTATTGACCGCCGGTAGCGTCACCGGCGCCGCCGAGCGTCTTCACCTGAGCGTGCCGGCGACCAGCCACGCGCTGGCGCGCCTGCGCGAGCTCACGGGCGACCCGCTCCTGGTGCGCGCTGGTCGGCGCCTGGTGCCCACGCCGCGTGCGATGGAGCTGCGCGAGCCGGTGGCGCGATGGATCGCGCAGGCCGGTGCGCTGGTGCAGGCGCCGCGCGGCGAAGATTTGGCGGCCACTGAACGGAGCTTCATCGTGCGCGCGCCGGATGGCTTCGCGATCGCCTTCGGTGGCGCCCTCGGCGCCGTGCTGGCGGCAGACATGCCGCGCGCCCAGTTGCGCTTCGTGACCGAGGCACAAGACGATGCCGGTGCCTTGCGCGACGGTCGCGTCGACCTCGATATCGGTACGTTCAGGCCGCGCGACCCGGAGATTGAAGTCGTCGATCTATTTCGCCAGGCGCAGGTCGCGGTCGTGCGCGCCGGGCATCCGTTCGCCGCACGCCCGGCGACCGCGCGCCGCTACGCAGCACAGGCGCACGTGGATGTGCTGCGACGCCCAGGGGTGTCGTCGGTAGTCGATGACGCGCTGGCCGCGCTCGGCCTGGCGCGTCGCGTCGTGCTCACGGTGGCGCACGCGAGCGCGGCGCCCGTCGTTGCCGCACAGGGCGACTTCGTCGCCACCCTCAGCGAGCGCTTGGCGCAGGCCATGGCGCCCGGCCTCGGCCTCGTGGTGGTGCCGCTGCTGTTCCTGCCGCGCGGCGAGACGGTAGTCATGGCATGGCATCCGCGCCAGGCAGCCGACCCGGCGCACGCCTGGCTGCGGAAACAAGTACTGGCCGCGATTGCCGCGCCGCGTGCCCCAGTAAGCTATCGGAGAGTTCCAACGTCCTCGACCTGATCCCAGCCGCGGGGGCGGTGCACGCCGACTAACGCGGAGATAGAGGTCTGGGAAATTCTGGATGGTGATCGTTTAGGCCGTTCATGCGCCCGCGGCGCAAACTTGGCCTATACATGCAAGATGGGCCGAGTATGGTGGCGTCGTCGATCACGCGCAGGTGTTTTGTCAGACTCCGTCCACGATAACCAGGCTGCCGCTCGTACTCGCGAGCCTGAGGCCAATTATTTTCTGGTAGGCGGCCGATTCATAGCAGCGTTCCGCAGATTCCCGTGACGGGAATTCAGCGATCACGGTGACGGGATGCTGCCACTGGCCATCGCGCACTGTCACCATGCCACCAGCGGCGAGAAACTGACCGCCAAACGGCTTGGCAGCGTCCCCAACTTGCGATCGATACGCTGTGAACATCGCTTCATCGTGAACAGTCAGCGTTGCCACCATGTAGGCTTTCATTTGAAATTCCTCTTATTGGTCAATTAGCGCTGTGCAGACGCTCAGCGTGCGGCGCGGCCACTGGCCGCATCACCAGGCTGTGCTCTGAGCAGCTGGACCCGTGGCATTGCGCGCTTCGATGGCGATCACTGAGTTTTTGAAGGCCCTCTCAAGAACCTGCCTCCCGACCGTTCCGAGGATGAGACCAAGTATTCGTCCCTTGAAGTTCTTGCCGTTCCGAATGACGACCACGTCAATATCGGTGGTGCCATTTGGCTGACGCACGAAGGTGTAGGTGTGCCTCGATGTCCCGTCCCAGACGTTGGAATCAGTCGTCACCAGGACGACGCGGCTGAGATTTGACCAGTCGTAGTGCAGGCGTTCCCAGATTCCGCTCGAACCCTCCGTCACGTCCGCTTCCGTGTGACCGCGGTGATGCACCTTGAGGTACTCATCAGCGCTATTGCCAAAAAGCCTGGATCGACCCGGCCCGAAATCGGTGAGAGCGCGAACGTATTGCTCGGGCGTCAAAGTGGTTCTCTGATGAAGGTGAATCGTGGACATGTCTACTCCGTATTTCCCGCCAATGGTTGAAGATCAGAAATTCGTCGCCCAGCGTGTTTCCAGCGCAGCCCCGCTTATGGCCGGGCATCGTTGCGAAAGATCTCGATATTTTCGACCAGCCATTGTTGAAGCGTTCTTGGAGGCTTGCCGGTCAACGCCTCGACGGTCGAGGTAGTCTCTTCAAGAGCGGATTCGCGAAACATCTGGTCCAGTCCGACCAACAAATCGGCGACCAGCGGCGCGAGGCCGTCGGCTGACAACGCGGCGCGCTGTTGCTCCCGCGATTGATGGCCATAGGTAACCGTGCGGCCGAGCAGGATCGACAGGTGTTCTGCAATTTGCCGCATGGTCCAGGCGCGCGGCCCGGTCAGGGCCGAGCCGACGCGCCCCGTCGCACCCGCCATGGCAATGCGCGGCCTGCGCGTTATCAATGGAATCCTGTTCGACATGTTGACGTTCTCCGTGTATCGTGGAACGATCGTTCCATCATAATGTGGAACGATCGGTCCAGAATGTCAAGGGAGGCGTCATGAGCGGCAAGCCACAATTCGAGGAAGCTGCCGTAATCGCTGCGGCCATCGAGGTCTTCTGGCGTCACGGCTATTCTGCCGCCGCGATCAGCGACCTCACGGAGGCCACGGGCTTATCCCGCTCCAGCCTTTACCAGCGATTCCGCGATAAAGATGGGTTGTTTCAGGAGGCTCTCGCGGCGTACACGCAGCGCGTCCTGCGGCGCATGAACTCGGCCAAGGCGGCTACTGCGCGCGGGCGCTTGCAGGCGATTCTCCGCGCGTTCTTGCCGGACCGATCCGGCCGACCTGGTGGCTGCCTGATCGGGCGCAGTTGTGCCGAAATCTCGGCGCTCTCCAGTGATGGGCAGGCTGCCGCGCTGCATGCCGCGACACGTCAGCGTGAGATTTTTGCAGGCCTTCTGCGCGAAGGCGTGGTGGCGGGTGAGTTGGCCGAAGATGCCGATATCGACGCCATGTCGTGGCACTATCTCGGCGTGCTGCAGGCCGTATTGAACTCCCCGCAAGCCGGCGCTGACCCGATCATGCTCGATCGCATGATCGATGTCGCCATGGCGGTTTGGCCCAGCTCTCCTCCTAAGGGCGCTACATCAAGAAGTCCAAAAAAGCGCGCAGCCAAGGCGGCACCTGATGCTTGATCGGGTACATACTTGGGTGCTATGCCCACAATCCCACGTGGCAGCGTGGACAGAACCCCATAGTCGCAGCGCCTCAGCGTCCCATGGTTTGTGATTCTGGCCGTGCGCCTACAAAGACTATGGCGTCTGTAGAGAACCATGGTTTGTGCATTCCTCATCGCGTCAACGAGGTACGTTTCGCGCCTGATGGATAAACGAGCCGATGTGATCGCATGGTGTGTGTTTTCTCATGAAGCTAACGGGAGACACTTGCCCGTAGGAATGCGCCTGGACAATGTCATTAGGGGGCGTTATCGGGGGTAGGGGAGAGTCTGCCCTCAATGCGACTCGGCCGCTCAGGGCAAAGATTCTGCGTCCGGCTTTTCGCTGGCTTGATAGCCGGACGTGGCATTGCGGCCGGTGTGGGCGTAACGGGTGAGCTGGCGTCACCCGAATGCGGCGGCGCAGTCATCCTAAGGCGACGGCGTGGGGCCCTGGTCGATCGGAGCGCTGGCGCTCAGCTCCATCCAGTCGAGTTCCGTTTCAACCTGGCGGTACGCATCGTCGCCGATGATGCCGGTGTTGCGCAGGTCATCGATGGTCAGGCGAGCCGTGGTCACCAGTTGACGTCGTAACCTGGCCTCAGGTTGGCCCGCCGGCCCCAGGCCAGGCTGGGTACCACGCAGCGCCTCGGTAATCTCCTGCCTGAGTCGTTCGGCAGCTGTTGTGTCATGGTGCCTGAGTTCGGCTAGCGCAGCCCGTAGTGCGGTTTTCCGTGCCCGAGCGAGCTCTTGCTGGACGGTGTCATCGGGTGGCAGGCGAACAAGGCCGAGCAGGGGACGCAACGTGAGCCCGTGTATCAACAACGTCCCCAGCACCACCACGAACGCAGTCAGCTGGATGAAATCGCGATAGGGGAAGCCGGTGGGCAGCGCCATGGCGGCCGCGAGTGTCACGATGCCACGCATGCCGGACCATCCGACCGCGAGTGCGCCCCCTGCGCTCGATGTGTAGCTCGACGTCCGTACGTCGCTGGGGTTCCGCAGTCGGCTGATCACGTGATGCACCAGCACCAACGCAAGGCGCACACCGATCACGACGGCCAGCAGGATGAGTGCCATCGCCAACGAGTGGACACGTTGCTGTCGGGACAGCGCCTCGAGAATGGGGCGTAGCTGCAGCCCAATCAGGGTGAACCCAAGCACATTCAGGATTACCGTGGCCGAGTCCCAAATGGCGAATGACGCCAATCGCACATGGGCGGGCCCCACATGGGTGACCTTGCGCGCGAGGGTCAGTGCAAAGGCGACCACGACGACGACGGGGGAGAGGCCAAGGTGCTCGCTCGCGAGCCATAGCCCGAATGTCAGTCCAAACTGGAAGATCACCGCACTTGGCGCATCCTCGAATCGCTCCATGAGCCAGCTGGCAGGCCATGCAAGCACCAGCCCAATCACGACGCTGCCGAGCACGACTAGAGCAAACGTGGGCATGACCTGCGCAAAACCAAAGCTTCCCGCAACGACGGCCGAAACCGACACTTTGTAAATCAGCAGCGCCGATGCGTCATTGAGCAGGCTTTCTCCTTCCAGAACCGTGCGAATGCGAAGCGGCAGCGAAATCTGGCGCAATACCGCCGTTGCCGCCACCGCATCGGGTGGCGCAAGCAGGGCGCCAAGCGCGATGGCTACCGGCCACGGCATACCGGGCAAGAGGTACCGGGCAACGACGGCTACCGCCGCGGTGGTCAGGGCGACGGCAACCACGACCAGCGCCAGGACGTGATCCCAGCTCTCCCAAAGATCGCGAAGGGAGGTGCTGAAGGCAGCTTCCATCAGCACCGGTGCAACAAAGATGGCCAGGATGAGACTGGGCGGAAAGTCCAGGCTTGGCCCGTGGGGGAGCAGGGCTACCAGCGCGCCTCCCACGGCGAGGACGGTGGGGTAAGGGATGTGCAGGCGCCTGGCCAGTGACGAGACCAATGCTGCGCCAAGCAGCAGGGCAAGGACAGTTTCAAATACTTGCATGGGATCGCGAATTTTCCGACGAGCTATGCGGTGATGTGAAGGCGGGGTGGCAAGTGCGGTTAGGGCGCACGTACGCGCGCCCTAACCGATCCTTCGTTGGTAACGCCGAAGCCAACTTCCGCGGCCTCATCAAAGTTGGAAACATCTCCATCCAGACTTCCGGCTGACCGACCGTTTGTTCATGACCAGAACCCTTCGGTATGGGTCAGGGTGTGGTCGCGACCAAGGCCGGGAGCGGTGCAGGCGCGTCTTCGGTCTGGCGGCGAACCTTGAACCATGCTGCGTACAGCGCCGGGACGAAGAAGATCGTCAGCAGCGTCGCCACGGTGAGGCCACCCATGATGGCGATCGCCATCGGGCCCCAGAACACGCTGCGCGTGAGCGGGATCATCGCGAGCACGGTGGCCAGCGCCGTCAGCACGACCGGGCGGGTTCGGTGGATGGCGGCATCCAGCACCGCGTTCCAGGGATCCCGGCCCTCGGCGATCTCGGTCTGCACCTGGTCGATCAGGATTACCGAGTTGCGCATGATCATGCCGCCAAGCGCGATGATGCCAAGGATAGCAACGAAGCCGAGGGGCGCCTGGAATACCAGCAGTGCAGGCACCACACCAATCATTCCGAGCGGCGCCGTGAGCATCACCATCCCCATGCGGGAGAAGTTCTGCAGCTGCAGCATCAGCAGCAGCATGATGCTCAAGCCCATCAGGGGCGCCACTGCCATCAGTGCACCGTTGGCCTTGTTGCTCTCTTCGACTGCGCCACCGACGTCGATGCGATAGCCCGAAGGAAGCTTCGCCTCGATGTCCTTCAGCATTGGCACGATCTGCTGCGTCACCGAGACGGCCTGCTCGCCGTCCAGCACATCGGCCCGCACGGTGATCGCCATGTCACGGTTGCGACGCCACAGCACCGGTTCCTCCAGCTTGTAGCTGACCTTTGCGACCTGCGACAGCGGCAGCACGGTACCCTGGCGGGTATAGAGATTGATGTCCTGCAGCGTGTCGAGATTCAACCGCTCCTCGGGCACCGCACGGGCCACGATGTCAATCAGGTCCTCGTGTTCGCGCAGCTGCGAAAGGGTCGCGCCGTTCATCACGGTTTGCGTGACCAGCGATACGTCGGCCGGCGACAGGCCGAGCGCGCGTGCCTTGTCCTCATCCAGGTCCACCTTCAGTGCGCGTACCGGGTCATTCCAGTCGAACTGGACGTCGCGCACCTTGGGGCTGGAGGCCACCACGTGCTCCACTTCGCGGGCGATCCGGCGCACGACCTGCGTATCGGGGCCGACGACGCGGAACTGCACCGGGAAGCCGACCGGCGGGCCAAGCTCCAGCCTGGTCACCCGCACCCAGGCTTGCGGGAACTGCGGGTCTGCCGCGGCCATGAGCCGCAAGCGCACCTTTTCGCGCGTTTCCAGGTTCCTGGTCATCACCACGAACTGGGCATAACCGGGGTTGGGTAGCTCGGGATTGAGCGCCAGATAGAAGCGGGGCGCACCGGCACCGATGTACGAGGTATAGAACTCGACATCCTTGTCTTTCGCCAACACCGCTTCCATTTTCTTCACTTGCGCGGTGGTTGCCTCGAACGAGGCGCCTTCCTTCATGCGCAGGTCGATGACCAGCTCCGGTCGATCGCTGTTGGGGAAGAACTGCTGCGGCACCAGCTTCACGCACACCAGCGCCAACGCCAGCCCGATCGCCGTCGCGCCGATCACCACCCAGCGTCGCTCGATGGCCCGATCGATCAGGCCGCGCAGCTTGCGATAGAACCTGCTGTCGTACGGGTCGCTGTGGTGAGCGTGCTGGCCCAGGTCCTTGGGCAGCAACTTGACCGCGAGGTACGGCGTGAACAGGCCGGAACAAACCCACGACAGCAGCACCGCGGTGCCGACGATCCAGAAGATGCCGCCCGCGTATTCGCCGGAGGTGGACTTGGACATGCCAATGGGCAGGAAGCCGGCCGTGGTGATCAGCGCGCCGGTCAGGCGGGGCATCGCGGTGGTCGAGTAGGAGTAGCCGGCGGCCTTCACGCGGTCCCATCCGCTCTCCATCTTCACCACCATCATCTCGATGGCGATGATCGCATCATCGACCAACAGGCCCAGTGCGATGATCAGCGAGCCAAGCGAGATGCGCTCGAGGTTCCAGCCCATCGCCAGCATCACGATGGCGACGCCGCCGAGCACCAGTGGCACCGATGCCGCAACGACCAGGCCCGTGCGCCAGCCCAGGCTTACCAGGCTCACCGCGATCACGATGGCCAGTGCCTCCATCAGCGAGCGTTCGAAGTCCCACACCGCGTCTTTCACCACGGTAGGCTGGTCAACCACTTGCTGCAGCTCTACACCGTACGGCAGCTCGGACTGGATCTTGTCGACGGCCTGTTCCATCGCCTTGCCGAGCTGGACGACATTGCCGTCGCTGGTCATCGAGATCCCGAGCATCAGCACCGGGTGGCCGTCGTAGCGGACGGTGTAGGTGGATGGGTCCTCCAGGCCGCGCTTGACCGTCGCGATGTCGCCGAGCTTGATCTGCCGGCCACCGGCCGAGATGGGCACGTTGCGGATGTCGTCCAGGTTATTGAACTGACCGCTCATCCGCACCACGACACGGTCGCTGCGGGTATCGATCGAGCCGGCCGGCAGAAGCTCATTCTGGCTGTGCACGGCTTCGGCAATCGCCGCCGGCGTGATGCCGAGCGCGGCCAGGCGCTCGTGCGAAAACTCGATGTACACGCGCTTGGCCTGCTTGCCGATGACGTCCACCTTCTTGACCATCGGCACCTGCAGCATCTGGCGCTTGATCGTCTCGGCCGTGTCCGACAGCTCGTCCTGGCCGATGCCGTCGCCCTTGATGGCGTACATCAGGCCATAGACGTCGCCGTACTCGTCGTTGACGACCGGCCCGATGACGCCTTTGGGCAGGTCCAGGCTGATATCCTGGAGCTTCTTGCGGGCCTGATACCAGGCCTCACGCTGATCCGCCTTGGAGGTACCACCTTTCACCGTGATCGTCATGCCGCCATAGCCCTGGCGGGCGAAGGTCACCACCTTTTCGAAGTGGTCGAGCTGCTCGAATTTCTTCTCCATCGGGTTGAGCACTTCGTTTTGCATCTGCTCGGCCGTGGCGCCTGGCCACATGACCATCGCCGTCATCGAGGGCACGGAGAAGTTCGGATCCTCGAGCTGGCCCAGCCTGGTGAAGCTGATGACACCAGCCACTGCCAGGACGAGGATCAGGAAGAGTACGACTGCGCGATGACTCAGCGCCCAGTCGGTGAGGTTGAAGTTTTTCATCGCGCAGCCACCGTGTTCGGTTCAGCTGCAGGAGCGGCGGACAGTGCGACCTGCAAGCCGGGCGCCATCTTCTGCACTCCCGCGGTAACGACCAGGTCGCCGGCCGGCGGTCCGGAAACCAGCACGTCGTCGTTTTGATAGCCCTGCACGGTCACGCGCACGAGCGCAACGGTGCCCAACGGCTGCTTGCCGTTGGGCTTGACCACCCACACCGCAGGCTTGCCGCCGTCCTGCGTGAGCGCCGTCGCAGGGATGGTCGCCGTGAGCGTCCCCGACATCACGCGATCGGCCAGCAGCGTGGCGGTTGCGCCCAGTGGCAGGCCCCGGGCTTCAAGCGGCTTCAGTCGGGCACGGTACGTGCGCGTCTGCGCTGCCGCCTGCGGCGCCAGTTCCCTCAGCGTGACGTCGAAGATCTCATTGGGTGCGCTGGCCAGCGACGCCTTGAAATGCGCCGCCTTGAAGGTCGCGAACTGATCTTCAGGCACATCGGCGACGATCTCGGCCGCCTCGGGGTCGGCGATCGAGACCACCGGTTGCCCCTCGGGGACGACCTGCCCGACTTCGAATGCCACGGAGGTCACCAGGCCGCTGCGGGACGCGCGCAACACGGTGTACCTGGACCGGTTTTGCGCAAGCTCCAGGTTCTTCCGGGCGGCCTCGGCGTTTGCCCGCGCCTGCCGCGCGCTGCTTTGCGCACGCTCATCGTCCGAGCTGCTGACCGAGCCGTCCGTCTTCAGCGCAGTCAAGCGCTGCTGGTCCGAATCAGCCAGGCGAGCCTGCGTCGTCGCGGCGGCCAAGGCCTGTCGTGCCGCCTCTTCTGCCAGCCGGTAGTCGTTGTCGTCGAGCACGGCGAGCTCGTCGCCCTCGTGCACGAACTGGCCGACATCCACCTTGCGCTGGGCGACCTTGCCGGCGACCCGGAAGGCCTGGTTCACCTCGTAGCGTGACTGCACGGTGCCGACGTAACGGTGGGCCTGGCGGGCGTTGTCGTAGCGGAGCTCGACGGTGCGAACGGGACGGGGCGCCTGCGCCGGCGGTTTGTGCGAACTGCAGGCGGAGAGCATCACGGTGATGGCCAGCGCGCCGGCCGCGGTAAGTGGGTTCTTCAAGGTGGTTCCCTCTGGGGGCGAAGGGTTATCGGGAATGCGGCGGACGGTTGGCGCCGGTGGTGGCGGAGCCGGCGACGGAGGGTTCGAAAACCTGCCAGCCTCCACCCAGCGCCTTGTAGAGCTGCACGCTGTCGAGCAGCAGTTGGGTGTGACTGTTGTTGGCACTCAGGCGCACCGCGAGGCGGGCGCGCTGCGCATCCAGCAGAGGCAGCAGGTCGATCTGTCCGCGGTCATAGAGCGATTGCGCACGACTCAGCGCCGCTTCGGCAGAAGTGGCGGCGGTATTCAGGGACTCTGCACGCTGCTTTTCAGCCGAAAGCGCGACCAGCGAGTTCTCCACGTCTTCAAGCGCGCGCACGATGCCGTCTTCGGCGCGAAGCAGCGCCTCGCTCTGGCCAGCCTTGGCGATGTCGTTGATTGCCTGGGTGCGTCCCGCGTTGAATATAGGCATGGCGAGCAGGCCCGCCACGTTGGTGAAGCGGGCGGCGCCGAGACCGACGCCGTTCATGGTCAGATTCTGCTGACCGAACGACGCGCCGAGAAAGAGCCGCGGGAACCATTCGGCCCTGGCCTGTTGGCGGCGCGCATTCGCCGCGTCGAGCTGGGCCATCAGCGCGAGTACGTCAGGGCGGCGCTCCAGCAGCTCGGCGGGCTGTCCGGGCTGTATGTCCGGCACGATCACGTCGCCCTGCCAGGGCTCGATGCGATCGGCGTTGAACGCCTGGTCGCCGATCAGCACCGCGATGCGGTGCCGCGATACCGCCGCCACCGTTTCCAGTGGCGGAATCTGGGCGCGCGCCGATTCGGCGTCGGTGCGTGCGCGTTCCACGTCGAACTGCGTCGCCAGACCCACGCGGTAACGCGCCTCGACCAGGCGCAGCGTCCCGTCATAGGCGGCCGAAATCGCCCTCAAGGTATCGAGCTGTCGAAGCGCGCCGACCAGGGTGAAGTAGTTGCTGGCGACGTCGGACATCACCATCAGGCGCACGCCGCGCACGTTGTCGCCAGCAGCCATGGCATCGGCATCGGACGCCGCCGCGCCCGCACGCAAGCGGCCGCTGAGATCGACCTCCCACGAGACGTCCAGCCCCGCGCCGGAGCCCTTGGCATCCGGCAGGGCCTGCTTGATGGCATCGCTGTAGCCGGTTTCATGCTTGAGACCCCCGCCGACGGCGTTGACGCTGGGGTACAGGAAAGACCGGCTGACCGTTTGTCCGGCGTGCGCGGCATTCAGGCGCTCGGCGGCGATCTTGATGTCGCGGTTCTCCTGCGCGGCGCGGCGAACCAGGTCGGACAACACCGGATCGTGGAAGGTCTCCCACCAGGTGGATTCGGGCTCGATGCCGGAAGCATCGGCCGCAGCGAACGAGGAAGGCACGTCTACCTTTGGGTGATAGACCGGTGCAGTGCAGCCGGAAAGAACCAGTGCGATCGACGCGGCCAGCGTTGCCGCGACGACCTTGCCGGCCAACCGACCGGCACGGTGCGAGGTTTTCTGTCCGGCACGGCCGGACGGGGAAGAGTCGGATGGAAGTCGCGGCATGGGGATGGACTTGTGTGAAATCGAGGGTGCGACCAGCGTAGGGCGCGGCCCAGGCGAAGTCGTAAGCGTTGTGTCGCCGTTCGGTCGGCGCTGTGACCCTCACGGGTCCGTGGCGTCCGCTGCGCCCTCGCCGACCGCCGAGGTGAGATCGAAGACAATCGACTCCAGCAGGTCTTCGGCGGACGAGAATTCGCGCTGGCATCCAGTGACGAGGTTTTCCAGGCGGCCGACGAGGGCCCCGGGCGTGGCGTCGCCACGCAGCTTCAGCACGTACGCACGGCGGTTCGGGTACTTGGATTCGGGGTTGAGAACCATCGCAGACCTGTAGATGAAATGACCTGCGTTAAAGCCTAGGTCGGCACGGCGTCCAGGTCGTCAGCGAACCGTCGTGATTCGGTCGCGAGTGCGCCCGAAAACAACCCGGGCCGAATGGCGACCGGTTGCTTACGATCCGAGCGTGAGGGCAAGAGGCGAGCGCTCGGCTCCGCGTGACACTGTCAGGCGGGCTTCGCCCTTTCTATCAGCGAACGCGCCCTGCCCACCAGGGCCGTATCGGCAGCCTCGGGCAGCCTGCCGACCAGCGTGCGCATGGCGCCGCGCTCCTCGGCCGTCGCTGCGTGGTGTTCGCACAACTCGACCAGGGCAAGCAATTCAAACCAGGACGCCTCCTGTAAGCGCGCCTCCTCGATGGCGCGCCGTGCGGAAACAGCGCCGGCATCGGCCTGGCCATGTGCCCATGCAATCGCCGCCTCGAGCAACAACAACTGGGGCAGGTACACGCGCTCGGCCAGCTCCTGCGCGACCTGCAGGGCTGCGGTGAGCTCGGCCTGTGCAGCATCGATGTCACCGGCCAGCAGCAGGGCTTGCGCCGCATACCCAAGCACCTCGCTGGCGCCAGAGCACATTCCGGACCGGGCGTTCTCTTCGTAGGCCTCCCGGATCCGGCGATAACCTCCGCGCGGATCTCGCTGCCAGGCGTCCGCCCAGCCGCGGAACCACTGGCACGCCGTTCGGCCCTGCCCAAGGGAGAACTCGTCGACCAGTGCCTGCATTTCGTCGGCCAGCGTTGCGACGCGCCCGGCATCGCCCAGGCGAACCTCGAGCAGTGCTTCCAGCCAGTTGGCTACCAAACGCGTCATCGGCTGCCGCAGCTCGACTGCGCGCGCCTGCGCCCTCTGCACTTGCGTGCGTGCCTGCCGGACCAGGCCGCAACGCACCAGCTCGATAGCCAGCGTCCCCAACAGGGTGACCTGGGGATCGGCAACGAAGATCTCCTTCGCCGCGAAGTCCAATGACTCGGCGTAGGCGAGTCCACGCTCGATCCACGAGCGCGCCGCATGCGACTGGCCCTGCAGATGATGCACTTCGCTGTGCACGATGCAGGCGGCCAGCATGAGCGTCGGATCGTCGGCCCCGGACGAGAGTGTTTCGGCACGCTCCGCCACCGCCAGCGCCCGTGCATAGTCGCCGTGGAGGCTCAGCAGATAGCCGAATCCGTGCAGCAGGCGTCCACGCATCGGGTGCTCGGGGGCATTCGCCAGCAGCGTGTACGCACGTTCGAACGCGTTCCTGGCCTTGGTGCCGACGCCAAGCGAGTGGAAGGCCGCCACGCCCTGCAGGGTTTCCAGGGTGATCTCGAGCGCGTCCCGCTGCGGCCCCTCCGGCGCCTGTTGCAACACGGCCAACGCGCGCTCCGTGAGCCCTATGCAGGCGGCCGGACTGAAGTGCAGGAGTGCAGCTTCCGCCGCTTCGGCGTAATAGGACAGGGCGGTCATCGGCTGCCGCCCGCGGTCGAAGTGCATTGCCAGCTCCGTCGCGGCGACCGGCACACCCGTCGAGCGTTCGTGCTCGAGGGCAACGCCGACCTGGCGGTGCAGGCGGGTGCGCACCGAGGACGGCGTACGCTCGTACAGCACCTGGCGGAAGAGGGCATGCCGGAACGCGTAGGGCAGATCGGCCGCCTCGTCACTGCCTACAGTAAGCGACTGCTTGAGCCACATCTGTTCGCGCACCAGCTCCTCGCAAGCGTGGGCCACCGAAGTCATGTCGCGCTCAAGGGTCAGCGAAACAGTCTCGATGCGGAACTCGACGCCGCATACGGCTGCCGCCGAGAGCAGGGCGCGCTGCTCCTGCCCGAGCCTGGCAATGTAGTGGTCGATGATGGCAGCCAGGTTCTCGGGGACCGCCACTTCGGTCAACCGCGCCTCGATCGTGGCCTCGTCGCTGGTGCGGTCCATCACTTCGCTGATGACCGAGGACACGAACAGGGGCACGCCGTCGGTGCGCTCGTGCAGGGCGCGCACGAAGGCTTCGTCGCGCGCGAGCAAGCCCGAACGCTGCGCAACATAATCGGCGACCTCGGTCTCCGAGAAGGGGTCGAGCACCACTTCCTCGCACAGGCGGTGCAGGCGCAGTTCGTGCCGTAACGAATTGAGCGGGTGATCGAGCGCCACCACCTCGGTCACGCGGAAGCTGGCCAGCCACATCAGCCGCGCATGGCCGCGTCGCCGGGCGATGTAGTCGATGAGCTGGATGGTCGCCCGATCGCTCCAGTGCAGGTCTTCCGTGACCAGCAGCAGCGGCCGCTGTTCCGTATAGCGATCCAGCAGCTCGCCCATCTCCCGCAGCATGCGGTCCGGGCCGACGCCAACGAGTTCGCGCCGCAACGCGTCGCGTTCCTCCGAGGTGCTCAGCCATGGCAGCTGCAGCAGCCAGGTCGGTGCCACGGCGCGCAGCAGCGACGGCAGCGCGGCGTCACCGCGGCACAGATCGGCCAGGGCCTCCAGTACCGGCAGGTACGGCTCGCCCGTGCCGTAATGCTCTACGCAATGGCCACGCGCGCAGGCCACGCCGTCAACGCTGGCCACGAACTGCTCGATCAGCGTCGTCTTGCCGATTCCGGGTTCGCCGGCGATCCAGACCAGGGCGCGCCGGCCGTCGCCCGCCAGCGCCCACGCCCGTTGCAACCTTGCCAGTGCGCCGGCGCGACCGATGAACGGTGCCGACGGTCGCGCGCCCGCCGCCGATATCATGACGGGTGCGGGCAACGTCGCCGTCGCGGGATGCAGCGTGGCAATGAAGCGATAGCCGCGTCGCGGCACGGTTTCGATGTAGCGGGGTTGCTGAGCACTGTCACCCAGCGCCGTGCGCAGGTCGCTGATGGCCGTCTTCAGTACCGAGTCGCTGACGAAGCGGTGCCCCCACACCGTATCAAGCAGGGCATCCTTCGTCAGCAGCGCCCCCGGCTGACTTGCGAGTGCACACAACAGTGTGAAGGGCGTGGGCGCCAGCGCTACCGACTCGCCATTGCGCGACAGGCTGGCATTGGCTTCGTCGAGCTCGAACTCGGCGAACCGGATCCGGGTCGGGTTCGGATAAGTGTGTGGACGCGTCACGCTTATCTCCTACGCTCTGGTAACAATTATAGCTTTGCGCTGCGACATCTGATCAGCGTGGCCGTTGCCAAACAGTGACGCGCGAGGCTTCCTGGTCCTGCCGGCATTCGGAGATCGAATCCGTTCGCGTCCGCGCCGACAACATGAGGTGAGGCTGATGACGGTTCCCATGACGGAGTGGCAAACGCCACCAATCTCCGCCCCCGCTTTCGTAGGCTGCGGGGCGAAGACGGGCATCTCATTGAGGGAAGTCGGGAAAGGCACCCTCGCCCGGCTGGCTGCGTGTCACCCAGCCTCAAAAGGCTCGGCAGAAGGCGACGCTACCTTGCCGTGGGTTCCGGGGGCGATCCCGGGCGTCGAGGGAACCAGCGCCTGGGCCGACTTGAAGTAGCGAGCATGCGTCTTGCGCAGAGCATCCTCATTGGCGGCCTCCATAATGACGACCTCCCGCTTGGCCACTTCACGACGCAAGCGCAGCTCCAATTGCAGTCGCGCATCATGCGCATGGTCGTGCTGCTCATTGGCGTAAGTGGTCATGCTGACGATCTCGCCACGTAACCGGTCATATTCGATCAGGAACAGCATTTTATTCTCGATGCAAGTCCGCAAGCTTGCTTGCGACTTCCGCTATGGCGACTGCAAACAGTTGATGCTGCCCAGTGCCATCAAGCTCGATCTGCTCGACGAAATGGGCGACGTTCGAAAGTGCGCGGAGGATGGCTCTCGGGCCCTCCGGACCTCCGCCGTACTTCAGTGCCGGGTCGATCGTATCGGCGAGCTTTTCCGCATACTCGGCCCAGACATGCTGCGGCTCGGTCCTGACTTGCACTTCCACGGCCTTGTCGTCGATGCAAACGATTACGTGTACAGCACGGTAACCGTGGCTCGGTTTGTCGCGCCGATCGACCACCGTGCTTCCGGGAAACAGTCTCATCAGGTCCGCCACGATCGCGTCTTGCCGGCGGCGATCTTCCACGATCAGCCTGCATCCGGCGATGTCCTGCATTTGGCTCAGTCGAATGGATGACCGGTGGAGTTTGTCGCGAATCGCGTTTGTCGATTTGGCCGGGCGTCCGGTCGGTGCCAGGCGCAAGTCTTCCCGAATCGCTCTCACGGTGTGTTCGTAAGCGAACGCATGCGAGCGTCTGAACCGATCGAGCAGAAGCAGGTCTTCATCGGAGTAGTCATCTACCCGCAAGCGGCCGCCGAGCTGGTCGACCTTCGTGGTACCTGGGCTCGGAGAATCGCCCCTCTGCAGTTCTTGTTGCATGTAGCTCAAAGCCTTGTCGAAGCAAACCGGACGCAAGCATAGGCGGGCCTGATTATCGTGTGGTCAGCAAATCGTCGCCGTTGTGTAAGGAGGTTTTGCAATTTCCGGGAACCGGAAGAATCAACTCCTGCAGGTCCGCCGGCTCCAGCATCTGCAAGGCCTGTCTCAATAGCGACTCGACCGCCGCCACCGGCCCCTCGGCCATGACGCAGCGATCGGGACGGACGATGGCCACCCAGCCCACCGGTACGAGCCGCGGCAGCACGCTTTCGTCCAGAGCCTCCAGGCGCCGATCGGCCGGTGCCAGATGCTGCGCCTGGCCGCGGTGGCACCACTGCCACACGCGGCCGCCGAGACGACTCCAGCGGCTGAGCAGCACGGGAGCCAGATGTCGAGCCGGGTCCACGCCGAAGCCGATGAGAGACCATTGCAACCCGAGGACATCGTCGCTGAGCTGAGGCGCTGTCCCTTTGCCGAAGCGCACCCAGCCTTGCGGTAGCATCGATCCGGCCAGGAGCTTGCGCGCGTGGCGGTCGCGCCAGAAGAGCCCTTCGTCGAAGAGCTGCGGCGGCTTGATCTTCATGTCGTCGAAGGCGGCACGACCGGCGGGCAGGAACCGCAGCGCGCGGATCAGCCCGTGGACGGCGAAGGCTACAAGCCGGTTGCGTGGCATGACCAGCATGCCGAGGAAACGAGCAAGGTTGATGATCTTGCGCGCATGCGGGCGGCGCTCCAGGTCGTAGCTTTCCAGTACCCGCGCATCGACCTCACCGCGCGTCACACCCGCGAGTTTCCATGCCAGGTTCGCCGCATCGCGCAATCCGGCGACGAGGCCCTGGCCGGCGAAGGGCGGGGTAACGTGCGCCGCGTCTCCTGCGAGGAAGCAGCGGCCCTTGGAGAAGCGCCGTGCCTCGCGGGCGTGGAAGCGATAGACCGCGGTGCGCTCGATGCGAATCTCGTCCGCCTTGCACCACGGTGCGAGCAATGCACGTACACGCTCCGGCCGTTCCATCTCGCTGGCCTGCTCGCCCGGATGGAGCATGAACTCCCAGCGCTGCCGGCCACCTGGTGCACACATGCGCGGCGTGGGTCGGCGCGGGTCGCAGATGAACTCGACATGGTCAATCGGACTGGGCACGTCCAGCGCGTCGACGATCAACCAGTCCTGGGCGAAGGTGCGCCCCTCGAAGTCCAGGCCCAGCGCATGACGCACCAGCGAGCTGGCACCGTCCGCGCCGACCAGGTACGTGGCCCGGACCTGGCGCCGCGTGCCACTACTATCCCTGAGGGTGGCTTGCACGCAACCACCTTCGTCGACCAGGCCCTCGAGCACTACGCCGAGCCGAACCTCGACGCAGGGATGCGCGGCGAGCTTGCGGCGCAGTGCGGCTTCCAGCTCCGGTTGGTGAAAGGTCACCAGCATCGGATGGCCATCGATAATGCTGGCGGTGTTGATGCGCGCAAAGCAACCGAACAGGGGCGAGCGGTATTTCACCTGGGGGACCGCCACCGTCGCGAAGTCGTCTTCGCCCAGGCCGACCAGCTGCAGGATGCGCAACGCCTCGTTGTCGAGCGCGATGGCGCGCGGCTTGTCGAACACCTCGGTGGCGCGGTCGATCGCCAGCACCCGCACGCCGTAGCGGCCGAGCAGGTTGGCCAGTGCGGCGCCGACCGGCCCGAGCCCTACCAGCAGGACGTCGACGTCAGGACGGGTGTCTGAAAGTGTGGACCGGGTGTTCATGCCGTCTTCCTCCGCCACTGCGCCGACACTGGATAGCGGCCGGCCAGCGCGCATGCTGCCGACCGCAGTGCCTCCGGTCCGGTCAGATCCACGCTGGTTCCCCCGCCGCCAGCAAGCAGGCAGTTGGCCTGAACCTCATCCAGTCCCTCAGCGTCGAGCGCCTCACGCAATACCCGGGCAACCGCCATCATGCGCAGTTGTGGCTTGGACACCTTGCCCACGGTGGTGAGCGGAAGGGCTGGCAGTACCTCGATGCGCACGGGTACCGCCGCACGCTCCGGAATGCGAGCCCGGGCATGGCCCAAAAGCTCCGCCACGCTCACTTGCGAATCGGCGCGCAGCATCACATAGGCCACCGGCAATTCACCGGCGTGCTGATCCGGCTGCCCGATAGCCGCCGCCAGCGCCACGGCGGGATGCGCGGTCAGCGCGTCCTCGATCAACAGCGGGTCGATGTTGTGACCGCCGCGGATGATCAGATCCTTCGCGCGGCCGCACAGGACCAGGTAGCCATCGTCATCCCAGCGGCCGAGGTCGCCGGTGTTGAACCAACCGCCCTTGATCCAGATGCCCTGGTTGTCGCTCTCGCGAAGATAGCCCGGGAACAGATTGGGACCGCGCAGACCGATCACGCCTGGACTTCCGGGCTCCGCCAGCTCCGTGCCGGGCTTGCCATCGGCACCCAGCGCGAACAGTCGGATTTCCTGATAGGGCAGGCGTCGGCCCACGGTACCGAGCTTGCGCTGGCCCTGGGGCGGGTTGACGGTGGAAACGCAGCTGCCCTCGGTGAGGCCATAACCCTCGTGCAGGCGCGCGCCGGTGATGCGCTCGAAGTCCAGCGCCACCTGGCGCGGCAGCGCCGCGGCGCCGCATAGCACGTGACGCAGCGTTGGCACGCCACCTTCAGGCCAAGGCTTTTCCAGCAGGCTGGACAGTACGGTGGGTACGGCCGAGAAAGTAGTGGCGCCGAAGCGGCGTGCGATCTTCCAGAACTCGTCCAGCACGCCCGGAGCGCGGTAGCCGCCAGGAGTGAGCAGCACCACCTGCGCGCCGCGATGGAAGGCGCCCAGCCCGGTGACCAGTGCACCGTTCACGTGGAACAGCGGCAGCCCGGAGAGCACCACGTCCTCACGGTCGTCGATCCACTGCATGGTGCAGGCCATGAAGGCCTCATTGAGGTGACTGTGCACGGCCACCTTGGGATAGCCGGTCGTGCCGCCGGTATGGAAGTAGGCGCAAGCGGCGTCTTCGTCGAATGCATGATCGAAGGTCAGCCAGTCCGCGACGGCCGTGGCGAGCACCGAATGGAAATCGAGAACGCGCACGCCGCCGCGCGCGGGCATGCGGCCGCGTGGAGCGCTTGCCACCGACTGCCCCAGAGCCACGCCAAGGTCCACCTGCAGCACGGTGTGCACCGTCTCCACGCGCTCGGCGACCTGCACCGCCTTGTCCCAGATATCGGAACCGGGCGCCGGGCCCAGGGCAACGAGCACTTCGGCCTTCGTCTCCTCGCAGATGCGCGCGATGTAAGTCGCATCGAGCATCGGGTTGATCGGGCTGGCGATGGCGGCCGCCTGGGCCCCCCAGAGCGCCAGGTGGCTCTCGATGAGGTTTGGCAGCAGTAGCGTCACGGCCGCCATCGGGGATGTGACGCACGCATGCAGCGCGTTCGCCGCCTGGTGCACGCCCTGGAGCAGCGCCCGGTAGGTCAGGTCGCGCGTAGGCGCTTCTGCACTGCCAGCGAGCAACAGACGCAGGGCCACTCGCCCGGCATGGTGCTCGCAGGCCTCGCGCAGCAGGTCATAGGTCGTGGTGGCGGGTACGCGTGCCCGCCAGGGGGTGCGTTCGAAGCGCTCGATGTCGGCGAGCGTGGCGATAGCGTTCTGGGCCTGGGGTGTATCGGCCATCGGGTCGGTGGGCATGATGGGGAATTCCGGTGTCAGGGCGCGACGATGGCGGTGGTCTGCACGCCGAGGTCGATCACGCCGTCGTCCGTGCGGATGGAGGCATGGATGAAGTCGCCCGGCTGAAGGTAAGCCGGGTTGCCCGCGCTCTTGCGCTTGAACAGTTGCCACTTGGTGGCATCACTCATGAAGTGGCGCATCACGAACATGGCGGCCTTGCCTGGCGCGCGGGCGGCGCAACCGGCGGGTGTCCCTGTAGCGATCAGGTCGCCGGCGTGCAGGTCCTGCAAGCCGCTGAGTTCAGTGAGAGTGGCTGCCGGCCCGTGAATCATGTCCGCGCAATAGGCATCCTGGCGCTGCTGGCCATTCACCCCCAGTCGCATGTGCAACTCCGGCCAGCGTTTCCATTCGTCTGCGCTGAGCAGCACCAGTCCCGGCCCCACGGGGCCGAAGCCGCGATAGCTCTTGCCCTTGTAGAACTGGCCCTGCGGCAGCTGTATGTCGCGGGCCGACAGGTCGTTGACGATGGTCACGCCGGCGACCCAATGCTCCAGCTCGTCCGGCTGCACCACGGTGTCTGGCGGCAGATCGCGTCGCAATACCAGGCCGAGTTCGATCTCGTAGTCGAGCAGCTGCACATGCGGCGGGCGCACCACCGGCGCATCGGCCGCGGTGATGCAGGACGATGCCTTGGTAAAAAGCGTGTTGAATGGAAAGTCCTCGACGCGCAGCCCCGACTCGACGACATGACTGCGGTAGTTCACGCCCTGGCAGATGAACTGCTGGTTCGCGGTGACTGGCGCGAGCAACCGCACGACCGCGATCGGCAGCGTTGCATCAGCATCGTCGATGCTCCAGAGCGTGTCCCAGTGGTGTGCAAGCAGTTCACCGGTGGTGTTCGCCTGCAGGGACAGGGGGGCGATGCGGGAGCCAAACTGCACGCCCCATTGGGGCGTGAGGGACGTCTCGTATTCGAAGAAGCGGACAATAGTGCGGGGCATAAGAACGGGGTCTCAGAGCCAGGGACGGGCAGGTGCGTCGAGTGCCGAGCCAAGAAGCTTCAGACGCTCGGGAGTGAGAGCGCGGCGGCGTAGCAGCCGCAGCACGCGTAGCAGGGTGCGCAGATCCTTGCGCGGCTTCATCGAGTTCGGGGCGTCGGCGCCCCAGGCCCAGATGCCACCAAACGTGAGGGGCGAGTACTCGGTCTCGTGGTCGGCAGTGAAAACGTCGCCATCCGTGTAGTGCTCGTGCTCGAAGCCATCAGGGTCGCGCCAGTAATCGAACAGCTGGCTGCCCAGCAGGTGCCGGCCGATGCCCCACAAGTGCGAGTGACCGGCCGCGCGCAGCACTTGCTGGCCCTGGCCGAGGGCGTCGAGGTCGATCACCTCGTAGGCACTGTGTTCGTACTTCTCCTCCAGGCCGCCCACCAGGACCAGCGTATGGTGATCGGCTGGCTCGGCGCCCAGGTCGAGGCGGCAGAAGGCCAGGTTCGGGCTGCCGTCCGGCAGGTACTGCACGTCGGTCGGGATCAGGCCGAGTACCCGCAAATACCACTCGGCCATTCCCGCGAAATCCAGTGTCTGCAGCACCATGTGCCCGAGCTTGGCCACCTGGGCCGGCTCGATGGGAGTCCGCACCGTGCGATTGATGCGCGGCGTGTGTCGGACGGTGTTGACCGTTCCCGCCGTTGACGCTCGCAATGGCAGCGGCTCGACACGCGCCTGGCCCTGTAGCAGCCAGATGCTGCGGCCGCTGGGGTCGCGAAGCGTGACGCCCCGACCCCCGCCCGGGATCGCCTCGGACGGAAGCAAGGTGGCGCCGAAGTCTTCGACGTACGCCGCCAGATCGGTATCGTCGGACATGCGGAACGCCGGCCCGATGAAGCGGTTTGCCGGACCCTGCTCCGCCACTGCGATGCACGGAGCCGTGCCGGCCCCCCGCGCAACGAGGCGTTGCGGAGTGGAGCTGATGATGTGGAAACCGAAGTCGCGCCAGAAGCGCTCGGTCGGCGCGAGCTGCTGTTTTTCCCAGCGCAGGAACGCGAGCTCAATGGCGCGCCCGGCGGCGCGCGGTCGCAGCAGGGGCTGTACCCCGTGCGGTAGCCGACTCTCGCGGCAGGACTCGGGCTGTCGCAACACTGCGTTAGTTTTTGCCATCGTGTGAACCTCAGAAGCCGTGCTGGTAACTCAGCATCAGCATTTGCACCTTGCTGGTTAGAGAAGTGCCTGTACTCGCGCCGCTGCCCTCAAGCGTGGTCCTGGGATTGAACTCGTAGCCGAGGTTGAGCAAGCTGGTCCGGTCGAGATGTCGGCTCAACCCGGCAGTAAAGGCTTGGTCGTGGATCGACGGGACCAACAGGTTCTGCACGGTGCGGTCGCTGCTGATCTGGCGCCGGCTGTGGCTGTAGCCCGCCCTGAGCGTCCAGGCGCCGTCGAGCGCCCAGGCGACGCCCAGTCGTTCGATTGGCTGATTGCGCCAACGAAACCCGTTGGGGTCCTTCATGGCCTTGATCTCGCCCCAGTTGACCTGCAGCCAGTCCGCCGCAAAGGTGAGCGTAGGCATTGCCTGCCAGGCCACGCCGACGCCATATTCGCTGGGCACGTCGAGATGGCCGTCGCTGTATGCCAGTACATCCTGCTCGTAGCCAGCGAGGCGGCTCATGTGCGTGCGGGACTTGAGGTTGAGACCGAGCGACAACTCGGACACGGGCTTCCACAGCAATCCTGTGCGCACGCCAACCCCGTTGGCCTGTTGTCGGCCATGGTCCGGTAGTGGCATCAGGCCGCCAGGCACCGGCGCCGGAACGATGACGCCCTGCGTCTCGAACCACTCGTGCGCAAGGTTGAGCGCCAGGCCGAACGCAAGGTTTTCGCGCGGCCGCCAGGCGACCGTCGGGATGAATTCGACCAGCGCGAGTGATTCCTTCGCGTTCGATGCGCCTGGCACCGGCAGCGCGGGCTGCTGGTAATCCGCCCCCGCGCCGCCGAAGTCGATGCTCATGCCCAGCGTCCAGTCCCGGGACGCATGCCAGTTCACGCCACCCTCGGGACCGGCCGTGGTGGTGGTGTTGTGTAACTCGTTGCCAGGGATCACGTACTGCGAAGACGAATTTCCGTGGAACACCTGCAGGCCGATGGCCGTGGAAGTGGGCACAAAGGCGAGGCCGGCCGGATTATTGGCGGCGGCTTCGGCGTCCAGCGGCAACGCGATCGCCGCGCCGCCCATCGCGGCATTGGCGGCCCCGTGTCCGCCCGGCTGGGCGCCGTTCACTGCCGCAGCCTGCTCGCAGGACGCAAACAGGCCCGCAGCGCACGCGACCCGAAACATTTGTTGAAACCTGGTCTTCATCTCGTTCTCCCCCTGAATCACAACACAGTCATAGTGACGATATTGTCACGATGACGAATGTGTCAACATTAGTAGAGGGTCAGAGCACGAGGCGAGCTGCAGCGCAGCAATGGCTGGGGCTGGGTCTGGGGCTGGAGATGTTCAATCCAATGGGGCAGCCAGCCGAGCATGCTCAGCGCAAACTGGCAGGCCGCGCATCAAGCCATCGGCTGTTGCGTGTCGCGCTGAGCCCGCCGGCGCAATTCAAGGCACAATCGGATCCCATGGAAAGCCAAGACCATCGACCTCGCGTAGCCGCCCAGCGGCGTAAGCGCATGCGATCGCTGCTGTTGAGCAGTACGCTCCAGCTGGTTGCCGAGAAAGGACCGTCGTCGACCTCTATCGATGACGTCATTGCCGCTGCAGGCGTCTCGCGCGGCACCTTCTACAAATACTTCCCATCACCCGAAGCATTGGTGCAGGAGTTGGCCCTCGAGGTGGCCAAGGATCTGGTGTTCCTCGCAGATCCGGTGGTGCGGCAGCGCGATGATCCGGCGGAGCGCGTGTCGTGCGGTATCCGCCTGGTCTGCCGCCTGGCGCTACACCACCCCGCAGCCGCTGCCTTCCTGGTGCGCCTGGGGTGGCCGGACACGCAGGGACCAAACCTGTTGCTCGACTTCGTGCGCCGCGACGTGGAGGAAGCGATGAAGCGGGGTCGCTTCCGGACGATACCGTTGCCGCTTGCACTCAATATGGTGTCGGGGGCTGTCATTGGTGCGATCCACTGCATGTTGAAGCCGGGATGCGAGCAGGACTTCGCCGAGATGACGGCTGCGGTCACGCTTCGAGCCTTGGGTGTTGCAGGCAAGACTGCCGATGCTCTCGCCTACAAGCCGCTGGCGTCGATCGATGCGTTTCCGCAGGGTCTGCTGTCGGTCACATCACCCGCTTCCGGTGGTGCCAGGCGAGGCAAGGCTGGCCCGCCAAACGGCAGGGGGCAAAACAAACCCCCAAGCGACAGGCGTGCGCGAACGGGGTGATCTTTCTCTACGGGGAAATGCATCACCTGCTGGCCGCCGCGGGGCTTGAGCGGGTTATCGCGGCTATCCAGTGGGCGCCGCAGAAGGCCTGCCCGGCACGTCCATTGGTGTCACGCCCACTGGGCAGGACACCAATGGACGTGCAGGTCTGGAAGCCAAAGTGCGTGCTGGAAGCACCACGTGAGAAGTCTGGCTTTGGCCACAAGTAGACGCAGCCGCGCTCCTGATCGGCCAGGATGTACTTCGCGATGGGTGTTTAGCGCGCGCTATCGCAGGTGATTTTGTCAACGAGAAAAGAAGTGCTTGCGATAATCGCTCGGTGACACTTTCAAGTGACGCTTGAACGCAACGCGCATACGATCTTCGGCGCCGAAGCCGCACTTGCGCGCTATTTCGGCAGTACTCGTCTGCGTTTGCTCCAACAGGCGCCGAGCGGCCTCCAGTCGAAACAGTTCCAAAGCTCGCGCCGGTGTTTGCCCCGTCTTTTCCTTGTAGCTTCGGGCGAAATTGCGGGGACTCATATGCGCGTGCTCGGCGAGGATGTCCACGTTAAGACGATAATCCCCAAGATGTTTTTCGATCCAGGCATGCAGTGGTGCGAAGACGCCCGCATCGCTGGTTTGCGTCCTGAGTAGCTCACTGAACTGCGCCTGCCCCCCAGGGCGATGCATGTAGAGCACTAGATGATGCGCGACTCGCATCGTAAGTGCGTGGCCATGGTCCTCCTGCACTAGGGCGAGCGAGAGATCGATACCAGCACTCACCCCGGCCGAACTCCAGACAGGCCCATCATGTACATAGATCGCATTGGTCTCGACTGCGACATCAGGGTAACGATGGGACAGGCTATCGCCAAACTTCCAGTGTGTTGTCGCTCGACGTCCGCAGAGCAGATCCGCTTCGGCAAGAAGGAACGCGCCGGTACACACCGACGCGACACGCCGTGCGCGGCGACCCGCGATGCGCAGCCATGACACCAATGCCTCGTCTTCCAGCGCGGGCAGCATGTTCCGCGCACCTGGCACAAAGATCGTGTCGATGTGAAGGTCATCTACCTCACGGGCGGGGCGAGTATTGATCCCCGTGGACTCTCTCGTCATCACCATGCCGCCGTCCAGGCTGACGGTCAGGCTCACGTACCCGGGCGATCCGCACTCATGAAGGAACTGGCTAGCTGACGTAAACACAGTCTGCGGCCCGGCGACATCCAATAGTCCCATCTCCGGGTACGCGAGGAAAACGACCACCCTCGGCGAATCGGCCGGGCCAGTGGCAGTCGGCAGATTTTCCTGGGTTTTTGTCATGTTGGATATTTTGCTCCAACCCCATCATGTTCTCCACTGATCCAACTTGGAGAGATCCGATGCGCAACGAATAGCACCCTCGTCGCAGCAATTTTTGAACGGTGCAAGCCTGGTCACCCTGCGTTCCAGTTTGTGCGATAGATCGGATTCCACACGAATACCATCGCCCCACGTGCGGAGACGGTAAGCCTGGCAAGCGAGCTGAGCGCGCACGGATACGTCGACCCGAGCGTCCAAACCTTGCGTTGGAGTTGTAGAAGATGGGCGGAGCGTTGCTAATATTAGGTACGGCGCCGTTCGGCAAGGGCATGCCTGACATGGTGTCGGGGCTGCACTTCCTGGGGGGAGCTATTCCTGCCATCCGCCACCGAGTGCCAGAAACATCTGCACTTGGTCTCCTGAGATCTTGGTCTGTTGCGCGGCGATCAGCTGTTCCAGGGACGTAAGTTGCCTGTCCGCATCAAGCACAGAAAGGTAATTCCCTCGCCCGAACGCATAGAGTGTGCGTGCGTCGCTCGAAGCTTTGGCCGCCGAGCTGCGAGCCATTTGAAGATCAGACATTCTATCCAGGTCATGCCCATACACCGCCAGCGCGCTCTGCACTTCGTCGAGCGCCACCAACACCTGAGCGTCAAAGCGGGCGAAGGCAGCATCAATCTGCGCCTGCGCCTCGGTTAGCTGGCCAAGAGCGCGGCGCCGATTGGGGAAGTGCCAAGAAATGAGCGGGCCAATCGAGAACTTATAGGTGTCGTCGTCATTGAAGTGGCCTAGCAAGCCCACTGACCCGCCTGAGGCGCCGAACGAGATCGAAGGATAGAGGTCCGCCTTGGCTACACCATATTGCGCGGTGGCTCGGTGCAACTGATGCTCCGCCAAGGCGATATCGGGCCGGCGTTTGATAAGCGACTGCCCATCACCCACGGGTATGACGCGGTCCAGCTTGGGCTCGTCGTTGCACGCCACGACCGCGGGTGGCAGGTTCCCGACTGGTTGGCCCGTCAAGACCGCCAAGCGATTCAAGGAGGTGCGTTTTGCGGCCTCCAGAGGGGGCAGGGAGGCTCGCAGCGACTGTTCTTGCGTAAATGACCGAGTCACATCCAACGATCCTGTTCGTCCGCCGGCAAACAATTTCCTCGTGAGTTGCGTTTCCTCCACCTGGATGGCGATCGCGCGCTGAGTGACGGTGGCCTCCCTCCCGGCTGAGCATACAGACAGGTAGGCAGCGACCGTTTCCGCCGCCACGGCAATGTGCGTAGCGGCCAAGGAGGCCTTGGCTGCTTCTACGGTTGCATCGGCGGACTCGATGGACCGCTTCACTCGCCCAAACAAGTCAACTTCATAAGAGACCGCCCCCAGCACGGCGTAGACCCTTTCGTTGGGCAAAGGGCCAGGGCGAAGTACTTCTTCGGCAGAATCGCGCGCGTAATTCGTGCTTGCCCCAACTTCGACTTGGGGGAGTTGCGCGTCTGAAGCCACGTCGAGACCGCCTGATGCACCTCGCAGGTTCGCCAGCGCGACGCGCATATCGGTATTGGAACGCAGTGATTCATCCACCAGATTATTCAGCAGAGGGTCGTTGTAGATCCTCCACCACGAGCCACTGATGGCCTCCTCTGAGCTATGGGGTACATCGGAATCCAACGGGCCGTTAGCGAGCGAACTATTGGCCAAGGCGTTCACTGGACGCGTGTAGTCGGGCGTGAGGGTACAGCCGCTGGTCGCGATACCCAAAACGATGGCAATGATGGGGGCGCGCCTCATGGGCGGGAATCCGCCTTGTCTGGAAGTACTTCCACAGTGGCTGTTCGACCCGAGATCAGAGCCGTGTCGCGGGGGAGCTGGTCCAACTTGATGCGCACTGGGATGCGTTGGGCCAGTCGGACCCAATTGAAGGTCGGATTTATGTTGGCGAGAAATCGCGCGCTACTGGCGCGATCACGATCTTCCACGCCGATCGCGATACTTTCGACATGGCCGGAAATAACGCGGTCATCCCCCATCAGCGAAATGCGTGCCTGGTCGCCCGGATGGATGCCTCGGAGCTTCGTTTCCTCGAAGTAGCCCTCGACGCGCAGGGAGTCTGTCGCCAGCACCGCGAACTCTGGGCGACCGGTTGTCGCGTAGTCACCAGGCTGTAGCTCGATGTTCGTAACGATGCCGCTGATCGGTGTCGTCACCACGCTTCGATCCAGGTTGAGTTCGGCTTCGTCGAGTACGGCCTGCGCCTGACTGCGGGCCGCCATCTCCTGGTCCAGCTTTGTTTGACTCTCCTCTCTGGCTTCGTCCGACACCAGGTTGCCCAGTCGTTGGTTTCGTCCGTTCTCCCGACGCGCGAGCAGGATCTCGGCATCAATTTGCTGGATCGCGGCAATCGCACGTGACCGGGCTATCTCGAAGCGGCGACGATCGATGGTGAAAAGTACGTCGCCCTTGGACACGAATTGGTTATCGTGCACATTAACGGTATCCACCAAACCCGATACATCCGGGGCTATGGTTGCCACATCGGCGCGGACGCGAGCATCCCGGGTCCAAGGGGTGCGCGTGTAGTATCGCCAGAGGTGAAAACTAACCGTGGCCGCCGCCGCAATGACTAGCAGCGTAAATAGCCGCCGAACGACCTGCTTATAGAAAGTCATAGGGCACGAAACTCCCTGCAATATTCGTCAGCGCGACAGCAGGCACGTCCAGCCACCCCACAGAAGCAGAAAGAAGCAGATGTCCATCAAACCAGGGTTAAGGAAAGCACCGTAGACGCCGATCCAGCCGAAGACCTTGCGCACAACGATCAGGCTCATGCCAGCGAAAACGGCACACTCGATCGCGCCATGGATGAATACGCCTTCGATGTTGAGTTCGGGCATCATGCGGCATCCCTGATCGATTGCTCCATCAAGGCCAATCCATTCCTGATGCCAGTGAGTGCCGTAATGGCACGTACCCGATTTGTCGCATCCTTCATCGACACCACTACAAGGCGAAGGTCATCGAGATCGCGTTCAAGCAGAAGGGTTTTAGGATGCTCCACATGACCTCGGATTCTTCGCCTCACGAACCGCGCGAGCCTCGTTCGAAACTCTGAAAGCCTGGCCCTATCCGCGCTCGCAAACTCACGGGAGGCGACTGCCAGCTCGCCAAGATTTACACCCAAACGCAGATCCCTCAGTCCGTTCAGCGCGGCCGAGGACTGCGGGGATGCCCTAGTTGCCAGCAATCCGACGCGATCCAGCATGCGCATGGCAAAATGGCGATATCTGATGCTCCCTCCCGCGGCCATGTCGGCAAGCTCTCGCCAGCCACGCCGAACGATCCGGTCGACCGCTGTAGAGGTCGCGACGATACGGACCGACTGAATCGTTGCGAGAGAGACAGTGATGCCGATGATCGAGGCGATCGACTGGTTCCAGAACGATTCAAAGTTTCCTGTGTAGTACGCCTGCAGGCTCATGATGGAGGTGGTGTTGATGAGCATGATGAGCCCGGTGACCATCGACTGTGGGGCGCTGATCCAGTATCCACAGATGAAGAGCAGGGGGAAAAGCACGCATGCGAGTTCCACAAATCCGTCGATGGCGGGCAAGATCCCGAAGACATAGACGAAGCCTATGGGGATGGCTGCAAAGGTCAATAACAGCGACTTTCTCAGTAGCGGCGTGGGATCATCGAATGTGGCATACAGGCAACTCACTACGGCAGTGATGCCGATGGCAATCGTTCCGGAGTTCCATTGGGTAGCGATCGCCAGATAGCCGCTAATCAGCACGGCCAGGGCTGCGGTGGCGCCGGACCACAAGGCGAACAGTGGATCGAAGTGCAGCTGAAATGCTTTCGCCTCCTTCATCAATCGCTTAACGGTTCGGCCAGGAGGCCGCTCCGGTTGACGAAACGCGTCGACCAGCACAAGGCAGTCGTACCATGCTTGAGCCAGCTCTCTTAGGCGCGCGAGTAGGCCGCATCGAGCCAGGTGACTCCACTCCGCATTCGACTCTTCTTCAATTAGCGTTGTGCAAGTCTGGCGGAAGCTTTCCCATCCGCTATCACCAATCTCACCGGATGCTATGCATCGCTCCAGGCCTGCAAGTAGGCCCTGGAGATCGCGATCAAGCGTTGCCCGTGTTGTAAGGAGCAGAGTACGGTCCTCTATCCCGTCAAGAAGAGGAAGCAGCGACGCGAGCCGCTCTGCGAGAGACTGGACGACACGCACTTGATTACGGCCATAGGGTGCTTCGTAGCCAAACGTGCTTGATACGATGGCTAGATCCGCTACCGCAGCAGCGTAGTGGGAGCGCTTGAGCTTGGACCCAGGGCCACCGCGGAGCGCATTCAGGCTCCAGGACGACGCATCAGTCAAACAAGCGCTTATTCTGCCGTCGATGACATCATGCGACCGTCGAGGGAAGAGTGCGCCATGAGCTGTCGCGGCGCAGATCACGCCTACCAGGATTTCCTCGGTGCGAGCAATGGCCGTGTCGAAGATATTCCCCGGCGTATCGATGATCGGAAAGCTAATGAGGATAGTCGTGTAACCCGCGAGCATCGCTATATAGCTGCGGGGCGTGCGATCGAGCAGGGAGACCGAGAGGCATACGCCTAGCCAAAGTGCCAGGCAGGCGATGAGGACCTCCGGTTCATTTACAAGATTTGGCAGCACAACCAGCGCCACCGCCAACCCCAAAACCGTGCCAGCCAGGCGGAAGATTGCCTTCGCCCACACGCCACCCTCGTGACCCGGCTGGCTTGTAAAAAAAACAGTCAACAGCGACCACCACGGGTTCGGAAGCTGAAAGCAGAAGGCGATGAAGAGAGCCGATAGGCCCGCCAGATAGCTATTGATGCCGAAGATCGTGCCTCGCGCGGTCATCGCTATTCACCGAATCGGTCGCCCGTTGAGCTTGTGGCGTACGGCGCCACGCATGCGGCCACCGGTGTGTCGACGATGAACATTGGAAGTCTGGCTGGTCATCATTCACTCCTTAAGACAAGTAGTGATGCCCTGTGTCTCCAGACTAGGGTGGAGTCGCGAGCGATATCTGACAAAGAGGCCGCGAATACTGCCAAACGGTGGCGGGCTGAAAGCGTGGCCGCCTCGTCCGGAAACGATTGGCTTTTGCGCATGGTGGTATTGGCCATGGGCCGACCACGCAAGTGACGAGACAAGATGCAATCAGTGCGCCGTACTCAAAGAGAAGTGTTCCCTCTGTGGTGGTCATTGGTGGCTGCATCGACCTGCGGCTTCTGTTGCTGACCAGTCAGCGGGTCGCCTGGCATCCCGTGTTGTGGCAGTTTTTATCGGTGTTTCGTCATTGCGACCACGTCGCGATTGGTGAAACATTTCTTCCGCGACGAACGCTGTGCCGCGCGCTGTCGACAAACGGACCAACGTTTTGACATGCAAATCCTGCCACGCGAATTGGTCCGCAGACGTCCGTTTTCGCCCATAACTCCTTTCCTCTCATCTCAGGAGATACCTATGCTAGGTACCCTTCGTCGTGTGATCGAAGCCCATGGTGGCCTTGATAGTTGGAACAAGCACAAGGCGCTAAGCGTCGACCTGGTGGTCGGTGGGGTGCTCTGGGGCCTGAAAGGACAGGCTGGCAAACTCGAGCGGACCAATGTGACGGTTGGGCTTGGCGAGGAATGGGCGTCCCATCAGCCCTTCGGTACCGACAATCGGCGCACAAGGTTCAGCCCCGACCGCGTCGCCATTGAGGATGCGCAAGGGAAGGTCGTTGAAGAGTTGGCCGCACCCCGGAGGTCCTTCGCCGGGCACGCGCTCGACACGCTCTGGACCGAGCCCCAGCTGGCGTACTTCGCTGGTTACGCGATGTGGACCTATCTCAACCTGCCGTTCCTGGCGCTCCATGAGGGTGTGGAGGTCGAGGAGTTGCCGATCTGGCTGGAGAATGGAGAAGCATGGCGTCCGCTTCGGCTGACATTCTCCGAGGCGATAGCCACCCACTCGAAAGTCCAGACCATCTATGCCGGTGATGATGGTCTGCTGCGGCGACACGACTATGCGGTCGAGATTGCCGCCGACTCGGCCGCGGCTCATTACGTCGGGAAATATGTCACGGTCGATGGCATCAAGTTTCCGACCGAGCGCCGGGTGTACGCCACTGACTCGGATGGCAAGCCGATGCGGGACCTCATGACAGTTAGCGTAGACCTTGCCAACTTTCGTTTTCCATAAGTCCCCCCCTCCATCATCAATGACCCGGCCCTCCGAATGAATCAGGCCGAGTGCGAAAGAAGTAGAGGAATCCGAAAATGAGCAATGGCACTACCACCTACCGTGCAGTCCAAGCGGTCGCGCCTGGACAGCTCGAACTCACGACAAAGCCGCTGCGTGAGCCGCCGCCAGGCCATGTCCGCATCCGTGTCGAGGCTTGTGGCGTCTGTCATAGCGACGCCGCAACGGTCGCCGGCATATTTCCGATCTCCTGGCCGCGTGTACCCGGCCATGAAGTGATCGGCCGGATCGACGCGCTAGGTGAAGGGGTCCACGGTTGGACGGTAGATCAGCGAGTCGGGGTTGGCTTCCTGGCCGGCTCTTGTGGATATTGCGCGGCTTGCCGCGACGGCGACCTCGTTCATTGCCAGAACCAGGAAAATACGGGCATCCAGCACGATGGCGGGTATGCCGAAGTGATGATCGCCAAGGCGAGCGGCCTGGTGATCGTGCCCGACGAGCTCGATTCGGTGGCGGCCGCTCCCCTGCTGTGCGCGGGGGTGACTACTTTCGGAGCATTGCGCAATGCGGCGGCCAAGGCAGGTGATCTGGTTGCGATCATAGGCATCGGCGGCCTGGGTCATCTCGCCATCCAATATGCGCGCCACATGGGTTTTGAGGTGGCGGCGATCGCTCGAGGTGTCGACAAGGCCGACCTCGCCAAGAAGCTCGGCGCCCATCACTACATCGACAGCAAGGCAGCCGATCCGGGCGAGGCCCTGAAGAAACTTGGTGGCGCGACACTCATCGTCAACACGGCGTCGATTTCCAGCGCGGTAGCACCGGCCCTTGGCGGAATGAAGCGTGGCGGCACTGTCATCGCCTTGGGAGTCGGAGACGACAACATCGAGGTATCCGCGACGGACCTGATCTTCAGGGGCGTGACGGTAAGCGGCTCACTGACGGGACTGCCATCGACCGCCGATGCAACGTTGAAATTCAGCGCCCTCACTCCCGTGGCGCCCATGATCGAGACCATGCCGCTCGAACGCGCTCAGGAGGCCTATGACCGCATGATGAAAGGGGACGCGCGCTTTCGCATAGTCCTCACGATGGGAGCATGGACATGACTAGTACCCTCTCTTCCAATCCATATGAACCCATTTTCAGGGCCCAAAAAGCGCTTTTCCGGACTGGGGTAACTCGTACCCGCGAATGGCGGCTTGACCAGCTCGCGCGCATGGAGCGGATGGTCGGGGAGAATGAGGCCGAACTGCAGGATGCGGTGAAGTCTGATTTCAAGACAGCCCCCCAGGAATACGTCCTCGAGACACAGAGCGCGATAGGTGAAGTCGCCATCCAGCGCAGCCAGCTCGACGAGTGGATGAAGCCGGTCGAGGCGCCAGTTCCGAAACCACTGGCTGCGACCGGGCATCGCGCAGTGATATATCGCGACCCCTACGGCGTCGCCCTCATCATCGGCCCGTTCAACGGTCCGCTGACACTGCTACTTCGGCCTGCCATCGCTGCACTCACCGCTGGCAACACCTGCATCCTGAAACTGAGCAACGCCCTCATACGCACGTCGGAGGTCCTGCTCCGGCTAATCCCTCGCTATTTCGAAGAACAGTCTGTCGCAGTGATTGCCGGTGGCCGCGAGGCCAATACCAGCCTCCTCCAATTGCCATTCGACTTCATCTTCTTCACTGGCAGCACCAAGGTAGGCAAGATCGTCGCAAAGGCAGCGGCAGAGCATCTGACGCCGGTACTGCTCGAGCTGGGTGGACAGAACCCTGCGATCGTGGACGGAACAGGCAATATCGCCGACGCCGCAAGAAAGATCGTCTGGGGAGCCATGGCGTGGGGCGGCCAATGGTGCACGTCACCGGGATACGCCTATGTCCATGAGTCGGTGGCGAAAGAGTTCGTGGCCGAAGCTAAGCGCGCCCTCGTGGAGATGTTCGGGAAGGACCCCAAGAACAATCCGGACTATTCCCGCATCGTCGGCACCCGGGAGGCGCAACGACTCCACGCACTCATCGATCAATCTAAAGTGGTGGCCGGCGGCGATGCCGATCCCGAGGCTCGCTATGTCGCGCCGACAATCTTGTACCCCATCACTTGGGATGATGAGATCATGGATGACGAAATCTTTGGTCCCATCCTGCCGATCCTCACCTACACGAATCTCGACGAAGCCCTGGCGAGGATCGCCGACAAGCCAGCACCTTTGGCGGCCTTCATCTTCAGCGCGCAACAGGACCATATTGATCGGTTCATCGGTAACCTCTCGTACGGGGGCGGCGCGGTGAACCAGGTGAACATTCACCTTTTCATCGAAAGCATGCCGTTTGGCGGCGTCGGGCCGGCGGGCATGGGTCACTATTACGGCCGATATGGCTTTAAAGCGCTGACGCACGCAAAGTCGATGCTGATCGCGCCTGATGGCGTGGCCATCGATCACCTCTTCCCGCCCTATGACAGATCCAAGGTCGAGGCTCTTTCCATGTGGTTTGATTATCCCGCTGCATGACACCCTGCAACTCGCCAGCGGGCCAATGGTTCGAAGGGCTCTACGAAGCTGAGCCTGTCGTAGGCAGGGTGGGTTCGCAGCTGCGGATCTGCGAATTCAGCCGCAGCTGCTCTTGAGGAGAGTGTAGTCGATGGACTTCGTGAGGATCTCGATGCTGAGCTCCCCGTGGCAAATCGGAGCGCGACGATCATCCCGTGTCATCGCGGGCAGGATGGAGCACGGCTTCCCTCGACCGACCAGTGACTCAGAGTCGAACTGCTTTGAGATTGCCCGGGTCGTCAATCATCCGCAGTTACGCCCTGTGCGACCCCAGGAGGTTTGCCAATTTGAGATGCCAATCCGAACCCCATGGCGCCGTAGATGGCGATGCAGAGAAGTGACAACAGGATCACCGCGAGCGTCGTTCCGGTGAATTTGATCGGTTTGAACTTTTTCATACGCACATGAAGTCAAGGTGGTCCCCGCGCGACACAGGGATGCTAGAAGTAGGAGATTTCTGGTGTGTGGGAGCTGGTCGAACCGACGCACGGTGCGTACGCGATCGCGCGTCCCCAACGACTCGACTGAATGGCCGATCTAGGCCGCAAGGGGAGGATGGCGCTGGGTCCGTGTGGGGATGGCATGGGGCGCGGTGCATGGATTGCTTGGATGGGGCGGGCACATTCTAGTTGCCGACAAGAGCCATACACCGGCGTCAAAATGCCTCGGACAAGGTCCATACAAGAGCCAGCAGGCACACCAGACTGGCGCGAAGCGCTGAGCGGCCCCGGCCCTCGCTTCTTGGTGTGCTGTGATTCCTGCAGCGTGCCATCGCGGATGGCCGCCTGCGTCCGGGCGATCGCTTAGCGCCGCAGCGCCCACTCTCCAAACAGCCCGGACTCGACAGGCAGTACGCATTTCATGGGGCGGTGTCCGCGACCGACACCACCTTGGAATGACGGTGACCAAGCTGGCCGGGCTTCCGGAGCAGAGGCCATCACCGGTGGCGTTGGCGCACGTTTCCGGAAGCTAGCGCGAACGCTACCGATGCCGGTAATCGGTGAAGACGTAATCTCTGTCCTTGACGATCGTGTGACAGGCAAATCCACACTTGGCATCATGGGCTTGGGGCGGTTTGCTAGCCTCGGTACCGGGTGCGAATTTATCGGATGCGGCGTCGTATTCGAATACGGCGTATCCCCATCCGCCGCTATCAGCGAACCGCTTGCTGTCCTTGACCATGAAATCCACGTCATGCTGTGTGGCGGGCACGGTCGCAGCCGGGAAGGTCTCAAGCTTCTTCGGTATCCAGTGAATCTTTGCCATTCTCGATCCATCCGGAAATGGCTTGCCGTTGCCTGGAATGCCGGACCGAAAGGCGTCAATGATCGTCGGGTTGCCTAGTATCGCGGCGTAAACTCCTCCGTTCTCACTGACAGAGATAAGTTGCCAGCCCTCATATCCCCTGAACTCGGAGAAGGCGAGTCCGTTTGGCACTTTCAGTTCGTACTTGTCTTGCCCGGAAAGGGCCAAGGCCGCGCCTCCAAGCGATACAAGGGTTGCGGCGACGATGGCAATCAAGAGTTTGCTGTTGTTCTTCATGGTCGACCCTCGGCTGTTGTGGACGAGCGTTCTGCCGCTGCGTCACTTGGGCGAGTGCCAGACCGTCTAGCCATGGAGGTGAAGCACCCACATCAGTCGCAGCGTATGCGCTACTGCCCTGGCTCGAAATAGACCGTTTGGAGAGTTTAAGGGCGAGCCTGTTGCGGGCGTAAAATAAGAATTTGTACGCATCGCGATTTTTGACCCCTGCCAGCGCCATGTGCCTGGTCGCGGCCGATAGTTCTTGGCCCTTTCAATGCAGGTTTTCTTCCCATAGGCCTTGACCGCTCTCGGCGCGCGTCCAGTGTGCCGTTCGCAGTCGGGCTGTCCTTGCTATCCTGGCCTCGGTGCGTCGCCTACTGCTGATCACCAAACGACATGTTGTGGTATTCCACAAGGGGCGCGCCTTTCTAGGCGACGTACCACCGATTCAATGCAGGCGCGCCCCATTGCGGAATTCGTCAGTCAACCAGCCTGCTTTGCGGCAGCCTCGATGACATGTGCCACCTTGGCCGGCTGAGAGATAAAGACAGCGTGACTTGCGCCAACTTCGGTGATCTTGGAGCCCGAACGCTGATACATCCACCGCTGTAATTCGGGGCTGACCACGTGATCCTGGGTGGTAAGGATCGCGAAGCTTGGCTTGGTTCGCCATGCCGCCGCTGAAATCGGTGCTCCCAACGCTTTCTGAGCGAGTTGCTGCTCCGAATTTGAAAGGAACTGAGCCTCTGCCTCCGGAACGTCCGCAGCATATGTTTGGCGGAATTTTTCAGCGGGGATGAAGAAGTATTTGTCTGACGTCGACCGCATTGCACCGTTAGGTGCCGCAAACTTCTGCAGCAATTGCCCGCTGGCTTCACCTGCATCGGGTTGAAGTGCGGCCACATAGACAAGCGAACTGACCTTCGAATCGACGCCCGCCTCGGTAATGACGGAGCCGCCGTAGCTATGACCGACAAGCACCACGGGCCCATCCTGCTGGTCGACGATGCGCGTGGTCGCCGCCACATCATCGGCAAGACTCGTGAGCGGTTCCTGCACGATCGTCACGTGGAAGCCGTCTTTGGTCAGGATGTCGTACACAGCCCGCCAGCCCGAACCATCCGCCAGGGCGCCATGAACAATGACAATGTTTTTTACCGGCGCCGCCGACTCGGCGTTGGCCATCGTCACACCCATGGCAAGCGTGACAGCAGCGGCAATCGTATTTCGCAGTGCGTGCATCTGAATCTCCAGAGTGATTGGAATGTGTAACCACCGTCGCCGATGGCGCCGTCTGAATATGACTCGGGCATCGAAGTGGCTACTTGTGAGTTGGCTTGTCCGGCATAAGCTTGGGGTGCTACACGGCGGCCGTACGTTCGTGCAGCAATTTCCAAGGAATATTTGAGTCAAAGCCGGTGAGGACTGCACCGTGGGTATCACTTTACAAACGAAGAAGCTCACGCCGATACTGCTGCGATTGACACCTTTGATATCGATCGAGCCATGAAGATCTCGGTGCTTGTACTTGAGGGCGTGTTCGACACCGGTCTTGCAACGGTGCTCGACGCTCTGGCGATGGCCAATCGTCTCGCGCAGTGGACCGGCATTTCAACTCCGGGTTTTGAAGTTACGCTCGTTGGCGTCCGGTCACCCGTACATACCGCGCTTGGGTTGCAGGTGCCGGTAAGAATGATCGCGGATACGACCAACCCCGATTGCGTCATCGTGCCAGCGCTCGCAGACATGACCGCCGAGACGCTGCTTCCAGCGCTAGGGCGAGCAGACGTGATTGATGCTCTGGGCGCCTTGCGTACGTGGCATGGCACCGGTGCACGACTGGCTGCAGCTTGTACCGGGACGTTCGTGTTGGCCGAGAGTGGTTTGCTCGCGGGTAGTGAGGCGACCACCACGTGGTGGTTGTCCCCGCTCTTCCGGCAGCGCTATCCCGATGTACAACTGAATGCGCATCGCATCGTCGTTCCCAGTGGCGCCATGGTGACGGCAGGGGCTGCGCTCAGTCATCTCGATCTTGTGCTATGGCTGATTCGTGGAAATAGCCCGGAGCTAGCGGGACTGGTCGCGAAATATCTTGTATTTGACGCCCGGCTGTCCCAATCGGGCTACGTCATATCTGATCACCTCGCGCACTCCGATCCGCTAGTCGAGCGTTTCGATCGCCTGGTGCGCGAACGCCTGCACGAAACGATCACCCTGGATTCGGTTGCCGAAGCGCTTGGGACAAGCAAGCGCACGTTGTCGCGGCGTCTCGGTGATGTGCTAGGCAAGACGCCTGTCGAATTTATCCAGGATCTGCGGATTGAGCGTGCTGTCCATTTGCTGATGACCAGCAAGTTCAGTGTCGAGCAGATTGCCGAGCAAGTGGGTTACGGCGACGGGGTAACCCTGCGTACGCTGCTGCGTCGGCGGCTGGGGAAGGGGATACGCGAACTCAGGCCCCGTGAATGACCCTCGGCGCGATTTCGACGGCGTGGAACAGCATCAGGGGAAAAACACCAGATTTTTCATGACGGCCAGGATTGAAAGAGCGAAACAAGCAGGGCGGGATCACTTGAAGTCAGTTGAAGCGCTCCCCCCACAGCGCGAAACGTCAGCTTGTTCTTAGCATCTTCTGCGTGTCGCTTGTGGCCGGCTGCTGATGCCGGTATCGGCGATCGGTGGCGAAGCCACATTCGGCCCGATGATCGCCGCTGTCATGCGTTTCGCAGCCGATAACTATGTAGACGTGATCATTCCGAACGGCGGGCATTGGAACACGGAAGAGAAGCCGCAGGCGACAGCCGGGCTAATCGTTGACCTTCCGCATTGCCGTTCGTGAGGGACCTGGCGTCACGCAGTAGGGCGCCGAACGTTGGGCCTGGCCCATCCCCTGGGATGACAACTCGTTGCCGTCATATCGCTATGTGGCCAATTGCGAACCGATGGCCATCGTGGATAGGCCGGTCGAGTCATTCACGGCAGCGTCCGGACGCCGGGGATCGTGGGTGGCCGGGAGGACTCATCGATATGAGATGAGTACTTTCACAAGAATGGATGCCCATCATGTGAGGCGAAGGCGGATGCTCTGACTTGGATCGCCAATACGTCGGAGTGGAGCGAAGGCATTGCGGATGGCGCAAGAGGAAGTTCAAGGCTGCGCCTGCGCAGGCTCTTTGTTCCGAAAGCGCGGCTCAGGGCTTTCGAGAAGCATGCCGCGGCATTGACGGTGCCTAATTCATTACGCCATGTATCAACTGAAATACATCGGGTCCCATTTATCGGCATGTTGCTCAGGAATAAATTTCAGGCTTGATGTAACCAGAGCGTGGCGGTGGCCAGTAGCTGTCCTCCTCGGTCAAAGGTTTGATCGTCAAGACGGCTACATGACTGTCATCGGCTGCGCGTCGCCGGTCTTTGGAAAATGGCTTGCTTGTATGAGCGACAAGTTCCTGGCCGCATGAGTCTGGTTGGTCGCGTAGTGAAATTGACAGCACCGGACGGGTTGAAACATCGGCAACGCAGATGGTGCAACGAGAAAAGGCATGAAACGAAGGCTACTTCATTGGCTGCTCAAGCTCGGCTCCCCGAATGGGCAACCGGATCCATCCACTCCTCATCCGCGCAGGAAGACACATTCCGTGACAAAGATTCTAGTTCTCTACTATTCAACCCATGGGCACATTGAAGCGATGGCCGACGCCGTGGCGAATGGCGCCCGCTCTGCGGGTGCCAAAGTGACAATCAAGCGAGTTCCGGAATCAATGTCCGATGACGTGGCCAGGCAGATTGGTGCGAAGCTCGATCAGCCGGCGGAAATCGCCGCACCAGACGAGCTTGCCGAGTACGACGCCATCATCATAGGCACGCCGACTCGCTTCGGACGGATGTCCGGGCAGATGGCCAACTTCCTTGATCAGACCGGTGGACTTTGGGCTCAGGGTAAACTGGTCGGCAAAGTGGGTGGCGCGTTTACGTCAACGGCTAGTCAGCACGGCGGTGCAGAGACCACCCTATTCTCCGTGCTTACGGGAATGATGCACCACGGGATGATCACGGTCGGTTTGCCTTACGCATTTCCGGGCCTGGTCAGCATGGATGAAGTTACCGGTGGCGCGCCCTATGGCGCTGCCACGATCACTGGTCCAGACGGATCGCGGAAGCCAAGTAAGAACGAACTGGATGGCGCGCACTTCCAGGGACGTCACATCGCGGAAGTAACCGCGGCCCTGGTACGCGGCAAATCGAGCTAGAAGTGAAGGTGATGGCGCTGTCGAACCGATTCGGCAGTGCCAGATCCGCGAAGTCTCGTCTTCGTTGCCGCTGCAGTCAGCGCTCAATCACCCACAGGAGACTCCCCATGATCCACCTCACCAAGGCATCCCGCGAGTTTGTCGAAACGGGACTTCCCGGTATTCGGTGCTGCACTGTTTACGCGGACGGTGGCGAAAGCGCTGACTTCTTCGAATTCAAGGCCGGCGCAACCTTTCCGCTTCACGACCACGAAGGGGCTGAGCAGATTCTAGTGCTCTCCGGTCGCATTCGATTTGGACACATCGAGCTATCCGCGGGCGACTATCTGAAGATGGGACCCGGCGAACAACACGATGCATATGCACTCGAAGATTCGCTGTTTTTCTCACCGCATCGCGGCGACGTAATTTTGAAGGCATAGCGGCAAGCGGACGCCTGCGCGGCATGCTCCTCCCGAAGAATAGGGTGGTGGAACAACGTTATGCGGATTGGGCGCAGAGAACCACGGTGCTCGCGTACAGCGTGCGGTGAACGGTTCGACCGCGGTGTGGAATGGTGCCTGCTGGACCACAGGAATTCGCTAGTCCCACTTTCGCCCCACATGGACGCGGGTGGGCGCCACTGTCTATTTCGGCATTCCCCCAGGACCACCGGCGTCTGGCGGCCTCCTTTCCACTCAGGGCTGCGGTGCGCGTGAATCCATTTTTGAAGTTTCTGCTGAGGTTTGTGTATGAGAAATCCGAAGGAATTCGCTGTGCTGTATACCGCCAAGGCCTACACCATGGGCGGTCGGGATGGTGCATCGCGCAGCTCGGATGGGCGGTTAGATGTCAAGCTCTCGCGACCAGGTGGTCACGGTAACGGTACTAATCCGGAACAGCTTTTCGCTGCTGGTTGGTCGGGCTGTTTCATCAGTGCGATGGCGCTTGAGGCTAAAAAGAGGAAACTTGCCTTGCCGGAGGACCTGGCCGTCGATGCCGAAGTCGACTTGTGCAACGCCGACGGAGCCTACTTTATCCAGGTCCGACTCAACGTCAGCCTGCCGGGCATCGGACGCGAGGTTGCGCAGGCTTTGGTCGACGACACGCACCAGACTTGCATCTATTCCAAGGCGACGCGCGGCAACATTGACGTCTCGATCAACCTCGTCTGAGTCGACCGACTAAGCGTTGTTGGTGCCAGGAGCGGCGAGCCGGTCATCATCGAAAAGCGTTGGGGCAGGTGTCATTTCCGGGCGGGCCGACATTCCGGCAGGCGGAGCCAGGCTGGGCTCCCGCCCCGCTGCTCGCCAATGGGTCCCCTGAGTACCCAGTCGCCGCACGTCTGTTGGCCGGCCGGGGCTGCCGACACCCATGTTTGGACAACCGGTACACACATTGGTGTCATGCCCAGCACACGGGTGGCCCAGGGCATGACTTCAGGCCCATGTACTAGTGTTAACTCCGCACTATGGTGTAGTCCATGGTAAGCAGCAGTGCGGGTGGGATGTGGAAGACAACGCTGGCCATCTGAAGAAATTCCAGAAGGAACTCTCCGCAGGCACCGTGTCGCTGGTGCTGCTGGCCGTGCTCGGGCAGTCGCGGCAGCCGATGTACGGCTACCAGATCGCCAAGCGGCTGGAAGAGGTGGGAGAGGGCGTGCTGGCCGGCAAGCAGAGTGCGCTGTATCCCGTGCTGCGCAATCTTGAGGCGGCCGGGCTGCTCGCCAGCGAAGTGGAGCCGTCCGTCAGCGGTCCGCCGCGCCGCTATTACCGCATTACCAGGCCGGGGCGCGACGTACTGCGTGACTGGGTGGATGCCTGGAGCGCCACGCGCGATTCCGTCGATGCCGTTTTGCAAGGAGGGGTGTAATGAATGCGCCACGCACGATCGCCGAGTACCTCGAGCAACTACGCGCAGCCTTGCGTGGTGCCGACCCGGCCCTGGTCCAGGATGCACTGTATGACGCCGAGGAACACCTGCGCGCCGAGTTGGCCGAGCAGCCACAACGCAGCGAGGCCGACATGCTGGCGCACGTGGTGGGCACCTACGGTGCGCCGGAAGAAGTGGCGGACATCTATCGGGACCAGGAAATAAAGATCCAGCGGGCGCTGCGCCCGCCGCCGGTGCCAAGGCGCCCGTCCGCACTGGGCCGCTTCTTTGGCGTGGCCGCCGATTCGCGCACCTGGGGCGCCATGTTCTACATGCTGCTCGCACTCGCCACCGGCATCTTCTACTTCGTCTGGGCTGTGACCGGCATCTCGCTGTCGATGGGCCTGTCGGTGCTGATCATCGGCATTCCGTTCGTCGTGCTGTTCCTCGGCACCGTGCGCGCACTCTCGCTGCTGGAGGGTCGCATCGTGGAAACCATGCTGGGCGTGCGCATGCCGCGTCGGCCGCCGTACCCGGCACAGGCGGGCCTGTCCTTCAGGCAGCGCGTGGCAGCCATCTTCACCGACGGCCGGACCTGGACCACGCTGCTCTACATGATGCTGATGCTGCCGCTGGGCATTATCTACTTCGTCATCACCGTGACGATGGTGAGCATTTCGCTGTCCTTCATCGGTTCGCCGGTGTTGAAGATCCTCAGCGACGCCGACGTGATCCTGTGGACCTGCGGGATTCCGGAATGGCTGTGCCCGCAGACCAGCTGGTGGGGCGTGGCCGTGCTTTGCCTGCTGGGCGTGCTGCTGCTGTTCGCCACGCTGCACGTGGTGCGCGGCCTGGGCACGATGCACGGCACCATCGCCAAGGGCCTGCTGGTGCGCTCGGCGCAGCCGCAGGTGTAAGGGCAACGGTGCGGGCGGCGCGTGGTCGCCCCCGCACCCGGTCACACCAGCTGCAGGTCCACCGGTTTGGCGCCGGGAAACACGGTCTGCAGCTGGCTGCCCGACAGGCCCCACAGGCGGCCAAGCAGGCCGCCCAGCATGTCGCGGTAGTTGGTGAGCACCGGGTAGTCGCGATTCTGCAGCAGGCTTTGGGCGTTGACCGCAACCTGCGGGCCGGCCATGCGCCCGCCATTGACCTTGCCGCCCAGCACCCAGTGCACCGTGCCGTGGCCGTGGTCGGTCCCCTTGTTGCCGTTTTCGCGGAAGGTGCGTCCGAACTCGGACATCACCACCACCGTCGTGTTGTTCCATTCGTCGCCCAGCGCATCGGCGTAGGCGGCCAGTCCCTTGCCGAGGTTGGTCAGGTTGCCGGCCAGCGGCCCGGTCGTGCTGCCCTGGTTGACGTGGGTGTCCCAGCCGCCCACGTCCACGAAACCGAGCCGGTACTGTTCGCGCATCATGGTGGCCATGCGCCGGGCTTCGTCGGCGAAGTTCTTGGCATTGGGTGCGCCGCGGTTGGCCTTGCTCATTTCGTCCTGCAGCTCCGTGGACACATGCTGCCGCAGTTCGAGGCCATCGGCGGCCGCCGAGGCGATCGAGGTATCGCGATACATGCTGGCGAGGATGCCCGCCTGCCGACCGTCGAACACCGGCCGGATATTGCCGCGCAAGGAAATATTGGGAATGTCGCGCTTGCCGCCCTGGAAGGCGAGGGGCAGGGCATCGGTGAAGGCAATGGACGGCACGCTGGTCATGAGGCCTGACAGGCGCGCCATGAAGCCGGAGCGGAAGTCGCTGCGCTGGCTGCTGGGTTCGCCCGATTCGATGTTGTCCTGTGTTTCGAAATGGCTGCGCGACAGGTCGTCGGTGCCGGCGAACGGCACAAAGGCCAGCTGGCGTTTCTGCCACAGCGGGTAGAGGGAATCGCGCAGCACCGGATTGAGGCCCCACTGGTTGTCGAGGCCGATCGCGCTGTTGCTGTTGTACGGATCGGGCCTGGCGATCGACAGCGTGGGCCGCGACTCGTAGTAGAAGTCGCTGCCGAAGGGCACCAGCAGGTTGTTGCAATCGTAGCCGCCGCGCAGGAACACCAGCAGGAAGCGCGGCGTGTCCGCGGGTGCGGCAAACAGCCGGCCCGAGAACGACAGCGCCGGCGCGGCGACGGCGGCGGTGGCGGCGGCAAGCAGGAAATCGCGTCGGTTCATGCCGGATGCTCCGATGGATTCAGCGGTAATTGAAGTCGGGCGAGGAGAGCAGGAAGGTGTTCCATTCCTGCTGCGTGGTGGCCTTGGCCAGCGCATCGCGCGTCGGCGTGCTCAGGCGCGGCTCGAAGGTGTCGTAGTAGAGCCGCGTGGCCAGCATGGGGAAATCGCCGCCGACCTTCAGCATGCCCTCGGGAGTCAGCAGGCGGTTGTTGCCGGTGCCGATGGCGCCGGCGATCTCGAAGCGCCTGGCCATCTGCCCCGAGCTGGACCAGCCGCTGGCATCGAGCGGCCAGCCGTCCGGCGTCAGTCGCCCGAATACCGGCTCGCCCAGCTGGTTGAGCCAGTTGAGCAGTGGTTTGGCGTTGGCGATGGGCTTGCCGTCGTAGGCCATGCGCACCGAGGACACCACGAACTGCATCGGGTCCTTGAACTTTTTGCCGTAGCTGGCGGGCAGTTCCTTCGATTCGAGCATGGTGCGCAATACCTGGGCGATATCGCCGTCCGTCTGCGCGAACGTCCTGGCCATCTTCGCGACCAGTTCCGGCGGCGGTTCGTCGGCCACGAAGTACTCGGCCAGCTTCCTGGAGACGAATTGCGCGCAGGCTGGCTGGCGGGTAATCAGCTCGACCGCCTGGGCCACTTCGTCGAAGCCGCTGCCCTTGATCCGGTGCCCAAGCAGCAGCTTGTCGCTGTAGTCGTGCCGCATCGGGTTGAACTCGAACATGCCCTTGCGCACGAAGCTGGCGGCAAACCGAGGGTGGGTGCGCAGGGCAGGGCGGTCGCGCAAGGGCGCAACGCCCGAGCCGGTGAGGATCAGCGCCAGTTGCTGCACGTCCTGTTGCGTGTAACCGGAACCCACGCCCAGCGTGTGCAGTTCCATCAGCTCGCGTGCGTAGTTTTCGTTGACGTGGTCCCGGGCGTTCTGTGCGTTGTCGAGGAACTCCATCATGGCCGGGCTCTGCAGCGTGGCCATCACGAGGTCGCGGAACTTGCCCAGGGCGTGCGGCCGGATGGCGTTCTGCGCATAGTCGGCGGCCACCCAGCGCACGCGTCCCTTGGCGCCGTAGATGCTGAAGTGGTTCAGCCAGAACCACACCATCTGTTCCTTCAGCTGGTTCTGCCCGTAGACCGCGTGCAGCAATTCGATCTGCTGCGCCTGTTGCAACAGCTCGTTGCCATGTTGCTGCTCGGCCTTTTTCGCGGCGGTCCTGGGGTCGCCGTCGGGCATGTCCTTGATCTTCTGCTGCCCGTCGCGCAGCTCGCCGAGCAGGGATTCGGTAGGCGTGCGCGCCACCTCGTAACTGTGGATCAGGTCGAAGATGGCCGGCGGCAGCGGGTCGCCGTTGCGGTCGCTGAGCTGCTCATCGAGGAAGCGCGATCGACCCAGCTCGCGGTAACGCGCGACGGTGGCGCTGTCAAGTTCGAAGCCGTCGCGCCTTAGCCAGTCGATGTCGTCCTGGCTCAGCGGGCGCGGGCCTTCCGCGCTGGCTCCGGCGGACCCGAGCACGAGCAGCAGGCCGAGCATGGCCAGCAGGGGGCGAACGCGGCGTTGGACGGCCTTGGGGCTTGGGTGCATGCGTCGGGACTCCGGATGGCGAAGGCGAACAGCGACGGCTGCCGGGGAGTGTCAACGCAGCAGTTGTCGTTCGGCTTACCGGAACCGGGTCGCCGGGCGGGGGGCGTCCAGGGGAAGCATTCAGGAGAGGCGGGCTTCCGCTGCCCCGGCCGGGCGGCGGCACCGCGCCCGGCGGGTCCCGCAGGCGGCCGGATGGCCCTAGAACTCGTCGACGAACTCCACCACGGCGCCCAACAGCGAGGCCTCGACCTCGGTGACGGCGCGCACGGCGTCCGCGTGCAGGCTGTCGGCGGCCAGAACCTCGATGAGGAACAGTTCGCCGCCGTTGTCGTCGATCAGGTCGCTGGAGCTGGAGTCGTCCCGCATGATGGCCGTCTGGTCATCGATTTCCTCGATGTGCTCGATGCCGTCGATGCCGTGCAGGGTCGACAGCAAGGTGTCCGCGTCGTCGCGGCTGCCGGTCATGCGAATGCGGATCGTGGGCATGCCGATGTACTCCCAGCTCCTCCGCCACCATGCTCTCGCGAGCCATGTTCACGGCAGGTGATTCCTGCGGCAGGCCATCGGAAGCAGGCCGACAGGCCTTAATATGACGTGTTTGCCGGAGAGTCCTTGTGCAGAAAATCTACGATCGCGCCTATTTCGACAAGTGGTATCGCCACCCCGACCACGCGGTGGGTTCGCCGGCGGAACTCAAGCGCAAGGTGGCGATGGCGGTGTCGCAGGCGGAGTACTACCTCGGGCGTCCCGTGCGCAGCGTGCTGGACGTGGGCTGCGGCGAAGGCGTGTGGCGGGCGCCGCTGCGTGCATTGCGGCCGGGCCTCCATTACCAGGGGCTGGATGCGAGCGAATATGCCGTCGCGCGCTACGGACGCAGCCGCAACATCGGGCTGGCGCGTTTCGGCCAGCTCGAGCACCTGCGCTTCGACCATCGCTTCGACCTGATCGTGTGCACCGACGTGTTGCATTACCTCAAGCCCGCCGAGATCCGCGCGGGCCTGTCAGGCATCAGTGAGATGCTGGAGGGCGTGGCCTTCCTCGAAGTGTTCACCAGCCGCGACGGCGTCGATGGCGACCTGCACGGCTTCCATTCGCGCGCGCCGTCCTGGTACCTGCGCGCCTTTGGCGAAGCGGGCCTGTTGCCGTGCGGATCGCACTGCTATCTCGGCCCGCGCCTGGACCGGCGCATCGCCGCGCTGGAACGCGCGCAGATGGCGGGCTGAGCCGGTCAGAACTCCACGTGTGCGCGCACGCCGGCGAATCGCGCCGGCCCGCGATCGTGGTTGTAGCCCGGGTTGCGGATGTACTGGACGTCCGGGCTGATGGTGAGGTGCGCGACCGGCGCAAAGCTGTAATACGCCTCGACGATCTGCTCGCGGCCGTAATGCAGCGCGCCATCGCCAAGCACGAAGCCGTTGCCGCCGAGCGCGAGATAATCGCGGTGCGCGGAGGACAGGGCATCGATCGCCAGCGCCACGGCGACGTGGTCCGCATCGCGGCCCCAGTGCGCGCCGGAGAGCTGGAAGCCACCGCTCAGCGAGCGGTCCACTTCGGTGAACACGAACGACTCGGTGCGGCCATCGTTCCAGCCCGCGCGCATGAACAGGCCGGTGTCGCCGTGGTCGGCCAGCGGCAGCTCGCCGTTCACGGCAAAGCCGTACTTGTGGCGATCGGGGGCGTCGTCCGCATGGATGTCCGGCACCTGTCCCGTGGCCAGCGCCACGGCGATGGCGTCACGGTAGATGCCCATGCGCGCCGTGTTGCGGAAGGCGAGCAGGCGCAGGACCGCGCCATCGGCGTGCGGCTGCAGGGTCAGCTCGAGCTGCTGGCCGTTCGAATCTCCCAGCGAACTGACCAGCTTCTGGCCGTTTGCTTCATACGGCATGCGGTAGATGCCGTAGCGCAGCGTCCAGGTCGGGTTGACCAGGGCGATCATCACGCCATCGGTATAGCCACGCGTATCGGCGGCGAAGTCCCACGCGGTGTTGTTGAACAGCGACCAGTCCATGAACTGCGAGCGCGTGCCGCCGGCGTAGCGGTTCTTGTCGAAGTCGTCGCTCACGGCCATCTTGCCGATCTTCACCTCGATGCGTCGCGCCGCCTGGCTGCCGGGCAACTGGTCCTGCGCGCGCTCGATGTCGCTGGCCTCATCGCCCAGCGGCAGCGACCAGCGCAGATAGCGTCGGGCCACGTAAGGCTTCTTGGGCAGGCCTGCGCTGCCCGAGCGGATCACGTCGCCATTGGTGAGGCCGCCAAGGCCGGTGGCGCCGGAGACGCCTTCGCCCTTGAACATCTCCACGTCGAAATAGAACTGGAAGTGCGCCGGCAGGGCGACGCCGAAATAGGCGCCGAAGGTGTGCGAGCGCTCGGTGTCGCCGTCAGGGCGCAGGCTGAGCGCGCCGGCGTAGGGCGAGTGCAGCGAATACTGGTGCTGGTCGATGAAGGTGTACTGCGCGCCGAGCCACTGCGGCACGAACAGCGGTGCCTCGTCGGCACGCGCAAACATGGGGGTGGCCAGCAGCGCTGCGACCAGGAGAAAACGTGCGTACTTCATTGCTCATTCCGTGCAAAGGCGCGGAACGAGCGGGCCAGGCGAACCTAGTGGCCGCTCACGGCCGCGCCGTGATCGTTGGTTGACGCGCCGCCGGCCCGCGCACAGGCCAGGCGGACGCGACTGGAAGGGTCGCTGTCCATGGGTATGGAGTGATCTCTGGGTAGCCCCGGGAGCGGGGCGCGCGCATGGTGACTATGCGCGGGAGTTGTGTCAACGCCTTGTCAGCGGTATGCACGAAAAAAAGGCCACCTTGCGGTGGCCTTTCGTCGATACCCGATCCGGGAGGGATCAGGCCACGCCGCGCGAGGCCTTCTTGCGATCGTTCTCGGTGAGGTGTTTCTTGCGCATGCGGATTTCCTTCGGGGTGACTTCGACCAGCTCGTCGTCGTCGATGAAGTCCAGCGCCTGCTCCAGCGAGAACTTGGTCGCCGGGGTGAGCTGGATCGCATCGTCCTTGCCGGAGGCGCGCATGTTGGTCAGCGGCTTCGGCTTGATGGCATTGACGGTGAGGTCGTTGTCCTTGGCATGGATGCCGATCAGCTGGCCTTCGTACACCGAGTCACCCTCGGCGGCGAACAGCTTGCCGCGATCCTGCAGCGGCCCAAGCGAGTAAGCCGGGGTGGTGCCGCCGGCGTTGGCGATCATCACGCCGTTGAGGCGCTTGGCGATTGCCACCGGCGTGTACGGGCCGTAATGGTCGAACACGTGGAACAGCAGGCCCGAACCCTGGGTCAGGGTCTTGAACTGGTTCTGGAAGCCGATCAGGCCACGCGCCGGGATCAGGTATTCCAGGCGCACGCGGCCCTTGCCGTCCGACACCATGTTCTTCAGGTCACCCTTGCGGATGCCCAGGCGCTCCATCACGCCGCCCTGGTGCTGCTCTTCGATGTCGACGACCAGCTGCTCGATCGGCTCCATCTTCTGGCCGTCGATTTCCTTGATGATCACTTCCGGACGCGACACGGCCAGCTCGTAGCCCTCGCGACGCATGTTTTCGATCAGCACCGACAGATGCAGTTCGCCACGGCCCGAGACCAGGAACTTGTCGGCGTCGGAGCCGTCTTCCACGCGCAGCGCCACGTTGTGCACCTTTTCGCGGTCGAGGCGCTCACGCAGCTGGCGGCTGGTAAGGAACTTGCCGCCCGACAGATCCTTGTTGCCGACGAACGGCGAGTTGTTGACCTGGAAGGTCATGCTGATCATCGGCTCGTCCACGCTCAGCGCGGGCAGCGCTTCGGGCGTGTCGAGCGAGGTGACCGTATCGGAAATGGTCAGGTCGGGCAGGCCCGAGATGGCAACGATATCGCCGGCTTCGGCGGAATCCTGCTCGATGCGCTCGAGGCCGAGGAAGCCGAGCACCTGGCCGATCTTGCCCTGGCGCTTCTTGCCTTCACGGTCGATCACGGCGACCGGCATGCCCTTCTTCAGGGTGCCGCGCTGGATGCGGCCGATGCCGATGACGCCGACGAAGTTGTTGTAGTCGAGCTGGCTGATGCGCATCTGGAAGGCGCCGTCCGGATCGACGTCCGGCTTGGGCGCGTGCTGCATGATCGCTTCGTACAGCGGGGTCATGTCGCCTTCGCGGGCGTTCTCGTCCAGCGAGGCGTAACCGTTCAGCGCCGAGGCGTAAACGATCGGGAATTCCATCTGCTCGTCGGTGGCGCCGAGCTTCTCGAACAGATCCCACACCTGCTCGACCACCCACTCCGGACGTGCGCCGGGGCGGTCAACCTTGTTGACCACCACGATCGGCTTGAAGCCCATGGCGAATGCCTTCTGCGTCACGAAACGCGTCTGCGGCATCGGGCCGTCCATTGCGTCGACCAGGATCAGCACGGTGTCCACCATCGACAGCACGCGCTCCACCTCGCCGCCGAAGTCGGCATGGCCTGGGGTGTCGACGATGTTGATGCGGTTCTTGGCGCCGGTCTTCTTGTTTTCCCAGGTGATGGCCGTGTTCTTGGCCAGGATCGTGATGCCACGCTCCTTTTCCTGGTCGTTGCTGTCCATCACGCGCTCGGCCAGCACGGTGCGCTCGGAGAGCGTCCCGGACTGCTTGAGCAGCTGGTCGACGAGCGTGGTCTTGCCGTGGTCGACGTGGGCGACGATGGCGATATTGCGCAGATTTTCGATGGACATGAGGTGGGCTCGGGCGGCGCAAGGCCGTCACGTGAGGTTTCTGGAGGGATAACCTGAGGATTATACGGACTTATGTGACAGCTTGCTTGAAATGCTTTAACAAATCCGTTCAGGCCGGTCCGGCGGCCCGCCCTGGACCGCATCGGCGGGCGAACTGCTGCATCCGCCCGGGGCCCGTCCTCACGCGCCTGCCACTGCGCCTGTGCTCGACTTTCGTGGATGGTGAGCCTGCTCCCGCTTTTTTAGGTGGACGGCATGAACAATCGCCTTCCCCGATGGATCCTGTTGCTCGCGCCGGTACTGGCGTCGTGCGCGACCCCGCCCGCGACCAAGGAGTCCGGCATGCCCAGCCCCGATTTCGTGCGCGGCGGAGTGCGTGTCACCGAGCACCGCGCCGGCGATGACCTGCTCAGTGCGGGCCTGGGCCTGGCGGGATTGACGGCGGCGCCGCCGCCGTTCGTGCATCCCCTGCAACCCACGCCGGCGGAACTGCGGCGACGCGCGATCCAGACCAGCTGGAAAGGCATCGCCGACCTTGGACCGCTGGGCGGTTACGGCAGTGCCTACGGTGCCGTACCCGACGTGCCCGGTCGCGAATACCAGGCGTTTGCCTGGATACCCGGCGCCCATTCACCGCACCGCGTGTTGCTGCAGGCGCCGGATGCCTTTGACCGCGCGCATCGCTGCCTGGTGGTCACCGCGTCTTCCGGTTCGCGCGGCATCTACGGTGCCATCGCCCTGGCCGGCGCATGGGGACTGCCGCGCGGCTGCGCGGTGGCCTATACCGACAAGGGCAGCGGCACCGGCTATTTCGACTACGCCGACGACAGCGGCGTGGCGCTCGATGGCACGCGGGCGCGGCGCGGCAAGATGATCCTGGAATTCGAGCCGCCCGCCGAACGGCATCAGGCGGGCATCGCCGTGAAACATCTCCATTCGGGCGACAACCCGGAAGCGGACTGGGGGCGGCATGTACTGCAGGCCGCACAGTTCGGGCTGGCCATGCTCGACCGTGCTTATCCTGACCAGGCGCCGTTCACCGCCGACAACACGCGCATCATCGCCACCGGTCTTTCCAACGGCGGCGGCGCCGTGCTGCAGGCGGCCGGACTGGACGACGAGCGCATGCTCGCCGGCGTGGTGTCGCTGGAACCGGACGTGTTGGTGCCGGGGCAGGGCCGGGCGCTCTACGACTATGCGACGGAGGCCTCGCTGTGGTTGCCGTGCGCCTTGCTGGATCCGCGCTTTGAAGCGACGCCGCTTGCGCGCACGCCCAAGGGCGAGCAGCCGATGGCATGGGCCCAGCGCTGCCACCAGCTTCACCAGCGCGGCATGCTCGGCGGCGATCGCATCAACGCGCAGGCGGCGCAGGCCTATGACCACCTGCGCGCAGCCGGCTGGACCGACGAAGCCCTGGAGGCGGCCGCATCCACCACCAGCTTCGACGCCTGGCGCACCGTGACCGCAGGTTACGCTTCCGCCTATATGCGCCGCGGCGCCACCGAGATGCCGTGCGGATTCCGCTATGCCGCGTTGGCGCCCAATGGCTCGCCGGGCGCGGCCGACGTGGCCACGCGCGCCAGCTGGTGGTCGGACGCCACGGGCATTCCGCCGGGCAACGGCGTAGGGCTTTTCGGTGGCACGGATCATTCGGCCGACCCGAGCTTGCCCGGTGCCCTGTGCTTGCGGGCGCTGTGGGAAGACACCGAGGCCAGCACGCAGGCCTTGCGCGACAGCGTGGCGGGTACGGTGGTCAAGCCGCCGCGGGCCAGCCTGCCGGTGTGGGTGGTGCACGGTGCCGCCGATGGCCTCTTGCCCACGACCTTCACTTCCGAACCCTATATCGCCTGGCTGCGCGCCAACGGCGGTCATCCGTTGTACTGGAAGGTGCCCAACGCCCAGCATTTCGATGCGTTCCTCGCCTTGCCGGGCTTTGGCGACCGCTACGTTCCGCTGCTGCCCTATGGCTATGCCGCGCTGGATCGCCTGTGGGCGCATCTGTATGAGGGCGCTCCCTGGCCGGCGGTGGTGCCGACGCCCACGCCGCAACCACGCGGAACCAACGCCCTTGCGCCGGCGCAGCTTGATCTGCCGCCGTCCCGGGTGGTCGGGCCGGGGTGACGCGGGATGGGAGGCGCACCGTCCTGCATGCGACGCCGCTGGAGTATCCTTGCCGACCCGCAGGGCGCCCGGCGTCGCGCGCTGCCATTTAGAAACAAGGACTTACGATGACCATCAACGTCACCTTCAACACGAACCGCGGTCCGATCCACCTGCGCCTGCATGCGGACAAGACCCCGGTGACCGTGGCCAACTTCGTCAATCTGGCCCGCCGTGGCTACTACGATGGCCTGTCGTTCCACCGCGTCATTGCCGATTTCATGATCCAGGGCGGCTGTCCGGAAGGCAGCGGTCGCGGTGGCCCGGGCTACCGCTTCGAGGACGAGTTCGATGCCTCGCTGCGCCATGACAAGCCGGGTGTGCTGTCGATGGCCAACGCCGGTCCGCGCACCAACGGCAGCCAGTTCTTCATCACCCACGGCGCCACGCCGTGGCTGGACGGCAAGCACAGCGTGTTCGGCGAAGTCGTGGGTCCGCAGGACCAGGCCGTGGTCGATGCGATCCGCCAGGGCGACGTGATCGAGAAGGTCATCGTCGACGGCGACGTCGATGCGCTGCTGGCCGCGCAGGCCGATCGCGTCAAGGAATGGAACGCGGTGCTCGACGAGCGCGGCTGAGCACGTCTGTTCGTTTCGCGTGAAAAGCCGCCGTTCGACGAACGGCGGCTTTTTTCATGCCTGCATGGCCGTGGCGATGCACTTTGCAGGAGCCTAGAATCGACGGGCTCCACACGACACACGATGTGCGATTCCCCAATCCCCAGGAGATGCAGTCATGTCATTTCTCAACGATCTGCTCGGTGGTGGTCAGGCCAATGCGGCTGGTGGCTCCTCGCTCGTTTCGATAGCGGGAGCGTTGATTGAAAAGGCGGGAGGAGTGCAGGGACTGGTTGCCATGCTGCAGCAACATGGCCTGGGCGAGGCGGCGCAGTCCTGGGTCGGCACCGGCGCCAACCAGGCGGTGTCGGGCGACCAGCTGGGGCAGGCCCTGCAGAATGGTGGACTGGGTTCGCTGGTGCAGGAGGCCGCGGGCAAGATGGGTGTCGACCAGAACCAGCTGCTGGGCCAGCTCTCGCAGGTGTTGCCGCATGCCGTCGATCACCTGACTCCGGACGGCCAGGTCCCGGCGCAGGGTGCGGGTGGTTTCGACCTGGGCTCGCTCGCCTCGCTCGCCGGCAAACTGTTCGGCAGCAATACGGCCTGAGTGTCCATGAAGAAGACGCACCGGCGACGCGCACTGCGTCGCCGATGCGGCACCGCCTTCACGTCGCGGTGTTGCGCTTGAACACGAAGTGATAGATCGCCAGCAGGATGATCGCGCCGCCGATCGATCCCAGGAAATGCACCGCGCCGGTTTCACCCCATAGTCCGAGCTTCTCGCCGATATAGGTCGAGATGAACGAGCCTGCGATGCCCAGGATGGCGGTGATGATGAAGCCGCCCGGGTCGCGTCCCGGCGTCAGCATCTTGGCGATAAGACCCACAACCAGTCCGACAATGAATACCCATAGCCAATGCATATTCGTGTGTCCTTGGTGAGAGTACGGGGAGTCTCCTGAGTGTGTATGGCCAGGCCGCCTCCGGCGCGCCTGCTGCCTTCCGTTTCCTCCTTGCTGGCCTGGCTACAGTCGGCTTGCGCATCATGCGCCGGCGGCGGCGAACGTGCACGTTCCGGGGCAGGGCCGGCCGGCATTCCGCGGGCCCTGCCAACCCCCGCGACCGCCCATGGCGACGGCAACTCGTGCACGACCGGCTGATGACGCGCCGCCGCATGCTAAAATCGCCGGGTTTGCTGTCTTCGTCCCCGCTAAAGAGGAAGTCATGCCCCAGCTTGCCCAGCGTGTCGGTCGCGCCAAGCCCAGCGCGATCATGGTGATCGCCGAAAAGGCCAAGCAGCTCAAGGCTGCCGGCCGCGACATCATCAGCTTCTCCATCGGCGTCCCCAATTTCCTTCCTGGCGAGCATGTCTACGCCGCCGCACGCGAAGCGCTCTCGCACGACTCCGGCCAGTACGGCAGCAACCGCGGCGCCGACGCGCTGCTGGACGCCTTCCTGGCCCATATCGAAAAGCTTGGATTCACCGGCTATACGCGCGCCCACCTGTCCATCGGCATCGGCGCCAAGCAGGTGTTGTACAACCTGGGCGAGGCACTGTTGAACGAGGGCGACGAAATCGCCTTCGCAGCGCCGTTCTGGACCACGTATCGCGACATCGCGGACATCCTCGGCGCCAAGGCCAACATCCTGCATTGCGGCCCGGAACAGAACTACAAGCTGACGCCCGCGCAGCTCGACGCCGCGCTGGCGCGCAAGCCGAAAGTGTTCCTGTTCAACAACCCGTCCAACCCGACCGGCATGGTCTACACGCGCGATGAAATCGCCGCGCTGGCCGAGGTGCTGGCGAAGTACCCGGATACCTGGGTCATCACCGACGACATCTACAACTCGATGGTGTTCGACGGCATCGGTTACCACAACTTCGTGCACGTGAAGCCGGATCTGAAGGACCGCGTGATCTTCGTCGACTCGGTGTCCAAGACCTACGGCATGCCGGGCTGGCGCGTGGGCCTCATCGCCGGCCCCGAGAGTGTGGCCAAGGCCATCACGACGCTCAATTCCAACCACATCACGAGCCTGCCGGAAGTGATCACCGCCGCCGCCGTGGCCGCGTTCAGCGGTTCGCAGGAGATTCCGCAGGCCAAGTGCGCGGAATTCGCCGGCAAGCGCGATCTGGTGGTCAAGGCGCTGAACGCCATCCCGGGTGTGGTGTGTCCGCGTCCGCAAGGTGCGTTCTATGCGTTCCCCGATATTTCCGTGGCGTTCGGCAAGAGCCACAACGGCGTGCGCATCGACAGCGACGTCGACTTCTGCGCCGCGCTGCTGGAGGCCAAGGGCGTCGCCTGCGTGCCGGGCTCGGCCTTCGGCGAGCCGCGCGCCTTGCGCATTTCCTACACCTGTCCCACGGCACAATTGCAGCCTGGGCTGGACCGTATCCAGGCGTTCTTTGCAGAACTCACCTGATGGTTCATCACCTCATGCCTCACGGACATATCAAAAAGGCCGCACCTCTCGCTCGTCATCCCCGCGAAAGCGGGAATGACGGTGTCGTGATGTTGCGGCGTTGCGTGGGTTCCATTTTTTTACGACTAGCCAAGTTGAAGGAGTTTCTCCGATGAAAGCCCCCGTTCGAGTTGCCGTTACCGGCGCCGCCGGCCAGATCGGCTACGCCCTGCTGTTCCGCATTGCCGCGGGCGACATGCTGGGCCCGGACCAGCCGGTGATCCTGCACCTGCTGGAAATCACCCCGGCGCTGCCCGCCCTGCAGGGCGTGGTGATGGAACTCAACGACTGCGCGTTCCCGACGCTGGCTGGCGTGGTGGCCACCGACGACCTCAATGTCGCCTTCAAGGACGTCGACTATGCGCTGCTGGTCGGTGCACGTCCGCGCGGCCCGGGTATGGAGCGCAAGGACCTGCTCGAGGCCAACGGCGCCATCTTCGGCCCGCAGGGCAAGGCCCTCAACGATCACGCCAAGCGTGACGTGCGCGTGCTGGTGGTCGGCAACCCGGCCAACACCAATGCGCTGATCGCCCAGCAGAACGCGCCGGACCTGGATCCGAAGTGCTTCACCGCGATGGTGCGCCTGGACCACAACCGCGCGCTGTCGCAGCTGGCCGAGAAAACCGGCAAGCACAGCACCGATATCAAGAAGATGACCATCTGGGGCAACCACAGCTCCACCCAATACCCGGACCTGCACCACGCCACCGTGGGTGGCAAGCCGGCGCTGTCGCTGGTCGATCAGGCCTGGTACGAGAGCGACTTCATCCCGACCGTGCAGCAGCGTGGCGCGGCCATCATCAAGGCGCGCGGCGCTTCGTCGGCGGCTTCGGCTGCCTCGGCGGCGGTTGATCACATGCGCACCTGGGCGATGGGTACGGCGGAAGGCGACTGGGCGTCGATGGGCATCCCGTCCGATGGCTCGTACGGCGTCGCCCCGGGCGTGATCTACGGCTACCCGGTGACGGTGAAGAACGGCAAGTACGAGATCGTGCAGGGCCTGGACGTGAACGCGTTCTCGCGTGCCCGCATGGATGCCACCGACAAGGAACTGCGCGAAGAGCGCGCCGGCGTCGAGCATCTGTTCGCGAAGAAGTAAGGCATCGCGCGCCGCTGGGCGTTTCGATGGAACAAATGGGCGGCTTCGGTCGCCCATTTGTTTTGGCAGGCGTGTGTCCGAACACGGGTGCGCCCGGTGACTGGCGATGCCACGGCAGATGGGTAAAATCGGCAGAACGCCCAACGGATAGCGGATATGAAACAACTTCTTGCGATCTCTGCCTGTGCCTTGCTGGTCGCCTGTGGCGGCACCCATGGCCTGCGCGACAGCACGCCCAAGCTGAGCAGCCGCACGAACAAGGACATCCCCACCTATCTCGAATGCGTGCGCGCAAAATGGGCCGGGTCGGCCGAGGTCAGTGCGTCAAGCAAGAGTGATGAAGGCTCGCTGTCGGCCAACGACAAGTCGGGCGCGCACGAACTGGTCACCGTGACCGCCGATGGCACGGGCGCACAGGTGATGATGTACGAAAGCCAGAACGCCAAGGCGGCCTACAACCCCGCCTATCGCGACGCGGCGGTGTCCTGCCTCTGACGGTTGTTTGCGCGCGCTGGTACGCGCGCGCCGGCTCGACCAAGGTCGCAAGGCCCCCATCGCGGTGCTGATCTAGGCTAGCCCGGATCGGCAACAGAGAGAGGAGTAGGGCGATGCGCTACGAGGAGTTCTATCGCCAGTCGGTGGAGCAGCCGGAATTATTCTGGTCCGAGCAGGCGCGGCGGATCCACTGGGACACGCCTCCCGCAACGATCCTCGACTACTCCCATCCACCGTTTCGCCGCTGGTTCGTCGGTGGCACCACCAACCTCTGCTACAACGCCGTCGATCGGCACCTTGCCGATCGCGGTGGCCAGCTGGCGCTGGTGGCGTGTTCCACCGAAACCCATGTCACCCGCGAGCTCAGCTACCGCGACCTCTACCGCGAGGTGAACACCTTCGCCGCCTTGCTCGCCTCGCTCGGCGTGGACAAGGGCGACCGCGTCGTCATCTACATGCCCAACATCGCCGAGGCGGTGTTTGCCATGCTGGCCTGCGCGCGCATCGGCGCCATCCATTCCGTGGTCTTTGGCGGATTCGCGGCGCACAACCTCGCCCTGCGGATCGACGACGCGCAGCCGAAACTGCTCATTGCGGCGGATGCCGGCATGCGCGGCGGCAAAGTCATTCCCTACAAGCCGCTGGTCGATGCGGCGCTGGAAGAGGCGACTCATGGTCCCCCGCACGTGCTGGTGGTCGATCGCGGCCTCGATCCGCAGATGACCCGCATCGCCGGCCGCGATCTGGACTATGCGAGCCTGCGCGCATCCTACGAGGGCGCCGAGGTGCCGGTGACGTGGCTGGAGTCCAACGAGCCGAGCTATCTGCTCTATACCTCCGGCACCACCGGCAAGCCCAAGGGCATCCAGCGCGACGTGGGCGGCTACGCCGTGGCGATGGCGATGTCGATCACCACCGTGTTCGACATCGCGCCGGGCCAGGTGATGTTCTCCACCTCCGACGTGGGCTGGGCGGTCGGGCATTCGTACAACGTCTATGCGCCGCTGATCGGCGGCGCCACGTCGCTGTTGTACGAAGGGCTGCCGACCAACCCGGACCCGGGCATCTGGTGGCAGCTGTGCGAGCGCTACGGCGTGCGCAGCATGTTTTCCTCGCCCACCGCCATCCGCATGCTGAAGAAGCAGGACGCAAGCTGGCTGCGCAAGTACGAACTGTCTGGGCTGAAGTGGCTGTTCGTGGCCGGGGAACCGCTGGACGAGCCGACCGCGCACTGGATTACCGATGGCCTCGGCGTGCCGGTGATCGACAATTATTGGCAGACCGAAACCGGCTGGCCGGCCATCACGCTGATGCCGGGACTGGACCTGAAGCCGCTGAAGTTCGGCTCGCCGGGACTGCCCAGCCCCGGTTATCGCATGAAGGTCATCGACGAGAACACCGGCGACGAACTGCCGCCGAACCAGAAGGGCGTGCTGGTTTTCCTGCCGCCGCTGCCACCCGGCTGCCTCACCACCGTGTGGCGTGACGATGAGCGCTACATCAACAGTTATTTCAGCCACTTCAATGAGCTGCTCTACAGCTCGCTGGACTGGGCCATTCGCGACGAGAACGGCTACACCACGATCCTGGGCCGCACCGACGACGTCATCAATGTCGCCGGGCATCGGCTCGGCACGCGCGAGATCGAGGAGTCGGTGTCGACCCATCCCGCCTGTGCCGAAGCCGCGGTGGTCGGCGTCCACGACGACTTGAAGGGGCAGGTGCCGGTGGTGTTTGCGACGCTGAAGCAGGGCGTCACGGAAGGCCCGGTCGAGGTGGCGAAGGCGATGCAGCAGCGCGTGGTGGATCAGCTGGGTGGCCTGGCCAGGCCGGCGCGCATCTACGTGGTGAACGCGCTGCCCAAGACGCGTTCCGGCAAGCTGCTGCGGCGGTCGCTGCAGGCACTGGTGCAGCACACCGATCCGGGCGACCTGTCGACGCTGGACGATCCTGGCGCTCTGGAAGAGGTCCGGCGTGCGCTGGAGCGCGGACCGGAGCAGGGCAGCTGAAGTTGCCCCTGCCGCCGCCTCGCGCCTCCCCCCCAAAGAGGGGGGAGGAAACGTGATACGCAGCGTTCGAAACTTTTCATGCTGCCGCGCAACAGGGTGTATACGCCCGCTGCGCTAAAATCGCTGTTTTACGCGGAGGTTCCATGGCCCAGATCGCATCCCCCGGCGCGAAGTTTCGTGCCGCCCTCGCGGCCGAACACCCCTTGCAGGTGATCGGTGCCATCAACGCGAACCATGCGCTGCTCGCCAGGCGCGCCGGTTACCGCGCCATCTACCTGTCGGGCGGTGGCGTCGCGGCCGGCTCGCTCGGTCTGCCGGATCTGGGCATCAACACCCTGGACGATGTGCTCACCGATGTGCGCCGCATCACCGACGTGTGCGACCTGCCGCTGATGGCGGACATCGACACGGGCTTTGGCCCCAGTGCGTTCAACATCGCGCGCACGGTCAAGAGCCTGATCAAGTTCGGCGCTGCGGCCTGCCACATCGAGGACCAGGTCGGCGCCAAGCGTTGCGGCCACCGTCCGGGCAAGGAGATCGTCCCGGTGGGCGAAATGGCTGACCGAGTCAAGGCCGCCGCCGATGCCAAGACGGATGCCGACTTCTTCCTGATCGCCCGCACCGACGCCATCGCCGTCGACGGCGTGGACGCCGCCATCGAGCGGGCCATCGCCTGTGTCGAGGCCGGTGCCGATGGCATCTTTGCCGAGGCGGCCTACGACCTGCCGACCTATCGCCGTTTCGTCGACGCGGTGAAGGTACCTGTGCTGGCCAACATCACCGAATTCGGCCAGACGCCGCTGTTCAGCGTGGAGGAACTCGCCTCCGCCGGCGTCGGCATCGTGCTGTATCCGCTTTCGGCGTTCCGTGCCATGAACAAGGCGGCCGAGAACGTCTACACCGCCATCCGCCGCGACGGTCACCAGCGCAATGTCATCGACACGATGCAGACGCGCGAAGAGCTCTACGACCGCATCGGCTACCACGAGTACGAGCGCCGCCTGGACGATTTGTTCGCCAAGAAGGCCTGATCGTCCGTCCAACGAACCCAGGCGGCAGCCCGCTGCCGCCCATGTCTGATGCAGTACGTGTCTCCAGGAGATGGTCCGAATGACTGAACAAACCCTTCCCAAGCCGAAGAAATCCGTCGCCCTGTCCGGCGTGGCCGCGGGCAATACCGCGCTGTGCACGGTCGGCCGCAGCGGCAACGACCTGCATTATCGCGGCTACGACATCCACGACCTGGCGGCCAAGGGTTGCTTCGAGGAAGTGGCCTACCTGCTGGTGCACGGCGCGCTGCCCAACTGGGCCGAGCTCAATGCGTACCGCGCCAAGCTCAAGCGCCTGCGCGGCCTGCCTGCCCCGGTGAAGAGCGCGCTGGAGCTGCTGCCGGCCGCCACCCATCCGATGGACGTGATGCGTACCGGTGCCTCGGTGCTCGGCACCGTGCTGCCGGAGAAGGACGACCACAACGTCACCGGCGCGCGTGACATCGCCGATCGCCTGATGGCCAGCTTCGGTTCGATGCTGCTGTACTGGTTCCACTTCAGCCACAACGGCAAGCGCATCGAGACGGAAACCGAGGACGAATCCATCGCCGGCCACTTCCTGCACCTGTTGCATGGCAAGAAGCCGAGCGAGCTGCATGCGCATTCGCTGGACAAGTCGCTGGTCCTGTATGCGGAGCACGAGTTCAACGCGTCGACCTTCACGGCACGCGTCATCGCCGGCACCGGCTCGGACATCTACTCGGCCATCACCGGCGCCATTGGCGCGCTGCGCGGCCCGAAGCATGGCGGCGCCAACGAAGTGGCGATGGAGATCATCGCCCGCTATCGCAACGCCGCCGAGGCGGAGGCCGACATCCGTGCCCGCGTCGAGCGCAAGGAAATCATCATCGGCTTCGGCCACCCGGTTTACACCGTGTCCGATCCGCGTAACGAAATCATCAAGGAAGTTTCACGCAAGCTCTGCACCGAAGGCGGCAACCCGACGCTGTTCGATGTGTCCGAGAAGATCGAGAAGCTGATGTGGGAACAGAAGAAGATGTTCCCCAACCTCGACTGGTTCTCGGCCAGCGCGTATCACATGATGGGCGTGCCGACCGCCATGTTCACCCCGCTGTTCGTGATCGCCCGTACTTCGGGCTGGAGCGCGCACGTGATCGAACAGCGCGAAGACGGCAAGATCATCCGCCCGAGCGCCAACTACACCGGTCCCGAAGACCAGGTTTACGTGCCGATGGAAAAGCGCTGAAACCTGTCATTTTCAGGGTGTAACGGGAGGGAGCCAGTGGCTCCCTCTTTTTTTTGTCTTTCGTTACGGTTCAGGACCCTGTACGACATTGCTATCGTTTTGTGTGCAGGGCTGTTACACAACTGATACACCCGATTCACTCCGAAAGTCAGTGCACGCAATGTCCTGCAACACCATGATTGAGCGGCTCATGTTCGATCCTTTATGTCGGCCTGCCGGGGATGTTCGTGCAGAGGGGTGTAACAGGTTTGAATCACATCGGTCTTTGACATGCCTGACCGGAGCCAGAATCAGTGGCCATGAGTCTCCCCAAGCAACTGATTTTGTACGCTTCAGTAGCGTGAACGGGCAATGCGGCGTAGTGGCACGCATGTTGCGATCAGAACATGCTGGATCGGCAACTCCAGCAACACAGGGGGTCACCGCATCGTTCCAGGAGTAATGACTATGCGTAAGACTCTTATCGCAACAGCGATCGTGCTGGGCCTGGGGTTGGCACTCCCCGCCTTCGCAGACGACAACAGCGACAATTCAGGAACGCTCACCACCAATAGGACGGACTCCAGTACACATAGCAAGACCATTACCAAGACCGACTCGAGCACGCATACCAAGACCTTCACGGATGCGTTCAATTCCGGTGGTTCCGACGCCTCAGGTCAGGGTGCTGCCGCAGCAAACAACGGCGGAACGGCAACCTCGTCAATCGCCGACTCCTTCAATATCAGCAATGCCGTAGCCAACAGCACGCTTAGCGGCGAAGTGTCGGATGTCTATGTGCATGACATCGGCAACGTCGCAAAGAACTATGGCGACGCCAATGGCGGCCGTGGCGGTAACGGCGGCAAGGGTGTTGGCGGCAAGGGTGAGGGTGGTCGTGGCGGATCGGGCGGCGACGGTGGCAACGCCCGTGCAAGCAGCGGTCATGCCGGCGGTAGCGGCGCCGACTCTGGTTCCGCCAAGGGCAGTGCCAATGCCTGGGGCGGCGACAGCGACGGTGATAACTACGCCAGTGCACATGCACGTGCACGGGGCGACGGCACCAACACCAGCACCTCAACGGGCGGTAATGGTACTTGGGCAGGCGGCGCTGGCACGGGTGGCACCGCCACCAATACCAGCGGCGCAGCAACCTCGACGGGCGGCACCAGCGGTTCAGCATCGTCGACGGCTGGCTCAGGTGCGGCAGGTGGCGCGGGCGGCGCAGGCACCGGTGGTGCAGGCGCGGGTGGTGCGGGTGCAGCAGGCGGCGCAGGCGGGATGTCCTATGCCGACGCTGGCACCTTCGACATGCACAACGAGATGAACAGCGCTGCGGCAGCTGCCGCGGGCGTGACGATCATCGCGCAGAACAGCGGTCAGGCATCGCTGCTTCAGCAGAGTGTGAATGTCCAGGCCAACCTGAACCTCGGTCACTGAGTAGTAGCAACCCGGCACGGTGGGGCGCTTGCGCTCCACCGTGCCCTTCCGCATCTGCGCGATGGCACGCTGAGGTGGTGAGTCCGCAACGCAGCCGAGTGCAGGTGCAACGTGGTTTGCAAGGCTAAGGGAGATAGGGCTATGCGTTCCGTCAGGTGGGTGGTGGGAGTGGTCGCGCTGGGCGCGGTCGCGTTACCCGCGGCAGTGTGGGCCGAGGACGGCCAGATTCCGGCGGCATACATCGAAAGCGGCCAGGGCTCGCCACTGGCGGTTTACGCGGCCGCGACGAAAGGTGAAGGGGCTGCGTCCGCGGACGGACTTGGCCAGAGCGCCGACAACGAAACGCTTGCCAATGCGAGCGGTGGTACCAACATCAAGCAGAACACCACGCTGGACGGGACGGTCAACAACACGACCGCCGATCACGTGATTTCAGGCGACAACCTCATTGACGGCAACTCGTTCAACGGCGCGGCCGGCATCCCGATGGTGATCCAGAATTCGGGAAGCAATGTGCTGATCCAGAACGCTACCGTCGTCAACGTTCAATTCAAGCCATGAGCAGGAAGGTGGCGCTGCTGGTCCTGATGGCGGCGCTGCCGATGGGAGGGCATGCGGCGACGCCGGTCGGCGTGGTGGGGGTGCAGGGCGAGACTTATACGCTGCATCTGACCAGCATCAAGGAAGCCCGCTTTCGCAACACCATCCGTCAGAAGTACGACTTCAGCTGCGGCTCGGCCGCGGTGGCGACGCTGCTGACCTATCAGTACGGCTACCCGGTCAGCGAGCAGGCTGCCTTCGAAGAGATGTATGCCCACGGTGATCAGGCCAAGATCAACCGGGAGGGCTTTTCCATGCTCGACATCAAGCGATTCCTCGCAGCCAACGGCTTCCAGGCCGATGGCTTCCGCGTGCCGCTTGCCAAGCTGAGCCAGGAGAAGCTGCCCGCCATCGTGCTGGTCGACGAAAGGGGCTATCACCATTTCGTGGTGATCAAGGGCATGGCCAACGATCGTGTGCTCGTCGGCGATCCCGCGCTGGGTACCCGCGCGGTGCCGTTGAGCCGGTTCATGGCGGCGTGGACCAATGGCCTGGTATTCGTCATTCACAACCGCCGCGACCTGGCGGTGTTCAACAACCCGAGTGACTGGAGGGCGGCGCCTCAGGCGGCCCTCAGCATCGGCATCGATCGCGGCAGCCTTTACAACATAACCATGCCGAAACGCGGTCCGGAGGATTTGTGAGGAGCAACGCGATGAAGCCTGGTATTCGTCTCACCGGCGTGGGCACGGTCTGTTGCCTCGGCTGCCTGTGGGCGCACGGTGCGCTGGCGCAGGACGCGCCGCAGGTCGCGCCATCGGCGCCAGCCACGGCGGTGTCGTTGCCAGTGGTTGCTCCGACCGAACCGGCTCCTGAGCCGGCCGCGCCTGCGGCGACTCCGGAGGCCTCGCCAGCGGTCGCGACGGTTGCTGCGCCCGTGACGACTCCGTCGGCTTCGCCAGCGGTCGTGACGGTTGCTGCGCCCGTGACGACTCCGGCGGCCGCGCCAGCAGTCGCTGCGGTTCCCGCGCCCGCGACGACTCCGGTGGTGCCACCAGAGGCGGCTACGGTTGTTGCGCCCGTGACGCCTCCGGTGGCCGCGCCAGTGGCGGCGACTGTTGTTGCGCCCGCGACGGCTGCGGTGGCCTCGCCAGCGCCTGCGACGGTTGCCGCGCCCGCGCCGACGTCAGCGCCCGCCGTACCGGCGAACGTGACCACGGTAGCCGCCAGCAGCGCGACGGACGCATCTCCGTCGCTACCGCAGACCTTGAACGATGTCAGCGACCTGCAACTGGCCGACGTGGCCGGTTGGACACCCGTCAATGCAAGCACGCTGGACGCGATGCGCGGTGGCGTCGACCTCGGCAACGGACTGGTCGCCTCGTTCGGGTTCGATCGCGCGGTCTACGTGAACGGCAATCTGGTTGCCTCCACCAGTTTCAACATCCCCGACATCGGGCATATCACCGCCGACCAGGCCAGTGCCGTGGCAGCGGCGCTCAACACCACGAACGTGGTGCAGGTAGGGCCGGGCAACAGCATCGATCCGCGGGCTTTCAGCCAGGCCAGTGGCGCAACCGTCATCCAGAACAGCCTGAACAACCAGAATATCCAGGCACTGACAACACTCAACGCATCGGTGAATTCGCTGCAGTTGTTCCGTGCGATGAATCTGCAAAACACTTTGCAATCCGCTTTGGTGCAATCCCTGGGGCATTGACGAATGAATAGTGCACTCGCCCGTTGGTACTCCGCCGTGGACTAGCCACGGCGGAGTGCTTGGCGTGCGAGGGCCCGGCGGCTGCGCTTCGAAGACCACGACATCGAACCATGATTCATGAGGAAGCATGATGCGAAACCTAACGTGGCGATATCTCTGCTCAACCGGGTGTGCCGGCCTGGTGTTCCTTGGCCTTCCGGTGGCCGCCCAAAAGAGCCCGGACGCACCCGCGGGGAGCGCGTCGATCACCGCGCCAGCGGTGCCAGCCCCCATACCTGCACCGGTAGCGGTACCTGCGGCGACACCCGCACCGACACCCGCACCGCCACCGACGGTGGCGGCCGCCGCCCCACCTTCGGCAACACCCGCCGCGACACCCGCAGCGACACCCGCAGCGATGCCTGTAGCGATGCCCGTAGCGACACCCGCAGTGACGCCTGTAGCGGCATCCCCAGCAGCGCCCGTGGCGACGCCCGCAGCGACACCGGCAGCGGCACCGGCAGCGACGCCTGTAGCGTCATCCGCAGCGGCGTCCGTAGCGACGCCCGCAGCGACACCGGCAGCCACGCCCGTATCGACACGAGCACCAGCACCAGCACCGGCCATCGCAGCGGCGGCCGCAGCGACAGCGCCAGCGGGATCTTCCGCGGCGTCCGCTGCCAATCCGGCTGGCGTCTCACCCGACATCCGCAAGCAGGTGACCGAGCAGGGCGAGCGCATCGATGCGATGCGCAGCCAGATCTCCGCGCAAATTGAGCAGCTCGACGTCATGAAGCGTGCGTTGGCTGCGCAGGAAGCCGACTATCGGGCATTGCGGCATGCCGTGGGCATGGATGTGCTGGACAAGCAGCGCGCCGGCAGCGTGGCAGCGGCGGGCCCCGGCGTGTCAGCGCTGCCGATGCCGGCGGCCGCCGAACTGGCCGCCAGTGCACCGGAACCCGCCGATACGCCCACCAAGCCGGTGGGGCAGGCGCCGCAGCCCGATACGCGGCCGCCGGAAGTGGCGCCGATCTTCGAGCAGCCCGGCGTGCTGACACCCAAGGGCAAGTGGGTGTTCGAACCGGCGTATCAGTTCGGCTATTCGTCGGTCAATCGCGTTGATCTCATCGGCTACACGGTGATTCCCGCGATCCTGATCGGCCTCATCGACGCCCGGCAGGTGAAGACCACCACGCAGACCGGCGCCCTGGCGGTACGTTACGGCCTGACCAGTCGCCTCGAACTGGAAGTGCGCGTGCCCTATGTGTATACGCACACCGATACCATCAGCCGCGAACTCTTCACGGGATCGGCCACCGACAGGGCCTTTGCCGCCAGCGGCAGCGGCATCGGCGATGTCGAGGCCACCGCGCGGTACCAGCTCAACGTGGGCGGGCCGGACAAGGCCTTCTACGTTGGCTGGCTGCGTTTCAAGTCGCGCACCGGCAAGGATCCGTTTGAAGTCACTACCGACTGCGTGCAGCGTTGCGTGGAAAACGTGATCGGGCAGCCCGGGCTGGAAGCGACGGGCACCGGCCTGCCGTTGACCTTGCCGACGGGCTCCGGCTTCTACTCGCTGCAGCCGGGCGTCACCTGGCTGTATCCCTCCGATCCGGCGGTGTTCTTCGGCAACGTCAGTTACCTGTACAACTTCCCGCGCGACAACGTGACCCGCAACCTGCTGCTTTCGGGCAAGGAAAACCTGGGCAAGGTGCAAGTGGGCAACGTGGCCGACATCAGCATCGGCATGGGCCTTGGGCTCAATGAAAAGGCGTCCATCAGTATCGGTTACGACCAGAGCTGGGTCGGCCCGACCAAGCAGAACAACAAGACCGTGCCCGGTTCGAGCAAGTACGTGCTCGGCACGCTGCTGCTTGGTGGCTCCTGGCGCTTCAATGAAAAGCGCACGCTGAACTTCACGCTGGGCATCGGTGTCACGCGCGATACGCCCGACGCCACCGTGACCGTGCGCGTGCCGATGATGTACTGATCCATCGGCACGCGTTGGGGCCGCCAGCGGAAATCGGGATCTGGGACCCTCTTGCGGCATGCGCCCGGCGGGTCATGCCGCGTGATGTGTCGTGTCTCCGGGGAATGGCGGTGGCGTGTCGCCGACCCGCGGCGATCGCCTCAGGTTTCGATCCGGCGACGCAGTCGCCTTCGATTGGCCAGCCAGCCGCCTCCGCAGATACCGACCACGAGCAGCATATCGAGCGCATAGGTGGCCCAGTCATGTTGATCGAACCACGGCGCCAGCAGTCCGTCGTGCGAAATCATGCGTGCGGCCGTCCAGGCGATGGCGGCGGCACCGATATACACGACGATGGGAAAGCGTTCGATCAGGCGCAGGATCAGCGTCGATCCCCACACGACCAGGGGCACGCTGATGGCCAGCCCGATGACCACCAGCACCATGTGGCCCTTGGCGGCGCCGGCGATGGCGAGCACGTTGTCCAGGCCCATCAGTGCGTCGGCCACGATGATCGTGCGCATGGCGGTCCAGAAGCTGCTTGCCGGATCGACCTCGTGCGGAGCCTGCGCATCCGGCTTCAGCAGCTTCCATGCAATCGGCAACAGCAGCGCGCCGCCCGCCAGCATCAGGCCAGGCAATTCGAGCAGGTAAACGACGATGCCGGTGAGCACCAGTCGCACCGCAATGGCGCCGACCGTGCCCCAGACGATGGCCTTGGTCTGGATCTGTCTGGGAAGGTTGCGCGCCGCCAGGGCGATCACGATGGCGTTGTCGCCGGCCAGCACGAGGTCCAGCAGGATGATGGCAAACAGGCCGGAGAGAAAATCGGTGAGTTCCATGAGGGGCTCTCTGCGCGTCGGACTTTGCAGCAACGACGGACACGCGCGGCCCGTCATCACTGCAAAAGTCTCGTTCACGGCAGGGCCGCCACGGTGACCGGAGCGGGATTCCGCTCGTGATGACGACCACCGGAAGGGTACGCAGGACGCCGTACCCCGAACTACTCCCTTTTGGGATCAGTATCTGCGCATTCTCGATGCCGCCATGCATGCCAGTCAAGCCGGACGCGTCGGCAGAAAGGCTTGCGCCCGCACCCATGGGCGCGGCACAAGCAACGCTGTCGCTGCCGCTCTCCCCAGTCGTCTGTTTTACAACGATATTGGCGGCAGCCGCGTGGCGGGCGCCGTGTGGCTGTCGCACGCCCTGCGCAGGCGCGTGACGGGCAGGCCCGATGGAGCCGGCGGTGTGCATGGCGCCCCATCGTTTTGGGGGGTACGAACGCAGGTTCCGGCCGGGTCACGCCCGGGAGGCGTGCGTTACAATCGCGAGCTAGATAGTGCGATTTCTCGATCGTGCCCTGGTGACGGGTTAGACACTCGCCGCGGTCGCCAGCACGGGAAATTCAGCCGTCGGGACACGCGCCGGGTGCCAACCCATCCGCCCGGGCGTGCGCGTCGATGGCCCACGAGACAGTCCGCACCTGTCGATCGAGCAACGGGGGCGCGCCGAGTGTCGGCCTGCGGTCCGTCGGGCGTTAATCTCCAGGGTTCCTGATATTTATGAATACCGTCTACCGCCAATCCCTCCCCGGCACGTCGCTGGACTATTTCGATGCGCGTGCCGCCGTGGATGCGATCCAGCCAGGTGCGTATGACACGCTGCCGTATACCTCGCGCGTGCTCGCCGAAAACCTGGTGCGTCGTTGCGATCCGGCGATCCTCACCGAGTCGCTCAGGCAGCTCATCGAGCGCAAGCGCGAGCACGATTTCCCGTGGTTCCCGGCGCGCGTGGTATGCCATGACATCCTCGGCCAGACGGCGCTGGTGGATCTGGCCGGCCTGCGCGATGCCATCGCCGAGCGCGGCGGCGACCCGGCCAAGGTGAATCCGGTGGTGCCGGTGCAGCTGATCGTCGACCACTCGCTGGCGGTGGAGTGCGGCGGCTTCGACCCGAATGCGTTCACCCGCAACCGCGCGATCGAGGATCGTCGCAACGAGGACCGTTTCCACTTCATCAACTGGACCAAGAAGGCGTTCGAGAACGTCGACGTCATCCCGCCGGGCAACGGCATCATGCACCAGATCAACCTGGAGAAGATGTCGCCGGTGATCCAGGTCCAGGACGGCGTGGCCTATCCCGATACCTGCGTCGGCACCGACAGCCACACGCCGCACGTCGACGCGCTCGGCGTGATCGCCATCGGCGTCGGTGGTCTCGAAGCGGAGAACGTGATGCTCGGCCGCGCCTCATGGATGCGCCTGCCCGACATCATCGGAGTCGAACTCACCGGCAAGCGCCAGCCCGGCATCACCGCCACTGACATCGTGCTCGCGCTCACCGAGTTCCTGCGCAAGGAAAAGGTGGTTGGCGCGTACCTGGAGTTCCGCGGCGAAGGCGCGTCCAGCCTGACGCTGGGCGATCGCGCGACGATTTCCAACATGGCGCCCGAATACGGCGCCACCGCGGCGATGTTCTTCATCGACAAGCAGACCACCGATTACCTGCGCCTCACCGGCCGCAGCGACGAGCAGGTGAAGCTGGTGGAAACCTATGCCAGGGTCGCGGGCCTGTGGGCCGACACGCTGGCGAACGCGCAATACGAGCGCACGCTCACGTTCGACCTGTCGTCGGTCGTGCGCAACATGGCCGGCCCGTCCAACCCGCACAAGCGCTTGCCGACTTCCGATCTCGCCGCGCGCGGCATTGCGGGTGAGTGGACCGAGCAGCCGGGCCAGATGCCCGATGGCGCCGTCATCATTGCGGCCATCACCAGCTGCACCAACACCAGCAATCCGCGCAACGTGATCGCGGCGGCCTTGCTGGCGCGCAACGCCAACGTGCGTGGCCTCACGCGCAAGCCGTGGGTGAAGAGCTCGCTCGCGCCCGGTTCCAAGGCGGTGGAGCTGTACCTGAAGGAAGCGAACCTGCTGCCCGAGCTGGAGAAGCTCGGCTTTGGCATCGTCGCGTTCGCCTGCACCACCTGCAACGGCATGTCCGGCGCGCTCGATCCGGCGATCCAGCAGGAGATCATCGACCGCGACCTGTACGCCACCGCCGTGTTGTCCGGCAACCGCAATTTCGACGGCCGTATCCATCCGTATGCCAAGCAGGCGTTTCTCGCCTCGCCGCCCCTGGTGGTGGCCTACGCCATCGCCGGCACCATCCGTTTCGACATCGAGAAGGACGTGCTCGGCGTCGATGCCGATGGCCAGGCGGTGACGCTCAAGGACATCTGGCCGTCGGACGAGGAAATCGACGCCATCGTTGCCTCCAGCGTCAAGCCCGAGCAGTTCCGCCAGGTCTACGAGCCGATGTTTGCGCGCACCGGCCGCACCGGTACGAGTGCCGCGCCGTTGTACGACTGGCGCGCGCAGAGCACCTACATCCGCCGTCCGCCGTACTGGGAGGGTGCCCTCGCGGGCGAGCGCGCGCTCCAGGGCATGCGTCCGCTGGCGGTGCTTGGTGACAACATCACCACCGACCACCTGTCGCCGTCGAATGCGATCCTTCTGGACAGCGCGGCGGGTGAATATCTGGCGAAGATGGGCCTGCCGGAAGAGGACTTCAATTCGTACGCGACCCATCGCGGCGATCACCTCACCGCCCAACGCGCCACCTTTGCCAACCCGACGCTGCTCAACGAGATGGCCGTCGTCAATGGCGAAGTGAAGAAGGGTTCGCTGGCGCGCGTGGAGCCGGAAGGCAAGGTGATGCGCATGTGGGAGGCGATCGAGACCTATATGGATCGCAAGCAGCCGCTGATCATCATCGCGGGCGCCGACTACGGGCAGGGTTCGTCGCGCGACTGGGCGGCGAAGGGCGTGCGGCTGGCCGGCGTGGAAGCGATCGCGGCCGAAGGCTTCGAGCGCATCCACCGCACCAACCTGATCGGCATGGGCGTGCTGCCGCTGGAGTTCAAGCCCGGCACGAACCGCAAGACGCTCGGCATCGACGGCACCGAGACCTTTGACGTGGTCGGCGCACGCACGCCGCGCACAGACCTCACGCTGGTCATCCATCGCAAGAACGGAGAGCGCCTCGAGGTACCGGTGACCTGTCGCCTGGACACCGCCGAAGAAGTGTCGATCTACGACGCAGGTGGCGTGCTGCAGCGTTTCGCGCAGGATTTCCTCGAAGCGTCGCAGGCGGCCTGACCGCTGTCTACCCAATGAGGGCGTCAACTCTTGCCCGTCGTTCTCACTTTCGCGGGAATGACGGGTTCATTGGGGCGCCCAGTTAGTATCACCTTGCGCTTGTGACTCTGTTCGCGCGTTGCGCGCGGGCGGGGCCCGGTAAAAACAGGACAACACACATGCCACAGCTTCCCCAGATCCGCATTCCCGCCACTTACCTGCGCGGGGGCACCAGCAAGGGCGTGTTCTTTCGCCTCGATGACCTGCCCGAGGCGGCACGCGTGCCGGGTACGGCTCGCGATGCGCTGCTGATGCGCGTGATCGGCAGCCCCGATCCCTACGGCAAGCAGATCGACGGCATGGGCGGCGCCACCTCCAGCACCAGCAAGACGGTGATCGTGTCCCGCAGCAGTCGCGCGGGTCACGACGTGGATTACCTGTTCGGCCAGGTGGCGATCGACAAGGCCTTCGTCGACTGGAGCGGCAACTGCGGCAACCTGTCGGCGGCGGTCGGTCCGTTCGCCATTGCCGGTGGCCTGGTCGACGCGGCGCGCGTGCCGCGCAACGGCATCGCCACGGTGCGCATCTGGCAGGCCAATATCGGCAAGACGATCATTGCCCATGTGCCGATGACCGACGGCGCGGTGCAGGAAACGGGTGATTTCGAACTGGACGGCGTGACGTTCCCGGCCGCCGAGGTGCAGCTGGAATTCATGGATCCGGCCGCCGAGGAAGAGGGCGCCGGCGGCGCCATGTTCCCGACCGGGAACATGGTCGACGACCTCGAGGTGCCGGGCGTGGGCACGCTCAAGGCGACCATGATCAATGCCGGCATTCCCACGATCTTCGTCGAGGCCGCCGCCATCGGCTACAGCGGCACCGAACTGCAGGACGCCATCAACAGCGATGCGAAGGCACTGGCGATGTTCGAGACCATTCGCGCGCACGGTGCGCTGCGCATGGGTCTGATCAAATCGCTCGACGAGATCGCCACGCGCCAGCACACGCCGAAGGTGGCCTTCGTCGCCAAGCCGGCCGACTACGTTGCTTCGAGCGGCAAACCCGTGACCGCAGGCGACATCGACCTGCTCGTGCGCGCCATGTCGATGGGCAAGCTGCACCACGCGATGATGGGTACGGCGGCCGTGGCCATCGGTACGGCAGCGGCCATTCCCGGCACGCTGGTGAACATGGCCGCTGGCGGTGGTGAGCGGCAGGCGGTGCGCTTTGGCCATCCGTCGGGGACGTTGCGGGTGGGTGCCGAGGCGGCGCTGGTTGACGATACGTGGACAGTCACCAAGGCGATCATGAGCCGAAGCGCACGCGTGCTGATGGAAGGCTGGGTGCGCGTGCCGGTGGGCTGAGCCCGCCGGGATGGGGCCTGGCTTCTTCGCCACGGCGACAGAGTCGGGCCACGTCGAAAGAGTTTGCGTCAAACGACAGGGGCGGGCCATGCCGATTCCATGGCGGTTTCCCGTGTTGCCACGAGGCGAGCCTCATGAGTGCGCATGACATCCGCTCCGCCCGGCGTCCCGATCCCGACCAGCCGATGGTCGATGTCGCCAATTACGTCGTCGACTACCGGATTGATTCCAGCGAGGCGTACGACACGGCGCGCCTGATGCTCCTGGACTCGCTGGCCACGGCGATGATGGCCATGAAGTTCCCCGAGTGCGTCAAGCACCTCGGCCCGGTCGTCCCGGGCGCGATCCTGCCGGGCGGTGCCCGCGTGCCGGGCACCAGCCATGAGCTGGACCCGGTCCAGGCGGCCTTCGCCATCGGCACGCAGATGCGCTGGCTGGACTTCAACGACACCTGGCTGGCAGCCGAATGGGGCCACCCATCGGACAACCTGGGCAGCATCCTGGCCGTGGCCGACTACCTGGGCCGCAAGGCGGCGCGCGAAGGCGGCGAGCCGATGACGGTGCGCGACGTGCTCGGCTACGCCATCAAGGCGCACGAGATCCAGGGGTGCTACGCCCTCAGGAACAGCTTCAATCGCGTCGGCCAGGACCACGTGATCCTGGTGCGCCTGGCTTCCACGGCGGTCGCCACGGCCATGCTGGGTGGCTCCAGGGAGCAGATCATCACCGCCGTGTCGCACAGCTGGATCGACAACGGCGCCCTGCGCACCTACCGCCATGCCCCCAATACCGGCCCGCGCAAGAGCTGGGCGGCCGGCGACGCCTGCCGTCGCGCCGTCACCCATGCGATCAACGCTGTTTACCTCGGCGTGGTGGGCTATCCGTCCGCGCTCAGTGCCAAAACCTGGGGTTATTACGACGTGGCCTTCAAGGGCAGGGCTTTCGAGTTCGAGCGCCCGTTTGGCAGCTACGTGATGGAAAACGTGCTGTTCAAGATCAGCTTCCCGGCCGAGTTCCACGCCCAGACGGCCGTCGAGTGCGCGATGAAGCTCCACGGCCAGGTCGCCGCCCGGATCGGCCAGATCGAGAAGATCGTGATCGAGACGCAGGAAGCGGGCGCGCGCATCATCGACAAGACCGGTCCGCTGGCCAACTACGCCGACCGCGACCACTGCATCCAGTACATGGTGGCGGTGCCGCTGATCTTCGGTCGCCTCACCGCCGACGACTACAACGACGATGTTGCCGCCGACCCGCGTATCGATGCGCTGCGAGACAGGATGGTGGTCAGCGAGAACCCGCAGTTCACCAGGGACTACTTCGACCCCGACAAGCGCTACATCGGGAATTCGGTCCAGGTCTTCTTCAAGGACGGCAGCAGCACCGAAAAGGTCTCCACCGACTACCCGATCGGCCACCGCAAACGCCGTGCCGAGGGCATTCCCCTGCTGCTGAAGAAGTTCGAGGCAGCCCTGCGCGGCCATTTGCCGACCCATCGGGTCGAGGCGATCCTGAATGCCACGGCGGACCCGGCAAGGCTGGACGCCATGCCCATTCAGGAGTTCCTGGGTTTCTTCACGCTGTAAAGACGGCGTGAGCAGAAAATGAACGGGCGTTTGGGGTCGATTTGCAATAGTTTAACTTTTGCTAAACTACTCCGCGCCCGTTTCGGGTAATCAAGCTTCATAAGTTCTGAGGTCATGTTCGTGGGTTCGACAGGAGATTGGGTCCACGACTGATGCATTTCCCGTCTGGGGTGAACGGACGCGTACACCAATAAACGAGGAGACACCTGATGAAACGTAAGGGCTTGTATATCCTGATTGCCCTCGCCCTGGGCGGCGCAGGCGCCGTTCACGCGCAGGACAATACTTCCAGCACGGAGCCGACCACGACGCCAAGCTATGACGGTCGGTGGTACATCGCGCCGACCGTGGGCGGCTACTACAACGATTCCGATCGCAACACCAACAGCCGCCAGTTCTACTACGGCCTCGGCGTTGGTCGCTTCTTCTCCCCGAACTTCTCGCTTGACCTGTTCTTCGATCGCACCAAGCGCGATCGCGACAACATCAACATCAACGGCGTTCCCACGGACAACGGCTCGTGGGCGAACAACAACTGGGGTGTCGCGGCGCGCTACTACTTCCGTGACTGGACCGACTGGCGTCCGTACTTGCTCGGTGGTTTGATCGGCAGCTACCACCAGAACAACAGTGACAAGGGTTGGGATCCGGCCGCTGAACTCGGCGTCGGCGTGTCGAAGACCATCACCGACAGTTCCGATTTCCGCGTCGAAGGTGGCTACCGCTACGACTGGGACGACAAGACCCAATCGAACAAGAGCGGTTACGGTGACTGGTTCCTCGGCGTAAGCATCGTGTCGCGCTTCGGCGAGCCGGCCGCTGCACCCGTGGCCGCCGCGCCGCCGCCGCCGCCGGATTGCTCGAAGATGGACAGCGATGGCGATGGCGTCAACGATTGCGACGACAAGTGCCCGAACACTCCGCCCGGCACCATCGTCGGTCCGGACGGCTGCCCGCAGAAGGTCGTGATCGACCTGCGCGGCGTGAACTTCAAGTTCGATCGTCCGAAGAAGGGCGAGAAGGACATCGGCAAGGCACTGGCCGAACCGAGCAAGGATTCGATCGCCGTGCTCGACCAGGCAGTCGACACGCTGCAGCGTTATCCGCAGGTGCACGTCACCGTGGCCGGCTTCACCGACTCGGTGGGCAAGGACGACTACAACCAGAGCCTGTCGGAGCGTCGTGCCAAGATCGTGTACGACTACCTCACCGCGCACGGCATCGACGCCAGTCGTCTCGAAGGCCCGATCGGTCATGGCAAGAACGACCCGATCGACACCAACGACACGGATGCTGGTCGTGCACGCAACCGTCGTACGGAGCTGCAAGTTCAGCAGTAATCGAACGACAAGCAATGTAAGAAAAGCCCGGCAATTGCCGGGCTTTTCTTTTTGCAAGCGTGTGCGCGCACTCCATGCGCTGAACATGCGGACATGTTGTCGCAGCAACTTTGTGCGCATTGCATGCAATCCATGCTTGCCTGAACCACAGCTCACCAACGCCGTCTCGTTATGCGTGCGATGAAGTTAACGGTTTTGCTACACTCCGCCGCGCTTGCAGTCTTGTGAAACTTTTTGATCGGGACGCAAGGCAAAGGGACGGCACAAGTCCCTGGCTGTTGAAGTCAGCTTTGACGCGCGCTGTCCGTCTGGGGTGGGAACGGACGCGAATACCAATAAAACAAGGAGACACCTGATGAATCGTAAGGGCTTGTACTTCCTGATTGCCCTGGCCCTGGGCGGCGTAGGTGCCGTTCACGCGCAAGACAACACTGCCGGTGCGACGACCACGCCGAGCTACGATGGCCGCTGGTACGTTGCCCCGACGGTGGGTGGTTACTACAACGACACCGATCGCAATACCAATAGCCGCCAGTTCTACTATGGCCTCGGCGTTGGTCGCTTCATTGCTCCCAACACGTCGATCGACCTGTTCATCGATCGCACCAAGCGCGACACCGACAGCTCGGTGGGCGGCGGTCGTTGGGCCAACAACAATTACGGCGTGGCCGCTCGCTTCTACTACGGCGACTGGAACGCATGGCGTCCGTACGCCCTCGTCGGCGTGATGGGCAGCTACCACCAGAGCGCGGCCGACCACGGCTGGTCGCCGGCGGCTGAGCTGGGCGCGGGCGTGTCCAAGACGATTACCGCCAGCACCGACTTCCGCGTCGAAGCGGGTTACCGCTACGACTGGGACGACAAGACCCAGCCGGAAAAGAACGGTTACGGCGACTGGTTCCTCGGCCTGAGCATCGTGTCGCGCTTCGGTGAGCCGGCGGCTGCCCCGGTCGCTGCTGCACCGGCCCCGGTTGCCCCGGACTGCTCCAAGCTCGACAGCGACGGCGACGGCGTCAACGATTGCGACGACAAGTGCCCGAACACCCCGGCTGGCACCATCGTCGGTCCGGACGGCTGCCCGCAGAAGGTCGTGATCGACCTGCGTGGCGTGAACTTCAAGTTCGATCGCCCGAAGAAGGGCGAGACGGACATCAAGAAGGCGCTGGCTGAGCCGTCTGCCGACTCGATCGCCGTCCTGGACCAGGCCGTCGACACCCTGCAGCGCTACCCGGAAGTCAAGGTCAACGTTGCCGGCTTCACCGACTCGGTGGGTAAGGACGCGTACAACCAGGATCTGTCGCAGCGTCGCGCCAAGATCGTGTTCGATTACCTGACCGCTCACGGCATCGCCGCCAGCCGTCTGGAAGGACCGATCGGCCACGGCAAGGACAATCCGATTGGCAGCAATGACACGGATGCTGGCCGCGCCCAGAACCGTCGTACGGAGTTGCAGGTCAAGCAGTAATCGACCTGTCCGGCAGTACCGAAAAGCCCGGCTCCGGCCGGGCTTTTCTTTTGGCGCAACCTGCGGCTGATCGCCTACCATGGCGCTGACCACGATCCCAACGTTTGGCCTTTCATGCGTCCTGACCGACCCAGCCGTCCCGTACGCACTGCCGCCGAGCCGCGTCATGGACTGGCGCGCGTGCTCAGCAAGCTTGGCGTGTGTTCGCGCAGCCAGGCCGAGAAAGCGGTGCGCGAGGGCAGGGTGACGGTCGATGGCAGGGTTGTGCTCGATCCCGAGCGCCCGGCCGATGCGCAACGCCAGCGCATCACCCTCGACGGCGAGCCGGTGGCGGCCAGCAAGCGCATCTACGTCGCGCTCAACAAGCCGCGTGGCATCGTGGTGAGCGCAGCGGACGAGCGCGGTCGCGACACCGTCTACGACCTGCTCAAGAGCGCGGGCTTGCCATGGCTGGGGCCGGTGGGGCGTCTGGACAAGGCGAGCGAGGGCTTGCTGCTGTTGAGCAATGACAGCGTGTGGGCCGCGGGACTCACCGAGCCGAAGCATCATGTCGACAAGACGTATCACGTGCAGGTCGACAGCCTTCCCGATCAGGCCTTGCTCGATGCGCTGGTCGAAGGCGTGACGGAGCAGGGCGAACGCCTTGCCGCGCGACGCGCCGTCTTGTTGCGCCAGGGCGAAAAGAACGCCTGGCTGGAAATCGTGCTCGACGAGGGGCGCAACCGGCATATCCGCCGTTTGCTGGCGGCCCACGATGTTTCGGTGTTGCGGTTGATTCGAGTGGCGATCGGGTCACTGGTGCTTGGCGAATTGGCCAAGGGGCAGTGGCGGCACCTCAGCGAGGCTGAGGTGCGGGCGCTGGGCCAGTCCTAGTCATCTCAGGCAAGCTTTCAGGTGCCCGGCATTTTTCGGGTCCACTCAATGGAAGACGCGCTGCGCCCGAACGAAGAGGGCTTGGTGCCCTCTTCGGTGGTGGGGACTCAGATCACGCCCAGCTTCTTGCCCACCTTGGTGAATGCGGCAATCGCCTGGTCCAGTTGTTCGCGCGTGTGCGCCGCACTCATCTGCGTGCGGATGCGCGCCTGGCCTTGCGGCACGACCGGATAGAAGAAGCCGGTGACGTAGATGCCATCTTCCAGCAGCTCGGTCGCCATCGCCTGCGCCTTCTTGGCGTCGTAGATCATCACCGGGACGATCGGATGCACGCCCGGCTTGATGTCGAAGCCTGCCTTGGTCATCTGTTCGCGGAAGTAGGCCGTGTTGGCCTTCACCTGTTCGCGCAGGTCGCCGGCCGAGGACAGCATGTCGAACACCTTGATGCCCGCGGCGACGACATGGGGCGGCAGCGAATTGGAGAACAGATACGGACGCGAGCGCTGGCGCAGCATCTCGATCACTTCGCGCGGGCCGGTGGTGAAGCCGCCCAGGGCGCCACCGAGCGCCTTGCCCAGGGTGCCGGTGATGATGTCGATCTTGTCGAGTACGCCCTTGACCTCGGCCGAGCCGCGGCCGGTGTCGCCGAGGAAGCCGGTGCAATGGCATTCGTCGATATGCACGAGGGCGTTGTACTTCTCGGCCAGCGCGGTGATCTCATCCAGCGGTGCAATGAATCCGTCCATCGAGAACGCGCCGTCGGTGGTGATCAGCTTGGTACGCGCACCGGCGGCGTCCGCGGCCTGCAGCTGCTTCTCCAGGTCCGCCATGTCGCAGTTGCCGTAGCGGAAGCGCTTGGCCTTGCACAGGCGAATGCCGTCGATGATCGAGGCGTGGTTGAGCGCGTCGGAGATGATCGCGTCCTCCTCGCCGAGCAGCGGCTCGAACAGGCCGCCGTTGGCATCGAAGCAGGCGGCGTAGAGGATGGTGTCCTCGGTGCCGAAGAACCCGGCGATCTTCTTCTCCAGCTGCTTGTGCAGGTCCTGGGTGCCGCAGATGAAGCGCACCGAGGCCATGCCGAAGCCGTGGGTATCGAGCGCGTCCTTGGCGGCCTGGATCACGTCGGGATGATCGGCCAGGCCAAGGTAGTTGTTGGCGCAGAAATTGAGCACTTCCTTGCCGCTGTCGAGGCGGATCTTCGCGGACTGCGGCGAGGTGATGATGCGCTCGGCCTTGAACAGGCCCTGCTCGCGGATCGATTCGAGTTCGCTGGCAAAGCGAGACTGGCCGGGGTAGCTCATGGGGGGTATTCCAGCTGGGTCAAAAGGCTATTTTGAGCCTTTGGGGCTGGTGTGGGAAGGCGAGCTTTTAGTCCCTCTCCCCTCCGGGGAGGGGGAGCCAAGGCGCGCAGCGCTCGGCTTTAAGCCCTCGACGCCCAGGCGCGTTGCAGTGAAGCGGCTACGCAGAGGCGGAGGTGTCCCGCATCGGGACCCCAAGACCGCTCCGGTCTGTATCCAGCCCTTTGCCGCGAGCTCTTGAGGCCATTCTCTTTGGGTTACTTTTCTCTTGGGCCAGCAAGAGAAAAGTGACTCGGCCTCCGGCAGGAGGTCGAAACGCCCGCTGCGTAAGCGGCAAGCTGGCGAAATCGCTCGGGAACGAAGAAAGAAAGGCCACACGATCAGGCCCGATCCACGCCACCGCGAGCTCTCGCCCTTTACCCCCTTTGGGGGCTCACTCCAATCCTCTCCCCGGCGGGGCGAGGGGGCAAAAGGCCGAATGCTTCACCCCTGATGCAAGCCGAATTCCACCCGCGTGGTCTTGCCCTTGTCGTCGATGTCCTTGGTGTCGAGCTTGGGATCCTTGAGCGAGACCCGCTTGTCGTCCAGTTTGCCCTTCAGCCACGCCTGCACCGCGGTGGCGCGGCGTTGCGCGAGGTCGCGCATGGCGGCGTCGTCGACGGCCACGTTGGTCTCCATCAGGCTGCGCATCTCGTCCGGTTCCAGCGATTTCTTCAGGCCGATGATGTTCTTGGGCTTGCCCTGGAAATCGGCGTCCTTGTACGCGCGCCTGAGATACTTCTCGTATTCGTCCGGAGTCACGTCGACCGATGCCAGCGCGGCGTCCGACGTATCGACGTTCTTGCCACCCTGGTCGAGCGCCTTGGCGCGACGGACCTGGTTGTCCACCGTCACCTTGCGCAGGCCATCCTGGTCCTTCGACGGATCGATGCGGCCGATGATGTCGAGGTTCAGGGCGCTCTTCTGGTTGAGCATGGCCACGATCTTGCCGAGTCGATCCTGCGCCTCCTGGTCGAGGACGGCGGAGCCCGGGTCGAACTCGACGTAGCCGAGGTCCTCGTGCTCGCCGCCGGCGAACGCTGCGCCGAGCAGGCGGAAGGGCGCGGTGACCGCCTTGGCGATCAGGTTGCCGATGGCGCGCCAGATCAATCCGCCCATGCTGAACTGCGGATCGTCCAGCGAGCCGGACACCGGCACGTTCACGTCGATATTGCCTTGCATGTCCTTGAGCAGGGCCACGGCCAGCTTCACCGGCAGGTGGCTGACGCCCGGACTCTCGTTGCGATCGCCGAAGGTCAGCTGGGTGATGAAGATGTGGTTGTCGGCATTGAGCTTGCGCTGGTCCAGCGTGTAGTGGACGTCCATCGTCAGCTTGCCTGCCGTGATGGGATAGCCCGTGTATTTGGTGGAATACGCGCTCAGGCCGGTGAGTTCCACTTCGTTGGCCTTGCCCTTGATGTCGAGAAAGGCTACCGGCTGCAATGGATTGACGGTGCCGTCGATGTCGACCGGCGAGTCGTCGTTGAGCGCCGCCTGCACGGACAGCAAGGCGGGCGGATCGCCCGGCGTGGTGGCGAAGGCGCCGATCTTGCCGGTCAACTTGGTGAGGTTGGCCGTGTAGTTGGGCTTGATGAAGTTGTCGGTGTAGTTGAGCTGGCCATTGAGCAGCGTGATGCCGCCGATGCGGATGTCCGCCGCGGGCGTCGCGGCGCCGGCCGGAACCGTGGCGGTGGTGGTCGTGCCCTTGGTGGTCTTGGACGGCGCGGCGGCCGTGGCCGGTGCAGCCGTGGCGGCCGGCGCAGGCGCCTTCGGCGGGACCGCCGCGCCACCCGGCTGCTCATTCGCCGCGCGTGTCACCGACACCGGCGCGGCTTCGGGGTTGGCCACGACCTCCGACAGGTTCAGCGTGCCGTTGGGGTTGACGATCACGCGCGCATAGAACGAGCTGAGCACCAGGCCGCCCACGTGCATGCGCGGCGTTCCCTGGCTATAGGCCACGTCGAGGTTGCTGCCGCTCAGCGTGCGCCAGCGCAGGAAGTCGTCGCCGGTGAGCTTGTCCTGGATGCGGACCTGTTCCAGCGCCGCATTGCCTTTGTAGGTGAACTTCGGCTCCGCGCTGCGCCCGTCGTAGTGCACCTTGCCGCTGCTGGTGATGCGTGCGCTGGAGACGACCACGTTCAGCGGTACGCTGATGTAAGGCTGGAAGTCCGCGATATCCAGCCGCTTCGTCTCCAGCTGGATATCGGCCAGCGTCGGCATGGGCTGCACCTTGCCGTTCGCCACGAAGTTGCCCTTGCCGATCGTGCCCGACAGCTTCATGTCGCGCGGCTCGTTGAGCCTGTCGCTCAGGTTGTCCATGCCGCCGGTGACCGCATCGACCTTGATCGTCACCGGCTTGTCGCCGGCCGCCATGTCCGTAAAGGCGATCGCCGCGTTGTCGACGTTCAGATGCGCAATGCTCCAGTGCCACGGCGGCCCGCTGGCCGCGGGCTTCTTCGCGGAGGCGTTCTTGGCGGCGAACAGATCCACCAGGCTGATGTACTTCTTGTTGTCGCGCTGCACATCGAGGCTCAGGCCGGCTGCCTTGACCGTGCCCAGCTGCGCCTGCTGCGTCGCCAGGTCGACCTGCGTGATCTCGGCTTCCATGGTGGTCCACGCCACCGGCGGGCCGTGACCCTTGAATTGCGGTTCCATCGCAAAGTCGGTCACGGTGGCATGGGCATCGGCCAGGTGCACGTTGAACGGCGTGCCCCAGTCCACCTGCAGCTGGCCGGTGGCATCGAGCTTGCCCTTGGTCACGCGCGCGGCCAGGCCCTGGTAGGTGGCGGCCTGCAGTGGCGCCATCTCGACCTGCTTGAGGTTCAGCGTGGCGACGAGCTTGTCCTTGGCCAGGTCCACCGTGCCCTTCATGGCCAGTTCGCCGCCGGAGAGCTGCGCCGTCATGTCGAGCCTTGCCACGGGCGCTGCCAGCATGCTCAGGCCCTGCATGCCGCCGTGCAGGTTGCCCAGGTCGATCTTGCCGCCGGCGGCATCGGTGTAGTGGATGGTGCTGCCGGTGAGCGTCATCGAGGCAATGCGCAGGTCGGTCGGCTCGACCTTCTTGCCGGCTTCCGCTTTCGCCGGCGGCGCCAGCAACGTGTCGAAGTTGCTGTGGCCTTCGGGGCCCGCCGTGTAGTAGAGCTGCGCACGGTCGAGCGCGAGCGAGCCCAGCACATAGCGCGACTGCAGCGGTTGCACGTCGGTCACGTCGGCCGTGCCCCGGCCGAGGTTGAGGATGGCCTGGCCGTTGCTGCTGTCGAGGACGAAGTCATCCGCTTGCAGCTTGCCGGTGAGTTGCAGTTGCGGCGTGGGCTTGGTCTGCACGAAATGCAGCACCAGGTCGCCGCTGAGCAGGCCCTTGGGAATCTTCACCGGCAGCGGCGTCGGCACATAGCCCATGTAGCGCGCCAGATCGAGGCGTTCCAGCCGGAAATTGACGGTCGATTCGCGGTTGTCGGCAAACGGCTTGGCATGGCCTTCGACATGCACGGGACTGCCATCCACGCTCATCGACAGCAAGGGTTGCACGAACACGTCGGTATCGCTGGGCAGGTTGGCGATGAACGGAATGCCAAGCTCCAGCTTCTCGACATGGTGGCTGGCCTTCATGGCCTGGTCGTCGAACTGGATGTCGCCGGCATGCACGCTGATGTTGGACAGCGCAAAGCGTGTCGGCGGCGCGTTCGGGTCGGACGGCTTGGCGGTGAAGCGCTCGACGATGTCGCTGAAGTTGAACTGCTGGTCGGCCGTGCGCACGATGCGGATGCGCGGGTGCTGCAGGGCCAGTTCGTCCAGCACCGGGGCCATGCGGAACACGGACGACCACGACGTGTTGATCACCGCCTGGTCGATGTCGACGAAGGCCGACTTGCCATCGCGATCGGCGATATGCAGCTGGTCGAGTTCCAGTCGCAAGGTATAGGGGTTGAGGTGCACGGCGCCCAGCGTCACCGGACGCTGCAGGGCATCACTGGCACGCTTTTCGATCTGGCTGCGGATGATCGAAGGCGCAGCCAGGAAGCCAAGCAGGCCGAAGATCACCAGCACGATGGCCAGGATCACCAGCGCCTTGCGGACGCGGCGTGATCGGTAGACGGCGAGGGCGCGGTCGCGTCCTGCGGCCATGCGGGGGCTGCTGAAAAGATCGACCATCCGACGATGCTCCCATGACATCGCGTGCCGACCGTGTGAAGCCCGGGGGGCATCACACCTTCACAATCCCGGCGATTCTGTCGGCCGCACGCGCAAGAGTTTACCCGTGCGGCCGAGGCTTCAGCATCGTTTTCCCGGCGGGAAAGCGAAGCTGTGACAGGATTCGCTCAGCTCCAGGAGCAGACCACCTTGCCGCACGTACCGGCGTCCATCAGGTCGAAGCCCTTCTGGAAGTCGTCGATGTGGATCTGGTGGGTCAGCACTTTCTGCAGCGGGAATCCGGTGAGCACCATCTGGGTCATCTTGTACCAGGTCTCGTACATGCGGCGGCCGTAGATGCCCTGCAGGGTGAGGCCCTTGAAGATCACGCGATCCCAGTCGATGCCGGCGCCCTTGGGCAGGATGCCGAGCAGGGCGATCTTGCCGCCGTGGTACATGCAGTCGAGCATGTCGTTGAAGGCGCGCGGATTGCCGCTCATTTCCAGGCCCACGTCGAAGCCTTCCATGTGCAGGTCCTTCATCACGTCCTTCAGCGACTGGTTGGCCACGTTCACCACGCGGGTGGCGCCCATGTCAGCCGCCAGCTTCAGGCGGTAGTCGTTGATGTCGGTGACCACCACGTTGCGGGCGCCCACGTGCTTGGCGATGCCGGCGGCGATGATGCCGATCGGGCCGGCGCCGGTGATCAGCACGTCCTCGCCGATCAGGTCGAACTCCAGCGCGCAGTGCGCGGCGTTGCCGTAGGGATCGAAGAAGGCGGCCAGCTCGGACGGGATCTGGTCCGGGATCGGCCACAGGTTCGAGGCCGGCATGGTCATGTACTCGGCGAACGCGCCATTGCGGTTCACTCCGATGCCGATGGTGTTCGGGCACAGGTGCTGGCGGCCGGCGCGGCAGTTGCGGCAGTGGCCGCACACGATGTGGCCTTCGGCCGAGACGCGGTCGCCGATCTTGTAGCCGGTGACGCCGGGGCCGATCTCGACGATGCGGCCGACGAACTCATGGCCGATGGTCAGGCCCGGCTTGATGGTGCGCTGCGACCACTCGTCCCACTTGTAGATGTGCAGGTCGGTGCCGCAGATAGCGGTCTTCTCCATCTTGATCAGCACCTCGTTGGGGCCGACCTCGGGAACGGGCACTTCTTCCATCCAGATGCCCTGTTCGGGGTTGCGCTTGACCAGGGCTTTCATCATCTGAGGCATGGTATTTCCGTGGGGGGGATGACAGGAAAACGTCGATTATAGAAGCTGGGCGGGGCGACGACCTCCTGCACTGCAGCGTTGCCCCTGGCAGCGCCGGGATCCGGGGTCGCAAGTTTGTACGACCGCCTGCGGGAAGTGTGACCGGGCGCACCGAAGAACAAGCTGGCGCCCGCCGCCGTCCGGCGGGGCGAGCCTGGCGCTTCACGCCGGTTTCATGGCCTGCCGCGTGCAGTACACGTCTTCCTTTGGTGGCACACCCCGGAGGCGTTATGAATCAGCACGAGCACGGCTGTGGTGGCGCGGCGCCGGATGCGGAGCGACGCACTCTGTTGAAATCGGCGCTGGGTCTGGCGGCCCTGGGCCTGGCTGGCGGTGCCTCTTGGCTGCTGCCGGGACTGGCCCAGGCGGCGGCCCTGACCAAGGAGCAGCGTGACGCGATGACGCCCGACCAGGTCATCGCCATGTTCAAGGAGGGCAATGAGCGCTTTCGCACCGGCAAGATGCAGGAGCACGACTATCTGGCGCAGAAACGCAGCAGTGCCGGTGGCCAGTATCCTGCCGCGGTGATCCTCAGCTGCATCGACTCGCGCGCTCCGGCCGAGATCATCCTCGACGCCGGTATCGGCGATACCTTCAATGCGCGCGTGGCCGGCAATATTGCCAACGACGACCTGCTGGGCAGCATGGAATTTGCGTGTGCGGTGGCTGGCGCGAAGCTGGTGCTGGTGATGGGCCACAGCGCCTGTGGCGCGATCAAGGGCGCCATCGACAGCGCCAAACTCGGCAACCTCACCGGCCTGCTCGACAAGATCAAGCCGGCGGTCGAGGCCACGCAGTTCAGCGGTGCACGCACCAGCAAGAACGACGCCTTCGTCGATGCCGTGGCCGTCACCAACGTACGCCACACCATGGAAGCCATCCGCAAGGGCAGCGCGGTGCTGGCCGGACTGGAGAAGGACGACAAGATCAAGATTGTCGGTTCGATGTACCACCTGGTCGGCGGCAAGGTGGAGTTCCTCGACTGACGGCGGGCGGACCTGGCCTGCATGCGCGGATCAGGGCAGGTGGGTGGTGGCGACGGAGGCGGGAGGCAGCCTTCGCCACTAGAATCCGCGGATGCCGATCGACCAGCGCCCGCTCGCAGTCTTCCTGATGGGCCCGACCGCGTCGGGCAAGACGGCGCTCGCCTGCACGCTGAGCGAGCATTTTCCGGTCGAGCTGATCAGCGTCGATTCGGCCCTGGTCTACCGCGGCATGGATATAGGCACGGCCAAGCCCGATGCGGCGACGCTCGCACGCTACCCGCACCGGTTGATCGACATACGTGACCCTGCCGAGCCGTATTCGGCGGCGGACTTCCGCAGTGATGCCATCGCGGCGATGCAGCCGATCACCGCGCGGGGCAGGGTTCCACTGCTGGTTGGCGGCACGGGCTTGTACTTCCGCGCGCTGCAACAGGGCCTGTCGCAGCTGCCGGAGGCCAGTGCGGCCATTCGCGAAGGCCTCGGCGCCGAGGCCGCGACGCTTGGCTGGCCGGCGATGCATGAGCGCCTCGGGCGACTCGATCCGGCGGCGGCCCGTCGCATCGGTCCCAACGATGCGCAGCGCATCCAGCGCGCGCTGGAAGTCATCGAGCTGACCGGCCGGCCCCTGTCCGAGCAACAGCGCGGCGGCAGCGGCGAGCGTTTTCCGTGGCGCGTGCTCAAGCTGGCCTTGTTGCCGGCGGACCGCGTGCCCCTGCATGCGCGCATCGCGCAACGCTTCGATGCCATGCTGCAGGCGGGCTTCCTCGATGAAGTGCGCACGTTGCGCGCACGCGGCGACCTGCACCCGGATCTGCCGGCCATGCGCGCGGTGGGTTATCGCCAGGCCTGGGAGCATCTGGATGGCCAGACCGATGCGGCCGAGTTTCGTGATCGCGGCATCTTTGCGACCCGGCAGCTGGCCAAGCGCCAGATCACCTGGCTGCGCAGCGAACTCGACGCACGCGTGCTCGATCCGGATCGGCCCGGTCTGGCCGGGCATGCCTCGCGGGCCCTGCAGCTGTTTCTCGACGGCACCGGCCCATCTGGAGCGGCTTTGTGAACGTCTTGTTCACACCCGCGCAAAGCGTGCATTTTCTCTTTCATCAACGATTTAAAAGTGGTTAATATTCCTTTGCCTTGGGTCGGGGCGCCTCGTGCGTCTTTTATCCGACCCGTCCGTTGCGAGGGGAGAACAAGAAATGTCCAAAGGGCAATCGTTGCAAGATCCGTTTTTGAATGCACTGCGTCGGGAGCGCGTCCCGGTCGCCATCTACCTGGTCAACGGCATCAAGCTGCAGGGCACGATCGAGTCGTTCGACCAGTTCGTGGTGCTGCTGCGCAACCAGGTCAGCCAGATGGTCTACAAGCACGCCATCTCGACCGTGGTGCCCAGCCGCAACGTACGCATGGGCAATGGCCACGACGGTCATGAGGGTCACGAGGCCTCGATCGGGGCTCCCGAAACCGAAGGTTGATTCACGGGGCCAGACCACCCATGTGAGTGGGAGGCGCCAGGTTTCCATCGGCCTGGCCCGCCGCGGCGTGATCGCCCGGCGGTGTATCGACATACACTTTCCCATTCCAGCCTTGCGCCGCGGGCAGCCTGCTCGCGGCGCGGCGTTTCCACAAAGGTCATGCTGCCCTCGTGTTTGATCGTCAAAAGAAAGGCGACCGCGCCATCCTCGTCCTGCCGCATTCGCGCGGCGAAGGCGATGCGGAGCGACGCGCCGAAGAGTTCGCCGAGCTGGTGAAATCGGCCGGCGCCGAGATCCTGGGCAGCATCCCGGCCCGCGTCGACGTACCCAATCCCCGCTATTACATCGGCACCGGCAAGGCCGACGAGGTCGGCGAAGCCGCGCGTGCGCTCGAGGCGGACGTGGTGCTGATCGATCACATCCTGTCGCCGGTGCAGGAGCGCAACCTCGAGAAGCTGCTCAATATCCGCGTGGTGGACCGGGCCGGCCTGATCCTGGACATCTTTGCCCAGCGCGCGCGCTCGCACGAGGGCAAGCTCGAAGTGGAGCTGGCCCAGCTCAAGCATCTCGCCACCCGGCTGGTGCGCGGCTGGACCCACCTGGACACCCAGCGCGGCGGCGCCATCGGCAACCGCGGCCCGGGTGAAACCCAGCTGGAAACCGACCGCCGCCTGCTCGCCGAACGCGTGAAGATGCTGACCAAGCGGCTGGAGAAAGTGCAGACCCAGCGCGGCCAGCAACGCCGGGCGCGACTGCGCAACACGGTGCCCCGCGTCGCCCTGGTGGGTTACACCAACGCCGGCAAGTCCACCCTTTTCAACGCCTTGACCGAGGGCGACGTGTTCGCCGCGAACCTGCTGTTCGCCACCCTGGATCCGACCGTGCGCAAGCTCGATGGCCTGTCCTGCGGCCCGGCCGTATTGGCCGACACGGTGGGGTTCATCCGCGAATTGCCGCATGACCTGGTCGCCGCCTTCCGCGGCACCCTGGCCGAGGCGCGCGACGCCGACCTGCTGCTCCACGTCAGCGATGCCGCCGACGAGGAGCGCGAGCGCCTGGCGCGGGTGGTCGACACCGTGCTGGAGGAAATCGATGCCGGTGAGCTGCCGCAGCTGCGGGTCTTCAACAAGATCGACCTGGCCGGCAGCGAGCCGCGCATCGACCGCGATGCCGACGGGCGCCCGCAGGCGGTGTGGCTGTCCGCCGCCACCGGCGCGGGCCTGGAGCTGCTGCAGCAGGCGTTGGGCGAACTGCTGGGCGGCGAGCGCGTGCAGTCCGAATTGCGCCTGCCGTTGTCCGCCGGGCGCCTGCATGCCCGCCTCAAGGCAGCCGGGGCGATTGCCGGGGAAGCTGTCGACGAACAGGGCTGGCGCCTGAGCATCGATGCGCCACGCAGCGTCATCGCGCCCCTGAGCGGCGGCAGCGCGGCCGAGGCGGCCCTGCTGCGGGACCTGCTCGGCACGGTCGAATAGGCCGCCACGCGGCGCGTGCCATCCCGTTGGCACGACGGAACCACGCGCCGGCTCGAATCCCCATCCGGCTCTGGTAGAATGCCCGGTGTTTGTGCGGCCATCCGTGCCCGGGCGGTACACTTGCCACGACAAGCACCCGACACCATGTCCAAACCCGTTCAACGTGTTGTTTTCCGGCCAATGTTGCCGGCCTCCCAGCGGCCTCAAGGAGACTGACCCAATGGCTTGGAACGAACCCGGTAACGGGCAGCGCGATCCGTGGGGCAAGAACCGCCAGTCCGGCAGCAAGCCGGGCCTGGAGGACATGCTCAAGCAGTTCCGCAACCGCCTGGGCAAGCTTGGCGGCGGCGCGGGCGGCATCTTCACCATCCTGCTGGCCCTGGTGCTGGCCTGGTTGCTGCTCAGCAGCTACACCATCGTCGACACCCGCCAGGCTGGCGTGGTGCTTCGCTTCGGCCAGTACTCGCGCACCCTGCAGCCGGGCTTCCACCTGAAGTTCCCGCGTCCCATCGAGACGGTCACCAAGGTCGGGACCACGGAGATCCGCTCCGTGTCCGACAAGGTGCGCATGCTGACCAGTGACGAGAACATCATCTCGGTCGATTTCAACGTGCAATACCAGGTCTCGGACGCCCGCAAGTACCTGTTCTCGGTGAGTGGCCAGCCTGAGGACACCTTGCGCCAGGCGGCCGAGGCGGCCGTGCGCACGGTGGTGGGCGCCAATGTGATGGACAACATCCTCACCAGCCCGGGCGCCGAGCCGGTGGCCGCGCCGGCCAGCGCCGGCACCGCGACGGCCCCGGCGACGGCCGCCACGCCTGCCGCCATCGCGCAGACGCGCGACACACTGCAGCAACAGACGCGCGAAATCCTGCAGGACACGCTGGATATCTACGACGCCGGCCTGATCGTGACGGACGTGAGCTTCCAGAACGTCGCCCCGCCGCAGGAAGTGAAGGACGCCTTCGACGACGTCAATGCCGCGCGCGAAGACAAGCAGGGCACCGAGAACAACGCACGTGCCTACGCCAGCCAGGTGGTGCCGGTCGCCCGCGGCGAAGCCGCGCGCATCGCGGCGCAGGCCCAGGGCTATGCCGCCGAGCGCGTGGCCCGCGCCACCGGCGACGCGTCGCGCTTCAACCTGATCCTGAAGGAATACAAGGCCGCGCCGGACGTGACCCGTCGCCGCCTGTGGCTGGAGACGGTCGAGGACGTGATGTCCAACAACCCCAAGGTGCTTGATGGTTCCGGTGGCCGCAACATGATCTACCTGCCGCTGGATCGCGCCACCGGCAAGGACGTACCGGGCGTGGGCGCGGTGATGCAGTCCGCGGGCAACGACGCGATGACCGGCAAGGAGAAGCAGCCATGAAGTATGTATCCGGCATCATTGTCGTGCTGCTCGTGCTGATCGGCTTCAACAGCATGTTCGTCGTGCACGAGGGGCAGACCGCGCTGGTGCTGCAGTTTGGCCGCATCGTGCGCACCGGGGACAAGCCCGGCCTGCATTTCAAACTGCCTTTCATCCAGCAGAACATTGCGTTCGACAACCGCATCCTGACCCTGGAAGCGCAGCCCGAGCGTTATTTCACGTCCGAAAAGAAGAGCGTCAACGTCGATTTCTACGTGAAGTGGCGCATTGCCGACAACGCCGCGTATTACCGAGCCACCGCAGGCGACGAGTTGCAGGCCGCCAATCGCCTGACGCCCATCGTCAAGGACGCGCTGCGCTTCGAATTCAATGCGCGCACCCTGCAGGAACTGATCGCCGGCGGCCGCAAGGACATCACCGAGCGCGTGCGCAAGCAGACGGATATCGCCGCGCGCAAGAACCTGGGCATCGACGTGGTCGATGTGCGCATCAAGCGCATCGACCTGCCGGACGAAGTGAGCGAATCGGTCTACAAGCGCATGCGCGCGGAGCGCAAGCAGCTGGCCAACGAACTGCGCTCCACCGGCCAGCAGGCGGCCGAGACGATCCAGGCCGATGCCGATCGCCAGAGCCAGATCCTCAAGGCCGAGGCCGAGCGTGACGCGGCCAAGGTGCGCGGCGAGGGCGACGCGCAGGCGGCGGCGATCTATGCGCAGGCCTATGGCCAGGATCCGGAGTTCTTCGCGTTTTATCGAAGCCTGAGCGCGTACCGTACGTCGTTCCATGACGGCAAGGGCGTGCTGGTGCTCAAGCCGGACTCGGAGTTCCTGAAGTATTTCAATGACGGCGCGTCGTCCAGGCGCTGAGTGGTGAGGGGCGATGTCGCGTGAACTGGTGGCAGCGTTGTGCCTGATGCTGGTGATCGAGGGCCTGGTGCTGTTTGCCGCGCCCCGTGGCTGGCAGGCGACCATGCGAGAGGCGGTGAAACTGAAGCCGCGCACGCTGCGGCTGTTTGGCGCCGCCGCGATCGGGATCGGGCTGGTAACGCTGCAGTTGATGCATTGAATTGATGCGGCGGATGGGCCGCTTGAAGCCATCGGGATTTTCCATGGAGCCTCGGCGTCGTCCCTGCACCGGCAGGACACGCGCGACGCACGCAGAACGCCCGCAAGGGCGGCCCCGGGCAGGGGCGGGTGCTAGCGAGTGACCCAGTGACCTGAACGGCGCTGGATTCCCGCCCTCGCGGGAATGACGGATGGAGGCTTCGGTCTGTTTGCTGCCCTTCGGGGCATCCGATTTTCAAATTAGCGAGAGCAAGATCATGGGCAAGTCAGTAGTCATCCTAGGTGCCCAGTGGGGCGACGAAGGCAAGGGCAAGATCGTCGACCTTCTGACCGAGCGGGTCCAGGCCGTGGCGCGTTTCCAGGGCGGCCACAACGCCGGCCACACGTTGGTGATCAAGGGCAAGAAGACCGTGCTGCACCTGATCCCCTCGGGCATCCTGCGCGATGATGCGCTGTGCCTGATCGGCAATGGCGTGGTGCTGTCGCCGCAGGCGCTCAAGCAGGAAATCGAAGAGCTGGAGGCGCAGGGCGTGGAAGTGCGCTCGCGCCTGAAGATCAGCCCGGCCACGCCGCTGATCATGCCGTACCACATCGCCGTCGATAAGGCGCGCGAGATCGCCGCAGGCAAGTCGGCCATCGGCACCACCGGCCGCGGCATCGGCCCGGCGTATGAGGACAAGGTGGCCCGCCGCAGCGTGCGCGTGGCCGACCTGATGTATCCGCACGAGCTGCCGGAGAAGGTCAAGGCGGCGGTGGAGTACCACAACTTCATCCTCACCCAGTGGCTGAAGGCCGAGCCGGTCGACTTCCAGACGGTGCTGGACGACGCGCTGGCCTATGGCGAGTTCATCCGCCCGATGGTCGACGACGTCGCCACCATCCTGCACGACGTGCGCAAGGAAGGCGGACACATCCTGTACGAAGGCGCGCAGGGCGCGCTGCTCGACATCGACCACGGCACCTACCCGTACGTGACCTCGTCCAACACCACCGTGGGCGGCGCGCTCGCCGGCACCGGCGTGGGCGCGGGCGACATCGACTACGTGCTGGGCATCTGCAAGGCCTACGCCACGCGCGTCGGCGGCGGTCCGTTCCCGACCGAGCTCGAGGACGAGATGGGCGAGCGCCTGCGCAAGGTCGGCAACGAGTTCGGCGCCAGCACCGGCCGTCCGCGCCGCTGCGGCTGGATCGACCTGGTCGCGCTCAAGCGCGCCGTGCAGATCAACGGCATCAACGGCCTGGCCATCACCAAGCTCGACGTGCTCGACGGCCTGCCGACCATCAAGGTCTGCATCGCCTACGAATACCGCGGCAAGCGTCGTGAACTGGCCCCGCTCGATGCGGATGGCTGGGCCGAGTGCAAGCCGGTGTACCTGGAGTTCCCGGGCTGGGAGGAATCCACCGCCGGCATCCGCGAGTGGGACAAGCTCCCCGCCGCCGCCCGCGCCTACCTGCGCGCCGTGGAAGAACTGTCCGGCTGCAAGCTCTCGCTCGTCGCCACCGGCGCCGACCGCGATGACACCATCGTGCTGGACGATCCGTTCGCCTGATCGTTCGTGCAGACGTCGAGATGACAAAAGCCCCGCTTTCGAGCGGGGCTTTTGTTTTTCCGAGGGACGGAATGGAACACGCGAACCGGAGGCGTGATGCCGGTTCGCGCGCGGCCGTTCAGCGTCCCAGGTCGCTGAGGAAGCGTTTGGTGTACTGCAGCGGCGTGCTGGACGGCACCGAGTTGCAGGTCGGCGAGGCATAGCTCTGGTTGCACGGCGTGTCGCGGTCGAGCGACCAGAAGTGGATGCCGGCGAGGCCGTTGGCCACCGCGTAGGTCGTGATCGCGTCGGCATTGGCGATGGTGAAGTTCTCGCTCGATGCGTCGTTCATGCCGATCATCGGGGTGATCTCGATCTTGTTCGGCGAGATGCCATAGGTGTGCTCGAGGTTCTTCACCGCCTGGATGGCCGACTGGCCCATGTCGCAGCTGCTGCCCGATACCACGCACAAGTACGAGGTGGCCGACGAGCCGTAGTCCATGGTCATCAGGTTGATGGTGTAGTTGGTGAGCGACGAGGCCTTGATGGCCCGCACAACCATGTCGCCCAGGCTGTTCACGCCACCGTAGCTGCCGTCCGACGCCCCCAGCGTGGCGAGCGTGAAGGAGAAGCGCAGGTTGGGATACAGCGACTGGCCGTACACGGCGGCAGCCACCAGGTTGTTGATGGTCGCCTGCGACTGGCCGCCTTCGATGTCGAAGTCCACGCCCACCATCTGCGGCGACATGTAGCGCGACAGGAACGTGGCGAAGTTCGCCGTGCTGCCGCAGGTGAAGCTGCCCGCCTGGCCGCCGGTGGAGACCACGTAGGACACGCCCGCATTGGAGAGCGCAGAAACATTGGCGCTGGCGAAACTGGCACCCGGGACGCCACCCCAGTTCTCGCTGCCGCATTCGCCGGTGGCAAAGGCGAGGGTGATGGCACCGAGGTTGGTCACGTAGCTGGACTTGAGGCTGCCGCTGCCGACCACGGGAATCGACGAGCCCGTCGCCGCCGCGGTCTGCATGACGTTGGTGTTCCAGTTGAGGTTGATGGTCACGTCCTTGTAGGGACTGAACACCAGGTGCGCGCCGGTGCCAGGCGGATTCGTCGGGCCGCCACCGCCGCCGGTACCGCCGCCTCCGGTGCCGCCACCGCCGGACGTGCCGCCCGTGCAGGCGCCTTGCGACGTCCACGGCTGGCCCGAACCGGAGCCGCCGTTGTTGGTGGCCGGATCATTGCCCTGCGTCCACCAGTTGGCGACATAGTTGGTGCCGTTCTCGCTGGCGGTCATGCCGCCGGTATAGACGGCGGTGGCGCTCCACGCCGCCGCGCAGGTAGGGGTGGCGTGGACGGCCTGGACGGGGGCCAGCGTCATCAGGCTCATGGCCATGGCGCCACCCGCGGTGGTGCCGATCGCGTTGAGTGCCGTGCGTAACCAAACAACCGACTTCTTCACGTGCATGGAAGCGTCTCCTGGTTGTGTTGCATCACTGAGGCGGATTGGTTCCCTGGCGACTGGCCGATATCCGATCGGCAGCGGGCGTCCCCATGCATCCGTGCATGCGATGACTTGCCGGAGTCATTGCGAGGTCACTTCGTGTCCACTCCTGACAACGTTGTCCTCAAAGGACCGCGCAAACCGTGACCGCCGTTGTGAATTCGGAGCCCGAGTGTCGTCGATATGGACGGATGGCTATATGCCGCCATGCGGCGTGTTTTTCGTGCATTGCAGCGCGAACAAGCCTTCTTGCCCGGTGATTGCTGGTGGTTTGCCATGGTGCGCCGCGACTAGACCGATTCAGACGTCTGGACGTCTTCGCGTCATGAGCGAGCCTTGCATGACAACGTTGTCTTACCGCGAATGCAGGTGGATGGCGGGGCCAGGCCTGGCCATCCGGCTGCGCACGACGCCAGAAAAAAGGCCCCCTCGCGGGGGCCTTTCGACTATCGGGGCGAAGCGGGTGGGTTACGCCACGTTCGGCTCGCTGAACGCTTCGATCTCGCCCTTGAACGCTTCGACCGGCACGCAGCTGCAGAACACGTTCTTGTCGCCGTAGACGTTGTCCACGCGGGCCACCGGCGACCAGTACTTCTGGAACTTCAGGCTGGGCAGCGGGAACGCGGCCAGCTCACGCGTGTAGGCGTGGGTCCAGGTGGAAGCCGACACCATCACGGCGGTGTGCGGGGCGTGCTTGAGCGGGTTGTCCTCGCGGTCGAGCTTGCCTTCGTCGACGGCACGGATCTCGTCGCGGATCTGGATCATGGCGTCGATGAAGCGATCGAGCTCGTACTGCGATTCGCTTTCGGTCGGCTCCACCATCAGCGTGCCGGCCACCGGGAAGCTCAGCGTCGGCGCGTGGAAGCCGAAGTCGATCAGGCGTTTGGCCACGTCTTCGGCGCCGATGCCGGTGGCGTCCTTGAGCGGGCGCAGGTCGAGGATGCACTCATGCGCCACCAGGCCGTTGCGGCCGGTGTAGAGCGTCTCGTAGTGCGGTGCCAGGCGCCTGGCGATGTAGTTGGCGTTGAGCAGCGCCACCTGGGTGGCGCGGCGCAGGCCGCTGGCGCCCATCATGGTGATGTACATCCAGCTGATCGGCAGGATCGAGGCGGAGCCGAAGCTGGCGGCGCTGACCATGCCCACGTCGCCTTCACCGCCGAACGTGCGCGGGAGGAAGGGCGCCAAATGCGACTTCACTGCGCACGGACCCACGCCCGGGCCGCCGCCGCCGTGCGGAATGCAGAAGGTCTTGTGCAGGTTGAGGTGCGACACGTCCGAACCCCACTTGCCCGGCTTGGCCACGCCGACCAGCGCGTTCATGTTGGCGCCGTCGGTGTACACCTGGCCGCCGTGCTCGTGGACGATCTCGCAGATCCTGACGATGTCTTCCTCGAACACGCCGTGCGTGGACGGGTAGGTGATCATCAGCGCGGCAAGGCGGTCGCTGAACTTCTCGGCGGCGCGCTTGATGTCGGCGACGTCCACGTTGCCGTTGGCGTCGCACTTGGTCACCACCACCTGCATGCCGCACATCTGCGCGGAGGCCGGGTTGGTGCCGTGGGCCGATTCGGGGATCAGGCAGATGTCGCGATGGCCTTCGCCGCGCGAGCGGTGGTAGGCACGGATCGCCAGCAGGCCGGCGTATTCGCCCTGGGCGCCGGAGTTCGGCTGCAGGCTGACGGCGTCGTAGCCGGTGCACTCCACCAGCATCGCTTCCAGCTCGTCGATCAGCTGCTTGTAGCCGGTGGCCTGGTCGGCCGGAGCGAGCGGATGGATGTTGGCGAACTCCGGCCACGTCACCGGGATCATCTCGGCGGTGGCGTTGAGCTTCATGGTGCAACTGCCCAGCGGGATCATGGTGCGATCCATCGCCAGATCCTTGTCGGCCAGCGAACGCATGTAGCGCAGCAGTTCATGCTCGCTGTGGTGCGTGTTGAAGGCCGGATGGGTGAGGAAACGGCTCTTGCGCTGCAGGCCGGCGGGCAGGGCATCACCGGTCTTGGCGTCGAGCGCGTCGATGTCGCTGATCGTGGCGCCGAACACCGCGGCCAGCGCGATCACGTCGGCGCGCGTGGTGGTTTCATCCAGGCTGATGCCGACGCTGCCGGCGTCGATCTGGCGCAGGTTGATGCCGGCGGCGCGGGCCTTCGCATGAAGAGCGGCGGCGTCGACATTGACCACGTGCAGGGTGTCGAAGAAGTCCGGACCAACCGTGACGCCGGCGTCACGCAGCGCGCCGGCGAGGATCGCGGCGAGGCGATGCGTGCGACGGGCGATGCGTACCAGCCCTTCCGGACCGTGGTACACGGCGTACATGCTGGCCATCACCGCCAGCAGCACCTGCGCGGTACAGATGTTGGAAGTGGCCTTCTCGCGGCGGATGTGCTGCTCGCGCGTCTGCAGCGTGAGGCGGTAGGCCGGCTTGCCTTCGGCGTCGATCGACACGCCGATCAGGCGGCCCGGCATCGAGCGCTTGTAGCTGTCGCGACAGGCCATGAAGGCAGCGTGCGGGCCGCCGAATCCGAACGGCACGCCAAAGCGCTGGGTGTTGCCGACCACGATGTCGGCGCCCCATTCGCCCGGCGCGGCGATCAGGGTCAGCGCGAGCAGGTCGGTGGCCACGCAGACCACGCCGTGGCGCGCGTGCACGCCATCGGCCAGTGCCTTGTAGTCGTTGACCTGGCCGAAGGTATTCGGGTACTGCAGCAGCACGCCGTAGCTCTCGACGCTGCCGGCCTCGCTGTCGGCACCGATGTGCAGGTCGATGCCCATCGCTTCGGCGCGGGTCTTGATCACTTCCAGCGTCTGCGGATGCACGGCATTGGAGACGAAGAACGTATTGGACTTCGACTTGGCCGAGCGCTTGGCCAGCGTCATCGCCTCGGCCGCCGCGGTGCCTTCGTCCAGCAGGGAGGCGTTGGCGATCTCCATGCCGGTCAGGTCGGCGCACATGGTCTGGAAATTGATCAGCGCTTCCATGCGGCCCTGCGAGATCTCCGCCTGGTACGGCGTATAGGCCGTGTACCACGCCGGGTTCTCCAGGATGTTGCGCAGGATGACGTTGGGCGTGAGCGTGCCGTAGTAGCCCTGGCCAATGAAACTGCGGAATACCTGGTTCTTGTCGGCGATGGCGCGGATCTTGGCCAGCGCTTCCACTTCGGTGATCGGCGAGGGCAGGGCCAGCGGAGCCGGCGACTTGATCTTGCCCGGCACGATGGCATCGGTCATCGCTTCCAGCGAGTCATAGCCGACCACGCGCAGCATCTGCGCGATCTCGGCGTCGTTGGGGCCGATATGACGCTCGATGAAAGCGTCGTGGTGTTCGAGGTCACGCAGGGAAGGATTGGCGTTCTGACTCATGACAGGGGCGTCCGTAATTGGCCGACAACGGCCGGACGTGCAAGCCGCACGTGTAGCGCCCCTCTGTCCTTTTGCCTGAGAGTTTGGAAGCTCGCGCTTCGTGCCCCTTCGGCGCCGGATTGAACCGGTCTCTCCAGAGTGTTGGTGCGGGTGATGGTATGGGGCCTGAGCGATTACGGGCTTTTGCGCCTTCGGCAGCGGCTCGCGCCGCTTCTCCCACCACACGCTAAACAGCGATTATAAGGCCCCGGAGGCGGGTTTGGCTGCCCGTCGGGGTGGCCTGTTGGTGGTTGTGCCGGGCAAGTCTCAGCAGGCTTAAGATGTGAGGCCCCGCCTGGCGAGTACCCCCCATGAAGCCACCCCCGTTCCAGCTCGCCCAGATCGACCACGTTGTGCTGCGCGTGCTTGATATCGATGCCCTGCAGCGCTTCTATTGCGAGGTGCTGGGTTGCCGCGAGGAGCGGCGGCAGGACGAGATCGGCCTGGTGCAACTGCGCGCAGGGGATGCGCTGATCGACCTGGTGGCGCTGGACGGCAAGCTGGGCCGGCTCGGCGGGGCGGCGCCGGGCACCGAAGGGCACAACATGGATCACCTGTGCCTGCGGGTGGAAAACTACGACGAGGACGCCATCGTCGCCCACCTCAAGGCCCATGGTGTGCGCATGGGCGAGATCGGCTCGCGCTACGGGGCCAGGGGCGAGGGCCCGTCGATCTACCTTTACGACCCGCAGGGCAACATGATCGAACTGAAAGGGCCGCCGCGCGTCGAGCCCGCACCCGGCCGCTGAATCATGGCCGGCGATCAGAACTCGTAGTCGACGCCAAGCCCGCCACCATTGGTGCCCAGGCGGATCTGGTTGCCATCCTCGTGGCTGCGCTCGTCCTGGCCGAAGTAGCGATGGAAGGCGTAGCCCTCCAGCTTCCAGTGCGGTGAGAACGCGTACTCGAGGCCCAGCACGACCTCCCAGTTGGTCTGCGCCAGCCGCACTTCGCCGCCCTCGGTGCGGAAGCTGTTGACCCACGGCAGGCGGCCCCAGCTTCCATCGGCGGTGAGGCGGAGCTCGTCGGTCAGCGGGTAGCGCAAGTGCAGGCCCAGCACCGGTACCGGCAACTCCTGCACGTAGAAATCTTCCTTGAGTTCGTTGCCCACGCTGTCAGCGGCGATGGTGCCGCTGAGCTTGAAGTTGAGCATCACGTAGGTGGCCCCGGCGCTCCACCAGAGGCGGCCGCCCTGACCCAGATCCATCAGGCGATGCCAGTACGATGCATCGAACGCGATGAAGTCCTGGAAACGCGTGACGGTATCCAGTCGCCCGGGCGCGATGGTGGTGCCGTTGTAGTACACCGGCACCTCGGTGGTGGCGTTGCCGTCCAGCTGGCTGGTCGAAAAGCCGAAGTGCAACTCGCTCACGTCCGATAGCGGCTTCCACGCCAGCAGACGGATCGACTGCATGTGGTTGACGTTGAGGTCATGGTCGAAATGCAGCCGCGTGCCCTCGATGGCGTTCTCGCGTACTTGCACCCAACCGGTGGGGGAGCTGAGCTCGCCCTGGAGTTCCAGATGCCAGGCATGCTCGTCGGCCTGCACCGGGCCCGCGCACAGCGCGCCGGCCATCGCCAGCGAGGTCAACTTGCACCGGCCCCGTGGAACACACCGCGCTAGCAGTAAATCCGTACCGTTCATGGCCTGCGGCGCAGTGGCCCGCAGGGCGTCACCAGGCTGAGGATGACGCCGGCCATTGCGTCGCAAGCGGATACGCTACTCGCCTGCGGCAGCCCCGCAATGCACAGAATGTGAAGGGCCTGGCCGCACGCCGCCTTGCCTCGGGCCTCAACCCTGCGGAATCCCCGTCATGTCAGGCAGGTGATGGGCGATGCCCTTGTGGCAATCGATGCAGGTCTTTTCCCCGGAGCCCAGCCAGCGCTTGTGGATCTCGGCGGCCCGCGTCGATTGGCGCGTGAGATCCATCGAGGTGTAGTTGTGGCAATTGCGACATTCGAGGGAGTCGTTGGCCTTCAGTCGCGCCCACTCGTGCCCGGCCAGTTCAAGGCGATGGTCGAGGAACTTCTCGCGCGTATCCACGGTGCCGAAGATCTTGCCCCACACTTCCTCGGAGGCCTGCATCTTGCGTGCGATCTTGTCGGTCCAGTGGTGCGGCACGTGGCAGTCGGGGCAGGTGGCGCGCACACCCGAACGGCTGCTGTAGTGGATGGTCGTCTTCAGCTCCTGGAACACGTTGTCGCGCATCTCGTGGCAACCCGTGCAGAAGGCTTCCGTGTTGGTCGCTTCCAGGCCGGTATTGAACGCGCCCCAGAAAATGAGGCCGGCGATGAAACCGCCCAGGGAGAGGAAGCCGAGGCTGTAGTGGATGCTTGGCCGGCGCACCGTGTGCCAGAACGCCATGGCCCACTGCCTGATCCGTTGCCACATCGTCAGTGCTCCTTGGCTTCGGAGAGCACGGTGTCGACGTCCTTGAACGTGTTGGCCACCAGCGGTTTGGCGTCGGTCTGCACCACGTGGCACTGGTTGCAGAAGTAGCGGCGCGGGGAAATGGTGGCGAGAAACTGGTCGTCACGATCCATGTAATGGGTCACGCTGACCGGGGGCGCCTGGAACTTGTCGGCATTGGCGCGCGCATGGCAGAGCAGGCAGCGATTGGAGTTCTTGTCGATCTGGTAGTTGTCGATGCTGTGGGGAATGGTTGGCGGCTGCATCGGATAGGCGCGATTGCGCTTGATGTCGGCGTTCTCGACCCGCGCCAGCAGCGGCGGCGCGCCCTCCTTGTCCACCGGAACGCCGCGGCGGATGCCATCGATCTGGACGCCGGCGGGCGCTTCCTCGGCGGGTGCCGACCGGGCGCCTGGCGGCGGCGTACTCGTCGCGGCCGACGTCGCGACCGCGGCGTGCGGTGCCGGCGCGCGACCCATCTTTTCGCCCACGGCAAAAGCCACGATGGCGACGACCAGGACGACGATGCCGCCAAGGATGAGGAAAGGCTTGTCGCGCATACCGGTGGCCTCCTAGACGGCCATGACCTTGACCGCGCACTTCTTGTAGTCGGTTTGCTTGGAGATCGGGTCAGTCGCATCCAGCGTGACCTTGTTGATCAGTTGGCCGGCGTCGAACCACGGCACGAACACCACGCCGGGCGGCATGCGGTTGCGGCCGCGCGTCTCGATGCGCGAACGCATTTCGCCGCGGCGGGATACCACTTTCACTTCATCGCCGCGCTTGAGTCCGCGTGACTTGGCGTCGTCGGGATTCATGAACACCACGGCCTCGGGGAAGCTCCGGTACAGCTCGGGCACGCGCATGGTCATGGAGCCCGAATGCCAGTGCTCGAGCACGCGACCCGTGGCCAGCCACAGGTCGTACTCGGCGTCGGGCACTTCGGGCGGCGGCTCGTAGGGCAGCGCCCAGATCACGGCGCGGCCGTCCGGATTGCCATAGAACTGGAAGCCAGTGCCGGCCTTGACGTAAGGATCGCTGCCCTCGCGATAGCGCCAGCGCGTCTCGTGGCCGTTGACCACCGGCCAGCGCAGGCCGTGCGCCTGGTGATAGGCGTCGAAATCGGCGAGGTCGTGGCCGTGGCCGCGGCCGAACTCGGCATATTCCTCGAACAGGCCCTTCTGCACGTAGAAACCGAACGCGGCCGACTCGTCGTTGTCGTAGCCGGCTTCCAGTTGCGACGCCGGAAACTTGTCGACCTTGCCGTTCTTGAACAGCACGTCGAACAGCGTCTTGCCCTTGAACTGCGGGTTGGCGGCCAGGATGTCGGCCGGCCAGCATTCGTCGGTGGTGAAGCGCCGGGAGAATTCCATCAGCTGCCACAGGTCCGACTTCGCCTCGCCCGGGGCCTTCACCAGTTGATGCCAGAACTGCGTGCGCCGTTCGGCGTTGCCATAGGCGCCTTCCTTTTCCACCCACATCGCGGCGGGCAGGATCAGGTCCGCTGCCTGCGCGGTGACGGTGGGGTAGGCGTCGGAGACGACGATGAAATTGCGCGGGTCGCGATAGCCGGGGTAGGTCTCCTGCATCAGGTTCGCGCCGGCCTGCATGTTGTTGTTCACCTGCACCCAATAGGCGTTGAGCACGCCATCGCGCAGCTTGCGGTTCTGTTCCACGGCATGGAAGCCGGGCTTGGGCTGGATGATGCCGTGGGGAATGTTCCAGATTTCCTCGGCGTGCTTTCGATGCTCGGGGTTGGCCACGAGCATGTCGGCCGGAAGACGATGGCTGAAGGTGCCCACTTCGCGCGCCGTGCCGCAGGCGGACGGCTGGCCGGTCAGCGAGAACGGGCTGTTGCCCGGCGTGGAGATCTTGCCGGTGAGCAGGTGCAGGTTGTAGACCATGTTGTTGGCCCACACGCCACGCGTGTGCTGGTTGAAGCCCATGGTCCAGAACGACACCACCTTGGTCTTGGGATCGGCATACAGTTCGGCCAGCTGCTCCAGCCAGCCTTTTTCCACGCCGGTCATCTCCACGGCCTTTTCCAGCGTGTAAGGCGCCACGAAGGCGGCGAACTGCTCGAGGTCGATCGCCTCGCCGGCGCCGGGATCCTTGGCATTCTTCGCCTTCACCTCCAGCGGATTGTCCGGCCGCAGGCCATAGCCAATGTCGGTGACGCCGCGCTTGAAGGTCGTGTGCTGGTTGACGAAGTCCTTGTTGACGCGGCCGGTCTTGATGATGTGGTTGGCGATGTAGTTGAGGATCACCAGGTCCGTCTGTGGCGTGAACACGATCGGGATGTCGGCCAGCTCGAAGCTGCGATGTTCGAAGGTGGACAACACCGCCACCTTGACGTGCGGGTTGGACAGGCGCCGGTCGGTCACGCGTGTCCACAGGATGGGATGCATCTCGGCCATGTTCGAGCCCCACAGCACGAACGCGTCGGTGGCTTCGATGTCGTCGTAGCAACCCATCGGCTCATCCATGCCGAACGTGCGCATGAAGCCCATCACGGCAGAAGCCATGCAATGGCGCGCGTTTGGGTCGAGGTTGTTGCTGCGGAAGCCCGCCTTGAACAGCTTGTTGGCGGCGTAGCCTTCCCAGATGGTCCACTGGCCGGAGCCGAACATGCCCACGGCGCCCGGGCCTTTCTCCTTCAGCACGCGCTTGAACTGTCCGGCCATCAGGTCGAAGGCTTCGTCCCAGGAGACGGGCGTGAAGTCGCCGTCCTTGGCATAGGCGCCGTTCTTCTTGCGCAGCATCGGCTGGGTGAGTCGATCCGCGCCGTACATGATCTTGGAGAGGAAGTAGCCCTTGACGCAATTGAGCCCGCGATTGACCTCGGCGAGCTGGTCGCCATGGGTGGCGACGACGCGGCCGTTCTTGACCGCGACATTGACGCCGCAGCCGGTGCCGCAGAAGCGGCAGGGGGCCTTGCTCCATTTGAGCTGCGTCAGGTCGCCTTCGAGCAGCACATTGGTGGCACCCGCCGGCAGGGCGATGCCCGCCACGTGGGCGGCCATGGCGACGGCCGTGTTCCGTATGAATTCCCGACGCGTCATGGTCATACGTCAGCTCCTCTCAGGCGAAAGGCTTGCTCGAACCGGCTCGTCGAGCTCGGCGCGGGACTCCACGTGGTGATAGATCAGCGACACGTTCACGACGCCGTGCAGCGCCTGGAGCGCGTCGATGTGATCCAGCAGTGCGCGCTGGTCATCGGTCTCGCACACGATCACGCAGCGACCTTCGCCACGCAGGGCGATATCCAGCCCGGGCAGCGTTTCCACCAGGGCTTCAAGCGCCGGCGCGACCTCGTGCCGATGCCAGACGAGCAGGCTGGAAATGTGCTGTTCGCCGCTCACGACGCCATCCCCGTGCCATCGGTGCGCACGTGGCGATCAGCAGGCTTGCGGGGACGCGCGCGCGGCGCGTGGCGGAAGGACATGGTCAACTCCCGGGCGGGCCGCTGAACATTTGCCAGATCCACACCGCGAATCCGTACGAGGCAATGATGGCCACGGCGAGCGCGGGAAACAGGGCTACGGTCAACAGCAGGAAGGCCGTCCGTTCCCGACGCTTTTGGTCCAGCTCCGGTGACGATTCCATGCGTACCTCAGCGAGGCAGAAGGGCTGTACCTGGATTGGAATCGTTAGCCTAGCATGCAGCTGTCATGCGAGCGCGCGCGCAAGGTCGCAGCGGCTTGTGATGAGCGCGACGCGGTGAAGTCGATGTGAAGCCGCGTTGCGGCGGGCTGCGCAAGGCGCAGCGTGCGCGCGGCAGATCGGGCGCGCCGCGCGACCAGCCGTCGCGTCGGTGCACAACACCAAACCCCGGAAACGACAAAGCCCGCATCGCTGCGGGCTTCGTCTACAATTGGTGCCCAGGAGAGGACTCGAACCTCCACGGTTTTACCCGCTAGTACCTGAAACTAGTGCGTCTACCAATTCCGCCACCTGGGCAGGTGTCACGCTGTGCTTTTTGGGCTGCGTGAGCCGCGTAGATTAGGCATGTGTCGGTGGGTTGTCAACTATTCTTTCACCGATTTTTCATCGGAACGCGGCATTCGCGATCCGACATCCGACAAAAGGCAAGGACGTGACCAAAAAAAGAGAACCGCGCGACGGCAAACAGGGCGCCCCGAAGGGTTCCCCGGCACCCAAAAAGGCCGCCCCCCGCGCCAAGCGTTCCGCGATCGACCCGTCTTCGCGCAAGCCCGTCGGCCAGGTCGCCGATCGCCATGCCGAGCGTGAGGCCCAGCGCTACGAGCGCCCCATTCCGAGCCGCGAGGCGATCCTCGAATTGCTGGAGTCGCGCGGCGAACTGCTGACCGAGGCGCGCATCGCCGAGGCGCTGTCGCTGGCCGATGAATACGATCTCAATGCGCTGCGCAAGCGCCTGGGCGCGATGGTGCGCGATGGCCAGCTGCTGCTCGGACGGCGCGGCGGCTATGCGCCCGCCCAGAAGCTGGACCTGATTCCCGGCGTGGTGCTCGCCAATGCCGAAGGCTATGGCTTCCTGCGGCCGGATGGCGGTGGCGATGACCTGTACCTGTCGCCGCAGCAGATGCGCATGGTCCTGCACGGCGATCGCGTGCTGGCCAGCGTGGTCGGCATCGACCGGCGCGGACGCAAGCAGGGCGCCATCGTCGAGGTGCTGCAGCGTCGCTCGCCGCGCCTGGTTGGGCGCGTGGTGGTGGACAACGGCGTGACCCTGGTGGCGCCCGATGACCGCCGCCTGCACCAGGACGTGATGATCGCGCCGGGCCAGGACATGGGCGCGCGCTCCGGCCAGATCGTGGTCGCCGAGATCACCGATCCGCCGACGCAGCACCGTGGGCCGCTGGGCGCCATTCGCGCCGTGCTCGGCGAACGCCTGCAGCCGTCGTTGCTGGTGGAAATGGCCATCGCCAGCCATGACTTGCCGCACGACTGGCCGGACGCCGTGATACGCGACGCCGCCCAGGTCGAGCCGGAAGTCACCGCGGCGGAGCGCGAGGGACGCACCGACCTGCGCAAGCTGCCGCTGGTGACGATCGATGGCGCCGATGCGCGCGACTTCGACGACGCCGTGTACGCCGAACCGCGCCGTGGCGGTGGCTATCGCCTGGTGGTGGCGATTGCCGACGTGTCGCATTACGTGAAGGTGGGCAATGCGCTCGATCGCGAAGCGTACGAACGCAGCACGTCGACGTATTTCCCGGGCTTCGTGGTGCCGATGCTGCCCGAGACGCTGTCCAATGGCATCTGCTCGCTCAATCCCAAGGTCGAGCGCCTGTGCATGGTCTGCGACATGCAGATCGATGCCGAGGGCGTGGTGGTCCGTTCCCGGTTCTACGACGCGGTGATGCGTTCGCACGCCCGCCTGACCTACGACCGCGTGTGGCAGGCCATTGGCCTCGAGGACGCCGACGCACGGCACGAGCTGGCCGACGTGATGCCGCAGCTGGAGCACCTGCACGGGCTGTACAAATTGATGGCGGCGCAGCGCAAGCGCCGTGGCGCGATCGATTTCGAAACGCCGGAGGTGAAATTCCGCCTCGACCAGCGCGGCGAAGTGGAATCCATGGGCGCCACCGAGCGCAACGATGCGCACAAGCTGATCGAGGAATGCATGATCGCCGCCAACGTGCAGGCGGCGCTGTTCCTGGAAAAGAAGAAGATCCCGGCGCTGTTCCGCGCCCATGAGCCGCCGCCGGCGGAAAAATACGAGGACCTGCAGCAGTTCCTGCGCGAGTTCAAGCTGCGCATGCCGCCGGTCGAGGAAGTGACCCCGGGCGACTTCGCCGACGTGTTGCGCCTGGTGCACGACCGCCCCGAGCGTGAGCTGATCCAGTCGGTGCTGCTGCGCTCGCAGAGCATGGCCGCCTACCAGCCGGACAACCGCGGGCACTTCGGCCTGGCGCTGGAAGCGTATGCGCATTTCACCTCGCCGATCCGCCGTTACCCGGACCTGCTGGTGCATCGTGCGATCCGCTACGCCATCAGCGGCGGCAAGCCGAGCGACTACAGCTATACGCCCAGCGCGATGGCGGCCATGGCCGTGCATTGCTCGCAGCGTGAGCGCCGCGCCGAGGAAGCCGAGCGCGACGTGGATGAGCGCTTCAAGTGCGCGTGGATGTCCAAGCATGTGGGCAGCGAATTCGAGGGCACTGTCACCGGCGTCACCTCGTTCGGCCTGTTCGTGGAGCTGGACGAATCGAAGGTGTCGGGGCTGGTGCACATCAGCCAGCTTTCCAATGACTACTACCACTTCGATCCGGTGCGGCACCTGTTGAAGGGCGAGCGCAGCGGCGTCCAGTTCCGCCTGGGCGACCATGTGCGCATCCAGGTGCTGCGCGCCAGCCTGGAGGATCGCAAGATCGATTTCCGCCTGGTCGCGCCGCGCAGTGCGGCGACACCGCCGCCGGCACGCGGCGAGCGCCGCTACGACTACGCGGCGGCTGGCGAACGCTATTCGCTGCCCAAGGGCGGCAAGGCGACGGCGCATGCCGGCCCGCGCGATAATGCGCCGGCTGCCAGCACGCGAACGACGGGGGCGGCAAAGAAGGATGCGCCCGTGGCCGGCAAGAAGCCGGCAAGCGGCACGAGCATGTTCTCCAAGGCCAAGACGGCGGCGAAGGGCGGGTTCAAGGCGATGAAGGACGCCGCATCCAGGGCAACCTCCAAGGCCCGCGGGGCCGGCAAGAAAAAAGGCAAGTCATGAGTGAGAGCTGGATCGTCGGCATCAATCCGGTCGAAGGGGCCCTGAGCAACGACGCGGCGCGCGTGCGCGAGCTGCTGGTCGAGCAGGGGCAGCGCAATGCGCGCGTGCAGGAACTGGCCACCCGCGCCAAGGCGCTGAACATCCCGGTGCATCACCGCCCGCGCGAACAACTGGAAAAGATTGCCGGCGAAGCGCGCCACCAGGGCATCGTCGCGCGCTATGAAGCGCCGCCGCTGGGCAGCGAGAACGACCTTCCCGACCTGCTGACGGCAGCGGGGCAGGAGGCGCTGGTGCTGGTGCTGGACGGCATCACCGACCCACACAACCTGGGCGCCTGCCTGCGCAGTGCCGCGGCGGCGGGCGCCACCGCCGTCATCGTGCCCAAGGATCGCGCCGTGGGCCTGACGCCGGTGGTGCGCAGGGCCTCCGCAGGCGGCGCCGATCGCGTGCCGCTGATCGCCGCCACCAACCTGGCACGGGTGCTGCGCATGCTCAAGGATGCCGGCGTGTGGATCACCGGCCTGGCCGGCGATACCGACACCTCGGTGTACAGCATCGACATGAAGGGGCCGGTGGCGCTGGTGCTTGGCAGCGAAGGCGAGGGCATGCGGCGCCTGACCCGCGAGACCTGCGATTTCGTGGCGAAGATTCCCATGCCTGGCATGATGGAGAGCCTCAATGTCTCCGTGGCGACCGGCATTGTGCTGTTCGAGGCATTGCGCCAAAGGAGTGAGAAGCGATGACGTTCTTATGGCATGACTGGGCGGGCTATATCGGCGTGGTCCTGGTGCTGCTCGCCTTCCTGCTGCTGCAGGCACACAAGCTGCACGGCAACGGGCTGGTCTATCAGTTGATGAACGTGCTGGGTGCGCTCGGCGTGGCGCTGTCGCTGGTGTTTGGCGTGGCGTCGATGAACTGGCCGGCCTTCCTGATGATGGTGGCGTGGATCGTCATCGGCATCTACGGCATCCTGCATTCGGCCAGGGCACGCCGTGAATTGCGCGAGGCGGGCAGCAAGTTCACCCCGTGAATTGGCGGCGAGGGGCTGATGCAGCTTCCATCGAAGCAACCCTTCTCCCTTCGGGAGAAGGTGCCGGCAGGCGGATGAGGGTTCGGGCGGAGCGCGACCCTGCAAGGCTACGCAAGCCCCGCACCCTCACCCCAACCCCTCTCTCCCACTGGGACTACCTTCGGGTCGCCGGAGGGAGAGGGGCGAGCGCAAGCCAGGCTCAGTCCTGCTTGTGACCCAGCTTGGTCAGTTCCGGGTTGGACGTGAAGTCGCGCTTGGCGCGCTGGGCCGTGAGCGGTTCCCCGTTGACCTGGTACCAGATGCTCTCGGCGATATTGGTGGCGTGGTCGCCGATGCGCTCGATGTTTTTCGCCATGAACAGCAGGTGCGTGCACGGCGTGATGTTGCGCGGATCTTCCATCATGTAGGTGAGCAGCTGGCGGAAGTAACCCGTATAGGCCTCGTCCAGCTCGGCGTCGTCCTTCCATACCTGGTAGGCACGCTCGGCGTCGCGGTCGCGGTAGGCGATCAGCACATCGCGGACTTCCTGCGCGGCCAGTTCGGCCAGGTAGCCCAGGCCACTGGTTGGCGCGATGGGAGCCACCATCGAGAGCGGAATGGAGCGCTTGGCCACGTTCGCGGCGTAGTCACCAATGCGCTCGATGTCGGCGGCGATGCGCAGGGCGGCGAACACGTTGCGCAGGTCGCCGGCTATCGGCGCACGCAGCGCCAGCAGGCGCACCACGTCGTGGCTGATTTCCTGCTCGAGCTGGTCGATTGCATCGTCGTTGTTGACCACGTGCTGCGCGGCGCGCTCGTCCCGGCGGTCGATCACGTCAATGGCCGCTTCGAGCTGGCTCACGGCAAGCTCGCCCATGCGCACGATCTCGCCGGTGAGGCGGGTCAGCTCGTCGTCGTAGCTCTTGATGATGTGTTCTTTGCTGCTGCCGCTCATGTGGATTCTCTTGTGAGTCCAGTAGGGAAGGGTGGGGTTTCGTGGCCCATCACCCTAGCCCCTCCCCGGAAGGGAGAGGGGATATCGCATGCTTTAACCGAAGCGACCCGTAATGTAATCCTCGGTCTGCTTCTTGCCCGGCTTGGTGAAGATCTGCTCGGTGCGATCGAACTCGATCAGCTCGCCCAGGTACATGAAAGCGGTGAGGTCGGAACAGCGCGCTGCCTGCTGCATGTTGTGGGTGACGATGACGATGGTGTACTCGCTCTTGAGCTCTTCCACCAGCTGTTCGATGCGGCTGGTGGCGATCGGGTCCAGCGCCGAGGTCGGCTCGTCGAGCAGCAGCACCTCGGGCTTGAGCGCAATGCCGCGGGCGATGCAAAGGCGCTGCTGCTGGCCGCCGGACAGGCTCAGCGCGCTCTGCTTGAGCTTGTCCTTCACCTCGTCCCACAGGGCGGCGCTGCGCAGCGCCTGCTCCACGCGGATGTCCATGTCGGCGCGCGAAAGCTTTTCGTGGTGGCGGATGCCGTAGGCCACGTTCTCGAAGATGGTCATCGGGAACGGCACCGGCTTCTGGAACACCATGCCGACCTTGCTGCGCAGGCGGTTCATCGAATAGCTGGCGTCCAGGATGTTCTCGTCATCGAGCACGATCTCGCCCTTGGCTTCGAGCTTCGGGTAGATCGCATAGATGCGGTTGAAGATGCGCAGCAGGGTGGACTTGCCGCAGCCCGAGGGGCCGATGATGGCGGTGACCTTCTTCTCCGGGATGTCCATGCTGATGCCCTTGAGCGCATGGAAACCGTTGTAGTAGAAGTGCAGGTCGCGCACCTTGATCTTGGTCGGCGCGATCGGGGCGTGCGTGGCCGCGGACTGCGGATGAATGCCGGCGGCAGCGGACTCAGTCATGGGACACCTTGTTGCGTGAAAGGACCAGACGGGAAGCAAGGCTCAGCAGCAGCACGAACATGGTGACCACGAAGGCGCCGGCCCAGGCGATGGCATGCATCGCCTCGCCGGGGTCGTTGGCGTACTGGTAGATCACCTGGGGCAGGCTGGACATCTTGTCCATCGGGTTGAAGGTCAGGTAGTTGTTGCCGAACGCGGTGAACAGCAGGGGCGCCGTCTCGCCGCTGATGCGCGCCAGCGCCAGCAACACGCCGGTGATGATGCCCGAGCGCGCGGAGCGCATCAGGATCTGCGTGGTGAGCTTCCACTGCGGTATGCCCAGCGACAGCGAGGCCTCGCGCAGCGTGGAAGGCACCAGGCGCAGCATTTCATCGGTGGTGCGCACGATCACCGGCAGGGCAATCAGCGCCAGCGCCACGCCGCCGGCCAGGCCGGAGAACGTCGTGTTGCCGCTGGTGATCGCCGTGGTAGGCAGCACGATGATGGTGTAGACGAACAGGCCCAGCACGATCGACGGCGCCGACAGCAGGATGTCGTTGAGGAAGCGGATCGCTTCACCCAGGCGCGTGCGGTTGGCGTACTCGGCCAGCCAAGCGCCGGCCAGCACGCCGATGGGCGTGGCGATGGCGATGCCGATGAAGTTGATGATCAGGCTGCCGACCATGGCGTTGAGCAGGCCGCCGTCCTCGCCATAGGCGGTGATCTTGGTGAACAGCTTGAAGTTGAGCGCGCCAATGCCCTGGCGCAGCGTCTCCCACAGGATCCAGGCGAGAAAGACCAGGCCGACCAGGGTGGCGACCATGCTCAGCGTCAATGCCAGCGCATTGGTGAAGCGGCGGCGCAGGTAGAGTCCGGAATTGCTGCCCATCAGCGACCCTCCTTGTGGGCCAGTTGGCGCAGCATCCAGCGCGCGATCAGCAGCACGAAGAAGGTGACCACGAACAGCAGGAAGGCCAGCGCCATCAGCGTGGATTTCTGCAGGCCGGCGGCCTCGCTGAACTGATTGGCGATGGTGGAGGCGATCGACGCGCCCGGATCGAGGATGGACGGCGACAGTTTCATCGCGTTGCCCAGCACGAAGGTCACCGCCATCGTTTCGCCGAGCGCGCGGCCAAGGCCGAGGAAGATGCCGCCGATCACGGCCGAGCGCGTATACGGCAGCACGATGTCCCACGACACTTCCCACGTGCTGGAGCCGAGCGCATAGGCAGACTCCTTCAGGCGGGTGGGCACGGTCTGGAACACTTCGCGCATCACCGAGGATATGAACGGAATGATCATCACTGCCAGCACCATGCCTGCCGTGAGCACGCTGGCGCCGAACGGATAATCGCTGCCGAACAGGCTACCCACGAAGGGCACGTGTTCGGCCACCCACGACAGCTTGCCGTCGTCGGGCTTGTTGCCCAGGTTATTGGTGAGCCAGGGCTTGATGTGGTCGGCGAAGAAGGGCGCGAAGATAAACAGGCCCCACATGCCGTAGATGATCGAAGGGATACCCGCCAGCAGCTCGATCGCCGAGGAAACCGGCGTGCGCAGCCAGGGGGGAGACACTTCGGAAAGATAGAGCGCAATGCCGAAGCTCACCGGCACGGCGATCAGCAAGGCGATCAGCGAGGTGGCGATGGTGCCGTAGACCGGCACGAGCGCGCCGTAGGTGTCGCTGCCCGGATCCCAGGTGGAACTGGTCAGGAAGTGCCAGCCGAACGTGCCGAACGCATGGCGCCCGCCCCACAGCGTGGCCCCTGCGGCACCGAGCAGGCAGGCCAGCACCAGCAGGGCACAGCCTTTCAGCAGCCAGGCGAACAGGCGGTCGTGCCGCGCGTCGCTGTGCGCGCGTTCCTCCTGTGCCATGGTCGAGGCGACGGCGCCTACGTTCGCTTGCATGTGATGTCGATCCCTCAGCTGTCTCGGAGGCGGCGGAGTGCGGGTCCGTCCGGTCGGTAAACGTGTGCCATGGCCTGGGTTCGCTCAGCAACAAGCCGCCCGATGATGATCGGGCGGCCCGTGCCGTGCCATCCAGGCGTTGACGTTAGACCGCGCCGGTTGCCGTAGCATGACCGGCGCGACCCGGTATCAATGCTTGTACTCGCTGCCCCAGTAAGCCTCGATCTTCTTGACCAGGGTATCGGGCAGGGCGACGTAGTCGAGTGCGGCGGCGTCCTTCTGGCCGCTCTCCAGCGCCCACTTGAAGAAGTCGAACGCAACCTTGGCGTGCTCGGCGTTCTTCGCCTTCTTGTACATCACCACCCAGGTGGTGGCCGTGATCGGCCATGCCTGCGCACCCGAGGCGTTGGTCATGATCACGTTGAAGTCCTTGGCGCTGCCCCAGTCGGCGGTGGCGGCGGCGGCGGCAAAGGCCTCGGCGCTGGGCGCGACGACCTGGCCGGCGGCGTTCTTCAGGTTGACCCAGCTGATCTTGTTCTTCACGGCGTAGGCGTATTCCACGTAGCCGATCGAACCGGTGATCTGCTTGACGTACTGGGACACGCCTTCGTTGCCCTTGCCACCCACGCCGGTCGGCCATTCGACGGCCGTGCCGAACTTCACCTTGCTTGCCCAGTCGGTGCTGACCTTGGACAGGTAGTTGGTGAAGTTGAACGAGGTGCCCGAGCCGTCCGAGCGATGCACGACCGTGATCTTCTTGGTCGGCAGGTTCACGCCCGCGTTCATCGCGGCAATGCGCGGGTCATTCCACATGGTGATCTTGCCGAGGAAGATGTCGGCGAGCGTGGTGCCGTCGAGCTTGATCTGCCCGGCTTCGACGCCCGGGATGTTCACCACCGGCACGATGCCGCCGACCACGACCGGGAACTGGCCCAGGCCGAACTGTGCAAGGTCTTCAGCCTTCACCGGTGCATCGGTGGCGCCGAAATCGATGGTGCCTTCCTTGATCTGCGCCACGCCGGCGCCCGAGCCGACGGACTGGTAGTTGAGCTTGTTGCCGGTCTTTTCGGCGTAGCCCGCGGACCACTTCGAGAGCACCGGGTAGACGAAGCTCGAGCCTGCGCCGGTGATGTCGGTCGCCTGCGCGCCCATGGCAAACAGCGACGCCGCGGCGAACACAGCGGTCGTGCCGATGCGAGACAGAGATTTGGTTGAGATCAACACGGTTGCTCCTTAGCGATAAGGGTCTCGGGGGATTCCCGCCCGCCGTTATTTCATGCGCGCCGTGTTGCAATGAAATGAGCTCAATGTTTCATCCATATGACAATCGAGGGCTGACTGTCATATGGCACTGATTAAAAACGAATTAAGCCCGGGGTGCCGAAGGGCGTCCCGGGCCCGGTCGAGCTTTACATCGCTTAAAGGGACTCGAGGTCGAGTTGCTCGCGCTCGAACAACTCGAGGCGCCGCCAGCGGTTGACGATGGTGCAGAACAATTCCGCGGTGCGCTCGGTGTCGTAAATGGCCGAGTGCGCCTCGCGCGTGTCGAACGGAATGCCGGCCGCCTGCACTGCCTTGCTGAGCACGGTCTGGCCGAAGGCGAGGCCGCTCAGGGTCGCGGTGTCGAAGCAGCTGAAGGGGTGGAACGGATTGCGCTTGTGCGCCGTGCGCCGCACGGCCGCGTTGAGAAAACCCAGGTCGAACGCGGCGTTGTGGCCCACCAGGATCGCGCGCTGGCAATCGGCCTCGCGCATCGCTTCACGGATCGGCTTGAACACGTGTTCCAGCGCCACGCGCTCGTCGAGCGCGCCGCGCAGCGGGTTGTCCGGATCGATGCCGGTGATTTCCAGCGCGCGCGGGTCGATGTTGGCGCCGGGGAAGGGGTGCACGTGGGCGGAAACGGCCGGCCGCGGCTGCAGATAGCCCTCGGGCGTCATGTGCAGGATGACAGCGGCGATTTCCAGCAGTGCGTCGCGGTCGGCATCGAAGCCGCCGGTTTCCACGTCCACCACCACCGGAAGAAAGCCGCGGAACCGTTCCGCCATGCGGTCGGCCAGGCTGTTGCTGAGGTTTTCCATCCCGCAAGCATATCAGTCATGCCGAATTTTCCGCCCGGCAGGCTACTCCTCGTGCATGTCCGTTTGGGGACGTGCGGGGGCGAATGTCATGGTTGTGTCACATAACATGCACATAACGGTAAAGGGGTGACCTCATTCTCCCCGTCGTGCTTGGACGGCCGGAGATCGAAGGGGGCGGTCCAGGTGATTCCTACCTACATGCGGAGAATAACCATGCGTTCCAAGTTGCTCGCGGTAGCCGTTGCTGCCGGTTTGGGCGTTACCAGCTTCCACGTCATGGCCGACCCGGCCCCGGCGAAGTCGTCCAGCTCGAACCAGTCCACGCAGTCGGCCGAAATCGAGGCGCTGAAGGCGCAGCTGCAGGCCCTGCAGGCGAAGGTCGTCGAGCTGGAACAGCGTACCGACGCGCAGTCTGACATCAACGTTTCCACCGGCAACGCCGTGGAGCAGGTGCAGAAGCAGGTTGCCGCGACCGACGCCACGGTGAAGAAGTCGGCCGACAAGATCGCCTACAAGGGCGTGAACATCACCCTGGGCGGCTTCCTCGCCGCCGAGTCGATCTACCGTTCGGCCCAGGAAGGCGCGGACATCGCCTCCAACTACAGCGCGATTCCGTACAAGAACGTGCAGACGCAGCACATGGCCGAATTCCGCCTGAGCGCCCGCCAGAGCCGCCTCTCCGCGCTCGCCCAGGGCGACGTGAACCCGACCACCCATCTGGCCGGCTACATCGAAATGGATTTCCTGGGCGGCGCCCAGACCGCGAACTCGAACGAGAGCAACTCGTTCAACCCGCGCATCCGCAACGTCTACCTGACCTCCGACTGGGATACCTCGGGCCTGCACCTGCTGGCCGGCCAGAACTGGTCGCTGCTCACGCTCAACAGCAAGGGCATCATGCCGCGCACCGAGCTGACCCCGCCGCAGATCGACGCCCAGTACCTGCCGGGCTTCACCTGGGCACGTCAGGCGCAGATCCGCCTGGTCAAGGACTGGGACAAGAAGTACTGGCTGGGTATCTCGATCGAGAACCCGCAGACCACGTTCTACTCCAGCCCCAACCAGGCCAAGGCGCCGGTGCAGCAGCAGGCGTACAACATCACCGCCGGCTCGGGCTTCGACTCGGCCAACACCTTGTCGCTTAACCACATCCCCGACGTGATCGTGAAGTTCGCGGCCGATCCGGGCTACGGTCATTACGAAGTGTTCGGCCTGGCCCGTTCCTTCTACAACCGCTACAACAACACCAACCACGACACCTGGGGCGGCGGTTGGGGTCTCGGCGCGGTGCTGCCGCTCATCGACAAGACGCTGGACTGGCAGATCTCCGGCATGTCGGGCAAGGGCATCGGCCGCTACGGCAGCGCCCAGATGGCTGACGTGACCTTCAGCCCGAACGGCAACCTCGCTCCGATCAAGGAGAACATGATTCTGACGGGCCTCACCTGGCACGCCAACCCCGACGTCGACGTCTACCTGTTCGGCGGTCGCGAGTCGGACAGCAAGAAGGACTTCCAGGCCTACAACGGCGGCATCGTCCAGCTCGGCTACGGCAACCCGGCCTACAACAACAGTGGTTGCGACACGGCTGGCGCCGCTGCCGCCACCTGCGTGGGCAACGCCAAGGACATCTGGCAGGGCACGGCTGGCTTCTGGTGGAAGTTCTACCAGGGCAAGTTCGGCAGGATGCAGTTCGGTGCGCAGTACTCGCACACCGAGAAGGAGGCCTTCGCCGGCCAGGGCTTCGTCAACGGCGTGCTCACCAACGGCGCCGCTTCGCCGAAGGCCAAGGAAGACATGTTCTTCACGAGCTTCCGCTACTACCCGTTCTGATCAGTCGGTACGGCTATCGCAATGGAGTTCGACCCAAGGATGGACAAACGGCGGGCTTAGCCCGCCGTTTTTTTTTGCCCTGCCGGCCATGCGTCACGCTGGCGGGTGAGACGCGCGAGGTCGGTTGGCGGCTTCGCCACCGGGGCGCACGCAAAAGAAGACGGCGGACTGCTGTCCGCCGTCATTCTCCCTGTATTAGCGCCAATGAGATGGCGCAAGTGAAAGCGCGTTGCCCACGTAGCCGCTCAGGGCACCTTGGCCAGCGCAGCAGCGATGATCGCGGACCTGAGTTCATCGCGGGTCATGGCGGTGTTCTCGGACTGGTTGATGGCGACCGCCTTCATCGACTGCGGTTTGAGCATGAGATGACGCTGGACTTCCCAGCCATTGGCCTGCTGCTGGGCGCGAGCGAAATCTTCCGGGGTGCTGCCGACGAAACCGACAATGGCATAGCCATTGAGGTCGACAGTGTAGGTTTCGACAGCTGCGTTGGCCTGCCCGATGCAGGCAAAGCCAAGCGCAACGACGGCGGGGATGATCAAGCGCTTCATGGTGTGGCCTCCTAACGGGGATGACCTATCCGGGGGAGGTTTGAAGATAGTCCGCCGCGCACTCGCAAGCTTGAGGAAGTCGCACGAAATGCTGATGGATTTATGATGTTTTGCAGTGCGCGGAGCGGCTACCGTGCCACTCGTCATGCATTTTCAGCCCGCCATCGTCTTGTCCTTGTAACGGCACAGGTCGCGGATGACACATTGCGGACAATCGGGCTTGCGTGCCTTGCACACATAGCGGCCATGCAGGATGAGCCAGTGATGCGCGTCCTGCTTGAAGTGGGCCGGTATAACTTTCTCGAGCCTGTCTTCCACCGCGCGCACGTCCTTGCCGGGCGCCAGGCTCGTGCGATTGGCGACACGGAAGATATGCGTGTCCACGGCGATGGTCGGAACGCCAAAGGCCGTGTTCCGCACCACGTTGGCTGTCTTGCGGCCGACGCCCGGCAGCGCTTCCAGGGCGTCGCGCGTGTGCGGCACTTCACCAGCGTGCTGCTCGACCAGGATGCGGCACAGCGCGATCACGTTCTTCGCCTTGCTGTTGAACAGGCCGATCGTGCTGATGAACTGCTTGAGCCGCTCTTCGCCGAGATCGAGGATGGCCTGGGGCGTGTTAGCAACGGGGTAAAGTTTTTTTGTCGCCTTGTTGACGCCGACGTCGGTGGCTTGCGCGGAGAGTACGACCGCCACCAGCAGTTCGAACGGCGTGCTGTAGTTGAGTTCGGTCGTGGGATGGGGATCGAGTTCGCGCAGGCGGGTGAACAGCTCGACGACATCGGCCTTCTTCACGTGGTCTTTCCTTGTTGTTTTGCGCGGGCGCGGGCCAGTGCCTCGAGCACCGGGTTGCCTTGTGCCACGGTGGTGCCCACATCGGCCTTGCGGGCCGCGAGTTCCGCCTCGCGCCGCGCATGCTCGCGCGCGAGCCGCGTCTCGCGTCGCATGAAATGCGCGCGTGCAGCGTCCGCGTGGCCGGCGTCGTTCACCTGCGCCAGCGGCATCAGCTCAAGCGCGATGCAGTCCACCGGGCAGGCCGGCACGCACAGTTCGCAGCCGGTGCAGTCATCCGTGATCACCGTGTGCATCAGTTTGGCCGCACCGACGATGGCGTCGACCGGGCAGGCCTGGATGCATTTGGTGCAACCGATGCAATCGGCCTCCACGATGCGCGCCAGCGTGCGCGGTTTCTCGACGCCATGCGCGGGGTCGAGCGGGAGCGCGGGCACGTCCAGCAGCGCGGCGAGACGGGCAATGCCGGCGGCGCCGCCCGGAGGGCACTGGTTGATGTTCGCCTCGCCGCGGGCAATCGCCTCCGCATAGGGGCGGCAGCCGTGGTAACCGCATTGCTCGCATTGCGTCTGCGGCAGCATTGCGTCGATGCGGTCAGCCAGCGACATCGGCGTGTGGCGTCAGCGGACGGTGGCGCCCGGCGTCGCACCCTGGTCCGCATCGAGCAGGAACAGGTCGCTGCCGCCGTTGCCGGCCGACAGGATCATGCCCTCGGACAGGCCGAAGCGCATCTTGCGGGGGGCGAGGTTGGCGATGAACACCACGTTGCGGCCCACCAGCTTCTCCGGCTCGCCATAGGCGGCGCGGATGCCGGAGAAGATCTGGCGCGTGCCGAGCGGGCCGGCATCCAGTTCGAAACGCAGCAGCTTGTCCGAGCCGTCCACGAATTCGCAGGCGGTGACCTTGCCGATGCGCAGGTCGAGCCTGGCAAAATCGTCGATGCTGATGATCGCGGCGCCGTCGATGGCGGCGGCGGGTGCGGTGCTGGCTTCGCTCATGGTCTTGCTGGGTTCCCTGGATTTCTTGGGGGCAGGCTTGGCGTCGACGGGCGCGAGGGAATCCCTTGACGCGTCCACCATGGCCTCGACATGCTTCGGGTCGATGCGCCCGAGCAGTGGCTCGAACACGTTGACGGTATGGTTGTGCAGCTCGGCGCAGGCGTCCTCGAAGCCGGTGATCGGCGCGGACAGGAAGCGCTCCGCCGCTTCGACCGTGGCCGGCAGGATCGGCTTGAGCAGGCCGGCCAGCAGGCGGAACGCGGCGAGCGCGAACGAGCACACCTGGTGCAGTTCCTCGCGCCGCGACTCATCCTTGGCCATCGCCCACGGCGCCTTCGCCGCGATGTAGCCGTTCACCAGGTCGGCCATGGCCACGAAGCGGCGCGCGACTTCGGCGAACTCGCCGTCACCGTACAGCGCGGGGACATCGCCGTACTGCGACAGCAGCTGCCGCCACAGGTCCTGTTCCTCGTGGCTGAAGCCCGGCGCCAGGCGGCCGTCGAAATACTTGTGCACGAAGCCGGCGGTGCGGCTGGCGATGTTCACCCACTTGCCGACCAGGTGCGAGTTCACGCGCTCCTCGAAGGTCTTCAGGTCGAGGTCGACATCCACCGGGGTGTCGCTGAGCATGCTGGCGAAGTAGTAGCGCAGGAATTCCGGATGCAGCCCGGCGTCGAGGTAAGTGCGCGCCTTGATGAAGGTGCCGCGCGACTTGGACATCTTGGCCCCGTTGACGGTGAGGTAGCCGTTCACGTGCAGCGCGGTGGGCGTGCGGAAGTTCGCGCCATGCAGCATGGCCGGCCAGAACAGGCCGTGGAAATTGATGATGTCCTTGCCGATGAAATGGTGCAGTTCGGCATGGCTGTCGGCCGCCAGGAAATCTTCGAACTTCAGGTTCGTGCGATCGCACAGGGCCTTGAAGCTGGCCAGGTAGCCGACCGGCGCGTCCAGCCACACATAGAAATACTTGCCCGGCGCGTCGGGGATGGCAAAGCCGAAGTAGGGCGCATCGCGCGAAATGTCCCAGTCCTTCAGGCCGCCGTCGAGCCACTCGCGCAGTTTCGCCACCACGCCGCTGTTGGCCACCGGCTGGCCATCGGAGAGCTTGCCGGCGAACCAGTCCCGCAGCAGCGGCTCGAACTTGCCCAGTTCGAAGAAGTAGTGCTCCGAATCGCGCAACACCGGGGTTGCGCCCGACATCACCGAGTACGGATTGACCAGATCGGTCGGCGCGTAGGTGGCGCCGCAGTTCTCGCAGTTGTCGCCGTACTGGTCGGCCGTGCCGCAATTCGGGCAGGTGCCCTTGATGTAGCGATCCGGCAGGAACATTTCCTTTTCCGGGTCGAACAGCTGCTGGATGTCGCGCCGGGCGATGAAGCCGCCGTCGCGCAGCCGCGTGTAGATCAGCGAGGCGAGTTCGCGATTCTCGTCGGAGTGGGTCGAGTGATAGTGGTCGAACGCCACGCCGAAGGCGGCGAAGTCCGCCTCATGGCCGATGCGGATGCCCTCGATATAGGTCTCCGGCGACAGGCCGGCCTTTTCGGCCGCCAGCATGATCGGCGTGCCGTGCGCGTCGTCCGCGCAGACGTACACCGCCTCGTTGCCCTGCATTCGCTGCGCCCGCACCCAGATATCGGCCTGGATATAACCCAGCAGATGACCCAGGTGGAGCGGGCCATTGGCATAGGGCAGTGCGTTGGTGACGAGAAGGCGTCGGCTCATGGGCGGCAACAACTGAAGGGGCCGTCCATTATGGCACGCGTGCCACCGCTGCCTCAGCTTGCCGACGTCTGGACGGCCATCACCGAGCCCACCATCGTGCCGCGGTGGCCCCGGCCGTGGCGGGATCCGCGCATGCAGCGCGGGTGCAGGAAGCGGGCAGCGCCCGGAAGGACTCCCCCTCCCGCGGGGAGAGGGAGTCGCGCCGCCTTACGGCTGGCGTTGCCACTCCTGGCTGCGACCGAGCAGGGAGAAGCCGATATAGCCGCGCACGGTGAGCTTGCTGCCGTCTGCGCTAGGCTGCAGCTTCACCTTGTAGACCTTGCCGGTCTTGGGGTCGAGGATCTTGCCGCCGTCCCACACGTCGCCGTCCTTGTGCACGCCCCACATGATGTTCATGCCTTCGACGGGCTGGTTCTTGCGCTCGCCGTCGCAGTTCTTGCACAACGGATGCGGGCCGTCGTCCGACTGCAGCACCTGCAGCACGGTCGCCTTCAGCTCGCCGCCGTTGTCGGTGATCTGCACGATGGATTTGGGCTTGCCGGTTTCATCATCGATGGTCTTCCAGGTGCCCACCGGGGTGTTTTCGGCGGCGAACAGGGCGCCGGTACCCAGCAACAGGCACGCAGCTACCGCAAGGCGAAGCAGTGACTTCATGAGTGATCCCTCCCGTACGAAACAGTATGGATGCAGCCTGACCGACGCCGCGCAAGGCCGTCAAGTTGCAATGCGCAAGCCTGCGGCCCCGGTTTGGCGGCCGGGGCTGGCATAATGGCGGACCCCCATGACAGCCCACCATCCGATATGACGCAGGCGAGCGAAGCCCTGGTCCGCCGCATTCTCGGCGAGCTGGAAGACCCCCATACCGGCGCCCCGCTGGCCGATGCCGTGCGCGCCGTGGGCGTGGATGGCGACCGTGTCTCGGTCGATATCCTGCTGGGTTATCCGGCTGCCAGTGCGGTCGAGGCCCTGACCCTCAGCGCGAAACAGGCGCTGGAGGCCGATGCGGCCATCGCGGTGGCCACGGTGTCGGTCGGCACGCGCATCTACTCGCACAAGGTGCAAGGCGCGCTGGCGCCGCTGCCGGGCGTGAAGAACATCATCGTGGTGGCTTCGGGCAAGGGTGGCGTGGGCAAGTCGACGGTGTCGGCCAATCTGGCGCTCGCGCTGGTGGCGGAAGGCGCCAGGGTCGGCGTGCTGGATGCAGACATCTACGGCCCCAGCCAGCCACGCATGCTCGGCATCAGCGGCAAGCCGCAGTCGCCGGATGGCAAGACCATCATCCCGATGGAGGCGCACGGCCTGCAGGCCATGTCGATCGGTTTCCTGGTCGACGAAGAGACGCCGATGATCTGGCGCGGCCCGATGGTGACCCAGGCCATGATGCAATTGCTCAACGACAGCCGCTGGGAACAGCTCGATTACCTGATCGTCGACCTGCCTCCGGGCACCGGCGACATCCAGCTGACGCTTTCGCAGAAGGTGCCGGTGGCTGGCGCGGTCATCGTCACCACGCCGCAGGACATCGCACTGCTGGACGCCCGCAAGGCGCTGAAGATGTTCGAGAAGGTCGAGGTGCCGGTGCTGGGCGTGGTGGAGAACATGGCCACCCACGTGTGCTCGAGCTGCGGCCATGAGGAACACATCTTCGGCGAAGGTGGCGGCGCGCGCATGGCGGCGCAGTACGGCGTGGCCTACCTGGGCTCGCTGCCGTTGGACATCCGCATCCGCGAACAGGCTGACGGCGGCACGCCGACCGTGGCGGCGATCCCCGAGTCCGACCTGGCCGCGCGTTACCGGCAAATCGCGCGCCATACCGCCGGCCGGCTTTCGCGCCAGCCGCGCAACAAGTCGCTGGGGCTGGGCAAGATCATGGTGCAGGGGGCGCCGTAAGGCGTCGCACGCCAGCCCTGCGGCTCCCGGCTACCGCAGGGATGGCCCGGCCTGCGACGGGATGACCGGCGGGGAAGCCTCACGCCGCAGCAGGGGAAGTGCCCCATCGCGCGCCGGGCGACTGGCGGTGCGACAGCCATTTCCGCTATTTTGCCGGTCTTTACGCCATCCGGCGCGACAGACAGCCCCCGCGGGAGTTCGAGTGAGCATCAAATCCGACAAGTGGATCCGCCGCATGGCCGGGCAGCACGGCATGATCGAGCCGTTCGAGCCGGGCCAGGTCAAGGTGCGCGACGGCAACAAGCTCGTTTCGTACGGCACCTCGAGCTACGGCTACGACGTGCGCTGCGCCCGCGAATTCAAGATCTTCACCAACATCAACTCGACCATCGTGGACCCGAAGGCGTTCGACCCGACCAGCTTCGTCGATGTCGAGGCGGACGTGTGCATCATTCCGCCCAATTCGTTCGCGCTCGCGCGCACGGTCGAGTACTTCCGGATTCCGCGCAAGGTGCTCACCATCTGCCTGGGCAAGAGCACCTATGCCCGCTGCGGCATCATCGTCAACGTGACGCCGCTGGAGCCGGAGTGGGAGGGCCATGTGACGCTGGAGTTCTCCAACACCACGCCGCTGCCCGCAAAGATTTACGCCAACGAAGGCGTCGCGCAGATGCTGTTCCTCGAATCCGACGAGGAATGCGAGACCAGCTACAAGGATCGCGGCGGCAAGTACCAGGGCCAGCAGGGCGTGACCTTGCCGCGCACCTGAGCGCGTGGACCGCGTGCGTCCCACGCGCATCTGCGACCGGGGTCACGCGACAGCTGAATGAATGCCGTCCGGGTCCGGTGCGTTGGTCCGGGGCGGCGCTACACTCCCTTTTGTTTAACCGATGCATTGCAGGAGATCCCGCATGACCCGTTTTCCCACGCTGTTGAGCCGTGCGGCCGCAGCCATCCTGCTGGGCAGCATGCTGGTGCTGGCCGGTTGCCATCGCGGCGGCACCAAGGACGAAGTGCGCACCGCTGACATGAAGAGCCAGTTCGATGCGGTGATCCAGGCCTACAAGAGCGGCCAGTTCGTCGTCGATGGTGCGGTGCTCTCGGCGCTCGATACCGGCAGCCACTTCGCCTATCTGAAGGATCAGGGCAAGCTGCCCAAGACCGTGCTGCTCGAGCCCAGCGACGAATCCAAGATCCGCAAGCAGCACCTGCAGTACATGGCGCGCCTGCAGATCGACTACGGTTTCACCGTGTACTACGACGACGGCGGCACGCTGAAGAAGATCAGCGTCGTCGATACCAAGGCGCGTGAGCTGGAAGACTACAAGGCACCGCCGAAGGCTGGCGACGCAGCGCCGCCGCAGCAGCATTACTGATCGCTGTCGGTGATGCAAAAAGCCCGCGGAGCGATCCGCGGGCTTTTTTGCCTGTGCAGTCTGCAGGGAGGTCGGCCGCGCTCAGCGCGGCACGCGGGCCAGTTCGTCGCGCAGTCGGGCAAGCAGGGGCTCCAGCGCATCTTCCCCGTAAGGCCGGGCAGGACCGCTGCCCCATACCGGACCCGGCCATGCGTCATCGCCTTCGCGACGCCCGACGACATGTACATGCAGCTGTCGCACGATATTGCCCAGGGCGCCCAGGTTGAGCTTGTCGAAGGGCGCGACGGCGCGCAGCGCGCGCGAGGCCTGGCTGGCTTCGTCCCAGAGCAGCGCCTGCCCGCTGGCCGGCAGGTCGCAGATCTCGACCGCGCCTTGCCGCCTTGGCACCAGCACCAGCCATGGGAAGCGCGTGTCGTTCATCAGCAGCACCTCGCACAGCGCGAGCGATGCAACGGGACGCGTATCGGCCTGCAGTCGCGGGTCGAGCACGAAGCCGGTCTCGCTCATGCGCGATGCGCCAGGTGCCGGTCGAAGAATGCCAGCGTGCGCGCATAGGCGAGCTTCGCGCTGCCTTCGTCGTACTGGTCGCCCACGTCGCGATTGAACGCGTGGTCGGCGGGGTAGGTGAACAGCTCCATCTGCGGCAGCATCTGGCGGTGCTTCTGCACCATGTCCGGTGAAATGCTGCGGTCGCGCTCGCCGAAGTGGAACATCACCGGGGCCTTGGGCTGTTCGCCGAGGAAGGGCAGGTTGCGCGCCCCGTAGTAGCTCACCGATGGCAGCCCCAGGCGCAGCGCCGAGAGCAGGGCGACCGTGCCGCCCCAGCAGTAACCCACGGTGCCGATGCGCCCCGCGGAAGCAATCGCCTCCGCCGCGCTGGCCACGTCTTCCACCGCGCGCTCCAGGCCCAGTTCGGTGACCAGCGCCTTGCCGCGCGCATAACCGGCCTCGTCGTAACCGAGCGCCACGCCGGTCTCGAGGTGATCGAAGAAGCACGGTGCGATTGCCGTGTAGCCCGCTTCGGCAAAGCGGTCGGCGACGCTGCGCATGTGCGCGTTGACGCCGAAGATCTCCTGGATCACCACGATGCCGCCCTTGGGCTTGCCGGCGGGCTCGGCCAGGTAGGCGCCGATGCACTGGATGCGCGTGGTGTTGAGATGGATGGTCTGGCCCATGGCTGCGATTCCGTTGGCGGCAAAGGCGAATTCTAGCCATTCAGGGAAAGGGGTGGTCGTAACGTATAATGGTCCGTTTTCCGCATAGTTACGGTTGCCCACCCATGTCGCAGGCCTCACCCAAAGTCGGTTTCGTCAGTCTTGGCTGCCCCAAGGCGCTGGTCGATTCCGAGCGCATCCTCACCCAGCTGAAGGTCGAGGGTTACGAGATCGTGCCCAGCTACGGCGCGGCCGATGCGGTGGTGGTCAACACCTGCGGCTTCATCGATGCGGCCGTGCAGGAGTCGCTGGACGCCATCGGCGAGGCGCTGCACGAGAACGGCAAGGTGATCGTCACCGGTTGCCTGGGCAAGCGCTCGGAGCTGATCCGCGAGGCCTATCCGGATGTGCTGGCCATCACCGGCCCGCAGGACTACGCCAGCGTGATGAGTGCCGTGCACAGCGCCTTGCCGCCCAGGCGCAATCCGCTGCTCGACATCATTCCGGATACCGGCGTGAAGCTCACGCCCAAGCACTATGCGTACCTGAAGATTTCCGAAGGCTGCAATCACCGCTGCAGCTTCTGCATCATCCCGTCGATGCGTGGCGACCTGGTCTCGCGCCCGGTCGATGAAGTACTGCTCGAGGCCGAGCGACTGGTCAAGGGCGGTGTCAAGGAGCTGCTGGTGATCTCGCAGGACACCAGCGCCTACGGCGTGGACGTGAAGTACGCCGAGCGCCAGTGGCGCGACAAGAGCTACCGCACGCGCATGACCGAGCTGTGCGAGGGCCTGTCCGAGCTCGGCGTGTGGACGCGCCTGCACTACGTCTATCCATATCCGCACGTGGACGAGGTGATGCCGTTGATGGCGGAGGGCAAGATCCTCCCGTACCTGGACATCCCGTTCCAGCACGCCAGTCCGCGCATCCTCAAGCTGATGAAGCGCCCGGGCAACATCGACAAGACGCTGGAGCGCATCCGCAACTGGCGCCAGGCGGTGCCGGACATCACCCTGCGCAGTACCTTCATCGTCGGCTTCCCGGGCGAGACCGATGCCGAGTTCGAGGAGTTGCTGGACTTCCTGCGCGAGGCCGAGCTCGATCGCGTCGGCGCGTTCGCCTATTCGCCGGTGGATGGCGCCAAGGCCAACGAGTTGCCGGGCGCAGTGTCCGAGGAGCTGAAGGAAGATCGCCTGGAGCAGTTCATGGCGGTGCAGGCGGAGATTTCCGCCGCCAAGCTGGAGCGCAAGATCGGCCGCACCATCAAGGTGCTGGTGGACGAGGCCGGCGCTGACGGCGCCGTCGCGCGTTCGGCGGCCGATGCACCGGAAATCGATGGCGTGGTGCACATCGCCAACGGTCAGTCGCTGAAGCCGGGCCAGTTCGTCGACGTGGTGGTGGAAGAAGCCGACGAGCACGACCTGCACGCGCGCCTGGCAGGCTGAGCCTCGGCGGGGCGATGGCGTGATGCGTTATGTCGCGCCAGCACGCAGCGCCGTCGAGCCCGCCGTCTTTTCGCGCCTGCCGCTGGCTGCCTGGCAAGCCCATGCCGGGTGGCTGCAGGGCGCCGACTGGCCCTCCATCGACGCACTCAATGCAGCCAGGCCGGCCGCCATGGCCGAGCGCTTCGTGGCGCAGACGCCGGCCTTGCTCGACGACGGCCTGCACTACGAGCAACGCATTGCCGCGCGTGGCGAGATCGCCACACGCGCAGCGAACTGGCATGACCTGTTCAATGCGCTGGTGTGGCTGCGCCATCCGGCCATCAAGCGTGCGCTCAACGCACGGCAGGTTGCCGAAATCGCCCACATGGGGATCAAGCAGCGCTCGCGTGCGCAGTACGCCATGACGCACTTCGACGAAGCGGGTGTGATCGTGACGCTGCGCGATGCGGGGCTGCTGGCGCTATGGGATGCGCATGACTGGCTTGGCCTGTTCTGGCACGAACGTGCCGCCTGGCAGGACGGTCGCGCCTCGGTCGAGATGTTCGGCCATGCGCTGCTGGAGCATGCGCTGGCGCCGGGCAAACTGCTGGTGGGCAAGGCGCTGGTGTTCCTGGCCGACGCAAACCATGGCGAGTCGGCCATGGCCTGCGCTGCGGCGATTGCCAACGGGAGCCTGCTGCACGACCCGCTGGACCTGCGGCCGCTGCCATTGTCCGGCCTCCCGGGGTGGCATCCGGGCAGTGCCGAGGAGGCTTTCCATCGCCAGACTCCCTGCTACCAGCCCCTCCGCCAAGGGCGTGCCTACCCGCCTCCCGCGCGCCTCTGAGCCGCCGTGCACGGCCTTTACCACCGGTAAAATTGCGGCGGCACGGGAATCGCGCTACAACGCCGGTGCAGCGGAGCGCTGGGAGCGGGCGGATGGATACGGCTTGTCGGGTGCGCTTGGGTCGATCTCGGAGACGGTTGCACTGGGCGAGCCTGCTGGTTTGCCTGCTGGGGCTGTGCCCGATGCTGCACGCCGAAGAGGCCGGGCCGAACGACTCCACCCCCATCCATTTCGGCATCCTGCCGATTGGCAGCGCGGCCGAATCGCGCGAGCAGTGGCGGCCGCTGCTGGAGGACCTGACCCGGAAGCTCGGGCATCCGGTGACGGCCGTGTCGGTCAGCAGCTATGCCGGTTTGTCCGGCGCGATCGGCGACCAGCGCGTGGATATCGCCTTCCTGTCCGGGCGCCTTGCCATCGAGGCCGTGCAGCACCAGCGCATGAGTGTGGTCGCGCAATTCGTGCGCAGCGACGGCGCGAAAGGCAATGTCGCCATGCTGATCGTGCGCGCGGATGGCCCGATCCAGAGCCTGAAAGGCCTGCTCGCCAGCCCTGGCCGATGGCGTTATGCGCGCGGCGAGCCGCTCTCCGTCACCGGTTACGTGGCACCCGAGGCCCAGGTGTTTGCACCGCTCGGGCTCAATTCCGACACCTTCTTTGCCAGCGTGCGGGTCGGCAATCACCAGAACAATGCGCTCGCCGTGGCCAACGGCGAGGTGGACGTGGCAAGCAGCAACAACCCGGACCTGGAACTGTTCCGGCGGAATTTCCCCAGCGAGGCCGCGCAGATCCGGGTGATCTGGCGCTCGACGCTGATTCCCTCCGGCGTCCTGGTGGTGCGCGATGCCATGCCCGAGCCGCTGCGCACCCAGCTCATCGCCTTCATGCGCGGCTATGGGCACTCGCCCGGTGCCGCCGGTGAACGCGAGCGTGCGAACCTGGCGCGCATCCCGGACCTCGCGGGTTTTGCCGTGGCGGACAATCGCGTGCTGCAGCCGTTCGTCGACCTGGAATTCCGGCTGGTGCGCGAGCAGGCCGAACACGGGCGCTGGATCAACGGCCAGGCCCGGGATGCGCGGCTGAAGCAGATCGACAGCGATTACCGCAAGGCGATGGCCCAGCTGTTGCGGCGCTGAGCGGGCATTCAAGCGGCGGGTGCTAGGGTGTGGCGGCCAGTCGACCCGGTCGGTCGTCGTCACCCCATGATGGAGTCCCCATGCCAGCGTTTGGACCTGCGATTCGCGCCTGCTGCCTTGCCTTGTTCACGCTTGCCCTGGGCGCCGCGCCGCTCGCCCATGCCCAGCTCGGGCCGTCGAGCCTGCCGGATGCGGACAAGCAGCAGATCAAGAACTACACCCTCAACGAAGACGTGTTCAATCGCCTGATGGCAGCGACCCAGGAAGCCCGCGCGGCGGGCATACCGCCCCAGGCGGCGCCGGATCCGGCCAAGGTGCACAACCTGGACGACCTGACCAGGCAGGCCATGGCGGGCGATCCGCGCATTCCGGCGCTGGTGAAGAAACATGGCTTCACGCCGCGCGAATTCATGCTGGCCAACATTGCACTGATGAATGCGGCTCTCGCCGCGCAGGCGCGCAAGGATCCCTCGCTGGCCGGCAACCTCAATCAGGTATGGGTCAATCCGGACAACATCCGCTTCTACGAGGCGCACCAGGCGCAGATCGCCGCGCAGATGCAGGCGGGCCACTGACCGGGCGGGGCGGGTCGAGCCGTGGCTTCGCCCCGGCTCAGTAGCTCACGGCGACGATGGCGAAGCGCGTGGGGCCGCCCGGCAGTTCCGCTTCGAACTCGTCGTCGAGCCGTTTCTTCAGTGCGGCGCGGGCCAGCGGCGAGTCGATGCTGATCCATCCCAGCTTGGCATCGGTCTCGTCCGGACCCACGATCCGATAGCGCAGGCTCTCGCCGGTAGCGACGTTTTCCAGTTCGATGCTCGCGCCGAAGAACACCACCTCGCGATCGGCCGGCGCGCCTTCGGCCACCTTGAGCGACGGAATGCGCTTGCTCAGGTAGCGAACGCGACGGTCGATCTCGCCGAGCTGCTTCTTGCGATAGGTGTACTCCGCATTTTCGGAGCGATCGCCTTCGGCCGCGGCGGCGGCCAGCGCCTTGACCACTTCAGGGCGCAGCGTGAGCCACAGGTGGTCCAGTTCGGCCTTGAGTTTTTCGAAGCCTTCGCGGGTGATGATGGCCGTGGAATGCGGGGCGGGCGGTCGCCAGCGGGTCATGCGTGGAAAATCCGTGCTCTGCGTGTCATGGGTGGATAGTAACCGGCGCAGGCCTGGCGGACGCACCGGCCCGGCGCGGCACGTGGCCGCCCCGGGCCTGCGTGCGTGCTACGGGTTGTTGATGGCGGTGGCCATCTCGCTTACCGTCATCGGCCCGAAGGTCAAGGTGTCGGTGTGCGAGGCGATGAACTCGCGGAACTCGATCGAAGACTTCGGCCCCGTGGTCAATCCCTTCGCCTTGGCGGCATCGTCTTCCTTCTTCTGTTGCGCATCGGTGAGCACGGGCGCGACGGCCACGTAGTCCCACGAATCGCCCTGGAAGTGCGCGTACCACTGCGCGCGCGGCAGGCCGAGCTGCTTGTCGATGGCATCGCGATCGGCCATCCATTTGAGGAACGCCACGTGCTTGCCCGGCGCGACGCGATAGAGCGAAACGATCGCGCGGCTGGGTTCCTTCGCGGCTGCGGCGCTTTGCGCGAAGACCGCCGGGGTCGCCAGTGCGAGGCCCAGCCAGAGACACTTGCCCATTAGATGACGCATGGAATCCTCCTCGTGCATTTGGGTGCCAGTGAGCCGGTCCGAACACAACCAGGGAGCGCCGGTATCGCTCTCGAGCGGGGCGGTGCACACCAATCAACAGGGGGATTGCCAGAGCAAGCTACACCCGCGGTTGCGAGCCTCGCAACCGGGCAGTCGCGCGCCGGCCTGCCGCAAGTGTTCAGGCGGGGCGGCTTTGCCCGAGCTGCCCGGCCAGGGCGTCGATTTCCCCGCGCAACGGGTGTTCCGGCCACGCAGCGGCCAGCCGGCCGAGCAGCACGATGGCTTCCGTCGGCTGCGCCAGTGGGTCGGCCAGCAGGCGCGCGGCCAGCAGGCCCAGGCGCGGTGCCTCGGGCGAGCGAGGCCACGCCGCCAGGAACCCCCGGCAAAGCTTCAGCGCCAGGCGGGCCATGCCCGAGCGCGCGGCGAATTCGGCCAGTGCCCCCGCGTTGCCCGGATCGTCGGGCACGAAGGCGGTGTCGATCTCCATGCACTCCTGCACCAGCCCCAGCGCGCGACGGGGTTCGCCAGCCGCCATCAACGCGGCAATCCATATCTGGCCGTGCACGAGCAGTGCATCGTGCAGTCCTTCGTCGCGCAAGAGCTGCCGGTAGGCCAGGTGCAGCGGCGTGGGAGCGCTGCGGCTCTGCATGCGTGCGACCAGCATGGCGATGGCGGCACGCCGGTCGGTCGCCGCCACGGCCTGCACGTCATGCAGCAGCCGGTCATCATCGTCCTGGCCGTTTTCGCGCACCAGGGCTTCGGCCTCCGGCTCGATGCCGAAACGCTCATGGCGCTGGTGGATCATCGCGCCCATCAAGTGCAGGTTGAGGATGATCAGGTAGGTATAGGCAAACGCGAACAGCGGCAGCGACACCAGCCGGGGCAGGTGGCCGGTGGCGATGGACGCCGCCAGGATCAGCCCGCCGGTCGCGAGATTGAGCGCCACGGGTATCAGGTAGGCCGCGCCGAACCGGCTGATCACGTCGCGCCAGGTGAGCGGGCTCAGTGCCAGTTCGATATCGCCGTCAAAGGCCATCGACATGTCGATGGCGGGCAACACCAGCGCGAACAGGACGATCAGCGGCCACACCAGGGGCGGGTAGAACAGGGCGCTGAGCACGCACAACGAGACGGCGAACAGGTGCGCCACGGTAAGGCCGCGCCCGGCGCCCGGGTTTTCCTCCACGCCGAGATCGGGCGGGTCGGCGTAACCGTTGGCCGTGTGCATCATGCAGGTGGCGGCATACCGCCAGGTCGCCGTCCACAGCGCAAAACTCGCGAACAGGCCCAGGAAGCTCGGCAGGATCGCCAGGTACTGCGCCACGGCCAGTGCGATGCACGTGGTCAGCCCGGCCCCGCGCAACGGATAGCCGAAACCGGCCACGAAGCGGTCGCGAAAGGGCGTGTCCGGTGAAACGGTGGCGATGCGGGTCATGGCGTGGTGGCCATCGTGTCAGCGCTTGCCGCCAAAAATGCCGCCCAGCACGCCGCGTACGATCTGCTGGCCCAGTCGTGAACCGACTGCGCGGCTGGCGGATTTGGCCATGGCCTCGATCATGCCCTGGCGACGGCTGGTTCCCAGCAATGCGTCACGCACGGCGTCGCTCCAGCCCGGACCCTCGGGTGCAGCGCCGGCCGGTGCATTCTTCGCGGCGCCTGCCACGTCAGTGGCCTTCTCGCCGGCGCGCTTGGCCAGCATTTCAGCGGCCGATTCGCGATTGACGGCGCCGTCGTATTTGCCGCCGACCGGCGAACGCTGGCGTACCGTGGCGCGCTCGGCCTCGGTGATGGCGCCGATGCGCGCGGTCGGCGTGGTCACCATCACGCGCTCCACCGGCGAAGGCACGCCGCCGTCGCGCAGCGTGGAAGCCAGCGCCTCGCCCACCGCAAGCTGGGTGATGGCTTCGGCCACGTTGAGCCTCGGGTTCGCGACGAAGGTCTCGGCCGCGGCCTTCACCGCCTTCTGGTCGCGCGGGGTGAAAGCGCGCAGCGCGTGCTGGATCCGGTTGCCGAGCTGCCCGAGGATGTTGCCCGGCACGTCATCCGGATTCTGCGAACAGAAATACACGCCGACGCCCTTGGAACGGATCAGGCGCACCACCTGTTCCACGCGCTGCAGCAGTGCTGGCGGCGCGTCGTCGAACAGCAGGTGCGCTTCGTCGAAGAAGAACACCAGCTTCGGTTGCTCGAGGTCGCCGACTTCCGGCAACTGTTCGAACAGCTCCGACAGCAGCCACAGCAGGAAGGTGGAATACAGGCGCGGCTTGAGGATCAACTGGTCCGCCGCGAGCACGTTGATGACGCCGCGTCCGCTCATGTCCTGCCGCATCAGGTCGGCCAGCTCCAGCGCCGGCTCGCCGAAGAAGCGGTCGGCGCCATCCTGTTCGAGCTTGAGCACGGCGCGCTGGATCGCAGCGATGCTTTGCGTGCTGATGAGGCCGTAATGGGTGGAAATGTCCCTGGCGTTTTCGGCCGCAAAACCGAGCAAGGCGCGCAGGTCGGCCAGATCGAGCAGCAGCCAGCCCTGGTCGTCGGCCACCTTGAAGATCACTTCGAGCACGCCTTCCTGCGTGTCGTTGAGCTCGAGGACGCGGCCGAGCAAGGTCGGCCCCATCTCGCTGATGGTCGCGCGCACCGGGTGACCGAGCTTGCCGTAGATGTCCCAGAAGATCACCGGGTTGGCCTGCGGCTTCCAGTCGGTGATGTCCAGCCTGGCCAGGCGCGCCTTGAGCTTGTCGCCCGCTTCGGCCGCCGGCATCGCCAGGCCGGCAAGGTCGCCCTTGGCGTCGGCGAGAAAACAGGGCACGCCCAGCTTCGAGAAGCCTTCGGCGAGCACCATCAGCGACACGGATTTGCCGGTCCCTGTGGCGCCGGCGATCATGCCGTGACGATTGCCGTAGTGCGGGTCGAGGCCGACGCTGGCGCTGTCGTTGCGGCCGATGAATATCTCAGTCATGGCATTCCGTCCGTTGGTTGCCTGGCGATTGTAGCCAACCGCGATGATGGCCCAGACGATTTTTATGTGTTGAGTCTCGCGCCCGGTGCGCAGTAATGTCGGCCCTTCGATCTGACAGTGAAGTCGTCCATGTTTTTCCGTGCCTTCCCCCGTTCCCTGCGCATGGCCCCCCTGGCCGGCGCCATCGTGCTGCTCGGCGCCTGCGCCACCACGGGCAAGGGCCCCACGCCCCAGGCCAACCAGCTGTATGCGCAACTCGACCAGGCCAGCAAGGGCTACGAGACCGCGCTGGCGCAGGCGCGCGCGGGCAATGCGCAGGCCTCGCAGAAGACGCTGGATGCGTCGCTTGACCAGCTGAAGAATGCCTCGGCGCAATGCGGCAATACGCCGGGCTGCGATCCCCAGCGCTTCTTCTCCGCCTTCGACCGCCTGTTGCGGCTGAAGGACGGCAACTTCTCCCTGGGCGACGATATCGACGGCGCGGGCGATGAAGCGCCCGAGGGCAGTGCCAGCGGCAAGACCGGTGCGGCCAGCCTGCCCGAGGCGCAGCGCAGCGTGACCCTGCTGCGTGGCCAGCAGCTTTCGCAGCTGATCGCGATGAACGGTCCGGTCAAGGCCGCGCTGGAGATGTGGCTGACCCAATGGCGTCCGAACCTGATGGACGCCTACGTCAACTACGAATTCCTGCGCTACCAGATGTGGCCCGAATACCAGAAGCAGGATCTGCCTGAAGCGCTGTTGTTCGGCATCCTCGCCAAGGAGTCCGGCGGCAAGGTACATGCGATCTCGCGCTCCGGCGCGGCCGGGCCGCTGCAGTTCATGTATGCCACGGGCCTGCGCTTCGGCCTGAACACCGAGGATGGCTTCGACTCACGCTTCGATCCGTCCGCCGCGGCGCGTGCCAACGGCGAGTACATGGACGAGCAGCTCAAGGCCTTCAACAACAACCTCGAGCTGACCCTGGCCGCGTACAACGGCGGCGAGGGGCGCATGCGACGGCTGGTGGGCGACGATACCGCCGTCAGCTTCTACGACCCGCGCATCTACAACCAGTTGTCGCAGGAAACCCGTGATTACGTGCCGGCCGTGCTAGCCGCCGCCTGGTTGTTCCTGCATCCGGAGAGCTACAACCTGCGCTTCCCGCGCATGGACGGTGCGCCGGGTAGCATCGTGCTCAAGCGGCCTGCGTCGCTTACCGAGCTGACCGTCTGTCTCGGTTCGGCCGGTGGCATGAGCGATGGCTGGTTCCGCACCTTGCGCAACCTCAATCCGCGCCTTGACCCGCAGCTGGCCCAGCCGACCGGCGTGCGCATCATGGTGCCCAAGTCGCTGGAGAAGCCTTACGAAGCGCGCTGTGCCGATGGTCCCTGGCCGATTCTCGCCAATGACCTGCATACGGCCGTGTTGCCGGTGGTGCCGTCGACACCGGTGTCCACGCCGGCGCCGCCCGCCACGCGCACGGCCAATACGACCAAGACGCGAAGCTACGTGGTCAAGCGTGGCGACACGCTGGTGGGCATCGTCGGCAAACTGGGCTGTTCCTCGGTGCAGGAGGTGGCGCAGATGAACGACATCAAGCACCAGCACCTCAAGCCAGGGCAGGCGCTCAAGCTGCCGAGCTGCCGCTGAGGCGGGCTGCCTTGCCGTCGCCGGAATGAAAAACGCCGCCCCTGGGGCGGCGTTGTTCCTTCACGACCCCGGCCTTCAGGCGGCGGCCGGCGCCTGCATCCAGGGCTGCGTAGGGTCGGCGCGGTGTTCCACCTTCAGTTCGCGCAGGATACGCACGAGCTGGCGGTGGTGGGGTTCAAGATTGGCGAAGGGCGTGTTCTTGGTCTCGTGGAAAGCCGCGGCCAGCCAGAGCGCGATGCCGCGCATGGCGACCTCGGCGTTGTCCGAACGGGCGCGCGCGAAACCGATGTCGGTGCCTTGCCCCCACGGCAGGTAACGTTCTTCCGGCGGCGTGCCGTACAGGTGCGGGAAGTCGCTGCGCGAGGCCTGGCCGATTTCCCGCAAGGCCATCGTGCCCAGCCGGGCGCGGCTGCGCCTGGGCATGGCCTGGATGGCTTGCTCGATCTCGCGGAACTGCCGGTTGAGCTGTCGTCCGCGATTCATGGCGATGAGCCGGGTCACGATGCGCATGAGGTGTCCTCGATCTGGCCTGGGAAGGACGCCCAGCAGCGGCGTCACTGTGCCAGCAGCATAGCCACGCCCGACGCCTCGATGCGCCAAAAACGTCACAAAACGACCGGATGCGTCACCGGGTGCGCCAATAATTTGACGCGCCGGCGGGTCAGGACCGGGGCAGCAGGCCCAGTCGCTCGCCCACGCGCACCGACTGCTGGGAGGGCAGGGCATCGAGCTCGGCCGTGCCGTCGGGGAACAGCAGGATCACCGTGGAGCCCATGTTGAAGCGCGCCATTTCGGCGAAGCGCTCCAGCGTAATGTTCTGGCCGGTGAAGGACTTGCGACCGATCGAGGACGCATAGGGCGGAATCACCAGGCCGTCCCACACGGTGGCCACGCTCGACACCAGCACCGCGCCCACCATCACCACCACGAACGGACCGTGCTCGCCGTCGAAATGGCAGACCAGGCGTTCGTTGCGCGCGAACACGCGTGGAATCGCCTCCACCGCGAACGGCGCCACGCTGAAGATGCGTCCCGGCACGTGCACGGTTTCCCTCAGCGTGCCGCTCAACGGCATGTGCACGCGGTGGTAGTCGCGCGGCGAGAGGTAGATCGTGGCGAAGCGGCCGTTGCGGTAGGGCGCCGCGCTGGCTTCATCGCCCAGCAGTTCGGCCGCCGTGTAGTCCTGGCCCTTGGCCTGGAAGATGCGGCCATCGACGATCTTGCCCATCTGGCTGATCTTGCCGTCGGCGGGCGACAACAGGATGCCCGGGTCGGCATCGGCGCGCCGCGCATCGGCCCGCAGCTTGCGGGTGAAGAAGGCATTGAAGTGCTGATAGGCCAGCGGGTCAGGCTGCGCCGCCTCGGCCATGTTGACCTGGTAGTTGCGCACGACCGTGCCGATCAGGAAATCCTTCCACGGCTTGAAGGTCCAGCGCGTGGCCCAGTAGACCACTCGCGACAGGGCGCGGTGGGGCAGCATGTATTGGAGGAGTACGTTGAAAGTCATCCGCCAAGTATGAACGAAGCGGGGGCGATTACGCATGGGGGCGTTTGTGGGGGGGGCTTTTGTTCCTACTCTCTTAAATAGGGCGACAGCCGGGTGCTATCGCCAGGGTGCCGCTTACGCAGCGGGCGTTTCGATCGCCTGCCGGCGACGCGAAGCTAGTCCCCGTGGGACGCTCGAGTCACTTTTCTTTTGCTGGCCCACGCACGCGCAGGACCGCGTGCGAACGGCAAAGCCGGCCCGAAGGGCGGAGGGCAGGATGCCCGGAGTCAAAGAAAAGTAGCCCAAAGAAAATAGCCTGCAGAGCTGGCAGCGGTACGTTGGCTACAAGCATTGGGGGCAGGGGCAAGCCACTTGGCGTTTGGTGTCACCTCAGGGACTGCGGCTACTCCGCGACGCGGCGATGTACTGAGGGCTTAAGGCAATGCGTGGCGCCGCCGCACTTAGCCCCTCTCCCCTCGGGAGAGGGGTTGGGGTGAGGGTGCGGGGCTTGCTCGGCCTTTCTGTCTTGCGCTTCGCCCGAACCCTCATCCGCCTGCCGGCACCTTCTCCCGAAGGGAGAAGGGTTACTTCCGTGGAGCGTGCCTTAAGTCCTCTCTGCCGCGACGCCCCTCGGTGTAGCCGCTGTGCGTGAAGTAGCACGTAACGCCCACGTGGCTTGCCCATGACCCCAAAGGTTGTAGCCAACGTACCGCTGCCAGCCTTTCAGGCCATTTTCTTTGGGTTGCTTTTCTTTGACTACGGGCATCAGCGCGATCGCGAGCCCGCACCCTCTCTCCGCGGCGGGGAGCGGGAGGGGCAAAGAGTCCACCAGGGACGCCTCAGACGGCCCCCGCCCCCACACCGGCTATACTTTGCGACCCCTCGACGCCAGTAAACCGCCGTGACCCACGAACTCGCCTCCATCATCGACTTCATCCGTTACGGCGCCAGCCGCTTCTCGGCGGCCGGACTCACCTTCGGGCACAGCCATGACAACCCGATCGACGAGGCGACCCACCTCGTGCTGGCCAGCCTGCACCTGCCGCCGGACATTCCGCCGGCCTATGGCGCGGGCCGGCTGACCACCGAAGAGCGCGAGCGCGTGCTGGCCCTGATCGAGCGTCGCGTCACCGAGCGCCTGCCGGTGGCCTACCTGGTCGGCGAAACCTGGTTCGCGGGGCTGAAGTTCAAGAGTGACCGCCGCGCGCTGGTGCCGCGTTCGCCGATCGCCGAGTTGATCGAAGCGGGCTTTACGCCGTGGCTGGACCATCGCCAAGTCGAGCGTGCGCTGGACCTTTGCACCGGTTCGGGCTGCATCGGCATTGCCATGGCCGAGTACAACCCCGACTGGCAGGTGGACATCGTCGACATCAGCGATGACGCGCTGTCGCTGGCGCGCGAGAACATCGCCTTCCAGCACGTGGAAGGTCGCGTGGAAGCGATCAAGTCCGACCTGTTCAGCGGCCTGAAGGGTCGTCGCTACGACCTCATCGTTTCCAACCCGCCCTACGTCACCGAGGACGAGTACGCCGCGCTGCCGGGCGAGTACAGCCACGAGCCCAAGCTGGGCCTGACCTCGGGCGAGGATGGCCTGGACATCTGCGTGCGCATGCTCGACGAGGCGACCGAGTACCTCACCGAGGACGGCCTGCTGATCGTCGAAGTGGGCGAAAGCGAGCATGCCCTGGCCGCGCTGCTGCCGGAAGTGCCGTTCGTGTGGATCGAGTTCAAGGTGGGTGCGATGGGCGTGTTTGCGCTGGAGCGCCGCGACCTCATCGAGCATGCCGACGCGATCCGCGCCGCTGCCGCGGCGCGCCGGGGCCGCTGATCCGCCCGGTGGAGCTGCAGACGCCCCGGCTACGGCTCGACGCCTTGCACGAGCAGGACGCCGGAGCGCTGCTGGGCTATCGCGGCGACCCCGAGGTCGCGCGCTACCAGGGCTGGCAGCCCCAGTGCGTGGCGCACGTGCAGCGCTTCATCCACGACCAGGTGGGCATGGCCTCACCCGTGGCGGGGAGCTGGTTCCAGCGGGCGATCCGTTTGCGCGAGGACGACCGGCTGATCGGCGACCTGGGGCTCTGCCTGTCCGCGGACCATCAGGCCGAGGTCGGCATCACGCTGGCGCCGGCGCATCAGGGCAGGGGCTATGCCCGCGAGGCTTTGGCTGCCGTGCTGGAGGCCTTGTTCCGCACCATGGGCGTCCATCGCGTGCATGCCTCGGTCGACCCGCGCAACCTGCCCAGCGTGAACCTGATGCGGGCGCTGGGCCTGCGCCAGGAGGCCCACTTCCGCCAGAGCCTGATGCTCCGGGGCGAGTGGGTCGATGACCTGGTGTTCGCCCTGTTGGCGCATGAATGGTCCGCGCCCCCGGCGGAAAACGCAGGCGAGGCCGCATCGCGCTAAGCTGTGAGAGTTTCCTTGCAGACGACCCGAGCCTCGTGTCCAGCAACTCCTTCGGCAAACTCTTCACCGTCACCACCTTTGGCGAAAGCCATGGTCCCGCCATTGGTTGCGTGATCGACGGCTGCCCACCGGGGCTGCCGCTCGCGGCGGAAGAGTTCCGTGCCGACCTCGATCGCCGTGCAACCGGCAGGAGCCGGCATACCTCGCAGCGCCGCGAGGCGGACGAGCTGGAGATCCTTTCCGGCGTGTACGAGGGCCGCACCACCGGCACGCCGATCGCGCTGCTGATCCGCAATACGGACCAGCGCAGCAAGGATTACGGCAACATCGAGCAGACCTTTCGTCCCGGCCACGCCGACTACACTTACTGGCAGAAATACGGCATCCGCGATCCACGCGGCGGCGGCCGTTCGTCGGCGCGCGAGACCACCATGCGCGTGGCGGCGGGCGTGATCGCCAAGAAGTGGCTGTCCGAGCGCCATGGCGTGCGCGTGCGCGGCTACCTGGCGCAGGTCGGCGAGATCACGCCCGGCAGCTTCGACTGGGGCGTGGTCGAGCAGAACCCGTTCTTCTGGCCCGACGCGCATGAAATCCCGGTGCTGGAGTCGTACATGGATGCCCTGCGCAAATCCGGGGACTCGGTGGGTGCGCGCGTGAACGTGGTCGCCGAAGGCGTGCCGCCGGGCTGGGGCGAGCCGATCTACGGCAAGCTGGACGGTGACCTGGCCGCGGCGCTGATGTCGATCAATGCCGTGAAGGGCGTGGAGGTCGGCGACGGTTTCGGCGTGGTCGCGCAGCATGGCAGCCAGCACCGCGATGAAATGACGATGGACGGCTTTACGTCCAATCATGCCGGCGGCATCCTTGGCGGCATCAGCACGGGCCAGGCCGTGGTGGCGTCCATGGCGTTCAAGCCCACCTCGAGCATCCTCATCCCGGGACGCAGCGTGAACCTCGCCGGCGAGCCGGTCGAGGTGGTGACCAAGGGGCGCCACGACCCCTGCGTGGGCATCCGTGCCACGCCCATCGCCGAGGCGATGGTGGCGCTGGTGCTGATGGACCACGCGTTGCGCCACCGCGCCCAGTGCGGCGACGTGGGCGACGTGAGTCCACGCATTCCCTAGTATCCAGGCGAGGCTGCCGCGACAGTTTTGCCCGCACAGAGGCGATGTTCGTAACGATGACCGCTAAACCGAAAGTCTGGGTTGCCCGTCCCCTGTTTCCCGATGTGCTGGCGCGACTGACCGAGTACTTCGACGTGCAGGCGGAGGCGGTGGAGCGTCCGCGCAGCCCCTCGGAACTGAAGGAACGCCTGGCCGGCGTCGATGCCGCCATCGTGGGACTGACCGACAAGGTGGACGCGGCGACGCTGGCGGGCAACCAGCGGCTCAGGGTCGTGGCCAACCTGGGCGTGGGCTTCAACAATCTCGATGTCGATGCGCTGACCCGCGCCGGCGTCCTGGCCAGCAATACGCCCGAAGTGCTCAACGAGAGCGTGGCGGACTATGCCTGGGCGCTGATGCTCGCCGCCGCCCGTCGCGTGGGGGCCGCCGAGCGCTGGCTGCGGGCGGGGCAGTGGGCCGGCAGCCAGATGCGCTTCGACGACTGGCTGGGCGTGGACGTGCATGGCCGCACGCTGGGCATTCTCGGCATGGGCCGCATCGGCCAGGCCATCGCGCGCCGCGCGGCCGGCTTCGACATGAAGGTGGTCTATCACAACCGCTCCCGCCTGGCCGAGCCGCTGGAGCGCGCGTGCGGCGCCACGCTGGTGTCCAAGCCCGAGTTGCTGCGCCTGGCCGACCACCTGGTGCTGGTGCTGCCCTACACCGCGGCCAACCGGCATGCCATCGGCGCGCCCGAGCTGGCGCAGATGAAGCCCTCGGCCGTGCTGGTGAACATCGCACGGGGCGGCATCGTCGACGACGCGGCCCTGGCGGCGGCGCTGCGTGAGGGCAGGCTGGCCGCGGCCGGCCTCGACGTGTTCGAGGGCGAGCCGGCCGTGCATCCGGGCCTGCTGGCGTTGGACAATGTGGTGCTGAGCCCGCATATCGCCAGCGCCAGCGAAGATACGCGCCGCGACATGGCCAACATCGCCGCGGACAATGTGATTGCAGCGCTGGGGTTTGGCGAGGCGGCCGGCAAGCCGCCCACGCCGCTCAATCCAGCCGTGATGGACGCCTGGGCCGCACGCAAAGCGTGATGACTTTCACGCCCGCGCGTGTCGCAGGTTGTTTTGCGCGCCACCCCGGCTAGATTTCCGCTGATGCGGAGATCGGCACCGCCGGGGCGGTTTTCCGAATCCTCCTACCTGATACCGGGACATGAGCAAGAAGAGCAGCTACAAGGTGGCAATGGTCGGCGCGACGGGCGCCGTGGGTGAGACCCTGCTGGCCATCCTGGCCGAGCGGGACTTTCCGGTCAGCGAACTGGTGCCCCTGGCGAGCGAGCGCTCGGCGGGCGACAAACTCGAGTTCGGTGGCAAACAGCTCACCGTGCGCAATCTTGCCGACTACGACTTCGACGGCGTCGACATTGCGTTCTTCTCCGCCGGCGGCTCGGTGAGCCGCGAGCACGCGCCGCGCGCGGCGGCGGCGGGTGCGGTGGTGATCGACAACACCTCCGAGTTCCGTTACCAGGACGACATCCCGCTGGTGGTGAGCGAAGTGAACCCTCACGCGATCGCCGACTACACGACGCGCGGCATCATCGCCAACCCCAACTGTTCGACCATGCAGATGCTGGTGGCGCTGGCGCCGATCCATCGCGCGGCGGGCATCGAGCGCATCAACGTGGCGACCTACCAGTCCGTGTCCGGCGCGGGGCGCAGCGGCATGGAAGAGCTGGGCCAGCAGACCGCCGCGATGCTGAGCTTCCAGGACGTCGAGCCGAAGAAATTCTCCAAGCAGATCGCCTTTAACGTCATTCCGCACATCGACGACTTCCAGCCCAACGGCTACACCAAGGAAGAGATGAAGATGGTGTGGGAGACGCGCAAGATCCTCGAGGACGCCACCATCCAGGTGAACCCGACCGCCGTGCGCGTGCCGGTGTTCTACGGCCACGCCGAGGCCGTGCACGTGGAAACGCGCGAGAAGATCGGTGCGGACGAAGCCCGTGCGTTGCTGGAGCAGGCCGAGGGCGTGGTGGTGATGGACGAACGCAAGGCCGGCGGCTACCCCACGCCGGTCGGCGACGCCGCGGGCAAGGACCCGGTCTTCGTCGGTCGCATCCGCGAGGATATTTCCCATGAACGTGGCCTCGATCTGTGGATCGTGGCCGACAACATCCGCAAGGGCGCGGCACTCAACGCCGTGCAGATCGCCGAATTGCTTATCAAGGATTACCTGTAATGAAAATCGTGCTGTCCGGGTTGGCGTTGTGCGTGTTGGCAGGAGTGGCGCCGGCTCGGGCGGCCGAGGTGCAGGTCACGGGGGACCAGGCCCGCGCGCAGGCGCAGATGGAGCACGCCATCGCCAAGCAGCAGGTCCAGGTCAGGCAGCTGCAGGGTGACGTGGCGCGGGAAGAGGCGCGCACGCACCAGGCCGACGAGAAGCTCAGGCAGCAGGACCAGGCGATTGCCGAGCTCGAGCAGCAGCTCAAGGCGCTCAAGGCGGCTCCGCAGGGTGGCGGGCACCCGTAGCGACGGGCAGGTCCACGGCGCCTTTGCAGGCAAGAACAAACCACAGCAAGATGGCGTAAGCATCGGCCGGCGCTATTGTTGATTGGCCGTTACCTAACTAAAGTGACCCCTCGTTCCGGGTGCTGCCGCCTTGCGGCAAGCCAACAAGAAACGTCACGGGGTCGTTCGGGGGAATACACGATGAATCGTTCGTTGAAACTGTCGGTGCTGTTGGCGCTCGCCTTGGGCAGCAGCCAGGCAGCGGCACTGGAGCTGGGGCAGATTCAGGTCAAGTCAGCGCTGGGCCAGCCCCTGCTGGCGGAAATACCGCTCAATCCGGCCAGCCCGGCCGAGCTGCAGGATCTCTCCGCGCGCCTCGCTTCGGCCGCAGACGCCGCCCAGGCGGGTGTCGCCGCCGGCCCGACGATTCCGCTGCAGTTCGCCGTGGTCGACGGTGGCAATGGCAAGAAGGTCATCCGCATCACCAGCAGCGCGCCGGTGAACGACCCCTACCTCGACCTGCTGGTCGAGGTGAACAACAGTACCGGCAAGAGCCTGCGCGAATTCACCATCCTGCTCGACCCGCCCAACAGCGCCGCCAGCGTCCCGGCCACCAGCGCCCCGGTGCAGGCGGCCGCCAAGCCGTCCCGCCGTGCGGCTGCCGCTGCCGCCGCGCCGGCCAGCAGCCAGAGCACGGCCGCCGCCCCGGCGCCGGCTCCGGCCCCCGCCGCGGAAGCGAAGCCGGCCAAGCCGGCCCCGGCGCCTGCGCCGCGCGTAGCGGCCGGCGGCAGCTTTGGCCCGGTCGAGCGCGGGCAGACGCTCTCGGCCATCGCACACCAGACGGCGCCGGACGGCGTCGACGTCAACCAGATGCTGCTGGCGCTGAAGCAGGCCAACCCGGACGCCTTCTACCGCGACAACATCAACGCCCTCAAGACGGGTGCCGTGCTGCGCGTGCCGTCGCGCGATGATGCGCAGGCGATGGCCGTCGCGGCGGCGGTGGCCGAAGTCCGCCGCCAGAACGGCGACTGGCGCTCGGGCGCCGCCCGCACGCCGACCACCGTGGCCGATGCGGCCACGCGCGCGAACGCCTCGTCGGCACCCACGGCGTCGGCTCCCGCCGGCGACCACCTGGCGCTCGTCCCGGCCAAGGAGGGCGCCGACAGCGCCGCCGGTCGTGGTGGCAAGGCCGAGAAGGCCGAAAAGGGCATGGCCGCGCTGCACGACGACCTGCTGCGCAGCCAGGAGGCGCTCACCACCCTGCAGCAGCAGGGCAACGAGCTCAAGACGCGCCTGAAGGACCTGGAAGACATCAACGGCAAGAACGAGCGCCTGCTTTCGCTCAAGGACAGCGAGATTGCCGAGCTGCAGCACAAGCTGGCCGAGGCCCGCAAGGCTGCCGCCGCCCCGGCCGAGGCGGGGGCCAAGCCCGCCCCTGCCGTGAGTGCACCGACCCATACCGCATCGACCCCCGCCACGGCCACCGAGAGCATGGCCAAGGCCGCCAGCTCGGCAGCCGCGCCGGCCCCGGCCGTCTCGGCGCCCACCGTTGCCGCCGCCGCCAGTGCCAGCGCCCCGGCGCACGCCAGCACGGCCGCCGCCGTTGCCAAGCCCCCGGTCGCGAAGCCTGCGGTCACGCCGGCCGCCAAGCCGGCGCCGGTGGCGGAAGAAGAGCCCTGGTACATGCAGACCTGGGCGTGGGGTGCCGGTGCCGGTGCCGCCGTGCTGTTGCTGCTGCTCGCCCTGCGTGGCCGTGGCCGCAAGCCGGCCGCCGTGGCCGGGTCCCCGTCACTGGCCGACCGCTTCGGTCCGGCGGCGCTGGCGAATGTGGGCAGCGAAGATCCGGACCAGGACGAACTGCTCGACCAGCTGGCCGAGCATCCGGATGACATCAACCTGCACCTGGAGCTGGTGAGCCTCTACTACAGCCGCCGCGACGTCGACCATTTCGAGGCCGCGGCCGAGGCCATGCACGCCCATATCGGCGACCCGCAGCAGCCGGAATGGCAGGACGTGGTGCACATGGGCGAGGACCTGGTGCCGGAGCATCCGCTGTTCGCCCACGGCGCGCCGCTGCCGCCGCGCGACGAGGACGAGCGCGAGGCGCTCGGTGATTTCGATCTGGGCCGCTATGCCGAAGATCGCGACGACCACGAACTGCCGCCGATTCCGTCGCAGCCCGCCAACACCCATCACAAGGTCAGTGAGTACCACTTCGACTTCGACCTGACGCCGCGCCCGGCCCAGGCGCATGACGCCGCGCCGGCGCATGCCTCGGCCGCCACGCTGGAGCAGGACGTCGAGGAAGAGGTCAAGACCCATGCCTCGACCTGGCAGTTCGCCGAGCCGGCGGATGACCTGGCCGCGGGTAGCGTGGCTCACGACGGCGAATTCAGCGACGACCCGGTCGACACCAAGCTCGACCTGGCGCGTGCCTACCTCGACATGGGCGATCCGGACGGTGCCCATGCGATGCTCGAGGAAGTGATGCACGAAGGCACGCAGATGCAGAAGGACGTGGCCAAGCGCCTGCTCGACAGCATCCGCTGACGCTCTTCGTCCGATCGACGCAGTTCCCACCCGGGCCGGCCTTGCCGGCCCGGGTTCGTTTGGGGCCTGCTACGCTGTGCGCCTCCATTTTTTGTGTCCGCTTTCTTCATGCGCATCGCCCTGGGTATCGAATACGACGGCACCGACTTCTTCGGCTGGCAGCGGCTGAGCCACGGTGACACCGTGCAGGGCGCGCTGGAGCAGGCGCTGTCGTTCGTTGCCGCGCAGCCGGTGGACGTGACCTGCGCGGGGCGCACCGATGCCGGCGTGCACGGCCGTTGCCAGGTCGTCCATTTCGACACCGAGGTGCAGCGCGACATGCGCAGCTGGGTCCTCGGCACCTGTTCCAACCTGCCGCCCAGCGTGGCGGTGCTGTGGGCGCAGCCGGTGGACGAGCGCTTCCATGCGCGTTTTTCCGCGCGCAGCCGGCGCTATCGCTACCGCATCCTCAATCGCCAGGTGCGCGCCGCGCTGGATGCCCGCTACGTCACCTGGGAGCGCCTGCCGCTGGATGCCGCACGCATGCACGAGGCGGCGCAGGTATTGATCGGCGAGCATGACTTCAGCGCATTCCGCGCCGTGTCCTGCCAGGCCGCGCATGCGCGACGCGAAGTGCTGGCGGTGAGCGTGCGCCGCGAGGACGAGCAGGTCGTCATCGAGATCGAGGCCAATGCCTTCCTGCATCACATGGTGCGCAATATCGTCGGCTCGCTGCTGCCGGTGGGGCGCGGCGAACAGCCGGTGTCGTGGATCGGCGAACTGCTGGCGGGGCGCAATCGCGAAGTCGCCGGTCCGACCGCGCTCGCCTCGGGGCTGACCTTCCTCGGCCCGCGCTACGAGTCGCGGTGGGGACTCCCCGCAGAGGTGAGCCAGTGACCCGCATCAAATGCTGCGGCATGACCCGGGTCGAGGACGCGCTGCTGGCGGCGGAGCTCGGCGTGGATGCCATCGGCATGGTCTTTACCGCGCGCAGCCGGCGTCGCCTGTCGCCCGAAACGGCGAGTGCCATCGCCCGCGCCTTGCCGCCGTTCGTCACCACGGTGGCGTTGTTCATGGATGACGAGGCGGCATTCGTGCAGGACGTCATCGACGCCGTGAAGCCGGACCTGCTGCAGTTCCATGGCGACGAGCAGGACGACTGGTGCGCGCAGTTCGGCCGACCCTACCTGAAGGCTATCGCGATGGGCGAGGGCGCGGCCGCGCTGCCTCGCCTGCGTGCGTTTCCCGGTGCGGCCGGCCTGCTGCTGGACGGCCATGGCCTCGGTGAGGCCGGTGGCACGGGCAGGGCCTTCGACTGGTCGCTGATGCCGGCGAAGCTGTCGCAGCCGTTGATCCTGGCGGGTGGCCTCACGGCATCGAATGTCGGCGAGGCGATCCGCATCGCGCGCCCGTGGGCGGTGGACGTTGCCAGCGGCATCGAGTCGGCCGCCGGGATCAAGGATGCGCAGAAGATGGCAGCCTTCGTGCACGCCGTGCGCGCCGCCGACGCGCGTCGATGAGCTGACGATGACGGCCTCGGGGCCGGCACGCTAGCATGGCCTGACGATCGCTCCCTGTGCCCGGGTCAGACATGCCAGCTTCCATGGAAGAGTTCAGTTACGACGGCCAGGCCGGCGCGCTGGACGACATCATTCGCCACGAACGCCCGCTGGTGATCCGGGGCCTGGTCAGGCAGTGGCCGGTGGTGCAGGCGGCGGCGGAATCGGATCGTGCCTTCGCCGCACGCCTGGCGGCGCTCGACAATGGCACGCCGGTCGACGCCCTGCTGATGCCACCCGAAGAAGAAGGCGTGATCGGCTATCGCGGCGACGTCGAGGCGTTCAACTTCAGCCGCCACCGCGTGACCGTCAGCCAGGGCCTGCAACGCTTGCTGCAGACCGCAGGACAGGCTGATGCGCCGGGCGTGGCCTTGCAGAGTGCAGCCGTGGAGGCGTGCCTGCCGGGATTTCCCGCCGACCACGCGATGCCCTTGCTCGATGCGTCGATCAAGCCGCGCGTGTGGCTGGGCAACCGGGTCACCACGCCTGCGCACTTCGACGAGTACCACAACGTCGCCTGCGTGGTGTGCGGGGCGCGGCGCTTCACCTTGTTTCCGCCGGAGCAGGTGCGCAACCTCTACATCGGTCCGCTGGATTTCGCGCCCACCGGAGCGGCCATCAGCATGGCGCGGCTCGACCGGCTCGATGACCCGCGTTTCCCGCGCCTGAAGCTCGCCATGGAGCATGCGCTGGTGGCGGACCTCGAACCGGGCGATGCCATCTATATCCCGCCGATGTGGTGGCACCACGTGGCTTCGCTGGGGCCGCTCAATGCGCTGGTGAATTACTGGTGGAAGCCCAGCCATGGCGCCGGCATGGTGCCGAACACGCGCCTGGGTGGACTGCTCCACTGCATCCTGCTGTTCAAGTCGCTGCCGCCGGCCGAGCGCGCCGCGTGGCGCGAGCTGCTCGACCACTACGTGTTTGCCGACGAAGACCCCGCCGCGCATATTCCGCCAGCGCGCCGCGGCTGGCTGGGCGAGCTCGACGCAGCGCAGTCGGCGAAGTTGCTGGAGCGGATCCGGCGTTACCTCTGAGCCTGCGCCGGGGCTTCGAATTCGCGCTTCAGCCACGCGGCCAGGGTGGCCGACCGCTCCGCCGGCAGGCGTGCCGGCGTGGCCAGCACCCATTGTGCGGCGGTGTCCTGGAAGCCCCAGGGCGCGATGAGGCGACCCGACGCCAGGTCATCGGCCACCAGATGGGCAGGAGCGATGGCGACGCCGCGGCCGGCCACCGCGGCTTCAAGCAGGTGATAGAGGTGCGGGTAACCGTGCGCCGGGTGCGTCGCGGGTTCCGCCAGTCCGGTGCTTTTGGCCCAGCTCGACCACGCCCCGGGACGGGACAGCGTGTGCAGCAGCGGCAGCTGCAGCAGCACCTCGGGTCCGCGGGCGGCCAGCCCATGCGCCTGTGCAAACGACGGGCTGACCACCGGTCCGACGCGTTCGCGCGCCAGCGGGTAGGCCTGCCAGGCCGCCGGCCACGGTGGCTCGCCGGCCAGCACTGCCGCATCCAGCCCCGCCAGGGCATCGTCGACCGGCGCCTCCTGCGGGCGCAGGTGCAGGGCCAGCCCGGGCAGGTCGGCGATGAGCCGCTCCAGTCGCGGGATCATCCAGCGCGCCAGCAGGCTCACCGGGCAGCCGAGCACGAAGGGAGCCCGGGATCCGTCCTGGCGCAGCTCGTCGCAGGCCTCGCGCAGCTGGGCGAACGCGGCCGTGCTGGTGTCGCGCAGGCGCTGCCCCGCGGGCGTCAGTGCCAGCCCCCGTCCCTGGCGCTGGAACAGGGCCAGGCCAAGCTCGTCCTCAAGTGCGCGAATGTGTCGACTCACGGCACCATGGGTGACATGCAGTTCGCGCGCTGCCTGGCTGACACTTCCCAGTCGGGCGGCCGCCTCGAAGGCATGCAGGGCGTTCAGCGAGGGTAGGGTGCGCGGCATGGATAGGTGAGTTTTCCTGACGTGTCATGGTCATCATATCGCTTTTGGAGCGGGCCTCGTTGGAGTAGCTTGGCGGGCGCATGGCGGAGGCCTTCCGCCGCTGGCTGACGAGTGGCTCGATGAGCAAGATCACCGATTTCAGCGCCTACCCCGACGAACACGGGCGCTTTGGCGACTACGGCGGCAGCTACGTGGCCGAGACCCTGATGGCGCCGCTGGCCGAGCTGACCGAGGCCTATCTGCGCCTGCGCCGGGATCCGGACTTCCTGGCCGAGCTGGATCGCGACCTGAAGTACTACGTCGGCCGTCCCAGTCCGGTGTACCACGCCGAGCGCCTGTCCCAGCACGTGGGCGGCGCGCGCATCCTGCTCAAGCGCGAGGACCTGAACCACACCGGCGCGCACAAGATCAACAACACCGTGGGCCAGGCGCTGGTGGCCCGGCGCATGGGCAAGCCGCGCATCATCGCCGAGACCGGCGCCGGCCAGCATGGCGTGGCGAGTGCCACGGTGGCGGCGCGCTTCGGGCTCAAGTGCGTGGTCTACATGGGCGCCGTCGACATCGAGCGGCAGAAGATCAACGTCTACCGCATGAAGCTGCTTGGCGCCGAGGTGGTGCCGGTGACATCCGGTTCGAAGACGCTGAAGGACGCGCTCAACGAGGCGATGCGCGACTGGGTCACCAACGTGGCCGACACCTTCTACATCATCGGCACCGTGGCCGGGCCGCACCCGTATCCGTTGATGGTGCGCGACTTCAACTCCATCGTCGGGCGCGAGGCGCGGCTGCAGGTGCGCGAACAGTTCGGCCGCCTGCCGGATGTGATCACCGCGTGCGTCGGCGGCGGTTCCAACGCGATCGGCCTGTTCCATGCGTTCCTCAACGACGAAGGCGTGCGCATCGTCGGCGCCGAAGCGGCGGGCGAGGGCATCGCGACGGGACACCACGCCGCGTCGCTGGCGGCCGGCCGGCCCGGCGTACTGCATGGCAACCGCACCTACGTGCTGTGCGACGACAACGGCCAGATCACCGAGACGCATTCGGTATCGGCGGGGCTCGACTACCCCGGCGTCGGCCCCGAGCATGCGTTCCTGAAGGATGCCGGCCGCGCGGAATACGTTGGCGTCACCGACGACGAGGCGCTGGAGGCGTTCCACCTGCTGGCGCGCACCGAGGGCATTCTCGCCGCGCTGGAGTCGAGCCATGCCGTGGCGCAGGCGATCAAGCTGGCGCGCGAGTATCCGAAGGACGCCCTGGTGCTGTGCAACCTCTCAGGTCGCGGCGACAAGGACGTGCATACGATCGCCGCGCGCGAAGGAGTGCAGGTATGAGCCGCATCGATCGCCGCTTCGCCCAGCTCAAGGCGGCCGGGCGCACGGGCCTGATTCCGTTCGTCACGGCGGGCGATCCGTCGCCGCAGCACGCCGTCGCGCTGATGCACGGGCTGGTGGCTGCAGGCGCCGACGTGATCGAACTGGGCGTTCCGTTTTCCGATCCGATGGCCGACGGTCCGGTGATCCAGCACGCCAGCGAACGCGCCATCGCGAAAGGCGTGGGCCTGGCCGACGTGCTGGGCTGGGTGGCGCAGTTTCGCCAGCGCGACGCGGACACGCCGGTCGTCCTGATGGGCTACCTCAATCCCATCGAGATCCATGGCTACGGCAACTTCGCCGCCGAGGCGGTGCAGGCCGGCGTGGATGGCGTGCTGGTGGTCGATTGCCCGCTGGAGGAGTCGGCCGTGCTGCAGCCGCTGCGGGATGCCGGGCTGCAGCAGATCCTGCTGGCGGCGCCCACCACCGCACCCGCGCGTATGGTGCAGTTGTGCGGGTCGGCGCAGGGTTTCCTGTACTATGTCTCGTTCGCCGGCATCACGGGCGCGGCACGATTGAGCACCAGCGACATCGCCGCGCGCGTGGCCGATATCCGGGCAAGCTCGAGGGCGCCGGTGGCCGTGGGTTTCGGCGTGCGCGATGCGCAGTCGGCCCGGGCCATCGCCGGCTTCGCGGATGCGGTGGTGATCGGCAGCGCCCTGGTGGAGCGGCTGGCGGGTGCGGACGATGTCGACGACATCACCGCGCGGGCCAGCGCCTTCCTGGCGCCGATCCGCGCCGCGCTGGATGCGCATTGAGGACACGTCGCGTCTGACGCGGCGTCGCGTCATGAACGTTTGAGGTGTTGCGATGAACTGGCTCCAGAAAATCATGACTCCGCGTGCCCGCACGCAGGGCAACGGCATCGCCGGCAAGGGCAAGGTGCCAGAGGGCGTGTGGGAGAAGTGCGGCGGTTGCGGCACGGTGCTGTACCGGCCGGAACTGGAACGCAACCTGATGGTTTGCCCCAAGTGCGGCCATCACCACAATATCGATGCGCGCGCGCGCCTGGATTCGCTGCTGGACCCGGGTTCCGCGCAGGAACTGTGGGCGAGCATGGAACCGAGCGACCCGCTCAAGTTCCGTGATTCGAAGAAGTACCGCGACCGCATCGTGGCGGCACAGAAGTCCACCGGCGAAAAAGACGCGCTGATCGCCATGAGCGGTCGCCTGAAGGGCCGCCCGCTGATGGCCGTGGCGTTCGAGTTCTCCTACATGGGCGGCTCGATGGGTTCGGTGGTGGGCGAGAAGTTCACCCGCGCCGCCGAGCGCGCGCTGGCCGATCGCAGCGCCCTGGTGTGTTTCTCCGCCACGGGCGGCGCCCGCATGCAGGAATCCCTGTTCTCGCTGATGCAGATGGCCAAGACCTCGGCTGCGCTGGCGCGCATGCGCGATGCCGGCGTGCCGTATATCAGCGTGCTGACCCACCCGACCACCGGCGGCGTGTCGGCGAGCCTGGGCATGCTGGGTGACATCAACGTGGGCGAGCCGAAGGCACTGATCGGCTTCGCCGGTCCGCGCGTGATCGAGCAGACCGTGCGCGAGACGTTGCCGGAAGGCTTCCAGCGTTCCGAGTTCCTCGTCGACCACGGCGCGATCGACCTCATCATTGATCGCCGCGAAATGCGCGACAAGCTGGCCGACCTGCTCGGCATCATGATGAAGGCGCCGCGCGCGGCCTGATCGCCATCGCACCGGTTGCACGAACGCGAACAGCGCCTCGCCCAGCGAGGCGTTTTTTTTTGCCTCGCATGGCAGTTGTCCACAGCGCGTGTGGATGCGGGTCGGGTTAGCCTGTGGAAAAGTGCGCATCGCGTCTTTGCCAACAAACACTTGGTACACCGTGCTGAGCTTTTGACCAGGGCGCCGCGCGGGTCGTGCAGTTTTCCACAGCGATGGTGGATGTCCTCCGTACAAGCCTGTGGACAAGCGCGATTCACTGCTTTGGCGACAAGCACTTGTCACGCCGTGCGCAGCTTTTGGCCATCGTGCGCCACTGCCTGCATGTACGTTGTCCACAGCGGCTGTGGATGCAGCACGAACAAAGCTGTGGAAAACCATCGCAACTGCTTGTTGCTGCATGCCATTGCGACGCCGTGGCGAAGGATTGCGCAGCGCGCGCAACGCGGTGACAGCGCGGCACCTGCGCGGTTTTCCACAGAGAGTGTGGATGCCTGCGGGAAAAGCTTGTGGATAGGTGGGCTATCCGCTTGAGCGCAAAGAGGTTGCGACGCGTTGCGGAAGGAATGCGCAATGCGTGCCCGGGTCGCCCCTCAGCCGATCCATGCGTGCAGCGGCAGCAGCCACAGGGAAAGTGCGCCCAGTGCCGTGCCGATGACCGTGGCCGCGATGACGTCGCTGGGATAATGCAGGCCGAGGATCACGCGCGAGGCGCCCACCAGGGTGGTGAAGCCGAGCAGCAGCGGCGCGAGCAGCGGATACCAGGCGAGTGCGACGACGGTGAAGCTCACCGCCTGCAGGGTATGGCCGGAAGGGAAGCTGAACTCGTCCAGCGGCGGCACGTGGGCAATCACGCCGGGGCAGGCGCGGAACGGGCGTGGCCGGCGGGTCCAGCGCTTGAGCAGGCGATACAGCAGCAGCGCAGTGAGTCCGGTCACGGCCATCTGCGCCGCGGCGAGCAGGCCGCGACGACCATCGATGAGCGCGAGCGCCAGCATCAGCGCATACCAGAACACGCCGTCGCCGAGGCGACTGATGACGCCGAAGAATGCACCGACGGCGCGCCGCGTGCCCCAGCGATTGGCCGCGACGCACATGCGGCGGTCAATCGCGAACCTGGGGGCGGCGGGAAGTTCAGGCGTGTGCAGCGGCGGCATCGCGTTCATGCACGTTCTCCTCGGCCAGTTCACGCAACAGGTGCTCGAATTCGCGGATGACGGCGTCCGGCGAAAGATTGGCGATGCTTGCGTGCGCGGCGCGGCCCATGTGGCGAATCAGGCTCGCGTTGCAGGCCAGCGTGGTCGCCGATTCGATGAAGGCCTTCTCGTCGCCCGGGCTGATGCAGTAGCCGTTGTGGCCATTGCGCAGGTGCTCGCGTGCGGCGCCTTCCTTGTAAGCCACCACCGGCAGGCCGGAGGCGAGGGCTTCGAGAATGACGTTGCCGAAGGTTTCACTGAGGCTGGGAAAAGGAAACAGGTCGGCGCTGGCGTAGTGCTGCGCCAGCGACTCGCCGCGCTGCATGCCGGCGAAGATGAAGTCCGCATTGGCGGCCTGCAGCGCCGCGCGCGCCGGACCATCGCCGACCCATACGTAGCGCGCGTTCGGCACGTGGCGCTGGATGGCGCGGAAGCTGCGCACTGCCAGGTCGAGATTCTTCTCCGGCGCGATGCGGCCCACGTACAGCACGACGGGCGTGTTGCCATCGACACCCCAGCGTTCGCGCAGGCTGGCAAGCCGGTGGCGCGGATGGAACAGCTGCGTGTCGACGGCGCGGCGGAGCAGGCGCGCGGTTTCGACGCCGAGTGCGGACAACTCTTGCGCGAGCGCATCGGTGGGCACCAGCGTGGCCGCCGCGCGGCGGTGGAAGCGACGCAGGTAGTTGCGCACGACCGGGGTGAGGAAGCCGATGCCGTAGTGGTCGGCGTAGGTGTCGAAGCGGGTATGGAAGCCGGTGGCCGTGGGTATGCCCAGGTGCTTCGCGGCGCGCACGGCGGACCAGCCCAGCGGGCCCTCGGTCGCCACGTAGATCGCATCGGGTCGCAGGCGCTTCCAGCGCTCCCGCAGCGTACCGCCCGCAGGGAGCCCGAAGCGAAGCCCCGGGTAGCGCGGCAACGATGCACCGCGTACCTCGAGGGCGACGATGCCCGGTTCGTCATTGAAGGGTTGCTGCTGGCGGGGGCGAATCAGGTCGACCGTGTGCCCCTGTGACGCCAGTCCGGCGGCGAGGCTGTGCACGGTCAGTGCCACGCCATTGATTTCGGGTGGATAGGTTTCGCTGACAATGCCGATGCGCACTAGAACATACCGTTGGCTGGCCCGGAGCAGGTTCCACCCGTGGCGTTGCGGCGGCATGGCGTGTATGTGACGTCCTCGTGACGCGCGCCGGGCGCCGGCCGAGCGCGAAGCCATGCCGGAGTTTTCGCGAGTACACTGGATGGACCTTTCACCGTGGAGACACGCCGATGAAACGCATCCTGCTTGCCCTCGCACTCGCTACCCTGACCGGCAGTGCATTCGCTGCCGATGCGCCGGCGCTGCCGACGACGAAGGCGCCCGCGGGCGCCGAGGTCTACATCGTTTCGCCCAAGGACGGCGCCACGGTCGGCCCGGACGTCACCGTGGTGTTCGGCCTCAAGGGCATGGGCGTGGCACCGGCCGGGGTGAAGAAGGAAGGCACCGGCCATCACCATCTGCTGGTCGACGTGAAAGAGTTGCCCGCCGCCAGCCAGCCGATCCCGAAGGACGAACAGCATCTGCACTTCGGCAACGGCCAGACCGAAACGACAGTGAAGCTGACGCCGGGCACGCACACGCTGCAACTGGAGCTGGCGGACGAAAACCACATTCCGTTCGATCCGCCGCTGGTGTCCCGGCAGATCACCGTGCACGTCAAGTAGCGGCGTGCCTCGGCCATGGTCCCGAACGGATCAGTGGCCGAGGAACACCGAGACGCCCACGCTGGCCATCCATTGCTGGGCATGTCCGCCGAGGCGGTGCCGCAGGCCGCCATCGAGCTGCACGCGCTGGCTGACCATCCACGCCAGCCCGGCGCCCGCCTCGGTGCCGCTGCCAGCGCCGGGTAGGCGTACCCAGGCGGCCTCGACATAAGCGGTGACGCTCTTGTTGAGCTGGTGGTTCTCGTTGAGCGCCACCGTCAGCTGGTCCTGGCCAGCGGTGCGCACGTCTTCCAGGTAAGTACCCACCGTGTCGGCGTCGGCCACCTGCCAGTTCAGGTCGGCGCCAAGCAAGTATTGCCGGCGATCGCTGCGCACGCCCTGCGCGCCATCGGTGAATTCCACGCTGCCCAGCAGGCCCCAGGTGAAGAAGTCACCGGGTTTTGAAGGCGCGTACTTGAGCGCCAGGATGGTGTCGCCATGGCCATGGCTCCAGGCGTCCGTGCCCTGGCCTTGCTGATGGATGGCATTGAACGGCGAGGTGCCCAGCTGCGCTTCGAAAGGGCCGCCGATGCCGAGCCGGATCAGGCTGTCCGTGGTGTATTGCGACTGCACCATGCCGCCTTGCGTATCACGCGTCCACGTGGGCAAGCCCTGTTCGATGGTGACCTGGCCCGGGTCCAGCACGGCTGGCGTGAATCCCAGGCCTGGCCGGTCATAGCCCGGGTTGTCCGCATGGCAGGGCAGGGCAAGCGCCAGGCAGCCCAGGGCCGCCAGCGCACGACCTGCCGCCCTGGCAGGGTGAAGCATGCATCGGCGGATGACTCCGTATCGGCTAAAATCGTTCACTTCCCTTGAGTCCTTGTCGAAAGCATCCCATGACCGTCCGCACCCGTTTCGCTCCCAGCCCCACCGGTTTCCTGCATATCGGCGGCGCCCGCACGGCGCTGTACTGCTGGCTGGAAGCGCGCCGTCGCGGCGGGCAGTTCGTGTTGCGCATCGAGGATACCGATCGTGAGCGCTCTACCGAAGAGGCCGTGCAGGCCATTCTCGACGGCATGCAGTGGCTGGGCCTCAACCACGACGACGGCCCGATCTACCAGACCGCGCGCCTGGAGCGCTACAAGCAGGTGGCCGACGAGCTGCTGAAGGCGGGCCTGGCGTACTACGCGTACGAATCCAAGGACGAGATCGAGGCCATGCGCGAGGCTGCGTATGCCAAGGGCGAGAAGCCGCGCTACAACGGCTACTACCGCGACCGCAACGAGCCCTATCGCGACGATCCGAACCGCGTCATGCGCTTCAAGAATCCGCTGGAAGGCACGGTGGTCTTCGATGACAAGGTGAAGGGTCGCATCGAATGGGCCAATGCCGAACTCGATGACCTGGTGATCTTCCGCTCCGACGGCTGGCCGACCTACAACTTCGCCGTGGTGGTCGACGACATCGACATGGGCATCACCGAGGTGATCCGCGGCGACGACCACGTCAACAATACGCCGCGCCAGATCAACATCTACAAGGCGCTTGGCAAGCCGGTGCCGGAGTTTGCGCACCTGCCGATGATCCTTGGCCCCGATGGGCAGAAGCTCAGCAAGCGCCATGGCGCGGTGAGCGTCATGCAGTATCGCGACGACGGCTTCCTGCCGCACGCGCTGCTCAACTATCTCGTGCGCCTGGGCTGGTCGCATGGCGACCAGGAGATCTTCTCGGAAGAGGAGATGGTGCGCCTGTTCGACATCAGCGACGTCAACAAGGCGGCGTCGCGCTTCGACGTCACCAAGCTGTCCTGGCTCAACCAGCATTACCTCAAGTCGGAAGATCCGGCCGCCATCGCGCCGGAATTCGAGTGGCACCTCACCCAGGCCGGCATCGATTTCAGCCAGGGACCGCGGCCCGCCGACGTCATCGTCGCGCTGCGCGACCGCGTGCAGACGCTGAAGGAAATGGCCGAGCGCGCGAAGATCTGGTACGGGCCGATCACCGAATGGGACGACAAGGCGGTGGCCAAGCACCTGCAGAACGACGGTGCCGTGGCCGTGCTGCATGAAGCGAGGGCACGCTTCGCCGCGAGCGAGTGGACGCCTGAAGCCATCCATCTGGCGGTGGAGCAGATGGCTGCCGCGCTCGAACTGGGCATGGGCAAGATCGCCCAGCCGTTGCGCGTGGCGATGACCGGCACGCAGGTGTCGCCGTCGATCGACCACACGGTATTCCTCGCGGGCCGGGCCGAGGCCCTGCGTCGCATCGACGACGCCATCGCGCGGGCCCGGGGCTGAGGCTCCGCCCCCGTGCCGGCGGCGCGCAGGAATGGGCATGGATGAGTTGCTGGCCAAGGCGACCCAGGGCGTCGATCCGGACGCCCCGGACGCGTTCCTGCACATCTTCCTGAACCTGCTGGCGCTGGTGCCATGGACGACCCTGTTCTGGTGGAACGTGGTGTTCGTGGCGGTCGGCGCGCTGCTCGGCTGGTGGCGCGGGCGTACGGTGGCCGGCCTGGCCTGGTCGGCTGCGCTCGGTCCGATCGGCTGGATCGTGATCCTCGTGCAGCCGCGGCCGAAGCGAGGCGCGTTGCCACCGCCGCTGCCGCCGGGGCGCTGAGCCGGGCTGGCCCCGGTGGCGGTGTATGATCGGCAGCGAGGTGAAAGCTTTGACCGAAACCGTCTTCAAGCCGCATGTGCACCACCACCATCACGACGATGCCAGGAGCTTCGTGCGTGCGGTGGAACATGCCAGCGAGGAACGCGGACTGCGCCTCACGCCGCTGCGCAAGGAAGTGCTGGAGCTCGTCGCGGCCGCCGGCAAGCCGGTCAAGGCCTACGACCTGCTCGACCAGCTGCGCGAGCGCCACGGCAATGCGGCGCCGCCCACGGTGTACCGCGCGCTCGATTTCCTGCTCGAGCACGGCTTCATCCACAAGCTCGAGTCCATCAATGCCTTCGTCTCCTGCCATCACCCGGCCGAGGCGCACCAGGTGCCGTTCCTGATCTGCGACAACTGCTCCAGCGCCCAGGAAGTGTGCGACGAGCGCGTGGCCGAGCTGATCGAGGCCCAGGCCAGGGCCTTCGGTTTCCGGCCCCAGGCGCAGACCCTGGAAGTCCACGGCCTCTGCAAGAACTGCCGGAAAGCCTGACGGGCAGCCCGCGGGCTGCCCCGGTCGGGGTCGTTTGCGCCAGGGGCGTTATAATGTAACATGTCGCTTCCGGGGCTGACCCAGCCCGACCTGCGATGCGCTCCGGTCCGATCCGATGGATGCCCGACAAGAGAACAAATCCCGCTGGTGGTCACTGCTCGACAGGGTCGGCGCGATGGCGTCGTTCCTCTGTGCGATCCACTGCGCCGCGTTGCCGTTCGTGCTCGCGTTGCTGCCGCTGCTGGGGCTGGGTTTCCTGGCTGGCCAGGGATTCGAACGCGGCTTCGTGATGTTCGCCTGCGCGCTGGCGCTGGCCAGCCTGCTCAGCAGCTATCGCCACCACCATCGACAGCTTCCCTTGCTGCTTGCACTGCCGGGGCTGGCCCTGCTCATCACCGGCGTGACATTCGCCGAGCACTATTCCATTGCACTGCACAGCGTGCTGGTGACCTGCGGTGGCCTGCTGGTGGCGACGGCGCATTTCATCAACCTGCGCACGCATCGCGCGGCGCATGCGCACGACGCCCAGTTTGCGCCATGACGACGGCGGCCCGGTCCGCCGTGATTGTGTAACGGGCCCCCCGGTTCCTAGCATTCGCCCATGAATACGGCCCACGTGCACACGCACGACCATCAACAGCACGACCATGCGCATGGCCATGATCACGATCATGCGCACGGCCATGGCCACGACGGCGCCAGCGGTCGCGAGCGCAAGCTGATCTTCGCGTTCGTGCTGACCGCGGCCATGATGCTGGTCGAGATGGTCGGCGGCTTCTGGTCGGGCTCGCTTGCCCTGGTGGCCGATGCCGGCCACATGCTGATCGATGCGCTCGCACTGCTGCTCGCCGTCGCCGGCGCCTGGTTCGCCCGCCGGCCAGCCGACGCGCGCCGCAGTTACGGTTATGGACGCCTCGAAGTGCTGGCCGGCTTCGTCAATGCGCTCACGCAGTTTGCGCTGGTGGCTTTCATTGCCTATGAGGCGGCGGCGAGGCTGTTCCATCCGGAGCCGATCCTGTCGGGGATGATGCTGGTGGTGGCGGTGATTGGCCTGCTGGTGAACCTGCTGGTGCTGCGCACCTTGCACGGCCATGCCCACGACGACATCAACCTGGCCGGCGCGACCTTGCACGTGCTGGGCGACCTGCTCGGTTCCGTGGCGGCGGTGGTGGCCGCCTTGCTGGTGCGCTGGCAGGGGTGGAACTGGGCCGATCCGGTGCTTTCGCTGCTGGTGTCGCTGCTGATCCTCAACAGTGCATGGCGCCTGCTGCGCCGGTCGGCGCACATCCTGCTGGAAGGCGTGCCCGACGGCATGGACCCGGGCGATGTCGCTGCGGCCTTGCGACAGGCCGATCCGTCGATCCGTGACATTCACCACCTGCATGTCTGGCAGCTGGCATCCGGGTCGCGCATGGCCACGTTGCACGCCGAGCTGCACGAGGGCGACCACAGTGGTGCCGCCATCAGCGCGATCAACAGCGTGCTGGCCGAGCGTTTCGGCATCCAGCACGTGACCGTGCAGATCGATGCGGGCGACTGTCCGGATCACGAACGTGGCTGCGCAGGGCACGGTCACCGCTGACTATTGCGATTTGTGCCGTCACTGATACGATGGTCGGCCGTTCATCCCAACGAATCAAGGAGTTCTCCCATGGGCAAGGGCGATCGCAAGACCCGTCGTGGCAAGACCTACCGTGGTAGCTATGGCAACACCCGCGCGCATTCGCTGCAGCCGGCCGTTGCAGGTGCCAAGGCGACCGTGACCAAGCCGGCCGCCGCCAAGAAGGCTGCACCGAAGAAGAAGTCGGCCTGAGTTCATCGGCCTGCGAAAAGCCCCGCACCAGCGGGGCTTTTTTTTTGCGTCGCGCCGGAGCGGATCACTCGGCGTGATACGCCGTCGCGAGGGCGCGACCCGGCCGTGCCTCAGGCGTCCGGCGACAGCGGTTCGCCGCCGATGAACATGTCGCGCAGCACGTGGCTGCCGCCGATCCAGTAGCAGAGTTCCGCCGGCGTGCGCACGTTCCACACCGCAAGGTCGGCGCGCTGTCCGAGCGCGAGCGTGCCGCGGTCGGGCAGGCCCAGGGCCCGCGCGGCATGCACCGTCACGCCGCGCAGCGCCTCTTCAGGCGTCAGCCGGAACAGCGTGCAGGCCATGCCCGCGGCCAGGCGCAGCGAAAGCATCGGCGAGGTACCGGGATTGCAGTCGGTGGCCACGGCCATCGGCACGCCATGCTCGCGCAGGCCCGCGATCGGCGGCAGCCGGGTTTCGCGCAAGGCGTAGAACGCGCCGGGCAGCAGTACGGCCACCGTGCCCGCCTGCGCCATGGCGCGCAGGCCGTGGTCACTCAGATGCTCCAGGTGATCGGCGGACAGGCCACCGAACGCCGCCACCAGGGCCGCGCCGTCGAGGTCGGACAACTGTTCCGCATGCAATTTGACCGGCAGCCCCAGTTGCGCGGCGCGCTCGAACACGCGACGCGTTTCGGCGGGCGTGAAGCCGATCGTTTCGCAGAACGCATCGACGGCATCGACCAGGCCTTCGCCGGCCAGCGTGGGCAGCATGTGGTCGCATACCTGCGCGACATAGGCGTCGCGGTCGTCGCGGTATTCCGGCGGCAGGGCGTGCAGGCCAAGGAAGGTGGTGCGCACGGTGATGCCCAGCGCCTTGCCGAGGCGGCGCGCCACGCGCAGCATGCGGCGCTCGGTGTCGAGATCCAGCCCGTAGCCGGACTTGATCTCGATGGTCGTCACGCCATCGGCCAGCAGTGCGTGCGCCCGCGGCAGCGCCTGGGCGAACAAGGCGTCTTCGCTGGCGGCGCGCGTGGCCCGGACGGTGGAGACGATGCCGCCGCCGGCGCGCGCGATCTCCTCGTAACTGGCGCCGTTGAGGCGCAGGTCGAACTCGTGCGCGCGATCGCCGCCAAACACAAGGTGCGTGTGGCAATCGATCAGGCCGGGCGTGACCAGGGCGCCATCGAGGTAGTCGACGTGCCCGGCAAGGTGCCCCGGGTCGTCCGGCAGTTCACTGCGCCGGCCGGTCCAGGCAATGCGTCCCCGGTGCAGCGCAATGGCGCCGCCTTCGATCAGTCCATAGGGTTCGTCGCCGGCAAAGGTGGCCAGCGTTGCATCGAGCAGCAGGTGATCCCAGCGAGTGGTCATGGCGTGGAGTGGTTTTCGGGTGAGGTGTCGTTGGGAGGTTCGCGCGCCGGGGGCATCGGCGTCGCCGGATCTTGCACCATGGGCCGTGCCGTGCGCTCGCTGACGGCATCGTCATCCGCCAGGCCGTCCGCCTCGTCGTCGTGCGCGGCTTCCGCGGCACGCAGCGCCAGTTCGTGCGCGTAGCCTTCGATCAGCTTGTCGGCCAGCGCCCGATACACCGGCTTGCGCGACAGGAGGGACGATGCCGCGCGCGCCAGCAGGCAGGTAGCCATGATGGGCAGCACCATCTGCTGGTTGGCGGTGAGCTCCATCGAGATCACGGTGGCGGTGAGCGGCGCCTGCGTGACACCCGACAAATAGGCGGCCATCGCCAGCAGCGCCACGGCCGCCGGATCGACCCCGGGCAGGATGGTGCTGAGGTTGTTGCCCAGCCCCGCGCCTACGGCCAGTGCCGGCGAGAAGATGCCGCCCGGGATGCCGGCCCAGTACGAGGCGATATTGCCCAGGAACTTCAGCACGCCGAAGCCCATCACCGTGTCGGCATGGCCTTCGAGAATGTCCCTGGCCTGCGCGTAGCCGGTGCCGTAGAGGCCGGTGTGGGTAAGCTGGCTCAGCAGCACCAGGGCGAGGCCGCAGGCCGCGGCGAACGCCACCGGCTGGCGCCCGCGCAGGCGGCCGACCATGCCGCGGAACCCGCTGTCGCTGGGCTGGATCAGTCGGGCGAACAAGCCACCGGCCAGGCCGCAGACGATGCCGGTGGCCAGCACCGCCCACCACGCCTTGCCCAGCGGCAGGCCGATGTCGACATGGCCGAAGTAGGCATAGTTGCCGAGGATGCCCAGCGACACGACGCCGGCAATGATCACGGCGGTGAGCAGGGTGCCGCTCATGCGGTGCTCGAAGGCGCCGCTCATTTCCTCGATGGCGAACACCACCCCGGCCAGCGGCGTGTTGAAGGCAGCTGCCAGGCCGGCAGCCGACCCGGCGAGGATAAACCGGCCTGCCGCCGTGGGGTCCGCAAAGCCGAAGCGCCGGCCCAGCGAATACAGCAGGCCCGCACCGACGTGCACGGTCGGTCCTTCGCGTCCCACCGACGCGCCGCCGAGCAGGGCCGCCAGCGTCAGGGCCATCTTGCCGATGGCCACGCGCAACGAGAGCAGTCCCTGGCGGAAGCCTTCGTCTTCCACCTTGAGGGCGGCGATCGCCTGTGGAATGCCCGAGCCACGCGTGGGCCTGAGCACGCCCTGCGTCAGCCAGGCGAGCAGGGCGAACGTGACAGGCGTGATCAGGAAGGGCCAGAACCGGTTGTGCGCGACGATGCCGCGAAAGAGGCCGAACACGTAGTCGGCCGCCTGTGCGAAACCGACGGCCGCCAGTCCCACCATCACCGCGCCGCTCCAGAACAGCACGCGGCGGCGCCACTCCACGGGCGAAAACAGCTCGGAGTCGGTCAGGCGTCGCAGGCGGCTCGCTGCTGTGGGCGATGTGGCTGCGTCGTCCTCGTCGGCACTGCTCACGGCTTCGCCTCGGAGGTCCGCGTCCAGCGGGTCTCGTACAGATCGAAGCGGCGATCCTTCAGGTTCTGCACGGCGCCGGCGTTGCGCGCGCGGGCAAGGCTGCCGAGGTGAAGGTCGGCGAACAGCACGGTTTCGATGTTCGGGGTGGAGTCGGCGGCGATGCCGTCGCGCGCGAACGGGAAGTCACTCGGCGTAAGGATGCAGCTCTGTCCGTACTGGATGTCGAAGTTGTTCACGCCGGGCAGGTTGCCCACGTTGCCCGAAAGCACGACATAGCACTGGTTCTCGATGGCGCGTGCCTGCGAGCAGTAGCGCACGCGCAGGTAACCTTCGCGCACGTCGGTGCAGAACGGCACGAACAGGATCAGCGCGCCCTGGTCGGTAAGATGGCGCGCCACCTCGGGGAACTCCGAGTCGTAGCAGATCATCACGCCGATCGGGCCGCAGTCGGTCTGGATGGTTGCCGCGCTGTCGCCACCGGTGATGTTCCACACGGTGCGTTCGCTGGGCGTGGGGTGGATTTTTTCCTGCTCGTGGATCGACCCGTCGCGCAGGCATACATAGCAGACGTTGTGGATGTCGCCGTTGGCCTGCTCGGTCGGGTGCGACCCGGCGATGATGTTGATGTTGAAGTTCACCGCCAGCCGGCTGAAGAGCTCCTTCACCTGCGGCGTGTACTGGCTGAGCTTGCGGATCGAATCGACCGGCGACAGCTCCTCGTTCTCGATCGACAGCAGTTGCAGCGTGATCAGTTCGGGAAAGGTGACGAAGTCGGCGTTGTAGTCGGCGGCGATGTCGGTGAAGTACTCCACCTGGGTGGCAAACTCCTCGAACGAGCGGATGCGCCGCTGCAGGTATTGCACCGAGGCGACGCGAACGAGGTCGGGCAGCCGCTGGGTCGAGGGAATCGACGGGATGTCCGGCTGGTTGAGCAATTCCGGGTTGCGCCATACCAGGTGCGCCGCATAACCCAGCGACTCATAGTCGGAAGGCACGTAGCCTCGCAGCAGGCCGATGACTTCGAAATCGTTGCCGAGCTGGAAGCTCAGCGTGAGATCGCGGCGCTTGCCTTCCACCACCGCCTGCACGTACGACTCGGCGCTGCCGTAGCGGTGCAGGTTGCGGGCCAGCCCGGGGATGCGTCCGCCGAACACGATGCCGCGCAGTTTCAGGTCGGTGCACAGGCGCTTGCGGGCCTGGTACAGGCGCTGGCCGATGCGCATGTTGCGGTAGTCGGGGTGGACCACGACTTCCATGCCGTAAAGCCAGTTGCCGTCGACCTTGTGGCGCGAACCCATGCCGCCGCCGGTGATCTGCATCCACGTGTGCGGCGCCAGTGCGGTGGCCTCGTCGATGCGGAAGGTGGCGCAATAACCGACGACCTTGCCTTCGTACTCGACCACGAACTGCCCTTCGGGGAAGTGGGTCTGCTGGGAGCGCAGCATTTCCGCCGAATGGCCCCATTCGGGCGTATAGACGCGGGCCGTGAGCGTGACCAGGGCCGGCACATCGGCAGGCGTCGCCTGCCGCACCAGCAGCTTCGGGGCGTCTTCGCGGATTTTCTTCGCCATTCGCGCATTATGCCGCAGCCGCGTGAACGAAGCGGGCCAAGGGCCGGTTACACTCGCGGCATTTCCCATGGAGCAGGCTGATGGGCGCCACGCTTTCGACCCGGTACACCGCCGATCATCTATGGACGCCGCAGGGCTGGGTGCGTGACAGCGGCGTGTCGATCGATGATCGGGGTTTCATCGCCGACCTCGCCGGCGGCGAAGGTTCGCGCCTCGGCCACTGGGTGCTTCCCGGCATGCCCAACCTCCACTCGCATGCGTTCCAGCGGGCCATGGCGGGACTGGCCGAACGCAAGGGCAAGAGCGACGACAGCTTCTGGACCTGGCGCGAAACCATGTACGCGTTCGCGTCGACCATCGGCCCGGACGAGTTGCAGGCCATCGCGGCACAGCTCTACGTGGAGATGGTCAAGAGTGGGTACACGCAGGTGTGCGAGTTCCATTACCTGCATCACCAGCCCGACGGCTCGCCGTATGCGCAGCCCGAGGCGATGTCGCTGGCCCTGATCGAGGCCGCGCGCGAGGCGGGCATCACGCTGACGCTGCTGCCGGTGCTGTACATGAGCGGCGGCTTCGACAACCGTCCGCTGGCGCCGCGCCAGCGTCGCTTCGGCCATGACGTGCCGTCCTATGTGCGGCTGCTGGAGACCTTGCGTTCCCACGAGAACGACAGGCTTCGCGTGGGCGTGGCGCTGCATTCGCTGCGCGCGGTGCCGGAACAGGCGCTGCGTGACGTGCTTGCTGCCGATGCGGCGCAGGGCTGCCCCATCCATATCCATATCGCCGAACAGATCGGCGAAGTCCAGGACTGCCTTGCCACGCGTGGGGCGCGCCCAGTGGAATGGCTGCTCGACCACGCGAATGTCGACGCCCGCTGGACGCTGGTGCACGCCACGCATCTGAGCGCGCAGGAGACGTCGCGCCTCGCGCGCAGTGGCGCCGTCGCCGGCCTGTGTCCCACCACCGAAGCCAACCTGGGCGATGGCCTGTTTCCACTGGCCGAGTACCTTGACGCCGGTGGCACGCTGGGCATCGGTTCGGATTCGCACATCTCGGTGTCGCCGGTGGAAGAACTGCGCTGGCTGGAGTACGGCCAACGCCTGGCGACACGCCATCGCAACATCGCCGCGCGCCATCAGGGCGACAGCGTCGGCGAGACGCTGTGGCCCGCTGCACTGCGCGGTGGTGCGCTGGCTGCCGGTTTGCCGGTGGGCGAACTGCGCGCCGGCGCACGCGCCGACCTGCTGGTGCTGGATGATCGCGCGCCGTTGCTCGCCGCGTGCAACGAACGTTCGGTGATCGACGGATTCCTGTTCGCCGGCAATGTGCCGCTGGTGCGCGACGTAATGGTTGGCGGCGAATGGGTGGTGCGCGATTTCACCCACCGCGACGAGGATCGCATCGCCGCACGTTACCGCTCGACCATGGCGCGGCTGTCGCGGGACTAGTCGAACCGCCGCAGCTGAACGATGGCTGCGCGCGGGATGAACCGCAGCCATCTCTATCCGGCCGCGCGGTCATCGCGGCGAGCCGGGCTGGCGTTCTCCGGGCTCGAACATCCACCCCCAGGAGCGCCCCATGCGTCGACTCATGCTGATCGGTCTCGGCCTCGCCACTTTGTTCAGCGCCAGTGTTTCCCTTACCGGTTGCGTCGTGGTGGCACCACGGCCGCACTACGCGGCACGCGTATGGGTGCCCGGCTACTGGGCGCCGGGCAGCGTGTGGGTGTCGGGGCACTGGCGCGGGTGATGCCGCGCAACCAGCGCAGCATGCATCACCGGTGATCATGTATCACCGGTGATACAGCGCAAAGGAAGATAGACACCCCGTGACCTGCGGCGTAGCGTCGCCTCCGCTGCGCATCCGCGCAGTCACAGCAAGGGGAATACCATGAAACGAATCTCGATGCTGGTCGTGTCGTTGCTCATGCTCGTGGCCCTGGGGACGGCGTTTGCGCAGGACGCGAAGCCTTACAAGGATGGCCCGGTTACCCGGGTCAACTTCGTCAAGGTCAAGCCGGGCCAGTTCAACAACTACATTAAGTACCTGGATGGTCCGTACAAGGCCAACATGGAAGCCATGAAGAAGGCCGGCCTCATCACCGGCTATGCGGTCTACGAGACGGAAGCGCGTTCGCCGCATGATGCCGACCTGATCCTCACCACCACGTTCGCCAACATGGCGGCGCTGGATCGGAACGACGAGGCCGATGCGGTCGCTGCCAAGGTGCTTGGCGCACGGGACGCGCGCGACAAGGCGGCCGCGGACCGGGAATCCATGCGCGAACTTCTCGGTGGCCAGCTGACCCGCGAGCTGATCCTGAAATAAGTGTTCGTCGCGATCCGGATGCGGACCGAACGAACCGGCGAAGGCAGCGGGCCACGACGCGTTGCCTTCGCCGCTCGCCGACGGGCGCATCGAAAGGAAGCAGTGCCTGCTTCACTGCGATGGCGCACACCGGATGACGGATCCACGGTGCCGCCAGCGGCATCGCGCAGGGCGGTGCTCGTTCCTGCGCGGCCGTGCGGCGCATGAAGCAACCGATGGTTCAGCGCAACTGCTGGATGCGGATCATGTTGCCTGCAGGATCGCGCACGGCGCAGTCGCGCACGCCGTACGGCTGGTCGGTCGGTTCCTGCACGATCTCGGCTTCGCGGGCCTGCAGCCGCTCGAAGGTGCCTGCCAGGTCCCGCGTGGCCAGCAGGACGATGCCAAAGGTGCCCTTGGCCATCATCTCGGCGATGGTGCGGCGCTCGTCGTCGGTGACGCCAGGACTGGCATCGGGCGGATACAGCACGATGGAGGTGCCCGGCTGGCCGGTCGGTCCGACCGTGATCCAGCGTTTTCCGCCGTAGCCGACATCGTTGCGGACCTCGAAGCCGAGGGTGTCGCGATAGAAGGCCAGCGCGGCGTCCGGGTCGTTCTGCGGCAGGAAGCTCGAATGAATCGTGATGTCCATGGGGTTGCTCTCGGTGGTGGTGGAGTCCATGGCGATCAGTCTAGTTCCGCCTCGCTGGGCGCCGCTTCTCGATTCCTGATCGGTCGCGTCACCTGCCTGGCCACGCATGAGGGCATCCCCGCCGTCGCCTGCGCCTGCTGGCGTCGATAGGCGCCGGGCGAGATGCCGACCAGTTCGGTGAAGCGCGTGGTGAACGTGCCGAGCGATGCGCAGCCCACCTCGAAGCAGACGTCGGTGACGCCGAGGTCGCCGCGACGAAGCAAGGCCATCGCGCGCTCGATGCGCCGCGTCATCAGATACGAGTAAGGCGACTCGCCATAGGCGAGCCGGAACTGGCGGCTGAGGTGACCGGCGGACATGTGCACGCCACGAGCCAGCGCCTCGACGTCCAGCGGCTGCGCGTACTCCCGGTCGATGCGGTCGCGAACGCGGCGGAGGCGTGCGAGGTCGCGCAATGACGTGGCGGTGGATGGACGGCTGCTCACCGCATGATGGTTTCACGACGCGCCGGCGTGCTCAAGTTCCTTGCCGGCGCGGGCGCGTGGCCGCTGCGTTCAGCGGCGCCGGGTCAGGAACACATGGGTGGCGCGCTCGCCGGCCACGCTTCGCGTGCAGGCATAGCCCAGGGCCGGCATGTCGAGGCCATCCCAGATGTTTTCGCCGGCGCCGAGCAGGACCGGGCTGACCGCCAGGTGCAACTCGTCGATCAAGCCCAACTGCAGGTATTGCCGGACGGTTGCCACGCCGCCACCGACGCGCATGTCGAGGCCAGCGGCCGCGGCGGTGGCACGTTCCAGGGCCGCTTCGACGCCGTCGGTGACGAAATGGAACTCGGTGCCTCCCGCCATGCGGAAGGACGGGCGCGGATAGTGGGTCAGCACGAACACCGGTACGTGATAGGGAGGCTCGTCGCCCCACCAGCCCTTCCAGCTGTCGTCAGGCCACGGACCGCGCACGGGTCCGAACATGTTGCGTCCGAGGATCCACGCGCCGATGCCGGCGAAACCCTGTTCCACCATCTGGTGGTCGATGCCGGTTTCGCCGCCTTCCTGGCCCTGCATGCCGCGCCACATGCGCGTGTGGAAGAACCATTCCATCAACTCCGGGCCGCGCACGCCGAGCGGGTTCTGCAGGTCCTGGCGCGGGCCGGCACCGTAGCCGTCGAGGGAAATGGCAAAGCTCTGGACGCGTAGTCTGGACATGAGGTTCCTCGCTGCCTGTCAGCCGGGACGATGGCCGTCCGGTCCTGCCCGATGTGAGCGACCATGGCATGGAATCATGCTGCAGGTGCAGATTTTGTCGCGTGTAAGGCCCCGGCCGCGCCCGTGTCGCCGATGCGGGGCGGCGTGCACGTTCACGCACTGGCCGCCATGTGCCGGCGCAGGTGGTCGATGAATACGCGCAGCTTCGGTGGCACCTGCAGGCGGCTGGGGTAGTACAGGTAGAAGCCGTCGAACGGCGGCAGCCAGTCGTCCAGCACGGTTTCCAGCTGGCCGGCGGCAATGGCGGCCCGCAGCGGGGGCTCGACCATGTGGGTCAGCGCCAGGCCGTCGATGGCGGCGCATATCGCCAGGGTGGGATCGTTGGTGGTCAGCGGGCCGTCCACGTCGAGCTCGAACCAGCGGCCGCGGGCGGGGCCGGCGGGATGGGCGAACTCCCAGCGATAGATGACGCCGCTGCTGAAACGGAATCGTACGCAGCGATGCGCCGCCAGTTCGCGCGGATGCTGCGGACGGCCGTGTTCGGCGAAGTACGCTGGCGAGCCCGCCACCACCGCACGCTGTTGGCTGCCCAGCGGGATGGCGACCATGTCGCGGGCAAGGCGCTCGCCCAGCCGGATGCCGGCGTCGAAACCCTCGGCGATGAGGTCGGTGAGGCGGTTTTCCACCTGGATGTCGACCCTCAGTTCGGGCCATGCGCGCATGAATTCGGCGAGCGTCGGCGCGATCAGCTGATCGAGCACCATTTGCGGCACGGCGATGCGCAGCGTGCCGGAGGGCCGGTCACCGTGCTGGCGCATGGCCTCGATGGCGTCGTCGATCTCGCTGAGTGCGGGCGAAATGCGTTCGAGAAAGGCGCGGCCGGCCTCGGTCAGGCCGACCCGGCGGGTGGTCCGGTGCAGCAGTCGCACGCCGACATGGGCTTCCAGCTGGCGCAGGGTCTGGCTCAGCGCAGAGGCGGTGACCTCCAGCTCGGCGGCGGCGCGGGTGAAGCTGCCGTGGCGGGCAATCAGCCGGAAGGCGCGCAGGGCGCTGGCGTTGTCAGGGCTCATTGTTTAGCCATGCTTGATAAAGCATGCACAAGATGGTGGTTTTTCCGCGTAATGGCAAGGCGCAGACTGCGTCCATCCGACCACTGCAGGGAACTGACCATGTCGCTCGATGCTTACTACACCCTTGGCCGTTCCGGCCTGCGCGTCAGCCGCCTGGCGCTGGGCACGATGACGTTCGGCGAGCAGTGGGGCTGGGGCGCCGCCGCCGACACCGCACGCGCCATGTTCGATCGCTACCTGGCCGCCGGCGGCAACTTCATTGACACCGCCGATCTCTACACCGAGGGGGCGAGCGAGGAACTGCTGGGCCGCTTTATCGCCGAGACGGGCACCCGCGACCGTGTCGTGCTGGCCACCAAGTTCAGCTACAACGCGCAGCCTGGCAATCCCAACGCGGGCGGCAACGGTCGCAAGAACATCCTGCGCGCGGTGGAAGGCTCCCTGCGCCGGCTGCGCACCGACTACCTCGACCTCTACCTGCTGCATACCTGGGATCGGCTCACGCCGGCGGAGGAGGTCGTGCGCACGTTCGACGACCTCGTGCGTGCAGGCAAGATCCGCTACGCCGGCCTGTCCGACGTCCCGGCGTGGTATGCGTCGCGCGCGCAGAGCTTTGCCGAGGCCCATGCGCTGACCCCGCTGGTCAACCTGCAGCTCGAATATTCATTGATCGAGCGCAACATCGAGCACGAGTTCGTGCCGATGGCGGCCGAGCTGGGCATGGGCATCACGACCTGGAGTCCGCTGGGCATGGGCCTGCTGTCGGGCAAGTACCGGCCCGGCGAGGCCGGCGGCGCGGATGAAGGGCGACTGGCCAAGGTGTCGGGGTTGCCGGGCTTCGATCGCTTCACCGAACGCAACTGGCGCATCGTCGCCGCGCTGGAAGACGTCGCCCGGGCGATGGACAAGCCGATGGCGCAGGTCGCGCTGAACTGGGTGGCGACGCAGCCTGGCGTGGCCTCGGTGATCGTGGGGGCGACCAAGCTGGCCCAGCTCGAGGACAACCTTGCCGCGCTGTCGTTTGCGCTGCCCGATGAACTGCGCGCGGGGCTGGCCGCAGCGAGCGCGATCGAAATGCCGTTCCCGTACTGGTTCTTCAGCGATGCGCAGCAGGCGCGCCTGCATGGCGGCGTGAGCGTGGGCAGCAAGCCGCGCGGCTATGCACCGCCGCTGTTCGTACCCGCGGCATTGACGGGGAATTTCAAGGCCGACTAAGCGTTTCGAGCGTCGCTGCCAAAGAAAAGGCGCCAGCATGCAGGCTGGCGCCGAGCTTGTTGTGAGGCGTCGCGATGACGCCGGGTAATTATTGCTGTCGTGGGGCGGTTACTGGGCCGTGGTCGAGCCGGACACCGGGTGCTGCGCCTTGAATTGCTCCCATTGCTGGTGACGCGCCACGCGGGCCGCTTTCATGGCGGCAAGCTGGTTCTGCTGGGCCGGGCTCAGCACCGCATAGACCTGTGCGCGAATCGCCGCGCGCTGCTGCACGCGTGCCTGCATAGCAGCACCTTCGGCCTGCGCGAGGCTGGCCGCGGCGGCCTGGTAGCCGGCCTGGTTCGGCGCCATTGCCTCGAACGCCTCGCGCTGCTGGCGCAGGGCCTGGCGTTGCGGCCGGTTCTGCGTGCGTGCGGTCTGCATGATCTGCTTGATGCTGGCCTTCTGCGCGTCGGTGAGGTTGAGCTTGCTGAACGCTTCGAATTCGCCGCCATGGCCGCGACCATGCCAGCCCGCGTGCTGGCCGCCATCCTGGCCGGCGGCCGCGGCGATGGCGAACGGAGCGAGGGCCACGGCTGACGCCAGGGCCAGGGCGAGGGAGATGTTCTTGCGCATGGGGAGTTCCTCTGTCGTCCGGTTGGACTGGGGTGTGTCCATTTGACGACGGCGCCGCGTGTATGTTCTTTGCGCAAAGGTAAAGAAGGGTAAAGCCGGTAGAGTTCCCAGGGAGGCGCGGCTTGAATGGGCCCGGAGCTGCCGAACACCATGCCGAAAATCCTCATTGTCGACGACGACCGCGCCCTGGCTGGATTGCTGGCGGAATACCTGCAACGCGAAGGCTTTGTGGTGGATGTCGCACATGACAGCGACAGTGGCCTGGCGCGACTGCATAACCCGTCCTCGCGGCCCGACCTGTTGATCCTCGACGTGATGATGCCCGGGCGCGATGGCCTGGAGACGCTGCGCGAACTGCGGCTCAAGCATCGCCTGCCGGTGATCATGCTGTCGGCGCGCGGCGAGCCGGTGGACCGCGTGATCGGGCTGGAACTGGGCGCCGACGATTACCTCACCAAGCCCTGCCTGCCGCGCGAATTGCTGGCCCGCGTGCGTGCGCAGCTTCGACGCCACACGCCGGTGGCGGCAGGCACGCTGCAGGTCGGCACGCTGCGGCTGGAGCCGGGCGAGCGCCGCGCTTACGTGGGCGAGCAGGAGCTGTCGCTGACGGGCGCCGAGTTCATGTTGCTGCTGGCACTGGGACAGCGTGCGGGCGAACTGGTGGACAAGGCCACCCTGACGCGCATGGCGCTGGGTCGTGAACTGGAACGCTTCGATCGCAGCATCGACGTGCACGTCAGCCGCCTGCGCCACAAGCTCGCCGAAGCATCGGCGCAATCGCCGCGCATCGATTCGGTGCGCGGTGCCGGTTACAGCCTGGTCGCGGGGACACCGTGAGTCCGTTCAAGAGCTCGCTTTACTGGCGCCTGCTGATCAGCTTCTGCGCGGCGAACCTGCTGGCACTGGGTGTCGGCGGCATGTTGACCCGGCGCTTCATCGAGTACACCACGGCGGTGGAAATCAACTGGGCGACGCTGGGCCAGGGTGCCGACCAGGCGTACGAAGGCGGCGGCAGGGCGGCGCTGGCGGAATGGTCATCGCAGCAGCGCCGCGAGGGCATCGATGCCACCCTGTACGAGCAGGGCCAGCCGCTGGTGCCGATCCGCCTGCCCAAGGCGGTCGAGGGCTCGATCCCGACCTGGCTCGAGCAGAAGCGCGACGTAGTGCTGCAACCGTGGCCCAATCTGTACGTCGCCGTGCAGCAGGTACGTGGCGACGATGGCCAGGTGCGCCAGCTGGTCGCCTTGAGCCGCACCCACTCGCGCCTGCGACCGCAGACGCGCCAGACCATTTTCCTGGCGATCCAGGGCGTGCTGTCGCTGCTGTTCATCGGCATGGTGGGCTGGTGGGTGGCGCGCAGCGTGGCGCGTCCGGTGGAGGCGATCAGCAGGGCCACCCGGCGCATGGCCTCGGGCGAACTGTCGGCGCGGGTCGGACCCGGGGGCCGGCGCGCCCACGACGAACTCGCCGAGCTGGCGCGCGATTTCGACGCGATGGCCGAGCGCATCGAAGCGCTGGTGGCACACGACCGCAGCGTCTTGCAGGACTTGTCGCACGAACTGCGCTCGCCACTGGCGCGGCTGCACCTGATCCTCGATCTGGCCCGCCGCAGCAACGACGCGCGCGAAGCGGCCGGTTATTTCCAGCAGGCGGAAGACGAGATCGGCCGGCTCGACAGCATGACCGGCGAAATGCTTGCGCTCTCGCGCCTGGAAGGCGGCATCCCCGGCGTGAATCGCGAGCCGGTCGAGTTGGCGGGTCTGTTGGGCGAATGCGTGCGGCGTGCCGGCGTGGAAGCGCGCGCGCGTGCGATCACCCTGGCCGTGTCGGCTGCCGGCGCCGTGACGGTATCGGGCAACGAGTTGTTGCTCGAGCGTGCCATCGACAACCTGATCGCCAATGCGATCAAGTTCAGCCCGGTCGGCGGCAGGGTCGAACTGTCGATCCAGGCCGAGGCCGGACAGGCCACGCTGGCGATCCGCGATCACGGGCCGGGCGTGCCGGCGGGGGAGCTGGAGTCGCTGTTTCGCCCGTTGTTTCGCGGCAGCAATGCCGCGCGTGCCGATGGCCACGGCCTCGGGCTCGCCATCGTGCAGCGCGTGGCACGGGCCCATGGCGGCGATATCCACGCCGGCAACGCCGAGGGTGGCGGCCTGGTCGTGCAGCTACGCCTGCCGCTGGCGGCGGAGCACGACGCCTGAGCCCTGGTCGACCGGCGGTCGGCGAGCGCTACGAAAGGCCAGCCAACTTTGCCACACTCGCTTCTTTTGCCATGGAACGCCGATGCGCTCGAACGCCTTCGCCGCGGTGGGTCTGGCGCTCTGTGCGGCGCTGTTCTTCACCATGACCTACGTGCTCAACCGCAGCCTGGTGGCGGGTGGTGGGCACTGGGCGTGGGCGGTGATCCTGCGCTATCTGATCACCTTGCCGCTGCTGGCCCTGGCGCTGCCGTGGCAAGGCGGCCTCGGCCCGCTGCCGGCCGAACTGCGGCGTTACCCGCGCAGCTGGCTGCTGTGGAGCGCCGTGGGCTTCGTGATGTTCGGCCTGCCGCTCACCTGGGCCGCCAACAGCGGACCATCGTGGCTGGTGGCCGGCAGTTTCCAGACCACGGTATTGGCCGGTCCCTTGCTCGCGCCCTTCATCTATCGCGACGAACGGCGTCGGTTGGCCTGGCGCAGCGTGGGCATCGGCGTGCTGATCGTGGTCGGCGTGTTCGCGCTGCAATGGGGGCATGCGCAGGGCCGGCTGCGCGCAGGCGACTGGCTGGCGATCGCCGCCGTGGTGTTCTCTGCGTTCGCCTATCCACTGGGCAATCGCATGCTGCTGTTGCACCTGGAGCAGAGCGGCACGCGCATGGGCGCCACGCAGCGCGTGTTCGGCATGACCTTGTGCAGTTGGCCGTTCTGGCTGCTGCTGGCGGCGTTCGCGTGGTTCACCATCGGACCACCCGGGCTGCGCGAGATCGTGCTGGCGGGCGGCGTGGCGTTGTCGTCGGGCGTCATCGCCACGGTGCTGTTCTTCCGAGCGACCGACATGGTGCGCAGTGAGCCGACCGCGCTTGCCGCGGTGGAGGCCATGCAGGCGGCGGAGTTGCTGTTTGCCACGGTGATCGGCGCGTGCTTCCTGGGCGAGGCGTGGCCGCGTGGATTCTCCGCGTTGGGCGGGCTCATGATCATTGCCGGGATCGCGCTGTTCGGCTGGGTCAGCGGGCGCTCCGCGGCAGGACACGACGAGGCCGTGCGTACCTTGCGCACCGACCGCGGCGCCTGACCGGCACCTCTGGAACTTGCCCCCATGCGCCGCTCGGGTTAAACACCGGGGAGCCGGCCACTGACGCGTGCCGCCGGTTTCCTTTGGCAGACCGGGGTAGCGATGGGTTATCGGCGTGGTGCATGGATCGTGGCAGGCGTGCTGCTGTTGGCATCGCCGTGGGCAAGCGCCGGGGAACCCGTCACGCAGCAGCGCTTGCGCTGGGACGCCTCGACGCTGGGCAATCACCGTTACCTGGTGCAGGTGGCTGCGCCCGCGGCGGCCGTGCACGTGGTGATTCCGTGGCGCCGTCGCGATGCGCACCCCGAGCAGGTGGCCGTGATCGTCACCGGGCCCGACGGCAAGCCGGTGGCGAATGTCCTGCGCGGCGGCATGAGCCAGGCACAAGGCGAGCTGGTGTTCGAGGCGGCACAGGCCGGAAGCTACGCCGTCTACTACCAGCCCTACGTCAGCAGGGGGCGCAGCAATTACCCCACGGTGAACTACGCCGAGCCCAAGGACACGGCGGATGCGGCCTGGGTGCACACGGTCGGCACGGATGCGCGCGCCTGGCGCAAGCTGCCGGAAGCGAAGGTGTCGCGCTACGAAGCGGTCGACGACTTTGATGCGTACACCTCGATGGAACGCACCGCCACGCCGGAGGAAGTGAACGCGCTGCTGGCTGCCCGCGCGAACGAACGTCTGCTGGTGTTTCCGGAGACGCGCGAGCATCCGGTGCGCATGTTCGATGCCTTGCCCGAGAGCTGGGCCAGGCGCGGCACGGGCGGCGCGCTGAGCGACAGCGCCCTGCGCGGCGAATACCTGAGCTTCCAGCTGGGCGCTTGGGCGCCGCGCGGCAAGGTGGACGACGTGCGCGTGTCCTTCAGTGATCTGCACCATGACTCGGGCGCCAGCATTCCGGCGACGGCGCTGACCTGCCTCAATCTCGGTGGCGTCGATTACGCGGGCAAGCCGTTCACGACGCGCGTCGATGTGCCGGAAGGAAGGGTCCAGCCGTTGTGGGTGGGATTGGATATTCCTGCGTCGGCCCTGCCTGGCGTGTATCGCGGCGAGGTCACGGTGGCGGCCGATGGCGTGCCCGCGCAGAAGATTCCGCTGGCCATCACGGTGGAAGCCGGCCAGGCGGTGGCGCACGGCGACGACAATCCGACCAGGCTCACGCGACTGCGTTGGCTCGACTCCACGCTCGCGCAGGACGACGCACTGGTGAAGCCGTTCACCGCGATCACGGCCAGGGGCGCAACGCTGGACCTGCTGGGCCGTGAAGTGAAGCTCGATGCCAATGGCCTGCCGGCCCAGATCACCAGTCATTTCAACGAGCGCATGACCGGATTCGCCGCCCGCCCGACGGCGATGCTGGCGGCACCGATGCGGCTTGTCGTCGAAGATGCCAGTGGCACGCACGTGCTGAAAGGCTCCCGAGCGCCGAGCGTGCAAACGGATGGCCCCGCGAAGGTGCACTGGCAGGTGCCCGGTGTCGCGGGACCCTTGCAGGGCGACGTGCAGGCCAGCCTTGAAGCCGACGGCACGCTGGTCTACTCCATCGCCTTGACCGCGAAGCACGCGGTGACGTTGCGCGACATCCGCCTGGAAATGCCGCTGAGCCACGGCATGGCGCAGTACCAGTTGGGCCTGGGGCGTACCGGCGACCATGCGCCGGCGGATTTCCAGTGGAAGTGGAACGTACAGAACAACCAGGACGGCGCGTGGATCGGCGCGGTGAATGCCGGCCTGGAGTTCCATCTGCGCGACGAGCACTACCTGCGCCCGTTGAACACGAACTTCTACCACCAGCAGCCGTTGCGCATGCCCGTGTCGTGGGACAACGCGGGGCAGGGTGGCATTCGCCTGCACAACGATCGCGAGGCGTACGCGGTGGAGGCGTTCAGCGGCCCCCGCACGATGCAGGTGGGCGAAACGCTGCACTACGACCTCGTCCTGCGCATCACCCCGTTCAAGACCATCAAGCCGTCCGCGCATTTCGCCGAGCGCTTCTTCCACAAGTACGGCGATCTCGACGCGATCAAGGCCGATGGCGCGAACGTGGTGAACATCCATCACGCCACGCCGATCAATCCGTGGATCAACTATCCGTTCCTGGAGCCCGCGGCGATGCGCGCGTATATAGACGCGGCGCACGGCCGCGGCATGCGCGTGAAGATCTACGACACCGTGCGCGAGTTGTCCGACCGCTCGCCCGAGCTGCCGGTGCTGGAAAGCCTCGGCCATGAGGTCATCAGTGCGGGCAAGGGCGGTGGCTTCTCCTGGCTGCAGGAGCATCTGGACGGCGACTACATCGCCGCATGGCACGTGCCGGAAAACCGCGACGCCGCCGTGATCAACGCCGGCCAGAGCCGCTGGCACAACTTTTACATCGAAGGGCTGGACTGGCTCGCGCGCAACGAAGGCATCGACGGCTTGTATCTCGATGACGTCGCTTACGATCGCACCACCATGAAGCGCGTGCGCAAGGTGCTGGAGGCGCGGCGGCCGCATCCGCTGATCGACCTGCATTCGGCCAGCCAGTACAACCCGCGCGATGGCTACATCAACAGCGCGCTGCTCTACATGGAGCTGTTTCCGTACATCGATCGCTTGTGGTTCGGCGAAGAGTTCGACTATGAGAAGACGTCACCCGCGTACTGGCTCACCGAAATCTCCGGCATACCGTATGGCCTGATGGGCGAGATGCTGCAGAACGACGGCAACCCGTGGCGCGGCATGCTGTTTGGCATGACCAATCGTCTGGGCTGGTCGCCGGGCAGCGATCCGCGCGGCCTGTGGAAGCTGTGGGACGGCTTCGGCATCGAGCAGGCCGCCATGATCGGCTGGTGGGTGCACGACGCGCCGGTAAGCACGGGGCGGGACGATGTACTGGCGACCAGCTATGTGCGCAGGGGCAGCAAGACCCTGATCGCGCTGGCCTCGTGGGCGCCCGCCAGGACCGACGTGAAACTGGTGATCGACTGGCAGGCCTTGGGCCTGTCACCGCGCAAGGTGAGGCTGGTGGCACCGGCCGTCGCGGGTTTCCAGCCGCAGGCGATGTTCAAGCCGGGCGATGCGATCCCGGTCGAGCCCGGCAATGGCTGGCTGATCGTGGTGGAGTGACTGACGATGGGGAAGTGCATGTGGAGAACGTGGCGGCGACTTTTCGTGCTGGTGGTGTTGCTGATGGGCATGCACGAGGCCGTCGCGGCGGAGGCCATGCCTTCCGCCGATGGCATCGAAGTGAGCCGGCTCGCGTTGGATGCGCAGGCGTTTGCGCCGCAGCAGATCACCGTCACTGTTTACCTGCCGCCAGGTTATGCCGGGCACGATGCAACATCCCGACGCTATCCGGTGCTCTATGCGAACGACGGGCAGGACATGGCCGCGGTCGGCCTGCGGGCGACGCTGGCGGATCTCTACCGGGCGCACGCCATCGAGCCCGTGATCGTGGTAGCCATCGACATGCTGGCCGATCGTGCTTCCGGTTACGGCCTCTCCGACCGCGACGCGAAGCGCAGCGTGGTCGGTGATTCGCGCATCGGGCCGATCGGTAGCCGGGCCTACGAGTATTCCGAATGGGTGGCCACGCAGCTGGTCCCGTACATCGACTCGCATTACCGCACGCGTGCGACGGCGGCCGGCCGCACCATGCTGGGCTGGTCGCTGGGCGGGCTCAACGCGTTCAACCTCGGCTGGCGCTATCCGGACGTGTTCGGGCGGGTGGGCGCGTTCTCGCCGTCGTTCTGGCTGGCCGCCGACCGCAGCGATGCGCAGGCGGTCGAACGCACGCGGCTGGCCCAGGCGATGGTGAGCGACGCGGCGAAGCGCGAGCCGGTGCGCTTCTGGTTTTCCGTGGGCGGGCGCGAGGAAACCAACGATCGCAATGCCAACGGCATCATCGATGCCGTCGAGGATACCCAGGACCTGGTGGCCGGCTATCGTCGGCCGGACGGAACGCATGGGCGCGGGCTGCGCGACCTCGGCTATCGCGTGGACATGGACTATGCCCGTCACCCTTCACGCGCCGCCGAGGTGGCGTTCTATCTGTTGCCCGATGGCGAGCACAACCAGGCCAGCTGGAAGCGCATGCTGCCGCCGTTCCTGGCCTGGGCCTACGGAATCCACGGCAGTGGCGCGTTGGCGCGCCAGCCGTGAGCGCGCGCCGTCGCCTCAGGCGCTGGCCATGGCCATGCGCCCGACCTTCATCAGCCCGCTGCTGAATTCGAGGTCGGCCGGCAGCACGGTCTTGGGGTTGGGCGCGGGATAGAACGACGCCGCGGCCGCATTGGCCTGGAACCGGGCATGCGCCGGCGTGTCGATGCCCAGCTGCGCGCGCGCCTGTTGCAGGCATCGCTCGAGATCGGCGTCGTCGGGCACGTCGGCCATCGCCGCTGCGGCCACGTCGTGCATGCCGTGCATGGGCGCGGCGAGCAGGGCGATTTCGCTGGCGATGCTCGGCTTGCGATCGGCGCGGCGCAGGTCGTCGAGGCATTCGTGCGCCAGTGCCAGCACGTCGATGTCCGGCACCGGGGTGTGCTGTCGCGAGCGGGTGACGATGGGCAGGCGCAAGGCATGCCTGGGCGCGGTGGCCGCTTCGTCGAAGCCGCGATAGACCAGCTCGCTGCAGACGACCTTGCCCGGATCGTTCTCGACCACCAGGTCGAGCGCCATGCGGATCACGCGGCGCAAGTCGCGGCTGCCGGGGATCTTGTTGCGCACCGCGCACACCACGCCGAGCACGAACAGCGAGGTCATCGGGTAAGGCCGGCCAAGGTACGGGACCAGTGCATCGCGCAGCAGGCCCGGCATGGTGGCGCCATCCGGCTGCTGCAGTCGCGATGGCCGGAACACGTCGATGTAGTGGAAGTCGGCGACCATGGTCGCGCGCTGCGCCAGTGGCGCATGCCGCACGCCGCTCGCCGCCGCCTCGATCAGGCGGGTGTCGTCGAACACCACCGCCGCATGGCTATAGCTGCTGTCGCCGACCCAGGCGATCAGCCGGGAAAGTTCGCCGCGGCCCATGTGCAGCAGCACGTCACCGGGTACCAGGTCCTGCGGATTGAGCACATGCAGTGTATCCACAGGGTTCCTTGGGGGTCAGGTGCCGGTAGCGGCGAGTTGGGCATGGGCGACGATGCGGTTGCGGCCATCGGTCTTGGCGCGATACAGGGCGGCATCGGCGCGGGCGAGCAGTTCGTCTGCGGTGTCGGCAAGCCCGTCCAGGCTCGCCACGCCCATGCTCACGGTGGTCTGCAGCGAACAGCCACGGGAGTGGATGTGCAGGGCTTCGATGCGCAGGCGGATGCGCTCGCCGATGGCCATGGCGTTGTCGTGGGTGGCGCCGGGCAGGCCTACCACGAACTCCTCGCCGCCGTAGCGGCCCAGCCAGTCGCTCGGGCGAAGCTCGTCGGCGATCGCCACCACCACGGCGCGCAGGCAGGCATCGCCCACCGGATGGCCGTAGCGGTCGTTGATGGATTTGAAGTGGTCCATGTCCAGGAACAGCAGCGCCAGCGGCTCGCGTTGCAGGCGCGCATCGGCAATGGCCGAGTGCAGCCGGCGCACCAGCGCGCGACGGTTGAGCACGCCGGTGAGCGCGTCGTGGTCCGCCAGGTGGTGCGCCATGTCGCGCTCGCGCCGCGCGCGCAGCGACAGGTCGGCCAGGCCGATGGTGACCACGATGCTGGAAAACGCCATGGTGAACGGGAAGCCATATTCGAGCCAGCGCGGCTGGTCGAGCGCGAGCAGCACCTGGCTGACGCGCAGGAAGGTGAGCACGACCTGCGGCATCCATGCGATCAGGAAGAACCGCGCCTGGCGACCATGGCGCGCGACGGCGAGCATCACCGTGCCCAGCGCCCACAGCGACGAAATCATGAACCACAGGTTGAACGCGCTGGCCAGCGCGTGCACGCGCTCGGCAAACGGCAGGCACAACAGCGGCGCGGCAACCACGAACGGCCAGCGCATCCATCCGAGCACGCGGGCGGCGGACGGCGTGATCTGGCGCAGGTCGCAGAATTCCAGGATGAAGGAGATCGACAGCGGCGCGCTCAGGGCCGCGAACAGCCACGGCGCATGGGTGCCCAGGGGCACCAGCAGGCGCGCGCCCGGCAGTTCGTAGAACTCGCCGCTGACCAGCATCTGGTACATCAGCTGGAAGCTGGCGTAGCCGATGAAATACATCAGCACGCGGTCGCGCAGGACCATCCACAGGCACAGCGCGGCCAGGATCATGGTGACCTGCACGCTGGCGAACAGCGTCGTCCAGCGGACGTGGTTGAGATCGTCGGCCTGGTAGGTGGCCATGTCGGTGAGCGCGGGCCGGATCTGCCGCGTGAAGCTGTCCGCGGCGATCTGCACGTAGACCGGCTGGCCGGCACGCAGGTCGTGCGGCAGTTCCAGCGCCAGGTGATGCCGCGAGAAGCGCTGCGTCGGCCCGGTCCGGGCGAACCACAGTTGCTGCGGCCGGTACTCCGGCGGGGCATACACGGTGATGCGGATGTAGGTGGCGCCCGTGAAGTTCAGCACCGGCGAAGTCGGCGCGTTCCAGTCCGAACCGATGCTCAGCCGATACCAGCGCTGTGCCTCGACCGCATTGGGGGTGTAGGGCGAGAGCGCAGGGAGGAACGACTTGTCCATGGCGCCGTGCACGACCTGGTCGGCCGTGGGCGCCGGCTTCACCGCGGGCAGCGCGGCAATCTGCAGGGGCGGGTGGTACGCGGCCATGGCCGAGGCATGCCCTGCCAGCGCATAAAGCGCGGCGAACAGGCATGCGACGAAAACCACCACGGGTTCGCGAAACACAGTTTCCCCTTTTCCGGCCCCCTGTAGCCGGTGCATGAGATCAGCCGTTTCCCCGGATGACCTCCCGTTGTGCACTATGTATCACGTTCGCCGGTCGGCATGGCGCCTGCGGGCGAATTTCAGCGTGCTGGAAACTGCCATCCAAACAGTCGTTTGAGCCATTCCTCGATCGCTGCGTCGGCTGGTCCTATGCTTGTCGCCTGGTGGCATGGGCAAGGCGGCAGGCGAATGGGCAGGCAGGGCGACGTGGAAAGTGTGTCCCGGTCGGGGCATCGGCCGGGTTCGCCGGAACTTGAACCGTCCCCCTATATCCGCCACGGCACGCCGGTGTTCCGCCGCACCAACCTGGCCTTGTTTGCCGCGGGCGTGGCCACGTTCGGGTTGCTCTATTGCACCCAGCCCCTGATGCCCGAGTTCAGCCGGGTCTATGGCGTGAGCGCCGCCACCGCGGCGCTGTCGCTGTCACTGACCACCGGCGTGCTGGCCTTTGCCATGCTGTTCGCCGGCGGCGTTTCCGACGCCCTGGGCCGCAAGTCGGTGATGACGGCGTCGCTGTTGTCGTCGGCGGTGCTGGTGCTGCTGACGGCGCTGGTGCCCGACTGGCACATGCTGCTGGTCCTGCGCGCGCTGCTCGGGCTGACCCTCAGTGGCCTGCCGGCCGTGGCGATGACCTATCTCAGCGAGGAGATGCATCCGGAGTCGATAGGGCTGGGCATGGGGCTGTATATCAGCGGCAATGCCATCGGTGGCATGGGTGGCCGCCTGGTGGCCGGTGTACTGGCCGACTTCGCGGGCTGGCGCATCGGTGTCGCCGCGGTGGGCATGATCGGACTCGTATCGGGCGTGATCTTCTGGCTCAGCCTGCCGCCTTCGCGGCACCACGTGCGCCATCCGCTGCACCTGGGCGCGCTGCTCGGGCGCTTCACCCTCACGTTCCGCGATGCCGGCCTGCCGTGGCTGTTCGCCGAGGGCTTCCTGCTGCTGGGCGCGTTCGTCACGATCTACAACTACATCGGCTACCACCTGCTGGCACCGCCGTATGGCCTGAGCCAGGCCGCGGTCGGCGGCATCTTCAGCGTGTACCTCATCGGTACCTTCAGCTCGGCCTGGATGGGCCATCTGGCCGGCAAGCTGGGCCGGCGCAAGGTGCTGTGGACGGCGTTCGCACTGATGCTGCTGGGCGTGGGCCTCAGCATGACGCGCCCGCTGGCGCTCATCATCCTGGGCATCGTGGCGATCACGTTCGGTTTCTTCGGCGGACACTCCATCGCCAGCAGCTGGGTCGGGCGTCGCGCCGGCATCGCCAAGGCGCAGGCGTCCTCCATGTACCTGTTCTCGTACTACATGGGGTCGAGCCTGGCCGGCGCGGGTGGTGGCCTGTTCTACGCATCGTACGGATGGAGCGGCGTCGCGCTGTTCGTCGCGGCGCTGGTGGTGGCGGGCCTGCTGGTCGCCTGGCACCTCTACCATCTGCCGCCGCTGCCGGGCCCGCCGTCGCCCGGCACCGAGCCACCCATCCCGCAGTGAGGCGCCGCTTACTGCGCTTCCGGTTTCAGCATGTCCTTCACCGCCTGGTAGTCGCCATCGTTGGCGGCAGCGGGCAGGTCGAGCAGGTGCGCCATCAGCGGATAGACGTCCACGTTCGGGAACGACGGCAGCATGGCGCCCTGGCGGAACGCCGGGCCGTGCGCCACGAACAAGGCCTGCATCTGCGGCGCTGCATTGTCGTAACCGTGTTCGCCCAGGCTGAGATTGCCGTTCTTCTTCGCCACGTAGCCCGAGGTGGTGATGCGCCAGCCCACGTCGGCCAGGCACAGCAACTGCGGTACGCGCGCATTGCTGCCGTAGAGCAGGCGCGCCGGCACGCGCGTCTTGTCCCAGCACGTCATGTGCCGCTGGGGCCTTTCCAGCTGCTGCTCGATCTTCGCGAAGTCGTGGCCCGGCGTGGGGTTCATGCCGGCGAGCACGCCGAGGCTGACCAGTTCCACGCGCGTCAGCGGAATCACCTTGTCCAGCATCACGCTGTTGTTGGGGGGCACCGACGCCATGCCGTGGTCGGACAGCACGATCAGGTTGATGCGGTCGAGCAGCTGGCGCTGCGCGAGGCCCTGCACCAGGCGCGCGAGGGCGGCGTCGGTATCGCGCAAGGCCTGTTCGACCTGCGCCGAATCCGGCCCATAGGTATGGCCGGCGTGATCGACGTCGTCGAAATACAGGGTGAGGAAGCTCGGCCGCTCGCCGGCCGGCAGGTCCAGCCACGCCAGCACCTGGTCCACGCGCTGCGCGGGCGTGACGTTGCCGTCGTACGGTTTCCAGAAATCCGGGTGCCGGCCGCGGATATCCGCTTCGGAGCCCGGCCAGAACATGGTGGCGCTCCTGAGGCCATGGTGGCCCGCGGTCTCCCACAGCGGCGTGCCCTGGTTCCACCAGCGGCCATCGCTCACCGCGTTGCGATCGCCGAGCGAGAATCGTCCCAGTGCCGGATCGAGCATGGTGTTGTTGACGATGCCATGGTGATCCGGGCGCAGGCCGGTGACGATGGAATAGTGGTTCGGAAACGTCAGCGAAGGAAACGATGGCTGCATGCCGGTCGCACGCACGCCTTCCTTCGCCAGGCCGGTCAGCGTCGGGCTGAGTCCACGCTCGATATAGTCCGCGCGATAGCCATCGATGGAGATCAGCAGCAGCGGCGTGGGGGCCGGTTTCGCCGTGGGAGCGGTGGACGCGGCCGGTGTTGGCGTGGGTTGGGTGGCACAACCCGCACTGAACGCGACCAACGAACAGAGCAGCAGGCGAAACAGGAATTTCATGCAGGGGCCCGTACGATCGACTTTAGTGAAGCCCGCATGATCGCGTAGTCATATGACTGTTGCACCCCCCATCTCCCACTTGACATGGCTCGTGCTTCTCGCTGCGTCTGGTGCGGTTCACGCTGTGCCGACGCAGCCGCTCGCCGCGCCGGCAAGCGCGGGCTCCGCAGCGAGTGTCGATGCGTCGAACGCCCGGGTCAGCGCACGGCCGGGCAACCAGCAGCCGGCAACGGCGCGAACGCTTGCGCGTCCGGCGGCCGCCGCTACGCAGGCACCGCAGGCAGAGGCCACACCGCAGGCGGACAAGGCACGCATCGCCGATCGCCATCAGCTGCGCCAGCGCAGTGCGATCGACGCGTACCAGAACGCGCTGACGCCGCCGCCTGCGGGCAACGGGCACTAGTTACCCGTCCGCCGGATCTCAGCGCGCGCGCTGCTCGACCCCGAACAGGTCGCCCAGAGCCACGCGGCTCTCCAGTGACAACAGGAAGCGCTTGGTCGGCAGGCCGCCGCCGAAGCCGGTGAGGCTGCCGTCGCTGCCGATCACGCGATGACAGGGCAGCACGATCGGCAACGGATTGCGTCCATTCGCGGCGCCGACCGCACGCACGGCGGCGGGTTGCCCGATGCGCCTGGCCAACTCGCCGTAGCTGATGGTGGCGCCATACGGAATGCGCGCCAGTTCCCACCAGACCTCCCGCTGGAATGGCGTGCCGATAGGGCGCAACGGCAAGTCGAACTGTTCACGCGTGCCCGCGAAATATTCCTCCAGCTGCTGCCGCGCGCGTGCCAGCGGCTCCGCGGCGTGACGCCAGTGGGGTGGCTGCAGCTGGCGGTGCCGGCCATGCGGGAACCAGATCTCGCGCAGGCATTCATCATCAGCGACGAGCCGGAGCACGCCCACGGGACTCGCCCATTCGTCGTACCAGAGCGTGTTCGCGTCGGTCGTCATGCGCGCGGCTTCCTCGGTGTCGTGGCTGCCGCCTGGCTCGCGCTACGCCACAAGTGCATCACGGTATAGGCGCGCCAGGGACGCCAGGCCTCGGCCAGCGCAAGCAGCGCCTTCGTCGACAGCTCCGCGCCCCCCTGGGCCGCCGCGCGGCGCAGGATCAGGTCCGCGGCGGGAAACGCGTCCGGATGACTCAGCGCGCGCATCGCCATGTAGTGCGCCGTCCACTCGCCGATGCCGGGCAGCGCCACCCAGTGCGCGACGAATTCATCGAGTGGCTGCTCGCTGCGAAAATCGATGCGGCCGTCCAGCAGCGCCCGCGCCACGCCGCGAACCGTCGCGGCACGCGCGGTGGTCAGGCCCACCTCGCGCAGGTCGACGTCAACCAGTGCCTCGGGTCCCGGGAACAGCCGCTCCAGTCCCGGCACCGGCGACGCCGCCACGGGCGTTCCATAACGCTGCACGATGCGCGTGGCGAGCGTACGCGCGGCGGCCACGCTCACCTGCTGGCCTAGAATCGCGCGCACGGCGATCTCGAAGCCATCCCAGCCACCCGGCAACCGCAGGCCGGGCCACTTGCGCAGCAACGGCCGGAGCACGGGGCTTTCGCGCAGCGCATCGCCGATCGATTGCGGGTTCGCATCCAGGTCGAACATGCGCCGCAGGCGCGCCACCAGGTGAAGCATCTGCGCCGGTTGCGGGCAATGCAGTTGCAGGCGCAGTGCATGCTCGCCGCCCGGCCATTCGCTCAGATGCAGCCAGCCCGGCGTGTCGGCGGCGCCGAATACGCGTGCGTAGCTGTGCTCGTCCACCACTTCCACGCCCGGCAATGCGCGGCCGCGCAGAAACGCGAGGATCGCGGCGAAGTCATACGGCGGACGATACGCAAGCTTCAGCGTGATCGCGTTGCCCGGCGTCGCCCGCGGATGCCGCCGCAACTCGCGTGGCGGCATCCGGTTTGCCTGCAGGAACGCCGCGTTGAAGCGGCGGATGCTGCGAAAGCCGGACGCCAGCGCAACCTGCGTGACCGGCAACGCGGTCTCCGTGAGCAACTGCTTCGCAAACAGCAGCCGGCGCGTCGTGTGCACGCTCATCGGCGGAGCGCCAAGGCGTTCCACAAACAGGCGGCGCAGTTGGCGCGAGCCGACGCCGACACGCTCGGCCATCGCGTCCATCGACAAGTCGTCCAGCGCGCCGCCTTCCATCAGCTTCAGCGTCCGCGCAATCACGTGGTCGCCGCGTTGCCACGCGTCGTTGCCGGGCGAGAGCTCCGGCCGGCAACGCAGGCACGGACGAAAGCCCGCCGCTTCGGCGGCCGCGGCGCTCGCGTAATAGCGCACGTTGTGCGGTTTCGGCGCCGGCGCGGGACACATCGGGCGGCAATAGATGCGCGTGCTGGTGACGGCGGTGAAGAACAGGCCGTCGAAGCGCGCATCCCGGCTCAGGCGCGCCTGCTCGCAGGCGCGCGGGTCGGGAAGCGGGTAGTCGTGGGCGTGGTCCATGGGTGCAGGCTAGCACTCATGCGGCCGCTCGACTCGCCGTTTTCGGACATCAATGCCCGGGCACGGAATCTGGCGAGATCCCGCTATTTGATGGGCGCCATCAGGTGCTGGTAAGGCGTGCCGGCCCACATCACATACGGCGCGCTGGTGTCCGGATCGGCGCTCTTCGGATAGGTGTCGTAGAACGACGCGTCCGCGCCGACCACCATCACGTGCGCGCCGGTCTTGATCCAGTGGTTGCTTGCCGTCGGTTGCGTCGCGTACGGGTCGGTATTGCTCGCATCCGTGCCGCCCTCCAGCATGTACATCAGGCCGATCTTGCCCGCCGGCGGCGGCTTGTGCGCCATCCAGGCCGACGCCCATTCCAGCGCGTTCTTGTCCATGCACATCGGGTCGGGGCCGGGCGTGGTGGGATTGTCCGGCATGCAGGTGAAACCGTTCTTGCCCTCGCGCAGCGTGCGCATCTTGCCCTGGGCATCGGCCACCACGACGGTGGCGTCCTTCGCCACGCCAGGCGGTGCCGCGCGCAGGGCGCTCGCGATCAGTTCCTTGTCGGATGGGGCCTTATCTGCCGCTTGCGCGCTCGCGCAGACGCCAAGCAGGACGACGACGGCCATGGCCAGTGGCCGGACCGGACAGTTCGCAGTCATGGAGGTTCTCCCATAAGGACACGGACGGCCGAGCCTGGATCCCCTCGGCAGTCTGGGCGGCACGGAAAAGCCGATCAATCGGCCAGATGGCGGAGTAGCTGCCGAGCGGCGGTCCTGCGCGGTTTGCCGCACTGCGGTTTGCGGGCGCCGGCCGAGGTCGCCACAATCGGGGTTTTCCCCGGCTGTGACGCTTTCCATGAACGCTCCGACCCGCATTGACACGACCCGAACCGTCCGCGCGCCGCGCGGGACCGAACTGAGCTGCAAGAGCTGGCTGACCGAAGCGCCGTTCCGCATGCTGCAGAACAACCTCGACCCCGAGGTGGCGGAAAACCCGGCCGAACTCGTCGTGTACGGCGGCATCGGGCGCGCGGCGCGCAATTGGGAGTGTTTCGACGCGATCCTGCGCGCACTGCGCGAGCTCAACGACAACGAGACGCTGCTGATCCAGTCCGGCAAGCCGGTCGGCGTATTTCCGACGCATGCGGATGCACCGCGCGTGCTGCTCGCCAATTCCAATCTCGTGCCGGCCTGGGCGAACTGGGAGCACTTCAACGAGCTCGATAAGAAGGGCCTGATGATGTACGGCCAGATGACGGCCGGCTCGTGGATCTACATCGGCTCGCAGGGCATCGTGCAGGGCACCTACGAGACGTTCGTCGAGATGGGCCGCCAGCACTACGGCGGCAACCTCAAGGGCAAGTGGATCCTCACCGCCGGCCTCGGCGGCATGGGTGGTGCGCAGCCGCTGGCGGCCACGCTGGCTGGCGCCTGTTCGCTCAACATCGAGTGCCAGCAGAAGAGCATCGATTTCCGCCTGAAGACGCGTTACGTGGACGAGCAGGCGACCGATCTGGACGACGCGCTCGCGCGCATCGCGAAGTACACCGCCGCCGGCGAGGCGAAGTCGATCGCGTTGCTCGGCAATGCGGCCGACGTGCTGCCGGAACTCGTGCGCCGCGGCGTGCGCCCGGATGCGGTCACCGACCAGACCAGCGCGCACGATCCGGTCAACGGCTACCTGCCGCAAGGCTGGACGGTGGAGCGGTGGTTCGAGCGGCGCAAGAGCGATCCGGCCGGCACCGCGAAGGCGGCCAAGCAGTCGATGAAGAAGCACGTGGAAGCGATGCTCGCGTTCCACGCGCAAGGCATTCCCACGTTCGACTACGGCAACAACATCCGCCAGATGGCGAAGGACGAAGGCTGCGCGAACGCGTTCGCGTTCCCGGGCTTCGTGCCTGCCTACGTGCGTTCGCTGTTCTGCCGCGGCGTCGGCCCGTTCCGCTGGGTGGCACTGTCCGGCGATCCGGAGGACATCTACAAGACCGACCAGAAGGTCAAGGAGCTTATCCCCGACGATCCGCACCTGCACCGCTGGCTCGACATGGCGAAGGAGCGCATCAGCTTCCAGGGCTTGCCGGCGCGCATCTGCTGGGTGGGCCTGGGCCTGCGCCACAAGCTCGGCCTCGCGTTCAACGAGATGGTGCGCAACGGTGAACTGAAGGCGCCGGTGGTGATCGGCCGCGACCACCTCGATTCCGGTTCGGTGGCGAGCCCGAACCGCGAGACCGAGGCGATGCGCGACGGCTCCGATGCGGTCAGCGACTGGCCGTTGTTGAATGCCATGCTCAACGTGGCCGGTGGTGCGACCTGGGTGTCGCTGCACCACGGCGGTGGCGTCGGCATGGGTTATTCGCAGCATTCGGGCGTGGTGATCGTCTGCGACGGTACCGAAGCGGCCGACCAGCGCATTGCACGCGTGCTGTGGAACGACCCGGGCACGGGCGTGATGCGTCATGCCGATGCCGGCTATGACATCGCCATCGAATGCGCGAAAGAGCAGGGCCTGAAGTTGCCGATGATCTGATGGCCGGGGCGTCCGCTGCCGGCAGGCGCCGGACGCCACCCGCCCGGGCCACGCCGTGGCATCGCCGGTGGGGTGCATGCCGTTGCGGCATGCACCCTTGCATCACCTGATCGAATCAGCGCAACCCGCCGCCTGCGAACAGATGCTCGCCGGTCAGCCAGTAGGAGTCATCGGAAGCGAGAAAGGTCACGATCGACGCGATGTCGTTCGGCTGGCCGATGCGACCGAGCGGCGTGGTCGACACGGCGTGAGCCTCGAAGTCGGAGCCGATGAAGCCCGCCGAATGGGTGCCTTCCGTTTCCACCATGCCCGGGTTCACCGCATTGACGCGGATCTTGCGCGGGCCAAGCTCCTGCGAGAGTACGCCGGTGATGGCGTCGACCGCGCCCTTGGTGCCCGTATACACCGCGCTGGTGGCCGGCACGATGCGGGTGACCAGCGAACCGATGTTGATGACGCTGGACCCTTCGCCAAGATGCCTGGCGGCGGCCTGCGTGACCAGCAGCAGGCCGAGCACATTGACGTTGAACTGCTTGTGGAAGTGCTCTTCGGTGATGTCGTCGAGGGCACCGAATTCATACACGCCGGAGTTGTTCACCAGCACGTCGAGGCGGCCGAACTGCTTGATCGCCGCATCGACGATGGCCTTCGCATCGGCGGCCTTTGAAACGTCGCCACCGGCAGCGACTGCCTTGCCGCCGTTCCTGGTGATGTCGGCGACGACCGCGTCGGCGCCGGCCTTGCTGGAAGCGTAGTTCACGACCACGGACGCGCCTTCGGCGGCCAGTGACCTGGCGATGGCGGCGCCGATGCCCTTGGAGGCACCGGTGACGAGGGCGACTTTACCTTTGAGCTTGCTCATGGCGATTTCCGCTAGTGGGGGAGGGACGATCGAGTTCTTGAATCCAATAGTTCGTAACATATGAACTTTAGAACTATTTATCAAGAGCTGCTAAAATGCGGCCATGCGACCCCTGACTCACCCATCGATCGACGACGTTACCGTGGAGGGCATCCTGCACGCGCTGTCCGATCCTGTCCGCGTGGCGATTTACGTGGAACTGGCCGGTTCGGGCGGTGCCCACTCGTGTTCCAGTTTCCTGCAGGTCAGCGACCGCAACATTCCGAAGTCTACGCTTTCACAGCATTTCCGCGCCCTGCGCGAGGCGGGCCTGATCCGCAGCGAACGCCGTGGCGTGGAGATGCACAACAGCTCGCGTTGCGGCGAACTCGAGCAGCGCTTTCCGGGCCTGATCGCCGCCATCATCAACGCGCATCGCGTGCAGTCCGCATCGCGTGCCCGCGCGGCCAGGCGCAAGCCGGCGAGCCGGGCCTAGCCTCGCTGGCCCCGAGCCGGCATTCGCGTTGTTGACCCCACACGCGGAGTCTTGCCCATGGTCCGGGCAGCCACGCTTCCCGTTGCAGTCGACGGTGCGCGCGCCCACCTGGCGTTGCGGCAGGGCGGTCCGGGGCGGGGCACGTTGGCGCTGCGTCGATACCGGGGCATGATGAGGACACTTCCCGAAGCGAGGTGTCACATGTCCGTCGAGCTGAAGATGCTGGTCTGGTCGATCGTGCTGGGGCTGCTGCATGTGCTGGTGGCGGCGACGTTTTCCACCATGCAACGTGGTCTGGCATGGCATGCGGGCAACCGCGAGAACCCACAGCCCCTGGTTGGCGTCGCGGCGCGCACGGATCGCGCCAGCCGCAACTTCCTCGAAACCTTCGTGTTCTTCGCTGCCGCCGTGTTGTCGGTGGTGCTGGCGCAACGCGGCAACGCGATGTCGGCGCTCGGTGCGCAGATCTATTTCTGGGCGCGCCTGGCCTACCTGCCGATCTATGCGATCGGCATTCCCTACGTGCGCACACTGGTCTGGGCGGCATCGCTGGCAGGTGTCGTCATGGTGCTCGCCGCGGTGTGCTGAGCACCGGGCGAGGGACGCGGCGGCCGGTGGCCCGGCCGCCGGTCGCTCGACGGCAAGCCCTTGCCACCTGGCTGCTGCGCGTCAATTTACTGGCGCGCGGCGGCTTTTTGGCGTCAGCGTGTTGTCCTGGCGGGACAGTCCCGGCCCAGAGACAGACACGTCTTTCATTTGTGTAATCACGTAATATCAATAAGTTAGAACGTAATTCTCCAGTTCACTGGCAGCATGGGTGTTCGCAACGCAGCCAGGGCATGACCACTATGCGGCTCCGGCGCCACGCGCCGGGCCGCCGGCAAGGGGTCGGCGGTTTTCCTTTGCCAAGACTGGAGAACTGCATGAATGCTCAATTTGAACGCACCGGCTCGCTGACCGAGCTCACCAGCTACCCGCAATGGGCGCAGGACATGGTGGCCGCCTGCGAACCCGCCCGCCGGAGCGTGCGCGACCACGTGATGTGGGACCAGATGCGCGAGGGGCGCATCGACCCGGCGACCATGCGCCATTTCATGGTCGGCACCTGGTCGCTGATCGAGCGCTTTCCCTCCTTCATGGCGCTGAACCTGTTGAAGACGCAGTACGGGCGCAGCCCAGGCGACAACCTCGCCCGGCGCTGGCTGGTGCGCAATATCCGCGTCGAGCAGAACCATGCCGAATACTGGCTGGACTGGGCCGAAGGCGCGGGCGTGTCGCGCGAGTCCGTCCTGGATGGCCTGCCGCCGCGCGGCACCCAGGCAGCGGCGGACTGGTGCCACGAGGTCTGCGGTGGCGACTCGCTGGCCGCCGGCATCGCCGCCACCAACTACGCCATCGAGGGGGTGACCGGCGAATGGTCGCAGAAGGTGTTCGACAGCCTCGCTTATGCCGAGAGCCTGCCGGCCACCGGCCGCAAGGCCACGCTGCGCTGGCTACAGTTGCATGCGGCCTATGACGATACCCATCCCTGGGAGGCGCTGGAGATCGTCTGCACGCTCATGGGCACGCGGCCGCCGGCCGAGGCGGTGGAGCACCTGCGTGAGTGCATCGTGCGCAGCTATACGAGCCTGCATTACGGGCTCGAGCGCTGCCTGGCGCGTCCGTTGGTCGAAGAGGTCGAGGAGCAGGCGGCCTGAAGACCATGGCCGGGTCGTCGACAGTACGAGGATGCGGATGTAGCTTATGCGGCGGTCGTGTAAAAGGGACGCCATGGAGTCCATCCGTAGCACCTCTCAGACACCGCTGTCGCGACGCTTGCGGCCATTGGCCTACGGGCTGGTGGCCGTCATTGGTCTGATCCTGGTGCTGACCTGGGGCACGCTCCAGGTCCAGGTCACTCTCGCCGGCTTCCTCAACGGCGAGAGTGTCTGGAGCAAGGCGCAGAAACAGGCCGTCATCGACCTCTCCACCTACGCGCAGACCGGCGACAACCGTCGCCTGGCCAGCTTCCAGTCCAACTACGACCTGCTCGTGTCCGATGGCTGGGCGCGCGATGCCATCGCGTCCGGGCACTTCGACCACGCCGCGGTGGACCGCGCATTCGAGCGCGGAAATATCCTGCCTTCCGCCAAGCCGGGCATGATCTTCATGCTTCGCTGCTGCACCGGCGTGCGGCACATGGGCGATGCCGTCGAAGCATGGCGCGCAACGGATCGCCCGCTACGGCAGCTGGCCGACATCGCCGCCGGGTTGCAGCAGGCCTACGCGCAGGGCCCGCCCGATCCGGGCGATATCGCGCGCAAGCTGGCGAGCATCAACGCCCTCAACGATCAAATGGAACCGCTGACCAAGCGGTTTTCGCTTGAGGTGGCGCAGGGTGCGATCTGGCTTGGCGGCTTGCTGTTTGCCGCCGTGTTCTTCGCCGCGTGCCTGGCGTCGCTGCTCTGGCTCAGCATGGCGCGACGCGCGCTGTCGCGCATTCGTGGCACCGAGGATCGCTACAGCCTGCTGTTCGACAGCGCAGCCGATGCCATCGTGATGGTCGACGATGCGAATGGCAGCATCCTGGGCGCCAATCGCACGGCACTGGAATGGACCGGGCTGGAGTCGCACGCCCTGCTTGGCATGGCGTTGTCGAGCCTGTTCGTGCCGCTGCTGCATCGCGCCGACGGCGCCATCACAGGCGAGCTGCGCGGCCGCGGCGGGCGCCTGCGTCCGGTGGAAATGCGCAGCAGCGTGGCGCAGTGGGGCAGCAGGACGGTGCGCCAGTCGATCCTGCGCGACGTCACCGAGCGCGTGAACCTGGAGCAGCAGCGGCGCATCGCGTCCGAGGCGCTGGCCGGCATTGCCGAAGGCGTGATCATCACCGACGCCGAGCGGCGCGTGACGCGGGTCAATGCCGCCCACATCCGCATGACCGGATTCACCGCGCAGGCCCTGCAGGGCGTGCGCTTCGATGACTTGCGCAGCCTGCCTGACGGCTCGCCGCTGCCGGCCTCGGTATGGGAAACCATCGACATCGACGGCAACTGGGTCAGTGAGGTGCGCAGCCGCCGGCTGGACGGCATGGCCTATCCGGAGTGGCTAAGCATCAGCGCCATCCGCGACCAGGAAGGCCGCGTGCAGCATTACGTCGCCGTCATCAACAACATCAGCGCGTCGAAGGCGAACGAGCAGCGGCTGCAATACATGGCGGCGCATGATCCGCTGACGGGCCTGGCCAACCGCGCCGAATTCGAGCGTCGCTGCGTGCAGGCCGTGGCCGAGGCCGAGCGCGAGCGCGGCATGGTCGCCGTGATGTTCATCGACCTGGACGCGTTCAAGGCCGTCAACGACAGCTATACCCACGCCATCGGCGATCACCTGCTGGTCAAGGTGGCCGAACGCATCGCCTATGAACTGGGCGACGACGGCCTGGCGGGACGCATCGGCGGCGACGAGTTCACGGTGCTGTTGCGCCGGCTGTATTCGCGCGAACAGGCCAGCGCGCTGGCCGGGCGACTGCTCACCACGCTGGCCGCTCCCGTGGTGGTGGGCGACTACGAAGTGGCGCTCAGCGCCAGCATCGGCATTGCCTGCTATCCGCTCGACGGCGTGGACGTGCCCACCCTGATCACCAACGCCGATGCGGCCATGTACGCGGCGAAGACCGAAGAGCGCAACGCCTTCCGCTTCTACTCGCCGCGCATGCAGGCCGATGCGCGGCGGCGCATTGCGCTGGCGTCGGAGCTGCGCAAGGCACTGGCCGACAACGAGTTCCACATGGTCTACCAGCCGACGGTGGAATTGCGCAGCGGTCGCATCGTGGCGGTGGAGGCGCTGTTGCGCTGGCGCCATCCCCAGCGCGGGGAAATCCAGCCCGGCGAGTTCATTCCCATGGCCGAGAAGCTGGGCCTGATCCGGCGTATCGACCAGTGGGTGCTGGCAGCGGCCTGCACCCAGATGCACCTGTGGGACAGGGCGGGGGCGCCGCCGTTGCGCATGGCGGTCAATGTCTCCGCACACTGGTTCGGGCAGGCCAATTTCGTGGACGACATCCGCGCGTTGCTGGAGTCGCGCCGGCTGGCGCCCGAGCGCCTGATGCTGGAAATCACCGAGGGTGCGATCCTGCGCCTGGGCGAGGAGATGGAACGCACCCTGCATGCCCTGCATGCGTTGGGTGTCGGCGTGGCCATCGACGACTTCGGTACCGGCTATTCGTCGATGAGCTACCTCAAGCTGCGCGCGATTGCCTATCTGAAGATCGACCAGAGCTTCGTGGCGGGCCTGCCTGACGACGGCAGCGACGCGGCCATCGTCGAGGCCATGCTCACGCTATGCCGCAACCTCGGCATCAGCCCGATTGCCGAGGGCATCGAGACGGAAGAGCAGCATCGCTTCCTCGTGCGCGCCGGCTGCAACGAAGGGCAGGGCTTCCTTTACTCCCGCCCGGTCGAGCCGCAGGAAATACTGCAGCTGCTGGGTTCCGGCCGCCGCCACGTCGGCGCGCACCTGCGACTGGTGCCGCCCGAATCGATCTGAGGTGATCGCGGGCTCAGTGCAGCTGCACGTCCACCACCATCTGGTCCGGCTGGTACAGCGACGGGAACAGCTGCTTGAGGTGGACCACCTTCGGGGCATCGTTGAACACGATATACGGCTCGTTCGGGTGCCGCTGCGCATAGTCCTGGTGATAGGGCTCGGCCACGTAGAACGCCTTCAGCGGAACCACCTGCGTGACGATCGGATCGTTGAATGACCTGGCGGCGGTGAGCTGCGCGATGTAAGCCGTGGCGACTCGCTTCTGCTCGTCGTTGCCGTAGAAGATCACCGAGCGGTATTGCGTTCCGGTGTCCGGGCCCTGACGGTTGAGCTGGGTCGGGTCGGTGGCGACCGAGAAGAACACCTTCAGCAGCTGGCCATAGCTCACCCTGGCAGGGTCATAGAGGATCTTCACGGACTCGGCATGGCCGGTGTCGCCGTCGCTCACGCGCTCGTATTCGGCTGTATTGGCCGCGCCGCCGGAATAGCCGGCCCAGACCTTCTTCACGCCCTTCACGTGCTCGAACACCGCCTGCAGGCCCCAGAAGCAGCCGCCCGCCAGCACGGCGACCTGATCGCCCGGGGCCGCGGCGACATCCACGCTGGGGTCGGGCAGGGTGGTGGCGTCGCTGCCCGCTGCGGCCAGGCTGCAGGCGCCGAGGCCGGCCACGAACACCAGGCCGGCAAGCAGGGAGAAGGGTCTGAAACGGCGGATGCTCATGGGGGAAGCTCCATCGGCGACGGGATCAGGCACCCCGGCAGGCTGGCTGGCCGGGGAGGCATCGGCGGACGCTCGCGCAACCGCCTTTCAATCGTCTATTCGTCGCCGGGCCCGACCCGGTTACCTGGGTCCCGCCGCTGCGGCCAGCGGCGCCCTGAATCGGCGGCGCCGCGGTGCTATGGTGCGCCTCCACGTCCCCGCGGGTGTATCCATGGCTCACGTCGTCGACCTGAACGCGTATCTGCAGCGCATTGGCCATGACGGTCCGCTGGCCGCCGACCTGGCCACCCTCCGTGCGATTGCCACCGCCCATGTCGCAGCCATTCCGTTCGAGAACCTGGACCCGTTGCTGGGCGTGACCGTTTCAGTGGAACCGGAAGCCATCGAGCGGAAGCTCGTCGATCAACGGCGAGGTGGCTATTGCTTCGAGCAGAACCGGCTGCTGATGGAGGTACTGAAGGCGATCGGTTTCGAGGTATCCGGCCTGATCGCACGCGTGTTGTGGATGCAGCCGGAGGACACCATCGCGCCCCAGACCCACATGCTGCTGCGGGTGGAGCTGGATGGCGCCAGCTGGCTCGCCGACGTGGGCTTCGGGAGCATGGCGCTCAGCGGCGCGCTACGCCTGCAGCCGCAGGTCGAGCAGGCCACGGCGCACGAGCCGTTCCGGCTGCTCAACCACGGCGGCGACTGGCGCATGCAGGCCCTGGTCCGTGGCGAGTGGCGCACGCTCTATCACTTCGACCTGCAGCCGCGGCCCCTGATCGACTACCAGGTGGCGAACCACTACTCCTCGACCTATCCCGGTTCGCATTTCACCCAGGGACTGATCGTCGCGCGCACCTTGCCCGGCCGTCGCCTCGGCCTGCGCAACCGGGAGTTCGCCGTGCATCCGCTGGGCGGCGAATCGGTGCGGCGCACGCTGGCGTCGACGGCCGAGATCAAGGCGGTGCTGCAGGAGGAATTCGGCATCCGGCTTCCCGCCGGGGCGGAGCTCGATCGCCGGCTGGCGGCGTTGCCGCGGCCCGCCTAGCGTCGCTTGCCGTGGTTCATTCCGCGGCGTGCACGTGGATGACGATGTCTTCCACCTGTACGACCTGGCCCGCGTGGATCTTGCAGGTCTTGCGCAGTTCCTGCGCGCCGTCGACGGATACCGCGCCGCTGGCCACGATGGCCTTGCCCGCGCCGCCGCTGTCGCACAGGCCAACCAGCTTGAGCAGCTGGTTGAGTTCGACGTAGTCGCGATCCAGTTCAAATTCGAGTTCGTGCATGGGCAGTCAGGCGTCGGTGTCGTCGAAGGCGCTTTCGGGCAGCGCGAAGAAGGTGAAGAAGGGCGATTCGGCGTCCTGCCAGTAGTCCACGGCTTCCTCGAGGATGTCCAGCAGGGTATCGAAGTCGTCCTCGTTGCTGTCGCGCATGTCCTGCGCGTGATCGAACAGCAGGATGATGCCCGGTGCCTTCAGCCAGGAGAGGTCGCGCAGGCTGTCGGACAGTGCGTCCCAATTGCGGCCGAAATCCGCGGGCAGGCGCAGTGCGGCGACCAGGCGGTCGAACAGCGCCTCGCGATCGGGGTAGTCGGCGAGGCTGACCCGGCAGACCCGCAGACCCTGCATGCCGGCGGCGTCCGCCAGCGGATCGAGGTCGTCGGAAGTGACGAAGAAGATGCCGCCATGCGACGGATCGCCAAAATCGAGATCGAATTGCGCATTCATGGGTTTACCTCGAACTGGCGAAACGTGCGGTAGTGGTCTTCGGTGTAGTAGTAGACGCGCGGTGGCGTGCCGCCAGTGATGATGCGTCGCGCGCCGCGATAGTCGAGGCCCGGGGTTTCCACCGTGTACTCGTGGTAGTAGCCCTCCGGCATCGCGGGCAGCCGGCCTTCGCGGTTGTTGAATACCACGCCGTCCTGCCGGTGCTCGAACGGACCACCATGGGCAATGCGCGCCAGCGTGTCGGCTGCTTCCGCCGGCAGGAAAGGCGGCAGCCTGCTGCCCGGCGCCGGCACGGTGGCATGGGGCTGCGGGCCACCGGCACCCACGGGTGACGGCTCGGGGGCGCGCTGGTTCCACAGCAGCGCGGCCACCGCCATCACGGCCAGCAGGATCAGGGGCTTGAGTACGCGCATGGATGGACGTCCGGACGGAGTGGCGCGAGTGTAGAGCTTCCGCCGCGCGCAGGCACTCACCCCGGAGGCGGTCAGCCCGCGGCGTCGACCCGGTGCTGCAGCGCCATCGCCGCGGCCGGGTTGCGCTCCTTCGCGCTGCTGATGAAATAGACGAAGACGTCGCGGGCTGCCTGTGGCGCCAACGGGGGTGCTACGTGCGGCAGTTCGGCCGGGTCGCCACCATTGGCCCAGGTCCGTGCCCGCGCCGTCCAGGCATCGAGGTCGGCGCTTGCGTAGCCGGTGTCGACATGCGACTCGCTGCGCATCAGGCGCGCATAGGCGAAGTCACCGGTGAGGTCGGCCAGCGACGGATACTGCGGTGAATCGGTGAATACCGTGGGGATGCACCGGGCCCGTGCCAGTTCGACATAGCGCGGGTCCAGGAAACTCGGGTGGCGCACTTCCAGCACGTGTCGCATCGGCTGGCCGTTGAGCTCGCGCGGCAGGTGGCCGAGGAAGGCGGCGAGATCATCCGCATCGAACGGGCGCGATGGCGGCAACTGCCACAGCACCGGCCCAAGGCGATGGCCGAATTCCGCCAGCCCGCCGGACACGAAGCCGTGGATGCCGCGGGCGCTATCGGCCAGGCGCTTGCCTTCGGTGATGTAGCGCGGGGCCTTGAGCGAGAACACGAAGCCGTCCGGCGCCTCGGCTGCCCAACGGGCATAAGTGGCCGGCTTCTGTGCGCCGTAGAACGTGCCATTGATTTCGATGGCACGCAGCTGGCGGCTGGCGAACTCCAGCTCGCGCCGCTGCACCAGGCCCGCGGGATAAAAGTTGTTGCGCCACGGTGCAAAATTCCAGCCGCCGATGCCCACGCGTATGCGCGAGGCAGGGCCTTGGGACGGTGCAGGGGCAAACAGGTCGGCGGGTGCGGAGGCTTTGGACATCGGGCGGATCCCTGGGGGCCGCCATGATGCCACGCCGGTTCAGGCGTGGCGGTCGCCTTCCACCGCGCGCGGCCAGCCGCGGCGCATCGGCGTCTCCAGCTTTTCGTCCAGCCTGGCCCGATTTCGGCCCGCCAGCTTGGCGCGATACATGGCATGGTCGGAGCGCTCGATCAGGGCTTCCACGCTGTCGTCGGGCAGGCGCATGGCGATGCCGATGCTCACGCTCAGCACCAGGCCATCGTCATTGACCGGAATGTCCAGGCGATGCACGCGGCGACAGAGCCGCGTGGCTACCTGCATCGCCTGGCCCTGCTCGACGCCGTACAGCATGGCCACGAACTCCTCGCCGCCGTAGCGCCCCAGCAGGTCGTGCGGGCGCAGCTCGTGGCGCAGCGCCTCGGCCACGGCCACCAGCGCCCGGTCACCGGCGGCGTGTCCCTGCCGGTCATTGAGCAACTTGAAATGGTCGAGGTCGAGGAACAGTAGCGCCACCGGCTGCATGGTGCCGCTGGCGAGCAGCTTGCTGACACTTTCGGTCCATGCACGACGATTCAGTACATTGGTGAGGGCGTCGTTGTCCGCCAGCCCCTGCACCACGTCGCGGTCGCGCCGCATGATGAGGGCGCGGTCGGCCAGGCCCAGCGACAGCACCACGGCCTCGAACGCGCCCGCGGCAAGGCAGGCATCGCTGAGCCAGATCACGTCGGCCAGCATGCCGTTGCCCTGGCTGCTCGAGAGTGCCGTCAGCGCCAGCAGCGGGGTCCAGCCGACCAGGAAGAACCACGCGGGGCGCGCGCCGCGCACGGCGGCCGCCACGGCGGCCAGCAACAGCAGCACCGTGCCCAGGATCAGCAGCGGCCCGATCAGCACCTGGGCCATCTGTTGCAACAGGGGGATCTGGCAGCTGCGCAGCAACACCACCAGCGGCATGCCCACGGCAAGGGCGAGGGTCGGCGTGTGCAGCAGGCGCGCATAGCGCTGGAGCTCGCAGAAGCGCGCCATGAACATCGCCGCGAACGCCACCGACAGCGCCACCGAGGACGAGCTGACCACGGCCGCCGTGCCGCTCAGCGAAGTCATTTCCAGCGGATGGAACAGGTAGCCGGTCTGGATGCTCTGGATCAGGGCGTAGCAGAGCACGTAGCCCGCATACCAGGCGAACGTCGCATCGCGCAGCATCATCGCCAGGCACAGCGCCATCAGCGACATCGCCAGCATGACCGCGAAGCAGGCGCTGGCGAACACCAGCCAGCGGGCGTCCTTCTGCAGGTATTCGCTCCACGACTGCAGCTGGAAGCTCACCGGCGTGGCACGCCCCGACGAAGGTTCAAATTTGAGCAGGATGGGATCGGAGGCCGGCGTGGCTTCGGTAAGCCGGTAGGCGAGGCGGCCATTGCCATGGGCGATTTCGGTGAAGTCGTCCAGCGACATGGTGAGGGCCGCGCCGTGCTGGTCGACCATGGTCACCGCTGCCAGCGGGGGAGGGTAGATCGACAGCACGCGCTCTTCGCTCACCAGCGGCGGCTGTGGCTGCAGGATCACCCACGTGCCCAGTCCCTGGCGCGAGAAGCGTTGCAGCAGGTTCGGATCGAAGCTCGCCATCTCGCCACGGCGAAACTCCTCCAGCACGCCCTGTGGCGTATCGCCCGGCCGTACGTCACGGGAGGCGCCGGTCATCGGGGTATTGGCGCGGGCGATCGCGGCGAACAGCACCATGGCGAGGATGCACAGCATCCGCCATCGGTACCGCCTCGCTGGTGACGCGATCTGCCCGACCATGCACCGTCCCCTGTTCCGGCACTCCCCTCCCTGTTGAAGGCAGTGCGTACGACCCCGGCTTACCGGTCATCCCTGGTCGTGTTTCCCCGCGCGCACCGGCGGCGCCTGGGGTGGCTTCGTCCTTGCGGACCGGGACGCGCCATCATGCATGGATCGCCACCCCGGCTTCTTTACGTCAAAAGGTATAGAAGGCTAGGCACGAAGCATGCCACAAGGCGTCCAGAGGCGCCGGAAAGGGCGATCACGAGCGGTTCACCGCCCCCGCTGGCATGCTCCGGGGGACAGGTTTCGTGGTTTCCCTCCCCGCCGAAGGAGCACACAGGCATGAGCAAGATCCGAGTCGCCGTCCTGGTAGGCAGCCTGCGCAAGGGCTCGTTCAACCGTCAGCTGGCCCGGGCCGTGGAGCAGCTGATGCCCTCCGACTTCAGCTTCGACTACGTCCGCATCGACAACCTTCCGCTGTACAACCAGGACTTCGACGGTGACTACCCGGCCGAAGGCAAGCGCCTGAAACAGGAGATCGAAAGCGCCGACGCGCTGCTGTTTGTCACCCCGGAATACAACCGCTCGCTGCCCGGCGTGCTGAAGAATGCCATCGACATCGCCTCGCGACCGTGGGGCGCCAACTCCTTTGCCGGCAAGCCCGGGGCGGTGATCGGCATCTCCGTCGGTGCCACCGGCACCGCCCTGGCGCAGCAGCAGCTGCGCAACGTGCTGGCCTACCTGGACGTGCCCACGCTCGGGCAGCCCGAGGTCTTCATCCAGCACAAGGAAGGCCTGTTCGAGGCCGATGACAAGATCGGCAGCGACGGCACCCGGAAATTCCTGCAGGGTTTCGTGGACCGCTATGTCGCGTGGGTGAAGACCCACGGCAAGGGCTAGGCCGCCGGGGTCATTGCCCAGTGCCGGCTCAGGCGTCGTTGGCCGCCCCGCAGCCGCACAGCTTGTCGAGCAGTTGCGACTGCACGTTGCGGACTTCCTTGTTGGCCGCCGGATGCATGTGCACGTAGGTGCCATCCGGCTGCAGCAGCCAGCTGTTGGAATTGTCGGCCAGGTACATGTCCAGCTCCTTCTTCAGGCGGGCATGCAGTTTCTTGCCCTCCACCGGGAAGCCGGTTTCCACGCGGCGATCCAGGTTGCGTTCCATCAGGTCGGCGCTGGCGAGGTAGACCTGCTCGTCGCCGTTATTGGCGAACCAGTACACCCGGCTGTGTTCCAGGAAGCGGCCGACCAGCGAGCGCACGCGGATATTGTGCGAAACCCCGGCGACGCCCGGGCGCAGGCAGCACATGCCGCGCACGATCAGGTCCACCTTCACGCCGGCGATGCTGGCCTTGTACAGCGCGCGGATCATCTTCGCGTCGGTGATCGCGTTGACCTTGATGATGATCTGCGCCGGCCGTCCCGCATGGGCGTGGGCGGTCTCGCGGGCGATCAGTTCCAGCAGCGTCTTCTTCAGCGTGAAGGGCGCATGCAGCAGCTTCTTCATCTGCAGCAGCTTGCCCATGCCGGTGAGCTGGCTGAAGAGCTTGTGCACGTCCTCGCACAACGCCTGGTCCGAGGTGAGCAGGCTGTAGTCGGTGTAGAGGCGCGCATTGCCGGTGTGGTAGTTGCCGGTGCCAAGGTGCGCGTAGCGCACCAGTTCCTCGCCCTCGCGTCGCTGGATCATCATCAGCTTGGCGTGCGTCTTCACGCCCACCACGCCATAGATCACCATCGCGCCGGCCTGCTGCAGGCGCGAGGCGAGCGAGAGGTTGGACTCCTCGTCGAAGCGCGCGCGCAGTTCGATCACGACGGTCACTTCCTTGCCGGCGCGCGCCGCGTCGACCAGCGCATCGACGATCTCGGAATTGGCGCCGCTGCGATACAGCGTCTGCTTGATGGCCAGGACATTCGGATCCTTGGCCGCCTGGTGCAGCAAGTCCACCACGGGCGCGAACGATTCATAGGGGTGCAGCAACAGCACGTCCTGGCGACCGATCACCTGGAACAGGTCTTCGGCTTTCTTCAGGGCCTTCGGGATCGCCGGCGTGAACGACGGGTATTCCAGCTCCGGTCGACGCGTCTTGCTGGCCAGGCCGAACAGCCGCGCCAGGTTGACCGGGCCGTTGACCTCATACATCTCGGCGGCGGAGAGGCCAAACTGGCGCAGCAGGTAGTCGGTGAGTTCGGGCGGGCAGTTGTCGGCGACCTCCAGCCGGACGGCGTCGCCGAAACGGCGCGAATACAGCTCGCCGCGCAATGCGCGGGCGAGGTCCTCGACGTCTTCCGGGTCGATGGTGAGGTCGGCGTTGCGCGTCAGGCGGAACTGGTAGCAGCCCCGCACGGACATGCCCGGGAACAGTTCCTCGGTATGGGCGTGGATGATCGACGAGAGCAGCACGAAATTCTCGCCGCCTTCGCTGACGTCGTCAGGCAGGCGGATCAGGCGCGGCAGCACGCGCGGCGCCGGCACGATGGCCAGGCCCGAATCGCGCCCGAAGGCGTCGACGCCTTCCAGCTGGACGATGAAGTTGAGGCTCTTGTTGACCAGCAGCGGAAACGGGTGGGTCGGGTCGAGCCCGATCGGGGTAATCAGCGGCGCCACCTCCTGGCGGAAATAGCGACGCACCCACATCTTCTGTTTGTGCGACCACTCGTTGCGCCGCACGATGCGTATGCCGTGACGCGCCAGCTCGGGCAGGATGCGGTCATTGAGGATCGCGTATTGCCGCTCGATCTGCTTGTGCGTTATCTCGCTGATCTCGGCGAGGGCGCGACGCGGTGTAATCCCGTCGAGTCCGACGATCTCGTGATCGAACGCGATCTGGCTCTTGAGGCCCGCCACCCGGATCTCGAAGAATTCGTCCATGTTGCTGGAAAAGATCAGCAGGAACTTGAGGCGTTCCAGGATCGGCTTGCTCTCGTCGAGCGCCTGGTCCAGCACACGGATATTGAACTGCAGCTGCGACAGTTCGCGGTTGATATAGAGGCTGGCGTCGCCCAGGTCAGGAGCCACCGGAGCCAGCGGAGTCGCCATGGCCGCCGGTTCCGCGAGCGTGCCGCGCGGAGCTTCGCTGTCGCGTACTTCGTTGGGACGTACGACATCGGTACTCATCGGATCACCGTTCGAAGGGCGGGCGCGCGAGGGCCGCGCAGGACCGCGAGGGAACATAGTACGGCGCCGACAAAGACGGAGCCATGGCAGTGCAGTCCGTGTTCAGGCACTGTCACGTCAACGACATATTGCGTGCATTGTTTGACATGCACATGACAATGCTTGGACCCATGTCACGACATCGTGATGCATGCATTCACGCCGGCGGCGTGGCGAGATAGCGGCTGGGCGCGAGCCCCAGCACGCGCCGGAACGCGGTGGCGAAGGCGCTGGGATTGCCATAGCCAAGATCGACCGCCACCTGGGTGATGGACTGCCCGTTGCCCAGTCGCGTGAGCGCGGCGAGCAGGCACGCCTGCTGGCGCCACGCGGTGAAACTCATGCCGGTGTCTTCGCGGAACGTGCGCGTGAAGTGCCGGCGGCTCATGCCGGCGCGCGCCGCCATGTCGTCGATCTTCACTTCCTGCGAAGGGTGGACGAGCAGTTCGCGGCACAGTGCGGCCAGGCGCTTCTCCCGCGGCAGCGGGGCACTCAGCGGCAGCACCGGCATGCGGCGGATCTCGTCGAGCAGCAGCGACATCACGCGCCCGTCGCGACCATCGAGATCGTATTCGGCGGGAAGGTCCACGGCTTCCAGCAGCAACTCATGCAGCAGGGGAGACACCGCGATGACCTGGCAGCGCTCGGACAGCCCGGCAGCGCGGGCTGCCTCGGGCGTCACGTAGGCGCTGCGCGTGGACACCCGCCCGCCCATGTGCACTTCGTGGGTGACGCCGGGCGGGATCCACAGGGCCCGGCGCGGCGGCACCACCCAGCTGCCTTCGCTGGTGATGGCGGTCAGCACGCCGGTGGACGCGTAGAGCAACTGCCCGCGCCGGTGCGAGTGGGCCGGCAGCGCGTAGTGGGTCGGGTATTCGTTGCCGGTGGCGATCACGTCGCGCGGCGTATTCTCGTAGGCGTCGGCGCGGGTATTGCGCACAGTCTTGGCCCAGATTCAATGGAAATTGACCCGCTGATGCGTGCGGGCCGACCCCGACCACTCTAAGGTGGCGTCCCTGGCACCGCAAGCCGTGATGCCCGACCGCACCTACGAGGCCTCGAATTTCCATGCAGACCCGCGTTGACGACATGCCCTTGCCGGCGGCACCCGCCGCCAGCCATGCAGCACCCGCCACCGAATTCCGCATCCTGGGGGCGATCAGCTTTTCGCATCTGCTCAACGACATGATCCAGTCGCTGATCCTGGCGATCTATCCAATCCTCAAGAGCGGTTTCGACCTCAGCTTTGCGCAGATCGGCCTGATCACGCTGACCTACCAGTTGACCGCGTCGCTGCTGCAGCCGGCGGTGGGCATGATCACCGACCGCAAGCCCATGCCGTATTCGCTGCCGGTGGGCATGGGTTTCACGCTGTGCGGCCTGTTGTTGCTGGCCGTGGCGCCGAACTTCGCCGTGCTGCTGCTCGCAGCGGCGCTGGTCGGCACGGGATCGTCAGTGTTCCATCCCGAATCCTCGCGCGTGGCGCGCATGGCGTCGGGTGGCCGGCACGGCCTGGCGCAGTCGCTGTTCCAGGTCGGCGGCAACGCGGGCTCATCCCTGGGGCCCTTGCTGGCCGCGTGGATCATCGTGCCGCACGGTCGCGGCAGCGTGGCCTGGTTTTCGCTGGCGGCGCTGCTGGCCATGGTGGTGTTGCTGCAGGTGAGCCGCTGGTATCGCGACCATCACGTGGTACGCAGCAAGACCCATGCGCACCATGCGCTGCTGGTGCCGCTGACCCGGACGCAGGTGGCGTGGTCGCTGCTGATCCTGGGCCTGCTGATTTTTTCCAAGTACTTCTACCTGGCCAGCATCAGCAGCTATTACACGTTCTACCTGATCCACAAGTTCGGCGTGTCGGTGCAGAACGCGCAGACGCACCTGTTCGTGTTCCTGTTTGCGGTGGCCGCAGGCTCGCTGATCGGCGGCCCGGTCGGCGACCGCATCGGCCGCAAGTGGGTGATCTGGGCGTCGATTCTCGGCGTGGCCCCGTTCACGCTGTTGCTGCCGCACGCCAACCTGTTCTGGACCGGTGCACTCACGGTGGTCATCGGCCTGGTGCTGGCCTCGGCCTTTTCGGCCATCCTGGTCTACGCGCAGGAGCTGATCCCGGGGCGGGTGGGCATGATCTCGGGGCTGTTCTTCGGCTTTGCCTTCGGCATGGGCGGCGTTGGCGCGGCCGTGCTGGGGCATGTCGCCGATGCACGAGGTATCGAGTACGTCTATGGGCTGTGTGCGTACTTGCCGTTGATCGGCGTGATCACGGCGTTCCTGCCGAATCTGGAGCGCAAGCGGGTGGCTTGAGGGGCGATGGCTCGTGGCGAAGCCTGAAACGCGCCAATGGGCGTCCATTCTGGTGCTGCCCCGAACGCACATGGAAGCCGTTTTTTGCTCGTCATCCCTGCGAAGGCAGGGATGACGCCGCGGTAAGCGGAAGGCTCAGATCACAACTGGCTCCGGGTCCAGTGTCACACCAAACCTGGCTCTCACGCCCTCGATCACGCGCTGCGCAAAATCCCACAACTGTGCGCCATTCGCATGGCCATGGTTGACAAGTACCAGCGCGTGGCGATTGGAAATGCCCGCATCTCCCTCACGCATGCCCTTGAAGCCGCTCGTTTCGATCAGCCACGCGGCAGATAGCTTCCAGCGACCGTCGCCGCCGACCCATGCCACCAACTCGGGGTGTTCGCGCTTGAGCGCCTCACCGGTGGCGGCGTCGACCATGGGGTTCTTGAAGAAGCTGCCCGCGTTGCCGATCACGGCCGGGTCGGGCAGTTTCCTCGTGCGCAGGTGCACCACCGCTTCGGCCACGTGGAACGGCGCGGGCTTGGCCACGCCCATGCGGTCGAGTTCCTCGCGAATGCCGGCGTAGTCCAGGCGCAGTTCACGCGAGCGGGGCAGGGCAAAGCGTACGGCCGTGACGATGAAGCGGCCCGGTTCGCGCTTGAACACGGAGTCACGATAGGCAAATGCGCAGGCCGCGCGATCGAGGATGGCGACGCGGCGTTCGCGCGTGTCCCATGCCTCCACGCTTTCGATGAACTCGGCCACCTCGGTGCCATAGGCGCCGATGTTCTGGATCGGAGCCGCACCCACCGTGCCGGGAATCAGGATCAGGTTTTCCAGTCCCGCAAAGCCCTGGCCAAGGGTCCAGCGCACGAAATCGTCCCAGCGCTCGCCTGCGGCCACCGCGATGCGTGCGGTGTCGCCGTCCTGTTCCACCTGTACGCCGCGCGTGGCCATGGCCAGCACGGTGCCGTGGAAGTCGCCGGTGAACAGCATGTTGCTGCCTTCGCCGAGCACCAGCAGGCGGCTGCCGCGCACGACGGGGAAATCCAGCAGCTCGGGCAGCCTGGAGGCTTCGCGCACCTCGGCCAGCAGGGTCGCGCGCGCATCCACGCGCAGCGTGTTGCGATTCGCCAGCGAGGCGTTTTCGATCAGCGTGTAGCCGCCCATGTCGATGCGCTCAGCCACCATAGGTGTCCCCGCGCTGGCGGCGGATCTCGTCCACGCATTCGGCGACCAGCGCCGGTCCGCGATAGACCATGCCCGAATAGAGCTGCACCAGCGAGGCGCCGGCCTCGATTTTCCCGGCGGCGTCGCTGCCATCCATGATGCCGCCCACGCCGATGATGCCGATGCGGTCGCCCACGCGCTGGCGCATGCCGCGCAGCACGGCGGTGGAGCGCGCGAACAGCGGCTTGCCGGAGAGGCCGCCGGCCTCGTTGCCGTGCGGATCGCTGGCGACGGCCGAGTGGTCGATGGTGGTATTGGTGCAGATCACGCCATCGACGCGCGCCGCCAGCAGCACCTCGGCGATCGCGTCGAGCTCGGCTTCGGCAAGGTCGGGCGCGATCTTCAGCAGCATCGGCTTGCGTGCGCCACTCTGCGAGCCCAGCCTCTCCTGCGCTTCGCGCAGCGTCTCGATGAAGCGGCGCAGCGTGGCTTCCTCCTGCAGGTCGCGCAGGCCCTGGGTATTGGGCGAGGAGATGTTCACCGTCACGTAGCTGGCGTGGGCGTACACGCGCTCGAGGCAGAACAGGTAGTCGTCCACGGCCTTTTCATTGGGCGTGTCCTTGTTCTTGCCGATATTGATGCCGAGCACGCCGCGATAGCCCGACTGCTGCACGTTGCGCACCAGCGCGTCCACGCCGGCGTTGTTGAAGCCCAGCCGGTTGATCACCGCCTCGTGGCGGGGCAGGCGGAACATGCGCGGCTTGTCATTGCCCGGCTGCGGGCGTGGCGTGGTGGTGCCGACTTCGACAAAGCCGAAGCCGAGCGCACCCAGGGCATCGAGGTGGTCGCCGTTCTTGTCCAGGCCCGCGGCAAGGCCCACGGGGTTGGGAAAGCGGATGCCGAAGGCCGTGGTCGGCAGTTCGGCCGGCGGCTTGGCGGCGAGGTGGATGAAGTTGCTGCGTTGGGCCACGTCGAGGCCGTACAGCGTCACCCGGTGGGCGGTTTCGGCGTCGAGCGCGAACAGCAGGGGTCGGATCAGATCGTACATAGTCAGGACATCTTGCCCACGTAAATGACGGTGTCGTAGTCGAAGCTGACGTGCCCGTTCACGGCGCAGCGATCGAACAGCTCGCGCAGTGCCTGCATCATCGGTTCGTGCGAAGGGTGGCCGGCGCGCGGTGCGTACGAGGATGACATGAGCCGGCCGCTCAGTGCATCGAGATCGAGCAACTGGCCGTGATCGAAGCGGCCCATGCCGCGATAGTCCTCGCCGAACCAGCGGCGCATCTGCGGTTCGTCGCCATAACGCTCGGCGACGCTGGTGTAGTCGGTGCCATAGGCCTTGAGCAGCGCCTCGTATCCTTCGAGGAACGGCGTGCCGACCAGCCGCCGGGAATTCCAGATGATCGCGACCAGCCCGTTGGGCCGCAGGATGCGCTGGAATTCGCGTCGCGCGGCTGCCTGGTCGAACCAGTGGAAGGCCTGCGCCACGATGACCAGGTCGACGCTGGTGTCGTCCAGGCCGGTCGCCGTGGCGTGTCCGTCGATGATGCGGAAGCGCGCGTTGTCGCCGAGCCAGCCCTGGGCGGCAGCGCGCATCGGCTCGTTCGGTTCCACGGCAATGACGCGATAGCCGCCGTCCAGGAACAGCTTGCAGGAAATGCCGGTGCCGGCGCCGATGTCGGCCACCCACCAGTGTGGGTTCACGCCATGCTCGCCTTGCAGCCAGTCCAGCATGGCGACGGGATAGTCGGGACGGTAGCGCACGTAGTCGGCGACGCGATCGCTGAATCGTTCGGTGGACCTGAGGTCACTCATGGGTCGTCACCCCGTCAGAAGTTGGCCGCCATCCACGCACAGCGTCTGCCCGGTGATCCAGCTGGCGTAGGGCGAGGCGAGGAACAGGGCGGCATGGGCGATTTCCTCGGGCCTGCCGTAGCGGCCGAAGGGGATCTTTGACAGCGTGTGCTGGTAAAGCTCGGGTGCTTCGGTCTTGCAGCGATCCCACAGACCGCCGTCAAACTCGATGGAACCCGGTGCGATGGCATTGACGCGGATGCGCTGCTCCGCCAACTGCAATGCCTGGGATGTGGTGTAGTGGCTCAACGCAGCCTTGATGGCGGCATAGGCTGGACCGCGCACACGGGGGCGAAACGCCGCAATCGACGAGGTGTGCAGAATGCACGCATTCCGTGACGCTTTCAGATGGGCCAGGGCAGCACGTGACGCGCGCACCGCTGCCATCAGATCCACGTTGAACCCCGCCAGCCAGCCCTCGTCGTCGTCGCTGAAGCCGTAGCCGCTGGCGTTGTTGACCAGCACGTCGATGCCGCCGAGCACCTCGGCAGCTTCGCCGATGTACGCATCGATGGCCTGCGCATCGGCCAGGTCGCAGCGTTGCGTATGTGCGGTGACACCACGCGAGGCGATGGCATGGCGCACCTCGTCCAGGGCCGCCGCGCCGCGCGCGCACACCGAGACGGCGGCGCCGGCTTCGGCAAAGGCAAGGGCAATGCTGCGGCCGATGCCGCGGCTGCCGCCCGCCACGACGACGCGGTAGCCATGGAAGTCGAAGGGAGCGTGGGGCAGGGGCGTCATGGGCGGCTGGTGGCGTGCTAGAACGGCGAGTGGCGAGGCAGGAGAACCACCTGCAGGAACACCAACAGGCACAGGATCAGGACCAGCAGGTATTGCGTATAAGCCATGATCCGGCCGGCCTTGGCGATACCCTCGCCGCGCAAGGTGCCAGCCGAGCTGCGGATGTGCTTCTGCGCCAGCCAGCCGCAGACCGAGGCGATCACCGAGCCGGTCAGCGGCAAGGCGATGACATTCATCAGGTGAAGGCCCGCCAGTGCCAGGCCCATGAAGGGCAGCACGGTCCATGCAAGAACGGCAAAGATCAGGCTGAAAATCGCCAGCGTGCTGTACGCCGGTCCTTCCGGAACCACTCGTGCCTCGTCCATCGTCGCAACTCCTGTCGTCGATGCCGCTACAGGTGCAGCCACTTCCGTGCCCGATGCATCCCGGCGTCCACCGGGATGCAACGTGGTATTGCCTTACAGGTCGAACTTGATGCCCTGGGCCAGCGGCAGCGAATTGGAGTAGTTGATGGTGTTGGTCTGGCGGCGCATGTAGACCTTCCATGCGTCCGAACCCGACTCGCGACCGCCACCGGTTTCCTTCTCGCCGCCGAAGGCGCCGCCGATTTCCGCGCCGGACGTACCGATGTTGACGTTGGCGATGCCGCAATCGGAACCGGCGGCAGACAGGTACTGCTCGGCCGACTTCAGGTTCTGCGTGAAGATCGCCGAAGACAGGCCCTGCGGCACGCTGTTCTGCAGTTCGATGGCCTCGTCCAGCGTCTTGAACGGCATGACGTAGAGGATCGGCGCGAAGGTTTCCGTCTGCACCACCTCGTCGCTGTTCTTCAGGCCGGTGACGATGGTCGGCAGCACGAAGTTGCCCGGGCGGTCGGACAGCGCGGCACCACCGGTGCGCACGTCGCCGCCGGCAGCCTTGGCCTTGGCCACGGCAGCGAGGTAAGCCTGCACGGCATCCTTGCTGTTGAGCGGCCCCATCAGCGTGGTGGACAGCGTCGGATCGCCGATCTTGCCTTCGACCTGCTTGTACGCCGTGACCAGCTTCTCGGTCACTTCGTTCATCAGCGACTCGTGCACGAACAGGCGGCGCGTGGTGGTGCAGCGCTGGCCGGCGGTGCCGACGGCGCCGAACACGATGGCCGGAATGGCCAGCTTCAGGTCGGCGCTCTCGTCCAGGATGATGGCATTGTTGCCGCCCAGCTCCAGCAGCGAGCGACCCATGCGCCTGGCCACGCGCTCGCCCACCTGGCGGCCCACCTTGGTCGAACCGGTGAAGCTGATCAGCGGAATGCGGTGGTCGTCCACGAACGCCTGCGAGAGCTCGGTGCCGGCATCGTTGAACAGGAAGAAGATGTCCGGGAAGCCGCCGGCCTTCAGCGCCTCGTTGCAGATCTTCATGCTGGCGATGGCCGACAGTGGCGTCTTCGGCGACGGCTTCCAGATGCAGATGTCACCGCAGATGGCGGCGAGGAACGCATTCCATGCCCACACTGCCACGGGGAAGTTGAACGCGCTGATGATGCCCACCAGGCCGAGCGGCTGGTACTGCTCATACATGCGATGGCCCGGGCGCTCCGAGTGCATGGTGTAGCCATAGAGCATGCGGCTCTGGCCCACCGCGAAATCGGCGATGTCGATCATCTCCTGCACTTCGCCGTCGCCCTCGGGCTTGATCTTGCCCATCTCCAGCGCAACCAGTGAGCCCAGTTCGTGCTTGTGCTTGCGCAGCGCCTCGCCGCACAGGCGCACGGCTTCGCCACGGCGCGGCGCCGGCGTGGTGCGCCAGGTCTTGAACGCTTCCTGCGCGCGCTTGACCAGCACGTCATAGTCCGCGGCGCTGGAGGCGTGCACGGTGGCGATCACTTCGCCGGTCGCCGGGTTCACCGGCTGCAGCGTGCCGGCGTCGGTGGTCCTGGACCATTCGCCGTTACCCAGATACGTGCCCGAATGCGCGTTGCCGAGACCGAGTGCCGTGAGGATTTCGTGGGACATGCGTGCTCCTGGAGCGTGGCGCGGGGGACGCGCCTGGATGAAAACGGCCATTCTAGCAGGCACCCTTCCGGGCCGGATCGCGTTGGCGCCCGATCCATGCCAGAATTTAACGCGTTGCCCCCGTAGCTCAGCTGGATAGAGCGTCCCCCTCCTAAGGGGAAGGTCGTACGTTCGAATCGTATCGGGGGCACCAATTTCAATCACTTGCGTGACCTGGTGGAGTGGTTCGCTGGCGTATTTCGCCTTGTCTTGCCCGCATGAAGAACGGGGCCAGCCGACACCGTTGCGGGCCCTGCGAGCCTCCGCCAGCCCCAGCAAAGCCCGCTCCCCAGCGGGCTTTCTTGTTGTTGGATCCCGCTGAGGATGCGAACCGCCAGGGCATTCCGCAGGAGTGCCGTCGCCCATGCGGCGAGACCCTGCGTTCTGCGCGTTGATCCGGGTCCCATGCCTCTGGCCCGGCGGCCCTGCAGCGCAGCCAGTGGCCAGATGCAAAAAAGGCCCGCCGTGAGGCGAGCCTTTTTCTTCCAACAGTGGTACCGGTGATAGGACTCGAACCTACACGACATCGCTGCCAGTGGATTTTGAGTCCACCGCGTCTACCATTCCGCCACACCGGCACTGCAGCCGTCGATTATGCCGGGTTCAATGGACCGGGTCGAGCCCCAGCTGGCGATCGGTGCGCTGGTACTGGTCGTGGCCCAGTGGCTGGAACACCGCGCAATGCGTCATCTGGCCGGAGTAGATGTGCAGGCTCACCGCGATGGCGTCGTCGCTCGGGTTGCGGATGGTGTGGTACTCGTGCGGCGGGATCAGGCTGCCGGCGGAACCGGGGCCGGCCTGGATCGAGCCGACGGGCTGGAAGCGGTAATGGCCGTCTTCGTCCTCAAGGCGCTCGTACTGCACTACCTCGAGCGCACCGCTCCATACGCCTTCCACGCACCACATGCCGCAGTGGTCGTGGATCGGCGTGCCCTGGCCGGGACCCCAGGTCATGGCCACCACGCAATAGCCGTGCTCGTCGCTGCGGTACAGCTCGCGACGGGCGTAGCGGCCTTCGGCGGTCTCGAACACGCACTCGGGCAGCTTCACTTCCTGGCTGCGGATAAGCCGGCAAAGGCTGTTACGCAGGCTGTCGGTGACGGCGCGCGTCGAGTCCTGCGCCACGGCGGCATCGATGGCGTCGATCAATTGGCGGGAGCCGGGAAATTCCAGGGTAAGCATGACGTTCTCGGGTTGCGGTTCTGCTGGCCCATCTTAACAGCGTGTCCCGGGGCCGGCGGCCATGGGATCACAGTCTGGCGAGGAAGCCGCCGATGGCGCGGCTGTAGTTGGGGATATCGACCAGGAAGGCATCGTGACCCTGGGGCGAATCGAGTGCCACGAACTCCACCGCGGCGCCGGCGGCGCGCAGGCCTTCGGCAATCTGCTCCTGCTGCTCCAGCGGGAACAGGATGTCGGTACTGACGCCGATCACCATGGCCTGTTCGATGCGAATGCGCCGGAGGCCTTCCATGATGCTGCCTTCGCCATATTCGGCGATGTCGAACCAATCGCTGGCGCGCGACAGGTACAGGTAGCTGTTCGGATCGAAGGTGTGCACGAAGCGTTGCGCATGGCCTTCGAGGTAGGACTCCACTTCGAACTCGAGGCCGAACGGGTTGTCGTCGCGTTGTTCCGGATCGAGCCGGATGCGTGCGAAGCGACCGTTCCATTCCATCGCCGAGCGGTAGGTGATCACGCCGAGCTTGCGCGCGATGCTCATGCCGTCCTCGGGATAGCTGTCGGCGTCGTAGCGGCCGTGGTTCCAGTGCGGGTCCAGCCGGATCGCCTCGCGTTGCAGCGAGCGGATGGCGATGGCGAACGGCTGCGCCTGCGGCGCCGTGTCCACGCTGATGTGGGCGCGTACGCTACCAGGGTGCAGCACCATGTAGGCCAGCGCGCTCATGCCGCCCATGGAGCAGCCGATCAGGCAGGCCAGCTGTTCGATGCCCAGCCCGCTCACCGCGGCATGCGCGGCGTTGGCGACGTCTTCGAGCGAGAGTTCGGGGAAGTCCAGCCGGTAGGGTTCGCCCGTGGCCGGATTGACCGAAGCCGCGCAGGTGGAACCCTTGTCGCTGCCGAGCGAATTCACGCAGATGACGAACCAGCGCGAGCTGTCGATCGCCTTGCCCGGGCCGATCATCGCCTCCCACCAGCCGGCAGACGGGTCTTCCGCGTTGGAGGCGGCATGTGCGCTGGGCGACAGGCCGGTGAGGATGAGCACGGCATTGTCACGTGCCGGGTTCAGCTCGCCCCAGGTCTCGAAGGCAACGCGGGCCCCGTGGAGTTCGCCGCCCCGCTTCATCGCAAAGGGCGAGGGCAGGGCGAAATACCGGCGCGCGTCGCGATTCATCAATGAACCTTGTCGATGCTGATCTTGATGGGAGTTTGCGTATTGACGTCGACCACGCCGGCGCTGCCCTCCAGGTCGCCGGCTTGCGCCATCGCCTGGCCACTCTTGCTGATGCGCGCACCGACGAACACGCGCGGCACCGAGGATAGTTTGAGCTGGGGCGTCATGCCCATGGCGTCGGTGAGCGTGACCGTGGCGGGCAGGGCCATCGCGTCGAGCCTGGCCACGGCCAGCGGCATCGGCGGGCCCTGTTCGGCCCGCGCATAGACAAACAGCGTGTCGCCGGAGGCGAGCTTGTCCTTGAGCGCGGGCGCCAGGCTCACCTGCACCTGCAGGGCGGGTCCGGCGGGCGTGTCGGCTGCCGGCGCGGTTTCGCCCCGGCCGCTCGCGCGTGCGTCGGCCACGGCAATCTGTTCGGTCACGGCCTTGGCGACGGCGGAGCCCGGGTCGAGCATCGGCTGCAACTGGCGCCAGGTGGCCGCGGCCTGCGCAAACTGGTCGTGCTGGAACTGGCCGATGCCGAGCAGCCAGAGGCCGCGCTGGCTTTGCGGATCGAGCTTCACGGCTCGCTCCAGCAATGCCTGCGCGCGCCCTTCGATGCGATGGTCCTCGCGGGCCAGCGAATCGGTTTCCGCCCAGCCGACCATGGCCACGCTGTTGTCCGGATCAATCCGCAACACCTGGTCGTAGGCGTCGCGCGCCTCGGCGGGGCGACGCATGACGCTGTAGGTCTGCGCCAGCAGCAACCAGCCCTGCAGGTCATCCGGTTTCCCGGCGAGGTGGCTTTTCAGTTCGGCGACGGCCTGGTCGATGCTCATGTCGCGGTTGGGCGGCTGCACGCCATCGAGGGCAACCGGCGTGCCAATGGCCAGGTACAGGCCAACGGCGGCCAGCGGCAGCGCGAAAGCGAGCGCCATCGCCAGCATGAAAATGCTGCGCGAGCGGCCCTGCCGGCGACCGTGGCGCACCAGCGGCAGCAACAACAGCACCAGCGCCCCGGCAATCATCACCGCGGCGATCAGATAGAAAGCCAGTTTCACCAGTCGTCCCCTTCGTCGGTCGGCTTGTCATCCACGCCGGCGGGCGGGGCAATGCGGCTGCGCTTGCGCACGGTGAACACAACGACCACGGCACCGGCGAGCAGGATGGCGAGCGGACCGAACCACAACAACATCGTGCTGGTCTTCACCGGCGGGTCGTACAGCACGAAATCCGAATAACGATCGACCAGGTACTGCTTGATCTGGTCATCGCTCTTGCCCGACTGCATCAGGTCGAACACCTCGTGGCGCAGGTCGCGGGCGAGGTCGGCATTGGAGTCGGCGAGATTCTCGTTCTGGCACACCAGGCAACGCAGTTCACGCGTGAGGTTCTGGAAGCGGACTTCCTGCGCGTGATCCTTGAACGGCAGCGGATCGATGGCCTGCGCGGTCGCCGTGCCGGCGATCACCAGCAGCGTGACGAGCAAGCAGCGGAGCAGCGCGCGCATCACGGCGCCTCCTTGCGGAGCGCGGCGATCGCGGGCTTGAGTTCCTTTTCGATCACTTCCGGCGTGAGGGGACCGATGCGCTTGTAGCGAATGATGCCCTTGGCATCGACGAGGAAGCTTTCCGGTGCGCCGTACACGCCGAAGTCGATGGCCGTGCGGCCTTCCTGGTCGACGATGACCATGTCATAGGGATTGCCGTGTCGCGACAGCCACGCCTTGGCGTCTTCCGGCGCATCCTTGTAGTTGTAGCCCACCAGCGGCACGCCGATGGACTTGCCGTCGGTCATCAGCACCGGGTGCTCTTCGCCGCAGGCGACGCACCAGCTGGCGAATACGTTGATGAGATAGGGCTTGCCCAGCATGGCGTCGCGGCTGACGGTCTGCGCGGGATCTTCCAGCCGGGGCAGCACGAAGGCCGGCGCGGGCTTGTTGATCAGGGGCGAGGGGACTTCGCGCTGGTCGTGCTGGGTGTTCCACCAGATGCCAAAGCCGAACAGCGCGACCAGCAGGAGGAAGCCGAAGAACGGGATCAGGCGGCTCATGCGCGCGATTCCTGCAGCACGCCGGCCGGCTCGGCGGCGGCTTCCGCCACGCGCTTGGTGCGGAAGCGACGATCGGCGGCGGCGAAGAAGCCGCCCAGCATCATCAGCAGGCCACCGGCCCAGATCCAGCGCACGAACGGCTTGTCGTAGAGGCGCAGCGCCCACGCGCCCTCGGGCTGGCTGCGGTCCATCGGTTCGCCCAGGGCGACGTAGAGATCGCGGAAAAGCCCGGGGTCGATCGCCGATTCCGTCTGCACCTGTCCACGCAGGTAGGTGCGCTTCTGCGGATGCATCACCGCGATCTCGCTGCCGTTGCGCATCACCGTGACCGTGCCCTGGTCACCTTGCCAGTTCGGCCCGCGCGTCTGCTGCACGCCGTCGAAACGGAAATCGTAGCCGCCGATGCTTTCGGTCTGGCCCGGTGACAGCCGCACGTCGCGCTCGACGCTCAGTGCATTGGTGAGCAGGACGCCGGCGAGGAAGACACCGACGCCAAAATGGGCCAGCAGCATGCCGGCCATCTCCGCCGGGTAGCGGCGGCCAGCGGGCATCTCGCGCCAGCGCTTGATCACATAGAGCAGGGTGCCGAAACCGCACCATACCGCCGCTGCCGTGCCGGCAATGGCTCTGGCCGCGCCGTCGGTGATGATGGCCGCCGCGATCGCGCACGCGGCTGCGGCCAGTGCGGCGCGCCACAGCACGCCCTTGAGCAGCGCAGGCTCGCCCTTGCCCCAGCGCAGGTAGGGACCGAACGGCAGCAGCAGCACGACCGGCAACATCAGCAGGGTGAACAGGAAGCCGAAATACGGCGGGCCCACCGAGATCTTGCCCAGGTTCAGCGCATCGCCGAGCAGCGGGAACAGCGTGCCCAGCAGCACCATCGCCGCGGCCACCGTGAGCATCAGGTTGCCGATGAGGATCGCGGTCTCGCGCGAGACGACGCCGAACGGCTTGCCGCCGGCCACCTTCGGCGCGCGCAGCGCATACAGCAGCAGCGAGCCGCCGACCACCACGGCGAGGAAGCACAGGATGAACAGGCCGCGCTTCGGGTCCGACGCAAACGCATGCACCGACGTCAGCACGCCCGAGCGCACCAGGAAGGTCCCCAGCAGCGACAGCGAAAACGCGAAGATCGACAGCAGGATGGTCCATGCGCGCAGGCCACCGCGCTTCTCGGTGACCGCCTGCGCGTGAATCAGCGCGGCACCCACCAGCCACGGCATGAAGCTGGCGTTCTCCACCGGATCCCAGAACCACCAGCCGCCCCAGCCCAGCTCGGCGTACGCCCACCAGCTGCCGGCCACGATGCCGGCGGACAGGAAGGCCCAGGCCACGTTGGTCCACGGCCGAGCCCAGCGCACCCATGCCTGTTCCAGCTCACCGCCCAACAGTGCGGCGATGGAGAACGCGAACGCCACCGAGAAGCCCACATAGCCCATGTACAGCACGGGCGGGTGGAAGGTCATGCCCGGGTCCTGCAGCACGGGGTTGAGGTCGCCACCGTCGGCAGGCATCGGCAGCATGCGTGCGAACGGATTGGAGGTGAAGATGATGAAGGCGAGGAAGCCCACCGCGACCAGGCCGAGCACGCCCAGCACGCGGGCCACGAAGACCTCGGGCAGACGGCGGCTGAGGATCGCCAGCGCCAGGGTCCACAGGTTGAGGATGAAGATCCACAGCAGCAGCGAGCCTTCATGCGCGCCCCACACCGCGGCCACGCGGTAGTACCAGGGCAGGGCGAGGTTGGAATTGTCGGCCACGTACTGGACCGAGAAATCGAACTGCAGGAACGCCCACACCAGCAGGCCGAAGGCCATCGCCACGAATACCGCCTGACCGGCCGCGGCCGGGCGCGCCACCGCCATCAGCGCGCGGCTGCCACGCCAGGCGCCGATCAGGGGCAGCACGCCCTGCGCGAATGCCAGCAGCAGCGCGAGGATCAGCGCAAGTTGGCCAAGTTCGGGTGTCATTGCGGTTTGTCCTGGCCGGCGGCCTCGTTGACCTGCTTGCCCTGGTGCGCCTTGGCCATGGCGTCCTTCAGCTCCTTGGGCATGTAGGTTTCGTCATGCTTGGCCAGCACTTCGGTGGCGATGAAGCGGGCGTTGTCCATGTGGCCGGTGGCGATCACCGACTGGTTGTCGCGGAACAGGTCCGGCAGAATGCCGGTGTATTCCACGGGCATCGAACCGTTGGCATCGATCACGGTGAAGGTGACCTTCAGCGAATCGCTCGCGCGCTGGATCGAGCCGGCCTTGACCATGCCGCCCAGGCGGAAATTCCGGTAGCTGCCAGCTTCGCCCGACTGCACCTGGCTGGGGGTAAACAGGTAGTTCATGTTTTGCTGGAGAGCGAACACCGTCAGCCCGATCGCCACGGCGGCTGCCGCGATCACGATGAGGACGATGGTGAGCCTGCGCTTGCGGGTGGGATTCATGATGACTCGGTGAGTGCCGCTCAAGGTGGTGATGGGTTGCGTTGCTGGCGCGCGCCCTGTCGCGCCATGCGGGCACGCAGCTCGCGCAGGTCGCGACGGCGGCGCAGGCCCGGGCTGAGGTAGTCGGCGATCAGCACGACGAAGAACACGGCATAGGCCGGCCACACATACGCGGCGTAACCGCCCATCGCGATGAAGCTGCTCCACGAGAAGCCGTTCATGGGCGACGCTCCGGCCTGGCCGCGCCGGCGCCTGGGGCCGCGGTGCTTCCCTGCGCTTGCGCGATCTGGCGCACCCAGTCCTTGCCGCTTTCCATCGCCAGCAGGTCGGTGCGCACGCGGCCGAACAGGCTCGCGATGTAATAGAACTTGGTGGCCGCCATCATGGTCAGCAGCGGCCACAGCATGTCGCCGGTCATCTTCGACGGCCCGAGGATGCGGATGGTGGAGCCCTGGTGCAGGGTGTTCCACCAGTTCACCGAGAAATGCACGATTGGCACGTTGATGATGCCGATGATGGCGAGGAAGGCGGCGGCGCGCGCGCCCTGGCGACGATCCTCGAACGAGTGGTACAGGCCGATCACGCCCAGGTACAGGAACAGAAGTACCAGCTCGGAGGTCAGGCGGGCGTCCCACGTCCACCATGTGCCCCACATGGGCTTGCCCCACAACGAGCCGGTGACCAGAGTGATGAAAGTGAAGGCGGCGCCGATCGGCGCCGATTCCATCGCCACCACTTCGGCCAGCTTGATGCGCCACACCAGTGAGATGAACGAGGCGACGGCCATCAGGCCGTAGATGAACAGGCCCATCCAGGCACAGGGCACGTGGATGAAGATGATGCGGTACGCGTCGCCCTGCTGGTAATCGGCAGGCGCCATCACCAGCCCGCCGTAGAGCGCAATCGCGCCCAGCAGCAGCGCCAGGCCCATGGCCCAGGGGCGCAACGTGCCGGCGAAACGATAGAAGTTCGGCGGCGAGCTGAGCTTGTGAACCCAGAGCGGGATCCAGTTGGCCATAAAGTTCAGGCGTCCAAGGCGATTCGGAGGGCGGTGGCGCAGGCCAGCGGTGCCAGCACCAGGGCCATGACCAGTGCCGCGCCCAGCCAGGCAATGGGCGCGAGCCATGGCAGCCCCTGTTGTGCCGCGGCGACAGCGCCGGCGGCAAAGATCACTACCGGCACGCAAAGCGGCAGCAGCATCAGGGCCAGCAGCATACCAGAGCGCCGGGTGCCGGCTGTCAGCGCCACCAGCACGGCGCCCAGCAGGCTGAGCAGCGGCGTGGCGAGCAGCAGCGCATAGACCAGCACGGGCATGACCGCCGTCGGCAGGTGCAGCATGCCGGCCAGCAGCGGCGAGATCACGATCAACGGCAGGGCCGTGGTGATCCAGTGGGCGAGGATCTTCATGCCCATCATCAATGCCAGCGGTTGCGGCGCCAGCATCAGCTGCTCGAGCGAGCCGTCCTCGATGTCGCTGCGGAACATCGCATCGAGCGCCAGCAGCATGGCCAGCAGCATGGTCACCAGCACGATGCCGCCGGCAATGCGCTGCAGCAGCGCGTCTTCGGGACCCAGCGCGAACGGGAACAGGGTGATCACGATCAAGGCATACAGCACCGGCATGACGATATCGCCACGGCGGCGCCAGGCCAGGGTGAGGTCGCGGCGCAGCACGGCGGCGCAGGCGGAGGCGAGCGGCGCATGGCTCATGCGTGCATGCGCACCCGTTTCGGCTCACCGCCCAGGAAACTCACCGCGCCATGGCTGGTCACCAGCGCGGCGCCGCCCCGTGAGGCGTGGTCGGCGAGCAGCCGATTGACCAGCTCGATGCCGGTGCGGTCGAGGTTGGCGTAGGGCTCGTCCAGCAGCCACAGCGTGGCCGGCAGCAGCAGCAGGCGGGCCAGCGCGGCGCGCTTTTTCTGGCCGGCTGACAGGCGGCGCACCGGCTCGTCCTCGTAGCCGGACAGGCCGATGTCGACCAGCACGCCCTCGATGCTGCCGCCGTCGCGCACGCCGTAGGTGCCTGCGGCAACCGCGAGATTCTCGCGCGCACTGAGATCGGATTTCAGGCCCAGGTGATGGCCGAGGAACAGCGTGTCGCCCAGGTGTTCCTCGCGGCGCCACGGCTGGCCGCGCCACTGCAGCTCGCCTTCGTCGATGTGCAGCAGGCCGGCGAGAATGCGCAGCAGGGTGGTCTTGCCACTGCCGTTGTCGCCCTCGACCAGCGCCACCTCGCCCGCGCGCAGGCAAAAATCCAGCGGGCCGAACACCGGTTCGTCCAGGCGATAAAAGGAGAGCGCCCGGGCTTCCAGCAGCACATCCTGCGGGATAGGGGCGACAGCGGACAGGGCAGTCATGACGGGATTGTCCGCAATGGCTGGCGCGCTTGTCCATGCGGCGCGCTGCCGCCAGGCGGTTCGGGCCTGGTGGACCGTGCCGACGGAGCGTGCAAGGCGGGGTCTGCTGCCGGTCCGACCTGCATCACGGCCACGACAGCAGGCGCAGCCCGGCGGGCCCGTCGCCGACCCCGTGCACGTAGCCGAGTTGCCCGAAACGCCGGGCGAGCTGGTCGAGTGCGTCCGTCGGGGGGCCGACCACGAGCAGGCTCGGTTCCTTCCAGCCGTTGCTGCCCACGCCCAGGCCTACGGAGACGCCTAGCGTGTCCGCTCGTTGCCGCAGCGCGCTCAGCAGTTGCCGCTGGGCCTGCCGGTTCGCCTCGCGTGAGCGAGGCTGCGAGCGCGGGTTCCACGCCGTGATGAAACCCCAGGGCCGCGGGCCGACGAGCTGACGCAGCGGGGCCGGCAAGGGGAGGTCGATGCGGATGCTGGCGCTGCCGCCGCCGGCCAGGCGCACCCGGTAATCCGTGGCCCGGAAGGCGGCGAGCAGGTGTTCATCCATGCCGCAGGTCGGGCAAGGGCGGCAGGGTGGCGCGGAGCGTGGCGACCGCGGCGTCCAGGTCAACCGAGCTTGCCTGCGCCGAGCCGCGCAGCAATTGCTGCAACAGCTCGTCCTGCGCCCGTCCGCGCTCGTACGCATAGACGTACGGCAGGTGCGTGAAGGTGACCATGCGATAGCGGGCCATGAAATGCTGCGGCGCGCGTTCGGCCAGCAAGGCGCCCAGCTCACGCTTGGCGAGATAGTGCGGATCGGCCACCGAGTCGCGCATCTCCACGTAGTTTTCCAGCGCCATCGCGGCAATGGCGTCCGCATTCGGCTGGCGGATGCGCTGGAACTCGGCAAAGGCGCGGGCGGTGTCGCCCGGCGACTCGGCCAGAAGGGAGGCCAGCACCACGGTGTCCTCGAACCCGCAGTTCATGCCTTGCCCGTGGAACGGCACGATGGCGTGCGCGGCATCGCCCACCAGCAACGCCCGTCCGTCCAGGTGCCAGCGTTGCAGGTAAAGCGTAGAGAGTGTGCCGACCGGGTGGCCGTCGTAGTCGGCGGCAAAATCGGGGATCAGCGGCAGCAGGTCCGGAAAGTCGTCCTGGAAGAAGTCGCGTGCCGCCTGCGCCTGCGGAATCGTGGCAAAGCTCGGGTGCGCGCCCCTGGCCGGCAGGAACAGGGTGACGGTGAAGCTGCCCTCGGTATTGGGCAGGGCAATGCACATGTAGCCGCCGCGCGGCCAGATGTGCAGCGCATGCGGCTCCAGCGCGAACTGGTCATGGCCGCCGCTGTCGCCAACGAGCGCCGTGGGCAGCGTGCCCGCGGGTGGGATCTCCAGCTCCTTGTAGGCGTGACCCAGCGATTCCACCCGCTCGCCCAGCGGGGCATGCGCATTCATGGCGGCGCGCAGCGCCGATCCGGCGCCGTCGGCGCCGATCACCACCGGGGCGGCGACGTCGCGTTCCACGCCCGCTTCATCGGCAAGGCGGATGCGCCCGGCATCGAAATCGGCATGTACCAGCGACTGGCCGAAGTGGAAGCGCACGCCGGCCGCTTCGGCCGCGTCGAGCAGCAACATGTTGAGCGCGCCGCGCGAGACCGACCAGATCACCTCGCTGTCGTCCACGCCGTAGCGCTGCAGGCCGGAGCGGCCGTCGCGCGTGTGCACCATGCGGCCGCGCATCATCACGGCGCGCCTGAGCACGTCCTCGGCCAGGCCGGCCTGGCGCAAGGCCTGCAGGCCACGCTCGGCCAGGGCGAGATTGATGGATCGTCCACCGGTGAAGCCGGCAATCCGCGGGTCGGGCCGCTTCTCGTACACATCCACGACGAACCCGCGTCCAGCGAGCTGTTGCGCGAGCAGGGCGCCAACCAGGCCGCCGCCGATAAGGGTGATCGAAGGTTGCGTCATGCCGCTCCCGAGGCTCTTGCTGCCGGTGATGGATGCACGTCGTCGTGCGATTCCTGCAAGCGTAGCGTGAGTGCGCCGCCGGTGGTGACGCGCCCGCAGCATGAGCGCGCCAATTCCACGCGGTGCCTCAGAAACTCATGAAATAGCCACCGTTCACCGGCAGGTTCGCGCCGGTGATGTAGCCGGCATCGTCGGCGGTGAGGAAGCGCACGGCGCGGGCGATGTCGCCCGGCGAGCCGAGGCGGCCGACCGGGATGTCGGCGATGATCTGCTCACGGATATCCGTCGGCACCGCGGCGACCAGGGCGGTGTCGCAGTAACCCGGCGAGACGGTGTTCACCGTGATGCCCTTGCGGGCCGTCTCGCGCGCCAGCGCCATGCCGAAGCCATGGACGCCGGCCTTGGCGGCGGAATAGTTGGTCTGGCCGAACTGGCCGGTCTGCCCGTTCACCGAGCTGAGGTTCACGATGCGGCCAAAGCCGCGCGCGCTCATGCCTTCAACCACGTTGCGGCAGGTATTGAACACGCCGTCGAGGTTCACCCGCATCAGCTCGTGCCATTGCTGCGGGGTCATCTTGCGCAGGCTGGTGTCACGGGTGATGCCGGCGGCGTTGACCAGGATGTCGACGCTGCCGTGGCGCTGCTCCACCCGGCCGATCAACTCCGCGCAGCCATCGAAATGGCTGACGTCGCCGGGCTCGAACACCACCGCGCCATCGAGGTCGGCCAGTTCGTGCCGGAAGGCCTCCAGGCGCTCCGTGCGCCCGGCCAGGTCGACGGCGATCACCTGTCGGCCGGCCTGCGCCAGCTGGCGGCAGATTTCCGTGCCGAGGCCGCCCAGGCCTCCGGTCACGATGGCAACGCGCGGGCTATTTGCGGAGGAGGTCATGCGGGTTCCATGCACGGCCATGCCGCAGGGCAGCACATGCTGTACCGCAGCGGCAGGTGGGATTAAGGGAGGCCGGTGCCGACGGGCACCGGCCGGATGGGATCAGCCAGGCTTCTTGCCGCCGCGTGGCGTCTGCGCCTGGGCGGCGGAGTCGATCAGGCCGCGCTGCATGTTGCGCCAGGCTTCCATGTTGCGTTCGGTCAGCTCGTTCAGCATCGACCACGGCGTCTGGCCGAGCAGGCTGTTGAGCTGGGTCCGGAACTGCTGTTGCTGGTCCAGGAAGACCTGCAGGCTGCGCTCCAGATAAGGCCCCATGAAGCCCTGCAGCGAATCGCCGTAGAAGCGGATGATCTGGCTGAGCAGCTGGGGCGAGAGCATCGGCTGCCCCTTCTCCTCGTGCTCGGAGATGATCTGCAGCAGGACCGAGCGGGTCAGGTCCTCGCCGCTCTTGGCGTCGCGAACCTCGAAGGTTTCGCCGTCCAGGACCAGCTGGCGGACCTCTTCCAGCGTGATATAGCTGGAGATCTCCGTGTCATAGAGCCGGCGGTTCGGGTACTTCTTGATGGTGCGGATAGTTTGTGCCATGCGGCACAAACTAGCAGAAGGTATTGCGCCGCACCAGTCGCCCAAGTGGTATTCAATTGCTGCACCCCGGATCGCAGCAAAGGCAAGCCGGAACAGGCATCTGTCCTCAGTGGCCCATCGCCCCGCTGGCGCTGCCGAACGGCGGTTTGGCGAACCAGAGCACCGGAATCAGCAGCAGGAACAGGATGGCGCACATCCAGAAAACGTCGTTCACCGCCAGGGTCAGGGCTTCCCGCGTCACCAGCTGGTCGATCAGGCCCAGGGCCTGCTGGTGGGACAGGCTGGTGTGCGACAGCTGTTGCACGAACTGCGTGGCTGCCGGCTGGCCGGGACTCACGTATTCGGTCAGCGTGGCATGGTGGAGTTCGCCGCGGTGCTGCCACAGGGTCACCGTCACCGCCGTGGAGACGCTCGATCCCAGCGTGCGGAAGAAGTTGGACAGGCCCGAGGCGCTGGCGATTTCCGAGGCGGGCAGGCCGGACAGGTAGATCTGGTTGAGCGGGATGAAGAAGCACGGGATGGCCATGCCCATGATGAAGCGTGGCAGCACCAGCGTGCTGAACGAGGCACTGCTGTCGAAGGTGGAGAACCAGTAGGACGTCGCCGCGAACACCACGAAGGCAAACGTCACCACCATGCGCAGGTCGAGCCGGTGCAGGTTGCGGCCCAGGATCGGCGCGAGCAGGAAGGCGAGCACGCCGACCGGTGCGCTGGCCAGGCCGGCCCAGGTGGCGGTGTAGCCGATGGTGGTCTGCAGCCAGAGCGGAAACACCACGTTGATGCCGAAGAAGGCAAACATGCCCAGCGACAGGCTGGTCACGCCCACGGTGAAATTACGCTGCCTGAACAGCGAAAGATCGACCACCGGGTGCCTGGCGTGAAGCTCCCATACCACCAGGAAGGTCAGGCAGAGCAGGGCAATGATGCCCAGCGTGGTGATCATCGGCGAGGCGAACCAGTCGTTGTCGTTGCCGTTGTCCAGCATGAACTGCAGGCAGCCCACGCCAAGCACCAGCAGGCACAGGCCGATGGCATCGATCGGTGCCTTGAAGGTTTTGGTCTCGCGCTTGTGCAGCAGGGTCCAGGTGATGATGCCCGCCAGCAGGCCGACGGGCAGGTTGATATAGAAGATCCACGGCCACGAGAAGTTGTCGGTAAGCCAGCCGCCGAGGATCGGGCCGAAGATCGGGGCGACCACCACCGTCATCGCCCACAGCGCGAGTGCGATGCCCTGTTTCGCCTTGGGATAGCTCGACAGCAACAGGGTGAGCGACAACGCCACCATCGGGCCGGAGCCGGCGCCCTGCATCAGGCGCGCGAACACCAGCATCGGCATGCTGGTGGCCAGGCCGCACAGCATCGAGAACACCACGAACAGCAACACCGAGACCACGAAGGTGCGCACCTCGCCGAAACGGCGCGCGATCCAGCCGGTCAGCGGCTGCATGATCGCGCTGGCCAGCGAATAGGAGCTGATGGTCCAGGTGCCTTCGCTGGCGCTCACGCCAAGGCTGCCCGAGATGTGGGGCACGGCAACGTTGACGATGGTCATGTCCAGCACCTCCATGAAGGTGCTGAACGCGACGGCGATGGTCAGCAGGACAAGCGCGCTGCCATGCAGCGGCTCGAGCGGCTGGACGTCGTTGGGTGTGGAGGCCATGGTCGGTGGGGTCGCCGGTCAGTTCGCGCTGCGCTGGCCCAGGTTGGCCTGGATGATCTTCTCGGCCTCCGCGTCGGCCTTGCTGGCCATCTGCTCGTAGACATCCGTCTGCGCCACCGGCTGGCCGTTGTTGGCGGGCGCCATCACCGGGCCCCGGTCATCGGAAATGTCGACTTTGACATCGGTGGACAGGCCCACGCGCAACGGATGCTGGTCGAGTTCCTTGTCATCCAGGGCAATGCGAACCGGTACGCGCTGCACGACCTTGATCCAGTTGCCGGTGGCGTTCTGGGCCGGCAGCAGCGAGAACACGCTGCCGGTGCCGGCACCCAGTCCGGCCACCTTGCCGTGGTACTCGACGCTGCCGCCGTAGACATCGGTTTCGATCTTCACCGGCTGGCCGACGCGAATGTGGCGCAGCTGGTTTTCCTTGAAGTTCGCATCCACCCACAGGTTGTGCAGGGGCACCACCGTCATCAGCTGCTGGCCCGCCTGCACGCTGTTGCCTACCTGCACGCTGCGCTGGGCAACGTAGCCGGTGACCGGCGCATAGATCGCGTTGCGCTGCGCGGCAACCCACGCCGCGCGGAAGTTGGCGCGGGCCTGCATGACCGCCGGGTTGTTGGCGACATCGGTGCCCTCGACCGAGGCATGCGACGCAGCCGATTGCGCTTGGGCGGCGTTCAACGCGGCCTGCGCCTGTTCGACGGCATCGCGCAGATGCTGCACGGTCTCCGGCGCTTCGGCCTGCTCGGCGATCAGCGGCAGGCGACGGGCAAGATCCGCCTGTGCCTTCTTGAGGTCGACGCGGGCATTGGCGACCTGGGCCAGGCTGCTGGAGGCCGTTTCGGTCTGCTGGCGCACTTGCCGCACCGTCTGCGCGAGCGCACTGCTGACCTGCTGCAGGCGAACGTCGGCATCGGTGTTGTCGAGCTTCACCAGCACCTGTCCGGCTTCCACGCGCTGCGTGTCGTCGGCGAGGATGGCCACGACCGTACCGGGCACCTGCGCGGAGATCGCCACCTGGTTGCCGCCCACATAAGCGTTGTCGGTGCTCTCGCGGGTGGAGAACACGAACACCCACAGCAACACCCAGATCAGTGCGATCGCAATGAAGATGGAGGCCACGATCAGCAGCGCGCGACGGCGCTTGGCCGGATCCTTGGCGGCCATGCCGCTGTCATTGTCCTGCGGTTTGGCAGCGGAATCAGTGGCGCTCATGAACGGCGTCTCCGGCAAGGTTCGTGGGTGGGGTGGGGGAGGAAGCGTCGCTGGACGCCTGGCCGGGGGCTGCGGCGCGATAACCGCCGCCCAGCGCCTTGATCAGCGCAATATCGGTGGACAGCGCCTGCGCCTGCAGGTTGATGGCGGTGTCACGCTGCTGCAGCAGTTGCGCCCGGGCGCCCAGCGATTCGCGGATGTCGCGAACACCCTGGCGGCTGCGCGCCTGTGCGCTGGCGAGCAGCCGTTGGTCGGCGGCCACCTGGGTGGCCTGCTCGGTGCGGCGTCCGGCGATCTGCTGGGCGGTGAGGCTTTGCGTGGCGACGTCGCGCGCGGCCCCCAGCACGGTGCTGTTGTACTGCGCCACGGCGGCATCGAGCTGCGCCTTGCTGACGCCGTAATTGGCCTTGAGCAGACCGTTGGTGAAAATGGGCAGGTGCAGCGCCGGGGCCAGCGCAAACACGCGGCTGCCGGCACTGAGGAACTTGTCCATGTCGATGCTGGACAGGCCCGCCATCGCGCTGATGCTGATGTCGGGGAAAAATTCCGCGCGGGCCACGTCGGTCTGGCGCAAGGCCGATTCCACCTGCCAACGGCTGGCGGCGATATCCGGGCGGCGCGCGATCAGGTCCACGCCCACGTTGTCCGGCAGGCCGTTGCCCAGGGCGGGCAGGGGACGGGGCTGTAACGGAGGCAGCTCGGACGGCGACACGCCCAGCAGGCTGGCCAGGGCGGCGAGGCGGATCTTCGCCGACCCTTCCAGCGCCACCTGCAGTTCGCGGCTCGCGGCCAGTTGCGCCGTCGCCGTCTGCGCCGTGTCGGGAAGGTCCACGCCCTGGCGCACGCGCAGTCCCGCCAGATGTGCCAGTTGCTCCTGGTTCGCCACGGCGTCGCGCGCAACGGCAAGGCGCGCCTCGTCCGCGAGCCAGCCGAAGTAGGTGTCGGCGACGCTGCCCTGGATGCTCAGTGCCGCTGCGCTGTGTTGCGCTTCGGCCATGTGGGCCTGGTCCACGGCAGCCTCGATCGCGGCGCGCTGCTTGCCCCACCAGTCGAAATCGTATTGCGCCTGCACGCCGAGGTCCGCCTGGTTGTACCAGGTGAAGCCGAGGAACTTGGGCGGGATCAGCCCGGTTTCGCTCAGGCGCTGGCGCTGGAATTGAGCGTTTCCGCCGACGGTAAGCCCGGCCTGGGCCGCGGCAATGCGGATCGACTGCTGGGCGGCATCGACCCGCGCACGCGCCTGTTCGAGATCGGGAGAGCCCTTCATCGCCTGGGTCATCAGCGCGTCGAGCTGGGGATCGTTGTACTGGCGCCACCACTCCGCTTCCGGCCAGCCGGCGCCGGCGGGAACCTGCAGTCCCGCGAGCGGTACATCGTCGCGAATGGGCGGGTGATCCAGCCGGGCGGGAATGGCGCATCCGGCGACGGCGAGCGCGATGGCGCCCGCCAGCGTCGCGGTACGGCCGACACCCCGGTGTATCAGGAAGCGAGAGGTCATGGACGACGGTCCGATTGAGTGAGCGTGTCGATATTGAGTGCGACCTGCCGCAGCAGGCGGTCGAGCGTGCGCTTGTCGCTGGTGCTCAGTGACGCGAATGCACCCAGCACGCGGGGAAACAGTGGTGGAAGGATCTTGCGCACGAGGCGCTTGCCGGCCGGCGTGATGCTCAGCAGGACCCGGCGGCGGTCTTCGGCGCTCGGTGCGCGTGTGACAAGCCCCGCCTTCACCAGCACGTTGGCGATCCGCGTCATGTTGGTGGGGCCTTGTTGCGCGTACTCGCACAGTTCGCCGGGCGTCGCGCTGCCCTGGGGGCTGCTGTAGATCAGCATCAGGGTGCGGAAGTCGCTGTCATTCAGGCCGTGGGGCTTGAGCGTGGCTTCCAGCTCGGTGAGCAAGGTGCCTCCCACCAGCAGCAGCAGGCGCGTGAGCCGCACTTCGGGCAAGGGGAGGTCGGGGATGCTTTCGCCCACGCGGGCGGTGCCGGCATCCATGAGCGCGAGGCATTCATGCAGTCTGGTCATTTCACTAAAGAATAGTTCGCCAGTGAACTAATAGGCTAGCATCGCGATCTGCCGACCCACAAGCGTCAGATACGGAATAGTCGCTTCGCGTTTGCCGTGGTCGTGGCGGCAATGGATGCCTCGCCTTCGTCGCGCAGCTGTGCGACGGCGGCAAGCACTTCGACGAGGTGCGCGGGCTCGTTGCGCTGGCCGCGCTGGCCCGCGCCAGGCTGGTCGGGGGAGTCCGTCTCCAGCATCAATCGCTCGATCGGCATGGTCGCCACGATATGGCGAAGGCGCTGGGCGCGCTCATACGTCACCGGGCCGCCAATGCCGATATGGAAGCCCATCTCCCACAGTCGCTCCGCCTGCTGCAGGCTGCCGGAAAAGCTGTGAACCACGCCGCGCAGCCCGCCCATGCGCTTCATGGTCGAGGTGACTTCGTCCATGGCCCGGCGCGCGTGCACGATGACCGGCAGGTCGAAATCCCGCGCGACGCGGAGCTGTCGCTGGAAGTAGTCGCGCTGCAGGCCGGGGTCCAGGCCTTCGACGAAAAAGTCGAGGCCGATCTCCCCCACGGCCACGGCGTGGTGGCCGTTCAAATGTGTGACGAGGTCGTCAACATGGGCGGGGCGATGCTGCGCCAGGAACATGGGGTGCAGGCCGTAAGCCGGATGCGCCTGCGGGTGGCTGGAACAAAGGGCCGCGATGCGGGGCCAGGAGGCGCGGTCGACGCCAGGCACGATGACGTGCCGGACGCCATGGCTGCTGGCGCGGGCAAACACGTCGTCGCGATCGGGGTCGAAACCGGCGTCGTCGACGTGGGCGTGGCTATCAGTGAGTTCGAGCACAGATGACTGCTTCCTGTCTCTGGAAAATGGCCAGCTTCGATCTAAGCGAATATTCAGTCATCGAAAGGTTCAATGGTTGCACGTTCGGATCGAATCAGGCGGAAGCGGGGTGCTCCGCCGATCCAGACAGGAGAGCATTATGAGCAGGTTGGTCGTTTCAGCGCTGAATCTTGGACTCAGCGCCGTACTTGTGTTTGGTCTGTCGGCCTGCAATCGCGAAGCGAATGCCGACGGTGGTGTGGGCGGCACGGCACAGCAGGGCTCCCAGCAGGGCACCCAGGACGGTGCCAAGTACGCTCGCGTGGTCAGTGTGACGCCGGTCCACGAGGCGGCCAGCGCGCCCCAGCAGGTGTGCCATGACGAGGTCGTGACCCAGCACAAGCCGGTGCAGGACACGCATCAGATCGCCGGTACGGCCATTGGCGCCGTCGCAGGCGGCCTGCTGGGCAACCAGATCGGCGGCGGCAAGGGCCGCACGCTTGCCACGGTGGCTGGCGCCGTGGGCGGTGGCTACGCCGGCCACGAGATCCAGGCGAACCACCAGCGCAACGCCACGACGCAGACCACGCAGCGCAAGTGTGAGACGGTGCAGGGCAATGGTGGTGACAAGGTCGTGGCTTACGACGTGAGTTACGAGTACAACGGCGTCACCCGTACTGTACGAATGGATCACGATCCGGGTGACAGGCTGCAGGTACAGGAAGGTGTGGTAGCCGTTTCCGACGCTCACTGAGGATTCACGCCATGCAGACATTGCTTAGACATTTGGCTGTCGTTGGATTGATTTCCGCTGTCGCGCTTGTTTCCGGGTGCGAGACGCCACCGCAGCGTCAAGTGACCTACAGCGGCAGTTCGAATCGTTGCGAGCAATGTGGCGTGGTCAGTGATGTCCGCCAGATCCAGGCCCAGAAGGAATCGTCGCCGCTTGGCATGGTCATCGGCGGCGTGGCGGGCGGCCTGCTCGGCAACCAGGTCGGCGGAGGCAGCGGCAAGACCCTTGCCACGGTGGCAGGCGCCGTCGCTGGCGGCGCCATCGGCAACCAGGTCGGCAAGAACAACAGCAGTCCCGATGTGGTCTGGCAGGTCACGGTCAAGCTCGACGACGGGCGTTACGCCACCGTGACGCAGGCGGCGGACCCGCAGGTCAGGCCGGGCGACTACGTACAGATCCGCAACAATCTGGTTTACAGGATGTAGCCATCCGGACGTCTGGACGTCCAAATAAAAAGGCCCTCGCAAGAGGGCCTTTTTTCATGCCATGGCCGGTCAGTTGACTGCGTAGAAGGCGTGGTCGCCGATGGTCTTCACGATGCGATGCGTGGACCACGCAGGTGACACGGCAAGCGTGGCAAAGTGGTCTGCCTGTGGCACGTAGACGGTGCGCTCGCCCTTGGGCAGGCTCCAGTTGTTGATGGAGTCGCCGGCGATCTTCCACGCCTTCGTCCACGAGTTGAGGTCGGTGACCTCGAAGTTGCTCGCCGTGGTAGTCAGCGCGAATTGTCGGGGCGAAGTCACGACCTTGCAGACACTGCCGCCCCAGGTGCCGCGATCACGGCGACGAAGGGCCACTTCGGCCACGGCGTACTGGCCGATGGTCGACTCGCTGCGTGCCTCGAGATACACCGTCGTGGCCAGGCAGGTCTGGTCCGCGAGGGGTTGTGGTAGCACGGACGCCAGCCACAAGAGCATGGAAAGTTTCATTGTCTGCCTCCAACGTGCTGTACGCATGAGGCCGATGCTGCTGGCTTCATTGCGCCGTTGCGGTGGACGGGCGGGCAGGCCGTTCCACCTGGATTGATCACGCCGAACCGAAACTTGTGTTCAGGCGGTTTGCCACGGGATTGTGGCCAGTCGAGCGGCTGATCCGGTGCCACTCTCGATTGTTCTGCTTGTTGTGCTGCAAAGGCATTGCTCGGGTACTAACGACCTCGTTGCCTGCAACTTCATCCGCGCCATGGGCGGCATGTACTCCGACATCGCTGTCGGGTCGCGCTGATCCGGACCCTTCCGGTTCGTCGCGTATATCGACACCCGTGGGCTGGGGGGCGTCATTCAATTCGTCGGCGGAGCCTAGTGGTGCATTTCACATCTGGCAAGTGCCTGACCATTCAGATTCACGTCGCGCTCACGTTGGCGTGACCGTGTCGCGAATCCTTGCGCATGCGAATCGTCAGGCGGGCCAGCTTTCTTCAACGAGCATCGTCATGTCGCCATCGACTGCAGTCAACGTGCCGTCTTTGAACTGTGAAGCGACGTCATCACCAATGATTGCGAGTGCCTCGATGCGCTGTGCGTCGGACGCCACATCGAGCAGTTGCGCAACCTCCTTGTCGCCATGGCGCAGCACGGTGCCCCCGGGCAAGGGTTGCGACAATACGACGCAATGCATATGCCGCTTGTGACCTCCGCGATAATGCAGTCGCGCGACGATTTCCTGGCCCGGATAGCAACCCTTGTCCACCGCAACGGCCTGCAAACGATGCAGCGACAGCGCGGGAGGAAGGCACTGTTGGAGCGCACTGTCGGGCAGCCACGGCCAGCCCGCGCGAACCTGCGGCAGCCGCCATGTGTTGTCGCTGCGTGCAGCGCCAATGACGAGGCTGTGTTCACCGCAGCCGAGGATGTAGGCATCACCTTCACGATGCACGGCGTAAGTCTCGCGTGCGGGACCGGTGCCCAGGGCGCGTGGTTCGTTCGCGGCAAGTTTCACTCGCGAGCGAAACACGAAACGGCGGAGTGCCTCTGCCATGGGTTCGGCCTCGCCGCCGCGCAGGAGCAGCAGGAGTACCTCGTCGTCGATGCGTGCAAGGTGGAACAGCGCGCGTACGCGTCCCTGTGCATCCAGCCACGCACTGAACTGCCAGCGCCCGACGTCGAGCTGCTCGACCTTGCTGCTGAATTGGGCCTGCGCGAACGCGATGGCGTCGGCACCTTCGATGAGCAGGGTTTGTGCGGAGTGAGATGTCGGCATACGCAGGGCGAAGTAGGGGCGGGGTATCCGTGACTCAAGTGTGCCGGAGTGGCTGGCAGACGTTGGGCCGGTCGTCAAGGTTGTGCTGAATTTACGCAAGTATTACGCTTTCACGGCTTTCACATACCATGTCCGATACGTCCTCCCAACCAGAGTCCAAGCCGGCTTCCGTTCCTGCGGAGCAAGTGACCGTGCCTAAAGTTCCGGCAACGGAGAAGGCTTCGGTGGAGCGACCGGCGCCGGATCCCACTCGCTACGGCGATTGGGAAAAGAACGGACGCTGTATCGACTTCTGATCCGCTGCGCCGGCCATGCGTCGGCGCCGTGGGGTACAGGAAGGGCGGCAAAGGGCATCAGCGATTCCACCCAGGATAGCCGCCATGGCAGACACGCAACGACCGCTCTCCCCGCATCTGGACATATATAAGTGGCAAGTGCAGATGGCCACGTCCATCCTGCATCGCGCCACCGGCATCGCGCTGGCCGTCGGCACGCTGCTTGTCCTGTGGGGCGTGTTCTCCCTCGCCAGCGGCGAGGACAGCTACAACCAGTTCAAGACCTGCATCGGCAGCCCGATCGGACTGATCCTGCTGTTCGGCTGGAGCTGGGCACTGTTCTACCACCTGTGCAACGGCATCCGGCACCTGTTCCAGGACGGCGGCATGGGTTATGCCATTCCCCAGTTCGTGCGTTCCAGCTGGCTGTCGATCATCGTCAGCATCGTGCTTACCCTCGTGGTCTGGGCCTATGTGCTGACCTCCGGAGGTGCGGCATGAGCAGCGTCAAGGACCTTCGCAACCCGCTCAAGCGCGCCCGCGGCCTGGGGTCGGCGCAGTCGGGCGTCGGCCACTGGTGGACGCAGCGCGTCACCGCCGCGGCCCTGGTGTTCCTCGCCGTGTGGTTCGTGGTGACGGTACTGGGCGCCCTGCATGCCGACTACGCCACCGCGCGCGGCATCGTCGCAAGGCCGTGGAATGCCGTGCTGCTGGTGGCCTTCGTGCTGACCGTGTGCTGGCACGCGGTGCTTGGCCTGCAGATCGTGATCGAGGATTACGTGCATACCCGCTGGAAGGAGGTCGCCCTCCTGCTGCTGGTGAAGTTCATTGCCGTGTTGGGCACATTGGCGACGCTGATGGCCGTGCTGCGTGTGGCGCTGGGAGCCTGATTCGATGGAAAGCTACAAGATCCAACAACATAAGTACGACGTGATCGTGGTCGGCGCCGGTGGCGCGGGCCTGCGCGCCACCTTCGGCCTGGCCGAGAAGGGCCTCAAGGCCGCGTGCATCACCAAGGTGTTCCCGACCCGCTCGCACACCGTGGCGGCGCAGGGCGGCATTTCCGCCGCGCTGGGCAACATGGGCGAGGACGACTGGCGCTTCCATTTCTACGACACGATCAAGGGTTCGGACTGGCTCGGCGACCAGGACGCGATCGAGTACATGTGCCGCGAGGCGATTCCGGCCATCATCGAGCTGGAACACTACGGCGTGCCGTTCTCGCGTACCGAGGAAGGCAAGATCTACCAGCGTCCGTTCGGCGGCATGACCACCCACTACGGCCAGGGCACCGCCCAGCGCACCTGCGCCGCGGCCGACCGTACCGGCCACGCCATCCTGCATACGCTGTACCAGCAGGCGCTGGCGCATGACGCCACGTTCTTCATCGAGTACTTCGCCATCGACCTCATCTTCGACGAAGAAGGTGTGTGCCGCGGCGTGCTCGCGCTGGACATGAACGAAGGTACCCTGCATTTCTTCCGCGGCCATGCCGTGGTGCTGGCCACCGGCGGCTACGGCCGCGCGTACTTCAGCGCCACCTCGGCGCACACCTGCACCGGCGACGGTGGCGGCATGGTGCTGCGCGCGGGCCTCGCGCTGCAGGACATGGAGTTCGTGCAGTTCCACCCGACCGGCATCTACGGTTCGGGCTGCCTGATCACCGAAGGCGTACGTGGCGAGGGTGGTTTCCTCACCAACTCCAACGGCGAGCGCTTCATGGAACGCTATGCGCCGCACGCCAAGGACCTTGCCTCGCGTGACGTGGTCAGCCGCGCCATGACGATGGAGATCCGCGAAGGCCGCGGCGTCGGCGAGCACAAGGACCACATCCACATCAACCTGATGCACCTGGGCGCCGACGTGATCCACGAGCGCCTGCCGGGCATCGCCGAGTCGGCGCGCATCTTCGCCGGCGTGGACGTGACCAAGGAGCCGATCCCGGTCATTCCGACCGTGCACTACAACATGGGCGGCATCCCCACCAACTATCACGGCGAAGTGGTACAGAAGAAGGGTGACAACGTCGACGCGGTGGTGCCGGGCCTGTTCGCCATCGGCGAGGCGGCCTGTGTGTCGGTGCACGGCGCCAACCGCCTTGGCTCAAACTCACTGCTCGATCTGGTCGTGTTCGGCCGCGCAGTGGCGCACCGTTGCGCCGAGATCATCAAGCCGAACATAGCGCACAAGGACCTGCCGGCCAGCGTGCTGGACAAGGCGCTCGCCCGCTTCGATGGCTTGCGCCATGCCAAGGGTAGCCAGCCGACCGCGAAGATCCGCGCCGAAATGCAGCGAATCATGCAGTCCGACGCCGCCGTGTTCCGTACCGGCGAATCGCTGAAGGAAGGTTGCGAGAAGATCTCCAGGGTCCGTGACTCGTTCAGGGACGTGGGCGTCAGCGACCATTCGCTGGTGTGGAACTCCGACCTCATCGAGACGCTGGAGCTGGCCAACCTGCTCGACCAGGCGGTGGCGACCATGTACTCGGCCGAGCAGCGTCACGAGAGCCGTGGCGGGCATGCACGCGAGGACTTCCCGGACCGTGACGACGCGAACTGGCAGAAGCACACGCTGGTGGCGGTCGACGAGAACGGGAAGACCAACTTCGACTTCCGTCCGGTGCACATGTACACCATGACGAGCGACGTCGAAGTGGTGCCGCCGAAGAAGCGCGTTTACTGATCGCAAGCGGGGAATCCTGGCGGTTCCCCGATCGTTGTACCGGCGCTCGCAAGACGAGCTGTTACGGCAAGCACGAATTTAAGTGAGGCAAACGTGGCAGAGTTTTCGCTACCCAAGAATTCCAAGGTCCAGCCCGGCAAGCACTACCCGGCCAAGGACGCCAAGAAGCCGCGCACGTTCCGCGTCTATCGCTGGAGCCCGGACGACGGCCAGAACCCGCACATCGACACTTACGAAGTCGACCTGGCGGCGTGCGGTCCGATGGTTCTGGACGCCCTGCTGAAGATCAAGAACGAGATCGACTCGACGCTGACCCTGCGCCGTTCGTGCCGCGAAGGCATCTGCGGTTCATGCGCCATGAACATCGACGGCACCAACACGCTGGCCTGCACCAAGGCCATCGAGGATTGCGCCTCGGGCGACGTGAAGATCTATCCGCTGCCGCACATGCCGGTGGTGAAGGACCTGGTGCCCGACCTCACGCATTTCTACGCACAGTTCGCCTCGATCAAGCCGTGGCTGCGCACGCAGAGCCCGGCGCCGGCCGACAAGGAGCGCCTGCAGTCGCCGGAGGACCGCAAGAAGCTCGACGGTCTCTACGAGTGCATCCTGTGCGCCTGTTGCTCGACCAGCTGCCCGAGCTACTGGTGGAACGGCGACCGCTACCTCGGCCCTGCCATCCTGCTGCAGGCCTATCGCTGGATCGTCGACAGCCGTGACGAGGACACCGGTGCCCGCCTGGACGATCTGGAAGATCCGTTCAAGCTGTATCGCTGCCACACCATCATGAACTGCGCGCGTACCTGCCCGAAGGGCCTGAACCCGGCCAAGGCGATTGCGGAGATCAAGAAGCTGATCGTCGAGCGTCGGACCTGATGCTCTTGTTCCCTCTCCCCCTGGGGAGAGGGTAGGGTGAGGGGCGGGTACTTGCGAAAGAGCTTCCACTTGCCAAACTGAGGCAAGATTGGCCCCTCACCTCCATCCTCTCCCCTCCGGGGAGAGGAGGCAATCAGTAGGAGGCGCACCGCTTTTTATGGACGAAGCCCGCATCAAACGCCTGCGCTGGCGCACGCGCCGTGGTACGCGCGAGCTCGATGCCCTGTTCGGCGGCTGGCTGGATGAGCGCTTCGTCGATGCCGACGAGGCAAGGCGCCAGGCTTTCGATGAGCTGCTGGACGTGCAGGACCCGGACCTGTGGGACTGGGTGATGGGCCACGCAAGGGCGCCGAGGGCGGACTGGCAGGCGATCATCGATGACATCCGCTCCCGCCATCGGCTTTGAATGCCGACCGTCGCGCTGGCTCGCGCGCATGCTGCTGTTCGTCTCGCTGCTGGCGGTGCTGGCCGTGCTGTTGAGCGCGATCCCCTCGTGGCTGAAAGCCGCGCTGGTGGGAGCCACGGCATGGGCGACATGGCGCGCGATCGCAACTTCCACCCGCCCGAAGGTCAGGGCGGCGGGCTGGGCCCACGATGGCGGATGGAGTCTGCGCATGGCGACGGGCGAGGACCTGCCGGCGGTGCTGCGATCGTTCCGCGTCGCGGGTGAGGCCGCCGTCTGGCTGCATCTTCAGGTCGCCGGACGCAAGAACGTGTCGCTGCTGCTGGCACCGGACAACAGCGACGCGGACATCAGGCGGCGCCTGCGGATGCGCCTGGCGACCCTTGATTCCGGCGAGACCCTGCCGGCGTCTTCGGACCGGGGCACTCTTGCGCGGTCACGCGGTCCTACGGTTTGACCCGCTTATCAGGCCATAATCGGCAACCAGCGGGCGGCCCGCCCCTTCGAATCCCATAAGCGAACCGTCCATGTTCCGACCGCTCGAGCTTTTCATCGGCCTGCGTTACACGCGTGCCAAGCGTCGCAATCAGTTCATTTCCTTCATTTCCACCGTTTCCATCGTCTGCATCGCCATCAGCGTCACCGCACTGATCACGGTGATGTCGGTGATGAACGGCTTCGACGACGAGCTGCGTTCGCGCATTCTCGGCGCCATCTCCCACGCCACCGTCTCGGGCATGCCTGGCCAGAGCGTGCAGGACTGGCCGCGCGCGGTGAAGATCGCGCAGGCCAATCCGCACGTGAAGGGTGCGGCGCCTTATGTGGAGACCGAGGCCTTCCTGCAGGCCCGCCGGCCCAGTGGCGCCGTCGTTCGCGGCATCGAGCCCGCGCAGGAGCCCAAGGTCTCGGACCTCGGCCAGCACATGGTCGAAGGTCAGCTGAGTGACCTGACGCCAGGCAGCTGGAACGTCGTGCTGGGGCGCGAGCTGGCGATGACGCTGGGTGTGGCCGTGGGCGACAAAGTCATCATGGCGGTGCCGGCCTTTCATTCCTCGCCGATCACCGGCAGCGTGCCGAACCTGCGCGGTTTCAAGGTGGTTGGCGTGTTCGAGATGGGCATGCAGGAGTTCGACTCGGGCCTCGCCCTGGTCAACATGAGCGATGCCGCGCGCCTCAACGGCCTTGATGGGCCGACCGGCATACGCCTGCGCCTGGACGACATGTTCAATGCCCGCTCCGTCGCGCACGACCTGGCCGACCAGCTGGGACAGGTCTACCGCGTGGATACATGGATGGACAGCCACGCGAATTTCTTCTCCGCCATCTCGATGGAGAAGAAAGTCATGTTCATCATCCTCTCGCTGATCATCCTGGTCGCGGTGATCAACCTCATCTCGATGCTGATGATGCTGGTGACCGACAAGCAGGCCGACATCGCCATCCTGCGCACGCTGGGCTCCACACCGCGCAGCATCATGGGCATGTTCATGGTGCAGGGCGTGCTCGTCGGCTTCGTCGGCATCGGCTTTGGCGTGGGCCTGGGCTCGCTGCTGTCGTGGAAGCTGCCCGGCATCGTGAAATGGATCGAGCATGTCAGCGGCGTGACCTTCCTGTCGCCGGACGTCTATTACATCAGCGAGTTGCCCAGCAAGCTGCTGGCCAGCGACGTTGGCTGGGTGGCGCTGGTCACCTTCCTGTTCGCGCTGCTGGCGACCCTCTATCCCGCGTGGCGCGCATCGCGCACGCAGCCGGCGCAGGCGCTGCGCTATGAGTAAACCCATGAATGCCACCAACAACATCGTTCTTCGCGCCAGCCACATCGCCAAGACCTACGAGGAAGGCGACCTCAGGACGGACGTGCTGGCCGATGTCAGTTTCACGCTGAGGCGTGGCGAGACGCTGGCCATCGTGGGCGCGTCCGGTTCGGGCAAGAGCACCTTGCTGCACATCATCGGCGGCCTCGATACGCTCACGCGCGGCGAGGTGGAGGTGGAAGGGCAGAATCTCTCCAGCCTGTCCGACGCCGATCGTGGCCGGGTCCGCAACCGTTCGATGGGCTTCATCTATCAGTTCCACCACCTGCTGCCCGAGTTCACTGCGCTGGAAAACGTGTGCATGCCGTTGCTGATCCGCGGCACCGGCATCGCCGAGGCAGAGCGCCAGGCCACGGCCCTGCTCGGTCGCGTGGGCCTCGGCAGGCGCACGCATCACAAGCCCGGCGAGCTGTCCGGCGGTGAGCGCCAGCGCTGCGCGGTGGCCCGCGCCCTGGTGACGCGGCCGGCCGTGGTGCTGGGCGACGAGCCCACCGGCAATCTCGACGAGGGCAATGCCGCGCAGGTGTATGACCTGATGCTCGAACTCAATCGCGAGATCGGCACCAGCTTCATCCTGGTCACGCATGACAACCGCCTGGCCGCGCGCATGGATCGCACGCTCGAACTGCACAACGGCAGCCTGGTCGACAAGGTCCACGCCTGATCGCCGGCGCCGGCCCTGGCTGCCGGCGCCTACAGGTTTTTCGGCCGCGCCATCCCTGCGTAGACACTAACCTGCTGCTTTCGGGCGAGCAGGGGACGGAGGGTGCGCAGGGACGGGGCGCTGGTACCTGCCGTCATGCTGCTGCTTGGCGTACTGGTCGTGCAGTGGCTGCTGCGCCTGCCGCCCGCATGGGCCTGCGGCCTGCTGGCCGTCGCGGCGCTGGTGGTGTTTCGCCTGGGACGTTACGGCCGTGCCCTCGCATGGTGCCTCCTTGGTGTCGCCTGGGCCTGCTGGCGTGGCGGCACGGCCATGGACGCGCGCCTGCCGCGCGACCAGGAGGGGCAGGATGTCACGGTGGTCGGGCAGGTGGCCGACCTGCCCCTGGTGCGCAGCGACGCCACCGGCTTCCTGCTGCGCGTCGAGCACGCCTCGCTCGGCGGGACAGCGTTGCCATTGGCAGGAAGGGTGCGGGTCAACTGGTACCGCGGGGCAGCCGACGTTGCGCCATGCAGCCGCTGGCAATTCACCCTGCGGCTCAAGCGTCCGCGGGGACTGCTCAATCCCGGTGGCACCGACAGCGAGCGCAGCGCGCTTGAGCGCAACATCGTGGCGGTGGGCTATGTGCGCGACGATCCGGGCAACGTGCAGCTTGCCGGGGCGGGCTTTTGCATCAACGCCGTCCGCCATGCGATCAGCCACGGCATCGCCACCCGCGTGGACGATGCGCACGACGTCGCCTTGCTGCAGGCATTCTCGGTGGGCGACACGCGCGGGCTCAGCCAGCACGATTGGGAGGTGGCCCGGGCCAACGGCATTCCGCACCTGATCGCCATTTCGGGCTTCCACGTGGGTGTGGCCGGGCTGTTCGGCATCTGGCTGGTCCGGCTTGGCTACCTGTTGTTGCCGCGGCTGGGCCTGCGCCTGCCCAGGCCGCAGGCCCAGGCCATGGCGGCCATGCTGGCGGCCGGTGTCTACAGTGCGCTGGCGGGCTTTGGCCTGCCGACCGTGCGCAGCTTGCTGATGATCAGCGTGTTGGCCCTGGCGCGTTGTTCGCGCCGCCATCCGGACGGACCCCAGACCCTCGCGCTGGCGCTCATCGCGGTGTTGCTGGTCGATCCCTTGTCGGTGTTGGCGGCAGGATTCTGGCTGTCGTTCATCGGCGTGGCCTTCCTCATGATCTGCATGAACGGGCGCGGCAAGGGGCTGCGTGGCTTCCTGCACGAGTTATCGGCCGGACAGCTGGTCATGACGCTTTCGCTGTTGCCGCTCACCATGTGGTTCTTCGGCGAATCGTCGCTGGTGGGCGCGCTATCCAACCTGATCGCGGTGCCCTTCGTCAGCTTCGTCATCGTGCCCGTCACCCTGGTAGGCATGATCCTGCTGGGCCTGTGTCCCCCGCTGGCGCAGCCGGTGTTGTGGTGCGCTGCGTGGCTGGCCCATGCCCAATGGTGGTTGCTCGAATGGATGGCGACCTGGCCCGGCGCCCACTGGTATCTGCCCGAAGTCAGCTGGTGGGCGTTGCTGTTCGCCACGCTGGGCGCGCTGTGGGTTTTCGCGCCGCGTGGCCTGCCGCTGCGCTGGCTGGGGGCCCTGCTGTTCCTGCCGCTGTTGCGGCCCGGGCTGGACCTGCCCGCGGCGGGCGGATTCCAGCTGTGGATGCTGGACGTGGGGCAGGGTCTGTCGATGGTCGTGCGCACCCGGCAGCATGTGCTGGTGTACGACGCCGGCGCCCGCTACCCCTCGGACTTCGACCTGGGTGAGGCGGCGGTGCTGCCCTCACTGCACGCGCTCGGCATCGGGCACGTGGACCTGCTGGTCGCCAGCCATGCCGACAACGATCATGCGGGGGGCATTCCCGCCGTGGCCGCGGCATTTCCCGCGGCGGAGCGCGTGTCGGGCGAGCCTGAACGGCTGCCCATCGCGATGGGCGATTGTGTGCCGGGGAGCGCGTGGCAATGGGACGGCGTCACCCTGCGCGTGTTGCCCTCCGGCGCGGCGGGCGGACCCGCGAATGACCGTTCCTGCGTCCTGCTGGTGGAGGGGAGCGGCGGCCGGGCGCTGCTGACGGGCGACATCACCGCCGCGGTCGAGCCGAAGGTGGCCGCGGCGATTCCAGCGGGACCGCCGCTGGTGCTGGCGGTCCCGCATCATGGCAGCCGGACCTCGTCCAGCGCCGCCTTCCTGCAGGCCGTCTCGCCCGTGCAGGCCCTGGTGTCGGCTGGTTGGCGCAATCGCTTCCACCACCCGAACGCTGCCGTCATGCAGCGCTACGAGGCAGCCGGCGTGCCCTGGTTGAATACGGCGACCGCCGGCGCGGTCCAGATCAACGCTCCCCCGGACCGGGCACCCTATGTGGCCGCGACCTGGCGCCGGCGGCAGTCTCGCTACTGGCGCGAATGAGTTTCGGCGGGTCCGGCCCGATGAACGGGCGGCGCCGTCGCGGGCATGCGCGAGGCATTTCACAACTGCCACCGGTGCCGCGGAACGGCCGGACGAGACTGTTATGATGCGCCCTTCCTAACCAATCGAGTGGCGCGGAGTCGTTGTGCTGGAAATCCTGATGGCTGGTGGCTGGGCGATGTTGCCCATCCTGATTTGTTCTGCGGTCGCCCTGGCGATCGTGCTGGAGCGTTGCTGGACCTTGCGTCGCCGCTCGGTGCTGCCGCCCGGGCTGGGCGATGAAGTGCGCAACTGGGCCCGTTCCGGCCAGCTCGACGCCAATCACCTCTCCGCGCTTGCCCACGGTTCGCCGCTGGGCGAGCTGCTGGCTTCGGCGCTGGCGGTGCGCAACCGTCCGCGCGAGCTGATCAAGGAGCGCATCGAGGACACCGGTCGCCACGTCGTGCACCGCATGGAGCGTTACCTCAATACGCTCGGCACCGTCGCACTGATCGGCCCACTGCTCGGCCTGCTGGGCACGGTCATCGGCCTGATCCGCATGTTCATGGACGTCATGAAGGGCGGCGTGGGCGATCCGATGAAGATGGCCGGCGGCATCGGCGAGGCACTGATCTGCACCGCCACCGGCCTGGTGGTGGCGATCCCGGCTTACGTGCTGCACCGCTACTTCCGCTCCAAGGTGGCCGGTTACTGCGTCGACATGGAAAGGGAAGCCACCAGCCTGCTGGACGAGCTGACCTTCAGCCAGCCGACTGCGCCGCAGCGGCCGCGCGTCACCGGCCGTGCCGCCACCGAGTCGAGCGCGAGCTGACGCATGCGTATCGGTAATGATCGTCGGCACGACGATTTCGAGATCAACGTGATCTCCCTGATCGACGTGCTGCTCACCTTGCTGATGTTCTTCGTGCTCACCACCACCTTCATCCAGCATTCGCGGATGCAGGTGACGCTGCCCAAGGCCAGCGCCGAGGAGCGCGACATGCAGGCGCCCGCGCTCACCGTGGTGGTGGACCGCGACGGGCACTACTACGTGGGCAGCGATGAAGTCCTCGGTGAAGGCGTCGAGCCGCTCAAGCAGGCCATCGCCAATGCAGCCGGCGACGATCGCGAGCGCCAGGTAACCATCCGCGCCGATGCGATGACCTCGCACCAGAACGTGGTGGTGGCCATGGACGCCCTGGGCCAGCTTGGCTTTACCCGCCTTTCCATCGCCACGACGCCGGCCCAGGCGGACAAGGGCCAATGAGCGGCAACAAGGTCGCGATCTGGGACGCACACACGCGCCAGATCTACCGGCGCCTGCTGGGGTACACCGCGCGTTTCTGGATCGTAGGCGTGATCGCCATCGTCGGCATGATCATCGATGGCGGCGGCCTGGCGGTGTTCACCAAGCTGCTGGTGCCGATGATCGACAAGCTGTTCGCGGAGAAGGACCAGGTCCTGATCTTCTGGATGCCGATCTGGATCATCCTGATCTTCCTCGTGCGCGGCATCGGCACCTTCCTGAGCAGCTACGGGGTCTCCTACGTCGGCCGCAACGTCGTGCAGTCGCTCCAGCGCGACGTGTTCGCCTCCTACCTGCGCCTGCCCGCGACCTTTTTCGGTGAAGAGCACTCCGGTCACCAGGTGTCGCGCATCACCTATACCAGCGAGCAGGTCGCATCGGCCTCCACCGATGCGGTTAAGGTCGTGGTGACCGAGGGCATCACCGTGCTCGGCATGCTGTACGTCATGGTCAGCACCAGCGCCTACCTGACCATGGTGCTGTTCATCATGGTGCCGCTGATCATGCTGATCGCCTCGGTGGTCAGCCGTCGCTATCGCTCCATCAGCCGACGTATCCAGGGCATGATGGGTTCGGTGACGGGCGCCGTGGAAGAATCGGTCGAGGCCAACCGCGAAATTCGCATTTACGGCGGCCAGCAGTCCGCCGCGTCGCGTTTCGACGATGTCACCAATCGCACGCGTCGCCTCAACCTGAAGGTCGCCGCGACCAATGCATCGTCCAGTTCAGCGATCCAGACGGTGGCAGCGCTCGCGCTGGCCGTGATGGTGTTCCTGGCGACCCGGCCGGGCGAGATCGACAAGATTTCCGCCGGTGTGTTCATCGCCGTGCTGACGGCGATGGGCGGCATGATGCCGTCGCTCAAGCGCCTGGCCAACATCCAGTCGAACATCCAGAGCGGCATTTCCGCGGCCGAGAACCTGTTCGAGATCATCGACCTGCCGCCCGAAGTCGACACCGGCACGCGGGTGCTCGAGCGGGCCAGGGGCGACATCCGCTTCGAGGACGTGCGGCTGGTCTATTCGCGCAACGCTTTCGAAGCATTGCGCGGTGTCGACCTGTATTGCGCCCCGGGCACGGTCACCGCGCTGGTGGGGCGTTCGGGCAGCGGCAAGAGCAGCCTGGTCAGCTTGTTGCCGCGCTTCAACGCGCCGAGCGGTGGTCGCATCCTGCTGGACGGCGCCGACTATGAAACGTTCACCCTGCCATCGTTGCGCCGGCAGATTGCCTGGGTCGGACAGAGCGTGGTGCTGTTCGACGGCACCGTGGCCGAGAACATCGCCTATGGCGAGCTGGCCGGCGCCAGCGAGGCCGACATCGTGGCCGCCGCGGAAGCCGCGAACGCGATGGAGTTCATCCAGCGCATGCCGCAGGGCATCCACAGCCCGATCGGGCAGGGCGGCAACCTGCTGTCCGGCGGGCAGCGCCAGCGCCTGGCGATTGCCCGCGCAATCCTGAAGAATGCGCCGATCCTGGTGCTGGACGAGGCGACCAGTGCGCTGGATACCGAATCGGAGCGGCTGATCCAGCAGGCACTGCAGCACCTGATGCGCGATCGCACCACGCTGGTGATCGCGCATCGCCTGTCCACCATCGAGCACGCCGACCAGATCGCCGTGATGGAGCAGGGGCGCATCGTGGAACGTGGCACGCACGACGAACTACTGGCCTTCGATGGCCACTACGCGGCGCTGCATCGCATGCAGTTCCATGGCCAGAGTGGCGACTGAGGAGTCGGGCATGGCGCTGGCCGAACGACTCGAATCGGCCTGGTATGGCATCGGACGGGTGCCCTGGTGGACGCATCCGCTGGCGGCGCTTTACGGCGCGGCGATCCGCCTGCGGCGCGGCCTGTATCGAGTGGGCGTGCTGCGCCGCGTGCGGCTGCCCGTGCCCGTCGTGGTCATCGGCAATCTCAGCGTGGGCGGCACGGGCAAGACGCCGGTGACCATTGCCGTGGCAGACGCCTTGCGCCGCCGCGGCCACACACCGGGCGTGGTGAGCCGGGGCTATGGCGGCAAGCAGAAGGAGCCGCTGTTGCTGGGCGCCGCGCCGGATCCGGCGATGGTCGGCGACGAACCGTGCCTGATCCGCGCCAGCGGCGTGGCCGTGGCGGTGGGGCGTGATCGTCCGGCGGCGGCCCGCCTGCTGGTCGCGGCCGGCTGCGACGTGGTGATCGCCGATGACGGCCTGCAGCATTACGCGCTGGCGCGGGACGTGGAGATTTGCGTGATCGACGGCGTGCGCCGGTTCGGCAACGGTCGCCTGCTGCCTGCGGGCCCGCTGCGGGAGCCGATGTCGCGCTTGCAGCAGGTGGATTTCCGCATCTGCAACGGCGGTGTGGTTGCGCCCGGCGACGTGCCCATGCAGTTGCAGGGTGGCCTGGCGCGGGCCCTGGTCGACGACCACACGCGGCCGCTGTTCGAATTCGCGGGACAGACGGTGCATGCGGTGGCGGCCATCGGTCACCCCCAGCGTTTCTTTGCCAGCCTGCGGGCACTGGGCATGGGCGTGATCGAGCATGCGTTTCCCGACCATCACGCCTTCGTGGCGGGCGACCTCGCGTTTGCGGACGGCAAGCCGGTGCTGATGACCGAGAAAGACGCGGTGAAATGCCGTCCTTTCGCCCAGGCGCACTGGTGGGCCGTGCCGGTGCGCGCGATGTTGCCGCCTGCGTTTCATGACGATCTGGCGGCCCGGCTGGCAGCCCCTCGCGCCGGTTGATCGCCCATGAAAAAGCCGGCCCGCGAGGGCCGGCTCGTTCGCGGCGACGCCTACCCGATTACTGGATGCGGGTGATGTTGCCGTTCGGATCGATCTGCACCAGGTCGCCCACGCGAATCGCGCTGGCGTCCGCCACCTGGACATTGCTGGACGCGCCATTGCCCATGCGGATGCGCAGCGAGAAGCTCTGCTTGCCGGCGCCGCTGTTCGCGCCGATGCGGTTGCCCGCGTAGCCGCCGCCGACGGCACCGGCCACGGTGGCGAGGGTGTTGCCCTTGCCCTTGCCGACCTGGTTGCCCAGCACGCCGCCGGCGATGCCGCCGATGATGGTGCCGGCCATGCTGTGGTCACTGCCCTGGGTGATGTTCTGGTCGATCGATTCCACCGTGCCGCACTGGTCGCAGCGGATGAAGATGCCATCGTTGCGGACCAGCACGTTGCCGTTGCTGCGGGCCTGCTCGGCGTTGGCGCCAAACGAAGCGACGGCCAGCAGGGCGGCCAGGGGCAACACGATAAAACGGGGGGGTAGCATGAACTCTCTCCTCGGGGTCGGGTGTGGCGTCAGTTGGCATCAGTCTAATGAGGCAGACTGAACCATCGGACAAGACACCGATTATCATGTACGAATTACTGGCGGGATGTCGTGATAAATCCATCACGGCGCGTCAGCCGAGCCCTTTGGAGTTTCCATGAGCCTTATCCAAGTCCCGGTTTCCTATGGCGAGCTGATCGACAAGATCACCATCCTGGAGATCAAGTCCAAGCAGATCGCCGACCCCGCCAAGCTGGCCAATGTGCGGACCGAGCTGGACCTGCTCAATGCCACCTGGGCCGCCCATCCGGCCTCGCATACCGATATCGCGGACGAGCGCGGACGCCTGCTGGCCGTCAATGAGGCGCTGTGGGATATCGAGGACCGCATCCGCCTGAAGGAAAAGGCGCAGGCCTTCGACGCGGAGTTCATCGAGCTGGCCCGCGCGGTCTATTTCCGCAACGACGAGCGTGCGGCCGTCAAGCGCGAGATCAATCTCAAGCTGGGCTCGCAGCTGGTGGAAGAGAAGTCGTACCAGGATTACCGCGCGCCCTGAGCGGCGCCGTGCAGGTCATCCCGGCGAAGGCCGGGATGAGCTGGTGGCGGACACCGGTTGCCCGGCTGGATCGCTCAGGCCAGTTGCAGGAAGGCCGCGCAGGCCTCGAAGCGGTCGATCACCTCGTCCACGCCGATCAGGTCCATCACGCCGGGCTTTTCGATCTTGCTGCCCCAGGCAATCTCGCTGGCTGGCTTGCCGAAGTATTTGCGCGAGGCTTCGTCGTATTTGTCGACGCACCAGCGACGGTCCGAGTAGGGGCCGGAACGGTCGGGGTTGCTGGCCGCGTGCAGGCCGAGCACCTTGCAGCCCACGGTATTGCCCATGTGCATGGGGCCCGAGTCGGGCGTCAGCAGCATGGGGGCGCGTGCCAGCATGGCCATCAGCTGCTTGAGCGTGTCCTTGCCGGTTAGGTCGAGCGGCGCCCGCCGGCACGCGCCCAGCACGGCATCGGCCATGGTGCGTTCGAGCGGTGACGGACCGCCCACCAGCACGACGCGCCAGCCGCGGGCGCTGGCATGGTCCATCACCGCTGCGTAGCGTTCGGGACGCCAGTTGCGCAGCACGTGGCTGGAGGTGGGGCTGACCAGCAGGGTGGGCTGGTCGCCCGGCAGTTGTCCTGCGGCCCAGGCATGGGCCTCGTCGGGAATCGGGATATCCCAGCGCACCTGGGTCTGCCGCAGTCCCAGCGGTTCGCAGAAACTGCCGAGGGCGTCGAGGACGTGCTCGCCCGTGCGTGCCGGGATGCGCTCATTGATCACCAGGCCGTGGCCGTCCTTCGCGCGCGCGTGGTCATAGCCGATGCGCTGGCGTGCCTTGACGAACAGGCTCAGCATGTTGGAGCGCAGCGCCACCTGCATCTGCAGCAGGGCATCGAAGCGTTGGCCGCGCAAGGCCGCGCCCACCGCGCGCATGCCGGCGAAACCGGCGCCCTTGTCGAAGGTGAGGAATTTCACTCCCGGCAGGTCGCCAACCAGGCGGCGTTCCAGCTTTCCCACGATCCAGGTCAGCTCGGTCCCTGGCCAGGCTTCCTGCAGGGTACGCACCAGCGGCACCACGTGGGTGACGTCGCCGATGGCGGAAGTGCGCAGCAGGCAGATCGAGGAAGGCTGGGACATTGGGCTAGAATCGCAGGACTTGGGGCAGGGCGCGCGTCGATAAGGGGGTGGCGATGCAGGAGCGAATCCGCGAAGACGCCGCTGGGGCGATTCTGTTCGACGCTGCGGTGTCACCACAAGTCGACAACGACTGGTTCGAGCCCGATGCGTGGCGGCAACGTGGTGCCTTGCGCCAGGCGGGCGGCGGTCGCGGTGGTGTTTCCATCATCGACACGCCAGCGGGCGAATGCGTGTTGCGCCACTACCGGCGCGGTGGCCGGGTGGCGATCCTGATGGGTGATCGTTATCTCTGGACGGGTGCCGAGCGCACGCGCGCGTTCGCCGAGTTTCGGCTGCTGGGCGTCATCGCCTCGCTCGGCTTGCCGGGCCCGCAACCCGTGGCCTGCCGCTATCGCCGGACCGGCCTGTTCTATACCGCCGACCTGATCACGCGCCGCATCGCCGACGTCCAGACCCTGGCCGAATGCCTGGCGGCGGGCCGGCTCGATGCCGAGATGGCCGAACTGGTGGGTGCGCTGGTGGCGCGATTCCATCGCGCCGGCATCTGGCATGCCGATCTCAACGCACACAACGTGCTGGTGGCCGCCGAAGATCTGTTCCTCATCGATTTCGACCGCGGTCGCCAGCGCCAGCCGGCCGAGGCCTGGCAGCAGGCCAACCTGCAGCGACTGCGTCGCTCGCTGGTGAAGCTGGGCGCGGCCGGGCAGGGCGTGGCCGCGTTCGAGGAGGCGTTGTGGAAGCCCCTGATCTATCGCTACGAGCGTACCCTGCGCGCATGAACTGGAATCTGCACTTTCTTGGCGTCGGTGCCGCGCATGCCGTTGAACTGGGTTCGTCGGCCGTCGTGCTGGAGCGCGATGGCGCCCCGCTGCTGCTGATCGACTGCGGCCCCGACACGCTGGATCGTTACCTCGCCGCCTACGGCGAGCCACCGCGCGCGCTGTACATCACGCACACCCACATGGACCACGTGGGCGGCATGGAGCGGCTGTTTTTCCGACTCTGGTTTGATGCGCAATGGCGTGGACGCACGCGGGTTTTCATCCATGCCGGGCTGTTGACCTGGCTGCAGGGGCGCGTGGCGGACTATCCGAACGTGCTGGCCGAGGGCGGCGCGAATTTCTGGGAAGCATTCCAGCTGGTGCCGTGCACGCGCGGATTCTGGCTCGATGGGCACTGGTTCGATGTGTTCGGCACGCGCCATCACATGGCCGGGACGTCCTACGGCGTCGCACTGGCGGGCAGCTTTGCCTACACCGGCGACACGCGACCGATTCCGGAAGTGCTGGCGCGCGTGGCAGGCGATACGGAAGTGATTGCGCACGACTGCGGCCTGGTCGGCAATCCGTCGCATACCGGCATCGATGACATCGAACGCGAGTACCCCGAGCCACTGCGCCAGCGCCTGCGCCTGTATCACTACGGCAGCGAGGCCGACGGTGCGGCATTGCAGGGACGCGGTTACGCCATCGCACGGCCGGATGAGCGCGTGGCCTTGCCGCCGCCATCCCCGCTGAGACCGGATGCCGGCTGAGCGCGTTCGCCCGCCGGGCTATCTTGTACGAAAGGCCCCGTGCCGCTATTCTTTCGCCTCTTTGCCGGGCCAGGCGTCCGGCAACGAGGTTTCACCATTGCGGACAGGTGTCCGAGTGGTCGAAACAGCCGGCCTGGAGTTGTGTATACGGCTTATCCCCGTATCGCGGGTTCGACAAATTCGTCTGGAACGAATTTGGACAGCCGCAGGCTGGCCCCTCGCGTAAGCGAGGGGTGAGGCCCAGGACGGGCCGAACCATTGCGCCCGGCGTGGATGGTCGAAGTACAGGTTTTGCGTGCGGAGAGGTGTCCGAGTGGTTGAAGGAGCACGCCTGGAAAGTGTGTATACGGCTTATCCCCGTATCGCGGGTTCGAATCCCGCCCTCTCCGCCAGTTTGAACAGCGCGACGACCTAGGGTCGGCGCGACAAAAAGACGATCGGCAGATGCCGTCGTCCACGTTTATGGTGGCCCTGTCGGTCCCCCCGCGACGATAGTTCGTAAACTCCGCCAGGCCCGGAAGGGAGCAACGGTAGCGAATGATTCGGGTGCCGGGGTGTGGCTGGCAGGGCCGCCGCCTTTTCGGGCCTGTCGTGCCGCCGGCCGGGCCATTCCTGGCGAAGCTTACTGACTTGCCCCCGGCGACTTGGCACAATCGGTCTTCGCCCCAAGGTATCCCGGCATGTCCTATCAGGTACTCGCGCGCAAGTGGCGCCCCCGCAAGTTCGCCGAACTCGTCGGTCAGGAACATGTCGTGCGCGCGCTCACCAATGCGCTCGACACCGGGCGCATGCACCATGCCTATCTGTTCACCGGTACGCGCGGCGTCGGCAAGACCACCATTGCGCGCATCTTCGCCAAGTCGCTGAACTGCGAGCGTGGCGAATCGGCCGATCCCTGTGGCGAATGCGCCGTCTGCACGGCGGTCGATGCCGGCCGCTTCGTGGACCTGCTGGAAATCGACGCGGCCAGCAACACCGGTGTGGACGACGTGCGCGAGGTCATCGAGAACGCGCAGTACGCACCGGCGCGGGGTCGCTTCAAGGTGTACCTGGTCGACGAAGTGCACATGCTCTCCAAGCCGGCGTTCAATGCGCTGCTGAAGACGCTGGAAGAGCCGCCGCCGCACGTGAAATTCCTGCTCGCGACCACCGACCCGCAGAAGCTGCCGGTGACGGTGCTGTCGCGCTGCCTCAAGTTCAACCTGAAGCGGCTGCTGCCCGAACAGATCTCGGGCCAGATGCGCCACATCCTGGGTGCGGAGAGCATTCCCTACGAGGACGCCGCGATCGCGGAGCTGGCACGCGGTGCCGACGGCTCGCTGCGCGACGGCCTGTCGTTGCTGGACCAGGCGATTGCCTATGGCGGCGGCTCGCTGCGCGTGGACGACGTGCGCGCCATGCTCGGCAGCGTCGCGCGTGGCCAGGTGCTCGGTCTGCTCGACGCGCTGGCGGCGGGCAGTGGCGAGGCCCTCATGGCCGAATGCACCCGTATCGCCTCGTACTCGCCGGATTTCGGCGGCGTGCTGGACGACCTCGCCAGCGTCCTGCATCGCATCCAGCTGACCCAGCTGGTGCCCGGTTACCGACCGGACGAAGACAGCAATAACGACAGCGCGCTGGTGGCGCTTTCGCAGCAACTCGCCCCCGAGGACGTGCAGCTCTACTACCAGATCGCCACCACGGGTCGCCGTGACCTCGCGCTGGCGCCCGACGCCCGCACCGGCTTCGAGATGACGCTGCTGCGCATGCTGGCGTTCCGTCCGGCCGAGGGCGGAGCCAGCCAGATCGAACGCCCGGCGGCGAGCCCTGCAGCGCGCGTATCTGCATCGCCGGCGTCGCCGGCGCGCGCCGCGCCCCCCATCATGAACGAGCGCATGCACGTGGCGAGCGTGGCCGAGGTGCCGACACCCCGCGCTGCGCCCGCCCCGGCGGCGCCTGCGGTCGTGGCGCCGCGCGAAACGCTGAAGCTGGATGCGCGCGGCCTGCCGCATTGGGACAGCCTGATCGAACAGGCCAACCTGCGGGGACCGTTGGGCCAGCTGGCCCAGAATGCGGCCCTGCGCGAGCGCGATGGGGTCACGCTGGTATTGGCCCTGCAGCCGGCGCACATGCACCTGGCGGTCGAGCCGATGGTGAGCCAGATGGAAGAGCGCATCGGCCAGGTGTTGGGCGAGCGCATTCGCCTGCGCTTCGTCGAGGAGCGTGGCGCGGCGGCGGAGACGCCGGCGGCGCGCGCCGCCAATGCGCGCGAGGTCGCGCAGTCGGCCGCCGAACAGGCCATTGAAGAGGATCCGCTGGTGCAGTCGCTCAAGCGCGAATTCGGCGCGCGCGTGGTGCCCCAGTCGATCAAGCCGTTTGAGAACTGACAGAGATTACGGAGTCGCGTCATGAGAGGACAGATCGGGCAGTTGATGCAGCAGGCCCAGCGCATGCAGGACGAAATGAAGCGTGCGCAGGAAGAGATCGCCAGGCTGGAGGTCACCGGCAGCGCGGGTGGCGGGCTGGTCAGCGTGCTGATGACGGGCGCCCATGAAGTGCGCCGCGTGCAGATCGACCGCAAGCTGTTCGCCGATGATCCGGAGATGGCCGAGGACCTGGTGGCTGCCGCCGTCAACGACGCCGTGAACAAGGTGGCCGAGGTCAGCAAGAACAAGCTCGGCGGGGTCACCTCGGGCCTGAACCTGCCACCCGGCTTCAAGATGCCGTTCTGACTGGCCGCTCCTGCGGCAAACCCCCGGCCAGCCAGCGCCGGGCTTTCCCCTGACATCCGCGTTGCGGCGCAGCGCTCATTGGGTTCATGAGCAAACTCCTTACCGACCTGATCGAAGCCTTGCGTTGCCTGCCCGGCGTGGGCGGCAAGAGCGCGCAGCGGATGGCCTTCCATCTGCTGGAGCGCGACCGCGAGCGTGGCCTGCGCCTGGCGCAGGCGCTGGACCAGGCGATGCGCCAGATCGGCAATTGCTCGCGCTGCCGCAATTTCAGCGAAGACCCGGTGTGTCCGCTCTGCGCCAGCAGCGGCCGCGACCGGCAGGTGCTGTGCGTGGTGGAGTCACCCACCGAGCTGGCCGCAATCGAGCAGGCTACGGGCTATCGCGGGCAGTATTTCGTGCTGCTGGGAAGGCTCTCGCCGCTGGACGGGCTGGGCCCGGAAGAGCTGGGCCTGGACCAACTGGCGGAACGGCTGGGCGAAGGCGAGATCGAAGAAATGATCATTGCCACCAACCCCACCGTGGAAGGCGAGGCGACTGCGCATTACCTGGCCCAGCTCGCGCGTGCCGCCAACGTCAGGCCGACCCGCCTGGCGCATGGCGTGCCGCTGGGCGGCGAACTGGAATACGTCGATCGCGGCACCCTGGCGCATGCCTTTGGCAGCCGCCAGTCGGCGGAGTGATGCCGATGGCACCGCGGCTTGCGCTCGAGGTGCCCGCCGCAGACGAATATCGTGCACTGCGCAGCGCAGCGGGCCTGAGCGCGATGAGTGCCGAGGCCGCCGCCACGGGGCTGCCGGCCAGCTGGTGCTCTGTCTGCGTGCGCGAGGGCGACGAACTGATCGGCATGGGCCGCGTGGTCGGCGATGGCGGACTGTTCCTGTTCGTGGTCGACATCGCCGTGGCACCGGCGTGGCAGGGGCAGGGTTGGGGCCGGCGCATCATGCAGGCCCTGATGGACGAGGTGCATGCGCGGGCGCCGTCGCGCGCCATGATTGGCCTGATCGCCGAAGGCACCGCGTTCGAGTTCTACCAGCAATTCGGTTTCAGGCTCGTGGCGCCCGCAGCACACGGTATGCTGCTGCGCCTGTCCTAGCGAGGAGTCTGCACATGGGCGACACCATTTTCGGCAAGATCATCCGCCGCGAAATTCCCGCCGACATCGTCTATGAAGACGACGACGTGCTGGCCTTCCGCGACCTCAACCCGCAGGCGCCGGTGCATGTGCTGTTCGTGCCGAAGCAGGCTATCGCCACCCTCGACGATGCCACGGCGGCGGACGCCGTCCTGCTGGGCAAGCTGTTGCTGGCCGCCGCCGCCTATGCGCGCAGCCAGGGCCTGGCGGAACGGGGCTATCGCACCGTGATCAACTGCAACGAGCACGGCGGGCAGACGGTGTTCCACCTGCATGTGCATCTGCTGGGCGGACGCCCCATGCATTGGCCGCCCGGCTGATCGACGCCTGCGGACGGCTCGCCGCCCGCCCACGCGCCCGAGCGGAAAGGGAAAAGAAAACGCCGGCGCTGGGCCGGCGTTTTCGTCGAAGCTCATCCCCGCGGCGCGGGGTGCGGAATGGGATGGGGAACGATCACGCGCGTGCGGTAATAGCCGCCGTAATAGCCACCCCAGCCCCACGGGCCACCCCAGTACGGTCCCCAGTACGGGCCCCAGTACGGACCCCAGAACGGGTCGTAGTAGCCAGCCGGATAGGTCGAGTACACGCGCTCGGGCCACAGGTAGACCACGTTGGCCTCGACGCGCGGATAGGCATAGGTGTACTCGCCGACCTTCTCCGACACCGCGCCCTGCAGCGCACCGGTGACGGTGATGTCGCGGCCGCGCGTGAAGACTTCCGGATCATAGAAACCGGCGCGGCAGGCCACGAAACGACCCTGGGTCTGGGTGTTGTCGCTGGTGCTCTTCGGGCGCGCCTGGTCGTCGAGCGGCAGCGACAGCACATAGAAGCAGGTTTCCTGCGGACCCGGCTCCGTCTTGATGATCTGGCCACCCCAGCGGACCTGGGCGCCGCCGGCGCCACCCTGCTGGGCGGCGACCGAGGAGATCTCGGTGAACGTGCCCTGCAATGGCTGCGGCACCGTTGCACAGGCGGCCAGCATGGTTACGGCGGTCGCGAGGATCAACGGCTTGTACATGGACATGACACAGTCTCCATCGTGTAGTGGACGCGGGGCATCCACGGTTCAAGATCATTTGATCATGCGGCGCGGTCGAAAGTCCCGCGCAGCCTGTCGAAAGTTCCTCAAGAGGTCCACAGGTGGTTCGTCGTAGGCGTAGCGCAGCTCCAGGTACGTGCCCATCAATCGCTCCAGCTCGGCACGCTGGGCCGGAAGCGCCCGCGCCGCGCGGCTGAGGTAGTGTTGCGGTCCTTCGCTGTGGCGACGCGCGACGCCCACCGATGCCAGCCGGCGCTCCAGCAACTGCATCGCGGCACGGGCCGGATCGGCTGGCGGCCGCTTCCACATGGCCCAGGCCAGGCCGATGGCGGCGAACAGCGATGCACCGACCGCCAACAGCAGGCCGAGCATGCCTGCGTCGGTATCGCGCAATCCGAACGGCGTCAACAGTCCATGCTGTCGAAGCGCGTCGAAGCCGATAACGCCTTGGTTCCACCAGCGGTTGACGATGTCCCAGCGGTTGCGCGCACCCAGCCACCAGCGATCGGGCGCCCAGTCGGTCGCCGTGCCGGACGCTGCCGCGATGCCAAGGCTTACCCGTTCCGGACGCACCGCCGCGGTCGGATCGACGCGCTGCCAGCCACGACCCTGCAGCCACACTTCGCTCCACGCGTGGGCATCCGACTGACGCACCAGCAGGTAGTTCCCCAGGCTGTTCCAGTAGCCGCCCTGATAGCCGGTGACGACACGGGCAGGGATGCCGCCCGCACGCATCAGCACGGTGAAGGCTGACGCGTAGTGCTCGCAGAATCCTTCGCGGGTGGAAAACAGGAAGTCGTCCACGGCGTTGCGGCCCAGCGGTGCGGGGGCCAGCGTGTAGTTGAACCCGCCATCGTGGAACAGACTCAGTGCCGCCTTCACCACGGCAGCATCGTCCTGGCCGAATTGCGTCCGCCAGCGCGCGGCAAGCGCCCGTGCCCGCGGGTTGTCGCCGGCAGGCAGCTGCAGGCCGTGATGGCGATCCTGCTCGTCGAGCTGCGCTTGCAGGCGGTAACTCAGGGCCGAGCGCGCGCTATAGGTGAGCACATCATGGATGGGCTGCGCGGCCAGCATTTCGCGGTCGGGCGTCAGTTGCGACTGCGGCGGCGCATCGACCGGCACGTCCAGCGCCGGCAGCACCCGTTGGCCGCTGGCCTCGAGGTTCACCGTGTAAGCCACCGCCTGGCCGCGCGCCTCCACTTCGGCCGGCTGGCCGTCGGTCTCGCGATGACTCCAGCGGCGGCCGTCGTAGTCCCACATCACGTAGGCGCGGAAGTAGCGCTGGGCGGTCGGTGGCGGCGTGTCCTCGAAGCTCACCCGCATGGCCGGCCGGTCGTCGGTCAGCAGTTCGGAGAAATCACCCGGCGACATTTCGTCGCTGAGGCCGGTTCGCGCTTGCGGTGAATTGGGTGCGCCCCAGAGCGGCGAGCTCAGGCGCGGCACCAGCACGAAGGCAAGCAGTGCCAGCGGCAGCGACGCCACCAGCAGCCGCAGTGCGGGCAGCAGTTCGCGCGGCAGGCTGGTGCTGCCATGGGCGGGTTCGAGCGCGCGCAAGGTTGCCAGCGCCGGGAGCAGGCCCAGCGCCACCAGCCCGGTGGCGAGCATGCCCTGGTCGAACAACAGCGCCGTCATCAGGGCGAAGCAGGCGAAGGATGCGCCGACGCGCGCGTCACGGCTCGCATCCGTTTCCAGCAGCTTCAGTACCAGCAGGCCGACGGCCAATGCCGCACCCGGTTCGCGCCCGAACAGCGTGCCGTAGTGGAAGATCACCGCGGCCGAGAGCAGGGCCACCAGCGGCAACTTGAGGTAGAGCGGAGCGCGCCCGCCCTGCCGTCGACGCTGCCACCAGCGCAGGACCAGCGCGACGCCCAGGGCGGCGCCGAACCACGCCGGCATGTGCGGCAGGTGCACGAGCAGCACCACGGCGACCGTGAGGCACAGCAGGTCGAAGGCGCGCGCGCCCAGGGGCGCCCGCGGCTTGCGCCGGAACAGGCTGAAGCGGATCACGGCAGGCGTGCCAGCGCGTTCATGCAACGCGCGTAGTGACTGCGACCGCTGCCCAGGCCGATATCTTCGTCGGGCAGCCACAGGCTGAAGGCGCGACCGGCCGACTCGGCCTCGCCGAGCCAGCGCGCCAGCCGCGCAATGCGCGCTTCCGGCGCAAGCTGGGGCAGGTGACGCCAGTCCAGTCGCCACTCCTCACGCAACTCGGGTTGCTCGAAATCCTTCACCAGCAGCTGATCGTGGCGGGCGCTGGTCTTCCATGCGATGTGCCGTGGCGGATCGCCGGGCCGATAGTCACGCAGCGCGGCGAGGTCCTCGCCCTGGTGCAGGCGCTGACGCTGGCCCTGTTCGCCCGAGGCAAACGGCGGCGGCCCGCCCGTCTCCGGGCGCGGCCACACCAGCACGGCCTGGTCGGGATGGATCCAGCTCCACGCATGGAACAACCCAAGTGGCCACTGCGTCCACAGCTTGATCCGCGGCAGGCGCTGCCAGCCGCGCCGCGAGGTGGCCAGGTCCATGGTGACGAGCCGGTCGCCATGCGCGGCAAGCGCGAACGATTCGGTCTGGCCTTCCATGTCGGCGTGCAGCGACGGGTGCGCATGATCGCTGCCGCCAAAGACCAGCTGGAGCGACAGCGGTTCGCCGGCGATGGCATGCCCCTGGCGGACGCCGGTCAGGCGCAGGCCGTTGAGGCTGCGGAACGCCACCAGCATGCTGGCCGTGCCGGCGGAGCCGAGCGCGCAGGTCAGCAGCAGGGCGGCGTTGTTGGTGTAGTTGAGCGAGCCCATCAGCATCACCAGCAGCAGCACGGTGAAGCCTCCCCCGAACGCGCTGGGCACGATGTAGATGCGTCGCCGGTGCAGCACGATGGGCAGGCTTTCCGGCCGCTTGTAGCGGGTCAGCGCGGGCAGGCGTCGCTCGGCCCACGCTTGCGCGCGACGCAGCGTGGCGAGCATCAGCCCACCGCGACGTCGGCGAGCAGGCTGCGCGCCAGGCTGTCTCCGCTGGCGCCGCGGGTCGGTACCAGGCGATGCGCCGCCAGCGGCACGAACAAGGCCTGGATGTCCTCGGGCAGCACGTGCTGGCGCCCGCTCAACAGCGCCCACGCGCGCGCGGCGCCGAGCAGGGCCAGGCCCGCGCGCGGCGACAGGCCCACGCGGATATCGGCGTGCCGGCGGCTCGCCGCCAGCAGTGCCTGCAGGTAATCGAGCAGGGCACCACTGGCCGTGATCGCCTGCGCACGGCGCGACAGTTCGGCCAGGCCGGCGCCATCGAGCTGCGGCGTGAGCTGGGCGAGCAGGTCGCGGCGGTCGCTGCCGGTAAGCAGGGCGCGTTCGGCGGCAGCGTCGGGATAGTCCAGCGAGACGCGCAACATGAAACGGTCCAGCTGCGAATCGGGCAGCGGAAAAGTGCCGGCGAGGTCGAGCGGGTTCTGCGTGGCCACCACGAAGAAGGGTTGCGGCAGCACGTGCGTCTGGCCGTCCACCGTGACCTGGCCTTCGGCCATCGCCTCCAGCAAGGCACTCTGCGTCTTGGGCGTGGCGCGGTTGATCTCATCGGCCAGCAGCAGGCCGGTGAAGATCGGGCCGGGATGGAAACGGAACTGGCCCGTCTCGCGCTCGTAGACGCTCACCCCGATAATGTCCGACGGCAGCAGGTCGCTGGTGAATTGCACGCGCTGGAAGTCGAATGCAAAGCTGGCGGCCAGTGCATGCGCCAGCGTGGTCTTGCCCACGCCGGGCACGTCCTCCAGCAGCAGGTGTCCACCGGCGATCAGGCAGGTGAAGGCGAGCTTGACCTGGCGCGGCTTGCCCAGCAGCACGCGGTTGACCTGGGCCATGGCGGCATCCAGGCGTGTACGTAGCGATTCATCGTGCAGCGGAGTGATGGCGGACATGGGTTTCTGGCAGTGGGGAATGACGATGCAGGGCGTGGCCCATGCGTGACGGCACCAGTGTAGTCGTCGGCCTCGCGCGCTGGCGAGCGGCGTTCCTGGCCGGGTTCCTGGCGCTGTTCCTCATCAAGTTGATGCTTGCCGCAAGTCTGTCGCCGTTTGGTGACGAGGCGTTCTACTGGCAGGAGAGTCGGCAGCTTGCTTGGGGTTACAGCGACCTCCCGCCACTGACCGCCTGGCTCATCCGCCTGGGCGAGACCGTGGCCGGGCACGGCCTGCTCGGCATGCGCTGGCCGTTCCTGCTGCTGGGCAGCGCCTTGCCATGGCTGGTTCGCGCCTTTGCCCGCGAGGCCTTCGATGAACGCGCAGGATGGCAGGCAGGTCTGCTATGCCTCGCCTTGCCCCTGGCGGGCAGCCTGGGCGTGCTGGCCGTGCCGGATGTGCCGCTGACCGTGGCGACCATGCTGGCCGTGCTGGCGCTGGCGCGGGCCATGGACGGCGATCACTTGCGCGACTGGCTGCTGCTGGGCGCGGCGCTGGCCGTGTGCTGGCTTAGCCATTATCGCGCCGCCATGCCCATGCTGGCGGGGTTGCTGCTATGCGTGATCACGCCGCGCGGTCGCCGGCAGTGGCGTCGGCCCGGCTTCTGGGCGGCGCTGGGCGTCGCCGCGATCGGACTGGTTCCGCTGGCGATCTCCAACTGGGAACAGCGCGGGGCGGGCGTGGCGTTCCAGCTGGTCGAGCGCAATCCGTGGAGCTTCCATGCCGATGCGCTGGTTCAGCCACTGGAGCAGGCCATCGCCTGCACGCCGCCGCTGTACCTGCTGTTGCTGTGGACGGCCTGGCGTGCGTGGAAGCTCCGCGGCGATGAGCGTTCGCCCTGGGACATCATCGCCGTCGTCTCGCTGGTCTTTATCGTCAGCTATTTCGTGCTCGGTCTGTTCGCCGACGACCTGCGCTTTCGCGCGCACTGGCCATTGCCTGGATACCTGCCGTTGCTGGCAGCCTTGCCGGTGCTGCTTCGCGACGTGCGGCAGGTGCATGAAAAATGGCTGGTGGCGATCTTCGTGCTGGCGACGATCGGCCAGCTCGGCGGGCTGCTCTACCTGGGCATGGCCACCGACGCCGGTGGCACGCGCGCGCTGGCCGGGGTCAAGGCTTTCCCTGGGCGCTTCGTCGGCTGGCGCGAGAGTGGCGAGGTGGCGCAGTCGTTGCTCGCCGGTCATCCCGGTGTCCTGGTGGCAGACAATTTCATGCTCGCCGCGGAAATCGATTTCCAGCTGGACGGTCGCGTGCCGGTGTACGTGCTCGACAGCTCGCTCAACGTAAAGCATGGGCGCGCACCGCAACTGGCCGCGTGGCGACGCGACGAAGCGGCGCTGCGCTCCGCGCATGCCGGTGAGCCCATGTTGCTGGCGGTGGAGGAAACCGCCGTGCGGGAGCGCAACCGGCCGGACTGGCTGCGCTCACTGTGCCGTCGCATCGAGCAGCCGCAACCGTTGCGCCGGCTGGACCTGTTCGCCGGGCGCAAGCGCATCGCTTTCTATGCGGGCCGCGTTGCCGCGGGTCCGACGACCTCAGGCACGGGCGACGAGTGCCTGCTTTGGCAGCTTGCCCATGCGGCCGGGCAGTGAGCTGGCGCGTCAGGGCAGGGCGATGCCGGCTTCACGCAGCAAGCGGCCCAGCGCAATCAGCGGCAGTCCGATCAGCGCCGTGGGGTCGTCGTTCTCGATGCGCTCGAACAGGCTGATGCCCAGCGCTTCGCACTTGAAGCTGCCGGCGCAGTCGAGCGGTTGCTCGCGTTCGATGTATCGGGCGATTTCGCCGGCGTCGAGGCTGCGAAAGCGCACCAGCGTGTGGTCGACGTGGACGAGATCCTGCCCGTTGCGCGTGTCGTGCAGGCACAGCGCGGTATGAAAATGCACTTCGCGGCCGGAGCTGGCCGTCAGCTGGGCCCGCGCACGCTCCTCGGTGCCGGGTTTGTCCAGCACCACGCCTGACAGCTCGGCGACCTGGTCCGAACCGATCACCAGCGCGTCATCCAGCCCTTGCGCCGCGGCGTGGGCCTTGGCCACGGCCAGCCGCAGCGCACGGGCGCGCGGTGTTTCGCCGGGGAGCGCGGTTTCGTCGGTGCCGGGCGCACGCTGCTCGAAGTCGGCGTACAGGCGGCGCAGCAGCTCGGCGCGGTAGCGCGAGGTGGAGCCCAGGACCAGCCGCGGCACGCTCATGCTTCGTAATCCCGCCGGATATGCTCGCGCATGGCGCTGTCCAGTTCGTGCTGGGCGTCATCCAGGGCGGCGAGCAAGGGGCGCAACCTGTCCCGTGTTTCGTTCATGGCATGGACTGCCTGATCCAGCTGTTCCTGGCTGGCGCGGGGCGCCTTGTCGCGGATCCATATGCGTTGCTGCAGCAGGGAGCGCAGGCCCGCATCGATCGCCTGGCGCGCTTCTTTTTCCCCGCTGGCTGGCTGGTCGGGGTTCACCGACATCACGGCATGGGCCTGTTGCAGCCCGGTCCGGCAGGTCTTGAGATCCGCCTCCAGCCGGTCCGCCAGCTGCAGCAGGACGTGCAGGCTGCCTGCGCGGCGGTCGAGGCGACGGCGATAGAAGATGGCCAGGCCGATCGCCACCACCGAGAGCGCCACCAGGGCAGCCATGCCGAGCGTCAGATAGGCATTCACGGGACGGTCGGCTCGCAGTTCGAAGGTATTCGCAGTCTGCCGTACTGGGCGCATTCAGGCAAAATGGCGCCCCCGGAGTGTTTCGGTGTGCCAGGCCCGTTGACTTCAAGGGGTTGTAATCCTAAGATTTCATGTCTATGTCCGTGACACTGCCAGAGTCCGTGGACGCTTGGCGCATGGTCTCGGCGCGGCGTTCGTTCCAGGGATCATTGCCCATAGCCGCCATGCAGCGGCTGGGCGGTGCCTTGGCGAGCACTGACGGGACAGCGCAATACGAGCTGGATTTTGGGCGGGACGAGTTTGGTACGGCGTACCTCGACGTGCGTGTCCAGGCCCCGCTGACACTGATTTGCCAACGTACGCTGGAGCCCTTCGTGCTGCCGGTAACGCTGGACAGCCGCCTGGGCCTGATCCGCCTCGAGCGCGAGGAATCGGCCCTGCCGCCGGGTTGCGAGCCCTTGCTCGTGGCCGACGACGGCAAGCTGAACCTGGTGGATGTGATCGAAGATGAATTGCTGTTGGCACTGCCGCTGGTCCCGGTGAACCCGGACAGCACATTGCCCGATGAAGTAGTAGGCCACGAGCCTGAGGAAACCTCCTCGGGCGAAGGGCGTTCCGATAACCCGTTCGCGATTTTGCGCGAACTCAAGAAACGTTGATTTAGCTGGAGAGTAGCCATGGCCGTTGCCAAGAGCCGCAAGACCCCGTCCACCCGCGGCATGCGTCGTTCGCACGATGCGCTCAAGACCGTGCAGCTGGCCACCGATCCGACCAGTGGCGAGGTGCATCTGCGCCATCACGTCACCAAGGATGGCTACTACCGCGGCAAGAAGGTCATCGACACCAACACCTCGGTGGTCGAAGAGGATTGATCGTTCCCGCAAGGGATACGGTTCCGCAGGGCGGCGCGATTTCGCGCCGCTTTGCGTTTAGGCGATCACCCACGTAACGTTGGCGGACTGGCAACCGGCTGCAGCGCCCGCGCGCAGCCTGCTTCGCCCCCACAGCTTCATGGAAAGTTAATGGCCCAGATTTACGCCCGCATCACCGGCACCGGCAGTGCGCTGCCCGACCGCGTGGTGACCAACGCCGATCTCGAAAAGATCGTCGAAACCAGTGACGAGTGGATCCGCACGCGCACCGGTATCCAGAAGCGCCATATTGCCGCCGACGGCGAAACCACCGGCGACCTGGCGACCCTCGCGGCGCAGCGCGCGCTCGATGCCGCTGGCGTCAAGGCGTCCGAGATCGACTTGATCGTGCTGGGCACCACCACGCCCGACATCATCTTCCCGTCCACCGCCTGCCTCGTGCAGCACCGCCTCGGTGCCAACGGCTGCGCGGCGTTCGACGTCAACGCCGCCTGCTCGGGCTTCGTCTACGCACTGGGCGTGGCCGACAAGTTCATCCGCAGCGGCCATTCGAAGAAGGTGCTGGTGATCGGCGCGGAAACGCTGACCCGCATGATCGACTGGAACGAGCGCGAGACCTGCGTGCTGTTCGGCGATGGCGCCGGCGCCGTCGTGCTGGAAGCCTCGGAAGAGCCGGGCATCTTCGCCACCTGCCTGCACGCCGATGGCGGCTTCAAGCACCTGCTGTACAACCCGGTTGGCGTCTCGGTCGGTTTCAAGGACGAGCCCAACCATGGCGTGCGCATCAACATGTCCGGCCGCGAAGTGTTCAAGGTCGCGGTGAAGACGCTCGATTCGCTGGTCGACGAAACCCTGCAGGCCGCCGGCATGGAAGCCTCGCAGATCGACTGGCTGATCCCGCACCAGGCCAACCTGCGCATCATCGAAGCCACGGCCAAGCGCTTGAACATGCCGATGGAACAGGTAGTCGTAACGGTGCACGAGCACGCCAACACCTCGTCCGGCTCGGTGCCGCTGGCGCTCGATTACGCCGTGCGCTCGGGCAAGGTGCAGCGTGGGCAGAACCTGCTGCTGGAGGCATTCGGTGGCGGTTTTACCTGGGCTTCGGCGTTGCTGCGCTACTGATACGTCGCGCTGGTCTCTGGTTTGAGAATGCCGCCCTATGTGGGCGGCATTTTTTTTGTGTTCCGCGATGTGCTGATCCGGTTGCGCGTCATCTGGGCCCAAGCCGGACTCGCTTGAAGCGCGGAATGTTCTTCGCCTGGCTTTGGTCCGGATGTTCGTCATGCCCGCGAACGTGGGGATCCAGCGCCTTCTGCGCTTGTGAGCGCGGGGGCAACCGGGCTCGCCTCCGGCGGGGTTCCGCCCTCCTGCCGGAGGCCGGGTTACTTTTCTTTGCGTGCTCAAAGAAAAGTAACCAAAAGAAAGAGCACCCCGCTTGGCGCTTGCCGGGCCGATGGCCCGGCAAGTCCGTGAGGGCCGGCCGGGCTTTTCGACAGGGCATCCTGCCCTGGCGAAAAGTGCCTGGCATCCCTGCCAGGCACCCCTGCGGGGCCTGATCGTCCGTCCCTCACCGCCGCACAGGGGCCTTGTGGATCAAGAGCCGAAGGCTCGTGGCTCGTTGCTCGTCGCTCGTGGCACTTTGCATTTGACCTCCATTCCCCTGTGGCGCGGCGGGCGGGTGGAGGGAAAAGCCCGGAGGGTGGCCGGCAGGGATGCCGGCCAGTTTGTCGTCAGGGCAGGAGGCCCTGTCGACAAACCGCCGGAACCCGCCCGCGCACCTGGAGGGCGCAGCCCGGAAGGCGCGACATCGGGGTGGCCTCTCTTTTGGTTACTTTTCTCTGGCCACACAGAGAAAAGTGACCCGGCCTCCGGCAGGAGGTCGGAAGCCCGCCGCAGGCGAGCCCGGTCGCCGCGTCCTTCACAAGGACGAGGGTCATGAGACGAAACGAAATGCAAGGCCCCTTCGAAGCCGCCTTGCGGTCGTCACGGGCCCCGCTTGTCCTGCCAGGCCAGGACACCCGCCAAGGGTGACGCACCCCACGTTCACCCCCTCCCGCGCCCATATACAGCTGCGTATGGCTGCCATTACTGGCACCATTCCGTTTTTCGCTTCCGGAAAACCCTCGCTCCATGACTCAGACCGCTGCCACCCTCGCTTTCGTGTTCCCGGGCCAGGGCTCGCAATCCGTCGGCATGCTGGCCGAACTGGCCGCCGTACACCCTGAAGTGAAGGCTGCCTTCGACGAAGCCTCGCAGGGTGCCGGCGTCGACTTGTGGGCGCTCAGCCAGCAGGGTCCGGAGGAAGACCTCAATCGCACCGAAAACACGCAGCCGGCATTGCTGGCCGCCAGCGTGGCCGTCTGGCGCGTGTGGCAGAAGCTCGGCGGCGCGCAGCCGGCGCAGCTGTCGGGCCACAGCCTGGGCGAATACAGCGCGCTGGTGTGCGCCGGTGCCATTTCGCTGCATGACGCGGCGGCGCTGGTGGCCGAGCGTGGTCGCCTGATGCAGGCGGCCGTGCCGCCGGGCGTGGGCGCGATGGCCGCGATTCTTGGTGGCGACGATGCCCAGATCGCCGCCGTCTGCGAAGAAGTGGCGCAGGGGCAGGTGGTATCGCCGGCCAACTTCAATTCGCCGGGGCAGCTGGTGATCGCCGGCAACGCCGAGGCGGTGGACCGCGCGCTGGCCAGGCTGGCCGAGCAGGGCGTGAAGAAGGCCATCAAGCTGGCCGTGTCGGTGCCCTCGCACTGCGCGCTGATGCGCGACGCCGCCGATCGCCTGGGCGAGCGCATGGGTTCGATCCAGTGGACGCTGCCGTCGATTCCGGTGGTGCAGAACGCCGAGGCGCGCAGTTATGCCACGGTGGACGATATCCGCGGCGCCTTGCAGCGCCAGCTCTACCTGCCGGTGCGCTGGACCGAATGCGTGCAGGCGCTCGTCGCCGGTGGCGCCACGCGCGTTGCCGAGGCCGGCCCGGGCAAGGTGCTGGCCGGCCTGATCAAGCGCATCGACAAGTCCGTCGAAGCGCGCGCCATCGGCACGCCGGCGGAGATCGAAGCCACGCGTACCGAGTGGGCCTGAGCCAGGCGAACTCCATGGCGACGAGGCCAGGTGGCTTCGCACGATTCACGCGGCTGGACGTATGCACGTCCAGCCATCCAAAGGAAAATGACAGATGAGCAAGACACTCCAGGGTGAAATCGTCCTCGTCACGGGCGCCAGCCGCGGTATCGGTGCGGCCATTGCCGATGAACTGGCGGCGCAGGGCGCGACCGTGATCGGCACCGCCACCAGCGAGAGTGGTGCAGCGGCCATCGGCGAACGACTGGCGCCGCACGGCGGCCACGGCCGCGCGCTCAATGTGACCGATGGCGCGGCTGTCGAGGCGTTGATCGGCGAGATCACCAAGGAATTCGGCGCCATCTCGATCCTGGTCAACAATGCAGGCATCACGCGCGACCAGTTGCTGATGCGCATGCCCGAGGACGACTGGCAGGCCATTCTCGACACCAACCTGACCTCGGTCTATCGCACCTCCAAGGCGGTGATGCGCGGCATGATGAAGGCGCGCAAGGGCCGCATCATTTCGATCGCGTCGGTGATCGGCCTGACCGGCAATCCCGGGCAGTCCAACTATGCCGCTGCCAAGGCGGGCATCATCGCGTTCTCCAAGTCGCTGGCGCGCGAGATCGGTTCGCGTGGCATCACGGTGAACGTGGTGGCGCCGGGCTTCATCGATACCGACATGACGCGGTCCCTGCCGGAAGAGTCCAGGCAGGCCCTGCTTGGCCAGATCGCCCTGGGTCGCCTGGGCGAAGCGTCCGATATTGCGAAGGCGGTCGCCTTCCTGGCCTCCCCGGCGGCCTCCTACATCACCGGCGAAACGCTGCACGTCAACGGTGGCATGTACATGCCGTAAGGGCGAAATGGCGGGGATGGCGACGCGTTCGACCTCCCTTCTGTTTGAAACAGCCGGGGTGCCATGGCCTCCCGGCGGGCCGGCGCGGGCCGGCTTAACGAGGAATTGTCGCCAGCGGAACGGTTTTAGGAGACAATTGCTTCTTTCGCGCCGGTCCCGTGGCCTGCGCCCATCCATCGCTGGCGGACCATGGCGGCCTCAGGGCTTAGCCACTACAATCCGCCGGCCATATGCCGGCCTCGGGCCGGCGTTGACAGGTAACTACTCCTTGGGAGGTATTGGCAACATGAGCACCATCGAAGAGCGCGTCAAGAAAATCGTCATCGAGCAGCTGGGCGTGAAGGAGGATGAAGTCACGGCGAACGCTTCGTTCGTGGACGATCTGGGCGCGGATTCGCTGGACACCGTCGAGCTGGTGATGGCCCTCGAGGAAGAGTTCGAGACCGAGATTCCGGATGAAGAAGCCGAGAAGATCACCACGGTGCAGCAGGCCGTCGATTACATCAAGGCCCATACCAAGGAGTGATCGCTCCGTTGCGGCCGGCGCGTCCACGTGATGCGCTTGCCCACTGGCGATACCGGAAGCTGCGCCACATTGGCGCAGTTTTCGTTTCTGCATTTTGCAACGTCCGATCCCGTATGGTGCGCGCAAGCGGGCCACCCGGCCCGGATGACGTGGCCGCGATGACGCGGAAACGCTGCCGCTGGCGGCAGCACCACGGAAACACGAGGGAAGATCAGCATGAGCAAACGACGTGTGGTTGTAACCGGCCTCGGCATCATTTCGCCGGTCGGCAACGAGATCGCTACCGCCTGGGACAACATCCTCAAGGGCGTCAGCGGCATCGGTGAGGTTACCCATTTCGACGCCACCGCCTATGCCACGCGCATCGCCGGTCAGGTCCGCGATTTCGATCCGGCGCAGTGGATTGCCCCGAAAGAGATCAAGAAGATGGATCCGTTCATCCATTACGGCATTGCCGCGGGCACGCAAGCCCTGCGCGATTCCGGGCTGGAAGTGACCGAATCCAACGCGCCGCGCATCGGCGTGGCCGTGGCTGCCGGCATCGGCGGCCTGCATACCATCGAGCACACCTCGATCGAACTGCACGACAAGGGCCCGCGTCGCGTGTCGCCGTTCTTCGTGCCCAGCTCGATCATCAACATGGTCTCGGGCCACCTGTCGATCATGTACGGCCTGAAGGGCCCGAACATCGCCTGCGTGACCGCGTGCACCACCGGTACGCACAACATCGGCCTGGCCGCGCGCATGATCCAGTACGGCGATGCCGACGTGATGATCGCCGGTGGCGCCGAGTTCGCCACCACCGGCACGGCGATGGCGGGCTTCTGCTCGGCCAAGGCCATGTCCACGCGCAACGACGAGCCGACCAAGGCCAGCCGTCCGTGGGACAAGGACCGCGATGGCTTCGTGCTGTCCGATGGCGCCGGCGTGCTGGTGCTGGAAGAGTACGAACACGCCAAGGCGCGCGGCGCGAAGATCTATGCCGAGCTCGTGGGCTTTGGCATGAGCGGCGACGCCTTCCACATCACCGCGCCCAGCGAGGGCGGCGAAGGTGCGGCGCGTTGCATGGAAAGCGCATTGAAGGATGCCGGCCTCAACCCGACCGAGGTGCAGTACGTCAATGCACACGGTACCTCGACGCCGCTGGGTGACCTCGGCGAGGTGCTGGCCGCCAAGCGCGTGTTCGGCGATCACGCCTACAAGCTGGCGATGAGCTCCACCAAGTCCGTGACCGGCCACCTGCTTGGCGCGGCCGGCGGCGTGGAAGCCATCTTCAGCATCCTGGCACTGCGCGACCAGGTGCTGCCGCCGACCATGAACCTGGATGAGCCGGGCGAAGGCTGTGATCTCGATTTCGTGCCGAACGTGGCGCGCGAAGCGAAGCTCGACGTCGTCATCTCCAACTCGTTCGGCTTCGGCGGTACCAACGGCACGCTGGCATTCCGCCGCGTTTGAGCGGCGCGTTGAACGTCCATTGTCGTCACTTGCACGGCCGGCGCGATCTGCTCGCGCCGGCCGCTGCATTTCCGGATCGCTATCCCGGCCTGCTCGAAAGCGTGACGCGCGGTACCCCGCAGTCGCGTTACGACATCCTGTTTGCCTTTCCGCAGGCGTCGCTGACGCTCCATGCGGATGGCCGGCTGCTGGACGGGCAGGGCAACGAGCGGTCCGGCCATTTTCTCGATGCGCTCGATGACGCCTGGCGCGCAGACAGGTCTTCGTGCCGGGACGCGGACGACCTGCCGTTCCATGGTGGCTGGCTGTTGCTGCTTGCCTACGAACTGGCGGGAGAGGTCGAGCCGCGCCTGCAGCTGAGTTCGCCGGCGCCACTGCCGGTTGCGCTGGCGTTGCGTTGTCCCGCGGCCATCGTGGTCGATCACGAAGGCGACCGCACGCTGCTCGTCGCCGAGCCGGGCCACGAGGCCCTGCTCGACGCGATGGAGGCCGATCTCGCTGCTGCCGCGCCGACACCTGCCGTGACTCGCCCGGACCGTTGCGACGAGGATGACCCCTCGCTGTTCCTTGATGGCGTGGCGCGCATCCACGAACACCTGCTGGCCGGCGACATCTTCCAGGTGAATCTGTCGCGCGAGTGGCGTGCGCACTATGCGCTGCCGCCGCAGCCGGCCCAGCTGTATGCATCGCTGCGGCAAGCCAACCCCGCGCCCTTCGCAGGCATGGTGCAGCAGCCTGGATGGGCCGTGGTCAGCTCGTCGCCCGAGCGGCTGGTGGAAGTGCGCAACGGCCTGGCGCAGACGCGACCGATCGCCGGCACGCGGCCGCGCACGCCGGGCGATGACGACGTGGCACGCATCCGCGAGTTGAGCACGCACCCGAAGGAGCGCGCGGAACACGTGATGCTGATCGATCTCGAACGCAACGACCTGGGGCGTGTCTGCGTGCCGGGTTCGGTCGAGGTCAACGAGTTGATGGTGGTGGAAAGCTACGCGCACGTTCACCACATCGTGTCCAATGTGCGCGGACGGCTGCGCGACGACGTGACGCCAGGCGAAGTCATCGCCGCGACGTTCCCCGGCGGCACCATCACCGGTTGCCCCAAGGTGCGCTGCATGGAAATCATCGCGGCCCTGGAACAGGCGCCGCGCGGCGCCTATACGGGTGCGCTGGGCTATCTCGACCGCAACGGGGATCTCGACCTCAACATCCTCATCCGCACGTTCACTCTGTCCGGTTCGCAGGTGACCTTGCGCGCGGGCGCCGGCATCGTGGCCGACTCGATTGCCGAGAAGGAACTGGACGAGACCCGCGCCAAGGCGCGCGGCCTGCTGCGGGCGCTGGGAGTGGCGGGATGAGCGCGGCCGACGGGCGGGTGCTGGTTGACGGCACGCGCGCCGATGCGGTGAGCGTGTTCGACCGCGGGCTGGCCTATGGCGACGGACTGTTCGAGACGATTCGCCTGGTGGACGGCCACGCGCCGTTGTGGACGCGCCACATGCAGCGATTGCAGGAGGGTTGCCAGCGCCTGCGCCTCGCCATGCCCGATCCGGCGCTGCTCCTGCGCGAGGTCGCCGTCGTCGCGGATGACCTGGCCCAGGCGGTGGTGCGCATCACGCTGACGCGAGGCACGGGGCCTCGCGGCTATGCGCCGCCGCCGACGCCGCGGCCCACGCGCATCGTGGCTGCGTTCGAGGCGCCCGGCATGCGCGGCGATGCCTATGTGCAAGGCATCCGCGTGCGCTGGTGCGACACGCGGCTGGCGCGCCAGCCCCTGCTGGCCGGCATCAAGCACCTCAACCGGCTGGAACAGGTGCTTGCACGCGCCGAATGGAATGACCCCGCGGTGGTCGAGGGGCTGCTGTGCGACACCGCAGGGCAGGTCATTTCGGCCACCATGGCCAATGTGTTCGCGGTAATCGATGGCGAACTGGTCACGCCGGCGGTTGACGAATGCGGCGTGGCGGGCGTCGGGCGTGCCGAGGTGCTGGCCTCGTGGCCCGGTGCAAAGGTGCTGCCGCTGTCACGCGAGACGATGGCCGGTGCCGCGGAGATCTTCCTCAGTTCGAGCGTCCGAGGCATCCTGCCTGTTCAGGCCGTGGACCATACCGTGTATGTTCCCGGCCCGGTCACCCGCGCCTTGCAGCAGCACTGGCGCGGCCTGGGTTTTCCGATGGAGCAGGCATGATTCGTCACACGATGGAAGGGCGCGGGATCTGGCGCGCCGTGGTAGTACTGCTGTTGCTGGCGGTGGCCGGCGCCGTGACCTATGGCTGGATGGATTACCGGCGCTTCACGCAGACGCCGCTCACCGTCGAGGCACAGGCAGCCAGCCTCGACATCGGGCGCGGCAGCAGCCTGCGCGATGTCGTGGCCCAGTTGCGCGAGCAGCACGCGACGTCCACCGGGCCGCTCTATTGGCGCGTGCTGGCCGAGCAGTTGCACGTGGCCGGCCGCCTGCATGCTGGCGAATACGCACTCAGCCCCGGCATGACGCCGCGCGACCTGCTGCTCAACATGGCGACGGGCAAAGTCCTGCAGCGCAACTTCACCATCGTCGACGGCTGGAGCTTTCGCGATCTTCGCCAGGCGCTGGCCAAGGCCGACAAGCTGCGCCAGGACAGCGCAGGCCTGGCGGACGCAGCGCTGATGGCCAAGATCGGCCTGGCCGGAGAAATGCCGGAAGGACGCTTTCTGCCCGAGACCTACGCCTATGTGAAAGGCGACAGCGACCTGGACATCCTGCGCCGCGCGCATGCCGCGATGGTGAAGATGCTCGACGCGCTGTGGGCGCAACGCGGGCAGGACCTGCCACTGGCCACGCCCTATGACGCGCTGATCCTCGCCTCGATCGTGGAAAAGGAAACCGGTCGCGCCGACGAACGTGCACGCATCGCCGGTGTCTTCGTGCGGCGCCTGCAGACGCACATGCTGCTGCAGACCGACCCGACCGTGATCTACGGCATGGGTGAGTCCTATGCCGGCAATATCCACAAGAGCGACCTGACCACCGATACGCCCTACAACACGTATACGCGACCGGGCCTGCCGCCCACGCCCATCGCCATGCCCGGCAAGCCGGCCATCGAGGCGGCGCTGCATCCGGCGACGGGTACCGAGCTCTATTTCGTCGCGCGTGGCGACGGCAGCCATGTGTTCTCGAGTACGCTGGACGAACACAATCGCAATGTCGCCTGCTACCAACTGAAGCGCTGTCCATGACCACACGAGGCAAGTTCATCACGCTGGAGGGCGGCGAAGGCGCCGGCAAGAGCACCTTGCTCGCCGGGCTGCGGGCGCACCTGCTGGCGCGGGGCGTGGAACTGGTGCAGACGCGCGAGCCGGGCGGCACGCCGCTGGGCGAGGCGATCCGCGCCATCGTGCTCGATCCGGCCCTGCATGGCATGAGCGGCGAGTCGGAGCTGCTGCTGATGTTCGCCTCGCGCGCGCAGCTGGTGCGCGAATGCATCGAGCCTGCGCTGGCCGAGGGCAAGTGGGTGTTGTGCGATCGCTTTGCCGATGCCAGCTATGCCTACCAGGGTGGCGGTCGCGGCATGCCGGTGGAACGCATTGCCATGCTGGAACGCTGGGCGACTGATGGCCTGGCTCCCGATCTCACCCTGTTGCTCGATCTGCCCGTGGCCACCGGGCGTGCCCGTGCGGCGGGCCGGGGCGAGGCGGACCGCATCGAAGTCGAGGCGGATGCTTTCTTTGAACGCGTACGTGCGGCGTATCGCGCACGCGCGGCGGCGGAGCCGGCGCGTTTCCGCGTGATCGACGCCAGCCGGTCGCCAGCCCAGGTGCTGCAGGCGGCCATCGATGCCACCGGCCACTTGTTTGGAGCGGTCGCATGAATGCGATGCCGTGGCATGCCGAACACTGGTCGCGCTTGCAGGCGCGGCGCGCCCGCGATGCCATGCCGCATGCCTTGCTGCTGTGCGGGCCGGCCGGCCTCGGCAAGCGCGACTTCATGCGCCGGTTTGCGCAAGGCCTGTTGTGCACGCAGGCGCAGCAGGGCGAGCCCTGCGGCCACTGCCGCAGTTGCCAGCTGCTCGCCGCGGGCACGCACCCGGACTTTGCCGTGCTGAGCTTCGGGCTGCGCAAGGACGGCGTGCAGCGCAGCGAGATCGTGGTCGACCAGATCCGCGAATTGTCGGCGCGCCTGGCCATGTCCAGCCAGTTCGGCGGCTGGCAGGTGGTCTGCATCGATCCTGCCGATGCCATGAATGCGGCCGCGGCCAACGCGTTGCTGAAGACACTGGAAGAACCATCGCCGCAGACGCTGCTGCTGCTGGTGGCCGATGCGCCGTGGCGATTGCCGCAGACCATTCGCAGTCGCTGCCAGCGCATCGAGATCCACCTGCCGGCGCGCGAAGAGGCACTCGCCTGGTTGCAGCGCGGCGGCGTGAACGATGCCGCCACCGCGCTCGATGCGGCAGGTGGCAACCCCGGACTCGCGCGCGCCTGGGCCGAGGCCGGCGCGCTGGCACGTCGGCTTGAAGTGCGCAAGGACCTCGCGGCGCTGGCGGCGGGGCGCGGCGAAGCGATGGAGACGGCCAAACGCTGGCTCGACAGCGAACCCGAACAACGGCTCTGGTTCGCCGCGCAAGTGGTGGCCGACGAACTGAAGGCGCGTGCGACGGCGGGCGTCGGTCCGCTGGCCAGCCAGCTGGATGCCGAAGCGCTCGACCAGTGGTACGTGCTGGTCAATCGCACGCGTGAATCGCTGCGCGGTCCGCTGCGCGGCGATCTGCTGCTGCTGGAGTTGCTCTCGCGCTGGCGTTGAGTGGCGGCGCAGGGAAAGCTGGCTGACAGCCCGCCTGCCTAGCCTTGCGCGATGAAGTCCCCCCTGTGGTGCCGTTACCCCGTCTGGCCCTGGTTGTCCCTCGCGTTCCTGCTGGTCCTTCGACTGGCGTGGCTGGATGCGTACACGCTCAATTCCGATGAAGCGCAGCACGCGCACGTGGCCTGGGCGTGGAGCCAGGGCCTGCTGCCTTACCGTGACGTCTTCGACAACCACGGCCCGCTGTTCGGTTGGCTGCATGCGCCGCTGCTGCGGCTGCTCGACGGACGGGCCGATGTACTGACCTGGCTGCGTCTGGCCATGCAGGCCTGGTACGTGGTCGCACTCGGTGCCGTGGGCTGGATGGGCTGGCGCCTGTACGGGTGGCGCGTGGCGGTCGTCGCCGTGCTGGTCGCCGGCTTGTACCCGCGTTTTTTCATGGTCAGCGGCCAGTTCCGCACCGACGACCTGTGGATGGCCCTGTGGCTGGCCGCGCTGGCGTTCCTGGTCGGGGCGCCGGTGCGTGCGTGGCGCTGGTTGGTGGCGGGCCTGCTGGTGGGGTGTGCGCTGTGCGTGTCGCAGAAAACGCTGGTGTTGCTGGTCACGGCCTTGCTCGCCTGGGCCACGGTGCGCCTCATGCGGCCGACCTCCGGACGACCATTTCCCTGGCCATACCTCGGCATCGGCGCGCTGGGGTTTCTCGTCGTGCCGGCGATCTTCGCCGGCTGGCTGGCGTGGCAAGGCGCGCTCGGTGCGGCCTGGTACGGGCTGGCCGGCTACAACATGGGCGGCGTCAACAAGCGCCACGCTGCCGCCCATCTGCTGTGGTTCCTGCTGATGACCATGGCCCTGGTCGGTGTCCTGCGCTACATCGTCCGCCGCCGCGGGGGACAGGGCTTCGCCTGGGCGGCCTTCCTGGCCCTGCACGGAGGCATGTATCTCCTGCTGATCTGGTTCGTGTGGCCCCTCATCACCGGGCAGGATTTTCTGCCCGCCATCCCGCTGGTCGTGCTGGCCTGTTGCGGTCAGTTGGCATCCTGGTCCTGGTTGCGCGACCGGCGCCGGTGGCGCGGATGGCTGCTGGCGAGCGTGCTCGCGGTCGAACTGGCCACGCTGATCGCGTACGCGCCGCCATGGGAAGACAGCCTCGCCGCCCAGCGCGCCGAACTGGCGCTGGTGCTGCACTACACGGACCGGCACGACACCGTGATGGATGCCAAGGGCGATGCCATTTTCCGCCTGCGTCCGTATTACCCGGTGCTGGAAACCCTCGCGCTGCATCGCTTGCGGCGCGGCCAAATGACGGACACCATCGTCGACGAACTGGTGAACCATCGCACCATGCTGGTCGTGCTGCGTCGTCTACCCTATGCAAGCGCCTACTTCGTGGAGACCAACTACGTGCCGGCAGGAAGGGATGTCTGGGTGGCAGGTCGCATGCTGGCCTCGCAGGCGGCCGACCAGGTCGTGGACGTGGCGCTGCCGGGCGACTACGTGCTGACGGACGGGCACGGGCGCCTCGATGCCAGCCTCGACGGTGCGCCGGTTGCCGACCACTGGACACTGGGGCGTGGCCTGCATCATTTCAGCGTGCGCGACGGCGCGCCGGTCGCCCTGGTCTGGAGCCAGGCGTTTGACCGCGGCTGGCGCCCGCTGGCGACGGGAGGCGGCTGACATGGCGTTGAGTCTCAACGCCAGGACGCGCTTGCTGGTGGTGTCGCCGCACCCGGACGACGAATCCATCGCGACGGGAGAGTTGATCCAGCAGGTACGCGAAGCCGGCGGCGAGGTGCGCATCCTCCTGCTCACCAATGGCGACAACAACCCGTGGCCGCAGCGCTGGGTGGAACGTCGCCTGCGCATTGGCGCGGCCGAGCGTCGCCGCTGGGGCGAGCGACGCCGGGGCGAAGTCGGGCAGGCACTGGGCCAGCTGGGCGTGGACCCTTCGGCGCTGCAAGCGCTGGGCTGGCCCGACATGGGGCTCACCAGCAAGCTGTGCAACGACTTTGTCGCAGCACGGCAGGCGGTCGGCGCCTGCCTGGATGCCTTTCGACCCAGCCTGGTTGCGCTGCCTGCACTGGGCGACCATCACCCGGACCACGGCGCCGCGCATGTGCTGACCCGGCTGGCGCTGGCGTCCAGGCAGGGCGCGCCGCCCGAATTGCTGGCGTACCTCGTCCACGGCCGTGAAGGTGAAGTGACGGGCAGGGTGAAGCTCGATTCGTCGGTGGGCATGCACGCCAACAAATTGACCGCGCTGGCCTGCCATCGCAGCCAGATGGCCCTCAGCGGCAAGCGCATGCGTCGCCTGGCCGACCGGCCCGAGCGCTACCAGGTCGTGCGCGAGCCCCATGCCGGACCGCTCGCGACCGTCTTGCCCTGGCAGCCCTCCGCCGCCCTGCGGCCGTGGCTGAGATTGACCGTGGCAGACGGCGAGGCGGTGCGCACCTGGCCGTGGAGCCGGGCGCCGGTGACCCGCGACGGGCAGGGCCACTATGTGCTGCATGCACTGGCCGAGGGGCATGTCGGTCCAGTTTTCGCCAAGCTGCACATGTACCTGCCATCGCCCTGGATCTTCGATCGCTGGGGCTGGTGCGAGCTCTGAGTCGCCGCGCCCGTCACATTCCTTCCACGCATCGCTTGTGGCTCGGGCTCGGCGCTCGCTAGGATGCGACTTGGGGGGTATTGCCCCAGGGGTTTGCAGGAGCAGTCATGAATCCGGCCATTGCCGCCCGCCAGGGCATCATTTCGTTGAAGATCAAGGACACCGCGTCGCTCTACAACGCGTACATGCCTTATCTGAAGAACGGCGGCCTGTTCGCGCCCACGGCCCAGCGCTACTCGCTCGGCGACGAAGTGGTGCTCCTGATCAACCTCACCGACGAGGGCGAGCGACTGTCGGTGGCCGGCAAGGTCGTCTGGGTCACCCCGGTGGGCGCCCAGGGCAACCGCACCGCCGGCATCGGCGTGCAATTCAACGAATCGACCGACGGTGAAGTGGCCCGCACCCGCATCGAGAACATCCTGGCGGGCATGACCGGCTCCGAGCGCCCGACGCACACCATGTAGACCCTGGTGGCGATGGTCTGCGCCGACGTGACGCGGGCCATGCACTAACACGCGCAAACTTCCCTGCAAATAGCCGTCAAGGCTTGTTGTTGTTAAGCGCGCTGATACAATGTCGCGATTCCCGACCCTGATCGTGGAAAGTCGGACGATGGCGGCCGCAAACCGCTTCATCGTGGTGAACAACCCGTGGCCCTCACCGGCCCGCCGAACCCGGTTCCGGACCGTTTCCCCCAACGGTCACTGATGCGCCATTGAAGGCGCGGAGGTACGTTTCACCGTGCTTGCCGAATACTGGCCCATCCTGCTGTTCATCGGCGTCGCCACTGGCCTGGGCGTAGTCCTGCTCGCCATTGGCCTGCTCGCCGGCCCAAGTCGCCCCGAACCGGAAAAGCTCTCGCCCTACGAGTGCGGTTTCGAAGCGTTCGAAGATGCGCGCATGCGCTTTGACGTCCGCTACTACCTGCTGGCGATCATCTTCATCATTTTCGACCTGGAAATCGCCTTCCTGTTCCCGTGGGCCGTGGTCTTCCAGAAGATCGGCCTGGTGGCGCTCATCGAGATGGCGTTGTTCCTGCTGCTCCTGGTCGTCGGTTTCGCTTACGTGTGGAAGAAGGGAGCACTGGAATGGGAGTGATCTCGTCCCTCGACCGGGTGATGCACAACCCGCAGCCGCTGAACCTGGTGGACGACATCCTGCGTCCGGCCGGTGACAACCCGGTCATGCAGCGCGGCTTTGCCACCACCAGCGTCGATGCGCTGATGAACTGGGCGCGCACCGGTTCGATGTGGCCGATGACGTTCGGCCTGGCCTGCTGCGCCGTGGAAATGATGCACGCGGGCGCCGCGCGCCTGGACCTTGACCGCTATGGCGTGATCTTCCGCCCGAGTCCGCGCCAGTCCGACGTGATGATCGTGGCCGGCACCCTGGTCAACAAGATGGCCCCGGCGCTGCGCAAGGTCTATGACCAGATGCCCGACCCCAAGTGGGTCATCTCCATGGGTAGCTGCGCCAATGGCGGCGGCTACTACCACTACTCGTATTCCGTGGTGCGCGGTTGTGATCGCATTGTGCCGGTGGACATCTACGTGCCGGGCTGCCCGCCCACGGCCGAGGCGTTGATCCACGGCATCCTGCAGTTGCAGAAGAAGATCCGTCGCACCAACACCATCGCGCGTTCCTGAAAGGCGCAGCCCAGCCATGACTGATACGCAATCGAACTCGCTGGCCGAGCGCCTTTCCGCGCGATTCGGCGACACGCTGTCGATCAGCACCGCACGCAACGAGGTCACTGCCGAAGTGGCCGCCGCCGACCTGCTCGCCGTGGCCACGGCCCTGCGTGACGAGGCGCCGTTCCGCTTTCGCCTGCTGATCGATCTCTGCGGCATCGACTACCTGGGCTACGGCCAGACCGAGTGGGACACCGAGACCGTTACCGGCACCGGTTTCTCGCGCGGCGTGGAAGGCGAAGCCATGGGCCGCTTCAAGTGGGCGGACCGTCCTCGCGCTGAGAACCTGCCGCGGCGTTTCGCGTCGGTGATCCAGTTGCTTTCGCTCGAGAACAATCATCGCCTGCGCCTGCGCGCCTTCTGCGAAGACGACACGCTGCCGATGCTGCCGTCGGTCACCGGCATCTGGCCGGGCGTGAACTGGTTCGAGCGCGAGGCGTTCGACCTGTACGGCATCGTGTACGAAGGCCACCCGGACCTGCGTCGCATCCTGACCGACTATGGCTTCGTTGGCCATCCGTTCCGCAAGGACTTCCCGCTGATCGGCAACGTCGAGGTCCGCTACGACCCCGAGCAGAAGCGTGTGGTGTACGAACCCGTGTCGATCGAACCGCGCGTGCTGGTGCCGCGCGTGATCCGTGACGACGCCGATCTGGTGCAGGCCAAGGCCGAAGCCGCCGACGACTGGCGGAGGAACTAATCCGTGCAAGAGATTCGCAACTACACGATGAACTTCGGCCCGCAGCATCCCGCTGCGCACGGCGTGCTGCGCCTGGTGCTAGAGATGGACGGCGAGACCATCGTCCGCGCCGATCCGCATGTGGGCCTGCTCCATCGCGGCACCGAAAAGCTGGCCGAGTCCAAGCCGTTCAACCAGTCCATCGGTTACATGGACCGCCTCGACTACGTGTCGATGATGTGCAACGAGCACGCCTACGTGCGCGCCATCGAGAACCTGATGGGTATCGAGGTGCCGGAGCGTGCGCAGTACATCCGCACGATGTTCGACGAGATCACCCGCATCCTGAACCACCTCATGTGGATCGGCTCCAACGCGCTCGACCTGGGCGCGATGGCGGTGTTCCTGTACGCGTTCCGCGAGCGCGAGGAACTGATGGACGTCTACGAGGCGGTGTCGGGCGCGCGCATGCACGCCACCTACTACCGTCCGGGCGGTGTCTACCGCGACCTGCCGGCGCAGATGTCGCAGTACCGCGAGTCGCCCTGGCACAAGGGCAAGGACCTCAAGCGCCTCAACAGCTGGCGCGAAGGTTCCATGCTGGACTTCCTCGAGGCGTTCACCAGCGACTTCCCGTCGAAGGTGGACGAGTACGAGGAACTGCTCACCAACAACCGCATCTGGAAGCAGCGTACGGTCGGCATCGGCGTGATCTCGCCGGACATGGCCCAGGCCTGGGGCATGACCGGCGTGATGCTGCGCGGTTCGGGCATCGAATGGGACCTGCGCAAGAAGCAGCCCTATGCCAAGTACGCGGAAGTGGACTTCGACATCCCGGTGGCCTCGGGCGGCGACTGCTACGACCGTTACCTGGTGCGCGTCGAGGAGATGCGCCAGTCCAACCGCATCATCCAGCAGTGCGTGAAGTGGCTGCGTGCCAATCCCGGTCCGGTGATCGTGCAGAACTACAAGGTCGCACCGCCGGACCGCGAAGGCATGAAGGAGGACATGGAAGCCCTGATCCATCACTTCAAGCTGTTCACCGAAGGCTATGGCGTGCCGGCTGGCGAAACCTATGCCGCGGTCGAGGCGCCCAAGGGCGAGTTCGGCTGCTACCTGGTTTCCGATGGCGCCAACAAGCCGTTCCGCGTGCACTTGCGCGCACCGGGCTTTGCCCACCTGTCGTCGATGGATGCCATCGTGCGCGGCCACATGCTGGCCGACGTCGTGGCCATGATCGGCACTTATGACCTCGTGTTCGGCGAAGTCGATCGCTGAGCCCGGAGGAAAGCACACATGAAAGCCACCGGAAATTTCGAGCAGGTCAGGAACGTCGATCCGCTCGTCGAACTCAACGACCACACCCGTCACCACATCGACGAGTGGGTTGCCCGCTTCCCGCCGGATCGCAAGCGCTCGGCGGTGATCCAGGCGTTGTTCGCCGCGCAGGAGCAGAACCACGGCTTCCTTACCGACGAGCTGATCACCGCCGTCGCCAGGTACCTGGAACTGCCCGCCGTGTGGGCGTATGAGGTCGCCAGCTTCTACTCGATGCTCGAGACCAGGCCGGTCGGGCGCAACAACGTGGCGATCTGCACCAACGTTTCGTGCTGGCTCAACGGCGCCGACGAGCTGGTCGCGCATTGCGAGAAGAAGCTTGGCATCAAGCTCGGCGAGAGCACCGCCGATGGCCGCGTGTACCTCAAGCGCGAAGAAGAATGCATCGCCGCCTGCGCCAGCGCGCCGGCGATGACCGTCAATGGCCATTACCACGAGAGGCTCTCGATCGCGAAGATCGACGAGATTCTCGATGGTCTGAATTAAGGGCAGGGCGCAATGGCTTACGGACCCGCACCCCAGGAACACCAGGTCGTCTACACCACGCTGCATTTCGACAAGCCGTGGGCGATGGACAGCTACACCCAGGTCGGTGGCTATGAAGCGTGGAAGAAGATCCTCGCCGAGAAGCCCGATCCGAACGCTCTGATCGAGGAGATCAAGAAGAGCAACCTGCGCGGCCGTGGCGGCGCGGGCTTCCCGACCGGCCTGAAGTGGTCCTTCATGCCCAAGGGCAACATGCAGAAGTACATCCTCTGCAACTCCGACGAATCGGAGCCGGGCACCTGCAAGGACCGCGACATCCTGCGCTTCAACCCGCATGCGGTGATCGAAGGCATGGCCATCGCGTGCTATTGCACCGGTTCCACCGTGGCCTACAACTACCTGCGTGGCGAGTTCCATCACGAGCCGTTCGAGCATTTCGAAGAGGCGCTGAAGGAAGCCTACGCGGCCGGCCTGCTCGGCAAGAACATCCAGGGCACCGGCCTCGACGTGGATATCTATGGCGCGCTCGGCGCCGGCGCCTACATCTGCGGTGAAGAGACCGCGCTGATGGAGTCGCTGGAAGGCAAGAAGGGCCAGCCGCGCTTCAAGCCGCCGTTCCCGGCCAACTTCGGCCTGTACGGCAAGCCCAGCACGATCAACAACACCGAAACCTACGCCTCGGTGCCGGCCATCCTGCGCAAGGGCGCGGACTGGTTCCTGGCGCAGAGCAAGACCAAGAACGGTGGCCCGAAGATCTTCTCGGTCTCCGGCTGCGTGCAGAAGGGCGGCAACTTCGAAGTGCCGCTGGGCACCACCTTCGACGAACTGCTCGAGATGGCCGGTGGCCTGCGTCCGGGCCGTACGCTCAAGGGCGCGATCCCGGGCGGCGTGTCGATGCCAGTGCTGCGGGCGGAACAGCTCAAGGGCCTGCCGTTCGACTACGACACCCTGCGCGACCTCAAGACGGGCCTAGGTTCGGGCGCCATCGTGGTGCTGGACGACACCGTCTGCACGGTGCGCTTCACCCGTCGCATCTCGCAGTTCTTCCACAAGGAATCCTGCGGCCAGTGCACGCCGTGCCGCGAGGGCACCGGCTGGATGCACCGCGTGCTGACGCGCATCGTGGAAGGCCAGGGCACCATGGACGACCTGCATCGCCTGAAGGCCATCGCCGGCCAGATCGAAGGCCACACCATCTGCGCGTTCGGCGAAGCCGCGGCGTGGCCGGTGCAGGGCTTCCTGCGCCAGTTCTGGGATGAATTCGAGTACTACATCGTCAACGGCCGTTCCATCGTCGACGACAAGCTTGGAGCCGCCGCATGAGTGCGCAGCCCGCTACGCCCGCCCTTGACCTGCTGAACATCGAGATCGACGGCAAGCCCACGCAGATCCGCAAGGGCGCCATGATCATCGAGGCCGCCGACGCCATTGGCGTGGCGATCCCGCGTTTCTGCTATCACCGCAAGCTGCCGATCGCCGCGAACTGCCGCATGTGCCTGGTCGAGGTGGAGATGGGCGGCAAGCCCATGCCCAAGCCGCAGCCGGCCTGCGCCACCCCGGTGGCCGAAGGCATGAAGGTGAAGACCCGCTCCGACGTCGCCCTGAAGTTCCAGAAGGACGTGATGGAGTTCCTGCTGATCAACCATCCGCTCGACTGCCCGATCTGCGACCAGGGCGGCGAGTGCGAACTGCAGGACGTGGCGTTGGGTTACGGCCGCAGCGTGTCGCGCTACACCGAGCGCAAGCGCACCATCACCGACGAGAACCTCGGCCCGCTGGTCGCCACCGAGATGACCCGCTGCATCCAGTGCACGCGCTGCGTGCGCTTCACCAGCGAAATCGCCGGCACCTACGAGCTGGGCGGCATGAGCCGCGGCGACAACCTGCAGATCGGCACCTACATCGGCAAGACCATCGAGACGGAACTGTCGGGCAACATCATCGACGTCTGCCCGGTGGGCGCGCTCACCAACAAGCCGTTCCAGTTCCAGGCGCGTGCCTGGGAGCTGGTCGCCAAGCCGTCGGTCGCCTATCACGACGCGCTGGGCTCCAACCTGTGGCTGCATACGCGCCGCGGCGAGGTGCTGCGCACGGTGCCGCGCGACAACGAAACCATCAACGAATGCTGGTTGTCCGACCGCGACCGCTACAGCCACCAGGGCCTGTACGCCGCCGATCGCGTCAGCGCGCCGCAGGTCAAGCGCAACGGCCAGTGGCAGGTCACGACCTGGGAGGACGCCATCGGCGCCGCGGTCGACGCGCTCAAGGCGGTGCCGGGCAGTGAGCTGGGCGTGCTGGTGCACCCGGCAACCACCTGCGAGGAAGGCGACCTGCTGGTTCGCCTGGCCCGCGGCCTGGGCAGCGCGCACGTCGATCACCGCGTGCGCCAGCTGGACTTCGCCGACAACGCCGCTGCCACCGCCTTCGGCAAGCCGGTAGCCGAGCTGGACAAGGTCAAGGCGGCGCTGCTGGTCGGCTCCGACCTGCGCCATGAGCTGCCGCTGGTCAACCACCGCATCCACCAGGCGGTGAAAAAGGGCGCCAAGGTCTACGCCGTCAATCCGGCGAGCTTCAACTTCAACTACAAGCTGGCAGGCGAAGCCATCGTGGCGCCGCCGGCGCTGGTCGATGCGCTGCTGTCGCTGGCCAGGGCTGCCGTCGAGGCCGGTGCCGCCGCGCCGTCCGCGCTGGCCGCCGCCATCAACGGTGCCGCCACCGACCAGGGGGACAAGGACGCGATTGCCCAGCTCAAGGCTGGCAGCGCGGTGGTCATCCTCGGCGAGGCCGCCGTGACGCATCCGCAGACCTCGTGGCTGCGCGCGCTGGCGCGCTTCATCGCCGAGGCCACCGGGGCCGCCTACAACGAGCTGCCGGTCGGCGCCAACGCCGTGGGCCTGGCTCGCGTGGGCGTGCTGCCGGGCAATGGCGGCCTCGATGCGCAGTCGATGCTGGCGCAGCCGCGCAAGGGCTATCTGCTCTACGGCGTCGAGCCGCAGGACGTGGCCGACGGCGCTGCCTTGCTCAAGGCATTGCGTGGCGCCGGCCAGGTGGTCGCGTTCACGGCCTATGCCAGCCCCGCGCTGCGCGAGGTTGCCCAGGTGATCCTGCCGATCGCCCTGCTGCCGGAAATGGACGGCACGCTGGTCAACGTCGACGGTCTCTCGCAGAGCGTGGCCGCGGGCTCGAAGGCTCCGGGCGAAGCTCGCCCGGGCTGGAAGGTGTTGCGTGCGCTCGGTGGTGTCCTGAAGCTGGCCGGCTTCGAGTTCGATGACCTTGCCGGCCTGCGCGAAGGCCTGAGCGAACGCGGCCATCAGCCGCGCGCCGAGCTGGCCGCGCGTCCGCAGGCCGGCGGCCTGAGCCGCCTCGCCACCTGGCCGATCTATCGCACCGACGCGGTGGTGCGCCGTGCAAAGGCGTTGCAGGCGCATCCGCTGAACCGCGCACCGGCCGTGCGCGTGAATGCGGGCGAGGCACAGCGCCTGGGCCTGGGCGAGGGCGTTGCAGTACGGGTCGCCGACGCGGTGCTGCCGCTGGTGATCGACGCTTCCGTTCCCGATGGCACTGCCTGGATCGAAGCCGCACACGACGACACCGTCACGCTGCCGCCGTATGGCGCGTCCCTCACCCTGAGCAAGGCATAAGCACATGGGCGAACAGATTCTCAACCAGATCGTCTGGCCGATCGTGTACATCCTGTGCATTGTGCTGCCGCTGGTCATCGCGGTCGCGATGTTCGTGTACTGGGAGCGCAAGGTCATCGGCTGGATGCACGTGCGCATGGGGCCGAACAAGATCGGTCCCCTGGGCCTGCTGCAGGCCTTCGCGGACGTGGTCAAGCTGCTGCTGAAGGAAGTGATCCTTCCGACCGAAGCGAACAAGGTGCTGTACTACCTGGCACCGATGCTGGCGCTGATTCCCGCCCTGGCGGCGTGGGCGGTGATTCCGTTCAACGACAAGCTGGTGCTGGCCAACGTCAATGCCGGCGTGCTGTACCTGCTGGCGATGACCTCACTCGGCGTGTACGGCATCATCCTGGCCGGCTGGGCCTCCAACTCGCGCTACGCGCTGCTGGGTGCCATGCGTTCGGCGGCGCAGGTGATCTCCTACGAACTGGCCATGGGCCTGTGCCTGGTCTGCGTGCTGGTGCTGTCGGGCTCGCTGAACCTCACCGACGTCGTGCATGCCCAGGCGGGCAGCAAGGGCATCTTCGACTGGTTCATGTGGCCGCTGCTGCCGGTGTTCATCATCTACTTCATCTCGGGCGTGGCCGAAACCAACCGCGCGCCGTTCGACGTGGCGGAAGGCGAGTCGGAAATCGTCGCCGGTTTCCACGTGGAATATTCCGGTTCGGCTTTCGCGCTGTTCTTCCTGGCCGAATACGCCAACATGATCCTGGTCAGCTTCCTGGCCGCCATCCTGTTCATGGGTGGCTGGCTGTCGCCGCTGCCGGCGTCGTGGGGCTTCGTGGGGCAGGGCAGCTTCTTCTGGCTGTTCGCCAAGGCCTTCCTGTTTGCCTTCCTGTTCCTCTGGTTCCGCGCCAGCTTCCCGCGCTACCGCTATGACCAGATCATGCGGCTGGGCTGGAAGGTGTTCATTCCCATCACCATCGTCTGGGTCCTCGTCGCCGGCTGCATGAAGTATTTCGGCTGGGTCACCGTCGGCACGGGAGGCTGAAGAAAAACATGTCCCGCGTTACTCACTATTTCAAGAGCCTGCTGCTCATCGAGCTGTTCAAGGGCATGGGCCTGACCATGCGCTACATGTTCAGCCCGAAGTACACGATGCGCTACCCGATGGAGCACATCCCCAAGTCGAACCGCTTCCGCGGCCTGCATGCCCTGCGCCGCTACCCGAACGGCGAGGAGCGCTGCATCGCGTGCAAGCTGTGCGAGGCGGTGTGCCCGGCGCTCGCCATCACCATCGACTCGGCGCCGCGCGAAAGCGACGGCCAGCGCCGCACCACGCGCTACGACATCGACCTGTTCAAGTGCATTTTCTGCGGCTTCTGCGAAGAGAGCTGCCCGGTCGACTCGATCGTCGAAACCCATATCCATGAGTACCACTTCGAGCAGCGTGGCGAGAACGTGGTGACCAAGCCGCAGCTGCTCGCCATTGGCGACCGCTTCGAGGCGGACATCGCGGCTGCCCGCGCTCAAGACGCCGCGTATCGCTGAGGACACACCCGATGATTGATCCGTCTGTGTTCCAACTGGTCTGCTTCTACGCCTTCGCCGCGGTCACCGTGGCGGCGGCGTTGGGCGTGATCACCCTTCGCAACACGGTGCATGCCGTGTTGTCGCTGGTGCTGACCTTCTTCAGCACGGCCTGCATCTGGTTGCTGGCCGAAGCCGAGTTCCTCGCCATTGCCCTTATCGTGGTCTACGTGGGTGCGGTGATGGTGCTGTTCCTGTTCGTCGTGATGATGCTCGACATCAAGCAGGAGCACGTGCGCGAGGGTTTCATCAAGTACCTGCCGGTCGGCATCATCGTGGCCCTGATCATGCTGGGCGAAATGCTCGCCCTGATCGGCGTGCGCGCCATGCATGAAGCCGTGATGGGGGCCGACCCGGCCACCGTCGCCGGCATGTCCAACACCGAATGGCTGGGCCATGCGCTCTATACCCAGTTCCTGCTGCCGTTCGAGATCGCGGCGCTGATCCTGACCGTGGGCGTGGTGGCGGCCGTCGTGCTGACCCTGCGCGAGCGTACCGGCGTGCGCCACCAGGCGGCCTCGCAGCAGGTTCGCGTCAATCCGAAGGACCGCATCCGCGTGGTCAAGATGGCGGCGGAAGTCCCGGCCGCGCCGCAGCCGGCACCGGGCAAGGAGTCGACCCCATGATCACGCTTTCGCATTTCATCGTGCTTGGCGCGGTGCTGTTCTGCATCGCCCTGGCCAGCCTCTTCATCAACCGCAAGAACGTGATCGTGCTGTTGATGTCGATCGAGCTGATGCTGCTGGCGGTGAACATCAACTTCGTGGCGTTCTCCCGCTTCCTGGGCGACGTGGCGGGGCAGGTGTTCGTGTTCTTCATCCTTACCGTGGCCGCGGCGGAAACCGCCATTGGCCTGGCGATCCTGGTCTTGCTGTTCCGCAACCGCAGCACGATCAATATCGCCGAAATCGACAGCATGAAGGGCTGAGCCGATGGAACTGTCTACCTCCATTTTGCTGACCATCGCCCTGGCTCCGCTGGTCGGCTGCCTGCTGGCGGGCTTCCTCGGTCGCATGATCGGCCGCGCCGGCGCGCATACGGCGACGATCCTGGGCGTCGGCATCGCCTGCGGGCTGTCGCTCTACGTCCTGTACCAGCTGACCGCCGGCGGCGCCCCGGTCTATAACCACAACATCTACACGTGGTTCGAGATCGGCCGCTACAGCGCCAGCGTCGGTTTCCTGATCGATCGCCTGACCGCCATGATGATGGTGGTGGTGACCTTCGTGTCCCTGCTGGTGCACATCTACACCATCGGCTACATGCACGAGGATTCGGGTTACCAGCGCTTCTTCAGCTACATCTCGCTGTTCACCTTCTCGATGTTGATGCTCGTGATGAGCAACAACTTCATGCAGCTGTTCTTCGGCTGGGAAGCGGTGGGCCTGGTGTCGTACCTGCTGATCGGCTTCTGGTTCAAGCGGCCGACGGCGATCTTCGCCAACCTCAAGGCCTTCCTGCTCAACCGCGTGGGCGACTTCGGTTTCCTGCTCGGCATCGCCGCCGTGCTGTTCTTCCTGAACACCCTGGACTACGACACCGCGTTCAAGGCAGCGCCGACGCTGGTCGGCAAGACCCTGCAGATCACCCAGAACACGCACTGGGATGCGGCGACCGTGATCGGCATCCTGCTGTTCATCGGTGCCATGGGCAAGTCCGCCCAGGTGCCGCTGCACGTGTGGCTGCCGGACTCGATGGAAGGCCCGACCCCGATCTCCGCACTGATCCACGCCGCGACGATGGTGACCGCCGGCATCTTCATGGTGGCGCGCATGTCGCCGCTGTTCGAGCTGTCGGAGAATGCGCTCAGCTTCGTGATGATCATCGGCGCCACCGGCGCGCTGTTCACCGGCCTGATCGGCATCGTGCAGAACGACATCAAGCGCGTGGTGGCGTATTCGACGCTGTCCCAGCTCGGTTACATGACCGTGGCGCTGGGCGTGTCCGCCTACTCGGGCGCGGTGTTCCACCTGATGACGCATGCGTTCTTCAAGGCCTTGCTGTTCCTGGGCGCCGGCTCGGTGATCATCGCCATGCACCATGAGCAGGACATGCGCTACATGGGCGGCCTGCGCAAGTACATGCCGATCACCTGGATCACCATGTGGATTGGTTCGCTGGCGCTTTGCGGCGTGCCGTTCTTCGCCGGCTTCTACTCCAAGGACGCGATCATCGAGGCCGTCGGCGAGTCGCATCGCTGGGGTGCGACCTACGCCTACGTCTGCGTGATGACGGGTGCCTTCGTGACGGCGCTGTACACGTTCCGCCAGATGTACCTGACCTTCCATGGCAAGGAGCGCTTCACCATCGTGCACGACCATGGCCATGGCCACCACGTCGACCACATGGACGACCACGGCCACCATGAGCAGGGCATCATGCACGAGACGCCGAAGGAGTCGCCGTGGGTGGTCACGCTGCCGCTGGTCTTGCTCGCGATCCCGTCGCTGCTGGTCGGTTTCTTCGCGGTCCAGCCGCTGCTGTTCGGCGAGTGGTTCGGCTCGGCCATCCAGGTCAATGAAGCGAACAATGTGCTGGGCGAGCTCGGCAAGGAGTTCCATGGTTCGGTGGCGATGGCCCTGCACGGCTTCACCCAGCTGCCGTTCCTGCTGGTGCTGACTGCCTTTGCGATCCAGACCTATATCTACCTGTTCAACCCGTCGGTGGCCGACCGCATCAAGAGCGCGCTCCGGCCGCTCTACAACACGCTGCATCACAAGTACTGGTTCGATGCGGTCTACTACATCGTGTTCGCCCGCGGCGGCATCGCGCTGGGTCGTGCGCTGTGGAAGGGCGGCGACGCTGCCGTGATCGACGGCGTGCTGATCGATGGTTCGGCGGGCCTGGTCGAGCGGATCGCGGGTGGCGTGCGCCGCCTGCAGTCCGGTTTTCTGTATCACTACGCCTTCGCGATGATCCTCGGCCTGATCCTGCTGCTTGGCGGGTACTGGCTGGTCGGGCAATAAGGGAACCTGCTCCATGTTCAATCATTTGCTCAGCCTGCTGATTTGGCTCCCGGTTGCGGGTGCGGTCCCAGTGTTGCTCGCCGGATCGGCGCGCCCCAACGTTGCACGTTGGATCGCGCTACTGGTGGCCATCCTCACGTTTGCGGCCAGCCTTTTCATGCTGCCGCACTACGACGCGTCCGACAGCGTCAAGCAACTGGCCGAAAGCCACGTGTGGATCGCCTCGCTCGGCGTGCACTACAGCCTGGCGGTGGACGGCATCTCGGTCGCCCTGATCCTGCTGACCACCTTCGTGGGCATCCTGGTCATCGTGGGCGCCTGGGAAGTCATCCAGGACAAGCCGCACCAGTACATGGCGGCGATGCTGGTGCTCGAAGGCCTGATGATCGGCGTGTTCTGCGCCACCGACGCGTTGCTGTTCTACGTGTTCTTCGAGGCCATGCTGATCCCGATGTTCATCCTCATCGGTGTCTGGGGCGGTCCGCGGCGCGTCTATGCCACGCTGAAGTTCTTCATTTACACATTCTTCGGCTCCATCTTCATGCTGGTCGGCCTGATCTACCTGTACCTGCAGGCCGGCTCGTTCGACCTGGCCACGCTGGCGGCGCTGCCGCTGACGATGAAGGAGCAGAGCTGGCTGTTCTTCGCGTTCCTGATCGCCTTCGCGGTGAAGGTGCCGATGGTTCCGGTGCACACCTGGTTGCCGGATGCCCACGTGGAGGCGCCTACCGGCGGTTCGGTGGTGCTGGCCGCGGTGATGCTGAAGATCGGTGGCTACGGTTTCCTGCGCTTCTCGCTGCCGATTACGCCGGACGCATCCGAAGCCTATGCCTGGGTGGTGATCGGCCTGAGCCTGATCGCGGTGGTCTATATCGGCTACATCGCGCTGGTGCAGGAGGACATGAAGAAGCTGGTGGCGTACTCGTCCGTCGCCCACATGGGCTTCGTCACCCTGGGCATCTTCATCGCCTTCATGCTGGTGCGCGGCGCGGGCAACCTCGACGCGGCCAAGCTGGGCATGCAGGGCGCCATGGTGCAGATGATCTCGCACGGCTTCGTCTCGGGCGCGATGTTCTCGTGCATCGGCGTGCTGTATGACCGCCTGCACACCCGCCAGATCAAGGACTACGGCGGCGTCATCAACGTGATGCCGTGGTTCGGCTTCTTCTACGTGCTGTTCGCCATGGCCAACAGCGGCCTGCCGGGCACCAGCGGTTTCGTGGGCGAGTTCCAGGTGGTGCTGGCCAGCTTCCAGGCCAACCCGTGGATCGCCTTCTTCGCCGCCTTCACCCTGATCATCGGCGCGGCGTACACGCTGTACATGGTCAAGCGCGTGCTGTGGGGCGACATCCACAACCCGCACGTGGCCGAAATGGAGGACATCAACGGTCGCGAATGGTTTGTGCTTGGTGCCTTCGCCGCCGCCGTGCTGGCCCTGGGCATCTGGCCGCAGCCGCTCATCCACCTGATGGATGCGTCGGTGACGCAGCTGGTCCAGCAGCTTGCCATCCACAAGATCTGAACAGGACTGATCATGCCGAATTTCAATGACATTCTGATCCTGTTGCCGGAGCTGTATCTGGTCGTGGCAGCGTGCTTGCTGTTGCTGCTGGATGCCTTCATGAAGCCCGAGCAGCGCCCGCTGCTGCACTGGCTGTCGGTGCTGGTGCTGCTGGTGGCCATCTACCTGGTGGTGGCGGGGCAGCCAAGCCAGTCGGTGACCGCGTTCAACGGCATGTTCGTGCGCGACGGTGTCGCCGAGATCATCAAGGTGTTTGCCTTGCTGTGCACGGCGCTGGTGTTCGTCTATGCCAAGTCCTACCTGATCGACCGCAAGCTGTTCGTCGGCGAGTTCTACACGCTCTCCATCTTCGCGGTGATCGGCATCATGCTGCTGGTGTCGGCGGGCAACCTGCTCACCGTGTACCTGGGCCTGGAGCTGTTGACGCTGTCGTCCTATGCGCTGGTGGCCCTGAACCGCGATTCGCAGCTGTCCTCGGAAGCGGCCATCAAGTACTTCGTGCTGGGTGCGCTGGCCTCGGGCATGCTGCTGTACGGCATGTCGATGGTCTATGGCGCCACCGGCACGCTGGACCTGGCGCGCCTGCACATGGCTGCCACCCAGACGGGCATGCCGCACCTGCTGGTGTTCGGCCTGATCTTCATGATCGTGGGCATCGGCTTCAAGCTTGGCGCGGCGCCGTTCCACATGTGGATTCCGGACGTTTACCAGGGTTCGCCCACCGCCGTGACCATCTTCATCGGCTCGGCGCCGAAGCTGGCCGCGTTCGGCATGGCCTATCGCCTGCTGGCGTCGGGCCTGGGCGACCTCTCGCAGCACTGGCAGCTGATGCTGGCCGTGCTGGCGGTGCTGTCGCTGGCCATCGGCAACATCGTGGCCATCGTGCAGTCCAACCTGAAGCGCCTGCTGGCCTATTCGACCATCTCGCACATGGGCTACCTGCTGCTGGGCCTGGTCAATGCGGGGCCGGAGGGCTACGCCGCGTCGCTGTTCTATGCGATCAGCTACGCGCTGATGGGCACGGCGGCCTTCGGCGTCATCCTGGCCCTGGCCCGGGCCGGCTTCGAGTGCGAGGAGATCGACGATCTCAAGGGCCTCAACCAGCGTTCGCCGTGGGCCGCGTTCCTGATGATGCTGGTGATGTTCTCGCTGGCGGGCGTGCCGCCGCTGTTCGGCTTCTTCGCCAAGCTGCTGGTGCTGCAGGCCGCCATCCATGCGGGCTTCATGTGGCTGGCCATCGTGGGTGCGGTGTTCGCCATCATCGGCCTCTACTACTACCTGCGCGTGGTCAAGGTGATGTACTTCGACAAGCCCGTCGAGGGCACCGAGATTCGCCTGCAGGGTGATGTCTCGATGCGCGTGGCGCTGTCGCTGAATGTGTTGGCGTTGCTTGCGCTGGGCCTTGACTGGGGTCCGCTGTTTGGCTGGTGCCAGCAGGTGTTTGTCGGCTGATTGCCGCCGGGGCGGGCAGGGCCCGCCGCGGCAAGGTCAGTGGATGTTCGAAAATCTTGGCGAAAAGGCTTGCAAGAATTCGGCCATCTCGCTAATATTCTCGAACTCTGATGCGGGGTGGAGCAGTCTGGCAGCTCGTCGGGCTCATAACCCGAAGGTCGCAGGTTCGAATCCTGCCCCCGCTACCAGATCTTTCTTAGAACAAGAAAGCCTCCTCGTGAGGCTTTTTTGTTGGGCGCAAGGAAGCGTCGCACGTGCGTCACATGCCGCTTCGATGCTGGCTGCGTCAGGTGCCCCGGAAGAGTCTGGATGAGTCGGGACATCGGCGAGATAAGGGAATGGGCCGCTTGAGCCCATTTTTTGTTTCTGACGACGGTAACGGTGGTAGGCGACATGGATACGCAAGCATTGGCTCAACGCTTCACCGAAGTCCTGGCCGACCTGGGCCTGGAATGCATCGGCGTGGAGTTCACCCCGTCGCAGGGGCAGAGTACCCTGCGGGTTTATCTGGATACGGAAGGTCGCGAAGTCGGCCTGGACGACTGCGAGACCGCCAGTCGCGAACTGTCGGCGATGCTGGACGTGGAGGACCCGATCCCGGGCCACTACGTGCTGGAAGTTTCCTCGCCCGGCATCGATCGCCCGCTGTTCACCGCGGCGCAGTTCGCCAAGGTGGCCGGATCGGAAGTAAAGATTCTGCTGAAAGCGCCCCTGGAAGGGCGTCGCCGCTTGCGCGGCAAGGTGGTATCGGTCGAAGGCGAACGGATCACGCTGGAAGCCGAAGGCAAGACCTTCGAGTTCGACCATGACGCGGTGGAAAGCGCGCGCGTAGTGCCTGACTGGGTGGCGCTCGGTTATGTGCCGCAGCCCAAGCCAGGCAAGAAGCCGGGCAAGAAGACCACAAAGTAATCAATCGAAAGCGATCGGGCGCCGGTGGCGTCTACGGAGTTGCTGCAATGAGCAAAGAACTTTTGCTGGTGGTTGACGCGGTTGCCAATGAAAAGGGCGTGCCGCGTGAAGTGATTTTCCAGGCGATGGAAGCGGCGCTCGCGTCCGCCGCCAAGAAGCGCTACCCGGACGAAGATCCGGATATCCGCGTGGCCATCGACCGCCATACCGGCGACTACGAGACCTTCCGCCGCTGGGAAGTCATCGCAGACGACGGCGAGATGGAATCGCCGTTCCACCAGGTGCGCCTGATGGACGCCGTCGACGAGCGCGAAGGCGCCGAGGTCGGCGAGTACATCGAGCAGCAGATCGAGAACGCCGAGTTCGGCCGCATCGCCGCGCAGGCCGCCAAGCAGGTGATCGTCCAGCGCGTGCGCGAAGCCGAGCGCCAGCAGGTGGTCGACGCGTTCCAGGAGCGCGTGGGCGAGCTGGTCACCGGCATCGTCAAGCGCGTCGAGCGCGGCAACGTCTACCTGGACCTGGGCAGCAATGCCGAGGCCTTCATCCCGCGCGACAGGACCATTCCGCGCGAGTCGGCCCGCGTCGGCGACCGCGTCCGTGGCTACCTCTACGAGGTTCGCTCGGAAGCCCGCGGCCCGCAGCTGTTCGTGTCGCGCGCCGCGCCGGAATTCATGATCGAGCTGTTCAAGCTCGAGGTGCCGGAAGTCGGCCAGGGCCTGGTCGAGATCAAGGGCTGCGCCCGCGACCCGGGTGACCGCGCCAAGATCGCGGTGGTCGCCCACGACACCCGCACCGATCCCATCGGCGCCTGCATCGGCATGCGCGGTTCGCGCGTGCAGGCGGTGTCCAACGAGCTCAATGGCGAGCGCGTGGACATCATCCTGTGGCACGAAAACCAGGCCCAGTACGTCATCAATGCGATGGCGCCGGCCGAAGTGCAGTCCATCATCATGGACGAGGAAAAGCACTCGATGGACATCGCGGTGGCCGAGGACAAGCTGTCCCAGGCGATCGGTCGCGGTGGCCAGAACGTGCGCCTCGCCAGCAAGCTCACCGGCTGGCAGCTCAACGTGATGACGCAGGACCAGGTCGCCGCCAAGAGCGAGGCCGAGCAGGAATCGGCCCGCCAGCTGTTCATGGACAAGCTGGAAGTGGACCAGGAGATCGCCAATATCCTGGTGCAGGAAGGCTTCTCCAGCGTCGAGGAAATCGCCTATGTGCCCAGCGCCGAGCTGCTGGCCGTGGAGGGCTTCGACGAGGACATCGTCGAGGAACTGCGCGCCCGCGCCCGCGACGCGCTGCTGACCGAGGCGCTGGCCGTGGAAGAGAGCATCGACGAGCACCAGCCGTCGGACGAGCTGCTCGCCCTGCCGGGCATGGACGAGGCCACCGCCTATGCGCTGGCTTCACGTGAAATCGTAACGATGGACGACCTGGCCGACCTGGCCGTGGACGATCTCATCGATATCGAAGGCATGGACGAGGATCGCGCTGCCGCGTTGATCATGGCTGCACGTGCGCCGATGATCGCGCGTCTGGAGAAAGGTGGCTAACCGCGGGCGGTAGCGCCCTGGAAGGGCGCGCCGAGGAGAGCTGAAAGGCTCTCCACCAGGGATGGGGGTGGACGTGCAGGCGAGGCCTCACGGACTTAGCGCGGGAACGGCGGAGAAAGAACACGATGTCAGACGTAACGATCAAACAACTTGCCAAGGTCCTTGGCATGCCGGTGGACAAGCTGCTTGGGCAGCTGGCCGAAGCCGGCATGAAATTCTCCGATCCGGAGCAGATCATCAGCAGCACCGAAAAGGTGAAGCTGTTGGGCTTCCTGCGTCGCACCCATGGCAAGGCGGAAGTCAGCACGGCCGAGGCCGATGACAGCTCGCCGCGCCAGATCACCCTCAAGCGTCGCAAGGTCAGCGAGCTGAAGGTCGCCACGCCAGGCGGCCGCGGCGCCGCCGCCAGCGCCAAGACGGTCAACGTGGAAGTGCGCGCCAAGCGCACCTACGTCAAGCGCAGCGTCATCGCCGAGGAAGCCGGCAGCGATGTCGAGCGCGAGGACGCGGTGCGCAAGCTGCACGAGTCGCAGCAGCAGCGCGACCACGAGGAGCACGAGCGCATCGAGGCCGACCGCCGTCGCCAGGAAGAGGCCCAGCAGCGCGCCGAAGAGGCCCAGCGCCAGCGCGAAGCCGAGGAGGCCCAGCGTCGCGAGCATGCCGAACTGGAAGCCGCCCGCGCGCAGGAGCAGCACGTCCAGCGCGAGCAGCAGGCCACCGTTGAATCCGCTGCCGTCGAGCCCGTCGTGGCCGCGCCGGCCGGCGCCGAGCCGGCCGACAGGCAGGCCGTGGCCGAGCAGGCGGTGCAGCGCATCGACCACAGCGCGCTTGGCATGATCGTGCCGACCATCCACGAGCCGCGTCGCCGCGAGAAGAAGGTCGTCATCGTGCCGGCACCGCCGGCGCCGAAGCCTGCGCCGGCGGCTGCCGCACCGGCGGCGACCCGTCCGGGTCCGGCCGCCGCGGGTGGCGCCGCGCCTGGCGCCGCTGCGGGTGCGCCGGCCGGCGACAATCGCAACAAGGCTCGCCACGGTCGCGACCGTGACGATACGCCGGGCGGCAAGCGCTTTGCCGGCGGCGAACTGCACCTGAGCGACGCCGATCGTGCGCGTCGTTCCAGCAACAACAAGCGCGGCAAGCCCGGCAAGGGTTCCGGCCGCGAAGTATCGCGTGGTGGTAACCAGGCCAGCACCGGCGCGCACGGCTTTTCCCGCCCGACCGCGCCGGTCGTGCGCGAAGTGGTCGTGGGCGATGCCAACGTCGTTGCCGATCTCGCCCAGAAGATGGCGGTCAAGGGTTCGGAAGTGGTCAAGGCCCTGTTCAAGATGGGCGTGATGGCCACCATCAACCAGACCATCGACCACGACACCGCGGTGCTCGTGATCGAAGAGCTGGGCCATACCCCGGTTGCCGCCAGCGAGAACAACGCCGAGGCGACCCTGGCCGCGCATACGCAGAGCGCCGAACTGGAAGGCGAGAAGAAGCCGCGTCCGCCGGTGGTCACCATCATGGGCCACGTCGACCACGGCAAGACCTCGCTGCTGGACCACATCCGCCGCACCAAGGTCGCCTCGGGCGAAGCCGGTGGCATTACCCAGCATATCGGCGCGTATCACGTGGAAACGCCCAAGGGCGTCATCACGTTCCTGGATACGCCAGGCCACGCAGCGTTCACCTCGATGCGTGCCCGCGGCGCCCAGTCCACCGATATCGTGGTGCTGGTGGTCGCGGCCGACGACGGCGTGATGCCGCAGACGGCGGAAGCCGTGCAGCATGCGCGCGCCGCCAAGGTGCCGCTGATCGTCGCGATCAACAAGATGGACAAGTCCGACGCCAACCCGGACCACGTCAAGCAGGGCCTGGGCATCCTGGAAGTGATTCCGGAAGAGTGGGGCGGTGACACGCCGTTCGTGCCGGTATCGGCCAAGACCGGCATGGGCATCGACGACCTGCTCGACGCCATTTCGGTGCAGGCCGAAGTGATGGAGCTGACGGCGGTCGAGGACGGTCCGGCTTCGGGCGTGGTGATCGAGTCCAGCCTGGATCGCGGTCGCGGTCCGGTGGCCACCGTGCTGGTGCAGCAGGGCACGCTCAAGCGCGGCGACTTCGTCGTGTGCGGCATCGAATACGGCCGCATGCGCGCGCTGATCGACGAGAACGGCAAGCAGGTGCAGGAAGCCGGCCCGTCGATTCCGGTGCAGGTGCTTGGCTTGTCCGGCGTGCCGGAGTCCGGTGACGACTTCGTGGTGGTGGCCGATGAGCGCCTCGCCCGCGAAGTGGCCGCCGAGCGCCAGCTCAAGCGCCGTGAAACGCGCATGGTCAGCAAGGCCAACCGCCTCGAGGACATCATGGCCCAGATGGGCCAGGGTGCCGAGCAGCAGACGCTCAACATCCTGGTCAAGGCCGACGTGCAGGGTTCGGTGCAGGCGCTGCGCGAGTCGCTCAGCCAGATCGGCAACGAGAACGTGAAGGTCAACGTGATCGCGGCCGGCGTCGGCGGCATCACCGAGTCCGACGCCACGCTCGCCGCCGCCTCCAAGGCGCTGGTGATCGGCTTCAACGTGCGTGCCGATGCCTCGGCGCGCAAGGTGATCGACACCTCCGGCCTCGACGTCCGCTACTTCTCGATCATCTATGACGTGATCGACCAGGTGAAGCAGGCCGCTTCCGGCCTTCTGGGCAAGGAAGTGCGCGAAGAGATCATCGGCGTGGCGCAGGTCCGCGAGGTGTTCCGCAGCTCCAAGTTCGGCGCGGTGGCCGGTTGCATGGTCATCGAAGGCACGGTCAAGCGCAGCAAGCCGATCCGCGTGCTTCGCGACAACACCGTGGTCTTCCAGGGCGAACTGGAGTCGCTGCGTCGCTTCAAGGACCTCGTCGACGAAGTGCGCAACGGCATGGAATGCGGTATCGCCGTGAAGCAGTACAACGACGTCAAGGTCGGCGACCAGATCGAGTGCTTCGAGCGTATCGAGGTGGCCCGCACGCTGTAACGGTGTCCGGCCCGGGCAACGGGCCGTCACCCACCAGTGGTGCCTTCCCAGGCGGGCGGTGTGGGGTTCCACATCGCTCGCTTCGTTTTTCGGGACCCGCCATGCTGGTGGGCCTCACATTGAAGAGTGCGGCCATGGATGGCGGCTTTTTGACCTTCGCGTTCATGGATGAACGCAAAAACCTAGGAGTGCGTCATGCCTTCACGCGATTTCAAGCGTACCGACCGCGTCGGCGCCGAGTTGCGCCGCGAACTGGCCCTGCTGGTCCATGCTGCCGTGCGCGATCACGGGTTGCCTTCGGTCAGCGTGTCGGACGTGGAAGTCACTCGTGACCTGGATTGGGCCACGGTGTGGGTCACCGCGCTGCAGCCGGAGCGTTCCGTCGAGGCCATGAAGGCGCTCAAGGAGCTGGCGATCGAGTTCCGTCGCGAGCTGTCGCGCACCATGCGCTTGCGCCGGGTGCCGGAGCTGCGTTTCAAGTACGACGACTCGGTCGACAAGGGCGAGCGCATCGAAAGCCTGCTGCGCCAGGATGGCGTGCGCGCGGCGGCCCCGGACGAGGAAAGCACCGAGGACTGATGAAGCGGATACGTTTTCGCGACCTGCACGGCATCGTCCTGCTGGACAAGCCGCTGGGCCTGAGCTCCAACCAGGCGCTGCAGGTCGTGCGCAAGGGTATTTTCCGGGCGGAGAAGGGCGGCCACACCGGCGCGCTCGATCCGCTGGCCAGTGGCCTGCTGCCGCTGTGCTTCGGCGAAGCCACCAAGATCGCCGGCATGCTGCTGGGGTCGCGCAAGGCTTATCTCGCCGAGTGCCGGCTGGGCGCCACCACGGCCACCGCCGATCTCGAGGGTGAGATCGTGCTGGAGCGGCCGGTGCCCCCGCTCACCGACGCCCTCGTCGAGGCGTCGCTGGCCAAGCTGCGCGGGCGCATCACCCAGGTGCCGCCGGCCTATTCGGCCATCAAGCGCGATGGCGAGCCGCTCTACGTGAAGGCGCGGCGCGGCGAGGCAGTCGACGTACCCTCGCGCGACGTGGACGTGTACCGGCTGGAGCTGCTGTCCCGCACCGACGACCGCCTCTCGCTGTACGTGGAATGCGGCTCGGGTACCTACGTGCGCAGCCTGGCCGTGGACCTCGGCGAGGACCTGGGCTGCGGCGCCCACCTGACGGCGCTGCGCCGGCTGTGGGTCGATCCGTTCAGGGAGTCGGCCATGGTCACGGTCGAGCAGCTCCAGGCCGCGGCGGAGCAGGGCGACGATGCCCTGCTTGCCCTGATGTTGCCGGTGTCGGCCGGCCTGGCCGGGCTGCCCGCGCTGCATCTGGATGAGGCACGCAGCGTGGCCGTCTCACAAGGACAGCAGATTCCGCTGGACGCCGCGATGAGCGGCAGGCTTGCGGTTTTTTCCGAGCACGGGCGCCTGCTGGCCCTGGGCGAGGCGGTGGACGGGAAGCTGCATATCGTGCGCGGCTTCAACCTGCCGGAGGCGGGCGAGGATGCCGGCCGAACATGACGGTCTTGTTGTCATAGGGCTCCGGTCGCTACAATACGGAGCTTGTTCCAGACTTTTCATTCATCAAGGCGAAGCTTGCGCAACGTCATCCCGTGACGTTGCGCAAGCTTCGCACCCGATTTTTTAGGAAGAGATACCATGTCCCTTACCGCAGAACAGACCGGCAAGATCATTGCTGATTTCGGCCGCGTGGCGAACGACACCGGTTCGCCGGAAGTGCAGGTCGCCCTGCTGTCCGCCCGCATCGACCACCTCACCGACCATTTCAAGGCCCACAAGCAGGATCACCATTCCCGCCGCGGCCTGCTGAAGCTGGTCAACCAGCGCAAGCGCCTGCTGGGCTACCTGAAAGATCGTGACCTGGCTCGCTATCAGACCCTGATCGAGCGTTTGGGCCTGCGTCGTTAAGGTTGATGTTTGCGCCCGCTTAGTGGCGCAAAGGTCAAAAGCGGCCAGCTCTGGCCGCAACTCCCAAATCAGGATAAGACAGTGGCGAAAGTAACCAAGTCATTCCAGTTCGGTAATCACGAAGTCACACTGGAGACGGGCGAAATCGCCCGCCAGGCTTCCGGTGCCGTCATGGTCAGCATGGGCGGCACCGTGGTGCTGGTCACCGTGGTGGCCAACGCCAAGGCGAAAGAGGGGCAGGATTTCTTCCCGCTCACCGTCGACTACGTGGAAAAGTTCTACTCTGCGGGCCGCATTCCCGGTGGCTTCTTCAAGCGCGAAGGCCGCCCGACCGAGAAGGAGACGCTCACCTCGCGTCTGATCGATCGCCCGGTGCGTCCGCTGTTCCCGGAAGAGTTCAAGAACGAAGTGCAGGTCATTGCACAGGTCGTCTCGCTGAACCCGGAAGTCGACGGTGACATCCCGGCCATGCTGGGCGCCTCCGCCGCGCTGAGCCTCGCCGGCATCCCGTTCAAGGGCCCGATCGGCGCCGCCCGCGTCGGTTACGCCAACGGCAAGTACCTGCTCAACCCGACCGCCACCGAGCTGAAGACCTCCGAGCTCGACCTGGTCGTCGCCGGTACGGCCAACGCCGTGCTGATGGTGGAGTCGGAAGCCAAGCTGCTGTCCGAGGAAGTGATGCTCGGCGCCGTGGTGTTCGGTCACCAGCAGCTGCAGGTGGCGGTCCGCGCCATCGCCGAGCTGGCCACCGAGGCGGCTCGTCCGTCCATGTCCTGGCAGGCTCCGGCCCGCAACGAATCGCTCGTCGCCGCCCTGACCGGCGCCGTGGGCAACCAGCTTGAAACCGCCTTCCAGGTGCGTGACAAGCTGCAGCGCCGCGACGCCATCGCCGCCATCAAGGCCGATGTGCTGGCCTCGCTGGCTGCCGATGTCGAAGCCAAGGGCTGGGACAAGGCGGAGCTGTCGAAGGAATTCGCCGAGCTCGAATACCGCACCATGCGCGACGGCGTGCTGAAGACCAAGATCCGCATCGACGGCCGCAACCTGGACGACGTCCGCCCGATCACCGTCCGCGTCGGCGTGCTGCCGCGCACCCACGGCTCGGCGCTGTTCACCCGCGGCGAAACCCAGGCACTGGTCGTCACCACGCTTGGCACCACCCGCGATGCGCAGATCATCGATGCGCCGGAAGGCGAGTCGAAGGATGCCTTCCTGTTCCATTACAACTTCCCGCCGTTCTCGGTGGGTGAGGCCGGTCGCTTCGGCGCGCCCAAGCGTCGCGAAATCGGCCACGGCCGTCTCGCCAAGCGCGGCGTGCAGGCAGTGAAGCCGACCATCGAAGAATTCCCGTACGTGGTGCGCGTGGTCTCGGAAATCACCGAGTCCAACGGTTCCTCGTCGATGGCTTCGGTGTGCGGTTCCTCGCTCGCCATGATGGACGCCGGCATCCCTCTGAAGGCCCCGGTGGCCGGTATCGCCATGGGCCTGGTGAAGGAAGGCAGCGACTTCGTCGTGCTGTCGGACATCCTGGGCGACGAAGACCACCTCGGCGACATGGACTTCAAGGTGGCCGGTAGCGCCGATGGCATCTCCGCGCTGCAGATGGACATCAAGATCGACGGCATCACCGAAGAGATCATGAAGGTGGCGCTGGAACAGGCCAAGCGTGGTCGTCTGCACATCCTGGGCGAAATGGCCAAGGTGATCAGCACGCCGCGTACCGAGATGAGCGAGTACGCCCCGCGCCTGCTCACCATCAAGATCCACCCGGACAAGATCCGCGAAGTCATCGGCAAGGGCGGCGCCACCATCCGTTCGATCACCGAAGAGACCGGCACCACCATCGACATCAGCGATGACGGCACCGTGATCATCGCTTCGGTCAACCGCGAGGCGGCCAATGCGGCCAAGGCGCGCATCGAGCAGATCGTGTCCGACGTCGAGCCGGGCCGCATCTACGAGGGCAAGGTTGCCAAGCTGATGGACTTCGGCGCGTTCGTCACCATCATGCCGGGCAAGGACGGCCTCGTGCACGTCTCGCAGATTTCCAGCGAGCGCGTGGAGAAGGTCTCCGACAAGCTGAAGGAAGGCGATATCGTCAAGGTCAAGGTGCTGGAAGTGGACAAGCAGGGTCGTATCCGCCTGTCGATGAAGGCCGTGGCCGAGGACGAAGGCGCCAACGCCTGAGTGTTCGCAACGCTGTAACCCGCAAAAGCCCGGCCCCGCGCCGGGCTTTTGCTTTTGGTGCGCTGCGGAATCCCGGCCCGGCACGGGGTGCCACCAGGCCCGCGCCAACGGGCGTTTTGCGTCCATTGCAACATGCTTTTGTTAGGATGCCGGTAGTGCAATGAGGATGTGGGTATGGCCGACCAGGCAACTGATTTGTTGAAGGATTACCAGGCGCTGGCACAGCAGTCATGGGATGCCTGGACCCGTTATCTGCAACAGCCCATGTCGATGGGGACGCCCTACGGCCATGCCTTCGCCGGAGCGCCCATCGGTTCGGGCGACGACTTGCTGGCACGCTGCATGGGCGCCCTCAAGGGCTATGGCGACTGGCTGCAGGGCGCCGCCGGCAGTGGCCTGGGGCAGGGCCCCGACTGGCAGCAGTCGCTGCAGAACCTGTTTTCCGGGCTTGGCGGCCAGCCGTTTGCCAACGCCTTTGCCGGCATCGACAGCGAGGCGGCGCGCGGCTTCGCGCAGCAGTGGCAGGCCTGGCTGCAGGCGACCCAGTCGAGCGTGATGCAGGCCCCCCTGGACGTCGAGCACCTGGCGGCCTTCGGCTACACGCGCGAAAAACAGAAGCAGCAGCAATCGCTGGCGGCGGCCATGCGCGAATACCTGGAATGGGCGGGCAAGTACCAGGCCCTGATCCAGCAGGCCAATGCGCGCGGCTTCGAGCGCCTGCAGGCGAAGCTCGCCGAGATGTCGACATCGTCGCGGCAGGTGGAATCGCTCAAGGCGCTGTACGACCTGTGGGTCGACGGCGCGGAAGAGGCTTATGCGCAGATCGCGCTGTCCGATGAATTCCGCCACGTCTATGGCCGCATGGTCAACGCGCAGAGCCGCGTGCGCGAATTGCAGCAACAGCAGCTCGAGGCCCTGTGCCGCGAGCTGGGCATGCCGACGCGCAGCGACGTGACGGCGCTGGGCAAGCGCCTGCACGAGTTGCGCCGCGAGGTGCGCGCCAGCAGTTCGTCGCCGCTGGCCGACGAAGTGGCGGCGCTTCGCGCCGAAGTGGCCGCGTTGAAGCGCCAGCTCGCCGGCGAGAAGAAGGTGGCAGCGAAGAAGCCCGCCGCACGCAGCAGCAAGCGCGCATCCGGGGACGATGCCCCGGCGCGCCGTGCCAAGCCGGCCGCTGCCGTGGCCACCCGCAAGTCCGTGGTGCGCGGAACGCGCACGCGCAAGTAAGGAGCACCCATGTTCCCACCGCTACGCCTCGACCCCACTGCCTTGCTGGGCGAGATCTCCGCCTTCCAGCGCAAGCTGGCTTCGGGCCTGGGCAACCTGGCCGACCAGCGTGAGCCCGAGTATGCGAATACACCACGTGAGGCGGTGTATCGCGAAGACAAGCTCACGCTATGGCACATGAAGGGCCATGGCACGCCCACCGCGAAGACGCCGACGCTGATCGTCTATGCACTGGTCAACACGGTGTGGATGACCGACCTGCAGGCTGACCGTTCGCTGGTTCGCAACTTGCTGGAGCAGGGCGAGGACGTCTATCTGCTCGACTGGGGCTACCCCGACGGCGCCGACCGTTGGCTCGCGCTGGACGACTACGTCAACGGCTACCTCGACCGCTGCGTGGACGCCGTGCGTCGCGCCAGCGGCACCGATGCGATCAACCTGCTCGGCATTTGCCAGGGCGGCACGTTCTCGCTGTGCTACGCGGCAACCCATCCGGAAAAGGTGAAAAACCTCATCACCATGGTGACTCCGGTGGATTTCCACACACCGGACAACATGCTGTCGCACTGGGCACGCGAGCTGGACGTGGATCGCTTCGTCGACACCGTGGGCAACATCCCGGCCGAACTGCTCAACTGGGTCTACCTCACGCTCAAGCCGGTGCGCCTCAACCAGCAGAAATACGTGGGGCTGGTCGATATCCTCGACAACCCGAAGGAACTGCAGAACTTCCTGCGCATGGAGCGCTGGATCTTCGACTCGCCGGACCAGGCGGGCGAGGCATTCCGCGAATTCATCAAGGAGTTCTACCAGCAGAACAAGCTGGTCAAGGGCGACCTGATCATCGGGGGCAAGCCGGTCGACCTCGGCATGATCACGCAGCCGGTACTGAACATCTTTGCCGAACAGGACCACCTGGTGCCGCCGGATGCATCGCGCGCGCTCGGTCGTCACGTGGGCAGCTCGGACTATACGCAGCTGGCCTTCAAGGGTGGGCATATCGGCATCTACGTGTCCGGTCGCGCGCAGCGTGAAGTGCCGCCGGCTATCCACCAGTGGCTCAGTACGAGAAACTGAGCCGTTGCTTCCACGGGTAAACAGGGCAGGGTCATGGAAAAGCGTCTGCATCGTTCACTGACGGACAGGAAGATCGCCGGTGTCTGCGGCGGCATCGCCGAATACCTTGGCTGGGACCCGACGCTGGTGCGGGTGTTGTGGGTGCTGCTCACGTTTCTCGGTGGATCGGGCATCGTGGCTTACCTGGTGCTCTGGCTGCTGATGCCCGATGGCCAGTGACCATCGCGGCAGGCGCGTGAGCGCGCCGCCGCTCTTCATTTTCTTCGCATAGCAAAGTTGTCTTATGGATTTCGACCGTTACGACCGCATTCGCGCCGTGCAGTGGCAAGGCGATCACCTGCGCCTGCTGGACCAGCGCCTGCTGCCACAGGAAGAGCGCTGGATCGATTGCTCCAGCGCGGCCCAGGTGACCCAGGCGATCAGGGACCTGGCTGTTCGCGGTGCGCCGGCCATCGGCATCGCGGCCGCGTGGGGCGTGGTGCTGGCAGCCAGGCAGGGGCAGCCGCTCGAGGGCGTATTGGCCATGTTGCGCGCGGCGCGTCCCACCGCCGTCAACCTGATGTGGGCGCTCGACCGCATGAAGGCACGCATCGCTTCCGGGGCCGACGCTGCCGCGCTCGAGCGCGAGGCGCAGGCCATCCAGGCCGAGGACCTCGCCGCCAACCGCCATATGGGTGAGCTGGGCGCGTCGCTGATCGCGCCGAATTCCGGCGTGCTTACGCATTGCAACACCGGATCGCTCGCGACGGCCGGTTACGGCACGGCGCTTGGCGTGATTCGCGCGGGCGTGGCCGCGGGCCGCATCGAGCATGTCTATGCCGGCGAAACGCGCCCCTGGCAGCAGGGTGCGCGGCTGACCATGTGGGAGCTGGTGCGCGACGGCATTCCCGCGCGGCTCATCGCCGATTCGGCCGCAGCGCACCTGATGCGCTCGGGTGTCGTGCAATGGGTCATCGTGGGCGCCGACCGCATTGCGGCCAACGGCGACACCGCCAACAAGATCGGAACCTACCAGCTCGCCATTGCCGCGCGGCATCACGGCGTGAAGTTCATGGTTGTCGCTCCGTCGTCCACGGTCGACATGGCGACGGCATCCGGTGAGGACATCGAGATCGAACTGCGCGATGCGGCCGAGCTGCTGTCGGTGGCCGGCAAGCGCACCGTGGTCGAGGGTGCCGACGCCTGGAATCCGGTGTTCGATGTCACGCCGGCAGGGTTGATCGACGCCATCGTGACCGAGCGCGGGGTGATCGAGCGGCCGAACGCCCTCGCCATGCAGGCCTTGTTCGGTAGATGAGGCTGCGGCGGCAGGTGCTGCTGTTTGCCATCGGCGGCCTGATCGGGCTGGTGGTGGACGCGGGCGTGGTGCAGGCGCTGGTGAGTTTCGGGCACTGGAATCCCTACCTCGCGCGCGTGCTGTCCTTCGTCCTGGCAGCCACGGCCACGTGGCTGTGGAACCGCCGCTTCACCTTCGGACACCGGCACAGCGGGCGTTCCCTGCATGCCGAATGGCTGCACTGGGTCGCCCTGATGAGCGTGGGCGCGGTGGTCAACTACGCCGCCTACGCGGCCATTCTCATGCTCTACCCGTGGCTGCATCGCTGGCCTGCGGTGGCCGTGGCGGCGAGCTCGGCGGCGGCCTCGCTGGTCAATTTCGCGACAGCACGCGGAGTGCTTTTCAAGAGCGCCAAGACGTCCGCGTAAGTCATTGATTTTCAATGTGAAAATAGTGTGAATCTGGCGACAAACGTGTTACACTTCGCAGGTTGCCTTTCGGGTCGCTAGCGCATGCGCATGAGGCGCATGGCGGGCGGCCCTCTTCATCATCACGGAAGCCGATTGATGGCAGAACTCGCCAAAGAAGTCATTCGCGTCAATATCGAAGACGAGATGCGCCAGAGCTACCTCGATTACGCCATGAGCGTGATCGTGGGACGCGCCCTCCCGGATGTCCGCGATGGTCTGAAGCCCGTGCACCGCCGCGTCCTGTTCGCCATGAACGAACTGGGCAATGCCTGGAACAAGGCGTACAAGAAGTCGGCCCGCGTGGTCGGTGACGTGATCGGTAAGTACCATCCGCACGGCGACGCGTCGGTCTATGACGCGATCGTGCGCATGGCGCAACCGTTCTCGCTGCGCTACATGCTGGTCGACGGCCAGGGTAACTTCGGTTCGGTCGACGGCGATAACGCGGCAGCCATGCGTTATACCGAGGTGCGCATGGCGCGCCTCACGCAGGAGCTGCTGGCCGATATCGACAAGGACACCGTCGACTTCGGCCCCAACTACGACGAAAGCGAGCACGAGCCGCTGGTACTGCCCACGCGCGTGCCGAACCTGCTGATCAACGGTTCGGCCGGTATCGCGGTGGGCATGGCCACCAACGTGCCGCCGCACAACCTCACCGAGGTCGTCGCCGCCACCATCGGCCTGATCGACGATCCGTCGCTGTCGGTCGAAGACCTGATGCACTACATCCCCGGTCCGGACTTCCCGACCGCGGGCATCATCAATGGATCGTCGGGCATCATCGAGGCCTACCGCACCGGCCGCGGTCGCATCCTGGTGCGTGCGCGCACCGAGATCGAAACCGAGTCGAACGGCCGCGAGACGATCATCGTCCATGAGCTGCCGTATCAGGTGAACAAGGCTCGCCTGATCGAGAAGATCGCCGAGCTGGTCAAGGAGAAGAAGCTCGAGGGCATCAGCGAGCTGCGCGACGAGTCCGACAAGGACGGCATGCGCGTGGTCATCGAGATCCGCCGAGATTCGATGGCGGATGTGGTGCTCAACAACCTGTTCCAGCAGACCCAGCTGCAGGTCACCTTCGGCATCAACATGGTGGCGCTGCTGGACGGCCAGCCGCGCCTGCTCAACCTCAAGGACATCCTCGAGGCATTCATTCGCCACCGCCGCGAAGTGGTGACGCGCCGGACCATCTTCGACCTGCGCAAGGCACGTGCCCGTGCGCATATCCTGGAAGGCCTCACGGTCGCGCTCGCCAACATCGACGAGATGATCGAGCTGATCCGCACCTCGGCCTCGCCGCAGGAAGCGCGCGAGCGCATGCTGGCCCGCAAGTGGCAGCCGGGCATGGTGGGCAGCCTGCTGGCCGCCGCCGGTGCCGAAGCCTCGCGTCCGGAGGACATGGATCCGCGCGACGGCCTCAAGGCCGATGGCTACCAGTTGTCCGACGTGCAGGCCCAGGAAATCCTGGCCATGCGCCTGCACCGCCTCACCGGCCTGGAGCAGGAAAAGCTTTCCGACGAATACCGCCAGATCCTCGAGACCATCCGCGGCCTGATCGAAATCCTGGAAGATCCCGCGCGTCTGCTCGCGGTGATCCGCGACGAGCTGCAGGCGATCAAGGACGAGTTCGGCGACGCACGTCGCACCGAGATCCAGCATTCGCAGGAAGACCTCAACGTACTCGACCTGATCGCGCCGGAAGACGTGGTCGTCACGCTGTCGCATACCGGTTACGTCAAGCGCCAGCCGGCCAGCACGTATCGCGCGCAGCGTCGCGGCGGCAAGGGCCGCTCGGCCTCGGCGTTGAAGGACGAGGACTTCGTCGAGCAGCTGTGGGTGGTCAACACCCACGATACGTTGCTGACCTTCACCAGTACCGGTCGCGTGTACTGGCTCAAGGTCTACCAGATGCCCGAGTCGGGTCCGAACGCACGCGGCAAGCCGATGGTGAACCTGCTGCCGCTGGGCGAGGGCGAGAAGGTGCAAGCCGTGCTGCCGGTGCGTGAGTACACCGAAGACCGCTTCGTGTTCTTCGCCACCAGGCAGGGCACGGTCAAGAAGACGCCGCTCACCGAGTTCGCGTTCCAGCTGCAGAAGGGCAAGATCGCGATCAACCTCGACGAGGGCGATGCGCTGATCGGGGTCGAGCTGACCGACGGCAACAGCGACGTGCTGCTGTTCGCTTCCAACGGCAAGACCGTGCGCTTCGACGAATCCGAAGTCCGCTCCATGGGACGCACCGCCACCGGCGTGCGTGGCATGAAGCTGGCCGACGAGGCGAGCGTGGTGTCGCTGATCGTGGCCGCCGACGGTGACATTCTCACGGCGACCGAACGTGGCTACGGCAAGCGCACTGCGCTCGACGAGTTCCCCAAGAAGGGACGCGGCACCCAGGGCGTGATCGGCATCCAGTGCTCCGAGCGCAACGGCGCCCTGGTGGCAGCGACCCAGGTGACCGAAGCGCACGAGTTGATGCTGATTTCCGACCAGGGCACGCTGGTGCGTACCCGCGTGGCGGAGATTTCGCAGCTGAGCCGCAATACCCAGGGCGTGACGCTGATTCGCTTGCCGGCCGATGAGTCGCTGGTCAGCGTGGTTCGTCTCGACGCCGAGACGGAAAACGGCGAGGGCGAGGATGCCGCGGTCGAACCCGGCCAGGCCGAATCGGGCCAGGCCGAGCCCGGCGTGGATACGCCCACGGACGCCGGCTAAGCCCTGGCGTCATGCACGAAAGAGAACCCGGCCTGGCCGGGTTTTCTTTTGGGAGGCTTGCCAGCGGGCGGTCAGTCCTGCGATTCCGTCATGGCGTCGACGCGACTCGGGTAGAACGCCAGATGCTCCTTGATCGCGGCGACGGCGTCGTATGGATGTTCATACGTCCAAACGGCATTGACCGCGCGTTCGCCGCCCAGTGGAATGCTGTAGTAGGAGCATTCGCCCTTGTACGGGCAGTAGGTCTGGTGATCGCTGCGTTCGAGCAAGGACATGTCCACGTCCTTGCGCGGAATGTATTGCACCGCCCCGTACGAGGCTTCGCGCAAGCTGAGGGCCGCCCGTGTGTCGGCGACGATGCGCCCGGCAACCCGAACCACCAGGCGGGACGGGTTGGGTGTGATGTCGATGGGATGGTCCGGTCCCGGGACCCTTCGCTCTTGGAGGGGCATGGCATGGCTCCCGCTGCGGCAGGGAACCCCGAGATTACTCCGATGCCGTCGCGGATGTCCGCGGCATCATCCGATGGCTTCGAGCATGGCCTCGGCGCTGGACACGCGAAACTCCCCGGGTGCCTCGACCTGCAGGATCTTCACCACGCCATCTACCGCATACAGGGCAAAGCGCCTCGCGCGCAGGCCCATGCCGTAACCGCTGCCGTCCAGTTCCAGGCCCAGCGCGCGGGTGAAGCTGCCATTGCCATCGGCCAGCATGCGCAGTTCGTGCGGCACATGCTGCGCGGCTGCCCATGCCTGCATCACGTAGGCGTCGTTCACCGCCAGGCACATCACGGCGATGCCGCGCGACTGGAAGTCGCCGAAGTGCTGCACGTAACCCGGCAAATGGCGGTTGGAACAGGTCGGGGTAAAGGCGCCAGGCACTGCGAACATCACCACCTTGCGGCCGGCGAACAGCGCGCCGGTATGGACCTGTTCGACCTCGGCGCCAATCGCGCGGATCTCGACATCGGGTAGCGTCTGGCCGACCTGGATGCTCATGGTGGATGCCTGGAAGTGGATAGGGGAAACCGATGCTAGCGCCACCGAGGGCGCGCTGTCGCCTTGAATCACGCCGCTTTCGCACCCATTTGGCGATACAGAGCAGAGGGTGGCGAGACGTCGCCGGGCATCACATCTTGAACGGGCGGGCTGCGCCTTGCGGGCAGGTTGGCGGGGGGCGATGATTTCCCGCGAGTCAGTGCGGGCAGCGCCGTCGCCGGGGAGCGGCAGTGGAATTCAAAGACTATTACGACATTCTTGGCGTGAAGCCCGAAGCTTCGGAGACGGAGATCAAGGGCGCCTACCGCAAGCTGGCCAGGAAGTATCACCCGGACAAGAACAAGGACGCCGGGGCAGAAGAGAAATTCAAGGCGATCAACGAAGCCAATGAAGTGCTGCGCGACACCGAAAAGCGCCGCGCCTACGACGAACTGCGCGCCGGCGGTTACCGGGGCGGTGAGCAGTTCCGTCCACCGCCGGGCTGGGGCCACAACCACGGTTTCGGCGTCGGCGGCGATGGTGGCGGCGATTTCAGCGACTTCTTCGAAAGCCTGTTCGGGCGCGGCGGCGCCGGCCCGCGCGGTGCGCCGCGTGCCCGTCGCGGCGGCGACGTGCATGCCCACGTGCAGATCGACCTGCAGACGGCTTTTGACGGTGGCCGCACGCGACTGGCCTTGCAGGACGGCAGCGGCGGCGAACGCGTGCTGGAAGTGAAGATTCCCGCCGGCATCCAGCCAGGGCAGGTGATACGCCTGGGCGGCCAGGGGCATTCCGGCATGGGCGGCGCTCCCAACGGCGACCTGTTGCTCGAGGTGGGTATCCGCGACGATGCCCGTTTCCGCCTGGAAGGCCGCAATGTGCTGCATGTGCTGGCCATCGCGCCATGGGAGGCTGCCCTGGGGGCGACGGTGCCGGTGCCGACCCTGGCAGGCACGGTGGACTTGCGCATTCCCTCCGGTTCGCAGTCCGGCCGCAAACTCCGGCTGAAGGGCCGCGGCTTGCCGGGCGCGCACCCGGGCGACCAGCTGGTCGAGTTGTCGATCCGCGTGCCTGCCGCGGAATCCGAGGACCAGCGATCCGCCTACGAGGCGCTGCGCGAACAGTTCCCGGATTACGACCCACGCCATTGAGCCGTCTGGACGGCGAAAAAAAACGGCGCCCGAGGGCGCCGTTTCTTGTTGGGGAACGCGCCGCTCAGGCGGGCAGCAGCTCCTTGAGCGTGTTGACCAGTTCCTCTTCCCGGATCGGCTTGGTCACGTAGGCCTTCGCGCCCTGGCGCAAGCCCCACACCTTGTCGGTCTCCTGGTCCTTGGTGGTGACCAGCACGACGGGGATATGCGACGTGTCCGGATCCTTGCTGATCGTGCGGGTGGCCTGGAAACCGTTGAGGTTGGGCATTACCACGTCCATCAGGATCAGGTCGGGGCGTTCACGCCTGGCCGCCTCGACGCCCGCTGCACCATCCTCGGCAGTCAGGGCCTCGTGCCCCAGCTTCTCGACGATGCGCTTGATGCCCAGCAGCTGCGACGGCGAATCGTCGACAATCAGGATGCGTGCCATAAGGTGATATTCCCCTTGTTGTTTGCGTGGATTCTAAGACGCTGTCGCCAAGCTTCCAAGCACGTAGATCACGCCATTTGGCCTATGCGCACCAAAGTCCGTCCGAACGATTCGCCGGCCAGCATGCGATTGAACACGTCGGGCAACTGCTCCAGCGTGACTTCGCGCGTGGCAATGCGCTCAAGATGTTGCGGCTTCCAGTCGGAGGCCAGGTGTTGCCAAACGCGGTCGCGGAGGTCGCGCGCGGTGCCGGCCGAGGCAATGCCGAGCACGCTGGCGCCGCGGATGATGAAAGGCATGACCGTGCTTTCAAAGCCGATGCCGCCGGCGTTGCCGCAGATGGCGATATTGCCGTAGGGCGCGATCAGCGGCAGCAGGCCGGCCAGGGTGCTGCCGCCGACATTGTCCAGCGCGCCGCCAAAGCGGACGGAGTCCATCGGCTTGCCGCTGAAGGCGAACTGGTGGCGGTCGATGCACTCGGCCGCGCCCAGGTCGCGCAGGAAGTCGAAGTGTGCGGCCTTGCCGCTGATCGCATGCACGGCGTAGCCGGCGCGCGTAAAGATATCGATGGCCAGCATGCCGACGCCGCCGCTGGCGCCCGTGACGGCGATGGGGCCCAGTGCCGGCGCCTGGCGGTTGTCCTGCATGCGCAGCAGGGCCAGCGCGGCGGTAAAGCCGGCCGTACCGAGGATCATGCTTTCGCGCAAGGTAAGCCCGGACGGCAGGGGGATGGCCCAGGCCGCGGGAAGGCGCGCGAATTCGCCGTAACCGCCGTCGCGCGTCTCGGAAAGCCCGCTACCGGTGCACAGCACGGCATCGCCTTCCCGGAAGGCCGGGTCGGTGGACGCGACCACCCGTCCGGCCACGTCGATGCCACCGTTGAGCGGGTACTGACGCAGGATCTTGCCCTTGCCGGTGCCGGCCAGCGCGTCCTTGTAATTCACCGACGAATAGGCGACCTGCACCAGCAGCTCGCCCGGCGAGAGGGCGTCGGCGTTGATCGTCTCGAGGCCGCCCCGGTAGCCGGCGTCGTCGTTGTGGATGCGGAATGCACGGAAAGCGGAGGGGGAGGCCATGGGGGGAGTCCTTTGCTGCGGAGCCGTGCGCGGGTCAGGCGCTGACGATGCGTTTGTCGACCAGTCGCGACGCCTTTTCGCCGTGATACGTCGGCATCCAGTCGAACAGCGCCGCCATGTCATGGCCAAACCATACACTGTCGTGCTGGCCCGGCGTGATGAAACCTTCCTGGGCCATATGGTCCATCATCGCGTGCAGGCGATCGTAGTACCCGCGCACATTGAGGAAGGCACACGGGTAGCGATGTAGCCCCAGCTGGGCCCAGGTGAGCATCTCGAACATTTCATCCAGGGTGCCGAAGCCGCCGGGCAGGGCGACAAAGGCGTCGGACAGCTCGAACATGCGGGTCTTGCGCTGGTGCATGGTTTCGACCACTACCAGCTCGCTCAGGCCCGGATGCGCCACTTCGCGTTCCACCAGCTGCCGCGGGATCACGCCAACCACCTTGCCGCCGCCGGCCAGCACCGCATCGGCGACCGTGCCCATCAGACCGACCTTGCCGCCGCCATAGATCAGCGCGACGCCGCGTCGTGCCATCTCGGTGCCGAAGGCGTGTGCCTGTTCGGCGTATTCCGGATGCTTGCCGTTGCTGGAACCGCAGTAGACGCAGAGGGCTTTGGGGGTAGTCATAGGGGACGTCGTCAAGGGAGTGAGGAGTGCGCGCGATGGACGCGGAAGCGGGTGTGCTCCCGCCGGTCACTTCTATTCACTCGTTCCGGAAAAAGCAAACGGCCCGCTCATGTCGCCACGAGCGGGCCGCGGATCCCGTGTCGGCGGCCATCCATGGCCCGCACAGAACTAGGGCTTCCCGCCCCTCAGTTACCCTTGTGGATGGCGCGCTTGTCCACCGACAGGGCGGCTTCGTGCACGGCTTCCGACAGCGTCGGGTGGGCGTGGACGATGCGGGCCAGGTCTTCGGAGGAGCCCTTGAACTCCATCGCCACCACGCATTCGGCGATCAGCTCGGACACACCCGGGCCGACCATGTGCACGCCCAGGATGCGGTCCGTCTCGGCGTGGGCCAGCATCTTCACCTGGCCGATGGCCTCGTTCATCGCCACGGCACGGCCGATGGCGGCGAACGGGAAGGAGCCGACCTTGTACGGGATGCCGGCGTCCTTCAGTTCCTTCTCGGTCTTGCCGGCCCAGGCAATTTCCGGCTCGGTGTAGATCACCCACGGCACGGTGTCGAGGTTGATGTGGCCCGCCTTGCCGGCGATCCACTCGGCCACGGCCACGCCTTCCTCGGAACCCTTGTGCGCCAGCATCGGGCCGCGCACGGCGTCGCCGATGGCCCACACGCCGTTCACGCCGGTGTGGTTGTGCTCGTCGACCACGATGCGGCCGCGCTCGTCCAGCTTTACGCCGGTGTCGGCGGCCAGCAGGCCGTCGGTGTAGGCGCGGCGGCCGACGGCCACCAGCAGCTTGTCGACGGTGAGCTCGTGGGCGCCGTCCTTGTCCTCGTAGGTCAGGGCGACTTCCTTGCCCTTGATCTCGGCCTTGGTCAGCTTGGCGCCGAGCTTGATGTTCAGGCCCAGCTTGCCGAATTCCTTGAAGGCGACCTTGGCGATGTCCGCGTCGGCGACGCTGAGGAAATCCGGCAGCGCCTCGAGTACGGTCACGTCCGAACCCAGGCGCTTCCATACGCTGCCCAGCTCCAGGCCGATCACGCCGGCGCCGATCACGCCCAGGCGCTTGGGCACTTCGGTCAAGTCCAGTGCGCCGGCGTTGTCGAGGATGAACTTGTTGTCGAACTTGGCGAACGGCAGCTCGATCGGCACGGAGCCGGAGGCGAGGATCACGTTGGTGGCGCTGATGGTCTGCTTGGAGCCGTCGTTGCCGGTGATCTCGACCTCATTGCCCTTCAGCAGCTTGCCCTTGCCGAAGAACGGCGTGACCTTGTTGGCCTTGAACAGCATGCTGACGCCGCCGGTGAACTGCTTGACGATCTTGTCCTTGCGGCCGATGAAGGTGCCCAGGTCGACCTTGGCGCCTTCCACCGTAATGCCATGCACCGGCAGGTTGTGCGCAATGTTGTAGTACTGCTTGGACGAATCGAGCAGCGCCTTGGACGGGATGCAGCCCACGTTGAGGCAGGTGCCGCCGAGGGCCTGCTTGCCGTCCTTGCCCACGAAGGCATCCACGCAGGCCGTCTTCAGGCCCAGCTGGGCGGCGCGGATCGCGGCCACATAGCCGGCGGGGCCGGCGCCGATGACGATGACGTCGAATTTGTCGCTCATGTCGTTTCTCTTTTTGCCCCTCTCCCTGCGGGAGAGGGTGCCCAAAGGGCGGGTGAGGGTGCGTGCGGAGCGAGGCGTTTCGGCAAGACCGAACCCTCACCCCAACCCCTCTCCCGCCGGGAGAGGGGCCAGTGCAAGGCTTAGATGCCCAGCAGCATGCGCTGCGGGTTCTCGAGCTGGTTCTTGATGTCGACCAGGAACAGCACCGCGTCCTTGCCGTCGATGATGCGATGGTCATAGCTGAGCGCCAGGTACATCATCGGCGCGGCGATCACCTGGCCGTTCTCGACGATGGCGCGCTCCTTGATGGCGTGCATGCCCAGGATGGCGCTCTGCGGCGGGTTGACGATCGGGGTCGACAGCAGCGAACCGAAGGTGCCGCCGTTGGTGATGGTGAAGGTGCCGCCCTGCAGGTCATCGAGGCCGAGCTTGCCGTCGCGCGCCTTCTTGGCGTAGTCGAGGATGCCCTTCTCGACATCGGCGAAGCTCTTGTCCTGTACGTCGCGCAGCACCGGCGTCACCAGGCCCTTGTCGGTGGACACGGCGATCGAGATGTCCTGGTAGCCGTGATAGATGATGTCGTTGCCGTCGACCGAGGCATTGACCACCGGGTGGCGCTTCAGCGCTTCGGCCGCGGCCTTGACGAAGAAGCTCATGAAGCCGAGCTTGACGCCATTGGCCTTTTCGAACGACTCGCCCAGCGTCTTGCGCATCTTCACCACTTCGGCCAGGTTCACCTCGTTGAACGAGGTCAGCATGGCGATGGAGTTCTTCGACTGCATCAGGCGCTCGGCGATGCGCGCGCGCATGCGCGTCATCGGCACGCGCTCTTCCGGACGGGCGCCCGGCGTCGGTGCGGCAGCCGCTGCAGCGGCGGGAGCGCCGCCACCCTTGCCGTAGTTGACCAGGTCTTCCTTGGTCACGCGGCCATCGCGGCCGGTGCCGGCGACCTTGGACGGGTCGATCTTTTCCTCGGTGGCCACGCGCAGGCCGGCCGGGGAGAGTTCCGCGGTGCCCTTGGCGGCAGCCTGCGGCGCGGCCGGGGCGGCAGCGGCCGGAGCCGGCGCGGCAGCGGCGGGGGCGGCGGCGGGAGCCGCGGCCACGGCGCCTTCCTCGATCACCGCGATGACCTGCTGGCTGGTCACGGTGTCGCCCGTCTGGAACTTCAGTTCCTTGATCACACCGTCGACCGGCGCCGGCACTTCCAGCACCACCTTGTCGGTTTCGAGGTCGACCAGGTTCTCGTCGCGCTTCACGGCGTCGCCGGCCTTCTTGTGCCAGGTGGCGATGGTGGCGTCGGAGACGGACTCAGGCAGGACGGGCACTTTGACTTCGATGGACATATGAATTCCTTTGATTAGTGCGTTCGTCCGTGAACGCCAAGGTCAACAAGCGGCCATCCATAGCCGCACTTTTCAATATGTAGTGCGTTCATCCGTGAACGCCAGAGTCAACAAGCGGCCATCCATGGCCGCACTCTTAGTGCTTTTTACTCTGCTGCGTGGTCGGTGCCGACCGGCGCGACCAGTGCCTGTTCGACCAGTGCCGCCTGTTCGACGACATGGGTATTGAGGTGGCCGGCGGCCGGAGCCGGCGAGCGAGCGCGTCCCGCGTACGAGAGACTCTGCTTGCTGCCGATGCACGCTTGCAGGTGATGGCGGATCTGGAACCAGGCGCCCTGGTTCATCGGCTCTTCCTGGCACCACACCACTTCCTTGGCCGCCGGGTACTTCTCCAGCTCCGCGCTGACTTCCGGGCGCGGGAACGGATAGAGCTGTTCCACGCGCACGATCGCCACGTCGGTGAGGCCACGCTTGTCGGCGTCTTCGAGCAGGTCGTAGTAGACCTTGCCCGAGCACAGCACCACGCGCTTGACCTTCTTGGCGGCCAGTTCGCGATGCTCCGGAATCACCAGCTGGAAGCCGCCGGTGGCCAGTTCGTCCAGGCTGGACACGGCCAGCTTGTGGCGCAGCAGCGACTTGGGCGTCATCACGATCAGCGGCTTGCGCGTCGGGCGCACCATCTGGCGGCGGATCATGTGGAAGGCCTGGGCCGGCGTGGTGGGCACGCAGACCTGCATGTTGTCCAGCGCGCACAGCTGCAGGAAGCGCTCAAGGCGTGCCGAGGAATGCTCGGGGCCCTGGCCTTCGTAACCGTGCGGCAGGAACAGCGCCAGGCCGCACAGGCGGTTCCACTTCGCTTCGCCGGAGCTGATGAACTGGTCGATCACCACCTGGGCGCCATTGGCGAAGTCGCCGAACTGGCCTTCCCAGATATGCAGGGTGTAGGGATCGGTGGTGGCGCTGCCGTACTCGAACGCCATGACCGCTTCTTCGCTGAGCAGCGAGTCGATCACTTCGACGTCGGCACCGTCGCGCACGTTGGCCAGCGGCATGTAGGTATAGCCGGTGCTCTGGTCGTGCAGCACGGCGTGGCGATGGAAGAAGGTGCCGCGGCCGCAGTCCTGGCCGACCAGGCGCAGGTTGTAGTTCTGGTCGATGAGCGTGGCGTAGGCCAGGTTCTCGGCAAAACCCCAGTCGCCCGGCAGCTCGCCGCTGGCCATCTTGGCGCGATCGTCGTAGATCTTGGCCACGCGCGACTGCAGGGTCAGGTCCTTGGGGAACTTCAGGATCTGGTTGGCCAGCTCGACCAGGCGCTGCTTGTCCACGCCGGTGTTGGCCGGGGTGGACAGCTTGCCACCGATGAAGATGTCCCAGTCGACCTCGATGTCCTTGATCAGGGCCGTGGTCAGCTCGGTCATCGGCGCACCGCCCTCGAGGCGGGCGCGGTACTCGTCGAACATCTTCTGCGCGTCGCCGTCGGCCAGTGCGCCTTCCTTCACCAGCTGCTGTGCGTACAGGTCGCGGGTGGTCGGGCGCTTGCGGATGATCTGGTACATCACCGGCTGGGTGGCAGCCGGCTCGTCGGCCTCGTTATGGCCATGGCGGCGGTAGCACACCAGGTCGAGCACGACGTCCTTGCGGAACTGCTTGCGGAAGTCATAGGCCAGGCGGGTGGCCTGGATCACTGCTTCCGGGTCGTCGCCGTTCACGTGGAACACCGGCGCGTTGACCATCTTGGCCAGGTCGGTGCAGTACAGCGTGGAGCGGGCGTCCTGCGGATTGGAGGTGGTGAAGCCCACCTGGTTGTTCACCACGATGTGCAGGCTGCCGCCGATCTTGAAGCCGCGGGCCTGGGACATGTTGAACAGTTCCATGTTCACGCCCTGGCCGGCCAGCGCCGCGTCGCCGTGCACCAGTACGGCCAGCGACTGCTTGCGTTCGGTGTCGCGGCGGCGCGTCTGGCGCGCGTGCACGGAACCGGCCACCACCGGGTTGACGATTTCCAGGTGCGACGGGTTGAACGCCAGCGCCACGTGGGTGGCACCGTTCGGCGTCTTGACGTCGGCGGAGAAGCCCATGTGGTACTTCACGTCGCCGGAGTGCGCCGGGTCGTCCGGATGGTCGAACTTGCCTTCGAACTCGTTGAACAGCGTGCGCGGTGGCTTGCCGAGGATGTTGACCAGCATGTTGAGGCGGCCGCGGTGGGCCATGCCGATCACCACTTCCTTGATGCCGTTGTCGCCGGCGGCACGGACCACGTCGTCCACCATCGGGATCAGGCTGTCGCCGCCTTCCAGCGAGAAGCGCTTCTGGCCGACGTACTTGGTGTGCAGGTAGCGCTCGAGGCCCTCGGCCGCGGTCAGCGCAGCCAGCACGCGCTGCTTGCCGGCCTTGTCCAGGCCTGCGCTGCCGTTGGCCTGCTCGAGGCGGGTATAGAGCCAGTTGCGCTGTTCATGGTTGCTGATGTGCATGAACTCGACGCCGACGGTGTTGGTGTACACCTTCTTCAGGCGCGCGATCAGGTCACGCAGCTTCATGCGCTGGCCACCGCCGGCGAAGTTGCCGCAATCGAACTCGGTGTCGAGATCGGCGTCACTCAGGCCGTGGAACGCGGGTTCCAGGTCGGGTGCCGGCAGTTTTTCGGCCAGGCCCAGCGGATCGAGGTTGGCCGCCAGGTGGCCGCGCGAGCGGTAAGCGGTGAGGATGCGCAGCACGCCGGCCTGCTTGCGGGCGTGGGCATCGTCCATCGGACCGGCGGCGACGCCGTTACGGCGCTGCTTTTGCGCGGCCTCTATACGCGCAATGGCCGCTGAGTGGGGCACGTCCCCCGACTCGCGGCCTTTGAAGGTCTCGAAGTACTTGCTCCAGTCGGCGGGGACCGACGACGGCTCCGCCAACCAGGATTCATAGAGCTGTTCGACATATTCGGCGTTGCCGCCGGCGAGCTGAGAGGACTGGAGGAACTCGCTGATCAGATTAATGCTCACGTCACCACCGGTGAGGAAGGGAGGCTTGCAGCCATCCGGCCGGGGGTGGGCGGATGCCTGGGAAAAATCCCGTTAATTATAGCCTCGGGGTGCTGCGACGCGGCAACCCGACAAGCCCATCCGAAATGGGGGTGCCGGGATGTTTTTCGAGCCCCGGGGGTACCGACCTTCGTCTCAAGCTGCGGTTTTCTCCCGTGAATGACGCCTTTGGTGCGGTCGGGCTGGTGCCGCCCGTGCGTGTCGGGCCATTCAGCCGGCGGCTAAAGATCGAGCGGTTGTAGTGCGCTGGCGCGCAGCGAGCGCTCCCAGACTTCGTTGAAGTGCTGCATCAGCGGTGCCTGGGCCGCGCGATCGGTGCGTGCGGCACGACCGGAGGCGCGCGTGGCATCAGGCTGGAACAGGTGGCCGCCCCGGTCGGTGAGCAGGTAGGACGAGCCGTAGGCCAGGTCCAGTTCCTCGATCGGCGTGCGGACCAGCACCAGGCTGGGCAGGCGTTGGGCCAGGGCGATCAGTCGGTGGCTGTTGCGCAGCGCCGCCGCGGGATCGTGCAGCAGCAGGCGGATCTGCGCGCCGCGGCCGGAGGTGGCGATGCGGCGCAGTTCCGCCAGTTCGCTCGGACTGGCATAAGCGTCATCGGTGAGCAGTGGCTGGTAGATGGACAGGCGCTGGGCCGCCTCGGTGAGCAGCTGGAGCCGGCTGGCGGCCAGTTCGCTGCGGCTGCCGCACGGCAGCAGCTCCTCGCGATGCGCGGCTGGCGCCGTCTCGCCGGGCGTCGGGTCGCCCAGGAGCAGGCGCATGGCCTGATGCCTGATGCCGGCGTCCTCGAAGACATCGCCCAGTGCCTCGAAGCCCTCGCGCTGGTAGAAGGCCACGGCCGAGAGTTGTGCATCGAGCATGATTTCACGACGCCCCAGTGCGCGGGCCCGGGCAATCAGCGCCCGCAGCATGGCCGCGCCGACGCCCCGCTGCCGCCAGGGCTGGCGCACGGCCACCCGACCGATCTTGCCGTGCGGCGTCAGGCGGGCGCAGCCGATGGGTTCGCCGGTACCGTCGCGGGCGAGCTGATGGAGGGAGCCGCTGTCCAGCTCGTCCCACTCGAGCGATGCGGGGACGCCCTGTTCCTGCATGAAGACTTCCATCCGGATGCCGCGCAGGGCCTCGCGCTCACTGTCGCGGGCCCAGTCGGCATGCTCGACGTGGAAGTCGTGGATGTTCATCGGCGTCGCGATTTTCGCACGACCAGGTGGCCATCGTTGACCAGCGACAGCAGCAGGGCGGCTTCCGCGGCCGGAAGCTTCTTGCCCGGGCTCAGTTCACGTTCGCTGCACATCCGCTCGGCCAGCTCGGCCGAGGTGGGGTAGGCGTGGCCGTTGACGAACAGCGTGGCACCACGCTTGACCCTGGTCCAGGCCATGCGCGCCCAGGGATGGCGCAGCAGGCGGGCGCCGCCGTCGAGTTGTTTGGCCAGCGCCGCTTCGGTCACCGGCTTGTCCGGCGGCACCGGCACCTGCGCATTGCGGTAGCGCGTGATGAAGCGGCCGAACCAGTCGGCGAGAGTGGCATCGTCCAGGCCGGCAGCGAACGGCATGGCCTGCCGCAGGCGCGCGAGTGCGGCGCGATCGATCTCGCCCACGGCCTTGGCAGGCGTGAGGTCGGCGTCGCCGTAGCGCAATTCATCGGGCAGGCGCTCGGCCAGGTAGTCGGCCAGATCACCGGTCAGTTCCGCCTGCGAAGGGGCACGCATGCCCACCGAAATGGTCAGGCAGGGCCCGCCGAAGGCGACGCCGTCATGCGGCACGCCGGGCGGCAGGTAGAGCATATCGCCCGGTTCGAGCAGCCACTCGTGGTCGGGGTCGAAATGCTGCAGCTGCTTGAGCTCTACGTCGGGCCGGAAGTCCTTCGGCGCGCTCGGGTCGGTGCTGATGGCCCAGTGGCGTTGGCCAAGGCCCTGCAGCAGGAAGACGTCGTACTGGTCCACATGCGGGCCCACGCCGCCGCCGGGCTCGGCGTAGGAGATCATGATGTCGTCCAGTCGCCAGCTGGGAAGGAAGGTGAAGTCCTGCAGCAGGGCGGCGACATCGGCGTCCCACTTGTCCACGTCCTGCACCAGCAGCGTCCAGTTGCTGTCCGGCGTGCTGGCGAAATCCGCCTCGCTCAGCGGGCCGCTCTTGACCTGCCAGCGGTCGCGCTTCTCGTCGTGGATGATCAGGCGCGACAGCGCCGACTCTTCCAGCGCCAGGCCGGCCAGGTCGTCCGGCGCGATGGGCGAAACGAAATCGGGGAACGCCTGCCGGATCAGCAGGGGGCGCTTCTGCCAGTAGTCGCGCAGGAATTGCGCGGGCGTCATGCCGAGCGGCAGCCTGGTGCTGCCGCGGACTTCCAGGGGGAGGGGGCGGGATGTGGTCATCCGCCCATTCTAAGCCAAGGCCGTGAAGGCACGGCTTGATCGGAGTCAGTGGGCCAGCCAACCCCGCGCCACATTGTTGAGGCCGATGGCCAGCACGGCGAGCGCAGCCAGCACCGTGGCCAGGCGGGGCGGCATGCGGCGGGCGAGCAGGGCGCTCGCCGGCGCGGCGACCACGCCGCCGGCGATCAGTCCGAGCACCGAGGCCCCGTGCGGCAGCCCGACCTGGACGAGGAAGCTGATGCTGGCGACGGCACTGACCACGCACTTGGCCAGGTGCACCGTGCCGATCACCATGCGGGGCCTGAGGCCGCGCGCCACCAGGGTGGTGACGGTGAGCGCGCTCCAGCCGCCACCGGCCACGGCGTCGGCAAAGCCGGCCACGAGTCCCAGCGGCCGGGTGAGGCGCGGCGTTTCCTCGTGCAAGCGCTGGCGCCGGATGGGGCGGAGCAACAGGAATACGCCCATGCCGATCAGGTACGGCGTCAGCGCCAGCTTCATCCATTCCGGCGGCACATGACTGACCACATAGGCGCCAAGGGTCGCGCCGATGGCGCCGGGTATCACCAGGCCCCAGAACAGCCGGCGCAGCACATTGCCGGCCAGCAGGTGACTGATGCCGGAGGCGCCGCAGGTAAAGGTTTCCGCGTAGTGCACGCTCGCGCTGGCAAGCGCTGGCGGCACGCCCAGCGTGAGCAGCAACGCGGCCGAAGTGACGCCGTAGGCCATGCCTAGCGCACCGTCGACTAGCTGGGCGAGCACGCCGATCAGGGCGGACGCAAGGAAATCCGTGAGCATGGGCCGTAAGCGAGGATGGACGGGCCCAGTGTAAGCGACCGCGGCGTCGCCTTGGAAATGAGGGGATCGGCATATGCATATGCCAACACGTCCTTTCACATGGCCAGTCGTTATGAATACGTTGGGCGTCCAGCAGTATGGACGTCCAAAGGAAGTCGATGTGAATGCGGTCGTTGCGGCGGAAATCAGGCCGGCATCCATGAATGGCGAAGTGCTGTCGGCGCTCGAGCGAGCGGTCGACGGGCTCGGGCCCGCCGAGCTCTACTGGGTGGCGGCATGGAGTGCGGCCCGCGCCGAACAGTTGCAGCGCAATCCGCCCGCGACCGGTCTGCAGCTGGCCAGGGCCGGCAACGCGCAGCTCACCATCCTCTACGGCAGCCAGACCGGCCAGGCCCGGCGCGTCGCCAGCGAGCTGGGCGCCCGCGTCGAGGCAGCCGGCCTGCCGGTGCGTGTGGTGCGGGCCGACAGCTATGCCCAGCGCGACCTGGCCAGGGAGAGCCATCTTGTCGTGGTGATCAGCACGCAGGGCGATGCCGAGCCACCGGACGATGCGCGCGGCCTGGTGGAATTCGTGCTCGGCAAGCGCGCGCCACAGCTGCCCGGCCTGCGCTACGCCGTGCTGGGCCTGGGCGACTCCAGCTATCCGCAGTTCTGCGCCATCGGGCGCCAGCTGGATGCGCGACTGGCGGAGCTCGGCGCGTCGCGCTTCGTTCCCCTGGGCGAGGCCGACGTGGATGTCGACGCCGTGGCCGGCCCCTGGGCGGATCAGGCGCTGGAGCAGGCAAGGCAAGTGTTGACTGTGCAGCCGTCGACGGCGCGCGTTGCCACGCTGCAGCCGGTGCCCAGCCGGACCGTCCCTTCGCGCGAACGTCCCTTTCATGCATCCGTACTGGACAACCAGGCGATCGTGGCGCGCGATGCCGGTCGCGACGTGCGGCACGTGGAACTCTCGCTGGAAGGCTCGGGCCTGAGCTACCAGCCAGGCGATGCGCTCGGCGTATGGCCGCACAACCCGCCGGCGCTGGTGAGGCAATGGCTGTCGCTGCTGGAGCTCGATGGCGGGCAGGCGGTGAGCCACGGCCAGCGCACGCTGCCACTGCAGCAGTGGCTGGCGCAGGAGCGCGAACTGACCCGACTGAGTCGCCCGCTGCTCGCCGCGCTCGCGCAAGTCAGCGGCGACAAGGAACTGGCTGGCCTGTTGCAACCGGAGCAGCGGGCAGCCCTGGCCACGCTGCTGGGCGATCACCAGCCCATCGACCTGTGGCGCCGCCACCGGCACGGCTGGTCGGCCGAGTCCCTGGTGGCCGCGCTGCGCCCGCTGACGCCACGACTGTATTCGATTGCCTCCAGCCAGAAAGTGGTGGGCGACGAGGTCCACCTTACGGTCGCCGTGGTGGATTACCTCATGCATGGCGAGCCGCACTGGGGCGCTGCGTCTACCTTTGTCGCGAACGCCGGGGAGCAGCAGCGCCTTCCGGTCTTCATCGAGGCGAACGAACGCTTCCGTCTTCCCAGGGACGATGCGCGCGACATCATCATGATCGGCCCAGGCGCCGGCGTGGCGCCGTTCCGCGCGTTCCTGCAGGAGCGCCGCGAAACCGGCGCGCGTGGACGCAACTGGCTGTTCTTCGGCAATCGCCATTTCAGCAGCGAGTTCCTTTACCAGCTCGAATGGCAGGCCGCGCTGCGCGACGGTTCCTTGCACCGCCTCGACCTGGCGTTCTCGCGCGACGGCGGCTCGAAGGTCTACGTGCAGCAGCGCCTGCGCGAGCAGGGCCGTGAGCTGTACGCCTGGTTGCGCGACGGTGCATCCATTTACGTCTGCGGCGACGCCAGTCGCATGGCGAAGGATGTGCACGCCACCCTGATCGATATCGCCACGACCCATGGCGGACACTCGCCCGACCAGGCCCGCGAGTGGCTGGCCGAGCTCCTGCAACAGGGCCGCTACGCCCGCGACGTGTACTGACATGACGACTTCGCTCTCCGATCTGGAACGCATCAAGGCGGCCAGCCGCTTCCTTCGCGGCAGCATTGCGCAAGGCCTGCGCGATCCCGTCACCAACGCCATCAGCGACGACGACAACAAGCTGCTGAAATTCCACGGCAGTTATCTGCAGGACGATCGCGACCTGCGCGAGGAACGCCGCCGGCAGAAGCTTGAGCCGGCATACTCGTTCATGCTGCGCGCGCGGCTGCCGGCGGGCGTGGTGACGCCGTCGCAGTGGCTGGTGTTCGACCGCCTGGCGCGCGAACACGCCAACGGCACGCTGCGCATCACCACGCGACAGACGTTCCAGTGGCACGGCATCATCAAGCACGACCTGAAGCTCACCATCGCGGCGATCCACGACGCACTCGCCACGACCATCGCTGCGTGCGGCGACGTGGTTCGCAACGTGGTGAGCACCGCCAACCCGGTCGAGTCCGCGGCGCACGCGCAAGCCTGCGAATGGGCCACGCTGCTGTCCGCGGGGCTGGCGCCGCGGACCCGGGCGTATCACGAGATATGGCTCGATGGCGAGGCGCTGGTTGGCGCGCCGAAAGAAGAGGAACCGCTCTACGGAGCGACCTACCTGCCACGCAAGTTCAAGATCGGCCTGGCGATTCCGCCGCTCAACGATGTCGACGTGTTCGCGCAGGACCTGGGCCTGATCGCCATCATCGATGACGGCCAGCTGCAGGGATTCAACATCGCCGTGGGCGGCGGCATGGGCGCGACCCATGGCGATGCCACTACGTATCCGCGGCTGGCTAGCGTGATCGGCTTTGCCACGCCCGGGCAATTGTTCGCGGTGGCCGAGGCGGTGGTGGCGGTGCAGCGCGACTGGGGCAATCGGGCAGAGCGCAAGCACGCCCGGCTCAAGTACACCATCGACCATCGCGGGCTCGATGCGTTCCGCGCCGAGGTCGAAGCGCGGCTCGGCTTTGCCTTGCTGCCGGAGCGCGCCTACCGCTTCGACCACAACGGCGACCGCTATGGCTGGATCGAAGGCGGGGACGGTCGCTGGCACCTCACGCTGCAGATCGAATCCGGACGCCTCGCCGACGTGGGAGATCGGCGCTGGCTCAGCGGCATGCGCGAGCTGGCGATGGCGCATGAGGGCGATTTCCGGCTCACCTGCAACCAGAATGTGATCGTCGCCAACGTGCCCGCCGACCAGCGCGAGCGGATCGACGCCATCGTTGCCGCGCACGGGCTGGACAGTTACCGCACGCAGAGCGGCATCCGCTTGCATGCGGTCGCCTGCGTGGCCTTGCCCACCTGCGGGCTGGCCATGGCCGAGAGCGAGCGCTACCTGCCGCAGCTGTTGCCGAAGCTCGAATCCCTGTTGGCGGGCCACGGCCTGAGCGACGAGTCGATCCTGCTGCGCCTGTCCGGCTGCCCAAATGGCTGCTCGCGTCCTTACCTCGGCGAAATCGCCCTCGTCGGCCGTGGCCCGGGTCGCTACGACCTGCGCCTTGGCGCGGATTTTCGCGGCCAGCGACTCAACCAGCCCTATCGCGAAAACGTCGACGAGGCAGCGATTCTCGAGGCGCTGTCGCCGCTGTTCGAACGCTTTGCGCGGGAACGGACGCCAGGCGAGCACTTTGGCGACTTCCTCGTGCGCACCGGTGTCATCAGCCACGGATCGCGGCGGATTCCGGCCGAGGTGGTGGCATGAGTCCGGCCCTGCTTGAGCAGGCGCAACAGGACGCCGGCGCGCTCGACGCGCTGAACGCGTGGTTCGGTGCGCTGTCCGCCGAGGCGCGCGTCGCTTGGGCGCTGGAGCATGCGCCAGGCACCCATGTGCTGTCGTCGAGCTTTGGCGCACAGGCGGCGGTGTCGCTGCATCTGCTGACCCGCCAGCAACCGGCGCTGCCGGTGGTGCTGGTCGACACGGGCTACCTGTTTCCCGAGACCTATCGCTTCGTGGAGCAATTGCGCGAGCGGTTGGTGCTGAACCTCAAGGTCTACAGCGCGGCCGAAAGCGCCGCCTGGCTGGAGGCGCGGGAAGGGCGGTTGTGGGAGCAAGGTGTCAGTGGCATCGAGCGTTACAACCGGCTGCGCAAGATCGAGCCGATGGCGCGGGCGCTCAAGGAACTCGATGCCGGCAGCTGGTTCGCGGGGCTGCGGCGCAGCCAGGCCCGCACGCGCGCGGCCATTCCGTTTGCCGAGCGCCGCGACGGGCGCTGGAAATTCCATCCCATCGCGGACTGGACCGACCGCGATGTTGGCCTGTACCTGCGCCGCCACCAGCTGCCTTACCACCCGCTGTGGGAGCAGGGCTACATCTCCATCGGCGACAGGCACAGCACGCACCGCTGGGAGCCGGGCATGGATGCCGAGGCGACCCGCTTCTTTGGACTGAAACGCGAATGCGGCCTGCACGGACTGGCCTGATTCGCTCGTACGACACCCGAGCCTCCAGCGCGACACGCTGGCTATTCCCCCGATCACACAAGAAACCACGATGAGCCACACCGCCCTTGCACAAGCCGATGCTTCCATCGTCGATGACGTCACCGAACATGACCTGGTCGCGCCGCACGGCGGCGTCCTGAAGGAGCTGTACCTCCCGCGCGACGAGGCGGAGTCGCTCAAGCAACGCAGTGCCGGACTGCCCGGCGTGGATCTCGACGCGCGCCAGTTGTGCGACCTCGAACTGCTGCTCAACGGTGCGTTCTCGCCCCTGGAAGGGTTCCTTACCCAGCGCGATTACACGCGCGTCGTCGAGGAGCTGCGCCTGGCCGACGGCACGCTGTGGCCCATCCCCGTTACGCTGGACGTGAGCGAGGAATTCGCCGAACGGCTCGCGCCGGGCAGCGAGGTGGCTTTGCGCGATGCGCAGGGCGTGCCACTGGCCGTGCTGGTGGTGGAGGACATTTACCGACCCGATCGCGAGCACGAAGCGCTCAAGGTCTTCGGCACGCTCGACCGCACGCACCCTGGCGTGGCGGACCTGCTTGAGCGCCAGCGGCCGGTCAATCTCGGCGGCCGCGTGCGTGGCATCCAGGCGCCTGCCCATTACGACTTCAGCGGACTCCGCGACACGCCACGCAGCCTGCGCGCCTGGTTCGCCGCGCATGGATGGCACCGCATCGTCGCGTTCCAGACGCGCAACCCCATGCACCGCGCGCATCGCGAACTGACCCTGCGGGCGGCGCAGCAGGTCGGCGCCAAGTTGCTGCTGCAGCCTTCGGTGGGGCGCACCAAGCCCGGCGATGTCGACCACTACACTCGCGTGCGCTGCTACCAGGCCCTGCTGCCGCAATACCCACCGGACAGCACGCGCCTGTCGCTGTTGCCGCTGGCCATGCGCATGGGCGGCCCGCGCGAGGCGCTGTGGCACGCGATCATCCGCAAGAACTACGGCGCCAGTCATTTCATCGTCGGTCGCGACCACGCCGGTCCCGGCAAGGATACGGGCGGCAAGCCGTTCTACGGACCATTCGACGCGCAGCATCTGCTCGAACGCCACCAGGACGAACTGGGCATCCGCATCGTGCCGTTTCCGGCCATGGTCTACGTGGCCAATCGTGATGCCTACCTGCCGACGACCGAACTGCAGGCCGACGACGAAGTGCGCGATATTTCAGGTACGCAGTTGCGCCAGCACCTGCACGAGGGCACCGAGATCCCGCCCTGGTTCAGCTTCCCGGAGGTGGTGCAGATCCTGCGCGAGCGCCACCCGGCGCAGGCACCGCGCGGCTTCGCCTTGTTCTTTACCGGTCTTTCCGGCGCGGGTAAATCGACCATTGCGCAGGCGGTGGTGGCCCAGTTGCTGGAGCGCACCAGCCGTGCGGTGACCGTGCTCGACGGTGACGAAGTGCGCAAGCACCTGTCGCGCGGCCTGGGCTTCTCGCGTGAGGACCGCGCTGCCAACGTGACGCGCATCGGCTACGTGGCAAGCGAGATCGTGCGCCACGGTGGCATTGCGGTCTGCGCGCCCATTGCACCGTATGCCGACTCGCGCGCCGAGGCGCGTGCGCTGGTGGAGTCGCACGGCGATTTCGTCGAGATCCATGTGTCCACCGCGCTGGAAGTGTGCGAAGCGCGCGACCGCAAGGGCCTGTACGCGCAGGCACGAGCCGGCAGGATCGCCCACTTCACCGGCATCAGCGATCCCTACGAGGCGCCGCTGCAGCCCGAGTTGCGCGTGGACGGCAATGCCGGCGAGCCGGCCGTGCTGGCGCGGCACATCGTGTCCCTGCTGGAGCAGCGCGGCCTGCTGCGAACCTGAGCGTCCGCCGCGGCAAGCTCCGGCTCAGCCGACGTCGGCCACCGCCTCGGCGACGCGGCTGGGCACGGGCCGGTCGCGCCAGTGGGGTACGCCGGGCCATGGCAGCGGACCGGTACCGGCGGTGGCCAGTGCGCGACTCACGGCGCGTCGTTCCAGGTGCGGCGCGAAGACGTTGATGAAGTCCAGGGTGTAGTCGCGCAGCACGCTTTCACGACGCAGCAGGATCCAGGTGGTGCAGGGCACGAACAGGTGATCGGCGTTCAGGCGGCGCAGGTCGGTGTCGTGCTCGGCCTGGTACGCCATCTCGGCCAGGATGCCGATGCCCATGCCTTCGCGCACATAAGTCTTGATGAGGTCCGCGTCGCTGGCCGTCATGGCGATCTGCGGGTGCAGGTTGGCGGCCTGGAAGGCGCGCGCCAGCGAGGACTCCGACTTCAGCGACGAGTCGTAGCTGATCAGCGGCTGTGCCGCGAGTTGCTCCAGCGTGGGCGGGCGATCCTGCCGCGCCAGCGGATGATCCTGCGGCGCCAGCACGATGCGGTTCCAGCGATAGGCGGGCAGCGCGATGCCGTGCGGAGGCGGTGCGCCCGCTGCGGTGCTGACAATGGCCAGGTCGACATGCCCGCCTTCTAGCAGGTTGATCACATCGGCATCGCTGACCGGTTGCAGGTGCACGCTTACCTGCGGATAGCTGCGGCTCAGCGCACTCACTGCGCTCGGCAGCGCGAAGCGGGCCTGGGTGTGCGTGGTGGCGATGCGCAGGGTGCCGCGGGATTCATTGCGCAGGTTGGCCGCTATCGAGCGGATATTGGCGGCTTCGGCGAGGATAGTGCGTGCACGTTCGAGTACCTGCGTGCCCGCGTGGGTGATCGCATGCAGGCTGCGGCCCTTGCGATGGAACAGCTGGAAACCGAGTTCGTCCTCAAGCTGCCGCAGCAGCTTGCTCAGGCCGGGCTGGGTCGCATGCACACGCTCGGCCGCCACCGTGATGTTTAGTCCGGCATCGGCGATGGCGATCAGGTAGCGCAATTGGGTAAGCGTCATGACTTGGGTTCCGCAGGCGATCGAGAAGATGGTGGCTCGTGGTCGCGGAGCGGTGACATCGCAGGCGCCCGCCCGCTGCCGTACGCCTGCGCGTGCTGGCATCGGGTCGGGTGCTCTTGGCCTTGCGATGGCTTTGCATGATGTCCGGGTTTTGGCGCTGTCGTGAATAGACGTCTATACCTTCGTTTGTGCGCTGCGTCAATGGGCGGCCCGTTCGTGCGCCAGGCCCGGGACTTATAACCACGAGGCATATGCGCAGGCGCACAAATCATTTGTACGGGTGCCGCCGGCTGCCTAGCGTGGCCAGGCCCATCACCCGTGTTGTTGCCGCTGCCGGAGTCCCTGGATCGATGAAGCTGTACCCCTTGTTCGCGGATATGTCCGGGCGTGAGGCGCTGGTGGTCGGCGGTGGCGTGGTCGGCGAGCGCAAGGCAGCCGCGTTGCTCGAGGCGGGCGCGCGCGTCACGGTCGGGGCGGCCACGCTGACGCCGGCGCTGCGCGAATGGGCGGACCAGGGACGCATCCGCTGGCTTCCCGGGAGTTTCGAGGAAGCCTGGCTCGATGGCGCCTGGCTGGTGATCGCTGCCACCGACGACCCGGACCTGCACCGGCGCATCGCCGGGCTGGCACAGGCGCGTCGGCTGTTCGTCAACGTAGTCGACGATGCAGACCTGTCCAGTTTCCACGTGCCGGCGGTGATCGATCGCGCGCCGGTCACGGTGGCGATTTCCAGTGGCGGTCACGCACCGATGCTGGCGCGCCTGCTGCGAGAGCGGCTGGAGCTGCTGATCGATCCCGTGACGGGGCCGCTGGCGAGCCTGCTGGGCAGCATGCGCTCGCGCATCCGCGCACAGCTGCCGGATCTTGCCGCGCGGCGACGCTTCTATGGACGCGTGCTGGCTGGGCCTGTGCAAGGCCTGCTGCGACGCGGACAGCTGGCTTTGGCAGAGGCTGCCACCGAGCGGCTGCTGGAGTCGGCACACGCCAAGGCCACCGGCTCGGTCGTGCTGCTGGGCGCGGGGCCGGGCGATCCCGGCTTGCTCACGCTGCGGGGCCTGCGGGCGCTCAACGAGGCCGACGTGATCTTGCACGATCGTCTGGTGAGCCCGGAGGTCCTCGCGCTCGCGCGTCGCGATGCCGAACGCATCGAAGTGGCCAAGCAGGCCGGGCATCACCACGCCACGCAGGCGCAGATCCATGCGCTGATGCGCGTGCACGCCGCCGCGGGCCGGAACGTCGTGCGCCTGAAGGGCGGCGATCCGTTCGTGTTCGGGCGCGGCGGCGAGGAGCTGGAATTCCTGCGCCAGCACGACATTCCCTATGAAGTGGTTCCCGGCATCACGGCCGCGCTGGCATGTGCCGCGTACGCCGGCGTACCGCTGACCCACCGCGATCACGCCCAGTCGGTGCGGCTGGTCACGGCGCATTGCCAGGGCTCGGTCGACACACTCGACTGGCCGGCGCTGGCGCAGGAGCGCCAGACCCTGGCCGTCTATATGGGAACCAGCGAGCTGCCCGTGCTGCAGGAGCGCCTGCTGGCCCATGGACGCGCGGCCACCACGCCCTTCGCCATCATCGAGAATGGCTCCCGGCCCGAACAGCGCGTGGTCACCGGCACGCTGGCCGACCTGGTCGAACGGGCCGGCGTCCATCAGGTTCGCTCGCCGGCGCTGCTCATCATCGGCGAAGTCGCGGCGCTGGCCACCTCGCTTGCCTGGTTTGGACGTCCGCCGCTGGGGGCCGCGCATCCCTTGCGGCCAGCGGTGCCCGAGCCCCTCGCGGTTTGACACAACCTTCCCCTCACCGGGCGCACCATCGGCCGACGCCGTTTCCATCCATGCCGTGCCACGGAGTGATCCATGATCTACGACAGCATTCTCGACACCATCGGCAACACGCCCGTCGTGCGCATCCATCGGCTCGCGCCGAAGCACGTGACCCTGTATGCAAAGGTCGAGGCATTCAATCCGGCCGGTTCGGTGAAGGACCGCCTGGCCTACGCCATCATCATCGACGCGGAGAAACGTGGCGTGCTCAAGCCGGGCCAGACCGTGGTGGAAGCCACGTCGGGCAATACGGGCGTGGCGTTGGCGGCGGTGTGCGCCGCACGCGGCTATCCGTTCGTCGCGGTGATGACCGAAACCTTTTCGATCGAACGGCGCAAGCTCATCCGTGCGTATGGCGGGAAAGTGTTGCTGACGCCGGCTGCCGAGCGCGGCAGCGGCATGGTGCGCAAGGCCAGGGAACTGGCCGACAAGCACGGCTGGTTCCTGGCCCAACAGTTCGACAACCCGGCCAACCCGGCTTATCACCGCAATACCACCGCACCCGAAATCCTGCGCGATTTTGCCGGCAAGCGCCTGGACTACTTCGTTACCGGCTGGGGCACCGGCGGCACGCTTACCGGCGTGGGCGAGGTGTTGCGGGTGGCCCGTCCCGAAGTAAAGCTGATCGCCAGCGAGCCGGCCGGCGCAGCCCTGCTCAGCGGTAGCGCATGGCAGCCGCACAAGATCCAGGGCTGGACGCCGGACTTCGTGCCGTCCGTGCTCAACCGCGAGGTCGTGCACGAGATCCTGCCCGTGGACGACGTGCTGGCGCGGGATACCGCGCGCGACCTGGCGCAGAAGGAAGGCATCTTCGTCGGCATCTCGGCCGGCGCCACGCTGGCCGCTGCGCTCAAGGTCGCCAACGACGCGCCGGCTGGCTCGGTGCTGCTGGCCATGCTGCCGGACACCGGCGAGCGTTACCTGTCGACGTTCCTGTTCGAGGGCGTCAACGAGGGGTCGGACGAGGTGGAGTGAGGCAACCGCGCCAAGTCCCTCTCCCCAGAGGGGAGAGGGTTGGGCCGAGGGACCAGGCTTGCGATAAGGACAGGGCTTGCCTGCCTGGTAGACATCCCGACGCGAGCACCCACCCCTCACCTCGATCCTCTCCCCGCAGGGGAGAGGAGGAGGCGCTTAGATCTCGCGCGCCAACGGCTCCGCCAGGCCGATATAACCGCCTGGCGTCAGGTCCAGCAGGCGCTGCTTCGCGTCGGCCGGCAAGTCGAGGCCGGTGATGAAGCTGCGCATCGATTCCCTGGTGATGCCCTGGCCGCGCGTCAGCGCCTTGAGCTGCTCGTAGGGCTCCGGCAGGCCGTAGCGGCGCATCACCGTCTGCACGGCTTCGGCCAGCACTTCCCAGCTCGCATCGAGGTCGGCGCCGAGGCGCTCGGCGTTGACGGTGAGCTTGCCCAGGCCCTTCTTCAGCGACTCCAGTGCGACCAGGGTGTGCCCGAACGCGGTGCCCAGCGCGCGCAGCACGGTGGAGTCGGTGAGGTCGCGCTGCCAGCGGCTGATCGGCAACTTCTCGGCGAAATGGCCGAGCAGGGCATTGGCGAGGCCGAAATTGCCTTCGGCGTTTTCAAAGTCGATCGGATTGACCTTGTGCGGCATGGTGGACGAGCCCACCTCGCCGGCCTTCAGTGACTGCTTGAAGTAACCCAGCGAGATATAGCCCCAGATGTCGCGTGCCAGGTCGATCAGGATGATATTGGCGCGACGCACGACGTCGCAGTATTCGGCTACGCCGTCATGCGGTTCGATCTGCGTGGTGTAGGCGTTGTAATCGAGGCCGAGGCTTTCCACGAAGCGCTGCGAAAAGCCGCGCCAGTCCAGCGCGGGATAGGTAATGGCGTGCGCGTTGTAGTTGCCCACCGCGCCGTTGATCTTGCCGGGCACTTCCAGCGCGACGAGCTGCCGGCGCTGGCGCTCCAGGCGCGCCACCACGTTGGCCAGCTCCTTGCCCAGCGTGCTCGGCGAAGCGGTCTGGCCGTGCGTGCGCGAGAGCATCGGCAGGTCGGCGTTGGCATGCGCCAGTTCGCGCAGCTTCGCGATGATGCCGTCGAGCGCCGGCAGCAGTACGTCGTTGCGCGCGTCGCGCAGCATCAGCGCGTAGGACAGGTTGTTGATGTCTTCGCTGGTGCAGGCGAAGTGCACAAACTCCTTGGCCTGCGCCAGCGCGGCATCGTTGCCGATGCGCTCCTTGATGAAGTATTCCACCGCTTTCACATCGTGGTTGGTGGTCGCCTCGATGGTCTTGATGCGCTGGCCATCCTCGACGCAGAAATCCGCGGCAATGCCCTTGAGCCGGGTAACCTGCGCCGCCGAGAACGCCGGCAGCTCCTCGATGCCCTCGTCGGCGGCCAGCGCCAGCAGCCATTCGATCTCCACGTGCACGCGGCGGTGCATCAGGCCGAACTCGCTGAAGATCGGGCGCAGCATTTCCACCTTGCTGGCATAGCGGCCGTCCAGCGGCGACAGGGCGGTCAGGGCATGGGAGGACATCGGGGGTGTTCCGGAGGCGGGAAAGGGGAGATTTTACAACAGGGGCGGGGAGGGGCGGATTTCAGGTTTTTGTGCGGGTGCCGTGGTCGTTGGCCCCGTTGGGGAGGTGTGCGTGAACGGGGGGGCTTTGCTCCCTCTCCCCGGCGGGGAGAGGGTTGGGGTGAGGGGTGGGTGCTCGTCTTACGGTGTCATTTGATCCGTCTTCCCGGTACAGGCTGTGACCTGGTTTCGTAAGTCGTTGGCCGTCACCTCGTGCGATGCTGCGATCTGGCCGCCTACGCGGCGGGCGTTTCGAACGGCTGCCGCCGCTAGAGTCACTTTTCTTTGCTTGCCCAAAGAAAAGTAACCCAAAGCAAGGGCCCCCCGGATGTGGCGCCTTTCGGGCCTGCAGCCCTCCAGGTGCGCGGGCGGGTTGCGGGGTTTGTCGACAGGGCTTCCTGCCCTGACGCCAAACTGGCTCGCATCCATGCGAGCCACCCTGTGGGCTCTCCTCCACCCACCCGCCGCCTCATACGGGGACCCCAACAGCCAAAGCCAAAGCGACGCGCGGCTCCGCTTTAAGTCCTCTGCGCCTCGACGCGTTGCGCAGCGCTACGGCATACCGGCTGTGCAGCGGCGGAGGTTCCCTGGCAACAATCGCCCTCGAGCGTTCGGGCTTTTCCCAACAGCGTGCTACCCGCTCTGAAGGCCATTTTCTTTGGGTTACTTTTCTTTTGGGTCAGCAAAAGAAAAATGACTCGGCCTCCGGCAGGAGGTCGAAACGCCCGCCGCGTAGGCGGCCAGATCGCGGGATCGCACGAGGCGATAGCCAACCACCTACGAAACTGGGTCCCGGTCCACGCCGGACGGCGGATCAACTGAAACCGTGAGGCGAGCATTTACCCCTCGCCCCCTAGGCGAGAGGGAGCAAATGATCGGCGCCCCCTTGGCGGCGCGCTAACGAAAGCGGTCCTATAGTCAGCGACAACTTTTCCGCCAGGAATCGCAAGGATATGAGCCAGTTCCGCATCGAACACGACAGCATGGGCGAGCTGAAGGTGCCGGCCAAGGCGCTGTATGGCGCCCAGACCCAGCGCGCAGTGGACAATTTCCCGATCTCCGGCATGCACATGCCGCGCGCCTTCATCCGGGCGCTGGGACTGGTCAAGACCGCCGCCGCCGACGCCAATTTCCTGCTCGGTCACCTCAAGAAGACCCAGGCCCATGCGATCCGCCGGGCCGCGCTGGCGGTTGCTGCCGGCGAGCACGACGACCAGTTTCCGATCGACGTGTTCCAGACCGGCTCGGGCACCAGCACCAACATGAATGCCAACGAGGTCATTGCCCACCTCGCCAGCCGCACCGGCGGCAAGGTCCATCCCAATGACCACGTCAACTACGGGCAGAGCTCCAACGACGTGATTCCCACCACCATCCAGGTCAGTGCCGCGCTCAGCACCAGCGAGCAGCTGCTGCCGGCGCTGAAGCACCTCAAGCGCACCATCGAGCGCCGCGCGCGCGAGCTGCGCAACGTGCCCAAGACGGGGCGCACGCACCTGATGGATGCCATGCCGGTGACGTTCGGGCAGGAGCTGTCCGGCTGGGCGGCGCAGGTCGGCAGCGCCATCGAGCGCATTTACGACAGCCTCAAGCGCATGCACCGGCTGCCACTGGGTGGCACCGCAGTGGGCACCGGCATCAATGCGGACCCGAAGTTCGGCGCGACGGTTGCGCGCGAGCTGAAGAAGCTCACCGGCGTGCGCTTCGAATCCGCGGGCAACTACTTCGAGGGGATGGCGTCCCAGGACGCGGCGGTGGAGCTGTCCGGCCAGCTCAAGACGCTGGCAGTGACCTTGATGAAGATCGCCAACGATCTTCGCTGGATGAATTCGGGACCGCTCGCCGGCCTGGGCGAGATCGAGCTGCCCGCGCTGCAGCCTGGCTCGTCGATCATGCCGGGCAAGGTCAATCCGGTGATTCCGGAGGCCACGGCCATGGTGGCGGCGCAGGTGATCGGCAATGACGCGGCCATCACCATCGCGGGGCAGTCGGGCAACTTCCAGCTCAACGTGATGCTGCCGCTGGTGGCGCACAACCTGCTGCAGTCGATCGGCATTCTGTCCAACGTCAGCGTGCTGCTGGCCGACAAGGCCATCGCGGGCTTCAAGGTGAACACTGCGCACGTGAAGGAGGCGCTGGCGAAGAATCCCATCCTCGTCACCGCGCTCAATCCGGTGATTGGCTACGAGAAGGGCGCCGCGACCGCCAAGCAGGCCTACAAGGAGAAGCGCCCGATCATGGATGTGGCGCTGGAAACCACCGGGCTGTCGCGGGCCGAACTGCAGAAGCTGCTCGACCCGCTGACGCTGACCCGTGGCGGCATCCATGGCGGCGGTGGTGGCGGCGGCTGATCCCCGGCCACCCGTCGTCGGAGATCAGTGCGCGGTGTGTTCCCGGCACTCGCTGACGTTGCTGCCGGACAGCGCCTGTGCGTAGGGCCTGAACGCATCCAGTTGCGTGGCCAGTTCGTCCTGCGCCGCCTTCATGCCGGCCAGGTCGTCGCAGATCTTCGCGGCGGCCTGCTTCACGTTGCGGGCGGCGGCATCGGCCGTGTCGCGGACGGCATCGGCGCTCTCCGCGCCGGTGACCTTGCCCGCGGCTGCCCCGATGGCCTTCGTCGCCGTCTCGATACCTGCCTTGCCGGTGGCGATGGCATCGGCCCGCATCGCCTGCGCGGCGGCGTTGTAACGTTGCAGCAGCGCGCGCTGCGCGCCGTTCACCGGCACGTTCTGGCCGTTGACGCTGAGCTGGCCGTTGGCATCGACGATGGCATCGGGCACGCCGGCCGCCTTGATGGTGACGCGACCGTCATGCAGGGTGATGTGGTCGTTGACGATGTCGGTGTCGCCGCCGAACACCTGCACGTCGCTGGAGCTGTTGCAGGCGGCTAGCAGGGTGGCGGCTGCCAGCAGCCAGGGAAGGTGCCGATGGATCATGGATAGCGCTCCTTCTACAACCGTGACAAGAGGGTGCCCCGCCGGCACGCCGCATCCATGCGGCAGGTGCCGGCGGGGCATGAGGCATCAGCTGTCGTCGCGAACCCGGCGATACCAGATGGCACCGGCGATCAGCACGGCACCGGCCAGCACGCCCAGCCAGAGATTCGGCGAGGCCAGCAAGGTGTAGGTGTGCATCGGCGAAAGCACGCTGAGCGGGTTGTGGCTGTCGCCCAGGTCGGCCGCCGCTTCCAGCGCATGGTCGTTGTAGACGATGTTGGAGCCGGGGAACACGCTGAGCAGGGCGCGCTGGACGACGTTCTTCCAGAACCACACGGTGGGCAGGTTGAACAGTCCCATGATGCCGAACCAGCTCACCAGCAGGCCTGCCACCGCCGGCACTGCCACTGCCCACAGGAACGGCTTGGTGCGTGCCCAGGCCGAGCAGAACATAAGCCAGCCTGCCGACGGAATGGCCCACAGCGCGTACATCGGGATCGAGCTGATCAGCGTGGCGACGGCGCGGAACGGATGCGCCAGCGTCAGCAGGTGCCAGGCATTGACGCCGTGCATCGACAACACCAGGGCGAAGATCACCAGTTGCACGATGCCGATGACGATGCCGACCGCGACGGCGATGACCGGCGCCAGCACGATGGCGCTCACCAGCTTGGACAGTACGGTGCTGGTGTTGGACACCGGCAGCGACTTCCAGAACAGGATGCTGCGGTCGCGGCGGTCGTCATACAGCGCGCCGAGGCAATAGAACAGCACCACGATGCCCATCACGATGCTGATCAGCCCCATCGACGACATCATCGCGATGTCCAGCCCGGTGCCGATCTGCGCGAGGTCGCCGGCATCGGCCTTGGCGATCATCATCTGCCAGTTGCTGCCGCCGATCTCGACCCCATGCTTCGCGCCCAGTACCTCGGCGGTGATGATGGCCATGATGTTGAGCACCAGGAAGATCACCCCGGTGATCACCGGCGCCCACAGGAAACCGCCGCGGTGCTCCCAGAACTCGCGCTTCACGAGCCAGTAGAAGGTCTTCATGCGTAGGTCCCCTTCATGGTGGCGACAAACAGGTCACTGACGGTGGGCCGTCGCACTTCACCCATGCCTTCCAGGGTGGCGCGGTCGGCACCGTCGAACAGGAAGATGCTCTTGCCGAACACCTGGCGCTCGTCCAGCGGCTTGAGGCTGCGGACCGCGTCGACCTTGTCGGCACTCACCATCACTTCGGCAAAGCGCTCGCCCACGGCGTCCATGTCGGTATCCAGCACGATCTTGCCGTCGCGGATGAACATCAGGTCGGTGAGGATGTGTTCGATCTCTTCGACCTGGTGGGTGGTGACGATGATCGTCTTGTTCTCGTCGAAGTAGTCCTCCAGCAGGCTCTGGTAGAACTGCTTGCGGTAAAGGATGTCCAGGCCGAGCGTGGGCTCGTCCAGCACCAGCAGGCGGGCGTCGATGGCCATCACCAGCGCCAGGTGCAACTGCACGATCATGCCCTTGGACATCTGCTTCACGCGCTGGTCGGGCGTGAGCTTGGTGCGCGCCAGGAAGGCCTCGCACTTGGCCCGGTTGAAGCGCGGGTGCACGTTGGCGACGAAATCGACGGCCTCGCGGACGCGGATCCAGCGCGGTAGCACCGCGACGTCCGCAATGAAGCACACCTGTTCCATCAGCTTGTCGCGCTGCGTGCGGGGGTCAAAGCCCAGCACGTTCAGGTCGCCCCGGAAGTCGGTGAGGCCCAGGATCGCTTTAAGCGCCGTGGTCTTGCCCGCACCGTTGGGGCCGATCAGCCCCACGATGCGACCGGACTCGATGCGGAAGCTCACATTGTCCAGGGCCAGGGTGTTCTTGTACTGCTTGCTCAGGCCAGTGGCCGTCACAACCGCGTTCATGGCTGGTTCTCCCCGGTGGCCCGCGCGCTGTCCGCTTCGCGCAGCAGGGTTTTCAGATCCAGCCCGAGGCGCTGCAGCCGGGCGAAAAGCGAAGGCCATTCCTCGCGCAGGAACCGCTCGCGCTCGGATTTGAGCAGCGCCTCCCTGGCTCCATCAATGACGAACATGCCCAGTCCCCTCCTTTTTTCCACCAGTTGATCGTCGACCAGTTCCTGGTACGCCTTTGAAACAGTCAGCGGGTTGATCTGGAAATCCGCTGCCACCTGGCGCACTGACGGCAGCGGGTCGCCCTCGTTCAAGGCGCCGTCCAGGATCATCGCCACGACGCGTTCGCGCAGCTGGCGGTAAATCGGGACGCTGTCGTTCCAGGTAATGGTCATACGTTTAATCCTTGCTGATACGGCCGAGCTTGGTGCCAAACGAATAGTAGGGCATGGCCAGCTGTGCCCCGAGGATGCTCGAACTGGCGGCGGCCTTCGGGCTCAGGAACGGTGAGACCGTTGCGTAGGCTGCGGCGGCGTCGGCATACAGGGTGGCGGCGCGCATGTCCTCGGCCGTGGGGCGGACCTCGACCGGGGCCAGGTTGATGACCTTGGCACCGTTGATCTCGCTGACGGGGACGCTCCGGACATTGGAGTTGATGGCGGCCAGGCCTGCCGTGGTGAACAGGGCGGCGGCGGTCAGTGCTAGCAGGTTGTTCGCTTTCATGACGTTCTCCTTAGTGCTCTCGTGGACCGGTGTTGTAGTGAACTATAACACCATATTCGAAACCGTCAATAGGTCGGGCTGAAATTCGCAACATGACTGATGGCCTATATGGCTGAACGAGGGCGCCCGGCCGCGGTGCCTGTCGCCATGGGGCATGGTCCGCCGGCGCAGGCCGGCACGGCAGGGCCGGACATCAGGCCTCGGTGGTGACAGGCATCACCTCGCGGCGCCAGGGTGCCCGCCGTGGTTCAATGCCGTGGAAACCCGGAAGGAGTGCATCCATGGATCTCGGCTTGAGCGGGCGCGTCGTCGTCATCACCGGCGCCAGCAAGGGCATCGGCCTGGCCTGCGCGATGGCCTTCGCCAGGGAGGGCGCCAAGGTCGTCGGCGTATCGCGTGACATCGCCCACCTGCACGCCGCCCAGCGCGACCTGCAGCACGAAGGCCTGCACATGGAGGTCACCGCCGCCGACCTGCGCGACAGCGTGGCTGCACAGGTGGTCATCGAATACATCGAGAACGAGTTCGGTCCGATCGACGTGTTGGTCAATTGCGCCGGCGCGGCGCGGCGCACGCCGGTGGCCGAGCTGCACGCCGACGCGATGCACGCGTCGATGCAGGCCAAGTACTTCACCTACATGCATGTGATCGATCCGGTCATCCGTCACATGGCGGCGCGCGGCCACGGCAGCATCGTCAACGTGGTCGGGCAGGGCGGCAAGCAGGCCAATCCGCTGCACGTCGGCGGCGGCGCGGCAAACGCCGCACTGATGCTGGCCTCGGTGGGCTATGCGAGTGCGTATGCCGCCAAGGGCGTGCGCGTCAATGTGATCAATCCAGGCATCGCGCGCACGGGACGCGTGCAGGAAGGCCTTGGCGCGGCGTCGCGCGCAAGCGGCCGCGCGCCGGAGGAACTGCTCGCCGAGCAGCTGGCGGAAATTCCGATGGGGCGCATGGCCGAACCGGCCGAGGTCGCCAACGTGGCGTTGTTTCTCGCCTCGCCACTGGCCAGTTATGTCACCGGCGCAGTGATTCCGATGGATGGCGGCAAGGCAGCCGTGATCTAGGCAGGCGAAAGCGCGGCCAGGTCCGCCTTGCAGGCGCGACGCGTGCAAAAAGCAAGCCGGCCCTGGGGCCGGCTTGCTTCGTATTGGGGTGGCGACCATTGAAGTGTGTCCGTAAGTGACGGATATGTAACGCGTTAGGGTGGGGTGCCGAAGTGGGTTGCCCCCAAAGTTGCCCCCTGTCGATAGAGGTAGTTCATTTTTCGGGTGTTGGCGGGCTGTGTATGCTCCGCCTCATCTACAGGGGGATGGCGATGAAAAATGTGGCGTGGCTTGGCCTTTTGGTGGGCCTTGGTGTTTGCCTAACCGGATGTTCCAACCCGGGCGTCGTGCGCTTGTCGGGCAACACGTACATTCTCTCGAAAGAGGACCACGCCGGTATCTTCGGGAGCCAAGCCAAACTTCAGGCCGAAGTGATCAGCGAGGCAAATGCATTTGCAGAGAGCCAAGGCAAGGTAGCCGTTCCGGTCTCAACGCATGGCAAACCCGTCGGATTTGGTCCAGGTCAGTGGGCGACCTTCACCTATGAATTTCAGCTGGTGGACAAGAGTGACTCTGCAGCACAAAGCAGAGTGCTTTTACCGCAGGCCGATATCACGGTAAGCAAGTCTGAAAGGGTGACTGTCGACAAATCGGATGCTCCACCTGGAAGGTCCAATGACGTATATGCCCGCCTGATCAAATTGGACGACCTGCGGAAGAAAGGGATCATCAGCGAGGAAGATTTCCAAGCTCAGAAGAAGAAAGTCCTCGAGCAGAATTGAGTCGCGCGCGCGAGCGTTGGGTTCTCGCCGAATTGGGCGCACTCCGATTTCCTGCACCTGTCTGTCAGCTCATGCTGATGGTGTGCCTCTTTGGGACCGTCCAGGATCGGGTTCATGGCTGATGTGTAGCTCGGGTCGGGGTTGTGCCATGCGATAACGTTTTCTCGTTTTAGCAGGATAACGAAGCGGTCATGCACTCCGTTCGGACTTCGGTGGGGTATGCGAGTAATGGCGGCGAAGGCAAAAGCCGGGCTCGCCGTTCTGGCCTTCCAGGAAGCGCCAAAGGGAGGCGGGAAACCAAAGGTAATCAAGAAACATGTCTTGTATCGGCTCGAGGTCGAATCCGAGCAACGTGGTGATGTCGCGCTCACCGGGAACGACTTCTTGGTGCTGCGAGCAATGAAAACGACAAACCCCCTTGGTAGATATATATAAAGGTGGCCCGAAAATCGGGCGCATAAGTGCGCTATTTGGGGTAGCTTTGGGCATGGAAGTGGCCCGAATTGTGGGCGCGAATGCGCTCATGCGCCTGATAGTCGGGCTTGCCGATGATTGGAATCGGGCCTGTCGATTTGTTTTTCCACCGGTGGCTCGCTTTCCTTTCGGTTGGCCAATGGTGTTTGCCACCGCAAGCATCGACGGGCCAGATGGTTATGGCGTATAGGGTGCAGCCGATGCGCTTTCCACCCTGGCGCGTTTTAACGATCCAGCCCTTCACTTCAAGGCGACGTAGGGCCACATCGATAGTTTGATGACTAGGCCAGTTTCGCTGTCTAAGTTGCTCGCGTGTGGCTGAGAAATCGCCGTTGTTGCCCCCACGATATTGCCTCGCGAGTTCCAAGAGCATCCGTAACTCGTTGCCGCTCAGTTCGCCGAACTCCGGCGAGTCCAGAACGAAATGAGGAAGGCTGAGGAACGACACGGATCCACCTTTGCCGGTCAGCTTGTTGCGCTTCCTTCCGCTAGGTTCCGGCATATGAAGTCCTCCCAAGCCATTGGGTGGCCTGGCGCTGCAAGTGAGTGGGTCGGGTTGAGAGCCGTTCGCGAGCAGGGCGGATGCCTGGGGTGATGCCTCCCAAGCTCGATGTCAGGGGGGCGAACCTAGGCGACTGGTGCAAGACCTGATGGCCGATTGCTCTCTAGCTCTATTTGGTCGACTAGGGACCCATCGCGCATCGACAATTCCGGATGAACATGTCGGCGCAATGGCACGGCAACGTGTGTTCACGCATAGAGCTCCCTTCGTACCGCGCGCACCGGCTGTTGGTACGACGCGGTCCGGTCACTTCGCAGTTGCCTCAATCAAGGCGCGTACGTCCTCTACACGCCAAGCGGTAATGCGTTCGCCGAGCTTCACAGGCCTTGGATAGCGACCGGTTTTGACGCCTGCCCACCATGTCGACTTGCCTACGGGGATCAAGGCGGGAACGGCTGCAGCGTTTCGGGTGGCGGGTTTGCCGACTATCTGCGATAGACGAAGATAGCCTGTCTCGGGTAGATAGGTAACCATGTTGCTTTCCCTTGGCCGTCTTCGGCCGTCGCTGTACATGGCTTCTCATTGTTCGCATTACCGGGTCCGTGTCTAAGTCAAACAAGTCCCACGTTTTTGTGCGGGTGCTCGAATTCCCGCGATGCTTCCCCTCCGACCCATGTTGAGCAACGTATGACCGACGCGCCTATTGACCTCGAGCGAACCTTCATCGACCTGCCTGAGGACGGAGATTTCAATCTGCGTCAGGCCGACCTTCTGTTGCTCGGGCGAGGCACTACGCAGCTGACTTGGGAGAAGTTGCTCGAATCCCAGCGCGTCCTGATTGTGTCCGAAGCGGGCATGGGCAAGACCGTGGAGTGCAAGGTTCAGCAAGAGCGCCTTTGGGCCCAAGGCGAGCCTTCGTTCTATCTCGAACTCTCGGTTCTGGCTCGGGCGCCCTTTGAAAGCCAGTTAATGCCCGAACAGAAGGAGCGTTTCGCCCGCTGGTTCGCGGCCCAGAACGAGCGTGCAACCTTTTTTCTCGACTCTATCGACGAGCTCAAGCTCACGCCGAGCTCGTTCGAGTATGCGATCAGGAGGGTCGCCGCCGCGATTGGAGTGGGCAACTTACACCGCGCCAGGATCGTGTTGACCACCCGCCCGGTCCCGATGGACCGGCACATTATCGAGAAATACCTGCCGGCGCCCGAGAGCGAAAACGTCGTCGTGGGCGAAAAGTATTTCGTGAGCGTCGCGATGGGCGTGGGCAAAAGTATGACCAAGTCCGACGTGCCGGCAGCTCCAATATGGCGATGGGTCGCGTTGAGTCCACTGAGCGAAAGTCAGATGAGGGCACTTGCGGTGCAGTGCGGTGTGGTGGACGTCGATAACCTGCTTGCTGCGATCGACGCGCATAATGCGCACGAGTTTACCGAGCGGCCGCTCGATTTCATGGAGCTGTGCGGCGACTGGAAGAGACATGGTCGGATCCGCTCCCACCGTGAGCAGGTATCCGGGGACATCGAGACCAAGCTTCGGTCGCGTGACGAGCGTCCCGAGCGAGCGCCCTTGGCGCTTGAGCGCGCTCGTGAGGGTGCCGAACGACTCGCTTTTGCCGCCCTGATGACGCGCCGCTTCACGATCTGGTACGGCCGCGATGCGGACCGCTCCCGTGGCGATAGTGCGCTGGAGCCAGCGCGCGTCCTTCACGATTTTAACGAGGACGAAATACGGACATTGCTAGAACGACCGTTGTTTGGCTTCGCGACGTACGGCCGTGTGCGTTTCCACCATCGTTCGGTGATCGAATTTCTCGCGGCCGAACGCCTCCGCCGGCTGGTGGATCGAGGCATGTCAGTTCGTACGCTCTCGCGACTTCTGTTTGCCACCACTCCAGTGGGTCTACGAGTCGTAAAACCGACCATGAGGCCGGTGTCGGCATGGCTCGCTCAGTTCAATTCGACGGTAAGGGACGAAGTCCTCGATCGAGACCCCAGTCTCCTCTTGCAGCTGGCGGATCCAGCGGTCTTGCGGCTGGAGGACCGGATCCGTGCCCTGACTCTCTATGTGGAACGGTATGGGCCGGGACGGTGGAGGGGGCAGGACATCCCCTCGCTTCAAATCCAACGATTCGCCACGCCCAACCTGGCGCCGACGATCCTGGCGCTATGGACGCCTGCAGTTAGCAATCCAGAAGTTAAAGAGACGCTTCTGCAGCTGATCGGCGCCGGTCGGATGTACACCTGCGCCAACATCGCTTTCGGTGCGGCGACAGCGAAAGGATCGGAGCTCGGCCCGCGGCTCCATGCACTGCGTGTAGTTGCGGAGCTTGGGGACACGCGCCTGAGCGCTTTGCTCGACGCCATGGTGACGAACCCGAAGTCCTTGGCTCCTGAGTTGGTGGTCTCCGCCGTCGTGCACATCTTTCCGCGCCACATGTCCGTGCGACAGCTCATCTGTGCACTTAGGAGCCTGGCGGATCAGAAGAAGCGGGCTTCGGGCTATGCGTACATGCTGCCCAGCGCGATCGCTGAAGCACGACTATCGCCTGGTGAGCTCAAGGAGCTCCGCGAGGGCCTTGCAAGTATGGTCGCGTCGACGTTGTCCTGGGACGAGAGCCGTTGGGAGCTGGTCACCCGCCGTGAGGACCTCGTGCCAGCCCTTCTGGTTGTCTGCCGACTAGAGTACGAGGGCGGGTGCGCAAGCGACGCATGGGTCGATGTCACAACCTTGGCGCTGCGGGTGAACAACCCTGAGATCAATGCAGAAGGGCAAGGCCGCGCGCTGCGGGAGCGCCTGGCATCGGCCGAAGGGGGGCTGAGGGGCCGGTTATTCTGGTCCAATGATCGTCTTATTGGGGACTACCGGGGAAAGGCACAAGATGCGGCCAGGCGACTCACTCGGCTGCTCGAGCGTCCCCCTTTGGAGTTGGAGTGGGAGGCCGATGCGGACTGGTTGCGTTCGGTCCTCTCAGACGCCCGAGCCGCCCCGGAGGACCGATTGCTTGTCCTCGGAGCCAGCCAGTGGCTGCTGATGCGGGCCGATGGCGCACTCGAGCAACTGAGAGTGCTTCTGCCCTGTGTCGCCGATGCACCGGCGATAGAGGCGGAGCTCCGAGAGGCCATCAAACATATCGAGAACCCGCCGCCGGAACCCAAATGGGCGCGGGATAATGCTCGTCGACAAGAGGAATCCAGGAAGAAGGAGGCAAAGAGATATGCCTCCTGGAGCCAGTTTTGGCGCGACGTCGTCGCCGATCCCGACGGGGCCTTCGCTTCGTCGCAGGAGAACACGGCTTGGAACCTGTGGTCTGTTATGGGCAGGGTGGGTGGTTCGGGTTCCGGGTGGAATCGGGGCTTCATCGAGCGGGCCTTCAACCCTGCTGTGGCAAACAGGCTGCGCGAAGCGCTCAAGAACTATTGGCGAACCGATCGTCCGACGGTTTGGTCCGAGCGGCCTGCCGAGGCGCGCAATACATACCGGGCGATCTGGACAATGGGTCTTGCAGGACTGTATGCGGAGGTTGAAACCACGGGCTGGGCAACGCTCCTGAACACAAGTGAAGCCGAACTTGCGGCACGCTATGCGCTTCTCGAACTCAACCGCCTTCCTGTTTGGCTCGACGACCTTATCGATGTTCATCCCGCGCCGGTGGAGTCGCTCGTTGGCGCCGAGCTGATTGCGGAGTTGTCGGATCAGAGCATCGAGTACTCGATGCTCCTGCAGAACATTTCACAGTCCTCGCGGCCGGTCATCGATCTCATCTTGCCGCGCGTGCGGGCCTGGCTCAAAACGGGACTCGCGGCCCGACGTGCCGCTAAGGTATCAACGCGCAAGTTGGAGCCGGCCATACGACTGGTCGCCGACTACGGCACGGATGTGGATCGAAAGGGCTTAGTCAAACAGGCGACGTCCAAGCTGAAGGGCAACCCATCCACCGACGACGTTTCGTTCTGGCTTCAAGTGCTGCTGCGACTCGATGCGGAGGCTGCGTTGGGCGTGTTGGAGAACTTCGCATCCACCATTCCGGTCCAGGCGCGTAGCCCTGTGACCTCTTGGCTTGCCGCTCTCTTCGGCGATTGGGGTGGGGGTTCTGTGGGTCTAGAGGCGCTTGGGCATCGCCCCGAGCTTGTGTTCCGGGCTGCCAGGCTGGCGTGCAGCCACGTCAGATTCGCAGACGATAACGTGCATGATGGTGCTTACTCTCCTGATGAACGCGACCACGCGGAGCACGCGCGCAGTATGTTGATCAACATGCTGCTGAATGCCAAGGGTGTAGATGCATGGCATGCCAAACTCACGTTCGCCAATGCCCCTGAAGTCATTGCCTTCCGCGACCGGGCGCTTGCCGTCGCGGAGCAGATACTCGCGGAGGAATGGGATGCTCCGCCCATGGACGAGCGTGAGGTGGTAGAACTCGAGCAGCAGCACGAGTTCCCTCCCGCCAACCGCGCAGACCTCGCGATGCTGCTGCAGGATCGACTCGCAGATATTGGTGACCTTCTCGTTCGGGACGAATCGCCCCGAGAGGCCTGGAGCAAGATTCAGCTCGAAAGGGAAATGCGCCGAGAGATCTCCCGCGCACTCCAGAGCATGGCACGCTCGGCCTACACTCTCAGTCAGGAGGCCGCGACCGGCGATGAAAGGGAGACAGATGTCCGGTTGATCTCGGCTCGCGGACCGCTTGAGGCCGTTATAGAGCTAAAGCTCGCCGAGCAAAATTACACCGTCGTCGACTACGAGGTGGCGCTTCGAGATCAGCTGGTCACGCGCTACCTCGCGCCCGAGCATCGACGCGTGGGTTGCTTGTTGATATCCATCGCCAAGGATCGAACGTGGAAACACCCGCGCACGGGTAAAAAAATGAGCCTTGAGAAGCTGCTAGAGCACCTCAATGCGTTAGCCGCAACACTGGTCGGCTCCCTTGGGAACGACGCTTATCTGACGGCAAAAGCGCTCGATTTGCGGCCGCGAGATCTTTCCTCTGCCGGGTCGTCATCGCAGACCACCCGACGTGTGACGACATCCCAATCAGCGTCTAAGAACGATGGGTCCGCAAGCTCGAAGAAGCGCAGGAGCGCGGCCGCGCGCGAGGAGACCGGTGAAAACGCCCGCGCGGGGAAGGGGGCGGGAGGGAAGATCGGTAAGGGGCGCGCCTTGGGGATGCGTGCATTGTCGTCCACTAGTAAGCCCGCTAACCGTCGGACCACATCAGGCGGAGCTCAGGCGGCAGGAGGTCGAGCGAAGCACTCTCCCACTGAGCCAGGAAAACGATAAGGATTGCGGCTATCGCTGACCACTATTCCGGCGCCGTCCTAGCCGGGAGGACACCCGAGCCCACCTGAGCGACTGCACGCACACTTCGACTTGCAGTAGCCAAAACCAGTTCAAGCACGGCCAGAATTGGTGGCGTGAGTCCTTAGGGCATCGTCGCGACTGCATTCGATTATGGCCATCTTCAGCGATGCGTCGCTCAACCGCAGGCCGTTACCTCGAGGTAGCGTAGGCTTGAAAGCGTAACCCTTTGGGGCGGGTAGTCCGCTCTGGGCTATCAGCGGTGAAGTGCCGTTACAGCATGTCAGTAGGTCTCGTAGAAAGTCTGGGAGTGCGCCCGTTAGAGCTTGGTTAGATTCGTCCCAGCCGTGACCCAGTTGGGGGTTTCCAGCTCGCCACCACGCCATGCAGCCGCAGCGCACGAGTTTCTTAGTAAGCCCCCAGGGGCGGCCGACGCTCTGCCAGTCATTCGGGGCTACCGTGATCGCCTCCAGCTTTTGAGCGATTTTGGCAAGGATAGGCGTATCAATACTTTCGATTTCCAGCGAGTCGAGCAGCGACCGGTAGCCATCCGTGCTCATGTCTGTTGTCTCTTGAATCCCCAATACGAATGCCAGGAGATCGGAATCCAGCAAAATTGCCAGCAATTTGGCACGGCGTTTCGGGATGCTGTCCTTTCGGCGGGGTGGTTTTGCGGCGTACTTCAACAACGCTCGAGCATGACCCAGTGCCTTTTTTGCGGCGGGTACTGGTGACTGGTTGGGCGCTGCCTCGTCAGTCGATAGGACACGGTTGTGCATTATGCTCATTGCTAGCGTATCCCGTGTGCTTTCGTCCACCTCAAGTTGGTGCTTTGCGAGTAGAGCATTGGCAATAGGCCGATATCGAGCCAGAAGATATTCAGACACGCATGCCTCCATGTCTCATCTCAGATGATGTGCTGGGCGAGGGACGGGTCTTGTCTTTTGGGGTTAGCCTGGGCGTGGGATTCAAAGTAAGTCAGCCAGCCTTGCGCGCCATTGTCACTACATTTCCGGTGGCTTTAAGTACGTCCAGATAGTCCGCCCATGCTGCCATCATCTTTCGGCGCTCAGGTAGATGGGCGGTTCGGTTGTAAGCGCGTCCGTTAGGATCTTTGACCGCGTGTGCTAGCTGGTGTTCGATGTAATCGGGTCGAAAGTGCAGCACTTCGTCCAGCACGGTGCGCGCCATCGCACGGAAGCCATGCCCGCTCATCTCGTCGGTGCTGTAGCCCATACGCCGCAGAGCCGAAAGTACGGCGTTATTGCTCATAGGGCGCCTCGGGCTGCGCGCACTAGGAAATACATAGCGAGCACGTCCAGTCAGAGCCTGCAGCTCACGCAGGACACACACGGCCTGAGGCGCTAGCGGTACTAAGTGTGGCTCGCGCATCTTCATCTTCTCGGCAGGCAGGTTCCATTGCGCGTTGTCGAGGTCGAACTCTGCCCACTCCGCTTGCCGCAGTTCGCCTGGGCGAACGAACACGAGTGGCGCTAGGCGCAGGGCGCATTTGGTGACAAGCGAACCTTGATAGCTGTCGATGGCTCGGAGTAGCGCCCCTATGGCACTCGGGTCGGTGATGGCCGCCAAATGGGTTTGTTTGACCGGGGGTAGGGCACCGCGCAGGTCGGCTGCTGGGTTGCGCTCGGTGCGACCAGTGGCTATGGCATAACGGAACACCTGTCCACAGTTCTGGAGGACGCGGTGCGCTGACTCGACGGCGCCGCGATCAACTACGCGGTTGATCGCGGTTAGCAGCTCCTTGGCGCCGATGTCGGCGATCGGACGCCTGCCTAGCCAGGGGAAAATATCGTTTTCCAGACGCAGCATGATTCGGCTGGCGTGTAGCTCGACCCAAGTTGCCGACTGCTTTGCGTGCCACTCCCGTGCGATTACTTCGAAACTGTTCGCGGCGCGTTCTTCGCCTGCGGCCTTTTCGGCCTTTCGTTGTTCGCCAGGATCAACCCCTGCTGCCAGCAACCTGCGAGCTGCATCGCGCTTGGCGCGGGCATCGGCTAGGCCGGTATCGGGATATGTGCCGAGAGAGAGGCGCTTCTCCTTGCCCCCAAAGCGGTACTTCAGGCGCCACCACTTCCCCCCGGCCGGGGACAGTTCGAGATACAGGCCGCCGCCATCGAAAAGGCGTTGGGGCTTGTCCATTGGCTTGGCTTTGCGGACCGCTGTGTCAGTAAGTGCCATTGGGGGCAACCCTCATGGGATCAGGTGCTGTTGCCCCCGATGTTGCCCCCTGTTGCCCCCGGATTGCAATGGACCCAATCGGACTGTATCGGGCACAAAAAAAGGCCGGAACCTTTGCTATCGCTTGGGTTTCCGGCCTTCGTTGGACTGCGTTGGAGCTTGAATTGGTGGAGGTGGCGGGAGTCGAACCCGCGTCCGAAGGCGCTTGACGCCCGGTACTACATGCTTAGCTCACCGTTGGATCTCGTCCCGCGACAGCACGATGTGCGAAGCGCATCGAAGGACCAGCCTGCTTGATTTAGCCCTTACCGACAGGCGGCAGCTTCGGGCGATCTCGTGATAATGACCCTACATCCACGAGCACGAGCACAAGTGGGTTCGGGGCTAGGCCTTAAGCGGCCAGAGCGTAGTTGTCGTCGTTGGCAACTATAAGTTTGCGGCTGGATTAACGAGGAAAGCTGCCCCCTCGGCATGCACCAAGCCATCTCACTACCCCCGTCGAAGCCAGGACACCCCCGGGGAAGATCGTATTGCTGGTCAGCCAGTATATGGAGCCTTGCATGCATTCAGCAAGGCTGCGCGGCGAGGGGCGTTAGCATCTATGGTGGGTACGGGGACCAACGAGGGGACGCACCGATGGCACGGATACGTCTGGCAGGGCAGGCGGATGCAGGCATCCTGACCGACCTGCGCTGCATGTTTCTCGAGGAACTGGGCCAGCAGCTGCACGACGGTTTTGCCGACACGTTGCGCAGCTGGATCGAAGAGGCATTGCAGGATGGCCGCCTGCTGGTGTGGCTGGCCGAAGTCGATGGCCGTGTCGCCGGCTGTACGGCGGTCAATCCCTATCCACACATGCCGTCGCCGCATTTTCCGCGGGGCGTGGGCTGGTACGTGCTCAATGTCTACGTGAAGCCGGCGCATCGCCGCATTGGGATTGCCCAGGCGTTGCTGGCTTCGGTGGGTGCGGCGGCGCGGGAGCAGGGCGTGGATGCGATGAACCTGCACACCACGGCGAGCGCGCACGGGTTGTACGAACGCTTCGGTTTTCGCACGGCGGTGGACGCCATGAACATGCCGCTCGCCTGACCGGCGAGCGGTGGCACCTCACGCGCTGCGGTTGTGCGCCCGCATGGTGCGCTGCTTCTCGCGCTGCCAGTCGCGTTCCTTCTCGGCGTCGCGCTTGTCGTGGTCCTGCTTGCCCTTGGCGAGGCCGATCTCCACCTTCACCTTGTTGCCTTTCCAGTACATGGCCATCGGGATCAGCGTGTAGCCCTTGCGTTCCACGGCGCCTACGAGCTGGTCGATCTCCGCGCGATGCAGCAGCAATTTGCGCGTGCGGCGATCGTTCGCCACCACGTGGGTGGAGGCGCTGATCAGTGGTGGAATCGACGTGCCCACCAGTTGGATTTCGTTCTTGATGACCATGGCGTAGCTGTCGCCGAAGTTGATGCGGCCGGCGCGCAGCGACTTCACTTCCCAGCCCTGCAGCTCGACGCCGGCCTCGAAGCGCTGGTCGATGTGGTATTCGTGGCGCGCACGCTTGTTCAGCGCGATGGTGCCGCCGGCGTGCTTGTCTTTGTCCTTGGGCTTGGCCATGTCCGCTAAACTTCGGGCTGTTTGCCCTGATAATGATCCGTCCGCAAAGGCCGGATCCAGATGATTCCGATAAGAGGCTGATGTGATCGAGATCCGCCGCAGCGCCCTGGTGCGATATTCACCGGCCCAGATGTTCGACCTGGTCAATGACGTCGAAGCATACCCAAAGCGTTTCCCCTGGTGTGTCGGCGCCGAGGTCATGCAACGAGGTGACGATGTGCTGGTGGCGCGGCTGGATCTCAAGTACGCCGGCTTCCGCCAGAGTTTCACCACCCGTAATACCACGGTTCGTGCGCAGCGCCTGCACATGAGCCTGGTCGATGGACCGTTCCGCAGCCTCGATGGCCTGTGGGAGTTCATCGCCCTGGGCGACGCCGGTTGCAAGGTGTCCTTTGCGCTGGATTTCGACTACGCCGGTCGCCTGGGCGGCACGGCACTGAAACTGGGTTTCCAGGGGCTCGCCGGCCGCATGGTGGACGACTTCTGCCGCGAGGCGGAGCGGGCCTATGCCTGACCAGGTCACGGTCGAGGTCGTGTATGCCGAAGCGTCGCGCCAGGTGGTGCGCCGCGTGACCCTGGCCGCGGGCAGCACGGTGTTGCAGGCGGTCGAGGCTTCAGGCATCGAGGCGGCCGTGGCCGGCCTCGTGATCGATCCCGCGCAGCTGGGCATCTTTTCCCGCAAGGCGGTGCCGGGCCACATCGTGGAAGAGGGCGACCGGGTGGAAATCTACCGGCCGCTCACGCTCGATCCGAAGGACGCGCGCCGGCGCCGGGCCCGCGAGGGCTGACGCCGGCACGGCACGCGGCATCAATGGCCGTCGTTGCCGCCGCCGTCCTTCTTGCCCTGCGAGCCGTCGGTGTTCTTGTCGCCCTTGGTTTCGTCGACCGGATAGCTGGCGTGGTACTTCTTGGTGTCGTCGACCAGCTTCTGGGCGTCTTCGGCGAAGAAGTCGCCGTCGGTACGCACCAGCGAGTCGTTGTTGAAGGTCAGCGTGAGCGTGCGGATCTTGATGTCGCCGCCGCGGTGCTGCTGGGTGGAGACGTAATTCCACTGGTTCTGGCTAAACGGCGAGTTCACCGAGGGGGAACCCATCAGAACCAGGACCTGGCGCTTGGTCATGCCGGGCTGCAGCTGATCCACGTTCTTCTTGTCGAGCAGGTTGCCCTGCTGCACGTCTGGGGTATAGATAAGGCGGCAGCTGGCCAGCGAGATGGCCAGCATGGCAAAACCCAGCGTGCGAATCAGCTTGTGCATGCGTGTTGCGTCCGGATCGTAAAGGTGTCGGATGATACACTAACGGCTTCGTGGCGCCGTGTGCGTGGAGCTTGCTATGGAACAGGAAACCAAAGAACTGCGCAAAGCCGGGCTCAAGGTGACCCACCCCCGCATGCGCATCCTGCAGATCTTCGAGGATGAGGAAGCCCACCACCTCACCGCCGAAGACATCTACAAACGCCTGCTCGCCCATCAGGAAGACATCGGGCTGGCCACCGTCTACCGGGTGCTGACCCAGTTCGAGGCTGCCGGCATCGTCGTCAAGCACAACTTCGAGGGCGGCCAGGCCGTCTACGAGCTGGACCGCGGCAAGCATCACGACCACATGATCGATGTGGACAGCGGAAAGGTCATCGAGTTCGTGAGCGAGGAGATCGAGCGTCTCCAGGCCGAGATCGCCGCCCGCCACGGCTATGTCATCGAGGACCACAGCCTGGTGCTGTACGTGCGCCCGAAGCACCGGGGCAAGTAGACGCCCGAATCCGCGCGTGGAATGGCAGGCCGGTGGCGGCGACGCTGCCGGCCTTTTTGTTGGCCGGGGCTGGCGATCGCCCATAAAAAAAGCCGCAAATGGACTCCTGTCCACTCGCGGCTGATCCGTTACCGGATGGCTCCAGAGGAAGGCGAGTTGCTCGCTCAGCCTGGGTATGCCACCGATTCCGGCGGAACGGCATCCTGCCGCTCTTCTTGCCCACCGTCCCCACGGTTGGCAAGGCTCACCATCTTGCGATGGTGGCTCCCCCACATCGATGGAAGGAGACTAACGAACCCTTCACATCACCGGTATCAGAAAATTTCCTATGCAACGGAAGTCAAACCCTGGCTGAATCGCCGCTGCTCGTGTTGCTGCGCAGCAAAATGCGCAGGTGCACGCCCTGCGACTCGGGGCGCACGCGGAACAGGCCCCCGAGGGAGGTCACCCGGTCGCGCATCCCCTGCATGCCGCGCCCGCCGCGGGGCATGCGGGTGGGCAGGCCGACGCCGTTGTCGCGGATATCGAGCAGGGCCAGCGCGGTGCCCTGGCGTTCGCCGATGCGCAGGCGCAGCTGGAACACGTCGGCCTGGGCGTGCTTGACGGCGTTGGTCGCGCTTTCCTGGACCAGCCGGTAGATCACCGTGCGGGTGTCGTCGTCGAGCATGCGCGGATCGCCATGCAGGTCGGTGTGGTAGGTGACGCCGGCGGCGCTGAGCAGGTCGCGTATCGGGCCTTCGTCGAGCGCGCGCAGCAGACCGAATTCGTCCAGCACGGCGGGTCGCAGGTCGTCGAGCAGGCGGTGCAGCGCACGCCGCATGTGGCCCAGGATGCCGTTGATGGAGGTGCCGATGTCGCCCATGCCGGCCTGGCTCAGGCGGTTTTGCGCGAGCTTGAGGTGGGTCTGGATTGCCGTGAGGTTCTGCCCCAGCTCGTCGTGAAGCTCGGCGGCCATGTGGCGGCGCTGGTTCTCCTCGGCCTGCAGGTTGCCGCGCGCGGCATCGCGCAGCTGGCGTGCGAGGTGGTCCAGGCGCCGGTTGACGGCGGCCAGGTAGACGTTCTGTTCGGCCACGCGCTCGCTGCTGCGGCGCAGGGCATCGGTGGCCGAACCCAGCATCAGGGCGCCGGTGCCGGCCACGGCCAGGAACAGCTCGCCCGGCGCGCCTGCGGGACCATGGCCTGACATGTGGTCGACCACGGTCATGCCCAGGCTGGAAATCAGCATGACCAGGCTGGCGCCACGCCAGCCGTGGCGGAACGCGAAGAACAGCACCGGGGCCAGCGACAGTACGCGCGCGAACTGGGGTTGCGGCGCGTCGTGCGAGGACAGCGTCAGGAGGATCGCCAGCGAAGGCAGCATCACCAGCAGGCCGTCCATCAGCAGGCTGCCCAGTGCGCGCTTGGCCAGCCGGGCACGTGTCAGCATGATCAGGAACGGCACGACCAGCAGGATGCCGACGTAGTTGCCCAGCAGATCCTGTCCCAGCGCCTGCACCATCAGGTCCGAGGTGGGGCTGGCATGGATCAGGGCGAGCAGGACGGCATCGGTGGCGGTGGTCGCGGCCACCGTGAAGGCGGCCGAGAGCAGCAGCCGCGCCACGTCCTCCGGGTCACGCAGGCTGGCGTGCAGGGTCGCCCGTCGCATCAGCCAGAGGCAGATCGCCACCACGGTGGGTTCGGGGACCTCGCCGAGGAGGAAGCCCGTCCAGCCCAGCGGAAGTCCGTGGGCCATGCTGATCAGGCCCGTGGCCGCAAATTCCGCGCCGAGCAGTAGCGGCCAGCGCTGGATCGGTGCCAGCAGCAGGGCGCCGAAGCGAAGGCCGTACGGCAGCATCCAATAGGGTTGTTCGGTCGGCCACAGCAGCAGCCAGAGCAGGAAATAGCCGAGTCCCAGCAAAAAGGCCGAGCCCGGGAGTGCGGAAGATTTCGATGGCATGCGCGAGATGGTACACGCCGCGAAGAGGGGTATAGGCGGCTCCCCCGCAGGCTGCTATACATGTGCCATGTACAGCATTGTCCTGGTCGATGACCATGCCATCGTCCGCGAGGGGTTCAAGCGGCTGATCGAACTGGAACCGGATCTCGAGGTGGTAGCGGAGTGCCGCTGCGCCGACGATGCGGTGGAAGCGGTTGGCTCGCGACGGCCTGATCTCGTGGCGCTCGATCTCTCGCTGCCCGATGGCAGCGGGCTGCCGTTGATCGAGCACCTGCGCAGCGTGGCGGCGGATACGCGCATCGTGGTGCTGAGCATGCACGACGGCGAGCCTTACGTATCCGAAGCGCTGCGCCGCGGTGCCAGTGGCTACGTCACCAAGGGCGTGGCGCCGGAAGAACTGGTGGCCGGGCTGCGTGCCGTGATGCAGGGTGAATGCTTTCTCAGTTCGGACCTGCGCCAGCGGCGCGCCGAACGCCCCGGGGCCGCGCTCGATCCGCTCGATCGCCTGACCACGCGCGAGCGGGAGGTGTTCCTGTTGCTGGCGGCCGGGCGGGCACCGAAGCAGGTGGCGGGCGAGCTGGGTATCGGCCAGAAGACGGTCTACATCCACCGTGCGAGCCTGATGGGCAAGCTCGGCGCAGGTTCGGAACTGGACCTCTATCGCATGGCGACCGAGCGAGGCTTGTTGCCGCGGCGCAACTGATCCCGCGTTACTCCCTCGGGAGGCCCGCAGGCCGACCGGGTGGGGAGGATGCAGGGCAGGGGGCTGCGATCAGGCCAACCTGCCGCGCCCCGCGACGACGCAACCTGGCGAGCCCGGCTCAGACTTGCGCGCGCTCCAGCATCTGCCTGGCGTGGGCCCGCGTTTCGCGCGTGATCTCCACGCCGCCGAGCATGCGGGCCAGTTCATCGCGACGTCCCGCCGCGTCCAGCGCCTCGATCTGGGTGCGCGTGGACGCGCCATCGCTGGCCTTGCTGACACGCAGGTGCGCGTGACCCTGTGCAGCGACCTGCGGCAGGTGGGTCACGCACAGCACCTGGCGCTCACCGCCCAGCGCGCGCAGCTTCTGGCCGACGACCTCGGCCACTGCACCGCCAATGCCGGTATCGACCTCGTCGAACACCATGGTGCCCACGGTGTCCTTGCCCAGCGTGGCCACTTCGATGGCCAGGCTGATGCGTGCCAGTTCGCCGCCTGAGGCCACCTTGCGCAAGGGGCGCGGCGGTTGTCCCGGGTTGGCGCTGACCAGCAGTTCGCAGCGTTCGCGGCCCTGCGCATCGGGTTCGTGGTCGCTGGAAGACTCCAGCTCGACCACCAGGCGGCCACCGCTCATGCCCAGTTCGGACATCAGTTGGCTGACTTCGCTGCCCAGCCGGCCGGCGGCGTCGTGGCGTGACTTGCCGAGTTTTTCCGCGGTGTCGTTGTATTGCTGCTGCAGGCGCTGGCGCTGGGCAGCCAGTTTTTCCAGCGCGTCGCCAGCGCCTTCCAGCTCGGCGAGTTCGTCGCGCAGCGTGGCCGCCTTGTCGTGCAGTTCGGCCGGCGGCACGCGATGACGACGGGACAGTTCGTGCAGCCGGGTCAGATGCGTGTCCACGTCGGCATAGCGGTCGGGTTCCAGATCGACGTCCAGGGCATAGCGGCCCAGGCCATCGGCTGCCTCGCTGAGCTGGATCGACGCGTTGTCCAGCAGCTCCAGCCAGGGCGCCAGCTTGTCGTCGAGCGCGGCCAGCTTGCTCATTTCCAGCTGGGCGCGCCCGAGCGCGCGGCGCAGGGCGAACTCGCTCTCGCCGTCCAGCAGTTCGACCACGCCGCCGGCACCTTCCGCCAGGCGCCCGGCATTGGCCAGTCGCTTGTGGCTGGCTTCCAGCTCGGTCAGTTCGGCGGTGGGCAGCGCCCACTTTTCCAGTTCGCCCAGCTCATGGCTGAGCAGCTCGATCCGCTGCTCGCGGTCGTCGCCGCCGCTGAGCTTGCGGATGCGCGTGCCCAGCTCGCGCCATTGCGTGGCCAGCTCGCGGATCTCGCCGACCAGCGCCTCGTTGCCGGCGTAGGCGTCGAGCAATTCAAGCTGGTGCGCACGCGCGAGCAGGGCCTGGTGCTCGTGCTGGCCATGGATCTCCACCAGCAGCGTGGCCAGTTCGCCGAGCTGGCTGGCGTTGGCCGGGCGGCCGTTGATCCACGCCCGCGAGCTGCCCTCGGCGCGGATGACGCGGCGGAGCTGGCAAGTGTCTTCCTCGTCCAGCTCCTCGCGGCGCAGCCACTCGCGCGCCTCGGGGAGGTCGGAAAGGTCGAACTCGGCGGTCAGCTCGGCGCGGTCGCTGCCGGCGCGCACCATGCCGCTGTCGGCGCGGGCGCCAGCCAGTAGCATGAGGGCGTCGACCAGCAGGGACTTGCCGGCTCCGGTCTCGCCGCTGACCACGGTAAGACCCGGGCCGAAGGTGATCTCGGCTTCTTCGACGACAGCAAAATGACGGACGTAGAGCGAAGTGAGCATGGTCTGGGGCACGTTGAAGTCGGTCGATTGTAGCGGCTGACCGGCGGGGCAAAAGGTGCCGGGCTTGCGCGCGGGCTCGTCAGACCTTATTTCTTTTACGTCTCACGGATTGCTACAGCATGCCTGTCTCTGACCTCGATGCCCGCGCGCGCCGCCTGTTGCGCACCCTGATCGCCCAATACCTGGCCGATGGCGAGCCCGTGGGTTCGCGCACGCTGTCGCGTTCGTCCGGGCTGGACGTCAGCCCGGCCACCATCCGCAACATCATGGCCGACCTGGAAGAGGCCGGCCTGGTGGCCTCGCCGCACACCTCGGCCGGGCGCGTGCCGACGCCGCGCGGCCTGCGCCTGTTCGTGGACAGCCTGATCGAACTGCAGCCCTTGCCGCTCGAAGAGATGGCGCGCCTGCGCCTGGAGATGCCGCCGGGCCCCACTACCACGCGCGACCTGCTCGGCAACGTTTCGACCCTGCTGTCGGCCATGACCCGTTTCGCGGGCGTGGTGACGGTGCCGCGGCAGGTGGACTTCCCGCTGCGCCACATCGATTTCGTGCCGCTGCCCGATGCACGCGTGCTGGTGATCCTGGTGTTCTCGGACAACCAGGTGCAGAACCGCATCGTGCAGCTGGCCAGGCCGCTGGAGGCACGGGAGCTGGAGCAGGCGGCCAACTACCTCAACAGCCAGTTCGCCGGCCAGCGCCTGGACGATATCCGCACGCATCTGTTGCGTGAGCTGCGCGAGACCAGCGGGGAGCTCAACCGGCTGCTGTCCAGCGCGGTGGAGCTGGCGGCGGCGTCGTTTGCGCCGCAGGCCGAGAGCGATGACGTGCTGGTGAGCGGCCAGACCAATCTGATGGGCTATTCCGAGCTGGCCAACCTGGAGCGCCTGCGCGAACTGTTCGAGGCGTTCCAGAAGAAGAATGAGCTGGTGCAGCTGCTGGAGGTATGCGCCCGGGCCCCCGGCGTGCGGCTGTTCATTGGCGAGGAGTCGGGGTTCGCCGCGCTGGATGGCTGTAGCCTGGTCACCGCCAGCTATGGTGCCCAGGGACGCGTGCTGGGTGCGGTGGGCGTGATTGGCCCCACCCGCATGGCCTACGAACGGGTCATCCCGGTAGTGCAGGCCACGGCCGGTTTGCTCAGCGATGCCTTGAATCGCGCCGCTACGACCCTATAACGCGCCCGGGAGGCGGGTTTTACCCGCAAGTTTGTAGACGGTTGGTGCCTTGCGCACCAGCCATGGTATGGCTTGGAGTAATACATGCAGAGCAACGACCCAACGACGTCCAACGAGGCGCAGGGCAGCGGCGCGCAGGGCGAATCGCCCAACGCCGAGCTGGAGGCCCTCAAGACGCGCATCGCCGAGCTGGAGGCCGGCAACGCCGAATTGCGCGAGACCGTGCTGCGCGAAAAGGCCGAGATCGAGAACCAGCGCCGCCGGCTGCATCGCGACGTGGAGCAGGCTCGCCGCTTCGCCAACGAGAAGCTGCTGAACGAGCTGCTGCCGGTCTACGACGGCCTCGAGCGCGGCCTGCAGGTGGAAAGCGGCGACATTGCCAGTGTGCGCGAAGGCATTGCGCTTACCCTCAAGTCGCTGCTGAAGATTGCCGAAAACAACGGTCTGGTGCAGGTCGACCCGGTCGGCCAGCCGCTGGATCCGGAGCGGCATCACGCGGTGAGCATGGTCGACGCCCCGGGGGCGGCACCCAATTCAGTGGTCAGCGTGCTGCAGAAGGGTTATGTGCTGAACGATCGACTGCTGCGCCCGGCGCTGGTGGCGGTCGCAAAGGATTGACGCACCGGCCGGAGGCCGAGGACGCCTGAATCGCGTCCCCTTCCGGCACCGGTGTCAAGGGCTTTGGGGTCTTGCCGGCATTGAGATGCCGCGCATCGAGCCCCATCTGGAAACCAGTCGCGGCCGAGGGGTCGCTTAAAGAATTCGGGAGTAGACAACATGGGCAAAATCATTGGTATCGACCTGGGCACGACCAACTCGTGCGTCGCGGTGATGGATGGCACCACCGCCAAGGTCATCGAGAATGCCGAAGGTGATCGCACCACGCCTTCCATCGTGGCCTTCACCAAGGACAACGAAGTCCTGGTGGGCGCGCCGGCCAAGCGCCAGAGCGTGACCAACCCCAAGAACACCTTCTACGCGGTGAAGCGCCTCATCGGCCGCAAGTTCACCGACGCGGAAGTGCAGAAAGACCTGCATATCGTGCCCTACGGCATCGTGGCGCACGAGAACGGTGACGCCTGGGTGCAGACCGCCGACCTCCGCAAGATGGCCCCGCAGGAGATCTCGGCCAAAGTGCTGATGAAGATGAAGAAGACCGCCGAGGACTATCTCGGCGAGCCGGTCACGGAAGCCGTGATCACGGTACCGGCCTACTTCAACGACAGCCAGCGCCAGGCCACCAAGGACGCCGGCCGCATCGCGGGCCTGGACGTCAAGCGCATCATCAACGAGCCGACCGCGGCCGCGCTGGCCTATGGTCTGGACAAGAAGGGCGGCGACCGCAAGATCGCCGTGTACGACCTTGGCGGCGGCACCTTCGACGTGTCGATCATCGAGATCGCCGAAGTCGACGGCGAGAAGCAGTTCGAAGTGCTGGCCACCAACGGCGACACCTTCCTGGGTGGCGAAGACTTCGACATGCGCGTCATCGACTACCTGGTCGAAGAATTCAAGAAAGACCAGGGCATGGACCTGCGCAAGGATCCGCTGGCCCTGCAGCGCCTGAAGGACGCTGCCGAGCGCGCGAAGATCGAGCTGTCCTCCAGCCACCAGACCGAAGTGAACCTGCCGTACATCACGGCCGACGCGTCCGGTCCCAAGCACCTCAACATCAAGCTGACCCGCGCCAAGCTCGAGGCGCTGGTGGAAGACCTGGTCAAGCGTACCATCGACCCCTGCCGCACCGCGCTGAATGACGCCGGCCTGCGCGTGTCCGACATCAACGAGGTGATCCTCGTCGGTGGCCAGACCCGCATGCCCAAGGTGCAGGAGTCGGTGAAGGACTTCTTCGGCAAGGAGCCCCGCAAGGACGTCAATCCGGACGAGGCCGTCGCTGTCGGCGCCGCGATCCAGGGCGGCGTGCTGGGCGGTACCGTCAAGGACGTGCTGCTGCTGGACGTCACCCCGCTGTCGCTCGGCATCGAGACGATGGGCGGCGTGATGACCAAGCTGATCGAGAAGAACACCACCGTGCCGACCAAGGCCTCGCAGGTGTTCTCCACCGCCGACGACAACCAGACCGCCGTGACCGTGCACGTGCTGCAGGGTGAGCGCGAGCGCGCCAGCGCCAACAAGTCGCTGGGCAAGTTCGACCTGCAGGGCATCGACGCCGCGCCGCGCGGCATGCCGCAGATCGAGGTCACCTTCGACATCGACGCCAACGGCATCCTGCACGTGTCGGCCAAGGACAAGAAGACCGGCAAGGAACAGAAGATCGAGATCAAGGCCGGCTCGGGCCTGTCCGAGGAAGAGATCAACCGCATGGTGGCCGACGCCGAGGCCAACAAGGAAGAAGACCGCAAGTTCCACGAGCTCGTCGGTGCCCGCAACAAGGCCGACCAGATGGTGCACGCCACCCGCAGCGCGCTCAAGGAGCACGGCGGCAAGGTGCCGGCTGACCAGCTCAGCACGATCGAAGGCGCGCTGTCCGACCTGGAGAAGGTCAAGGACGGCGACGACAAGGCGGCCATCGAGGCCAAGGTCGAGAAGCTCGAGCAGGTGGCCCAGGCGCTGTACGCCGCGGCCCAGGGCAGTGCCCAGGCGGAAGCCGGTGCGGCCCATGCCGGCCCGCAGGGCAGCGCCAGCCATGATGACGTGGTCGATGCCGAGTTCACTGAAGTCAAGGACGACAAGAAGTAATATTGGCCGGTCGGCGCTGCCGATCTGACGCAGCCCGCGCCGGGGAAACTCCTTGGCGCGGGCTGTTTGTTGAATAGGCATGGATCGCGCGATTCATGTGGAAAACGCGATTCGAGTCGGAAGCAAGAATGAGCAAGCGTGACTATTACGAAATCCTGGGCGTCGAACGCACCGTCACCGAAGGCGACCTGAAGAAGTCGTTCCGTCGGCTGGCGATGAAGTACCACCCGGACCGCTGTCCGGACGATCCGCATGCGCAGGAGAAATTCAAGGAGGCCAAGGAGGCCTACGAAGTACTGTCCGACGCGCAGAAGCGCGCCATGTATGACCAGCACGGCCACGCCGCCTTCGAGCATGGCATGGGCGGTCGCGGTGGCAACGGCTTCGGCGACATGGGCGACATCTTCGGGGACATCTTCGGCGACATTTTTGGCGGCGGCGGCCGCAACCGGGCCCGTCGCGGCTCGGACCTTCGCTACATCATGGAGCTCGACCTCGAGGAAGCCGTGTTCGGCGTCGAGCGGAAGTTCGAGATTCCCACCCAGGTCAATTGCCATCACTGCAATGGCTCGGGCTCCGCGGACGGCAAGACCGTTTCGTGCAAGACCTGCCACGGGCATGGCCGCGTGCGCATGCAGAACGGCATTTTCTCCATCCAGCAGGCCTGTCCGCATTGCGGCGGCAGCGGCCAGGCGATCGAGAATCCCTGCCGGGAGTGCGATGGCGAAGGCCGCCTGGAAGAAACCCGCGCGCTGTCGGTGAACATTCCGGCCGGCGTCGACAACGGCGATCGCATTCGCCTTGCCGGGCAGGGCGAGGCCGGCCCCGCCGGCGCCGAGGCAGGCGACCTGTACGTTGAAGTGCGCGTGCGCGAGCACGCCATCTTCCAGCGTGACGGCAACGACCTGCATTGCGAGCTGCCGATCCGCTTCTCGCAGGCGGCGCTGGGCGCCGAGCTGCAGGTGCCGACGCTCGACGGCGAAGTGGCCATCAACATTCCGCCGGAAACCCAGACCGGCCAGCTGTTCCGCCTGCGCGGCCGTGGCGTGAAGTCGGTGCGCAGCAGCCGCACGGGCGACCTGATCTGCCGCGTGGTGGTGGAAACCCCGGTACGCCTGACCAAGCAGCAGCGCGAGTTGTTCGAGCAGCTCGAAGCCACGTTTGCCGGCGGCGCCGCCGACCAGCACACGCCGCGGGCGAAGTCCTGGGTCGACGGGGTCAAGCAGTTCTGGTCGCGCGTCACCTCGTAAGCGGCTGCGCCTCGGGCGGATGCGCCCAGGCGCCTCTCTCGTACTGGCTTGTGTACGCAGCGCGCGGCTGCGGCTAGCATCGCGTCTTCCGTCTTTGCAGCCGTCCTGGGTAGGAGTCAACGCATGAGCGATCCCGTCCGCATCGCCATCAACGGCGCTACCGGCCGCATGGGACAGGCCCTGCTGGGACTTGTGAAGGGCGACCCGCGCTTCGTCCTCGTGGCGGCGATCACCGGTCCGGAATCGCGCCAGCTTGGCCAACCGGTCTACGCCGGCGACGGGTCACGCTGCTTTACCCACGAGTGGCCCGCCGCTGGCGCGCTCGACGTGGTGATCGATTTCAGCGGGCCGGCAGGGCTGGCCGAGGCGCTGACGCATTGCGAGTCCCATGGTGTTGCCCTGGTGACCGGGACCACCGGCCTGGACGCGACCTTCGAGCCGCGCCTGGTGGCATCGGCGCAACGCGTGGCATTGTTGCGTTCGGCCAATTTCAGCCTGGGCGTCGCCGTGCTGACGCGATTGTTGCGTGAAGCGGCCGCGGCGCTGCCGGAGTGGGACCTCGACATCATCGAGGCGCACCACAACCGCAAGGAAGACGCACCCTCGGGCACCGCGCTGGCCTTGGGCGAAGCCGCTGCCGCAGCGCGTGACACGACGCTCAGGGAAAGCGCCGTCTACGCGCGGGAAGGCCGCACCGGTCCACGTCAAACGGGCACCATCGGCTTCGCGGTGGTGCGTGGCGGCGACATCGTCGGCGAGCACGTGGCCTTGCTGATGGGGCAGGGCGAACGGGTGGAGCTGGCGCATCGCGCGAGCGATCGTTCGATCTTTGCGCGCGGTGCGCTGGAGGCGGCGCACTGGCTCAGTGGTCGCGCCGCTGGCGCCTATGACCTCGACGCCATGCTGGCCGAGCGCGCCACGCGCTGAACGTTGCTCCGACGGGGCGGCAGCGTGCCGCCCGGTTTGCCGCGCGCGGCGCTGGCCGCTACCATGCGTGGCATTGTCATTGGGGAGTAGCCATCCTCACCCCGCGCAGGCCGCACGGCTTGCGACAGCAGAGGAATCCGCGTCAACAGACTTGAGGCCTCGGCTTCATGGCGCGGATGGCCATCGATACCTTCAGGTATTGGCGGCCCGGCGAGACCTTTGGCCACGACGCGCTTACCCTTGCCGGGCGAGCCCGCGTCGTTGAGCCAATGGTTTTCGCTTGCCCGGCACTGGAAGACGCATGCTTACCGCACTGTTGTTCCTGCTCTCGGCCGGCGCGATCTATATCGCCTGCGAATACTTCGTCAACGGCGTGGAATGGTTCGGCCAGAAGCTCAACCTGGGGGCCACGGCCACCGGGACCATCCTGGCCGCCTTCGGCACGGCCTTGCCCGAGAGCGCCGTGACCTTCGTGGCCGTCGTGCTGGGCCGCACGCCGGAGCAGAAGGACATCGGCGTCGGCGCGGCACTGGGTGGCCCGCTGGTGCTCGCCACCATCGCCTATGCCGTGGTGGGTATTGCCCTCTGGATGAATCGTCGCCGCTTGCAGCGTGCCGACAACCTGGTTCGCGTGGAACATGGCCGGCTGGCGCGCGACCAGTCGTGGTTCCTGGCAATCTTCGTGGTCAAGTGCGGGCTGGGTCTCGTGGCATTCGCTTTCAAGCCGTGGCTGGGCCTGCTGTTTATCGCGGCCTACGCGCTGTACGTATGGCGCGAACTGCAGCATGAGGACACGGCGCCGGAAGACGAGGCGCTCGAGCCGCTCAAGTTCCAGCCCGCGTCCGCCGACCCGGCGCTGTCGCGCGTCATCCTGCAGACCACGCTGGCCCTGGTGGTCATCGCCTTCGCCTCGCATACCTTCGTCAAGCAGATCGAGGCGATCGGCCTGGCCCTGCAGTTGTCGCCGCACCTCGTGGCACTCGTGCTCAGCCCGGTGGCCACCGAGTTGCCCGAAACCATGAATGCGCTGATCTGGGTGCGCCAGGGCAAGGAGCGGCTGGCCCTGGCCAATATTTCCGGCGCGATGATGATCCAGGCCACCATCCCCAGTTCCATGGCCTTGTTTGCCACGCCGTGGCTGTTCGATGCGCCGTTGATGGTGGCAGGCGTGCTGACCGGCGTTGCGGTGATCTATCTGTGGTGGATGTTCCGGCGCGGCCGCGTCGACGCGCGCTGGCTGGTGCCGGTGGGTCTGCTGTACGGCGTGTTCGCCGCGTATATCGCCTGGCATTTCGCCAGCCAGGCCTGATCCGTCGGTCGCGGTGGTCCGGCCCGGACCACCGTCGATGGATGGGCGCGCGGGCCCGATGGCTGCCGCAAGGCCGCCCGCGGCTCAGGGCTCGCCCAGTTGCGCCAGCTCCAGCCGGGCCGCCTTCAGCCACGGCTGTTCCTTGCGCCGGTAGTAACCCGGCATCAGCTCGGCACGCCGGATCTGGGCCTGCCAGACGTCCTTCGCCTCGGCATGGCGCTGGGTCCTGGCCAGCAGGCGCCCGTAGCGGAAGCGGCCTTCCTCGCCCGGATAGCTGTCGGCCAGCACGCGGTATTCCTCGAGCGCTGCCTCGGACTCGCCCAATTCCTCCAGGCAGCGGGCATAGAGCAAATGTCCATCGCTGGATTTGTAGCCGGGATTGGCCTGGATCAGGGCCTCAAGTGTGCGGCGCGCGGCGACGTGGTCACCCTGGCCTGACTGTGCCCTGGCCAGGCCGAGCATGAAGTCAGGCTCGGTGACGTACATGCCGGTGAGCAGGCCCTGGTAGAGCTCTTGCGCATTGGTGTAGTCGCCCAGCTGCAGGCTTTCTTCGGCGAGGTGGCGGCGATTGTCCACCGTGTTGCTCAGTTCGAGCCGGCGCTGCAACTCGCGTCGCCGCCGCTGCGGGTCGATCATCTGCAGGGCCTTGCTGGCGGCCTTGCGTCCGCGCGGGTCGTGGCGCAGGTCGGGCAGCACGGCGATGAGGACATAGACCAGCACGGCGAGGTACGAGCCGATCAGGATCAGCCAGATCCAGTACAGCGGGCGGCCGCTGCGCACGACGTGGACGGCACAGGCGACCTGCAGGGCAATGGACAGCAGAAAAACGACGGGCATGCCTGATTCCTTGGGCGCGACCATGGCGGAGCCGCGGCTGCTGGGTGACGACGGATTCCCGCGGCATCCCCCGCGGGCGAGATGCTTAGTCCTTGTGGGAGGCGTTGCGATCGCGACCGGCACCGAGCTTGCGGTCGAGCGAACCGAACAGCTTCTTGAAGGCGCGCGAGAAGTTGCCGCGCTTGGTCTTGCGCAGTTTCTCTTCCTCGCTGGTAAGCCAGGCCACCTGGATCACGCGACGCTCGCCCTCATAGGGCAAGTGGCCATGGAACGAATTGTCGCAGCGCTTGAACACGGCGAACTCGCCGTACAGGGGCTTGAGTTCGGGCGCGATCAGGCTGTCGATGTTGTCGATGCTGCCGAGAAAGCGCAGGCAGCCGTCGCTGGTGTCCGGCCATAGGCCATTGAGGTAAAGCAGGGCCGTGGCGACCTTGGACTTGCTGTCGGTGTGGATGGTGCCGTGGCGCTTGTTCAGCGACCGGCACAGGGTGATCAGGGTGGGGTACTGCCCAAGATTGGTGATGCCAAGGCGCTGCCCGATGGCGCTCGCAAACTCCGGTGAGATCAGTCGCTGCACCAGTGCGTTGATCGACGGGCCGCAGTCGCTGGCGTCGTACGGGAAGAAGCCGGCGCTGGCGTAGCGCGGAAAGTCGCGCTCCAGGTCGCCGCGCGCTTCGTCCGGCAACTGGCCATGAGCGATCAGAAACGGGAACGGTTCCTGCCGTATGTCCGTGTCCGGTCGGTCGAGGCGGGCGGGATCGAGCAGCGCGGCTGAGTTCATGGAAGTCCGTTCGTTGGCATGACAGCGCTAGTCTAGCGCCCGGCCGGGCCGTCGCCAGGGCTTTTCAAGCCGGATTGTTCAGCTGTTTCTGGTGGACAGCAAGAGCCCTTGCACCTATCATTTCGACCCGCCCTGAAACATTCCTCGACTAAGGTCCACAAGCCTGCTTAGTGCGGCTTGCGGACCTTGCTGCACCTAAAAGGCGGACCTCCCATGCCTATTCCCGCATTGCTTGCCCTCGAAGACGGCAGCGTGTTCCACGGTCACGCCGTGGGCGCGACTGGCGAAGCCGTCGGCGAGGTGGTTTTCAATACCGCCATGACCGGCTACCAGGAGATCCTCACCGATCCCTCGTACAGCCGACAACTCGTCACCCTGACTTATCCCCATATCGGCAACACCGGCATCAATGTCGAGGATGCCGAATCCGAGACGGTGCATGCCGCCGGCCTGATCGTGCGCGACGTACCGCGTCGTGCCAGCAACTGGCGCAGCACCGAAAGCCTGTCGGATTACCTCAAGCGCCACGGCATCGTGGCCATCGCCGGGATCGATACGCGTCGCCTCACCCGCATCCTGCGCGACAAGGGCGCGCTGTCGGGCTGCATCGTCGCCGGCGAGATCGTCGATGCCGAGGCCGCGCTGGCCAAGGCCCGCGCCTTCCCCGGCCTCAACGGCATGGACCTGGCCAGGGTGGTCAGCGTCGGCGAGTCGTACACCTGGAACGAGGGCATCTACGACCTCGATCGCACGGCTTTCAATCAGCCGTCCAAACGCTTCAAGGTCGTGGCCTACGATTACGGCGTCAAGCACAACATCCTGCGCCTGCTGGCCGAGCAGGGCTGCGACATCACCGTGGTGCCCGCGCAGACACCGGCGGCCGACGTGCTGGCGATGAAGCCCGATGGCGTGTTCCTCTCCAACGGCCCCGGCGATCCGGCGGCCTGCGATTACGCGGTCGAGGCCACCAGGCAGTTTCTCGAGGTGAAGATCCCGCTGTTCGGCATCTGCCTGGGCCACCAGATCATGGGCCTGGCGGTTGGCGCCCGGACGCTGAAGATGAAGTTCGGCCATCACGGCGCGAACCACCCGGTGAAGGACCACGACGACGGCCGCGTGCTGATCACCTCGCAGAACCACGGCTTCGCCGTCGACCCGGCCACGCTGCCGGCGAACGTGCGCGTCACCCACACCTCGCTGTTCGATGGTTCGCTGCAGGGCTTTGCGCTCACCGACCGTCCGGCCTTCTGCTTCCAGGGACACCCGGAAGCGAGCCCTGGTCCGCATGAAATGAGCTACCTGTTTGATCGTTTTGCCGCACTGATGCAGGAGGCCCGCACGCATGGCTAAGCGCACCGATATCAAGAGCATCCTCATCATCGGCGCCGGCCCGATCGTCATCGGCCAGGCCTGCGAGTTCGACTACTCCGGCGCGCAGGCCTGCAAGGCGCTGAAGGAAGAGGGTTACCGCGTCATCCTGGTCAACTCCAATCCCGCCACCATCATGACCGACCCGGAGACGGCCGACGCCGTCTACATCGAGCCGATCAACTGGCAGACGGTGGAGCGCATCATCGCCAAGGAGCGCCCGGATGCGGTGCTGCCGACGATGGGAGGCCAGACCGGCCTCAATTGCGCGCTCGACCTGGCCGACCACGGCGTGCTGGAGAAGTACAACGTCGAGCTGATCGGTGCCTCGCGCGAAGCCATCCGCATGGCCGAGGACCGCGAGCTGTTCCGCGTGGCCATGGCCGAGATCGGCCTGGAATGCCCCAAGGCCGAAGTTGTTCGCACCTTCGAGCAGGCCCTGCTGACGCAGGCCAAGGTCGGCTATCCGACCATCATCCGTCCCAGCTTCACGCTCGGCGGTTCCGGTGGTGGCATCGCCTACAACCGCGAAGAGTTCGAAGAGATCGTCAAGCGCGGCCTCGAGCTTTCGCCGGTGGGCGAGGTGCTGGTCGAGGAGTCCGTGCTCGGCTGGAAGGAATTCGAGATGGAAGTGGTCCGCGACAAGGCGGACAACTGCATCATCGTGTGTTCGATCGAGAACCTCGATCCGATGGGCGTGCATACCGGCGACTCGATCACGGTCGCGCCGGCGCAGACGCTCACCGACAAGGAATACCAGCGCCTGCGCGACGCCTCCATCAAGGTGCTGCGCAAGATCGGCGTGGATACCGGCGGCTCCAACGTGCAGTTCGGCATCAATGCCGAGAACGGCCGCGTGGTGGTGATCGAGATGAACCCGCGCGTGTCGCGTTCGTCGGCGCTGGCCTCCAAGGCCACTGGCTTCCCGATCGCCAAGATCGCCGCCAAGCTGGCCGTGGGCTACACGCTGGACGAACTCAAGAACGACATCACCGGTGGCCTGACCCCGGCGTCGTTCGAGCCGACCATCGATTACGTGGTCACCAAGATCCCGCGCTTCGCGTTCGAGAAGTTCCCCTCGGCCGACGCGCGCCTCACCACGCAGATGAAGTCCGTCGGCGAAGTGATGGCCATGGGCCGCACCTTCCACGAATCGCTGCAGAAGGCGCTGCGTGGCCTGGAGATCGGCAAGACCGGCCTCAACCCGACCGGGCTGGATCTCAGCACCGAGGAAGGCATCGCCGCGCTCAAGCGCGAACTGCGCGAGCCGCGGCCGGATCGCGTGTTCCATCTGGCCGATGCGTTCCGCGCGGGCCTTACGCTGGACGAGGTCTATGGCCTCAGCCGCGTCGATCCCTGGTTCCTCGCCGCGTTCGAGGACATCGTGCTCACCGAGAAGGACGTGGAGTCCCAGGGCATTGCCGCGCTGGATGCCCCGCGCATGCGCGAACTCAAGCGGCTCGGTTTCTCCGATGCGCGCCTGGCCGAGCTCATCGGTTCGGACGAGGGCGCCGTGCGCCACCTGCGCCGCACGCTGGGCGTGCGCCCGGTGTACAAGCGCGTGGACTCCTGCGCGGCCGAGTTCGCCACCACGACCGCCTACATGTACTCGACCTACGAGGAAGAGTGCGAGGCCAATCCGACCGATCGCGACAAGATCATCGTGCTCGGCGGCGGCCCGAACCGCATCGGCCAGGGCATCGAGTTCGACTACTGCTGCGTGCACGCCGCGCTCGCCCTGCGCGAGGATGGTTTCGAAACCATCATGGTCAACTGCAATCCGGAAACCGTCTCGACCGACTACGACACGTCCGATCGCCTGTACTTCGAGCCGCTGACGCTGGAAGACGTGCTGGAGATCGTGGACCTGGAGAAGCCCAAGGGCGTGATCGTGCAGTACGGCGGCCAGACGCCGCTGAAGCTGGCACGCGCGCTGGAAGCGGCCGGTACGCCGGTGATCGGCACCAGCCCGGACAGCATCGACCTGGCGGAAGACCGCGAGCGCTTCCAGAAGATGATCGAGAAGATCGGCCTGAAGCAGCCACCGAACCGCACCGCGCGCAACGCGGACGAGGCGCTGGCGCTCGCGCGCGAGATCGGATACCCGCTGGTGGTGCGCCCGAGCTACGTGCTGGGTGGCCGCGCAATGGAAATCGTCTACAGCGATGCCGATCTGTCGCGCTACATCCGCGAGGCGGTGCAAGTATCCAATGACTCGCCGGTGCTGCTCGACCGCTTCCTCGACCACGCGGTCGAAGTGGACGTCGACATCATCGCCGACGCCGACGGCAACGTGCTGGTCGGCGGCATCATGGAGCATATCGAGGAAGCGGGCGTGCACTCGGGCGATTCGTCCTGCTCGCTGCCGCCTTACTCGCTGACGCCCGAAGTGCAGGATGAACTGCGTCGCCAGGTGACGGCGATGGCCAAGGAGCTGAAGGTCATCGGCCTGATGAATACCCAGTTCGCGATCCAGGGCGACACCGTGTTCATCCTGGAAGTGAACCCGCGCGCCTCGCGTACGGTGCCGTTCGTGTCCAAGGCCACCGGCGTGCCGCTGGCCAAGATCGCGGCGCGTGCCATGGCTGGCCGCTCGCTGATCGCACAGGGCACGACGCGTGAAGTGATCCCGGCTTACTACTCGGTGAAGGAAGCGATCTTCCCGTTCCTGAAGTTCCAGAACGTCGATCCGATCCTCGGTCCCGAGATGCGCTCCACCGGCGAGGTGATGGGCGTGGGCCGCAGCTTCGGCGCTGCGTTTGCGCGCGGCCACGAAGCGGCTTCGATCAAGACGCCGCCGAAGGGCAAGGTGTTCGTGTCGGTGCGCGATGCCGACAAGGATCGCCTGCTGCCGGTGGCTCGCGAGGTGCTGGAGCGCGGCTTCAGCCTGGTCGCGACGGAAGGCACGGCGGCCTACCTGGGTGCGCACGGCGTGGCTTGCGAGCGCATCAACAAGGTGGCCGAAGGTCGTCCGCACATCGTCGACCTGATCAAGAACGGCGAAATCGTTTATATCGTCAACACGACCGAGGGCAAGCAGGCGATCGCCGACTCGTTCTCGATCCGACGCGAGGCCCTGCAGCAGCGCGTCACGTACTCCACCACGGTGGCAGGCGCGCGCGCGCTGGTGCATTCGCTGGATTACCACGGCGATGGCCAGGTGCACAGCCTGCAGGAACTGCACAAGGAACTGAACGCATGAGTCGAGCTCCCATCACCAAGACGGGTTCAGAGCGTCTTCGCGGCGAGCTGGAAAAACTGAAGTCCTCCGACCGGCCGCGCATCATCGCGGCCATCGCCGAAGCGCGTGCCCACGGCGATCTCAAGGAGAACGCCGAGTACCACGCGGCACGTGAGCAGCAAAGCTTTGTCGAAGGTCGCATCGCCGAGCTGGAAGCGGCCTTGTCGACGGCCGAAGTGATCGATGTCAGTCGCCTCGGCGCAGGCAGTCGCGTGGTGTTCGGCGCGACGGTGGATCTGGAAGAAGAGGACAGTGGCGAGGCCGTCACCTATCAGATCGTCGGCGACCTGGAAGCCGACATCAAGCAGCGGCTGATCGCCGTGTCGTCGCCGATTGCCCGCGCCTTGATCGGCAAGAGCGAAGGCGACAGCTTCGAGTTCCGGGCCCCGAACGGGGTGAAGCGATACGAGATCACCGGCGTGCGTTACGCCTGAGTCCGCCGTGCACGCGTCGGGGCGCAGCTGCTGCGCTCCGACGCCTTGGCAGGAAGGACAGGCAATAAAAAAGGGCCGCTTTCGCGGCCCTTTTTCATGGCTTGTCGCAGCTGACGAATCAGCGCTGACGAGCCTTGAAACGCGGGTTGCTCTTGCAGATCACGAACACTTTGCCGCGACGGCGCACAACCTTGCAGTCACGGTGCCGCTGCTTGGCGGACTTCAAAGAGGAAAGCACCTTCACGGCCAGCTCCTGAAACTAAAGAAAGAAAAAATACAAGAACGGAATTGTAACCGGCGGAATGGCTTGGCACAAGCCTCCGGGCGGCCTCGTTCATTCGGGTTCGGTCATGGCGCTCAGGAACCGCCGCACCACCGGCGACGGATCATCGGCGCGGCTGGCGAGGGCGAGCAGCATATAGGCGTCCGGATCCTCCAGGCGCAGATAGCTCACGCCGGCCAGGCTGACCGAGCGCATGGACGCGGGTACCAGGGCCAGGCCCATGCCGGCGGCCACCAGCACCAGCAGGCCGTTGATCTGCTGGGCGTGCTGGCGGATCAGCGGGTGGAAGTTCGCCTTGGCGGCAATCTGGGTGAGGCGGTCGTACAGCGTGGCGGCCAGTTCGCGGGGCTGCACCACGAAGGCCTCCATGGCCACTTCGCGCAGCCAGATGCTCTCGCGACTGGCCAGCGGATGATTCGAGGGCAGGGCCAGCAGCAGGGGCTCGTGGTCGATCACGTCCAGGCGCAGGTTGCGCGCAATGCTGTCGTGCCCCGGCTGGTCGCGCACGAAGCCCACGTCCAGCTCACCGGCGAGCAGGGCGGCGTACTGGTGTTCGGTATACATCTCGCGCAGGATCAGCCGCACCTGTGGCGCAAAGCTCCGATAGCGCAGCAGGGTCTGGGGCAGGGCCGGGTGGAACGTCACCGATACCGTATAGGCCAGCCGCAGCTTGCCGCTGAATCCCGTGGCCGCGTCCGCCATCTGCGCACGGGCTTCCTCGGCCTTGTCCAGGATGTGCCGCGCCTGCTCCAGGAACAGCTTGCCGGGCTCGGTCAAGGCCACATTGCGCTTGTTGCGCTCCAGCAGGCGCACCCCGAGATCGTTCTCAAGTGCCTGGATCTGCTGGGAAAGCGGGGGCTGCGAGATATACAGCCGCTGCGCGGCGCGGGTGAAGCTGAGCTCCTCGGCTACCGTGACGAAGTAACGAAGCTGACGAAAGTCGAACATATATTTGGATTTCGAATAAGTCGTGGCCTAAATATATATTTGTTTCTATATCCTGTCGTTCGTATTATTACCCCTGTCGCGCCACCGTCCCCTCCCCCCCAGGTGGCGCCGACCCTCGCCCCGCGGCGACGCTACCCCTGCGATATCTGGTCTTCCTCCCCCCTGACCCATATCGACGCGTCGTTTAGCGGGGCGCTTTCTTTTCCAGCACAACGCCCGGCCTTGGCCGGGCGTTGTCGTTTCAGAGCGTGGCGGCGAGCCGGGTGCCCTGATCGATCGCGCGCTTGGCGTCCAGTTCGGCGGCCACGTCGGCACCGCCAATCAGGTGGGTTTTGATGCCGGCGGCGGCGAGCGCATCGGCCAGGCTGCGGTTGGGTTCCTGGCCTGCGCAGATCACCACGTTGTCCACCGGGAGCAGCTGGTGCTGTCCGTTCACGGTGACGTGCAGGCCAGCGTCGTCGAAGCGCTCATAAGTCACGCCGCCGAGCATGGTCACGCGCTTGGCCTTGAGCGTCGCACGGTGGACCCAGCCGGTGGTCTTGTTCAGTCGCGCACCCGGGCGGCCTTCGCTGCGCTGGAGCAGCCACACCTGTCGGGCCGGCGCCTCGGGACGCGCGGGGGCCAGGCCGCCGCGGTTGTCGAGCTGCATGTCCACGCCCCATTCGCGCGTCCAGCGGGTGACGTCGAGGGTGGGCGAGGGCGGATGCTCGACCAGGAATTCGGCGGTGTCGAAGCCGATGCCGCCGGCACCGATGATGGCCACGCGCGGGCCCACCGGCTTGCCGTGTGCCAGCACGTCCAGATAGTCCAGCACGCGGTGGTCGTCGCTGCCGGGGAACTGCACGCGCCGTGGCGTGATGCCGGTGGCCACCACCACCTCGTCGTAGCCTGCAGCGGCCAGCGTCGCGGCCGTCGCGGTTTCGCCCAGCTTCACTTCCACGCCGGCGTCGGCCAGGCGATGACGGAAATAGCGCAGCGTCTCGTGGAATTCTTCCTTGCCCGGAATCCGCCGGGCGACATTGAACTGGCCGCCGATCTCTCCCGCCTGGTCGACCAGGGTGACCTGATGGCCACGCTCGGCCAGGGTGCTGGCGCAGGCCAGCCCCGCCGGACCCGCGCCGATTACGGCGAAGCGCTTGCGTGTGGTGGCCGGCGTGATGCGCAGCTCGGTTTCATGGCAGGCGCGCGGATTGACCATGCAACTGGCGCGACGGTTCTGGAACACGTGGTCCAGGCAGGCCTGGTTGCAGGCGATGCAGGTGTTGATGCGATCGCTATGCCCACGCCTGGCCTTGTTGGCCCAGGCGGGATCGGCCAGCAGCGGGCGCGCCATCGACACCATGTCGGCCTCGCCGCTGGCGAGGATCTGTTCGGCCACGTCCGGCATGTTGATGCGGTTGGTGGTGATCAGCGGAATGGCCACCTCGCCCCGGAGCTTCTTCGTCACCCAGGCAAAGCCGGCGCGCGGCACGCTGGTGACGATGGTCGGAACGCGCGCTTCGTGCCAGCCGATGCCGGTGTTGATGATGCTGGCGCCGGCCGCCTCGATCGCCTTGGCCAGGGTGACGATCTCGCTCCAGTCCTGTCCGTCCTGGATCAGGTCGAGCATCGACAGGCGATAGATGATGATGAAATCGCGACCCACCGCTTCGCGGGTGCGCTGCACGATTTCCACCGGAAAGCGCATGCGTCTGGCCGCATCGCCGCCCCAGGCGTCGCTGCGCCGGTTGGCATGGGATACCAGGAACTGATTGATCAGATAGCCCTCCGAACCCATCACCTCGATGCCGTCGTAACCGGCATCCTGGGCCAGCCTGGCGCAGCGCACGAAGTCCCGGATCGTGCGCTCGACGCCGCTGGCGGAAAGGGCGCGCGGCGTGAACGGGGTGATCGGCGACTTGATCTTCGAAGGCGCCACCGACAGCGGGTGATAGCCATAGCGGCCCGCATGCAGGATCTGCATGCACAACCGGCCACCCTCGGCGTGCACGGCCCGGGTGAGCTTGCGGTGGCGGCTGACGTGCCAGGGCATCGACAGCCGGCCGCCGAAGGGTTTCAGCCAGCCCTGGATGCTGGGTGCGATGCCGCCGGTCACCATCAGACCCACGCCGCCGCGGGCACGCTCGGCGAAGTAGGCGGCCAGCTTGTCGTAGTCGGCGGAGCGGTCTTCCAGGCCCGTGTGCATCGATCCCATCAGGATGCGGTTGGGCAGGGTGGTGTGCCCGAGATCGAGCGGGGCAAACAAATGGGGATAGTTCATACGGCCCGGAAGGTTCAAACGGTCGTATGAATGTGCCCGTTGCAAGCGTTTGAAAGCAAGGGGCAGGCGCCTGGGCGCCCGGTTCAGGAGAGCAGTTCGTGCACCAGGGCGATATAGCGGCGCATGGCCTCGTCCGTGGGCAGCCCGCGCAGCTGCGCCCACGCCTCGTACTTGGCCGTGCCGACGAAATCGAAGAATCCGGGCTGGTTGCTGTGCACGTCGCCCTCCGACCCCTGCTTGTAGAGCGCGTAGAGCTTGAGCAGCGTGTCGTTGTCAGGTCGCCGGCCCAGTCGCTGGATGTCTTCGGATGCTTGGACGAATTCGTGACGCAGATCGTTCATGGTTAGGACTGGCATGGGCCTGGCGGGCTGGATGGGTCGATATTCCCGCGTTCCGTGCGAGGGGCAACGCGATAGCATAGGCGTTTTCGCAAACCACCGTCAGGAGTTGTCATGAGCCCATCGTTGCCTGTTCCCGTGCTGACCATTGACGGACCGTCGGGATCGGGCAAGGGCACCATCAGCCGGCGGGTGGCCGAGACGCTGGGCTGGCGGCTGCTGGATTCGGGGGCGCTGTACCGGGCCGTGGGGTATGCGGCAGGCATGGAGGGGCTGGATCTGTCCGATGCGGAGGCCATGACCCGCTGTGCCCAGACCACCCGGATTCGCTTCCAGGCCGCGGTCGATGGCACGGATACGCGGGTGCTGGTGAATGGGCACGACGCCACCGATGAGCTGCGTACCGAAACGGCCGGCGCGGCAGCCTCGGCGATTGCGTCGATTCCTTCGGTGCGTCAGGCACTTGTGGACATGCAGCTGGGCTTTCGCAAGGCCCCCGGCCTGGTGGCCGACGGACGCGACATGGGCACCGTGATCTTCCCCGAGGCGCCGTTCAAGGTATTCCTGACCGCAAGTGCGGCCGAACGTGCGAAAAGACGCTATAAGCAGTTGAAGGAAAAGGGCCTGGGCGTTACACTTGCCACCCTTCAGCGCGAGATCGAAGCGCGTGACGCCCGCGATGCATCGCGGACCGTGGCGCCGCTCAAGCCGGCCGCAGATGCGGTTTTCATCGATACCACCGGCATGGGCATCGACGACGTCGTCGCGAAAGTATTGGCTGTCGTGCAGTCCTGAAGAGGGCTGCCGACGGCTTTTGGCGCCCCTGCCGCGGCGGGGGTCTTGGTCAACGGTGCCAACGGAGCGATCCGGCGACACCCATAACCGGTGGGCCGACTGTCCGTGCGCTATTCACTCCACGGCGCGCACAGGACTCAAGGCCTTTTCTCATTTCTGGAATCAACATGACTGAAAGTTTTGCCGAACTGTTTGAACAGAGCCAACAGGCTATCTCCAAGCTGAAGCCGGGCGCGATCGTCACGGGTATCGTTGTGGAAATCCGCAACGACGTCGTCGTGATCAACGCTGGCCTCAAGAGCGAAGGCATCGTCCCGATCGAGCAGTTCAAGGACGAGAGCGGAGAGCTGGAAGTGCAGGTAGGCGACGAGGTGAAGGTTGCCCTCGACGCCCTGGAAGACGGTTTCGGCGAGACCAAGCTCTCCCGTGAGAAGGCCAAGCGTTCCATGGTCTGGGACGACCTCGAGCAGGCCTTCGACAAGGAAGAGACCATCACCGGCAAGATCTCCGGCAAGGTCAAGGGTGGTTTCACTGTCGACATCAAGGACGTCCGCGCATTCCTGCCGGGCTCGCTGGTCGACGTGCGTCCGGTCCGCGATCCGGTTTACCTGGAAGGCAAGGACCTCGAGTTCAAGATCATCAAGCTCGACCGCAAGCGCAACAACGTTGTGGTCAGCCGCCGCGCCGTCGTCGAGACCGAGTTCTCCGAAGAGCGCGAGAAGCTGCTTGAGCGCCTCACCGAGGGTGCGGTGGTCAAGGGCACGGTCAAGAACCTCACCGACTACGGCGCGTTCGTGGACCTGGGCGGTATCGACGGCCTGCTGCACATCACCGACATGGCGTGGAAGCGCGTGCGTCATCCGTCCGAAGTCGTCAACGTCGGCGACGAGCTGGACGTGCGCGTGCTGAAGTACGACCGCGAGCGCAACCGCGTGTCGCTGGGCCTCAAGCAGCTGGGTGACGATCCGTGGGTCGCCATCGCCCGCCGCTACCCGGTCGGCAGCCGCCTGTTCGGCAAGGTCTCCAACGTGACCGATTACGGTTGCTTCGTCGAGATCGAGCCGGGCGTGGAAGGCCTGGTGCACGTCTCCGAAATGGACTGGACCAACAAGAACGTCAACCCGGCCAAGGTCGTGCAGGTCGGTGACGAGACCGAAGTGATGGTGCTGGACGTGGATGAAGAGCGTCGCCGCATCTCGCTGGGTATCAAGCAGACCCGCTCGAACCCGTGGGAAGCCTTCGCAGCGATGCACAAGAAGGGCGACAAGGTGTCCGGTCAGATCAAGTCGATCACCGACTTCGGCATCTTCATCGGCCTGGACGGCGGCATCGACGGCCTGGTCCACCTGTCCGACATCTCCTGGCAGGTTTCCGGCGAAGACCTCGTGCGCAACTTCAAGAAGGGCGACGAGATCGAGGCCGTGGTGCTGGCGGTGGATCCGGAGCGCGAGCGCATCTCCCTCGGCATCAAGCAGATGGAGCAGGATCCGTTCGGCCAGTTCATGGCCACCAACCCGCGCGGCACCATCGTCAACGGTACCGTGAAGGAAGTGGACGCCAAGGGCGCCGTGATCGACCTGGGTGAGGGCGTCGAGGGTTACCTGCGCGCCAATGACATCGCCAAGGAGCGCATCGAGGATGCCACGCAGCATCTGAAGGTGGGCGACAAGGTCGAGGCCAAGTTCACCGGCATGGACCGCAAGGGCCGCCAGCTGCAGCTGTCGATCCGCGCGAAGGACGAAGAAGAACTGCACGACGCCATGGCCGAGTACTCGAACGCCTCCGGCGGTACGACGAAGCTCGGTGCGCTGCTCAAGGAGCAGCTCAACAAGGCTGACTAAAGTGAAAAATGCGGGGCGGCGCACGGCCGCCCCGCTGATTTAAGTCACGGACATTGGGGACCCATGACCAAATCCGAATTGATCGAAGCGCTGGCACGGCGCCAGACGCACCTTGCCTTCACCGATGTGGAGTTGGCGGTCAAAAGCGTGATCGAACAGATGAGCCACGCCTTGTCCAATGGCGAGCGCATCGAGGTCCGCGGCTTTGGCAGCTTTGCACTGCATTTCCGTCCGCCGCGCATGGGCCGCAACCCCAAGACGGGTGACGCGGTGGCGCTACCGGGCAAGCATGTCCCGCACTTCAAGCCGGGCAAGGAATTGCGTGAGCGCGTCAATATGAACCTGGATTGATTCCCGCACACCGGGAGTCACACCGAGTCTTGCGAGGGCAGGCGGCGTCGAGCCGATCCTGCCCTTTCTTTTGGGCGTTCCAGGCCCGGGGTGCCACCAGGCATGGCTTGCCGGTTTGTGAAAGTCGGTCCACGCGTGCCTGTGACGGTCATGCCCAATCGGGTAAAGTCGCCGCATGCGACTGATCGTGACGCTGATCCTCCTGTTCTTCATCGCCGCCGGCATCGTGCTGGGCGCGCTCAATGCCGATCTGGTCGCCTATGACCTCGGCTTCGTGCGCATGGCGTTGCCCAAGGGCGCGGCCCTGTTGCTGGCCCTGGTGATCGGGTGGCTGCTCGGCGGGCTGACGGCGTGGCTGGGCGTCAGCTCCCGGCACCGGCGCCTGCGCCGGCAGGCCATGCCCGCGTCGGGCAAGGCCAAGACTTCCTCGGCTGGTGCATGAGCGCGCTTCTCTACGTACTCATCCTGCTGGTACCCGCAGCCTTCGCCAGTGGCTGGTGGACGGCGCGGCGCGCCGGCGCGCGTCGTTCGGGCGCCCAGGTCAGCGAGCTTTCCTCCGATTACTTCCGCGGTCTCAATTACCTGCTCAACGAGGAGCAGGACAAGGCCATCGAGGTGTTCCTCAAGCTGGCCGAATACAACCGGGACACGGTGGAAACGCACTTAGCGTTAGGTAACCTGTTCCGCCGGCGGGGCGAAGTGGATCGAGCGATTCGACTGCATCAGCATCTGGTGTCGCGACCGGGCCTCTCGGACGCGATGAAGACCGTCGCCTTGCTTGAGCTGGGCGAGGACTACATGCGCGCCGGGTTGCTCGATCGCGCGGAAACCCTGTTCTCCGATCTTGTCGCCATGGACGCGCACGCGCCGTCGGCGTTGCGGCACCTCATCGCGATCTACCAGCACGAGCGCGACTGGCACAAGGCGATCGAGCACGCGCGCCGCCTCGAGGCGATGACCGGCGAAGACGAGTCGGGGATGATCGCCCAGTTCTATTGCGAGCTTGCCGAGCAGTCGCGCCAGCACGGCGCGCGGCAGGAAGCGCGCGAGTACCTGCGCCAGGCCTTTGCCTGCCAGGCCGATTGCGTGCGCGCCTTCATGCTGACCGGCCGGCTGTACGCCGAGGAAGGGCAGCATGCCGAAGCGGCGAAGGTTTATGAGCAGGCGGTGGAGGCTGACATCGCCTTTGTGCCGGAGATCCTCCCCCCGTTGCTCAACAGTTACGCGCGCTCGCAGCAGATGGAGCATGCGGAGCATTTCCTGCGCGACATCCTCGAGCGATACCACGGCATCTCGCCGGTCCTCGCACTCACGCGGCTCTACCAGCAGCGCGACGGCGAACGCACGGCCATCGAGTTCCTCACGTCCCAGCTTCGCCAGCGGCCGTCCGTGCGCGGGCTGATGGCGTTGATCGATGCGACCATGGACAAGATCGAGGGCGAGGCTCGCGAAAATTTCCTGATCCTGCGCGACCTCACCAAGAAGCTGCTGGAAGGGCAGGCCATGTATCGCTGCAGCCGTTGCGGCTTCGGCGCGAAGGCGCATCACTGGCAATGCCCGAGTTGCAAGAGCTGGAGCACGATCCGCCCGATCCACGGCGTCGCCAACGAATGAGGATGGGATGACGTTTTCCTTGCTGGCAATAGGGATGGTGCTGGCCTCGTTGTTGATCGCCATGATCGTGGTACGCGCTGCCATCGCGTACGCGCACCGGCGCGGCATGATGGACCTGCCGGGGCAACGTCGTTCCCACACGATTCCCACGCCTCGTGGCGGCGGCATCGGCATGGTGGCCGCCGTGTTGCTGACCATGCCGGTCTGCCTGCGCGGCCTGCCGGCTGCCTGGCCCGCTACCGTCGTAGCCGCGCTGGTGGTTGCCACCGTGATCGTCGCCGCAGTCGGCTGGTGGGACGACCATCGTTCCTTGCCGGTACTGCCCAGGCTGGGCGTGCAGCTGCTGGCGGCAGGCCTCATGGCCTCGGCGCTGGCGATCGAGGGCATGGCCTGGTGGTGGGTCCCCGTGCTGGTGCTGGGCGGGGCCTGGAGCATCAACCTGCACAACTTCATGGATGGCATCGATGGTCTGCTGGCCCAGCAGGTGATCTTCGTCGGCGCCGGATCGGCCGCGTTGGCCGTGGCCGTGGCCCAGCCGGCCCTGGCGGGTGCGGCCGCCTGCCTGGCGGCCGCAGGCGCCGGCTTCTGGTACTACAACCGGCCCCGTGCGCGGATCTTCATGGGCGACGTAGGCAGCGGCACCATGGGCCTGCTCGTGTTTGCCCTCGCCGCGTTGTTCTGGCGGGTCGACTGGCACCTGCTCTGGCCGGCCTTGATCCTCAGTTCATCTTTCATAGCGGACGCTACCCTTACTCTGTTGGGACGGATGGCGAGTGGCCGGCGTTGGTACACTGCGCATCGCGAACACCTCTATCAGTGGCTGGTTCGCAGTGGATCGACGCATGCCGCGGGGGGCGCATGCTATGTGGCCTGGAACCTGCTGGTCGCGGCCCCGCTGGCCGCGATGGCATGGGCCAGGCCGTCCTGGTCGGTGGCGATTTGCTTCGGCACCTATCTGCTGGCGATTGCCGTATGGATTCTCATGAGGCGCTGGTGTCTGCGGCGCGTTTTGCACAAGGGCCGTCATGTCGTTTCGTAAACTGATCGGTATCATCCATCCGCGCACGGCCGTGGTCTTGCACGACCTGCTGATGGCAGCGCTTGCCTGGTGGATCGCCAAGGCGCTGCGCTATGCCCTGATCGGTGACGCCGCCATCAGCTTCCATCTGCTCGAATTCCCCCTCGTGCTGCTCGTGCAGGGCGCGGTGCTGAGCTGGACGGGGCTGTACAAGGGCGTCTGGCGCTTCGCCAGCCTTCCGGACCTGTGGAACATCCTGCGGGCGGCCGTGCTGGGCGCGCTGGCCATTGCCGCGGCCCTGATCCTCTACAACCGTCTGGAGGACGTTCCCCGCTCCGTGCTGCTGCTTTATCCGGCGGTGCTCTCGGTCCTGCTCGGCACGCCGCGTCTGGCCTATCGCTTCTGGAAGGACAGCAGGGTCGACCTGTTCCAGACAAAGCCGGTGCAGCGCGTGCTGATCGTGGGCGCCGATCGCGCCGGCGAGGCGCTCGCGCGCGACCTGCATCGCGACAACGGGTATACCGTGGTCGGCTTCGTCGACGACAAGGAAAGCCTGCGCGGCGCCAGCATCAACGGCCGTCCCGTGCTCGGCCGGGTGGACCAGCTCCCCGAACTGGCTCGCGAAGTCGCTGCACAGATGCTGCTGATCGCCTTGCCCGGTGCCTCCACGCAGGAAATGCGCCGCGTAGTCGAGCTGTGCGACCAGAGTGGATTGCCTTATCGCACCGTCCCCAAGCTGGAGGACGTGGTTTCCGGTCGCGCGCACTTCAACGAGATCAAGGAAGTGGCCATCGAAGACCTGCTTGGCCGCGATACGGTCGAGCTGGACTGGACGGCCATCCGCGTCACGCTGACAGGCCGCCGCGTGCTGATCACGGGTGGTGGCGGTTCGATCGGTTCGGAGCTGTGCCGCCAGGTCGCTCGCCTCGGCGCGCAGTCGTTGTGCGTGGTCGACAACAGCGAATTCAACCTCTACAAGATCTCCCAGGAACTGCGTGCGGAATACCCTGAGCTGATCTACGAGGCGGTCCTGGCCGATTGCGGCGATCCGGCCGCGATGCGCAAGCTGTTCGGCGAGTACAAGCCGCAGGTGGTGTTCCATGCGGCAGCGTACAAGCACGTGCCGATGCTGCAGGCGCAGCTGCGCGCCGCCTTCCGCAACAACGTGCTGGCCACGCGCAACGTGGCCGATCTTGCGGACCGCTACGACGTCGAATGCGTCGTGCTCATCTCCACCGACAAGGCGGTCAATCCGACCAGCGTGATGGGAGCCTGCAAGCGCATCGCGGAAATCTGGTGCCAGAACCTCAACGAGCGCTCGAACACGCACTTCATCACCGTGCGTTTCGGCAACGTGCTCGACTCGGCCGGTTCCGTCGTGCCGCTGTTCCGCCAGCAGATCCGCGATGGTGGCCCGGTCACCATCACCCATCCGGAAATCTCGCGCTACTTCATGACCATCCCCGAGGCCTGCCAGTTGATCCTGCAGGCGGCCAGCATCGGCAAGGGCGGCGAGATCTTTGCGCTGGACATGGGCGAGCCGGTGAAGATCCGCGACCTCGCCGAGCAGATGATCCGCCTGGCGGGACGCAAGCCGGGTACCGAAATCCCGATCGTTTATACCGGGCTGCGTTCCGGCGAGAAGCTGTTCGAGGAGCTGTTCCATCCGCTCGAGAACTACATCGAGACGACGCACGCGAAGATTTTCCTGGCCCAGCATCGCCCGGTGAAATGGGACATGCTGAATGTCCAGATGAGCAAGGCGGCCGAGGCCGTGGTTACGTATGACGAAGACGGTTTGCGCTCCTCCGTTTCCAACCTGTTGCCGTCGTTCCGCTGGAGCGACACGGCGCAACCGGACAACGTGGTGTCGCTTCGCCGCAATGAATCAGGAGAGAAGTAAGTGAGCAAGCCGTTGCGCAAGGTGGTTTTCCCCGTGGCCGGCCTGGGCACGCGTTTCCTGCCAGCCACCAAGGTCGTGGCCAAGGAAATGCTGCCCGTGCTGGATCGCCCGTTGATCCAGTACGCGGTCGATGAGGCGGTGGATGCCGGCGCCGACACCCTGGTGTTCGTGACGAATCGCTACAAGCACGCCATCGCCGACTATTTCGACAAGGCTTACGAGCTGGAGGCGAAGCTGCAGGAGAAGGGCAAGGACGACTTGCTCGCCCTGGTGCAGGGGACGTTGCCCCGGCACGTGCGCGCGATCTTCGTGACCCAGCCCGAGGCGCTGGGTCTCGGTCATGCGGTGCTTTGCGCCAAGCCGGTGGTCGGTGATGAGCCGTTCGGCGTCATCCTTCCCGACGACCTGATCTGGAACAAGGGCCACGGTGCGCTGCGCCAGATGGCTGAGCTCGCCGAGTCGCAGCATGCCGGTGTGATCGCAGTGGAGGAAGTTCCGCCCAGCGACACCGACAAGTACGGCATCGTGGACGCCACGCCGATCGATGCGCGCAGTGCGCAGATCCGCCATATGGTGGAGAAGCCCAAGCCGGCCGAGGCGCCTTCGAACCTCGCGGTGGTCGGTAGGTACGTGCTGCCCGGCCGCATCTTCGAGCTGCTGGAGCAGACCACGCCGGGTGCCGGTGGCGAGATCCAGCTGACCGATGCCATCGATGCGCTGCTCAAGGAGCAGGGCAAGGTGCTGGCCTATCGCTTCGAAGGCACGCGCTTCGACTGCGGCAACAAGGCTGGCCTCGTGCGCGCCACCATGCACATGGCCCTGCAGGACCCCAAGCTTGCGCCGGTCGTGCGCGAGCTCATCGCCACGCTCTGAAGCCTGTTTGCCGTACGCAGCACGCGTACGCATGAGGAGGTCGGCAAGTCCCGACCTCCTCGATGGCTAGGCCGGCAACGAAGTGCGATGTGCGTGGTGGACGATTGCGGATGCAGCGCCGCACGTGCGCGGGGCGTGAGCCAGTTCGAATAAGCGGACACCGTGCCATGCGTCATGTCGCAGCGCCGGTGGTGGCCTGCGCTATGCTTGCCCGTCGTCATCGCGGCAAGAGCGCACTCGTCACATGGCTTCGTCACCGGCCCCTTCGTACTATCGCGTTACTGCGACGCCTTATGAGCGCTACGCGCCGCTGCAGGGGCCGGCGGACGCCAGGGTCGCCATCATCGGCGGTGGATTCGCGGGTTTGCATACGGCACTGGGCCTGGCCGAACGTGGCGTGCGCGACGTGGTGTTGCTGGAGCGGGAGCAGGTTGGCTTCGGTGCATCTGGTCGCAACGGCGGCTTCGTGTTCGCGGGCTACTCGCTGGGCGAGCAATCCCTGCTCGACCAGCGTGGCGAGGAGGCGGCACAGGCGTTGTTCCGCTTGACGACGAACGCCGTCGAGGACATTCGCCAGAAAGTCGCGCGTTACGCCATTCCCTGCGACGTGGTCGACGAGGGCGTGCTGTGGGCCAACTGGTTCCGTGACCCGGCCGTGCTGCGGCAGCGCCAGGAATTGCTGGCACGGCATTACGACGTCCATTGGGACTGGCTGCCGCAGGGCGAGCTGCGCGAACGCCTTCGCAGCAAGCGCTATTTCGATGGCCTGTACGAACGCAACGCGCTTCACCTGCATCCGCTCAACTTCGCCATCGGCCTGGCAGGCGCCGCCGCCGGGCACGGCGTGCGCATCCACGAGGGTACCGACGTCGGGCGGCTGCGCCGCAATGGCGGGCGCTGGCGCATTGAAACCGCGCAAGGCGCGGTGCATGCCGATCACGTCGTGCTCGCCTGCGGCGGTTATCTGGCGGGCCTGAAGCGGCAGGTGGACCGCGCCATCCTGCCCATCGCCACGTATGTGATGGTGACCGAGCCGCTGGGTGATCGACTGGCGGAGTGCCTGCGCACGCGCGCGGCCGTGTACGACACGCGGTTCGCCTTTGATTACTACCGTCCGTTGCCCGATACGCGCCTGCTGTGGGGCGGCCGGATCTCAGTACGCGACCGCTCGCCGCGGGCCGTGCAACGCCTGCTCATGCAGGACCTGCTGCGTGTCTTTCCGCAGCTGAAAGGTGTCCGCGTCGATCACGCATGGTCCGGGCTGATGAGTTATGCGCGCCACCAGATGCCGCAGATCGGCAGCACGGGCGATGGCCTGTGGTGGGCGCAAGCGTTTGGCGGACACGGCCTGGCACCGACCTGCGCCGCCGGCGAGCTGCTTGCATCGGCCATCGCGGAGGGCGACGATCGCTGGAAACAATTCGGCGACTACGGCCTGGCGCGCACTTATCGACCGTTCGGCTATGCGGGCGCGCAGGCAAGCTACTGGTGGCAGCAGGGCAGGGACTGGTTCAAGACGAGGCTGGAAGGATGAGCAAGGCACACGCGATCGGCGCTGCCGAAATCAGCTGGTCCGACTTTGAAAAGGTCCTGATCGTCGCGGGTACCGTCACGCGAGTGGAGCCTTTTCCCGAGGCGCGCAAGCCGGCCTGGAAAGTGTGGGTGGATTTCGGTCCGTATGGTGAAAAGAAAACCAGCGCGCAGGTGGTGAATCTTTATCGCGCCGAGGATCTGCTGGGCCGGCAGATCGTCGGCGTGATCAATTTTCCCGAGAAGCAGATCGGCCCATACCGCTCGCAGTTCCTGCTCACCGGGTTCCACACCGATGAAGGCGTGGTGCTTACCGCGATCGAGCGCGCGGTACCCAACGGCACGCGCCTGGCCTGATCAACCGGCCTGCAATGCTGGCTGCAGCTGCGGGCGGCGACCAATCATCAGCGCGAGTCCCGCCGCGATCAGGCCGGTAACGCCAGCCACCACGAACGGCTGCAGGTAGTCGCCGCTGTGCGTACGCAGCGCCCCGGCGAAGAAGGCCGCACTGGCCGCGCCGATCTGGTGCCCCGCGGCGACCCAGCCGAACACCACCGGCGCATCGCGATCGCCGAACGCTTCGGTGGCGAGGCGCAGGGTGGGCGGCACCGTGGCGATCCAGTCCAGGCCGTAGAACATGCCGAACAACGACAGGCTGGGCAGCGAGAAATCGGAATAAGGCAGCCAGATCAGCGAGAGCCCGCGCAGGCCGTAATACACGAACAGCAGCTTGCGCGGATCGCAGCGATCGGTCAGCCAGCCCGACAGCGTGGTGCCGACCAGATCGAACGCACCCATCATGGCCAGCAGGCTCGCCGCGCGCACTTCCGTAATGCCATGGTCGCCGCACATCGCGATGAAGTGCGTGCCGATCAGGCCATTGGTGGTGAAGCCGCAGATGAAGAAGGTGGCGAACAGGAACCAGAACGTACGCTGCTTCGACGCCGTGGCCAGGGTGCCCAGCGCGATGGCGAGCAGGTTGCGCCGTGGCGCCGTGTCGACGTCATCTTGCGTCGCACCGTAGGCACGCAGGCCGATATCGGCCGGTCGTTCCGGCAGCAGCCACCAGGCGAGCGGAATCAACAGGGCGCAGCCGGTGGCGACCGTCCACACCACCGGCCGCCAGCCGCCATGGTCGGCAATGGCCGCCAACGCGGGCAGGAAGGCCAGGGTGCCGGTGGCCGTGCTCGCCGTGAGCAGTCCCATCATCAGGCCGCGGTGCGTGACGAACCACCGGTTCACCACGGTGGCGCCCAGCACGATGGCCACGCAGCCCGAACCAATGCCCGAGAACAGCCCCCACGTCAGCATCAGGTGCCAGGGCTGCGTCATCCACGCGCTGGCGGAGATGGACACCGCCATCAGGGCCAGGGCAGCCACCAGCGTGCGGCGCACGCCTACGGCCTGCATGAGGGCCGCGGCGAAGGGGCCGACCATGCCGTAAAGGAAGATGCCCAGGGCGGCCGAGAGGGAAATGGTGTCCCGGCTCCAGCCGAAGGCCTTGCCCAGCGGGAGGATCAACACGCCGGGCGCCGCGCGGACGCCGGCGGCGGCAAGCAGGGCGAGAAAGATCACGCCGGCAACGACAAAGGCGTACTTCTGGCCGAAGGGGCGGGTGCGCGGTATAGTCATGTTACCGACCGGTACGTGTGGTTTGCGAATCGTACGTACCGATCGGTAACATTGTCAACCCGTGACTCGCCATGCCAGCCAAGCGTCCCCCATCCCGGCCCGCCGCACCGGCCACTGAAGAAAAACCCAAGGCTGCCGAACGCATTCGTCGTACGGCGCGCGAGTTGTTCTATCGCGAAGGCATCCGCGCCATTGGCGTGGACGAGATCGTGACGCGTGCCGGCGTCACCAAGCCCAGCCTCTATCGCAGCTATGCCTCCAAGGACGAACTCGCTGCCGAGTACCTTCGTGACTACGAAGTGGCGTTCTGGAAGGTGTTCGAGGCAGGCGCCGAAACGCATCCCACCGACGCACGCGCGCAATTGATGGCGTACCTGGAGGGGCTGGCGCAGCGGGCCTCGCAAGCGGGCTATCGCGGCTGCGGATTGACCAACGCCGTGGTGGAATATCCCGGTGACGAACACCCGGCGCGCAAGGTCGCCGAAGAGCACAAGCGCAAGTTGCGCACGCGCCTGGTCGAGCTATCCACCGCGATGGGTGCGAAGGAGCCAGCCGTTCTCGCCGATGGTCTGCTGTTGCTGCTCGAGGGCACCTATGCGTCAGGCCAGCTGTTCGGAGTGCACGGTCCGGCGGAATCGCTGGTCAAGGTCGCCAATCAGCTGATCGATGCGTCGCTGGCGTGAGTGTCAGCCGCCGCGGCGTGGCTGGTTGTCCAGCCAGATACCAAGGCCTTGCGCGTTGAGTTCCACGTCCATGCCAAGGATCTCCAGCAACCGAGTCCTGTCGCCTTGCCAGCCATGGGCCTGCGCGCGGGACAGGTAGAGATTCGTCAGCGCGGTTTTCATCGCTTGATGGCGATCTTCAACACGGTATGTGCCGGCCTGCGCCGACCGTGCGATGGACACCATGGCATCGATCAGCGCGTGCAGGTCATCCGCGAGTCGTGCGACCTCTTGGACGCGGTCGTAGTGGGTGAGATACATCGCCACGGGCTGCAGCCCGACCAGTCGCCGGATCGACGCGTGCAATGCATCGGGATCGAACTGCACCGGCGATGTCGTCGGCAGAATGAAGGGACCGTTGCTCGTATCGAACTCGCGATACGACAGGCCGAACGTGTCGCCGGTGAAGCACACATTGGCGCGTTCGTCGTACACGCTCAGGTGATGGCGTGCATGGCCGGGGGTCTCGAGGCAAAGCAACGGTCGACCCGCGAGCAGCACGATGTGACCATCCGGCGCTTCCACGACGCGTTCGGCGGCAATGGGGCGCAGGCGACCATAGGTTTCCTCCATCACGGCTTCACCATACACGGCCGACGCACCAGCCCACAGTTGGCTGGGATCGATCATGTGGCGTGCGCCGCGCGGGTGCACTACCAGCCTGGCACGCGCAAGCCGTGCCATGAGTTCGCCGGCGCCTCCGGCGTGGTCGAGATGCACGTGCGTGAGGATCAGCCAGTCGACGTCATCGGGTGACAGCCCCGCTTCCGTGAGTGCATCGAGCATGCGCGGAACGGCGTGATTGGTGCCGCAATCGACAAAGGCGCCGCGTCCGTTCTCCACCACGAGGTAGGCGGCGTCAAAGCGGGGACGCACGAAGCCGGTGTCGATGGTGTAGATGCCGTGATTCATCGCGAGCCTCGCGCCATGGGAATCCCGGCAGGTTAGCAAGCGGCGCCCGGCACGGCATGTCCAGCCTGGTCTGGCAGCGGCAGGCGAAGGCCTGCCGCTGCCCAGTCCCCGCGATATCAGGGGGCGGTGTCGACCAGCACGAGTTCCGCATCTTCCAGCGCGGTGACCGTCAGCGTCGGCTCGTTGCGAATGGCGGCACCGTCGCGCGCATCCAGGGTGACGCCGTTGATTTCCACCTTGCCCTTCGACGGCACCAGATAGGCGAAGTGGTGCGGTGCGAGCGCGTATTGCGTCGTCTCGCCCGCTTTCAGCGATGCGCCCAACACGCGGGCATCGGTGCGCAGCGGAAGGGCATCGGTGTCTTCGGCGAAGCCGCTGGCGAGCGCCACGAAACGGCCCGACCGTTCGCCCACGGGGAAGGGCTTGGTGCCCCACGACGGCGGGTTGCCCTGCTGGTTCGGAATGATCCAGATCTGGAAGATGCGCGTGGTGCCCGGCTCGAGGTTGTATTCGGCATGCGTGATGCCGGTGCCCGCGCTCATCACCTGCACGTCGCCGGCCACCGTGCGGCCCTTGTTGCCGAGGTTGTCCTGATGGGTGATGGCGCCTTCGCGCACATAGGTGATGATTTCCATGTCTGCGTGCGGATGCGGCGGAAAGCCCGTCTGCGGTGCGATCGTGTCGTCGTTCCACACGCGCAGCGCACCCCAGCCCATGCGGGCGCCGTCGTAATAGTTGGCGAAGGAAAAATGGTGCTTGGCGTGGAGCCAGCCGTGGTCGGCTCCACCCAAGCCATCGAAGGGTCGACGTTCGATCATGCTGCACTCCCTTGTATCAGTGTGCCGGATTGGCCTGCGAGCAAGATAAGGTGTTGCAGCGTCGACACCAATCGCTGCCCCGGGAACGGACTGTTGCCGAAATGCGCCCGGTGCCGAGGTTAGACACTTGTCGCGATGTCGCCGTGAAAGACAGCCAGCGCGTCCTGGCGGTCGCCGCGATGGATGCCGCCACGAGGCCCGCCTGCGGGTGCGACGCGGCGTCCCGGAGCAAAAAAAGTCCGCACAGACTCTTCACAAATTCCCTCGATCTGTTACTATTTCTGACTCTGATGCGGGAATAGCTCAGTTGGTAGAGCACGACCTTGCCAAGGTCGGGGTCGCGAGTTCGAGTCTCGTTTCCCGCTCCAGTTTCAAGCAAAACCTCGGTTTCCCGGGGTTTTGCTTTTTAAGCGGATGGTGACCCTTTTCAGGTTACGATTCGTGCGCAATGGCCTGGTGGCAGAGTGGTCATGCAGCGGCCTGCAAAGCCGTGTACGCCGGTTCGATTCCGACCCAGGCCTCCATTGCGCACCCAGCATAAGCCCGCCTCTTGGCGGGCTTTTTGTTGCCCGTCGTCGGCGCGGGCGGAAGGGGGCAGGGCATGCCCATGCTAGGATGCGGACCTTCCGCGCCCGGCCCGGATGGCGAAACTGGTAGACGCAAGGGACTTAAAATCCCTCAACCGCAAGGTTATGCGGGTTCGATCCCCGCTCCGGGCACCACGGATGAAAGGCGCCGACAGGGTGCTCGGCGCAGGTTGCGCGCATCCGGGAGCAAGCATGAGTGTGATCCGGCTTCTTGGCCCTTATGACGATCGCGTGGCGGCCGAGCTCCCCGAGGGCTATGTCGTGGGCACCTGTCCCGGCGACTGCGTGATGGCTGCGGGCGCTGCCGTCACTGGCGTATTGAGGTGCACCGGCGAGCAGCGCTGGACGGATGAGCATGGCCATGTCATGACCGTCGTCGTCGAAGATTTTGACCTCGATGATCAAGGGCTCAGGGACTGGTCCACCGGCCTGGAGTAGCAGCCGCGACCGACCTTCGAATCGCCTTGTAGGGGAACTTCATTTTGATTCGTAGGACGACGCGGAGCATGCGTTTCCAAGGCGCTTCAGGTGCTTGCATATAGCGAAGCCGCGGCCTAAGGTCATTCAATCTACCCAAGGAGGGCGCCTGGTGATCAAGGTGGTTTTGATTGACGACCACGAGCTGGTGCGTACGGGATTCAGGATGATCCTGCAGCAGCAGCCAGACATACAGATTAGCGGCGAAGCGGGCACGGCCGAGGAGGGTTTGCGGCTCATCCGCGCCAAGGCGCCGGACATCGCGCTGGTGGACGTGCACATGCCTGGCATGAGCGGCATCGAGCTGACCGAGCGCGTCTCCCGTTCCAAGTTGCCTACCCACATCATCATCGTCACCGTGGTTGACGATGCGCGCTTTCCCAAGCGTCTGCTCGATGCCGGCGCGCTGGGTTACCTGACCAAGGGCTGCACGGCGGCCGAGTTGACCGACGCGGTACGCCAGGTGGCCCATGGTCGCCGCTACCTCGCGCCCGCGGTGGCGCAGCAGCTTGCGCTGGCCACGCTGGATGGCGAAGGTTCGCCGTTCGACGCGCTTTCGAGCCGGGAACTGGAAGTGGCCATGATGCTCGTGCGCGGCAAGGCGCTGACCATGATCGGCGAGCAGCTGAACCTCAGTCCCAAGACCGTCTCGACGTACAAGCAGCGGTTGATGGAGAAACTGCAGGTCGACCACGTCATCAGCCTGGCGCACCTCATGACCATCCACGGCCTGCTGGATACGCACAACAACCAGGTCGGGAACTGAAACCTGCCGGTCGTCAGGGCCCGCGGCATAAAAAAAGCCGGACGCGAAGTCCGGCTTTTTTTTGAGCAGCTTCGCAGGGATCAGCCGTGCGACGCATCCTTCTTGGGCGCGTCGGCTTCGTCGGCCACGGGCTGCTCCGGTGCGGGTGCATGACCCGCGTGCGCCAGCAGATCACCCTGCTTGGGCGTCACCACCGGATTGGCTTCAGTGGCAGGCTGGGCCTGCTCCTGTTGCACCGTCACGGCTTCGACCGGTGCTGCCGGCGCGGCCGTGGGAGCTTCGGCATGCAGCGGCGCGTGGAAGTCGATGGTCGAGCTTTCCGTCGCCGCGGCGGGTTCGGTCTGGACGACTGCCGCCGGCACATGCGTCGTGCTGGCTTCCACATCCGCCGTCAGCGGTGCCGAAGGCGTCGGCTCGACGGCCACGGTCGCATGGACCATGACCGGCTCGGCCGGCACGGCGACGATGGCGGGGGCTTCAGCCTCCACGGCGGGCGCTTCCGGAATCGGCGGCAGCGACGGCAGGTTGAACGACACCGGGGCAACCGCACTCAGCACGTGCTCCGGAGCCTGCTCGACGTGAGTCTCGACGACGGGCGCGGCCTCCACGGGGGCTGCAGCTGCCTGCTCGAACGCATCGGCCGCTGCCGTTGCCTCGGTGGCCCGGACGATCGTCGCAGCCGCTGCGCTGGCCACCACGGCGGCCACGGGCGCAGCCACCTTGGCAGGGCGAGCCGTTTCGACCGGCGCCGGCGTGGCACCCTCGCCACGGTCCTCGTCATCCAGGTCAAAGTTGTCATCGGCGCCGGCTTCGGTGGACGCACCGGCGTTGGTGGCGTCCTCATGGCGACGGCGGCGACGGCCACCGCGGCGTCCACGACGGCGACGCGACTGACTGCCCTCGGACTCGGGCGAGCCCTGGGCTGCGGTCGTTTCCGCGGTCAGTGCGGTTTCGAGGTCCGCGGTCGGGGCAGTCACCGGCTCCCTGGCGAGTTCTGCCACCGGCGCAAGCGGCTGACGCTCCGCCGGCTGGGCCGGCGCGGACGGCTGGGCCGCGGCGACGGGCTGCTGCGGCTGGGCAGGCCGCGGCTGACGCGGCTCCTGCTTGGCCTGCGGCTGCTGTTGCTTGCGTTCCGCCTGCGGCTGACCGGGCTCGGCTTTCGGTTGCTGCTGACGCGGCTCCTGTCGCGTGGCCTGGCCCTGGAGCGGGCGCTGGGACTGGCCCTGTTCATTGCCGCGCTGGCGATTGCCCTTGGCTTGCTGCTGGCCCTTCTGGCCCGGCTTGGCCTCGTCACGGCGCTGCTGCGGCTGCTGGCGGCTGCCCTGCTGGGCGCCCTGGCGGCCGCGCTCGTCGCGACGATTGCCACGGGCACCCGCAGGCGTCGACTCGGATTTCGTCGCGGGTGCGGGTGCGGCGACCGGCTCGGCACTGCTGCGGAACCAGCCGAGCAGGCGCGAGATCACGCCACCGCCGGCGGCCGGCGTGGCGGCGGCCTGGCGTGCCGGCTGGGCCAGCGGCGCAGGCGCGGCGGCGGCAACTTCTTCGCGGACCGGGGCTGGCGTTGACGGCACGATGCCGCTGACGGCGGGCTGCTCGCTGCTGCCGAGGGCCTGGCCCATCTTCGGCACGGCGGAGGCTTCGACCGCGGTGAGGCGCTCGTAGCTGGGCTTGCTGTGCTCGCCCATGTCCGCTTCGCGAATGCGCTGGATCTCGATGTGCGGGGTCTCGAGCTTGTCGTCGGCCACGATGACCACGTGGACCTTGTTGCGCAGCTCGATCTCGACCACGCTCGCACGCTTTTCGTTGAGCATGAAGTTGGCGACCGTCGGCGGCGCCTGCACCAGCACCTGGCCGGTGTTGTCCTTCATGGCGTGCTCTTCGATCAGTCGCAGCGTCGACAGAGCCAGCGATTCCACGCCGCGAATATGGCCATGGCCTTCGCAGCGCGGGCAGACGATCTGGGTGGCTTCGCCCAGCGACGGTCGCAGGCGCTGGCGCGACATCTCGAGCAGGCCAAAGCGCGAGATGCGGCCGATCTGGACACGGGCGCGGTCGAGCTTCAGGGCGTCCTTGAGGCGCTCTTCCACTTCACGCTGGTGCTTGGGGCTGTCCATGTCGATGAAGTCGATCACGATCAGGCCGCCGGCGTCGCGGATGCGCAGCTGGCGGGCGATCTCGACCGCCGCTTCACAGTTGGTGTTGAACGCCGTTTCCTCGATGTCGCTGCCCTTGGTGGCCTTCGACGAGTTGATGTCGACGGCGGTCAGCGCTTCGGTCTGGTCGATCACGATCGAGCCGCCGGAGGGCAGGCGGACCTGGCGGTCGAACGCGCTCTCGATCTGGGTTTCGATCTGGTAGCGCGAGAACAGCGGCGTGTCGTCGCGGTACAGCTTGAGCTTGCGCAGGGCATTGGGCATGACCTGCTGCATGAATTCGCGCGCGTCGTTGTAGAGCGATTCCTCGTCGATGAGGATTTCGCCGATGTCATTGCGCAGGTAGTCGCGCAGGGCGCGAATGAACAGCTTCGACTCCTGGTAGATCAGGAACGGAGCCTTCTGCGAGCCCGCGGCGGTGGAAATCGACTTCCACAACTGCAGCAGGTAGTCGAGGTCCCACTGCAGCTCTTCGGCGTCGCGTCCCATGCCGGCCGTGCGCACGATCAGGCCGACGTCGTCGGGCACAGTCAGGTGCTCCAGCGCTTCCTTGAGCGCCTGCCGGTCTTCACCCTCGATGCGGCGGGACACGCCGCCGGCCTTCGGGTTGTTCGGCATCAGCACCATGTAGCGGCCGGCCAGGCTGATGAAGGTGGTCAGCGCCGCGCCCTTGTTGCCGCGCTCTTCCTTCTCGACCTGCACGACGACTTCCTGGCCTTCCTTGAGGAGGTCGCGGATGTTCGACTTGTTCGGATCCAGGCCCTGCGTGAAGTACTCGCGGGCGATTTCCTTCAGCGGGAGGAAGCCATGGCGTTCGGCGCCGTAGTCGACGAAACAGGCTTCGAGCGAGGGTTCCACGCGGGTGATGCGGCCCTTGTAGATATTGGCCTTTTTCTGCTCGCGGGAGGGGATTTCGATATCAAGATCGTAAAGGGTCTGGCCATCAACGATGGCCACGCGCAACTCTTCACGCTGAGTTGCGTTGATCAACATACGTTTCATTGTAATTTTTCCTCGGCTTGCCGCGCGTCGCGTGCCGCGGTGGCGCCGTCACTGCGGCGGCCTGCCGGGGATCGCGCCGCTGCGGTTAAGCGGCAACATGACGGCGCCGTTTCCGGCTCCGGGATGATTCGTGGCAACACGCTCATCGCCCCGGAACCTCTTGGAACCGGACAAACGACAACCCAAACCGTTACGATGAAAGGGAGCAGCGACCGGCTGCCACATAAGGCGACCGGCGCAATCCTCGCCGACGTCACGGACGGGCATCCCAACTCCACTCCGAACTTCGGCAGGGCGGGATGTAGCGCCGACCGAGTATCCTATTTCGCCAGGTTTTTTTCAATGCAGACGGCAACTTCCCCCGACGCACCTAAAGGTGTGCGTCAAGTCGAGATCGGCCCGGAGCGGGACGGTCAGCGCATCGACAATGCGCTCATGACCCTGCTCAAGGGGGTTCCCAAGAGCATGATCTACCGGCTCCTGCGCACCGGCCAGGTGCGTGTGAACGGCAAGCGCGCGAAACCGGATACGCGTCTCGCGGCCGGTGATACGTTGCGCATCCCGCCGGTGCGGACCGCCGAGAAAGAGGCGACCCAAGGGCCGGCCCCCACCATGGTGGCGGCGGTGGCCGATGCGGTCATCTTCGAGGACAAGCATTTCCTGGCCATCGACAAGCCGGCCGGTATCGCCAGCCACGGCGGTAGCGGCGTGAGTCATGGTGCGATCGAACTGCTGCGGGCAGCGCGCCCCACCGAGCACCTGGAACTGGTGCACCGCCTCGACCGGGATACCAGTGGCGTGCTCGTGTTCGCCAAGACCCGCGCGGGCCTGACCGGCCTGCAGGCGGCCATCCGCGAGGGCGGCGTCACCAAGCAGTACCTGTGCCTGATGGTCGGGCACCCGTCCAAGGCCAAGTTCAACGTCAATGCACCCCTGCTCAAGTCGGTGTTGCAGGGCGGAGAACGGATGGTAAGAGTGTCCGATAACGGCAAGCCATCATTGACTTTTTTCCAGGAAATGGAGCAGTACCCGAGCGCCCGCCTGATGCAGGCGACGCTCGGTACGGGGCGCACGCACCAGATTCGCGTCCATGCCGCCCATATAGGCCACCCGCTGGCGGGTGATCCGAAATACGGCGACAAGGAAATGAACAAGAAATTCAAGGACCTGGGGCTGCAGCGGATGTTCCTGCATGCGTCCCACCTGAGTTTCGAGCTGGATGGCCGGGCGTACAGCTTTTCCGCGCCGCTGCCGGATGATCTGAAGGAGTTCCTGGATGTGCTTGCTGTAAAAGGAAAAAGGATTCGCCGTCTGCAAGAGCATCTACAGGAAAAATCGCGCACTGACCTCAAGTGAGCGCAGCAGGTGGCCGGTCAGGCCGCTTTCGACCAGCAGGGCGCAGGTCGCATGGGCGATCGCCACGGGCAGCAGCCGGGGCGAGCGCAGGAAGCACCAGGCCCACCAGAGTTCCGCCAGCAGGCACAACTGCATCAGCGAGCCATTGGGCGTATGCAGTAACCCGAACAGGCCGGCGGTGACCAGGATGAGCACCGGGCCGGGCAGGTGGGTTTGCCGCAGGCGCCCCATCACGATCCCCAGCATGGCCCATTGTTGCAGGAGCGCCCAGCCGAAATAGGCCAGCACGTGCCGGGGATCCAGCCGGATCAGGCCATGGCCGTCGGCCAGCATCAGGGCCGCGGCGACCGGCAGCGGAAGCAGCGGCCATAGCCAGTCGGGCCAGCGTTCACCGAGCCAGGTCCAGGCGACCGGTCGACGGCGCCACTCGCTCACGCCACCAAAGACCAGTGCCGCGACAAAGGCGATGACGCCCGGAACGGACACCTGGGGTCCCCAGCGCAGTCCCGCGATCAGCCACAGCGGACCGGCCGCAATGGCGGCGACTTCCACGGCGGGGCGGGTGCGTTCACGGGTCTGGCGCCAGGTGAGCCACGCCAGCCAGGCCAGATAGGCGCCGCAGGTCGCCCAGTCCAGCCAGGAAGGCATGCTGCCCGGAAGCGTCGGCGACAACGCTTGCCCCGCCGGCAGCACCAGGGCGGCAGGCCAGCGCTGCCGGGCCAGGTCGCGCAGGGCGAGCATCGCTTCGGGCGAAGCGTCGCGCGGCAGGCGCACCAGGGGAGCGACCAGCGGGTCACCGGCCGCTACCGCGGCGTCCGATCCGCCATGCCCGGCGCCGGCGGGGAGCGGCAGCCGCACGTCGGCGGTGTCTGCGCTGATGCTCCGCGGCAGGTCGGGCGGCTGCCGCGCCAGCAGGGCGGCTTGCCCGACCACCACGGTGGCGCGTGCGGGCAGCTGGAGGCGCAGGCGCAACATGTAGCTGACGACGGTCGGAGGACGACAGATCCCACCCGTGGCGGAGCGCCAGGACAGGCCATGCAGATCGACCACCTGCTCCTCCGTGCCCGGGTCGATGCGGGCCGCGCCGAGCGCCAGGCAGGCCTGGCTGAACTCGCCGGCCTGATAGCTCAGGCCAAGCTGGCCGGCGGCGTCGCTGTGCAGGCGCAGGCGCAGCAAGGGCCAGTGGGCGAGATCCGCCGGTTCGGCCAGCGGCAGGCCGAGTTCGAATGCGGAGCCGTTGCGGCTGGTGAGGCGCAGGCCCGCCGGGTCGCTGGCGAGGTCCACCGGGCCAAAGGCGCGTCCGGCGACCAGGTCGGCCGGCCTTCGCAGCGTCCACTGCCACAAGGGCTGGCCATCGCGCAGCGTCGCCAGCCCCTGGCGCGCGTCATCGGCCAGTCGTCCCCGGGTAATCCAGTCCGATACCGCCGCCATGGCCCACAGCAGCAACAGCACCGCCACCACGAAGCCCGCGGCGGCGGCGAATCGATGCCTGGCGCGCGGCGTGCTCAACGCTCGAGCAAGGCCTCGACGCGAGCGGCGCAGATGAAGTCGTTGAGCGACAGTCCACCGACATCATGGGTCGACCACAGCACCTGGCAGTGGCCATAGCCCGCCTCGAGGTCGGGGTGGTGGTCTTCCTGGTTGGCCATGAAGCCCACTGCGTTGATGAAGCCGAGCGTGTGGTGGAAGTCGGCAAACCTGAAGGCCTTCACGATGGCCTTGCCGTCCGCGCTGACTTGCCAGCCCGGTAGCGAGCCGAGCAGCTCCTTGACCGCGGTCGCGTCCAGTGCGTGCTCCTTGCCCTTGCGTGGCGTGCAGTGCTGGCTGGCGAGTGGGCTGAGGCTCATGGCGATGCTTCCGTGATGGAGGTGAAGGGTGCGAAGCGTCGAAGCTCGGCGCACAAAAGTCAAAAGGCGAGCAGCGGAATCAAAACAGGACTAAAATGGTGCTGTATTTCCGGCATGGCCGGTGTTTAGGCTGGAGTAGACATGATCGATATTTCAGAACGCGCACAGAAGCACTTCCTGCGACTGCTTTCCCAGCAGGGCATCGATGGGCTGGGCATACGCCTGCGCGTCACCGCCCCGGGCACGCCGGCGGCCAATTGCGAGCTGGAGTTCGTGGAGCCCGACGAGCTCAGCGGCCAGGAATGGACCATCGTCTGCGACGGTTTCGACTTCCACGTCGATGGCGACAGCGCGTCCTGGCTGGAGGGCGCCAGCATCGATTTCGAGCCCAATGCCACGGGCGGCCAGCTCAATATCCGCGCGCCGCGCATCAAGGGTGCCATCCCGGGGCAGGAAGCCGGCCTGATCGAACGCGTGCGTTATGTGCTGGAGGCGGAAATCAATCCCAAGGTCGCCTCGCACGGCGGGCGCGTTACCTTGCTGGAAGTGGACGCCAACGGCGTGGTGTTGCTGCAGTTCGGTGGCGGCTGCCACGGTTGCGGCATGGTCGATGTCACCCTGAAGAACGGCGTGGAAAAGACCCTGCGCGAACGCGTGCCCGAGATCACGGCCGTGCGTGATGCCACCGACCACAGCGGCGGCAGCAATCCGTACTACAGCAAGCACGAAGGGCAGTCTGCCCTGGGTTGAGATCGGATCCTTCCGGACCAGACAGGAAGGCCCGCGCAAGGCGGGCCTTCGGTGTTACGGCGAGCCGGGCGGCGCTTACTTGTCGCCCTGGATATGACCCTGCAGCGTGTCGAGTTTGGTCGGCTGGCTGGAGAAGTAGGCAGCGACGTCCTCGATGTCCTGTTCGGACAGGGTGGCGACGAAGCCCTTCATGATCGGGTTGCTGCGCTGACCGCTCTTGTACTCGTGCAGCGCCTGCTGGAGGTACATGTTGTACTGGCCGGCGAGGCGCGGGTACTGCGGGTCGACCGCGTTGCCATCGGTGCCATGGCAGGCGAAGCAGGTGGCGGCCTTCTGCTTGCCATTCTCGATGCTGCCGGCGGCCAGGAGCTGGGTCGAGGCGAACGCCAGGACGGCGCCGAATGAAAGCAGGGTGAGTGCACGTTTCATGCGGGAAGAGTCCTTGGCTTACTTGGCGAGGCTGGAAAGATAGGCGGCGACATCGTCGATGTCCTTGTCGGACAGGCTCTGCGCCTGCGCCGTCATCGTCGGGTGGTTGCGCTCGCCCGACTTGTAGCCGTGCAACGCGTTGACGATGTACTGCTGGTTCTGACCGGCAATGCGCGGCACCGGATAGTTCGGGTACGCGTTGGAGTAGCCCGGCACGCCGTGGCAGCCATTGCAGGTGTAGATCAGTTTCCGTCCGGCGGCCTTGTCACCCTCGGCATGCACGCTGGCAGTGGCGAGAAGAGCTGAGGCCACGGTAAGGCCGAGCAATTGCAGTCGAGTCATCGAGATCATTCCCACGATTCCGGCGGGTACATGGTGAAAAGTCGCGGAAGTATAGTGGTTGCATTCACAAACGGACAACATGTCGCAAGCCACTGATTCTCATCAGTGCGAAGTCTGACCATGGTGGAATGGCGTGGCGCTGCCGCATCGAGAGCGCCGTGAGACCAGACAAAGGGGAGCTTGCATGACGCGGATCGCGGGAACGCCGGCGGGTCGACGCGGATGGCGATGGGTTGCCGGGTGGCTGTTGGCGACCGGCGTGGTCTTGTGCGGCGCCGACACGTGGGCGACCTCGGCCACCACGCACCTGCGTATCGTCGGCTACGTATTGGATGCCAGTCCGTTGCCCCACGTGAGCCCCGACAAGCTGGACGTCGTCAACTACGCTTTTGCGCGTCTCGAGCCCGGCGGTGAGGTGATCTTCCCCAGCCCGACCGCCGGCGGGACGCTGGCGGCCCTGACCGGCCTGCGCAAGGGCCATCCCGAACTCAAGGTCATGGTGTCGATCGGGGGCTGGGGCGCCGATCATTTCTCCGATGTAGCGCTCGCCGAGAGCTCGCGCCAGCGCATGGCCGACAGCGTGGCCACGCTGATCGAGCAGCACGATGTCGATGGCGTCGATCTGGACTGGGAATATCCGACCCTCGCCGGCGCAGGCATCGGCCATCGCCCGGAGGACAAACGCAATTTCAGCCTGCTGCTGGAAACGCTGCGCGCGCGGCTGGACCGGCTCGGCGCTGCGCATGGCGGACGCCACTACCTGCTGAGCATCGCCGCGGCGGACAGCGAATTCGTGCAGGGCATCGAACTGCAGCGCGTGTCGCGCTCGCTCGACTGGATCAACCTGATGACCTACGACTTCCACAACAGCCTGACGCCCACGACGGGCCATCACGCGGGACTGCACCTGTCGGATGTCGCTCCCGCGGAGGATCGTGCGGGCGACAAGGCAGTGGCGCAGTTTCTCGCGGCCGGCGTGCCGGCGCGGAAACTCAATCTTGGCGTCGCGTTCTACGGGCGTGCCTTCACCGGCGTCGATCCGGCCCACGACGGTTTGCAGCAGAAGTACGCCAGGTACGCGGGCGATCCGTCATGGCGCGAACTGGTGGCCAGCTACATCGACAAGAACGGCTACGTGCGGCACTGGGATGCCAGGGCGCAGGCGCCGTATCTGTGGAATGCCGCGACGCGCAGCTTCGTGAGTTACGAGGACCCGCAGTCGCTGCGCGCCAAGGTGGATTTCGTGAAGGCGAAGGGACTGGGCGGGGTCATGTATTGGGAGCACGGCCTGGATCGCGACGAGGAGTTGCTGGGGGTGTTGGATGAGGCGCTGGGCAGGCACTGATCCTTGCTCGTGGTACTGGCGTCGGCCGGGGGCCAGTTTCTGTATCGCTCGATTGTCGCCATACGACGACCGGGCCGCCTGCGCGGCGGGCGTTTCGATCGCCTGCCGGCGCTCGAGTCACTTTTCTCTTGCTGGCCCACGCACGCGCAGGAGCGCGTGCGAACGGCGAAGCCGGCCCGAAGGGCGGAGGGCAGGATGCCCGGAGTCAAAGAAAAGTAACCCAAAGAGAATGGCCTCAAAGGCTGGCAGCATTGTGTCGGGATAAGCCTTGCACGCTCGAGGCGCGTCCAACGCGACACTCATGGGAGGGTGCCTGCGAATACTGCGTAGCGCTGCGCAACGCGCCCGAATCGCTGAGGACTTAAAGCGGGGGCTCGCTACGCATCGCCTTTGCTTTGGCTGGTTTTCGCGGCGCGCCCACTGCTCCCTCTCCCCTCCGGGGAGAGGGTTGGGGTGAGGGGCGGGTGCTCGCCTCGAGACGGCACTTTGCCGTCTTTCCCACGTGCTTAGAACAGGCTCTTCACGATGTGAATGCCGGCGGTGTATTCGCCGATGATGGTGCCGAGGCTTACCAGGAAGAAGTTGAGCAGCGTGCGTGCCACGCGGTTGCTCCACCAGCCGCGCCAGTGGCCGATGTCGTCGCGCAGGGTGTCGAAATCCGCCACGCGTGGGCGGCGCACCCAGGCTTCCACCATCGCGCTGATGCCGCCCGAGGGAATGCCGGGGCGGAACGGTTTGATCGGGGCCGCGATGAAGGCCGCAAGCACGCTCAACGGGTGCGCGCCGGCGATGATCGCGCCGATGGCGGAAAAGCCGCCGGTATAGAGCACCCAGTCGCGCAACGCTGCCGCACCCAGCGTGGTGTTGCGGTGGAAGGCGAAGCCGATGGCCGCGAAGATGGCCAGCACCAGACCGATCGCCAGCCACTTTGGCCAGCGCGCCTTCGGCGGCGTGCTCGCCAGTTGCCCGGCAAGCGTCGAAGGGTCGTCCTGCTGCGTGCGCAGCAGCTCGCACAGGCCTTTCAGGTGGCCGGCGCCGATCACCACCAGGACGCGGCGGCCGGCAGCAAAGCCGCTGGATGCCGCCTGTTCGCGCAATCGCGCGGCCATATAGGCATCGCGCTCGGCGATCAGGCTGCGATAGAGCGGCGCCGATTCGCTGGCGAACTCGCTGAAGGCGCTTTCCAGCATGTCGCCTTGCTTGAGTTTCTCGATCTCGACTTCTTCGATCTGCTGGCGTTCGAACACGCTGGCGATGAGTCCGCCGAGCAGGCCGAAGCGCTGCCAGAAACCGACGCTGTGCCAGGCGCGCTTGAGCGTGGTGCCGACTTCGCGGTCCACCAGCCACACCGGCAGCGCGCGCTGATCGGCGCCGTCCATCGCGGCCTTCATTTCCGCGCCCGGCTGGATGCCGTACTGCTCGGCAAGGCGCTTCTGGAACGAGGAAAGCACCAGGCTCGCGGCCACCATGCCGGCCTTGCCCTGGCGGATCACCTGGAACAGGTCCATCTGCTTGAACGCGTCCGGATCGCGCATGCCCTGGGCACGGCTGTCGCACAGTTCGACGGCGACGGCATCGAACGGCTCGTGCGCCAGCAAGGCATCGACCGCTTCCACGCTCGTGCGCGATACGTGCGCCGTGCCGAGCACGACGTATTCCACGCCGCCACGCGTCACGCGCTCGATCGGCTGGTCGCGCAGCACGGGGGGCAGGGAATCGGCGATATCGGAAAGGCTCATGCGCGGCGTCGGTGTGGCGGAGTAATCACTGCATGGGGATGGCAGGCGTGGCGTACAAGCCGCGCCGCCGGCGATCGGGCCCGAATCAGTCGCGGAAGCGCTTGAGCAGGTCGCCGTAGGCATCGATGCGACGGTCGCGCAGGAATGGCCAGATGCGGCGCACGTGCTCGCTGCGCGCCATGTCCACCTCGACCACCAGCAATTCGCGCTGGTCCGTGCCGGCCTGCGCGAGGAATTCGCCCTGCGGTCCGGCCACGAAGCTCGTGCCCCAGAACTGGATGCCGTTGCCCACGCCGGCGGCGTCGGCCTCGTAACCCGTGCGGTTGCACGACAACAGCGGCAGGCCATTGGCCACCGCGTGGCCCCGCTGCACGGTCACCCATGCCTCGCGCTGGCGGTCCTTCTCGGCCTGGTCGTCCTGCGGGTCCCAGCCGATGGCGGTGGGATAAAGCAGGAGATCGGCGCCGGCCAGCGCCATCAGGCGGGCGGCCTCCGGATACCACTGGTCCCAGCACACCAGCACGCCAAGGCGGCCCACCGAGGTATCGATGGGGTCGAAGCCCAGGTCGCCCGGCGTGAAATAGAACTTTTCGTAGAACGCCGGATCGTCCGGGATGTGCATCTTGCGGTACTTGCCCGCGATGGCCGCCGAGCGATCGAACACCACGGCGGTGTTGTGGTACAGGCCGGTGGCGCGCTTCTCGAACAGCGACGCGACCACGACCAGCTTCAGCTCCTCGGCCAGCTTGCCGATGCGCGCCGTGCTGTGGCCCGGAATCGTCTCGGCGAGGTCGAACTCGTCCACCGACTCGCGCTGGCAAAAATAGGGGCCGTTGTGCAGTTCCTGCAGCAACACCAGTTCGACACCGCGGGCGGCGGCTTCGCGCAGGCCGGCTTCGATGGCGTCGAGGTTGGCGTCGCGGCTGCCGCGATCGGTTTCCTGCAGCAGGGCGACTTTGAGGGTCTTGCGGGTCATCGGCATGTTCTCTGATGGCGTCTGCCGGCAAGGGCAGTCCGCCCAGTCTAGCGGATAGGTGCTACCGGCTCGGTTCGCGCCGGCCCGGGGATGTCGACATGGGGCCGCCGCACGCGCGTTTCCAGCGTGCGGCGTGGGCTCAGACGATGCCGGCCGGCAACTGCATGGTGATGCAGTGCAGGCTGCCGTTCTGCCAGATCAGCGGGCGGCACGGCACCTGCACGATCTCGCGGCCCGGATGGGCCTGGCCGATGATGCGTGCCGCTTCGTCGTCACGGGCATCGCCGTAGGCGGGCACCAGCACGGCGCCATTGACGATCAGGTAGTTCGCATAGGACGCGGCGAGCCGACGACCTTCGTCGATGATCGGTTGTGCCCAGGGCAGCGGGTACAGCTGGTACGGACGGCCGTCGGGCGTGCGCAGCGCGGCCAGTTCCTCGCCCATGCGCCTGAGTTCGTCGAAGTGGCGGTCGCTGGCGTCGTCGCAGGCCTGATAGACGATGCGGTCGCCCGGCGCGAAACGCGCCAGCGTGTCGATGTGCGCGTCGGTGTCATCGCCTTCGAGATAGCCGTAATCCAGCCACAGCACGCGACGGGCGTGCAGGCTGTCGGCGAGGATCCGGCTCATCGCCTCGCGCGACTGTTCGGGGTGGCGCTGGTTCAGGCAACGCCAGGTGGTCAGCACGGTGCCGGCGCCATCGCTTTCGATGCCGCCGCCTTCCAGCGCCCAGTCCACGCGCTGGTGCGCGGCCTTGCCAAACACGCCTTCGCCGACCAGCCCGGCGACCAGGGCGTCGTCCTGCTCGGCGCCGAACTTGCCGCCCCAGCCGGTGAAGCGGAAATCGGTCAGCTGGAATGCGCCGCCGTCGCCCTGGAGCGTGATCGGGCCGGAATCGCGCAGCCAGGTGTCGTCATAGGGCAATTCCACCAGCCGGACCCTGGACAGGTCGATGCCCTCGATGCCGAGCAGGGACTGCACGCGGATGCGCAGTTCGTGGTCGGCCACCACGATGATCAACGACTGGAAGCGGGTGACCGCGGCGGCGAGCGCCACATAGGTCGTTTCCACTTCGGCGAGGCGGTCGGCCCAGTCGGTGCCGGCGTGCGGCCAGGCGATCAGCACGGCCGCTTGCGGCTCCCATTCGGCCGGTAGGCGCAGGCTCAGGTCAGTCATCGTTGCCAGTTCTCTTGCATCGGGGAAAGCGGCCTCGCGCCAGGGGCGGGCCACGCGGGATGCGAAGTGTAGTCGATGCGACGGCAGGGCATCGGAAACGACAACGCGGCCCGTGTCGCCACGGGCCGCGCCGTCAGGGCATCAGTCGATCAGTTGACCGAGGCCGGATTGGTATTGTTGCCCGCCGGCGTATTGAGCACGGCGTGGATCACGTGGCTGTTCTCGAAGTACACGATGAAGTTGGAGTAGTCCCAACGATTGATCACCGGATGCCTGGCGCTGTCGCCACCCCGCGGGGTGAGCTTGCGCTGCGGCGCGCCGTACTTCTTTTCGACCTGATCCATGCTCATGCCGCGCAAAGGCAGGTCCATGCCCTGTTCCTGCTGCACGCGGTTGATGAGTACGTCTTCGGCGTGCGACGGGGCGGGCGCGGAAGCGCCGACCGCGGCCAGCAGCACGATGGACAGGCTGATGCTGAGCTTGCTGATTCCGTACTTATTCACGGGTCCCCTCTCCGCGCAAGGCGTTGCCGCGTCGTTTTAACAGAACTACCAGGGCTATTCCACGTGAATCTGCAACGAATGCGATGGGGTGGGCATTCGCTGCAGGTATCATGGCCGGCTGCGGGCGGCAGGACGCCCGGTCCGGATAACCTGTTCCCATGATCTCCTTTCGTCGTTTTGCCCTCCGCCGCGGTAGTCGCCTGCTGCTTTCCGACATTGACCTGGTGATCCAGAGCGGCTGGCGCCTGGGCGTGGTCGGGCGCAACGGTTGCGGCAAATCCAGCCTGTTCGCGGCGCTGCAGGGCAAGGTGGACGCCGATGCAGGCGACCTGGACCTGCCCGCGAAGCTGCGCATGGCCTCGGTGGCCCAGGAGACGCCGTCGCTGCCTGACCCCGCCATCGACTATGTGATGGGCGGCGACGAGGAGCTCGCCACGGCGCTGCGCGACGAACTGGACGCACAGGCGCGGGGCGATTCCGAGGCCATGGCCCGCGCGCACCACCGCATCGAGGAACTGCACGGCTACGACGCCCGGGCCCGCGCGGGTCGCCTGCTGCACGGCCTGGGCTTTGCGCCGGAAACCCACGAGGTCCCGGTCAAGGAGTTCTCCGGCGGCTGGCGCGTCCGCCTCAACCTGGCGCGGGCGCTGATGGCGCCCTCCGAATTGCTGCTGCTCGACGAGCCGACCAACCATCTCGACCTCGACGCGGTGTTGTGGCTGGAAGAATGGCTGCGTCGCTACCAGGGCACGCTGCTGGTGATCTCGCATGACCGCGAGTTCCTCGACGGCGTCATCACCCATACGCTGCATCTCAATGATGGCGGCGCCAAGCTCTACACGGGCAACTACAGCGCGTTTGAACGCCTGCGTGCCGAGCAACTGCGCCAGCAGCAGATCGCCCACGAACGCGAGCAGGCCGAACGCGCGCACCTGCAATCGTTCGTGGATCGCTTCAAGGCCAAGGCAAGCAAGGCCAAGCAGGCGCAGTCGCGCGTCAAGCGCCTGGAGAAGCTCGCCGGCACCGAGGCGGTGCGCGCCGAGCGACCATTCCGCTTCCAGTTCGCCGTGCCTGACCGCCTGCCGGACTCGATGCTGCAGCTGGAAGAGGTCGTCGCCGGCTACCCGGGTGACGGCCAGGCGCCAGCCACGACCATCCTGCACGACGTGCGCTTCCGGCTCGAGGCGGGCGAGCGCATCGGCCTGCTGGGTCCCAACGGCGCGGGCAAATCCACCCTGGTGAAGACGCTGGTGGGCGAGCTGGCGACGCTGGGCGGCGAGCGCAAGGCGCACAAGGACCTGAAGATCGGCTACTTCGCGCAGCACACGGTCGAGAGCCTGCGCGAAGGCGCCTCGCCGTTCGATCACCTGCAGGACAAGGCACCGGGTGTCGGCGCGCAGGCAATGCGCGATTTCCTTGGTACGTGGAATTTCGCCGGTGACCGCGCCTTTGAATCGGTGGACGGCTTCTCGGGCGGCGAACGTGCGCGTCTCGCGCTGGCGCTGATCGCGTGGGACAAGCCCAACCTGCTGCTGCTCGACGAGCCCACCAATCATCTCGACCTGGACATGCGCGAGGCGCTGGCCGATGCGCTGGCCGAATTCGACGGCGCGCTCGTGCTGGTGTCGCATGATCGCCATCTGCTGGGCCTGGTCTGCGACAGCTTCTGGCGCGTGGCCGACGGCGAGGCGATCGGCTTCGACGGCGACCTGGACGACTATGCACGCTGGTTGCGCAGTCGCGGGGCCACCAACAAGAAGGCCAAGAAGGCCGGCGCGGAAGCCAGGCCCGCGGCCCCGGTCGAATCGGCGGACGAGCGTCGCCGTCGCGTCGCCGCGCAACGCGACAACGAAAAGGCCACGCGCCTGCGCGTGAAGAAGATCGAGACGCGCGTCGCCAGCATCGAAGGCGAGCTGGCCACGCTGGAGGCGAAGCTGGCGGCCCCGGAAACCTACAACGGCCCGACGTCGGAGATGATGCGGCTGGGGCAGCTGCAGACCGAGTTGCGCCGCGAGAAGGAAACCCTCGAAGGCGAGTGGCTTGAACTCTACGAGCAGCTGGAGGCGTGAGCCGGCCGATGGGCGTGCAAGCACTGAAGCCGCTGGAACTCTGGTTGCCGGACCTGGCCCGCTTTGACGCCGGCCATCCACTGCGCGCCTTGCTGCGCAAGGCCGATCGGCTGGATGGCGGTGCAAGGGGTTATCTCGGAGGACTCGCGGATCGCTTTGCGCTGCCAGAGGGCTTGCCGGCGGCGGCATTGCGGCGGGAGATGATGGTGGGCGATGCCGCTGGCAGCCGCTGGCTGTGCGCCGATCCCGCGTGGGTGCAGCCGGATCTCAACGGCGTACGCCTGCTCGCCTGCGGGCGCATGCAGCTGGGCATGGAGGAGGCGCAGGCGCTGGCCGGGCCGCTCAAGCCCGTGTTCGAAGAGGCCGGCATGCTGCTCGAGGTGTCCTCGCCCGATCACTGGCACGTGCGCCTGCCCGATGACGCGCCACTGCCGGCGTTTGCCGCGCCGGAGCAGGCGCTGGGCGAAGACCTGTTTGAACACTTGCCGCAAGGCGCGGATGGCCGCCGCTGGCGGGTGATCCTCAATGAAGTGCAGGTGTTGCTGCACCAGCATCCGGCCAATGCCGAGCGACGCGCCCGCGGCCTGCCGCCGATCAACAGCCTGTGGCTGTGGGGTGGCGGGCGATTGCCCGGGGCGGTGCAGACCCCGCTGGGCGGCGTGATCGGCGACGACGTCCTGCTCTGCGCCCTGGCGAAGCATGCGGGCATCGCCGTGCTGCCGCGTTCGGCCGCGGCCGTAAAGACGGCCATGGCCGGCTGGCTGCTCGACCTGCAGGACCTTCCCGTCGACGAGATCGCCACGACCTGGTGGCCCGGCATCCAGGCACTGGCGCAACGACAGGCGCTGCAACTGAGCTTTGCCAGTGGCGAGCGCTGGCTGCATCGCCCATGGCATCGCTGGCGGTTCTGGCGCGGGAGCGCTGCGTGAGGCCGGTGGGCATTCGCCGCCGCACGCCGCAGGGCACGCCCAGCGGCTGGAGCGATGCCGTCCACCCGGTGTTGCAGCAGGTGTACGCCGCACGCGGCGTGTTGTCTCCCGGGCAGGCCGAGTACCGGCTGGCAAGGCTGCTGTCGCCGCAGCAGCTCGGCGGGCTTGAACAGGCGGTGGCGCTGCTGGCCGAAGCCATTCGCGATGACTGGTCCATCGTCATTGCCGGCGACTACGACTGCGATGGCGCGACGGGTACCGCCGTGGCCGTGCGCGGCTTGCGCATGCTCGGCGCCAGGCACGTCGGTTACGCCGTGCCCAACCGCTTCATCCACGGCTATGGGCTGAGCGAGGCGCTGGTCGAGTCGCTGCAACCCACGCCACGGCTGATCGTCACGGTCGACAACGGCGTGGCGAGCATCGCCGGCGTGGCGGCGGCGCGCAAGCGCGGCATCCGCGTCATCGTCACCGACCATCATCTGCCCGGCGAGCAATTGCCCGCGGCCGATGCGATGGTCAATCCGAACCTCGCCGGCGACGACTTCCCGAGCAAGGCGCTCGCGGGCGTCGGCGTGATGTTCTACCTGCTGCTGGCCTTGCGTGCAGCGTTGCGTGGGCAGGGCATGTTTGCGCCAGGTAGCGAACCGGATCTTTCCACGCTGCTGGACCTCGTGGCGGTGGGGACGGTCGCGGATCTGGTGCCGCTGGATTTCAACAACCGTGTACTGGTGGAAGCCGGCCTGAGGCGGCTGCGCGCCGGCCAGGGTGCCGCGGGCGTGGTGGCGCTGGTGGAAGCGAGCCAGCGCAGCCTCGCCACGTTGTGCGCCAGCGACCTCGGCTATGCCATCGGACCCCGCCTGAATGCCGCGGGGCGGCTGGAAGACATGCGCATCGGCATCGAATGCCTGCTGGCCGATGATGCGATGCAGGCGCGGCACTATGCCGGGCTGCTGAGCGAGATCAACCAGGGGCGTCGCGAACTGCAGGCAACCATGGTGGCCGAGGCGGAAGTGATGGTGGCGCGTGCCGCCGCCACGGACGCCGTGGGCGTCGCGCTGTTCGAGCCGAGCTGGCACGCGGGCGTGGTTGGCCTGGTCGCTTCGAAACTGAAGGAGCGACTGCATCGGCCGGTGGTCGCGTTTGCGCCGGCCAGCGAGGACGAGCCGGGCGCCTTGCGCGGCTCGGCGCGCTCGATCGCCGGGTTCCACATTCGCGATGCGCTGGCGATGATCGACGCGCGCCATCCGGGACTGATCGAACGTTTCGGCGGGCACGCGATGGCCGCGGGGCTGAGCCTTCGCACCGAGGATTACCCGCGTTTTGCTGATGCTTTCGACACGATAGCGCGCGAGTGGCTCGACGAAGATCATCTGCAGGCGGTGCAGCATACCGACGGCGAGCTGCCCGTCGGCGCAGCGACGCTGGAGCTGGCCCGCCAGTTGCGTGCGGCCGGTCCGTGGGGACAGGCATTTCCCGAGCCGGTGTTCGACAACCTGTTCGAATGCGCGAGCTGGAAGGTCATGGGCGAACGCCATCTGCGCCTGAGCCTGCGCGATCCGCGCGACGGTTCGCTGCACGACGCGGTGATGTTCAATGCCTACGAAGGCTCGCCGCCACCGAGCTCTTTCAGGGCCGTCTACGAACTGGTCATCAACGACTGGCAGGGCAGGGAGAGCGCGCGCCTGTTGCTTCGGCATATCGACGCCGCGCCGGGCTGAGCGTCGACGGATCAGATCAGCAGGCCGATCAGATGGACGAGCACGGTTTTCGCCGGGATCACGCTCGGCCAGATCGGCGCGAACGAAAGGCGCGTCGCGATGAGCGCACCCTGCAAGGCCTGGCGCCGCGCCCGGTCAGAAGCGCCAGGTGACGGCAATCGACGGGCCGCTCAGCTGCACCTTCTTGAGGAACTTGTCGTTGCTGCCTTCGTGGTACTCCACGTCGCGGTAGTTGAGTGCGATGTCGCCCCAGTCGAAGGCGTAGGCCACGCCGACGTTGAACTGATAGGTGTTGTCCGAATCGCCCGTGCCCACGTCGGCGTAGTAGGGGAAGAAGAAATGGCTGTCCTTGAACGGTGCCCAGTAACCGCGGATGCCGATCACGGCATCGGTGACATGGGTCTGGTTGTCCAGGTGGCCGCTGTTGGAGATGTCGACACGGCCGCCATTGCCGGTGGCGTTGAAGTTCCAGCTCAGGTTGCCCTTGAGCCAGAGATAGCGCACGCCGAACAGCAGATCCATATAGCCCTGGGGCCCATGCACGAGCGTGTACAGGCCGGCGAAGTTGACCATGCCGCCCTTGAGACCCCAGCGCGTGTCGAGCTTCGCGCTGCCGCCGATGCGGTCGCCGCCGATATTGGTGAAGTGGGCGTCCTCGTTGGAGAACTTGACCCAGTCGATGTCGGCGTACATGCCCCATTGGCCCTTGCGCAGGTCGCCCTCGATCATGAAGGCGCCACTGAGGTTGCTCAGCACGTTGTTGTCCGATTTGGTCGTCACTTCGCCGCCGCTGTTGGGCAACTGATAACGCGTTTCGCCGGTGACGCCGGGCAGCCATCCATAGGGAGTGATGCTGCCGTGCCAGTTGCCGTCCCAGGGATCGGCCGGCGTGTCGGCCTGGACGGCTGAAGCGGCCAGCAGGGTGGCAATGGCCACGCCCAGCGCGGCTTGACGACGGGCAGAACGCGAGGAGGCAGCGCTACGCATGGCGGACACCCTGGGGCCGGTGGAAAGGTGTGGCTATGGTGTACCGGCCAGCGCGTTCGGCCCAGCGAACTATTACGTAGAAGCTCTGCGTAATTCTACGCAGACACCCGCGGGCCCGGCGCTGCCTACGTAGTTTTACGTACGGCGGATACCGCATAAATGCAGTGGTCAAGCGGCCGCTGCAGGCTGCAAGCTGGCAAGGGCGCAAGCGCTGCACGGGAGCGGCACCATGAAGACGATCAGGCGAGGTGGGTTCTGGCGATGCTGCGTGCTCTGTCTCGCATTGCTGCCTGCGTGGATGGCGGGCGCGGCACATGCGCAGAGTGCGCAGGGTGCGCAGGGTGCGCAGGGTGCAACGCAGGCTGCGCAGGGCAGCCAGAAGATTTTCGACAACCAGCAGCTGGACCAGATGCTGGCACCTGTCGCGTTGTATCCGGATGCATTGCTGTCGCAGATCTTCATGGCGACGACCTATCCCGGCGACGTGGCGGAAGCGGCGACCTGGTCCGCGGCCAATCCCAAGGCGCAGGGTGACGCTGCGGTCAAGCAGGTATCCAGCCAGTCGTGGGATCCCAGCGTGCAATCACTGGTCGCTTTCCCGCAGGTGCTGGCGCAGATGAAGCAACACCCGGACTGGGTACAGAACATGGGTGATGCCTTCCTGGCGCAGCCCGATGATGTGATGAATTCGGTGCAACGCCTGCGCGCGCAAGCGCAGAAAGCGGGCAACCTCAAGTCGACCGAGCAACAGAAGGTGGTCGTGCAGCAGGCGCCGGCCGGTTCAACCGCCGCCAGCCCGACCATCATCGAGATCCAGCCGGCCAATCCCGAGGTCGTCTACGTGCCGTCGTACAACCCCACGGTGGTCTACGGCGCCTGGCCCTATCCCGCCTACCCGCCGACGTATTGGCCGCCACCGGTGGGCTATGCATACCCGGTGGCATCGGGCCTCGCCGCCGGCCTGGCCTTCGGCGTGGGCATTGCCGCGGTGAACTCCCTCTGGGGTGGCTGCAACTGGGGCAGCAACAACGTCAACATCAACGTCAACCGCTACAACAACATCAACACCAGCAACCGCATCAGCGGCAACGGCAATGTCGGCTGGAACCACAACCCGTCCAATCGTCGCGGCACGCCGTATCGCGACTCCGGCAGCCGCCAGCGCTTCGACAATGGCGTGGGTGGTGCACAGCAGCGGCAAGGTTATCGTGGTCGCGAAGGGGCCGGCGATGCCAACCGCCAGCGGGCGATGCAGAGCTTCGATCGCAGCACGCAGGGCGGGGCGTCGGACGTCGCGCGGCGCTCGGCGGGGCAGTCGGGCGCAGGGCAGAATCGGCCCGGAGGCGGTGCCGGTGCCGGCAATCGCCAGGGCGGAGGCCAGGGTTTCGAGGGTGGGGGCAATCGCCAGGGTGGGGCTGGCGCAGGCAATCGCGAAGGCAACCGGCAGGGCGCGGCCGGCGGCAACCGCCAGGGCGGCGGCTACGGCAACGCGGGTGGCAACTCGCGGCCGTCCGCGGCGCCACGCGACAACGCGTTCAGTGGCATGCAGTCGCCCGGCAATGCGCGCTCGCAGGCCAATCGCGGCCAGGCAAGCCAGCGATCCATGAACACCAATCGCAGTAGCGGCGGCGGCGGGCGTTCGGGCGGTCACCAGATGTCCCGTCCTGCGCCCAGTCGGGGCGGCGGTGGCGGCCGTCGTCGAGTAGGAGCCTGACCATGAACAACACGTCCAAGGCACGCACGTGGTTTCTTGGCCTGGTGTGGACGAGCGGATGGATGCTGTCCGCCGCCGCGGTGGCACAGGAGGCCAGCTATCCGACCGCCGACGCGGCGGCGAGCGCGTTGGTGAAAGCCATCCGCGACAATGACCAGGGGGCGCTGGCGACGGTGCTGGGTGCCCACTGGAAAGACTACATACCCGTGGAAGGCATTCCGCGAGAGGACGTCGATCACTTCCTGCAGCGCTATGACGAGGGTCATCGCATCGACGACGACAGTGGCCGGGCCCATCTGGATGTCGGCAAGGACAACTGGGTGCTGCCCATCCCGATCGTCAAGGGAGGCGCCGGCTGGCACTTCGACATGGCCGCCGCCAAGGAAGAGATCCGCACGCGTCGCATCGGCGCCAATGAACTGGCGACCGAGCAGGCCATGCTGGCCTATTACGATGCGCAGCGCGACTACGCCACGGCGGATCGTGACGGCGACAAGGTGCTGCAGTACGCGCAGCGCCTCATCAGCAGTCCCGGCAAGCACGATGGACTGTATTGGCCGGTGAGCGGCGACGAGCCGGAAAGTCCGCTGGGTCCCAAGTTCAACGACCCGACGCCGGGTGAGGGTTATCACGGATACCGTTACCGCATCCTCACCGCGCAGGGACCGTCCGCGCCCGGCGGCGCCTATAACTACATCGTGGGCGGCCGCATGACCGTTGGATTCGCGCTGGTGGCGTGGCCGGTGACCTACGGCGAAACCGGCGTGATGACCTTCATGATCAGCCACGACGGCGAGATCTTCGAGAAAGACCTAGGCAAGAATGGCGAGGCCGCGGCAAAGGCGATGAAGCTGTTCGATCCCGACAGCAGCTGGAACGAAGTCAAGCCGACGGAATGATCCGGCATGCCGCACGGGGCGCAAGGCGATGACGCCTCGCGCCCCGTTGGCAGGGGATCAGTTGACGGAATAGCCCTTGCCCTTCATGCAGGCAGCATAGGCCTGGCTGTAGGCCGCGCTGTTCTGTGTCTGCGCGTTGGCCGCTGCGGCGTTCTGCTCGCGCCGCTGCGAGCGTGCGCGCACGCCGCCGGCCACCACACCTGCCGCCGCGCCAACCGCGGCCCCATGGCCGGCATCGTCATTGGCCACGCCACCAATCACGGCGCCCGCTGCCGCGCCACGCACCGCGCCGCTGGCACGCTGGCCGCCACCCACGGCCGGACCGGTCTGCGGCGGCGGGGCGGCCTGCACCGGGGCGTTGGTCTGTGCCCATGACATGCAGGCGTTCTGGTCGGACTGTTGCTGGCTGCTGTTCTGCCCATTGGCGGGATACGCGGCAGGCAGCTGCTGCGCAGAGGCAGCGACGGCCATGAGACTGCCGGCAAACACGATGCAACGAAGGGATGGCGTGCTCATTGTGGTACTCCTGCAAAAGCGAATGGAAGGGAGCAGCGGGCTGCCTGGTTGGCGTCCATGCAGGGTCAAGAGCTCTCCGTCGTCTCGTCGGTTCCGTAAGGTGCGAACGCGATCAGGCCAAGCCGTTCGGCCTCGCGGATGAGCGCCACGCCGCTGTGCACCCCGAGCAGGCCGAGCAGGGCCTGGCGATGGCTTTCCACGGTGCGCACCGAAATGCCCAGCTCGGTCGCGATTTCCGTGGTGCGCTGTCCCCTGGCCATGCACGCGATGACATCGCGCTGTCGGCGCGTGAGCCGCTGGGTGGCTTCGGGCGCCTGCAGCAGCGTCGCCATCAGGTGCGGGCTGATGAACTGGTTGCCGGCGACCACTTCTTCGATGGCGGCATACAGTTCGCTGCTGCTGGACTGTTTGAGTACATAGCCGTTGGCGCCCATCTGCATGGCTTCACGCACGATGAGTGGTTCGCTATGGGTGGACAGCACGATGGCGGGGACCTGGCAGCCTTGTCGGCGCAGCCGCTGCAGTGCGTGCAGGGCACTGAACGGAGCGAGGGCGATATCGGTGATCAGCAGGTCGACCTCGCCGCTGAGCGCCACGCGCATCAAGGCCTCACCGTCATGCACCAGGGTGACCGAGCCGGTCTGCTTGGCCAGCAGGCCGGCCAGTCCCTCGGCAACGCAGCGATGCTCGTCGGCGAGCAGCACCCGAAGCCTGCGCGTGCTTTTGTTGCCCCTTGTGCCGGTCGTTTTCATGTCCGAGCGAAATGTCCCGTCAGGCCTCGCCAGTCGTCCCGGTTGCGTGTGGTTGCCGTGGCATGCCGTGAGCGGGCGCAGGCTCGGCAACCGTCGGTGCCACGGTTGCCGGTCGCTCGTGCATGGCATCACGCCGTGGCGCCAGCTTGGTGCCTCGGGCCGGTTCCCGTAAGCGAACTTTCACTCAAAAAATTCCAGTAAAAATACCGATGGGTTTAGCGGTCCCTGAGACGGGTTCTGCGTAGAACTACGCAAGCCGTCACGAAGACATGACGTCTTTCGTGTGGAAATCAGCGGCGACTGGGGAGTCGGTCACGGCCGTGGAAGCCGCTGTTGCAACAATGGGGCCGACTCCCCGGGGCAGACGCCATACACCGCGCCGAATGAGGGAGTCATGAGCCGGAACGACACGGGCGGGGCCTGGCCGCATGTGCTGCGCGGCGTTTGCATGTTCCTGGCCGCTCTGGTGTCGCATTGGGTGTCGCTCAGCCTGTGGAACCATCAGGGCGACGCGCAGATGATCTGGCTGCCCGGTCCGCTGCTGCTGGCCTCGCTGCTGTGCGAGCCGCGGCGCTACTGGTTTGCCTATGGCGCCGGCTGGCTGGTCGGCCTGCTGGCACTGGCAGCAGCGTGGCAGCAGCCCATGCCGGGCACGGTGCTGATGACCCTGCTGGTGCTGATGCTGATCAACCTGGCGGCGCTGCTGCTGGGAAGCTTCCGCCGGGATCGCGCCATCGAAGACTTCCCGCGCCTGGTCAGCTTCCTGCTCGTCGCGGTGCTGCTGCTGCCGGTCGCCACGTCGGTGGTGATGACGCAGCTGACCAGGGTGCTGCCCGGTCCTGGCTGGCTCTCGCCAAGCTGGATGCACATCGCCCTGGCCGATGCGCTCGGCTACGCCCTGCTGACGCCCGCGATCGTCAGCCTGGCCAACCCCGGTTCATCGTTGCGGCACGACGCGCTGCCCAACTGGAACATGCTGCTGACGACGACGGTAGCGCTGCTGTTGCTGTGGGTGGCCTGGCGCGAACTGGGTGGCGTCGACACCTTGCGTCCGCTGATGGTGATGGCGCCGGTGCCATTGGCCATCTATGTCGCCTTGCGTGCGCAGATCCCGGGAACAAGCATCGTGAACCTCGTGGTGGGTGGCATGGCCATCGAACTCAGCCTGGCGCACGAGGGCCCGTTCGCCCAGCCGGCTGCCGAACCCACCGCGATCAGCGTGCAATTGTGGATGCTCGGCATGGCCACGGCATCGCTGTTCCTCGCAGCGCTGGTGGAACAGCGCCGTGCGACGCAGCGGGCCTTGTCCATGTCCAGCACCGAGGTGCGCGAACTGGCCGGGCGCCTGATCGTCGCGCAGGAACAGGAACGGGCCCGCATCGCACGCGATCTGCACGACGACATCAATCAGCGCCTGGCGGTGGCGTCGATCCGCCTGAGCGCGTTGCGACGCAAGGTGGAGGAGTGCAACAAGCAGGACGTGAGCCAGCTGCAGAACGACCTCATCGAGCTCTCCGAAGACGTGCGTCATCTTTCACATGATCTTCATCCCAGCATGTTGAGCCAGACCGGCCTCACGGCCGCGCTGGCCGGCCTGTGCCAGGCGCAACGGCAGCGGCACGGCCCGGCGATCGAACTGCGCGTGTCGCCGCAGGCCACGGATCTCTCCGAAGATATTTCGCTGTGCCTGTACCGCGTGACGCAGGAGGCGCTGAGCAACGCGATCAGGCACGCGGATGCGAAACGGATCGAAGTGGCGTTATCGCTGGGCGACGAATCCGTGGACCTCACCATCACGGACGATGGAAGAGGATTTGCCGCGCAGGAAGAGGGGCACCGCGGGCTCGGGCTGTTGAGCATCGATGAACGCACGAAGCTGCTGGGGGGCAGCTATCGGCTGAATTCGACCTTGGGGAAAGGGACTGAACTATGCATATGCATTCCGCTAGGACCATTCGCGCCGCCACGCGGCCAAGCCTGATCATTGCCGATGACCACCGCATGGTGGCCGAAGGCATCCAGCACATTCTCGACGATGATTTCGACCTGCTCGATATCGTGGCGGACGGCGAGGCGCTGGTCGACGCGGTTCGGCAGTTCGCCCCGGATCTGGTGGTGGCCGACATCAACATGCCCAAGTGCAATGGCATGGACGCGCTCAAGCGGCTCCGCCAGGCTGGCTACGACACCCGGTTCGTGTTCCTGACCATGCATATCGAGCCGGCGCTTGCGGTCGCCGCCCTGCGCGCGGGAGCGAGCGGCTACATCGTGAAGAATTCCGCCGGCGAGGACCTTCGCTCGGCGGCGCAGCAGGTCATGGCGGGTGGAACCTACGTGACGCCGGCGCTGGGCGCGCGCTACATCAGCGGCCAGCTGATGGATGTGCAGAACCTGACCTCCAAGCAGATCCAGGTGCTGCGACTGGTGGGGTCAGGCCTGCGCTCCAAGCAGATTGCCCTGCAGCTTGGCCTGTCGGTGCGCACCGTCGAGGCCCACAAGTACACCATGATGCAGGTGCTCGGCGTGCATTCCACGCTGGAGCTGGTGCGGCGCGCCGAGGACCTCGGCTTGCTGTTCTGAAGCGGCAGGACCGCTTCGGGACCCGGAACGGGTAGTTTTACGTAGCCATAATTGGGTTCTCTTTCGGTGGCGGAAGAGCTTGCGATCGGGGATGCTCCCCATCGGAAGTCTTCCGGTTTCCGGGGAGCATCGTGGCTCGCGCAACCGTCATCCTGGCCGAGGATCATCCTCCCGTCGCCGAGCAGATACGCGAGCTGCTGAGCGAGGAATTCGACGTGCTTGCCGTGGTGGGGCACGGCGAGGCACTGATCAAGGCGGCCAGGCGCCTGCATCCGGATGTCGTCGTCACGGACATCAGCATGCCCGGCATGGACGGCATGCAGGCCGCCCGGGAAATCTTGCGCGAGTTTCCGGGGCTCCCGGTCATTTTCATCACGGTGCACGATGACCCGTCGCTGGTACGTGCGGCGCTCTCCATCGGCAGGGGTTATGTGCTCAAGGCTTCTGCCGGCGAGGAGCTCGTCGACGCGGTGAAGCGTGGCCTGCAAGACCAGTATTTTGTCTCGGCGGTACTCGGCCGCATTGAGACGCCGGTGCGATAGGAGCGATGGCGCGCCGTCGCGCGCGGACTCCGGCAGGTCACTTGCCCAGTCGCTGCGCCGCCTCGCGAAGATCCTGGCGCATGTCGACAAAGCCTTCCCAGGGATCACTCGCTTGCCGTGCCAGCCGCCGCCGCGCCGGGCGTAGTGTGTAGTGGTCGCCACCGCTGCTCCGGCCCAGTTCGCTCCAGCGCAACGGCATGGCCACGGGTGCGCCTGCACGACCTCGCAGCGAATAGGAGGCCACGCTGGTGGCTCCGCGGCTGTTGCGCAGGTAGTCGATGAAGATCCGGCCCGCGCGCCCATGCTTCGACGCGGTGGAGGTGAAGGCGTCCGGCTGCTCGCCTGCCAGTTGCCGGGCGAAGGCATGCGCGAATTGCCCGGCATCGTTCCAGCCGCAGGACGAGTGCAAGGGCACGACCACGTGCAGGCCCTTGCCGCCGCTGGTGCGAACGAAGCTTCGCAAGCCGATGGCCGCGAGTTTCTTGTCGATCATCCTGGCCGCCGCCACGACCGTGGTCCACGCCACATCGACAGCCGGGTCCAGGTCGAACACCAGGTAGTCGGCCTCATCCAGCGCATCGGCCCGGGCCGCCCAGGGATGGAATTCGAGCGCGCCGAACTGCACCAGTTCGATCACCGCGCGCGCGTCGCGCGGGCACAGGTAGTCGCCATGGCCACCGTCGGCCTCCACCAGGCGAATCGAGTGCACGTGCCGTAGCCCTTGCATGGGATGTTTCTGGAAAAAGCCCGGCTGCCCGATGCCTTCCGGAAAGCGCAGGACCGAGGTGGGGCGTCCTTCGACCTGCGGCAGGAAGCGATCCATGATGGCGGCGTAGTAATCGGCCACTTCCTGCCTGGTAATGCCGTCGTCCGGATAGACCATCCGTTCGGCGTGCGTGATGGCAATACCATCGATGACAGGCGTCTTCATGGTCCGGTGCACCAGCTGTCGCGTCGCGGGCGAGGGTATCCGGAGCAGATCGGCCTTGCCGTGGAGCGCCAGTGAAGGGGTTGCGCGCCGCCCACGCTAGAACGAGTCCGACGTCAGAAGTTCGCGCAGGCGGTCATGGGTGACCTGTGGCCGATGCCCGCGAAGGTCAGACATCCTCCTTTCGGTTTCGCGTATCTGCAATTCGCCCGCGGAGTGCCGGCGCAACTGCTCGCGAAGCATGTCGTTTTCGCGCTCCAGCAGGCGATAGAGGTGAACCAGTTCGTCGAAGGCGTGCATCATCCGGCGTTGGGGATCTTCTGCTTTATGGGGCATCAGGCATGGCTCCGTCCCGGGTGCCCCGAAATTGCGGGCATGGCGGTTAATCACCGATGACGCGCCGCTGTGTGATGGATGGGCCGGTTCAGGCTCCGCTTGCATGCGGTTAAGCGAGGGCAAGCGTCGATGCAGGCGGCGTGAAGCGGACGGCAAGCCGTCATGCGGGCTGGCCGGTGGGGCGCGCTGGTGTAGTCGCTTTCCTACGGAACACCCAGTGCTGCGCCGATATGCGCCTCAGTTGAACGAGTGCATGCTCGATGGGCCCGGCAAGGGCCTCGTGGTGAGCCTTGCTCCCACTACTTCAAGCGGTGCGAGTGCTTTCTCTTCCTCACAGGGTCGGAACATGGTCACCTATTCGCTCAAGCAAACCGCCCAGGGGCAGTGGTCGGTGTGCCGTAGTGGTCTGTCGTTGTTCAGTGACCTGCGGCTGACGCCGGCCATCCGCCTTGCACGCGAAGTGGCGCATGACGAACACCAGCGCTCGGGTCGCCCCGTGTGCGTGGAAATGCCTGGCCCGGAATCCACCATCCGGCTGGCGCAATTCGCCCGTCCGCTCATGCCGCTGGTCGCGGCGGCGTAAGGACACGCCGGGGCCCGAGGGGCGCCGGGAGGGCGACCCCATCGTGTTGCATGGCGGCTTGTCGAAAGCGGCCAGGCTAGGCAAAGTCGCGGGACCTTTCGGTCAGGGTCCGCCCATGCGCCTGTTGCCCCGCTGTTCCTCCGTCGTCTTGCTCGCCCTTGCGGCGCTGCCCTTGCAGGCGACCTCGTTACTCGTCAACGCACATGTCCACACGATGGACCCAGAGCGCCCCGAGGCCACCGCGCTGGCGTGGAAGGACGATGGCCGCCTGCTCGCCGTAGGTGATACCGCCGACCTGCAAAAGCGCTATCCGGATGCCACCAAGGTGGACGCCGGGGGTGCCACGGTGATTCCCGGACTGATCGATGCGCACGGCCACATGCTCGGCCTGGGCATGACCCATATCCAGGTGGACCTGGTGGGTGCCTCGTCGAAAGCCGAGATCCTTGAACGGCTGAAGGCAGCGGCGGCCAGATTGCCCAGGGACGCCTGGCTCGTCGGTCGCGGCTGGGACCAGAACCGCTGGGCGGGCAAGCAGTTTCCGACCGCCGCCGACCTCGATGCGGCGTTTCCCGATCGTCCGGTGCTGCTGGAGCGCATCGATGGCCACGCCAGCTGGGTCAACTCCGCCGCGATGAAGCATGCCGCCAAACCGCTCGACGGCGACTGGCAGCCGGACGGCGGGCGCATCATGCGCGTGGGCAAGAAGGCCAGCGGCGTGCTGGTGGACGGTGCGCAAGGCCTGGTCGCCAATGCCGTGCCGCCGCTGACGCACGAACAAACCCGCGAGGCGTACAAGGCGGCTTTCGCCGATGCCGTGGCGGCAGGCCTGACCGGCGTGCACGATCCGGGCGTCAGCCTGGATGACTTCAAGGTGCTGCAGGAAATGGCCGCGGCTGGCGAGCTTCCGCTGCGCCTGTATGAAATGGCCGACGGCAACCACGCGGCGCTCGACTGGTTGTGCACGCAGGGCGGGCACTGGGCGGACGCGGCCGGCCGCCTGCAGATGCGCACGGTGAAGTTGTACATGGACGGTGCGCTTGGCAGCCGCGGCGCTGCCCTGCTGGCCGATTACAACGACGATCACGGCAACCGCGGCATCTTCGTGACGTCGCCCGATGCGTATCGCAGCGCGGTCGACAAGGCGCACCGCTGCCATGTGCAGGTGGCGACGCACGCCATTGGCGACCGTGGCAACCGGATGGTGCTCGATACGTACCAGTCCGTGCTTGGCGAGGGTGCGGACAGCGACCACCGCTGGCGCGTCGAGCATGCGCAGATCGTGGCGCTTGACGATATTCCACGCTTCGCGCAGGTGCGCATCATTGCTTCCATGCAGCCCACCCACGCCACCTCGGACATGCCGTGGGCAGAGCAGCGACTGGGGCCCGAGCGACTCAAGGGGGCGTATGCGTGGCAACGGTTTATCCATGAGCGCGTGCCGCTGGCCTTCGGTTCCGATTTCCCGGTCGAACAGGTCAACCCGATGCTGGGCATCTATGCGGCCGTCACGCGCCAGGACCTCAAGGGCCAGCCGCCCGGCGGCTGGTTGCCGGACCAGCGGGTCAGTCGCATCCAGGCGCTGGCGGGCTTCACCCGTGGCGCGGCCTACGCCGCCTTCATGGAAAACGAGGTCGGCATGCTCAGGCCGGGACTGCGTGCCGACTTCGTGCTGCTGGATGGCGACCTGATGACGGTGCCCCAGCGACAGATCGCGGACCTCAAGCCACTCAGCACCTGGGTGGACGGCAAGGCGGTCTACCACGCCGAAAAGAAAAACGCCGCGCAGTGACGCGCGGCGTTGGTCCGGTTTCGCTGCCTCGCCCCGGCGGGGAGGGGCAGCGGAGTGCCTCAGGCGGCCTTGCGGGTGACCACGCCGATCGCGGCGTGCGCCGTCTTGAGCGACTCGGCCTTGTTGTCTTCGCTGATCGCCACGCCTTCGGCGCGCACGAACTCGATGTCGGTCACGCCAAGGAAGCCGAACAGGACGCGCAGGTAGGTTTCCTGGAAATCCATCGGTGCAGCCGCACTGCCTTCGCTGTACACGCCGCCGCGGGACGAGGCGATGATCACGCGCTTGCCCTTGGCCAGACCTTCCGGGCCGTTGGCGGTGTAGTGGAACGACTTGCCCGCGACGGTGATGCGGTCGATCCAGGCCTTGAGCTGGCTGGGAATCGAGAAGTTGTACATCGGCGCACCGACCACCACCACGTCGGCGGCGAGGAACTCTTCCAGCATCTGGCTGCCGAGGACCGTGGCAGGGTCATTGGCATCCGCCACCGGGGTCCAGTGGGGGAGCGGATTGGCGACGAGATCGTGGTAGATGACGTCCGTACCCGCCGCGTTACCGGTAAGTTGGGCTACGATGGCAGCGGTCAGCCCACGCGAAACAGAGTGACTACCCAGGGCGCTGGCGTCGAGATGCAGCAATTTCATGGCATTTCCTCAGTGACGGGCCGGGTCGACCGGCGACAGCGCTAAGGTACCCATCGGACAATGTGCTGATAAGACGGGTAAACTTGAACGTATTGTTCCCAAGAGGAAACGACCATGACGGTGTTGGACGGCGCCCTGCAGGATCTGAATGACCTGTACTTCTTCGCCGCGGTGGTGGAGCACGGAGGCTTTTCCTCGGCGGGACGCGCGCTGGGCATTCCCAAGTCGCGCCTGAGCAAGCGCATCGCCCAGTTGGAAGAACGCCTGGGCGTGCGCCTCCTGCAGCGAACCACGCGCCGCTTCGTGGTGACCGAGGTGGGTGAGCGCTTCTATGGGCACTGCCGCGCCGTGCTGGAAGAGGCGAGGGCGGCGCAGGAAGCGGTCGATGAACTGCGCTCCGAGCCGCGTGGCGTGGTGCGCGTGAGTTGCCCGGTGTCGCTGGTGCAGAGCGTGGTGGGCCACATGCTGCCGGAGTTCCTCACGCAGCACCCGAAGATGCAGGTCCGCCTGCAGGCCACCGACCGCCGCGTCGATGTCATCGGCGAAGGCTTCGACGTGGCCATCCGCGTGCGCAGCAAGCTCGATACCGACGCCACCCTGGTCGTGCGCACGTTTGGTCAGTCGCGCGTGCTTCCCGTGGCCAGTCCCGACCTGCTCAAGCAGCATGGGCATCCCAAGGTGCCGTCCGACCTGTCCCAATTGCCCGCGCTGACCATGAGCGAACACGAGGGGGCGCAAAGCTGGGAGCTGCTCGACGCGCAAGGGGAGCGCGTGGTGGTGGATATCCAGCCCCGGCTGATTTGCGGCGATTTCGCCGCGTTGCTCGAGTGCGCCAAGCGCGGCATCGGAGTCACCCTGCTGCCCGAGTTCGTGTGCGGGCCGGCCATTGCGCGCGGCGAACTGGAGGTCGTGCTGCCCGAGTGGAGCGTGCCCCAGGGCACCATGCACTTCGTTTATCCCAGTCGCCGCGGCCTGTTGCCGGGCGTGCGCGCGTTCGTGGATTTCCTGGCCGAGAAGCTGCCGGGCACCGTGCGCGAGAAGCACGAGCAATGCGCCAAGTACGTCTGACTTCGGCAGCCCGCCGGCGCCACGCGTGCTAGCATCCCACCCATTTAGCCATCCAGACATCCGGATCATGCAGATCGATACGAAGCTTCCCAAAGTCGGTACCACCATCTTCAGCGTCATGAGCCAGCTCGCGCTGGAGCACAAGGCCGTGAATCTGGGGCAGGGCTTTCCGGATTTCGAGCCGCCGCAGCCGCTGCGCGACGCCATTGCCCGTGCGATGGCGGAAGGTCGCAACCAGTATGCGCCGGGCATCGGCCTGCCCACGCTGCGCGAGCAGATCGCGATCAAGACCGAGCGCATGTACGGCCGTCGCATCAGCGCCGATACCGACGTCACGGTCACATCGGGCGCGACCGAGGCCTTGTTTGCCGCCATCGCCGCGGTCGTGCGCGCGGGCGACGAAGTGATCGTGTTCGATCCTGCCTACGACAGTTACGAGCCGGCCATCGAGCTTCAGGGCGCGCGTGCGGTGCATATTCCGCTGGTGGCGCCCACGTTTGCGGTCGACTGGCAGCGCGTGCGCGACGCGGTGACGCCAAAGACGCGCATGATCCTCATCAATAGCCCGCACAATCCCACGGGCGCGGTGCTGTCGGCGGCCGACCTGGAGGAGCTGGCGACCATCGTGCGCGATACCGAAATCGTCGTGCTTTCCGACGAGGTGTACGAGCACATCGTGTATGACGGCGCCCAGCACGAAAGCGTGCTGCGACATCCGGAACTGGCCGACCGCAGTTTCGTGGTGTCGTCGTTCGGCAAGACCTATCACTGCACGGGCTGGAAACTCGGCTACGCCGTGGCGCCCAGGGCGCTCTCGGCGGAGTTTCGCAAGGTGCATCAGTACCTCACCTTCTGCACCTTCCACCCGGCGCAGGTAGCGTTTGCCGAATTCATGGCGAGCGCGCCGGGGCATTACCTTGAACTGCCGGCGTTCTACCAGGCCAAGCGCGATCGATTCCGCGAACTGATCAGGCCCTCGCGATTCAGGCTGCTGGACGTGCCGGGCGGCTATTTCCAGCTGGTCGACTATTCGGCCATCAGCAACAAGGACGACGTCGCCTTCTGCGAGTGGCTGGTCAAGGAAGGCGGCGTGGCCGCGATCCCGCTCACGCCGTTCCATGAGACGGCGCCCGGAACGCACTTGTTGCGCCTGTGCTTCGCCAAGAGCGATGCCACCATGGAGGCTGCCGCGGAGCGTCTATGCAAACTCTGAAAGTGAGCCTGGTGCAGGGCGCCACGCGCTGGCATGACGCGCCGGCCAATCGGGCCTATTACGGCGAGCTGGTCCGTCGCGTTGCCGGCCAGACCGACCTGGTGGTGCTGCCGGAAACTTTCCTGTCCGGCTTCAGCAACGACACGCGCGCCAGCGCCGAGACGATGGATGGCGAAGGCGTGGCGTGGATGCGCGCGCTGGCCGGCGAGGTGGATGCCGTGCTCTGCGGCAGCCTGGCGATTCGCGAGGAAGGGGTCGTCTACAACCGCCTGATCTGGGCACGCCCGGACGGCAGCTACGCGCAATACGACAAGCGGCACCTGTTCCGCATGTCCGGCGAGCATACGCGCTACGGCGGCGGCAACGAACGCCTGATCGTCGAGCTCAAGGGTTGGCGCATCCTGCCGCAGGTCTGCTACGACCTGCGCTTTCCGGTGTGGCTGCGCAATGGCCGTCGCGAGCAGGCGGGCGGCGGCATGGACTACGACCTCGCCATCTTCGTGGCGAACTGGCCGGCGCCGCGCCGGCAGCCATGGCGCACCTTGCTGCGCGCCCGCGCCATCGAGAACCTCAGCTACGTGGTCGGCCTCAATCGCGTCGGCGTGGACGGCAACGAACTGCCTTACGCCGGCGACAGCGCCGTGCTCGATCCGGTGGGCGAGCCGTTGCTGGAACTCGGCACGCAGGAACAAGTGGTCACGGTGACGCTGGATCCGGCGCCGCTGCTGGCCCATCGCGAACGCTTCCCCGCGTGGATGGATGCCGATCGCTTTACGCTGGACGTCTGACGCATGGCGTCCTCTCCCTGCCGGGAGAGGGCATTACAGGATCGACAGCACCGCTTCCGGCGGCCGCCCGATGGCGGCCTTGCCGTTGGCCACCACGATCGGACGCTCCAGCAGCCGCGGATGGCTGACCAGTGCGGCAATCAGCGTGGTGTCGTCCAGCGCGGGATTGTCCAGGCCCAGTTCGGCGTATTCGGGCTCACCCTTGCGCATCAGTTCGCGCGGCGTCATGCCGAGCATGTCCAGCAACTGCGTCAGCTCGGCCGAACTCGGCGGCGTGTCGAGGTAGTTGACCACCTCGCACGCTTCGCCTCGTGCCTCGAGCAACTCCAGCGTGGCGCGCGACTTCGAGCAGCGACTGTTGTGGTAGATGCGTACCGTCATGGGCGCGAGCAGCCTCAGCGATTACCGTGGCGATTGCCGCCGCGCCCGCCGCCGCCCTGCGGGCGACCGCCGCCTGCGCCGCCACCGTGCGGACGACCACCGCCGCCATGGCCCTGCGGGCGGTTGCCGCCACGACCTTGCGGGCGAGCACCCTGACCCTGCGCTTGCCCCTCGCCCTGGCCGGGGCGCCCACCGGGCTTGCCGCCGCGGTTGCCACCGGCGTTGCCGCCGCCGAAGCCGCCATAAGGCGTGTTGCTGCGCCCTTCGGCGCGACCGCCGAACGGCTTGCCGCCTTCCGCCGAGCGTGCGCCAAACGGCTTGGCGCCGCCCCCGGGGCCACGGCGATTGCCGGCACCCGTGGCCGCACCGCCGCGGCCGCCCTCGCGGCTTTCGCCGGCGAACCAGGTGCGCACCGACGGCAGCTCCTGGCCGGGAGCGACGCTGCGCTTGTTCTTGCGCGGCATGGCATTGCCCGAGCGTTCCGGACGGGCGACGTTGCCATTCACTTCCTTGCCGCCGGGACGACGGCGCTGCTTGCCACGCGTCGGTTCTTCGCGGATGCGGTCATACGCACGCAACTCGCGCGCCTCGTCCTGGTGCGCGCTGCTCCAGCCGCCGGTAGCGCCACGTTCGGGGCGATACTCGGTGACATTGCGCGGCGCACGACGCTGGTGCAGCACAGGGCTCAGGGTGAGCACCGGCTGCGGGGCGCCAAGGCCGGTGGACTTGCGCAGCTCCTTGACCGCTTCCTCGCCAAGGTTCTCGCAGTCGCCACGGCGCAGGGTGCGCGGCAGCTCGACGCTGCCATAGCGGATGCGCTTGAGGCGGCTGACCAGGAAACCCTGCGAATCCCACAGGCGGCGCACTTCGCGGTTGCGACCCTCGCGGATCACCACGCGGAACCAGCTGTGGCTGCCGCCGCGGCTGATCACGGCAATTTCGTCGAAGCGCGCGGGGCCGTCTTCCAGTTCCACGCCGGCCTTGAGCTTCTCGATCATTTCGTCGGGAACTTCGCCGTGCACGCGGCACAGGTATTCGCGCTCGAGCCCGCTCTTGGGGTGCATCAGCGCATTGGCCAGTTCGCCGTCGGTGGTAAGCAGCAGCAGGCCGGTGGTGTTGATGTCCAGGCGGCCCACGGCGACCCAGCGCGCACCCTTCAGGCGCGGCAGCTGCTCGAACACGGTCGGGCGGCCCTCGGGGTCTTCGCGCGTGGTCACCACGCCTTCGGGCTTGTGGAACACCAGCACTTCGGTCTCGTCGCGGTTGTCGGTGGCGACGACGAACTGCTTGCCGTCCAGCACCACGCGGTCGCCCGCATGGACGCTGGCGCCAATGCCGGCAGGCGCGCCGTTCAATTCCACTTCGCCGGCCTGGATGCGCTGCTCGAGCATGCGGCGCGAGCCAAGGCCTGCGTTGGCCAGCACCTTGTGCAGGCGTTCCTCGAGCGCCGCGGCGGCTTCGTCGCGCGGCGTGCGCTTAAGGGTCAATACGGATTTCTGCGGCGCAGTCATGCGCGGTACTCCTCAGTGTCTTGCGTGGCGTCGCCATCGGTGGCGTCCGCGCGGGTCGCTGCCTCATCGGCAGTGTCAGTCGGTACCTCGGCGTGCGATGCAGCGCCGGGTTCGGAAATGGCGGCGACTTCCATCGCCAGCGTTTGTTCGTCAGTGGGGGCTTCGGTGATCGCCTGTCCGGGCGCCTCGGCTTCCTCGCCGGGCTCGGCCGGCTCGTCGTGGCTTTCGTCGATGGCTGCCGGGGCTTCCCCGCCGGCGACCACCAGGGTTTCTTCGTCTTCGTCCGGGTCGATCGGCAGGTCACGCACGATGCGGGCGGGCAGGGGCTCCTGGTCGATGCGCATCTGCGGATCTTCCATGTCGCGGATTTCGGACAGTGGCGGCAGCTCGTCCAGCGACTTCAGGTTGAAGTAGTCGAGGAACGCGCGCGTGGTTCCGAACAGGGCGGGCTTGCCGGGGACGTCGCGATATCCGACCACGCGGATCCATTCGCGCTCTTCCATGGTCTTGATGATGTTGGATGAGACCACCACGCCGCGGATCTGCTCGATCTCGGGACGGGTGATGGGCTGGCGATAGGCGATCAGGGCCAGCGTCTCCAGCAGCGCACGCGAGTAGCGGCTGGGCTTTTCCGTCCACATCCGCGAGATCCACGGATGCACTTCCTGGCGCACCTGGTAGCGGAACCCGGACGCCACTTCGTGCAGCTCCACGCCGCGGCCGGTGCAATCCTCGGCCAGCGCTTCGAGCGCCCTGGCCACTTCTTCGCGGCCGACCTCGTCCTCTTCGCTGAACAGGTCCAGCAGCTGGGGGATGGTCATCGGCTGCGTGGTCGCCAGCAGCGCCGCCTCGATGATGGGTTTGAGTTGCTCGATCTGCATGGTCTCAGGTCGGGTGCGGATTCATTGGGGGCGCCGGATTGCTGTTGCCGTTATTCGGCGGCAGCGGCCGGTTCGTCGGCGATGGGTTCTTCGACGGGTTCTTCGGCGCTGCCCGTCTTGGCTCTTACGTAGATCGGTCCCAGGGATTCTTCCTGCACGATCTCCACCAGCATCTCCTTGGCCAGCTCCAGCATGGCCAGGAAGGTCACCACCACGCCCAGGCGTCCTTCGCTCACGTCAAACAGCGTTTCGAAGCGCTGGAAACGGTGGTCGTCCAGCCTGCTCAGCAGCTCGCCCATGCGCTGGCGAACGCTGAGTGCCTCACGCTTGATGGCGTGGTGCCCAAACAGTTCGGCGCGGTGCAATACGTCCTTGAGCGCCAGCAGCAGTTCCTTCAGGTCCAGCGGCGGCGGCAGCTTGATCACGTTGCGCTCGCCGACCTCGGCATGGGCCGGGGCCAGGTCGCGTTCCATGCGGGGCAGGGCATCGATGTCCTCGGCGGCCCGCTTGAAGCGCTCGTACTCCTGCAAGCGCCTGACCAGCTCGGCGCGAGGATCCTCCTCCACGCCTTCCTCGGCCGGCGGCCGCGGCAGCAGCAGCCGCGACTTGATTTCGCCGAGGATGGCGGCCATCAGCAGGTACTCGGCCGCCAGCTCCAGGCGCATCACATCGCGCATCATCTCGATGTAATCCATGTACTGCCGGGTGATCTCGGCGACAGGGATGTCGAGAATGTCCAGGTTCTGCCGTCGGATCAGGTACAGCAGCAGATCCAGCGGCCCTTCGAACGCCTCCAGGATGACCTCAAGCGCATCCGGCGGGATGTACAGGTCCTGCGGCATCTGCAGCATCGGCTCGCCACGCACGATGGCCAGCGGCATTTCCTGCTGTTGTGGTACCGACGCAAACGCGTCCTGCGGTGCTGCGACCGCCTGAGGCTCGACTGGCTCAGTGCTCATCAATACATGTCGTTTGGCCGCCCACGACGGCTTGCGTTGCGTTCAACACGTTAGGAATGTTCTGTCCCACCGGCATTCGCTTTCGGAATGTCCCCGCCCGGATCGCGCCCTCTGGCCGGCAATCCGTTAAAGCTAACCTGCGCGATGCCTCGCCGGTGCGCCTGGTGTCACCGTCACGGGCATGCATGATGAAATCGCTCGCATGGCGTTTCGATCAGGCTGGCCGTGAGCGACCCTTGAGCGATGTCGGCGTGCCGGTGGCACGACGAATACGCAAGCCAGAACGTGACGAAACCGGCGTCACTGACTCTTCAATCGGTCGGCTGAGTGCATCGGGATGGGTGCCGTCGCGGTCGATCCTGGTCGATCGTGCGCGCACTCCTGGACCCATGCAGGACCAAGATTAGCCGCTGGACGGCAGCAAGTCCAGTGCGCGCAACATCCCGTCTCGCGGCAAAATAGCAGCCCATGCCGCCCGACGAACGCTCGATCATCCATGTTGACATGGACGCCTTCTATGCGTCGGTGGAGCAGCGCGACCGGCCCGAGTTGCGTGGGGCCGCCGTGATCGTCGGTGGCCTGGGCCCACGTGGCGTGGTGTCCACCTGCAGTTACGAGGCGCGCCGGTTCGGGGTTCGCTCGGCGATGCCGACGGTCCAGGCCCGGCGGCTGTGCCCGGACGGCATTTACCTGTGGCCTCGCATGGAGCGCTACGCGGAGGTCTCCGCGCAGGTGTTCAACGCGTTCCACGAAGTGACTCCGCAGGTCGAAGGCTTGTCGCTGGACGAGGCGTTCCTGGATGTGAGCGCCAGCCTGCGCCTGCTGGGTCCGGTCGAAGTGATCGGACGCCGTATCAAGGACAGCATTCTCGAGCGCACCGGGCTGGTGGCCTCGGTGGGCATGGGCCCGAACAAGCTGCTGGCCAAGCTGGCATGCGAGCTTTCCAAGCCCGATGGATTCCGCCGCATCACCCGGCACAACGCCGCCGGTGAACTGGCGCCGTTGCCGGTGGGACGGTTGTGGACGGTAGGCAAGGTCACCGAGCAGGCGCTGCATCGACTGGGCATTCGCACCATCGGCGAATTGGCAGCATGTGACACGCTGCGTCTGGCCGGTGCACTGGGGCGTCAGGCTGGCGCAATGCAGGCACTCGCGCGCGGCGAAGATGACCGCCGCGTGGAGTCCGATCAGGTCGAGCAATCCATCGGCGCGGAACGTACTTTCGACGTGGATGTGGCCGACCTGGCGCTGGCCCAGTCCTGGCTGCTGCGCCATTGCGAGCGCATTGCGGCGCAGGCGCGGCATCGTGGCCTGAGCGGGCGAACGGTGACGGTGAAACTGCGCGAGCCGCCGTTTGTCACCCATACCCGGCAGGCCCAGCTGGGTACGCCCAGCGCATCGGTCAGCGAGATCCACGCAGTGGCACGGAGATTGCTAGAATTCTGGTGGCAAAAGCAGGGACAGCCTCGTCTGCGCCTGTTGGGAGTGAGCCTGTCCGGCTTTGCCGAGGCACCGCAGCGGGACATGTTCGGCACCACGCCGCGCGAGCGGGTGGCCGACCAGGTCCAGGACAGGATCAACTCGCGTTTTGGCTCGGGGAGCCTGGTGCGTGCGGGTGTATTGCGGACGCGCGGGCAGGATTGAAGTTGGGCGGGAACACTCCACATCATGGCGATGGGGGTGCGTTCAGGAAGAAGCTGGCGGCGCGAGGGCGCCCGGCGCGGGGAGACGAGGCAGGATGAGCAGAGCGGAAGACAACGCCAGGAACAGCGCCGACCCGGAGCAATTGCGACCGGCGCGCATGCGGATCGAGACTACGGTTCTGATGAGCCGTGTCGACGAGTCGCATCCCACCGAGCTGGTGGATATCTCGGCGACGGGAGTCCTGCTGCGCCGTCCGTTGGGTTGGCACGGCGAAGTGGGCCAGAGCTGGATCCTGGACATGATCTTCGGCCACGACCTGCATATTCACCTGGAAGCACAGGTCGCGCGCATCTCGGAGCGCCACCTCGGCTTTGCCTACACGCGGATTCCCGAGGACAAGCAGGTGCCGTTGTGGAACCTGCTGGGCGGTTACGCCGACATCCTCGAGCTCTGGCACGACGAATAAGCCCGGCGGCCAGCGCCAACGAAAACGCCCGCCAAAAGGCGGGCGTCTGCTTTTCCGGTCCGGGCAGGCTCAGCCGTGGGCGATGGCGGGGCGCTTCTCGTCGCGCAGTTCGCGGCGCAGGATCTTCCCCACGTTGCTCTTGGGCAGCGAGTCGCGGAACTCGATGATCTTGGGGCGCTTGTAGCCGGTGAGATTGTCGTGGCAGAACTTCTTCAGTTCCTCGACCGTCAGCTTCGGGTCCTTGCGCACCACGAACAGCTTGACCACTTCGCCGGAGTGCTCGTCCGGGACGCCGACCGCGGCGACCTCGGCCACGCCCGGATGCTGCATGACGACGTCCTCGACTTCGTTCGGATACACGTTGAAGCCGGACACCAGGATCATGTCCTTCTTGCGGTCGACGATATAGAAGTAGCCGTTCTCGTCCATGCGGGCGATGTCGCCGGTGTGCAGCCAGCCGTCGGCGCCAAGCACCTTGATCGTTTCGTCCGGACGCTGCCAGTAGCCCCGCATGACCTGCGGGCCGCGCACCATCAGCTCACCCACCTCACCCTGCGGAAGCGGCTGGCCGTCCTCGGACCAGATCGCCACGTCCGTGGAAGGAATCGGCAGGCCGATCGAGCTGTTGTAGGCCTTGAGGTCCAGCGGGTTGATGCATGCGGCCGGCGAGGTTTCCGTCAGGCCGTAAGCTTCGACCAGGGTGCAGCCGGTGACCTTCTTCCAGCGCTCGGCCACGGCGCGCTGCACGGCCATGCCGCCGCCCAGGGTCAGGTGCAGGCGCGAGAAGTCGAGTTCGGCGAAGCCCGGCGTGTTGAGCAGGCCGTTGAACAGGGTATTGACGCCGGTGAGCGCGGTGAACCCGGACTTCTTCAGTTCCTTGACGAAGCCGGGCATGTCACGCGGGTTGGTGATCAGCCAGTTCAGGCCGCCCTGGCGCATGAACACCAGGCCGTTCGCGGTGAGCGAAAAGATGTGGTACAGCGGCAGCGCAGTGATGATGACCTCTTCGCCCTGCTTGGCATTGCCTCCGATCCAGGCGCCTGCCTGCATCATGTTGGCGACCATGTTGCCGTGGGTGAGCATGGCGCCCTTGGCCACGCCGGTGGTGCCACCGGTGTACTGCAGGAAGGCGATATCGTCGTGGCCGAGCTGCACCTTCGGCACCGGATGGGCGGCACCCTGAGCCAGCGCGTCGCGGAAGCGCAGCGCGTTGGGCAGGTGGTAGTCCGGCACCATCTTCTTGACGTGCTTGAGCACGAAGTTGATCAGGGCGCCCTTGGCGCCCAGCAGGTCGCCGATGCCGGTGGTGACGATGTGCTCCACCTCGGTCTCGCCCACCACCTGCTGCAAGGTCGCGGCGAAATTGTCGAGCACCACGATGGCCTTGGCGCCGGCGTCCTCGAGCTGGTGCTTGAGTTCGCGCGCGGTGTACATCGGGTTGGTGTTGACCACCACCAGGCCGGCGCGCAGTGCGCCGAACAGGGCGATGGGGTACTGCAGCACGTTGGGCATCATGATCGCGATGCGATCGCCCTTGCCGAGCTTGAGCACGCCGGTGAGGTAGCCGGCGAACTGGCCGCTCATTTCATCGATCTGGCCATAACTGAGCTTTTTGCCGAAGTTGGCGAACGCGGGGCGCTGGCGGAAGCGTTCGAACGCCTCTTCCATGACGGCGGCCACCGAGGCGTATTGATTGCTGTCGATCTGTGCCGGAACGCCTTCCGGGTAATTGGCCAGCCACGGACGCTCATTGCTCATGTTGGATCCAAAGCTCCTGTATGGGTCGGCCCGTGGGTGACATTGGCACGGTTCGGGCACGATGATGACAAGGCATTGGAGCATACGCTTGCGTATAGCGGCAAGCCGCGCCGCAACGAGATCGGAACATGCGAAAAACATCGAAAATCCTTGGTTCGCTGCTGTTTTGCGGCGCTGCAATATCGACCATGGCCGGCTGCCATCGCGCGCCCGATGAGTCGTTGGTGAGGCAGGCAATCGTGCGCGCCGCTTCGGCCGCAGAACAGGCCGACGCATCGGCGCTGGGTGACCAGCTCAGCGATGATTTCGACGGCAATGGCGAGGGGCTCGATCGCAGGCAATTGATGAACGTGCTGCGTGCGGCGCATTTCCGCGGCGAGGCGATACATGCGCTGACCGGGCCGGTCGTGGTCGAGCAGCGCGGCGACCGCTATGTGGCGACGTTTACCGTCACGCTGACCAGTGGCGGGAAGTGGCTGCCGACCGAGACGGGGGTTTATCAGGTCGAGTCCGCCTGGCGCCGCGAGGGGCGACAGTGGCGTTGTTATTCGGCCAGATGGACCCGGCAGGTGTAGGCCTCATCGGGGTGACCCGGCAGGCAGGCGTGGCCGGCGGGCTGGCGCAGCCGCCGGGAAAGGGAAATGCCGCCCGCGGGCGGCGTTTCCATCCATCTCAGGCGGCCTTGCGGCCCGCGAGCTGGCGCAACACGTATTGCAGGATGCCGCCGTGGCGGAAGAATTCCCGCTCCTTGGGCGTGAGCAGCAACACCTTCACCGAGAACTCCTTCCTGCTGCCGTCGGCGGTGGTGGCGGCGACCCTCGCGGTCTTCGATTCGCCGCCGTCGAGGCCGGTGATGTCGAAGGTCTCCTTGCCGGTGAGGCCCAGCGACTGCGCGTTCTGTCCGTCCATGAACTGGCAGGGGAGCACGCCCATGCCGACCAGGTTGGAACGGTGGATGCGCTCGAAGCTCTCGGCGATCACCGCCTTGACGCCAAGCAGCAGGGTGCCCTTGGCCGCCCAGTCGCGCGACGAACCGGTGCCGTATTCCTTGCCGGCCAGCACCACCAGCGGAGTCTTCTCCGCCTTGTACTTCATCGCCGCGTCGTAGATCGCCAGCTGCTCGCCGCTGGGCACGTGCAGCGTGTAGCCGCCCTCGACGCCGTTGAGCATCAGGTTCTTGATGCGGATGTTGGCGAACGTGCCGCGCACCATCACATCGTCGTTGCCGCGACGCGAGCCGTAGGAATTGAAGTCCTTCGGGTCCACGCCTTTGCCGATCAGGTAGCGACCGGCCGGGCTGTCCTTCTTGATGGAGCCGGCCGGCGAAATGTGGTCGGTCGTGATGGAGTCGCCGAACAGGCCGAGCACGCGCGCACCGTGGATGTCCTCGATGCTGCCCGGCTCCTTGCTCATGCCGTCGAAGTACGGCGGGTTCTTGATATAGGTGGAGTCGCCCCACTGGTAGAGGTCGCCGTCCGGGGAGGCGATCTTGTTCCAGCGGGAGTCGCCCTTGAACACGTCCGCATAGTTTTTTTCGAACATCTGCGGGTTGATCGCGCCGGCGATGGTGTCGGAGATTTCCTGGTTGGTCGGCCAGATGTCTTTCAGGTACACGGGCTTGCCGTCGCTGCCCGTACCGATCGCATCCCTGGTCAGGTCGATGTCGAGCGTGCCGGCCAATGCGTAGGCAACCACCAGCGGCGGCGAGGCGAGGTAGTTCATCTTCACCTCGGGGTGCACGCGGCCTTCGAAGTTGCGGTTGCCCGACAGCACGGAGGCCACGGCCAGGTCGCCTTCGGAGATGCCCTTGCTGATCTCCGCCGGCAACGGGCCGGAGTTGCCGATGCAGGTGGTGCAGCCGTAGCCGACGATGAAGAAGCCGATCTTCTCCAGCTCCTGCAGCAGGCCGGTTTTCTCGAGGTAGTCGGTAACCACCAGTGAACCGGGGCCGATCGAGGTCTTGACCCATGGCTGGGACTTGAGTCCCCTGGCGGCCGCCTTCCGGGCGACCAGGCCCGCCCCGAGCATCACGGCCGGATTGGAAGTGTTGGTGCATGAGGTGATTGCCGCGATGACCACCGAGCCATCGCCAAGCTTGAAGCTGGCGCCGTCCTTCTCCACGCGCACGCCGGTGTCGGTGATGTCGTTCGCGGGGTTGCCGATGGCAGCGGTGCCGCCTTCGCTGATGAAGTTGGTGGTTTCGTTGTTGCGCGGCTTGCGGTTCGCGGTCAGCGGGCCGACGGCGTCCTGGAAGCTCTTCTGCACGCCTTCCAGCAACACGCGGTCCTGCGGGCGCTTCGGGCCGGCCATCGAGGGGCGCACGTCCGCCAGGTTCAACTCCAGCGTGGTGGTGAACTCGGCGTGCGGCGTGTTTTCGTCATGCCACAGGCCCTGCGCCTTGGCGTAGGCCTCGACCAGGCCGATCTGCGCTTCGCTGCGTCCCGACAGGCGCAGGTAATTGAGTGCTTCCTGGTCGATCGGGAAGATGCCGCAGGTGGCACCGTATTCGGGCGCCATGTTGCCGATGGTCGCGCGATCGGCCAGCGGCAGGTGGGGCAGGCCCTCGCCGAAGAATTCCACGAACTTGCCCACCACGCCGAGCTTGCGCAGCATCTGGGTGACAGTGAGCACCAGGTCAGTGGCGGTGACGCCCTCGGACAGCTTGCCGGTGAGCTTGAAGCCGACCACCTGCGGAATCAGCATCGACGACGGCTGGCCCAGCATGGCGGCCTCGGCTTCGATGCCGCCCACGCCCCAGCCAAGCACGCCCACGCCGTTGATCATGGTGGTGTGCGAATCGGTGCCGAACACGGTATCCGGATAGGCCCATGACTGGCCGTCCTTTTCGGCGGTGAACACCACGCGCGCCAGGTGCTCGAGGTTGACCTGATGCACGATGCCGGTGCGCGGCGGTACCACCTTGAAGTTGTTGAAGGCCTTCTGGCCCCAGCGCAGGAACGAGTAGCGCTCCTGGTTGCGCTGGAATTCGATCTCGACGTTCTGCTCGAGCGCCGAGGCCGAGCCGTAGGCGTCGACCTGGACCGAGTGGTCGATCACCAGCTCGGCCGGCGCCAGCGGGTTGATCTGGTTGGCGTTGCCGCCCAGCTTGACCACCGCATCGCGCATGGCGGCCAGGTCGACCACGCAGGGCACGCCGGTGAAATCCTGCAGCACCACGCGGGCGGGCATGAAGGAGATCTCGGTGTCTGGCTCGGCCTTGGCGTTCCAGTTGGCGACGGCCTCGATCTCTTTCGAGGTCACGTTGACGCCGTCTTCGTGGCGCAGCAGGTTTTCCAGCAGGATCTTCAGCGAATAGGGCAGGCGCTTGAGGTCGAAGCGTTGACCGAGCTTGGTCAGGCTGGCGATCTGGTACTGGCTGCCGTTGACATCGAGGGTGTCGCGGGTGGCGAATGAATCCAGCATGGGTAGGGCTCCTGTTGCGTAAGTCTGGCGAGCGAGCGCGGCGAGGCCGGCTTGAACCATTGATCCTAGGACAGCAAGTGTGAGCGTTATTGCAAAAGAATGATCGTCCCGGCCTCGCCAGGACAGCTTGGGGCAGCCCGCCAAGTGTGCAAGCGCCGGCCATGGACACGCCAGCACCAGGCCATTGCAAGATTTCGAACGCTGGCGGAAGCGTTGCCTTGCATTGCGGCTGCATCCCCCCGGCTGGCAAAATAAGCGGCTTGCATGCCGCCCCAAAGCGGCATGGAGACAGGGTTTTGCGCCTTGTCGGACGCCGCCTCCCACGTAGTTCATCGGACGAGAGACCACATGCTTAACGCCTATCGCCAACATGTTGCCGAGCGCGCCGCGCTGGGTATCCCGCCGCTGCCCCTGTCGGCCCAGCAGACCGCCGAGCTGATCGAGCTGCTGAAGAACCCGCCCGCCGGCGAAGAAGCCGTCCTGGTCGAGCTGATCACCCACCGCGTGCCGGCTGGCGTGGATGATGCCGCCAAGGTCAAGGCTTCGTACCTGGCGGCCGTGGCGTTCGGCACCGAGAAGTCCGCACTGATTTCGCGCGAGAAGGCCACCGAACTGCTCGGCACCATGCTGGGCGGCTACAACATCCATCCGCTGATCGAACTGCTGGACGACGCCCAGGTCGGCACCGTCGCCGCCAATGCGCTCAAGCACACGCTGCTGATGTTCGACGCCTTCCATGACGTGAAGGAAAAGGCCGATCAGGGCAATGCCAACGCCAGGGCCGTGCTGCAGAGCTGGGCCGATGCCGAATGGTTCACCAGCAAGCCAGAAGTGCCGTCGAGCCTGACCATCACCGTGTTCAAGGTGCCGGGCGAGACCAATACCGACGACCTGTCGCCGGCACCCGATGCCACCACGCGTCCGGACATCCCGCTGCACGCCCTGGCCATGCTGAAGAACAAGCGCGACGGCGCACCGTTCCAGCCGGAGGAAGACGGCAAGCGCGGCCCGATCGCCTTCATCGAATCGCTGAAGGAAAAGGGCCACCTGATCGCCTACGTGGGCGACGTGGTCGGCACCGGTTCCAGCCGCAAGTCCGCCACCAACTCGGTGCTGTGGTTCACCGGTGAGGACATCCCCTTCATCCCCAACAAGCGCTTCGGCGGCGTGTGCCTGGGCAGCAAGATCGCCCCGATCTTCTACAACACCATGGAAGACGCCGGCGCGCTGCCGATCGAGCTCGATGTGTCCGGGATGGACATGGGCGACGTGGTCGAGCTGCGTCCGTACGAAGGCAAGGCGTTGAAGAACGGTGAAGTGATCGCCGAGTTCCAGGTCAAGTCCGAGGTGCTGTTCGACGAAGTGCGCGCCGGTGGCCGCATTCCGCTGATCGTCGGCCGCGGCCTCACCGCCAAGGCGCGCGAAGCGCTGGGCCTGCCGGTGTCCACGCTATTCCGCCTGCCGCAGCAGCCGGCCGATACCGGCAAGGGCTACACGCTGGCGCAGAAGATGGTCGGTCGCGCCGTGGGCCTGCCGGAAGGCCAGGGCGTGCGCCCGGGCACGTATTGCGAGCCGAAGATGACCTCGGTGGGTTCGCAGGACACCACCGGCCCGATGACCCGCGACGAGCTGAAGGACCTGGCTTGCCTCGGCTTCTCGGCGGATCTCGTCATGCAGTCGTTCTGCCACACCGCCGCTTATCCGAAGCCGGTGGACGTGAAGACCCACCACACGCTGCCGGAATTCATCAGCACCCGTGGTGGCATCTCGCTGCGCCCGGGCGACGGCGTGATCCACAGCTGGCTCAACCGCATGCTGCTGCCCGACACCGTCGGCACCGGCGGCGACAGCCACACCCGCTTCCCGATCGGTATTTCGTTCCCGGCCGGCTCGGGCCTGGTGGCCTTCGCGGCCGCTACTGGCGTGATGCCGCTGGACATGCCCGAATCCGTGCTGGTGCGCTTCAAGGGCGAACTGCAGCCTGGCGTCACCCTGCGTGACCTGGTCAACGCGATCCCGCTGTACGCGATCAAGAGTGGTTTGCTCACCGTGGCCAAGCAGGGCAAGAAGAACATCTTCTCCGGCCGCATCCTCGAGATCGAAGGTCTGCCGAACCTCAAGGTGGAGCAGGCGTTCGAGCTGTCCGATGCCTCGGCCGAGCGTTCGGCCGCCGGTTGCACGGTGCACCTGGACAAGGCGCCGATCATCGAATACATCAACAGCAACATCACGCTGCTGAAGTACATGATCGCGCAGGGCTACAAGGATCCGCGCAGCCTGCAGCGCCGTATCAAGGCGATGGAAGCCTGGCTCGCCAACCCGCAGTTGCTGGAGCGCGATGCCGACGCCGAATACGCCGCGGTCATCGAGATCGACCTGGCCGACGTGCACGAACCCATCGTGGCCTGCCCGAACGACCCGGACGACGTGAAGACGCTCAGCGACGTGGCTGGCGCCACCATCGACGAAGTGTTCATCGGCTCGTGCATGACCAATATCGGTCATTTCCGCGCCGCGTCGAAGCTGCTGGAAGGCAAGCGCGATATCCCGACCAAGCTGTGGGTCGCTCCGCCGACCAAGATGGACCAGCAGCAGCTGACCGAGGAAGGCCACTATGGCGTGCTCGGCACCGCCGGCGCCCGCATGGAAATGCCGGGTTGCTCGCTGTGCATGGGCAACCAGGCGCAGGTTCGCGAAGGCGCCACGGTGTTCTCCACCTCGACCCGCAACTTCCCCAACCGCCTGGGCAAGAACTCCAACGTGTACCTGGGTTCGGCCGAACTGGCCGCGATCTGCTCGCGCCTGGGTCGCATCCCGACCAAGGCGGAGTACATGACCGACATCGGCGTGATCAACGCCAATGGCGAGAAGATCTACAAGTACATGAACTTCGACCAGATCGCCGACTACCAGCAGGTGGCCGACACCGTCACCGCCTGATCCTCGTCAGGTCGTTCGTCGCGAAGCCCGGCCCCGTGCCGGGCTTCGTCGTTTATGCTTTGCCGACGATACGGCCAGGTTGCACGGATGATTTCCACCCACTTATCGGTAGTCTCGCTGCGCGACCTCATGCTGGTGCAGGCCGTGTGCCGCCACGGCAGTTTCAACAGCGCGGCGCGTGCAATGCACATCAGTCCATCGGGGCTGTCGCACCAGGTGCAGAAGGTCGAGCAGGCGCTGGGCGCACCCCTGTTCGAGCGCGGTGGCCGCCGGGTGGTGCCGACCGCCGGCGGGCAGCGCCTGCTGGAGCAGATCGACGCCGTGCTGGCCGCGGCCGAACACCTGCAACAGGTGGCGCGCGCCGGCGAGGTCGCGTTCGGCGGCGAACTGCGCCTGGGTGTGCCTGCCTCGCTGGGGCCGTACCTGCTGCCGCATCTGATCGAGCCGTTTCCGCAGCATTTTCCCGGTACGCGCCTTAGTCTTTCCGAAGGCAAGCCGCGTGGCCTGTTGCGTCGCCTGAACGAAGGCGAGCTGGACGCCGTGCTGGCGCCGCGCGTCACGCCGGTCAGTGGCGTGGCCGTGAAGCCGCTGTTTTTCGAACCCTGGGAAGTGATGCTGCGTGCCGACCATGCGCTTGCCGGGAAGCGCAGCGTGGCGCTGGAGCAGCTGGATGCCAGCGACGCCACGCTGATGACCGAAAGCCATGCCGATGGCGTGCTCGGCGGAGGCCACGTGCAGGACGTGAGCCTGGAAAGCCTCGCCGCGCTGGTCGGCCTGCGTGGCGGCTACGCGCTGGTGCCCGCGCTGGCGCATGAGCGCCTGGCCTCGATGCCGGACATCGTGCTGTCGAAGTTCAAGGGGCAGGGGCCGGGGCGGGAGATCGCCCTGTACTGGCGCGAAGCCTCGCCGTGGAGCAACGACCTGCAGGCGTTCGCGGGGCTGCTGCGCAAGCTGGCCAGGCAGCGTCCGGGCCTGAAGGTGCTGGCCGACGAGGGCTAGCCGGCACGGGTCCCCCTCAGGAATGGTTGAGGGTCGATCCCGTCAACAGTCCGCGCGCCAGCATGCTGCATTGCCGGCGATACACCAGCAGCTGCCATTGGCGGCCGCCCACCTGGCGCCACAGTACCGCCGAGCGCACGGCGGCCAACAGGTTGGTGCGTACCTTCTGCACCACCACCGGCTGCTGCAACTGTTGCGGATTGCCCGTCACCATCACGCGCGGCTTGAGCGTGGACAGCGTGCTGGCATACAGCTCGGCCAGCCGGCTGATGACCTGGGGGGAATCCGGGCCGAAGTGTTCGACCTGGCGCTGGGCGGCGACGATGCCCTGCTGCAGCCGGTCGAGCAGTTCCGGGCGGCGCGCCAGGCTGCGCTCGAGTTTCATGACGGTGAAGGCCATGCGGGTGATGGCCACGTCGCGCGTGTTTTCATCCAGCAGGGCAATCAGCTGGCGCAGGCCGTAGCGGACGCCGGACACATCCCCATAGACACCCACCACGGATGGCGCGTCGATGCGAAACACGCTGGCCATGCTGGCGGCCATGGCGATGTCGTCGCAGCGGCCGTCGTTGGCGAGCTGCTGGGCGAGCGCCGTGGCCTGGAACAGGCCGGCCAGGGCGAGCACGCGCTCTTCGTTCATGGCAAGGGAATCAAGCACCGGGGAGGGACTCGCAGGGAAGGGGGGAAGGCGCGACGACGGCATCATTCCAGCCGCCGAACGGCGCGTCGGTGCGGTCGATCACGGCGCCGCCGAGACAGGCCTCGCCATCATAGAGAACCACCGACTGGCCTGGCGTCACCGCGCGCTGGGGCTCGTCGAAGGTGACCAGCAGGCCATCCTCGCGCACGATGACCTCGCAGGCCTGGTCGTGCTGGCGATAACGGCTCTTGGCCGTGCAGCGGAAGCGCGCAGCGGGTGGCTGGCCGGCCACCCAGCTCGGCGACCCGGCATGCAGCCGGCGCGAATACAGCCAGTGGTTTTCACCGCCCTGGGCGACGTAGAGCACGTTGGCGGCCACATCCTTACCCACCACGTACCAGGCTTCCCCGCTGGCGCCATGCCGGCCGCCGATGCCCAGGCCGTTACGCTGGCCCAGGGTGTAATACATCACGCCCTGGTGCTCGCCCACGGTCTCGCCGGCCGGTGTGCGCATGGGTCCGGGCTGCGCCGGGATGTACTGGGCGAGGAAGCTGCGGAAATCGCGCTCGCCGATGAAGCAGATGCCGGTGGAATCCTTCTTGGCATGCGTCGGCAGGGCGGCTTCCCGGGCCATGGCGCGCACGCGTGACTTTTCGATCTCGCCGACCGGGAACAGGGTGGCAGCAAGCTGCTCCTGGCCGAGCGCGTGCAAGAAATAGGTCTGGTCCTTGGCGGCATCCACGGCACGCAGCAGGCGGAACTTGCCGTCGCGGAAATCCACGCGTGCGTAGTGGCCGGTGGCGATCTTCTCGGCACCGAGCCCGCGCGCCTCGTCCAGGAACGTCTTGAACTTGATCTCACGGTTGCACAGGACGTCCGGGTTGGGCGTCCGGCCGGCGCGGTATTCGGCCAGGAAGTGCTCGAACACGCCGTCCCAGTATTCCGCGGCGAAGTTGCGTGCATGGAAGGGCAGGCCGAGCCGGCCGCACACCGCCACGGCGTCCTTGCGGTCGGTGTCGGCGGTGCAGGGGCCGTCGCGGTCGTCTTCCTCCCAGTTCTGCATGAACAGGCCTTCGACCTCGTGGCCCGCCTCCTGCAGCAACAGGGCGGCCACGGAGGAATCCACGCCACCTGATATGCCGAGCATCACCTTCACGGGTAGCGGTCCTCGGTGAGCAGGCTGCGGATCGCGCTCAGCGGGAAGCGCTGCCCCGCCAGCCAGGCGTCGATGCTCATCAGCACCAGCGGGCTGCGCAGGCGGTCGCCGAGGGCCACGATGTCGTCCCGGCTCAGCCACAGGGCGCGGCGGATACCCTCGTCCAGCGGACGCTCCGGTGCATGGCTCAGGGGCCGGGCGGCGAAGCTGAAGCGCACCACGCCATCGCCGTGCTCGGTGCTGCGCCATTGGTGTATGCCGATCAGGTGCTGCAATTCGACCGTCCAGCCGGTTTCCTCCAGGGTTTCCCGCACGGCGGCGGAAATCAGGCTTTCCTTGTCATCCAAATGGCCTGCTGGCTGGTTATAGACGAGGCGGCCGTTCACTTCCTCTTCGACCATGAGGAAGCGGTCGCCGTCCGCCACCACGCATGCCACGGTGACGTGCGGGCACCAGACTGTCTCTACGGAGGTGATAGCGGAATCGGCCATGGGGGGGTATATGGCGCCGGAACCGGCACTGGAAAAGCCGTCATTGTGCCATTACCTGAAGACAACCTGCCGCCGGCAGCGCCCGTCGCCCGGCGACGCGGACCGGCAACAGGGCCGCGGCGGTATACTTTCCCCAGGATATTTCAGCTAGAACCCATGGCTCACGAACCCGAACACGAACAAGGCAGCGGTCACGGCCTGGCGCTGGAAACCTCGAGGCCGGAGGTGGCTCGTCCACCCCTGTTCCAGGTGGTGCTGCTCAATGACGACTTCACCCCGATGGATTTCGTGGTCGAGGTGTTGCGCAGCTTCTTCAACCTGGACCAGGAGCGGGCGGTGCAGGTGATGCTCCACGTCCATACCCGCGGCAAGGGCGTCTGCGGGGTGTTCACCCGGGAGGTTGCCGAGACCAAGGTAACCCAGGTAAACGAATATTCACGTGCTCATCAACACCCTTTGTTGTGCACTATGGAAAAGCTTTAGAGCCTGTCGAAACGGGGTTGTCCGGAGAGATTGAACAAGTGGCCGGCACCCCCATTTTGTAGCCATCGCGGCATAGCCGCCCTGCCACACAGCGGAGAAGGTCCGGATGTTCAGCAAGGATCTCGAAGTCACCATCGGCCAGTGCTACAAACAGGCCCGCGAGCAGCGTCATGAATTCATGACGGTGGAGCACCTGCTGCTCGCCCTCACCGATAACCAGTCGGCGCTAGGCGCCCTGCGTGCCTGCGGCGTGGATCTGCCGCGGCTCGCGCGCGAACTTGAAAAGATCATTGCCGAGACGGTGCCCGTGCTGCCGCATGGCGACGAACGTGACACCCAGCCCACGCTGGGTTTCCAGCGCGTGCTGCAGCGCGCGGTCTATCACGTGCAATCGTCCGGCCGCAAGGAAGTCACCGGTGCCAACGTGCTGGTGGCGATCTTCGGCGAGAAGGATTCCCACGCCGTGTACTTCCTGCACCAGCAGGAGATCACGCGCCTGGACGTGGTCAATTACATCTCGCACGGCATCGCCAAGATCGGCGACGAGCCGTCGTCGGGCATGCCTGGCACCGAGCGCGAGGGCGAGGACGGCGAGCCCAAGGGTAACCCGCTGAGCGAGTACGCCAGCAACCTCAATGAACTGGCACTGGAAGGCAAGATCGATCCGCTGATCGGTCGCCAGGACGAAATCGAGCGCACCATCCAGGTGCTGTGCCGTCGTCGCAAGAACAACCCGCTTTACGTCGGCGAGGCCGGCGTGGGCAAGACCGCGCTGGCCGAGGGCCTGGCCAAGCGCATCGTCGACGGCGACGTGCCCGAGGTACTGGAGAACGCGACCATCTGGTCGCTGGACCTGGGCGCGCTGGTTGCCGGCACCAAGTACCGCGGCGATTTCGAGAAGCGCCTGAAGGCCGTGATCAGCCAGCTCAAGAAGCAGCCGGGCGCGATCCTGTTCATCGACGAGATCCACACCATCATCGGCGCCGGTTCCGCTTCGGGCGGCACCATGGATGCCAGCAACCTGATCAAGCCGATGCTGGCTTCGGGTGAACTGCGCTGCATCGGCTCGACCACGTTCCAGGAATTCCGCGGCATCTTCGAGAAGGATCGCGCGCTCGCGCGTCGCTTCCAGAAGATCGATGTGGTCGAACCCACGGTGGCCGACAGCCTGGAAATCCTCAAGGGCCTGCGCTCGCGCTTTGAGGAACACCACAACGTCGCCTATACCAACGAGGCACTGAAGGCTGCGGTGGACCTGTCGGTGAAGCACATTCCCGACCGCCTGCTGCCGGACAAGGCCATCGACGTGATCGACGAGGCCGGCGCACGCCAGCGTCTGCTGCCGCTCGACCAGCGCACCGGCAAGGTCGACGTGCCCGAGGTCGAGTACATCGTCGCCAAGATGGCGCGCATCCCGGCCAAGCAGGTGTCGGCTTCCGACCGCGACGTGCTGAAGAACCTCGAACGCAACCTCAAGATGGTGGTGTTCGGGCAGGATGCGGCGATCGAGGCGCTCGCCGCGTCGATCAAGATGGCCCGTTCGGGCCTGGCCGATCCGTCCAAGCCGATCGGCTGCTTCCTGCTCGCCGGCCCCACCGGCGTGGGCAAGACCGAGGTGACCAAGCAGCTGGCGATGCAGCTGGGCATCGAAATGATCCGCTTCGACATGTCCGAGTACATGGAGGCGCATTCGGTCTCGCGCCTGGTCGGCGCACCTCCGGGCTACGTCGGCTTCGACCAGGGTGGCCTGCTCACCGAGGCGGTGACCAAGCATCCCCACGCGGTGCTGCTGCTGGACGAGATCGAGAAGGCGCATCCGGATGTGTACAACATCCTGCTGCAGATCATGGATCGCGGCGTGCTTACCGACACCAACGGTCGCGAGGCCAACTTCAAGAACGTCGTCGTGGTGATGACGACCAATGCCGGTGCGCAGCAGGCGTCGCGTCGCGGCATTGGCTTCGTCAAGCAGAATCATTCGATGGACGCGATGGAAGTGATCCGCCGCACCTTCACGCCGGAGTTCCGCAACCGCCTGGACGCCGTGATCCAGTTCAATGCGCTGGACTTCGATCACATCCTGCGCGTGGTCGACAAGTTCCTGATCGAACTGGAGTCCCAGCTCACGGAGAAGCATGTGAGCCTGGACGTCGATGCCGATGCCCGCCACTGGCTGGCCGAGCATGGTTTCGACCCGCAGATGGGCGCGCGCCCGATGGCACGCGTGATCCTGGAGAAGGTGAAGCGCCCGCTGGCCGACGAGCTGCTGTTCGGCAAGCTGGCCGAGGGTGGCAAGGTCAGCCTGAGCGTGCGCGACGGCGAACTGGTGGTCAGCACCGAGGCCGCCGAGACCCTGCCGGCCGTGGTGAGCTGAGCGGCCTGGCCGCTGCGGCGGCCGGCCTCGCCAAATCGCAGGCAAGCAAAAAGGCGGCGCCATCGTGCGCCGCCTTTCCTGATTCTGGCCGTTCGATAACCCCCGCGCGCCGTGATGGCACGCCCGGGTGTTACTTCATGCGGTAGGTGATGCGACCCTTGGTCAGGTCGTAGGGGGTCATCTCCACCTTCACCTTGTCGCCGGTGAGGATTCGGATGTAATGCTTGCGCATGCGCCCGGAGATATGGGCCGTGATGACGTGGCCGTTCTCCAGCTGCACGCGGAACATGGTGTTGGGCAGGGTCTCTTGGACCGTGCCTTCCATTTCGATGACGTCGTCTTTGGCCATGCGTTCCGGTGGGTGCGATTGTGGCCGTCATGGCCGCGTAAGCGTTCGATTATGCCATGAAAGTTGGAATGGTTAAAGAATCATCAGCCGAAGTGCTCGTCGAGCTTCCGGCGGATCTCCTGTTCGACCATGCCCTTGAGGGGGGTAAGCATCATGCCCAGCTCAGCCGTGACCTGGATGGCATCGCCGGTCACGGCGATGCTGCCGGTGACCCCGGGGCGCGAGAAGCGCAGGGTGTCGCCCTGCCATTGTCCCGTCATGCCGAACTTTTCCTGCATGCGCGAGGCGACCTGGTCGACCACGGCGCGGGCCTCCGCGATGGTCAGCTGGTGGGGGCGGCGGATGTCGATCCTGGGCATGCGGGACTCCAAAATTTTGCAGACGCCCATGGTAAGCCAGATGCGCTCGGAGAGTGCGCACGCTTCTGCTAGAGTCCCGGCGGTCCCTAGCCTGGCTCACTGATGCGCATCGAGTTTCCCAATTCGGCCCGAGAGGATTTCCACTGGGATGCCCCTGCGCTGCGCATCGGAAGTGCGCCGGACAACGACCTCATCCTCTCGGCCCAGCAGGCCGGCGAACATCACTTGCGGATCCAGCTCGATCGTCGCGGCTGGGTCCTGCAGGTGCTGCCGCAGGGCGGGCGCGTCTATGTGAACGCGCGGCCGGTGCGTGAGAAGGCCCTGCTTCGGGCCGGCGACATCCTCAGCGTGGGCGACTGCCGCATGCTGCTGCGGACCGATGAGGAGCCGGCGCACAGCCTGCCCGTGACCGTGCCGGCCGAAGGGCGCTGCACGGTGGCGCTGCGCGCGGTGGCCGGGCCGCTGTCGGGCCGCGTGATGTCGCTGCAGGACAAGCTGGAACTGGGTCCGCTGGGCCGGGTTCCACTGGAGCTGCCCCAGGGCGAGGCGGCCTCTCTGTCGGTGTTCTGGCGGGATGGCCAGCTGCTGCTGGAAGCGGGCCAGGTATCCGCGCGCTATCCGTTGCGCGTCAATGGCGTGGCCGTGACGCAGGCGGCACTACGCCCGGGCGACCAGATCGGCCTGGCCATGCATCGTTTCATCGTCGATGCACCCGGGCTGGAACCTGAGCCGGAAATCATCCGGCCAGAGCCCAGCTTCGATCATCTGCCCGAAGAAGACGCCGGCCCCCGCGGGGAAGTGTGGTGGCTGATCGCCACCGCCGCGGTGCTGGCCCTGGGCATCGCCGTGGCCTTGCTCGTGCGCTTCTGAGGCGCCTGCGCGGGCAATCTGGAGGCGGCCAGGTTCGGGTTGACGCTCCGTTGCTGCGTCGCGGCATAATGCGGCGATCCCTCCGATGAAGGCGTCGTCGTCTGTGAGCAGACTCTGGAATTTCAGCGCCGGTCCCGCCGCGCTGCCGCAGGCCGTACTCGAGCGTGCGCAGCGCGAACTCCTCGACTGGCAGGGTTGCGGCGCCTCCGTGATGGAGTTGTCCCATCGCGGCAAGCTGTTCGTGGGGCTGGCCGAGCAGGCCGAGGCCGACCTGCGCGAGTTGCTCGCCATTCCCGCGAACTACGCCGTGCTGTTCCTGCAGGGCGGTGCCACCCAGCATTTCGCGCAGATCCCGATGAACCTCGCCGGCGAAGGCGACCGCGCCGACTACATCGTCACCGGCCACTGGGGCGAAAAGGCCGCGAGCGAAGCGGCGCCCTACGTGAAGGTCAACCTTGCCGCCAGCAGCAAGGGCGAGCACTACCTGCGCCTGCCGCCGCGCGACACCTGGCAGCTCGATCCGCGCGCGACCTACGTGCACTACACGCCGAACGAAACCATTCATGGCGTGGAGTTCCACGACGTCCCCGACGTGGGTGACGTGCCGCTGGTGGCGGACATGTCCTCCGACATCCTGTCGGGTCCGGTCGACGTGTCCCGCTTCGGCCTGATCTACGCCGGCGCGCAGAAGAACATCGGCCCGTCCGGCCTGGTGGTGCTGATCATCCGCCGCGACCTGCTGGAGCGCGCCTCGCGCCCGATGGCGCGCATCTTCCGTTACGCCGATCACGCGGCCAACGATTCCATGCTCAACACCCCCAACACCTGGGGCTGGTATCTCGCCGGGCTGACCTTCCAGTGGCTCAGGCAGCAGGGCGGCCTCGCGGCGATGCGCGAGCGCAACCATGCCAAGGCCTCGCTGCTCTACGGTGCCATCGATGGCTCCGGCGGCTACTACCGCAACCCCATCGATCCGGCGGCCCGCTCGCGCACGAACGTGCCTTTCACGCTGCATGACGGCAACCTCGATGCCGATTTCCTCAGGGAGTCGGAAGCCGCCGGCCTGCTTGCACTGAAGGGCCACAAGGCGATCGGCGGCATGCGCGCATCGTTGTACAACGCGGTCCCGCTCGACGCGGTGCGGGCCCTGGTCGACTTCATGGCTGACTTCGCCAAACGTCACGGATGAAACCGTTGCGCTGCGGCACGCACATCGCGGACCATCCCTGATCCGATATTTGGAATGCTTTGCTTCCATACTGCCAAACCATGACCGACAAGAAATCCTCGCTTTCCGATGTACGCGAGCGCATCGACACCATCGATCGCCAGATCCAGCAGCTGATTTCCGAGCGGGCCGAGTGGGCGCAGGAAGTGGCACGCGTCAAGGGCGAGGGGCTGTCGGCGATCGACTATTACCGCCCGGAGCGCGAGGCACATGTGCTGCGCATGGTGGTGGATCGCAACCATGGCCCGTTGTCCGACACGGAGATGGTGCGGCTGTTCCGCGAAATCATGTCGTCGTGCCTGGCGCAGGAAGATCCCCTGAAGGTGGGTTTTCTCGGGCCAGAGGGCACTTTCAGCGAACAGGCGGTGCGCAAGCATTTCGGCCATGCCGCCTATGGCCTGCCGCTGGGCAGCATCGAGGAAGTCTTTCAGGAAGTGGCCGCGGGTCACGCCGATTTCGGCGTGGTGCCGGTGGAGAATTCCGGGCAGGGCATGATCCAGGTGACGCTGGACATGTTCCTCACTTCCGAGGCCACCATTTGCGGCGAGGTGGAGTTGCGCGTGCACCAGTGCCTGCATTCGCTGCAGGGGCGGCTGGAGGACATCAAGCGCGTGTATGCGCATGCCCAGTCGCTGCAGCAGTGCAAGACCTGGCTGCGCATCAACCTGCCGGGCGTCGAATGCGTGGCGGTGAGCAGCAATGCCGAAGCGGCACGCCTGGCGCGTCATGCCGACGACGCCGGCGCCATAGCCGGTGAAACGGCGGGGCGCGTCTACGGCCTCAAGACCGTGGCGCAGGCGATCGAAGATCGCGCCGACAACACGACGCGCTTCCTGGTGATCGGCCGTTCGCTGTTTCCGCCTTCCGGCAATGACCGTACCTCGCTGCTGATCACGGTCAACGACAAGCCCGGCGCGCTGTACGACCTGCTCAAGCCGTTTGCGCAGCACGACATCAGCCTCAACCGCATCGAGTCGCGCCCCGCGCATTCCGGCAAGTGGCAGTACGCATTCTTCATCGACGTGTCCGGCCATATCAACGACGAGCCGATGCAGGCGGCGATGAAGGAAATGGGGGCGGCGGCGGCCCAGGTGCGCGTGCTCGGCTCCTACCCGGTGGCGTTGCCCTGACCTGAGTGCGGTTGCCACGCGGGCGGCCGCCGGAGATTTTTCGTGAGTCGACTTGACTGGACCAGTCACACCGGCCGGGCGCTGCAGGGCAACGTGCGCGTGCCCGGCGACAAATCGGTATCGCATCGCGCGCTGATGCTGGGCGCGCTGGCCGAGGGGACATCGCATATTCGCGGTTTCCTCGAAGGCGAGGACACCCGCGCCACCGCCGCGGTGCTGCAGCAGCTGGGCGTGCGCATCGAGACGCCGGCCGATGGCGAGCGTCGCGTGCACGGCGTCGGCCTGCACGGTCTTCGCGGCACCACGCAGGCGCTCGATTGCGGCAACGCAGGCACCGGCATGCGCTTGCTGGCGGGCCTGCTCGCGGGACAGGCATTCGACAGCACCCTGGTCGGCGACGAATCCCTCTCCAGGCGCCCCATGCGCCGGGTGACCGATCCGCTCGCGCAGATGGGGGCCCGCATCGACAGCGAGCAGGGCTTGCCGCCCTTGCACGTGCGCGGCGGGCAGTCGCTGCATGGCATTCGCTACACCTTGCCGGTCGCCAGCGCGCAGGTGAAGTCGGCGCTGTTGCTGGCCGGGCTTTACGCCGAGGGCGAAACCGAGGTAATCGAGCCACACCCCACGCGCGATTACACCGAACGCATGCTGGCCGCGTTTGGCTGGCCGATCGATTTTGCACCTGGTCGCGCGCGCATCACGGGCGGGCACGCGCTGCGTGCCACCGACGTGGCTGTGCCGGCGGACTTCTCGTCGGCGGCGTTCTTCCTGGTGGCCGCGAGCATCGTGCCGGGATCCCTGCTGCACCTGCCTGCGGTGGGCCTCAATCCCCGTCGCACAGGCTTGCTGCAGGCGCTGCGCCTGATGGGGGCGGACATCCGGGTGGAGAACGCCCACGAGAGCGGCGGTGAACCCGTCGGCGACCTGGTGGTCAGGCATGCGCCACTGCATGGCATCGAACTCCCGCAGTCGCTGGTGCCGGACATGATCGACGAGTTTCCGGCGCTGTTCGTTGCCGCCGCGGCTGCCACAGGGCGCACCGTGGTGCGCGGCGCGGCCGAGCTGCGCGTGAAGGAGTCCGATCGCCTGGCGGCGATGGCCAGCGGTCTGCGCACACTGGGCGTGGCGGTGGAGGAAACGCCCGATGGCGCGACCGTCACCGGCGGCCCCGTCGGCGGCGGCACCATCCAGAGCCATGGCGACCACCGCATCGCGATGAGTTTTGCGGTCGCCGGGTTGGTCGCCGGTGGTCCCGTGCGCATCAACGACTGCAGCAACGTGGCGACGTCGTTCCCGGGATTCCTCGCCCTGGCCAACGGCTGCGGATTTGCGCTGGCCGAGGTGCACGACTGACCCCGTGCCCGGGCGGTGCGGCCCTCGTGCGGCGCGCCGCTTGCGGTTAGGCTTCGTGCTCCACGCCGAGGTCGCCATGTCCACCGATTTCCCGCCGTTCATCGTCGCCATTCCCGCCCGTTACGGCTCCACCCGCCTGCCGGCCAAGCCGCTGCGCGAGATTGCCGGCGTACCGATGGTGGTGCGCGTGGCGCAGCGCGCGTTGCTGGCCGGCGCGGGACAGGTGGTGGTCGCGGTGGACGACCAGCGCATTGCCGACGCGCTGGCCGGGCAGGGCGTGGACGTGTGCATGACGCGCAGCGACCATGCTTCCGGCAGCGATCGCCTGGCCGAATGCGCCACGCACTACGGCTGGCCCGACGATGCCATCGTGGTGAACCTGCAAGGCGATGAGCCGTTTGCGCCGGCCGCGGGCATTCGGGAAGTGGCGCGTGCCCTGGCCGAGGACGATGCGCCCGTGGCCACGCTGGCGACTCCGATCTCCGAAGCGCACGAACTGTTCGATCCCAACGTGGTGAAGCTCGTGCGCATGGCCTCGGGCCGGGCCCTGTATTTCAGCCGCGCACCGCTGCCGTGGGCACGTGATGCGTTCGCCCTGCATCGCAATGTGCTGCCGGCTGACGTGCCGTTCCTGCGGCACATTGGCATCTATGCGTATCGGGCCGGTTTCCTCAAGCGCTACACGCAACTGGCACGCACACCGCTGGAACAGGCCGAATCGCTGGAGCAACTGCGCGTGCTCGAGCACGGTTTTCCGATTGCCGTGCGCCTGACGCCCGAGCCATTCCCGCCGGGTATTGATACCCAGGCCGACCTGGAGCGCGCGGAACAGTGGCTTGCCGGGGGCTGATCGCCAGACTCACGCGGGCGAAGGGTTGCTTCGACGGCGTTTGCCTTGGCCCCTCTCCCCATGGCGACCGGAAGGTAGTCCCTGGGGGAGAGAGGGGTTGCTTCGCTTAGCCCCTCTCCCGCCGGCGACCCGAAGGTAGTCCCTGTGGGAGAGAGGGGTTGGGGTGAGGGTACGGAGCTTGCGCAACCTTTCATTCTCGCGCTCTGCCCGAACCCTCATCCGCCTGCCAGCACCTTCTCCCGATGGGAGAAGGGCTTCTTCGATCGACGTTGCTTTAGCCCCTCTCCCCATGGGAGAGGGTTGGGGTGAGGGTACGGGGCTTGCGCAGCCTTTCATTCTCGCGCTTCGCCCGAACCCTCATCCGCCTGCCGGCACCTTCTCCCGAGGGGAGAAGGGTTTCTTCGATGGAGCCTGCTTTAGCCCCTCTCCCTTCGGGAGAGGGGTTGCGGTGAGGGTGCGGGGCTTGCGCGGCCTTGCTGTCTCGCGCTCTGCCCGAACCCTCATCCGCCTACCGGCACCTTCTCCCGGCGGGAGAAGGGCTCTTTCGATTGACGTTGCCTGAGCCCCTCTCCCTTCGGGTAGCCACAGGGAGAAGCCTTGCTTCGCTGGGCGCTTGCATCATCGTCGCGGTGCCCTCACTAATGCCCGGACGCCCAATGCGGGTCCATCGGCCATGCCTGTGCAAGCACGCACTACCTCCATCCTGTTCGTCTGCCTGGGCAATATCTGCCGCTCGCCGCTGGTGGAGGCGGTAGCCCGTCGGCGTTGTGCCGAAGCCGGGCTCGAGGTGGTGCTCGCGTCCTGCGGCACGGGCAACTGGCATGTCGGCAAGGGCGCGGATTCGCGCATGCAGCGTGCCGCGGCGGCCGCGGGATATGACCTTTCGCTGCATCGTGCGCGGCAGGTGGAGTCGGCGGATTTCCTGCGCTACGACTGGGTGCTGGCCATGGATCGCGACAACCTCGAGGCGCTCGACGTGGTCCGCGGCGGGCGTGGCGCACGACCGGAGCTGTTCCTGCCGTGGGCGGTCGTGAGGTCGCCGCATGAATTTCCCGATCCGTACTTCGGCGAAGCGGCGGGTTTCCAGCAGGCAGTCCAGCTGGCGGAGCAGGGCGTGGATGGTCTGATCGCGCGACTGCGCGGCGGCTGAAGAGGCTAGAATCCACCGATGCACTCGCCCCCGCCGCAAGCCTTCGACGGCAAGTCTTTCGTCAGGACCCTCACCACATCGCCCGGCGTCTATCGGTACTTCGACGCCGACGGCGACCTGCTCTATGTCGGCAAGGCCGGCAACCTGAAAAAGCGCGTCGGCAGCTACTTCCTCAAGCCGCGGATGGAGCCGCGCATCGCCGCGATGGTGGCGCAGATCGCGCGCGTCGACATCACGGTGACGCGCACCGAAGGCGAGGCGCTGCTGCTCGAGTCGCAGCTGATCAAGTCGCTCAAGCCGCGATACAACATCCTGCTGCGCGACGACAAAAGCTATCCGTACATCTACCTGTCCGGCGGCGAAGACTATCCGCGCCTCGCCTTCCATCGCGGTGCCCGCAATCTGCCGGGTCGTTATTTCGGGCCGTATCCGAGCACCTTTGCCGTGCGCGAAAGCCTCAACCTGATGCAGAAGCTGTTCAAGGTGCGTCAGTGCGAGGACAGCTATTTCAAGAACCGCTCGCGGCCCTGCCTGCAGCACCAGATCGGCCGCTGCACGGCGCCCTGCGTGAAGCTGATCACGACCGAGGATTACCGCAGCGACGTGCGCCATGCCGAGATGTTCCTCGACGGCCGCAGCAGCGTCGTGATCGACGAACTGGCGGGTGAGATGGACAACGCCAGCAAGGCGCTCGAATTCGAGCGGGCGGCTGCACTGCGCGACCAGGTGGCGGCGCTGCGCAAGCTGCAGGCGGAGCATCACGTGCAGGGCGCGAGTGCCGACATGGACGTGCTGGCCTGTCGCATCGAGGCTGGCATGGCCTGCATCAGCGTGCTGTTCTTCCGCAACGGCATCAGCCTGGGTACGCGTGATTTCTTCCCGCGCCTGCCGCTGGATGCCGATCCCGTCGACGTGCTGGCGCAGTTCATTGCGCAGTACTACCTGGACCGCCCGGTGCCACGCGAGCTGATCCTGGGCGAGGTATTGCCCGACCAGCAGATCCTGGCCGAAGTACTGGCCCAGCAGTCCGGCCACGCAGTGGAACTGAAATCCAGCGTTCGCGGCGAACGGGCGCGCTTCCTGCAGATGGCCGAGCGCAACGCGCAGGCCTCGCTCACTGCCCGACTCGCCAGCCGGCAGACGCTGGGCGCGCGTTTCGACGACCTGCAGAAGCTGCTCGAACTCGACGAGCTGCCCAGGCGCATCGAGTGTTTCGACATCAGTCATACGCAGGGCGAGCTGACGGTCGCCTCCTGCGTGGTGTTCGGTCCGGAAGGTCCGGAGAAGTCGCATTACCGCCGCTTCAACATCAACGGCATCACGCCGGGCGACGATTACGCGGCCATGCATCAGGCGCTGGTGAGGCGGTTCCGCAAGGTCGCCGAAGGCGAGGGTGCCAGCCCGGATGTACTGCTGATCGATGGTGGCAGCGGCCAGGTGGCGCAGGCGCTGGATGTGCTCAGGGAGCTTGGCGTCAATGGCATCCATGTGGTCGGCGTGGCGAAGGGACCGGGTCGTCGTGCCGGCGAAGAGACCCTGATCCTGGCCGACTCCGGCCGCAACCTGCATCCGGGGCCGGCGTCGCCGGCCCTGCACCTGGTCGCGGCGGTGCGCGACGAAGCACACCGTTTCGCCATCAGCGGCCATCGCAAGCGCCGCGAGAAGGCGCGTGAGCGCAGCGTGCTGGAAGACGTGCCGGGCATCGGAGCGCGGCGGCGCTCGGCCCTGCTCAAGGCCTTCGGCGGCCTGGCCGGTGTGGAAGCGGCGGGCGTGGAGGAATTGATGCAGGTGAAGGGGATTGATCGCGGCCTGGCCGAACGCATTTATGCTGTGCTGCACGGCTAGCCGGCGGCCACGCGGTCCCGTCACTGGCAAGAACCCACCCGGAAAGGATTTATGCGCATCAATCTGCCGACCTGGCTCACACTGTTCCGCGTGCTGTTGCTGCCGGTCATGGTGCTGGTCTTCTATTGGCAGTTTCCGGGGCACAACATCACGGCCGCGATCGTATTCCTGCTCGCGGCGATTACCGACTGGCTCGATGGCTACCTGGCGCGCCGCCTGAACCTCACTTCGGCCTTCGGCGCGTTCCTCGACCCGGTGGCGGACAAGCTGATGGTGGCGGTGACGCTGTTCCTGCTGGTGGAATCGCATCGTGGCGGCTGGCCGGGGATCGTGATGGCGGTGACCGCGGCGGTGATCGTGGGGCGTGAGATCAGCGTCTCGGCCCTGCGGGAATGGATGGCCGAGATCGGCATGCGCGCCACGGTCAAGGTGGCTTTCATCGGCAAGCTCAAGACGGTCATGCAGATGGTGGCGCTGGTCGTGCTGATCGTGCAGCACGAGAAGAGCGCCGAGGCCTTGCGGCTGTATCACATTGGCGAGGCGTTGCTGGTGATCGCCGGCATCCTCACCATCTGGTCGGGCCTCTACTACCTGCGCGCGGCGTGGCCCAGCCTGCGCGGCGACGGCCCGCAGCCCCCGTGGCGCGACGATGAATGAATTTCGTGACCGAGGCTTGACGGCGGTTTTTTAGCCGCTAAAATGCGCGACTCCGATGCGGGAATAGCTCAGTTGGTAGAGCACGACCTTGCCAAGGTCGGGGTCGCGAGTTCGAGTCTCGTTTCCCGCTCCAGATTCAGTGGATGGAAGCATCGCCATTCACAAAAAAACGGCCCTCGCGGCCGTTTTTTAATGCCTGTGATGCAGGCCCTGCTTCGACCGTGGCGGCGCGGGCCTGGGCCTCGCGCCGCCGTGCGTCGCACCGTCAATGCGTCTCCTTGCGATGCTCGATCGCCTGCCGGCGATAGAACGGATAACAAAGCCCCAGGCAGACGAACCAGATCGGCGTGTAGATCAGGCCCTGCAGGGTGTCCTGCTTCTGCGCGAACACCCACAGCACGAAGGTGAAGAAGGCGAGCACCAGCCAGCACATGGCCACGCCGCCGGGCATCTTGAAGATCGAGGTGGCGTGGCGTTCCGGATGCAGCTTCCGGTAGCGCATGTAGGCGATCATGATCAGCGACCACACGAAGATGAAGCAGATGCTGGAGATCGTGGTGACGATGGTGAAGACCTTCATGACGTCGCCTTCCTGGTAGAGCAGGAACACGCCGATGAAGAGCAGGAAACAGGAGTAAGCCAGGCCGTTGGCCGGCACGTTGTTGTTGCTCAGCCTGGCGAACGGCTTCGGGCCGAGCCTGCCTGCCGAGAGACCGTAGAGCATGCGTCCGGTCGAATAGATGCCGCTGTTGGCGGAGGACGTTGCCGAGGTCAGCACCACGAAGTTGATCAGGCTGGCGGCGATCGGAATGCCGATCAGCATGAACAGGTTCACGAACGGGCTGCGATCGGGCGCCACCTGGTTCCATGGCGTGACCGTCATGATCACCAGCAGGGCGAGCACGTAGAACACGATCACGCGGATGGGAATGGAGTTGATCGCCTTGGGCAAGGTCTTTTCAGGATCGCGCGCCTCGGCCGATGCGGTGCCCACCAGCTCGATCCCCACGAAGGCAAACACCGCGATCTGGAATGCCGCCATGAAGCCTGCGCCGCCGTGTGGGAACCAGCCGCCGTTGGCCCAGAGATTGGACACCGCCGCCCTGGCGCCGGTCGGCGAGGTGAAGCCGATGGCAATCAGCACGATGCCCACGGCGATGAGCGCGACGATGGCCACGATCTTCACCAGCGCGAACCAGAACTCCATTTCGCCGAACAGCTTCACGGTCAGCAGGTTGAGGCCCAGCAGCAGGAGGATGCAGGCCGATCCAGGCAGCCACAGCGGCACATGCGGCGCCCAGAACTGGATGTAGCCGGTGATGGCCGCCACGTCGGCGATGCCGGTGACGACCCAGCAGAACCAGTAGGTCCAGCCGGTGAAGAAGCCCGCGCAGGGCCCGAGCAGGTCGTAGTTGAAGTCGACGAAGGACTTGTAGTGCAGGTTGGACAGCAGCAGCTCGCCCATCGCCCGCATCATGAAGAACAACACGCTGCCGATGATCGCGTAGGCAAAGATCACCGAAGGGCCGGCCAGGCTGATGGTCTTGCCCGAACCCATGAACAGGCCGGTACCGATCGCACCGCCGATGGCGATCAGCTGCAGGTGGCGGTTGCGCAGGTTTCGCTGCAGGTGATGTTCCGGCAAGCCGGTCACGGCAGTCGGTTCGTGGGTCTGCATGGGCGGCACGATCCTTTCGGGGTACGAAGGGAGTCATCCTAAAGGAATCGTCGCCCGGCGTACGACGGGGCGCCTACGCGGCGTCGTGGAAGATGATGCCCAGCGTATGGCGCTGGCCAGCGCGCACGCGGCTCACGCCATGGCGCATGGTCACCCGGTACGAACCCCGGCTGCCGTTGACCGGGCGCTGGTTGACGGCGAAGACCACCGCGTCGCCCTGGCGCAGGGCCACCACCTCGGCGCGCGACTGCATGCGCGGGCGCTGCTCGGTGAGCACGAATTCGCCGCCACTGAAATCGCGGTCCGGCTCGGACAGCAGGATCGCCACCTGCAGCGGGAACACGTGCTCGCCATAGAGATCCTGATGCAGGCAGTTGTAGTCGCCGGCGCCGTACTGCAGCAACAACGGAGTGGGCCGCGTCTGGCCGGCGTCATGGCAGCGGGCCAGGAAGGCGGCATGGGTGGCCGGATAACGCACCTCGAGGCCCATGCGGGCATTCCAGTCGTTGGCCAGCGCCACCAGGCGTGGATAGAGGCCGCTGCGCAGTTGCTGCACGGGAGCGGGCAGGGGATAGCGAAAGTACTGGTATTCGCCCAGGCCAAAGCCATGGCGCGCCATCACCACGCGGCTGCGATACAGCGACTCGCTGGCGTACCCCGCGGCGATGTCGCGACAGGTTCCGCCATCGAGCAGGCCGCGGAGCACGGTGCTGCCGCGTGCGTCCAGCTCCGACATGGCGGCCTGCCAGTCGACGGCATCGATGCGCGAGGTGATGTCCTGGCCTGGTGGGGCGCTCGTTTTTGCGTGCATGGTCGGCGAGTCCGGTGCGGTGACACGGGGAAGCTAGCCGCGGACTGCGTGTCCCGCACTCCGTTTCTTGCGGACCTACCAGATCAGGTCGTCGGGCACCTTGAACTGGCTGTAGAACGCGTCGTCGTCGCTCGCCGGCGTGCTCTGCGCTGGCTGGCCATGGTCCAGCACGATGACGGCGGCGTCGCGTTCGCGAATCTTGTCGGCAGCGGCGCGCGGCAGCAGTTCATGGCCATCGCCCGCGCGCACGATCACCAGCACGCCCTTGGCCAGTTGCGTGCGCAGTGCCTCGTTCACCAGCACGCTGTGGATCTTTTCGCCATCGCTGAACCGGTAGCTGATCTCGCCCTCGCGCCTGACCTTGTTGGACTCGATGATCTGGCGCACCTGGGCGGCGATCTCGCGGGCATGGGCCTGCGCATTGCGCTCGGCGGCCAGGGCGCGATCGCGTTCGGCCCGTTCCGCCTGCAGGCGCTGGGTATCGATCTTTTCGGCAGCCTCGGCCGCCGGTGCCTTGCCCTGGCGCTGTTTGGCCTGGTCGCGCGCGATCTGGTCCACCTTGCCCTTCTTGGCGAGGCCGGCCTTGAGTAGCTGTTCCTGCAGTGGATTGCGCATGCGTGGGGCGTCCGGGAAGCGAGACCGCTGATTGTAGCGCGGCAGCCGGGGGCACCTGTCCGGGGCCAGCTGAGACGCGCCGTGGCATGATGGCGCCGGCAGGTTTCCATGTCCTCACCAAGGGATGTGCCGTGATACCCCATTTCAGTGATCATTCGGCCAACGAGCGCACTTACCTCGCCTGGGTGCGCACCGCGATCTCGGTCATGGCGTTCGGCTTCCTGCTGGAACGCTTCGACATCTTCCTGCTCGTCGCGTCGCGTGCGGCCGTCGGAGTGACCGAGGGCCTGCACACGCGTGCGTCGCAATGGCTGGGCCTGGGCCTGCTGCTGGTGGGGGCGTTGATGGTGGCGGGCGCGACGGCGCGCTTTTACCGCAATCGAAAGGCCATCGAGGCATCCGGGTCCTCGATGTACGGCGACTCGTGGACGGCGCGCGGCATGGCCGTGCTGCTGGTGCTGATGGCGATCTTCCTGACCCTCTATGTGGCAAGGCAGATTGCGGCGCTGAGTTGATGCGGAGCCTCGAGCTCAAAGGGCGGGGCGAACCGACGAGTGGCGGCGCCCCTCAACAAGACCGTCATTCCCGCGAAAGCAGGAATCCAGTGACTTTTCCTCGATGCGAGCGAAGACGCTGGACCTTGCTTGACCAGCTTTTCAGCCATTGAAGAGCACCTCGCAGCAATGACGTTGAGGGGGCGGCGCATGGCGGTCGTGTACTGTCGCGTCATCACAAAAAACGGCGCCGTATCGCTACGGCGCCGTTTCCGTTTGTCGCCGGTTGCGGACGATCAGAGCGCTTCGAACACGCCTGCCGCACCCATGCCGGTGCCGATGCACATGGTCACCATGCCGTATTTCTGCTTGCGACGGCGCATGCCGTGGATCAGCGTGGCGGCGCGGATCGCACCAGTGGCGCCCAGCGGGTGGCCCAGCGCAATGGCGCCGCCCAGCGGGTTCACCTTGCTCGGGTCCAGGCCGAGATCGCCGATCACCGCCAGCGCCTGCGCAGCGAACGCCTCGTTGAGCTCGATCCAGTCCAGCTGGTCCTTGCTGAGGCCGACCTGCTTGAGCGCCTTCGGGATCGCTTCCTTCGGGCCGATGCCCATGATCTCCGGCTTCACGCCCGCCACCGAGTAGCCCACGAAGCGGGCGATCGGGGTGAGGTTGAACTCCTTGATGGCCTTTTCGCTGGCCAGCAGCAGGGCGCCGGCGCCGTCGGACATCTGCGAAGAGTTGCCGGCCGTCACGCTGCCGCCGAACTTGTCGTTGCGGAACACCGTGCGCAGCTTGCCGAGCACGTCCAGCGTGGTGCCGGCGCGCGGGCCTTCGTCGGTGTCGATCACGCGGCTGTCGGTCTTGATGCCGCGGGTGGCGAGGTCGGGATAGTGGTCATCCAGCTGGAACGGGGTGATCTCCTCCTTGAACTCGCCGGCGGCGATGGCGGCCAGCGCGCGACGGTGGCTTTCCACGGCGAAGGCGTCCTGCTGCTCGCGGGTGACCTTCCACTGCTCGGCCACCTTCTCGGCGGTGATGCCCATGCCGTAGGCGATGGCGCGGTCTTCGTCGTTGGCGAAGATGGCCGGGTTCATCGCGATCTTGTGGCCCATCATCGGCACCATGCTCATGCTCTCGGTGCCGGCCGCGATCATGAGGTCGGCCACGCCGAGCTGGATGCGGTCGGCGGCCATGGCGATGGCCTGCACACCGGACGAGCAGAAGCGATTGATGGTGACACCCGGCACGGTGTAGGGCAGGCCGGCCAGCAGCGCGCCGATGCGGGCCACATTCATGCCCTGCTCGGCTTCCGGCATGGCGCAGCCGACGATGACGTCTTCGATGCGATGCGGATCGATGCCCGGCGCCTGCGCCATCACGGCGCGGATCACGTGGGCGAGCATGTCGTCCGGACGGGTGTTGCGGAACACGCCGCGCGGCGCCTTGCCGACCGGCGTGCGGGTGGCGGCGACGATATAGGCGTCTTGCACTTGCTTGGTCATGGTTTTACTCCGTGGCGTCGCGCGTGATTCGCGGCGACGCTGTTGGTTTTGATCGTCATCCCTGCGCAAGCAGGGATCCAGTGTCGTTGGCGTAAAGCGAAGTCGCTGGGTCCCTGCTTGCGCAGGGACGACGAGCGTGTCAGTTCCTCAATGGCTTGCCCGTGGTCATGGTGTGCGCGATGCGGGCCTGCGTCTTCTCCGTCCTGGCCAGCTCCACGAAGTGCTTGCGCTCGAGCTGGAGCAGCCACTCCTCGTCCACCAGCGAACCGCGTTCGATCTTGCCGCCGCACAGCGTGTCCGCGATGCGCGTGGCGATGGCCACGTCATGCGGCGAGGCGAAATAGCCTTCGGCAAGGTTGGCGAGCGATGCCTGGAACGTGGCCGTGCCCACGTCGCCGGCGACCGGGATGTTGCGATTCATCATCGGCGGGCGCCAGCCGCTTTCGGCCAGCGACAGCGCGACCTTCTTGGCCACGTACAGCAGCTCGTAGGCGTTGAACACCACGACGTCGCTGTCGCGCAGCAGGCCCAGCTGCTTCGCTTCCATCGCGCTGGCAGACACCTTCGCCATCGCGACCGTCTCGAACACCTTCTTCAGTGCCTCGAACGGATCTTCCGGGTTCGCCTTGGCAGCGCGGATCGCCAGCTCATGCAGGCCGCCACCGGCCGGCAGCAGGCCGACGCCGGCCTCGACCAGGCCGATATAGCTTTCCAGCGCGGCCACGGTGCGGGCCGAGTGCATCTGGAACTCGCAGCCGCCGCCGAGGGCGAGGCCACGCACAGCCGACACCACCGGCACCAGCGAATGCTTGATGCGCATGCTGGTGGCCTGGAAGTTGGCGACCATCTTCCCGAAGTCGTCGAACTTGCCGGCCTGCAGCAGGCCCAACGCGCCCTTCAGGTCCGCGCCGGCCGAGAACGGCTCGCTGGTCTGCCAGATCACCACGGCCTTCAGCTTTTGCTCGGCGACGTCGATCGCCTGCTGCACGCCGTCGAGCACGTAGTCGTTGACCGTGTTCATCTTGGTCTTGAACGAGATGATGCCGACGCCGTCGTCGCCCAGCGTCCACAGGCGCACGCCGTCGTTCTCCCACACCGTGCTGCCCTGGTCGAATTTCTCGCCCAGGATCGGATCGGGGAACAGCTGGCGCTGGTAGACCGGGTGCTGCGAGCGCGGCTTGTTCTTGCCTTCGGCGGCGGACCAGGAACCGTCCTTGCCGTGCACGCCGTTGCGGCCGTCGGTAACCCACGCCGGCAGCGGCGCCTTGCTCATGGCCTTGCCGGCGGCGATGTCTTCGGCAATCCAGCCGGCCACCTGCTGCCAGCCGGCAGCCTGCCAGGTCTCGAACGGGCCGAGCTTCCAGCCGTAGCCCCAGCGGATGGCGAAGTCGACGTCACGCGCGGTGTCGGCGATGTCGGCCAGGTGATAGGCGGTGTAGTGGAACAGGTCGCGGAAGGTCGCCCACAGGAATTGCGCCTGCGGGTCGCCGGACGCGCGCAGCTTGCCGAACTTCTCGGCGGGGTCCTTGATGGCCAGGATGGCGGCCACTTCGTCGGACGCCTTCTGCTCGGACGGGCGATAGTCCTGCTTGGCGACGTCGATGACGACGATGTCCTTGCCGGCCTTGCGGTAGAAGCCCGCGCCGGTCTTCTGGCCCAGCGCGCCCTTTTCGATCAGGGCGGAGAGCCACACCGGCGCCTTGAAGTACGAATGCCACGGATCGTCAGCCAGCGTGTCGGCCATGGTCTTGATCACGTGCGCCATGGTGTCCAGGCCCACCACGTCGGCGGTGCGGTAGGTGGCGCTCTTGGGTCGACCCACGGCCGGACCGGTCAGCGCATCGACCACGTCGAAGCCGAGGCCGAACTGCTGCGTGTGGTGCATGGTGGCCAGCATCGAGAACACGCCGATGCGGTTGCCGATGAAGTTCGGGGTGTCCTTGGCATACACCACGCCCTTGCCGAGCGCGGTGGTGAGGAATGCCTCGAGGCCTTCCAGCACGTTCCTGTCGGTCAGGCGGGTCGGAATCAGCTCGACCAGGTGCATGTAGCGCGGCGGGTTGAAGAAGTGCACGCCACTGAAGCGATGGCGCATCTCTTCGGGCAGCGCCTCGGCCAGGCTGTTGATCGACAGGCCGGAGGTGTTGGAGGCGATCACGGCGGTCGGCGACAGGTGTGAAGCGATCTTCTTGTACAGATCCAGCTTCCAGTCCATCCGCTCGGCGATGGCCTCGATCACCAGGTCGACGTCCTTGAGGTGATTCAGGTCCTCGTCGTAGTTGGCGGGGATGATCGCGCCGGCGAGGTTCTTGTCGGCCAGCGGGGCCGGCGACAGCTTCTGCAGATTGGCGATGGCCTTCAGCGCAATGCCGCTCTTGGGACCGTCCTTGGCCGCAAGGTCGAACAGCACGGTTTCGACACCGGCATTGGTCAGGTGCGCAGCGATCTGCGCGCCCATGACGCCGGCGCCGAGCACCGCCGCCTTGCGGATACGTAGTGGTGTTGCAGTCATTGGCTTCTCCGTAGTGCGAGACACATCAGGGTGAGACTGGCGGCCGTCGCCGGCCGTGGGATTTGGGTAACAACGAATTCAGGACGACTTGAGGCCTGCGGCAGCGAAGCGGATGAGGTGCTGGGCGGTCTGCTCGCGATGCTGGTGCTCGGGAACGTCGCTTTTCCGCTGGATCATGCCGAAGCCGGACATGGCGTGGGTCAGGGCGCCGGTCACCAGGTCCACGCGCCAGTAGAGCTCCTCTTTGCTCAGGTGCGGGAGCAGGCGGGTGAACTCGGCGGTGAACTGGCGCATCACGTGGCCATAGTTTTCCGACAGGAACTTGCGCAGGGTGTCGTCGTGCTCGGCGAACGCGCGGGCCAGCACGCGCATGAACAGCGAACCGCTGCCATCGTGGGAAAGCTCCAGTGCAGGTACGATGAAAGCGGCCAGCACGTCCTCGATGGTGGTATCCGGCGCCCCGGCGATTTTCTTCAGGGCAGCCATGCGGCGTCCGTTCAGCTGATCCAGGCGGCGGCGGAACACCTCTTCGATGAGGCGGTCCTTGGAGCCGAAGTGGTAGTTCACCGCGGCCAGGTTGACCCCGGCGGCCGCGGTCAGCTGGCGCAGGGAGGCTCCTTCAAAGCCGTGCCGGGCAAACAGCTCCTCGGCGGCACCCAGGATGCGCTCCTTGGTTGGCAGGACGGCTTGGGAAGCTGGCATGGTCCGTGGGCCTCGGCGTCGAATCAAACGATCGTTTGAGCATACGCGGGTCGATTTGCAGCCGTCAAACGGTCGTTCGAGCCAGGCGTCGGAAACCCGGCGTCCGGGTTGCGTATGGGGTAGAATCTGTCAAACTTTCGTGAGCTAAATCCGTAAATATCGAAAGGATTTGGCTTAACTTTGCCGGCATAGGCCGGACCGCCCATTCAGATACCCGTTTTCCCGGAGCAGACCCATGGCGCTGGAGCGCACCCTTTCCATTATCAAGCCCGACGCAGTTGCCAAGAACGTGATCGGCGAAATCTATGCACGCTTCGAAAAGGCCGACCTGAAGGTCGTCGCCGCCAAGATGAAGCACCTCTCGCGTCAGGAAGCCGAAGGCTTCTACGCCGTGCATCGCGAACGCCCGTTCTTCAAGGCACTGGTCGAGTTCATGATTTCGGGTCCGGTGATGATCCAGGCGCTCGAGGGCGAGAACGCCATCCTCAAGCATCGCGACCTGATGGGCGCCACCAACCCGAAGGACGCCGCGCCGGGCACCATCCGTGCCGACTTCGCCGACTCCATCGACGCCAATGCCGTGCATGGTTCCGACGCCGCCGAAACGGCTGCGGTCGAGATCGCGTACTTCTTCGCGACGACCGAAACTTTCAGCAGGTAACAAGTTGTGAACCAGGCAGTACCCACTTCCACCGACAAGGTCAACCTGCTCGACTTCGATCGCCAGGGCCTGCGTGATTTCTTCGCGCAGCTGGGCGAGAAGCCGTATCGCGCCGAGCAGGTGATGAAGTGGATCTACCATCGCCTGGAAGACAACTTCGAAAACATGACCGACGTGGGCAAGGCGCTTCGGACCAAGCTCGAAGCGTCCTGCTACGTCGGTCCGCCGAAGACCCTGTTCGACAAGGCTGCCGCCGACGGCACCCACAAGTGGCTGCTCGGCATGGATGGCGGCAACGCCATCGAGGCGGTGTACATCCCGGAGCCGACCCGCGGCACGCTGTGCGTGTCCTCGCAGGTCGGCTGCGGCCTCAACTGCCAGTTCTGCTCCACCGCGACGCAGGGCTTCAACCGCAACCTGTCCACCGCCGAAGTCATCGGCCAGATGTGGGTCGCGGCCAAATACCTCGGCAACGTCACGCACCAGAACCGCCGCATCACCAACGTGGTGATGATGGGCATGGGCGAGCCGCTGCTGAACTTCGACAACGTCACCAAGGCGATGAGCCTGATGCGCGATGACCTGGGCTTTGGCCTGGCCTCCAAGCGCGTCACGCTGTCCACCGCCGGCCTGGTGCCGATGATCGACAAGCTGTCGGAAACCATCGACGTGTCGCTGGCGGTGTCGCTGCACGCGGCCAACGACGAGCTGCGCACCGAGCTGGTGCCGCTCAACAAGCGTTACCCGATCGCCGAGCTGATGGCCTCCTGCCAGCGCTGGCTGGATCGCAAGCCACGCACCTCGATCACCTTCGAATACACCCTGATGAAGGGTGTGAATGACCAGCCGGAGCATGCGCGCCAGCTCATCAAGCTGATGCGCCGCATGCCCACCTGCAAGGTCAACCTGATTCCGTTCAATCCTTTTCCTGGCACGCGTTTCGAGCGTTCCGACGCCGAAACCATCCGCGCCTTCCAGACCCAGTTGCTCAATGCCAACGTGCTGACCATGTTGCGCCGCACCCGCGGCGACGACATCGACGCGGCATGTGGCCAGCTTAAAGGGCAGGTATTGGACCGCACCCGTCGCCAGGCCGAATTTCGCAAGCGTCTGGACGAAGGGGCGAGTCATGCGGCTTGAGCGATTGTTGTTGAGTGCCGGCGTAGCCATGCTGCTGGCCGGTTGTGTCACCACGACGACCACCAATGAGAGTGGCCTCTCCAACAAGATTCCGCGCGCCACCAAGGCCGAGCAGAAGGAAGAGGGTGCCCGCATCCACACCGAGCTGGCCCAGCAGTACATGCAGAACGGCGACCTGCAGGACGCGATGGTCAAGGTCAACAAGGCCCTGCAGTTCAATCCGAACTACGTGCCGGCGCACACCGTGGCTGCCGTGCTGTACGAGCGCATCAACGACCAGGCCAACGCGGAGCTGCACTATCGCAGGGCCGTGGCGCTCGCTCCGGAAAAGGGCGACACCAACAACAACCTCGGCTGGTTCCTGTGCAACAGCGAAGGCAAGACGGTCGAGGCCATGCCGTATTTCCAGAAGGCCGTGGCCGATCCGTTCTACCAGACGCCGGCGCGGGCCTGGACCAATGCGGGCACCTGCCTGAGTCGCTCGCGCGACCTTGCCGGCGCCGAAGTCGATTTCCGCAAGGCGATCGAGATCGACCCGCAGAGCGGCGAGGCGCTGTACCAGCTCGCCAACGTGCTTTATCTTCAGAACGATGCCTTCCGCGCGCGGGCCTTCATCCAGCGTTTCGACGCGCTGGGACAGCCCAGTGCGGCGGCACTCAAGCTAGGTCATGACATTGAATCCCGGTTGGGCAACAAGGATGCTGCTCTCAACTATGGCAGGCGACTGCAAAGCCAGTTCCCGGATTCGGAGCAGGCGCGCGCCCTCGACGCAACTGCAAGCCAATGACATCCCAGCAGTCAAATTCGGCCCACAGCGGCAACCGAGACCTTTCATTCAACGACGTACCTGAAGCCAGCATGGACACGGAACACCTTTCGTCGGAAAAGCACGCAGGCACTCTGGGCGGGCGACTGCGGGCAGCCCGCGAGCTGCGCGGCATGGACATCGAGTCGTGCGCGCATGCGCTGCGCCTGCCGACGCGGGTGGTTCGCCAGCTGGAGAGCAACGAGTACGGCGGCATCGACTACCAGGTGTACCTGGGCGGCTATCTCACCAAATACGCGCGCTACCTCGGCATCGACGAAACCGACGTCAAGCTGGAACTCGAGCGCATCAAGCCTGGCGAGCCGACCCTGGTCGCCACCGGTGGCATTTCGCATTCACGCTATTTGCTGGAGCACTATGCGCGGGCAGCGACGTATGTCGTGCTGACCGCAGCAATCGTGGTGCCCACCATCTGGCTCGGCGTGCGCGGCACGCTCGATCGCGACGTCAGTCATCTGGCGCCGCTCGATGCCGCCCCGGTGGCACAGCTGGATGCTCCGCCGAGTGCGGCAACCACGTCGGCCACGCCGGACGCGCAGCCTGTCGACGCCGGTGCATCGGCCGCGACGACGGCGGCCGCGACCCCCGTGACGCAGGCGACGGCGCCTGCTACCGCTCCCGCGCAGGACCAGCAGCCGCTGATGGCGTCGATGGCCCCGTTCCCGAATCTCGCTGGCGATGCCGCGCGCGTGCCGCCGGCACCGGCGGCTGACACGGCAGGTGTCGGTGCCCACAGCCTGGTGCTGAGCCTGCAAGGCTCCAGCTGGGTCGAGGTCACCGCCAAGGACGGCTCGCGTCTCGAATACGGCCTGCTGCCCGCAGGCAGCTCCAAGACCTACCACAGCGACCAGCCCCTGGAAGTGCGCATTGGCAACGCCAGTGGCGCCCAGGTCATGCTGGACGGCCAGCCGATGGCGCTCGACAGCTATCGGCGCTCCAACGTGGCGCACTTCCGCATCGAGCTGCACGACGGCAAGGCCGCACCGGCCGGCGCCTGATCCGCGCACCGGACCTGTGCGGTCCGGCGCAATCGGTTATGCTTGCCCATTGTCCGCTCGGCAGCGAGCGGGCAAGTCGGGCTGATTTCTTTTCCCGCACGAAAAGCACCGTCGCAAGTGCTTTCGGTGTGCGGTTCCCCAAGGGTGATTGCATGGCATTTGAAGCGTACGACGATTACGAACAGAGCGAGCGCGTACAGCAGTGGCTGCGCCAGAACGGCCTGTCCATCGTCGTTGGCATCGTGATCGGCCTGGTCGGCATCTTCGGCTGGCAGCAGTGGAACAAGCACAAGGCCGACCACCTGACCGGCGCCGCGGACCTGTACCAGCAGGTCCAGATGGCTGCCGCGGGGGGCAAGGCCGACAGCGCCAACGCGCTGACCGAGCAGTTGCTCAAGGATTACACCGATACCCCCTATGCCATGTTTGCTGCCAGCGATCGCGCGCAGCGCCAGGTGCAGGCCAAGGAACTGGACAAGGCCATCGAGTCGCTCAACTGGGCTGAAGCCCATGCCAGCGATGCCCGGCTCAAGGCGCTGGTCGAGATGCGCATCGCGCAGGTGCTGTTGGCGCAGGGCAAGGCCGCCGACGCGCTGGTCGCGCTCGATCGTATGCCGCCCAAGAGCTACGAGGGCGTGGCGCAGGAACTCCGCGGCGATGTGCTGGTCAAGCTTGGGCGCCCGGACGATGCCCGCAAGGCCTACGAAGCGGCCAAGGCGGCGCTGGGCGAGAACGCGCCTCAGAGCGTGCAGATGAAAATCGATGATCTGGCCGTGGCCGGGAAGCAGGGTGCATGAAAGCGGAAGTGAAGAAACGCGGTGCGATGAAGCGCGTCTTGCTGGTTGCGCTGACCTCCCTGGTGGCCCTCGCCGGCTGCCACTCGTTCAAGAAGGAAAACGTCCAGCCGCCGACGCCGCTGGCCAAGGATTTCAAGCCCACCGTCCAGGTCACCCGCGTGTGGACCAACAGCGTCGGTGATGGCGCCGGCGACAGCGGCGTGCGCCTGCGCCCCGCGTTCGCCGACGGCGTGCTGTATGCCGCGAGCACCGATGGCAAGCTGGCCGCGTTCGACGCAGCCAGCGGCAAGACCGTGTGGACCAAGAGCTCGCGTACCCAGGGCTGGTTCGGCTGGGGCGACAAGAAGCGCGCCGACGCGCTGTATGCCGGCGGCCCGATGGTGTCCGGCGACCTGCTGGTGGTCGGCACGCTCGACGGTCACGTCTACGGCGTCAACGCCAAGGACGGCAGCCCGCGCTGGGAGTCGGTGGTCAACTCCGAGGTGATCTCCTCGCCGGTCATCGCCGGCAACCTGGTGATCGCCCGTACCCAGGACGGTCGCCTGTACGGTTTCGACAGCACCAACGGAGAGCGTCGCTGGGTCTATGACCAGGACAGCGTGCCGCTGCTGAGCCTGCGCGGCAACGGTCCCCTGCTGGTGGCCAACGGCGTGGTGTTCTATGGCAGCGACGCGGGCAAGCTCGTGGCGCTGCGCCTCGACAACGGTGAAAAGCTGTGGGAGCAGACGCTTGCCTCTGGCGAGGGTCGCACCGAGATCGATCGCCTGAGCGACGTCGACGGTGGCATCCTGCTCCAGGGCAGCACGCTCTACGGCGCCGCCTATCACGGCAACCTTGTGGCCGTCGACGGCCCCAGCGGCCGCCCGCTGTGGGGACGCCCGTTCTCCACCTTCACCTCGATCGACCTCGGCGCCAATGCGCTGTACGGCGTCAACGACCAGTCGCAGGTCTGGGCCTTCGACAAGAGCGGCGGCTCGGACATGTGGAAGAACGATGCGCTGAAGTACCGCTGGCTCACCGGGCCGGCCGTGCTCGGCGACTATGTCGTGGTCGGCGACGTCGAGGGTTACGTCCACTGGCTGCAGACCGGCGACGGCGCCCTGGCGGCGCGCGAACGCCTGTCGAAGAAGCCCATCCGCGCCCAGCCGCTGGTGGTGGGTGACACTGTGTACGTTGAAGACGAGAAGGGCCGAATCGGCGCCTATCGTCTGTCAACCGCACGCTGACCGCGTAACGGTTGTCTGAATCATGCTGCCCGTCGTCGCCCTGGTCGGTCGCCCCAATGTCGGTAAATCGACCCTCTTCAATGCACTGACGCGCAGCCGTGACGCCCTGGTGGCCGATATGCCGGGCGTTACCCGCGATCGCCACTATGGCGTGTGCCGCACCGGCGCGCGCCCCTTCGTGGTGGTCGATACGGGTGGTCTGTCGGGCGTCGAGGAAGGTCTCGACGCGCTGACCGCACAGCAGGTGCGCTTTGCCATCGAGGAAGCGCACGTCCTGGTGTTCGTGGTGGATGCGCGGGACGGCCTGCTGCCGCAGGACCGCAGCATCCTCGACGAGCTGCGCCGCAGCGGCAAGCCGATCATCGCCGCGGTCAACAAGACCGATGGCCTCGACCTGCAGGACGCGATGGCGGAGTTTGCCGTGTTCGGCATCGCCAACAGCCTGCCGCTCTCCGCTGCCCACAACCGCGGCACCGAGGATCTGGTGGCCACGGCGCTCAAGCTGTTGCCCGAGGACACCCACGAGGAAGTCGACCTTGGTGCGGATGCAGGCATGCGCGTCGCCATCGTCGGTCGGCCGAACGCCGGCAAGTCGACGCTGATCAATCGCCTGCTGGGCGAGGATCGCCTGATCGTCTCCAGCACGGCCGGCACCACGCGCGACCCCATCAGCGTGTCGCTCGAGCGCGACGGCAAGCGCTACACGCTGATCGACACCGCCGGCGTGCGCCGCAAGGCGCGCGTCGAGGAAGCGGTCGAGAAATTCAGCGTGATCAAGACGCTGCAGTCCATGGCCGCCGCCCAGGTGGTGGTGGTGATGGTTGATGCCCGCGAGAACCTGGCGGACCAGGATCTCACCCTGATCGGCCACGCCGTCGACGAGGGCAGGGCGCTGGTCATTGCCGTCAACAAGTGGGACGGCATGGACAGCTACCAGCGCGAGCAGTGCCAGCGTGCGCTGGAGCGCCGCCTGCAGTTCGTCGACTGGGCCAAGACCGTTTTCATCTCGGCCCTGCACGGCTCGGGCCTGCGTGAGCTGATGAAGGCCATCATTCGTGCCCATCAGGCCGCGACCAGGGAGCTCAGCTCGTCCGAGCTCACCAAGACGCTCGAGCGCGCCTACGAGGGCTACCAGCCGCCGCTGGTGCGCGGGCATGCGCCGAAGCTGCGCTTTGCCCATCCGGGTGGCAGCAACCCGCCGACCGTGGTCATCCACGGCAGTCGCACCAAGCACATTGCCCCGGCCTACCGGCGTTACCTGGAAAACTTTTTCCGCAAGCGCTACAAGCTGGAAGGCACCCCGGTCCGCATCGAGTTCCGCGATGGCGAAAACCCGTTTGCCGGCAAGAAGAACGTGCTCACCGAGGGTCAGATGCGCAAGCGCCAGCGCATGATCCGCGAGCTGAAGAAGCGCAAGCGCTAGCCGCAGGCCATGCGCAGTCTCCCGGCGAACGTTCTATGCTATTTGCATGAGCACCGCCAACGACCGCGACACCTGGCTGGCCGAGCTGCGCCAGCGCATTCCTGAAATCGCACCCGCTGACGCCCTGAGCCGCCAGGCCCAGGGCGCCTTGCTGATCGACGTGCGCGAGGATGCCGAGCGCGCCTCAGGCACGCCGGCCGGCGCGCTGGGCTTGTCGCGTGGTTTCCTTGAGCTGCGCATCGAGCAGGCCGAACCCGACCGCGGGCGCGCCGTGATCGCCCTGTGTGGCAGCGGCCAGCGTTCGCTGCTGGCGGCAGAGGCATTGCAACGGCTTGGCTATCGCAACGTGGCCTCGGTGGCGGGCGGTTATAACCGCTGGAAGGCGGAAGGCCTGCCGACGGCAACGGCGGGGCTGGATGCCGATGCGGCCGAACGCTATGCCCGCCAGCTGCGCCTGCCGCAAGTCGGCGAGGACGGGCAGGCGAAGCTGGCACGCGCCAGCGTCGTGCTGCTCGGCGCGGGTGGCCTGGGTGCCCCGGCGGCGTTGTACCTGGCCGCCGCCGGCGTGGGGCAGCTCACGCTGATCGATGACGACCGGGTCGAGCGTTCCAACCTGCATCGCCAGGTCATCCACGCCGATGCACGGGTCGGCATGCCCAAGGCGGAATCCGCCCGCATCACGCTCGCCGCGCTCAATCCGCGCGTGCGGGTCGAGGTGCGCAACGAGCGCCTGCAGGCAAGCAATGTCGAGCACCTGCTCGGTGGCCACGACCTGGTGATCGATGGCGCCGACAATTTTCCTGCGCGTTACCTGGTGGCGGCGGCATCGCAGCGGCTGTGCCTGCCGATGGTCTACGGCGCGGTCGAGCGCTTCACAGGCCAGGTCAGCGTGTTCGATCCGCGACGCACCGATTCGCCGTGCTATCGCTGCCTGTTCCCCGAGCCGCCCTCGGCGGCGGAGGCGCCCAATTGCAGCGAGGCCGGCGTGCTGGGCGTGTTGCCCGGCATTGTCGGGTTGCTGCAGGCGACGGAGGCGCTGAAGCTGATCCTCGGTATCGGCGATCCGCTGGTCGGGCGCCTGCTGGGCTTCGATGCGCTCGCCATGCGTTTTCGCGAGACGCGCCTGCCGCGCGACCGGTCTTGTCCGGGATGTGGCGACGGGGCCGTGTTCTCGGGTTACCAGGACATTGCCGCGCTCTGCGCCGCCGCGGGCTAGGCCTGGTCGGCCGGCAGCAGGCCATAGATCGCCGCATCCACGGGCACGGCATCCACGACGAGGCGCTGGCGCGCGATCCCTTCGAAGCGGGCGCCCGCTTTTTCCGCGCAGCGGCGACTGGCCGCGTTGTCGACGGCCACGACGATCTCGATGCGGCTCAAGGACAGTGTCGCGAAGCCGAACGCGGCCACGGCCTGCACGGCGATGGGCGCCATGCCCTTGCCCTGCGCCTGCTGGCGGATCCAGTAGCCGAGATTGGCGCTGCGATGCTCGCGGTCCAGGCGGTTGAGGCCTGCGCCGCCGACCAGCCGGTCGGCCGCATCGAAAATCGCAAAGGCGTAAGGGTCGCCGCGCAGCCACCCGCCCTGGCAGTGCTCGATCCACGCAACGGCGTCTTCCCAGGCATAGCCGGCATGGCACCACGGCAACCACCGGCCAACCGTGGCAACGGACTCCTGCGCCGCTTCGCACAGCGCATCGGCATGGCCGGGTTGCCATGGCCGCAGGCGCAACGAGGATGCAGCGAGTTCTACCGGAGCGGGGGGCATGGGGCGGCAACCGTGGGGTACGTTTGTGTAGGCGTGGGTGAGCCGGGATAATACGTCTCTTTGCAGCCAGGCCCGACCATGTCCGCACGCATCCTCGATGGCAAGCGCATCGCACAGGAACTCATGGAGCGGATCGGACGGCGCGTGGTCGAGCGCAAGGCGAAGGGGCTGGCCGAACCGGGCCTGGCCGTGGTCCTGGTGGGTGATGATGCGGCCTCGTCGGTCTACGTGCGCAACAAGCGCAAGGCATGTCACCAGGTGGGCTTCCGCTCGTTCGATTTCGACCTGCCGTCGACCACGACGCAGGCCGAGCTGATGGCGCTGATCGACCGGCTCAATGCCGACCCGGCCGTGCACGGCATCCTGGTGCAGTCGCCGCTGCCCGATCACATCGACGAGGATGCGCTGGTCGATCGCATCGACCCGGGCAAGGACGTGGACGGTTTCCAGGCGGTGAACGTGGGCCGTCTGGCGCTGCGCCGCTTCGGTCTGCGCCCGTGCACGCCTCGCGGCGTCATGACCCTGCTTGGCCATACCGACCGGCCGGTGCGCGGGCAGCACGCGGTGGTGGTGGGCGTGTCCAATCACGTGGGACGCCCCCTCGCGCTGGAGTTGCTGATTGCCGGCTGCACCACGACCTGCTGCCATCGCTTCACGCGCGACCTCGAACACTTCGTGCGGCAGGCCGATATCGTCATCGTGGCGGTCGGCAAGCCGGGCCTGGTCAGGGGCGAATGGATCAAGCCCGGCGCCGTCGTGGTCGACGTGGGCATCAACCGCCTGGAAGATGGCCGTCTGGTTGGCGACGTCGATTTCGCCGCCGCGGCCGAGCGCGCCAGCTGGATCACGCCCGTGCCCGGCGGCGTGGGCCCGATGACGGTGGCGACGCTGCTGGAAAATACGCTGGAAGCCGCCGAAGCCCGCGCGTTGCCGGGGCACTGACCTCGGTCGCCGCGGCGATCGTCGCCCCTGCGGCAACATTGCGTTCATCCGGCGTGTGGCGAGGGGTCGGCGTTCTGCGTATAATCCTCTCTTTGCAGCGGGACTTTTCGCATGCGTATCCTCGCCGAGGCCCTCACCTACGACGACGTTTACCTCGTTCCGGCCCATTCGGCCGTTCTGCCACGTGATGTAGACACTTCCACGCGGCTTACCCGAAACCTGCGCCTGAACATCCCCATCGTGTCCGCCGCCATGGACACGGTCACCGAAGCCCGCCTCGCCATCACCATGGCCCAGCAGGGCGGCATCGGCATCATCCACAAGAACATGAGCGCCGAGCAGCAGGCGGCCGAAGTGCGCCTGGTGAAGAAGTTCGAAGCCGGCGTCATTCGCAGTCCCATCACGGTCGGTCCGAACACCTCCATTCGCGAAGTGCTGCAGCTCACCCGCGCGCACAACATCTCCGGCGTGCCGGTGGTGGAAGGCGAAAAGCTCGTGGGCATCGTCACCAGTCGTGACCTGCGCTTCGAGCGCAAGCATGACGACCCGGTGCGCAACATCATGACGCGCCAGGACAAACTGGTGACCGTCGGCGAGGGTGCCAGCCAGGATGAAGTGCTGCAGCTGCTGCACAAGTACCGCATCGAGAAGGTGCTGGTGGTCAACAGCGACTACCAGTTGCGCGGCCTGATCACCGTCAAGGACATCCAGAAAGCCCGCGACAACCCGCACGCGGCCAAGGATCGCCTCGAGCGCCTGGTCGTCGGCGCTGCAGTGGGCGTGGGTGGCGATACCGAGCAGCGCGTGGAAGCGCTGGTGGATGCCGGTGTCGACGTACTGGTGGTCGACACGGCGCATGGTCATTCGCAGGGCGTGATCGAACGCGCCGGCTGGGTGAAGAAGCGCTATCCGCAAGTGCAGGTGATCGCCGGCAACATCGTCACCGGCGAAGCGGCGCGTGCGCTGCTCGATGCCGGCGTCGACGCGGTCAAGGTGGGCGTGGGCCCGGGCTCCATCTGCACCACGCGCGTGGTGGCTGGCGTGGGCGTGCCGCAGATCACCGCCATCGACCTGGTCGCCACTGCACTGAAGGACGAAATCCCGCTGATCGCCGATGGCGGCATCCGCTACTCGGGCGACATCCCCAAGGCGCTCGCCGCCGGCGCATCCACCGTGATGCTCGGTTCGATGTTCGCCGGTACCGAAGAATCGCCGGGCGACGTCGAACTGTTCCAGGGCCGTCAGTACAAGAGCTACCGCGGCATGGGTTCGCTGGGCGCAATGGCGCTGGGTTCCAAGGACCGCTATTTCCAGGACGAGGCGGACGCCGACAAACTGGTGCCGGAAGGCATCGAAGGTCGCGTGCCGTACCGTGGTTCGCTGCGCAACATCATCCACCAGCTGATCGGCGGCCTGCGCGCGTCCATGGGTTACCTGGGTGCGGCCACCGTCGATGACGTGCGCAACAAGGCGCAGTTCGTCAAGGTGACCAGCGCCGGCGTCACCGAAGCGCACCCGCACGACATCCAGATCACGAAGGAAGCGCCGAACTATCGGCTCAATTCGTGAGGGCGGGCAGGGTGGCGGTCGAACGCCGCGCTGTCACCGAGTCGTCATTCCGGCTTCCGCCGGAATGACGATCATGAAGACATTCGCAGGTCGGGGCGTGACGCGTTCCGGCCTTTCTCATTTTCCGACTTCCGATCCGCTCCTATGACGAACATCCATAGCGACAAAATCCTCATCCTCGATTTCGGCGCGCAGTACACGCAGCTGATTGCCCGCCGCGTGCGCGAGATCGGTGTGTATTGCGAGATCTGGGCCTGGGACCACGACCCGGCCGAGATCGCCGCGTTCGGCGCCAAGGGCATCATCCTGTCGGGTGGCCCGGAGTCGACCACGCTGCCGGGCGCGCCCAGGGCGCCGCAGGAAGTGTTCGAATCGGGCCTGCCGATCCTTGGCATCTGCTACGGCATGCAGACGCTGGCCGCGCAGCTGGGTGGTGCCACCGAAGCCGCTGACGCGCGCGAATTCGGCCACGCCGAAGTGGACATCGTGGCCAAGAGTCGCCTGTTCGCGGACCTCAGCGACCACGACAGCGCGCACCGCCTGGACGTGTGGATGAGCCATGGCGACCACGTCGCCAAGGCGCCGCCGGGCTTCGTCATCACCGGCACCACCGACCGCATTCCGGTCGCGGTGATGGAGAACGAGGACAAGCGCTGGTACGGCGTGCAGTTCCATCCGGAAGTGACGCATACGAAGCAGGGCACCGCGCTGCTCAAGCGTTTCGTCACGGAAATTTGCGGCTGCCAGACGCTGTGGACGGCCGCGCACATCATCGAGGATCAGATCGAGCGCGTGCGCACCCAGGTGGGTGACGACCATGTGCTGCTGGGTCTCTCGGGCGGCGTGGATTCCTCCGTGGTGGCCGCGCTGCTGCATCGTGCCATTGGCGACCAGCTGACCTGCGTGTTCGTCGATACCGGCCTGCTGCGCTGGCAGGAAGGCGACCAGGTGATGGCCACCATGGCCGAGCACATGGGCGTGAAGGTGATTCGCGTCAACGCCGCCGAGCGCTACTTCAAGGCGCTGGAAGGCGTGGCCGACCCGGAAGCCAAGCGCAAGATCATCGGCCGCCTGTTCGTGGAGATCTTCGACGAAGAGTCGGCCAAGGTCACCAACGCCGGCCATGGCCAAGTGAAGTGGCTGGCCCAGGGCACCATCTATCCGGATGTGATCGAGTCGGCCGGCAGCAAGACCGGCAAGGCGCACGTGATCAAGAGCCACCACAACGTGGGCGGCCTGCCGGAGCAAATGAAGCTCAAGCTGGTCGAGCCGTTGCGCGAGCTGTTCAAGGACGAGGTGCGCCGCATCGGCGTGGAGCTGGGCCTGCCGCGCGCGATGGTCTACCGCCATCCGTTCCCGGGCCCGGGCCTGGGCGTGCGCATCCTGGGCGAGGTGAAGCCGGAATACGCTGAGCTGCTGGCCCGCGCCGACGCCATCTTCATCGAAGAGCTGCGCGCCTGGGACCTGTACGACAAGACCAGCCAGGCCTTTGCGGTGTTCCTGCCGGTGAAGTCGGTAGGCGTGGTCGGTGACGCCCGTGCCTACGAGTGGGTGATCGCATTGCGCGCGGTGGAGACGATCGACTTCATGACCGCCCATTGGGCGCACTTGCCGTACGACTTCCTTGGCAAGGTTTCTAATCGTATTATCAACGAGTTGCGTGGTGTTTCTCGTGTCGTTTATGACATAAGTGGCAAGCCGCCCGCAACCATTGAGTGGGAATGAGTTTATCGGCGTGGCGCCGGTCAACTTTTCTCATGAATGTCGCGTAATGCATTGATATTTATGTATTTGCCGTGAGCTCACCACGGCACGGTCTGCCCGCGATAATCCAGGTAGCGCAGGCCGGCATGGCCGGCCTGCGCGCTGAGGGTGTCGACCACGCGGGGGATGCTCTCCTCGATCGTGAGCTCGGCATCCGGTCCCCCCATGTCGGTGCGTACCCAGCCCGGTGCCATCAGCACCAGGGCGCGCGGATCGCCGGCGTGACGGGCGGCGAAACTGCGCATCAGGGTGTTGAGTGCCGCCTTGCTGGCCCGATAGGCTTCCCAGCCGCCATCCGTGTTTGCCGACACGCTGCCCAGATCCGATGACATGGCGGCGATGGTGCCCGTGGCAGGCACCAGGCTCTCGAAGGCTTCGATCACCCGCATCGGACTGAGTGCGTTGGTCACCATCATGCGCACGAAGGCATCGGTGCCGACATCGTTGATCGACTGGCCCGGGTCGATGGCGATGCCGGCATTGACGAACAGCAGGTCGATCGTTCGCCCGTGCAGGCGTGCCCGCAGTCGCGCGACTTCGTCGCGGATGTTGATGTCGACGGTTTCCACTTCGAGCCGCCCACCGGCGGACGCGGCCAGCTCGTGCAGCCGGGTCCGCCCGCTGCCGCGCACGGTGGCGATCACCCGCCAGCCGCGGTGCAGGTATTCCGCCGCCAGCGCCAGCCCCAGGCCGCGCGATGCGCCGACGATCAGCGCCGTGGAGTTGTCAGGGTTCGGCATGGCGGTCGCCCGTTGGCAGAGGGACGACTGTGCGCTCAACCGGCACACTCGACCAGCTAGGCGACATCGTGGCGGGCGGCTTCGACCTGGCTGCGCGGGCTGCTCGACTTCATCATGGCCGTGACTGCAAGGGCATGAGGCGCTTGCCCTGACGATAGAATGACGGACCCCGCCTTGGCCTGCCGACCCGATGTCTGACCAGCTTCCCCTTTCGCCGCCGCCTTTCACCGCCGAGGACGAAGGCCACATGCGGCGTGCGCTGCAGCTGGCCGCGCACGCGCGCGACGCCGAGGACGAGGTGCCGGTGGGCGCCGTGCTGGTGCAGGACGGCGAGATCATCGGCCTGGGCTGGAACCGCAACATCACGCTCAATGATCCCAGCGCGCATGCCGAGATCATGGCCTTGCGCGCGGCGGGGGAGAGGCTCGCCAACTACCGCATGCCGGGCGCCACGCTGTACGTGACGCTGGAACCGTGCGCCATGTGTGCGATGGCGCTGGTGCACGCGCGGATCGGCCGCGTGGTCTACGGCGCCACCGACCCCAAGACCGGGGCGGCAGGCAGCGTGTTCGACACGCTCATTTCCGATCGCCACAACCATCGCGTCACGGTCGTCGGCGGGCTGCTGGCCGATGAGGCGTCGGTGATGCTGCGGGAGTTCTTCCGCTCGCGCCGTTGATCGCGGGGCGTCATTCGCGCCAGTAGCGGCCCAGCTTGTCGAGTTTGGCGAGCGACTGGGTGGCCTTGTGGCTGGCCTCGTAGGCCGTGTGCTTGGTCCAGCGGCGGAACGGCTTGGCCACGGCGCCGTGGTTGTCGGCGGGCACCAGCGTGGTCAGCATGTTGCGGCCCATCATGCGGTCGTGCGCCAGTCCAAGATGGGTTTGCAGGTCGGCCAGCTGATCCAGCCAGTGATCCACGGTGCGCCGGGGAAACAGCTCCTGGTACAACTCCACGTTGTAACGCAGTTTCTTGGTCGCGGTGCGCAGGCGGTGCAGGCGCTTTCTGCCGCCATCGAGTTGCGCGGCGCGTTTCTTCAACGTGCTGTAGCGGTCCTCGATGACCCGTGCGGCCGTCGCGCGAACCAGGCGATCGGTCGGCGCCTCCAGGGAGTCGCACCACCGCCGCCAGGCGCGGATGGGTGTGGTGATATCGGCCTTCTTCAGCGCGGCCAGCGCGTGTTCGTGGGCCAGGCGCTGCTGTTCAGCCAGCGCCTGCTGCAGCAGCATGGTGTCGGCTGGCGATGGCGGGCTCTCGCCCATGAAGGCGGGCAGGGTTTCCTGGGCGAGGATGTCGATGTCGCGGCACTGGCCGGTGGCTTCGCGGCACTGGCGCAGATAGCCCAATACGTCACCCAGGTCGTCGTCGGAAAGACGCGCAAGCCCGTTCAGGGTTGCGATGACGCGGCGCAGGCTGACCCGCCAGGCATGCAGCAGCTTCGGGTCGTAGGGGCCGCCCAGCAGGCGCTTGCGCGCATTGCCGGCTTTTTCCAGGTAGCCGTCCAGCGTGCGCCGGATCCGATCGAACTCCGACAGTGCGCCCGATCGGGCCTCGCGATGAGGCCGCGACGCGCGCGTGGAGGGAGATCGATGTTGCAGCCTGGCATTCATGGAACGATTCCAGACGACCGGGCTGTCTACTTTGCATCAAATTATGACAATGCGCGAGCGGCCGTATGGGCGGCTAGGCGATAAAGGCCAGGGCCTCGGCGCAGGGTTGTTCGATCTTGAAGTCCAGCAACGGGTCGGCCCGGGTGTGACCCATGTTCACCGCGGCCACGGGCTTGCCGCTGCGGGCGGCGGCGACCACGAAGCGGTAGCCCGAATAGACCATCAGCGAGGACCCGACCACGATCATCGCGTCGGCCTCGTTCAGCGATGTGACGGCGGCGTCTACTCGATCCCGGGGCACGCCTTCGCCGAAGAACACGACGTCGGGTTTCATGATGCCGCCGCAGCGCGGGCACGGCGGGATATCGAAGCCGGAGAAGTCCCGTGCCTCGAGATCGGCGTCGCCGTCGGGGGCGTCGCCTGCGTCAAGCAAGGCCCAGGCGCGATTGAGGCGAACCAGTTCGTGCTGGAATGCCTCGCGTGGCAGGCGCTGCGGGCAGGCCATGCAGCGCACCTCGTCAAGCCGGCCGTGCAGGTCGATCACCTTGCGATGCCCGGCAGCCTGGTGCAGCCCGTCGACGTTCTGGGTGAGCAGGGCGGTCACGCGGCCCTGTTGCTCCAGTCGCGCCAGGGCGTGGTGCGTGGCGTTGGGGCGGGCCCGGCCGAATCGGCGCCAGCCGACCAGGCTGCGCGCCCAGTAGCGCTGGCGGGTCGCCTGTTCGCCCATGAAGGCCTGGTAGGTGACCGGCTGCGGCCGCTTCCAGCCGCCGTTGGCATCGCGGTAGTCGGGAATGCCCGAATCGGTGCTGCAGCCGGCGCCGGTCAGGATGAACAGGCGCGGATGGGCCTCGATGAATTCGCGCAGGCGAGCCTGGTCGCGCTGCAGGGTCATGCCCGGCGATGGCATCGCCGTGACGTCGCTGGCGGTCGTGGCGGCTTCAGGCAGCGGCACGTGCCTGCAACTCCTCGACGGCATGGGCGATCCCTTGCGGGCTCTCCACCTGCACGACGCGTGCATCGTGATCGATGAAATCCGTGTCGGTCTCGTGCGCCCAGGTCACGTGATAAGGCATGTATATGCCCCAGCCGCCCAGCTGCACGACCGGTGCGATGTCCGAGCGCAGCGAGTTGCCGACCATGGCGAATTGTCCGGCCGGGACGTTGAATTCCTCCAGCACTCGCCGGTAGGCGCGATCGTCTTTCTCGGAAACGATCTCGATGCGGTGGAACAGGTCGGCCAGGCCGCTGCTCTCCACCTTCTGCTCCTGATGGAACAGGTCGCCCTTGGTAATCAGCACGATCCGATGCGTCGCCGCCACCGCTTCCACCGCAGCGCGGATGCCCGGCAGCAGTTCCACGGGATGCGCAAGCACCTGCTTGCCGATCTCGATGATGCGGTGCAGGTCGGCGGCGCTGATGCGCGACTCGGTGATCTCGATGGCCGATTCGAGCATCGACAGCGTCATGCCCTTGGCGCCGTAACCGAACAGCCGGATGTTGCGGCGCTCGGTCGCCAGCAGGCGATCGTGCAGTCGTGCGTTGGCAAGGTCGACGTACTCGCCGATGATGCGTTCGAACTCGCCGTTGGCGGACTGGTAATAGCCTTCGCTGTGCCACAGCGTGTCGTCGCCATCAAAACCCACCAGCTCAATCACGTCAGCCACCTGAAGCAGGACAGTACGGGGCGCGCCGGACCGGCCGTGCGCGGACGGCCTATTTTCCCAGAAAACGGGGCCGGCCTGTGGATCGCGGGACGCGTGCTAGGATGATTCGAGCCCCTCCCTGCCATGGCCGGGCGCCCTTCGAGGCAGGCTGCAGGGGACGTCGGAGCCTCTCTATGGTCTTGGCATCAGGTGACTATGCGCGCACGCATCGAAGATGTGGCACGGGTCGCGGGGGTTTCTCCCAAGACGGTTTCGCGTGTGCTCAACAACGAACCCCATGTGCGCGCGGAAACCCGGCAGCACATCCTTGAGGTGGTCAGGTCGCTGGATTATCGCCCGCATCCTTCGGCGCGCAGCCTGGCGGCCAACCGCTCGTTCCTGGTCGCGCTGCTCTACGACAATCCATCGCCCAGCTACATGATGGAAGTGCAGGCCGGCGCGCTGGAAGCATGCGACGCGCAGCGCTACAGCATGATGTTGCAGGCGCTGGATGCGACCAGCCCGCGTTTCGTCGAGCAGGTGGAGATGCTCATTTCCGGGCGGCGCCTGGAGGGGCTGATCCTCACGCCGCCCATCAGCGATCATGAGGGCCTGCTCGCCCGCCTGCGCGAGCTGGGCACGCCCTTCGCTTGCGTGTCGCCGCGCGACCGCAGCTGCGTCGGCGTGGTGCTGGACGAGCGACGCGCGGCGTTCGAGATGGTGAGCCACCTGGCCTCACTGGGTCACGAGCGCATCGGGCACATCATCGGCCACCCGGACCACGGCGCATCGACCTGGCGCCTGGACGGCTACAAGGACGGCCTCACCCAATGCGGGTTGCACTATGACCCCGGGCTGGTGGTGCAGGGGCGGTTCTCGTTCGATTCGGGCGTGGTCGCCGCGCGTGCGTTGTTCGCACTCGATGCGCCTCCCACGGCCATCTTTGCCGCCAACGACGACATGGCAGCCGGTGTCATCTGGGCCGCCAACGAGGCGGGACTTTCGGTGCCGCGCGACCTGTCGGTCTGCGGCTTCGACGACACGCCGATGTCGCGCCAGATCTGGCCTTCGCTTTCTACCGTTCACCAGCCGTGTCGCGACATGGGGCGCATCGCCGCCGACCAGTTGCTGCGGCTGGTCCGCGGCGGCGAAGGCGGCATGGAGTTCGCGGAATTCGCCATGTGCTTGCGCGGATCATCCGCCCGGGCGCCGGAAAAACCGCTGCGGATCGCTTCGCCGGGTCGTTGAGCCATCGGCTTGCATCGCGCATCGAGGGTGCGGCCATGCCTGCCGGAGCCGCGCCGCTTCGGCCCCGGGCGTCTTTGCAGCAAGGCCGCTCGCTTGGCCACGTCGGGCGGAAGTTTCGAGTACGTCTCGGAATATCTCCCTGCGCGGACCTATGGTGTCACCGTCGGCGTGTGGCCCTGATGCACCCGACACCGGCGCGCCCATGCTTCCGGCGTCGTTGATGTAACGCCGTTCTCCTGGCGCCCTGGCGAAGGCGAGGGCACCAACCCTCCCCGGAATGGCGGATTGGCCGGATCTCTGTGGGGGGATCCGGCCTTTTTCATTCCGGCCGTCATGACGACGCTGGGCTGCGGCACGAGGCCGCAGGCCGGGAACGGGCGTTCGCTCAGGATAAGGTGACGCGCCGCGCCGAGGTCGGCGTTCTTCAGCAGAGCCATGAAGCCCATCGACTTGCCGCGCATTGAGTGCATTCGAACGCAACCGGCAGCGGGCGTCGAAAGCGAATGCAGCGACTGTGGCAGGTTCTGCGACACCTGTGCCTTTTCGCGTGCGTGCCTTGCCACGGGTTATGGCCGGCGCGAGCTGGCCGCACTGCATTGTCTCGTCGAGCATGTCGGGCTGCGTGCCGAGGGCGACTACGTGTTTCGCCGCGGCGAACCGTTCCGCGCCATCTATGCGGTGCGCAGCGGCAGCGTGAAGACCTCGCTGTTCGAACGCGACGGCCGCGAACAGGTGCTGGGCTTTTACCTGCCTGGCGAAGTCGTGGGCCTCAATGGCATCTACCCTGAGCGCTATCCCTGCGACGCGGTAGCGCTGGGGAACGCGACCCTGTGCCGATTCTCCTTTCCTGCCATGAGCGAGCTGGCATCCACGCTGCCGGCCGTGCAACAGCATCTGTTTCGCCTGCTGAGCCGCGAGCTGGGGATGGCGAGCCTGCTTGCCGGTGATCACACGGCCGACGAGCGGCTGGCGGCGTTCCTGCTCGACCTGGGCGAGCGGCACGGGCGCCGGGGGCTGTCCGCCACTTCGTTCCAGCTGCCGATGTCGCGCAGCGATATGGCCAACTACCTGCGGCTGGCGCCGGAGACGGTCAGTCGCGTGTTCAGCCGCTTCCGCTCGCGTCGATGGGTCGCCATCGAAGGCCGGCAGCTGCGCCTGACTGATGTGGATGCGCTACGCGACCTCGGGACGACATCGGTGCAGGCCGCCGCCCGCGCCTAGCGGCGCCGGCGGGCACCTCACTCGGCGGTATCGCTGTCGCTGCCGGTTCCAGTCGCCGGCGCACCTGCCGCGCGGTCACTTTCCGCCTCCTCCATCAGGGGCAGCACGCCGGGGCTGTCGAGATCGTCGAACTGGTGGTGGTTCACGGCCCAGAAGAAGATCGCGACGGCCACGATCACGATCAGCAAGGTCACCGGGATCAGCACCAGCAGGATATTCATGCATGCACCATGGGGCGTGCATGCCCGTCACGACCGACACGCCATGCATTGAGCACCACCACCAGCGAACTGACCGACATGCCGATGGCCGCCAGCCAGGGCGGCACCCAGCCGAGCGCTGCAAAGGGCACGGCGCACAGGTTGTAGGCCAGCGACCAGCGTCGCCCCTGGGCGATCACCTCTACGACCTGTCGCGCCACCTGGCGGGCTTCCAGCAGGCCGCCCAGTTGTCCATGCAGCAGCAGGAAATCCGCCTGCGACTGCGCCAGCTCCGTGCCGGAGGCGAGCGCGGCAGACACATCCGCCCCTGCCAGCACGGGGGCATCGTTATTGCCGTCGCCCACGACCAGCGTGACGTGGCCTGCGGCCCGCTTGCTGCGCAGAAGCTCGAGCTTGTCCGCCGGCGCGCACGAGGCATGCCACTCCGCGACATGCAGTGCGCGAGCCACGTCGGCAACGCGGGCCGGGGTGTCGCCGCTTGCCATCACCGTCGCGATGCCATCGGCATGCATCGTCAACAGCGTCGACGCTGCATCGTGGCGAAGTGCTTCATGGATGCGGAAGGCCGCGAGCGGTCCCTGGGCATCGGCGAGCCAGAGGTCGGCGCCCGATGGCAAGGGCCCATGGGGCGCGCGGGCAAAACTCGCGCGGCCAAGGCGCAGTGCACGTCCGTCCACCTGGCCTTCGATGCCTTCACCCGGGATGACCATGACATGGCGGGTATCGTGGATCGCCGCGTTTCCCGGTGCGCGGGCCACCGCCCGGGCGACCGGGTGCGAGCTTTGCTGCGCCAGCGCCGCGGCGAGGGAGAGCCAGTCGTCGGCTTCGCCACGCTCGGCTGGTCGGGTTCCGTCAACATCGAGGCGGGATTCGGTCAGCGTGCCGGTCTTGTCGAACACGGCTAGATCGACCCTCGCCAGGCGCGTCAGTGCCGTGCTGTCGGTAACCAGGACGCCACGCTGGGCCAGCACGCCCAGGGCGCGCGTGAGGGCGCTCGGTGCCGTCAGCGCAAACGCGCAGGGGCAGGCGATCACGAGCACGGCAATGGCGCATGCGAACGCGCGCGACGGATCGACCAGCAACCAGCCCAGCGCGGTGAGCAGGGTGAACAGCAGGATGCGACCGACGAAGTGGCGCAGCTGCACATCGTCGACCAGCAGCGCAGCGTCGCGTGCCAGGCGCGTGCGTGCGCTCAGCGCGCCGACGCGCGCGGCGGCCGTTTGCTCGCCACTGTGTTCCACCAGCAGCTGGGCCGGCCCGGAGACCAGCACGCTTCCCGCCACCAGGCGCTCGCCACGCGTTCGCGTCACGGGGCTGGATTCACCGGACAGCAGCGCTTCGTCCACTTGCACCGACGCGCTTTGCAGCACGCCGTCAGCCGGCACGGTGGTGCCTTCGGCGATGTGTACGCAGTCGCCAGGCCACAGTTCCATGGCTGGCACGGTTTCCAGGCTGCCGTCGGCGCGCCGGCGCTCCGCCAGCAGCGGCGTGCCGTCGATCACCGCATCGCCAAGCGCGCCACTGTGGTGCCGCGCGCGCAGCTCCACGTAGCGGCCGGCGAGCAACAGGAACACGAACATGCTCACGGAATCGAAATAGATGTCGCCCGCGCCACGTACGGTGTTGATGGTGCTGGCGATGAACACCAGCCAGACGGCCAGTGCCACCGGCAGGTTGATGCCAAGGCGCCGCGCCCGCCACTCCTGCCATGCCCCCCTGGTGAACGGATGCGCCGAATAGAACACCACGGGTGCCGCAGACACCAGGCTCAGCCAGCGGAACAGGCCGCGCGTCGTGAAGTCGACGAAATCCACCACGCCTATGTAGATCACGAACGCATAGGTCATTACCTGCATGGCGCACATGCCGGCCACCAGCAGGCGCTTCAGCAGGTCATGGGCTTCGCGCGAACGCGAGTCGTCGATGGTATCGCTGCGCAGCGGCTGCGCCGCGCAGCGCATGGCGTCGAACGCGCGCAGCAGGGTCGGCAGCGATGTTCGTTCGTGGTCCCACACGACGCGGACGCGCCGGGCGGCTGCGTCCACGCTCACGCGGCGCACGCCGGGCAGGGCATGGATGAACTGCTGCAGCCGGAGGATATGCCTTGGTCCCTGCAGCGACGTCACCCGCAGCGCGACTTCCGTCTGGCCGTCCCGCCGCGTGCGCAGCACCTGTGCCGCCAGTTGCGGATGGGACCATGTGTCGTGGACCGTCATCGCCGCGGCCCGTGGCTGCTATGGCTGCTGGATGGCACGCCGAAGACCGCATGCGGCGCGTCCACGGGCTGATCCGCATGGCGTTCGCCCAGCACGATCATCCACCCGCACCCGACCAGCGAAGCCCCGAAGATCGCCGCCCCGAGCCAGAGTATCGGCTGCTGATACCAGACTGCTGCTGCGGACCTCGGCGATCGCTTGCTAGTCGGCATGATCCGGATGGGCCAGGTGGTAGACGTAGGCACTGAGCACGCGGATCTGGTCATCGGACAATCGAGGGCTCCATGCCGGCATATGCCCTTGCCGGCCGTTGCGTATGGAGGTCTCGACGTCGGCCACGGCGCCGCCGTGCAACCAGACATGGTCGGTGAGATTGGGGGCCCCGAGCGCCGGATTGCCCTTGCCGTCCGGGCCATGGCATGCGGCGCAGGTCGCAAACAGCGGCTTGGCGGCCTCCGCCTGCTGCGCATTGTGCGCGGCGCCGGAGAGGCTGAGCACGTACTGCGCGAGATTCTTCACATTGTCTTCGCCAAGGCTTGCCCACGGCGGCATCACGCCGCTGCGGCCGTCATGGATGGACGTGTAGATGGCCTTGCCGTCGCCGCCGTAGAGCCAGTCGTTGTCAGTGAGGTCCGGCGCGCCCAGCAGCACGTTGCCCTTCGCTTCGCGTCCATGGCAGGCCGCGCAGTTGTCCATGAACAGGCGCTGCCCGAGCTGTTGTGCATTCGGGTCCCTGGAGATCTGCTCGATCGGATAAAGCGAGAAGCGCTTCATCAGCTCGTCCAGCCTGCCGTTGTTGGCCGCCACGTCGTTGGCAAGCTCGCCATGCGACGTCCAGCCCAGCAGTCCCTTGAAACGGCCGAAGCCCGGGAAGAGGGCGAGATAGGTGAAGCCGATGACGAACATGGCCGCCGACAACACGATCCACCAGCGCGGCAGGTTGCGCACGCCTTCGCGCAGCACGCCATGCGCCCACACGTGCCCGCTGGTGCCGTCTTCCTGGACGGGAATCTTGGCGCGTGGCGCCCACAGGAAGAGGAACAGGGTGATGCCCAGGTTCAGCACCACCAGGAACATGATCCACAACGACCAGAACAGGCTCATGGCTGGTCATCCTTTGCGCATGCCTGCGCTGCCGCGTGTTCGTGGGGAGGCTCGTCCTCCATGGGAAGCTCGGCCATGCGCGAGAACGCCCGCTTGTGCCGGCCGCTCCATGCCCACGCCCAGATGCTGACGAAGGCGACCATCATCACGACGATGATGACGCCGGTGAGATGCCCCCAGAAATCGACCCATACGTCGTTCATGGCTGGCCTCCATCGCTGGCCGGTGCGGCTGCGCCGGCCAAGCCTGCGGCCGGTTCGTTGCGGACGCCCAGGCCCTGCAGATAGGCGACCAGCGCGTCCATCTCGGTCTTGCCGTTGACGGCATCGGGCGCGCCGGCGATTTCGGCATCCGTGTAGGGATCGCCCAGCTTGCGCAGGCCGCGCATGCGCGCCTGGATGTCGCTGGCGTCGAGCTTCGCGCCTGCGAGCCAGGGATAGCCGGGCATGTTCGATTGCGGCACTACCTTGCGCGGATCCATCAGGTGCACCACATGCCACTGGTCGGTGTACTTGCCGCCGATGCGGGCGAGGTCCGGGCCGGTGCGCTTGGAACCCCACTGGAAGGGGCGGTCATAGACCGACTCCTCGGCAATGGAGTAGTGCCCGTAGCGCTCCGTTTCGGCACGCAGTGCGCGAATCATCTGCGAGTGGCAGAGATAGCAACCCTCGCGCACGTAGATGTCGCGCCCCGCCAGCCGCAACGCGTCGTAAGGCTTCACGTTGGGTGGCGCCTTCACGGTATGTGCTTCCATGAACAGCGGCGTGATCTCGGCAAGGCCGCCAATGGACACCATCACCGCGGTGAGGATGCCGAGCAGGGCGGCGTGCTTCTCGATGGCTTCGAAATGCTTGTAGGCCATGGGTGCGCTCCTCAACCCGCCGCCGGCAGCGGGGCAGGCACCTGATGCGGCTCGGGTTCGGGTACGGGCACCGGAATGGGCTTGATGATGCGCGCACGCGCATCAGCCGCGGTGTACCAGAGGTTCCAGGCCATCACCACCATGCCGGAAAGCACCAGTACGCCACCCATCCAGCGGATCAGGTACATCGGCTTGATCGCGATGAGGCTGTCCAGGAATGAATAGGTGAGCGAACCGTCGGCATTGGTGGCGCGCCACATCAACCCTTCGGTGACGCCGGCCGTCCACATGGAGCCGATGTACAGCAGCAGGCCCGTGATGTGCAGCCAGAAATGCAGCTCCATGCCGGCGCGCGAATACATCGCCGGCTGGCCGAGTGCACGCGGCGCCATCGCGTAGAGCGAGCCGATGGTGATCATCGCGACCCAGCCGATCGAACCCGAGTGCACGTGGGCGATGGTCCAGTCGGTGTAGTGCGACAGCGAGTTCACCGTCTTGATGGCCATCATCGAGCCTTCAAACGTGGCGGCCGCGTAGAACACCAGCGACATCACCATGAACTTGGCCGCGGGGTCGGTCTTGAGCTTGTACCAGGAGCCGTTGAAGGTAAGCAGGCCATTGGCGGCCGAACCCCAGCTAGGCATCAGCAGGATCAGCGAAAACGCCATGCCCACCGACTGCACCCAGTCGGGCAGGGCGGTGTACATCAGGTGGTGCGAGCCCGCCCACATGTACACGGAGATGAGCGCCCAGAAATTGACGATGGAGAAGCGATAGCTCCACAAGGGCTGCTGCGCCTGGCGCGGCACGAAGTAATACATCATGCCGAGGAAGCCCGCGGTGAGGAAGAACGCCACCGCGTTGTGGCCGTACCACCACTGCACCATCGCATCCACGACACCGGAATAGACCGGGTACGATTTGGTCAGGCTGACCGGCAAAGCGATGTTGTTGACGATGTGCAGCAGGCCGACCGCGATGATGAACGCGCCGTAGTACCAGTTGGCCACGTAGATATGGCGGATGCGCCGGCGCGCAAGACTGGCGAAGAACACCACGCCGAACGACACCCAGACCACGGCGATCAACAGGTCGACGAACCATTCCGGCTCGGCGTATTCCTTGCTCTGCGTCATGCCCAGCGGCATGGTCGTCATGGCCAGCACGCAGATCAGTTGCCAGCCCCAGAACGTCAGTTCTGCCAGGCGTGGCAAGGCCAGCCGCGTATGACCGGTGCGCTGCACGACGTAGTAGCACGTACCCATCAAGGCCGAACCGCCGAAGGCGAAGATCACGCCAAACGTGTGGTCGGGTCGGATGCGGCTGAACGTCAGCCAGGGAAGATTGAAGTTGAGGGCAGGCCACATCAATTCGGCCGCGGCGTAAACGCCTACCGACATGCCGATGATGCCCCACACGGCTGCCGCCAACAGAAAGAGGCGGACGACCCTGTCGTCGTAATACTCGGTATTAAGCATACGGAAACGTCCCTGATCAATGGTGAGATGTTGCCCCGTCGATACGTCGCACATCGATGACACAGATCAAGTGAACGCAGCAAAAAACTTACAGACGCCGTGGTCGTTTGCCGCAGTCCAGGTACCCCTTCGGACATGATCCCGCTTTCAGGGCAGCCACGCCAGTCACCGGAGGACTGATTCAGATCAGTGTGGACGTTTGGTGGTGGCTGACACTGTGCGGTTGGCCGCAGGGGCGCGACTGACCCATGTCGTCAGCGAAAACGACATCAACGGCATGCACACCGGCTGCGCCCAGGCCTGCCCGGTGAACTGCTTACACGCAGCGTTCACCTTCTCTTGATCAGCGCCGACGAAAGCGAGGTCAGCCTGTCACGGATGTGACACGTCAGGTCGCGCGAGCCCGCCAGCGATTGACGGAGAAGCCGATGGCAAGCATCAGGGCAACGGCAAGCTGGGCCAGCAGCGACTGCCAGGTCGGGTAGATGCCCAGCACTTCGATCGAGGGCACCGGCGCCACGGTGACGGCGGTCCAGCCCGCCTCCTGCAGCGCGGCCACGCCCTTGCCAGTCAGCACCACGGCGAGCACGGCAATGACCAGCGAACTGACCGAGAAGAACACGCCCAGGGGCAGGCGGCGACTCGTGCGCAGCAGCAGCCATGCGATCAGGCCGAGCAGGAGTGCGCCGACGGCGATGCCGGACAGCAACCACACGCCCTGGCCTTCATTCCACAGTGCGGCGTAGAACAGGATGGTCTCGAACACCTCGCGGTAGACCGAAATGAAGGTCAGGCCGAACACGAACCAGGCGGACTTGCGGTCGAGCGCGGTGGCCATCTTCGCCTTGAGATAGGCCTGCCAGCGCCCGCCGATGCTCTTCTGGTGCATCCACAGTCCGACCCCGAGCAGCACCGCCGCCGCAAACAGGGACGACAGGCCTTCGGTCAGCTCGCGACTCGCGCCGCTGATCGAGATGGCATAGCTGGCGATCGCCCACGTCACGGCCCCCGCCAACAGGGCAAGCAACCAGCCGGCATGCACATACCGCGTGGCGTCGTGGCGATCAGCCTTGCGCAGGAAGGCAAGCAGGGCCACCACGACCAGCAGTGCCTCCAGCCCTTCGCGCAGGAGAATGGTGAGCGCGCCCACGAACATCGTGACCGGGCTGGCTGCGGCCCCTGCAATCAGGTCGCCAGCCCGGGCCAGCAGCTCGTCGACGGCGGCGGCCTGCGTCGTCACGCTGTCCAGCGGCGCCTGCTCCGACAGCTGCGTGCGGTAGGCGCCCATCGCCGTCTCGATGCTTGCCCGCAGCCCGGCGTCCCGTGCATTGAGCTGGGCTTCCACCGGTTCGACGCCATCCAGATAGGCGGACAGCGCGAGCTGCCGCGCCTCTTCCGATGCACCGGCCCGGTAGGCCGTGACGCTCGCCGCCAGGCGTGCGCGCGCCAGCGGCATGCCGGCCAGCGCTTGTTGTACCGCCTGCGGATGCGCACGCAGGTAACCGAGGATCAGGCGCGCCTGTTCCGTGCCCAGCGTGGTGGCAAGCTGCGTGACGCGGGCGCGGGACAGCTCGTTGAGCGACGCGATGTCACTGCGCGCGGCGGCACTGCTGCGCCACACAGGCTCGCCCCGGCTGGCCGCCTCGGGGTAGGCCAGGGTGCCGACGTAGTAGGCCAGCGCCCAGCGTTCATCGGCGTCGAGCGTGGTCGCGAAGCTCGCCATCGGCGTGCCTTCGACGCCTTGCGAAATCACTTCGTACAGCGACAAGGCGCTGCGCTGGTCGGCACGCGCCTGATCGGTGAAATCCACCGGGCGCGGGGTCAGCGTGAGGCCTACCGGTCCGTCTCCACGGCCGGTCGCCCCGTGGCAGGACGCGCAACGGGATTGAAAGAGCGTGGCGCCGCGCGCGAGGTCCGGCGCACGCGTGGGCGCCGTGGGCACCGGATAGGCCTGCAGCAGCGCGTCGGCAAGCGCGTGTGCCTGGTGGGCCACGTCCTCGGGCGATGCCTTGGCCTCGATCGATGCCACCAGCGTGTCAGCACCACTCAGCAACGCCGGCGTGCCGGGCGCAGGCGGCAGGGCGCGGATGCGGTCGCGCGCGTTGCGCGCGAACTCGCGCATCTCGTCGTATTCGGACGCGCTGATGACGCTGCCGTGGTTCACCGCACCGGCGTAGTCGGTGGCGAGGTAATCGAGCATCTGCCAGGTCTGCGGCACCGAGGCGGGCGCCTGCTGCCCGAGGGCCGGCGCCGCGAAAGCGAGGCAAAGCAGGAATGGCCAGAGCCACGGCAGGGCCACGAGGCCGCCAATGCGATTCATTCTCATTTGTTTAGTCTACACCCGGGGCGCTCCCGGTGAAGTGCCGGCTCAGGGCACGATGTGCAGTGGACCCACGATGCGCGACGGCGGGTCCACCGTCAGCCGCCCCATCTCCAGTCCCAGACTCAGGCCCTGGGCCACGCGCTCGGCCGTGCCGATGAACAGGTCGGCAGCGGGCGCCTCGAACACTTCGCGCGCCGTTTCGCGCCACAACGCCAGCCAGCGATGGAACAGTGCCTGCGGAAACGCCGGCAGCGCACGGTGCACGCCCATGGGATTGCCGTGATAGCGGCGACTGCGCAGCACCAGCGACGACCAGAAGTCGCGCAGGATGACCTTGTGGCCCGGCCAGTCCTCGATGGCCTGGTTGAAGACCGGGCCAAGCTGCGCGTCGGCGCGCACCTTGTCGTAAAAGCGATCCACCAGGGTGGCAATGCCCACTTCGCTTGCGTGCCCAAACAGCGCCATGCCTCATGTCTCCAGGGTCGAATGCTCAGCCGGGCTTGCCATCGCGGCGCGGCGTCAGATAGATCCACGCCGAACGCACCACCCACGGCGTCAGTGCGAGCAGCCATAGCGCGGCGGCCGCCACATACCAGGGCCAGGGTTGCGCCGCGGCATCGGCCAGCACGCGCACGATGGCGGCGGCCTGCAGGCCGATGAAGGCAAACCAGGGCACGGCGCCCATGGCCAGCGGACGGCCCGAGTGTCCGTGCGTTACCCGGGTCACCATGGCCACCAGCATCGAACCGAAAAACCCGATGGTGAGCGCGTGCAGCGGTGCACGTGCCCAGCCGCTGGATCCATGCAGCATCAGCGCGAGGCTGTCGGCGGCAAACAGTCCGAATGAGAGCGGCAGCCACGCCAGCGCCACGTAGAGCACGGCTAGCAATCCCGGGCGACGCGCCTTCCACGGTTGCCACGCGAGCCATTGCCACAGCAGCAGGGCGGCCATGGGCAGGTCGGCCAGCCAACGCCAGCGGCTGATGTCGGCCAGGTCCAGCCCGAGGTGCGCCAGGCTGAGCGCCAGCATGCCGACCAGCGACCACGCTGGCCGCACCATGCGGTAACCGGCGAGGACGTTGTTGGAGAAGAACGGCAGCATGCGATGGGCGACCGTGGCATACACGGGCACGAGCAGTCCGAAGGTGCCGATGCTGATCGCCGCCTGCATCAGCACGGCAGCGCCGCCCAGCGCATAGCACAGCGCTAGCGTGAGACCGACGGCTCCGGCCAGCAACGCCATGAAGGCCGATACGGCCCACAGATCGCGATAACCCGCCTGATGCAGGCGAGTACCGAGGACGGACAGGGCTACCAGCCAGCCCGCCAGCATGGCAGCGAGGCCCGGTCGCAACATGTCGGGCATGCCACTCTGCGCCAGCAGCACCAGGCCCCCGCCGCCGAGCATCAGGCCGAATACGCTGGCATACGCACGCCGCGGCACTTCGGGCGTGTTGAGCCAGCGGGGGAATACGGTCAGCAGGAAGCCGAGCACGAACGGCGCCAGCGTGGCGTACTGCATCAGGAACCCGTGCGCCCAGGCGGCAGGCATCGCCTGGGGCGCGAATGGCAGGCCGCGCCACGCGGCCACCAGTGCCCACGTCCACCACACCATGTTGCCGAGCAGGGCGATGGCGCCGACCAGGAACATCGCCCGATGCGGTGCGGCCAGCAACATCGCCAGCGGATCGGATGGACGGGGTGGAGCGGGTGTGGCGGCGGTCATCGTGTACGTGCCTGCAGGCGGAGGTACGAAGGCGGGGCGCAGTCTGGCAATCCCGTCCGGTATTGCGCCCTGATCTGGGTCAGTTTTTGCCCGGGTCAACCGCCACTGAAGTCGCACCGCCGCGCTCGGCGTCGCCGCTACAACTGGCTCATGCCGCCGTCGGTGATGATTTCCGTGCCCACGATGAAGGCGGACTCGGCGGCCGACAGGTGCAGCACCGTGGCGGCGATCTCGGCCGGCTTGCCAAAGCGGCCCAGCGGCACCTGCGACTGGATCTGCGCGGCCGTGGCTTCAAGCGTGGCCTGGTCCATGCCCAGCTTGCCGTACAGCGGCGTTTCCACCGGGCCCGGGCTGACCACGTTGACGCGCACCCCCACCGGCAACAGTTCCGCCGACAGCGTCCGCGCCAGCGAGATCACCGCGGCCTTGCTCGCCGCATAGACCGACGACGAGGGCATGCCCAGGCGGGCGTTGATCGACCCGTTGATGACGATGGACGCGCCGGCATTCAGCACCGGGAGCAAGGCCTGGATCTGGAAGTAGGGGCCTTTCACGTTGATGTCGAAGCTCTGGTCCCACAGTGCCTCGTCCACGGCGGTGAACGGGGCGAACTTCGCCACGCCGGCATTGAGGAAGACGGCATCCAGCCGGATGCCTTGCGCGACGAGGGCCTGGGCCAGGTCCCTGGCGGCAGCCATGGAGCCGGCATCATTCTGGATGGCCATCGCACTGGCGCCCAGGGTGGTCCTGGCTGCATCGAGCGCGGCGGCATCGCGGCCCGTGATGATGACGCGCGCACCCTCGGCAACGTAAGCCTGGGCCGTGGCCAGGCCGATGCCACTGCTGCCACCGGTGACCAGGACGGTTTTGTCTGCGAAGCGGTTCATGACGTTTCCCCTTGTCGGGAGTGATTGGGTTGATGGCGTCATGCTGCGCCTGCTTGCCGGCGTTGCCGTACCAGCTTTCCGGTGGACTCGTTCGATGGTGTCGAACATGTGCCGGCGATGCTGGAGGTGCCACCCGCTGATGGGGGATCAGGGCAACAGGGGGCCTGCTGCGCTCAGAATGCCCAGCAGCTGCAACCCGACAGGCCCCAGAACCCCTGCAGGCCGGATTCGCCCCATGGCGCGGTGCCATGGGCCGGGCGTGCACAGCAGGCGGTGGTGCTGCGGGTGCCTGCCGTCCTGGCCAGCAGGGTGCCTTGCGACTTCCAGTAGCGGCTGCCGAAATTCACCGGCGACCAGTCGGGCATGGGCGGTGGCGGCGCGAGGTCGTGGGGTTTGAAGTCGCCGTCGGCGTAGACGATGCGCCCGTCGACGACGGTCAGTTCCGCGACGATCTGCCGGATCTGCTCATCCTCGACGCTGAAGTAGTCGTGCGACAGCACGGCGAAGTCGGCCAGTTGCCCCACATCGAGCTGTCCCTTGATGCCTTCCTCGCCGGAAAACCACGCGTTCATGCGCGTGAACATGGCCAGCGCGGTGGTCCGGTCGACGCGGTTGCTGCCGGGGTAGAGCGACAGCCCGCCCAGGGTCTTGCCGGTGGTCAGCCAGTACAACGCGTTCCACGGGTCGTAGCTGGCGACGCGGGTGGCATCGGTGCCGGCACCCACGGGAATGCCCATCTCCAGCATCCGCTTGAACGGTGGTGTGCGGGTTGCCGCTTCGGCGCCATAGCGTTCGACGAAGTATTCCCCCTGGAAGGCCATGCGGTGTTGCACGGCGATGCCGCCGCCCAGGCGCGCGATGCGTTCGAGGTTGCGCTCGGACACGGTCTCGGCGTGGTCGAAAAACCACGGCAGGCCCTGCAGCGATAGGTCGCGATCGACTTTCTCGAACACGTCCAGCGCGCGCCCGATGGTGTCATCGTAGGTGGCATGCATGCGCCACGGCCAGCGACGTTCGGCGAGCACCCGCGCCACGGCTTCGAGCTCGCCCTCCATGTGCAGTGGAAGCTCGGGGCGTGGCTGGCGGAAATCCTCGAAATCGGCCGCCGAGTACACCAGCATCTCGCCTGCGCCATTGAGGCGGTAGAACTCGTCGCCCTGGCCGATCTGGTTGACCGAGGACCAGTGCATGAAATCGTGCAGCTCTTCGTCCGGCTTCTGCGTGAACAGGTTGTAGGCGATGCGCACCGTCATCAGGTGGTGCTGGTGCAACTCCTCGATCACGTGGTAATCGCCCGGATAGTGCTGGTTGCCACCACCCGCATCGATGACGCTGGTCACGCCGAGCCGGTTGAGTTCGCGCATGAAGTGGCGCGAGGAATTGATCTGGTATTCGTGCGGCAACCTGGGCCCGTGCGCCAGCGCGGAATAGAGCAGCAGCGCATTGGGCGTAGCCAGCAGCAGGCCGGTCGGCGTGCCATGGCCGTCGCGCGTGATCTGGCCGCCTGGCGGGTCCGGGGTGTCGCGCGTGTATCCGCAGGCGCGCAGCGCGGCGCCATTGAGGAGCGCGCGGTCATACAGGTGCAGGATGAAGACGGGCGTATCGGGCGCCAGCTGGTTGAGCTCCGGCAAGGTCGGCAGGCGCTTTTCGGCGAACTGGTGCTCGCTGAAGCCACCCACCACGCGCACCCATTGCGGCGGTGGGGTGCGCGCCACCTGTTCGGCCAGCATGCGCATGGCATCGGCCAGCGAGGGCACGCCGTCCCAGCGAAGCTCGAGGTTGTAGTTGAGTCCGCCGCGGATCGCGTGGATGTGCGAGTCGATCAGGCCAGGGATCAGTCGACGCTTGCCTGCATCGATCACCACGGTGGCGGGGCCGGCCAGCGAACGGATCTGGCCGTTCGTACCGACCGCGGCGACGTGCCGACCGGTCACCGCCAGCGCCTGCACTTCGGGGCGTTGCGCCACGCCGGTGAAGATGCGCGCGTTGTGGACGATGAGCGTGGGATACGTAGCCATGGGCGTCGTCCGCAAGGGGGTGGCGCTGATCCGGTGCTGCCTGCTCGTCTTCGGCGATCGGTGCCCGACCACGGTCCGCACGGCACCCTGCCGGCGGGCGACACACATGTAAGGGCAGCGGTGTCTAGCTTTTGTGATCGGGGCGTGGCGCCGTCAATGCAGGGTTTCCCCGCCTGGCCACCTTGCCGTGAGTCCGCGAGGACGCCGCGCCCGGGGCCCGTGGGCACCGCATGGCACGACCCGGGGAATGCCCGGATACTGCGCAGATACCGTGCGCGGCCACGGCATGTGCATATGCACAATCGTCATTTCCGGTCGCGCAACGGGTTGGAGAGCATGGACGTTCCCTTCCGAGGCGAGTCGATGAGCGAGGCCGGCATCCGTTCCCCGTGGTGGTCCACCACCGTTCGCTGGTTGCTGGCGACGGGCGTGCTCTCGCTGGTCCCGCCGGCGGTGTTCGCCGACGGCTACGACTTCTACAGCAACTGGCCAACCCACATCACGGCATCGGACGGCACCGACTTCGGCCTGGCGGTGCTTTACCAGTACGACCTCAATCAGTTCTCCCACGACCAGGGTCGGTTCGAGGATGCCAGTACCAACCGACGCCGCTACTTCGGCCTGTTCCTGCGCAAGCCGGGCGTCTACGACGCGATCGTGCAGTACGACTACCAGGCCAGGCAGTGGGTGGACACATTCGTCCGCATTCGCACCAGCGGCGCGATCGGCATCGACCTGGGCAACCTGCGCTTCGGCTACTCCAAGACGCCGGTGGGGTTCGAAGGGGTGACCAGCAGTTCGGCCACGACCTTCATCGAGACGGCCCTGCCAACCCAGGCGGTGTGGGAAGGACGGCGCGCCGGCGTCGACTGGGCCTGGGTGCGCCCGCATTTCATCGTCAACGTCGGCGACTATTTCTGGCGCAAGGACCTTGACGGCAACAACCCCGGCACGACGCTGGCCGCACGCGCCGCCTGGATGCCGATCAACCGGCAGGGGCATGTCCTGCACCTTGGCCTGTCGGCATCGCGGGAGAAGCTGGACTGGGCCGATCAGGGTGCGCTGCCTCCCCTGGCCCGCCTACGTGCGCGACCGGAGGACGGCCTGTCACCCGTGCGACTGGTGGACTCCGGCCCGCTGCCCTACAGCAGGCAGGTGGACCGCCAGGGCTTCGAGGCACTGTGGATCGACGGGCCCTGGTCGGTGCAGGGCGAGTACCTGCAGGCGAGGGTCGATCGCGACCACGGCAAGCCCGACTTCGCGACGCATGGCTTCTACCTGTTCACCACCTGGACGCTTACCGGCGAGGCCCGCTACTACAGCGACGGCAACGTGGCCGACCGGCGCTACAACGGACGCGACCTGCAGGCGATCCGCCCGACCCATCCGTGGGGCGCGGTGGAGCTGGCCGTGCGCTACAGCGAGCTCGACCTCAACGACGGTGCGATCAGCGGCGGCGCCGAGCACGACTGGACCGTGGGAGCCAACTGGTACATCGGCGAGCACCTGAAGGTCCAGGCCAACTACGTCCGGGCCTTCAGCGAACGCCGTGGCCTGCAGGTGAACCCGCATATTTTCGAGATGCGGGCGCAGGTGTACTTCTGATGGCGTGGCCTTGGCGCGAGTGGTCCGGCTCAGTCGGCTTCCAGCAAGGCCACCGAGCCCTGGCCACCGTCGGCGCAGATGCTGACGATGGCGCGCGTGCCGGAGGGTAGCGCGGCGAGTTCCTTCACCGCCTGGCTGAGAATGCGCGCACCCGTGGCACCGAACGGATGGCCAAGGGCGACGCTGCCGCCATGCGGGTTCATCCGCTCGCGCGGGAAAGCACCGAAATCGCGTTCGATACGCACCTTGCGGCTGAGGAAGTCGCGATCCTGCAGCGCGGCGACATGCGCCTGCACTTGCGCCGCGAACGCCTCGTGGATCTCCCACAGGCCGATGTCCTGGTAAGTCAGCCCGTGGCGTGCGAGCAGGCGCGGGATGGCGTAGGTGGGCGCCATCAGCAGTCCCTCGGTGCGGAAGTCGACGGCGGCGATTTCCCAGTCGATCAGGCGCACGCGCGGCACGTGCCCGGGCAGGCGTTCGAGCCCGCGCTGCGATGCCACCCACAGGCTCGCCGCACCATCCGTCAGCGGCGAGGAATTGCCCGCCGTCAGCGTGCCCTGGCCGCTGGTGCGGTCGAAACTCGGCGGGAGCCGGGCCAGCTTCTCCAGCGAGGTGTCCGCCCGCGGGATGCTGTCGCGCCGGAACTCCCCCAGCGGGATCACCAGGTCGTCGAAGAAGCCGCTGGTCCAGCCGGCGACCGCGCGCAGGTGGCTGTCGAGGGCGAGCTGGTCCTGGTCCTCGCGCCGGATCCGCCATTCCTTGGCGGTGATCTCCATGTGTTCGCCCATGCTCAGCCCGGAGGTGCGATTGACGATGCCGGGTATGTACAGGCTGATGTCGCCGAGCTTGAGGCTCAGTGCATGCGACACCTTCTCGCCCACCGAGCGGGCCTTCTGGAAGCGGCGGATCCAGTCGGACAGGCGTTGGTTGAGACCGAGCTGGATGCGGCTGAGGCTGTCCACGCCTCCGACCAGGGCCAGTTGCAGGCTGTCGTCGTCCAGCATGCCGGCGGCTTCGATCATGCCGATCATGCTGGTGGAGCAGGCCATGACGGTGGAGAAGGCGGTGATCGTGGCCGGTGCACCCGCGTCCATCAGGATCTCGCGGGCCAGGTTGCTCCAGGTGAGGTTGGGTACCACCGTGCCCCATACGGCGAAGTCCGGCTGCTTGCCACCGGGCAGGCTGTCGAGCATGTGCCGCACCACGGGTACCGACAGCGTGATGGCATCGTACGAGCCCAGTGCGCTGTCGACCTTGGCGAAGGGCGTGCGCACGCCGGCAGCGAGCCATACGGGCTGTCGGTAACGCGATCGAAGTGTCATGAGGGGCATCCAGGTCGGAGCGGGAGGGGAGGCGAGGCCGGCCTTACTTCACCGCAGGCGTCCACACGACGCCTTCGGGCGCGCCACGCCCGAGCTTGTCGGGCAGCGACTCATCGCCGGCGGCGAATTCCAGTGACACCGAATTGATGCAATAGCGCTGGTGCGTCGGCGGCGGACCATCGTCGAACACATGCCCCTGGTGGCTGCCGCAGCGCGCGCAGCGAATCTCCGTGCGCACCATGCCGTAGCTGGTGTCGCGCACGTAGTTGAGGTGGCTCTCGTTGAACGGCGAGGTGAAGCTTGGCCAGCCGGTGCGGCTGTCGAACTTCGAGCCGGCGAGGAACAGCGGCAACCCGCATAGCCGGCAGCAATACACGCCGGCGCGTTTTTCCGTGAGCAGCACGCCGCAGAACGGCGACTCGGTGCCGTGTTCGAGCAGCACCTGCCGCTCATCGCCGGTCAGCGCCGATGTGAGCTGGTCGAACTGCAGGGGTGATGGTGGCGAGAGATCGAATGGTGTCGCCTTGCTCACGGATGGTCCTCCTCGGTGGTCGCGGGCCGGATCGCGGCAGCCTGGCATCCGTCGCCTGCACCTGCCTGGACGTTCGTATCCCGCCGGGCCAGCCGCTTGCGCTGGCTGGCATGGTGCCACCGATGATCGTGGCGGTTGCGACAGATTCAAGCCCGCTCGCGCTAGCGCCGCTGCTCGCGGGCCTGGGCTTCCTCGATGGTGACGATGGCCTCGGGGGTGGCTTCGAGCCGGGCCTGCGGGATGGGGTCGCCGCTGATGTCGGAATAGCCATAGGTGCCATCGTCGATCTTCTGCAGGGCCCGCTCGATATCCGCCACGCGCTGGTCGTCCACGTCGTGCTGGGCCTGGCGGACCTCCTCCTGCGCGCTGTCCTGCGCCTGGTCCTCGAATTCGGCGGCCTCGTCGCCGTGCAACTCCTCGAAGGAGCGGCGCCGGCTGGTGGCGGAAAGTTCGCCGCCAAGCACCTGGCGACGCAGCGCTTCCAGCCGCGAACGCTGCTGTGCGATGAACTCCCGGCTCAAGGTGGACTGCTGCTCAGGCATGGCTCGACTCCACGAAATCACCACAGGGCAACGAGCCCGAAGCTATGGCACAGGCCCCGTTTTTGCGCGGTGAAGAAAGCGGCCGCGGGGGCGGGCCTTTCACATGCATTGATCACGCGCTGGACGACCCTATATCGGCCGCGGCGTGAAGCCGGCCTCGGCCTGGCTTTGGCCCGGCGAAGGCGCACGTCCGGCAAGCGCGAACGGTTTTCTCTGGAGCGGGACCTTATGGCACGACAGAAAGCACTGCAGCTGTATCGCAACATCGGCATCATCGCGCACATCGACGCGGGCAAGACCACGACGACCGAGCGCGTGCTCTATTACACGGGCAAGAAGCACCAGATCGTCGACGTCCACGACACCAAGGAAGGCAAAGGTTCCACCACCACGGACTACCTGGAGCAGGAGCGCAAGCGCGGCATCACCATCCAGTCGGCTGCCGTGTCCACCGAGTGGAAAGGGCACCAGATCAACCTGATCGACACGCCCGGCCACGTCGACTTCACCATCGAGGTGAACCGCAGCCTGCGCGTGCTCGACGGCGCCGTGGTGGTGTTCGACGGCGTCGCCGGCGTGGAGCCGCAGACCGAGACCAACTGGCGCCTCGCCGACCAGTACAACGTTCCGCGCCTGTGCTACGTCAACAAGATGGATCGCATCGGCGCCAATTTCGCACACTGCGTCAAGGGCATTCGCGAACGCCTCGGCGCCAACGTCCTGCTGTGCCAGATACCGCTGGGCAGCCACGACGAATTCGTCGGCATGGCCGACCTGGTCGCCGGCGTGGGTTACCTGTGGAAGGGTGACGACAAGGACAGCCCGTGGGATACCGTGCCGCTGGAGGAGATCGCCGGCCGCGTGAAGTTCACTTCCGCCGCCGACCAGGAGTGGGTGGACAGGCTGGCCGCGCTACGCGAGGAGACGCTGGAGCGCGCGCTGGCCATGGACGATGTCGCGTTCGAGAAACTGATCGAAACCGGCGAGTTCGACCCGGAAACACTCAAGCGCTGCGTCCGCAAGGGTTGCGTGTCCGGCAAGCTGGTGCCGGTGTTCTGCGGATCGTCGTATCGCAACAAGGGTGTGCAGCAGTTGCTCGACGGCGTGGTGGATTACCTGCCGTACCCGGGCGAGAACGGCGGCATCGCCATGGTGGACGAGGACGGCCACGTGATCGGCGACCAGGGCGTGGTCGACGAAGCACCGGCACGGGCGCTCGCGTTCAAGGTGATCAACGACCAGTTCGGCACGCTGACCTTTTGCCGCGTCTATTCCGGCGTCATCAGGAAGGGCGACACCTTGCTCAACGTGACGCGCGGGAAAAAGGAGCGCGTGGGGCGCATCGTGGAAGTGCAGGCCAATGCCACCAAGGAGATCGACGAGGTGCGCGCCGGCGACATCTGTGCCTTCGTGTCGATGAAGGAAACCGAGACCGGTGATTCGCTGTCCGACCCGGCGCATCCTGCCTTGCTCGAGCGCATGCGCTTTCCCGACCCGGTCATCAGCGTGTCGGTGGAGCCCAGGCATCGCAACGACATCGACAAGCTTTCCGGCGCGCTCTACAAGATGGTCAAGGCCGATCCCTCGCTGCGGCTGGAGATGGACAAGGAAACCGGTGAGACCGTGCTCAAGGGCATGGGCGAGCTGCACCTGGAAGTCACCATCGACCGCATGCGCACCGAACTGGGCGTCGATGCCAACATGGGCAAGCCCAAGGTGAGCTTCCGTGAGGCGTTCGGCCGCAGCGTCGAGCACACCTACACGCACAAGAAGCAGTCGGGCGGTTCGGGACAGTTCGCCGAGGTCACGATGGTGTTCGAGCCGATGCCATCGGGCAGTGGCATCGTGTTTGCCGACGAGGTGGTCGGTGGCCGCGTGCCGCGCGAATACATCCCCGCGGTGGAACATGCGGTGACGGTCGAGTCGCGCGAAGGCCAGGTGGCCGGCTACGAGGTGGTGGACTTCAAGGCACGCCTGGTCGACGGCAAGTTCCACGACGTGGATTCGTCCGCGCTCGCGTTCGAGATCGCCACCCGCCAGTGTTTCCGTGAAGCCCAGCGCCTGAGCAAGCCCAAGCTGCTCGAGCCGGTGATGCGCCTCGAAGTGGTGACCGAGGCCGACTACCTGGGCGACGTCATCGGCGATATCAATCGCCGTCGTGGCACGGTGAGCGACCAGGGTCAGAAAGGTGCGCAGGCTTTCGTGCAGGGCTTCGTGCCGCTGGCCGAAATGTTCGGCTACATCAACTTCCTCCGCTCGGCCACGCGCGGGCGCGGCACGTTCACCATGGAGTTCGACCACTATGAGGAAGTGCCCGCGAACCTGGTCGACAAGTTGATGGAAAAGGAAGCCAAGTGAGTCCGGGGCACGCGGCCCGTGATGCGCCGCGTGCCATGGGTGGTGCCGCCGCCGCATGATGCCGGCGGGCTGGTCCCGGGGGATGGCAGGCGACGGACCCAGGCGCCGTCGGCGGGGTGCCAGCCGCCACCTTGCCGGCGAGCGTGGTAGCGAGCGGTGTGAACCAGTTTCGGTCGCCGGCTAGTGCTACATTCCTGCGGCGCCCCCGGGCGCCACTTCATTCCAAACAAGGGAAACGACCATGTCAAAGAGACGTCTGCGTCTTGCCACGCTAGCGGGGCTACTGTTTGTTGGTCTGTCAGGGGCAGCCTTTGCTGCTCCCCCCGCGGCGACGGGTCTCGGGCAGGCCTGGCCGAACACCACTGACGTGAGCGCGAATCCGCACTGGCACGCCTACGTGTTCGTGCTGAGCGGCGTCAAGTACATCCAGGTCAATGACCAGAACGGCAATGTCCTGGGTGCGATCGGAACGTCCAACGGGCAGTTCATTACGCTGCCGATCGGTGCGTTCGCCCAGCTCGTGACCACGCCGCAGCAGCCCGCTGCCGTGACGACGTCCGCGCAGGCTGCCGCGGCACCGGCCACGGTCTACCAGGACGATTCCGTGCAGGTGACTGCAACGCCCCAGACCGACGGCACCGTGCAGTTGAATGCCGTTTCGACGCGGATGAATGCCGTGTCGACGATGAGCTGCGATCCCGTCGAGTGTAACAACCGCGCTCAGTAAGACCGGATTGAAGTCAGTCCTGGCGGTGCTCGTCGCCGTCAGGGCTTTCCGGATCGAACAGGATCACGCTGATCCGGCGACCATTGGACAGCAGGTGCTCGCGGGCCTTGCCCTCGAAAGTGGCGGCGCGATCCTCGATGGCCGGCCAGCCCAGGCCGGTCGCCGTGCGCAGCACGCGCGGCAGCAACTCATCCCAGCGCACGTCAGCCAGGCGGACGCTGTCGGCACGCAGGCTGATGCGGACCACGCCCCACTTGCGCCCGCGGCGCTCGCCGCAGCGGATCTGCACGCGGATGTCGCTGACGTCCCTGCGCGTGCAGCCATCGGCAATGGCCTCGCAGATGAGGCGGTAGATGGCCAGGTGCACCATGGGTGAGAGCAGGTCCACCGACCCGGTGATATCGCACCAGTAGGTCACGCCGGTCTCTTCCAGCACGCGGGCGATGGGGCCTTCGCGCAGCACCGCCTGCAGGCCGCGTTCGCGCCACGTCACCGGGCACAGGCTGTCGGCCAGTCGATAAAGCTGGTCCTGCGCCACCAGGGCTTGCCGGCGATAGCTGCGGTCGTCGAAGACCGGGGCCATGTGCTTGAGCCGCCCCAGCATCATGTTGTAGACGGAGTGGACCGACTCGCGGACCTGTTCCAGCGCCTGCGAGGTCATGCGCATCTGGACTTCGCCAAGGTGCACGTTGCGCTGGGCAAGGGCGAGCGCCATGCGCAGGTCCGTGCGCTCGCGTTGCGCGCGGTCGTCCAGGGCGCCGATGCGCGCACCCATCAGCAGCATGGTGGAAATCGCGAACGCAATGAAAACCTGCGCGTCCAGCGTATGCGGGTCGTACCTGGCTGGCATCAGCGTGATGACGGCGAGACTTGCCAGCGTGCCGCCCACGGCAGCTCCTTGCCAGCCGTAGCGGAGCGCAAGCCAGACCACGGGCAGGAACATCGCCACCTGGGCGAACTGGCGGGTGTTCGTGGCCGGTGACGAGCTCAGGCCCATCCAGACCAGGAACGCGAGGGTGGGCAGAAGCAGGAAGGTGCACTCCCTAGCCAGGCGGCTCTCCCAGAACCGGGTGCCGAGCTCGCGCAAAGGCGCATCCAGCAGGACCTGCCGAACCACCAGCACGAACGGCACGATGGTCAGGATGCCCATGTAGTTGCCCAGCATCCAGCGCCCCGCCACGGCAGCGTAATTGATGGGGCCATAGCCTTCGGGAAGCCGGGTGATCGCCAGCAGGGCAAGGCTGTTGCCGGTCATCAGTGCGGCGACCAGCAATGCGCACACGAGCAGGGCGTTGATGTTGACGCTGGTCTTGGTCGGAAAGATCTGCCAGCGCTCGCGGCTGAAATAGGCCACGGGCATGACGAACACGACCGAGGGCACGAGGTTGCAGATGGCCCAGGCCAGGCCGAACTGCTCGGCACAGGTGACGCTCAGGTAAGCCAGCGAGGCCGACTCGCCCACCAGCAGGGCGGGCCAGTAACGATAGGGGACCAGCAACAGGGCAGCCACATGCAGCCCGCACAGCACCAGCCAGTGCGAGATCGATAAGTGGCGCAGCAGCGTGACGCTTGCGCCGTAGAGAGCAGCCACTGCGATCTGGCGAAGCCAGAAGCCCGCCATGGTTCCCTTTCGCATTCCCAACCCCTTGCTGGAGCTTCCCTTCACGGCCGTCCACCCCTGTCGATCGAACGGTATGCCGGTGGCTCGCGACGCGCAGCACGGTCCCCCGACCGCCGCACATCGTAACCGAATCGCACAGCCCTTACCTCCGCAAGGAATTGCCCCTGCGGCTTGCGGGAGCGGCCCATGGCCGGCGTCTCGTACGGTAGCAAACGTCACGGCAGCGCAATCGCGCTGGCGGACCGCCGTCACCGTCAAGATGTGACGGGCGTCACAGTGCCGGTGCTGCCTCGTCGTGAAGGGGCGTGGCGAGCTGGCTCCACCGGGCCGGGCGAGGGGCGGGGACCCGGGTCGGGGCTGGCTCATGGCGCCGCTGGCCGGCCTGGTGCGCTCCCGCTATTCAACGCCAACTTCACCGGCGCATGTGGAAGCTGTGCGCCAGGCAGCAGGCCGAGCCATCCGCATGGCGGGCGGACATGACAGCGATCATCCGGGCGCCCGGATCGAGTTCATGTGGTACCCGGCGCGCGTCGCTGTATCGTCATCCCGATCCACCCAGAGGCACTTCCTGCATGGCCGACAAACCGATTTTGCCGACGATCCTGACCATCAACGCGGGATACGTCGACACGGCAGGCTTCATGGCATTGCATGGGCTGTTTACCGCGCACGTGACGGGGAATTTCGTGACGATCGGCGCATCGCTGGTGACCGGCACGTCCGGGCTCGTGGCCAAGCTGCTTGCGCTGCCGGTGTTCTGCCTGGTGGTGATCCTCGTCCGCTTGCTGCGCTACCGGCTGATCGCGGGCGGACGGCCGGTGGTGAGCACCCTGCTTCAGGTGAAGCTGGCCCTGTTCGTCGTGGCGGCGTTCCTCGCATGCCGCTACGGGCCCTTCGTGAATGGCGACAGTTGGCCGGCGATCCTCACCGGCATGACGCTGGTCGCTGCCATGGCGATCCAGAACGCCCTGCATCGCGTGTATCTGGGCAGCGCACCGCCATCCACCCTGATGACCGGCACCACGACGCAGATGATGCTGGACATTGCCGATCGCATGCATGGCCTTGCGCCCGAGCAGAAGGCCGCCGTCGACGCGCGCCTCGGCCGCATGGGCCTGGCGGTGTTGGTCTTTGCCGCAGGCTGCGCCGCCGCGGCGCTGCTCTACGCGTTCGCGGGCATGTGGTGCTTCACGGTGCCGCCGGTGCTGGCGATTGCGGCCTATTTTCGGCACGAGGATGCAGCCGTTGCGGCGGCGCCGGCGACATGAGCCGGCGCCAGCTTCCTTCCGTTCACCCTTCCACCTGGAGACGACACATGACTGACTCGAGCAAGGCCAGGGCGCGGCGCAAGGCCGCCCTCAACACACCGTCGGCCCTTGGCCAGGAGGCGATGCGCGACCTCTCTGCCGAACTCAACACCCTGCTGGCGGACGTGCTGGCGCTCTACATGAAGACCAAGAATTTCCATTGGCATATGTCCGGCCCCTACTTTCGCGACTATCACCTGCTGCTGGACGAGCAGAGCGACGAGATCTACGCCACCATGGACCCGATCGCGGAGCGGGTGCGCAAACTCGGCGGCACCACGCTCCGTTCGGTGGGCCATGCCTCGCGCCTGCAGCGGCTGCTGGACAACGATGCCGACTTCGTGACGCCCGACGACATGCTGGCCGAACTGCGCGAGGACAATATCCAGCTGGCCGCCTACATGCGTGCCACGCATGAGTTGTGCGACAGCTACGGCGACGTGGCCACGGCCAGCCTGCTGGAAAACTGGATCGACGAGGCCGAGCGGCGCGTGTGGTTCCTGTTCGAGACGGGTCGTCGCCAGTGACCTGGCGCGGGTGCGCATCGCACCGCGCGCTGCTGCATCCGCTCGCGTCGAGCCGGCGGGCTGGGCCAGGGGATGGTCCGCGCGGGCCGCTCAGCCCAGGCCACGCCAGCGCGCGACCATGCCCACGCTGGTGGTCACCGCGCGCGACAGGATCCTGAGGTCCAGCGGCATGTTCGGGCGATGCACGTCCAGCAGCAGGGCGATGCGGGTGCGGTCGCTGCGATTCCATACTTCGTGGGGGTAGGTATCGTCCCACAGCAGGTACTCGCCATTCCCCAGCCGGTATTCGCGCTGGTCCAGCCAGAGCGTGGCGCCGGGTCTTCCATCGGCGCCCGGCGGCGCTTCGAGATTGAGCTGGAAGCGCAGGATGCCCCGGAACGGACCGCAGTGACGCGGGATGTGCTTGTGCGGTGCCAGGAACGAGAGCGTCGCCGAGAGCACTTCCGGCGATGACGCCAGCAGCCGGGCCAGCACCGGGCAGGCATCCATATTGGCCTTGACCTCCTGGCCGTAGACCTTGAGCAGGTACATCCGCCAGTCCCTGCCGTCGTTGGCCGAGATGTCTGCCTGCGATGGCATCACATCATGGAAGCGGGGAATGGGCGACGCGCCCTGGAGGACGGCCAGCGCTTCCTGGCGAAGCGCGGTCCATGCCGCGACATAGTGGCGTGCGGCGGGAAAGTACGCGTCGATGTCCAGCACCGATGGCGTGGTGATGCGCGCGTCATAGATGCGCCGGATTGCCCGCGATGACAACTCGTACAGCGAACCCATGCAGTCGTTCCTCGTGGAGCGGTGGCAGACGGTCGTGCCACCCGGAGTGGTGCTCTCGCGGCCACCCTAGCCGGGGAAGTCTCCGGGTCAGGTGAACGCCTTGCTGTCGAACGAGCCGGCGGGGCTGCCGGTAGACAGCGCCGTGGGAGTGTCTGAAGAAGATTTTGTTACGCCATGTAAATCAAAGGGAATCGCTTGACTGTTTAATGTGACGTCACATAAAATATGGGCCATTCACGGGAGGAGAGCCATGGTTGATCCACTCGATCCAGGAACGATGGCGTTGCCGCTGGGCTTCAAGCGCGGCCGGGGGCGTCCACGCAAGGCGGATGCGTTGAGCGCGGCCGAGCGTGCGCGGCGTTACCGCGCGCGCCGCAAATTGCAGGGCCTGGGCACGGTGCCCGCGGTGGCCTATGAGCAGGCGGTGCGCGAGCGTGACCTGGCCCGGACGCAAGTTGCCGAGTTGCGCGCCGCGCTGGAGCAGCTTCAGCGCGTACTCGGACATTAGGCGACGACCGGCGGGCCAGCCGTCGGTCACCGCGACAGGGTGATTTGGTGTGTGGGCGTTGGGCGCGGGCTACTTCACGGGCTCGGCAAGCGGCTTGCCCTTGTCGACGATCCAGGTCGACACTGCCTCGCCGCCATCGCTACCGGGCGCTGCCGCCAGGCTGTGCACGGCGCCGCGCGCGTTGAAGAAATGATCGCCGGCCTTGAGTGCCTGGTCAGGCTGGCCACGCGTCTTCAGCACCAGGTTGCCCTTGAGCACGTAACCCGATTCATCGCCGTTGTGCACGTGCCAGCCAATCACGGCACCGGCCGGCAGTTCGGCGGTGCCGATGACGATTTCCTTGCCGGGCACGCCGCTCTGGTCGTGGTGGTCCAGCAGCGTCCGTTTCGCCTGTGCCGCGGGCGGCGCGGATGAGTCCTGTCCGCTGGCGCTGACGCTGATGAGCAGCGCCGCCACGATGGCAGCGAGCAGGGAAACGCGGGCGACATGCGACATGACGCTATCCTCCATCGGCCGGCTTCGTAGCGTGCGATTCGGCGGCTGGCCTGCCGCAACAGTCGATCTATCGAACTCTAGAAACGCCACTTGAACAGCAGTTGCAGGCCGCTGAAGCGGAACGTCGCGTTGCCTGAAAAGCGGTTCTTGGTCACGTCGGCGTCGATCTTGTTGTACGAGTACTGCGTAACCACGCCGATCTGCTGCCAGGGGTAGAACTCCACGCCGACGCGTGCGTTGTAGAGCGTGGCATCGATGTTGCCGATGTTGGCCTTGAAGGCGCCGCCGTCCGCCACCAGGCGCGCCCAGTCGGCCATCTGGTAGCGGTAGGCCAGTCCTATCGACGGGTCGGGCAGGTCGGTGGACGCCTTGGAGTTGATCGAGCGGGTGACCGAGCCGCCGCCGTTGGCGCCTTGCACGCTGGCGGTCGCCTTCAGTTTCAGCTCAAAGCTATAGGCCTGAAGGCCGGCCGTGAGGCCGAAGGCCGCCCGGTCGCCGATCCACGCCCAGTAGCGATAGGTCACGCCACCCGCGTCCAGCGAGAACTTGGAGTTCAGCGTGGCGCCTGCATTGAGGGTCTGGTTGTTGAACACGACCGTGCGATTGATCGTGTGCGAGGCATCGTTGGAGTCGTGGAAATAGGTCAGCTCGAACTCGTGCCGTTCCCATGGGCGCCAGGTGCCTTCGATGAAGGGGAGGCTTTGCGTACCGCCCTGTCCCAGGTCGCGGGAGAAGTCGAGCGGCGTGCCCGAGTTCCTGACCCTGCCATCGAAGCGCAGGCTCGCCGACAGGTCGTTGGTGAAGATGCCAGCGCTGACGGAGGCGTAATCGAGCATGGGGTGATCGTCGGCCATGGCGGGTGCCATGGTGGCGAGCAGGGCCCACAACGAGAGGGACAGGGCAATACGCTTGGCGTACATGGATATCCCCTTTCACGTTGACTCGGCCCAGCGGAAGCCGGCGCTTCCACTGCGGGTCCGCAAAAGCGATTTGGATTTGCGTGACGGCATCCGCCCGGATGACGCGTGAAATTCTATGGCTGGGTCGAGTGGCGGCCGCGTGAAATTGTCACGCCGTGGTCATGCCTGGGCCTCGTCCATTTGGCCGGTAGCACGATCGGAAGAAGCGGTGCGTCATGCCGGTTGGCGGTCGCTGCGGCGCTGCTCGCGCGGGTGGACAAGGTCGTGGCAAAACCTGGCATGCCCCTTGTGGCCGACGCCAGCCGTCGCCACGTCAGACATCGCATCCACGTCAGCCTGCATTCCCCCGGAGAGGAACCATGCGTATTGATCTGAGCGAACGGCGCGCCATTGTCACGGGTTCCACGGCAGGCATCGGCATGGCCATTGCGCGCGGGCTTGCCGCCGCCGGTGCACAGGTGGTCATCACGGGTCGCACCGCTGCACGCGTCGACGCGGCATTGGCGGCGCTGTCGCAGGACGTGCCGGGTGCCCGGCTGAGCGGCGTCGCGGGTGACCTCGGTACCAGCGACGGCGCGCAGCGGCTCATGGAGCAGGTGCCCGAGGCAGACATCCTGATCAACAACCTGGGCATCTTCGAGCCCAAGCCCTTCTTCGAGATTTCCGATGCGGACTGGCTGCGCTTCTTTGAAGTGAATGTGCTCAGCGGCGTCAGGTTGTCACGCCACTACGCTCCCGGCATGGCACGACGTGGCTGGGGCCGCATCCAGTTCGTATCGAGCGAATCCGGGCTGCAGATTCCCGCGGAGATGGTCCATTACGGCATGACCAAGACGGCGCAGCTGGCGGTATCGCGCGGGCTGGCCGAGACACTGGCGGGCACGGGCGTCACGGTGAATGCGATTCTTCCCGGGCCGACGCGATCGGAAGGCGTGGCCGACTTCTTCGGCAAGATCGCCGCCGAGCAGAACACCTCGCAGGCGCAGGTGGAGCGGGACTTCATCCAGACCCATCGTCCCACGTCGCTGATCAAGCGGCTCGCCACCGTCGAGGAGGTGGCCAACCTGGCCGTCTATCTCGCCTCGGAGCAGGCGTCGGCCACGACCGGTGCGGCCATGCGCGTGGATGGCGGAGTCGTGCAGTCGATCGCCTGAGCCGGTCGCCCGGCCAGCGTCCTGGTCTTGACGGTTCCTTGCGCGCCTCCGTGCCACGCTCGCCTTCTCCTTGACCGGATGCGGGCAGCGATGATGAGCCAGCGTTTCGATGCAGTGGTGGTGGGAGCGGGGCAGGCGGGCCCGGCGCTGGCCATGCGCCTTGGCCAGTCGGGCCGCAAGGTGGCGGTGATCGAGCGCAAGCTGGTGGGCGGCACCTGCGTCAACACCGGCTGCATTCCCACCAAGGCGATGGTGGCGAGCGCCTATGTGGCTCACATGGGGCGACGCGCGGCGGACTACGGCGTCGGCAGCGGCGATGGCGTGTCGGTGGACATGCCGCGAGTCTGGAAGCGCACGCGCCAGATTTCCGAGCGCTCGCGCAGCAACGTGGAAAACTGGCTGGCCGGCATGGCCAACGTCACCCTGCTGCGCGGGCATGCAAGGTTTGAATCGCCGCGAAGCATGCGCGTGGACGATGCGCTGATCGAGGCCGACGCCTTCTTCCTCAACGTGGGTGGCCGCGCGGTGGCGCCGGACTTCCCCGGCGTCGATACCGTGCCCTATCTCACCAATGTGGGCATCATGGATCTGCAGGAACTGCCGCAGCATCTGGTCATCGTCGGCGGCAGTTATATCGGACTGGAATTCGGGCAGATGTTCCGCCGCTTCGGGGCTCGGGTGAGCATCGTCGAGCGCAGCGAGCGCCTGTTGCCGCGCGAAGATCCCGACGTGTCCGCCGCCGTGGTCGACATCCTGCAGCAGGAAGGCATTGCGCTGCACCTGGGCGCGGAATGCATCGAGCTGATGGGGCGGGCAGGTGAGGTAGGCGTCGTGGCCCGCTGCGCTGATCCACGCATGGAAGTGCGTGGCAGTCATCTTCTGCTGGCGGTCGGCCGTCGCCCCAACACGGATGCGCTGGGCCTGGACAAGGCCGGCGTGGCGCTGGACGAGCATGGCTACATCATCGTGGACGACCAGTGCCGCACCGCTGTGGACGGCATCTGGGCCATGGGGGACTGCAACGGCAAGGGTGCATTCACCCACACTGCGTACAACGACTATGAGATCGTCGCCGCCAACCTGCTGGACGACGAACCGCGACGCATCTCGGACCGCATCCCGGCCTATGCCCTGTTCATTGACCCGCCGCTGGCGCGCGTGGGACTGACCGAGCAGGATGCGGTGCGGCAAGGCCATGATGTGCGCGTCGGCGTGCGACCGATGTCACGCGTGGGCCGAGCCATCGAACGCGGTGAAACCCTGGGCTTCATGAAGGTCGTGGTGGATGCCGGCACGGGGCAATTGCTTGGCGCGGCCATCCTCGGCGCCAGCGGCGACGAAGCCATTCACTGCCTGCTCGACGTGATGTATGCCAGGGCGCCCTATCGCACGGTGACCCATGCCGTGCACATCCACCCCACCATCGCCGAGTTGTTGCCAACCACGCTGCAGGATCTGCGGGCGCCCACCTGATCGCGTGCTTCGGCGGGGTGCCCGCTACCGTGGTCGGCTTGCCCGGCCCGTGCCCGGCATGGGTGCGGGCGCGCTGCGTTACCCGCTGACCGATGATCGCGGCACGACCTCGGAGTCCTGCGGACCGTTCGGCTGTACCGGAGTGCCATCATTGCGACGGTGGTCTGCAGCCAGTTGCCGCAGGGCGATGCTGAGGCCTATCCGGTAGCTGCTGGCGATATTGCCGTTGATGATGACGGTGGCGACCGGCGCGTGGTGAATGCTGGCGCCACGTTCAAGCTCGGCACCGAACGCCTCGTGGACTTCGATATACGGGGCATCCAGTTGGTCCAGCGCATCCGCCAGGCCCGCTTCCGGGTGTGCACGGATCTGCGGAGAAAGATCGCCCGGGTCGAGCAGAACCATGTCCGTCCGGTCGGAGTTCGCTGCACACACCTGGACAACGAAATCCCGCAAGTCACCGCACGTACGCAGCTCCAGCATCCGGCCCGCCGCGTGGGCTTGCTGTTGAAGTTGCCGCAGCAAATCCTGGGTGGGGGAGTGGCCGGCGGCGTGCGGCCCATGAACGATCAATATGCTCACGGCATAGTGCCTTTCATCGCTCCATCGAGCGGATGCGCCATGGTGCTTCGGGCCGGCGTAAACGGGCTATGACGGAATCACGCAAGAGCGTAAATTTTCCGCAAGACCGACGGGTACCACGCCGTTCCAACGCTCCACATGGATGCACTGCGTGCGAACAAGCGGGTAGTCGGGTGGCCGTGACGATGGCGTCCTGGAACTGCTCCGCAAGGAGGTCTGCAAGTCGGCGGCGGCTGCTCATGAGATCGCTTCCTGTGCTCAAATCACCGGCCGGAGGCGCCTCATTCCACGGTGGTGGTCCTCAAAGCCCACATCATGTCCCAACGCAGCGGAGCGCAAGAATCATGGAAGCCGGATACATTTCAGCCCTCGCCGCACTCGCCGGATCGGCCATCGGTGGCCTGACCTCGCTCACCGCGTCCTGGCTCAACCAGCGGGTTCAGTTCAATGCCCAGGAGCGCGCGGCGCATATGAGCAGGCGCGAAGAGCTCTACCGAATCTTCATCGAGGAGGCGTCGAAATGGTATGCCGACGCCTACGAGCACGATCATGCCGAAGTGTCGAACCTGGTCAGTCTCTACGCCTCGGTCAGCAGGATGCGCGTACTTTCCTCGCCCGCGGTCGTCGAGAGTGCCGACAGGGTCGTGCGGGTGATCATCGAAACCTATCTCGCGCCCAACAAGACGTTCCGTGATGTCACCGAAATCATGGATAACGAAGCCATGAACCCGTTGCGGGAGTTCAGCATGGTATGCCGCGATGAATTGTGGGGCGGGTCGATGCTGCGGTCGTAGTGGCGTCAACCTCGGCAAAGCAGCGCAGCGCCGGGCCCTGGTTCGCTGCTGCTGTTGACCACGTTCGCCCACGGCCGAGGACGATCCTGATCAGGCGTGTGCCCGGTCGTCCCGCCCGACCTGATCCAGGCACGACTCACGGCAGGCCGGTGCCGCACTCGCCGGGACGCTGACACTTTCGAGTCATTTAATTCATCCCTTTTGGTCAACCCATGTACACGGAGGAAGGCATCGCGCCCGGGCCGTCTCGCGTAACTTGCGGGTGCGAGAAAACAGGCTGGGCCAGGGAGGCTCTGCAAAGAGTGGCGGCTCGGAGAAATTTATGCATCACGGTGCTTATGGCGAGCGGCTTGGCCGGTCCTTCGGACTGAACCATCCGCCGGTCCTGCAGGCAGAGACGCAGCAAGGCGTGCGCCTGGCGGTGACCGAATTGCAGATAGGCCGGGCGGGGTATGGCATCACCGGCCCGATGGGCGTCGAGGACGCCTACCTGATTTGCCTGAATCTGCTTGGGCAGACGACGCATGAGCTCTGGTATGACGGACGTTCGGTCTGTTCCGGTGCCTATGCGGCTGGATCGGTCTACGTCATCGACCTGCGCTGCGATCCGGTGACTTACATCGGCGACCCCCTGCATTCCCTCTACTTCTACCTGCCACGCGAGGCACTGCGTGAAGCCAGTGCGTGTCCCGGAGCAGGAGGCGCGGCCGACCTGGCCACGGCGCCGGGCAAATGCTTCCAGGACGCGATCATCACCAGCATAGGTCACACGCTGCTGCCCATCTTCGGCAGTCAAGGCGGCGCGCACCAGAAGCTGGTTGAGCACTTGCTGCAGGGCTTGTGTGCCTACATGGCGGCCGAATATGGTGGCAGCAGGAAGTCGGCGCCGGTCACCCGCGGCGCGTTGGCGCCATGGCAGCAGCGGATGGCGATGCAAATGATGCGTGAACGGATATTCGAGGGCGTGTCGGTCAGCGAACTGGCGGAAGCGTGCCGCATTTCAGTGGGAGCGCTCATCCGAGGTTTCAAGAAGGGTACCGGGCTTTCGCCGCATCAGTGGCTGCTGTCACGGCGCCTGGAACTGGCACTGGACCTCATGGCTGATCCGGATGCGTCCCTGGCGGACATCGCGTGCAACGTGGGGTTTTCCGACCAGAGCCACCTGAGTCGCGTGTTCACCCAGAAGATGGGGGTGACACCGCGGGTGTGGCGCAAGTCGCTGGCCAACGACGGGCGGGCCATGGCCTGAGCATGCGCACCGGCAAAACCTGCCGCCATTATTTTGGGGCGTCCATGAAACCTCGCCGGATGGCAATCATGACCGCGTGGGTGCGGTCGTCGGCACCCAGCTTGCCCATGATGCTTTTCATTCTTGCCTTGACGGTGTCTTCGGTAATGAACAGGGCATCGGCGATGTCCCTGTTGCTGCGACCCTTGGCGACCAGGTGCAGGACGCCGATCTCGCGTTCCGTCAGCCGCTCTTTCCCCGTGTGGCTGGCGATTTCCTGGGCCACTTCGGGCGCGACCGTGTGCCGGCCGGCGAGGGCGCCGCGAATCGCCTTGAGGATCTCGTCGCGACGAGCGGTTTTCAGGATGTAGGACGTGGCGCCCAGGGTAAAGGCTCGGACAACGCGCGCGTCGCCGGGGTAGGTGGTGAGCACGACGATCGTCGCATCGGGGAATTCGCCCCGAATGGTGGTAATCGCCTGCAGGCCATCCACCTCCGGCATCTGCAGGTCAATCAGCAGCAGGTCGGGGAGGAGTCGACGGAACTGTTGAATCGCTTCCTGGCCGTCGGAGGCTTCACCCACCACTTCAAGATCAGGCTCTTCCTCGATGACCATTCGCAACCCGTCACGCATGACCGGATGGTCATCGGTGATCAGGATGCCAAACCGCGCAATCTTTTCGTTCAACGAGCCGATCCTTCAATGCAAGCTTCGCCAGATCGAGTGCGGCAACGGGAGGTCAGCGTATGAGCTGATTGGTCGCACTATGCGCTGAGAAGATGTGGCTTTCAACGCTCTAAAGTGTAAATCAGGCCGCTTGATGGAGCGCATCCATGATCCGTCCACGGACCATCGGCTCGCCTGCGACGAACATCGGGTATCAGGTCGTGCCAATTCCGTTGCTCCAGTGCAATTAATTGCAATACGGCCGGGCGAACCTGGCTTAGCGTGTGCCTGGGCAGCTTCATGGATGTGGCTTCCGTTACGGGGAAAGGGGGCCTGCATCACGCGGGTTGCAACGCCGGCGGTGCATCGGGCTGCGCGAAGCGTTGCCCAGAAGCTGCTGACGACCATGGCTTCGATGCGCACGTCGACGCAGGCGTCCACTGCAATGAATCGTCACAAGACCAGCCGACGTTGTCCCCGAATCAACGCTGCGCTTCCACCAGTCCATCGAACGGGACGTGTTGGTCGAAACCCTGATGTGACACTGGAGCGCCTGACGTGGGCGGTGGCAATGACTAGGAATTTCGACCTGAACCTGCTCAAGGTATTCGAGGCCATGGTTGAGCACCGCAGTGTGCATGGTGCCAGCCGCGCGTTGTGGATGACGCCTGAGGCGGTTTGTGATGCGCTGACGCGCCTGCGCCATGAGCTCGGCGATCCTCTCTTCATTGCAGGCGAGTCGGGCCTGGTCCCGACCTCCAGGGCCATGGAGCTGTCGCCGGAGTTGTTGTCCGGCATGAAGCATATTCGACGGGGCCTGAAGCCAAGGCACTTCACGACGGGGGCGATGAAGCGGACGTTTCGCCTCGCCGTCAGCGACGACATTGCCTTTCTTCTGGGCTCCGTTGTTCAGAAGGCCATCGGCGCCAGTCCCCTGGCCTGTTTTGAAGTGCACCATATGCCGGGCATCGCGCCACTGAGGGCGCTGCACAGCGGAAGGTTGGACGTGGTACTTGGCCGCGACTTGTGCGCTGACGGGGGCGGCGTACTCCGCTCCGCACGGCTGTGCGTGGAAGAAGAGATCCTGGTGGCGCGCCGGGGACATCCCCTGGGTGGAGGCCTGGTTTCGGAACTGCAACTTGCCGCTTATCCTCGAGCGGCGATCGCCAGGGGTTGCGAAGGCGGCCCCGTGGGTCGCCAGGAGTTGTCGGCGGCGAGGTTTCCTCCGGTGCTGGTCGACTCCTATACGCTCCTGCCTGCCTTGCTGGCAGCCACCGACCTCGTTGCTGCGATGCCACGAAGTGCCGCCGAGGTCGCGCTTCGGGCAGGCTGCATCAGCCCGATCCATTGCGAACTGCCGCCAAGGTCGTCGCCGATCGACATGGTCTGGCATGTGCGCAGCGAAGGCGATCCATGCATGAACTGGCTGCTGGACGAGTTGGGTCGGATCGGCGGCAGCGCGGGCGCTCATGATCCCTCTGAGCATCATGGCTCCCCGCAGGGCGAAATCGCCTGAGCGCCACCGTTCAGGCGGCAAGGAAGGGTCCGTCCGGCACTAATCGACAAACACGGACAGGAATCTCCAAGCGTGCCGCCGCGACTCCTTCCTAGACTGCAGGTGAAGTGCCGGAGTGCGTCGCGCACGCTGCTCCACCTGGTGTCGTGGCGCGAGGCATGAAGCAGGCCAGTCGGGCAACGCGCTCGTCCGGCTCCGTAGGTGCCTGAAGGCACCGGGAACATGTGACCTTTGCACACGCCATGGCCGACAACCAACACACCGATTCACCACGCAGCGCGGCCGCGGCGCCACCGTGCAGCCGAGTGGCCAAAGAGCGCCCGAGCGCCGGACGAGGCGCGTCAGTATTGCTGGTCGGTAGCCTGCTCCAGGCCTGCAGCGGCGCACCATCCCGCAACATTCTTGGTTCCTACTTTCCGTCGTGGATGGTATGCGCCCTGTTCGCGCTGATCCTGACGATCATCGTGCATGCCATTTTCGTTCGTTCGGGCATCGATGCGACGCTTCCCGTGCCGCTGATCGCGTACCTGGGGCTGTTTGCTGCCTTCACGTTCGCCACCTGGCTGATCTGGCTCGCCTGAGTGGATGCCGCCATGACGACAGCGAAATATCCAGCCTGGCTTGGTCGAAGCCTTACCGTGGTGGCCCTGTTGGCTGCGCTGGTCTTGCTTGCTGCCACGGTTTTCGTGGTCGACCGGCGTCCGCGCACCCATGACGCGCACTTGTTTGCCTATACGGCCGGTATCGCGCCGGAGGTGAGCGGCCGCCTCACGGTGATCCACGTCATCAACAACCAGCTGGTCAGGAAAGGCGACGTGCTTGCGCAGATCGACCCGGAGCCCTTCGAGCTGAGGTTGCGGCAGGCAAGGGCCAAGGTTGCTGCGCTGAAAGCGGACATCGATCTCACCGGGCGCCAGGTGAATTCGCAGACCTCGGGCGCCCAGGCGGCATCCACCCAGATCGAGCGCGCCAGGGAACAGCTCGCACTGGCGCGCTCCACGCGGGAACGGCTGGAGCCGATGGTGGGGAAGGGTTATGTCACGCAGCAGCAGATCGACGAGGCGCGCACCAATGAGCGAACGGCGTCGACCGCGCTTTCGGCCAGCATGTTGCAGGCGGCGCAGGCGCATGAAGCGGTCGGCGACACGGCGAGCCTCATCGAGCAGCTCGCCGGCGCCGAAGCCGCCGAGGCACTGGCGGCCCGCGATCTGCGCGAGGCGACGATACGCGCTCCCTTCGATGGTCGCGTGGTCGGCATGCAACTGGCGGAGGGCGCGTTCGCGGCGGCCGGCAGTCCGCTGTTCACCCTCATCAAGTGGCATGAGTGGTACGCCGTTGCCGATTTTCGCGAGACCGATCTCGAGCACATCCACGTTGGCGACAAGGCCACGGCCTGGCTGATGGGGCGCGAGGGCGAGCCGGTGCATGGCCATGTGGAGAGCCTGGGCGCCGGCGTGCAACCCGAGGACAAGGCCGGCCCCGGACTGCCAGCCGTGACGCGGTCGCTCAACTGGGTCGTGGTTGCGCAGCGCTTTCCGGTCTGGGTGCGACTGGACGATCCACCGGAGGAACTCATGCGGATCGGCGCGACCGCGTCGGTCAAGGTGCAGCATGACCACCACGACTAGCAGCCCGTCCCAACACCTTGCGCTGCTTGCCTTCCTGCGACGCGAGCTGGCGCCACGAACGGGTCGGATGCGCGCGATCTGGCGCATTGTCGCCGGCAGCACCCTGGTCGTCGTGCTGGGCATGGTTTTCCAGATTCCGATTCCGGCCTACATGGCCTACATCGTGTTCATGGCGAGTCGCGAAGAGACCGTGGCGACCCTGATGACCGCCATTGCGGGCGCCGTCGCGGCCACCGTGGCGGTGGCGTTGTCCCTGCTGTTCTACCTGCTGGATGCGGACGAGCCGGCACTGCGCGTTCCGCTGCTGGCAGTAAGCACGTTCATTGCGATGTTTTTCGCGCGGACCAGCACCTTGGGGCCGATCGCGTTCCTCGCCGGCTTTGTGCTGATGCTGTCCCAGACGCTGATCGACGACTTGCCCAACACCGAGTACCTGGTGCGATTCCTGTTGTGGCTGTGGGTGGTCGTCGCCTTGCCGGCCTTCGTCACCGTGCTGATCGACTTCATCTGGGGCGAGGATCCGCTGTTGCTGGTGAGGAAGCGCATCGATGACCTGCTCAGGCAAACGGCTGCTGCGCTGGAAGGTGATGGCGCGGCCGACCCGGCGAAGCTGCGTGAAGAGACGCTCGACACCATGGCCCTGCACGAACACGCCTGCCTGTGGGACAAGCGCCTGAAGGCGAGGTCCGCGGTGGACGTCGAGATGTTCGAGGGGCTGGCCACCCTCCTTTCGTTGCTCTGCCTGTTGCCGAAGGACGCGCCAGCCGCCGCGCGCATTCCCGTGGCGCATGCCATCGACGCGTGCCGCCACGCCTTGCTGGAGGGCACGCTGCCCACGCTGCGCGAATGCGTGGTCGACGAACGCACGCTCGCCGCGCTCGACAGCGAAGCCCGGCCGGTGGTGCTGGCCCTGGCGCGCACGGCCAGCGAGCTGTTGCAGGGCGCGGCGGAACGCCCCGGGGCCGTGGCGCCGCCGCCCAAGGCCAGGCATCTGTTTGTCGCCGATGCCTTCAGCAATCGTGGCCACGTGCAGTTCGCGCTCAAGACCACGCTCGCCGTGACCCTGGCTTACCTGATCTATACGTTGCTGGACTGGCCGGGCATACGCACCGCGGTCACCACCTGCTTCTTCGTCGCGCTGGGCAGCATGGCGGAGATCGTGCACAAGCTGAGCCTTCGCCTGACGGGCGCGCTCACGGGCGGCGCGATCGCGGGTTTCTGCATCGTTTACGTGTTGCCCCACATGACGGATATCGGCGACCTGAGCCTGCTGATCGCCGTGGTTTCCGCGCTTTGCGCCTGGGTGGCAACCAGCAGCGAGCTGCTCGCTTATGCCGGCATGCAGATGATTTTCGCGTTCTACCTGGGCGTGCTCCAGGACTATGCGCCCGCCACCGACCTCACCGTGCTGCGTGACCGCCTCGTGGGCATCGTGCTGGGGAACATCCTGATGTCGATGATCTTCAGCACGCTGTGGCCGGTGAGCGCGTTGCAGGTGGTGCGGTCTTCCGCGTCCAGGACACTGGGCCTGCTCGCCAGGCTGGTGTCGGAAGCGACCCGGGCGAATCGCCCGCTGCGACTGGCGGTGTCCCAGGAACTGGTGCGCTCGCACCGGCTTGCCTCGCTGGCCTTGTTCGAGTGGGGCCTGGTTCCCTCGCAACGTTCGGAAGACGCGATGCATCGGCTCACGCATGGCCAGCTGGATCGGGTCACGGCGGCCGCCTTCGTCGTGCACAGCCAGGGTCACGACGCTGCCGACGAGACGGAGTTGGCGACAGAGCGCGCCACGGCATCACGCTGGCTGGCGGAGACGGCAGCACGCACGAAGGAGGGATCCCCGCCGCCGGCATGGACGGAGAAGCATGCGTCGGTCGAAGGCGGGATGGGCAGTACTCGGAGTCAACGGGAGGCGATGGAATGCCTGCAGACGGAGATCGCCCATGTCGCGCCTGATCGTTGATCGAGCGCGCGGCATCGCGATGGCCGCCATGCTCTGCCTGGTCGCCCTTGAAGCATGGGGCGAGGAGGCGCCCGCGCAGCAGCGTCAATGCCTGGACGCGTCGTCGCAGCCGCATGGGAGCTACGATCTGCCCCGCCTGCTCGACATGGCGCAGTGCCTCAACCCTGAAACGCGCGAGGCGTGGGAACGGACCCGGCAAGCGGAACTGGCGGTCGATCTCGTGCGCAGCAGCTACGCCCCGCAAGTCTCGCTGGAGGCGTTGGGCGGTTTCCAGCGCACGCCGCTGCCCATTCCGACCACGCTGCTGGCACGCGGCTATTTCACCGCCGATACGCGCGAATTCATCCCCTCCGTGGGAGTGAAGTGGCTGCTGTTCGATTTCGGCCGCCGCGCGGGCCTGGAGGCAACGGCGCGTGCCAACCATGCCGCCGCCGAGGTTGCTTACAACGGTGTGCAGCAGCGACTGGTGTTCAGCGTCACGCGCGCCTACTACGACTATCAGTCCAGTCGCGATCAATTGCGCGCCGCCGACGAGGCGGTGACGGCGGCGCAGACCATCCAGGACGCTACGGACGCGCAACGCCGCCACGGACGGGCTACGGTCGTGGCCGAGGCCCAGGCCGAACGCCAGACGGCGCTGTCCAGGCTCAACCAGGTCAAGGCCAATGGCGCGGTGCGCACGGCCTACGCCGCACTGATTGCGGCGATTGGCCTGTCAGCCGATACGCAGCTGAGCATTGGCGGCACCCAGGGCCAGGCCATGCCCTCGCTGCCCGACGAGGCGGTGGACCATTACGTGCAAAAAGCGCTCGCCGGTCGGCCCGACGTGCGTGCCGCGGAAGCAAGGGTGAAGGCGGCGGAGGGCGAAGTGCAAAGCGCGCACGCTGCCTATCGCCCCGTGGTCAGTTTTTCCGGCCGCTATTACCAGAACATCGGCGCATTGAGCACCGACGGCAGTCCGTACTACTCGATCAACAAGCCCGGCGGCGCCGTCTTCCTGAATGTGGAACTGCCGCTCTTCGATGGCGGTGCGCGCTCGGCGCAACTGTCCATGGCGCATTCCCGGGTCCAGGCGGCGCAAGACCAGCTGGACCAGGTGCGCGACAAGGTCGCACAGGAAGTGGTCAAGGCCTATAACGACCTGCGCACCAGCCTCGAGGCTTACGCCGAGGCGCAGGCGTTCTCACACGCCGCGCGGGTCGCCTACGAGGCGGCGCTCGACGCCTATCAGCATGGTGTGGGCACGTATACCGATCTGGCCAACGACGAAGCCGTCATGGCGCAGTCGGAGTCCGCCCTGACCAGCGCGAATGCCGACGCCCAGATTGCCTGGATGGCACTGGCCCTGGCGGCTGGCGACATCCGCGTGACGCCTTGACGGTGAACCCTGCAACGCCATGCCGGGTCAGTGCCTGGTGCAGGCCAGCCATCGGCGAATCAGCAGGTTCAAGCTCAACCACTCAATGACATCCATGCCCGGAGGCCCCTCCCATGAGCAAGAAAGTAGCTGAAGTGATCATCGAGACGCTGGTAGCAGCGGGTGTGAAGAACTGCTACGGCATTGTCGGCGACACCATGAACCTGCTGGCCGAGCATATCGAGAAGAGCGGCATCCAGTGGGTCCAGGTGCGTCACGAAGAAGCCGGTGCCTTTGCCGCCGGCGCCGAAGCGCTGGTGACGGGAAGGCTGGCGGCGTGTGGCGGCAGCTGCGGCCCCGGCAGCCTGCACTTCATCAACGGCCTGTACGAAGCCAACCGCAATCGCGCGCCGGTCGTGCTCATTGCCAGCCAGATCCAGCGCAGCGACCTGGGCTTCAGCTCCATCCAGGAGGTCGATTTCATGTCGGTCTTCAAGGACTGCTCGGTCTACTGCGAAATGATCCTGACGCCCGAACAGGCCAGGAAAAAAGCCGTGCTTGCCTGCCAGGCCGCCCTCGCCAAACGCGGTGTGGCCGTGCTCGTCGTGCCCGTGGACATCTCGCACTCGGACGTCCACGACGACGTTCCCTATGGCGTTCACGTGAGCCGTCCGGTGACGCGGCCCAACGACGATGAACTGGCGCAGATCGCCGAGATCCTCAATGCCAGCAGCAAGGTCGCCATCTATGGCGGCTCCGGCTGCGAAGGCGCGCTCCAGGAAATCCTGGCCGTCGCCGACAAGCTCAAGGCGCCCATCGCCCATACGTCGCGCGCCAAGGATTTCCTCGAGCACGGCAACCCGTACAACATCGGCATGACCGGCATCCTTGGCAATGACGCGGGCTACCATGCCGTACTCGATTGCGACGCGCTGCTGTTGCTGGGCGCCGACTTCGCCTGGCGCCAGTTCTATCCGGATCATGCCAGGATCGTCCAGATCGACATCGATCCGATGCACCTGGGGCGCCGCCATCCGGTCGAACTGGGCGTGGTAGGCGATATCAAGTCGAGCATGGCGGCCCTGCTACCGCTGCTGGATGCGCGGGAAGACAGCGGCTTCCGCGACGACTATGTCAATCGCTATGCCGTGGCCATGGCCGACATGCGCAGTCACGCCAAGCCGGGCGCCAAGGACTCCATTCCAGGCTCGTATCTCGCGTCGGTGATTGATCGCCTTGCCAGCGACGACGCGCTTTTCAGCGCGGACGACGGCACGCCCGTGGTATGGGCCCTGCGCTTCCTGCATGCCACCGGCAAGCGTCGCATCTGCGGCAGCCTGTTGCATGGAACGATGGCCACTGCACTCCCGGCAGCGCTTGGCCTGCAAAAGTCCCATCCCGGGCGCCAGGTGATCTCGATGTCCGGCGATGGCGGCATTGCCATGCTGTTCGGCGAACTGTTGACGGCGGTGCAGGAGAACCTGCCGGTCAAGATCGTGGTATTCGACAACGGCAAGCTGGGATTCGTCGAGATCGAACAAAAGGCCGAAGGCATGCTGGATACGTTCACGCACCTGAAGAACCCGAACTTTGGCGACGTCGCCAGGGCCATCGGCCTGTGGGGGCGTTCGGTCGCGAAGGCAGCGGATCTCGAGTCCTCGGTGAAGGACTGGCTGGCCCAGCCGGGCCCCGCATTGCTGCATGTGCTCGTCAATCCGATGGAGCTGGTCAAGCCGCCGTTTGTCGAGCTGAAGCCGGTCATCGGCATGGGCCTGTATTCGACCCGCGCCATCCTGCATGGGCGTGGCGGCGATGTGTGGGAGATGGTGGTGGAGAATCTCCGCTAGTCGCTGTGGCGGGACGAAGGGCGCTGCAGGTCTCCCGACTTCTGGTTGCGCCCGACTGGCCTGATGCCGCCCCGCTGGGCGTATGGCGGCAGCACCTGGAAACAAGCCTTGCGTCGGCGGCGCCGCTGCCCGCGCAAGAGCAGGCTACAGTGGCCAGCCGACGAATCCTGCAAGGATCGCTCAGCGCAACAGATTCACTTTGGCCAGATCGACCAGCTGGCTGCCGCGACCATCGAGCACCGCCTTGAGCATGAACAGGCCGAACTTGTGCGCCTGCTCGAGCGTGGTCCGGGGAGGCATGGCCAACTCCTGTCTTGCGCTCACGACGTCCACCAGCACCGGCCCGTCGTGGGCGAAGGCCTCCGTCAATGCCGGGCGCAGCTCGCCAGGATGTTCAACCCGGATGCCCTTCACGCCGATCGCATCGGCCATCGCCGCGAAATTGGGATTGATCAGATCGCATCCCGTGTCGACAAATCCGTTCGCCTTCATTTCCATTTCCACGAAGCCCAGCGTGCCATTGTTCAGGAGCACGATCTTGACGGGAAGGCCGAGCTGGGTGAGCGACAGGAATTCGCCCATCATCATCGCGAAGCCGCCATCGCCGGACATCGAGACTACCTGGCGACCGGGGTAGGCTACCTGGGCCCCAATCGCCTGCAGCATCGCATTGGCCATGGAGCCGTGGTTGAACGATCCGACGATGCGGCGCTGGCCGTTGACTTTGAGATAGCGCGCGGTCCAGAGGATGGGCGTACCCACGTCGCAGGTAAAGATGGCGTCGTCCGCCGCCAGTTCGCTGACCACGCGGGTCACCTGCTGCGGATGGATGATGTCGCTGCCTTCCCTCGGCTCGGCCAGCTTGTCCAGGCCTTCCCGCGCCTTCCTGTAGTGCGCGAGGGCCGCATCAAGATGGCTGGTGTCCATCTTTTCCGGAATGGACGGCAACAGGCTCTGCAGCGTCTCGTGTACATCGCCGATCAGTCCGAATTCGATGGGACAGCGATTGCCAAGGGCTTCCGGGCGCAGGTCAATCTGTACGACCTTGGCATGTTCCGGGTAGAACTGGCGGTACGGGAAATCCGTGCCGAGCAGGAGCAGCAGGTCGCAATCCTTCATGGCGGCGTAGCCCGACGAGAAGCCGACCAGCCCCGTCATGCCCACGTCATACGGATTGTCGTACTCGATGAATTCCTTGCCCCGCAGCGTGTGGACGATGGGGGCCTTGAGCTTCTTGGCAAGCTCCAGCACCAGGTCATGGGAGCCGGCACACCCGGCGCCACATAGCATCGTCACGCGTGTTGCTTCCTTGAGGATGTTGGCCAGTTGCCTGAGATCCTTGAGCGGAGGATGGACGATGGGCCGGGTGGGGGTCACCCAGCGCGGCGGTGCCTCGACGGCATCCTCGAGCGCAATATCGCCCGGGATGACCACGACCGCCACGCCACGGCGTGCCACGGCAGCGCGCATGGCGCGCCCAAGTACGCGGGGCAGGTGGACGGGATTGGAAACCAGCTCCACGTAGTGGCTGCACTCCTTGAACAGCGTCTCGGGGTGAGTGGCCTGGAAGTAGTCCGTGCCGATCTCGCTGCTGGGGATGTGCGCCGCAATGGCCAGCACCGGTGCGCCGTTGCGATGGCAGTCGTAGAGACCGTTGATGAGATGGAGGTTGCCCGGGCCACAACTGCCTGCGCATACCGCAAGCTGACCGGTCAGGTGGGCTTCGGCGCCGGCTGCAAATGCGCCACTTTCCTCGTGGCGCATGTGAATCCAGTCAATCGTCTGCAGGCGCCGAAGCGCATCGGTCAGGCCGTTGAGGGAATCGCCGACGACACCATAAATGTGCTTGATGCCAGCCAGCTCGAGAACCTTGGCGATGTAGTCGGCTGAAGTCATGGACATGTGGGGTATCCCGTGCAGGAGGGCCGGATTGCCGCGCGGTCGAAGCGTCCGGGGCAGGGCGATGGCCTGGCCTGCCTGGGCGGCCTGTTCCCCGATGTCGGGGCTGACTCGGCCGGATTGAGGCGGGCGACAGCTCGCCCAAGCTCACACTATTGCCATGCGCAGCCGTCGGCTTGTACGTGGCTGATCGCACATGGACGAAATCCATGCGGCGAAGTCACGGTCGCACGAGGCTGCAGCAGGCATGTGCCACGACACCGGTTTTCCCGGTGGGCAGATGACGCGGCGGGGTGCGGTCATGGCGCCCTGCAGGGACACATCCGGGCGCCCTCATCGGCCTGTCGGGGCGGGCGACTCCGTGGCCGTCGCCCGGGCCGGGCATCAGGTATGCGGCGACCTTCGACGGAACAGGCGTGCCAGCGAAAAAGACCGCGTGGCAGGGTAGGCCCGGCGGCGGGGAACCTGCAGGTCGACCAGCGTTCCCTTGCCCGGCTCGCTGGTCACGGTGAGCTGGCCTTCCAGTTTGGCGGCGCGTTCCCGCATGCCTGCGATGCCCCAGTGGCCTGCCTGGTGCCGTTCCTCGATGCGCCTCTCGGACGTGCCAATGCCGTTGTCGCCGATGGAGACGATGAGGGCCTGCGCGGTGTAGTCCACCGTCACCCAGACCGCTTCGGCGTTGGCATGCTTGAAGGCATTGAGCACGGCCTCGCGGGTTATCGCCAGCACTTCATTGCAGGCGTCATGGCGCAGTGCGCGCGGATCGCTGAGCAGGCGCAGCGAAAATCTCGTGCTGGACTGTGCTGCGGCTTCATTGCCGGCAGCGAGCAGTTCGCCGATGAAATCGGCGCGGTGGTCATGCGACTGGCGCAGTGCGCTGATGGCGTCGCGCCCGTCGATCAGCATGCTGCGCATGTTTTCCTCGATCTTGAGGGCGCCGTTTCGCTGCGCGTCGGACAGCGTGGGGCCTCGCGCCCACAACTCGACCTGCAGGAGTATGCCCTGCATGCCCTGCAGCAGGGTGTCGTGCAGATCCCTGGCAATACGCTCGCGCTCCGCCAGCCTTTCATGAAGGATCAGGCGGTATCTGCGCGCAATGAAAGACACCCGCAGGGCATACAGGCTGGCAGCCATCAGCGCGGCCACGCCGGCCAGCAGGGACTTGAACCACGCGGACTGGTAGAACGCGGTCTCCACCCGGAAGCGGAAGCTGGCCGGCGCCGGGCTGGCGACGCCATCTTCGTTGATGGCCAGCACCTGGAAGTCATAGTTGCCCGGCGGCAGTCGGGTGTAAAAAGCTTCGCGGCGAGCACCGGCTTCCTGCCAGTCTTCGTCCACCCCCTGGAGGCGGTATCGAAATCGTGCGCGCTCAGGCTTGGAGAGTGCCGGTGCGGTGTAGTCGATACGGAAATTGCCGGTCAACGGCGGCAGCCGCGGCGTCGATGTCAGCGGCCAGGACTTGCCGTCGGCGATGAAGCCGCTGATGGTGATGGTCGGAGCGATCTTGTTGTAGCGGATGTGGGTCGGATCAATCCACGACAGATCCTGTTTTGTCGCCACCCAGATGCGCCCATCGGCCGCTTCCACCATGGATGGCCCGGGCCTGATGGCCTGGGGTTGCCCGTTGATGCCGTCGTCCTGGGTAAACAGCTCAAAGGACGGCTGATAGCCGGGGTCGCCCAGCAAGGCTTCGATTTCGCTGGCCGCGATCCGATAGACACCATCCGGGCTGTTCAGCCATAGATCTCCCTTGGCCGTTTCGACGATCCCCGAGACACCGCGCAGCAGAATGCCGCCCTTGGCCTGGAAAGCAGCAAACCGGCGCTCGGGAGTGAGGTAGGCGATGCCCTTGTCGCCCGCTGCCCAGACATGTTTGCCGCGAACGGACAGGCTCAGCACGTTGCCGATGGCCAGGCCTTCGCCGGGCCCAAACAGCGTGACCCGGTCGTGATCGATCATGGCGATGCGGTCGCTCGGATAACCAAGCCAGATGCGTCCGCCGTCGTCGGCGATGGCGCGAATCGCCGGCCCGGATGGCAGATCCCTGAATCCGCCATTGAGCTGCCAGGTGTCACCCGAGCGGCGAAAGACGCCGACCTTGGCCACGGACAACCAGATGCTTCCCGAGGCATCTTCAGCCACGTTCTGGCAGGCTTGCAGCACCACCTGGCCGTGCTCGTTCTTCAACGTGCCTGGCGGGGGCGGCACATGCGCAATGCGGGCGCCGTCGTAAACCCCCAGGTCGGCGTGTCCGGCCATCCAGACGGCACCCTGGCGATCCACCATGGAGCAGTCGGAGCCAGGCCCCAGCCCCGCGATGCGGACCGGCGGTTCCTCGTTCCTGAAGTACAGCGCATTTTCCCGCAGGCTTCCGACCCACAGGCCGCCGGCATGATCGGGCGCGATGGTCAGGTCCGTCATGCGTCCGGGGAAGATGACGGGGGTGAACTTGCCCATGCTGAAGCGATCGAGGCCTTTTTCCGTCGACACCCAGACATTGGACTCGCGGTCCATGAAATAGAGCCGTCCGATCTCGCCGCTCAGGCCTTCCGTCCTGCCGAAGTGCTCTTCACTGGCAATGGCGTCTTCGTTGGTCTTCCAGCGAACGCGCGTGATGCCTTCGCGGTCTTCCCGGGTCACCCACAGCGCCCCGGAAGGGTCGCGCAGGCTTGCCCAGTACACGTTGTCGCCTTCGCGCCACGGGACCAACGCAGGCAGGCCCATCTGATCGTGCTTGGCCTTGGCATAATCGGTGGCCTGGAATTGCCCCGACGGCTCGTCGACGACATAGGCGGCCGCCGCCTCGAAGAGATAAATGCGGCCATGGATAAGGCCCAGCCATTGCGGCTCATGTTCCGGGTTGCCGTCGTTGGGGCGGGCGACTTTCTCCCAGCGCCCGTCGCGTTGGCGGGCGATGCCACGGGTCGTGGCAACCCAGAGCGCGCCGTCCCGTGCGCGCACCATGCCGAGCACGCTGCCACCCGGAAGCGCTGCGTCCGGGACGCTTGAAAGCTTGCCCCGGTGCAACAGGCTGACGCCACCGAAGGTGTAGCCAATCCACAGGTCGCCATTAGGCTCGGAAAAGAGCAGCGAGACGCTGGTCTTGGGCAGCAGGCTCGTGGGGCTGCTGTCGAAATGCACGCCATCGAAACGAATCAGGCCGTTCTGCGTGCCTATCCACAGAAAACCGTCAGGTGTCTGCACCATGGTTTGCGCGCTGGCCGGCGCCCCGTCCCGCGAAAGATAGGACCGGTGCTGGAATTGCATCAGGCTGAAACGGTAAGGCGACTGTGGATCCAGTGGCTCCACCGCGTGAGGCGGTTCTATGGCCCACGCGATCGACGACATGGCCGCCGCGAGCAGTGCGATGCCGGCGACCAACACGAGCAGGCGTGCCATGGCGCGGGGGAAGAAATGCATGCCTCACAACCCTCAAAACAATTGCTATCCGTGTCCCCCGGGCACAGCCTGCGTATCCACACACGCAGCCTTCGTCTTTGTCGCTCGCCAGAAGATCGTCAAGGCACGCCCCGTCGTTGCCGCCCGGGCTTGGACCTGCTGTTTTACTCCGATCATCGGGTCCGTGAAATCGGCTGGTAGGCATCAGCCTTGTTCGGCCGGCTCCCTGCCTGGCTGGACCATGGCCCGAGGAGGCGACTACCACTGATACTTGAGCTCGAGGCCCAGGTAGTCGGAGTCGTGCGCCCCCGCCCGGCGCAGCGCATCGCCAACTTCGAAATGCACCATTTCCACGGCTGCGGCGAGGTTGGCGTTGAAGGCGTAGTCGCCACGAAGCTGCCCGTAGCTTCCCGTCCGCCGCCCGGGACGGCCCACCGTGCCGGGGACGGGAATGTTGGGTTGTGTATAAACGGCGTCCGCGGTGGTTTCACGCCACTGCAAGGCGAACGCGGCCGTCAGGGTCAATGGCCTGATCGGTTTCACGGTGATCGATGGTTTCAGGTGGATGAAGTTGACGTAACCGGTATAGCCGGCGAGGGTGAGGTAGTAGCCATTGGGGAACAATGGATTGAAGGTGCCCAGCACGTGGTCGGCAGCATGGCGGTCCCCGGAGGCCGCATCCACCTGCAGGCCAAGGCGCGGCTGCCAGGATGTCGTGGCCAGCGTATAGCCCGCACGCGTGCCCACGGCCCAGGCGCGAATGTCGCTGGCGCCGACGGAGCCACGCTGGATCATGGTTTCCAGATCCCAGTCGAAGCCGCGTGCCGCGCCGGCATAGCGGGCGTCGAACACGTGGCGCAATTCCCGCCCGCTGGCGTCGAAGTAGCGCGCGTTGTCGCGCGCGTACAGCGCGTAGTAGGTGGACAGCTCCTGCGTGCCGAACACCAGGTGTTCCGCGCGCAGCATGTTGAAGCGGAGATGGCGGTTGGAGTAGTCGTCAAAATCATCGTTGAACCGGTACTGGACGGGCTGGCTGACGAAGCCGATGACATGCCAGTCGCGCGTTTCCCAGCCAGCCCAGATCGCATCGTAGGCCTGGCGTACATTGGGGCCGTCACGCAGGGATACGAAACGCTGCAGGTCGAAGGCGAACTCCTGGCGACCCAGTCGGAACTTGAAGGTGTTGTCGCCGACGTTGGTGTTGTAGGCGACAAAGGCAAGGCGCAGGTCGACCGGGTTGCGGTCGGCCGACGTGGTGACGCGCTTGCCGTAGTCACGCGCATCCTCCAGCTGGGTAAACAGCTGCCAGTGCGTGCCCAGATGCAGATCGGCGTGCACCTGGAGACGCTGGATGAGATAGCTGTCCGACCGGCTGCCGGCTACGCCGAACCCCACGGCGTCGTTGTACTCCACGCGTTCGCGAAGATTGAGCCCGAGCGAGAGATAGCTCGACGGGTCGCCGGCCGCAAGCGGAATGTATTTCAGGCTGTCGCCGGGCCGGTTGCGCAGGGACGGGTCGGCCAGCGCCGACCAGTCCTCCTGCCAGCGACTGAACATGGGGGTGGGACGGGCTGGGGTCGCGTCCTGCGCGCAAACGGATACCGCCTGGAGCAGGGCAAGCAGCCCGCACGCTACCGGGCCGGCACGCGTGCCGCGGGTGGGCTGGCCGGTTTTACTGCTCGGTCGCCGCATGGATCTCCGCGACGTAGCCGCCCGGGAACGAGACGATGGCGATCTGTCGACCTTCGGCGCTGTACGGCTCTACCAGCACATTGGCGCCACTGGCCTTGGCTTTGGCGAGGGTGTCGGCCAGATGGGAAACTTCGTAGCCGGTCATTTCGTGGCCATAAGGCCAGGGCAGGTGTCCATCGGTTACCTGTACCGACATTTTGCCAAAGGTCGACTCGATGCGGATGCGGCGAAACGTTTCGCCGGCGCGACCGATCTCGATGCCCGGCGCACGCGGATTGTCGGAGACGACCTTGCCGCGCGAGAAGGCAAGAAAGCTGCGTACAAACGCGTCTGCACGGTCAGGCGAAACGTAGACGCGATTCTCCGGCACGGTCTGGAAGGCGGCATAGTTCGGTGCCACGGTGTGCCAGTACAGCTGCATGTTCACGCCGCCCGGCCACTGGATGACGGCGTCGCGGCCGATCGGATCGGGAAACACCGACACGATGACGTCGGCGCCCGCAGCACGGGCCGCGCGGATCGCTGCGTCCATGTCCTTGACCAGGTAGCCGGTACGCTCGGCGCCGAAGGGGCGCGGGACGGGCGTCCGGAAGCCGAACAAGGACACGGTGCCCACGGGTGTCTGCAGCAATTGCGTGGTCGTGCTGCTGGGTGTCGGGGTGACCTGGGCCACGGCCTGCTTGGTGCTCTGTCCACCGAAGGTGGCGATGAAGCTTTGCACGAAGCGGTCGACGTCGGCCGGGGCGACGTAGACATGGGTGGTGTCGTACTGCGGACCAACCGCCACGTCCGACGCCGTCGGCGCGGCGGCTACCTGCGGTTGCGCGGCGGTCGCTGACAGCGCCAGGCTGGTGCCCAGCAGCGCTGTCAGCAGGAGGGAAAAGGCTCGCATGTCGTACTCCGTGTCAGGAGGGGTGGAAAGGAAGCTGTGCGCGACGTTCGCGCAGGTCGTGCCAGGCAACCAGCAGGAAGCCGCCGACCAGGCCGAGGTGTTCGAAAAAAGCGTTGGCGACCGGGATGCGTCCGGACGGTGGCAGCTCCCAGAAGCGGTTGGCCAGGAATGTCGCCATCAGCGTGAATGCGGCCAGCACCAGCGCCCCGATCCAGCGTTGATAACCGCTGATGATCAGCACGGAGGCACCGAGCTCGATCACGATGGTCAGCACCGTCACCAGCACCGGCATCGGTAGTCCGAAGTGGGTCGTTTCGGCAACCGCGCCGTGGAAGTCCCAGAGCTTGTCGATGCCGCCCTGCAGATAGGCCGCGCACAGCAGCACCAGGGCCACTCGCTGCACCAGCAGCGCAGGAGTCCAGGTACCCATGGCTACACCGCCCAGCAGGCGCAACCAAGCGCGCCCCAGAACGACTTGAGGTCCGCCACGGGCAGCGTGCTTGCCCAGGCGCCGGCATGATCATGACCATGCAGGCCGCAGGCATGCGCGCATCCGCAGGCGACCGGAGTCGCCGTCGTCGCCACGCGCGGCTGCGCCCAGGCGCCGTAACCACCGTAGACACGCACCGGCGACCATTCCGGCATCGCCGCGGGCACGTTCACTTCATCCAGTGAAGAGAATTCGCCGCTGCCGTAGACAACGCGCCCGCCGACGATGGTCAGCAGCGAGGTGGTGTCGGCGATGTCGTCTTCCGGGCAGCCGAAGTAATCGCGATCGGGCACCACCAGGTCCGCCAGCTGGCCCACGGCGATGCGGCCCTTCTTGCCTTCTTCGTTGGAGAACCAGGTGACGTACTCGGTCCACATGCGCAGGGCCGTCTCGCGATCGAGGCAGTTGCGGCGCGGATAGAGCGCCAGTCCGCCGACCGTCTTGCCGGTGACCAGCCACGCCAGCGACACCCACGGGTTGTAGGAAGCTACGCGGGTGGCATCGGTGCCGGCGGAAACCTTCACGCCCTTTTCCAGCATGCGCGCCACCGGCGGGGTCGCCTGCGCGGCGGCCGCGCCATAGCGTTCAACGAAGTACTCGCCCTGGTAGGCCATGCGGTGCTGCACGGCAATGCCGCCGCCGAGCGCGGCGATGCGGTCGATCGAGCGCTCGGAGATGGTCTCGGCGTGATCGAAGAACCAGTTCAGGCCCTGCAGCGGAATGTCCTTGTTCACCCGCTCGAACACGTCCAGCGAGCGGCTGATGGTCTCGTCATAGGTGGCGTGCATGCGCCAGGGCCAGCGGTTCTCGGCCAGGATGCGCACCACGTCTTCCAGCTCGCCTTCCATCTGCGGCGGCATGTCGGGCCGGGGTTGGCGGAAGTCCTCGAAATCCGCCGCCGAAAACACCAGCATTTCACCCGCGCCGTTGTGACGGAAATAATCGTCGCCCTGCTTGTACTTCGAAGTCTGCGTCCAGCGGAGGAAGTCTTCCTTCTCCTCCTTCGGCTTCTGCGTGAACAGGTTGTAGGCAAGTCGGATGGTGAGCTGGCCGTCGGCGGCCAGCTTCTCGATGACTGCGTAATCATCGGGATAGTTCTGGAAGCCACCGCCGGCATCGATGGCACCGGTGACACCCAGGCGATTCAGCTCGCGCATGAAGTGGCGGGTGGAATTGAGCTGATAGTCAAACGGCAGCTTCGGGCCCTTGGCCAGGGTGGCATACAGGATCGCGGCGTTGGGCTTGGCCAGCAGCAGGCCAACGGGATTGCCCGACGCGTCGCGCACGATCTCGCCACCGGGCGGTTCAGGCGTGTCCCTGGTATAGCCCACCACGCGCAGCGCTGCTGCATTGAGGATGGCGCGGTCGTACAGATGCAGCAAGAACACGGGCGTGTCCGGTGCCACCACATTGAGTTCGTCGATGGTCGGCAGGCGCTTCTCGGCGAACTGGTGCTCGGTGAAGCCGCCCACCACGCGCACCCATTGCGGCGAGGGCGTGATGGCGACCTGGCGCTTGAGCATGGCCATGGCATCAGCCAGCGACCGGACGCCATCCCAGCGCAACTCCATGTTGAAGTTCAGGCCGCCGCGAATGATGTGCAGGTGGTTGTCGATCAGGCCCGGCAGCACGCGCCGGCCCTGCAGGTCGACGACGCGGGTGCGCGGCCCGGCCAGCGCCATGACGTCCGCGGCCGTTCCGACGGCCACGAACTTGCCATCGGCAATGGCAACGGCTTCCGCCTCGGGGCAGGAGCGATCCAGGGTGGTGAAGCGGCCGCCACGCAGGATCAGATCGGCTGTCTGGCTGCTCATGAGCGTGCCTCCTTGTCAGCGGGCTTGGGTGGCGCGCAGCGTGCCTTGGGCAGCTCGCCGAATACATGCGGCTTGACCTGCTCGCCGACCCAGCTGGTTGCAATGGATTGGCGATGCAGGATGTTTTTTACCAGCGGCGGCAACTGCTCACCCACCAGAATGCCAAGCAGGCCGACCAGCGCGATCACGGGCGGCGCCGGCGAACGAACATTGAGCACGCCGTAGATCACGCCGACGAGCACGCCCACGGCAAGGGAGATCAGATAGATTTTCATGGGTTACCTCTGCAGGTGTGCGCCAGTCGCCGCCCCGCACCTTCAGCCTTCGTGCGCGGCAAACATGCTCTTGGCGTAGATGATGCCCAGGCCATACGAGCCGCCAAAACGCCTGGCGATGCCGGTGGTGCTGTCATAGCTTTCGGTGCGGGCCCAGTCGCGCTGCAACTCAAGCAGGTATTGCAACGCCGTCATCGGCCGAGCGCCGGCCTGGATCATGCGTTCGATCGCGCGGTCATGCGCCTCGGTGGACACGTCGCCGCAGGCGTCGGACACCACGTAGACCTCGAAGCCCTGCTCCAGTGCCGACAGCGTGGGTCCGACGATGCAGACCGACGTCCACAGGCCAGCGAGCACCAGGCGCTGCTTGCCGATTTCATTGACCCGCTTGATGACGGCCGCATCCTCCCAGGTATTCATCGAGGTGCGATCGAGCAGGGCCTGGCCCGGGAACGGATCCGTCACCTCGCTGAACATGGGGCCGGAGAAGCTTTTCTCTGCCACGGTGGTGAGAATGGTCGGCACCTTGAAGCTGGCCGCCGCATTGGCTACCAGGGCGGCATTGTTGCGCAGGGTGATGGCATCGATCGAATGCGTCGCAAACGACATCTGCGACTGGAAGTCGATCATGATCAGCGCATGATCGCGGGGCGTCAGCAGGCTCTTGCCGGGAGTCGGAGTCGCGGTGATGGGCATGACGGGGTTTCCTTATTGCGTGGACTGGCGGAGACGACACCGCGGCATTGCAGAGCGCGGATCGACTCCAGGGGGAATCGCACTGAATGTCCGACTTTCCCCGAAAGGCGCCTGGGAGCCAAGCTCACTTCCGGTAAATACTTTCTACTCTTTCGGGTCGTCGTCTCGTGATGCCTTGCCCGCCGCGGGCCGGCGCGGCGCTCGCTTGCTGCCCGGGCGCGTGCGCTGCATGGACGCCCGGCCTGACCGAGCGCGCTTCGCGTGGAGGTCAGTGCTCCGCAAGGGAGAAAGCCCGCGCAAGGGGCGGGCTTTCCTGTTCCGGGGGCATGGCCTTGCGCCCGGCCCCGATTGCCATCGGGACGGGCTAGAGGTTGAGCCACTCGGGCCGGGATGACCCACGCGGAGCGAGGACCGTGCGGAAATGCTCCGGCGTCCTGGACAGCACGACCTGGTCGGTGATGCCCTGATAGGTGCCCAGTGGCGTCTCCGCCACAAACGTGTCTGGTGCAACGTAGCGGTGCTCTTCCGTGGAGCCTGCGGTCGCCACGGCGTATTCCTTGTCGAAGATGCCAAGGGACAGCTGCCACAGGACGGTTCGGGTCAGCGAGATCACGACCTTGTAGCTCCCGCCCTCGACCGCACGGCGACGCAGCGCGGCGAGCACTCCCGCCGTGCCCAGCCAGGCGACCACGTTGTCGCAGATCGGCACGATGGGCGGTTGCCGGGGTTGGGCGAGCGAGCCTTCCAACGCAAAGAGGCCCGATACCGCTGCGCCGATTTCATCGAAGCCCGGCCGGTTCGACCACGGTCCATGTTCGCCGTGCAACACGACGCTGACGTGGACCAGGCCAGGACGCTTCGCGCACAGCTCCTCCGCATCCAGGCCGTGCGCCGCGAGGAAACCAGGACGCTTGTTCGCAAAGAAGACGTCCGTGGTCTGCAGCAGCTTGTCGAATGCCTTGCGATCCTCCGGGTCGTCGCCAAGGACGGTCGAGCGCATGCCGACCTGCACGTCGAGGAAGAACGCGTCCTTCTCGGTATCGTTGGGCCGCCAGATGTTGAGGACATCGGCGCCATACTGGGCCAGGTCCCTGCCGATCGCCGCTCCCGCAATGACATGGCCCATGCCGAGTGCGCGGATGCCGTCGAGCGGCGCGCGTCCGTCGGGCTTGAAAGGCATCGGCTCGGAATCGCCGATCTTTTCCACTTTGATGAGCGGCATGCGCGCAAGGACGTTGGTGTACTGCGCTTCGCGACGTAATTCATCGTTCGTACGGACCATGCCCATGACGAGGCCGGCCTCGGCGGCGGCATCTTCAAGCTCGGTGCCATTCCACTTGAGGATGGCATTGCGCACGGCCTCGGGGCTGTCACTGCAGCGCAGGAAGTTGAGCGCGCGCGTCCTGATCCTGGGATACACGTTCAGGGGCAGCACATGGCGTCCATCCTTCGTCTCGTAGAAGAACGGCAGCTTCAGGAACGGATTGTCCTCGTCCGCCCCGGCGGCAGGCGGACGACCATTGAGCAGTTCCCACTTGCCCTCGAAGAAGCAGCAAAAGCGCCGCAGCGCCTTGCGCACGTCAACGGCTATGTCCTGGCCTTCGCCGGTGCGGTGTTGCCAGACGGCCGCTGCCGTGACCGCCTTGGCCGCGAGGCCGATGGCGGCCATCGTGCCGAAGCGGATGGCGCTAGGAAGGATGGGGTCCTGGCCGTAGAAGGTCAGCTTGCCGCCGCCATCCTTCCAGTTCATGCCGATGTCGGCGAGTACGTCATTGACGCCCGCGTGCAGGTCGAAGCCGGCTTGCGTTGCCGGGTGGGCAAGCCTGTCCTTCAGCGTGTCCGTCAGTCGGTCCGGCGTCGTGGCGGCCATCGCCGATTCGCTAGAGATGCTCATCTGGAAACTCCCGTCATGGTCATGACTTGTTCAAAGGCGCGTGGCTGGCCGCGAGGTTCGTTGTCGGGCGGTTGACGCAGGGGCAGGGTGCCTGTTGCATGGCGCCTGTTTACACCAGGCCTTCCTGCTGCCGCAGGGCAAGTGCGCCGAGGATGACCCGGTTTTCTGCCTCCGCCAGTTCGTCCACGGAACGGCCCTTGAGCTGTGCCTGCACGCCTGCGATGACGTCCTTCTTCAGGTCGTCAGTGATATTGGGCTCGCCCAGGGTCTTCATGATTCCCTGCAGCGGATTCATCAGGTGTTCCATGAAATGGTCGATGCCACCGGCGCCGCCACCGAGGTGCCATTGCAGGCTCTGGCCCATCACGCCCCAGCGCAGGCCCGGCCCGTAGCTGACCGCCACGTCGGCATCCTCGACGCTCAGCACGCCCTGTCCGATGAGGTAGAGCATCTCCTTGTAGAGCGCTGCCTGCAGGCGATTGGCGACATGGCCCGCCAGCGCCTTGAACAGGCGGATCGGCTTCTTGCCCAGTGCCGCATAGAACGCCATCGCCCGTGCAATGGTTTCCTCGGACGTCTTGGCGCCACCCACCACCTCGACCAGCGGAATGATGTGCGGCGGATTGAACGGGTGGCCGATGACGCAGCGCTCCGGATGGCTCTCGCACTTCGCCTGGATGTCGGTCATGGTCAGGCCCGAAGAGCTGGAGGCGATGATGACATCGGGCGGCAGCACCTGGTCCATGTGCCGATAGAGTTCCTGCTTGAAGTCCAGGCGTTCCGGACCGCATTCCTGCACCAGGTCGGCGGCCGCGAGCGCGGTATCCATCGTGCTGGTGAAACTCAGGCGATCCACTGACGCGCCGGGCGACAGGCCGAGCTGCTGGAGCGACGGCCATGCCGCCTTGATATAGGCGTCCAGGTTGGCCTTGGCGGTGGGCGCAATGTCGGTGGCGATCACGTCCAGCCCTTTGGCCAGATAGAACGCACACCAGCTGGCGCCGATCACGCCGGTGCCAATCACCACGATTTTCTTGATTTCTCTGCTCATGAGTTGCGGCCTTCTGTCGGTCGGATGGCGATGTATTTGCATTCGCTATCGGTGGAGCCATTACTTGCCCGGATCGCGTGCTTCAGGCCGTCGCCGGGCGCCAGAGCACGATCCCGGTCAGCGGTCCCAGTCCGGAACGAATGACGCGCGGCTGATTCGGGCCATCCAGGGCGGCGAGGCGGATATTGCCGCCCAGGTCGCTGACGAAGGCACGCTCACGTGCGCTGTCCAGTGCAAGGCCAATGCCTTCCGCCAGGCCGGAAAGCAGGATCTCCGGCGTTCCGGGCGAGCTTCCCGCGAAGCGGCAGCGATTGAGGGTGTTGCCTTGCGGCGGGTCGCCGCGGTCCGTCCAGTACAGCGTGCTGCTGTCCTCTTCCCATTCGAGGTCGATGGGCTCGGGCAAGTTGTCGAACACGACGGTGATATCCGTGCGGGCAGCCGGCGACATGCCCTCGGGCAGCTCCAGCGGTGCGCTGAGGATGCGCCCCTGGCCGCCGTTCGGCGGGCCCTTCTGGGTCCAGAACATGCGCCGGCCGGTGCGATCGATCGCAATGCCGACACAATGCCGGCGCTCGTCGGCGCGCTCTTCGTCGGTGGAGCCCGTCTGGACCAGGACCGTGATGTCGCTGCCGTCCAGGCGGGCGCGCATCACGCGCATGCCTTCGCGATCGCACCAGTAGATCAGGCCTGCGTCCGCATCGACCTGCATCTGCTTGGCGGTAAACGTCGCACCCTTGGGAATGACCGCCATCCGGTTGGCGCCGTTGAAGTCCACCCGTTCAATGAAGCCGTCGGGCCGGGACCAGTCCTCGCCCATATTGGTCCAGTAGATGTGGCGGCCGATGTAGTCGATGGCGATGCCATCCGGCGTGCCACCCAGGCCATCGACCAGCACATCCATGCTGTCGCCGTCCAGCGAGACGGAGAGCAGTCGCGGCGGTGTGGCTTCAAGCACGAGCAGGCGATCACTCGTCGCAGCACTCATGGTGGATCCTCAGTGTCTTGTAAGGTGATGGGATATGACGCCCCGGCGCATCTCACACACCGGAGAAGCGACTAATTCCGTGTCGGTGGCGCCAGGCGGGGGCAGGCGCGAGTGGTGCGCTGCGGGCACTGGTTGGTGACATCGACCGTGGCGTGATCCAGGCATGCCGTTGGCAAGGGGAGATGCCAGGTGCCCGGGAGTCGCTCAACGACCGGCGATGCCGCGCGTGTTGTTGCAGGAACGGAATCGACCTCGGAAGATCAGGTGGAAGTTGCCACTGTGTCCCAATGACACCCTTCAGCCAAGCCCACTTCCGGTAAGTCTCACCTACACTTTGGAGTCACCGGCGTGTGCTTCGCCAGCTGGCGTCACGCATGCATGCGATGTCCTGTGCGCCCGCCGTGCAGCCTGGCTCAGTGCGTACTGGCCAACCGATCGATACGGCGTCAGTAGCGCAATTGGGAGATGAAGGCGCGACCGGTCGGCCCGGGAAGCGAGTCCTTTCGATAGACCACGTGCATGGGAAGAGTCGCATCGGGCGAGACGCCCTCGACGCGGATCCTCACCAGGGTGCCTGCGTCGAGATCCTTCTTGACCATGTGCAGGGGCATATGCCCCCAGCCCAGTCCGGCGTTCAAGAAGGCGTGCTTTGCACCGAGGTCGGCCAGTCGCCAGGTCAGGGGCGAGATCACGCCGAAGGTCCGGCCTTCGGACAGCGGAGTGCGGTCGGTGAGCACCAGCTGCACCTGCTTCTCGACGAGCTTCCGGCTGACCGCGCCCTTGTGCCTGGCCAGCGGATGGGAGGGTGCCACCACGGTGACGAAGGGGAGGTCGAGCAGTGGTTCCGACGCGAGTTCATCGGGAATCACGGGCAGTGAGCCGACGATGCCGACGCGGCACAAGCCATCCATGACCGGACGGATCACGCCGCCCAGTGCTTCCACGTAGACGCGCAAGGGCGTGTTGGGGAAAAACTCCCGGCAGTAGCCGGCGGCGCGCGTGAGCCCGTCCATGGGATACATCACGTCGACAGCCACGGAAAGCTCGGGCTCCAGGCCTTCCTTCATCGAGCGGGCACGGGCCTTGAAGCCGTCCATCTGATCAGCCACGCCACGCGCTTCGGTCAGCAGCGCCACGCCCGCTTCGGTCAGCCTGGGATAGCGCTCGCTGCGATCGAACAGCGTGACGCCCAGTTGGGCTTCGAGATTGAGCAGCGTCTGGCTCACTACCGATTGCGCGCGACGCAGTTTTCTTCCTGCCGCGGAAAAGCTGCCTTCTTCGGCCGCGGCAATGAAAGTGCGGAGCTGGTCCAGCGTGACGGCGTCGAGCATATATCGTCCATAACGATGAATTGCATCGAAATATATAGGCTATTCGGATGCTTGGACAAGGCCTAGCCTTTCTCCATCGCAGACGAGGACGCCCCCATGAACGCTGTTGCTTCCTTCCTATCCAAGCCCGAACCCAGTGACGAAGCCATCGTCCATCCGCGCAAGATCCGCACCGTCACCACCGGCTATCACCACGGCCCCATCACGCGCCTGGTCAGTCCCGCCGATCTCGGCCAGTGGATCAAGCCGTTTGTCTTCCTGGATACCGGCGTGCTGCCCGCGTCGGCGACTCCCTTGTTCGGCATCCACCCGCACTCGGGCATCGCCACCCTGACCACGGTGCTCTCGGGCCGCGTGGCCTACGAAGACACCACCGGCAAGCAGGGCGAAGTGCCGACCGGCGGGCTGGAATGGATGAGGGCGGCAGGCGGCGTATGGCACGACGGTCATGTCGTCGGCGACACGCCGGTGGAGTTCTTCCAGCTTTGGGTGACGCTGCCGGCGGATCAGGAAAACGGTGTGCCGGAAAGCCAGAACATCGCGCCGGAAGAGGTCCCGGCGGTGGGGCCGGCGCGCGTGCTGCTCGGGCACTACCAGGGCGTGAACAGCCCGATCCGTGCTCCCGCCGGCATCACCTACCTGCATGTGCGCCTGAAGGCGGGCGAGCAGTGGCGCTTTCAGCCCAACCCGAACGAAACCGTGGCCTGGATGGCATTGCATCGGGGTACGACCACCGTGCCCGAGCGCCTCAGCGCCGGCGACCTGGTCATCTTCGAAGAGTCCGGCGACGGCATCGACGTAGTGGCGCATGACGACGTGTCGTTCGTCCTGGGCGCTGCCGTGAAACATCCGCATCCCCTGGTGATGGGCAAGTACTCCGTCCACACCAACCCTCGCGCGCTCGCCGAAGGCGAGGCGGAGATCGCACGCATCGGCCAGCGGCTGCGTGCCGCCGGCCGGCTGAAGTAAGTCCCAGCTGTCCATCCCCCTGACTCATTCATCCCAACCGGAGAATTCATCATGAGCACCAAGATCGAAACTGCTACCTATGACTCGTCCATCGACAACGCACGAGCCCCGTCGAGCCCGATGCTCAAGAGCGTCGCCGAACTGGCGGGCCGCATCCTGATCGCCGGTCTGTTCCTGCTTTCGGGTGTGGGCAAGATCACTGCCTACACCGCCACCGCTGGCTACATGGCGTCCATGGGCGTGCCCGGCGGCATGCTTCCGCTGGTGATCGCCATCGAAGTACTGGGCTCCCTCGCCATCATGCTCGGCTGGAACACCCGCATCGTGTCGTTCCTGATGGCCGGCTTCACTCTGATGACCGGCGTCCTGTTCCACAGCAACTTTGCCGACCAGATGCAGATGATCATGTTCATGAAGAACGTGTCGATTGCCGGCGCCTTCCTGCTGCTGACGGTCAATGGCGCAGGCCCGCTCAGCCTCGACGGCAAGTCGCGCTGATCGTTCCCATCCATCGCATCGACCGTTCACCAGGAGACATCCCATGAGCTACGCCATCATCGGTTCGGGCGCCATCGGCGGCGCCCTCGCCAAACAGTTCGCCCGCAGCAAGATCAAGGCCGTCATGACCAATCGTGGACCCGCCTCGCTGGAAGATGCAGTGCAAGCCTTCGCTCCGGCCGTGAGCGCCACGAGCACCCCTGCCGCACTGGAGGCTGACGTAATCATCCTCGCCATTCCGTTCGGGGCCGTGGGCGAAGTTGCCCGCCTGCGCAGCGACTGGTCCGGCAAGATCGTGGTGGATGCCACCAATGCGATCGAGTTTCCTGCCTTCAGGCCGCAGGATCTGGGCGGGCGGCCGTCCAGCCAGGTGGTGGCGGCGCAGTTCCAGGGCGCCAAAGTGGTCAAGGCGTTCAACACGCTGCCGGCGGCCGTGCTCGCGGACGAGCCGCGCCGGAGCGAGGGTCACCGCACGCTTTTCGTTTCAGGTGACCACGCCGATGCCAACGAGCAGGTCGCTTCGCTCGTCACCTCGCTCGGCTTCAGCCCCATCACCCTGGGCCGCCTCGACGAGGGCGGCTTGCTGCAACAGTTCGGCGGCCCGCTGGCCGTGCACAGCCTGATCAAGCAGCGCTGACGCGAGCGGACTCGTGGTCGCGGACGATGAAGCGGAGCGCACCAGCGGCGCTCCGCTTCTTTGCGTCAGGCCTTGCTCATCGAGTGGCGCCTGACGCGAAGCGAGACCCTTGCGTAGTTTTACCTATGCGCGTGCCGGACAGCTGTGCGGGAGCTTCCCATGCAGCCCTGGCGGGCACCAGGACGGGAGAGCGGGTGGTATCTTTGTGAGCCATGTTTTGGGCATGGCATTCGGACGAACATCACCGGGGCGCGAGCCGGGCGCCTCCAGACTGGTGGCGCCGAAGGCTGGCTGGTGTCTCCCACTCGGTCATGGAGAATGTCGCATGAACACTCCGCTCTTGGATCCGACCAATTGCGCCCTGGTCCTCGTCGATCAGCAGGCAGGCCTTGCCTTCGGGGTGGGGTCGGATGATCGCCAGACGATCCTCAACAACTCCATTGCGCTGGCGAAGACGGCGGGGGTTTTCTCCCTGCCGATCGTGGCCTCGACGTCGGCGACCAAGGTATACAGCGGGCCGATGATGCCCGCGATCCAGCGGGCGATTCCGAACGTGGTGGCCATCGACAGGCGTAGCATGAATGCCTGGGAAGATGACGCCGCGCGATCGGCGATCGTCGGCACGGGCCGGAAGCGCCTGCTGGTGTCGGGCATGCTGACCGAGGCGTGCGTCAGCTTTCTCGCCCTGTCCGCCGCAAGTGATGGCTATGAGGTCTTCGTCGTCGGCGATGCCTGCGGCGGCCTCACGCCGCAAGGTCACGAGTATGCGCTCCGCCGCATGCAATCGGCTGGCATCCAGGTGACCAGCTGGCTGCAGGTTCTGCTCGAACTGCAGCGAGACTGGACGCGCCGTGACACGTACGACGGTGCCCGTGCCATCGTGGAGGAATTTGGTGGTGGCTACGGCATCGGGCTCGCCTACTCCAGGGACATGATCAAGGTCTGACTGGCTTGCCGAAGACGTCAGTCCATGGCGTCCGGCAAGGCGTCACCATCGAGTGCGGCGCATGCGATGACGTGACGGCACAGGTGGATGCGGCCGCAGCGCGCCTGTTCGCCCAGGAGTAGGTCGAGGTCATCGCCGGATGGCTGCGCCATGCGAGTGAGGCACCGGATGGCGTGCTCACTTGCTTGAAGTATGGCGCAGCCTTCCACGGTGAAAGCCGTGATGAGTCGTGCGGCAGTTCCTATGCTGCAACCGACGGGGCAACTCCACTGCCGCCGGGCCGATGCCCTCAGCTCTTCACGGGATTCGGACCCATGCGCTTGCCGTGCTTGACGCGTTCCGGCCCCTTGTGGACGTGGGTCACGGCGTAGTCCACGCCCATGCCATAGGCGCCGGAGTGCTCCTTCACGATGGCCATGACCTGGTCGTAGGTTTCCTTCCGAGCCCAGTCACGCTGCCACTCCAGCATCACGGGCTGCCAGGTGATGGGTATGACACCGGCCTGAATCATCCGGTCCATCGCGTACTTGTGGGCATCCACCGAGGTTCCGCCCGAGGCGTCGGCCACCATGTAGATTTCATAGTCCGCCTCTCGCATGGCGCACAGGGCGAAGGTCACGTTGCAGACTTCGGTCCACAGGCCCGAAACCACAACCTTCTTGCGTTTGTTGGCAGCCAATGCGTCGCGGACATTCTGATCGTCCCACGAGTTCATCGACGTGCGCTCCAGGATGTCCTTGTCCGGAAATACGGCAAGGAGTTCGGGGTAGGTGTTTCCCGAGAAGCTTTCCGTCTCCACCGTCGTTATGGTGGTCGGGATATTGAAGACCTTGGCTGCCTTGGCCAGTGCGACCACGTTGTTCTTCAAGGTTTGTCGATCGATGGACTGGACCCCGAATGCCATCTGGGGCTGCTGGTCAATGAAGAGGAGTTGGCTGTTTTGCGGCGTCAAGACTTCACGGTTTGACATGGTCGTGTTCCTGCTGTGTTGGATGGCTGGCAAGCGCGTCTAGGTCTTTGATGGAGGCTGCTGCAGGGGGTGGACAATCCGCCGGGCGCGCATGGGGTGCCCGCGTCGTTTGCGCGTGCATGGACAGCGTGGCCCAAGGTCTGCCGTCATGGCGGCGCGACGTGACGGCCAGGGCTGTCAGTCACCATGCGGCGGCAGCGGATTGAAGGTTTCCATGGAGAGGTCATGAAGATTGCGATCCCCTGGCGCGACATCCACCCGCACTCCAAGGCGTGGCGTCCATGCTGTAGCCGCGGAGGTGGAGCCGGCCAGTGAGCTGAAGTCCCGGGGTTTTGACGCGCCGAAGACCAGGCGCGCCGTTCCGCTTCCGGTATTCGACCTTCCAACCGACGTGCCCGACGACTTTGGTTGGTGGCAGGTCGAAGACCCATCAGCGATCTTTACCGCTGACGTCGCGAAAGTGTGCATCGGTCGGTGTGAAACGTGCGTAACACCCGGCAGGCCAATGGATCGCGCCGTCGTCTGCATCGCGGAGGCTTCGCACCCGACTGGCCGGATCGCCTTGGCTTGCGTCCAGGGCGCCGCGAGTTCGTCGACATCGGGCTGATTGATCGCGAGCCAGGATGCGGCGACCCGCATTGACGGGTCGCTCACGCCGCCGGGCGCAAGGTTTCGGGAATTTCCATTCACCTCGTTACCGCGGCTGGCGTCGCTGGGCGGTGAGGGCGCCGGGCCGCGTGACGGAAATCCGGAAGGGGAGCATGACGATGATGCGGCAGTGGATGACCATGCTGGTGGTCGGCTGCACCCTGGCCATGGCCGCCTGCTCGGGCAAGCCGGCGAATGAAGGCACGGCGAGCAGCAGCGCGCCGACGGATCACCCCGCGACATCGGTGCCCGGGGATTTCGGTCCGCCACAAGGCGATCCCATCCATGCCGAGCTGGGTATACCACCCAATGTGCCGCCGCCGATCCATCGCGATCACCCGGCCAAGGTGATCGTGGAGCTGGAAGTGATCGAAAAGGAGATGCCGATTTCCGAGGGCGTCACCTATACCTACTGGACGTTCGGCGGCACCGTGCCCGGCAGCTTCATTCGCGTGCGCCAGGGCGACACGGTCGAGTTCCATCTGAAGAATTCGCCGGACAGCAAGATGCCGCACAACATCGACCTGCACGGCGTCACCGGTCCGGGCGGCGGCGCGGCATCGAGTTTCACGGCGCCAGGCCATGAGAGCCAGTTCACCTTCAAGGCGCTCAATGCGGGCATCTTCGTCTATCACTGCGCGACGGCGCCGGTGGGCATGCATATCGCCAACGGCATGTACGGCCTGATCCTGGTCGAGCCGCCCGAAGGCATGCCCAAGGTGGATCACGAGTATTACGTGATGCAGGGTGACTTTTACACAACCGGCAAATACCGCGAGAAGGGCCACCAGCCCTTCGACATGGACAAGGCCATCGACGAGCGTCCGACCTACGTGCTGTTCAACGGTCATGAAGGCTCGCTCACCGGCGACCACGCGCTCAACGCCAAGGTGGGCGAGACGATGCGCCTGTTTGTCGGCAACGGCGGCCCGAACCTGCTGTCGAGCTTCCACGTGATCGGCGAAATCTTCGACAAGGTCTACTACGAAGGTGGCAAGCACGCGCAGGAGAACGTACAGACCACGTTGATTCCCGCCGGCGGCGCGATCATGGCCGAGTTCCACCTCGACGTGCCGGGCAGCTACGTGCTGGTCGACCATTCGATCCTGCGCGCCTTCAACAAGGGCGCGATGGGCATCCTCAAGGTGGATGGCCCGGAGAACAAGGCGATCTACTCGGGCAAGGAAGTGGATTCGGCCTACCTGGGCGATCGCGCCGAGCCGAACCTGCAGGCCGTGGCGGTCGCCGCCCAGGCCCATGCCAGTGGCACGCTGAGCAAGGACGAGCAGGTCGCCGCGGGCAAGCAGTTGTTCACCGGCACCTGCTCGGTCTGCCACCAGGCCAATGGCGAAGGCCTGGAAGGCGTGTTCCCGCCGCTGGCCAAGTCCGACTTCCTGGCCAAGTTGAGCAAGGACGACCTGATCGGCATTCCCCTGCATGGCCACACCGGCAAGCTCACCGTGAACGGCAAGGAGTACGATTCGGTGATGCCGCCGATGGCTCAGCTCACCGATGACGAGGTGTCCAATATCCTCACCTTCGTGCTCAACAGCTGGGACAACCCCGGCGGACAGATCACCAAGGAAGAGGTGGCCAAGGTACGCGCCAAGCCCGCGCCGGGTCCGGCGGCAGGGCACTGATGGGTTCGAAGGTCATGCGTTGGTGGTGGCTGGTCATGGGCATCGGTGCGGCGTCGGCGTCGATGGCCGCAGACTATGTACCCTTGTCCGGCGGCAGCTTCGCCAGCGTGATCGCGGCCGACGACAAGGGGGCTCCCGCGCAGGTCAAGCCGTTCAGCCTGCGCACCGAGCCGGTGACGAACGCCGAATTCCTGGCATTCGTCGTGGCGCATCCACAATGGCGGCGTGACCGCGTGGCATCGGTCTTTGCCGATGGCCAGTATCTTTCGCGCTGGGCCGGCGCCGATACGCTGGGGCCCGGCGCCTTGCCGCAGCAACCCGTGACCGGGGTGAGCTGGTTCGCAGCGCAGGCGTTCTGCCAAAGCGAGCAGGCACGACTGCCGACGTGGTACGAGTGGGAATACGCTGCAGCCGCCGATGCGCATCGCGCCGATGCCCGTGGCGATCCCGCGTGGCGCGACCGTGTGCTGGACTGGTACAGCCGGCCGTCGAACACGGCACTGCCAGCGGTGGGCGGTGAGGCGGACGTGCACGGCGTGCGCGACCTCAACGGCCTGGTGTGGGAATGGGTGGACGACTTCAACGCACTACTCGTAAGTGGCGATGGCCGCGAGCAGGATGGCGCCGACAAGGCACGTTTCTGCGGCGCCGGCGCCGTCAGCATGCAACAGAAGGAGAACTACGCCACGGTCATGCGCGTGGCGATGCTCTCGGCCCTCAAGGCGTCCGACACCACCAACAACATGGGCTTCCGTTGCGCCCGGCCCGAGTGAGGAACCCATGAAACGCTTGCTGATGTCGTGGTTGTGCCTGCTGCTCGTCGGCCCGGTGCTTGCAGCGACGCCGTTGCCAGGCGACTCGGTCTACCAGCTCGGCGCCAGGCTTACCGACCAGGATGGACACAGCTGGTCGCTGTCCGCGCGTCGCGGCCGCGTGCAATTGATGACCATGTTCTATACGTCGTGCACCATGGTCTGCCCGATGATCGTGGACACCATGAAGGCGACCCGCAAGGCGGTCGGTGAGCCGGCGCGCGACAAGCTGGATCTGCTCGCGGTGAGTTTCGATCCGGCGCGCGACAACGTGGCGGCCTTGCACCAGTACGCGCAGAAACGCCAGCTCGATGCGCCCCACTGGACACTGGCGCGCGCCGATCCGGCGGACGTGCGCGCCCTGTCGGCCTTGCTTGGCGTGCAGTACCGTCAATTGCCCGATGGCGACTTCAACCACTCCAGCGAGCTGATCCTGCTCGATTCCGACGGGCGCATCATTGCGCGCACCACGGTCATCGGGCGAGTCGATCCGGCCTTCGTGGATGCCGTGCGCAAGGCGCTCGCATCGAGCTGACATGCGTTCGGTGTGCGTCGTTCTACACAAGATCCATCGCTTGGACTGCCGGAGGAGCGCTGTTGGTTTCGATCTTGCGCCGCTCCATCGCCACGCGTTGCCTTGGCTTGTCTTGTGCGAGCGCAGCCAGGTCGTCTTGACGAGGGATTGGCCACCATCGCCCGAAGCCTTGCGGCGGGTCGGTGTACGGGCCTGGTGCCAACGCTGAGAGCGGGCAGGGGGATTGGGGCGCGTTATTGCAGGCCCCGGGGCTGCAGTTTCTCGTCATCAAGCCAGGCGCACTGGCGTAGTGTGCCTGCCCTGGAGTTGCCTGCGTTTTACTGGCGATTGAGTGCGTCCTGGGTCGACATGTTCATCGGCATCATGTTGATGTTCGCGTTATGCATCACCCAGAGCGATCCGGCTATCACGATGACGATGAGCAACGTCGTGCACGCAAAGATGGCGGTGTTCTGCCGCTGGCTCTTTGCGGAACCCAGGTGCAGAAAGAACACGAGCTGCACATAGAGTTGCACCACGCACAGCACGACGATGGCGGGCAGGCGTGCGGCATGCGGCACGGCGTCGGTCATCACCGCCGCAAAGGCGATAGCCGTCAGCGCGAGGGAGGCCAGCAGCCCCATCACATAGGACCGAAAGCTCCCATGGGTCTCGTGCGAGGACGCTTCATGACTGGGGGAGTGGCTCATAGGAATTCACGCAGATAGACGAAGGTGAAGACGCAAATCCAGATCAGATCGAGGAAGTGCCAGAACAGGCTGAGGCAGGCGAGGCGGCGCTCGGCGACGGCGTCCAGGCCAAAGCGTGAGATCTGGTGCATCATCACGACCAGCCAGAGCAGGCCGCAGGTGACATGGAGGCCGTGGGTGCCCACCAGGGTGAAATACGCCGACAGGAAGGCGCTGGTATCCGGGCCGGCGCCGCGCTGCACCAGGGCAGCGAACTCGTGCACTTCCATGCCGATGAAGGCGAGGCCGAGGACGAAGGTGACGGCGAGCCAGGCCTGGAGTGCCCGTGTGCCCCCGGTGCGGGCGCTCAGCATGGCCGCGCCGAAGGTGAAGCTGCTCAAAAGCAGCAGCACGGTCTCGGTCAGTACGTAGGGCAGTTCAAACAGTTCCTTGCCAGCGGGGCCGTCCGCCACATTGCCCACCAGGACGCCGAAGGTCGCGAACAGCACCGCGAAGATCAGGCAGTCGCTCATCAGGTAGATCCAGAACCCCAGCGTGGTCATGGATGCGCCGTCGTGAGCGTCGGCGGCGTGCGCTTCTGTATGGAGAGTCGTGGTCACGTCATGCCGCCTTGTCGATGCGCCGGGGACGGAGCTCCAGGGTTGACGCGGAGGTCCAGAGCCTGGTGTAGCGCTCGCTTTCGATCCGGGCGACTTCGCTGGCCGGCACGTAGTAGTCCACGTCGCGATCGTAGGTACGCGCGAGGAACGCCATGATGACGCCCACCAACGAGCCGATGGCGAGCGGCCAGATATGCCAGACCAGGGCAAAGCACAGCACCAGCGACAGCACCGAGATGATGAAACCAGCCCCCGTATTCCGCGGCATGTGGATATCTTCATAGCCACGCGGCTCGATATAAGCGCGCCCGGTGACCTTGTCGTCCCAATGCTGCTCCAGCGAGGTGATGTGCGGAATGTGGGCGAAGTTGTAGAAGGGCGCCGGCGAGGCCGTGGCCCACTCGAGGCTGCGGCCATTCCAAGGATCGCCGGTGACGTCGCGGTTTGCCGCGCGATCGCGAATGCTGACCGCGAACTGCACGAGCAAGGCGAGGATGCCGGCGCCGATGATCACCGCGCCACACAGGGCCGTCACCAGCCACGGATGCCAGTCCGGGTTGCTGTAGTGATTCATGCGACGGGTCATGCCATCGAAGCCGAGCACATACAGCGGCATGAAGGCCAGGTAGAAACCAACCTGCCAGCACCAGAACGACACCTTGCCCCAGAACTCATTGAGCGTGAACCCGAACACCTTGGGGAACCAGAAGCTGATGGCGGCAAGGCAGCCAAACACGACGCCACCAATGATCACGTTGTGGAAGTGCGCCACGAGGAACAGGCTGTTGTGCAGCACGAAGTCCGCGCCCGGAACGGCGAGCAGCACGCCGGTCATGCCACCGATCGCAAACGTCACCATGAAGCCCACCGTCCACAGCGTCGCGGAGTGGTAGCGGATGCGCCCGCGGAACATGGTGAACAGCCAGTTGAACAGCTTGACGCCGGTGGGGATTGAAATGATCGACGTCATGATGCCGAAGAAGGCGTTGACGTTGGCCCCCGACCCCATGGTAAAGAAGTGGTGCAGCCACACGAAGAACGACAGGATGCCGATGGACGAGGTGGCGTACACCATCGACTTGTAACCGAACAACGGCTTGCCAGAGAACGTGGCGATGATTTCCGAGAAGGCGCCGAAGCAGGGAAGGATCAGGATGTACACCTCCGGGTGGCCCCACACCCAGATCAGGTTGATGTACATCATCGCGTTGCCGCCCAGCTCATTGGTGAAGAAATGCATGCCGAGGTAGCGGTCTGCAGTGAGCAGGGCCAGGGTGGCGGTGAGCACGGGAAACACGGCGATGATCAGGATGTTGGTGATCAGCGCGGTCCAGGTGAACACCGGCATCTTCATCAGGTCCATGCCGGGCGCGCGCATCTTCAGGATGGTCACGACGAGGTTGATGCCGGTCAACAGCGTGCCTAGCCCTGAGATCTGCAAGGACCAGATGTAATAGTCGACGCCGGCGGTCGGGCTGTAACCAAGTTCCGACAGTGGTGGATACGCCACCCAACCGGTCGCGGCAAAATCGCCGACGAACATCGACATCATCACGAGCACCGCGCCCATGGCCGACAGCCAGAAACTCAACTGGTTGACGAAGGGAAACGCCACGTCGCGGGCGCCGATCTGCAGCGGCACGACGACGTTCATCAGCCCGAGAATCAGCGGCGTGGCCACGAAGAAGATCATGATCACGCCGTGCGCCGTGAAGATCTGGTCGTAGTGGTGCGGCGGCAAGTACCCTGCCGCGTCATTGGCAGCAACGGCTTGTTGCGCGCGCATCATGATGGCGTCGGCGAAGCCGCGCAGCAGCATCACCAGCGCGAGGATGATGTACATGACGCCGATGCGCTTGTGGTCGACCGACGTCAACCACTCGGTCCACAGGTATTTCCACTTGCCGTAGTAGGTGATGGCGCCGACCAACGCGGCGCCCAGCAAGGCCACGACCACCAGGGTGCCCATGATGATGGGCTCATGGAGTGGAATGGCGTCGAGCGTGAGCTTTCCAAACATGGCGTCGGACTCGTTCATGGGGACTGCACGGGGGGATGGGGAGCCGGAATCAGCGGATGCAGCGGGGCCATGGTGGGCCCGCAGTCGGCGCCAAGTTTCGTGGTGGACATGAACTGGTGAAGCACGCCCTGGTAGAGGCTGGGGTCGACGTCGGCGTACACCGTGGGCTCGTACCCGTGGCTGGGTTCGGCCAGTGAGCGGTAACCGTTGCGCGTCAGCTTCAGCGGCGAGGCCTTCACATCCCTTATCCACTGGCGGAACTGGGTATCGGTAACGGCCCTGGTCTCGAAGTGCATGTCGGAGAAGCCCGAGCCACTGAACGCGGCAGATTGCCCCGCAAAGCTGCCGGTTTCATTCGCGATCAGATGCAGCTGCGTCTGCATGCCTGCCATCGCGTACACCTGGCTGCCCAGTCGCGGGATAAAGAACGAGTTCATGATCGAGTCGGCGGTCAACTCGAAATCAATCGGCGTGTTGGCGGGAATCACCAGCTCGTTGACGGTGGCGATGCCTTCGTCGGGATAGATGAACAACCACTTCCAGTTCAGCGCGACGACCTGCACGCGCACGGACGGGACGCTCGATGGCAGGGAGCGATAAGGATCCAGGCTGTGCGTGGTGCGCCAGATCAGCACGCCAAGAAAGGCGACGATGATGCAGGGAATCGTCCAGACCACCACTTCGATAGGCGTCGAATGTGCCCATTCCGGCGCGTACGTCGCGCGCGTGTTGGTGGCCCGGTAGCGCCAGAAGAAGAACAGCGTCAGCGCGATGACCGGAATGACCACGGCGAGCATGATGCCCAGGGACAGTACGATGAGGTGTCGTTCCTGCAGGCCGATGTCGCCCCTGGGATCGAACAAGGCGAGGTGGCAGCCGGAGAGCAGGATCGTCGAGCCAAGGCACAGGGCGCGCGCGATCGCCAGCGCGTGGCGGCGCACGGGACGCGTGCCTGCGAGCGAAGGGCGCGACGCGGGGACTGCGTGACGCGGGCCGTGTAGAGATGCCATGGAAATCGCCGTGCATGGAATGCTTGGGAGGGCCGGCGCATACTAGCGACCGACAAGCTCCATACAGCGGTGGCAAAATGCCTCGGACAACATCCATACAAGAGCCGCCTGGTGCCCTTGAATGGCGAGAGGCGCTTGGCGACGTTGGCCCGCATTACCTGCGCGTGCTCCGCTTCCTGGAGCGCGCTATCGCGGAGGACCGCCTGCGCCCGGGCGATCGTCTGCCACCGCAACGTCAGCTCGCCAAACAGCTCGGGCTTGATTTGACGACCATTACGCGCGCGTTCGCGGAAGCGACGGCGCGCAAGCTCATCCATGCGCGCGGCACCCTCGGCACGTTTGTCTCCATGCCGGAGGTGGAGTTGTCGCCGATCATCGACCTGAGCATGAACATCCCCCCATTGCCGGTCCAGGTGGATTTCGGCGATCTGCTCCGGCGAGGCATGGCCCAGGTGCTGACTTACGCCGATGTCGACAACCTAATGAACTATCAGCTCAACGGTGGCGGACGGTCGGAGCGCACCGCGGGCTCGCGCTGGCTGGCCCCCATGCTTGGCAAAGTGGACAGTACGCGGATCGCCGTGACAGCCGGGGCGCAGGCCGCCTTGTCGGCCTTGATCCTCACGCTCAGTGCGCCAGGCGATCACATCCTGGCCGATGCGATGACCTACCCGGGACTGCTCGCTGCGGCCAGCGAATTGGGTCGTCTGGTCACGGCGGTGGAAGGCGATGAGTACGGCATGGATCCCGAGGCCCTGGCATCGATGTGCCGAACGCAGGGCGGGAAGCTGCTCTACCTCAATCCGACCTTGCACAATCCCACCACCATCACCATGCCCGGACAGCGCCGCCAGGCGATCGCCCGGGTGGCGGCCCAGTACGATTTGCAAGTGATCGAGGATGATCCCTATTGGCTCCTGGCGGAGGCCCCGCCAGCTCCCGTCGCGTGCCTGGCGCCCGACCGCGTGCACTACATCGCGACGCTGTCCAAATGCCTGGCACCCGGGCTGCGAACCGCCTACGTGGTGTCACCGAGCGATCGATGGCAAGGCCGGCTCCTCACGGCGCTCAGGGCAACGACCCTCATGCACGCACCGCTGGCCACCGCGGTTGCCACGCAGTGGATTCATGACGGCAGCGCGACGCAGCTGCTCGACGGCATCAAGTCAGAAGTGCGCGCACGCCAGGAACTGGCGATGCAGGTCCTGCCACACCGGGGGCAGCCGTGGCCCAGTGGCTCCATCCACCTGTGGTACGAGCTTCCCGGATCATGGACGCCGTCAGCCCTGGCGGTCGCGGCACGCATGGAAGGGTTGGCTGTCACGCCGTCCGAGGCCTTCGCGGTGACGCCGGGAAGCGGGCAGGCCATTCGCATTTCGTTGGGTGGCGTCAGGGACCGGCCTCGATTGCGCCTGGCGATCCAGAAGCTGGCAGGGCTTCTCGAACAATCACCGGGATCGGCGACGTCCGTGCATGTCTAGCGCACTGGTGACGTTCGGGCATGGCGTGGATGCCGGGCTCCCGGCGTCGCACCGGGACTGGTGCTGCCGCGCTACGTGCCAGACGCCTTGCTCAGTCCTTCGGACTGTGCGGCCGTCAGGTACAAATCGCCGAAGCGATCACCAAACTTCTCCCACATGAGGCGCGAGAATTCATGCACGCCGGCGAGCGGGTAGTGATGTATCAGCAGCGAGTCCGCCTCGCCCGAATCATTCATGTGGACGATGATCGAGCATTCCAGGAGGACGCCGTTGACGCGCGAGCGATACGACTCAAGGAAGAATTGATCGCCGACCTTGCCGAAGTACGTGTAATCCTGGAATTCGTACAGCGTGCGGGCATGCGAGATGAGCGCGAGGATGTTGTCCTTGCCCTGCACGGGGCGCTTCAGGACGGCGCCTTCAAGCGTGGCGTCCTGTGCAAGTTTGCCGAGCCACGGCGGCGGGCCGTCGGGGCGGGGCAGCGTGGGTGCAGTTTCAGTGAATTTCATGGTTCAGATCCGGCGGAAAGTCATGGAATGAATGGTGCGGTGTATCTGGTACGTAGCGACCTGGGGCCGGCACACACCTCCGGCGGGCCGAACGCCATGGCTATCCGGAAGTCGGCGTTGGCTTCCCCATGGAGGCGTTCAACGACGCCCCCATGTGGGTCAACCAGTCAAGCGGGATGTGGTCGATCCCTCATCATGTGGGCGCGTCGGAGCTGCCTGGAGGAATCAAGGGGCAGCACGGCGCATCGCCAGGCCGGGATCGGTCACTTGATCCATTCGGTCAGCGGCTTGCCCTTTTGAACCACATAGGTGCCAATCTCGGCGCCATTCGTCGTGCCGACGTTGGTGGCGCTGTGAACGACGCCCGCGGGAACGAACAGCACATCACCGGCTTTCAGGGTCACCGGGGCCTGGCCTTCAAGGTGGTATTCCAGCGTGCCTTCGCTGACATAAATGATTTCTTCACCGGGGTGCTTGTGGTTCGGCGCCGTCTTGCCAGGCTGGATATCGACGCGCAACTGATACTCCTCCCAGCCGGGCATGCTGAGGTCATGGTGCGACAGTTCCTTGCGGGACGTGCCGGTCAGTTGCTGAGCCTGTGCGGCCAAGGGCGCCAGGCTGCTTGCGATGGCGATCAGGGCTGAAACCCCATAGATGAGTGCTTTCATGGATTGATCCTCGTTGCGGGTCGGCGATAGCCACGCGGGACGACGTCTATGGCTTTGGCACTTGCTGGTTCTGCAGGAAGTCGATCACGTTCTTGCTGACAAACTCCGGTTGTTCCTCCTGTACGAAGTGACCGCTGTTGGGCACGGCGAGCGCAGTCAGGTTGGTAGCCTTCTTCCCGACAACCACCTTCATCCACTGGTAGGCCGGACCGGCCAGCACCAGCACCGGCATGTCCAGGGCGCCGTAGCCCTTGTTGTCGGCGACGTCCTGGGTGAATGCCTGGTACCAGCCGTTACTGGCGCGGATCGCCTCGCTCGTGTTGTATGCGTGCTCGTAGACGGCGCGGTCGCGCGCGTCGACGGCGTGCTCGTTGACCAGGAAATATTTGAACAGCCAGTCCTGCTCCACACGGATGCGCCCGGCGAGCAGTTGTTCCGGAAGTCCATTGATTTGGTTGAACGCGAACCACCACAGGAAGGGCCGCGAAGATCCCACCTTGTCGCCCACCGGCCCCTGCGCGGGCAGCAGGGGGAAGGTCATCAGGCTTTCGTCGGGATGCGGAAATTCCATCATCACCAGCTTGCCGGTCGCCTGCGGATAGTTCTGCGCATAGGCGTATCCCACGGCGGAGCCAATGTCGTGGCCGGCGATGTTGACCTTGTAGTAGCCCAATGACTGGACCAGCGCGTGGATGTCCTTTGCCATCGTCTTCTTGTCGTAGCCGTCGGCGGGCTTCGAGGACCCACCCATGCCGCGCAGGTCCACCGCAATGACGGTGTAATGTTCTGCCAGTGCGGGCATGATCTTGTGGAAGGTCCACCACGTCTCCGGCCATCCGGGGAGAAGGACCAACGGTTCGCCCTTGCCGCCAACGACGTAGTGCAGGTGCACGCCATCAACGTCGGCGTAGCCGTTGCTGAAGCCGGGCAGGGATTTGACCAGGGCAGCGTCAGAGACGTTGGCGACCTCGTGGGTGGAGGTACCCGAATAGCGGGCGTCGGCGGCTTGCGCAGCGGACAGCGTGACGGCCATGGCCATCGCGATGGAGCTGAACAGTGAAAGGAATTTCATATTGGTAGTACCTGGATCTGGCGGGCGTTGGATCAGCAATGAAGGCTCTTCCTGCTCTTCTGATCCATGGTGATTCGATGGTGATGGTTCACGCGACGCGTCTTGCGTATCCAACATCGCGCGGGGGGCTTCATCGCCGCGTGAACTCGGCTGCATGACGCTTGACGAATTCCGCCGTGCCCATGGGCTTCTCGCCAGTCAGCTTGAACACGTCATCGGTGATCCGGTCGTAGCGACCTTGCGTGTGCAGGCTGGCCATTACGGCGAGATGACTGATCAGGTGCTGCGGCACGCCGAACTCGCGGAGCTTTTCCGACCACGGCTCCACCGGCACGTCGCGGTAGCGAATGGTGCGGCCAAGCGCTTCGGAGAAGGCGCGCGCGTGCTGTTCCACATCGACCGACTCGGGGCCTGTCAGGTTGTAGACCTGGCCAATATGCGGGGCCGGGTTGTCCAGGATCGTGGCCACGACACGTGCCACGTCGTACGCAGCAATGGGGGACGTCCTGGCATTTCCCAGCGGCAGTGCGAGTTCGTCGTTGTCGCGCACGCCCATGGCGCCCAGGCGCAGGAAGAATCCTTCCAGGAACACGGTCGGGCGCACGTTGACCACCGGGAGACCCGACCAGGCCAGCACCTGTTCCGCCAGCCAGTGCAGCTTGTGCTGCGGACTGTCGGTGGTGTCATTGATGCCCATCTGCGACACCGTCATCTGCGACATGTTGACGATCACTTCCACGCCGTGGTGGCGGGCGACTGCGGCCACGGTGGCGGTCGCTTCCAGGTAGGACGCCGAGATCGACATGCCGAAGTAGATGCGCTTGCAGCCTTCGATGGCGCGGTGCACCGACTCAAGGTCGGTGAGGTCACCCACCACCACTTCGGCACCCATCTTGCGCAGGCTCTCCGCGCGCTCGTCTTCACGGCGGACCAGTGCACGAACCTTGTGGCCCTTGGCAATCAGCATGGACGCCACGTTGCGACCAATGGCGCCGATGTCGCCGGCAGCGCCGGTGACGAGGATGGGGCTTTCGTTTGAAGTATTCATGGGACGGGTCTGTCGTTGTCAGATGATTTCGGCGTGCGCCAGATCGATGGCGGAGCGCGCGGCGCGGTCGTGGAGGTGGGCCGTCGGCGTGCGGTCGATCAGCAGGCTGAGCAGCTCCGGGCGGGCATAGTGGCCACGCGAATCCATCTGCTGCTTGCGCCGATAGATCAGGTCGAAATTGAGGTCGGCGATGACTTCACCTTCGCCCTCGCGCAGCGGTTCGCCCAGGATCGTGCCATCCGGGGCAATGATCGCGGTGAAGCAACCGCCGGAAATCGGGCCGATCTGGCAGCCAGTGTCCTTCATGATCTGCGCCTGCTGGTCAGCATCGAGCCAGGCGGTCGAATTGACGACGAACGCACCGGACTCCAGCGCATGCTGGCGAATGTTGATCTCCATGCGCATGGCGAAGCCGTCGCCAAAGGCGGAGCCCGGATACATCGCCGCATGGATCTGCTCGCCATCGGCCATCAGCGCGTAACGCGCGAGGGGATTGTTGTGTTCGAAACACGCCAGCTGGCCGATGCGGCCGACCTTGCTGTCCACGGCGCGCAAGCCCGATCCATCGCCCTGGCCCCAGATCATGCGTTCGAAATGGGTCGGCGTGATCTTGCGGCGACGCTGGATCAGCGCGCCGTCGGCGTCAAACAGCAACTGGGTGTTGTAGATGGTGCCGCCGTCTCGCTCATTCACCCCGATGGACACCACCATGCCGGCCTTGCGTGCCGCTTCGCCGATGGCATCCGTTGCCGGGGACGGCACCGTTACCGACTGGTCCAGCAGGCGCAGGTATTCATCGCCGAAGAGCTGGGCCATGGGAGTCTGGACGGCAGAGAAATACGGGTAGTACGGAACGACCGTTTCGGGGAAGGTGGCGAACTGGACTCCTTTCTGCCCGAGCTCGTGAATCTTGCGTACAACTTTTTCGATGGTCGCCTCCCGGCTGTAGAGCACGGGGCTGATCTGGACTGCAGCGGCTTTGACAATGGTCACGTTGGGATCCTGGGTTAATGGTGTAGATACAACATAATGAACAAAAAAAAGGATTAGCCGGCCAGCTCCTCGACGGGCAGGACGGAGGACAGCTGGACAATGGCAGAAGCGCCGTCAACACCAAGTAGTTGCCTGGCCTTGACCTGGGCGGCGCGCCACGCAGGCATCGCCTGGGCGAGCAGGGCGCGACCTGCCTTGGAGATCACGATGGGACGACTGCGGCCTTTCTCCGGGACAATTTCGTCCGCCCAGCCCTGGTCGATGACCAGTTGCAGGTTGCGGGTGGACGTGGAGCGCTCCTGGTGGTTGGCGCGGCCGATCTCGGCGCGGCTTGCGCCATCCATGCCGGCGATGAGCACCAGCAGTGAGAATTGCGAGGAACTGAGGCCGAACGGACGCAATTCCTGGTCAAAGATGTTGGTGACCACGCGCGAGATGCGGCGACTGCGCGTCATCAGGCAGTGCTGCATCACCTCATTGACGAGGCTGGCGACAGCTTCCGTTTTTTGGGTGGCGGTGGTCTTCATGGGAGCAACTATAGTGCAGATACACCATCATGTCAAGCGCCAGGGTCGCACGGATGCGGCGGAAACCGGGCGGGTCTCCCGGACTTCGGCGTCGGGCCCGTGGCGCTCCATGCTTTGGTCTGGTGGCGGGCGGGACAGCGACTGCCCGGTAAGGGCGTGATGCGTGCTAGCGATCCACCGAACCCAGGCCCTGGCCATCGCGCTGCCATCCGCCACCAAGCGCCTTGATCAGCAGAACGCTCGACGTCATTCGCCGGGTCTTGATGTCGGCATCCGTCAGGCGGGCGGCAAGCTCTATGTTCTGCGCCTCAACGACGTTGAAATTGCTTTGCAGGCCACCCGCATAGAGGTCCGTCGCGTGGCGCGTGGATTCGGCGGCTGCAACGACTGCCGCGTGCTGCGTTTGGGCCTCCTCGCGCAGGCGATTCAAGGACGACAGGTTGTCTTCCACCTCACCGAAGGCGTTGAGCACGGTCTGCCGGTAGGCTGCCACCGCCTCGGCGTGGCCGGCGCGGGCCTTGGCGGTGCCGGCCTTGCGACGACCGCCGTCGAAGATGTTCAGGAGTGCGGTGGGGCCGAACGACCATGCTTCCGAGGGAGCATTGAACAGCTGGCCTGCCGCCGCGGATTCCACGCCGAAAAGGGCCGTGAGATTGAGCGTGGGGAAATAGGCAGCGCGCGCGACGCCAATATCGGCGTTGGCCGCGGCCACGCGATCTTCCGCCGCCGCGATGTCGGGCCGGCGTTCCAGCAACGCTGAAGGGATATTGACGGCGATGGGCGGCGGCTCGATGTCGAGCGGACGCGCGGGCAGGGACAGGTTGGACGGCGGTGCACCGGTGAGAATGGCGATGGCGTGCTCCAGGTTCGCCCGCTTGAGCCGCATCTCGGTGGCTTGCGTGCGGGCGCCCTCCAGTTGCGCCTGGGCCGTGGAAACGTCGGCCTTGCGGGCGTACCCCACCTGCACGCGCGCCTGCGTCAGGTCCAGGAACTTTTGATAGTTGCGGACGGTGTCATCGAGGATGTTCTGCTCGAGGTCGTAGCCCCCGAGCACGAAGTAATCAATGGCCAGTTCAGCCTGGATGCGCAGTTCGACTGCGGCGAGATCGTCGCCCGATGCATCTGCCCGGAACTTGCCCGCGCGCACCTCGTTGCGGACGCGGCCCCACAGGTCGATCTCGTAATTGAGATCGAAGCCTGTTTCGTATTGCTTGAACGTACGGTTGCGCGCCGGATCGGCCACGGAAGCGGAGAGATGGTTGCGCGTAGCCGAACCGGTCGCATTCACCGTGGGATAGTAGTCCGCCTGCGCCACGCGGGCGTCTGCGCGTGCCTCGTCAAAACGGGCCATCGCGACCTGGATGTCCTGATTGGCCTGGGTGGCCTGCTCCTCGAGTTTGTCCAGCGACGCGTCATGGAAGACGTGCCACCAGTGATCCTGCGGCAGTCCGCCGCCCGGCTGGGCCATGGCCCAGTCGCCAATCTCCTTGTATGCCTCGACCGGCGGGAGGGTTGGCCGGGCATCCTTCGGCGCCAGGTCACAGGCACCGAGCAGCGAAACGGCAAGTGCCACGCCGATCGCGCGCAAGCGGAGCGATGAGGTGCTCATGATTTGCCCGCCTTCGAAGTAGCCGAGGCGTCGCCCGCGGCCACGCGGCGGTCCGCTCCGGCGACCGGCGCCTGGCGAACGTGCACGGTGGAGCCACTCGCGAGCGAGGCGGGCGGGTTGAGGATCACGGCGTCGCCAGGCTGCAGGCCGGTGGTGATCTCCACCTCGGCGCCGAAGTCGCGGCCCAGCGTGACGGCATGGAGTTCCACGCGGCCGCCTGGGGCTGCCGTCGCCACGCGCAGGCCTTCCGACTGGAACAGCAGGGCATTGGCCGCGACCCGTACGGCGTGGCTGGTGTTTGGCAGCGTGAAATGGACGTCGGTATAGCCGCCCGGGAACAGCTCGCCCTTGGCGTTATCCGTTTCCAGCTCAACCAGCAGCGTGCGGCTGACCGGCTCGATGGCATTGGCGGTGCGCACCAGCTGGGCATCGAACACCCGGCCGGGCTGCTCCGGAAACTGCAGCGCGACCGGCACGCCCGGCTGGATGCGCGCAGCGTAGCTCTGCGGCACCTGCACGTAGATGCGCAGCTTGCGCAGGTCGGCTACACGGAAGAGCTCGGGACCATTGCCGCTGCCGGCATCGATGAGTGCGCCGATGTCGGTCTTGCGCGCGGTCACCACGCCATCGTAGGGCGCCACCACGCGCTCGAAGCCCACCAACTGCTTCAGTCGATCGACGTTGGCCTCGCTTGCCGCCACCAGTGCCGCCTTGGCGGCGGCATCGCTCGACGCCTGGTCCTCGTCCTGCTGTGAAACGGACTCGGTGGGCAGCAAGGCGTGAACGCGCCTGGCCGTGGCCTGCGCGACGCGATCATTCGCGCGCGCGGTCATCAGATCGGCCTCGGCCTGGCGAAGCTGGCGATCGACTTCGGGTGAGTCGATGTCGGCCAGCAGGTCACCCGCCTTCACCTTGCTCCCGATGTCCACGTACCAGTGCTTGATGTAGCCGCTGGTGCGGGCATAGATGGGCGTGTCGAACTTGGCCTGGACCGTACCGGGAAGCACGACGTCTTCCTGGTCTGGCGTCGGCTTGGCGGGTGCCACGGAAACGGTCGGTACGGCGGCTTCCTCGGTGGCCTTGATCACCGCGGCTTCCGCCGTGTGCCTGGACCATATGCCGCCGATGGCCAGCGCCAGAAGGACGGCGGTGCCTGCGTAGAGCGCCGGGGCCACGCGCAGCCGCGCCGGGGAATTGCGTTCAGTAGTCATGTTGCTTGAACCCGTGGGTAGTCTTAGATCGGTTCGGCGGAAAGGCGCAGTGCGCCGGCGCGCTGCCGGCGTTCGTGGACGAGCGAGAACACCGCCGGCACAAAGATCAGTGTCGCGATCGTGGCCAGGATGAGGCCGCCGATCACTGCGCGACCGAGCGGGGCGTTCTGTTCGCCGCCATCGCCCAGGCCCAGCGCCATGGGAAGCATGCCGATGACCATGGCCAGTGCCGTCATCAGCACGGGGCGGAAGCGCATGAAGCCTGCATCGAGCGCCGCTGCCAGCGCGTCGCCGGTTTCGGCCAGTCGCTCTCTCGCGTGGCTCACCACCAGGATGCTGTTGGCCGTGGCGACGCCGACGCTCATGATGGCGCCGGTAAGTGCCGGCACGCTCAGCGATGTGTGCGTCAGGAACAGCATCCACACGATGCCTGCCAGCGCCGCAGGAAGGGCGGTCACGATGACGAAGGCGTCGGTCCACGACTGGAAATTGATCACGATCAGCAGGTAGACCAGCAGAACGGCGAAGGCCAGTCCCGCGAACAGGCCGCCAAACGACGACTGCATGGTCTGCACCTGGCCGCGGATGGTGACAGTCGAGCCCTTGGGAAGATCCTTCTTCATGTCATCGACGACCTTGCCCACGTCGGCGGCGACGGCGCCAAGGTCGCGATCCTGCGGCGCCAGATAGATGTCGATCAGCGGCGCGACGTTGTAGTGCGAGACGACGGCAGGACCCACGCCGCGACTGATGGAGCTGATCGCACCGAGAATCTGTGGCTGCGTGCCTGCCGAACCCGTCACGGGGATGTTGCGCAACGCATCCAGCGAATTGAGCTGAGGCTGTGGCGTCTGCGTGACCAGCGGATAGGAGACGCCGGATTTCTCGTCCATCCAGAACGTGGGGTTGGTCTGGAAGCTGCCCGTCAGGGACACCAGCAGGTTGTTGGCCACGTCACGCTGGGCAAAGCCCAGTTCCAGGGCGCGGCTGCGATCGACCTTGACGTCGAACTCGGGATAGTCGAGCGCCTGCTGGATGCGGGCATCCGCTACGCCGGGCACGTGGCGCAGGCGTTCCAGCAACTTCTGGGCAAAGACGTTGTTGGCGGCAACCTTGAAGCCGCTCACCTGCACGTCGACCGGTGCCGGTGAGCCGAAGTTGAGGATCTGCGTCACGATGTCAGCCGGCAGGAACGAGAAGGTGACGCCCGGAAACGCCTGCGGCAGCGTCTGGCGCAGGCGGCGCACGTAAGTTTCCGTCGATCCGTGCTTTTCATTCAGGGTAATCAGGATGTCGGCATCCGAAGCCGTCGTGGGCGCCGAGTTGCTGTAGGCAAGGTTGATGCCGCTCACCGGCAGGCCGACGTTGTCCACCAGGCTCTGGATTTCCTGGCCGGGGATCATCTTGCGGATCTGCGTATCGATCTGCTCGGAAAGCTTGGCGGTTTCCTCCACCCGTACGCCCGCATGCGCCCGGACATGCAGCTTGATCTGGCCGGTGTCCACCGACGGGAAAAAGTTCTGCCCGAGCCACGGGGTAAGCAGGAGCGATGCAAACACGCCAGCCAGGAACAGCGGGATGAACACACGGCGCCGATGGATGACGGCCTTGAGCAGGTCCTGGTAACGAACCCGGATCGCCTCGAAGCGGTGCTGGAAGTTGTGCTGGAACCGGGCCATCGCGTGGCGCGGAGCGTCGTTCTCGCCATGCTGGTGCATGCGCAGCCAGTACTTGGCCAGCGTTGGCACCAGGGTGCGCGAAAGCACGTACGAGGCGAGCATGGCGAAGCAGATGGCTTCGGCCAGCGGCACGAAGAGGTAGCGGGCCACGCCTTCCAGGAAGAACATGGGCACGAAGACAATACAGATGCAAAGCGTCGCCACGAAGGCGGGCACGGCAATTTCGCGCGCACCATTGAGGATGGACTCCTCGACCCCTTCGCCATGCTCCAGGTGCGTGTTGATGCTTTCTATGGCAACCGTCGCGTCATCCACCAGGATGCCCACCGCAAGCGCCAGGCCGCCCAGCGTCATGATGTTGATCGTTTGCCCGAGCAGCGACAGGCAGATGATCGACGCCAGGATGGAAAGCGGAATCGAAATGGTGATGATCAGCGTCGACCGCCAGCTTCCAAGGAACAACAGGATCATCAGGCCGGTCAGCGCGGCGGCGATAATGGCCTCCCGCACGACGCCGTCGATGGCGCCCTTGACGAACAGCGACTGGTCGCCGATCGGATTGATGTTCAACGCAGGCGGTGAGGCTTCCCGCACCAGAGGCAGGTGTTGCTTGATCTGCTCGATGATGTCCAGCGTCGAGGTGTCACCCGTCTTCTGGATGGTCATCAGCGTGGCCGGCGTGCCGTTGACGCGGACGATGTTGGTCTGCGGGGACGAGCCATCGCGCACGTGCCCGACGTCGCGGAAGTAGACGATCGAGCCGTTGCTCGTCTTGATCGGCAGGTTGTTGTACTCGTCGACCGCCCGCGGACTTCCGTTCAACTTGATGTTGTATTCGAACTGCCCGACTTTTTCCGTGCCCGCGGGAATGATCAGGTTCTGGCCGGCGACCGCGCTGACCACATCGTTGGCCGAGACGCCATGCTCCCTCAGCAGGCGCTGGTCCAGGTCGAACTGGATCTGACGCTGCCGGCCGCCATAAGGGTAGGGAATGGAAGCGCCGGCAACGCCAGCCAGCTGCGTGCGCACGAAGTTGTTCGCCTGGTCGAACAGGCCTTGCTCGTTGATCGTCGGGCTGGACAGTGCCAGCTGGATGATGGGGACGCTGGAGGCGTTATAGGCGAGGATCTGCGGCGGCGTCGTTCCGGGCGGCAATTGCTTGAGCCATGACTGCGAGACCGCCGTGAGCTGGCTCATCGCCAGGTCGACGTTCGCCCCCTTGTGGAAAAAGTACTTGACGACCGCGATGCCGTTCAGCGACTGCGATTCGATGTGCTCGATGTTGTTCACGGTCACCAGGGAGACACGCTCGAAGCCGCCGGTGATGCGGCCGCTCATCTCGTCGGGCGGCAAGCCGTTGTAGTTCCAGATCACGCTGACGACAGGGATGTTGATGCTGGGGAAGATGTCCTTGGGAGTGCGGACAATCGTCAGTACGCCAAGGATCAGCAGCAGCAGTGCCAGCACGATGAAGGTATAGGGCCGGCGCAGGGCCAGCTGCACGATCCACATGGGACAGCGCTCCGACTAAGGTTTAATAAAGAAACCTATTTATACACTTGGCAGTTTTATAATGCAACCATCAGTGCTGGACGGCGCCCAGGTTGCATTTGCGGAGGTGACGAGGCACGCGACGCGTGCGTTTACCAAGAGCTACTTGTCCCGGGCGCGGTGGTGGCTCGCGCGGGAAGCACGTCTCATGTCGAGCGAATCCAGCCTTTGCATGCCTGCTTTGAGGGGGCAAAGCTGGCTTTGAAGGCGCGGCTGAAGGCCGCTTCCGAGGCAGCGCAACGGCGCGCACCGAATAGTCGGCGCCTGCGGCAATTCATCGCTATACGGTGAAGCAGCTGCCGAATTTACAGAGCGTGGCGCTGGTCACGACATGACCGGCGGCGGCCATGGTCATGACGCCTTTGAGGTCGACGGGGCAGGGGCCATCGACGTGAGACGCTTCAGCTTCCCTTGGTGCTGCCTTCATCCAACGGGCTGAGCTCGCTTGCGATGAACTCTACAAACGCACGGGCCGGCATGCGTGTCGCGCGGCCAAGAGGGAAGTACGCGTGAACGGGCAGCTTTGCCATGTGCCACTCACCAAGCAGTTGCACGAGTTCGCCGCGTGCCAGCTCATCTCGGCAGGCCCAGGACGTCGTTGATGTAACTCCCAGGCCGCCGACTGCCGCGGCAATCGCGCCTGCCGTGTCGTTGGTGGTAATGGTCGCGCGGGGTGCAATGCTGCTGGTGAAACCATCGCGTTCGAACTGCCAGGAGACCGGGCTGGCCGGGCCGGCGACTACCCGGTGCGTGAGAATGTCGTCAGGAGACTGCGGCGTGCCGTGGCGGGAGAGGTAGGCGGGCGACGCGACGATCACTCGACTCATATGGCCAACGAGTCGTGCGGTACCCGTTATGTCAGGCATATTGCCTACGCGCATCCCTACGTCGATGGCTTCGCGCACCATGTCGTTAAATCTGTCCTCAAGAATGATTTCAACCCGCAATTGAGGGTGCTGCTCGCTGAACTTCCAGAGGCGTGGCAGGACCACGCGGGCGGCCATGGTCGATGGCATGCTGACGAGGAGCAGCCCACGTAGCTCGCCCGTCTCGCGCACGCTGTTCTCGGCATCATCGATCGCCGCAAGGATAGGTTCGATCCGGGCAAGGAACTCGGCGCCCGCTTCGGTCAGTGCTAGCGCGCGAGTCGTGCGAGACAGGAGTCGCGCTCCGAGACCTGCTTCAAGGTCTGCGACCACGCGGGAGACCTGCGACTGCGACATGCCGCATTCCCTGGCGGCTGCGGAGAAACTCCCGAGGTGCGCCACGCGCGTGTAGAGCCTGAGGGTCAGAATGTCCTTCAGCGCCATCCCGGTGATACCTCTGCCTGGCCGTGGAGCCCGCCGTGCGCACGCTCCCACGCCGGCCTGCACGTGATTTTAACGCACTCGAAAGCGCTCGGCCCGGAGGGCGTAGCTGTGATCGGGATGGGCGGCCGGATCGCCATGGCAGTCGCATGGATTTGCGAATCCGAGGTTCGAAAGTGCAGCGCTACCCATGCATCCCCAGGATAAGTGTTAGCAGAAATGGATGGCTATCGCCGGTGCACGCCAGCGCGCCACCATACATCCCGTCACCACCAAGCCGATGGTTGCCAAGGCCGCGATGTCAACGCGACGTCAAGTGCGCCACGGACTTCACGGCTTGATTCTGCAAACAAACTATCTGGAGAGCACCACATGAAAGTCATGGCTATCGCCACCAAGACCGCTGCCTGGACACTGGAGCTGTTCGGAAAGCTCATAACCCGTGAAGCACCGCACACGCTGCAGCTGTACCTCGACGGCAAGCTTGAGCAGTTCTGGTTTCGCGAAAACGTGGGCCCGATCTTTCTGATGAACGTTGAGTCCCTTGACGATGCCAGGGCTACGCTGGATGCGCTGCCGTTGGTGTCGGAGGGCCTGCACACGTATGAGCTTATGACCGTCGCCCCGCTGGCGCCGCTCGGACGTCTTATCCAGGGCAAGTGACGCCCGACGGAAACCCTTCTGCCCCGAGTCTGGAGAGTTCATATGAAGCTGTCGCAGGCGGCCACGCTTGCAAATAGCTGGATGTGACCGTCCGGGCTGACCGCGAATCCACAGGATCAAGCTCGGTCGTGTCCGATTGACCAACGTGGTTCCACGAGGTGAATTCCAAGTCTGCGCCGAAGCCCATCAGCTTGCAGCATTCGATACGGGTCGAAACGAAGGCCCGGGATTCGCGGCGTTTTGCGGCGATCCCGGGCACATCCATCGCGCTCAGGCTGCCGTGGCTTCGCTCAGCAAAGGGTAGTCGACGTAGCCTTCCGCGCCGCCACCAAAAAACGTCCTGGGGTCGGCATCGTTCATGGGCGCGTCGGTCCGCAGTCGGGTGAGGAAATCCGGATTGGCGAGCACCAGCTGACCGTAGGCTTCCAGGTCAGCCAGGCCCGAGACGATATCCGAGCCAATCTGCTCGCGTGGGCGCCCGGGGCGGCTGAGGACCAGCGTGCGTGTCCAGAGATTGCGCAGATCCGCAAGCAAGGCCTCGTTACCCAAATGCATGATGTGCAGATAGGCGAGTCCCAGCCGGTCGAGTTCGGCCACCAGGTAGCGATAGAGATCCGGGCCGTCTGCACCTTCGTCGATGCCCGACATGGTTGTGCCAGGCGACAGGCGGATGGCTGTCCGGTCGGCGCCGATTTCATCGGCGATGGCGGCAGCCACTTCGATGGCGAAGCGTGCGCGGTTTTCGATGGAGCCGCCGTATTCGTCCGTCCGCTCGTTGGCGCTCGGGGCGAGAAACTGGTGCACGAGATAGGCGTTGGCGCCGTGGATCTCGACGCCGTCAGCACCGGCTTCGATCGCACGCCGTGCCGCGTGGCGGAAATCCGCGATGGTCTGGCGGATTTCGTTCAAGCCGAGCGCGCGCGGCACGGGGATGTCCTGCATGCCTTTGACGGTGAACATCGGTGCGCCGGGGGCAATCGCAGACGGGGCCACGGCCTGGCGGTGATGCGGTGTGTTGTCGAGATGCGACATGCGCCCGGCATGCATGAGCTGGATAAAGATATGCGAGCCCCTGGCATGCACGGCGGAGGTGATCCTTCGCCATCCCTCGACGTGTGCGGCGGTGTAGATGCCCGGCGTCGTAAGGTAGCCCTGGCCATCGTCCGATGGCTGCGTACCCTCGGTAACGATCAGGCCGAGATCGGCGCGCTGCGCGTAGTACTCCGCGGCCAATGCGCCCGGTGTGCCGTCGAACTCGGCACGGCTGCGCGTCATGGGCGCCATGGCCAGGCGGTTTTGCAGGGTGTAGTCGCCGAGGCGAACGGGCTGGAACAGGCGAGTCATCATGAAGTCCTCAATAGTGACGTGTGTGGAGCGACCGCGCTTGGCGCGTCGGGCGAGCAGGCAGCGCTCCGAAAGGGGTAGGGCAAGGGCGGGGCAATGCGTTTGTCGGTGCCGGTAGTGGCTTGCTCGCAGGGTTGTCTGGCCTTGCGGCGGTCTCCTGGAATTCGGGGCAGGGAGATCATGCAGCCAACCCATTGGCGGGATAAAGGAGGTATATTGGATTACATTGATCCATTCATGGAGCAATAGGGTGGAAATCCTCAACGACATGGCGTTGTTCGTGGAAGTGGTCAAAGCCAGGGGTTTTCGCGGGGCGTCCGAGGCGACCGGGGTTCCGAATTCCACGCTCTCGCGCCGCATCAGTGCGCTGGAGAAGGCGATTGGACTGCGCTTGCTCCACCGCACGACGCGCAAGGTCGAATTGACCGAGGCGGGCCAGATCTACTTCGAGCGGTGCAAGCGCATCGTCGACGAAGCGAAGCTCGCCCATCAGGAACTGGGTGACATGCTCGCCCAGCCCAGCGGCCTGTTGCGCGCCTCGCTTCCCGTCGATTTCGCCACGATCTATGTGGCGCCGCTGCTGGCCGAGTTTGCGGCGCGCTATCCGGGCATCAGCTTCGACTTGGACCTGACGCCGCGGCAGGTCGATCTCGTCAGCGAGCCTTTTGATGTGGCGATCCGTATTGGCGAGCCGGAAAGTTCGCATCTCATCGCGCGCCCCCTGGCTTCCTTTGTGCCGCACCTTTACGCCTCGCCGGACTATCTGGCGCGCGCAGGGCAGCCCGCGACGCCAGCCGACCTTGAGCAGCATGAATGCCTGAACATCCTGAAAGACCGGCCATGGGTATTGCATCGTGAAAAGGAAGCCGTCGAAGTCGCGACCCGTAGTCGCTTCACGATCAACAACGTTGGCCTGATATGTCGCCTGGCGACCCTCGGGATGGGCGTCGTCCTGCTGACGGAAGAACTGGTCGTGGACGACCTGGCCGCGGGGCGGCTGGTCCGCGTGCTGCCGCAGTGGCACGGCAAACCGATTCCCGTCTATGCCTTGACCGAAACGCGTTTACTGCCGGCCAAGACGCAGCGTTTCATTGAATTCCTGAAAGAGCGGCTGGCAAACGCATGAAGGCGCCGGTGTGAAGGGGTGCTTCACTGCAGCTGATCATCGAGGGCCGAGTAGGCGAGCCACCGCCTCAAAAATGCGTCATCGGTGGTCTGCTGGCCGGAAGGCGGTCTCTCGTTGCAGAAGAAGGGATGTAGGCCCCTTGGCGTATCATTGGGAAGCGCAATGGCGTTGGGGGCATCTATGTCAGCCTCGGACTGGGATCGCATCGCAGCATTGTTTGCGAGGGCTTGCGAGTTGCCCCGTGCCAGGCGCGCAGCTTTTTTGGATCGCACTTGCGCAGGCGATCCGGCGACGCGCCACGAACTCCAGTCCCTGTTGCAGGCGCATGAGCGCGCCAATGATTTTCTCGAACCGGCGCCGCGCGCCCGTGGCGAAGCTCCTGTCGAAGCATCTCTCGCCGATGGCGTGCAACTGGGCAATTGGCGCGTCAGGCGCTTGCTCAGTTGCGGTGGCATGGGGGAGGTGTACGAAGTCGAACGCGCCACTGGCGATTTCGCACAGCGAGCCGCGCTCAAGCTATTGAGGCATGATGCGGACGCTCAGTCGGAGCGCTTCCAAGCGGAGCGGGAAATCCTGGGCCGACTTGATCACGCGGGCATAGCGAAGCTGCTTGACGGTGGCGTAGGCGAAGATGGGCGGCCATGGGCCGTGCTGGAGTTTGTCGACGGCCAGCCGATCACGGCATGGTGTCAGTTGCAAAACGCCAGTTTGCGACAGCGCCTTAGCCTGTTTCTGCAGGTTTGTGACGCCGTGGCGTATGCCCATCGCAACCTGATCGTTCATCGCGACTTGAAGCCGTCGAATATCCTGGTCGACAAAGATCAACGCGTCCGCCTGCTGGACTTCGGTATTGCAAAACTGCTCGCGCCGAAAGTCTGGGGCCACGGCATGGCGACGGTCACGCAGATCCCGCTGACGCCGGACTACTGCGCACCCGAGCAGCTCTCTGGTGAGGTCATTACGACTGCCACCGATATCTATCAGTTGGGGTTGCTCCTGTTCGAGATCCTTACCCACAGGCAGCCATGGAAAATGCGCGGCATGCCTATTGCGCATGCATTGCGTGCCCTGCTCGACGTTGCGCCACCCAAACCTAGCGAGGTGGCTGCCTCGGAAGCAGGGGCCGTGGTGTCTTCACGGGCGTTGCAGGGTGATCTCGATGCCATCGTGGCGCGATGCCTTCGAAAGGAGCCGATGCGTCGTTATCCGACGGTGGAGGCCTTGAGGGACGACATCGTATGCCACCTGAGTGGTGAGCCGGTCGAAGCACGCGAGGGGGCGCGGCTTTATGTGCTGGGGCGGTTCTTGCGTCGCTACCGTTGGGGTGTGGCCGCAGCGGCCATGCTGATGCTGAGCCTGGCCGCGGGCCTCGCTGGTTTCGCGTGGCAGGCAGGGCGAGCTCGGGAGCAGGCCGATCGAGCGGAGGCAACCAAGCAGTTTCTTGTCAGCGTATTCAACGCGAGCAATCCCACCAAGGCGGCCGACAGGCCGCGTGGACAGATCACGGCGAAAGAACTTCTCGATGCAAGTTCAGTGCGCATCGACAGGGAATTTGCTGGCAGGCCAGAGCTGCAAATTGAGCTTCTTGGCGTCACCGCACAAATCTACGGCGAGCTCAACGAAAAGGATCGCTACCTCACCCAACATCGGCGCTACATCGAGCTTGCGCGCCAGTTCTATGGCGATTTGCATCCCATAGTCATCGACGCATATCTCCAGGATGCGGATTACTACGGAAGATGGCCGAACCTGGATAGCGTGGAAGCACTCCGAGCGCTCAACGCCGTTGATCCACTCATTCATCGCGCAGGCCTCGACGAGTCGCCTACTCGGGCCTTATGGTGGGAAACGCGGGGCAGGGTGCTGAAATGGGACCCGACGCGCATTGCCGAAGACGAGGCTGCATGGACTCAGGCGGCCGAGCTGTACCGACGCACCGATCCGCGCGACCCGCATTACCCCCGGGCGCTCATGGAGCTGGCCAGCATTGCGGCAGGGCGTGATGAAGGCGAAGATCGCGAGTATTCACTGCTTCTGCGCGCGCGTGAGGCCCAGGCCAAGGCGCGCAATCCGGACGATACCAATGGTGCACTGATCGAGAGCAGTTTCGCGAACGCGGAATGGGCGCGCGGTGATTTTGCCGCTGCCGATGCTTCATTGGTGCGCGGGATCGACATATTCCGGCGAACCAGGGGTGAACACCATTACGGCTACTGGCTGGCCGTGTCGAGCAGGGCGCTTCTCATGTGCGAACACGGTGATCGCGTCGAAGCGCTCCGGCTTTTCGACGAAGTGCTCCATCTCCTGCCCGACGACGCCAATCGAGAGCTTCGAAGAAGCGTAGCCGGGGTGCGCTCGATGTATGGCACTTGTTTGAGCCTGCTTGGTCGGAACCAGGAGGCCATCGTGATGCTGGAGTCTGCGGCACGGCTGCGCGAGGGTACGCATTGGACTCCAAGCGCGATCAGTTGGAATCGGACCGCGCTTCCGAACGCCTATGATGGTGTAGGGCGCTACGACGATGCACGTCAAAGCTTCAAGGCGGGACTGGATGTTCGCGTGGCTCAGAATCCGCGGGACAGTGGCCTGGTGCTGGAGATTCGCGAGAGGTGGGGGCGATTCCTGCTGACGCAGGGCGATGCCGCGGGCGCGGAGGCCGAATTTCGCGAAGTGATCGCCCAGGACCATGGGCGCAACCTCGCATTCACGGCATTGGCCCATGGAGGCCTCGCACGCCTGGCACTCGAACGGCACGATGCGGCTGCAGCGCTGGCATCCATTCGCACTGCGATGGGCGTTTTCAGCAATGTCACCGGCCCGCGTGATGCACGCATGGAACCCTACCTGTGGCGCATCTATGCACAGGCATTGGCGCAATCGGGCGATACAGGCGCTGCCATGACGTTCGCGCACAAGGCGCTGGATGCATATCAGCGCTATGACGATCCGGCGAGCCCCGACATTGTCGACACTGCATCATTGGTGGGGGTGCTTACCAGGTCTTTATCGCAGGCGCGTTGAGCAGGCGTGGAGCTGGTGAATTCCTGATTGCCCGCTACGCAGCACCTTCAAGCTCGCGATACAGCCACGCCCGTGCCAGTGTCCAGTCGCGACGCACCGTGCGCTCCGACATGCCCAGCGCACGCGCCGTCTCCGGCTCGCTGCAGCCACCGAAATAGCGGCATTCAACGACGCGCACAAGTCGAGGGGCCTCCTGCTCCAGGCGATTCAATGCCTCGTGTACTGCCAGGATGCGCTCGTCACTCTCGGCAGCTATGTCCAGCGCTGCGTCCAGGTCGACATGTTTCGCACCAGCGCCTCGCTTGCCCGCCCGGTTGGCTTCAGCGTGATTGACAAGGGCATGGCGCATGGCCAATGAAGCTGCCCGCAGGAAGTGTGCATCGTCATTCCATGGACGGGCGTGGCGAAGCTTCAGATAGGCCTCGTGCACCAGCGCCGTGGTCTGCAATGTGGCGCCGCTACCGGAACGTTGTCGAGCGTGATGGGCAAGACGCTTCAGCTCGTCATAGAACAACGGGACGAGCTCATCGGCCAGGCTCTGTACGGAGATCAAGTTGAGCGCGCCGCCTGAAGGTTTCCGCGTCGCCGGGCTGGGTCCGCCACGCTTCCCATCGCCCTCGCGGGGCGTGGCCGGGCTCGTGGGGGTTTTCCTGTTATCTGGAATGAGGGCCAAGTTACTTCTCCCATTGTCTGCAGGCACAGACGGAGAACCACCATGCTTTTGATCAAGCCCAACCCACTGGCGCACACCGTTGCAGGCATCTTGTTGCTGGCAACGATATTGCCCATGCAAGCGCTAGGGCAGTCTACAAGGTATCGGCTGGTGGACATAGGCACGCTGGGTGGTGCGAACAGCATACAGACCGGCCCTTCCGAAATGGTGAGTATTCGGGGGGATGCCATTGCACAAGCCGAAACAACTTACCCCACCCCGTTCGGGCAGAACGGGGTTACCAACGGTGGGCCGGTCGTGCATGCCGTGCGCTGGAGGGATGGCAAGGTCACTGATCTGGGAGTACCGGCCGGCATCGATGCAAAGCGCAGCGCCAGCATCCCGACCTGGATCGACGACAGCGGCCTCATTGCGGGCCTGGCTGAAAATGGATCGATTGATCCGCTGACAGGATTTGCGCAGGTGAGGGCTGTGCTCTGGGCCGGGCAAAAGAGCGTGGATCTTGGCACCCTGGGTGGCAATGCCAGTCAGGCGTTTTCGGTCAATGGTCTCGGTCAGGTCGTCGGCGTGGCCCTCAATGCCAAACCGGACGATTTCGCCCAGACCATGACTTTCCTGCCCGCAGCGACGCAGGCACGTGCGTTCCTGTGGCAAAACGGCGTCATGTTTGATCTGGGTACCCTGGGTGGAAACGACGCCGCTGCAGTCACGATCAACCAGCGTGGTCAGGTGACCGGATTTTCATATACCGATGCGACTCCAAACCCGGTAACCGGTGTACCCACGATTCACCCGTTTCTCTGGGATCACGGGAAGATGCAGGACCTTGGAAGTCTGGGCGGAACGCAGGCGTATCCTGGGCCGCTGTACATCCCTGGTGGCTCGGACACTTCCGGTGGCGTGGTGCTTAATGGCGATGGCGATGTTGCCGGAACCTCGATGATGGTGGGCGATACCAGTTGGCACGCCTTTCGCTGGAGTCACGGAATCATGAAGGATCTTGGCACGCTGGGCGGAGCAAACTCCGAGGCGTTTGCCATGAACAGGCAAGGTAACGTGGTGGGTCGAGCGGACTTTTCGCCAACGAATACACACCACCATGCCTTTTACTGGAAGCGCGGCGCCATGATCGATCTCGGCTCATTGCCTCCGTGCCAAAACAGTACGGCATTCGGCATCAATGAGCTCAATCAGGTCATCGGGGACACAGGTGCATGCCCGGGTGGCGGCGATGGTCACTCCTTCATCTCCGAAAATGGCCGGCCGATGGTTGACCTCAACGATCTCATTCTTCCTGGACAAGCACTGACGGTGATCGGAGTTGCATACATCAATGATCGCGGAGAAATTGGAGGCTTGGCACAGCTTCCGAATGGTGACTTGCATGCGATTGTGCTGATTCCAGCCAAGTAGATGGATCATCCCCATCCTCTGTAGACATCATCCGATGTCTACGGAATCGGTGGCGTACCAGACATCGGTGCAGAGGAAGGCTGCTCTGCCAATACGCAGCGGATCAACACAGGTAGCGACACTCTCTGTCATTCAACTGGTTGGCGACAAATCAGAATGCGACACCTGCCAGGATCATTGTCTCGCCACGATTCGGCTTATGCATGCCACCGTCGGAAATATGGCGAATGCCAAGGCTCCAGTGGCTGCCTTCGTAACCCACCGTCGTAATGAACTCATAGGGGCTGCTCAGCGCTTGCGTGCGCCCACTCTGCACAGCCGGCTGGAAGCTCAGGAAGAGTTGTCGGCACCATGCGTTGGCAAAGCCGTAGTGAATGCGCGCGCCACCGCCGACCAGCCAGATGTCGTCCTGCGTAGTGTAGCGGCCGGTAGTGAACTCCCGGTTGTTGCGACTACCGATCCATCCGGCTGTTACATCTGCCGACCAGGTGAACTTGCTGCTACCGATCGGATGTGGGTCGAAGATGAGTTCCCCGAACGCAGCGGGCGTGTCGTAGCCGTTGGAAGGATTGCCCATGTAACTGATGCCGCCCTGCAACTCGAAGCGGGCCGCCATGACGGGAAGAGCCGGAACGAACGAAATGAGTGCAGAAGCCATACAACTGGCAAAGGGATATATACGCATCGTGAAACCACATGTTGTAGGAAGTGACGCCAGGTTCGCGGTATCGCGCCCGGCGCTCGTCGCGGACGCGTCGAAGGCTTGCCTGACCTGAGCAGGTGGGGCAGGTTTCGCCCGGAAGCACCCTTGAATTCGATCAATCCCTGGAGCAACCGATGGGAGATCACGGAGATGGCCCGGCCACGATGTCGTGGACAACGCAATACCGAAACGTAGGATGAAAGCCCCGATATGGCGGACCGCCGGTGGGACGCATGCGCGACGCTGAGGTCTTCTATCTCTGCAAGTTGGTCGATGTGTGCTTCTGAGTCCGTCACCATGCTAGGGGCGGCAAGAGTCGGGCGGTAGGCGTCGAAGCGTGCGCAGCGTGTTGCCTGTAGGACATCAATCGAGCGAACGCGGCGGCTCTGCATGCTCGTCATGGCCCTGATTCGGGCCGAGGATTTCGGTGAGATGGTCAATGAAGAAGCGGATGCGCGTCGGTAGATGCTGCCTGTCCTGACCGCGCAGGCACTGCCAACGATCGTTGCTTGCGCGCGGATCAAGGCATGTCACTGACTGGCCATGGCGCAAGCTCGGCGTCACCTGGTAGTCGGCGACTCGCGCGACTTAAAGGTCGACTATCCCGCTTTTCAACAGGCACAGGGATCCTGGCTACACCGAGGTGGCTCAGGGGGACCGCGCATCAGCTCGGGTCAATGCTGATCCGTGGACGGACCGACATGCCTACGCGCAGCCGGCGGATGTCATCCTGGTTCGGGTCCAGACGAATACGCACGGGTAGGCGCTGCACAATCTTGGTGAAGTTCCCGGTGGCGTTATGGGCCGGCACGGCAGAGAAGCTGACGCCGCTGGCCGGACCCAGGCTTTCCACCGATCCCTTGAGGTGCGCATCTGGCAAGGCATCGACGGTGATGTCCACGGGCTGGCCGACCCGCATGCGGGCAAGCTGCGTTTCACGGAAATTCGCCTCGACATAGACAGCATCGAGCGGCACCAGGGTCAGTAGTGGCTCGCCTACACGAGTGTATGCACCGACACGAGCCTTGCGCTGGGCCACGAAGCCGCTGACCGGCGCAACGATCGTTGCATAGGACAACTTCAGATCTGCATCAGCTTTGGCGGCCCTGGCCTTGTCCAGGTTGGCCTGCAGAATAGCTACTTGCTGCTCGGCCGCCCGCAGTCCTGCACGGTCGCGTTCCAGCGTGGCCTGCTGGATGTCCCATGCGGCATCCGCCTGTTGGCGGGCCTGGATGGTGCCGGAGCCGTCACGAGCGAGGTTGGCGAAGCGGTTCCGATTCGCCTCCGCGAGCTTCAGGTTGGCACCGGAGGCTGCGACGGTTGCGCGAGCTTCCGCAATCAGGCTTTGCTGTTGATCGAGCTGACCCTGCAGGCTGTCTGCGGTTGCCTTCGCATTATCGGTAGCAATACGTAGATCGCGTTCGTCGATGTTCACCAGAGGCGCGCCGGCCTGGACTTCCTGGTTATCTTCCACCGCCAGACGGCTGATGACGCCGGCCACTTGGGGGGCGATGACGGTGAAGTCGGCCTGCACGTAAGCGTCATCGGTGCCTTGCTCGGATGCGGTCGATTCGGAGTGGTTCAAAATCATGAAAGCGCCTATGAGCGCGAGTGCGGCGATAACGCCGACCATGATGCGAAAGCGAGTGTTCGTAGGCATGGGATACCGCATCCTGGGAAACAGGCGTTCAGGAGGCTGCGCTTGCCGAAGGAGCGGCGGAAGGCGCAGTGGTTGGAGTGGTGGCCGTCATGGGTGCCGGGATGTACTGGAGGTTCAGAACGACGGGAATCAACAACGCGGCCAGTAGCCCGAAAGCGCGATAGACATCGGCTGTGGCCAGCACGCCGGCTTGCTGCGCGATGGTGGCCCCCACGGACGCCCAGCGCGGGTCGTCCCAAGGCAGTCGGGCGGCCAAACGGCCTGCCTGGTCAAGTAGCATTTCGGCGTGAAAGCGGTTACGCACGGCCGAAAGTTGACCGACCATGGCGGCGCCAAGCGTGGCGCTGAGCGCGCGGAACAGGTTGACGATGCCGGACACATACGGGCCTTCCGGCGGTTGCACGACGCTGGTGATCAGGAAGAGCAGGGGAACGATCGTCATCGGCAATCCGAGCATGTACAGGACCTCCGGGCCAACGAATTGCGCCACCATCCATTCGCTGGTGATCAGGCTTCCCGACCAGCAAGCAGTCGCGAGGAAGGCGAGGCCCGCAGCAAAGATGTGGCGGGCGTCGATCCATCGCTGATAGAGCAGCGCCGCCACGCACGAGCCCAGCACCAGCTGTGGCAGCCCGACAATCAGGCCGATGGTCGCGCTTTGCTCCATGCGAAAGCCCTGCAACTGCCCCAGTACGTTGGCGGGCAAGGTGACAGCGGTGGCGCCGATGAGCAGCAGCAGGACGAACACGCTGAGACCCAGCCCCAGATTGCGGCGCTGAAGCATTTGCAGCTTGATGAATGGTGCAGGGTGTCGCCATTCGCATGCCATGAACAACGCGGTGAGGATGGTTCCCACGAGCAACGCCGCGGTGATAGTCGGTGAATGGAACCAGTCCAGGCGCACGCCCTGGTCCAGTCCCACGACGAGCAACGCCAAGCCAGGAACGCCGAGCACCAGACCAACCCAATCAGCCTCCTTCAAGCGTGGTAACGCCGCGGGCATCTTCGGCAGGCCCCAGGCCACCAGTGCCATCGCCACTATGCCGATGGGAATCACGTGCCAGTAGGCCCAGCGCCAATCGGCCAACCGATCCATGGCCAGCGTCGCCAGCCACAGCGCGACATTTGGCGAGAAGGTCGAGGTCAACGCGTACAGCGCCAAGCCGTGCAATCGGAGCGACATAGGAAGGAAGCGCAGCGCGCACATCATCAGCAATGGAATCAGCGCGCCGGAGAACAGGCCCTGGAGCGCACGCAGAAGCAGCAGCAGATGTAGTTCGCGCACGTATGGCATGAGCGCCGCCAGCGCCAGTGCCCCTGACAACATGGCCAGGTGGAAGCGCCGCAGCGAAAAGGTGGCGGCGAACCAGGACGCAAAGGGCATGGCCACGAGTTCGCCGACAGCGTAGGCGGTACTTAGCCAGGAGCCATCGTCGTGAGCAAACCCCAGGGCGCCTTGCAAGTCAGCCAGGACTAACCCGGGGACGCGACTGTTCAGTCCAGCCACCATGGCTGCCAACAACACGCCAAGCAGGCCGCTGGCCAGGCGGAAACCAAGCACGGGACCGGATGGCGCGGCTGACGGAAGGCTGCCTTGTGCCGCGGCTTCAGCGAACGCGGAGTCGGTCACGAGCGACTCCGTTCAACCGTCGACGCTCCAAGCAACTCAGGCGACCAGCCGCCACCCAATGCTCGATAAAGTGACACGACCGACAACGCGGACGCGGTAGCGCAATCGACCAGCTCGCCCTGGCTGGCAAGCAGTGAGCGCCTTGCCACCAGGACCGAAGTGAAGTCCGCTGTGCCTTGCTGGTATCCGCGCTGCGCGACATCGAGCGCGGTCTGGTTCTGCGTCAGTGCCTCTTGAAGTTGCTCGTGCCGCTTGAGCTCAGTGGAATAAGCATTGAGTGCATCGTCAACCTCGTGCCACGCCTTCAGCACTGTCTGCTGATAGGCGATGCCTGCGAGGCGATGCCGAGCCTCGCTCAACTCCAGATTGCGCTCGAGTCGCCCGCCCTGAAAGATCGGTAGATAGAGTATCGGACCGAAGGCAAACTGCCGCGAGCTCCAGCTCCCCAGGTCGGTCCGGTCGAACGCCTGCACGCCGAGATTTCCCGTCAGGCTGATACGGGGATAGAAATCCGCTTTGGCCGCGCCGATGTCGGCGACCGCCGCGCGCAAGCGAGCTTCGGCTTGAAGGATATCCGGGCGATCGTGGGCCAGTTCAGAAGGCACGCCAATGGGCAAATGCTGCGGCATGGAGGGCAGGGAGGCGCTGCTCAGCTGCGCATCCAATTCCCGTGGCGGTCGGCCCAGAAGTAGCGCCAGCGCGTTCATCAAAGCGTCGCGCTGCTGGTGGAGTTGCGACAGGCGTGCCTCGATGCTGGCGACATCGGCGCGCGACGATGCTACATCGAAGCGAGTCGCCACGCCGTTCTGCAGTCGGCTATCGGCCAACTGCACCAGGTGTTCGGCGATTTGGCGATTCTCCTCAGTAATGGTGATCTGCGTTTGCGTACCACGGAGTAACAGGTAGGTACGCGCCACGTCGCCCGCAACGGAGACCTTGACCGACGCCATACCGAAAGCACTGGCTTGCAGGTTGGCATCTGCCGATTCGCTCAGGTGACGCAGGTGGCCCCACAGATCCAGCTCCCAACTTGCCTCCAAGCCAAGCGCCCACGTATTGGAGGCGCTGGTGGGGGCGCCGACCACAGCCATTGGCGAATGTTGACTGATTCCGGCGCGCATATAGCTGGCGTCTGCGGCAACCTGCGGCTGCCGTGACGCGTTGGCCAGCCCAAGCTGCGCACGGCTCTCGTCAACGCGCGCGGCGGCGGCCTGGAGATCCAGATTGGACGCGGAAGCTTCAGCTTCCAGATTTGTCAGCGCTGCATCGCCGAACAGTTGCCACCATGCGGAGGGCAGGGCCTCCTCAGTCAACGCAGGCGACCTCGCCACCATGGCTCTGCGCACCTGCTCGGCCGCGACCGGCGCTGCGAGCGTTGGTGGACGAAAGTCTGACGATCTCATGCAGCCGGCGAGAGCCAGGGCAAACGCGGGCGTCAGGCAAATGGCAGGCACAAGGTTTCGGCGTCGAATGGCAAGATTCATGAGAAGTCCTTGCACGGTGATGCGCATGGCCAGGAAGTCGTCCAAAAATTGAATCCGGCGACGTCGCTGTGCCTGTCGCGCGGGCTCGGCACCACCATCACGGACATGGTTCAGTGCGAAGCCGGGTATCGAAGGCGGCGGCGCGTTTGGTGTGGATTTCGAAAAGTAGCCACGCCAGAACAAAGGAGTATGCGATCAGAATGCAAGACCATTTTCGTTCGATCACTGGCGACGACGCTTTCCTCCGCGTACGCCCGGGTCACGAATAGCACGAGGGCAAAGATGCTTGCGGCAATCAAAAATGAAATGATGCGCTGGAAGCCGGGAGAGGAGTTCGACGACATGATGGCTATCTCCTGACCAATAGAGATCACGGTGTGGGTTCTCACGTTCGCCCGCGAGGAATGACATCAATAAGGGGCTGTCAGCGAGATCCATGGGTTCTGTGGTTGCATCGCTGGATGCTTGAGGGATCCAGCGATTGGCCCGATGCCCACGAATGACGTGTCAAGAGCGATGCTAGTCAGCGTTCATGCGTTGCGGTACCACCGCTGGATGCATCACAACGTTGATCCCTGCACAACAATGTCTCTACTCGAGCCGCCGGCATGCGCCATTGCAGCGTCTGCGGCGAGAACGAAGTAACGCGTCACATGGGCCTGATCGCGGGGCTGGAAAAGCACCAGCCAAGCCTCAGCCGGTTGCGTCCGGGCAGTCGAAGGCCAAGAGTCGTGATCCCGAGCCGGTTGCCGGAACGCGACAGCGCGGGTGGACGACCGACGCCAGGCCTGCCAAGGCTGAAGAAGTGACTTAGCGTATTTTACATAATATACACATGGCCAGTTTTATGGCCCGAAGAAAGGGCCTCGGCATGTGCCGGCACTAGGCCGACCGTCAGCGCAATCACAGCAGCCGCCTGCGCAAGTCGAAGCCACACCTTGCGCACAGCAGGGCTCCTGGCACGGTCTGCTTCGATCAACGGCAACCAGTGGGCCAGCGACTCGCCCGTGGCGGTGCACATGATCTCGATGATGTCCGCGTCAGGGTGATTTTCCCCGTTCCGCCACTTACTGACAGCCTGTCGCGAGACGCCTAGCGATACCGCGCAGGCGTTGTCGGACGTGATCGAGCTAGCGACCTTGTACTTGTCCAGCAGCGTTAGTGTGGCGGTCATGTCCCGTACCTATTGACAGTGGTGTCCCGGACCACTATACATGCGCCCACTGTCCCGTGATACGGGACATCGACAAGGGGCCGCAAATGACCGTTCTGGGTGCTTCCTGCTTCGCCGTAGCCGTGTTCTGGCTCGGCTACCTCGTTCGCGGGTTTCGGGAACTCGGCCGCCGCACGGCGGCAACGCTTGAGGGCGTCCGCGCATGACCCGCGACGCCGGGCTGATCCCGTCGGCTAACAGGGGATCAAAGTCCCTGAACGCCCGAAAACCTCGCCATCCAACAAAGCGGGCTCTGTGCTCGGCCAATATCGACTTTCTGCGGGTGACCGTACCGGGTACCCCGGTCTTTGGCGATGCCTTCGAGCCCGAGGAAATGCACCACCGGGCGGTGCAGTTCGCGCACACGCTTGCACCTGGCTCCGGCATCGCCGTTGAGCAGGACATGAAGGGCGGCCGCCGTGGCTACGCACACCACTTCCAGCTGATCACGCCGGACGGGGCGGCCTGCGGCGACATTTGCTGGGGTGGCGAAAACCAGCGCGGAACCGTCTCCATCGAATTGACGGGCGCAGGCTGCGCCCGCGTTGAGGCGAACTTTGACCACGACGCGGCGTGGTCAAACGTCCGCCTGCTTCTGGAGACGGTGGAGGCCAAGATCACCCGCGTCGATATTGCCCACGACGACTACAAGGGCGAGCGCGGGCTCGCGCTGGCTCGCGAGTTGTACGACGCCGGCGAGTTCGTCACTCAGGGGCGCCCACCGGCCGCCAATGAGCAGGGCTGGAACGATGGAAGCGGACGCACGCTGTACATCGGCAAGCCCACCGGGCGCAGCCAGTTGGTCGTCTACGAGAAGGGCAGGGAGCAGGGCTACCGCGATGGCGAAGAGTTCGCGGAGTGGGTCCGCTGGGAAGGGCGGTTCTATCACCGCAAAGGTCACACGATCCCCTTGGACGTGCTCACGTCGCCGGCCGAGTACCTCGTCGGCAAGTACCCCCCTCTCTCGTGGGTCAGTGCTGTTATGTCGCGCATCCAGACAGCCGTGATTCGCACGAAAGCCAACCTCGTTTCCGCGATGCGCCATTGCAAACGCCAGTACGGCGGTTTGCTGAACTTCCTTACCCAGATTGCTGACGATGCCGCCGACCTCGGTGACCTCGTTGCAAGTCAGCTCACGCGCCCGACCGTGCCGGCGTGGCTGACGGATAACCCATTCGGCATGGCCGTTGCACCCGACGCGCACCCTTTGCGCATTCCCGCTTAGACGTCCACAGGAGACGCACATGTCCAGCAACAGCAACCACACCGTCTTGCGCGCGTACAACGAAACTCGCGTGTCCGACAGCAAGAAGAAGCCCGGCACGCGGGTCGGCTTTCAGACCTGCGGCATCGTCAAGGGCGAGGGCAGGGTGGAGGAGTTTGACCAGTACTTCGACCCGGACAAGGCCGGCAACTTCCTGCCGCCTGGCGACTACGAGGTGAAGGCCACGGGCCTTTATCTGGACCGCGACGGGCGTTTGCAGATCGGGCGCGAGTTCGTCCTGATCAAGCCCGCCGCGCGCGCTGCGGCGTAACGCATGGGCACGCCAGTCGTCCAAGGCTGTGACTCCGCAGACGTTGACGCGACGACTGGCGTGTGCGCGCACCCGTACTGGGTACAGCAACAGTCCTTTTTCCCTGAATTAGATGCCACTTCCGGCATCGCCATATCCATCGCAATTCTGGCCTGCTGGGCGGTGGCTTATGGTTTCAAAACGATGCGGCGGGCCGGAGACTGAAACCATGAACGTTGCAAACAAGCTGAAGGCCACTGTCGCTCTGCTCACCGCTGCTCTGGCTCCGCTGGCCGCGAACGCCGCCGCTCCGGATACGTCCGCAATCGTCCAGGTCGTGACCGACGCCGGTACGGCTGCTGCTGCCATCGGTGTGGCGGTGCTGTCGATGCATTTCGGCATCAAGCTCTACAAGTGGATCAAGGCGGCGGGCTGATCCTCCGCTCTTGAGGGGAGGGCGGGGTGCACACCGCCCCTTTCCCACTACGGAGGAACCGCTATGGACGTTTCAGGCTATTACGTGATGCTGGCTCTACTGGGGGCAGGATGGATTCTCTTTTCCCGGGACGAGTGATGCGCGTCGTTGCGTCATTGCTCGTCGTTTTGGCGCTCTCGTTGTTTGCCCCACGCAGTGAGGCCACAACGTATGCGACGCCTGCGGCGGCGCAGGCGGGATGCATTGCTGAGTGGAATGCGTTTGTTGCGCAGAACTCGGGCAACGCTGGCGATTCCTCGTGCATTCTGTGGAACAACTCCGTTGTGACGCAGCCGGTTGGTTTCTATGGCATCACGGGGCATTGCTGCGGCGCCGGCAGGACGTACAAGTGGGACACGAGCACACCGCCGAGCAATCCCTGCTCATCGCTGGCCCCTCTCGTGCCAGTCTATGTGAGCTTCAAGCAGGGACAGGCACGTCCAGCGGCGGGCGCGACGTGGACGCTGGACCCGATCACGGGCGCGAAGGTGCAATGCCCGTTCAACATCTCGTACTCGGACGCGCAAGAGTTGGGCGACGCGAACGGCAACTTTTGGGTGAAGGCGTCGGAGACCTACACCGGTAACCCGACTGGCGCGCAGTCAACGACGCCGGTTGCAGGTAGCAGTAACTACAACGATTCGACGGGCGGCGCGATGAATCCGCAGCCGTCTTCGCAGTCCGACGCACCGCAGATTTGCGGCGGCGGTAGTTGCGTCGACAAGGGGACGAACCAGGCGTGCGCGGTGGCTGGGGGTGCGCAGGTATGCGTTCCGCTGTCGACGGCTACAACGCCGGCGGGCGGGTGCTCCTCGGGTGGCGGTGCGACGGTCTGCGCGGGCACGCCTACGGCGCCCTCGCCCGTGGGTCAGCCGAATTCAACCATCACGGACCCGGCGACCCAGATCAAGAGTTCCGACAAATACACAACCGGCAACGTGCAGACGGGTGCCGTGGGTTCGACCATCGTCAACGTATTCAGCAGCGGCGCGCCGACCACGAATGGTGCGAAGCCCGGCTCCGTTTCAGCCACCAAGGGCGGCTCGTCGTCTACGTTGAACGGACAGAGTGGGCCAGCCAGTTCTTCGAGCACGGGTAACGGTGACTCGTTCAACGGTGGTAGTGACTGCAACGCGCCGCCGGCTTGCCAGGGCGATGCAGTGATGTGCGGCATTGCTCAAGAGCAATGGAACACGATGTGCAGCGCCAAGAAAAGCGCGGATGACTTGTACAAGAGTCTGGCGGGCGACGGCACGGGCCCTCAGGGAGCTGACCCCACGCCAACGCAAAGCCCGAACAGCAGCATGGCATGGCAGAGCGGGACGTCCACCGGCAACTCGTCCGCCGACGCAGCGAATCAGGGCAACTACGACATGGCGGGCCTCGGTTTTAGTTCGGCGTGCCCGCTGCATGACATGAGCGTCCCGCTTCCCGGCGGGCGCGCGTTCGATATCAAGTTCTCTAACGGCTGCGAATTAGGTGGGTGGCTGCGCGCAATCATCATTGCGTTCGCGCTGTTCGCTGCGGCCAAAATCACCGCGGGAGGCGTGGGCTAATGCCAGTCGTTGTCGCTTGGATCGGTCGCATGCTCCTGACGGTGGGCGGGGAGATGCTAATTCGTGCGCTGGTAGGGGCAGGGGTGGGCATTGCCACATACGCGGCTGTCGTCGCGCCAGTGAAGGCGCAGATACAGGCGCGCTTCGGTGCGGCCGGGGATCTGGCGCAGTACATCGGCTTTCTGGGTATCGACGTGGCCGTGACGATTGTTCTGTCGGCATGGATCGGGCGCAACGCCGTGAGCGCGTCTAAGGCGTTCTTCGTGAAGAGGGCTAGCTGAGATGTTCGTCAAACTCTTCACCGGTCTGCCGGGCGCGGGCAAAACCGCGCAGCTTGTCAACGAGCTGGTGCGCCTGTCTCGCGACGAGGCCCATCGCCCGCGCTACTACATGGGGATCAACGGGCTGGCCGATGGCGTCGCAATTCCTGCGACGCAGGCGCAGCTAGAGCGGTGGTGGGAAGAGTTCCCGCCCGGGTCGATCATCGCCATCGACGAGTGCCAAGAAGAGCACTTGATGCCCAAGGACCGGGGTAACCCCTCGGCGTGGGTCCAGCGCATTGCGAAGGTGCGCCACTACGGTATGACGTTTCTGCTCACGACCCAGCATCCGGCCAACATGAGTGCCTTTGTGCGCCGTCTGGTCGATCAGCATGTGCACACGGTCTGCAAGTTCGGCACGTCGGTCATCTCACGATATACCTGGGGGCGTTGCATGGACGACCCGGAAAAGGGCAGCGCACAGAAGGCGTCCGTTGAGGACATCGGCACGCTGCCGAAAGAGGTGTTCGAGCTCTACAAGTCCAGCCAACTACACACCCGCAAGCCGCGCATTCCTCGCAAGGTTTACTACCTCGCGGCGCTGGTGGTCACAGGCATTGCGTCGGTCGTCGCCGTGCCGGCGCTTATCAAGCGCGCGCAGGCCCGCAACATGGAGTCGATTCAGGGCAAGACGGCCATAGCTGAGCCCGGCAAGGCCCCCGTGACTCGCGAGCAGCCCGACCCGGGCGAGCAGTTGCGTCGGGAGGACTTCGCGAAGTGGATGCGCCCGCGTGTCGATGGCCTGCCGTGGTCGGCGCCGATGTTTGACCATTTGCAAGTGAAGGCCGTGCCTAACCTCTTCTGCGTGGCCGTCGATGATGGGCGCTGCACCTGCCACACTGAGCAAGGCACCCGCTACGCGGTTCCGGCGGATCGCTGCCGCAGGATCGTTGCGGACGGCCTGTACAACCCCTTTGTGGAAGGGCTGCAAACAGCGCAAGAGCAGGCTTCCCGGAATCGTGGCCGGTCGGGAGAGCCGCAGGCGCCGACCGGGCACGATCTGGGCACCATCGACGAGTCGAGCGCGCCCGCCCACAAAGAGCGGGGCACGGCCACCGCTTACACGCCCCCGGAGTATCACCAGTGGAACGCGGACCCGTGGGGCAGCGCTAAGTCGGCACGGTGATGGGGTGTAGGGGTGCAACCCCTACGGATGCGCCTTTGACCTCGGCGCGGGCGCAGGGCGGCGCTCTCGATGGCCCGCCCGGGCACAAATCCGACGAATCTCACTGCCACCCCGGCGAACCCGCTTTTGGTATCTGCCGGTTAAGCGGTCGTTGCGGGTAGGGCGGTTGCTTGGCAGACTGCAAATGTCCGCTTTCGACCCAAAGCGGACACTCCGGGATAACCAAGTGAGAGGACAAACATGAGAAGTCTGTGCCTCCTTATCTCAATCTTTGCTCTTATTTTTGGGTCTACTTCGGCGTACGCCTCGAAGGAAGGCATCCTTCGAATGAGCTCATTCGAGCTAACCTCCGATGGAATAGGCGAGTCCGGCCCTGTGACGATCACGGGAAAGCAAGGCGACAAAGGGATCTTGGCGCTCAGCATTAGGGCTTTTGGGAAGAGGTTCGAACTCGATGCGGCACAGCTAGCTAAGGTCCAGGGCCTTCCCATCAACGGCTTCCAACTGTCCTACGAGGCCGGATACAAAGAACTGGGTGGTCGTACCCTATACATCGTCTTCTCCAAGGGGTTCACATCGGGAACAGCGGGCCGGAAATTTGTGGTCATTACGGAGAGCGGAGCGATAAGGGTTACCGATGAACTTCGGTAGATCGATTCATGCACTTCTTATGTCCGCTTCCGACCCATAGCGGACATCATCTAAATTGAGGAACTTTCCTCAGAGGGGGGGACTTGTTTCCATTGCAATCCAAGAATTTGCGTCGACTCGCTCAGATCCGCTCGATTCTTTACGTCATGATGGCGATCGTGGGCTTCGTGCTACTGGGTATTAGCATGCTCAGGCAGCACTGACGCCGATGCATCAGATCCCGGCGTCCATTTTCGTACTAGGCATGGCGACCACGGTGTTCTTTTGGGCGCACATAGTTTTCGCCCTCACGGTTCGTCTTGCTGTGCGCAATGATCGTCGCGTGGTAAGCGCCCTCTTTGCTTCTGACTCGGCTCCTTGGCTGATCCTCCATAAGTCGTATCAGATGCGAGTGAAGTTGTTCTTCCCCTGGGTCGTCGCCGGCGAAATGGACGGGCAGTCGAAGTTGCTCAGAGTCCTGCTCTGGTCGGCCAGACTGGCGGGAACCGGGCTAATCGTTGCCCTTCTTCTTATGGTGGGTGACTTTGTATATTTGGCTTCGAGCGGGGCGTAACCCAAGGTCCGCTTTCGACCCACAGCGGACCTTACAAATCTTGGAATACTGGCGACAGGGGACTTATGCGCTGGGTGAAGATCATCGGTCTGTTAGTTTCCGGGGCCGTAGTCGGTGGCTTGCTATCCGGTTACGTCGTGTTTGAGTACACGGTGCGGTTCGGCATTGCTTGGAATCAGTGGGCCTCGTCGCAATACGACGAACGAAAGGCAAGCGATGCACTCGGCACAGTAGCAGCGCTAAATCAGCTGCGCGTCGGCAACATTGACGGGGCTCGAAGTGTTCTCGAGTGGCGATTGAATGGCGAGATTCCCGAACTGGCGGGTATGAAGAAGGCTGGCCGTGATTCGGCTGGTTCTACGGCCAAGGCCATTACCGCAATCAGGGAGTACAGGCAAGCGAACCCGTGGACCAGCGGGAACCAGGAGCTGGACAAGCTTACGTCGAATGCTCTGGGTGGCGTGACTAACGACCACGAGCAGGCGCACTAGTCGATTCGAGTGTCCGCTTTCGGCAGGCTACATTCGCGGTTAGATTGAATGTCCGCTTCCGACCCATAGCGGACTCTCGGGGTACTCACTTTTTTGAGGAGCAAAGGACTGATATGGCCCGCGCTGACCAGGCGAAACGACTTGCGCAATGGATTGTTGGATATATGGCGATTGGGCCACTAGCTGTGGCTGCCGATCTTGCCTGGCATGTCTTCCCGGACACGCCCGCAATACAGTTGATGCGAAATAGCGGGGCATTCGCTCACGAAGCTTGGTTGGTCTGTGGACTGCTGGCCGTCCTGACAGTCGTGCTGCTCAGTTTTCGCCCCGTGTACGGCTACATTTCCCTAGTGATTCTTGCAGCCGGCTACGCGCCCGCGTCATTCGCGGTATGGCAGCAATCCACCATGTTGCATTACTGGCTATCGCTGGCAGCGATAGCCTTCGCAACCTACGGCGTATTCGTCATTCAAGAGCGGCAGTCGTCGGGCGATGAAGGCACGTCGTGACGTGTCCGCTTCCGACCCAAAGCGGACATTTCGGGACGGCCTAGACAGGGGAATCGCGCGCCGGAATCCACTCTTGATAGGTTGACTCGGACATGGAGGGTCTATGACTGGCGCGATGAAGGTGGTTGGGGGGTTCGTACTCTTGATTGTTTTTGTTGTTGCGGCTGAGGTGCTTCCTCAGTGGTATGCGTTGCATCTGGTGGAAAAGGCGGCGTCGGACCCTGATCCTCTCGGATGGCAGGCTCAGGCTCGCGCCAAGCAAGCGGACAACGAGCGTCAAGCGTCTGCCAATGCGCGTTTGGCTTATGAACGTGCTGCGCGTCAACGTGATCGGCTTGCCTTGCGCGCAAGTGAGCAGTGCATCGGCGGCACCGTTGTCGAGGTCAACGGTTCGACGTACGTACAAGTTTTAGGTTCGGACGGTCGCCCGGAGGCTTGCGAGGGTCGTATGCGACTACACGAACCGTCCACGTGGAGGCCTCATGGCGCATGACTTCTCGGCAACTGCAAGGCAGTTGGCTCCGTACAACATTCTCGGCTCACCCGGCCAGCTTGTCGCTATTGATGGTCGCTGCCTTTCAGGCAAAACGTCCATGGGCCGTTTCTTGGCATGGCACTTCAATTCCAGCCTCATTGAGTCCGACCTTTTCTTGAAAGGGAACGGAGAGGTGGACTATCGCTTGGGCGAAATTCGGCGAATTATTAATGGGCGCCTAAAGAGGGGCCGCTCAGTCTTTATCGAGGGAATTACGGTCTTGAAGACGCTTCAGGCCATTGGGCGCAAGCCTGACGTGCTGGTTTACGTCACCAGGTTGAACAACCCAAATTACGACTCTTTTGACGCCGTGCTGACCAAATACGAGCAGATGTTTGCGCCGCAGGCGGCTGCCAACGTGGTTGTCGAACACGCGTGGACGGATTAGGAAGCGTGTGCTCATGGAGTGGCTGCACGTAAGGTCAGGGGTCGTTGACGCGGGAATGCACGAGCCGGAGCTTCGGCGGTCCTTTGCGGGCCGGCAGCGGGCTATAGACGTGCTCCGGCTCGTTGACCCACGCCAGGAACAACTTTGCGTTTTGCGGCGTGAGCTTGGGGCCTTCGCGGCCACTGAATGGCGGGATCAGCTTGTTGCCACGCATCTTCCAGCCGGCCCACGGGCCGTGGAAGTTGTAGCGGCAGTCTCGAACGTCCGCGAGCATCTGAGCGATTTCGCGGACAGTGATGGTCAGGCCAGAGGGGGCGCGCAATCGTTGCGCGTGGTGATCGAACGTCCAGTTAAACGGCACGAGCTGCATCCTGCAGGAACGGGGTCCCACAGGATGCAAGGCGCTTGCCAAGGCTGATAAGGCGCCTTAGCAAATTTGACATAATATACATTATGCGCAATTGTATTTGGCTCTGGCCCTTGGCATGGCTCTGGCTTCAATGAGGTCCCACGCGCATGGAAAGCGTCAATGCCCCGTCGCCGCAACCGCTTGAACTGGGTCTATAACGAAGATCGCCAGCAGTTCACCACACCTACGGGCCGCGTCATCTCACTACATGAGATCGCGGCCTTACTCCAAGACAAGCTAACCAACACGCACGATTTCGAAGGCGCCTGGACCGGCTGGCGAATGCGTCAGAATCGAATGATTGCGCCTGGCGCCACGTTCAAATCCAGCAGCATTACGCCGCAAACCTTGCGGGCGTTCACTCGGTGGCTTGCGAGCTATCAGGGCGAGCAGGCTCAGCTCGAATTTCACAACGAGCCGCTTCTGGGAAATGCTGCGTCGACTCCACCGGCTTCGCACCCGTGTCCGCATGCCAGTACAACAACCCATTGCGACACTCCACCCGGCCAACAACCGTTGGATGCGGGCCGTGCCGGAGTGCCACCGGGTCCGTACGAGCCGCGGCGACGGGCTGAGGTGCTGGTACTGGCTGACTTTCGGAATAAGGCGCGTTTGCGCGCTCGATGATGTAGCGATACATAGGCACCGTAGCCAAGAACAATGCGGCGGCCAAAGCGTAGTAGAACGCATCTTTCCCGGTCATAGACCCTCCCTGTACCGGAAAGCCTATCAAATGCAGATTCCGGCGACAGCTTTTCCCATGCGGCTGGGGCCTGTTGTTGCACCGCATAGAACTCGCCGCGCTATTCTGGACTTCCCCAGCAATGGAGATTAAAGCGATGCCAGATGTGCGCCCTATTTCGGACGCGGATGTCGAGCGGGCTCTCCGGGCCGTGCGCGACTACTTTCGAGAATTGATCAGCGAGTCGCAACTCTATGAGGGCGAGCTACTGGAGTTCTTTAAGAGTCTTACTGCCGAGTCACCTAGAGCCCTGGCGGTTGTGGCGTTCTCCTACATCGACGAAAAGCTTGCCACCCTTATGCGACAGCATATGAATCCGGATATTTCGGGTGGGCTGGACAGTCTGTTCAAAAGCTTCGGCCCTTTGAGCACAGCAAGTGGCAGGATCAAAATCGCTGCGTCCCTTCGATGGCTCCGCCCTTCGACCTATCGCCACCTTGAGGTGTTGCGCAAGATTCGAAATGAGTTTGCGCATAGCCCATTCTTGAACAGTTTCGACGAAGCGCCTGTTCGGGACTTCTTGGGCCAGTTTGAGCCATTGGAAAAGGCTCTATGGAGCTTCATGGACGATAGGCTTCTTCCTTACGAGGGTGTTTCGCGACGCCAGCTTTACCATCTACGGGCAACGCTCACATGTGCGCGGATGATTGAGGAAGTAACCTGTGCTCCTCGTGCCATTAGCATGGGGCTCTCACCGTCTGCGTTGCATGAGGACGGCTTTAGCGTGGTTCCGAAGCCCTTCAAGGAACTCGTACGCGCCTCCCTTGAAGTTGCCATGCACGTGGCGCCCAAGCCAATTTAATAGTGGGCGCGTCTGCCGGAATCCGCAATCAAAAGCGGGCTTGGCGGGCGGGCAATGAAAACTGGCCGCACAAATAGAGACAGCTGGCCTGCAATGGCCCGGGTTCTGTACGTGCACCGACGTCAGTGGCGTCACCGTAGGGGTTGCACCCCTACACCCCCTGTAAGAGCATGTTTCCAAACAAACAGGAGCGGCGATGGACATGGGGGCAATATCAATCTGGATCTCGGGGACATCGGTGTTGATCGCGCTGTCCGCGCTGATCGTCACCATAGTCCAGCACCGAGCAACAAAGGCTAAGCTGAAACTCGACCTATTCGAAAGGCGATACGCAATCTTCGAGATCGCATGGCAATACCTTTCCAAGCAAGCGACCGACAGCACGAAAGACCCGCGGGAAGGCAAATTTTCGAACATCATTCCCCAGGCCGAATTCCTCATGGGTGACGAAATCGCCGAATACATGCGGCTCGCCCAGAAGAAAACGGTTGACAAGTGGTTTTTGGAAGACAAACAAAAAAGGCAGACCGCCACACCAGAGGAAAATGCCAGCGTCATAGAGTTAATGTCGTGGTTTGAGAACGAGGCGAAAGAAGGCTTAAGAAGGAAATTTGCGCCATACCTCGATTTTCACGTTTGGAAATAGAGAACTATTTTCCCTTGACCGACCCAAATGGATCGGAATTCCAGACATGGAACTCAGGCGGCGTATAAGCCTTTGCGGTAGCCCGCTCGTGCATGCCGCCGCCGTCCGTATCGGGATAGCCTCCCTCCCGAGCCACCTGCTGACCTGCATCGCCCCTCGACCTAGACTGCCTCGAAAAATCCCCGTCCCCCCGGCGACCCGCCGTGCTCGACCCGTCCACGAACGGGTTATATAAGCCGTCAGCAACAATCTGACGGCAACGGTCCGCAGGAACGGCGTAGCGTGTGCCCTGCTCCGTATGGCACGTGCAGCGGCCATCGTCGACGGCCACACAGAAAAGCTGCGGCGTGGCCTTCACCTCGAGGTGGTCAAACATCGGAGCCGACCAGGGCAGGCCGTCAACGCGAGGCTTCATCCACGTAGCAAAGCTCGTGCGGCGCAGCTCCTCATCGGCGTCCTTAGGTGCCGAGGGTCCATGCGGCAGCGAAACCGTAGACCCTGATGGGCCATCAGAGGAACCCGCTGTGTTGGCTGCGTGGTGCATGGCGTAATAACCGGCTGCCCCAAGAATCGGAATAATCACCAGCAAGGCCGCAGCAATCTTCAAGAACTTCGGCACCCGGGGCTTAACCGTGTGAAGCTCCGCCGACTTATAAGAGGCCATCGCGTCGCGGCTGTACTTGTGACGCGACTTGTTCTCGCACAACTTCTTCGCGCCGGACGACGTCGGGTCCGATTGGCACTCGGGCCACTCCCAGCGTTCGACCCATTCCGTGCCGAACACGCGAACCGTATGAATATGGCGCGAGACGAGCTTACGCACATACGGATCAATAAGGCTCGCGTGCTGGCTAATCAGGATGAAATCGAGCCCGAGATGCCGATGCGTGCTCAAGTCCTTAATCCACTGTGGTGACTCCGCCGCGCCCCGCCTGGCTGGCATCCATTTCTGGCACTCGTCCACCACGACAATCGCGCCGGCTGGCAGTTCCTGCCAACGCCTCAGCTGATCCTCGCCCAAGGGCAGCGCAAGGCCGTCACGCAAATCCGTAATGCCCAGGGCATAAACGGGCCGCTCGGGCGCATGCTTGCGCAAGTGCATGAGGTGCTCAACGGCACCCAGCGTCTTCCCTGCCCCCGGCAAGCCGCTGCGAAATTCGATAGGCATCAGCTGCTCGCCTTACGGGTAAGGATCGACTTGGCGCCGTTAACTGCGGCCTTCGACGCGACAGCCGACAGAATCATCGTGATCGCCCTATCGACACCGAGAAAACCAAGCACGCCAATGCCCATAGCCGGAATTCCGGCAGTCTGCGACAAAATGTAGGCGCGAAGCGGAGCCACAGAGAACGTGTAAGTGGTCCAACTCAGGCCAAGCGCCAGTAGCGCAGAAATGACAATGCTGCCGATTCGGCTCTCAAGAACGCCGAGCAACCACGCGACAATCGCAGGCATAACTAACCTCCTCCAAACATGCTGCCAGCCTTAAAGCCGCCGAGGATGCCGGCACAGGTAAACGCTGCCAGTAGAAGGACGAAACCACGCATATACACGCCGTAGTCGCACACCGGCTGGAAGGAGATGGTCTGCGTGGTGCCACCAATCTGGATTGTCAGATCGTTGAACGGGCAAGCCGTGCCCCAACCGAAGCCCGACGCGTCAAGCTGGCTGGTGTCGCCCGTATCCACAGAACCACCGTTCAAATCGGTGCCCGTATGAGTGCCACCCTGCGGCGGAGTGCTGCCATCGCCGGCCAAGTCCTTATGAAGCTGGTCCGTGCCAGCCTTCGCGCTGCACATGGCGTACCACTCCTGACGCGCAATGCCGCACATCACTGCATCACCCGTGCACATAGGAGGCGAATTGCAGTCGGCGCCACCCCCGTACGTGCCCGGCTTGGACGGAGCCGTCGACGAGGACGCGGGGCCGTCATCGCTGGATTGCTTGCCGCTCTGCAAGCCTTGCCCAGGAGAATAAGAATTGACGGTCGTCGTTTGCGTGCCCGTCGACGGCGAGGACGTCGTGTACTTGTCCGACGACTGGACCTGCGTCGGAGGGTCGCTGATCGGCGACGCGGGCGGCGCGGGCGGCGCAGGTGCATTAGGCGTCCCAGCACACACGGTGGCCGAGCTTGAACTTACACACGCGCCATTCGACGAGGCGGCAGCAGACCCCGGAACACATACCTGCGCACCGCTGCCATCGACCGCACAGAACTGCTTGTTTGCAGAGTCGTAGCAGCTACCACCACCACAGCTACGAGCCGGCGCGGCTGCCGGCGGGGGCGCATTGCCCTGGCCGACCGCGCCCGGTGTGCACTGCGAACCGCTTGGACGATAAGTGCCATGCGTGGCCCACATGGTGCCCGCTCGGTTCATGAAAGACGGGCTATCGGGCGTGAACGTCATGGCGCAACCCGAGCCGTCCGGCTGGCCGCCGCACATCGGAGCGCCTTGCGCCAACTGACCCGAGAAAGCGCCGGACACTGGTGCCGCTGTCGAGCACTGGTTGGGTGGAACAAATCCCGTATTCCACTGAAAAGTGAAGCCAGCACCGCAACAGTGGCCCGTGATGCCATAGAAGCCGACTGGCTGCGTCACCACCGAATTGTTCCAGAGGATGCAAGACGAATCGCCAGCATTGCCGTTATTCTGCGCGACGAAAATATTCCACTGCGCAATACAGGCTGCTTGGGCCGCTGCAGGCGTCACGTACGTCGTTGCCTCGCTACGCGGTGCGAACAAGGACAGCGCCAATACCAACAGAAGGGCAGCGACAGCGCGCATCAGTCGTCCCGGGATGGCCCAAAAAGAATCCACGCTGCCCCCAGCAATGCCAGCATCACGAGATAGCCGGCGTAGTCGTTGATAGTCACGGCAGGACCTCAGGTAGCCGTACAAAAGAAAGGGGGAGGAAGCCCTCCCCCGTGCTGCTTAGATGCGATTCCAGACCTTCTTGAGGTACTTGAAACCCACCCAGGCGGCACCAATGGCGGCGATGGCAGCCAGACCACTGGTGATGGTGGCCACCACCGACGAAGTGTCGATCGTGCCGGCCTGTGCGAACGCCGGAGCGGCCACGGCCGAAACCATCAGCGCAGCCACGGTACGGTTGTTGCGAACAGCCATCAGGAACTTCTGAGCCTTGCTATGCATACGTTTCTCCCTTGAAGGTTTTTGCCGAAATTGGCTTGTCAGAGGTTTCGAAAGACGGCCGCGAGCGCCCAAACCCCAATAATGGCGACCGCGATTGCTGCGCCAGACGCTGCGTCAAGCGGCGGCAACATGGTGGGAGCCTGCACGTACTGAACCTGCGTGCAGACACCGCTTGGATCGATGTTCGAGGCGTCGCACACGACGTAGACCAGTGAACCCGACATGGCGACGCCCTCCCCTTACGCGGCAGCCGGCTTGGGCTGCTGTTTGACCTGGGCGATGACCGGAACCAGCACGGCGCGGCTCATAGTCAGGCGGCCATTGCTCACCGCGAACGATTCCGGCGCGAGGGTATACTCACCAGGCGCGTACTCCTTGCCCGGGTCCACCGTGATCTGAAACGAGGTCGGCAGGCCGTCGATTTCCAGCAGGCACCACTGCTTGGATCGTTCACGCGTCACGCCTTCCCACGTGGTCTGCACCTGCTCCGCTGCGCGGTTCAACACTTGAATCTTCATTGCATCGTCTCCTCTTGATCGATTCGGTAGGCCCACACCTCGCCACCGGGGCCGACAAACACACGCCACGGCGATGCGAGGAACTCGCCGGTTTTCTTGTCCATGTAGCCGCCGACCACTTTGCGAATGTCGGCACGACCCGACAGGGCGTCACGCACCCAAATCGGAGCCATCCAGTAGCGGACATGGCGACGACCTTCCGGGTCCAAGCCGCCGTGCCCGTGCATGCGCGCACCCTTCGGATACACCGCCGCTTCTGCCGCCGTGGTCTTGCTGGCGTACTTGGCGATGTAGGAAATAGGCGACTGCGCGGTTTTGATGTTCGTCATGCCGTGCGGCCACCAACCAGCCGTGTCGGCCTCGGGCAGGAACTTCCCTTTCGGGAGCCACACCACGACGTGGTAATGCAGCGCACCACGCTTCTGTAGCTCGGCCACCCACACATAACGGCACTTCACCTTGTTCTTTTGGCACCAATGCCAAAGCGCCTTGCGGAATTTCGAGAAGTGATCCGGACGCCAGGCGTCAGCGTCGGCGTAGGTCAGCGTGATGAACTTCTTGTTCCACAGGCCCGCATGGCGCTCCGTGTGCGCGTCAAAGTGCAGCAGGCGCGCCACATGCCCGACGGACGTACGGAGACGCTTCACACGCTGCGCGTCGCGGTTGATGAGCAACTTGTCGCGAAGCGGCCGCTTTGTCGGGTTCTCAGAACCGTCGTTGACGGTTGTTGCATTAGAGACAAGCCCCAGTCCCGACCGCTCGCTACGCGAGCGGTCGGGACCGTCGCACGCGCCCTGCCCGGCCGTTGCCCTGGCCTTTGCGATAGCCGCAAAAGGCGCATCCAACGCGGTCTGCTGTGCCGCATAAACGCGCCACCGACGACGAGCCTGCGCCGCCACGGTCGCGGTGTAGCCGTCAAACAGCGGCGGCAAGGGGCGCTCAGCCGTCTGCATGGTCGACCTCGTCTGCCGCGGTCGCGAGGTTGTCCGCGAGCGACGCCTCGGCCAGCTGAAACACAAACGCGAACATGGTCTGTCCGTTGTGCTCCGAGCGTTCGTACAACTCGCGCAACTGATCGAGGACGGCCTGGCCTTCAGCCAACGTCACGGGCGCGGTGTTTTCAGTCCGCATAGTCGATGTCCGGGAATGTCATAAGAAAGGCGTGCAGACGCGCCATCAGCTGCGCGCGGTCCGGAAGGTTCGGCAGGTCCGCCGCCCTGCCCTGCTGCGCTAGCCACTCGTTCTGATAGACGTGCGCGCGCCACTCTCGAACGAGCGCGTGCAGCCGAGGGGGAATGTCCGCCGAATCTTTGCCGCCAAGGACATTGCAGGCGGTGCGCAGGCCCGCGAGCATGCCCTCGGCGTACACCGTGGCCGCATCGACCTGGACGACTGTCGCTGCGCGGCCGGTCACTTCAGACCACCGTCAAGACGGCTACGGCGGCGGAGGCGAAGCATCCGAATTCGCGCTATGTGCAGAGGCCTATTAAGAAGCATCCCGACCATGAAGCCGACGGGCAGACCTATTTCGGCCCCCGCAAAAAGGTACGTGTAGAGCCAGCCGGCGCGATCCACGCAAAACATCAGCGGGTTACCCCGTTGAGGGTCGACCGCTGACGGGCGACAAGGTCACGGAATGGGGTGAAGACGGTTCCGAGCCAGAAGGCGGCTGCGGAGAAGCACAGGACGGCTAATGCGGTCATTTGGAGCCCCTTATCGTGTCAAACGCACATTGAACACGGAGGCATGTATAGTCCTCATTGAACACGTTGTCAAACGAGGATTGAACATGAGCGCCGTAGCCGAACTTCTCGACAAGTACAAGCAGACCCGTTCCATCCCGACAGACATGGCTCTGGCCGAGAACTTGGGGAAGACGCGCGCCCTAATTTCTGCGTGGCGCTCGGGCAAGGCTCAGCCGCAAACGGCCGAACTGGAGCGCATGTGCAAGGCGACAGGGGAAGATGAAGGAGTCTGGCTTACGCTACTCGCTGCCGAGCGCGCAGAGACGCCCGCCGCACGTGTCAGCCTGCTGCGCCTGGTAGATATCGCAAAAAAATATGGCCACGCCGCGTGCGTAGCCCTCGCGGCCGCGGTAGCCCTACTGAGCCTGCGGCACGGGATTGACGCTCACGGCGTGGCCGCTTTTGCGCTGTTCCCGTCTATACATTATGCGAAATTGTATTTGGCTCTGGCCCTTGGCACGGCTCTGGTGTCGCAGTCCTCTTAATTCTGTCGCCTGACCGCTAATTCTGGCGTGTCCGCTTATGCGGTCATGTTTGGACACTGGGGCGTTCAGTGGGCCGTGCCAAGAACACTAGCTAGTCGGGTTGCGCTTGCGTGTTGCCGGCTTCTTTGACTGGACACGCTTCGTTGCTGCCTTGGATGTAGCCGGTTTGCTTCTTTGTTTCGTCTGCGTGGCTGAGTAGACCTCAGCGAGCGCTTTCTCCAATGCGGCAATCTGGCCTGTTTGGCGGGCGATTTCCTGTTCTAGCTGACGTGCCTGGCCGCCCATGGCGTCATGTCGCTTTTCCAACTCGATAACGGCAGATCGGTGTGTCCGTTCGGCGGTCTCGTTCCGTTGTTGCCATTGCCTGACATCTTGCCGGGCCTGATCGACCTCTAGATGAGCGCGGTCTTCGACGGTGCGGATGTGCGCCTCCAGGCGATCACGTTCCGTCCGAATCGCAGCTTGGTTCGCGTCTAGCTGAGCCCGAAGTGCATGGATTTGCACGCTTTGGAGGTCACATTGGTCCTGCAGTCGATCTCGCTGATGTAAAAGGTCAGCACGCAAAGCATGACTGTCCTGCAGTTGACCATCCAGAGTGCTGCAGGCGTGCTCGGCCAGATCCCGGGCTGCCTGAGCCTGGGCGACATTGGTCTGGGCGGCCTCTAAACGGGCCGCCCAGCTTTCACGCTCCTGCGCCAACAGGGCCTGAGCAGCTTCCAGCGCGGAGCGCTCCCTGGCGAAACGGCTTTCCAGTGCGCGCTCAGCCTGTTCAGCCGCAAGGCGCCATAACTCGATCATCACCTGCCCCACCGAGTCGGGCACGTCCGGCAGGGCGCCGAGCTGCCGCAGCCGCTCTCCAAGCTGGCCGCGCCAGCTATCCAGCATGCGCGTAATCGTGTTGGGTGAGCCGGTGCCGAGCTCGGCGCGGACTTTCTCCACGGTCGGATTTTCGCCGGCGCCCAGGATGGCGTCTGCGGCCCGATTAACCTGGTCCTGGGTGATACCTCGTGCCATGTGTCGGTCTCCTCGATCGGCACCTGCTCGCCTGGATTCGTACTCGCGATAACTTGTGATGATTATCGCTAGTAGATGCCCTGTTTCGTAATGTACATTACATATTACGAAGCATAAACGCACCTCTACAGATCTTGTGGCACCCGCCTCCAGCTTGGTGTTGCCGGAACAGTTGGCCCAGCAAGCGGCCGATGCCGTGCGCGAACTGCTGGCGGAAGCCGCCGCGGCCAACACCACCCGCAGCTACGCGGCCGCCCTGCGTTACTGGGCCGGCTGGCACCAGGCCCGCTTTGGCATCGAGCTCGCACTACCGGTGACCGAGGCCGTAGTGATCCAGTTCCTGGCCGATCACATCCAGCGCAAAAACAAGGCCGGCTTAGTCAGCGAGTTGCCGCCAGCGACCGATCAGGCGCTGGTGGCCGCGGGTCTCAAGGCCAAGCCCGGGCCGCTCAAACTCTCGACCGTGACCCAGCGCGTCGCCGTGCTGTCGACGGCGCACAAGCTGAAGCGACTGCCCAATCCCTGCGAGCTGGCCAGCATCCGCACCTTGCTCAGTCGGGCCCGGCGTTCGGCCGTGAAACGCGGTGAACGACCCACCAAGAAGACCGCGATCACCCGCCAGGAGCTCGAAGCCATGCTGGCCACCTGCGACGACTCGCTGGAAGGCTTACGGGATCGCGCCCTACTCTGCTTCGGCTTTGCCAGCGGCGGGCGTCGACGCAGCGAGATTGCGGCGGCCGAATTGCGTGACCTGCGAAAGACTGGTGACGACAGCTACGTCTACCGGCTGGAGTTTTCGAAGACGCAGCAGTCGGGGGTCAAGGTTGACTCCACGCCCGACAAGCCGATTCTGGGGCGCAGCGCTCAGGCCCTCTCGGCCTGGCTCGAGGCCGCAGCAATTCGCGAGGGGGCGATCTTTCGGCGGGTATGGAAGGATCGGGTTGGCCCTGCCCTATTGCCCGGCTCGGTGGCGACGATCGTCAAGCGACGGGCGAGATTCGCGGGACTGGAGGGCGATTTTGGAGCGCACAGTTTGCGGTCGGGTTTTGTTACCGAGGCCGGCAGGCAAGGTGTGCCGTTGCCGGCCGTGATGGCGATGACCGAGCATCGCTCGGTGGCGAGTGTGATTGGGTACTTTCAGGCAGGAGCAGCCGAAGACAATCCGGCGGCTCGACTGCTGAAGTAACAGGGCTCCCAGCAGCGGTGTGGTTGAGATTGCCTGTTTCTACGAGTTCATCCTAGGCTGGTACTTAAGCTTGATCCTTGTGCCATGCTTTCTCGAAGTCTTTAGGAACATCTAGCTCTGAATCTTCTTCAAAGGTGAGTTCCGAGGGAAGCTCCTGCCAGAATGTCTCGATAGCAGCAGCAAACGTGTCCACTTGCTCATCAGAGACCAACATGTCCGTGTCATCGGAAAAGCCCCAAGCATAAGTTTGTTTACGCAGAAACTCCGGGTAATTCTGTCGGAGGTCATCTAGCGACGGGCCTTCACCATGTTTGAAAACATTCACGACCAAGCGCATCGCATCCAACCGCGGAAAGCTGGCGAATTTCCGGACGTCCAGTCCCAATGCCCGCAGGAACAGCTCAAGCTTGATGCTATCCAACTTCCATAGGGTGCGCCGGGTGTGATCGCCGATAACCAGTCGCGGCCATCGAAGTTCCCGGATTAGAAAGCGCCGAAAGCTCTTGTCCCAGTGATGATACATGCCCGCCACGACACTCAGTCGTGTTCGATCATGCATATCGCCCAAGAGCTGATAGAACTGCACCCCGTGGTCACGGGCAGCCTCGGCCAAGTCTCCTGGGTCGTGCCGTTCGGGGTCGAAACTCTCGCCGCTTCGATCCCAATGTTCCTGTTCCGCTAATTCGGCCTCTGCTTCGATGTTGGCAAACTGGGATAGGAGCCTCGTCCTGGCCTGTTCGACGTAAAACCTGTGCTCGGCGATCAAGCTCTCTCGCTCGAAATCCGCCAATTGGAATGCTGTGCACACGCGACCACTCATGCTGGTTGGGACGCCGCGGATTCGGTGCCGAGCCAGCGCATCAGAGAACGAACTCCCTCGACATCCGCGCATACGGCTTCGAGCGGCTCGCTTTCCAGTCTGACTTGAATTGAAAGCCACGCCTGTTCTGACTTCTCGGAAAGGCCGATGTGAGGCTCGATGGCTCCGCCGCTCCACAACCAAATCTGGTGAGCCCGCAACTTCCGGACAAGGGCGGCTATCGGAGCTTTAGCGTCGTCATGGCGGGCCAAGAGTTCAAATGCCATTGAAGCCGGCCCCTGGATGCCGCCACAGGGCAACCCGTCTTTAAGTGAAAATAATCCTGAGTCCGACATTTGTTGAAGAACGGCCTTGCAGGCCGTGAGATCAGCATCGTCCGCCTGTAGCAGGCCATGCTTCACAGCCTGTCGAAATGCAAAATCCAGATCCACAATCGCACACGCGGGAAGGCCAAGAGCTGACAAGATCTCCATAGACTTGCGGGTGTCCGATGCCCCGGTCATTGGCACGATGGCCAAGGAGGACTGTCCCATGGTCTTGCCGGTGATCACTTGGAACAACGTAGGCAACAGACGAAGTTCGGTCTTGCCCTCCGTGAGCAAAACCCTGTCGGCGAACAGCACTTGGGAGGAATTAGTGAGACTGAAAAGTTGGTGGAGTTGGTGCGTTGGATTCTTCACCAACGCCTCCACTACGGACTGCATGCGTGGTCGTGCCTTTGTGCCGTCCGGGTGCTTCTTCGTCATCAGCAGGGCGTTCTTCGCGTCCTTGGCCAGAATCATCTGGGCCGAGTGGGTCGAGAAAACAACCTGATACCCGGCGTTGGACAAGGCACGCAGGGCCTCCCGAACCTGCTCCACCGCAAAGGGATGCATGAAAAGTTCGGGCTCATCGACTAGGAGCAAGGTAGCGCCGCCTGCAGCTGTCCCTCCACGCTTTAGATCGGCCAGGTGACGCACCATGGCCATCTGAATGGCTCGTTGAGCTCCATGCCCATAGGCGCCAAAGGCACGACCCCGTCCATCACTTTCGTAGACCTTAACCGTCCCGGCCTTGATCAGGTCGTTAAAAATTGGGACCGGAAAGTCCAGTTTGATGCTAATACCGGGAAACAGGTCCGAGATCTTGCGGTTGATTGATTCATCAATGCGGCCCAGCTCTTCGAAGCGCTCACCGCCTTCCGCTGAAATCATTCCCAAGATGGCAGCCAAGTGAGGCGTCAAGGCTTGCTCATGTTGGTCCTGGATGGCCGTCAACATCGAGGCTAAGAGCTTCCCCATGGTGGTGGTGGTCTTAGCCTTACTTGCGTCCTCTTCGGCGTTCTCCATCGCCCCGATGCGGATAGGGTCCGGGAACAAGGCCGAAATGGCGTTATCAATCCCCGTGGGATTGGGTTCCCAGTCGCCAGTAGCCGGGTTCATCACGGTCAACTCCGTATCGCCTCCCGGCATCTGCTGCTCGCGGCGAATGGTGAGAACGCCGTCGCGAATATGGCCTTCAATCTTCTTCCGATGTTTGGGATCCAATACGTCCAAGTCTGCATCGGCGATTCCGCGAAGAGTTCCAACGACTTGAACAGGCTGGGCGGGGTCATGGAAGTCCTCAAGACCGAGCTTCGCTCTTCGCACAATCCACTGTAGCGCGGTGAGGCAATTGCTCTTCCCGCAATTATTCAGGCCCACCAGTGGCGTAAAGTGGGTCAGCTGAAGGCTGGTAGCCACGCACGACCGAAAGTTCCTGATATCGAGATCTGAGATGTAAACAGCCATTCCTTTGCCCCCTTTAGCCCTTGATTCCGATCCAAATCCCTGCTCTCCGAACGCAACTTTAAAGCGTTTTGTCTTCGGGGCCGTCCTCGTCGTCGACGGTCGTCATACCCTGGCAGCGCGAGATTGATCACGTCAACTTCAAGATTGCCTCTGAACGTTCCATATTCAAAGCTGTTTAGGGATCCTTGCCCAACAACACGTTAGTGTCTCCTTCGAGTGAAAGCGGCGACTCCTCCTCGCCAGGGAGCGGTATCAGCGACTCATGAAGTGCCTTCTTACCCTTTGCCCCCGCTCCGACCAACCGGCGGGCGCGGGCGACCACAGACTGGGGAGACTCGTTAAGTCGATTCTTCGCCTTGTTGTAAGCATCTCCTGCCTTTTTCAAGCGTTCATCAATAGACTCAAAGTCCTCGATAAAACCGGTGAGCGAGTCCAATAACTTTGCTGCTTCCTCGCCGATAGTGCTGATCTGCTGCTGTAGCCTGTCGCGCGTCCACAGTCGCTCAACGACACGGAGCATCGCCATAAGGGTGTTCGGGGATGCAAACACCACGCGCTTGTTGAACGCTTCGGTCTGCAAGTCTGGATTGACGGACAAGGCTGACGACAACGCACCCTCGATAGGTACAAAAAGGACCGTCAGGTCCAGAGCTTCCGGGCCTATAGCGCGGGGGTAGTTTTTGTCCGCCAGATCACGCACATGAGCTCGGAGAGCAGCCGCATGGCGTACTAGGGCATCTTGCTGACCCTCAAAGGACTCGGCATTCTGCGCATCACTCCAGGCGATGAGATTGACCTTGGAATCGACAACAATCTTGCGCTTGTCTGGCAATGTCACCACCACGTCTGGTCGCACGCGCTGACCACTGTCCTCATCCACGGCGTGATCCTGCGAGACATAGTTACGACCCTCTTCCAGGCCGGACGCCTTAAGCACCGTATCGAGAATGAGTTCGCCCCAATCCCCCCGAGCTTTCGAGTTGCCCTTGAGTGCACGAGTCAGGGCCTCGGTCGCGGTCGCCATATTCTGATTCAGGCCCTTTAACTCGCCAATGGTTCCAACGAGGGTGGCATGCTCCCTAGCCTGTTCCGACCCGAGTTGTTCCACCTTCGCCTGCAAAGTGGCGACTTTCTCCGCAAATGGCTTGAGGGTTGTCTCGAGCCCCTCCTTCGATGCATCTGCACTTGCTTTGATGCGTTGGTCGAGAACGACAGACTTCTCATCAAAGACGCGGCTTGCAGCTTCGGTAAAAGCAGTGCGCATCTGGGCTTCGGCTGTGTTGAGAAACGCCTTGGTTTGCTCAACTGATTCGAGTGCAGCATCTCGAATGGCAACAGCGGTCGCGTGCTCGGCGCGCAGATCTCGCAGGGCAACGTTGGTGGCGTCGAGACTTTGTCGGAGGTCGTCCCGCTCACGGCGAAGTTCGTTAGCTTCAGTGGTTCGGCCTGTAAGATTAGCGTCGATTACCGCCGCCGACCGTTGCAACTCGTCCAAGGCCTGGCGCGACCGCTCAAGGCTCTCTCTCGCACTGTTACGCTCAAGTCTGAGTTCGTCAGCTTCGGCGAATTCGCGTTGAGGTTAGCCGTTGTCGTTGCCGTGGTCCGCTGCAACGTGTCCAGATTCTCGCGCAGCTGGGTCAGTGCTCGGTCGCGCTCCGCAACCGTGTCTGTCAGCCTTTCCACCGATAACCTGGCTTCTTCGATTTGCGCGCCGAGAGCTGCTTCCCTCGCAGCCCCTGCCCGAACCGATTCCGTCAGCTCGCCGACCTGCTTCTCAGCCCGGTCGCTTCGCCCGATAGCATCCGGCAAGCGCGCAGCCTCCCCGGACAGCGAATCAACTCTTTCTTGTAACGCCCGAGCCTTCGAATCGGCCTGTCGCTTGATCATGGCGGCGATAATGGCTGCAACAGCCATCGCTAATAGAATGCCCGCCCATCCCCAAATAGGCATGTTCTCCATGGTTCCTTCCTCAGTTTTGGCTCTGCCCCCGGAATGATACGCCGGGACAATATAGGATAACTCTTGTTGTTATCCGCCCCCGCCCTACCCCCGATAACACGGGCTAATCACCCTGCCCAGTAACTCAGGGGTTGGCAGTGCTCTTTTTTCCGGGCAGTCCAAAGGTCGGCGCCTAACCGTCTACGAAAGCGGGGGCGCACCACGGCTTCATCTGTGACCTCTGTGCACGGAACAACGAAGTCCATCGACCTTCCTCGTCACTGATATGAACTGTCCGTTTTGGGTGCCTGAGCTCCCGACGCTCTCCAGCAACGAGGAGCGAGGGTCCCTCGCGCACCTGGGTTCTGTTTGACCCACTTTTGAACGAGTCTGGGTCAACGGTGACCCATTGTTTTGGCAACGGCTAATACAAAGAGGGCTTTCCCATCGCATTCGCGAGTAAATCAATCATGGCATGCGAATTGCCTCTTACGCCGAGTGGCGATCAACGATCGCATCGGAGCCGTCTAAGAGGAAAGCAATGCCGGCCACGCTGAGTTTCACTGACGTCTACAACGTCGACGGGTTCTCACGCCGCGTACTTCAGCACCCAACGGTGGCAAGTGTCGAACAAAGTGGAGATGCGAAATGGTCACAAACACCGGGAACGGCGGCACGCAGGATGGGACCAGACCCATCAGGCTGAGACGTCATGGTCGAACAAATGGCGGGGGGTTCGAACATGGTTGACTACTACGCGCATTCGTTCGCCTTGGTTGAGACTGTCGGCGCATTAGCGACGGCACCTTTCGCAGACGCTACGCTCACCGCGGCTAGGTCCGCGATTCAGACAGACCTCGCCTCGGCAGGCGACTACGCCGAGCTCGGGGTTCTGGTAGAGCATCTTTTTGCCCATGCCACGTCGGACGGAAGAGAACTCTCTTTGCTGCGCCAAGCAGCCGACTTGTGGGATCGCGGCCTCGCCCTTTATTCGGACCTCGGATCGGTGCGTGACCGCTTGGAGAGCGCCCTCGGTAATCCTGCCGACCCGAATGCTGCTGCGCTGTTCAATTCAGCTGCCAACGATGTGCAGCTGTTCTCGCAGCGGGCAAACGCCATGCTGTCAGACGTGGTGACCTTGCGAGACAGCGTCATACCTCTAACCTACGTTAAGGCCCACCCCCGACAGCTGGATCAGCCGGCGGGGAGCTGGGACTGGTCCAACCTGCTTCTCGGGCGCCGCACTGACGCATTTGTACGATCCCTGCACGCTGCCGCCCACAGTTCAGCATCCCGCGCATTTGCGTTTGGCTCACTAGCGGCCTACGGCGCAAACGCAGCAGGCTCCGCATACATCGGCCAAGTGGTGGGCGGCCCGCGCCGCGCCCATCGGTTCCGCGATCGTGTCGCGAGGAACTCCGTCGGGAGCTGGTTGGCACGCAGATTCAGCCTGCCAACTCCGGGAATCATGGCCGCCAGGGTTCGATTTGGGAACAAGTTGCATCCAAGACTGCCGGGTGACGTTGTGAAGCAGATCCACGATGCGCTCGACGCGACGTTCGACCTCACGCGGACCCAGCCAGTGCCGGACCTGCAACTAGGATACCGGCGCATGCTCGAGCATCTCCGCCTTCTCGATGGTTTCGGGCTTCCGCCCATTCCAAACCCGCCACAGGGGGGCTGGCCAGCCAGGCTTTACGGCGACCCCTCTAACCCGCCACCATCGTTGCGACCACAGGACCTCGGGCCTACTGGTGACCCGGGAGGGGGCGTGTCCTTCGGAAACAATACGCCCGGCGGCCCGCAGCCCGGTCAGGGTGACAACTCCCAGTCGGGGACGATCTGCGGAATAATCGCTGTGATTCTGATTATCGTGGATCTGATTCAGGCGTTCGTCCAATGCTGCGTGCAATGGGCGAAGAAGCAGAAATGCACCTTCTGGGACAACATGCTCCTGAAGAAGCTGTGGGAGAAGGATCCGCCAGATCCCCGGGATCCACAGCCCACGACCGATGTCACCGCGAGCAGCTCCGATTTGACCGCGATGGCTCCCGCCGACGAGGTGACTCAGTTGATCGGGTGTCTGTTCGACATCCATACGCAGATCTGGGAGGCCCTGGATCGCGCATCCCACTTCCTGGCGCTGCACGGCCTGATCTATCCCGGTTCGCTCATTGACGAGCCCGCGTACAAGCAGTTCACGCTCGCACCTGCACCGGTGCAATGGCCGCGACGTCCCGTCAATGATCCAGTGAATTGGTTTCACCTGTATCCGCCCCCGCCGCTCGAGCAGCCAGTGACGCAAGCCGCTCCCTTCGCAACTGGTGCCACGCCAGATTCGTTCCTGCCGCTTGCCGCCATGCGGATCGCGCTTCCCCTCTGGGAGCAGATGGTGCGCGGTGAGAGCGACTCTACCAACCTTGACTTGGACGCAGACCGCGGCTTCCTGCACCCATGCTGGGCAACCGGAGGCTCCATCAACGACGACCCGGTGAACGTACAGGCGTTGGCTTATACGGCGCAGTGAGGGTTAACCATGAAAGCAAAAGGCGCGGGTCTGGCGCAACGACGTAATGACACGACCGGAGATGGTCGTCGTGGTGACACCGGTCCAGGTGACACAAGGCCCTACTTATGCATTCCATACTGGGCGGCACCGCGATTCCCCGGCGACGAGGTCGACATTGGCTTTGTGCGCGCGCTTCCGAACGACGTTGTTTCCTGGGAATGCCCAGGGATTCATGCCAGTCCCTATGAACCTGGCAAAGAGTTGGAAGTCACCGTAGATGTCCGCAACTCAGGGCATGGAAACACGCCGGTGATTGCTACGGTGGTCGTTTACTGGGCGGATCCCACCGTGGGGTTTGCAAAACCCCACTTCTTCGCAGTAGGCACTGTGGCCGCCCCTCCGATGCGTGATCCCAGCCAGCCCGGCGTGGTGAACGTCACGATGCGCGCGACGATTCCGGCCTGGGCTCCGAACCACGTTTGTCTTCTCGCTTACGTCACGCATTCGCTTGATCCAGCAACACTGGTGATGGACCCCATCAATGACCGCCACTGGGCGCAACGGAACTTGATCGCCGTGAGCACAGCCAAAGGGCCGGTCCTAGTGCCTTTCGTCGTGGCCAATCCGCTACAGACAGAAGGTGTCTTCGAGCTCAAGGCCCGCGTGTACGAACGAAGGGAGCTGGAACTCCTCTCGTACCGCATGAAGTTAGAACCCACGGAGACTGCGCTGCGCATGCGCATAGCCGACGGATTGGGTAAGGCGGCAACAGAGGCCGAGCGCAATTTGGTGAGGACCAACCTTGCCCTGGGTGCTGGAAAGCAACGTCGGTACTCCCTGGTGTTCGAACCAGAAACACCTTTGATTGAAGACCGCATGGTCGCCATAGAGGTGACTCTGGTTACCGGTGGTGATCGTGACCGCATCGTCGGCTCCTTGGGGATCGTGGTGACAGGGAAAGCCGATCCGTTCAACTAACCGCAGCGGGATGACGTCCGCCTGCGAACGACCCCACGCTTTTCTGTAACTCTCGCTCGGCAAAGATGTCGGCGACGGGTTCGCTTGGCCCGGTCAGCAAGATGCGCGAATGTCGAATTGGGGTCGGTGGGAGCACTTCGATCGGATGGTCAGCCGGCGTGGTATAGGGGGCGGGAGCAGTTAAGTCGACTGATCCTGCCGTCTCTATCGTTCTGGTGGCCCGATGGTCACAGGGTCGTCAAACGGGACGGAGGCGGTTAAGTGAGGCGTGGGGCATGTGAACTGACTACCCTGGTCCAATTGAACCAGCACGCCAGGGCTGGGCTTGTGCTTCCACACTGCCGCCAACAACGCCTGGAACACGAGGTCCGCCGTCATGTCGTGCCGCGTCGCCCAACCAATGATCTGGCGCGAAAAAAAACCATCACGGCTGCCAGGAACAACCGCCCCTATAAGCACGGATATAACTGATGTCCGTCACCCAGACCTTGTTCGGGGGCATCGGGCGCGAACTCCCGATCCAGCACGTTGGCTATCACCACGTTGGCCACCACGCCGACCGGGCCACACCGGTGGCGCGGCCTACTGCCGTAACCGATTTGTGCCCGAAGACCTTCGCGCTTCATCAGATGTCGCACGCGATGGCGGCTGCGCCGCTCGCCAGCCGCGCGCAAATCGCAGGTGATCTTGCGATGCCCGTACACGCCGCCGCTGGCGAGCCAGAAGTGCTTGAGCCGTCCCGGCAGGCGCGTGTCTTCGCGCTCTCGTGCACTGGCCCGTTGGCGCAACCACTCGTGGTACCCGCTACGATGCTCGCCCAGTACCCGGCACATCGCGCGCAGGCGAAACTCGCGGGCATGTGCCTGCAAAAACACGTACTTCGCTTTTACCCCCTGGCGAAGTACGCCGCGGCTCTTTTTAGGATGTCGCGCTCCTCGGTCACGCGCTTGAACTCGACCTTCAGGCGTCGCGCTTCCGCGCTCTGATCCAGCTTGGTCCTACGCAACCCAATCCGGCTGGCCGAACTTGGCCTTCCGCGCATACAGGCTGTGCGTCGTGATGTCGAGCCGATCGTTCGCCTCGACCACCGAATGGCCACGCGTGGTCACCTGCTTGACCGCCTCGATCTTGAAATCACCCGTGTATGCCCTGCCACTCATACCGACCTCCTCTATTGCCAGAAATTATGGCTTGAAGATGTCTGGGATAGGCTAACCGGTCCAGGTGGCTACCCGTGTGGTGCGTCATGCAGTCGCACTTCAAAATCATCAGGCAGTTTTGCCTGGAGTGCGCGAAGCATGTGGTCTTGCGTCGATTTCAACTGTGATAGCGCCTCTGTCGTGAGGGACTTTAGTCCAAGCAATTGCGTCACCACTGAGAGAGCCACCAATTCATCACCAATCGGCCGCCCGCCAATCTCGACGGGACCCGGGCCAGGCCAAGGCCAGTGCCAATGCCAGTGAGGCGATGGCTCTGGGATGTAGAAGCAGAAGCAACGTTCTACCGATTGGATGCCAGGTCCTCTGAAACAAATACAGATGTGCGGAAAGCCGTTCATGGCAACTTCCTCGACTTGTTGGATATGACCAAGTTGGAACGGCTGATCATATGGGTTGAGAGGTTAGTGTCCCGCCCACTCACTTCCGCCGAGTCAGCTCGGGGCGGCCATCAGCACTCGGCAAAGTACGAGGCAATTCGCATGCCAAATTCAAAGTATCCACGAATGTGATGGGAATGCGCTTTTGCTGAGAAACGGCTCCACGACCCCGGGTCACAGTTGACCCGGAATTGTGACTGGGTGGGTCACGCAGAACCCAGGAGCATGATGAACCACCTCGTCGATATCACGAGAGATGCTCTGCAATGTTGATTGGCATCAGACATCGCTCCGATGTCGACACTTAGTTGGATCGATGGCGAGTGCATGTCGTTTTTGCCGTGGCACCAGGCAAGGTGCATCGCGCCTTCGAAATCTTGAATCCAAGGCACCGCCTTTACGGCGCTGCATTTATCACGTTCAGAGCGCGCTGTAAGTTATCGTCCTGCGAGATGAATGCGCGCAAGGCGACCGTGTTCCAGTAGGCTCGCTGAAACCGGGTCTTCCTTGATCCGGCGTCAAGTGCAAGTGGGTCTTGTCGCACCCATAAGAATGAGCAAGCCCTGCCCACTGAATGCCAGAGAATGCTAGAGAATGCGCGGGCCAGACGGGCGATGCATGAGGTGTGATTGAGCGAGGTGCGCGGCGCGTCAACTAAGGCGGAGATCGGAACCGCCGAATGTCTATGCCATGCTTCTTCAGCAGCTTGCCTAGTTGCCGCCGCTCGGTGCCGGAAAGGCGCGCCGCCGAGCTGACATTTCCGCCGGTCCGCGCCATCAGGTGCGTGAGGTAGCGATGCTCGAAGGCGTGCATGGCGTGGCTCTTCGCCGCCAGATAAGGCAGATCCATCGGATCGGTCGAATGCGCGCGGAATGCTTCGACGACCTCCTCGCATGCAATATCGACTAGTTCGGTAATCGCGGACACATCCACGACAGGCTCATTGGTGCGCATATACGCCCGTAGCGCCAGGTTTTCGAGCTCCCGCACATTGCCCGGCCAGTGGTGGGCGCACAGTATCTGCGTGGCTTCGTTCGTCCACGCCTTGCTGAGGCCATCCAACCGTCGCGCCGCCAGGTCGAGGAAGTGCGCGGCGAGCAGCGGGACGTCACCCGCTCGCTCACGCAACGGCGGCAGCCTGACGTAGAGCGCGTTTAGGCGGTACTCCAGATCGCGCCGAAACAGACCGTCGGCCACCCGCTGACGGAGGCTGCTGTTGGTGGCAGCGATAACTCGCGCATCGGAGACTCGTGCCAAGCCTCCACCGATGGGGCGAAACTCGTTGCTCTCCAGAAAGCGCAGCAACGTTACTTGCGCCTTGGCCGAGAGGGTATCGACCTCATCGAGAAACAAGGTGCCGCCTCTCGCATGATCGACCAAACCGGGCCGGGCACTCGTGGCATCGGTATAGGCGCCTCGTTCGTGGCCGAACAGTTCGTTCTCGATCAGGTGGTCCGGCAAGGCGCCGCAATTCACCGGCACAAAGGGGCGGTCGCGGCGAGAACTTGAGTAATGGATCTCGCGCGCCGCCAACTCTTTGCCGGTGCCGGTTTCGCCTTCAATAAGCACCGGCACATCGCACGCAGAAAAGCGGCGCAGTTCTTCGCGCACCGACAAGAGCACGGCGGATTGACCGAGCATGGCGCTCATCTTCCCTTTCCCTGTGGTCTTTTAGGGGATGCCCAGGCCAGCGCTATCCAACGCAATTGAAGTCCTGAAAATCACGGATGAGCGGCGGCAAACGTCTCAAATCTAGATGCGACGGCCGAGTGATCCCATCTGCCGTTGGCAATACGAGTGTGACCGTCATCACGCTTTGAGGGTGCGTTACACCCCACGGTAACTGCGACCAAACCCGGCAAGCCTACCGATCTCTGCCGTGTTTGAATATCTCCTTTCCGCAAGCAGGGGCTGCTTGGACCTCCGCGCGGCACTCGGCGAAGTTAACTCCCGCCTACCCCCGATAACTTGCCCTAATCGCGGCCCGTCCGAACTATGGATGAGAGGAAGGAAAGGGCCTTCATTCCAGATAACAGGAAACTTAAGTCAACCCGGCCATGCCATCTCACTCCTTGGGGGAGCTGACTGCGTGCCTGACCATTGAGGCGAAATGTCCGCTTTGGGTCGAAAGCAGACTTCAAGACCCGGCCTTTTCGCGAGCACTACGGCAGCCTGAACTTGCGAGTAGCGCGCAGCGGCCAGATAGACGTGAACTGAGTGCCGCCTGCCACACGGAAGGCGGCTGAAACGCCATTCAGAACGCCTAGGCTTTCCAGAACGTCTTTTGCACGCCGAAAGGAATGTCGCGGGTCAGACGCGAGCATGAAAAGATTGATCTCTTTTGAACTGACATCGTAGCCCTCCAATTCGACGGCATTGCCCAATGCTTCCTTCAACTTTCCCTCAATCGCTGCGAGAAAGGCTTCGTCGGCCAGAGACTTGCGCCAGAACTTGATGACGAGCTGATATTCCATTGGGTGATTGTAGGCCCAACTATGCTCGCTTCCGCCGAAAAGCCCACAGCTATCCCCAGATCAGCGCCACCCAGCCGCCCGCGATGCCGCAGATCACCAGCAATGCTCCGACAGGCTGCGACGGATCGAGCCAGGGCCACCAAGCCGAAGCCGTAGAGTGCGCAAAGGAGGGCCTTGCCGCCATAGATAGTCGGGCGAAGTACTTTGTCTTCCTTAGCTAACCGCATAAAGCCGGCCCTACCTGCAACCTCCATGCGGCGCCATCGAACAATGTCCGCTATGGGTCGGAAGCGGACCTCGTCATGGTGCCGGAAACGCCCGGTGATCAGCTAGCCGTAGACAGTCTCCGGGGAGCCGTCAATCACAGAGCATTGGCCAGCCTATCTGGGAGTCGGCGTTCAGCCTGACCGAGATCCTCGGCTATCGCCGGTACCTCTTCGCCGCCGACTTTTCGGCTCCTTCGCCTCCGAGCATCCAGAGCCATGTGAACACGACGAGGATGGTATTGGTGTGCCAGTAGGCACTCGATGCCAGAATTGCAACCAAAAGGCGCGGCGTCAGGAGCCAACCCAGCCACCAAAGGAGGCCGCCAGTCGTAACCGAGCTGAAAATCAAAGTGAGCCGTGGAAAGAAGCACATGGCCAGGATGAATAGCCAGCCGTGGACAGCCCAGAAATTCTGGTGCGTCATAACCCCTCCACGCAGCACCAACATTGACTTTCACTGCTTATGTTCGGTCCGTCATGGCCGCTCTGGGTCGAAGCCCGAGCATCAAGTCGTACAACGCCGCGGCATTTGCTCGCTGGCTACTTACTACTCCTGAAGCCGACCCGGAACAGGCGGCCAGCACTCCCCATAAATCACGAGTGCATCATCCGGATCGATTGTAAGGCCGCCTGGCGAAAGCCACCCCATCTCATCGGCATACATCATGAACGACAGCGCGCAGGCCTCGCAGCCGCACCGTCCATCGCACCCGCGTAAACATGACGGAGTGCAGGTACAGGGCGTTCTACCACTACCAGATTTGGGGCCATTGGGCAGATAGTCGTTGGTCTGGGGATAACGTCGTTTACCTTCGGCGGTTGGGAGTTGAGGCGTTTCCATTGTTAGGCGGCCAGCCTGTGTTCGTAGTACGGCCGTGCCCGGTCATCAAGGATCGCGTACAACGCCTCCAGGTTGTTCGGGCCGGGACTGAGCCAGGCGTCGACGTGCTCTGGCTTGATGGGGACGATGCAGCGGTCATGCCCGGCAGCCAGGACTTCGGGCGGTGGCTCGTCAGTGATGGCGGCAAAGGTGAAGAGGTCTGTCCCGTGGTCTGCGCCGAGTGACATGTTCCACAGGCAGGCGACCAGCATCTCCTGCGGCGGCCTCGGATCGAACTTGAGGACGACGTTCTCCTCCTTCTCGCCCGTGGCAAGCTCCCTGCCCTCCATCTTGTGACGGGAGACGTTCTCGTAGAAGCGGGTGACGATCATGATGCGGTGCCGGTGACCGAACAGCTTGCCCCACGACTTTTCGAGGTTGTCGCGGCGCGCGTTATAGGTGCCCGCGTAACGCCGCTCGGTCTTCTCGTTCCAGCCCGGCAACGGGCACTGATAGCGCATCGGCACCACGATCCGCTGGCCGTCCTTCTCGATCATCACCGGGGCATAAATGCCCGGATCGATGCGCGTGTCGTGGTCCTTGGGTTCTTTACTCGTGAGGTCGTCCAGGTTTCGCGGCGCGCGGCTGATCTTGTCAGTGGCGATGCGCTTGTCGCTGGACGCTGATTTGGTGGGTTTTGGCCCGGCCAGAACGGCCTCGGCCCTTTGCAGGCGCGCGACCTGGGCGTCTAGCCCCGCCTGCAGGGCGACTGCTTGCTCTCGGTCGCCCTCGGCGACCAGCTTGGCTAGCTCGAACCCCTCCTCGCCGTGCGGCTTGCGGAAGGCCTCGCGCATGGCTTTCGGAATCTTGGACCAGCCGCCGTCTTTACGCTTCTCCCAGAACAGCTCAACGAAGCGCTTAATGCTGATGATCGCGCCCCACTCGCGCACGAACTTGTCGTAGTCAGCTTCAATCTGGGCGGAGTAGCACATAGCCAGATGCTCAGCGTGCGGGGATTAAACCTCGGGAGTCCAGCATAGCGTCGATCGGGGTGACGACCCAATCATAGTCCTCCGGCACAGCCGCATCGATGACGGTTTCGGCCTGCCCGGCGAACGCTGGCCCGGTCCAATAACAGCTTGATTGCAGTGCTGCTGCAGGTCCTTGGCTCGAGTCCAGGCCGGGGAGACGGAATAAAAGAGCCACGTCGAAAGACGCGGCTCTTTTGCTTCTCAGGCTGTGGGATATTACAGGCCGGCGTAAACCAGCTTGGTGAAAAAGTCGCCATTGATCACGAAGCCACCAAATTTGGCGTCGTAGGCGGCAGTAGGCTTGGCGGCGATGATTTCGTCCAGCGACTTACCCTGCCTCTTCAGGGTCTGCACGTTGTCGCGGATGGTCACCAGCATGTCGTGGAATTCGGCCAGCTGGGCGCGGTTGCCCACGGGGCCGTGGCCGGGCACGACCACGGTGTGGTCGGAGGTATGCTTGATCGCTTCATCGACCCAGTGGATGGCTTGGTTGATGCCACCGCCATCGGCATTGTCGATGAAGGGGTAGTAGCCATTCCAGAAGGTATCGCCCAGCACCAACACGTCGGCTTTGTCAAAATAGACCCATAGATCGCCGTCGGTATGGCCGTGGCCGAAGTTTTGCAGCTGGATCTTGCTGCCGCCAAAATTCATGGTCTTGTCTTTCTCCACCAGGATGGTGGGTAGTCCGGCGGCGGGGAGGGGCTTGAAGGTGTAGTTCCAGTCTTCCACGCGGGTTTCTTCGGACAGGTGCTTGAGCGTATTCGGGTGAGCGATGATGGTGGCGCCCGCTTCATGCATCCATGTGTTGCCGTCCGTGTGGTCCCAGTGCCAGTGGGTATCGACCACGTATTTTAGCGGGGCGGGACTGATCTGCTTCAGCGCGGCCGTTAGCTTGTCTTTCGACACGGCGATGCCGGCGTCCACCAGGAATTTGCCGCCCTTGCTGTCCAGGACCACGATATTGCCTCCCGAGCCGGACAGCACGCTAATGCCGTCGCGCACCTGCTCGACCTGGATATCGGCCTTGGCGGTCGCTTCATTGATGGCGATCACGGGGCTGGTGGCCTGGGCATGGCTCATCGGCATCCATGCGGTGGCTGCGGTAACGGTGGCGGACAGGACCAGGCGGCGTGGTGCGGAGAAGAAGCTGGTTTTCATTATGTTTTCCATTGCGGTGAGTGGTTAGCAAGAGCTCGGAGTCTTGCTGCAATGGAGTCAGCGTAGGAGAGGAGTGTGAGCGCTTCCATGCCTCATAAGCTCAATAAATTGCTCAAACGTCTTAAGTGCCAATTCACGTCCTCCGCATGGCCTGAAAGTCGGCGGTGCCTTCGCAGCACCCAAGGTCCAACTGGTCCTCAGTGAGCCCGGTCATCTTCAGGGCAATAATGCCACGTGGGCATGCCGTCTCATTCAAGAAGCCGAGAATCAATCGTGGTGGATCAGAGCTTGCACACGACTGGATGGTACGCATAAGGAAACCGTCACGGAGCGATTCCAGGCGAACACGTAACATCCACATGGTTCTTCTTCACGAGGGGTCCGCGAGCATGTCTAGCCTCATCGTTGCCACATTTCCTAATCAGTTTGCAGCCGCGTCTGTCATCAACAAGCTTTTGGCACGGGGCATGGGACACGCCCATGTGCTGACTTGCGTGGATGAGAGCGTGGGAAACTCGGCCGCAAGCGCAAGCGCGCCGACTTCGGTTGTGTCCAGGCTAAGTCATCAGGGTCACCGCGAAGGTCCAAAAGCATCCGAGCTCCGATCGCCAAGCCGTCTTCCCGTGCCGGCACAAATGGGCTGTGCTGTGGTTACGGTGGAGTTGGACGATGAAATGCCAGCTGACGATGTTCGTCGTCTCATGGAGCTTGTTGGCGCGGCATCGATTGAAATGAAGGACGCTATGGCACCCTCGGAGAATCCGCTCATGTGGCCGGACTACGGCATGGGTTCTTCCGTTGACGTGGAGCGCGCAATTTGCGCCACCAGGGGGAGTGAATCCCTCGGACCACATGCTCGACATTAGCCGCATCGAGGCGAAGGGTGTGCCCCGCAACAGGACGCCCCAGAGAGTCTTGTGGTGAGGCGTTCCCCATCAGAAGCTCCTGTCGTTTAGTGCTTAGTCGGCACGATTACCGCATCGATCGCGTGGATGGTGCCGTTGCTCGCGGCAATTTCCTGCCCCATGATGGTGGCGCCGCCGATGTCGAGCTTGTCACCTTCCTTCGTGATCGGCCCAGTCTGGCCCCATCATTTTCGGCGCGGTCAGTTCTTGGACCTCGACGGACGATGCCCGGCCCGGCAGCACGTGGCACTTCCTTACGGAGATCAACTCTGCCTTGTTCTCTGGTTTCAGCCAGCTTTCCGGTGTGCCCGTGGGCGGCTTTTCAAACGCTGCATCTGTCGGCGCAAAGACGGCGTAAGGGTCTGAGCCCTTCAGGACATTGGTGAACTCGGCCGCTTCGAGAGCTTTGCTAAGCGTATGGATAGGGGCCGCTGCTCCGTCGCCGAGCTCTCTTACAATCTTTCCGCGCATCAATCGCGCGACACCCTCACCGATGCCCGCTGGGACATCTCCATGTATTTCCGAAGTTGCGGAGCGCTATCCGCCTACGCATCGCGTGATGCGGGCCAGCACTCCAGCTGAATTTATGAACACCGCGTACTTTATTCCCCCGGGGTTCTATGACCACCAGGGACCCATCCGGTGGTCTCCGGACTACTAGAGCTCGGTCTTTGCGGTGGGCCAGGAAGTTGCCTATTTCATCCTGGCCCTATCGTCACACGAGCTACCACACGCGAAAACTGGCGAGTAGGAGCGGTGCGAGTCCAGAAAAAGATCGGGCCTGCAAGCTGGCGACAACTTACAGAGGCATAACAGAACAAAGCGCATGTTGATCGTGCGCCGAGGCTTCGTTAGACCCGCTTCGGACGCCTCAGATTATCTTTGGTTTTGCTTGCAAGGCCTCTGGGTTTTCTCCGCCTTGGCCGGAGCCGCGGGCTAGCGCTTGCTTATGACCTGCAGGATGCGGGTCAACACTCGAGGCAACTCCATGTACATCATCAATCAAACGAACTCGCTGTACTTTCACCCTCATAGGCTGCACTTTTCATCCGTTCCGGATGCTGCAAACAGCGAGCAGCGCAATCGCTGGCTCCCGGGATGCGACGTATCGGTAGCATCAACGCAAGCAAACGCCTTGGCTCGGAAGAGTGTGACCATCCTTAAGGTCGATCTCCCTGAACCTGACAAAGACCGGCAAGACGTGGATACCGCTCGCATGGATGACGACGGCGGGCCCTATCCAACCGCGGAACCGAGCGATCGCTAACTGCAGTCGTTGGCTCAACAACGCTCGAGCGTTACGAACCGTTTTCTTCCAGAAAGAGAGGGCACGGACGCGCCCGATTCCAAAGGCCGCCATCATGACTAGTATTTCCGGCAAGACCACCAACGGCTTCACATACGAAGGTGATTACGAACACGCGAGTGCGGATCGTGTCACGTGGGCCGCAACCTACCGCCGTAGCGGCGTCTTTTTTGGCATGCGGCACGGACGTATCAACGAACTTATGGGCGTTCCGGCCGGAGAGGTCAATGAAGCCGTGCAAGATGACATCGAGCTTGCGTGGGTCCAGTCCAGCTAGGTGCCTTTCGAGGTGCCATTTGAACGTGCATCCTCCTCATCCAGCTCGAGGGAGATGTTGCCGGCGGGATGAATGATCACCAGAGGAATCGTGAGGGCAGGTTCGCCTGAGTAAGGCGTCGCTTCCACTTACCCTCCAAAGAAGAGGGGCGGAATTGAATTTGCCTACTTGCACGCCTCGCCAGAACGATGCGCCCCACCCGAATAGACGTCGAAGGCGTCGCGAACGTCGCGATACTTGCCTCCACAGCCATCATTGGAGTCAATGCCGCTGGCACAGCGTGCCAACTGATTGGCTGACGAACTATCTTAAATGACCGCTATGGGTCGATAGCGGTCAGATCAGGCTCTGCCAGTACTGGCACTGTCTTGGCTCACAAGCTGCGGTCGGGCGAATTGTCGTGGGAAGCCATCATGGCCTGAATGAGCAACGCGAGACGTTCACCGCGCGCGCTGGGCCTGATTCGGCCTGAGCGTTCAAGTCCGGCGAGCCCATGAAGAGCTGCCCAGAAAGTCTCGGTCGCTACATCCGCATCGACGCAGAACGGCGTTACGACCGTTGCAAGAGCATCGAATCCGGCCCGCAGTTCCGGCCGGGTCTCAGCATCGGCGAATCGCAGATCGGTCGGGAGGTTGAACATGGCTTCGTAGAGAGCCGGAAACCTTAGCGCGAAGTCGAGATAGGCCTTGGCGGCATTCTCCAGGGCACCTCGTTGCCCGGACGATCCGCGGGTTGCTTCCTGAAGAGCTGCCGTGAGCTCCTGGAAACCCTCGATGGCAACCGCTGCAACAATCGCATCCCTGTTCTGGAAGTGCGAATAGAGGACTGGCTGGCTGTATTCGATCTCCCCGGCCAGGCGGCGGACGGTAACGGCATCCCATCCGTCACGCTCGGCAATCGCGCGCGCTGCCGCGACGATGCGGGACTCACGCTCCGCCCGGTGCCTCCCTTTTCGCTCAGCAATGCTCAACCTTCGATCTCCCGCACCCATCTGGCCGAACGGCCACACTATTATACCGAAGCTTGATAATCTAGCATTGCTAGTTTATATTCCACCGGTATGACACTCACTGTAGGACACCTCGATGCAAACGTTTGCTATCGGACTGGCACTGCTCTTGGCTCTCGCGATCATCGCGATCGGTATCCAATATCTCGCAACCCCCAGGACAGCGGTAGGCAGCTTCGGCCTGCCCCTTCCAGAAAGCGGCGCCAACATCGCCTGGTGGCTGCGTCTCAAGGGGGTGCGCGACATAGCATCGGGACTGACCGTACTGGCATTGATGGCTTGGGCTAGCCCTCGCGAGGTCGGCATCGTCTTGTTGGCAGAAGCCTTCATCCCCGTCGGCGACATGCTGGTCGTGCTTGCAGGGAAAGGCTCCGCCATAAGTGCCTTCGGCATGCACGCCGTTACGGCCGGGGTGATGGTCTTGACGGCGATTCTTTTGATGATGGGGGTGCGCTGAGATGGTCCATGCGATTTCCATCTGGCTCCTCGTTGCAGGCTTTTTCAGCGCAGGCCTGGTCAACGCGATCGCCACGCCCGCCACGCAAAGCAGTTTCGCTCGATGGGGCTACCCCCGCTGGTGGAGCCGCCTTACCGGCGGACTGGAGTTGATGAGCGCCGTTTTGATTGCGCTACCTGTCAGTCGCATGGTTGGTACGGCGCTTGGGGCGGCAATCGTTGCGGCTGCCATTCTGACCGTTCTGCGCCATCGCGAATTTCCACGCCTTGCACCCCTTGGTGTCTTTGTCGCATTGATCGCATTCGGAGCTATCTCGTCTTCCCCCTAATTGAAGCAGCTGAACTCCTGTGGTTGGTGAGGTCCGTCTCATTGCTTCGGATCGGAAACGGACACCGGCCCTACGCGCCACAACCCCAGCCGACATTTCGTGGACGTCCGCAATAAGGGCACCGCATTTGCGTGTATTGGTTGCCTATGGAATCGAGGTGCGCCTCCAGCGCAGCCCAGCTAATTACCTCAGGAGTAATTGAAGGGATTCCTTCGACGGCTCAAATTTACATCCACTCGGACGCACCTTCCGCCGAGAAAGGCACATCGCTTTTTGGATTTCATTTGGGAGATATAGCCATGTCGAACTTCCCCATTCATAGCCTTCATTCAGCCCCAGAAGCTTCAAAGCCGGCCTTGGAGTCCCTGCAAGGCGCATTTGGATTCATTCCTAACATCGCCGGCGCCATGTCGACGTCCTCTGTATTGATCAAGAGCCTTGTTGGGCTGTTTGGCAATGTTCATGGAGGCAGTTTCTCCGAACCCCAGGTTCAGGCGGTTCTGCTCACCAACGCCGTCACCAATGCATCTACGTGGGCGGTGGCTTTCCATACCGCGCTCGCACTCGAGAATGGTCTCGACGCTACCGACGTAGAGGCGATTCGTGATGGCGATATGCCCAGGGACGCCAAGCTTGCCGCGCTTTCCCGGTTGGCAAGGACACTGATCGAAAAGAGAGGCCGTCTCAATGAGCGTGATAAGCAACTGTTTTTGCAGGCTGGCTTCGGTGTCGATCATCTTCTCGAAGTGATTGCCATAGTCGCCGCATCGACTATCACCAATTACACCGGAAGCGTGACCCAGCCGCCGGTGGAGAAGGCCTTCCAGACCCACGCCTGGACGGCGTACTAATCCTCTGGCCGTAGGCGCTGCCGCGGGCATCGATGCATCGAATATCGTCGCATCGATGCCTCGTGGTATCGCCGCAAACGAAAGTACCAGTGAGTACTGTGCCTCATAGGTGGATAGCGCAATGAATTCGTCGTCGCATAAACATGCTCATGATGCCGGCACCGCAAACGCTCTGGGCCCTTTGATGCGCTACTGGCGAGCGCAGCGTGGCAAGAGTCAATTCGACGTCTCACTCGATACGGGCATCTCGCAGCGCCACATCAGCTTTATCGAAAGTGGCCGAAGCAATCCTAGCCGAGAGGTACTGATCGACATTTCCCTCGCGCTTGATGTCCCGTTGCGCGAGCGAAATGCCCTACTCCAGGCTGCCGGATTCGCTCCGATTTATACCGAAAGCCCGCTCGAAGCTCTGGAGATGCGAGGCTTGCGAAATGCGATAGAACGCATGCTCCGACAGCACGATCCATTTCCGGCCATCGTCATGGACAGGTATTGGAATGTCCTGATGACCAATGCGTACGCACCCCGCTTCTTCAACTGCTTTTTCGACACATCAAAGCGTGAGGGACCTCGCAACATGCTCCATCTCATATTTGACCCGAACGGAATGAAGCCGTTCGTGAACGATTGGGAGCGTACTTCACGCAGTCTCATTCGACGCGTTCATCGCGAAGCGGTGGGCAACATCATCGACGAAAAGACGGAGGAGTTGCTGCAGTCGCTCAAAGCCTACTCAGATGTTGGCGACGACGAGAAGGTACACGCCGCAGAGTCCTATACGCCAACCACCCCTGTTATACCTCTTAGCTTCGTGAGAGAAGGGGTGGTATTGAACTACTTTTCCTTGGTTACAACTGTCGGCACTCCCCAGACGATCAGTGCACAGGAACTTCGTGTCGAATGCATGTTTCCCGCCGACGAAAGCACTGAGGCGAAACACTTGCAGATGCTTGGCCACTAGCTGAATACAGTCTTTTTTCAGGAGTCGCATATGTTACGACGCCAGTTTCTCAAGCAGGCCGGTGGCGCCATGGCCATGGCAGCCACCGCATCCATCTCAGCCATGGCAGCACCGGCGAAGAGTTGGCTAGCTTTCAACCAACCTGCATCCAAGCGAATCAGCGACACCATGACCGATCAAGCCTTCACGATCCGATTTGATAGCGACTTGAAAAAGGACCTTCGGCAGCGACTGGCACAGACGCGCTGGAGCGATGCAGTCACGACAGACTGGCTTTACGGCATGAACGAATCTTTCATAAGAACACTCGTGCAGCATTGGAATGTGGATTACGATTTCGACGCAGCCGAAAAGCGACTGAATACCCTTCCTCTATTCCGGGCGAACATTGGAGGCTTCGGCATCAGCTATATCCATCTGAAGGGGCGAGGAACCAACCCCAAACCGCTACTTCTGATGAATGGGTGGCCATCCAGCTTCGTCGAGTATGGAAAGCTCGCGCCGATGCTTGCCAATCCTTTGACCTTTGGGGGCACGGCAGACGACGCCTTCGATCTGGTGATCCCGGCGCTTCCTGGTTTTGGCTATTCCGATCGACCCACGCGTCCTTACCAGGTGAATGCCGAAGATCTGTTTCATACCTTGATGACCGAGCATCTCGGCTACACGCGTTATCTCGCCGCGGGAACGGACATTGGCGCTGGCGTCGCGACGCGATTGGCATTAAAGCACCCCGATAGCGTCATGGGCATACATATTTCGACAGTGGTCGATCCACCGCTGACGGCGACCTCGGCGCCGCTTTCCGATGGCGAAAAGGCCTATCTGGCTAGTGCCTCCCGTTGGGAGGCAGAAGAAGGCGCTTACGAACATCTTCAAATGACAAGGCCGCAGACGTTGGCCTTTGCGCTTGCCGATTCTCCCACCGGCCTCGCCAGCTGGATTGTTGAGAAGTACTACTTCTGGAGCGACCATGGCCAGGACCTTCTGCAAACATTTCCGCTCGACATGCTTATCGATAACCTGATGATCTACTGGGCGACGGGAACGATCGGATCGTCCATGCGGTACTACTACGACAGCCGTCATTTTCGCCCCAAACTCCAGGCGGGCGATCACGTCAGCGTGCCTACCGCCATCTGCATGTGGCCCAAAGATTTGGTGACGGCGCCCAAATCATGGGCCGAGCGCTTCTACAATGTTCAGCAGTACTCTCTCCAGAAGATCGGAGGCCACTTCCCTGGCTGGGAAGCGCCTGCTGAATATGCTGCAGATGTCCGTCAGTTTGCCCGGCACCTGCGCAATCTTTGATCACCGCGTCGTCTTGTCATGAGTCGTCATGACAACAAGCATCAGCAAGCACCTTGCCACTGGCGCCCTTGCGTCCAGTCCACAATCCCCGTCACCGCGAATGAGGTCATTCCCTTGCGCCGCCCCCTGGATACAAATGCGGTTCTGATCATGACCGTCTTGTGCGCGGTCTGGGGGTTCCAGCAGGTCGCCATCAAAGCAATTGCCGCGGACGTTGCCCCTGTCATGCAAATCGCCGTTCGTTCCGGCATCGCCGCCATATTGGTGTTGGCTGCCGACCGACTGTTTGGTTCGGCTCGTTGGCTCCGAGGCGCGGGCGTGGCCGGCTTGGTGACAGGGGTCCTGTTTGCTGCGGAATTCCTCTTTGTTGCCGAAGGCCTGACTCGAACGACGGCTGCTCATATGGCGGTGTTTCTGTACACGGCGCCACTCTTTGCGGCGCTTGGCTTGCATGCGTTTGCACCCGGAGAACGGCTGTCGCCCCTCCAATGGGGTGGCGTCGTGATCGCATTCGCCGGCATCACGGCGACGTTCCTGCTGCATGGAGGCACATCCGACTCACACCATACTGACAATTCGCTGCTGGGAGACCTCATGGGCATCTGCGGCGGGGCGGCATGGGGATTTACCACCGTAGTCGTCCGCACCTCCGCCCTGAGCCAGGCCCCCGCCGCGCAAACGCTTTTCTATCAGCTGGCGGCCGCATTCATCGTCTTGCTCGTCGTAGCGCTTGCCAGTGGCCAGACCAGCCTGACCTGGACGACTCCCGTGTGGATGAGCCTCGGTTTCCAGGCAATCATCGTGTCATTCGCAAGCTATCTCACATGGTTCGTGCTGCTGCGCCGCTACCTTGCTGCTCGGCTTGGCGTGCTCTCCTTCCTCACGCCACTCTTCGGCGTCGCGTTCGGGCATGTGCTCCTCAACGAGCCTGTCGACGTGAGCTTTGCCGCAGGCGCAATTCTGGTGCTCGGCGGCGCATTCATCGTCAACGGCGAATCGTTGCTCCAGTCGCTATTTCGGAAAGTAGAGGGTGCGTAGTCGCATAAACGTCCGAATGGTGCACACCCAAGGCCAGCGAGAAAGGCAAGCCAGACTGGGGTTGGAAACGAACCCTTTCCAATCTTGGCAAATACGCCCTCCTCTACCCCCCGATAACTTGACCTAATCGTGTCGCCCCAGCGCCCGCTATCGCTTTCCGCTCAAGCGCGAAGGCAAGCGGATGTCCTATTGATCGGGAAAGGCCAACTCTCCATGCGCTGCATGGAACCAGCAGTCGGACGTGGGTGCAGCTCAACGCCTGGCGATAGCCGCATTCAAAGACAAGCGGTATATCAAGCGCCCTACGCCCCGTCCGCAACGGATACACACATCATCTTCGCTTCGCTACGTCTTCCACACTCAGAGTGCCCTGCTGTCCGCCGAAGTGATTAACGACATAGTTCGACAAGGCGGCAATCTCTGCGTCTGAATACGCACGACCAAACGACGGCATGAAGACATGCTGAGCGCCCACACGCAGCTGCGACCCATGCAAGATCACCTGGGTAAGGTTGCTCGCATGAGGATCCCTGACGGAGCGCAGACCAGCGAGTGAGGCATAGTCGGTTTGCCGGCCTTGCCCGTTCTCGAGGTGGCAACCCGCGCATGCACCTACGAACAACTGTTCGCCGAGGGCGGGCGTGCCGTTCGCCGAGCTGCTGCCCGTGGCTGCCGGCGCCGGAACGGCGACACCGCCCTGCTGTGGCTTCACTTCACGCAGGTAGGCGACGAGGGCGGATATGTCCTCTGGCGTCAGGTATTGCAGGCTGTTTTCGATCACTTCACCCATGGGCCCGGAAGCGGTGCCGCGCCCTGCGGCGTGCCCCGTGGCCAGGTATTCGGCCAGCTCCTGGTCACTCCATGCACCGATGCCGTGATCCTTGTCCGAGGTTATGTTGTAGGCGGTCCAGCCCTGCAACTCGGCGCCCCCCAGGTCCTCGCCCATCTTTAGCGCAAGGGCACCGTTCCTTGGCGTATGGCATTCGCTGCAATGACCAAGTGCCGTGGCCAGGTAGGCGCCGCGATTCCACGCTGCGGATTTGCCTTGCTCTGGCACAAAACGTTGCTTCTTGAGGAACAACGCGTTCCAGAAAGTAATCGTCCAGCGGTGGTTGTAAGGGAATGCAAGGTCGTTGCTCCGCGCTGGCGCGTGAACCGTGGGAAGGCTGAACAAATAGGCCTTGATGGCCAGAATGTCCTCGCGACTGAGCGCCGTGTACGACGTGTAAGGAAAAGCGGGATACAGCGGCCTGCCTTGCTTGTTCACGCCCGCATGTAAGGCACGCACGAAATCGTCGTCGCTCCAGGTGCCAATGCCGGTTTCTTTGTCGGCAGTGATGTTGGTGGAATAGAGGGTTCCCATCGGCAGCTTGAAGGCCACGCCACCGGCATAGGGCTGGCCGCCTGGCGCTGTATGGCATGCCGCGCAGTCGGCTGCGCGCGCGAGGTATTCGCCGCGTGCCAGGGCATCGGTGATGCTGGCCGGGGCGCCCGCGCCGGCAGGTTGAAGCGCCTGATCCTCCCCGCCATTGCGCACGGTGAGCAAGGCGTAGGCGCCGAAGCCGAGCACACCCAGCAGGACCAGGATGACGAGCACCCCGAGGAGGCGACCGATTTTCATACGAGCCTCCTCGCCACCGAGGCAACATCGCTGGGGACATCCGATGGCGCCGCTGCCGACAATACGGCCTTGAGCGCGTTGCTGTCCGACACCAGGGCCGACGTGTCGATAGGCAAGGTCCTTACGCGCACGCCCGTCGCTGCAAAAACGGCATTCAACAAGCTTGGCATGGCCATCACGGTGGCGGTTTCACCGATGCCGCCCGGCTGCTCCTTGCTGGGAACAATGTGGACTTCCATCGGCGGCGTCTGGTTGATCCGCATCACACGGTAGTCGTTGAAGTTGCGCTGTTCCACCGCGCCCTCCTTCAAGGTGATGCCGCTGTAGAGGGCCGCGCTCCAGCCAAACACGAGTCCGCCCTGGATCTGCGCCTCCACGGTGTTCGGGTTGACCACCATGCCGCAATCGACGGCTGTCACCGCGCGCCGCAGACTGATCTCGCCTTGCGGCGACACTTCCACATCCATCACCACGCACAGATAGCTGCCGAACGGCGCAGCCAAGGCCACGCCGCGCCCGTGTCGCGCGGGCAAGGTGCCCTTTCCCCATCCTGCCTTCTCCGCCGCCAATTCCAAGACGGCCAGAGCACGTGGATTATCGCCGAGCAGGGATTTTCTGTAGGCAATCGGGTCCTTGCCTGCAGCATGCGCAAGTTCATCCACAAAGCTCTCGACGACGAACACGTTATGCGTCGACCCCACGCCGCGCCACCAACCGACCGCGAGGCCTGAGGGCATGTCATGCCGCACCCATTCCACGCGCATGTTCGGCATTTCGTAGGGAAGGTCTGCCGCGCACTCCACCAGGTCCGGATCGAGCCCGTTCTTGCCCATGGCCGAGGGAGCAAATGTAGCCAACACCGACGCACCGGTGGTGCGATGCGTCCACGCCACGGGTTTGCCCTGGCCCTCGAGCGTGGCGGAGATTTGGTCGTAATAGGCCGGGCGATAGCGGTCCTGCGCGATGTCTTCCTCGCGGGTCCAGATCACCTTGACGGGATAGTCCACCTGCTTGGCGATGGCGACGGCCTGCTCCACAGAGTCCTCGAACAGGCGCCGCCCGAAACCTCCTCCCATGTACTGGTTGTGCACCACGATGCGCTCGGCCGGGAGACCGGTGATCTTGGTGGCGACATCGACACAGCGCGCAGGCACCTGCGAGCCCACCCAGATTTCGCAGGCATCGGGCCGCACATGGGCCACCGTGTTGATCGGCTCCATGGTGGCATGCGCGAGCATCGGCAACTGGTAGGTGGCAGAAACCAGCTTGCCCCTGACGCCATCCACGTGCCCGACGTCGCGCGCCACGATGGGCGTGCCATGCTGGGACGCCTCGGCCAGGTCGTTGAATAACTGCTCCGTGGTGAGTCTGCCGTTGGCACCGCGATCCCAGTGAATGTCCAGCGCATCCAGGCCCTGCCTGGCCGCCCAGAAATGTTCACCGATAACCGCCACGGCATTGGCCAGCTTCACCACCTTGAGCACACCGGGCACGGCGCGGGCGCGCGTATCGTCCACCGACGCCAGGCGTCCGCCAAACGTCGGGCAGGCCTGCACCGTGGCCACCTTCATGCCCGGTACGCGTATGTCGATGCCGAAAGGCAGGCTGCCATCCACCTTGCCTGGCGTATCCACGCGGCGCAGTGGCTTGCCGATGAGCTGGAAATCGCTGGGGTTCTTGAGTGGCGCCTTGTCGGGGGGTGCCATCTGTGCCGCCGCATCGGCCAGCTCCGCATAGCGCAGGGTGCGACCACTGGGCGCATGAGTGACTACACCGCGTGCCACCGTGCATTGCGAGGGGTCCACCTTCCAACGCTGCGCTGCGGCATTCACTAGCATGGAGCGCGCGGCGGCTCCCGCGTTCCGCAGGGTCGACCAGCAATAGCGAATGGTGGTCGAACCACCGGTCGCCTGGTCGCCCAGCAGGGGGTTGGAATAGAGCTTTCGATTGGGTGGCGCGTGCTCGACGGTGATCTGGTCGAGCCCGACGTCCAGCTCCTCAGCCAGCAAGGTGGCCTGCCCCGTATACGCGCCCTGCCCCATCTCGATACTCGGCATCACGAGTTGCACGCTGCCGTCGTTGCCGACGCGCACGAAGGCGTTTGGCGCAAACAGTGGCTGACCATGGTCGATTCGCGCTGTGTCCGCCAGCCCCCAGGCACGCATGGGGCCGCTCAACCACATGAAGGCCACCACCAGACCACCACGCTTGACCAACTCGCGGCGGGACGGATTCTGCAGGCCATCGTCGTCCTGAACAGATGTAAAGCGGATAGCCATGGCTTAGCTCTCGGTCGGTGTCTGATGCCCGTAGCCGCGTCCCCGCAGCAAGGTCGGCAGATCTCAGGCGATGGTCTGCGGCAGGGTGATTTGTCCCGTTGCGGCCTGCTTGATGGCTGCGCGTATGCGGACGTAGGTGCCGCAGCGACACAGGTTGCCGGACATGGCCCTATCGATGTCCGCATCTGTCGGTTGTGGCGTCTGCGCGAGCAACGCCGTCGCCGACATGATCTGGCCCGATTGGCAGTAGCCACATTGCGCCACTTCGATCCCGAGCCACGCTTGCTGCACGCGCTTGCCGACATCCGTGGCGCCGATGCCTTCGATGGTCGTGATCTTCTTGTTTGCCGCACCGCTCACCGGTAGCACGCAGGAACGAACCGGCTGGCCGTCCAGATGCACGGTGCACGCGCCGCACTGCGCAATACCGCATCCGAACTTGGTGCCAGTCAGGCCAATGACATCGCGCAACACCCACAGAAGGGGCATGTCATCCGGCACATCAACCGGCGATTCCTGACCATTGATAGAAAGGACGATCATGCGGATCTCCCTGCGAAGTCGTGTCGCCGCGACCCGCCCGGAGTGTGCACCCGGGAACCGCGGCCATGCGTCATTGGGGTGCCGTCATCACCGCGTGGAAGGCCCCGCGCGGGGTGAAAACAGGATCAAATCTTCCTCCAGCGAAAAGAAAAGACAAGTGAAGAAGTGGCCGTCGCTCAGCCGCTGGCTCCGACAGAGTCCATCCAGGTTTCGATCGCCGCCACCAGCCGACGCTGGCATTCGCCCCGCTTTATGACCGAACATGGCACCGGTACCCATCTTGGCCTCGAGTCATGAACGTCGCCCAAGAGTTCGATCCGCTCTACCGCGCGGCCCGGGCATTAACCCTGGAGCCGCGCCGGGAGGGTGCGGCACTGGTCACCATCACGCGAACGCACGGATCCACCTTCCGCCGCGCGGGCGCGAGCATGCTGGTGCTTCACGACGGGCGCATGGTGTGCGAGTTGTCTGGTGGATGTCCGCAGCGGGATATCGCGCTTCGCGCGCAGCGGGTTATTGGCGATGATCAGCCGACGCTGGTGGAGTACGGTCGCCACGCGAACCTGGACGTCATGCTTGAAACCGGTTGCGGCGGCGAACTGGAAGTACTCATCGAGCCGCTACGGGAGCCGCGTGACCTGGCTTTCCTTGAATCCATCGCGGACATGCGTGCGCGGCGTGTCGCCGGTGCCATGGCCACCGTTTATGCGGTGGATGGGCAAATCCTCGCTCCCCGCCCACTTCGGCTGCTATATGGCGATGGCCTCCACTGGAGCAATATCGAGGACTCGTCCTTTCGCGATCGAATCGCGGCGGAGCTGGCCACGATCCACGCGACCCCGACAAACGCGGCAGTCACCCGGCATGTCCTGGCGAGGGGGAAGCATTTCGACGTCCTGTTCGAATTCCAGCGCCCACCGCACGCACTGGTTGTCGTTGGCGCTGGTGCCAGTGCGCGATCGCTCGCCGAATTGTCGGTGCGCCTGGGCTGGCAAACCTCGCTGGTTGACTACACGCATGAGATCACCGATGAGACGGATGGCATTCGCCTCATCAACGCTTCTCCGCGCGCACTCACGACGCAAGTACCGCTGGACGCCGCGACGTCCGCTGTTGTGATGACGCACCGTCTGGAGCGCGATCTGGCATACCTCGAAGCCCTGCTGGCAACGCCGGTCGGCTACCTGGGTGTCATTGGATCGCGCCAGCGCACTGCGCGTGTGCGCGAGGCTTTCCCGGATGCACAGATGCGGCTGCATGCACCCGCGGGGCTCGACGTGGGTTCGGAAACGCCGCATGAAATTGCCCTGGCGGTAGCCGCGGAAATTCTGGCCGTGCGCAACGGTCGAGACGGCGGTCCACTGTCCCACTCGCAAACCCCGATACATCCATGAACAGTCATGTGCAGCACGTTGCTGCCGTGTTGCTTGCGGCGGGAAACGCCAGCCGCTTCGGTGAAGCCAAGCAGACCCTGCCCATCGAAGGCGTTCCCATGGTGCGTCGAGCCGCCAAGACCGCGCTCGACGCCGGCCTCTCACCGGTGGTCGTGGTGATCGGTGCCTATGCTGACGCGGTCGAGCCATGTCTCGCCGGCTTGCCGGTGCAACTCGTCGAGAACCCCGACTGGACGTCCGGCATGGGTAGTTCGTTGGGACTTGGCGTCAGAACTGCCATGGCGATGGAGGCCATGCCGCAAGCGCTGCTGGTGCTCCTGGCGGATCAGCCGGCCATACGGGCCGCGGACCTAAAACGCATGATGGAAGCACATGCCACTGCACTCGGGCACATCCAGGCCGCGCACTTCAACGGACACCTTGGACCTCCGTGCCTGTTCCCTCGAGACTACTTTGACGAGCTGGCCTCGCTGCAAGGACCAAACGGCGCACGGCGACTGCTCGAGCGCCATGTTGACCGCGTCGATGCTCACGACCTTCCTTCCGCAGCCTTCGACATCGATACGCCCACCGATCATGCAGCGTGGCTCGCCCAACGAGGGAGCGATTAAAAATCGCGGCAAGCAGTGGTGGAACTCCCGCGGGGCCTGGCTTCGCTATCCCCGATAGCCCTCGCTAATCACCGTCTCCGCGCTCGCGTGCCATGGTGCCTCTGGCGGCTAGCCATCAGTCGTCGAACGCGAGGTGTCGGTTTCGGGTCAAAAGCGGACGTTTACCTATCTGGTGAATCCACTTCCCCGTCCGCGGTAACGCGCTAAACCTTCGAGTCGTCGCGCACAGCGCCCTGCACGGGCCGAGCCCCGGCGACAAAGCGTGCCAGCATGCTGCGCGGGGGCACCAAGAAACTGCGAGGTTCGTGGCGCGACTTGGCTGAAAAAGCGGGGCGCGTAGTCGCCCGCCTCTGTTCCGCCCGGAGCCAGCTTCCGCTCAGAGGGATACCCCCGTAGCCATCAGCAAGGTCTTGGGTTCCAGGTATGCACCGATGCCCCATCGACCCATCTCGCGGCCGAGCCCGGATTGCTTGAAGCCGCCGAACGGTGCGCGTGGCTCGTGGGCAAGCGTGTTGACGAGTACGCGACCGGCGTCGATCTGGCGCGCCACCCGCTCGCACCGTTCGATGTCCTTGCCTAGTACGACGGCGCTGAGGCCATAGCGCGTGTCGTTGGCAATGGCGATGGCATCGGCCTCACCGTCGTAGGGAATAATCGTGAGCACGGGGCCAAAGATTTCCTCGCGCGCAATGCGCATCTGGTTGTTTGCGCCGGTGAAGATCGTCGGCTTCACGAACCAGCCGACGCGCAGGCCATCGGGCCGGCCCTCGCCGCCGGCGAGGACTTGCGCGCCCTCCTCGATGCCGAGGCGGATGTAGCCCTGTACGCGCTCCCACTGCTTCGCGCTCACCATCGGTCCGATGTCGGTCGTCGCATCGCGCGGATCACCTGACTTGACCTGTGCGACGGCCGCCTTCGCGACATGCTCGAATTCCGGCAGCCGCTGCCGCGGCACCAGGATCCGCGTGCCTGCGATGCAGGCCTGTCCGCTGTTGGCGAACCCTGCCTGCAACACCAGGGGCATGATGGAGGCGAAGTCTGCGTCGTCGAGCACCACCGTCGGCGACTTGCCACCAAGCTCGAGCGTCACACGCTTCATCGTCTCAGCGCCGGCGCCAATCAGATGCTGGCCGACTGCAGACGAACCGGTGAACGAGACCTTGGCGATGTCGGGATGCCGCGCAATGGTTTCGCCGACCACGTCGCCGCGGCCATTGACGATGTTGAACACGCCCTTGGGAAGACCCGCTTCGTGCAGCGCCTCAATGACGACCTGCGTCTGCATCGCACTCATTTCGCTGGGCTTGATGACAGCCGTGCAACCGGCCGCCAACGCTGTCGCCAGCTTGTTGCAGATGAAGCCAGCATCGCTGTTCCATGGCGTGATCAGGCCAGCCACGCCGACCGGCGTCAGGATCACGCGTGCGCTGCCAGCTTGCTCCTCGAACTCGAATGATCGAAGCGCTTCAATGGCCTGCATGATGACGTCGGCGGGATAGGTCGCCATCCAGCGACCGCGTGCGCGCGGCGCGCCGTATTCGGTGACAACTGCTTCCATCAGTGCATCCTCGCGCGCCGCGATGGCCTTGCGCATGCGCTGGAGCGCATCGATGCGCTCTTCGCGCGTGGTTCGCGACCAGGCGGGAAACGCCGACTTGGCCGCTGCGATCGCACGCTGCGCATCCTGCTCATCACCCAGCCGGACCTGGCCGATGACTTCCTCGGTGCTCGGGTTGTGCAGATCGAACCATTCCTGGCCGTGCGGCACGACGAATTCGCCATTGATGTAGACGTGTTCGATGCGTTGCATCTCGATGTCCTCGGGAAAGGTGAAGGTGCCCCGCCATGCAAGGGGATTCGGCACCGGGGTTGTTGCAGGACGCAGTCTAGGGAGGGAAGATAGTTCCGATAATCCGTTTTGTATGGAATGACCTATTCCGAATATCAGGACAATCTATGCACCGCACAGGAATGACCGAACTTGAAGTGGTCCTGGCTGTCGCCAGACGCCACAGCTTTCGCGGCGCGGCGCTGGAGCTTGGCATGTCGACCACGGCAGTGAGCGGTGCCGTGGCCGGATTGGAGGCGCGCTTGAAGGTGCGCCTGTTCAATCGCTCGACGCGCAGCGTGGCACTCACCGACGCAGGGCAACGCTATGTGGAGCGCATAGCCCCGGCACTCGCCGAAATCCGCAGCGCTGGCGAGGAAGCCGGCAGCGGCCCCAATACACCCAGCGGAACGTTGCGCATCAATGCACCGCAGGGGGCCGCATCGCTGCTGCTGGGGCCCCTGTTCGGACCCTACGCGCAACGCTATCCCGAGGTGCGCGTCGACCTGGTGAGTGAGTCGCGCATGATCGACATCGTGGCCGACGGCTTCGATGCCGGTATCCGCCTTGCCGAATCGGTGCCACAGGACATGATCGCCGTGCCACTCTCCCGCGACCTGCGCATGCTGGTGGTGGCGACGCCGGAATATCTGGAACGCCATGGCACGCCTAAACACCCTCGCGACCTGCTCAAGCACCAGAGCATCGGTATGAACATGTCGCACGGCGGTATCTACCACTGGGAACTGGAGAGGAACGGCCGCAAGCTGCAGATGGACCTGCCCGTGCGCATGGCACTCAACGAGCTTGCCGCGATCAAGCAGGCGGTGCTGCTCGGACTGGGCATCGGCTTCATTTCCGAATGGCTCATCGAAGAGGAACTGCAGGCCGGCGCAATGGTGCCCGTGCTGCTGCCATGGTGCCCACCCTTCGGCGGCCTTAGCCTTTACTACCCGGGTCGCCGTTTCGTGCCGGCGCGGCTGCGCGCGCTGATCGATCTGGTGAAGGAGTTGCGGCTGGCCACGGTCTGAAGCTGGCTTTCCCCCTAAGAAGGCATCGACCTCGAACCAGCGCAAGGCGCACTCGTCGTGCCCGGGGCTAGCATCGAGCGCAGGCATGTCAGCTGGCGGCTGAAAAGGGACGCCGCGTGCCTTGGTGGGGGCAAGCACGAGTCGCCATGCAGAACGCCCTCCCCGTCTCGTCAGCTTTGAAGGGCATGCGACCGTCGCCTGATCGCGGCATTCTCCAGGATCGCCACGCCGTCTTGGCCATGGAGGAGCTCCTCGACCATGGCTCGACCGATGTCATCCTGGTCAATCGTCCCAAACGAGCCTGGAACGAGTCGCCCCAGCAAGGCGAGAAACGCCGGCGTATACGCATTGCCCGCAATGATGCCCGGACGAAAGATGGCCAGGCGCCTGAATCCGAGGCCCCGCACCACGTCCTCCTTTTCTCCCATGATGCGGGCATAGCGAATCCTGCTCTGTTTGCTGCTTCCGGCCGCCGAAAGCAGCCCGAAGGCCCCGATTCCCGCGGCCAGGCAGCCTCGTGCAAAGGCGCCGACGACGCCAAGCTCCAGCTTTCTGATGTCCTCATCGCTCCATTGCTGGCTACCCTTGCCGATGCCGATACATGACGCGGCATACAACGGTTCGCCAGGTACCGTGCAGGCGCGGGCAAGTTGGGCGACCTCGTTAGCGAAGTTGGCGTCACTGGTATCCATGACTACCTGGCGCAGCCGCGCATCGCCCACGAGCGGGCTGGACCGGCGATTGACCATGATGACTTCCAGGCACGAGGGTGTCGCGAGCAAAGTCCGTACAAGCGCCGACCCTACTTGCCCGGTACCTCCGGCAACCAAGACGCGAAAACCCATGTCATGCCCTCCCTTGTTCGTTGTAGATCACGCCCGTCTTCGCTATTCATTCGTCCCAGGGCGAACCGAAACCTTCAATCCTTGGACGCCTCCCCGGGTCATGCTCCCTCTTGCCCCACCGTCGGGCTGCTGGAGGAATGCGCGATGAAGATCATTCTTGCCCAATACCTGCGACTGCTGGCCCCGACCATCCTGGCGGGTGCGTTGTTGTGGTTCCTGGCCTTGGCCTTGCGTCACGCCTTCCTGCCGTAATCGTCCCCCGCCCTTTCCCGGACCCTGCGCTGACGGCGGACCATTCGTGTGATGGATCGGTCACAAGGGTGCAGAACGCCGCGTTCTTGCGGGACCGTAGCGCTCAAGCAGCATTCGGGGAAGAATCAGCCCGATGGTCATGAAGAGAACGACGAGAAACGCCGTCGTTCCGTTGCGGACAACACCAGTGAGAAGTTCCATCGTCGACGCCTGGGGAGCACTGGAAACCAGGCGAAGCAGCGCACTGGCCGACTCGAAAAGATAGTAGCCAGGCATCATGGAGACGACCGCTGAAAAAGCGAGCGCCGCGAAGGGAAGCTGCAAGCGATCGACAACCGGCGTGATGATGACGCCCACCAGCAGGCAGGCCACCAGGGCAGCTGTTGTCACATGGACGCCTGCGAATGCAATCAAGGCCCAGCGCACCGCGTGCGCCAGCATTCCGATGCCAATGGGAATTGGCAAGAGACGCCACGACATGGAAAAGAATGTGCCAAAGCTTGCGACTGCGAGCCCTGCAGCGACGACATCGGCAACGAACGGCACTGCGACAGGGGAATCAGAAGGCAGGAAAGTAACACCTCCTGCGGCAAGTCCGGCAAGCAAGCCGACGCAGATCAAGAGCACCAGCACTCCGGCGTACGCCAGTCGTGAGATACCCAGGGAAATTCGCGTGCGTGCGAGATCAATGGCGCCATTGAGGATATGCGGGCCAGGAATAAGCACCATGCACGGGCAGAAGGCAACCAGAGTCGCTGCATTCGACGCATGGGTGCGAATGACGATGGCCGCAAGGAGTCCTGCAATCGCCGACGCTGCCAGCGGCTGCGCGAACGGATTGCTCGCGTGCCGCCCAAGCCAGCGCCTCGCGAACGCACCTACACCAGCGCTAAGCGCGATGAGCAGCAGGCTTTGAATCTCAAGCGCGCCAAAAATGACGCCCAAGGCGGCGGCGCCTAGCGCAGCAAACAGCACAAAGCGAAGTGTGGATACCGTGTGAAGCTGCCCCGCCCGCTCAAGAAGTGAGTGCGCAGATTCCCTTGGCAAGGATTGGTCGACGACCTTTTCGACGATGTCGGAGACAGCAATCACCCGGCCCATATCGACGCCGAGAGGGGCAATGGGGTAGACGTCGGAAAGAAGCGTGCGCTCGACTTCAACGGTCAACTCTCCCCACTGGGGAAGTACCCTCACATTCAAGCCGAAGGAACGCCCCAGTCGCTCCGTGGAAGCCACGGTTCGCTCGGTAGTCTGTCCGTTCGCGAACAGGAGCGCTGCGGCAAAGGCTATCGTATCTAACGATAGATCGCGCTCGTTTCCAGTCGTGCCGGAGGGCGAGCAATCGCTGGCATCTTTCATACCTTAACCCTGCGCTTTGGTTTGCGAGTTCGAACGCCCGCGGGGGAACCCACGGACGCACTTCAATACCTGCTCGACTGCCTCAGCCCTGAACTCCTGCGCATGCCGCTTGCTGCTCATGGACACGTCGTATTGGCCCTCGCGGCTTTGACTGATATGCGCGCCCACCGAGGCGAAGTTTCGGCCTGCCAGGGCGGCGGCGACCATAGGCATCGCATTCACGCACTCGAGCGTATTTTGCTGCTTCCTGGAAGAAGTTTGTGTGCATGGCCAGCCTGCAATCTGGTCCCGGAATGGTGCGCCAAAGGCGTTGCCTCGATGATCCTCCTGGCACGCCGGAACCGCTTGCGGGAACCAGGCGCATCGTGCGGGCCATGACGACCTCCGGCTGGACTTTCACTGGTGGCACATCGGGCGCCCCACCGCCTTGGCAATATCTCCAGGTGCTGGGGGCGACGCCGCTACCCTGGAAGACCATGCCGGCTGGCAGGGCATCGACTTTGACCCGTCGGCCGACCTGCCAAAGCCGGCGGATGGCAACTGGTCGGCACCCTGCCTTCGCCAAGGCGCCGTCAGCCATTGTCATCAAGGCGGCATGACGAGCACGCGCCACGACTTATGCCATGGCTGCAGAACGACAAGGCGATCGAACAGGCCGAGAGGTCGTGACGTCGATTCTTGTCTGCAGGCGTGGCCATGCATAGCCACGATGAACGCGGGAGCCTAGGTACCATGAGTGATTTGCCAACATCCATCCCGGACACTCCGATCAAGACCAACCTTTCAGGCTTCGACTTGATCAATACGTCGATGCTGAACAAGGGCACTGCCTTTACCGACGAAGAGCGTGATCGTTTCCGCCTTCATGGCCTGCTTCCACCGCATATCGGGACGCTCGATGTGCAGGTGGCGCGCCGCCTGAAGGTCTTGCGTGCCTTCAATTCCGATTTTGAACGCTATGCTTTCCTGCGAGACCTGCAGGACATCAATGAGACCCTCTTTTACGCGCTATTGGTGCGCAACCTGGCTGAACTATTGCCCCTGGTCTACACACCTACGGTAGGCGAAGGGTGCCAACGTTTCAGCGAGATCTGGCGTAAACCAAGGGGCCTGTTTCTAAGCTACCCGAACAAGCACCGGATCCGCGAGATCCTGGCTGATTCGCGCTTTGACCGCACCCGCGTAATTGTCGTGAGCGACGGCGAACGGATTCTTGTCCTTGGCGACCAGGGCGCAGGTGGCATGGGTATTCCGATCGGCAAGCTGTCGCTCTATACCGGCTGCGCCGGCATCCATCCGGAGCTGACGCTCCCTATCCTGCTGGATGTCGGCACGAACAATCAGGACCGTCTTGCCGACCCTCTCTACATCGGCTGGCAACATGAACGGGTAACTGGTCAGGACTACGATGATTTCGTCGAGGAATTCGTCAGCGCCGTGACCGAGCGTTGGCCGAATGTTCTTCTCCACTGGGAAGATTTTGCAGGGTCCAATGCCAGTCGCATGTTGCAACGCTATCGCGATCGACTGTGCACATTCAATGATGATATCCAGGGCACCGCTGCCGTCGCCGTGGCGAGCATGCTGGCGGCAATCAACGTGACCGGGGTCAAGTTGACCGATCAACGCATTGCCGTTCTTGGTGCCGGATCGGCTGGCTGTGGCATCGCGTCCCTGTTGTTGCAGGCCATGATCGATGCTGGCGCAGACCAGGCACAGGCGCGGCAGCACTTCTTCCTGGTTGACCGCAACGGGTTGATCGTAGAGGGGATGCCGGATATCACGCCTGCGCAAGCGCCCTTTGTGCAGAAGCGCGAGGCGATTGGGCCATGGCGCCTGGAGAACGCACACGAGATATCTCTGCTTGATGTCATGCGCAACGCCGCGCCGACGGTGCTCGTAGGCGTGTCCGGGCAACGCGGCGCCTTCACCGAAACGGTTATTCGCACGATGGCCGAGCATACGGAGCGTCCGGTCATTTTCCCTCTGTCGAATCCCACCTCGCGTTCGGAAGCCACGCCGGAGCATTTGTTTGCCTGGACCAACGGGCGGGCGCTGGTCGGCGCCGGCAGCCCCTTCGATCCAGTGGCGTGGGACGGGAAAATGATTCCAGTAAACCAGACCAACAACTCGTACATCTTCCCGGGTGTCGGGATGGGCGTGCTCGCGGTAGGCGCCCGACGGATAACCGATGCCATGTTCATGGTCGCCGGCAAAGCCGTCGCGGCGATGTCGCCTACCGTAAAGGACAAAAACGGGATGCTCCTGCCCCCCGTAGCCCAACTGCGTGAGGTGTCTGTCGCCGTCGCCAAGGTTGTCGCGCGCCAGGCCCAAGCCGACGGAGTGGCCGGTCATTGTGATGAGGCTACCTTGTCCGAGCGCATCAAAGGCCTCTTCTGGGAACCCCAGTATCGGCCCTTTGAAGCGGGTGGAGAGACGTAAGCGACGTGCGACTGGACACCTGCCGTGTTGGTGTCGGTCATCAAGTCATAAGGCGCCCTGGCGGCGCGACGCCGGATCGCCGGTGTCGCACCGCCCTATCGTTGCATATCCATCAGCCGATCCATGGGAACCATGTTGCTGTTGAGGTGCGACATGATCCATAGCGATCCGATAACCACGATGGCGATGATCGTCATGGCGGCCGCGAGCGCCAGGATGTTCGTCTTGCTCTGCGGTGACGTGTTGATGTGAAGAAAGAAGATCAAATGGACGAGCATCTGCGCCAACGCCAGTACGGCTAGCGCTGCCTCGGCACCCGATGGCAGCATCGATTTTGAAGGTGCAAGAGCGAACGCGGCAAGCGTCAGCACGATGGCGATCACGTAGCCCACAAGGTAGGTACGCCATGTACCGTGACTCCCTTTTCCCTCCAGGCCGGGAGTCTGTTTCCATCCGGGCGGCAAATCGTGCATGGGCTGGCGCATCACAGATTTCCTCCGATCAGGTAGACAAAGGTAAAGACGCCGATCCAGACCACGTCAAGCACATGCCAGAACAAGCTGAAGCAAAGGAGGCGCCGCATCATCGCCGGCGTAAAGCCTCGACCCAATAGCTGGACGATGAGTATCCCAAGCCACAGCAGTCCGACTGCCACATGCATGCCATGGGCGCTGACCAGGGTGAAGAACGAGGACAGGAAGGCGCTCCTGTCAGGCCCTGCCCCGCGCGTGATGAGGTCCGCGAACTCATGCAGTTCCAGGCTCAGAAAGGTCACGCCGAGCACGGCCGTCGCCAGGAAGCCGGCAACTGCCAGAAACCCTTTGCGACCATCCGCGGCCAACATCGCCAGGCCACAGGTCAACGTGCTGGAAAGCAGGACGATCGTTTCGATCAGGGCATTTCTGGAGCCGAAAAGCTCGTGCGCGTCCGGACCGCCGTCCGTCGCGTTGCGCAGAACTGCGAAGGCGGCAAACAGAGTGGCGAAGAGAATGCCGTCGCTGAGAAGGTAGATGTAGAAACCGAAGGCAGTGACGTGCTGCCGGGTGGGCGAGCCACTGTCGTCATCGGACAGGCTTGCATCGAGGGTTAATGCTTCCGCGGACATAGGGGCCTCACGAGCCATCAGGGAGTTGCGCGCATGCTGTGCTCAAGGCGAGCGATGTAAGTGGCCGGCAAGAGATGCTCGTCATCCTCGTCCCATGACGACCACACGACGAGCACCACGAATGCGAGGAGTGCCACCAGGCCCATCCACCAGATCCACCAGATCATGCCGAACCCACCGACGACCGCGAAGAAGCTCAGCAAGAATCCAAGGCCGGAATTCTTCGGTACGTCTATGGATTCATAGCACTGCTGCGCCTGTGCTGGCGTGACCTCCTGTTTTGCCTCCCAATAGGCATCCAATGCAGTCACGCGAGGAACGATGGCAAAGTTGTACGCGGGCGGCGGCGAAGTCGTCGACCATTCAAGGGTGCGGCCGTTCCATGGGTCATCGGCCTGCGCGCGCAGCCGATCCCGGATACGAACACTCCAGACAAGCTGCGTAATCTGCAGGACGACGCCCATGAAGATGAGCACGGCCCCGCATTCGGCCACCGCCAGGTAGGGAAACCAGGCAGGGTTGTCGAAATGATTCAGGCGGCGCGTCATTCCCAGGAAGCCCAGGGCATACAGGGGCATGAAGGCGAGATAGAAGCCAACAAACCAGCACCAGAACGCGCACTTTCCCAGACCCTCGTGGAGTCGGAAGCCAAAGGCCTTGGGGAACCAGTACGTGAGGCCGGCAAAACATCCAAAGACGACGCCACCGATGATCACGTTATGGAAATGCGCGACCAGAAACAGGCTGTTGTGGAGGACGAAGTCCGCGGGTGGTACCGCCATCAACACGCCCGTCATGCCGCCGATCGTAAAGGTGAGCATGAATCCAATGGTCCACAGTACAGGCGAGGTGTATCGGACACGTCCGCCATACATCGTAAACAACCAGTTGAAGATCTTCACGCCGGTGGGAATGGCGATCACCATTGTGGTGATGCCAAAGAAGCCATTGACGTCAGCACCGGCTCCCATAGTGAAGAAGTGATGCATCCAGGTGGTGAACGCAAGAATGGTAATCACCATGGTCGCCACGATCATGGATCGATAGCCAAATAACGGCTTGCCGGAAAACGTCGAGATGACTTCGGAGTAGATGCCGAAAGCCGGGAGGACGAGGATGTAGACCTCCGGATGCCCCCATGTCCAGATAAGATTGATGAACATCATGGCGTTTCCACCGCCATCGTTCGTGAAGAAGTGCATGCCCAGGTAGCGGTCGAGCAGCAACATGGCGAAGGTCGCCGTCAGGACCGGAAAGGCGGCCACAATCAGCATGTTTGCGGCAAGCGCGGTCCAGCTGAAGACGGGCATCATCGACAGCTTCATGCCCGGCGCTCGCAACTTGAGTATTGTCGTTACCAGGTTTATGCCCGACAGCAAGGTCCCCGCGCCGGATATCTGCAGCGACCAGAGGTAATAATCGACACCCACGCCGGGACTGAACGGCAGCTCGGACAGCGGCGGATACGCCAGCCACCCGGTGCGTGCGAATTCGCCCACGCCAAGGGATACGTTGATGAGCAGCGCGCCCGCCGCCGTTAGCCAGAAGCTGACGGAGTTCAGTACCGGGAAGGCGACGTCCCTGGCGCCAATCTGCAACGGAACGACGAAGTTCATCAGCCCGACGACGAACGGCATGGCCATGAAGAAGATCATGATCGTCCCGTGCGCGGAGAAAATCTGGTCGTAGTGCTCAGGCGGCAGGAAGCCGTGTGCATTGCCACTGGCCAGCACCTGCTGGGACCGCATCATGATGGCGTCGCTGAATCCGCGAAGAAGCATCACCATCGCGAGAAGCGTATACATGATGCCGATACGCTTGTGGTCGACGGTGGTGATCCATTCGGACCACAGCCATTGCCAGCGCTCAAGATAGGTAATCAGGCCAAGGATGGCCACGATCGCGACAATGATCGCAAGGCATGTCCCCATGATGATCGGCTGATCAAACGGGATGGCACTCAGTGTCAGCTTCCCCAACATGTCAATGCTCACTCCCGCTGGAGCTGTCGATTCTGGCGGCGACGCGTGGCATGGACGAATCGCCAGCGTGCCTTTGCGATGTGCTGCTGACGGCGTGATCGAATACGCCGTTGTCCAGGAGCGTGTAGTACGACACCGGACTGGTGCCCCTGGTCGCCACGAGGTTGTCAAAGCTCAAGGCATCCATCGTCGCCCCGACGGCACGGGCGTGCTGTACCCATGACGAGAACGCCGCGTCGCTGGTTACCTTGACCCGGAAGTGCATATCCGAGAAGCCGTCGCCGCTGAACTGCGCGGCCATCCCTCGATACACGCCCTCCTCGCTCGCCAGCAGGGAAAGTCGGGTCTGCATGCCTGGCATGGTGTAAATCTGACCACCCAGGGAAGGAATGAAGAACGAGTTCATCACCGTGGCCGAGGTCAAGCGAAACGACACGGGTGTCCCTTGGGGGATCACCAGCTCATTGACGCTGGCCACTCCTTCGTCGGGGTAGACAAATAGCCATCGCCAGTCCATGGCGATGACGTCGACATGGATCTCCTTTCGATTCGATGTCAACGGCCGATAGGGATCGAGCTGATGCGCCCCACTCCACGCAAGCGTGCCGACGAACAGAATGACGAGAAGGGGAACGATCCAGATCAGGAACTCGATCTTCCCTGAGTACTCCCAGCGTGGCCGATAGGTGGCCCGTGCATTGGAGGCCCGGAACCACCAGGCAAACCAGAGCGTCAATGCGAGGACCGGAATGACTACCAGGAGCATGGGCACCAGGGCGTCAATCAGCAGCTGCTTCTCCTGCTCACCGACGGGCCCCTTCGGGTCCAGCACGCCTTCTGAGCAGGCGCAAAGCATCATCAACGCTGGGAGCATCGCCGTCAGTCGCACGGCCGGATGCCATCGGACTCTCTCTGGATACTTCACTGTCGCCCTCCGCCAGATTTGCATTTACGTCGCGACCTCGCCCAAAGACCAGGCGAAGCGCGCGTCAGCCGCAACAGATGAATCACTGAAGTCACCAAAGGGTGATGCCGGAATCAGCGAGCCGCGCTTTAGCTGTTCGTCGGATGCCAGTCGCCGCACATCGCGTCGTGGCAGCCATGGCCCAGAACCATAGGGCGTGGCCTCACGGATGAATTGAACGAAAATGCCAGGCCAGGTATGGATGCGACCTGTTGTTTCGGCCGACCCGCACGCTACCGTGATCGAATCGATGATGTTCACGCCGCGGACTTTCTCGCCATTGGCGCCACCATGGCGCCGAGGCGACGTCGGCTTCGAAGTTTGAGCTGCCAGGAGGAAAGCGGCCGCCCACGAGCATGGCCGGATGCATGTCGACGCCGACCCTGGCGCTGCTCCATGCAGTCGTACCGCGACACCGAAAGTACAACGGCGCCATAGGGCGCCGTCGCATTTCTCTCAGCTAAACGTAATGCACGAGATTCAGTAGCGGGAAACCGAAACCGCGCCCACCGAGAGACCCAGGTTGATCCCTTCTCCGCTGCCATGCAGTGCCAGCGAGGTGGTGCCCTTGGTCAGTAGCTGAGACTCGCCGCTCTTCAGGATGCCCGCCTCTGCGCCGGCCTGCGCGTAATCGCCGAATACGTCAGCAATACCGCGCACGTCAGTGATTTCGCCCTTGCCGTCGTTGATGCGGTACTTGCCAGCTGTAAGGCCGCCACCGTTCATCGTGATCTTCACATTGGCATGCTCACCGTTGCTGCACGTCACTACTCCGGTACCGGATGCATGCTTGTAGATCACCGACCAGCCCGACAAGCCAAAGCTCATATGGCAGGTCACACCAGCGTCAGCTGCCTGTACGGCGGAAGCTGAGAACGTGCCAAGGATACTAGCGAAGCCTAGAGCCATGGCCGCCAAACCGAACTTACGCATGAAAATCTCCAAATGTCAGATGAGGTGATACTGTCCACGTAAAGGCTGCGCCTGCTGCCCGTTTGGCCCAGCCTTGGACGTGCAAGCAACCAATGTAGCGATCATCGACATGCACTGATTGAAGATTCCTGCTTCGATCGGGCAATTGTTGATCAACCCGATGCATGGCTCGCCGCAGGTGGCCCATCCATCGAAGCGAAGACATCCCGTGGGGCATTCGAACAAGCGGGCCTGCCACGCATGGCCTGATGGCATGGGCAAGCGACGGTTCTAGACAAAGGCGCTGAACCCGCTCACCGCCCGACCGACGATCAGCGCGTTCATTTCGCGCGTTCCTTCGTAGGAATAGAGCGCCTCGGCGTCCGCGACGAAGCGTCCGATGTGCTGGTCCAGCAAAATGCCATTCGCGCCAAGCAGTTCGCGCGCCCAGCCCACCGTCTCGCGCATGCGCACGGTGCACACGCCCTTGGCCAGCGAGGCGTGTTCGTCGCGCATCAGTCCCTGGTCCTGCAATTGCGACAGGCGCAGGCACAGCGCCTGGGTCGAGGTGATGTTGCCAAGCATGCGGAACAGCAGGTCCTGTACCAGCTGGAAGCTGGCGATCGGCTTGCCGAACTGTTTGCGCCGCTGCGCGTAGCGCAGCGCGTGCTCGTAAGCCCCGGTCGCACAGCCGACGGATTCCCAGGCCACGCCGGCGCGCGTCTGCCGAAGTACCCGTGCCGTGTCCTTGAAACTGTTGGCGTGCTGCAGGCGGTTGGCTTCGGGGACGCGACAGTCCTGCATGGTGATCAGGCCGTTCTGCACCACGCGCAGTGCCATCTTGTGCTTGATCTTGTCGACGTGGAAACCCGGCGTAGTCTTGTTTTCCACGATGAAGCCCTTGACCTGGTTGTCATCCACGTCACGCGCCCAGATGATCGTGATGTCACCCCAGGTGGAGTTGCCGATCCACTTCTTCTGGCCGTTGAGCACCCAGCTATCGCCTTCGCGCTTGGCGGTGGTGGTCAGGCCACCGGCGGTGCCCGAGCCCACGTCCGGCTCGGTCAGGCCGAACGAGCCGACCTTTTCCAGCGCGGCCATCGGCGGCAGCCACTTGCGCTTTTGCTCTTCGGAACCGCACAGATAGATCGAGCCCATCGACAGGCCGGTGTGCACGCCGAAGAAGGTGGAGATCGACGCATCCACGCGCGCCATCTCCATCATCACGAAACCCATCAGCGTGGTGCTCTTGCCAGGGCAGCCGTAACCTTCGTAAGGCAAGCCCATAATGCCCAGCGCGCTGAACTTTGGCAGCAGATCGAACGGGAACTCGTCACGCTCCCAATAGTCGCTGATGATGGGCTGCACTTCCCTTTCCATGAACTCGCGCACTCTCAGGCGCACCGCGTTGTCCTCCGCGGACAGGGTCTGGGCGACCTGGTAGAAATCGCCATTGGCCTCGGGTAGCGGCGGTGCGATCTTTTCGGCGGGGGCGGCGGAAGGGGTCATGCGGAAGTTCCTGGGCGGATGGGACAGACGGGATGGGTCGCGGTGGGACAGGCGCTCAGGGCACGTCGCCTGTGACGGGTGCAGCGACAAATTCATCGACCTCGCCGGGCGCGAAGCCGAGTTCGCGCAGTACGTCGGCGCTATGTTCACCCAATGCCGGCGCGCGCCGCGGCGGCACCTTGTCTACGCCAGCGACATGAATGGGGCTGCTGACTGTATGCGTCGCGCCGATGGAAGGATCATCCAGCGGCACGAAGATCTTGTTCGCATGCATCTGCGGGTCGTGGATGATCTCTTCGGCAATCTGCACAACGCTGTAGATCACGCGCCCCGCGTCGAGCACGCTCTTCCAGTGTGCGAGCGGCTGGCTGGCGAAGAGCGGGTCGAGGATGTCCACCAGCGCCGTCGCGTTCTGCCCGCGCAGCTTGGCGTCGGCGAAGCGCGGATCGTGCTCGAGTTCCGGCATGCCGATCGCTGCGAGGAAGCCCGGCCAATCCTTGCGCTGCGCGGCGACCAGCAGCAGCCACCGCTGGTCGGCCGTGCGATACGGATTGAGCAGCGCATTGGGCGGGCGTTTGCGGTTGTGCTGGCCAAAAAACTTGGCGCCGTTGAGACCGCCTTCGATCCACGTCGCCGCCGCCCACGTGCCTTCTGCAATAAGCGAGGTGCCGACGTGACCGCCCTGCCCGGTCTTCTCGCGCCGGTACAGGCCGGTGACAATCGCCGAGTACAGTGTGCTGGCAGTGGCGTGGTCGCCGATGCCCGGAATGGGCAGCGTGGGCGGGCTGTCCTCGTCGTGAGTCACCTGCATGAGCCCCGTGCGCGCCCAGTACGCCGTGATGTCGAAGCCTGGCTTGTCGGCTTCCGGCCCCTCGGCGCCGTAACCCGTGATATCCGCATAGATCAGGCGCGGATTGAGCGGACCAACCTGCTCGTAAGTGAGTCCCAGCGCCTGCTTCACCTTGGGCGGATAGTTGGTCACCAGCACATCGGCCCAGCGCACCAGCCGCTCCAGCACCCGCCGCGTGGCCGGGTTCTTCAGGTCAAGCACGATGCTGCGCTTGTTGCGATTGGTCAATTGCCACGCGTAATTGCGCTCGCACACGGGATTCGGTGGCGTGGCGTAGAACAGCCGGTAGGGATCGCCGATGCCTGGCGGCTCCACCTTGATCACGTCGGCGCCGAAGTCGGACAAGATGGTCGTGGCGGCAGGTCCGGCGATATAGCTCGCCAGATCCACCACCTTGAGGCCGGAGAAGATGTTGTTCGTTGCGCCCATGGCTCGTCGTTCACCCGGTCGGAAGTCGAGGGACACCAAGGTCGACTGCGCCAGGTCGCGACGGTGCCGTCGCAGGCGGTCAACTACGGTATTGGTGGCGTCACGCGACCGGATTCACGGAACAGGTTCCAGACCGAGCAGCGAGTCAGGGGCGGAGTCTAGGGATGGTTTGGCAGGAGCGATTGGCGAATCCTGTCCGCGCTTGATCATTATTGCCAGTGACGTGCCGGGCGCACCGATCGCAGCCACAGGATGCTTCGAGCCCTCACGGACGACATGGGTCGGCACCCGGGTGCTCCGCTCCACCCCATGCGGTCCGTTGGGGGCGTAAGCGGACCTCATCCCAACCAGTGACCTTCACTTGATGGTGGGGTCGCCGTCTTCGAACCCCTTCTTCAGGTACTGGTCACCTCGTCCTCGTCTTTGCTTTCCAGTGGGCTCATCGGTCCTCTCGCGGCGTGGCGACCGCATGATGCCCGCTGCTCTTCTTACAGGATTGTCAGGAGCCTGTCAGGCCAGGGCAAACGCCCGGCACATAGCCTATCCGTGCCCATCCTTGCTGATAGAACGTCAGAGGTGAATGCATGAACATGTCAAATTTGGCGAGACATACCGCCGCTACCGATCCGGCACCTTCCGTCGCGCTGCAGGAGCCAGGCGTTGGGGTAAGCGACATGCGGCAACACCTTTTCGCACTCGCCATGCTTATCGAGCCCGCTGTGGATAGGGTCGAAGAATGGTGGAGCGAGACATGCATTCGTGAGCTTGGCGGGGTCACCGCCGAGGTGCTTGTTGAGCGCGGCATGCATCGGCTCCTCGAGACTTTTCTGTTGCGCCTCGTCCTTTGCGACCACTATGGCGGCGATCATTGGGCCGCGCCTCATGCAGCTGTGCCACTCAGCCATGGGAACATCGGAAGCACGCGGCGCTCCTTTCAACGGTGATACGCACACGTTCAGCATCCCCATTAAGAATGGCCATGAGTCCCGAGGCAAGGTACGTGCCTTGTCACCATTCGCGCACGAATGATTGCCAGAGGAAGCGAAGTCATGGCGCATCCGACCGACCAACGTCCTGGCCGCACTTCATCACCTGACTTTGGCCGGACCTGTTCAACTGCAAGGGACAAGCCGTCTTGTACCCATGTGACTTCCGTAGGGATCCACCATGAGCAACAGCCTTCTTGTCCTTCATGCCGTTTCCGCGCACATGCTTTCCGCACCTGTGCGGGGTCGACTTCTGGACGCCCTGTTCGACAAGCAGGGCGGGACACCGGAGGGTATCGCCATTGACTATGTGAATAGCCACGTCTACTGGACAAATACCGGCGCGGACTGGTCAAAGAACGATGGCTTCATCGAGCGCGCCGACTTCGATGGCGCCAACAGGAAAGTCATCGTGCCGAAAGGCGCAACCTATACGCCAAAGCAAATGCAACTGGATGTTGACGCCGGGCTGATCTATTGGTGCGATCGCGAAGGAATGCGCGTCATGCGGTCGCGGCTTGATGGCTCCGATGTGACCGTCCTGGTCCAGACCGGAGTCACCCAATCCGATCGCGCGGATGAGCGGAACCATTGCGCTGGCATCGCGCTTGACCGTCATGGAGGCCAGATCTTCTGGACCCAGATGGGACCGGCCAAGGGTGGTAGAGGGCGCATCTTTAGCGCGCCAATGGATCTTCCCAAGGGCATGAATCCTGCCAGGCGTACCGATTTGCGTGTGCTGCTCGACAACTTGCCCGAGCCCATCGATCTTGAATGGGACGTGGCGAGCAATGCGCTTTACTGGACGGATCGCGGGTCCATGTCGCAGGGAAGCACGCTCAATCGTTGCCGATTCACGAATGGGATTCCAGGGAAGATCGAAACCCTGCTGTCAGACCTGCAGGAAGGAATCGACCTGGCCCTTGACACTGCGCACGATGAAGTCATCCTCAGCGATCTTGGCGGCATTCTCCGAACCGCGGTGTTGAGTGGGACCAGCCAGCCGCGCATCATTCGCCCTGGCATACCGATGAGCAGTCTTTCCTGATGGGGCGAAAGATGTCGCCCGATCCACTGCACGCAAGCATGAGCTGCGTGCATCGGACTCGCCAACCTACGGATCCGCATGCCACGCAGGCCTGCATGCAGCTCGTTCGCTCCTGTTTTCTGGACGGCCTGAACGAGTGAGTCGCACGTCGCAACGATTGAACGACGTCGCCGTTCATGGTTTAAGCTGCGTATCTTCCCGTTGCGAGCCGGACCCATGAAAGCCAATCCAGCCTATATTCGGGCCGTGCAGGAGAGCGTACGCGAGTCGCCCTACCTTCACCTCATCGGCATGGTCATCGACGCGCTCGAGATCGACAGCTGCGTCATTGGCCTGGACCTGGCCGAACGCCACTTGCAGCCGTTTGGCATTGTGCATGGGGGCGTTCTGGCCACGCTGATCGATACCGCGACGTTCTGGGCCGCGTTCCTGCGTCTGCCCCAAGATGCCGGCCTGGTGAACGTCGATCTCAAGCTCAACTACCTGAAGGCAGCGACGCGCGGCCATCTGCGCGCCGAGGGCCGCTGCCTGCGTCCCGGCCGGCAGATCAGCTATGCCGAAGCCCGCATACTCGACGAGGCGGGCGAACTGGTCGCGCACGGCACCTCCACGCTGATGGCCCTGCCGGGCAAGGGCCTGCAGCTGGGCGTGGCGAAGTTCCTGCCCGACTGACGGGCCTCACGCAGCCGTTCGCGCGATCATTTGCTCCACCTCGTCGCACCACGCGACATAGGCCTGTTTCGCCAGATTGCGCGGTCTGTCGCCTTTGGCCGAAGTGACCCGCACTTACGGGCCATGGGCCGACACGCCGCGCCGAACCGACTGAGGCGGAAGCCCAAAACCGCGCATGAAGGCTTCCCGCATATGGCGACGGTCGCGAAAGCCGGTCTCTTTGGCGATGACGTCAAGTGGATGACGGCTCTGCTCGATCATCAGTCGTGCCGCCTCAAGTCGCAGCCTCTCAATGGCCTTCGCCGGAGACTGTCCCGTTTCAAGCGTGAACACCCGGCTGAACTGGCGCGGGCTGAGGTGAGCCTTCTCCGCCAGTTCCTCGACGCTCAGTGGATGCTTGAGATGCCCGCGCGCATAGTTCAGGGCGCCCTGGATGCGATCGGACTTGGGAGCAAGCTCGAGCATCTCCGAATGTTGCGACTGGCCGCCGGCCCGTCGCTGCGGCATGACCAGGCCATGGGCCACCGAGCGCGCGGTTTCCTCACCCAGGTCCTTCTCGACCATCGCCAGCGCAAGATCCAGGCCGGCCGTCATTCCCGCAGACGTCCAGATCGTCCCATCGACGATATAGATGCGATCTTCCTCGACGTGGATGTCGGGAAAGCGCTTCTGCATCTCGCGCCCGAACATCCAGTGGGTCGTGGCGCGCCGCTGGGACAGCAAGCCTGCTTCGGCCAGCACGAATCCACCGGTGCAAATGCCGGCGATTCGCCGCGCCCGCTTCCCTGCCCTGCCTCCGAGGAACGCGACGACGCCCTCGGCAGGGGGCGAGTTGAGTGGATCGATGACGCCGGCAACCATCCAGGTGTCCACGTCGATCCGTCCACGCAGCGAGCGCGTGCTCACCGGCAGTCCGAGTGACGAGCGGACCTCTCCTCCGTCGATCGAAAAATTGCTGATCTTGTAGAACGCTTCGCCCACGATCGTGTTCGCGCACTCGAACACCGCTTGCGGGGCGAGCGCCATCACCTGAAAGCCGTCGCTGAGCAGAAAGCCGATTCGGTGCATGGGCCACCTCTGTTCTTGCCATGTCCTAAATTAGCACTATCGACGTCCTTTATGCCATGCCGAAGCAGGCCCAGAATGGCCTCATCCTGATCAACCACCCCAGGCGGAGTGACATTCATGAATACGAAACATCAAGGTACGGCCCTTGTTACGGGCGCATCGTCCGGCATCGGTGCAGTTTACGCCGAGCGCCTGGCGCGCCGAGGCTACGACCTGATCCTGGTCGCCCGTAACCGCGACCGGCTGGCAAGGCTTGCCGAGCGCATTACCAACGAAACCCACCGGAGCGTCGAAATCCTGGACGCGGACCTCAATGACCGTGTCGCACTTGCCGCGGTCGAAGAAAAGCTCAAGCAGGACGCCAGTATCACGCTGTTGGTCAACAACGCGGGCGTGGGCACCCACACCCCCCTGCTTGATAGCAACGTGGATGCCATGACGCGACTGATCGACCTCAACGTCACCGCGCTGACTCGCCTTACTTATGCCGCCGTTCCAGGCTTTGTCGCACGCGGCAAGGGCGCCATCATCAACATCTCGTCCATCGTGGCGATTTCGCCGGAGACGCTCAACGGCGTCTACGGCGGCAGCAAGGCCTTCGTCCTCGCCTTCAGTCAGTCTTTGCACCATGAACTCTCGGCGAAAGGGATCCAGGTACAAGCCGTGCTACCCGGCGCAACCGCGACCGATTTCTGGGAGGTTGGCGGCCTGCCGCTCGAGCATCTGCCCAAGGGCATCGTCATGTCCGCAGAAGATATGGTCGACGCGTCACTGACCGGCTTCGATCGCGGCGAACTGGTGACGATCCCCGCGCTGCACGCCGGCGAAGAGTGGGATGCCTACGAATCCGCCAGGCGAACGATGTCCCCGCATTTGTCGAGCAGTATCCCTGCGTCGCGATATGCGGCAGACCGATAAGCCCGATCCCGTGCGGCGAATCTGAAGGCATCAAGGGATGCATGTGCCGTGGCCACGACGCCTGGAGAAAGGAACGTCGTGGCGCACAGCTCCATGATCTGGCTGCTTCACCGTTCTAGGGCAGCGTTATGGCAGCCGTAAGACCACCGCCGCTGCGATTGGACAGGGACAGCGTGCCACCTATCGAGCTTATCAACTGGGCGGCAATGGCAAGGCCAAGCCCGGCTCCGCTGATGTCACTTTCGCGCGCAACGGCAAGCCGATAGAAGGGCTTGAGCACTTCCTTGAGTTCGCTTTCAGGAATGCCCTGGCCCCGGTCGGATACGGTCAGGCATAAGGCGCCGCGTGAATCCCGATGTGCGCCAATTTCAGCGGCTCCGCCGTACTTGATGGCATTGTCGATCAGATTGCCGAGGACGCGCCGCAGCGCATGGGGGCAAGTCGTGACGTGACCGCCGGCGGATGCAACCAGCGATACGGTTCGGCCCATGTCCTGATAGTCGAAGACCAGGCTCTCCAGAAAGGCCACCGGATCCATCTTGACCCGTGCCTTTTCGCCACCGAGCGTGCCCCGCGCGTAGGCCACACCCTCGCGAATCAGATGCTCCATTTCACGCAGATCGCCGACGATCTTCTGCTGCTCCGCGCAATCGTCCAGCCTCTCGACGCGCAGGCGCATGCGGGTGATCGGTGTCTGCAGATCGTGCGAGATCGAGGCAAGTATCTTGAAGTGCTCCGTGAGATGACCGCTGAGGCGTTCCTGCCTCGGGTCGAAGGCCATCACCGCCCCGGATTCCTCGTCGACCCCATGATCCGGAACCGTGGTGACCGCCGCCATGCCCATGTGTCCGATGCTCGAATCGTCCTGCGGGTGACTGCCTGCGCGGGCAAGTTGATGGGGGTCGAAGAGATTCGCCTGGTGCGCGTCGACGGGTCTGCTGGTCTCGCGATGGAATGCCTGGCTGAGTGGACCCGTTCGAGTCCCATCATGGGACGCAAGCACACGATCATGCGTCCGCCCGACCATGCGGTCGGTGCAAGTGGCAGGCAGGTTGGCGGCGGGGCCATGGGCCGAAGGGGCTTGGTTGCGCGTCATTGATAAAGGCTTTGGCAAGGATCCATGCATGACGACGAGTCGACTTCGGGCATCGGCCGCCACGGCAACTGATGTGCCGGTCAGCACAAACGCGCGCCGCTTGCGTCGACCGACGACGGCGTAGTCCCGGGGAAGCCGTTCCCGGTACCCGGTGCAAGGGCAATCACTGCACGTTTTGATGTCTTCATAGCTAAGGCTTCGCAGTGAAGACAGTCCTGGTTACAGCTCAACCTGAACAGATCCCCGTCATGAAGACCAGCATGTTCACGGCGACGCTTCCTGCGAGCCGCAGGCCTGCCTGGATCCGGTGGCCGGGCATCCGCGACTCCATCAAGGCGCCGACCCAGCTCTCGGTGCCCCGGCTCTGGCGGCGTGTTTTGTATCGAAATGTTTCAGGACCCGCCTGCTACACGTTTTCAGACTTCCGGCGCGCTCCCGGACACAGCCGGGATACGTCGCCGCGGTTTCCTGTGCACACCGAGTGACGCCTTGCCGCAGCGTTCCCACCAAGGCGGTCTTCCATGCGCTTCTGTCCTCGCCCGTCACCAGCACGCATTCCAGGAAATCACCATGAAGCACACGCATTTGGCGCTCGCCGCCGCACTTGCCCTCAGCCTTTCAAGCCTTGCCACGGCCGCACACGCTGAGGACCCGTTGCATCAGCAGTCCGCGCCGCTCGCCGCAGCGCAGGATCCCTGGGGTCCGCTGAAGCATGTCCACGCCGGCGTACTGGACGTCGCTTATGCAGAAATGGGTCCGGCCAACGGTCCGGTGGTGATCCTGCTGCATGGATGGCCCTATGACATCCATAGCTTTGAACAGGTCGCGCCTGCGCTGGCGGCGAAAGGCTACCGGGTGCTTGTCCCCTATGCGCGTGGGTACGGCGACACCCACTTCCTGTCTGACAGCACCGTGCGCAACGGTGAGCCTGCCGCACTGGCCAAGGATCTCGTCGACTTCATGGATGCCTTGCGGATCAAGCACGCCGTGCTGGGCGGCTTTGACTGGGGTGCGCGCTCGGCAGACATCGTGGCAACGCTGTGGCCGGAACGCGTGAAAGCATTGGTCACGGTGAGCGGTTACCTGATCGGCAGCCAGGAGTCCGGCGCTACCCCGCTGCCGCCCAAGGCCGAGCTGCAATGGTGGTACCAGTACTACTTCGCCACCGAGCGCGGTCGCGTCGGCTATGACAAATACCGCCATGACTTCGCCAAATTGATCTGGCAACTGGCCTCGCCGAAATGGAACTTTGATGATGCCACCTTCGAGCGAAGTGCAGCCGCGCTCGACAATCCGGATCAGGTAGCCATCGCCATCCACAACTATCGCTGGCGCCTGGATCTCGCCAAGGGCGAAACGCAATACGACGCCATGGAAAAGCGACTAGCTCAATTCTCGGCGATCACGGTTCCGACGATCGCCCTGGAAGGTGATGCGAATGGCGCACCGCACCCGCAGCCAGAAGCCTATGCGAAGAGGTTCGCGGGCAAGTATCAGTTCCGCCTGGTGCCCGGTGGCGTCGGCCACAACCTGCCGGAAGAAGCACCGCAAGCGTTCACGCAGGCCGTGATCGATGCCGATCACCTGTAATACGGCGCGGAAGGCCGACCGCCCCTTCCCTGCCCGTACGTTCGCACCATGGGGGACTGGCGAAGCCAGTCCCCTTTCTGCATCCACTGGCGATGGCGAGCCTTCGACCGGGTGCCAAGAGTTGCGTGGTGGACAAACGGTCAGTTCGATTGCCGGGCGGCCGTCTCGATGACCCGGGCGACGGCGTCCGGCTGGGACGCGTACACCGCATGGCTGGCGTTGACCTCGGTGACCTTCGCGCCGGAGCGCTTGTACATCCAGCGCTGAAGTTCCGGGTTGATGGCATGGTCCTGGGTGGTCAGGATGGCGTAGCTCGGCTTGACGCGCCAGGCGGCAACCGACGTTTGCGCGGCAAATACCTTGGCGGAAACCAGTTGCTGCGAGTTGGCCAGGTACTCGATGGCCGACGGCGGCAGATCCGCGGCAACGGTGGCATGGAACTTGGCCGGGTCGACGTAGAGGAAGCCGTCCGGCGTGGCCTGCACGGCATCGTTGGGCGGAGCAAACTTCGAGACCAGCTGGCCGATCGATTCGTTGGCGTCAGGCTGGAACGCAGCAACATAGACCAGCGCGCGCACCTTGGGATCGGTGCCGGCATCGGTGATGATGGAGCCGGCGTAACTGTGCCCCACCAGCACGACCGGCCCCGTCTGCTGATCGATGATGCGCCTGGTGGCCGCGATGTCCTCGGCCAGTCCGGTGAGCGGCTCCTGCACGACGCTGACATGGAAGCCGTCCTTCTTCAGGATTTCATAGACAGCCCGCCAACCCGAGCCATCCACGAATGCGCCGTGCACGAGGACAATGTCCTTCGCCACGGGCGTCGAATCGGCGTGTGCCGCCGTGGCCGCGATGACCGACAGCATGGCGCCGACTAACAGTTTTTGCAGCTTGATCACGACAGTCTCCAGAGTTGATGCATTGGGCGTCCATGAGAGGAAGGGCTGCCATCCGCTGGATGCCTCGATTGCCCGGCAGGTGGCTCTGCGCGCGTGACCGGGCGGATAAATCAAGGGATGTCAACCAAGCCCGATCGGGGTGACCCCGGCTCGACACCTGGAACGACTTGGCGTTCTGCTCGCTTCGGCGCCCTGCATGATCCACATGGGAGACTGCCACATACGGTTTCGTAATTAAACCTCTTATACGGCAGAGAGTTTTATAATGCAACCTCTTTGTGCTAGTCTCTGCACAATGCCTGCGGGAGTGCCCGGATCATGCGGCGCGTACGTCTAGAGAAGGCCACCTGCCCTGTCGCCAGGGCGCTCGATGCGATTGGCGACTGGTGGACGATGCTGATCGTCCGCGACGCGTTTGCCGGAAAGACCCGCTTCAGCGAGTTTCAGACGAGCCTGGGGCTCGCCAAGAACATCCTGAGCGAACGTCTGCGCATGCTCGTTGCCAACGGAGTCCTCGAAAAGCGTCCAGCCGCCGATGGCGGCGCCCGCAGCACATACCACCTCACCGAGAAAGGGCGTCAACTGCGTGTGATCCTGTTCGCCTTGCGTCAATGGGGCGAAGACCATCTCTTCGAAGATGGTGAAGAGATGACCGTGGTCCGGGATCATGAGAACCTGCCCATCGCTCGCCTCAGCATCCTCAATTCCGCCGGAGAGATCCTGGCGCCTGAAGACATCCAGGTGATCAAGGGACACAAGAGCAAGCGATCCAGGGGCAGAGGCGCGAGGTCAACCCTGGCGTAATGACAGGCCATGGGAATGCCGTGTCCTGTCGCCGGCCGGCAACCCATCCATCGACTGGCCAAACGCCGGACCACGGCCCTCATGGACGGTCTCAATCACCCTGATCGCCTGACCGACCGTTTCGGTCCCGACGCTTCGCATCAAGCCAGGCCGAGGTAACGCCCAGCCAGCGCCGCCCTCAGCCTTGCGAGCCATGTGCGAGCGGTGTCTCTTCGAATACCCGCACGATGTGGTCAATCATGGCGACGACACGCGCGGTATGCCTAAGATCCTTGTGCGTGACCATCCACACTTCATACGGTGATGCACTGGAGCGGTCCGGCCAGATGCGGACCAGGCCGTCGCGCTCAGCGATCGGCACGGGGAGTTCGCCAAGGCCAAGCCCCTCGCGCACGGCCGCGCGTAGCGTCAGGCTCGAGTTCAAACCGCCCACGATCCGCCCGCCAAGGATAGGCTCACCCGCCAGCGTCAGTTGTCGGCGTGCCTGCATATACGGCAGGTAGCACACGATGTCGTGCCCTTCGAAAGCCGTGCCAGGAACGGGCTCGCCATGCCGTTCAAGATAGTCGGCCGACGCATAGAGCCCCATCGGCCAGGTTGCCAGCTTGCGGGCGAGAAGATCGGGGTTCTCGGGCCGTATCGTGCGCACGGCAATATCTGCTTCGCGCTTCGCCAGGTTTTGAACTTGCGTCGAGGTGTCCAGCAGCACGCGTACGTTCGGGTGTTCTTCGTGCAGGCTCCGAATCGCGGGCATCACGAATTCGAGGCCGATCGAGTCGGTCGTCGTCACTCGGACTTCGCCGGCGAGGCGCTCGTCAACGCCCTGGGTCTGCCGAACGAGGTCGTTGGCTGATTGCTCCATCTTTTCCGCTGCACGCAGCGCAATCTCGCCCACCGAAGTCAGCGCATAGCCGCTCGATGTGCGCAAAAACAAAGTGGCTCCAAGAGCTCGCTCAAGGGCCGCGAGACGCCTGCCCACCGTCGCCTGGTCGAGCCCCACGGTCCGCGCCGCGCCGCGCAAACTGCGTTCGCGCTGGATGGCGAGAAAGATGCGAGTGTCGTCCCAGTTCACGGGGAGGCCCTGGCAGTGATGCAAATTTGCATTCGACGATGTGGAAATCGCTGCGCGAATTCATCGCCAGGCAAGCATATGCTTTTGCCTGGCAACAATCACTCAGCTAGTCGCGAGGCTCCCCATGTTCGACGCTCTCTCATCCGTGCCGGCAACCATGACGGCGATTGAAATCAGCCGCCCCGGCGGCCCTGAAGTGCTGGTCCCGGCGCAGCGGCAGGTGCCGCAGCCCGGCGCGGACGAAGTGCTGATCCGGGTCCATGCCGCGGGCGTGAACGGACCCGACGTATTCCAGCGCAAGGGCCTGTACGCACCCCCGCCGGGCGCATCCGACATACCGGGGCTCGAAATCGCCGGTGAGGTCGTCGCGGCAGGTTCGGCCGTGCAGCGGTTCAAGCGCGGCGATCTGGTCTGTGCGCTCGTCACGGGAGGCGGCTACGCGGAGTATGCGGTAGCCAATCAGAACGTCACCATGAAGCTGCCGGCCGGCCTCGGCATGACGGAGGCCGCGGCGATGCTGGAAACGCTGATGACGGTATGGATGAACCTGATCCAGCGCGGCAAGCTGCAGGCGGGTGAATCGGTGTTGATTCACGGCGGCGCCTCCGGCATCGGCACCACCGCGACCATGATTGCGAAGGCCATGGGGGCATCGAAGATCATCACCACCGTGGGCTCCGAGGCGCATCGCGAGGCGAGTCTGTTGCTTGGCGCAGATCACGCGATCCATTTTCTTGAAGAGGATTTCGTCACGAAGGTTGAAGAGTTCACCCATGGCAAGGGCGTGGACGTGATCCTCGACATCATTGCGGGAGACTACGTGGCGCGAAACTTCCAGGCCGCGGCGCTGAATGGACGTATCGTCCAGGTGAGCGTGCTCAAGGGCCCGGCCAAGGAGCTCGACCTGTTCCCGCTGATGTCGAAGCGCCTCACCCTCGTTGGCTCGACGCTGCGCTCGCGTACTTACCAGGAGAAGGCCGCCATCATTGCCGAGCTGGAGGCGCAAGTCTGGCCGCTCATCGATGCAGGGCAGTTCAAGCCGCAGGTCTATCGCTCCTTCGCGCTCGAACACGCCAGCGGAGCCCACGAGCTGATCGACTCGGGCGTGCACTTTGGCAAGATCGTGTTGACCACCTCGGCACACCTCGGCGCCTGACTGGCTAATGGGCTCCGGGCCATGGCGGACGCGGGCTCAGGCTCGCTTTCGCCACTTCCGTCGCCCACCTCGGCGGGCCGGAACCGGAGCTCGTTCCGGCTCGTTCCGGGGTCTCCTGCCGAGCCGCCTGTTTTTTATACATAGCGAGGCCATTGCGTACAATCAAGCGGTTCCGGGCTGCGCTAGCGTGGGTTGACGAGCTTCTTCCATGCCGCGGCCACGCGAGGGCCGCGAGGAAACCCACGATGGCAAGCGCCTCCGCCCTGCCCGGTCGATTGTCCGCGCACATCGAATCGCGTCCCGCCTCGCGACACGCATTCGATCCGATCTGCGGCTCGCGGACATCCAACACGTTGGGCGGCCCCATGGGTGGCGCCATCGTTTCGACCCCAGCCTCGCAGCACCGAGCGGAAACGACGCTCTTCTCAATCACCGCCTCAAAAGGAGAAGCCCATGCGCCTCGTCCATTTCGAGATGGGTGGCGTCGCCGGCATTGCGGCCGATGAAGGCTCGGGCTGGCACGGCCTGGTCGAGCACGAAGACGGATTTCCAGGCATGCTGCCGGCACTCATTGCGCAAGGCGCGGATCTGCTGCGCATAGGCAGGGAACTCCTTCCCGAGCGCGCCATCGATCTGAGCGCAGTCCGGCTGCTGCCTCCGGTACCAACGCCACCGAAGATCCTCTGCGTCGGCCTGAACTACGATGACCACCTCGAGGAAAGCGGCCTCCAGAAACCCGTCTATCCGGAAATCTTCGCGCGCTTCGCGACAAGCCTGATCGCGCACGGCGAACCCATCCGCCTCCCACCCGAATCGCCCGCGCTGGACTTTGAGTCGGAGCTTGCCGTGGTGATCGGCAAGGGCGGCCGCCGCATCAGCCGCCAGAGCGCCCTCGACCACGTGGCGGGCTACTCCCTGTTCAACGATGCGACGATCCGCGACTTTCAGATGCGTACGCCGCAATGGACGATGGGCAAGAATTTCGACGGAACCGGGGCGTTCGGCCCCTGGCTGGTGACGCCCGACGCCCTGCCACCGGGCGCCCGCGGCCTGCGCATCCAGGGCCGCCTGAACGGTCAGGTGATGCAGGACTCGTCGACCGAGCTGCTCATCTTCGATGTCCCCGCACTGATCGACATGATCAGCGTCGCGATCAGTCTTGAGCCGGGCGACGTGATCATCACCGGGACGCCTGGCGGCATCGGAGCCACGCGGAAACCACCGGTCTTCATGCAGCCGGGCGATGTCTTCGAAGTGGAGATCGAGCGGATGGGTGTCCTGAGCAATCCCGTCCAGCGCGATTCAGCAGGGGATGCACCGCCATGAGAAAACTGTTTTCCGTGACCCCTGCGCGCATAGGGCGGAGCAATGGGCCGCCCATGAGCGACGCGGTGTCTGCCTCCCTGATCGATGGCACGATCGGCGACGTGCCGGCCAACAACTCCGGTGACGTGCGCTGCACGGTCAAGAACGACGCGTATCAGACCGCCGCGGCGATGACGTTCGTGACAGCCTCCGGCACGATCATCGACACAGTGGCTGCCGACCCTCGAGGTCAAGGCCATTGTCGATGCAAACCCGGCCGAGGCTTATATCTCGGCAAACCGGACCTGTGAGATGGGCCTTCGGCATGCGACCGGGCGACCGTATGAGTCGTTTGTCTTTCTGCTCGAGGAACTGAGTCGTCCGGAGGCGCACTGACGGCAGCTCGCAAGTCCATCCAGACCTCGCCTTGCCGTACCAGGCCATGGAAGTCGGAAGACGCGGTTACTGCGGAAGCCGGGCATGACCGGGACGATCACGAAAAAGGAGCCAAGCCATGCCATATGGCGATTACCAGTGTTTTCAGATTTCGTTCGATGCCGGAGTGGCCTTCGTCAGCATCAATCATCCGCCGATCAATCTACTTGACGAAGTGCTGTCCCCGGAATTCGACAGGCTCGGCAGGGAGCTCGAACTCGACCCGAACGTCCGGGTGATCGTCCTGCAGAGCGCCCTGCCCGATTTCTTCATTGCACACTCTGGCCTGGGCAGGGTTGGCGCGGCTTCCAAATTCGTGTCGCACACGCGCAGCTTTCGCGTTACGCAGATGATCGGTGAGCGCTTCAGGAACATGGCCAAGGTAACGATCGCCAAAATCGAAGGCCGATGCCGGGGCGGCGGAAGCGAGATCGCGCTGGCTGCGGACATGTGTTTTGCCGCGTCAGGGAAAGCAGTCTTTGGCCATCCGGAGGTGGCGGTGGGCCTTGTCCCTGGCGGCGGCGCCACGCAACGTTTGCCGCGCGTCATGGGCCGGGCTCGCGCGCTGGAGGTGCTCCTGGGTTGCAATGACTTCCCGGCTGAACTGGCCGAGCTCTATGGCTATATCAACCGGGCATTGCCAGCGGACGAGTTGACGCCGTTTGTCGAAAAGCTTGCGCACCGCATCGCCTCGTTTCCGGCGCATGCCATCGCCCACGCCAAGGCGGCTGTAGACAGGGGAACCTTCGGCTCCCTGGCAGAGGGGCTGCTGGTCGAAGCCCATGAGTCCGATCTGAGCGTCGCCAGCGAGGTGTCGCAGGCCCGCGTGCAGGAAGCCTTGAAGGTCGGAGCCGAGACCTATGAGGGTGAACTGGAAATGGATTTCCTCGAAAGACTTTCTCCGGGGAAATAGCCATGCAGATGGAGACGAAGCCTGGCGAGCCGATGCGCACAGGTGTTCTATGAGCTGAGTTAGGTGCCTCCTAAGTTTGATCAACCGTTCTTCTTTCGTTTGATCAAGCCATTCCTGGAGGCAACATGACTGAACTCTGGCGCAAGTCGGCGAGTGAACTTGCCGGGCTGGTCCGCTCACGCGAGGTGTCCGCGCGGGAGGTGGCCGAAGATGCCTTGCGACGGCTCCATGCCGTCAATCCACGCATTAACGCCATCGTGGAGAGTCGCCCTGACGAGGTGCTTCAGCAGGCGGACCAGGTCGACGCGGCGCTGTCCCGTGGCGATAACCCCGGGCCGCTCGCTGGCGTGCCGGTCACGGTGAAGATCAACACCGATGCGGAAGGCTACGCCACCACCAACGGCTCGCACCTGCAGGAGCAACTGATCGCCCGCTCCAACAGCCCGGCAGTCGACCATCTTTTGCGTGCCGGCGCCGTGATGCTGGGTCGCAGCAACTCACCGACGTTCGCGTTGCGCTGGTTCACCAGCAACCTCATACACGGCAAGACACTCAACCCGCGCGATGCGCGGCTCACGCCGGGCGGGTCATCGGGGGGCGGCGCCGCAGCGGTTGCGTCTGGCGTCGGCAGCATTGCATTGGGCACCGACATCGGTGGCTCGCTGCGCCATCCCGCCTACGCCTGCGGTATCCACGGGCTGCGCCCCAGCTTTGGCCGCGTGCCTGCCTACAACGCATCCTCGCCCGAACGCGGCATCGGACCGCAACTGATGTCCGCCACCGGCCCCATGGCGCGCACGATACAAGACATCGCGCTAGGCCTCTCGGTGATGTCGGCCGCTGACTTGCGCGACCCCTGGTACATCCACCTGCCGCTGATTGGTCCGGCCATGCCAAGGCACGCCGCGCTATGCCTGCGCCCGGGCGGCATGGCCATCGCTCCGGAGGTGGAGGCAGCCCTGTGGGATGCACGCGAGCGGCTGACGGATGCCGGCTGGCAGGTCGAGGAAATCCACGACACGCCGTCGGTCACCGAAGCCGCCGAAATCCAGGAGCATCTATGGCTTGGAGACGGCTTCGCCAATCTGGTCGCCGCGGTGGAACGCGATGGCGACCCTGGTGCGCGGGTCGTCGTCGAAGGCGTGCGCGACCATGTGGCAGCGCTGGCCCCAGACGCCGTGGCCAAGGCTCTCGTGCGTCGCGCCACTGCCGCCCGGGAATGGCAGTTGTTCTTCGCGCGCCACCCCGTCTTGCTGGTACCTGTATCCGCAGAACTCCCCTTCCCGGACGACCTGGATCTGCAGGGACCCGAAGGCTTCCGGCGCGTGTGGGACGCGCAACTGCTGTTGCGCGCGTTCCCGGCGGTCGGCTTGCCTGGCCTGGCGGTCGCCACCGGCAGCGCGAACGGTACGCCCGTCGGTGTGCAGCTCGTGTCCGCGCGCTTCAGGGAAGATCTCTGCCTGCTGGCCGGCGCGGATATCGAGGCGCGTGGCGAGCGCATTGTGGCGACCGATCCAGCCTGACTCTCCCGCTTGTCTCGAAATCGTGGCCATGCATGCGGGACGATGCATGGCCACGCACGGTCATGCACCGCGAAAGCGCACCGAAGTACGGCGCGACACGCTCACATGCCGAGCGCCATCCGGGCCGGATCCGTGGACTGGCTGGACGCCGCACGCAACGGCGCCCGCTTCGAATGTCTCCACGAAGGGTTCCGCGACGGTCCTGCTCACGCTGTTTTCTTCTGATTGATTCGATGCGGCCGGCGACACGCAGGCACGGGTATGTGCCATGCGTGCGCCGGCGTTGCCGTGGTAGCCGGGTGAGTGGGATGCCTGCGGCATCAGTCAAGCAGCAGGATCCCTTCGACCTCGATGCGCAAGCCCTGCGGCAGGCCGGCAACACGCACGGCGGCGCGCGCGGGGTAAGGCGCCGTGAAGTATTCGCCCATGATGGCGTTGAGGGTGGGCGAGTCAGCAAGGTCCGTAAGGTAGGCATTGAGCTTGACCATGCGCGACAGATCACCGCCGGCGGCTTCCGCCACTGCCCTCAGGTTGCGAAAGACCTGGTGGATTTCGGCCTCGACTGTGTCGTTCACCGGACGCTTCGTCTGCGGACAGATGGGCAACTGGCCCGAAAGGTAAACCGTGTTGCCGCATCTCACGGCCTGGCTGTATGGACCGATCGCGGCAGGCGCATGCTCGGTGTGAATGATGCTGCGTTCCATTGGGGTACTCCCGTGTGTTGTCGTTCGCGCAACATAGACACGGCCAGACCGGGGCCATAGAACAGCAGTGCGCATGCGTCGACGGCGACGCACGGCAGCGCAGGCGTCGTTGCGCGTTCTTCGCGATCGGATGGCCGATCCATGGAACCGGCAGCAGGGCCGACACCTTTTTTTGTATCCGAACGTATCCGACGCTGCCGCTTACACACTTCGCCGCGCCCGTCGCCGCAGATGACACATCCGGGATACGTCATGACGGTTTCCTGAGCCCGCCGGCCAGCAGCTCGTGACCACGGCCTGGTGGCCAGCTTGACGCCTTGAGGGAAGCAAGAGCGACCCGAGCCGCCACAGGCTGACGATTTGTGTGGATATCGAACACGACCACGGCGCACTTGCGCGCCGGACTCACCGGACGGGACCTGTGACTTACCTGGATGCCAAACACCACGACGGCGCAAGCAGGCGCCCCGGCGACCACCATGAAAGGGGCGGCGCCGATGGCCACATCCCGCCGGGACTAGCTGCCGTCCGGAACCGCGGCCTGCCGCATCCCTCCCTGTGCAGGGTCATGGACGCTATCCATCAGCGACTGGGCGAGAAAGTGACGCTACAGGAAATCGCCGAGGCTGCCTGCATGAGCCGCTTCCATTTTGCGCGCTTGTTTCGACGCAGCACCGGCTACAGCCCGATGGAATACCTGCTGCACGCACGACTGGAGCAGGCGAAGGCATTGCTTCGCCAGCGGGCCATGCGGATAAGTGATATCGCCGTCGAGATCGGCTTTGCCGACCAGAGTCATCTGACCCGGCACTTTCGCCGCGCCGTTGGCATGACACCACTCCAGTACGCACGCCGATGCCTGCAGACCCGCCCGCCTGCGAGGCCCAAAAGCAACACGGCAGGCCTCGTCTGGCCCGGCCTCATTCCACGCGAGTAATACGACCCTCCTCCGCATGCGGTGCGCGGGACCGGATTCTTCCGCCCGGCGGAACAGTGGCTTTCGAGCCACGTCGATTCTCATCGCGCATGCGCAGGCGGAGCATTCCATCCATCCCATCACCCAGAGAGTCTTTCCGATGAAACTCCACCCAATCGCCGCCGCACTGGTTGCCGGCGCCATGGCCGCCACTCTCCCCGCTCTTGCCAGTGCCGCCGAATCGGCGCCCTCTCCGCCGGCGACGGAACACGCCGCCCACCCCAGCCACAAGCAGGAAGTGCGCATTACGCGCGTGACGCCCGAATACTGGCGCATCACGATGGACAATCCGCCCTACAACATCTTCGGGCCGGAAACGATTCCACAGCTCAACGACGCAATCACCCAGATCGAGACCGACCCGCGCGTCAAGGTCGTGGTGTTCGATAGTGCGGTGCCGGGCTTCTTCCTGACGCACTACAACTTTGTTCCGCCCCTTTCGGATACCACCAGCATGGCGCCGGGCCGCACGGGACTTCCGCCGCTCCCCGATATGCTGGCCCGCCTGAGCCGCGCACCCGTCGTGTCGATTGCGCTGATCCGCGGTCGGGCCACGGGCGTCGGCAGCGAGCTCGCCCTCGCGAGCGACATGCGCTTTGCCAGCCGCGAAAAAGCCGTGCTCTCGCAGTTCGAAATCGGTGCCGGCTTCACGCCGGGTGGCGGCCCGATGGCTCGCCTGCCTCGCCTGATCGGTCGGGGACGTGCGCTCGAAGTGCTGCTCAGCGGCGATGACATCAATGGCGAACTCGCCGAGCGTTATGGCTACGTGAACCGCGCCTTCCCCGACGCGGAGCTGGACGGGTTTGTCGACAACCTCGCTCGTCGCATCTCCAGGTTCGACAAGCAGACCCTTGCCGACATCAAGCAGCGCGTGGACATCGTCAGCCTGCCTCCGGACAAGGAGCTTGGTGGCGAGTGGGATTCGTTCATTACTTCGGTGCAACGCCCGCAAGCGCAGGCTCGCATCCAGCAGTTGATGAAGCTCGGCTTGCAGACCAAGCCCGACGTCGAAGTGAACCTTCCGCATTACACGGGCTTGCTCGACGATCCCGCGAAGTGATCGAAGGCCTCGTGGTGGCGGGCCCATGTCCTGTGCCCGCTGCCATAAGTGCCTGGGTTAAAGGCCCGTTCGCCCCTGATCCCGTCCAAACGCTCGGGCGTGGAAGCGAATGCCACGATGCGTGGCACCAGCACTTTCCGCCACGGTCGCAAACATTCGCGACCAGGATTCGGCCGCTGCCAACGACGGCGCTGTCGTCGATGCGCGCCGCCGGATCACCCCGCGTCCCACAGGAATCCATGGTCGCTCCTGATCTTTGCATCAGAACGTATCCAGCGACACGGCTTACACAATTCCACGCGTTTTGTCGGGTGTGCAGACACACCCGCGATACATCAGGAGGGTTTCCTGAGTACACCGGTCAAGCGTTCGCGAACCGCCCCGATGCGGCCGGAGCCTTCAAGCAAACCCGACTGATCCCAAAGCAATGCCGCTCCTTGCACGATCCAGCCCCTTCCTTCTCCGAGAGAATCAGACCATGAACAAGCAGCAGAAAGTCGCCATCATCACGGGCGCATCCCAGGGCATCGGCGCCGGCCTCGTCAGGGCCTTCCGCGACCGCAATTACCGCGTCGTTGCCAACTCCCGCTCCATCAAGCCGTCCAACGATCCGGACGTGATCACTGTGGCCGGTGACATCGCCGATCGCGCCGTGGCGGAGCGCATCATGGTCGAGGCCCTTTCGCGCTTCGGTCGCGTCGATACCTTGGTCAACAATGCCGGCATCTTCACCGCCAAACCCTTCACCACCTACACGACGCAGGATTACGCCAACAACATCGCCGTGAATCTCACGGGCTTCTTCCATATCACCCAGCTCGCTGTCGCCGAGATGGAAAAGCAGCGCAGTGGCCATGTGGTCAGCATTACCAGCAGCCTGGTCGATCACGCCATTGATGGCGTGCCCTCGGTGCTTGCCTCGATGACCAAGGGTGGCCTCAACGCCGCGACGAAGTCGATGGCCATCGAGTACGCCAAGCGTGGCGTGCGCGTCAATGCCGTGTCCCCGGGCGTGATCAAGACCCCGCTGCATGCACCGGAAACCCACGACGTTCTCGCCAGCCTGCACCCCGTCGGCCACATGGGCGAGATCGCGGACATCGTCGACGCCGTGCTCTTTCTTGACGAAGCCCGTTTCGTGACGGGTGAAATCCTGCACGTCGACGGCGGCCAGAGCGCCGGTCACTAAGTCCAGCAAGGGGGTGGGCGCCGCGCCCACCCCCGAACTCATCGAGGAGAGTGTCATGCCGATGGTCAACATCCAAATCACCCGCGAGGGTACCGGTCCGGGTCGCGACGCGGCCACCGCCGAAGAAAAAGCCGCCGTGATCAAGGGCGTCAGCGAGGTCTTGCTGGACGTGCTGAAGAAGCCCTTCGATTCCACCTTCGTGGTGATCGAGGAGGTGGAGCTTGAGAACTGGGGCTGGGGTGGACTGCCCGTGCCTGAACTACGCAAGCGGCGTGAGGCGGAACAAAAGTGAATCGTCAGGATGGCGCGGAGTCCGGCGCCATCCTTCCGTCGCGCACCGAAGGTGGCTGCACCCCGCATTGCCCGTGCTAGGGCTGCAGTCGCATGCCGTCCTTGGCAAATACGATCTCGCCCTTGTAGTTCTTGCGAATGGATGCCTCGACGCTCTCCTCGTTTTCATCGATCGATGGCGACAAGTGACTGAGCAGCAGCTTGTGGATTCCGCTCCCGGCCGCCACTGCGCCAATCGTCCTCGGGGGCGTGTGCAGGGTATAGAGCAGCGGGCGCGAACCGGGCGGGTCAAGGACCACGCAATTGAAAACCAGCAGACGGGTGCCAGCGGCCAGGCGGCGCAGGTTGTCGATCCCCTTGGCATCGATGTCGCCACTGAAGGTGATGCTCTGGTCGCGATAGTCGATGCGGTAGATCACTGCCGGCGCATCGCCATGATGGCCGGCCAGTGCACGGATGCTCAATCCGCGCTCCGAATAAATGACCACTGGCACCGTGGGGGCATTCCCAGAGGCATCGATGTCCGTCGCATGGATGGTCATCGGCGCCGCAAAATCATGCAGGTAACTGTAGGCACCATCGGGGCCGAATAGCAGATCGATATAGCGGCTGGTGGACGGAAAAGTGGCCTCGTCGCCTTCGCCATGATGGCCGGTCGGACCGAAGACGCTGAACTTCACCGGGGCGTTGCTCGAGATCGCACGCGCCTTGAACATCCCGGGCAACTCGCCGGTGTGATCGATGTGCAGGTGTGTCAGCAAGACGATATCCGTCTTGGCCAATGGCAGCTTCGCTTCGCCCACGCGGGCAAACGTCCCCGGCCCGGCATCGACCAGAATGCGGGGGTCGCCATCAACGAGCACCATGTATCCAGCGCCGGCGCGACCTGTCGCCCCTGGGCCACCCGATCCCAGCACGACCAACTCCAGTGGAGGAGTAACTGGTGCGGCCGTGCTGCCCATGGTGGCAAGCACCCAGATCACGATGCAAAGCGACAGCTTGAACATGCGTGCCCCGCTGAGTGTGTGCGCAGCCTGCATGCCAGGCTCCGGCAGACGGTGCTTGCCCGTTCCGTATGGGCGCCACCCGAGAAGCAGCGCTGCCTGACTGGCCAGCTCGAGTGAGCAGCACTGGGACAGCGCATTTTCCACCGGGCTGGTTATATGGCAAGCGACCCCCAATCACATCACTTGGCGCGCATGGACCACCTGGCATCCTGGCCTGGATCAACGGGAATGCCAGCACGGCTGTTGACCCCTGGGCTCATCGTTTGCCCCGTACGGTGACACCCACCACCAGGTCGAGAGCCAGTGCCAGACTCAACGCCGCCGTGCCGATCAGGAAGATCGCCTGGTAGTCAGCACCACGGTGGGCGAACAGACAAGACATCAGATACGCAGCGATTGCCTGCAGGACCGCGAAACTCGTGGTGGCCGTACCCCATGCTGCTTTCTGCGCCGCGGGTTGATGCGGAACAAGTTCATGGATGCGCCCCAGCGTCAAGGGCACGATGCCTGGCGTAAAGGCGCCAACGACCACAGCGGAGAGCATCAGCCAGCCACCATCCAGTCCGAACGCTGGCAAGACCACCGCCCCGGCTTCGATGAAATACGCCAGGCGCAAGGCGGGACCAAAACCCGTGCGATCGGCGAGGTGCCCGGTAAGCACCGGGCCCACCAGCGCCCCTAGCCCAAACAGCACCCAAAACTCCGAGCCCACCTGCACGCCCTGCCCCAGCCCATGCGCCACGAAATCCACCAGGAAGATCATGTGTGGCACCAGCCCGGCCGCGTTTAGCGCGTACTCGATGTACAGCGCGCGCAACGCGATCGGTTCCGGACCCCGCGCGTGCGTCACCGGTGCATCGGGAGGCGCGACGCCATGTTCCGAAGGCCACCCGCGCCAGGCCACCACCGTAAGGGCCAGCGCCAACGCCCCAAGGCCAAGCCAGGTCGTTGCGAGTCCCTGCTGCAGCAGCAGCGGTATGAGTGTGCCGGAGGCAGCGATGCCGGCGCCGATGCCCATGAAGATGACGCCACCGACCAGCCCTCGCCGCGCCACGGGCACGTGCGGAAGGATGGTTGGCGCGGCGATCACCATCAACCCGCCGCCGGCAAAACCCGAGACAAACCGCCAGAAGAAGAACCAGCTGAAGGACACGGGCCAGGCACAGGCCATCAGCGCCATCGACGCCATGACCATCATCGACCTGATCGAACCTACGACCGACACCACCCTGCTCAACGGGCGCGCGAGCAAGGCGCCAGCGAGATAACCCGCAAGGTTTGCCGCGCCAAGATAGGCCGCACTCGAAGCGTCAAACCAGTGCGCATCGATGATGGCAGGCAGGAGCGGTGTATAAGCGAAGCGGGCCAGTCCGATGCCGACCAGGCTGGCGCAAAAACCCGAAATCGCCGCGCGGCTGGTCGAAGTGTTCAATGCGCCGGATGCTTCACCACGGCGCGCACGATGCTCGTTCATTGGAGGCGTTCCATCCATTACGTATCACGACAGGGATCCAGCTGGCCGCACCCTGTGCGCTGTATCCCGGAATCCAGCCACGCATGAGGGCCCCAACGTGTCGCCCGGTCGCCCAGGATCACAGGCATCCCGCGCCAGGCGCCTCACGGATCCGCCGTCGTCGCATCGCGACAAGGCGCCATGCCCTCGCGGGTGACCATGGTGTCGACGAAGGGCGGGACTGTTTCTTCCGGGGCGACGGGGTGAGCGTGGCGCCCACCCCGTTCCGCATCAGTGGCCGGCGCTCTGGCCACCATCGACATGCAGGATCTCGCCCGTGACGAAACCCGCGTTGTCGAGATAGATCACCGCGTCCACGATATCGCCGATCTCGCCCATGCGACCCACCGGGTGCAGGCTCGCGAGCCCGGCATGCGTTTCCGGACCATGCATCGGCGTCTTGATCACGCCCGGCGACACCGCGTTCACGCGCACGCCGCGCTTGGCGTACTCGATGGCCAGCGACTTGGTGGCGGCATTGAGGCCACCCTTGGTAAGCGAGGCCAGCACCGACGGCACGCCATCGATCGCATGATCCGTCAGGCTGCTGGTGATGCTCACCACGTGGCCGCTGCCCTGCTTCTCCATCTCGGCGATGGCCAGTTGCGTCACATGGAAGAAACCATTGAGGTTGACCGACAGATTCTTGGCGTAGTCGTCTTGAGTGAAGTCCGTGAAAGGCTTGGCGGTGAAGATGCCCGCGTTGTTGACCAGCGTGTCGATGCGACCGAAGCGGCTCAGGGCTTCCTTCACCAGGCGCTCGGCCACGGCGCGGTCGGCAATGTCGCCGGCTACGGCGATCACGTCGGGATCGCTGGACGGCTTGATGGAGCGGGAATTGGCGATGACGCGATAATTGCGGTCACGGAAGGCCTTGACGAGGCCTGCGCCGATGCCCTGGGATGCGCCGGTGACGATGGCGACTTTCTGCTGATTGCTCATGAAACGTGTACTCCGGGGATAGGGGGAATATCTGCGTGATGGCTCTCGGGCCAGCCGCGCCGACAGCCGTAAATCTAGGCGCGCACGATCGATTGGCGAAGCCCTGCGGGTCGGCAGACATTCTTCCGCGCCGCGGTGGAATCGGTGGGTGCGGCGCCACTTCGGCACCGACGGCCGTCCATGCGGCGACGCGATGCCCACCGGAACCGGTGCTGGCCCGGCATCACCGCCGGGCCGGCTTGAGCGCCGGTCCATCGTCCACCTAGACTGGCCCGGTTCCGTGATGCTGCGGCCGACCCCAGTTGCGAGCGCCAGGCGTGGATAAGCAAAAGAACGTTTCAGGATTGCTGGGCGACACGAAGCATCGGGACTATGCGCCGAAGCTGTCGCTGTTCAACCGGTTTGCGGCGCCGGAGTTGCGCAAGGCAATCGCCAGCCTGCAGCTGGAACCTGGCGCGCACGTGCTGGATGCGGGCTGCGGCACCGGCGAAGCACTGCAGTGGTTGCGCGATGCCGTGGGCGACGAAGGCACGGTCACCGGCCTGGATCTTTCCTCGGCCCACGTCGCTGCGGCACGTGCACAGGCGCCGGCCGACGCGCTGGTGATCCAGGCCGACCTGGACAGGCTACCCTTGCCGGCCCGGTGTTTCGACCTGGTCTGGTCCGTCAACACCATCAACCACCTGCGCGATCCCGACGCCGGCCTGGCGACACTGGCAGCGCTCTTGCGACCAGGCGGACGCCTGGCCCTGGGGCAAAGCTCCTTGCTGCCCGACATGTATTTCGCGTGGGATTCGCGGCTCGAGCGACTGACCAATGAAGCCGTCCGTCAGTACTACCGCGACCGCTACGCCCTGGACGAACGCGACCTGACCGCCGTGCGCGCCCTGGTAGGCAGGCTGCGGCGAGCTGGCCTGAAGGATGTACGGGCACGGACATTCATTATCGAACGCGTGTCACCCGTCGGCACTGACGACGAAAACTACCTGCTCGAAGCAATCTTCCGGGCCACGTGGGGTGAGCGGCTGAGGCCGTACCTGTCGGACGCCGACCATGCCGAGCTGGCCAGGCTGTGCGACCCGCTGGATCCCGGCTATGCGCTCCGCCGGTCCGACTTCCATTTTCTGCAGACCTTCACCCTGGTCGTCGGGGTCGCCTGAAAGGCCACGCCGTCACGCGACGGCGTCTCGTCGCCGTGGCCCTGGATGGGTCAGCACCACGAAAATGACATGAAGTTCCTCTCGCCAGGTCCGGTGCCGGAAGGACGGGCTGGGCCGGGCACGCACAGCGCAACGGGAGCGCGCGTCAGCGGCGAGCAGTGTCGTCTGCATGCCAGTCGCCGCCGGTGGCCTTGATCAGGCGAACGTCGGCATCAAGCCGCCGCCGTGACAGCTCCACCATCTGGCGTGCCTGGGCCAGGCTCACACCCTGGGTCGACACCACTTCCAGGTAGTCGGTGGCGCCGGCCTGGTAGCGGGACATGGCCAGTTGCGCCGCGCGCGCGGATGCGTCCACGGCACGCTGCTGCGATACGGACTCGTCGGCGAGCACGTTCAGCGATGCGAGGTTGTCCTCCACTTCCTGGAACGCGCGCAATACGGTCTGGCGGTAATCCGCCGCAGCCGCGTCGTGACGGGCCTCGGCCGCAGACAGCTGCTGCCGGCGGCGACCACCGTCGAACAAGGTGCCGACCAGCGCCGGCCCGATCGCCCAGAACCGGCTGGGAAGCATGGCCAGTTGCGACAGACTCGACGACTCGAAACCGCCAGTGGCCGAAAGCACGAGGTCGGGAAAGAAGGCCGAGGTGGCCTCGCCCACGTCGGCATTGGCTGCAGCGACCCTGCGCTCGGCGGCAGCAATGTCCGGGCGTCGCTGCAGCAAGGCCGATGGCAGGCCGACGGGAACGTCTGGCAGCGCCAGTGGCCCGGTGTGCGGCGGCAACGCCAGCTGTGATGGCGGCACGCCGATCAGCACCGCGATGGCGTGCTCATCCAGCGCGCGGCACTCGCCCAGGTCGGTCAACTGGGTCCTGGCCACTTCCAGCTGTGTCTGCGCCTGCGCAAGATCCGATTCCGAGGCAATGCCACCGTTGAAACGGGTCTGCACCAGCGCCTGCGCCCGCGCGTAATCCGCCACGGTCTGATCCAACAAGGCGGCCTCGGCATCGAGTTCGCGCAAATCAAGGTAGTCCGTCGCCAGCTCTGCATGCATCGCCAGGCGGACCGAGGCGAGGTCAGCCTCGCTGGCCTGATAGCGCGCCTGCGCTGCGTCCACTTGATGGCCGATGCGATCGAACAGATCAGGCTCCCACGAGGCGGTCAGTCCGGCGCTGTAATCGGACACGGTCTTGCCGGCCAGCGCGCGCCCCACGACATTGCTGGAGGTGTGCCCGCGATCGGCGGCGATACCCGCGGTGACCGTGGGCCAGTAGCCGGCACGCGCCGTCCCCACCATGGCCTGCGCCTCTTTCAGGTGGGCCACGCTCTTCTGGATGGTCTGGTTGCCCACGTTCACCTTGGCCTCGAGGTCGTCGAGCGTCGGGTCGCCGAACTGCTTCCACCATGCACCCCTGCCCTGCTCGTCGCCCGGCTGGGCTGGCAACCAGCCGGGCGCAACGCGCTGGGCAGCGGTGGCAGCAGGGCCGGCTTCCTTGTACTGGTCGGGCATGGCCACTTCGGCCCGGACATAAGCCGGTCCCGGCGTACACCATGCCAGCAGCGCAAGCCCCAGCGAGACGGCAATCCACGGCGTACCGCGCGGCAATGTCTTTAACGTGTTCATCGGTCTGTTCCTCTGCGTCAGGCCGGGCTGGCCGGATGCGGGTTGATGCGAACGACCTGGCCCGCGCTGATGGCGTCGCCAGGATTGACGATGACCTGTTCGCTCCCGTTGAGGCCGGTGCGGATTTCCACCGTGCTGCCAAAGTCACGTCCCAGCGTGACGGGCACCAGCCGGATGGCTCCGCCGGCGCCGACCGCGGCCACCTGCACGCCCGTCGGACGGAACAGCAACGCATTGACCGGCAGGCTCAGGCCGGGCCGCGCGGTTGCAAGCGCGAGGCTGACCTGTGCAAAGGCACCCGGCTGCACCGAGCCGTCGGCATTGTCCATGTCCACTTCCACCCGCAAGGTGCGACTGGCCGGATCGATCGCGCCCGAGGTGCGCGCCACCGTCCCCGGGAACACGCGGCCGGGGAATTGCGGCAGCGTCAGCTCGGCCGTGGTTCCCGCACCGACGTCGGCGGCCTGGTCCTGCGGCACGTCGACAAACACGCGCAGGCGGTCGATCTCCGCCAACTGGAACAGCGCGGCCGGCGTACCGCCGTTGCCGGCATCGATCAGCGCACCGGTATCGACGTTGCGCACGGTGATCACGCCGGCAAATGGCGCCTCGACCTTTTCGAACGACTGCAGCTGCACAAGCCGGCTCACGTTGGCCTGTGCCGCGGCCAGCATGGCCTGCTTGGCCTTCATGGTGCTCACGTTTTCCTCGCTGGCCTGGCGCGATACCGCGTTGTCCTTCAGCATTTCCTGCCAGCGCGCTGCCGTGGTCCTGGCAATGTCGTAGTTCGCGGCGGCGGTGGCGGCATCGGACCGGGCCTGTTCGAGCGCAGCATCGACCTCGGGCGCATCGATCTCGGCCAGCCGTTGTCCGCGCTGCACGTGGGTGCCGATATCGGCGTACCAATGGCTCAGATAGCCGCTGGTGCGCGCATAGATGCTCGCCTGCTGATAGGCCTCCACTTCACCGGGCAGCACCAGCATCTGCTGCACCGGTGCGCGCGTCGGCGTGACTACGGCGACCGTGGGCTCGGCCAGCGTCGCTGTCTGCCGGGCAACCGCGGCGCGGGCCGTGAGACGTGGCAGTCCGCCCGCGGCCAGCGCGGCGGCGACCGCGGCGAGAGGAATGGCAAGGCGCAGCCTCGACGGCGAACGCGGCTTGAACAGGGTGATGGACGACATGGGATGGCTCCGGTCAGGACGCTGGATGGGGCGCCGGCAGTGCCAGGCGCTGGCGGCGGCGCAGCCACCCATGGACGGCCGCGAACGCCATGGGAACGAAGACCAGGGTCGCCGTGGTGCCGAACAACAGCCCGCCGATGACCGCGCGGCCCAGCGGCGCGTTCTGCTCGCCGCCGTCGCCAAGCCCGATTGCCATCGGCAGCATGCCGATGAGCATCGCCAGCGCCGTCATGAGGACCGGGCGGAAGCGCGTGCTTCCGGCATCGAAGGCCGCCTGCTGCGGAGATGCGCCCTCGTTGAGGCGATCGCGCGCGAAGCTCACCACCAGGATGCTGTTGGCGGTGGCGATGCCGATACACATGATGGCGCCGGTCAGGGCCGGCACGCTGACGGTGGTGCGCGTCACGAACAGCATCCAGGCGATGCCGGCGAGCGCGCCGGGCAAGCCGCTGATGATGACCAGGGGATCGGTCCACGACTGGAAGTTGACCACCATCAGCGCGTACACCAGCAGCACGGCGAACATCAGGCCCAGCATCAGGCCCTGGAACGAGGACTGCATGGTCTGCACCTCGCCGCGGACGACGATGCCTGAGCCGGGCGGCAGCTGCTCTTTCGCCTGCGCGACCAGCCGGTCGATGTCCCCTGCCACCGCACCCAGGTCGCGTCCCTGCACGCCGGCAAAGACATCGATCACCGGCTGCACGTTGTAATGCGATACCACCGCGTTTTGCGAGGCGCGCGACAAGGTGGCAAGTGAGTCGAGGATCGGCAGCACGCCGGCCTTCTGTGCCGCGCCCGGTGCGCCGCCCGTGGTCAGCGGGATATTGCCCAGCGCCTGCAGCGAGTCGATGGTGTCCTGGGGTGCCTCGGTCATCAGCGGATAGCTGACGCCGTTGCCGGGATTCAGCCAGAAATTGGGCGACGTCTGCGAGCTGCCGGACAGCGCGATCAACAGGTTCTGGGCGATCGCGCGCTGCTGGAAGCCAGCCTGCATGGCCTTGGTCCGGTCCACCTGGACGTTGATCGACGGCGCGTCGTCGGGCTGCTGGATGCGCGAGTCGACGACGCCCTGCACCTTGCGGATTTTCCCGAGCAGGCTGACCGCCACCTTCCGGTTGGCGGCCTGGTCCTTGCCGACAATCTGCACGTCGATCGGCGACGGCAGCCCGAAATCCAGCGTCTGGCTGATGATGTCGGCGGGCAGGAACGCAAAGGTGATACCCGGGAAATCGCGATTGAGCAGCTGCCGCAAGCTCGACACGTATTGCTCGGTCGGGGCATGCCCCGGCTTCAGCGTGATCAGGATGTCGGCATCAGCCGAACCCACGGGCAGCGACGAGTCGTAGGTCATGTTGATGCCACTGACCGGCAGGCCGATGTTGTCCAGCATGCTGCCGAGCGTGGAGGCCGGAATGGCGGCACGGATGTGCTGTTCGACCCGGTCGACGACGCGCGCGGTTTCCTCGATGCGGGTACCGGTGCCCGCGCGCAGGTGCAGGCGGATCTCACCGGTATCGGAGGTGGGAAAGAAATCGCGTCCAAGCAGCGGGACCAGCAGCAGCGAGCCCGCACATGCGATCGCAAACGTCAACGCCACGCGACGCGGACCCAGGATCGCCGCCTTCAGCCAGGCCTCGTACCGGCCATCCAGCGACGCAAAGCCGGCCTCGAAACGCTGCTGGAAGCGGCGCAGCCCCTGCAGGCGACCTTGTGCCGGCGAGCTGCCGACCGCTTCGTTGCGCAACATGTACAAGGCCAGGGTCGGAATCAGCGCGCGCGAGAAGAAGTACGACGCCAGCATGGCGAACACCACGGCCTCCGCCAGGGGCACGAACAGATAGCGGGCCACGCCGGACAGCAGGAACATCGGCAGGAAGACGATGCAGATCGACAAGGTGGAGACCAGTGTTGGCAACGCGATCTGGGCCGATGCGTCGACGATGGCGTCCCTGAGCGACTTGCCCATGTCGCGGTGGTGGCTGATGGCCTCGATCGCGACCGTGGCGTCGTCGACCAGGATGCCCACGGCAAGCGCCAGGCCACCCAGCGTCATGATGTTGATGGTCTGGCCGAGCACCGACAAGGCGATCAGCGACGTGATCACCGACAGCGGTATGGTGATCGCGATGATCAGGGTCGAACGCCAGCTGCCGAGGAACAGCAGGATCATCAGGGCGGTAAGGCCGGCCGCCACCACGCCCTCGCGCACCACGCCCTGCACGGCGGAACTCACGAATACCGACTGGTCCGACACGGCCTTGACGTCAAGCGCCTTGGGCAGGCCGGCGACGATCTTCGGCAACAGGCCTTTCACCGCGCCAATGATGCTCAGGGTGGAGGCATCACCGCTCTTCTCGACCTGGAGCAAGGCCGAGCGCATGCCGTCGACGCGCACGATGTTCGTCTGCGGCGCGAAACCGTCACGCACCGTGGCCACGTCGCGCAAATAGACCACCCCGCCGGCGGTGGCCTTGACCGGCATCAGGTTGAGCTCGTTGACCGTGGCCGGGCTGCCGTTGAGATTGACGTTGTATTCGAGCGCACCGATCTTGGCGGTGCCACCGGGCAGGATCAGGTTCTGCGCATTGACCGCATTGACCACGTCGAGCGGCGACAGGCCGTGGGCCTGCATGGCCTGCGGGTCGATGTCGACCATGATCTGCCGCACCTTGCCGCCGAACGGAAGCGGAATGGCGGCGCCCTGGACGGTGGCCAGCTGGGTGCGGATGAAATTGTTGCCCAGGTCGTAGAGCTGTTGTTCCGGCAACGAGCGACTGGACAGGGCAAGCTGCAGGATCGGCACGGTCGAGGCGTTGTAGGAGATCACCAGCGGCGGCAAGGTGCCGGGCGGCAGCACCCTGAGAATGGACTGCGCGTTGGCTGACGCCTCGGCAATCGCGCGGTTGATGTCCGCCCCGGCGTGGAAGTAGACCTTGATCACGGCGGTGCCGTTCACCGTCTGCGATTCCACGTGCTCGATGTTGTCCACGTCCGACGTCAACGCGCGCTCATACGGCGTGGTGATGCGATTGGTCATGTCGTCGGCGGAGAATCCGCTGTACGACCAGACGATGCTCAGCACCGGAATATTGATGTTCGGGAAGATGTCCGTGGGCGTCCGCATGATCATCAGCGGCCCCGTGATGGCGATGAGCAGGGCCAGCACGACAAAGGTGTAGGGGCGCCGCAGTGCAAGTTGAACGATCCACATGTGAGCCCCCGCCGGCGAGTACCGGTGCGTCGGATGAAAGGTCTGCCCGCGGAGTGCGGCCGCCACACGCCTGGCTGGATCGGCTACGGACTGGCGCCAAGGCTAGGGCCGGGGCGTTTGCCGGGCACTGACGACTTCCTGACGATTTTGTAATCGCGGCTATGGGGACGGCACGCGTATGATCGCCCCAGCGGAGGACCACACCTGTCATGCGTCTGCTCGTCATCGAAGATGAACTGAAAGCCGGCGAGTACCTCAAGAAGGGACTCGAGGAATCCGGCTTTACCGTGGACGTGGCCAGGAATGGCATCGACGGCCTGCACCTGGCGCTCGAGGAAGACTACGCACTGATCGTCCTCGACGTGATGCTGCCCGGCATCGACGGCTGGACGGTCATGCAGCGGTTGCGCCCCAGGAAGGACACGCCCGTGTTGTTCCTCACCGCCATCGATGAACTGGAAGAGCGCGTCAAGGGCCTGGAACTGGGCGGCGACGACTATCTCGTGAAGCCGTTCGCCTTCGTCGAACTGCTGGCGCGCATACGCACCCTGCTCCGCCGCGGGCCGCCACGCGACGTGGAGCACATGCACATCGGCGACCTCGAGATCGACGCCATCCGGCGCCGCGTACGGCGGGCAGGCCAGCGCATCGACCTGACGCCCCGCGAATTCGCGCTGTTGCAGCTGCTTGCGCGTCGCCGCGGAGAAGTGCTGAGCCGGACGCAGATCGCATCTTATGTGTGGGACATGAACTTCGACAGCGACACCAATGTGGTCGAAGTGGCGATTCGCCGGCTGCGCCTGAAGATCGATGACGCCCACGCGGTCAAGCTCATCCATACCGTGCGCGGCATGGGCTATGTGCTCGACCTGGAAGCGCCGTGATGCATCGATTCGCGCTGAGCACGCGCCTCACCGTGTGCTTCATCGCCATCATGGCGCTGTGCTTCGCCGTGGTCGGGGCCTTGCTGTTCCGGGCCGTCGCCGACCGTTTCTATGTGCAGGACGAGGTCAACCTGGTGCTGTCCACCCGCCACCTGCGGCGACTGGTTTCGGAACTGGCCACGCCCCGGGACCTCGTCGACCATCGTGACCGCCTGACCGCGCTCATCCTTGGCGACGCCGCCGTCTCGATGCGCATCGTGGACAACCAGGGGCGCGTGCTGGTCGAGCACCCTGCCGTTGGCGGCCAGCCCGCGATGGCCACCCATGTCGTGCCCGGCGACCAGCGCGTCCTGCGCAGCGACGTGACGTCCTGGGACGACGGCGCCGGCAACCCGGTACGCGGCGTCAGTGCTCTTGCCCGGTTGCAGGACAAGACCCCTGTCACCATCAGCGTCGCCAGGACCATGACGGATCGCGCCGTCGTGCTGGCGCGCTACCGCCACGACATCACGCTGATCCTGCTCTCGGGCGGCGTCCTGGCCGTGGTGCTGAGCTATCTGCTGGTCCGGCGCGCCATGCGCCCGCTGCGGACCATGGCGGACAATGCCCGCGCCATCACCGCGCAACGACTGGGCTCGCGCATGTCCATGCGTGACACTCCGGCGGAACTGCATGACCTGGCGCTGTCGCTGAACGCCATGCTCGAGCGGCTGGAACACGGCTTCGGCCGCGTCTGGCAATTCACCGTGGACCTGGCCCACGACCTGCGCACGCCGATCGGCAATCTGCGCGGAGCGAACGAAGTGGCACTGGCGCGCCCCCGCACCGCGGCGGAATACCAGGCCCTGCTGGGCTCGAACATCGAGGAATGCGACCGCGTCAGCCGGACGATCGAGAGCGTGCTGTTCCTGGCGCGTGCGGAGAGCCCGCAGTTTGCCCTGCAGCGCACTACCTTCGACGCCGTGCAGGAACTGACCCGCATCGCGGATTACTTCGAAGGCCTGTCGTCGGAGGCAGGCGTCTCGATACGGGTCGACGGCCACGCCTCGCTCCACGCCGATCGCGAACTGTTTCGCCGCGCCGTCGGCAACCTGTTGTCCAATGCGCTGCGCTACACGGATGCAGGAAAGTCGATCGACATGACGGCTGCCGCCGTCGATGACGGCGTCACTGTCAGCGTGGCCAACGAGGGGCCCGGCATCGATGCCGCCCATCTCGACCAGCTGTTTGACCGCTTCTATCGCGTCGACCGCTCGCGCAGCGATTCGGCCAGCTCGACCGGGCTCGGGCTCTCCATCGTCAAGAGCATCATGGAGTTGCATGGTGGCCAGGTCACCGTGTCGAGCCAGTTACAGGGCATCACTTGCTTCACCCTGTGGTTTCCGCGCTCCACCGGGCCGGAACACGAATCCGCTGCCCGGCCCTGACCAGGCGCTTGCGCGGTGCTCGCCCGTGGCCGGGCAATCGCACCGCGCTGGGACTCATGTCGTGCGGCGCAACAGGAAGTGCGAGAGGGCGGGAATCAGCACGAGCGCGCCGACCATGTTCCACAGGAACATGAAGGTCAGCAGGATGCCCATGTCACCCTGGAACTTGATCGGCGAGAAGGCCCAGGTGACCACGCCCGCGGCCAGGGTGACGCCGACCAGGGCCACCACCTTGCCGGTGAACTGCACGGCGCGGCGATAGGCCTGCGCCAGCGGTACGCCGGCCCGTTGCTGGGCAAGCTGGATCGACAGCAGGTACAGCGCGTAGTCGACGCCAATGCCGACGCCCAGTGCGATCACCGGCAGCGTGGCCACCTTCACGCCGATGCCCAGCGCGACCATCAGGGCCTCGCACAGGATCGATGTCAGCATCAACGGCACTACCGCGACCACCACCGCGCGCCAGGAGCGGAAGGTGATGAAGCACAACACGATCACCGCGCCGTAGACGTAGAACAGCATGGTGCGATCGGCCTGGCGCACCACGATATTGGTGGCCGCCTCGATGCCGGCACTGCCGGCGGCCAACAGGTACTGCCGGTCCTGTACGCCATGGGCGGCGGCAAAGGCTTCGGTGGCTGCCACCACGCGGTCGAGCGTCTCGGCGCGATGGTCGGTGAGATAGGCGATCACCGGCATCACCGAGCAGGCATTGTTGAACAGGTCCGGATTGTTGACCGAGGCCTGCTGCGCGCCGTAGTTGAGCACGTCCTGGTTGCGCGAAATGGTGAGCCACTTGGGGCTGCCTTCGTAGGAGCCCGCGGTGATCTGGCGCACCGCGTCGCCGAGGAACACCGTGGTCTGCACGCCGGGGACCTGGCGCAGCGTCCACGCCAGGCGATCGGCCTCGACCAGGGTGGCGTACTTGAGGCAGCCTTCGGCCGGGGTCTTCACGATCACCGCGAACATGTCGCTGGACAGCGAGTAGTTGCCGGTGATGTAGCCGTTGTCGCGGTTGTAGCGCGAATCGGCCCGCAGCTCCGGCGCGCCGCGTTCGAGGTCGCCGATCTTCAGGTGCTGGCTGACCACCAGGCCTGCGCCTGCCAGCACGGCCGAGACGCCCAGCGCGGCCACGGCCCAGCGGCGCGTGGTGAAGCGTTCGAGCATCCGCCAGATGGCGCCGCCGCCCTGCCCTTGGGCGTGTTCGCGCTCCGCGCGGAGGCTACGCTGGGCGGCCTTGCCATCGACGCCGCTGAAGGAAAGCAGCACCGGCAGCAGCAGGAGGTTGGTGAAGATCAGCACCGCCACGCCGATGCTGGCGGTGAGCGCGAGATCCTTGATGACCGGGATGTCGATCAGCATCAGCACGCCGAAGCCCACGGCGTCGGCAAGCAACGCGGTCACGCCGGCGAGGAACAGGCGGCGGAAGGTGTAGCGCGCGGCCACCAGCCGGTGCGTGCCACGCCCGATGTCCTGCATGATGCCGTTCATCTTCTGCGCACCGTGCGAGACGCCGATGGCGAAGATCAGGAACGGCACCAGCACCGAGAACGGATCCAGCGCAAAGCCCAGCGCGGCGACCAGGCCGAGCTGCCACACCACGGCCACCACCGAGCACAGGATCACCAGCGCCGTGCTGCGCACGCACCGCGTATAGCCAAAGATGACCAGCATGGCGATCAGGGCGGCGATGGCGAAGAAGCCCATCACCTTGACCAGGCCGTCGATCAGGTCGCCCACGAGCTTGGCGAAGCCGATCACGTGGATGTGCAGCTTCAGGCCCGGGGTCGCCTCAAAGCGGCTGCGGATGTCGTCCAGCGTGTGCGACAGCGCGCGGTAGTCGATCGCCGCACCGGTGTCCGGGTCCCTGGTCAGCAAGGGCACGAAGATCATGCTCGACTTGAAGTCGTTGCCGACGAAGCGGCCGACGATGCCGGCACGGGCGATATTGAGCTTGAGCTGGGCCGTGTGCTGCGGCGAACCGTCGTAGTTGTCCGGCATCACCGGGCCGCCGCGGAAGCCTTCTTCGGTGACTTCGGTCCAGCGCACGGCCGGCGTCCACAGCGACTTCAGCCCGGCGCGGTCGACGCCGCGGGTGAGGAACAGCTCGTCGTTGATCTTCTTCAGCGCTTCCTGGTATTTCGGATCGAAGATGTTGCCATCCTCGACGGCCACCACCACGCGCAACGAATTGCCCAGGCCGCGCAGCTCGCCGGCGTTGTCCAGGTAATTGCGGATATACGGATGGTTGCCCGGGATCATCTTCTCGAAGCTGGCGTTGAAGCTCAGCCTCGTCGCCGCCACCCAGCCCAGCAGCACCGTCGCCACGGCGCACACCAGCAGCATGATGAAGCGGTGGTTGAACACCAGGCGTTCGAGCCGGTTGCCGGAGTTCGCGTCGAACTGGCCCAGTTCGCTGACGACGGGCATGCGGTCGAGCGCCGCGGTTTCGGTATTCATTGCGTGGCCTCCTGACCGTCCCGGTGCGATGGCTGGGTTTTCACCCCGAGCGCGCCGGCGGTGACGATGGCATCGCCGGCGACGGCGACGGCAGACGTCGGAACGGGCCTGGGCTGGCGATACAGCTGGAAGTGCGCGCCGCTGTCGCGGCTCAGCAGCAGGCTGCCGGCCTGGCTGACCAGGGCGAGCTCCTGCGCGCCAAACGCCGTGCTGCCGGTCAGCCCTTCCTGGATACCGGTGTCGACGGCTTGCCAATGGGCGCCGCCGTCCGCACTGCGGTAGGCGTTGCCGCGCAGGCCGTAGACGATCACCGCGTCGCTGGTCCCGACAATGCCGAAATAAGTGCCCTTGTAGGGCGTGCCGAGCGCCTTGAAGCGGTCGGTGGCGCGGTCGAGCTTGAGCAACAGGCCCTGCTCGCCCGCGATATAGACGTCCGTACCGATGCCGCGCACGGCATACAGGTGCAGGCTGTCGGGATTCTCGGTGCGATCGAACCACGAGACCCAGCTGTTGCCGCCGTCGGTGGTACGGAAAATCAGGTTGAACGCGCCCACGATGAAGCCGTTGTGCTCATCGGCAAACCAGACATCGAGAAACGGGTTTTCCGCGCCCTGCGCCGCGATGCGACCGGCCTCGTCAAGCACCCTGGCGGCGTCTTCGCTGCCGCCGAGCTCGCCGCGCGCGGCCCGCGCGCGCAGTTGTTCCATCATCAGCTGGCCGACATGGCGCCCGTCCAGCTGCCTGACCCAGGTGGCGCCGCCGTCGCTGCTGTGGAGCACGACCCCATCGTGTCCAACCGCCCAGCCCTGCTGCGGCGTCGGAAAGTTCACCGCGACGAGATCGGAGGCGACCGGCACCGATGCCTGTCGCCAGTTCGCGCCGGCATCGTCCGAATACACGACCTGGCCGCGCTGCCCGACGGCCACCACGCGCTTGCCGGCCAGCGCCAGTCCGTTGAGCAGGCCCCTGGAGGCGAGCGGGCTCTGGCTCGCCGGCGTATCGAGCACATCGGCAAAACCGGCGGACGCGACGGCCGGGGCCATCAAGGCAAGCGCAACCAGCGCGCGTCGAACTCTAAGCAGAAACATGGGACGTCCCGGAATACGAAAGACCTACGGTTGAAACCCTGTGCGCCTGGCCTGGCGCCTGCCGGCGCCAGCCAGCGTGCGACGTCGTGAGTTGCCCGCCGCCGTTGCGAAACCGGCTTCCCGCGCATGCGCCGGAGCCGTCCCCCGCCAGCCGGGGTGGAAACGCGGCCGGCAATGGCCCGCGTTTCCCTTCCATGGAGCGGCATCGGACCTGCATGCCGTGTCCTGCGTCGGTCGGACGGCGGAGCGAGGGATGGCGAACGGCCGTCCCTCGCCCCGGCGCGACCGCGCCTTCCGCTGCGATCAGCGGATGCCCGAACCCGCCAGCGAGGCCGGGGACCAGTCGCGCTCCGTCATCGGCTTGGTGTAGCGGAAGCCGCCGGTTTCACCGGTGAAGGCGGTCAGCGAATACGAGCCCGCGATCAGGTCGTAGATGCCGTGCAGGTCGGCGATCGGCGCGGGAACCTCGTAGCTCGGCGTGATGTAGGCGAAGCCGGTGCGGAACAGCTGGCCACGGGCGTCATACGCGTCCGAAGCGACCGCTGCCCAGCTGTCCTCGTCGAGGTAGAACGTGCGCTTGCTGTAGATGTGGCGCTTGCCCGGCACCAACGTAGCTTCGACCACCCACACGCGATGCCGCTCCCAACGCACATCGTCCGGGTTGATGAAGTTGGGCTTGAGCAGGTCCTGCGCCTTGGTGTCGTACGCCATCTTGTAGGCGTTGTAGGGAACGAAGATTTCCTTCTTCCCAACCAGCTTGAAGTCGTAACGATCCATCGAGCCATTGAAGAGGAACACGTCATCGAACGTCGACGCGCCGCCCGAACCCGGGTTGGGCGTATCGAACGCGAGGTCGGGTGCCACCTTCACGCGGCGCTGCCCCGGCAGGTACTGCCAGGCATGGCGACCCTTGTCTTCGTAATTGAGCGGATCGACGATCTGCATGGCCTCGCCGGCGCGACGTGCCGGGCCGGTGTAGAGCAGGCGCTGCTGCCAGTAGACGTCGGCATCGGGCCTGCTCACATCCCAGTACGGATATTCCTCGGCGGCATTGCCTTCGGTGGTGAGCGCCACGCCACCGGAGGCGTCGACGTTGTAGTTGCGGTACTTGGCCGCGTAGGCGACGCCGTTGAAGCGGACCAGGTGGTTCCACATGGCCTCGAAGCCCGATTGCGGCATCGGGAACGGGAAGCCCGCGTGGCAACCGCTCATCGAGCGGCCGCTCGCCGCCGTCTTGGCCTCGACCGCGCACTTGGCGGTGTTCTCGATCACGAACTTCGGGAAGGCCGCGGTGCGATGCGTGGGATAGACGTCGACGTGGTAGCCCGGATATTTCTTCATCAGGGCGCGGGTGCCTTCGGTCAGGTTCGCCGCGTACTTGTCCATGTTCTTCGCGTCGATCGAGAACAGGGGCTTCTCGTTCGCGAAGGGGTCTGGGCGAATGCCGCTGCCGGCCTTGAACGAAGCCGGCGCGCTGGTGAGACCGCCGGTGTAGGCGGGAATCGCACCGTCGCTGCTGCCGGCCACTTCGGCGCCGACGCCCGTAAGCGTGGTGCCGAGCTTGTGCGCCTCCTCGGTCGATACGCTGGCGTGACCTACGCCGCAGAACAGGACGGCGACGGCCCCGGCCATCAGGGCTTTGCGGAATTGCATGCGCATACTCCTCACGATTGTGATTCGATTGTCGGGTTCCGGCGGCGCGACGCTTGCGCAGGCACGCGTCGCATCACCACTCCCCACGTCATAAGCACAGGTTCCGTCGCATCCCCGACCGCCATTGGCGGGCCGGCTCCCGACATGCAGGCGCATGTCGCTGATGTTCATGACGTAGCCCTGGCTCTACTCGTCCGCCATCGCCGGCCCTGCCCTGTACGGGAAGCAGCCGCACGAGGGCGGTCGGTAGCCATTGTTGGACGCGCAGGAAAGCGCACCCCCCCCAAAACGCCGGGGGGAGGGGTTCGCCGCTCGCTGGGAGGACAGGTCCGGCAGGCCGTCGGGCTCAGCCAGGTTGGTCCGGCGTGCCGCCGGACCGGGCATTCAGCCAGGAAAGCGCGTGCGCGTGGGGCGCCGGACGGGGGCTATTCCAGTCCCTGCAGCAGGCCCAGCAGCTGGGCCCGGTGCACGACATGCCGGCGCGTGCCCACGCCGAGCTTGCCGAACAGGTTCTTCAGATGCCACTTGATGGTAGCCTCGCCGACCGCCATGGCCTGGGCGATTTCCTTGTTGGAGAGGTTGCGCGCGAGCAGTTCCAGCACCTCGCGCTCCTTGGGCGTCAGCACCATGCTCGGCACCACGCGCGGGCCGCCCTGGCGCTGATCGGCGGGCGGATTGACCACGCGTGCCGGAGGCGGCGCCCCGACGCCCGCGTCACCACCTGCCTCACCCGCCACGCGGTACGCCCAGTCGGCCACCACCGGGTGGGTATCGACGAAGATGCGCGTCAGGCCGTAGGCCCTGGCAAGACTCATCGCTTCTTGCAGTACCGCCCGGCCATCCTGGCCGTTGCGGTCCAGGGCATAGGCACGCAAGGTCATGCATTCGATGCGGACGCGGCCGAGCCGCGCCTGCTCGGCCAGCGGCCCGGCATGGGCGAGCGCCTCGAGCACGCCCGGCCAGTCCTGCGCCGCCATCGCGGCATAGGTGTGCGCCATCGCGCCCAGCAACTCCACGTTGCGGCGCCAGAGCGGCCCGCGCCGGGGACTCTCCGAGGCCACCAGCTGGTCGATGCGCGTGACCAGGGCACCGCAGGTCTCGCGGCGGAAACGCCCGGCGTGCATGCGGACCTGATCGCTGAGGCTGGCAATGCACAGGCGTGGCAGGCGGCGTGTCTCGCCAATGGCGAACAAGGCCTCCAGCATGTCCAGCGCGCGATGCTCTTCGCCCTGTGCGGCAGCCACGCGCGCCGCCGTGCGAAAGCCCACCAGGATCGCTTCCGGTGCCGCCACGCGTTCGAGCACGTCGAGCCGGTTGGCCAGCAGGGCCACGGCCTCGTCGAGGCGCCCCCGCTCATACACGGCCGCCGCCAGCAGCGCCGCCATCATGCAGGACAGCGGGTGGCGCCGGCCGAGCTTGGCATCGATCGAGCCGAGCGCAAGGCGCAGCCCCTCTTCGCCCAGCAGCACCTGCCCTTCCCACAGGTAGCTGAGGCCGATGATGAATTCGCCCCAGCGCGCCACATAGTCGGTCTCCTGCGGCAGGTCCGGGCGCGCAGCGCCCTGCAGCAGTCGGCGCGCCTGCACCGGATCGCCCTGCAGCAGCGCGAGCATGGCCTGGCGGTTGACGTGCATCCAGCGCATCCGCGGCTCGATGCCGGGCGGTGCCTCGCTCCACGGTGCGAACATGGCCACGCAGCGATCGGGATCGTCGGCGAAATAGGCGGCGCCGCTGGCAATCAGCACGCATTCGTAGCGCAGGGCGACATCGACATCCGGGCGCGACAGGATCAGGCCGACCATGCGCTCGGCCTCCTCGTAGCGCTCGCTCACCGCCAGCGCCCATGCCGCCGCCAGGCGCAGGCGCGGATGCTGGTCCAGCACCGCCTCGGGCAGCACTTCCAGCCAGTCCCGCATGGTCCCGATATGCCCTTGCGCCACGGCTTCGTAGAGGCCTTGCTGGGCCAGGTCGAAGGCCACGCCCTCGCGCCCTGCCTCGCGTGCATGCCGCGCGGCCTGGGTGAACATGCCGTGCGCCGCGAGCCAGCTCTGCGCCCTGCCGTGCAGCTCGGCGCGCTCCTGCGCCGGCAGTTCGGCCAGGCGTCCGCGCAAGGCATCGCAGGCCAGCGTGTGCAGGCGGTACCACTCCGAGTCCTCGCCCACCACGAAGATCGGCGTGTCGCGCGCCAGCCGCGCCAGTTGCTGCGGCGCCTCGTCGTCGCCGGTCAGGGCGATGCACAGGTCCGGATGCAACTGCTCGACCACGGCAATCCGCGTGAGAAACGCCACGTCCTCGGCCGCCAGTTCAGCGGTGAGCGCTTCCACCAGCTGGTTGCGCGAACCGGGCAAGTGCGTGCCGACCACATGGCGCGGGTCGCTGCCGCGCTCCATCGCCGCCAGCGCGAGCTGCAGGCCCAGCGGCCAGCCTTCGGTCATGTCGTGCAGGCGCGCACAGGTGTCGGCGTCGGCCTTGGCGCCGACGCGGTTGCGTACCAGCGCGATGGTTTCCTCGAGGGTGAAGCGCAGCGTCTCGATGCCGACCGACGTGCATTGGCCGTAGGTGACCAGGTCGGCCACCATGGGATCGAGCGTGCCGCGCCCGGCCACCACCACGCGCAGGTTCGGCGGCGCGTTGTGCAGCAGGTAGTCGAGCGCCGCGAGGCTGTTGGCGGACATGCGCTCGGCCTCGTCGATCATCAGGACCAGCGACAGCGAAGCCTGGGCCACCTCGCTGAGCCAGGCCGTGATGCTGTCCAGTTCGCCGAAGGTCGCCGCGCCGCCTTCCAGCAGGGTGGCGCCGAAATTCGGCCGGCCGCAGCCCATCCGCACGGCCAGCACCAGGCTGTGCAACACGCGCTGGGGATCGGGGCTGCCATCGGCGGAAATCCACGCCACTGCCGAGCCGCGCGCCAGGAATTCGTGCCGCCACTGCGCCAGCAGCGAGGTCTTGCCGAAGCCGGGCGGCGCCTGCACGAGGATGACCGCGCAATCGCGGAACTGCTCGTCGTCCAGCCCGAGCCGCGGGCGCACGAGCCGATGCCGTGGCGTGCGCGGCGGCGTGGTCTTGAGGACAAGCTCGGCGATGGCGGGCACGGCCTCGCCGGGAGGGATGGCCATCAGACAAGTTCCGGTGGTGCGCTGGAGCAACCTCTCCGCACGGGTGACACCACGGCGGGCATACATGCACGCCGACAGACGCCGTCTTCGAACACGCACGCGGCCTGTTCGCTGGCCATTGTAGACACGCCGCGCCGCGCATAACCACTTGCTTTCGGGCGGTTCGTCCCCCCCTCCTAGCCGGGGGGGGAGTGCCTTGCCGGCCAGACCTAGGCTTGGGCCCGCACCACGTTAGGTTTGGGGAACTCCCGGCCGCGACGCCGGCGCGGATCGCCACACCAGGCGCTGCCGCGGCCGGAGCCGGCCCTCGATGATCGCTGTGCGCGACGGGCGGCATCGCGAGCGGACGGCAGAGGCTTTCCTTCGACGCAGCCGCGGTGGGTTCCCCCGGAGTCCACGCATGGGGAGGGGTCTGGCGCCCGGTGCTGCCAGGCCGGCCCCGTCCGGATTCACGGGTAGCACACCTGTCAGGAGTCAGTATGTACCGTCATCTGCTTGTTCCACTCGATGACACCGAACTCTCAATCGAGACGGTCAGTCGGGCCGTCAAGTTCGCGCACTCGATGGGTGCTCGCGTGAGTTTCCTGCACGTGCAAGCAGACCATGCCGCGTCGCTGACCGGCGAAGCGGATGCGGTGCGGCTGACCTCGCCTGCCGAATACCGCGACACCTACCAGGACCGTGCGCGCGCGCTGCTGACCAAGGCCGAATCCGCCGCCCGTGCACTGGGCGTGCCCTGCGATGCGCTGGTGCGCGTCGGCGCCACGCCGTACGAGGCCATCCTCGAAGTGGCGCATGGCGCCGGCTGCGACCTGATCTTCATGGCGTCCCACGGCCGCCGCTCCAGCGTGGGCATGATGCTCGGCTCGCAGACGCTCAAGGTACTGACACACGGCGAGCTGCCCGTGCTGGTGTCCTCGGCACGCGAGTCGGCCAACGCCAATCCGGTCGTGGCCGCGATCCGCGAAGAGCACCGCTCGCTTGCCGCGGTGCTGCATGCCTGGCTGCACCTGGTGAACACCTATGCACAGCAGGGCGGCACCGCCGACGTTCCGCTGATGCGCTCCATGGTCCGCTACATCATGGAATTCCCGGCGGCCGTGCGCCGCGTGAAGGGGCACGGCCAGCTGTACCGGCGCCTGCGCGAACGGACCGCCGTGTTCCATGCCGAACTCGACGAACTGGAGCGCCAGCAGGAACGTGGCCGCTCGCTGGTCGAGGCGCACGCCGCCCTGCTCGACCGCTACGACCGCGGCGCCGCCACGCTGGCGGAACTGCGCGACGCCGTCGAACAGTACGCGCGTTTCATGTGGGAGCAGATGGGTCGCGAGGAGGGCGTCATCGTGCCTGCCGCCGAGCGTTATCTCACCGAAGCCGACTGGAGCGCGATCCACGCCGCGTTCGCCGGCACTCGCGGCAGCGAGGACGACGCCGAAGCGGAATACCGGCAGCTGTTCTCACGCATCGTCAACAGCACGCCCGCCTAGGCCGACCGCCCGGGCATCGACAGCTACACCTCGGGCGCACGCCGCCGGAGTCTCGAGTCAAGGAGAATCGCTTGGAACATGCAATCCGCTTTTACGAGGCCGGCAGCCCTGACGTGCTGCGCTATGAAAAGGTCGAGGTCGGCGCACCCGGCCCGGGCCAGGTGCGGCTGCGTCACCAGGCGGTGGGCCTGAATTTCGCCGACACCTACTTCCGCAACGGCACCTACCCGATCCCGCTGCCCAATGGCATCGGCGTGGAGGCCGCCGGCATCGTCGAGGAAGTCGGTCCCGACGTCACCAGCGTCGCCGTCGGTGACCGCGTCACCTACACCGGCTTCCTCAATACGCTGGGCGCCTACAGCACGGCCCGCGTGGTTCCCGCCGCGCCGCTGATCCGCCTGCCGGACGCCATCGACAGCGAGACGGCGGCCGCGATGACCATGCGCGGCCTGACGGCGGCGTACCTGATGCGTCGCATCTACCCGTTCGTGGCCGGCGAATCGATCCTGTTGCATGCCGCCGCCGGCGGCGTCGGCCTGATCGTCTCGCAGTGGGCCCGGCTGCTCGGCCTGCGCGTGATCGGCACCGTCTCGACCGAAGAGAAGGCCGCGGTCGCACGCGCCCACGGCTGCGACGAAGTGATCAACTACAGCCACGAGGACGTCGCCGTGCGCGTGCGCGAGCTGACCGGCGGCAAGGGCGTGTCGGTCGTGTTCGACTCGGTCGGCAGGACCACCTTCATGGCTTCGCTCGACTCGCTGCGCCGCCGTGGCCTGATGGTCTGCGTGGGCACGGCCTCCGGCACCATCCCGCCGTTCGACCCGCAGTTGCTCGCCATGAAGGGTTCGCTCTACCTGACCCGTCCGGCACTGGCCGACTACATCGCCGACCCCGCGGAAAAGGCCGAGCTCGCCAACGACCTGTTCGGCCACGTCGCCTCCGGTCGGATCAAGATCGAGGTCAACCAGCGCTACGCGCTCGAGGATGCGGTGCAGGCCCATCGCGACCTCGAGGCGCGCAAGACCACTGGCTCGTCGATCTTCGTCCTCTGAGGAGGTGCCATGCGCATCGAACCACTGACCTGTCACATCGGTGCCGAACTGCAGGGCGTGAGCCTCGCCGACGCGGCCCGCGATGATGCCCTGTTCGCCGAGATCAAGGCCGCCCTGCTCAAGCATCGCGTGCTGTTCCTGCGCGACCAGGACATCAGTCGCCAGGAGCACGTCGCCTTCGCGCGCCGGTTCGGCGAGCTGGAGGACCACCCGGTAGCGCCGAGCCATCCCGATGCCCCGGGCCTGGTGCAGATCTACAAGACGCCCGACACACCGATCGACCGCTACGAAAACGCCTGGCATACCGACGCCACCTGGCGCGAGGCACCGCCCATGGGCTGCGTGCTGCGCTGCGTGGAATGCCCGCCGGTCGGCGGCGACACCATGTGGGCCAACATGGTGCTCGCCTACGAGATGTTGCCCGCGCACGTGAAGGAGCAGATCGCCAACCTGCGCGCACGCCACAGCATCGAGGCCTCGTTCGGCGCGGCCATGCCGATCGAGCGACGCCTCGCGCTGAAGGCGCAGTACCCGGATGCCGAGCATCCCGTGGTGCGCACGCATCCGGAGACGGGCGAGAAGGTGCTGTTCGTCAACGCCTTCACCACGCACTTCACCAATTTCCACACGCGTGAAAACGTGCGCTTCGGCCAGGACGCCAACCCCGGCGCGAGCCAGCTGCTCAGCTACCTGATCAGCCAGGCCTACATCCCCGAGTACCAGGTGCGCTGGCGCTGGCAGAAAAACAGCGTCGCCATCTGGGACAACCGCTCGACCCAGCACTACGCCGTCATGGACTACCCGCCGTGCCATCGAAAGATGGAGCGCGCCGGGATCGTCGGCGACGCCACGTTCTGAAACGAATCCTTCCTCCCGAGAGCAACAGGACAATCCATGAACTTCCTCGACGGTTCGCTGTTTCCCGAAAACCAGGACAAGCTGGTCATCACCGCAGCGCCTTACGGTCCCGAGTGGATCCCTTCGGATTTTCCGCAGGACATTCCCGTCACCATGGAAGAGCAGATCCAGAAGGCGGTCGACTGCTACAACGCCGGCGCCAGCGTGCTGCACCTGCACGTGCGAGAACTGGACGGCAAGGGCTCCAAGCGCCTGTCCATGTTCAATGAACTGATCGCCGGCGTGCGCAAGGCGGTGCCCGACATGGTCATCCAGGTCGGCGGCTCGATCTCCTTCGCGCCCGAGTCCGACGGTGCCGACGCCAAGTGGCTGCACGACGACACCCGCCACATGCTGGCCGAACTCGATCCGAAGCCGGACCAGGTGACGGTCACCGTCAATACGGTGCAGATGAACATCGTCGAGCAGATGGAGATGGCGGACCTCGCCGGCACCTCCATCGCCGAGCCGGCGACCTACCAGGCCTATCGCGAGATGATCGTGCCCTCCGGCCCCGGCTTCATCGAGGAGCACATCAAGCGCCTGAGCGCCGCCGGCATCCAGAGCGCCTTCCAGTTCTACAACATCAACAGCTACGAGACGGTCGAGCGCCTGATCCGCCGCGGCGTCTACAAGGGCCCGCTGGTGTGCAACTGGGTGGCGATCGGCGGCGGCATGGACCAGCCCACGATCTACAGCCTGGCCAACTTCGTGCGCGCCATCCCCGACGGCACCATGCTGACGGTGGAGAGCAGCATGCGCAACGTGCTGCCCATCAACATGATGGGCATCGCCATGGGCCTGCACGTGCGCTGCGGCATCGAAGACAACCTGTGGAACCAGTCGCGTACCGCGCGGATGACCACGGTGGAACAGATCGAACAGCTGGTGCGCATTTCGCGCGAGTTCGGTCGCGAGATCGCCAACGGCAAGGAGGCACGCGAGATCCTGAAGATCGGCGTGTTCTACGACACCATCGAAGAGACGCTGGCCGCCAACGGGTTCTCGCCGAACCGCAAGCAGGCCAAACCGCGCGTCGCGCACCTGGCGGCCTGAGGCCGTCGCCACGGCGACGGGCGGCGCAAGCGCTGTCCGTCGCCTCCATGAAAGCCGGCACCATGCCGGCATGAGGAGACCGCTTTGGGAATCCACGTCGCCGAAGCCACGCCCGTCACGCTGACCGCGTCCACGTCCACCCCGCGCATGTACGCGTGGCTGGTGTTCGCCCTCACCTTTGGGCTGCTGCTGTCGGACTACATGTCACGCCAGGTGCTCAATGCGGTCTTCCCGCTGCTCAAGGCCGAGTGGGGCTTGTCCGATACGCAGCTGGGCTCGCTCTCGGGCATCGTCGCGCTGCTGGTGGGCCTGCTCACCTTCCCGCTTTCGGTGCTCGCCGACCGCTGGGGCCGCGTGCGCAGCATCCTGGTGATGGCGACGCTGTGGAGCCTCGCCACCCTGGCCTGCGGCGTGGCGACGAGCTACGGGCAGATGTTTGCGGCACGCTTCTTCGTCGGCCTGGGCGAGGCCGCCTATGGCAGCGTCGGCGTGGCGCTGATCATCAGCGTGTTCCCGGCGCACCTGCGCTCCACTCTCACCGGCGCCTTCATGGCCGGAGGCGCCTTCGGCTCGGTGGCCGGCATGGCGCTGGGCGGCATTCTCGCCACGCATCTTGGCTGGCGCTGGGCGTTCGTCGCGATGGCGGCCTTTGGCGCGGCGCTGGTGCTGCTCTACGCGGTCACGGTGAACGAGCGCCGCCTGCGCGAAAACTGCGACAGCAGCGTGCGTCCGACCGCAGCGCGTCCGGATTTCGCGCTTTCGCTGCGCAACCTGTTCAGCGGCCTGTTTTCCACCGCGTCGGTGATCTGTGCCTACATCGGCAGCGGCCTGCAGTTGTTCATCATGGCCGCCGTCATGGCCTGGATGCCGAGCTTCCTCAATCGCTACTACGGCATGGCGCCCGACAAGGCCGGCGTCACCGCGGCCGCCTTCGTGCTGATCGGCGCGCTGGGCATGGTGATCTGCGGCGCCCTGACCGATCGCGTGTGCCGCCACCTGCCGGCGCGCAAGATGGCCATGGCCATCGTCTATTGCCTGGTCACGGCCGTGCTGCTCGGCATCGCCTTCCAGCTGCCGGCTGGGCCGGGCCAGCTGAGCATGATCGGCCTGGGCATGTTCCTCGCCGCCGGCACCGCCGGCCCGGCCGGCGCGATGGTGGCCAATCTCACGCCGACGCCGATCCACGCCTCGGCGTTTGCCACGCTGACTCTCGCCAACAATCTGCTGGGACTGGCCCCCGGCCCCGTGCTGACCGGCCTGCTGGCAGATCACATCGGCCTGCTCGGTGCATTCCAGCTGATTCCGTTGATGGCGCTGTTCGCCGCGACGGCGTTCTGGATCGGTCGCCTGCACTACGCCGGCGACCTCGCCCGCATGCAGTCCACGGCCCCCAGAGCAGAGCGCTGACCCTTCATCCACGGACCGCCACCGATGCAAAACCTCACGAACCCGACCATCCTGTTCGTGCCGGGCCTGCGCGACCACGTCGCCGAGCACTGGCAGACCCTGCTTGAAGCGAAGCTTCCCGGTGCCCGCTCGGTGCCGCCGCTGCAACACGACAAACTCAGCCGCGCGGCCCGCGTGGCGGCACTGGACGAGGCGATCGCCGGCATCGACGGCCCGGTGATCCTGGTCGCGCACAGCGCCGGCGTGATGATCACCGTGCATTGGGCACAGCAGCATCAGCGCCCCATCCACGGCGCACTGCTGGCCGCGCCGGCGGACCTGGAATCGCCGATGCCGGAGGGCTACCCGACCATGGATGCGCTGCGCGAGCACGGTTGGCTGCCGGTACCGCGCACGCGCCTGCCATTTCCCAGCGTACTCGCCGCCAGCAGCAACGATCCGCTATGCGGCGCGCGGCAGGCGAACGAACTGGCGGTCGCCTGGGGCAGCTGCCTGGTCGAACTCGGCGCGGTCGGCCACCTCAACCCGGCCGCGGGTTACGGGCCGTGGCCGCTGGCCGAGACACTGATCGATTCGTTGCGATGAACTGCCAACTATCACCCGAAGCGCCGAAGCGTCGGCGCATCGAAGTCGCCTTCTATTTCGACCTGGTCTGCCCCTGGTGCCTGATCGGCAAGCGGCAGCTGGAGCGGGCCATCGACCTGCTGGCGCTTGGCTATGCGGACGTCGACGTCGTCGTGCAGTGGAAGTCGCTGCCGTTGCTGCCGGACATGCCGAGCGGCGGCGTGCCGTTCCAGGCCTTCTATCTGAAGCGCCTCGGCTCGGCGACCGCGGTGGCGGTGCGACGCCGGCAGATTCGCGAGGCCGGGCTTGCCGCCGGGGTGGAGTTCGACTTCGAGCGCATCACGCTGATGCCCAATACGATCGCGGCGCACCGGCTGATCGAATACGCCGGGCAGTCGGGCGGCCAGGCGCTGCAGGCCCAGCTGATCGACCGCCTGTTCGACGCGTTCTTCTGCCGCAACGAAGACATCGGCGACCTGCAGGTGCTTGCGCGCATCGGCGAAGCGTTCGGCCTCGAACGCACGACGACGCTCGCCCTGCTGGCCTCGCCCGCGCACGAGACGCCGTTGCAGCTGTGGCAGGACGATGCCCGGCGCCAGGACATTGCCGGCGTACCCGGCTTCGTCCTGAACGACCGCGCGCCGCGTTTCGGCGCGCATCCGCCGGAGCAGCTGGCGCAAGCCTTGCTGGCGTCGCTGCCGGCGTGAACGGCATGCGCTCGCGCGCAAGCGCCCCTCCCCCATCGGAGTGGGGGGGGCCTTTCGAGGGTAGCGGCACGACTCTCGATAAACCGGAACAGAACTGCTGGCGGGCTGAACAACGGCAGTGAGGTCCTGGCATGGCCCGCATCGCGCCCCATGGCGTGGTTGCGGGCCAGCCGGACCGATAGAGAAAGCTGGCACCGGTAAGAGATTCGTCGCGTGGCCGGGGAGAGTTTTCGAGGCCGCTTGGCGACACGTACCCGCGTGTGGAGTACCGACAACCAGGCCGCACCACGGCTACGGCCCGCGTGCGTCATGACGCATATCGCGCCGGGCAGCCGGCCCGGATGCCGATGGCAGTCGGACCCTCGACGGGATTGCAGAAACGGTATTAGGGGGAGGAGTACTGCATGAAGAACGTTTACAGGGCGAACAAGCGCCGGAGTGGGACGGCCATCCGTCTGATCGCGCTTGCCGTGGCCGCCGCGCTTGGGGCCTCCGGAGCAGCCCATGCTGTCGAGCTCGACACCGGCAACCCGGACATCTCGGTTCGTTGGGACAATACCTTTCGCTACAACCTCGGCCATCGCGCGCACGACCAGAATGCGTCGATCCTCGCCAGCCCCAACTACGACGACGGCGACCGCAATTTCGGCAACGGCTCGATTGTCACCAATCGCCTCGACATCCTGAGCGAGTTCGACTTCATCTACAAGAAGAACTACGGCTTCCGCCTCAGTGCGGACGGCTGGTACGACCAGGCCTATGAGTCGCTGGACAACAGGCACATCGCGTCGTCCAACCACATCGTCAACGGCAAGCCTGCGCTCGGTCTTCCCAACTACACCAACCGCTATTTCCACGGTCCTTCCGCGCAGCTGCTCGACGCCTTTGCGTTCGGCAACTTCGACGTGGACGGCATCAACGTCAACACCAAGGCCGGCCGTTACACGGTGTTCTGGGGCGAAGCCCTGCTGAACCCGATCAACTCGCTCAGCTACGGCCAGGCTTCGCTGGACATCGGCAAGCTGCTCACCGTGCCGGGCGTGACCGCCAAGGAACTCTTCCGTCCGCGCCCGCAGGTGTCGGCACAGATCCAGGCGACGCCGACCCTCTCGCTCGAAGGTCAGTACTACTTCGGCTGGGAACAGGTGTTCTACCCCGAATCGGGTTCCTACATGGACCCCAATGACGCCGTGCTCAAGGGTGGCCAGTCGCTGTACATCAATGCGGCGCAGCGCGTATTGCGCGGCAACGACATCACGCCCAGCGACCATGGCGACTGGGGCCTGGCGATGCGCTGGACGCCGGAACTGATCGACGGCACGATCGGCCTGTACTACCGCCAGACCTCCGATATCCAGCCGCAGGTGATCGTGGCGCCCGCCGTGGCACCCAACGTGAGCGCCGCCGCGTGCAAGTTCCTCGGCTTCAAGTCGCTCACGCCGACGGTCTGCTACATCAACCCGTCCATGGCCAGCGTGCCCCAGGTCCTGCAGGGCAACATCGGCAAGTACATGGCCAGCTATGCCGACGGCATCGACATCTATGGCGCGAGCTTTGCCAAGCAGATCCTCGGCGTCAGCTTCAGCGCGGAAGTGAACTACCGCCGCAACATGCCGCTGGTCAGCGTGCCGATCCAGCTGCTGCCTGCGGCGCTCGCCAGCAAGGTGCCCGGGGCGATCACCACGCTGCCTGGCGAAGGCGAGACCGCCGGTGCCCGCGGCAATACGTGGCACGCGGTGACCGACTTCGCCGGCGTCGTGCCCAAGACAGCGCTGTTCGACACCGCCAACTACATCGTCGAGTTCGCCTACAACCGCTGGGACAAGGTTACGCAGAACCCTGCCGCGTTCCTCGGCGCCGCCACCTACACCGGCATCGACAAGCCGACCAAGGATTTCATCGGCACCCAGGTCAACTTCACGCCGACCTGGTTCCAGGTCTATCCGGGCGTGGACCTGCTGATGCCCTTGACCTATTCGATGGGCCTGGTGGGCAATTCCTCGGTGACCTTCGGCGGCAACAAGGGCAACGGCAACTTCTCCATCGGCATCGGTGCGGACGTCCGAACCAAGTACCGCTTTGACCTGAAGTACATCGGTTATGAAGGCCGGGTCGCCACCAACGCGGCTGGCGTGATCACCTCCAGCGCCGGCCTCGCCTCGCTGCTGCGTGACCGCAACTACATCGACTTCACCTTCCAGACCACGTTCTGAGCAAAACCCTGCCCTGCATCTGAGCTTTCCACGGCCAGATGCAGGGCAGCTTGCACGTATCGGCGCGACGGGGCGACCTTCGCGCCGGCAGTAGTGATCAACAGAGCCGGAGCGGCTGACAATGAAAGGCTTGATGATGGAGCAACCCCTGCTGGTTGCCTCACTTCTGATGCACGCCCAACGGCATCATGCTGATCAGGAAATCGTATCCCGGCGGGTCGAGGGCGACCTCCATCGCTATCGCTTCGCCGACCTTGCCGCGCGCTCGCGCCGCATGGCCAACGCGCTCGGCGGCCTCGGCCTCCGGCCGGGCGACCGCGTCGGCACGCTCGCCTGGAATGGCTATCGCCACATGGAGCTGTATTTCGCGGCGTCCGGTTCCGGTGCCGTGCTGCACACGATCAACCCGCGCCTGCATATCGACCAGCTCGCCTACATCGTCGAACATGCGGACGACCGGGTGATCTGCTTCGACCTGAGCTTCCTCCCGATCGTCGAGGCCCTGGCGGCCCGCCTCTCCGGGCCCAGGCTGTTCGTGGCCATGTGCGACCCGGACCACATGCCGGCGGCCATCCCTCCGGGCATGTCGATGCTCTGCTACGAGGCGCTCATCGACGCGAACGGCGACGACTACGCCTGGCCGCTGCTCGATGAAAACACCGCATCATCGCTTTGCTACACCTCCGGTACCACAGGCAACCCGAAGGGTGTGCTCTACAGTCATCGCTCCACCGTGCTGCACACGTATGCGGCGGCACTGCCGGACGCGCTCAACTGCTCGGCGCGCGACAGCATCCTGCCGGTCGTGCCGATGTTTCACGTCAACGCCTGGGGCTTGCCCTACATCGCCTGCATGGTGGGCGCGAAGCTCGTGTTTCCCGGGCCCGCGCTGGACGGCAAATCTCTGCACGAACTGATCGAAGCGGAGCAGGTCACGCTGTCGGCCGGCGTGCCGACCGTCTGGCAGGGCCTGCTTGCGCACGTTGCCGAACATGGCAGGCGCTTCACCTCGATGCGGCGCACGGTGATCGGCGGCGCGCCCTGCCCCACCGCGATGGCGGTGCAGTTCCAGGAACACCATCAGGTCGAGGTGCTGCATGCCTGGGGCATGACGGAACTGAGCCCCGTGGGCACCGTGTGCAGCTTCAAGTCGCACCAGCTTTCGATGCCGGCGGATGCGCGCTACGCCCTGCAGGCCAAGCAAGGTCGGGCGGTCTTCGGCATCGACATGAAGATCGTCGACGCCGAGGGCAAGGATCTTCCCTGGGATGGCGAAGCCGCGGGCAACCTGCTCGTGCGCGGCCCCTGGGTATCGCGCACTTACTTTCGCGACGAGGCCAGCGAACCGCTGGAGGACGGCTGGTTCCCCACCGGGGACGTGGCACGGATCGACCGCGACGGATTCATGCAGATCACCGACCGCAGCAAGGACGTGATCAAGTCCGGCGGCGAGTGGATCAGCTCGATCGACCTGGAAAACGTCGCCTGCCTGCATCCCGGCGTGGCCAGCGCGGCCTGCATTGCCGCGCGACACCCCAAGTGGGACGAACGTCCGCTGCTGCTGATTGTCAGGAAACCGGGCAGCGGACTGGCGAAGGACGAGTTGCTCGCCTTCTTCGACAGCAAGGTGGCGAAATGGTGGAAGCCCGACGACGTCGTCTTCGTCGACGGCTTCCCGCTGGGCGCGACCGGCAAGGTGCTCAAGAACAAGCTTCGCGAGCAGTTTCAGCACCACTACGCTCCCGCCATGACGCAGGCGTCCCCGCCGGGCTGAACCACGCCGTATCGGCGTGCCCGCCCCGCCTAGGTCAGGTGGCGATCCGCCGCGCTGACCCGGGGTGCCACGTGGTGCAGCTCCTCGCGCCCGGACACGCTCACCGCCAGGTCGCTGCCGATGCTCAGGCATTGGTCCGCGACGGCGGCCACGCCGGGCCGGTGAGATACGACGACCACCACCGTATTGGGCAGTCGGCGCTTGAGCGCCGAGAGCACCACGATTTCCGAAGCGGCATCGAGCGCGCTGGTGGCCTCGTCCAGCAAGGCAAGAAACGGCTTGCGCAGGATCACCTGGGCCAGCAGCAGCCGTTGCAGTTCGCCACCGGACAGCCGGCTGGAGGAACTGTGCAGCGTGGTGTCGAGCCCGTGCTGCGAACCCGTCAGCCGCTTGTCCAGGCCCACGTCGGCCAGTGCTTCGCCCAGCATGTCGTCACTCGCGTCGGGGGCGGCCCAGAGCAGGCACTCGCGCACGGAATGCTGCCATGGCCGCACGCTCTGGCTGACATAGGCACCGTGCCGCACCAGCTGGCGGTATTCGTCGAAGCCGATGAAGCGCTCGCCGACGCGCGCCACGAAGGTCCCGGGCTCGCTCATGCCCGCCAGCACATCGATCAGGCTGCTCTTGCCGATGCCGGAGTCGCCGGAAACCAGGGTCAGCTCGCCGGGAGCCAGCACCAGGTCTTCGACGTCCAGGCCGCTCATCGGCGGCGCGGGGCGCAGGCGCGCGATATGCAACACGCCGCCTGAAGGTACGCCGGCGTGCGGTGCAGGAGCGGTGCGCGCCGATGCCAGGTTCATGTAGCGCTGCCACAGCTCGAAGGCGGGCGCCGCCGAACGCAGCTGCTGCAGGCATTGCCGGGTCGATACGAGGTAAGGCAGCAGGCGGCCGAGCAGCAGGCACACGGCGATGAGCGAGGACTGGTCCACGCCGCGCCAGCGATAGGCGATCACGAAGATCGCCGCGATGCCGATGGCCGCCAGCAGCTCCAGTGCCAGCCGCCCGAAGGCAACCAGTTCCAGCTGGCGCTGGTAACCGTGGCACAGGCGCGCGGAGATGTCGCCGTAGCCGGCCTTCTCCGCATCCTCGCGTTCAAACGAGCGCACATGGCGCAGGCGCCGCGGAAAGTCCTCGCTGAGCCAGAACAGCCGCGTCATGTCGGCGACGTACTGCCGGCTCACCTGCGATTGTTCGCGCGTCTTGATGCGCGACGTCAGCATGCCGAGCAGCACGAGCAACGGCACCGCCAGCACCAGCGGCGGCGACACCCACAGCGCGAACAGCACGCTGACGATGCAGGTCACGCCGGCAATCAGCAGCTGCAGCAAGGCACTGAAACCCTGCGTGATCAACTCGACGTTGTGCGTGAGCACGTTGGCGATTTCCGCCGAAGTGGAATCGGCGAGCGCGACCAGCGGCGCATCGATCAGCCGTGCGTGGACCAGGCGGCGCTGCTGCATGCCGTAGCGGCTGGTCAGGCGTGCGCCCAGTCGTGCCGCCTGCCAGCGCAGCAGCGCAAAGGCCATGGTGGCAAGCGCGAACGCCGTGGCCTGCATTTCCACGCCGCCGTGCAGCTCGAACAGGCCGCCGCCAAAGGCGAGCGCCCGCCCGGGCTGCACCAGCGGCACCAGCAGCACCGCCGCGAGGCTGCCGGCAAGCGCCGAGCCCAGCGACAGCACGACGTAGGCGGCCATCTCCCATAGCTCGGCGCGCGTGAGCGTGCGCGCCAGCGAGCGTGGCAGCCGGTCCATGCGCTCGTGCCCGGTGGTCGAGGGGTCAGTCATGGTGGCGCGTTCGCGTCGCACATCGCGGCATCGGCCGAGGTCCTGTCTGCAGGTCTTGATGGTCCAGGGCCGCGCCCTCCCCAACCGGAGTCTCAGTGCGGGTAAGTGCGGGCCCGCGTCGCAAAGGTTGCGACCGCGTCGCCGTGGCCGGCACGCTCAGCCCCGCTCGAGCAGCGATCGCAGGGCATCGACTGATGCACGCGGGTGGCGCCCTCGCCGCAGTTCATGCACGCCCAGTTGCATCAGCTGCTGCTCGAACCGGGGCCAGCCCGGCTGGCCCGAGGCGTACGGCTGGTCGGCGCACAATCGCGCCGCAAGCTCGTTGCCGGGAACCGGCATCAACAAGGCATCCGGATCCTTGGCGGACTGGCTGGACACGAACACCGCACCAACCAGCTTCAGCGGTGCGCGCGCGAGCCGCCCGTGCCCGGCGCGCAGGTCGGCCTCGAACTTTTCGACGCCGCTGCGGCGACGGATGACCGGCGCATGGCTGATCCAGCGACGCTGTGCCTCGTCTTCGACGAAACGCAGCGCGTCGGCCCGCACGTGCAGGTAGTTGGCCACGCCGGTGGCAAGCAGGCTGTCGGGCTGCACGAACACGGCGTCTTCGGCAAGAAACTCCAGCCCCTGCAGCAGGCTGTGCAGGGCCAGGGTGGATTTGCCGGAGCCGCTAGCGCCAAACAACAGGATGCCGCGTCCATCACGACCCACGCAGGCGCCATGCAGCGGCACCAGCCCCTGCCCGCGCGTGGCCAGGGTGAAGACGGCAAATTCGATCAGCTCGTAGCGCAGGTGGTACGGACGGGCCAGCATGTCCGCCGAAGCCACGATCAGGGCACGCCCTTGCCCGGGTACCAGGATCGCGTAGTTCGCCGCGTCCATCACGGCGCTGATCAGGCCCGCGCCCGACTGCACCTGCGGCAAGGGAGGTTCACCGACCGCCATCGGCTCCCGGGCCGGCACCAGGCGCAGCTCGATGTGGAACTCCGCCGACGCCGCCAGCTGGTGCGGCGGCAGGCCGCCATAGGTCGCCTCGACCACATCGAGCAGGGCCTGGCTGTCGCTCGCAAAGCAGAAGCGCGCGCCGAGGATGTGCCGGTACACGGCAAGGCCTGGCCCGGTTTGTTCACGGAACGGATCGGCGCCGTCATCCAGCGCGTCGAGGCGGTGTGTCAAAGCCATCATCGTCGATTGCATGCCCAGGCCGCCCGGTGGCGCGCAGCCGCGCCGCGTGAAATCCGGATGAGTCGGCACGTGGGTGCCCGCCCGCGGCAGAAAGGTTGCGGCCGGGCCGATGCAACGGCAGGAACATTTTCGTCGCGCAGGGCAACCGAAGGTCCGCCCGGGGGCACTCACGTCCAACAAGCGATGAACGCTGAAGCCGGTACGCCGGTGATGCGTTGCTGATCCCCACGGCGACGATTGAGGCTCCTGCGCGATGCTAAAGATTCAGGTCGGCCATTCCTACTTCCTCCGGCTCGACCCGAAACAATGGGAGCGCGGAAAACCCTATCCCCCGCTCGCCACGATCCAGGTCGCTGCGCTGCTGCGGCAGATGGGGCACGAGGTTGCCCTGTTCGACGCCATGCTCGCCGATGGCGTCGAGGACTATGCAGGTGCCCTGCGGGCAGCGCAGCCGGACGTTGTCGTGTTCTACGAGGACAACTTCAACTTCCTGACCAAGATGTGCCTCGGCCGCATGCGTGAGGCGGCCTGCCAGATGATCGGCGAGGCGCGCGCCAGCGGTGCACGCGTCATCGTGGCGGGCTCCGATGCGTCCGACCAGCCGGGCGCCTTCCTCGCGGCCGGCGCGCAGGTGGTGCTGCTGGGCGAAGGCATTGCGCCCCTGGTCGAACTGATCGGGCGACTGGGCCGCGATCCGGCCATCGACGAGCGTGCCTGGGTGAGCGGCATCGCGGGCGTGGCGACCCTGGTCAGCGAACAGACGCAGCTGACGCGCGTGGGCGTGCTGCCGCCGGACCCGCGACTGACCGTGCGCGCCGCGTGGGATCTGGTCGACATCGAGCGCTATCGCGAAGTCTGGCGCCGGCACCATGGCTACTTCAGCCTCAACATGGCGGCGTCGCGGGGTTGCCCGTTCCGCTGCAACTGGTGCGCCAAGCCGATCTGGGGCAACCACTACAACCAGCGCACGGCGCAGGACGTGGCTGCCGAGATGACGTATCTCAAGCAGTCTTTCAGTCCGGACCACATCTGGCTGGCCGACGACATCTTCGGTTTCCACGTCGACTGGGTCACCGAGTTCGGCGACCGCCTGCGCGCCGTCGACGGCTCGGTGCCGTTCACCATCCAGACCCGGGCCGACCTGACCAGCGAACGCATGGCCAGCGCGCTCGAGCAGGCCGGATGCGCGGAAGTCTGGATTGGCGCGGAGAGCGGCAGCCAGCGCGTGCTGGACGCCATGAACAAGGGCACCAAGGTGCCCGACCTGATCACGGCCAGGCAGCGGCTTGGCCAGCACGGCATCCGCGTGGGCTTCTTTGTCCAGCTGGGCTATCTGGGCGAAGACCTCGATGATCTGCTGGCCACGCGTGAACTGATCGCGCAGGCAGCGCCCGACGACATCGGCGTGAGCGTTTCCTATCCGCTGCCCGGCACCAAGTTCTACGAGAAGGTCAAGGCGCAGCTGGGCGAGAAGACCCATTGGCAGGACAGCAATGACCTGGCGATGATGTTCCAGGGCGCCTACGACTCGGACTTCTATCGTCACGTGCGCGACCTGTTGCATGAGCAGGTCACCCTCCAGCAGTCGCATGCCGAGGGGCCGACCGAACGTTACCGCGAGGCGCGTCGTGCGCTCGATGCGCGCTGGGACGCCCTGGTCGCCCGCGAGCATGCCCACCGCACCGAAGACGCGGCGGCGACTCCGCGCGCAGCCGTGCACAGCAATGCCCAGTCCCAGCTCTAGCGCGCCCGTGCTGCCACCGCTCCGCACCATCAGGGACGGCTTGCGCCGCACCACGGAAGCCCTTGCCGTGGAGCTGGCCGCGGCCCGGCCGGGCAGCGCAACGCCCGCATGGAGCGCACTGGAGTGGCGCCTTGCCGCCGCCGCTGCCACCGCGCATGGCGTGTCGCCCCTGCTGAGCACCTGCTCGACCTGGCAGAACGCCGAATGGCAGCGGTTCCTGGCCAGCCAGCGCGAGCACGTCGCGCAACGCCATCAACGCATCGCCTCGCTGCTGCAACGCATCGATGCCGGCGCCGCTGCTGCCGGCGTGGCGGTGGTGGCCCTCAAAGGCTCGGCGCTGCACGCCCTGGGCCTGTATGCAGCGGGCGAGCGGCCGATGGCCGACATCGACCTGCTGGTGCGCGAACACGATGCCGAGGCCATCGTGGGGCTGCTGAAGGATCTGGGCTACGTGGAGTCCTTCGCGCAGTGGAAGCACCGCGTGTTCAAGCCGGCGGCGGGCCAGCCCGTTGCCGGGCTGGGCGACCACCGCGATACGCCGGTGAATATCGAACTGCACACGCACATCCAGGAGCGCCTGCCGATATCCACGGTCGAGATCACCGGGCGCATTTTTCCGCGCGAGCCGCGGCCGGGCATCAACGCCTATCCGTCCAACGGTGCCCTGATGAGCCATCTGCTGCTGCACGCCGCCGGCAACATCTGCGGCCGCAGCCTGCGTCTGCTGCATCTGAACGACATCGCCCGGCTGTCGGCGCGCATGCAGGCCAGCGACTGGAACGTGCTGTGGTGCGAACACGCCGTCGATCCTCCCTGGTGGGCGCTGCCGCCGCTGCTGCTGGTGGCGCGCTATTACCGGCAGGCGATTCCCGATGCCGTACTGGACCGCCTGCGCACCGACTGTCCCGTCCTGCTGCGAACCTGTTCGCGCCACCAGACCCTGACGCAGGTGTCGCTGTCGGGGCTGTTGCTGCAAGCGCTGCCCGGCATCGAATGGTCGCGCTCGATGCGCGAAGCCGGACGCTACATCAGGCATCGGCTGCGCCCCACGGCCGAGGCGAACCAGGAGCGTGCCGACATGCTGCGCACGCAGCTGTGGCTGCAGGGACAGGATTGGGTCGCGCGGCCCCAGGGCCGGCGCATCCTGACCTGGCTGACCCGGCCGGTGCCGCGCATGGACATGCTGTACGCGGTGCGCGCCGCGCTGGAACGTCCTGCGCCCGCGCCGGAGCAGACGGACTTCAGTCCGTATCCGAAACCGGCTCCATGAGCAGTTGCAGGTAGATCGCCTCGAACGCGCGCGCGGTGCAATCGGCATCATCCACCAGCGCCTTGCGTTGCGCGCAGCTGGCCAGCCGGACGCGCAGGTCCTCATCGCCAAGCACGCGGCGAATGGCCTCGGCCAGCGCCGCCCAGTCGCCGGCGGGCACCGTGAGCGCCGCCGACGGCGCCCATTCCACCAGATGCCCGACCGCCGTGCCGACGGTGGGCACGCCTGCTACGGCGGCCTCGAGCAGCACCAGCGGGCCGGCCTCGTGCAGCGACGACATCACCAGCAGGTCGGCCGACTCCATCAGGGGACGCAGTTCGCGCTGGGTCCGGAAGCCAAGGAAGTGCACCTGCTGTTCCAGTCCCAGTTGCGCGGCCAGCTGCTGCATCTCGCCCTGCAGGGTGTCGACCCCGACGATGTCCATCTCGAATGGCACGCCCTCCCTGGCCAGCACCGCGAGCGCACGCAGCAGGGTCGGCTGGTCCTTGACGCGGTTGAGGCTGGCCACATGGATCAGCCGCGCCTTGCCGTCGGCGCGTGTGCGCGGCGCCAGCGGTGGCCAGCTGCGCAAGTCCACGCCGAGCGGCACCCGCCGGGCCGCCAGGCCAAGCGCCTGCAACGAATCGATGATGGGCCGGCTGGCGGCAGTGACGACGTCGGCGTAGCGCAGCACCACGGCTTCGCGCAAACGCCCCTTCCACTTCCGGCGACCGCCGTAACCGATGCCGTGCAAGGCCACCAGTTCGCCACCGGCGACATGCACCAGGCTCGGCAGCCGCAGCAGGGTGGCTGCGGCGACGGCGACCAGGCTGCAGGAGCCCGAGAAGATGGCGTGTACCAGATCGAACGGCGCGCGGCGGTGCTCGGCGCGGATGGCGCCGATCGCGCGCAGGCGCGGCCAGCCGTCGCCGATGTTGTGGATGGTGGCTCCGGCGAGCCTCCATTGACCGGCCGACGCCTCCTGCCGCAAGGCGAACACGTGGACTTCGTGCACCCGCGCCAGGCGTTCGATCAGGGCCAGCAGCACGGGAATCACGCGGAACTCGCCCGTGCGATCCACGCCGCCAGGGACCACCAGGGCAATCTTCATCGTGCCCTCCGTGGCCGCTCGTCGAGCACCTGCGCATAAGCGTCCGCCCACTGGCGCCCCACGGCCGCAAACGACAGCGTGGCGTCGAAGTAGGCACGCACGCGCTCGGGTGACGGGCGGTTTGCCGCGGCATCGATGAGCGCCTCGGCCAGTCGCGCCGGCTGGCCGCGTGGCCACAGCTTGCCGATGAAGCCGCCGCCAGTCAGTGCGCGGAACGCGGGAATATTCGTGACCACCGGCGTCACGCCACAGGCCATCGCCTCCAGCAAGGCATAGCCGCAGCTCTCGGCCAGGCTGCCCGAGACGAACAGGTCCGCCGCCCGCATCATCGATTCGACACGCGCATGCGGCACCTTGCCCACCAGGTGCACCCGACCGGCAAGCCGTGGATCGCGTTCGATGCGTTGTTGCACCTCGGCCAGCAGCGGTGCGCTGCCAAAGGCACACCACAACTGCAGGTTGGGCAGTTGCAGCGCGGCCTGGGCCACGCCCTCGAGCACGGTCAGCGGGTCCTTGCCAGGGCTCAGGTGTCCCACCCATACCACGCAGGGATCGCCATAGAGGCCGGTCTCGGCCCACGCGCGCGCGCGGCTGCCCTGGGTAAAGCGGCTGCTGGATTCGGGTATGGCGAACAGCCGTGTCGACGCCCCGAGCAGGCCCGAAGCAAGGAACGGCTGGGCCAGTTCGGGCGCGGAGAAAGCGACCCCCGACGCCGCGCGATACCAGCGCCGGCACTGTGGCCGTCGCCACCAGCGCGGCACCCGGTCCGCATGGTCCTGCAGGATGATGGGCAACTGCGGCAGGCACCGCGACACGGCGAACGCATCCTCGCCCGCCCCCAGGCTATGCACGTGCAGGACATCGGCCTTGATGGCCTCGAGCACGCCGGCGTAGTGGCGGCCGCGGCGCGACGCTCCGTCACGTGGATGGACGCGGGTGAAGTGATAGTCGATGCCGTTGCGGCTGATCCGCTCGTCGCACGTCGCCGCCTGGATCACCGACACGCGCGTGCCCGCGCTGGCCACCGCCTCGGCGACATCCGCCAGCGAAGGCCATTGCTCGAAAATGTCCGTCGGCCGGATGTGCGCCGGCACCGGCAGGACGTTGATCTGCGCGACGTGCAAGACCGTACCCGCCTAGAGACCCGAAACCTGCGGCATGCGCAGGCGCACGAACCGGTTGGCCAGGTTCAGTTCCCACGGCCGGTCGTACTTGCGATGGTGATAGCGCCACCCGGCCATCGCGCTGAGGCTGCGCTTGGCCCAGGGCGGCGAACGGATGTCCTGGGCGGTCGGAAAGTGGCAGCGCAGCACCGTCTCGAAGTCGCGGATGCGACGGCGCAGTTTGTCGGTCAGCCATGGCGCGTCGGTATGGCAGGCGTAGCCGACCCAGCGCGGCTCCGTCCATTCCTCCGGCGTGGTCGGGAAGACGATCGGCTCGCCATGGAGGTCGAGCAACGGGGCCATCGGTCGTTTGGCACGGTCCTTTTCGTGCCGGCTGTAATCCGGCAACGGCGTATAGACGTAGATGATGATCTCGGACTGCGGGTTGATCCGTTTCAGCTCACGGATGAATTCGAAGGTGTGTTCGGTTTCCTCCTCCGTGTTCTCCGGCGGAGCGACCATGAAGGACAGCTCGGGAATCACCCCGTTGCGCCGGCACAGCTCGGCGACCTGCAGGGTCTGGTCGGGGCGCGTGCCTTTGCGGATCTCCTTGAGCATCTGGCCGTTGGGCGACTCCGCGCCGATGAAGGCCATGCGCAGGCGACTCTTGCGCACCAGCTTCCACGAACTCTCCGAAAGGTTCAGCAGGGCATCGGAGCGGGCGAAGCACCACCATGGCAGCTCGAACCTGGCCATGACTTCGAGCAGCGGGACCATGTCCTCCTCGCGGTCGAAGAAGTTGTGGTCGAAGTACTGCATCGAATCGGCGCCAAGCTCATGCTTGAGATACTTCAGGTCGCGCTCCAGCCGCTGGGCAGGCGGCAGGAAGGTGGCGCCGCCGAACATCGCCGCCACGCCGCAGAACGTGCAGCGAAAGCGGCAACCCATCGCCGACTGGTGGGCGACGGTACGCCGGCCCAGGTAGGTACGCGCGAAGTAGCGCCGCGGATCGCCCAGCTTGTCGTAGGGCAGCACCGCGTCCGACGCCGGAAGCTCGATGCGACGGTTCGGGTTGTGCACCACGGTGCCGCCGTTTTTCCACGACAGCCCGCCGATATCCGCCAGCGCCGGTGCCGCCTGGCCGCCCAGCAAGGCGACCAGTTCCGACATGGTCTGCTCGCCCTGCCCGCGCACCGCGTAATCGACATACGGTGCCGCCAGCGCGGTATTGGTATGCAGTGTCGGGAAATAGCTGCCCCAGACGATCGGCGTCGATGGGAAACGCTCGCGGATCGCCTTCGACACCGCGATGGCGGGCGCCACCTGCGGACCACCCATCACGCCGACGCCGACGGCGGTGAAGCGGTTCCGCTCTATGGCGGCCAGGGTCTCGCTGATGAAGTCGCGATCGACGTTGCCATCGATGATGTGGCTGCTGCCGGTGCGGTCCAGTGCTGCTGAAAGATGCAGCAACGCCAGCGGGAACCGCGCGCTGGTGCGCGAGGTGATGGTGGGATTGATCAACAGCGTATGCGGTGACTGGCTCATAGAAGGGGGTCGCAATGAGGGGGAATTACAGCGTCCGTCTCAGCTGGAATACCAGGGCCACGGGAACCGCCAGCGCCGTGCGGTCAAAGTGCGCGTCGGCGGGAATGTCGGCGGGATCGAGCATGGGTTCCACCACGCGTTCGATCTGCAGTCCAAGTGCCGCGCAGGCGGCGTGCCACTGGCCATACAGATGCGCGGTATGGCGCGCTGCGTAGCGCTGGCCATCGGCCTTGAAGTCGCGCAGCCAGCCGAGCGCATGGCCGATCGGATGCACGTCGCTGCACAAGACCATGCCGCCGGGTCGGGTGACGCGGTGCAGCTCGGCCAGCGGCGGCTCCAGCTGCTCCAGATGACCGATGACCAGCCCGCACACCGTCAGGTCGGCCCAGCCATCGGCCACCGGCAGCTCCAGCAGGTTGCCCTGGCGGAGTTCGACCTCGGCGTCGTAGCCATGGCCGTCCAGTTCGGCGCGTGCGTGCTCAAGCATCTCGGGTGAAAGGTCCACGCCGGTCACACGCGCCGCGCGGCGCTGCAGCGCATGCAGCATGTAGCGCCCGCTGCCGCAGCCCGCGTCCAGCACGGCCTGCCCGTGCAGCGTCGCGGGTAGCAGGCCGAGCATCGCGCGTTCCTCGGCCTGCATGACCGGGTTGTGGGCATGCGCCGGATAACTGGCCGCCCACAGCGCATAAGCCTCGGCGGGCGCAAGCATGGTGGGATGTGGCGTCAGTGGCATCGTGCCTCCATGGGGTGCTCCTGCTGGTCGCGATCGGCGGCGAGCGCGAGCCCGGGCTCCAGTTCGAGCAGCGCCGGTTCGGCGAGATGCGTGGCCAGCAGCTTCGGCCTGCCGTCGAGCATCACGGGTACGGCTTCCACGCCGGCCGCGGCAAACCATTCGGCGAAATCGGGATCGGCGACCTGGGGCACGCCATTGCGCGCTACCGCGCGGATGCGGCTGCGCTCGATGCCTACCAGGCTGTAGCACTCATCGCCGCCATGGTCCTCGACGATGACCAGGTCCGCTGGCGCACCGGGCGCAAGCGTGCCTCGCCACGGCAGCCGCAGGATGCGCGCGGCGTGCGTGGTCACCAGTCCGAGCAACTGTCTTGGCGTCAGTCCGCAGTGCACCGCGACGCCGCACAGTTCGTCGAGCAGGTCGCGGGCGCCACTGAGGCGCGAGTCACTGCCCAGCGCGAGCCGGCCCGCCGCGCACAGGCGCCGCGGATCGAGCGAACGCCCCAGCAGCCGGCGATTGCTGGCTGGACACCACACCACGGCGGCACCGCTGGCGATGACCCGGTCGATGTCCTGCCGGCGCAGTCCCACGCCGTGGATCAGCACGCTGTTCGCCGCCAGGCAGCCCAGCCGGTCCAGTTGTTCCAGCTCCGCCTGCGCCACCGCGTCGGTACCCTCGGCGAGGTGGATCATCCACGGATGCGCCGGTGGAGTGGCGGCAAAGCTCTCCCGCACCGGCGGCCCGTACTCGCTCCAGCCAAGCGCGTAGCTCCAGCCGAAGTCACGCAGCAAGGCCACCGGAAAATCCGCCGCGTCGAGCTCGGCGTGCCATGGATCGTGATGCGCCACGCAGGTGGTGCCCGCGAGCAGGTTCTTCAGCGCGCCGTGGCGTAGCCGCAAGGCCTTGGGAATGCGCAGCGCCGCGGCCACCGAAGGTTCGGCGAAGTGGGCCTGGAATGCCGCGATCCAGGCGTAGCTGTTGGGAAACGGTTCGTCGTTTGCCAGTGGCGGAACGGCGTTGACATGCAGGTGATCGTGCGCGTTGACCAGGCCTGGAAAGATCAGGTGATCGCGCAGTTCGAGCCGATAAGCCTGCGCGGACGCCGATGCATCGATCCGCCCCGCACGCACGGCCAGCGGTCCGGCGACGGTGCCCTCGGGCGTCACCGAGGCCGCCCGGTACAGGCTGACGTCCACGGGGGCATGGCATGTGTTCACGACTCAGCGCCGTTGCATGACGATCAGGAAGTGGTCGCCCATGTCGCGCAGCAGCGGCAGCGCGCCCAGGTGGTCATCGAGCCAGCCCAGGCGTTCGCAATGGCGACGGCGACGACGGTAGTAGTCCACCAGGTACGGCGGCGGCATGAACAGGCTCAGGGCGCGGTAGCCCTCGAGCGAGAACGAGGCGGCGAAGGCGGCGTAGAACTCGCGCGGCAGGTAGTACTGCGTCCAGATGGTGTGCTTGTTCATCCCCACCGCGGTGGCGCCCCGCGCGGCGCGCACGCGTGCCCGGCTGAAGCGCCCGCGCAGCGTGTAGTGCACGACTTCCCACGGGCAGATCCGGCCGATCACGGAAAACACCAGCTTGCCGCCCGGGCGCAGCAGCCGCGCGCATTCGGCGGCAACGGCATGCAGGTCAGGGGCGCAGTTCAGGGGACCAAAATTCGAATAGATGCCGTCGAACTGCTCGTCGAGCCGATGCAGCTCCTGCACACCCAGGTGCGCAACCGTGACATGGGATTCCAGGCCGGCGGCGGCGGCCCGGGCGCGCGTGCGCCCGACCATCTGCGGCGACCAGTCGGTGGCGGCGACCTGGTAGCCACGCCGAGCGAATTCGAGCGCATCGATGCCCGTGCCACAGCCGAGGTCGAGCAGGCGGGACTCGGCCGGAATCTCGCGCGACACGGTCTCCCACATGGTGAGCCGCATGCGCTGGATCAGCTCGTTGTTGCCGCGCGGACCGTCGTAGTCGGCGGCGACGCTGTCGAAGGCGCGTTGCGTATCGAGCAGCTGTGCTTCGTTCAAGGATGCCTCCCAGTGGCCACGGCCAGGATCCCGCGCGGGATTGGCCCGGCCCTCTGCTTCCAATGGGTGTTGCCCAGTCATGTCGCTCTCCGTCCCGCGTGCTGCCGCCATCCGTTCCGGCGCCTGCGGGAAGGAACTGCCGGCGCTTCGCGTCGGCCATCACGGCTATTCGATGAATCTGTTCCGTGAGTGCTCATGGGGAGGGCTTTGGTTGAATGGCTGCTGGCGGCGGGCGTCGCACGGCGCGTGTGCGTTGCTAGGCGCGGCGTCGCGCTGCGCCCCTGGCGACGGCGGCGACCGTGCCGAAGGCAAGGCCCAGCAGGATGCCAAGCCCCCACGACAACGGAAGATTGGGAAACGCCGGGTTCTCCGGGGCATAGATCGGCCACATCAGCGACGTTTCGTAGGTGTAGTTGGCGCTGAGACGAGCGACCAGGTCGCTGCGCACCAGCTGCAGGTTGCGGATTTCCTCGTTCCGGGTACTCACCAGCACGCTGGCAAGCACGGGCGATGGCGAACCCTTGCCGGCCACGTCATCGCGCGAGCCTGACGCGGCGGCCTGCTGCAGGCGGTCGCGTTCGGCGATGGCACCGCTCAGGCTGGCCTGGACTTCATCCAGGCGTGCGCGGGCCAGTGCCAGTGGCGTCGCTTCTATGCGCTGGTGCACGGCCCGCAGCGTGTCGAGGGTCGCCTCGGCGAACTGGCGCGCCTGGGCGGCGCTGTATGCGCGCACGCTCACCTTCACCAGCGGTCCGGCATACGGCATCGGCTCCAGCTTCTGGCTCTTGAAGTAAAGCCGGGCCTCCGCACTGGCGGGGGCAATCCCGATGCTGGCCAGGACGTCATTCTTGAATGCGGTGGATTGCAGGCGCTCGAGCACGCGCTGGAATGGCTCGACCTTGGGATCCTGTCCGGCCGGCACCTGGCCGACCTGCCCGATCTGGATCCACGCCGTCGCCTCCCACTGCCGCCTGGCGGCATGGGTGAAGGCGAAGGTGGCGGCCAGCACCACGATCAGCACGCCGACGAACCAGCGCCACTCGCGACGAATCACCCGCCACAGGTCGAACAGATAGATCTCGTCTCGTTCCATAGTTTTCAGTCCACTGGAGAAGTCGAATAGCGCTCAGGGCGAGGCGGGCGCATGCATGCCGCCCTGCCCTGCACCTGCGTGTGGGTTGGCCAGTCTGTTCGGCAGCCATGCCGCGAAGGCCTGCATCAGGAGGCACAGGACGATGAAGCCGATGTTGGTCCAGGTGAATGCCTGCGGCGCAAACGGCGCCATCACGCACACGTAGGACACGCGCAGGAAGATCAGCAGGGAAAACAGGGGTACTGCCGGGGCCAGCCGGCGCACGCTCCACAGCTGCAGGCCGTAGAGCGCGAGGATCGACATCACCGCTCCGAACGGCCCCCACGCCAGCAGGAACGGCAGGAACTCCGTACCCACGTTGATATTGGGCGCATCGAGCGGGATGCCCGTGCCGGCCGTGGCGATGGAGCCGGCCAGCGGAACCAGCTGGTTGAACAGGAAGCTGGCGTTCGAATAATGCTTGGCCAGCAGGGAACCGAAGTTGTAAGGGCCGGCGCTGGCATACAGCAGCAGCCACTTGACCCCTTGCGGCGAGGATCGATAGAGGTCGCTGAAGGGCAGCGTGACGTAATCGAGCGTGCCCGAGCGCAGGATGCCGAGCACGGAAAAAATCACGCCGCCCGCAACGGCGAGGAAGCCGATGGTTTTCCACGGCAGCGGCCGTGCCTCGTCGCGGCGAAAAATGACGATCAGTGCGGTCGAGAACAGCGCCGCGAAGATCCGGTTGCGGTCGATCACCAGGATGGGAAAGGCCAGGCCGATGGCGATCAGGGTGTAGCGCAGCCAGCGGCTCCTGACGCAGAGCAAGCCGATCGGCGGCAGCACCCAGCACATGTCCGAGACATGGCGTATGTGCTCGTGGCCGCCGCTCATGTTGGCGTAGGCCGACGGCGAGTCGATCAGCGCGATGGGAAACAGCGTGATGTCCAGCACGCAGAAGAAGATGATCGCGTACGCGAACAGCAGCGCGACGAAAGCCTCGCGGGTCCCCGCATAATTGCGCAGGCGGAATCGCTCGGGCCTGGGCAGCCGGATGCCGACCACGGCGTCGAACAGCATGACCGCAAGCGCGGTTGCGACCAGCAGAAACACGCCTTCCAGGTAATCCGCCGGCAAGTCGTAGGTGAGCCAGGTCAGCGCGCACGCGACCAGCATCGGGAGCCCGATGTAGGTCGACGGCAGGCGAAGGATCCGCTTCATGCCGCCCTCGCGATGCGGTGCGTCGACCTGAGCCTGGCCTTCGACACGGCGACCAGCGACAGGTAGGCCATCATGTGGACCAGCAGGCCGCCGATCCGTCCCTGCAGGAACGAAATCTTGGCGCCGATGAAGTGGCTCTGCGCCATCAGCAGCGTCCGGTAGGGCTCGTGGAACAGGACGGCGCGGCGCATGGCGATGTCTTTCGCCTCCATCAGGTTCAGCACGCGGGTCGGCGTATGCCGGGTCCGGCTCAGGTTCGAGCCATGGATGCGGTACGCGCACACGGCGACATCGACAAAGCCGATGGCATCGTGCGCCGCCAGGCGCAGGAAGAAGTCCCAGTCGTCGATGCGCAGGCAGTCGCTCCAGCCGGCCACCGTTTCCAGCGCCCGTTTGCGCACCAGCGCCACGGGGCCGCCAATGGCCCAGTGGCTGATCACGGCAAGGCGGATGCCGTCGTCGGACTGGTAGAGATGCTTGTCGGCGCCGTGCAGGTCGCGCATGCCGCTTTCATGCAGGGTCTTTCCGTCCTTGTCGACGACGACCGAATCGCCGATCACCGCCCACTTGCCAGGATGGCCCACCAGGTAGTTCACCTGGGCCTCGATGCCGCCGGGCAGCAGGTAGTCGTCGCTGGCGCCAAGCCGCAGGAATTCGCCGCGCGCCCGAGCCGCCAGTTCGTTCAGCGTAACGGCGATGCCGCGGTTGTCCCTGTGCACGTATTCCACCGGCAGTTCATGGCCATGCCGCGCCACCCAGGCGGCGATGATCTCGCCCGTGCGGTCGGTCGAGCCGTCATCGATGATGACGATCTCCTTGGCCGGATACGGGTCCTCCAGCACGCTGTCGAGGCAGCGCTCCACGAAGCGTTCATGGTTGAACGCCGGTATCAGGATGGATACCAGCGGCATGGCCGGCATGCCCTTCGATGCGTCGTCGACCTTGCTCATGAGACCCCCACGTAACGTCGTACGACCAGCACATTGAACACGAGATACAGGGCGTAGTTGATGGCGAATGCGTACATCGCGCCGACCAGGCCGAACCGCGCTGTAAACAGGTAGACCAGGGCGAGGTAGCTCAGCGCAAAGGCGCATTCGGAAATCACGAACAATCGCGTCATGGCCTTGGCCAGCATGACGTAGGAAAGGATGAACGAGGCGATCTTGACCACGTCGCCCACCAACTGCGGCCCGTAGAGCATGTTGGCGGAGGCAAAGTCGGTACTGAACAGCAGCTGGGTCACCCAGCCCCGCAGTGCATAGACCACCGCCGCCAGGCCGACGACCGCCGGCATCAGGTAGCGATAGGCATTGCGCATTTCCAGCAACAGCGATGCGCGCTCGTGGGTGGAGGCCAGCTTCGGCAGGTAGTAGATGTTGATTGCCGTGGTGAGGAACAGCAGGTAGGCATCGGACACCTTGCTCACGGCCTGCCAGTAGCCGACCTGCTCCCAGCCGAACTGGCGCGCGAGGTGGTCGCGCACCGCGATGTTCACCAGCGGGGCAATCAGCGCGGAGGTGATCGTCATCACCGAAAAGGCCGCCAGGCGCACCGTCATTTCGCGATCGAAGCGCATCTGCAGCATGCTGCGCTGGAAGTAAGGGCTGCGCCGCCACGCCGGCCAGCCGACGGCGAGCCACAGCGCCGGACCCAGCACGAGGGCGAGCAGCGCGCCGTACAGGTGCATCCACCACGACAGCCAGACCACCAGCACCACGCCGAACGCCGAGCCCAGCACCTGGATGAAGGCCAGCCGCCGCACGTCCATGAAGCCGTTGATCACGGAGAGGATGTAGTTGATCAGGGCAATGCCAAGCTGGGCGATGGCCAGCACGCGGATCAGCCCCGCGTACTGCGGGTCGCCGAGCAGCCAGCTCGCAATCTGCCGGCTGAGCAGGAGTGCCACGCAGCCCATCAGCAGCGAAGCGCACAACGCATACCAGAGTGCCGCGGCCAGCAGGCGCGACAGTCGCTGGGCATCGTCGCGGTATTCGGCCACGTATTTGACGATGCCGGCGCTGATGCCGCCGCCGGCCAGCACGGCAAGCAGCGACATCAGGCTGACCAGCTGGCCCAGCCGGCCCACGCCCTCGGGGCCGGCGAACCAGGCCACCAGCTTGATGACGACCAGGCCAGCCAGCAGGCGCGCCGCAGTGGCGATGGCGGTATAGAAGCCGGCGCGAACGATATTCATGCGGGACACTCGAACGTCTGGCAGGCATCGATGACCCGCTCCACGCTGCCATCGGTCAACGTCGGCCCCATCGGCAGGCTGAGCACTTCGTCGTGCAGTTGCTCGGTCAGCGGCAGGTGCGCCCCGCGCAGCTCCGGATAGGCAGGCTGGCAATGCGGAGGCACCGGATAGTGCACCTGGCTCTGGATGCCATGCGCCTGCAGGTGTTGCCGCAGCGCATCGCGACGGGGGCTGCGCACGACGAACAGGTGCCAGGCGTGCGCCTGCTCCTGCGCCACGGCCGGCAGCCGGATGTGCGGATGGTCTATGCCCTCGCGGTAGCGCTGCGACACCTTGCGGCGCCAGGCCACGTCTTCATCCAGATGCTTCAGCTTCACCCGCAGCATGGCCGCCTGTATTTCGTCGAGCCGCGAATTGAGGCCCTGGTACAGGTGGTGGTACTTCACGCTGGAGCCGTAGTTGCGCAGCGCCGCCACCCGCTCCGCCAGCAGGCCGTTGTCGGTGACCACGGCACCCCCGTCACCCAGGGCCCCGAGGTTCTTGGCCGGGAAAAAGCTGAAGGCAGCCGCATCACCGAAGGCACCTGCCTTGCGCCCGTCGCTGGCAGCGCCATGGGCCTGGGCCGCGTCTTCGATCAGGAGCAGATTGTATTGCCGGGCCAGCACGCCCAAGGCGGTCATGTCGGCCAGCTGGCCATACAGGTGCACGGCCATGATCGCGCGAGTGCGCGGGCCGATGGCGGCTTCCACACAGGCCGGGTCGATGTTGAACGTGGCGGGATCGGGCTCCACCGGCACCGGCACCAGCCGGTTCTCGCTGATAGCGAGGAAGCTGGCGATGAAGGTGTTGCCCGGCACGATGACCTCGTCACCCTCGACCAGCGCGCCAAGCTCCTTGTAGGCGCGCAGGATCAGCGCCAGTGCGTCCAGCCCCGTGCCTACGCCCACCGCATGGCGCACGCCGCAATACGCCGCGAACTCGCGTTCGAAGGCAACCAGCTCGTCGCCCAGCACGTACCAGCCCGAATCGATCACCCGCCCGGCGGCCGCCTTGAGCTCGTCGGCATAGCGCGCATTGATCTCCCGGGCATCGAGGAACGGCACGTCCATCTAGAGCACCCACTCGTAGAAATCATGCGCGACGCCACGGGCGCCGAAATATTCCTTCTGCGTGACCAGTCCGCCGTTGAGCACCTGGCCTTCCTGTTCGGTGGAAATGCCCAGCGAGAAATAGTGCCGCTCTGCGTAGGTGTGGCTGATCAGTTCGGCCAGCAGCAGGTTGAGCGCGCCAAGACGCCGCCCCTCTTCGGAGGCGGCGAGGTATTGCGTGTGCACCACCCGCCCGAAGTCGTAGATCAGCACGCCGGCCAGCAGGCCCTCGTCATTGCGAGCCTCATGCAGCACGATCTGGCCAGGAAAGCGCGCTTGCAGCAGGCCAAGCTCGGCAAGGCTGTGCACCGGTGCCACTCCGTGCTTCTTCAGCACCTCGGCCAGCAGCGCGTGGAACGCCGACAGCTCGCCTCCCGCCCCCAGCCGGACGCCCGCACGGCCGGACTTCCTGACCGCACGACTGCGTCCTTCGCTGAACTGGAAGTCCTCGCGCAGCGAAATCACCGAGGAGAGGTCGCGACGCATCAGGCGCGCGCCCTGCCGATGCAGCGCGTACAGGTCCTCCTCGGCCGGATAGGCGTGGAAGACGTGCGGCACCGCCTTGTAGACCAGGCGCCCGGCGCCGCGCGCCCGATAGTGTTCGCCGATGGCATCGAACACCGCCAGCGCCGATTCGGCGCGCAGGGCGCGCGTCGAAATCAGGCCGGCGTAGGTAAGGCCGGCGTGACTGGTGACGACGCCGTCCCTGAGGTTGGCGGGGAAGATCGCCACCGCCTCGCCGTCCTTCTCCACCATCAGCGAGGCGTCGACAAAGCGGTCGGCGTGGTAATCCATGTAGCCGCGTCGATGCAGCAGGTTGCCGTTGCGGGAATGCTCGACCACGGCATCCCAGGCGGCTGCATCGCCGGGCGCGTATGGCCTAACCGTAAACACGCGCGCCACCGCTGAGCTGACTGGCATGTGCCTCGGCCACGCCGAAGCCGTCCACGCCCATGTCGTTGCCGTTGTAGAACATCAGCCACTTGTCGCGCTGGCGGATCAGGGCGGGATAGCAGATGACGCGGGAGTCCCAGCCGTCGGCGGACAGTGCCATGCCGAGCGCCTCGTCATGCCGCTCCCACGCGATGCCGTCGTCGCTATGGGCGACCCCGGGAAAGTATTCACCGGTGACGTTGCCCCGCGTGAAATACATCAGGTACCGGTCGTCGACGCGATACACGCGCGGGCGGCCGATGCGGTATTCGTTGCCGCGCGGGCGCAGGCAGACCTCGTCGTGGCGCGGGATCGCACCCAGGTCGGCGGTCTCGACGTGGCGAATGTGGTAGCGCGGAAAGGGACGGCCATCGATGTACTCCCAGTCGTCGCCCACCGCATACCACAGGCGCCACCGGCCATTCTCGCGCATGGCCGTATGCACGGCGCCGATGGTGCTGCGGCCCGGCGCGCGATCCAAAATGGGCGTCTCCTGCACGCGCTCGAAATGCAGCCCACCGTCACGCGAGATGGCCAGTCCGGTGAAGGCCAGGAACTTGGCCCTGGCCACGCGCTGGAAGCCCACGTAGAACATGTGCAGTCCGCCCGGCGCATCCACGATGTCGCCCAGGATCATGCCGTTGTCGTCGAAGCAGCCGCCGCGGCCGATGTCGAGCACCGGCTCGCGGCTCACGCGCACGACCACCGAAGGATCGTCGGCGCGCACGTCGACGAAGCCGATGCGGCTGACGCCCTCGGCGTCGCGAAAGCCCGCATAGACACGGATGAGGTCATCGTCGATGCGCCATGGCGTGGGCGTCAGCGCCGAATGGCACATCCAGCCACCCACGCCCTGCCGCGCCGTGTCGAACACCAGTCCCTTCTTGCGCCAGCCGGACATGGGCCTCAAAGCCTCACGTCGAGGCTTGAACGGTCCGGCACGGCATGGGCCGGCGACCCTACGTAGACCCGCCCGGGCTCCGTGTCGCGCGTCACCAGGGCGCCCGAACCGATCACGTTGTCCCGCGCGACTTTCACGTGGTCATTGAACGTGGTGTTGACGCCGACGAAGCTGCTTTCGCCGATCTCGCAATAGCCGGAAATGACGGCGTGGGACGCCACGAACACGTGGTCGCGCACGATGGTCTGGTGGCCGACATGGTTGCCGCTCCACAGCACGCAGTTGTTGCCGATGCGGACGCCGTGCTGGATGACGTTGCCCTCGAAGATGAAGCTGTTCTCGCCCACCTCGGCGGTGCGCCACACAAAGGCGCGCGTACTCACATAGGTGGCGAACCGGTACCCCTGGCGCTTTGCATCCAGGTAAAGCCGCGTGCGCAGGCGGTTGAGCTGGCTGGCCGGTATGGCCACGAACACGTCCACCTCGGCAGCCGGGTAGCTTGCCTCCAGGTCCTCGTAGGCCACCACCGGCCGGTCGGCCAGTCGTGGCTGGGTGAGATAGTCGCGTTCGACACTGAACGCGATCACGTCGTAGTCGCTGTCGTGATCAAAATATTCGCAGGCAATCTGTGCGAATTCGCCTGCGCCGATAAGCACTAGCGGCCTTGGCATGCTGCCATGTCCTCCGGGTACATGGCGCCGGTGACTTCGCTAATGAACGCGGCATAGTCGGTGATGTAGTCCGCGGGGTCGTACAGCTGGTCGGCCAGCACCATCAATACGCAGTCGTCGCTGAAATCGTATAGCTCGCGCCAGACCATGCGGCCGAGCATGAGCCCCTGCGAGGGATCGTTCAGCACGATCTCGACCGGACCGGTGCCGTCATCCAGCAGGAAGGTGACCGATCCACGCACGGCGACCGCCAACTGGTGGAGGTGGCGATGCGCGTGGCGTCCCCGATGGACATCGCTCTTGGTGGCGAATATGTAGTAGACGCGCCGGATCTCAAAGGGCACGTTGCGCTCCTGCTCCAGCGCAATGAGCATCCCGCCGTGGTCACCATGCGCCTGCAACTGAACTCGTTCGATTTCCATGGTCTCGCCGGGCTGTGAGTTCTGAAGGTCGACCCTATGAACTTGAGTGCCGCCGCGCTGGCGAAAGGTTGCGTGGGCTGGCGACCTGCCCCGCGCCCGCCGCAGGCCCATGCAGGCCTTCAGCGGTTGGCCGGCACGCCCGCCTGCACCCCTTGGCCAGGGCAGCATCGCAGGCCGCCCCGCCCACTGGCATCACAAGCTGTTGAGGTAGGCCGACAGCGCCTGCATGTCGTCGTCGCTCAGCGTCTGCGCCACGCCATGCATCACCCTGGCATTGCTGCTGCCGGCACGCGCGCCGCGCTTGAAGTCGCCCAGTTGCTTGGCCACATAGAGCGCGGACTGGCCACGCAGACGCGGAAAGCTGGCCCATGGTGGTTGCGGTGCGCTGCTCGGTTGCGGCTGCGGGCCGAGCCCTGCCGGTCCGTGGCAGGCCTGGCAAGGCGGGATACCCAGCCCTGGATCACCGGCGAGATACAACTGGGCGCCACGCGTGCTGCCGCCGGCCTGCCCTGCCGGCTTGGGCGCCAGCGAGGCGAAATAGCTGGCGAGGTCGCGCATGTCGCCATCACTCAATGTCGCGGCCTGGCCCGACATCACCGGATCGCTGCGTTGGCCGTCATGGAATTCCTTCAACTGCGCATACAGATAGCTCGCCGATTGCCCGGCCAGGTTCGGAAAGTTCGGCGCAATCGCCACGCCCTGCGCGCCATGGCAGGCCGCGCATACCGTGGCCTTGCCGGCGCCGGCCTTGGCGTCACCGCTGATTGGCGGCATGCGACGCTGGTCCAGCACGCTGGCTGGCGCGGCGGCCGTACTCGTGGCCGCTTGCTGTGCGGCCGCGTCGGGCCCGACGACCGGCAGCAGCAGGAAAACCAACAGGAGACTGGTGCGATACCTCATCACGGCTCCTACAGCTTCAGATTCAACATGACGCCGACCAGGCTCGCGTTGTAGTGCAGCTGGCCGCCCTTGTCGGTATACAGGCGGTGGTCATAGACCAGCGTGTTGTCGAGCCCCAGGTAATGCCAATCGCTGAAGGCGCCGGTTTCATAGCGGCCGTACAGGCGCACGCCCACGGCGCTGGTGACGCGGAAGCTCAGGCCAAGGTCGAGCGTATTGGTACGGTACCTGTCGTCCGGAAAACCACGGTTGGCCGCGGCAACGCTGGCGGCATCGCGATAGGCGAGCGCCCCGATGGTTGCGTAGCTGTAGCCGACATGCCCGAGTGAATCGGTGTAGTTGTAGCTGAGATCGAAACGCGCCCGGCCGAAATCGTGACTGAAGCTGAGCCCGGCATTGCGGTTGCTTTCGCTGTCGTCTTCCCACCACTGGTTCGCATACGGATAGAACGGCCCACCCAGATTGGGATTGGACTGGCCGAGGCTGCCGAAGATCCTGCCGTTGTCGGCACTGTCCGCATCGTTGACGTTGGAAATGCCCATGTGCGAACCCTCCACGCCGAGATAGAGGTTCATGGTGGTCGCCGGCGTCGGTTGCCAGTCCCACTGCACGGTGGCACCGGTGGTGCTGGTGTTCTGCCGGCCGATCAAGGCGTCGTAGTGGTCACGGTTGCCGTAGAACGTGGCCGAGATCGTGGCCGAGTCACCCCACGGGTGGGTGACGATCAGGCGCGCCTTGTTCTCGGTGCGGTTGGACAAGTCGTACTTGCGCATGTCGGCGACGGTGTAGGCCGCCAGGCCTATGGACGGAGCGACGAAGCCGGGCAGCGACTGCGCGAAGAACTGCACGTAAGGATCGTAGTTGTACTTGCCGCCGTCACGCTTGGCGAATTCCCAGCTCATCCGCACGGTGGCGCCGATGACATCGCGACTGACCCAGTCGACCTTGATGCGCTGGTCGTCGACGCGGTTGCGCTCGCGATACTTGGGCTGGTTGTGGTCGAAGGTGTAGGTGACGCCGAGCGACGTCTTGTGGCCGAGCTGCCAGTCGGTGCCCAGTTCCAGGATCGAGTCGGTATAGCTGAACGGCACGTTGCGCACGAGCACGTTGGACGAATTGAACAGCGGATTGGCCGGATCGAAGAAGCCGGTCTCGCCCGGCACCACGCTACCCTGCGAGCCATTCTCCGAAATGAAGCCGTACTGGCCGGTGAGCGGGTTGTAGGCGAGGTAGCGGGTCTTGTTGTCCTCGCGATACCAGCGCACGCCGGCATGCCAGCCGAACGTGGGCGAAGGATGGAAGGTGGCCCGAGCGTCGAACAGGCCGGTGTCGATGCGCGCATTGGCGCTGCGCTGCGACAACGCCGAGGTGGTGTTCCAGTTGGCGCACTGGAAGGTGTAGTCGGCCGTCGGCGCAATGAAGACACCACCGGTGCCCGTGCAACTGGTCGGCGGGAGCAGCCCGTCGTTCTGGCGCATCGTGGCCCACGCGCCAGCCACGGTGAGTTGCCCATTCCATTTCAGTTCGCGCGACAGGTCCAGGCGCAGATTGTGGTAGTCGTTGTCAGGCTCGAGCGAGAACCGGCCGTTGTAGATATTGGCCACCTGCGGCGTCCCGGCGACATTGGTGAGGGCAAACGGGCTTTGGAAGTCCAGGTGGTCCTTGTGGTCGCGAAAGAACGAGCCGTTGTAAGTCGCCAGGAAATGCCAGACCTTGCCGACGTTGCGCACGCTGAAATTGACGTCGGTGGTGCGGAAATCGATGGGCCGCACCGTTTCCAGAATGCCGCCGTTGTCGGGAAACGGGTAGTTGAAGAACATCGAGCCACCCCACAACCGAGTGCCCGTGCGCTTTTCGTTGGTGATCGCGGCCGAAGCTATCCAGTCGTGATAGAGCACGCCTTCGTAGCTGAGCCCTTCGCGCCTGCGGGTGAGCCCGATGTTGTGCTCGGGTGTCGCGGCCGACACCGCTGCCACCTGCGCCGGCGTGCTTGCGCCGGGGACCAGCGACGCGGGCAGGGTCAGGCTGGTGCTGCCGACGCCGTTCCAGATCGGATAGGCATTGGTCGACACGGTATGCGGGATCTCGCGGTAGAAGCCCTCGATCCGGTAGCTGCCGTAAACGCCGCCGCGCACGCGATAGTACTGGTCGTCGCTGCTGAGGCGACTGCCGCGAAATTCCGCGTAGGCTCCGGTCTTGTGATTCTGGAAGTCGAGCGCGAACAGGCCCAGCACGGCCCCGCTGCGCCAGTCGGCGTATTGGCGAAAATATTCCGCGTTGCGATCGCCACCGACGTGGAGGTAGCCAAAATCGAGCACGCCGTCATAGGTCCAGTCGCCCTGGCCCACCGGCCTGGCCGCATCGATCATCGGCGGATACGGGTAGAGCGAGCCGGTCGGCGTGCGCAGCATGCCAGCGTGCAGATAGGACATGCCGTCCGGATCGGCCGGTTGCAGCATCGGGGTCCAGCCACGCGGATCGAGCGCGTTGCCAAATTGCATGTCGCCCACGCGCATGGTGTCGCTGGTATCACCCGCCAGCGCATCCCGCGTGCCGAACAAGCCGAGCAACAGGCTCAGGGCCAGGACGGTCGGCGTCGTGCGATTTTCGTTCAGCGCAAGCATCGTCCGCCTCCGTCACTGGTGGAAGTTCGGTCCTGAAGGATTGTTCGAACCGTGGATATTGCTGTGGCAGGTCAGGCAGCCGCGCCCGATCAGTCGCTCATCCGGATGCGGACCCGTGGCGAGTCCCGCCGGAGACTGCAAATCGTTCGGGTGCAGCGTCATGGTGTGGCATTGCTGGCACAGCATCGGCACCGGGGCGACCAGCAAGGTCTGCTGGTTGGAGCCGTGCACGTCGTGGCAATTGAGGCAGTTCTCGCGCACCGGCGCGTGCTCGAACAGGAACGGCCCGCGTTTCTCGGCGTGGCAGGAATAACAGGTCTCGTTGACCGTATCGGTCTTCAGCAGCGGCTTGGTGATGCTGCCGTGCGGGTTGTGGCAGTCGGTGCAGGCCATCTGCCCTTCGGGCAACGGCATGTGCGAGCGACGGTTGAACTTGGCACGGATGTCCTGGTGGCAACTCGCGCAGACTTCGTTGATCGACGCTTTGGCCAGCACGCCTTCGGGCGAAAGCCGCGTCATCGGATTGTGGCAATCGCTGCAGGACAGCCCGCGGTTCTGGTGGATCGAACCGATCCAGTGCTGCCTTGCGCCGCCGGCATGGCAGCCCAGGCAGACGCCGGCCTGGACTTGCGGCGGCGTCTTGGCATCGTGGGTGAACGCGATGATCGAACCCGGCGCCGTTGGATTCCTGGCATGCTCGGAACCAGGGCCGTGGCAGGTCTCGCAGGCTGCCTGCGGACCACTGTTCGCCGCACCGACGCGGAAGGAGGCGACGTGCAGGCTGTGCGAGGCCTGGATGTTTTCCTGCGCGTGGCAGGCTATGCAGGTCTTCGCGCCGATCGCGTCGGCCTTCGGTGCCAGGGGGTTGGGCGGAATCGGGGCGGCATCGAACGGCGTGGCGACGCTGTCGCTGACCAGGGGCAGGTTCGGATCGCGCTGGCGTGCCGCGTTGGCCCCCATGTCGGTGGCCGGCAGCATTTTCGTGATGTCGCTCTGGCTGAGTCCGCTGCTGGTGCTGTGCCCGACTTCCGTGGTGCTGGCCTTGCCGGCAGCCGCCTGTTGCGCCTGTGCACCGGGTGAACCCAGCAACAGTCCGCCAACGCCCAGCAGCACGCTCAGCAAGGTCGTACAGAACAGCACAATGACACGCATGTGTTGGAGCCCCTTGGCTAGCGTGAATCCCGGTCGATACCGACCGGATGCGCGACAGTCTTTCTCAACCTGCAACGTGTTCGAGCGCAGCCTCTCCTCCATGCACCCCATGGACGATCAGCTCGCATCGAGTTCCCCGCCCTTGGCCGGTGTACCTGGAAGAATCAGTAGATCCAGGCCATGGCATGGCGCCCGCAAACTCGAAGCCGATAGCCCTTAGTGCCGGCGACGCCCTGAATGGTTGCGTCCATGGCCGGCCGGTCCCGCCCCCATGCCGAGCTCCTGGCCCGTACCGCTTGAGCTGGTCGATGCCTGCCGGTTCCGATGGCACGCATTGCTGTTACCCTTTTCGCTGCAGAGGGGCTACAAGCCCGCCATGCCTTGCGCGGACCGGCACTGCAACGGACGACTGCAACGCCGGATCATTCAGTGATGAAGGGAAAGCGATGCGTGATGTGGTCTGACCGCCCCCTTGATGGCGGTGCATGGGGCTCGCCCTGGCATGCCTGTATTCACGGCATGGCCTCCATGGGCCCGGATTAGATGAGCGCGACCGTCCGCTTCCGTGCCGGGCTGGCCTTCCTGCCGGCCCTGGCTGCCACGGGTTTTGCCGTGTCCGTGCCTGCGCGGGCCGGCGAATTCAGCGGCGCGGTGGCGCTTGGCTCGCAACTGGTCGATCGCGGCCTCGCCATCACACCAGCCACCCCCGTGCTGCAGGGCGCCGGCAGCTGGACCTCATCGACGGGCTGGTCGCTGGGCCTTTCGGCGGGCGTCGAAGCGCGCTCACCCGGACGCCTCGCCGAAGGCATGGCCCAGGCATCGCATGCCTGGTCGCTGAGCAGCGACTGGCAGATGCAGGCGAGCCTGCTCTACTACGACTACCCGAGCCATCTTCACTCGGCGGTCACGGACCGGACCGAGACAGGCGTGAACTGGACCTACCGTGACATCCTGACCCTTGGCGTATCGGCCGCATGGTTCATCGGAGCCAGGGACAATGGGCCGCATCCTGCCGCCGACCTCGGTTTTCACTGGCCGTTGACAGAGCATTTCTCCTTGTCGGCAGGCGTGGGCGTCGCCCAGGCCATCACATCGGCCTATAGTTCCCACGGTTACTACCCCGGCCATGAATACGGCTACGGCTATGCTGGTCGCTACGGCAAGGGTGACGCGACCACCTACCGCTACGGCCATGCCGGGCTGATGTGGAGCTACGGGTCCTGGCGGGTGGAAGTCGACCGCGTGGAGACCGACCTGGACTCGGGACCGTCATCGAACGACCCCAGCGCCTCACCCTGGCTTGCGACGATCACGCTGGCCTTTTGATACAGGGACAACCATTTTGCGTCGGGACGGCACTTACATCGCCCTCAATCGCAATCTGACAACCCTGGCGAGCCTATGAACGATGCCGACATCGATTCCGACGCCACCGATCGCATGCTGCTCCAGCGCATGTCGATGGGTGACCGCGCCGCATTGGCGTTGCTCTATCGCAGTTACCACGGCCGCCTGGGACGCTTCCTGTCCCGCCTGACACGACGCGCCGACGTCATCGAGGAAGTCATCAACGATTGTTTCTGGATCGCCTGGCAGAAGGCGGGCAGCTTCCATGGGGACTCGCGGGTCTCCACCTGGATCATGGGCATTGCCTACCGTTGCGGGCTCAAGGCCTTGCGCCAGCACGGCGATGAACCCGTCGACCACGACAGCCTGCCCGAAGACCGTACGCCGGCCCATGACCCGGACGAGGATCGCGAACTGCGCGACTGGCTGAGCAAGGGGCTCGCCCACCTGTCGGCCGACCAGCGGGTCGTGGTCGAGCTGGTCTATGGCGTGGGCCACAGCCTGGACGACGTCGCTGTCATCATGCAGTGCCCGGTGGGCACGGTGAAGGCACGCCTGTTCCATGCACGAGTCAAGCTACGCAATGTCCTGCCGACCCTGGCCGGGAGTCCGCCTGCACGCAAGGAGAGCGCGTCATGACGATGCCGATGGATTCCGTCGGGGGCTGCGCCCGCGCCTGGGAGACGATGCCCTGGGTATTGCAGGACAGCGCCACGCAGGAACAGGGCGAATGGTTGATGGAGCACCTGGCCCATTGCGAACCGTGCCGCGCCGAGTTTGCGCAACAGAGCCGGCTGCGCGTTGCCCTGTCGCTGCCTTCGGACATTCCCCTGGATGTCGACGTGGGGCTGAAGCGCCTGCTGGGCCGCATTGATACGCCCGAGTCGCAGCAGTCCACCCTGCATCCGCCGGCGCGCAGCTGGTTTACCCGGGCACTCGTCGCGGCCGTGCTGGTCCAGGCCATCGGCATCGGCGTGATTGGCGCGCGGCTGTGGTCGGACGGCAGCAACCCGGGCTATCGCACCCTCAGCCAGCAAGCCCTGCCCGCTGCGCCGGGCGCGATCCACGTCGTGCCGGATTCGACCATGAAGGTGGCCGACTGGAACGCACTGCTGCACAACCTCAAGCTGCAGGTCGTGAGCGGCCCGAACGATGTCGGCGCCTACACGGTGATCGCCATCGGCGCCCCGGCAGTCACGCAGCACACTTTGCAGCAGTTGCGCGCCACGCGCGGCATCCGCCTGGCCGAGCCCGTCGCCGCCACGCCATGATCTTCCGTGCTCTCGCCCTGGTCGCGGTGATGACGGTGCTCAGCGCCTGCGTGCCCTCGCGTCCCGCGCCGCCGCAGGACGGCCAGCCGGCTGCCGGCAAGGCCTCGACCCATGTGGTGGCCTCCATGGACGGGCAGCGCGACATCGTGCTGGCGGTGGCCAATCCGCTGGAGCCACCGGCCACCCACGCTGGCTCCAGCCTGCTGGGCTATGCGTCGTCGGGAAACTACGGCGCCGGCCAACGCGCCACCGCCACGCTGGCCGAGCTGAAGCAAAGCTATGGACTGCGCGAGATCACCGGCTGGCCGATCAAGGCACTGGGCCTGTACTGCGTGGTCCTCGAGCCACCGGCCGGGATGACGCGCGAAGCCTTGCTCGACGTGCTGAACAAGGACCGGCGCGTGCAACTGGCCCAGCCCCTGCAGGACTACGCCGTCTACTCGGAAGCACCCCAGGCCGCGCATCAATACAACGATCCCTACGTGAACCTGCAGCGCGGCTTCGTCGATACCGAAGCGGCGATCGCGCATGGCGTCAGCCAGGGCGAAGGCGTGCATATCGCCGTCGTCGACACCGGCGTCGATGCGACGCACCCCGATCTGCAGGGCAGCATCCACGACATGCGCAACCTGGTGGACGATGACACCATCGCTTTCACGCATGATCGCCACGGCACCGAAATCGCCGGCATCATCACGGCCGTGGGAGACAACCACCAGGGCATTGTAGGCATCGCGCCCAAGGCGACGCTCAGTGTCTACAAGGCATGCTGGTACGCGCCGGGCACGGATGCCGGCGCGCATTGCAACACCTTCACCCTGGCCAAGGCCATGGCGGCGGTGATGGACACGGATGCACGCATCGTCAACCTCAGCCTCGGCGGCCCCGCCGATCCGCTGCTGAGCAAGTTGCTTGCGCTGTTGCTCACCCAGGGTCGCATCGTGGTCGCCGCCATGCCGCCCGATGGCGGCGTCGACGGATTCCCCGACGGATCGCCGGGCGTCATCGTGGTGCGCACCAGCGGCAAGTCCGCAGCATCGCCGGGCATCCTGAGCGCGCCCGGCAACGACATCCTCACCACGCAACCCAACGGCGGCTACGACTTCACGTCCGGCTCGTCGATGGCCGCCGCGCATGTCACCGGCATCATTGCCCTGTTGCTGCCGCTGGCGCCACGACTGGATGCCGCCACCGTCCGCGACATCCTGCTACGCAGCAGCAAGAACTCCGACGGCGCCGTGCAGGTGAACGCGGCCTCGGCGGTGGCGACCCTGCGCAGCAGCCAGAACAAGGCCCGCTGAGCGTCGCGGGCCCGCCCTGGCAGATCCAGCCACGCACACGTAAACGCATGACACCCGGACTTTCATCGTGAAGCACATGGCTGATGCACTTTGCCCGATGCCAGACGTCGCTGCCCAGGCGCAGCCCGGGCATGGCCATGCGCTCGACTGGGTGGGCATGGATGGCATCGATGCGCCGGTCCGCTTCGATGCCGGCGACGGCCAGCCGCAGCCATCGAGCGCCCGCGTCGGCGCCTTCGTCAACCTGGTGCATCCGGAACGCCGCGGCATCCACATGTCGCGCCTGTACCTGCTGGTCGACGAGCATCTGGGCAGGCGCGCGCTCGATGCCGCCTTGCTCGAGGACCTGCTGCGCGCATTCCTGGCGTCCCACCATGGCCTGGCCGACCAGGCACGCATCACGCTCCGTTTCGAACAGCTGATCCGCCGTCCGGCACTGCGCAGCGAGCACAGCGGCTGGCGCGCCTACCCGGTCACGCTCGAGGCGAGCCTTGCGCATGGCGTGTTCCGGCTGGAGCTGGGCACCGAGGTGACGTATTCCTCGACCTGCCCCGCCTCGGCGGCGTTGTCGCGCCAGCTGATCAGGGAGCAGTTCGCCCGGGACTTCGATCCGGCCGCCCTGCTGGACCATGCCGCCGTGATGGCGTGGCTGGGCAGCGAACACGGCATCGTCGCCACGCCTCACGCGCAGCGCAGCGTGGCGCAGCTGCGGGTGCGCCTGGCCGAGGGCGCGCACGCGAGCCTGATCGACTTGCTCGATCGCGTCGAGCAGGCCCTCGGCACGCCGGTGCAGACGGCCGTCAAGCGCGAAGACGAGCAGGCCTTCGCGCTCGCCAACGGCGGCAACCTGATGTTCTGCGAGGATGCCGCGCGGCGCATCCAGCGCGTGCTCGAAGGCGACCCGCGCATCGACGAGTTCCACGTTCGTGTCGAGCACCAGGAAAGCCTGCATGCGCACAACGCCGTCGCCGAGGCCTCCGGCGGTGCCGGCCAGCGACGGGACTAGTTCGCCGGCCGCGACGGCAGCACCAGCTGGACCACCACGGCAACGGCGATGTTCAGTGCGAGGGCGATCAGCCCCGTGTAGATGCCGGCCTTCATGTCGCCCATCGCCAGCACGTGCACCGGCTTGAGTCCATCCAGCCACGCGATCCAGGTGCCGCTGATGAAGCCCGCGATCCAGCCGCACAGCAGTGCCCTCGGGCCAAACCATGCGAAGAACAGGCCGAACACGACGGCAGGCAGCGTCTGCAGGATCCACATGCCGCCGAGCAGCTGCAGGTCGAGCGCGAACTGCGTCGGCAGGAACAGGATCACCAGCAGCGCGCCGATCTTCACGATCAGCGAAGTGATCTTGGCCACCCTGGCCTCGCCCTGCGGCGTGATGTCCTGCGACACATAGGCCTTCCAGAAATTGCGCGTGAACACATTGGCCGCGCCGATGCTCATCACTGCCGCCGGCACCAGCGCGCCGATGGCGACGGCGGCAAAGGAAAAGCCGATGAACCAGCTCGGGAACAGCGCCTTGAACAGGGCCGGCACGACCTGGTTGTTGTTCTGAAGCTGCAGATGGGCCGCGTGCCCCATGTAGCCAAGCAGCGCGAGCAGGCCGAGCAGCAAGGTATAGGCCGGCAGCAGAATCGCGTTCTTGCGGATGGTGTTGCCGCTGGCGCTGGCAAAGATGCCGGTCAGCGTATGCGGGTACATGAACGCAGCCAGCGCCGAACCCAGCGCGAGCGTGCCGTAGGGCATCCACTGGTGGCTGGCCAGCAGGATGCTGCCGGTTCCCTTCGCCTTGAAATCGGCGTCCGCTGCCGCGAACACGGCGGCATAGCCACCCAGCTTGATGGGAATCAGGCTCACCGCCGTGATGACCACGACATAGATCATGATGTCCTTGACGAAGGCGATCAGCGCCGGCGCGCGAATGCCCGACGAATAGGTGTAGAAGGCCAGCACCAGGAAGGCGATGATCAACGGAATCTCGCCCTTCAGGCCCAGCGCGGTGAAGACGGCGGCCATGCCAACCAGTTGCAGGGCGATGTAGGGCATGGTGGCCAGCACGGCGGTGAGCGCCACGGCCAGTTCCAGCATGCGGGAGTGATACTGGCCGTACACCACGTCGGCGGCGGTGACATAGCCGTGCTGCTTGGCCCGATGCCACAGCACCGGCATCACGACGAAGACAAACGGGTAGACGATGATGGTGTATGGCAGCGCAAAGAAGCCATACGCCCCCACGGCATACACCAGCGCAGGCACCGCGATCACCGTGTAGGCGGTGTAGAAATCGCCACCCACCAGGAACCAGGTAATCCACGTGCCAAAACGGCGTCCGCCCAGCCCCCACTCGTCGATGCTGGCGTGGACATCGCCCTGCCCCCATCGCGCCGCGAGGAAGCCCATCACGGTGACCAGCAGGAAGAAGAACGCAAAGACGCCGGTCGCCACGTAGTCCAGTTCAGTCGTCATGGCGCACCGACCGGTAGACAAGCCAGATCAGCACCACCGTGACCGGAACCCACAGCAACTGGTACCAGTAGAAGAACGGGAAGCCCAGCAGCACGGGCTCCATGCGGTTGTACAGCGGCGCGTACAGCAGGCCCGCGAACGGCAGCAACAGCAGCCAGCGCGCCGGGCTCGATCGGTTTGGCTGATTCACCGGGTGCCTCCTCGCAGAAGGACTTGATGGTCGGTGGCGCGGTCAGCGCGTCACCGCCGGCGCGCGCCTCGCTGGCTCGACGCGGGATCATCGCGCGGCCACGCGCAGTTCCATCCGTCGCTGGCCCGCGATGACCGCGCGATCGTCGCAAACCATCCGTGATCACGGCGGGAACGTAACAGCCTCAGGCCGCGCCGCCACTACAACCTTTGCCGGATGGAAGCCAGGCAGGCCGCGTCAGATAATGCGCATTCGTGCAAACCATGCGCGTGGCAGCCGCCTCCCGTCTGCATCGCGGCCCGCGCCAACCATCGTCAGTCCTCGCGCTCGATCGCGATCGCCGTGGCTTCGCCGCCGCCTATGCACAGCGAGGCCACGCCGCGGCGCTGGCCCGCGCGCCGCAGGGCATGCAACAAGGTGACGATCATGCGCGCACCCGTGGCGCCGATCGGATGACCCAGCGCGCAGGCGCCGCCGTTCACGTTGACCTTGTGGCGCGGAATGCCCAGTTCCTTCGCCGCCATCATCGGCACGACGGCAAAGGCTTCGTTGATTTCGAACAGGTCCACGCTGTCGGCGCTCCAGTCCAGCTTCGACAACAGCTTGCGCATCGCCGGGATGGGTGCCGTGGTGTACCAGGCCGGCTCCTGCGCATGCGTGGCATGGCCCTTGATCGTGGCGAGGATCGGCCAGCCGTTCTGCTGCGCCGTCGAGCGACGCGTCAACACCAGCGCGGCCGCACCGTCGGCATTGGCGGACGCACTGGCCGCGGTGATCGTGCCGTTGTCGCGAAATGCGGGCCGCAACTGGGGAATCTTCTCCACCGAGACTTTCTGCGGATGCTCGTCGGCATCGACCATGACGCTGCCCTGCCGGTCGCTCACCGGCACCGGCACGATCTCGTCGCGAAACGCGCCAGAGCGTCCCGCTTCCTGCGCGCGCTGCAGGGTCTCGATGGCCCAGGCATCCTGCGCGTCGCGGCCGAAGCCGTAACGCTCCGCCGCCATCTCGCCGAAATCGCCCATGGGACGACCCTTTTCATAGGCGTCTTCCAGGCCGTCCAGCATCATGTGGTCGTACAGGCGGTCGTGACCTGCGCGGTACCCGCTGCGCGCCTTGGCCAGCAGGTAGGGCGCGCCGGACATGGACTCCATGCCGCCCGCAACGACCACCTCGGCCGAGCCGGCAAGAATCAGATCGTGACCAATCATCACGGACTTCATGCCCGAGGCGCAGACCTTGTTGACGGTGGTGGCGCCCACCGCATCGGGCAATCCGGCGCCACGCGACGCCTGCCGTGCCGGCGCCTGGCCCTGGCCCGCCGGCAACACGCAGCCCATCAGCACCTCGCTGACGCGCTCGGATTCGACGCCGGCGCGCCCGATGGCCGCCCCTATGGCCAGCGCGCCAAGCTGGTGGGCCGGTACGGTCGACAGCGCGCCCTGGAAACGGCCCAGGGGTGTACGCACGGCAGAGACGATGACGATGGGATCGTTGATGGACATGGATGCTTCCGCGATAAGCCGGCGCGCAGCCACGCGTTCCCGGCGATGGCGGGAAATATAGTATGATTACTATAATATTATGGTTAACCGGCGCCCCGGGTCATGGCCTGCCACGGGGGCGCGGCGTCAACACGATTCCCGGGTGCTATCGCCCCGAACCTGCGGCCGCGTGTGTCGACGACACCTGCTCCGTTTCCGCCGGCCAGCCGTGGCCCAGGGCCTTGTAGAGGCTGACGATCTCGTTCAGGCGCTGGGCCTGCAGGCTCGACTGGGTCAGCTGCGCGTTGAACAGGCTCCGCTCCGCGTCGAGCACTTCAAGATAACTGGTGTAGCCACCCTCATACAGGTCACGCGACAGCGATGCGTATTGATGAAGCGCGGCGACCTGCTCGTCGGTGGCGGCCAGTTGGTCGCTGCTGCGCTGCTCGCCGGCCAGGGCATCTTCCACATCGGCGAACGCGCCCTGGATGGCCTGTTGATAGGCCAGCAAGGCCTCCTGCTGCCTGGCCTCCGCCTGTTTGACCGAGCCGGCGATGGCGCCACCGGTGAAGATGGGCACGCTTGCCGCGCCCGCGTAAGACCAGACCTTGGCACTGCCCGTCCACAGCGAGGACAGCGCAGTGCTTGCTGAGCCGAACAGCCCGGTCAGCGAGATGGTGGGGAAATACTGCGCGCGCGCCGCGCCGATCTGGGCATTGGCGGAAACCAGCTGTTGCTCGGCCTCGCGAATATCCGGCCGCTGTTCCAGCAGGCTTGAAGGCAGCCCGTCCGGAATGCGCGGCACGGCGATCTGGTCGATCGTCTTGCCGCGCGGGATCGGCCCCGGGTTCTCGCCGAGCAATAGCGAGATGGCGTTTTCCTGCAGGGCAATCTGCTGCTCGATCGAATGCTGCGAGGCCAGCGCCACGGCGTATTCGGACTTCGCCTGGCTCACCTGCACCTGGGACACCACGCCGCCGTGGAAGCGCTCCTGGAACAGCGACAGCGCCGACGAGCGCGCATCCACCGTCGAGCGCGCGATCAGCAGGCGCTGGTCCAGGTCGCGCAGGCTGATATAGGCCGAAGCGACGCTGGCCTGCAGGGAAATCAAGGTCGCCTGCCTGGCGTACTTGGTCGCCAGCAGGTCGGCGCGGGCGGATTCGCGCAGCCTGCGCAGGCGCCCGAACAGGTCGATCTCCCACGATGCCATCAGGCTGGCTTCGACCTGCGTGCTTTCAAAGGGTGGCGTCACCGCCGTCGCCGGCGTGCGTTGCCGTGCACCGCTCAGTCCTGCCGCCAGTTGCGGATACAGCGCCGAGCTCGCGCTCATCAGGCGACCGTAGTATTCGTCGACGCGCGCCGCGGCGATCGCCAGGTCCTTGTTCTGCAGCGTCGCCTTTTCGACCAGTGCATCGAGCACCGGGTCGTTGAACTGCGACCACCACGCCTGCGTGGTCTCCGCTGAGGCACTGGCGTCCGCGTAGCGATAGGCCGCCGGCGTTTCCACCGTGGGGCGGTGATAGTCCGGCCCCACGGCGCAAGCGGCCAGCAACACGCCGCAAGCGAGCCCGCATGACACCAGCCGGCATCGAGGCATGGCTACTCCCCCTCGCCGGTCGGGCCGTGCGGCTGCGCGACGCCGGGCACGCCGCCATCTGCCGCCGCGGCTCTTGCCTGCTTCCGGCGACCCGTCAGCGTCTCCAGCCCCCAGAAGAACATGGGGATGAACAGCAGCGCGATGACGGTGGCGCCCAGCATGCCGAAGATCACGCCGGTGCCCAGCGAGCGCCGGCTCGCCGCCGATGCACCGCTGGCGATGGCCAGCGGCACGCAGCCAAGGATGAAGGCCAGCGAGGTCATGATGATCGGGCGCAGGCGCAGCTTGGCGGCATGCAGGGCGGCATCATACGGACCCAGCCCTTCCTTCTCTTGCATCTCGACGGCGAACTCGAAGATCAGGATCGCGTTCTTGGCCGCCAACGCGATCAGCACCGTGAGGCCGATCTGGAAATAGACATCGTTTTCCATGCCGCGCAGCAGGATGCCGATCAGCGCGCCGAACAAGGCGAACGGCACCGCCATCAGCACGCCGATGGGCAAGGTCCATTTTTCGTACTGGGCCGCCAGGATCAGGAACACCATGCCGAGCGCAAAGCCGAACACGGCGACAGCGGTCGAACCCGCCTTCTTTTCCTCGTAGGCCTGCCCGCTCCAGTCGTAGCTGAAGCCGCTGCCCAGCACTTCCCCGGCCACCTCTTCCATCGCTGCGATGGCCTGGCCCGAGCTGTAACCCGGCGCTGCGTCGCCGGTGATCTTGGCGGCCGGGAAATTGTTGAAACGCGTGACGATATCTGCACCCGGCACATAGCGGGTGGTGGTCACCGATTTCACCGGCACCATCTCGCCGGACTTGTTGCGCACGTAGAGCTGCTCGATATCCTCGGGCCGCACGCGGTACTGCGACTCGGCCTGCATGATCACCTGGAACAGGCGGCTGCTCTTGGGAAACTGACTGACATAGAGCGAGCCGAACATGGTCTGCAAGGCCGAGTAGACATCCTGCACGGCCACGCCCTGCGACTCGGCGCGCTCCCGGTCCACGTCCACCAGCAACTGGCGCGAACGCGCATTGATGGTCGAGTTCACGCCGCGCAGCTCCGGGCGCTGCCGCGCCTTGGCGATGAAGGCGCGCACCTTTTCCTCCAGCATCGGGAAACTGGCGTTGCCGGTGCTCTGCAACCAGAACTCGAAGCCGCCCGTGGTGCCGAGGCCGGGGATCGAGGGCGGATTGACGGGCACTACCACGCCTTCGTCGAAGCGCGAGAACGTCTTGCCCGCATCGTGGATGATGTCGGCGGCGGTCTGACCCTTGCCGCGGTCGTGGAAGCCCTTGAGCGTGACGAACAGCGTCCCCGCGTTCGCCTTGTATTGCGAGTCGACCAGGCTGAATCCGATCGGCGCGGCGACGGACTTCACGCCGGGCTGCCTGGCAAACCAGTCTTCCGCGCGCTTTGAAAGCTCGCCCGTGCGATCGAGGCTGGCCGCGTCCGGCAGGATCACTGCCGCCAGCAGGTAGCCCTGGTCTTCGGTGGGCAGGAACGAGGACGGAATGTGCTTGAACAGCCCCATGGTGACGAAGATCATGCCGACGATCAGCAGGAGTGACAGCGTCACGCGCTTGATCACCAGCTGCACGGCGCGTCCATAACCCGCCGTAAAGCTGTCGAACTTTTCGTTGAACCAGCGAAAGAAACGGTTCTTCTCCTGTTCGCCCGGCTTGAGCAGGATGGCGGCGAGCGCGGGCGACAGCGTCAGGGCGACCACGCCCGACAGCACGACGGAAACCGCGAGCGTCACGGCAAACTGCTTGTAGAGCTGACCGGTAATGCCGGACAGGAACGCCACCGGAATGAACACGGCGAGCAACACCAGTACGATGGCGACGACCGGGCCGCTCACCTCGTCCATGGCGCGCTTGGCGGCATCCCTGGGCGACAGGCCGAACTCGGACATGTTTCGTTCGACGTTTTCGATCACCACGATGGCGTCGTCGACCACGATGCCGATGGCCAGCACCATGCCGAACAGCGTGAGCATGTTGATCGAGAAACCGAACGCGCTCATGCCGATGAAGGCGCCGATGATCGACACCGGCACCGCCAGGATCGGCACCAGGGTGGCCCGAAAGCTCTGCAGGAACAGATAGACGACCAGGATCACCAAAATCACGGCGTCGCGCAGCGTATGGACGACCTCGTTGATCGATTCATTGACGAACTCGGTGGTGTCCAGCGCGATCTCGTAATCGAGCCCGGGCGGAAAGTTCTTCTTCAGGTCCGCCATGGTGCTGCGCACTTTCCTGGCCACGTCCAGCGCGTTCGCGCCCGGCTGCTGGTAGACGGCGATCAGCGTGGCGGTCTTGCCGTTGAAGCGGCCGCGCAGCGAATAGTCCTTCGAGCCCAGCTCGGCATGGCCGATGTCCTTGAGGCGGATCATCGCCGCCGCATCGCCGGTGCCGCCGCGCAGGATGATGTTGTCGAACTCCGCCGGCTCGGTCATGCGCCCGCGGGTGGCGATCGGAAACGTCTGTTGCACGGGCTCGCTGGTGGGCGCCTGCCCGATGCGGCCGGCGGAGAATTGCTGGTTCTGGTTGGCGATCGCCTGTTGCACGTCGGAAACGGTCACCCCAAGCTTGGCCATGCGGTCCGGCTTGAGCCAGATGCGCATGGCGTAGTCCGCCGAGCCGAAGATCGACGCCTGGTTGGCGCCGGGGATGCGCTTGAGCGCGTCCAGCACATAGACATTGGCGACGTTGGCGACGTAGGACTGGTCGAACGCGTTGTCGGGCGCGTAGACCGCAATCACCATCATGAAGGCCGACGAACGCTTCTGCACCGAAACGCCTTGCGCGGTCACCGCGTCCGGCAAGGTGGGCAAGGCCAGGTTGACGCGATTCTGCACATCGACCTGGGCCAGCGACGGGTCGGTGCCGATATTGAAATACGTGGTCAGCGTCATGTTGCCCGTCGAGGAACTCGTCGAGCTCATGTAGATCATGTTGTCCGCGCCGTTGACCTGCTGTTCCAGCGGCGCGGCGACGTTCTGCGCCACGATTTCGGAGCTCGCACCGGGATAGGTCGCGCTGACCGTGATCTGCGGCGGCGAGATGTCCGGAAACTGCGCGATCGGCAGGCTGACCATCGCCACCAGGCCGGCGACCACCAGGATGATGGAGATCACCGAGGAAAAGATCGGCCGGTCGATGAAGAAGTGCGAAAAGCTCATCGTGCCGCTCCGTTGGCATCCCCGGTGAACCGGATGTCCACGCGCCGCGCATCGCCGGTGCTGCCGGCGATGACATTCGCCGGCGGCCGCAGTTCGATGCGATCCGCCGGGATGCCCGCGACGATCAGTGCCGCGCGGACCGCCTTGGCGCGCGCGGCCGACAGCGCCAGGTTCGCATCGTGCGAACCGCTGGCATCGGCATAGCCTGCAACGACTGCCCGCCCCTGCGGCGCCTCATGCCATCGGGCAGCGATCGGCGCGAGCCTGGCGGCCGCTTCCACCGAAATCTGCGCGCTGCCGACCTCGAACAACACGGTGGCCTGCTCCGCGTGCGCAGCTGGCGCGGTGCCGGGCGCCTCCGTTCGGTTGGCGCCCGCGGTCGAGCCGACCGTGGCCGGCGCTGCGCTGCCCGCGGCCGCCGCCGTCGTCCTGAGCGTGGGTGGTGCAGTCCTGCTGGCGACGGGCTCTGCCTTCAGCTGCGCCGGATGCGTCTTCAGCGCCAGCCCCGGCGCAAGCCGGATCACGTTGTCGGTCACCACCTGGTCGCCCGCGTGGAGGCCGGATCGGATGATCCAGTCGTTACCGCTCCACTCGCCGGCCTCCACCGGGCGCTGCTGCGCCTTGCCGTCCTTGTCCACCGTCCACACGAACGCCCCGCGCTCGCCTTGCAGCACGGCTGTCTGCGGCACGGCAATGGCGTGGGCACGCAGGGCGCCACGCAATTTCACGCGAACGAACTGGCCGGGGCGCAACACGCCATCGGCATTGGGAAATTCCGCGCGCACCAGGTAAGTGCCGGTTTCCTGGTTGAGCGAGGCATCGGTGAACGCGATGCGTCCACGCTCCGGGAAGATGCTGCCGTCGGCCAGCACGATCTCCACCTGCAGCAATCCCTTGCCCGGCATCTTCAGCGAGCCGTCCGAGGTCTGCGCGCGCAGCCGCAGCAGTTCGTTTTCCGACAGGCTGAAGTTCACCCAGATCCGGTCGAGCTTCGCCACGTAGGTGAGCAGGCTGTTGCTCGCGTCGATATAAGAGCCCTGCTGCTTCTTGGCGAAGCTTGACTGGCCCGTCACCGGCGAGGTGATGGTCGTGTAGCCGAGATTGAGTTCGGCGCTGGTCACATCGGCGCGCGCCTGCTCCAGCGCCGCGGCCGCCGCCTGTTCCTGGCCAACCGAATCGTCCAGGTCTTTCTGGCTCAACGCGTTCTTCGCGGCCAGCGGGCGCACCCGCTTGAGGTCCGCCACCGCGGTGTCGTAGCGTGCCTGCTGCTGCCGGTACGCGGCGCGCGCCGCATCGAGCGCCGCCTCGAACGGTTTCTTGTCCATCAGGAACAGCACGTCGCCGGCGTGCACCATCGAGCCCTCGGTATAGATGCGCTGCTCGAGGAATCCGTTGACGCGGGCGCGAATCTCCACCTGCTGCGAGCTCTGGGTCTGCCCGACGAAGTCGAACACGACGGGCGTGTCGCGCAGCGATACCGTGAAGACACCGACCTCCACCGGTGCCGCCGCGCCTTGTGCCGTCTTGTCGTCCTTGCACCCCGCCAGCAGCGCGAGCATGACGGCCATGCTGAAGCCGAGTGTGTGCCGTCGACCCATCACGCAAACCTCCGCTGCACCCATGGCCCAGGCTTCCCTGGTCCGGCGTTCCTGCCTCACCACGCCATCGGCCGGAACTTGATGCGCCGCCGCGGCACCTGTCCGCCGCCGGCGGTCGCTTTCCCTGGGTCGAACGCTACGCGGTTTGTGGTGCTGGCGAATACGGAGAAACTACCCGCCGCGCCTGCGTAAATTTACGTAGCGCGACGATCGCCGCGCGGCTGTCACGCTGGCATGGGGTGATGGATGCAGCAGCGGCACCGGCGGGACCGGAAGCCCGCGACTAGATGGCGCCAGCGTCGACAGCCGATCCGACCAGGGCGCCGTTGATGGTGACGACCATCCGGCGTGCCAGGTCGACATAGCTGGTCGCCCGCGGCAGGCGCTCCTTCTTGGGAACAGCCGCAAGCAGGTCGACGAGGGCGCCACCGCCTGGTGCGGCGCGGTGGGCAAAGACGCAGGCACGCGGCGAATCCAGGAACACGCGCATCTCCACGTGGGTGGCGGCGGCGACCACCGCCCCTTCGTTGGGCCGGATCACGATGGAGAGGCTACGGTGCCCCTTGCGGCGGAGCAGCCGCACGCACTCCTCCAGCTCGATCACCAGGCTGTGGCCTTCGGGTACCTCAAGGTCCTGGAACAGGACCGACTGTAATTCCCCGGCGGCCTTGCGTACCTCGTTCTCGATGCGTCCGAGGAAGCCCTGGCGCAGTTCATGCCGCGTGTAGTGGATGGGCATGGTCGACACCTGCACCGCGTTGCGGCTGACCAGGGTCGAATGATTGACGCGCCTGAAGCTCAAGCCGGCGGCCTCATAGCTCTGGCATGCGTTCGCCCCGCTGATGCCGGCAAGCGCGGCCCAGGCGGCCTTGAGATAGCTGAGGTTTGGAGGCGAGTTGAGCATGCGTGTCCCGACAGGTTGATCGCGTCGCGCGCCATGCCGACGCCCGGCGTGGATGGACGCCGGACCTGAGGGGTTATCGGCATGCGCCGCCGGGACTTCAGTGTCGCGGGATTCCCCCGCTCTCCCGCTGCGCGGGGCCGGTCAGCCCGGCAGGCGTTCCCGCAATGCACGCAGTCCGCCCGCAAGCGAATGGACCTCGTGCCATCCCGCGGCGCGCAGCAGCCGGGCAGCGTGCCCGCTGCGTCGCCCACTGGTGCAGATCAGCAGCTGCCGGCCGTCGCCCAGTTCCGCCGCGCGAGAGGCGATCTCGGCCGAGGGAATGCGGCGACATGGCAGGTCCGGCAAGGGAGCGTCGGCGATCTCCTGCGGCTCCCGCAGATCGACGAGGGCGAATCCCGCAAGGATGGCATCTTCCAGATGGACGAAGGCGAGATCGACCTCGCCCTCGTCGCGCGTGCGCGCCAGCGCCTGCCGTGCCACCGCCACACAGCCACCGTGCAGGGCGCAGCCTTGCGCAGCGTCGATCGCCAGGCGCTGGGTGGTTTGGTCGAGCAGGTTCACCAGCAGCAGCGAGGACGGGTCGGGACGCGGCAGGCCCAGCAGCATGCCCAACGCTTCGGTAGCCTGCATGGCGCCCAGTACGCCGGGCACGGGTCCGAGCACGCCGGAGGCGGCACAGCTGCCCACCGCCGCCGGCGCGGGCTCTTCTGGCCACAGGCAACGCAGGCAGGGCGTGCCCTCGCGCGCCTTGATCACCTGCAGCTGGCCTTCGTACTGGTAGACGCTGGCCAGGATCAGCGGCGTGCCGCTGAGCACGGCGGCATCGCTGCTGAGGTAGCGGCTGCGCATGTCATCGGTGCATTCGACCACCAGGTCGAACTGGCCGAACACCTCGACCGCGTTGCCGGCGTGCAGGGGTTCGGCCCACGTCTTCACCTGCACCGTGGGGTTGAGTGCAGCGATGCGACGCGCCGCCAGCTCGACTTTGCGCTCGCCGATGCCATGGGTGTCGTAGAACGTCTGCCGGTGCAGGTTGCTGGCTTCGAGGCGATCCCCATCGACGATACCCAGCGTGCCCACGCCGGCGCCGGCCAGATAGGCGAGCACCGGGCAGCCCAGGCCGCCCGCGCCGATCACCAGCACACGCGCCGCGGCGAGCCGCTGCTGGCCTGCCTCGCCCACCTCGCGCAGGCGCATCTGGCGCGAATAGTCAGGCACGAAAGCCGTGCCCGCGACATGTACGCCGTGCGGGGCCTGCTCGTGCTCATGCTCGCGATGGACATGCGAGCAGGCGACCCAGCTGGATTCGCCCGTGAGGTAATGCTCCTTCTTCCAGATCGGCAGGCGATGCTTGATCTCATCGATGATGTAACGACACGCGCGAAAAGCCTCGTCGCGATGCGCGGCCGACACGCCGATCCATACGGCGAGGTCGCCCACCCGCAAGGAGCCCGTGCGGTGCGCGCAACGTGCATCGGCGACGCCGTAGCGGGCCATCGCTTCTGCAAGAATGCGTTCGCCCTCGGCCTGTGCCAGTTCGGCGTAGGCCTCGTAGTCCAGGCCGTCGACTGCGCGACCATCGTTGCTGTCACGCACCCAGCCCTCGAAGGCACAGAAACCGCCGCTTCCCGGCTGCTGCAGGGCCTCGCGCAACAGCGTCGTGTCTACGGGCACGGCCGAAAGGCTGAAGCGATTCATCCGCCGGCCACCGGTGGAATGAACACAACCGTATCGCCGTCACGCAACGGTCGGTCCCAGGCACTGAACTGCGCATTCACCGCGACCTTCAGCGCATCGGGCGCCAGCGAGAAACCGCGGCGCACGCGCAACTCGTCATAGAGTTCCTGCAATGACGCGGCAGCGGTCGCCACCTGCTCGCCGCCCATGCCGGCCTGCTCGCGCAGTTGCGCGTAGTACTGCAGGTTGATCACCTTCATGCCATGGACTCCAGAACCTGCTGCAGTTGCGCCCGTTCCTCCGGCGTGTTGGCGTTGTCCAGCGCCGCGCCGGGCGCCGGCAACAACACGGTACGCGACTGCATGAGCGCCTTGCGCGGGCAGTAGCTGCCGGCCAGGTAGCGTTGCTCGAGCAAGGCGTTACTGGACGGCTCCCAGATCGCGCACAGCGGTTCCGGCAGGCCGTCGTGGCGACTGGTGAACGCGCAGGCGTCGGCCTGCGGGTCGCGGCCATCGACGAGTTGCCGCAAGGTCGCCGCATCCAGCAGCGGCAGGTCGCAGGCCAGCACCAGCCAGGCCACCTCCGGATACGAGCCCTGCGCGGAAAGAATGCCGGCCGCCGGGCCAATGGCGTCGTAGCTGTCCACGATCTGCGGCAGCGGTGCGCGCAACGGGTCCTCGCGCTGCTCGGCACGGACGGAAAGGAAGCTGCGCTCGGTGACCTGCCCCAGCAATCGCCACGCGCGCAGCAGCTGCGGCTCGCCAAGATAGGCCAGTGCAGCCTTGTCCTGTTGCATGCGCCGGCTGGCCCCGCCGCTGAGCAGCAGGCCATAGAGCGGCGGACGAGTCTGAGCCGTGCTCATGCGCCCACCTGCCCCGCCGCGTCGAAGTCCGTCTTGCCGCCGGTCTTCTTCACCAGCCGCACCTCGGCAATGACGATGTCGTGCGACATCGCCTTGCACATATCGTAAATGGTGAGCGCCGCAATGCTGGCGCCGGTAAGGGCCTCCATCTCCACGCCGGTACTGCCATGGCATGACACCGTGCATTCGATCAGCGCGTCGTTGTGCTCCATGCGGATATCGATGTCGCAGCGGTCCAGGCTCAACGGATGGCACAGCGGGATCAGCTGCGACGTCGCCTTGGCGCCCATCACGCCGGCGATGTTGGCCACCGTCAGCACCGCGCCCTTGGGAGTGACGTGTCCGGCCGCATGCAGGGCCTGCGCGACGGCCGCGGGAAAACGGACGCGCGCCCTTGCCTGCGCCGTGCGGCGGGTCACCGGCTTGCCGTCCACGTCGACCATGCGCGGCTGCTGCCGGTCGTCGACGTGCGAGAGCGTGGTGGGTGATGTGGCCACAGGGGTCTCCGGTTTCGCGGGTTCACGCGGGATGATTATCGGTCGGCCGTGGCGCCGCGGCATTAAAAAACCGTCTAGCCACCGATGTAGTGCATTTCGATCTTGTGCCGTGCCTTGCCCCCGCGCTCCGCGCGTTCCTCGCTGTAACGGTCGGCGCGACGCAGCCAGACCTCGCGCAGGCGTTCGGCCAGTCCGTCGTCACTGGCGCCGCTGCGCAGCAACCCGCGCAGATCGGTGCCCTGGGTGGCGAACAGGCAGGTGTAGAGCATGCCATCGGAGGACAGGCGCGCCCGCGAGCAACCACCGCAGAAGGGCTGGCTGATCGACGAAATCATGCCGATCTCGCCGGTGCCGTCGGCGAACCGATAGCGCGTGGCCACCTCGCCGGCGTAACGGGGCGACACCGGCTCCAGTGGCCAGCGCGCGCCGATACGCTCGACCAGTTCGCGCGACGGCACCACGTCCTCGGCTCGCCAGTCGTTGCGGTTGCCCACGTCCATGTATTCGATGAAGCGCACCACGATGCCGCTGCCGCGGAAGCGCTCCACCAGGTCGGTCACGGTGTGTTCGTTGATGCCGCGCTGCACGACCGTGTTGAGCTTCACGCCGTGCGGAAAGCCGACGGCCCGTGCCGCCTCGATGCCGGCCAACACGTCGTCCAGCGCGCCGCGCCCGCCCGACATCCGATGGAATACCGCGGGATCGAGCGTGTCCAGGCTCACCGTGACACGGTCGAGGCCGGCTTCGCGCAACTCGCCCGCATGGCGCGCCAGCAACACGCCGTTGGTGGTCAGCGCCAGGTCGGTGATGCCCTCGATGCGCCGCAGGCGCGTGACCAGGTCGGCAAGGTGCGGGCGCAGCAGCGGTTCGCCACCGGTCAGGCGCAGCTTGCCGACACCGAGCGATGCGGCCACGCGGCACAGGCGCTCGAGCTCGTCGAAGCTGAGGCGCTCGTCATTGCGCAGAAAGTTGAAGTGTTCGCCGTAGGTCGCCTCGGGCATGCAGTACGGGCAGCGGAAGTTGCAACGATCCATCACGGAGATGCGCAGGTCGTGCAGTGGCCGGCCACGCTGGTCCAGTGGCGTCAGCGCCACGCCGGAAGATTCGTTGCTGGCGCGAAGCGTATTCATGTCACCACCGATAGAACGCCACCACGTCGCCCGCCGCGGCCGTGGCCTGGCCCGGCGGCAACTGCACGACGCCGTGCGTGCGCGGCAGGGCCGAAAAATCGCCCGAGGTCCGCGACGGCACCGCATGGGCGATCATGCTCCCCTGCGCGTCGCTGTGCACATGCGCGGGCACGAAGCACGTCAACAGCTCGCTGGCATCCACCGGGCCATCCAGGCGCACCTGCTCCGGCTGGCCGGCCGCCATGCCCATCGACGCCAGCAGGGCCGGCCTGGCGTAACGAATGGTGCAGACCAGGGCGGAGACCGGGTTGCCCGGCAGCGCGAACACCACCTGCCCCCGTGGTCCCGCGCCAAACCACATGGGCTTGCCCGGTTTTTGCGCGATGCGGTGGAACACGCGGCGCACGCCGAGCGCATCGAGCGACTCGGGCACATAGTCGCGCTGCCCCACCGATACGCCGCCGGAAAGAATCAGCACGTCATGCGCCGCAAGCAGGTCGGCCAGCAGGGCGCGGGTTGCCGGGCCGTCGTCGGCCACGTGATGCCGCACGATGCGGTCAAACCCGTGCAGGCGCAGGGCCGCCAGGATCGCCACGTCGTTCGAACGACGAATCTGGCCCTGGCCCAGCGGTGCGTCGACCGCCACCAGTTCGTCTCCGGTCGAGACGATGGCCACGGAGGGCACGGCCGCCACCTCCACCTCGACCACGCCATTGGCGGCGAGCAACGCCATTTCGGGGGCACCAATGCGCATGCCGGCCTCGAGCAGCAAACTGCCGGCCGGGCAATCGGCGCCGCGCGCATGGACGAACTGCCCGCGCGCCGGCCGGCAGCCGTCAAGCAGCAGGTAACGCGCGCCTTCGCGACGCGTCTGTTCGACCGGAATCACGCAGTCGCAGCCGCCCGGCAGCACCGCACCGGTGGTCACTTCGAGACAGGCTCCGCCACTGTCCAGCGATTGCGCGGCCATGCCTGCCAGCTGCGTGCCGGCCAGCTGGAACTCACGCGGCAGCGGATCGTGCCAGCGCACGGCGATGCCATCCATCATCACGCGATCGAAGGGGGGATGGTCGTGCTCGGCATGCACGGCCTGGCGCAGCAGGCGGCCGGCCGCACGTTCCAGCGCGACGCGCTCACTGCCAAAACGCGGCATGTGCTGCGCAACCAGGGCTTCGGCTTCGGCAACGCTGATCAACTCAGTCATGGGCCTGACAATGGGTGAATGCTGCCGCCAGTCGCCGCAGGGCGACACTGGCAAGGATTATCGGCACGCTCCCGGGCATTAACAACCGGACCACGACCTGTCTGTGCGCGCTCATGCACCCAGCGCCACGGCCTTGACCTGGGCCCATACTTCCCTGCCCGGTGCAAGGCCCAGCGCATGCCAGGACCGGCGCGTGATGCGCGCAAGCAGCATGCTGCCGCCCGCATCCAGCTGCACCAGGCATTGCGAGGGATGGTCGGCATCGGCCATGGCTGCGACCCGGCAACGCAGCTGGTTCAGTGCACTGGTGGCCGCCACGGGTTCATGGGCCAGCACGACGTCGCGCGCGCCGATGCGGCAACGCAATGACTGGCCGACCACCTCGTGTCGATGCGGAAGCCACAGGCTGCCGCCGGGAAACGCCAGTTCGATGAGCTGGTCGTGCCCGTCCACGCCAACGACGGTTCCCTCGACCACGGCACCCACGGCCGCGGACAGCGAAGGCGGCAGGTCGAGCCGGGTAAGCGTGGCCTGCAACGGCCCCTGCGCCACGATGTGCCCGGCCTCCAGCAACACCAGGTGATCGGCGAGGCGGGCCACTTCGTCGATGTTGTGGCTCACGTAGACCATCGGCACGTCCAGCGTGGCGTGCAGGCTTTCCAGGCAGCCGAGCAGTTCAGTACGGGCCAGCGCATCCAGTGCCGACAACGGTTCGTCGAACAGCAGCAGCGCCGGATCGCATAGCAGCGCACGCACCATGGCTACGCGCTGCAGTTCGCCGCCCGACAGTGCACCCACGCGCCGCGACAGCAGCGGACCAACGCCGAAGCGCTCGATCAGTCCGTCGCGATCCAGCTGCGCGGGACGGCCGGCACGGCGAAAGCCGTAGTCGAGATTGCCCGCCACCGTGAGGTGCGGAAACAGGCTCGGCTCCTGCGACACGTAGCCAAGCCGGCGCCGGTGCGGCGGCACGAAGAGGCGTCGCGCGCTGTCCTGCCAGACCGCGTCGCCGAACGTCACGCGGCCCTCGCAACCGGGCTCCAGCCCGGCCACGGCGCGCAGGCAGCTGGTCTTGCCGGCGCCGGACGGGCCGAACAGCGCGGTGATGCCGCGCGGCGGCAAGGCCATGTCGATCTGCAGCGCCAGGTCGCCCTGGCGCCATGCGAGCCGCGCGTCCAGTCCGTGCCGCTCAGCCATGTGCCGGCCTGCGCGTGCGCAGCAGCGACATGGTGAGCAGCGCGACGAACGACACCGCCAGCAGGCATAGCGACAACATGTTGGCGTCGCGGTATTCGCCGGCCTGCACGTGATCGTAGATGCGCATCGACAGCACGCGTGTCTGCCCGGGGATGTTGCCGCCGATCATCAGCACCACGCCGAACTCACCCACCGTGTGCGCGAAGCCAAGCACCGTCGCCGTCGCCACGCCGGGCCACGCCATCGGCAGCGCGACGGAGAAGAAGCGGTCCCACGGCGACGCCCCCAGGCAGGATGCAACCTCCAGCGGCCGTGCGCCCACGGCCTCGAAGGCGTTGTGCAGTGGCTGCACCACGAACGGCAGCGAATACAGCATGGACGCCACCACCAGGCCCTTGAAGGTAAACGGCAAGGCGGCAAGACCCGCCATCGCCAGCAGGCGCCCGACCGCGCCATCCGGCCCGAGCAGCATCAGCAGGTAGAAGCCGAGCACGGTCGGCGGCAGTACCAGCGGCAGCGCCACCACGGCAGCGATGGGTCGACGCCAGCGGGAGCGCGTGCGCGCCAGCCACCAGGCCAGCGGCGCGCCCAGCACCAGCAGCAGTGCGGTCACCGTGGCGGCCAGCCGCAAGGTCAGCACGAAGGCCTGCACATCCTGGTCGGACAACCAAGTCATCGGCCGTGGCTCACGGTGTCGCGTCAACAGGGAGGCTGAAACCGTAATGCGCCAGCAGGGCCCGGGCCGCCGGACCCTGCACGAACTGGGCAAAATCCCGCGCCACCGGATTGGCCGCGCCGCGCCGCGTCAGCACGAAACTTTGCCGCAACGGCTCATACATGGAGGCAGGCACCGCCACGTAGGTTCCCTTGCCAGCGGCGGCCAGCGCGAGCGATTCGGCAATGATGCCTACCTGCGCGTTGCCGCTTTGCGCAAATTGCGCCGTCTGCCCGATGTTCTCGCCGTACACCAGTCGCGCTTGCAGCGCGTCCCACACGCCAGCCGCCCGCAACGCCTGCTCGGCGCGCTTGCCATAGGGCGCGTGTTGCGGATTGGCGATGGCGATGCGGCCAAAACGTGGCTGCGCCAGGTCGGCCACCTGCACACGGGTCATGTCCAGGCTGCTGCTCCACAGCACCAGGTGCCCGTTGGCATAGGGCACCGGCGGCCCGCCCGCATGGCCGTGGGCGACCAGTTGCTGCGGGTAACTGCTGTCCGCCGAGAAGAACAGGTCGAACGGTGCACCCTGCTCGATCTGGGTCAGCAGCTGTCCGGATGCACCATAGACCACGTCGACGCGCCGCTCCGGGTGATCGTGCCGGTAAGCTTCGACCAGTTTGTCCATGGCCCCATGAAGATCGGCCGCTGCGGCAATCGTCATCGGCGGGTCCGCCGCGGCCGCTCCCGGCGAAGCCAGTGCCATGGCCAGGGCCAGCAGCCAGCGCAGGGGGACTCGCTTCACGGGACGTCTCCTCGCAGGGTCATGGCCGTCATCAAGGCGCAATCGCGACGGGCATCAGTGCGTCCTGCGCTGACGCACGCTGTCACGCACGTCCACGTCGAACAGCAGGACCAGCGCATCGCCATCGGCCCCGCCGGCCAACTCGAAGCGCAGGCCCTCCCGCGTCGGCAGCCGCGCCGCATGCGCAACCACCGCTGCCTGTGGAATGCGGATATGCCAGGCGCCCGGCGTGCCGGAGACCTCGGCGGCGTCGCCGGGCCCAAGCTGCAGCGTGCAGCCCAGCACGAACGCCTGCGCAAACGAGGTGCGCGCCTCGACCGCATGGCCAGCGAGCAAGCGCGACAACTCCTCCTCGCCGATGCGCACGCGCAGGTTCTGTCCCTCGATCTGCAGCTTCATGGATGCGCTCCCGTTTACCCCGCCGCCGAAGGCGGTCGGACGGCCATGGAGAATGACGGCTCCAGCGTGAAGACTTCAATCACGCGACCCGGCGCGCATTCGCCGGCGGCCTCCGGCAGCACCGCCCACGCATTGGCCTGGGCGAAAGGCTGGATCCGGAAGGGCTGCTGCTGGGCCGGCACCTCGATGTGCAGTCGCCCGTCGTGATCGTGCCTGAGGCAGCCCCGCAGGAAATGGCGCAAGCCCGGCTTGGGCTGCACCAGCGTGTCCAGCACCGCGTGCATGGCCGGCTCCGCCAGCTGGCCATGCATGGCGCGCAACAACGGCGTCACGAAAAAACGAAAGCCGGCAGCCACCGCCATCGGCGTGCCGGGCAAGCCGAGCACCAGCGTTCCGCCCGCCAGGGCCGCGGCCAGCACCGGCTTGCCGGGACGGATCGCCACCTGGTGGAACAGCAGCTCGGCACCCAGCGCGCGCAGCGCATCGGGCACGAAATCGTAGCGCCCCATCGACACCGCGCCGGTACTGATGATCAGGTCAGCGCCGGCGTCACGGGCACGCCGCAGTGCCTGCATGTACGTGGTCGCCGTGTCATCCACGGTCTCGCACGACAGCACGGTGATGCCGCACGCCGCGAACGCGGCGACCAGATACGGGCCGTTGGAATTGTGGATCTGCCCCTCGGCCAGCGGCTGCCCCGGATCGGCCAGCAACTCCTTGCCGGTGCACACGATCGCCACGCGCGGCCGGCGCACCACGTCCACGGTCGTCACGCCCAGTGCGCCCAGCAGCATCACCTGGGCGGGCTCGATCACGCTGCCCTTGCATGCGACCACCGTGCCCGCGGCGACATCACTGCCGGCGCGACGCACGTTGCTGCCTTGGACCACGGCATCCAGCAGGCGAATACGCGCCGGCGTGCCATCGGCGTGCGCGGCCAGCAAGCCGGTGCGCTCCACCGCCACGACGGCGTCCAGCCCATCGGGCAACGGCGCGCCCGTCATGATTTCCCTGGCCACGCCGGATGACGCGGGCGCGGCATCGCCCGCGGCCTGCGAGCCTTCGACGTCCTGCTCGGCACCTGCCGCCAGCGCGTCGCCTGCCTTTAATGCGTAGCCGTCCATCGCCGCGTGGTCGAACGAGGGCAAGGCCATCGGACTGCGCACGTCACCGGCCAGCACCCGCCCCCATGCCGCCGCGACCGCGCAGGACTCGGCGGGCAGCCGCGCGGCGCGGGCCAGCAGCACTTCAAGGGCCTGGGCGTAACCGATCATGGTCGCGCCACCGACAGGTCGACCAGCTTGAGCACCGCTGCGCTGGCCAGCGGGACGAGCGCGCGTAGCCGCGCTCTCCCCGCACGGACGCGGCACGCGACGATTCGCTGGGTCGGCCGGCCTGTCCAAAAGCACATGACGGAAACTCTCCACGGCGGTGGTGCGGCGCAACAGGTCGCCGGACATGGGTGGCCGATGATGGCATTCCGGTCGGTGAAGCGCACGCCGCGGCCCGTCTTCGACCTTGGTCGGGTGGCGCGTCGCACCGGTCCGCACAAAGATCGCGCAGGCATGCCTGGCCCCTGGCCGGGTCCAACAAAGGGGGGATGCTAATGACTGGCGTAGCGGAAGCTGATGTCCTGAACGCGGCGGGCGGAGACTCACCGGGCATACTGGCCAGGGAAAGCACCATTGCAGGACCACGCTTCAATCGATGGCTGGTGCCGCCTGCCGCTTTGGCCATCCATCTGAGCATCGGCATGGCGTACGGCTTTTCCGTGTTCTGGTTGCCGATGACCAAGCTGGTGCCTGGCGCCGATGCAGCGACCTGCGCCAACCTGGGCTTCTTCGCGCAACTGTTCACCACCACCTGCAACTGGACCGTGCCCGCGGTCAACCATATTTTCGAAACCTTCATCGCCATGCTCGGCATTTCGGCGGCGATCTGGGGCGGCTGGCTGGAACATGCGGGTCCGCGCAAGGCGGGCTTCATCGCCGCGCTGTGCTGGGGCGGTGGCCTGGTGGTCGGCGGCATCGGCGTCGCGATGCATCAACTATGGCTGGTCTACCTCGGTGCCGGCGTGCTGGGGGGCGTCGGCCAGGGCCTGGGCTACATCTCGCCGGTATCGACCCTGATCAAATGGTTTCCCGACCGCCGCGGCCTGGCCACCGGTTTCGCCATCATGGGCTATGGCGGCGGCGCCATGATCGGCGCGCCGATCGCCGTCGCGCTGATGGAGAAGTTCTCTGCCAACGGGATACCGGGCGTGGCCAGCACGCTGATGTGCATGGGCGTGATCTATTTCATTGCCATGTCCTGCGGTGCCTTCGGCTTTCGCGTGCCACCCGCCGGCTGGCGGCCACGCGACTGGACACCGTCGGAAGAATCGTCCAACAAGCTCATCACGCATCGCCACGTGCACCTGAGTCGCGCCTGGAAGACCCCGCAGTTCTGGATGATCTGGGTGGTGTTGTGCATGAATGTGACGGCCGGCATCGGCGTCATCTCCATGGCCAGCCCGATGTTCCAGGATGTGTTCGGCGGGCGCCTGCTCGGACTGGATGCGTCGGCCGCGCTGAGCACCGCGCAAAAGGCAGCCATTGCCGCATCCGCGGCCGGACTGGTGGGCCTGATCAGCCTGTTCAACAGCCTCGGCCGCATCTTCTGGGCCTCCACCTCCGACTTCATCGGCCGCAAGACCACGTATTTCATTTTCTTTGCGCTGGGCATCGTGCTGTATTGCAGCCTGCCCACGCTGGGACACATGGGTCTTGCCGGTGCGTTCGTGGCCGCGGTGTGCGTCATCCTCACCATGTATGGCGGCGGCTTTGCCACCGTACCGGCCTACCTGTCGGACATCTTCGGCACGCAGATGGTCGGCGCGATCCACGGACGCCTGCTCACGGCCTGGTCGGTGGCGGGGATCGCCGGCCCGTTCCTGATCGCCGCGGTGCGCCAGGCCCAGCTCGACGCCGGCGTGGCCAAGAGCCAGGTCTACGACCGCACCTTGTATATCCTCGCCGTGCTGCTGCTGGTGGGCATGATCAGCAACCTGCTGGTGCGGCCGGTGAAGGAAAGCGTGCTGATGACCGACGAGGAGCTCGCGCGCGAGCGCTCCCTGCAGCACGAGGCGGCCGCCGTCTCGGCGCGCGCGCAGGATGCCGCCCGCGGCTCGTTCGGCCTCGTCGGCGGCCTCGCCTGGGCGCTGGTTGGCATTCCGTTTCTGATCGGTGTATGGATAGCCATTACCAAGGCCGCGGCCCTGTTCTGAAAGGCGTTACGACGGTGGAAACATGAAACGAGCGATAAATATCGCCCTGTTGCCAGACATACCGCAGCACATCCGTACCGTCGTGCTCGACGTCACCGGGCGGTTGAAGGACCTGCCAGGCGCCCTGCTCCCCGTACTCCACGGGGTGCAGGACGCACTGGGCTACGTGCCCGAGGAAGCCGTACCACTCATCGCGCGCGAGATGAACCTCTCGCGCGCCGATGTGCATGGCGTGATCAGCTTCTATCACTACTTTCGCCGGAAGCCGGCCGGGCGGCATGTCATCTATGTATGCCGCGCCGAATCCTGCCAGGCCATGGGCGCGGTGGCGCTGGAAGCGCATATCCGGCAGCGGTTGGACGTCGACTTCCACGGGACCACCGCCGACGGCAGCTACACGCTGGAGCCGGTCTATTGCCTCGGCAACTGCGCGTGCTCCCCGGCCATCATGGTGGATGGCGAGTTGAAGGGCCGCATGACGCCCGAGCGGTTTGATGCCTTGCTCGACACAGAGGCGACATGAGCATCACTGTCTACGTGCCTGGCGATGCCGGCGCGCTGTCGCTGGGCGCCGGAGCCGTGGCCGCGACCATCGTGGCCGAAGCGCAGCGGCGTGCGGCCGACGTGCGCGTGGTGCGCAATGGTTCGCGCGGCCTCTACTGGCTCGAACCCCTGGTGGAGGTGGAGACGCCGGCCGGCCGGGTGGCCTACGGCCCGGTGCAGCCGGGCGATGTGCCGGGACTGTTCGACGCCGGCTTCCTGCACGCCGGCGCACACGCGCTGGCGCTTGGACTCACCCAATCCCTGGATTACCTGAAGACCCAGCAGCGCCTCACCTTCGCCCGCGTCGGCGTGGTCGACCCGGGCAGGCTGGACGACTACCTGGCCCATGGCGGTTACCGCGGGCTGGAGGCCGCCCTGTCGATGAGCGGTGCCGAGGTGGTGCAGGCCGTCACCAGCTCCGGCCTGCGCGGCCGTGGCGGCGCCGCGTTCCCGACGGGCATCAAGTGGAAGGCCTGCCTGGATGCACCGGCCGACCACAAGTACGTGGTGTGCAATGCGGACGAAGGCGATTCGGGCACCTACTCCGACCGCATGATGATGGAAGGCGATCCCTTCGCGCTGATCGAAGGCATGACCATCGCCGGCCTCGCCGTGGGGGCCACGCAGGGCTATGTCTATCTGCGCGTGGAATACCCGCATGCACGCCGCGCGCTGGAGGCGGCGATCGCCGAGGCCGAGGCCGGCGGCTATCTCGGGGACGACGTGCGCGGCAGCGGCAAGGCCTTCCGGCTGGAAGTGCGCATGGGCGCCGGCGCGTACATCTGCGGCGAAGAATCCTCGATGCTCGAATCGCTCGAGGGCAAACGCGGGCAGGTGCGGGTGAAGCCGCCCCTGCCGGCCATCCGCGGGCTGTTCGACAAGCCCACCGTGATCAACAACGTGATCACCTTTGCCACGGTGCCGCTGATCCTGGACCGGGGCGCGGCGTACTACCGCGACTACGGCATGGGACGATCGCGCGGCACGCTGCCGCTGCAGCTTGCCGGCAACGTGAAGCGCCCCGGCCTGGTCGAGCGTGCGTTCGGCCTGACCCTGCGCGAGCTGATCGAAACCTATGGCGGCGGCACGGCCAGCGGCCGGCCGGTGCGCGCCGTGCAGGTGGGCGGCCCGCTGGGCGCCTATCTGCCCGCGTCGCGGCTGGACACGCCGATCGACTACGAGGCCTTCGCCGCCATCGGCGGCATGCTCGGGCATGGCGGCATCGTGGTGTTCGACGACACCGTCGACATGGCGGCACAGGCGCGCTACGCGATGGCTTTCTGCGCCATCGAGTCCTGCGGCAAGTGCACGCCATGCCGCATCGGTTCCACCCGCGGCGTGGAAGTGATCGACCGCATGCTGGCCGGTGATGCCCCCGCGCGCGAGCGCGATGAGGTCCTGCTGCGCGACCTGTGCAGCACGATGGTGGACGGCTCGCTGTGCGCGCTCGGCGGCATGGCACCGTTCCCGGTCTTGAGCGCACTGGACCATTTCCACGAAGATTTCACGGCTCCCCGCAAGACGGTGGCCTGAGGAGGTAACGCGTCATGCTGTCCATCGTCGAGATCGATCTCGGTACACCGGCCGCCAAATCCGCAACGATGGTGGCGCTGGAGATCGACGGCCGCCGCGTGCAGGTGCCGGAGGGCACGTCGGTGATGCGGGCGGCGGCGCAGGCAGGCATCAACATTCCCAGGCTGTGCGCCACCGACATGCTCGACGCGTTCGGCTCGTGCCGCCTGTGCCTGGTCGAGATCCAGGATCGCAAGGGCTACCCCGCATCCTGCACCACGCCGGTCAGCGCCGGCATGAAGGTGAGCACGCAGACGGCCAGGCTCGCCGCGATCCGGCGCGGCGTGATGGAGCTGTACATCTCCGACCACCCGCTGGACTGCCTCACCTGCCCCGCCAACGGCCATTGCGAACTGCAGGACATGGCCGGCGTGGTTGGCCTGCGCGAAGTTCGCTACGGCTACGACGGCGCCAACCACGTGCAGGCCACCGGGCAGGACAGCGTGGCCAACCCGCTGTTCGCCGCCAAGGACGAATCCAACCCCTACTTCACCTTCGACCCGTCAAAGTGCATCGTCTGCTCGCGCTGCGTGCGCGCCTGCGACGAGGTGCAGGGCACGTTTGCCCTGACCATCCAGGGCCGTGGCTTCGACTCGAAGGTAGCGGCCAGCCAGGACAATCGCTTCCTCGATTCCGAGTGCGTCTCCTGCGGCGCCTGCGTGCAGGCCTGCCCCACGGCGACGCTGTCGGAGAAATCCCTGATCGACAAGGGCCAGGCCGAGCACAGCGCCATCACCACCTGCGCCTATTGCGGCGTCGGCTGCAGTTTCCGCGCCGAGATGAAGGGCGAGGAGATCGTGCGCATGGTGCCGAACAAGGACGGGCACGCCAACCACGGCCACTCCTGCGTGAAGGGACGCTTTGCCATCGGCTATGCCACGCATCCGGACCGCATCACCACGCCCATGGTCCGCGCCAGCATCGCCGATCCGTGGCGCGTGGTCAGCTGGGATGAGGCCATCGCGCACGTGGCCAGCGAGTTCCGGCGCATCCAGGCCACCTACGGCAGCCATGCCATCGGCGGCATCACCTCGTCACGCTGTACCAACGAGGAGACCTACCTCGTACAGAAACTGGTGCGCGCCGCGTTCGGCAACAACAACGTCGACACCTGCGCCCGCGTCTGCCACTCCCCCACCGGCTACGGCCTCAAGGCCACGCTGGGCGAGTCCGCCGGCACCCAGGATTTCGACTCCATCGAAGCCACGGACGTGGTGCTGGTGATCGGTGCCAACCCCACCGACGCGCATCCGGTGTTCGCCTCGCAGATGAAGCGCCGCCTGCGCGAAGGCGCGCGACTGATCGTGATCGATCCGCGCCGCATCGACCTGGTCCGCACGCCGCATATCCAGGCCGACCATCACCTCAAGCTGCGGCCGGGCACCAATGTCGCGGTGCTCAATGCCCTCGCCCACGTCATCGTGACCGAGGGACTGGTCGACGAAGCCTTTGTCGCCGCACGCTGCGAACCGGAAGCGTTCGCCAAATGGCGTGCCTTCGTGGCGCAGGACAAATACAGCCCCGAGCGGATGGCGGAGGAAACCGGCGTGCCGGCCGAACTGCTGCGCAGCGCTGCACGCCTGTACGCCACCGGCGGCAACGGCGCGATCTATTACGGCCTGGGCGTTACCGAACACGCGCAGGGCTCGACCGCGGTGATGGCCATCGCCAACCTTGCCATGGCCACCGGCAACATCGGTCGCGAAGGCGTGGGCGTGAATCCGCTGCGCGGCCAGAACAACGTGCAGGGTTCCTGCGACATGGGCTCGTTCCCGCACGAGTTCCCCGGCTACCGGCATGTCGGCGACGACGCGGTGCGCCACTCCTTCGAGGAGGCCTGGGGCGTGCCCCTGCTCGGCGAGCCCGGCCTGCGCATTCCCAACATGTTCGAGGCCGCGCTGGATGGCAGCTTCCGCGGCCTCTACATCGAGGGCGAGGACATCGGCCAGTCCGATCCGGATACCCAGCATGTCACCGCCGCCCTGTCCGCGATGGAATGCATCGTGGTGCAGGACCTGTTCCTCAACGAGACCGCGCAGTATGCACACGTGTTCCTGCCCGGCAGTTCGTTCCTGGAGAAGGACGGCACCTTCACCAATGCGGAGCGACGCATCTCGCGCGTGCGCAAGGTGATGGAGCCGCGCGGCGGCTACGCCGACTGGGAAATCACCCAGCGGCTGGCGCAGGCGATGGGCTATCCGATGAACTACGCGCATGCCTCGGAAATCATGGATGAGATCGCGCGCCTGACGCCGACCTTCCATGGCGTGAGTTTCGACAAGATCGACCGCCTCGGCTCGATCCAGTGGCCGTGCAACGAGCAGCATCCGTCCGGCACGCCCGTCATGCACGTGGATGAATTCGTGCGCGGCAAGGGGCGCTTCATGCTCACCGAATACGTCCCGACCTCGGAGAAGGTGAACCTGGAGCACCCGCTCATCCTCACCACCGGGCGCATCCTCAGCCAGTACAACGTTGGCGCCCAGACGCGGCGCACCGCGAACGTGATGTGGCACGACGAGGATCGCCTGGAGATCCATCCGCACGACGCCGAGGAGCGCGGCATCACCGAGGGCGACTGGGTCGGCATCGCCAGCCGCTCGGGCGACACCGTGCTGCGCGCGATGATTTCCGAGCGCATGCAGCCCGGCGTGGTCTACACCACGTTCCACTTTCCCGGCTCGGGCGCGAACGTCATCACCACGGAGAATTCGGACTGGGCGACCAACTGCCCCGAGTACAAGGTGACCGCCGTGCAGGTCACCCGCGTCACGCAGCCCTCGGACTGGCAGCGGCGCCACCGCGCGTTTAGCGCGACGCAGGAATCACTGGTCGATCCATCGGCGAGGCCCGCTTGACCGCGTCCGGGCCGGTCGCACCCGCCGAGGGCCATGTCACCCGGCCGGTCGATCGCTGGCGACATGGCCAGGCCATCCACGAGGATGACCAGATCGCGGAGGAAATGCCGGTCGCGATGGTCTACAACGGCTCAACCTTCGCGGTGATGATGGCCACGCCGCACGACCTGGACGACTTCGCGCTGGGTTTTTCGCTGAGCGAAGGCCTGATCAGCGAGCCCGCGCAACTGCTGCAGGTCGAGAGCCGTGCCCTGCTCGAAGGCATCGAACTGGCCATGCGCGTCACCGACAACGCCGCCGGAGCGCATCTCGAGCGGGAGCGCGAACGCCTCTTGCCGGGCCGCAGTGGCTGCGGCATCTGCGGCACGCGCGAGCTGGAAGATGCGATCCGCCACGGCCATCCGGTCGGGGACGGACCGTCGATTTCGCGCGATGCGCTGGAAACCGCACTGACCCAGCTCCAGGCCAGGCAGCCAATGAATGCAGCGACCGGGGCCGTGCACGCGGCCGCCTGGGCCGACCGCAACGGCAGCATCGTGCTGGTGCGCGAGGACGTCGGGCGGCACAACGCGCTCGACAAGCTGATCGGCGCCATGTGTCGCTCCGGCATCGATCCGCAGGACGGCATGGCCGTGGTGACCAGTCGCGCCAGCTATGAAATGGTCACCAAGGCCACCAGTGCAGGCATCACCGTGCTGGTCGCCATTTCCGCGCCGACGGCGCTGGCGATCGAACTGGCGCGCAGCGCGGGCATTACCCTGGTGGGGTTTGCGCGGCCCGGCAGCCACAACGTCTATACCCATCCCCAGCGCCTGCTGCCGCTGACGCTGGAGCCGTCATGAGAATCGAACGACTCGTCACCATGGCCAACGACATTGCCACGTATTTCGCGGCCGAACCCGATCACGCCGCCGCCGTGAATGGCGTGCGCGACCACCTGACGAGGTTCTGGGACCCGGCCATGCGCCGGCAATTGAAGGCTTACCAGGGCGATGGGGGCGAAGGCCTGCTGCCGCTGGCGCAGGAGGCCGTGGCAGCCCTTGCCCTGCCCCCGCCCGACCAGGCCTGACCGGCGTTCAGCCGGAAACCGTGTCCAGGCGCGCTTCGGGGCGGTCGCCCGCCTGCTCCCCACTGCGCCGTGACGCCCGGGCCAGGATCCAGTCCTTTTCCAGCACACGCATGATGACCACCTCGATGACCAGTGCGGACAACGCCAGCACAGCAACGATCACGGATGACATGAACACCTTCCCGCGATGACGCACAACCATGGCCCCCCGGGCCGTTCTGGGTGACTACACCACGCGGACTTTGCGGCTCTGTTACAGCCCGATGACGACTACCGTGCCGCCGGCGCCTCAGAGCGCGGCGTCGACCATGCCCTGCGCCTCGTGCAGCAGCGACTGCAGGTGGGCTTCGTCACGGAAGCTTTCGGCGTAGATCTTGTAGATGTCCTCGGTGCCGGAGGGGCGCGCGGCAAACCAGCCGCTGGCCGTGACCACCTTGATGCCGCCGATCGGCGCGCCATTGCCTGGCGCACGGTCCAGCACGGCCTCGATCTTGGCGCCGGCAAGCTCGTTCGTCTTCACCTGGTCCGGGGAGAGCCTGGACAGGCGCGCCTTCTGCTCGGTGTTCGCCGGCGCGTCGACACGACTGGACCATGGCTGGCCAAGCTCGTCCGTCATGCTGCGATAGAGCTCGCCCGGATCGCGCCCCGTGCGCGCGGTGATCTCGGCGGACATCAACGCTGCCGCGATACCGTCCTTGTCGGTGCACCACACGCTGCCGTCCTTGCGCAGGAACGAGGCACCCGCACTTTCCTCGCCGCCGAAACCAAGGCTGCCGTCGAACAGGCCGTCGACAAACCACTTGAAGCCCACCGGAACCTCATGCAGCCGGCGACCGAGGCGCGCGGCCACCCGATCGATCAGCGCGCTGCTCACCAGCGTCTTGCCCACGGCGGCGTCGGCGCGCCACTGCGGCCGGTGGCGGAACAGATAATCCACCAGCACCGACAGATAATGATTGGGCAGCATCAAGCCGCTGGTACGGGTCACGATGCCGTGCCGGTCGTGATCGGTATCGCAGGCGAAGGCCACGTCGAAGCGATCCTTGAGGTCGATCAGGCGCTGCATGGCATGCGACGAGGAAGGGTCCATGCGGATCTTGCCGTCCCAGTCCACGGTCATGAAGCGGAAGGTCGGATCCACCTCGTTGCTGACCACGGTCAGGTCGATGCCGTAGCGCTCCGCGATCGGCCCCCAGAAACGCACGCCCGCGCCGCCGAGCGGATCCACGCCAAGGTGAACGCCGCTGCCGCGCACCGCGTCGAAATCGATGACGTTGGCCAGGTCGGCGACATAGGCGTGGATGAAGTCGTGCTGATGGGTGGTGCCGGCATGCCGCGCCTGCGCGAACGGCATGCGCCGCACCTCGCGCAGCCCGCCTTCCAGCAGTGCATTCGCGCGCTGCTGGATCCATCCGGTGACGTCGGTATCGGCCGGACCGCCGTTGGGCGGGTTGTACTTGAAGCCACCGCTGTCGGGCGGATTGTGCGAGGGCGTGACGACGATGCCATCGGCAAGGCCGCTGCTGCGGCCGCGGTTATGGACCAGGATGGCGTGCGATATCGCCGGGGTAGGCGTGAATTCGTCGCCACTGGCAATGCGCGTGTCGACGCCATGGGCGGCAAGCACCTCCAGCGCGCTCTCGTATGCCGGCCGCGACAGGGCGTGCGAGTCGATGCCGAGATAGAGCGGCCCATCGATGGCCTGGTGCTTGCGGTATTCGCAGATCGCCTGCGTGATCGCCAGCACATGCCATTCGTTGAAGCTGCGCTCGAACGAGCTTCCGCGGTGCCCCGACGTGCCGAACGCCACGCGTTGCGCCGCCACTGCCGGATCGGGCCGCAGGTCGGCATAGGCGGCGCGGAGCCGGTCCACGTCCACCAGCAGTGACGCGGGGGCTACCTTGCCGGCGAGCGGACTGATCCTGTCGTTCATTGCGGTCATGCTCGTTTCGTGGCGAAAGAGTTCTATTGACCGACGCGCGGGTTGCCAGTGTCAAGCGAGCAGCCGCCGCTCCACTACATCCGGTTCAGCTCTAGCGCAGCTGGCTGTCCTTGCTGCCGCGCCGGTTGTAGCCGGCATGCGCCGCCTCTTCGCGATCATGGACCTGCTGGCAGGCGACGCACAGGCGCACGCCAGGCACGGCCTCGCGGCGCGCGGCCGGAATGGGCGCCTCGCAGGATTCGCAATGGGTGAGGCCCGGACCCTTCTGCAGACGACTGCGTGCGCGCTTCACCGCATCTTCCACGGTCGCGTCGATCTGATCCTGTACGGCGCCGTCGCCGGCCCAGCCCGTTGCCATGGTCACCTCTCGTGCAATGCGTACGGCCCGTCGCTCGTACTGCCTGCGGGCCATGATGGAACGGCCCTCAAGATGAGGGCATTGCCGGCGATTTCCAGTCGCGACGGCAGCCGTGGCAGGCCATGCACAGCATCATGTTCACGGAGTCGGGCGGTTGTTGGCGACGGGCTCGTGCTTCGGGTCTTGCGCGCTGACCTGCGCCACCTCGGCTGCGCCGTCGAATCCGCCGCCCAGGGCCTCGATCAGGCGCACGGAAATGTCGGTCTGCTGGCTTTCGAGCGTCGCCAGCCGCTGTTGCGCCGCCAGCAGCTGCTGGCGGCTGGTGAGCGGCGTCAGCGGACCCTTGAGGCCACCCTTGTACGCCTTCAGCGCATCGTTCCAGCTCTTTTGCGCATCGTCCTGGGCGCGTTTCTCCAGCACGATCTGCGCGCGCACCGACGACAGCGCCGACACCTGGTCGCTCACGTCGTTCAGGGCACTGACCAGCAGTCCGTTGTAGCGGGCCACGAGGGCGTCGTACTCGGCATCGGCTGCGGCCAGATGGGCGCGGCGGCGTCCACCGTCGAAGATCGGCAGGCTCAGCGCCGGCCCGAAGGCATAGGTGCGCGCAGGCAGTTGCAGCACGCTGGTACTGCCGCCCACGGCGACGAAGCCCGCCATCGCGCTGAGGCTGATGTTGGGCAGGAACTCGGTCCTGGCTGACTTGATTTCCCTGCCTGCGGCCTCGATCTGCCAGCGCGCCGCCACCAGGTCGGCACGCCGTCCCACCAGGTCCACGGGCAACTTCTCGGGCAACACCGCGGGGCCGGTGTCGAGCAGGTGCGGTCGCTCGATGGCGAGGCCGCGGTCGGGTCCCTGCCCCAGCAGGATGGAGAGGCTGCTGCGCGCCGCGTCGATGGCCCGATCGGTGGCCACCTTCTGCTGCTCCGCGTCGGCGACCTGCGAGTCGGCAAAATGCTCCTGTTGCGGCGTGCCGAGCCCGCCGGCCACCAGGCGATGCGTCACCTCGAGAGTTTCGCTGGCCCGCTTGAGCTCGGCCTCCGCCACGTCCTTCTGCGCAAACGCGTAGCCCAGGTGGACATAGGCGCGCGCGACGTTGACGGAAAGCTGGATGCGCGCTGCATGCGCGTCGATCTGCGCGGCCCTGCTGCGACCCAGTGCCGACTCCCAGGCGGCGCGCTTGCCGCCCCACAGGTCGAGGTCCCACGAGAATCCGGCAGTGATCGACTTGCTCCACGCAAACGTGCCGAGCGCGTACACCGGATAGATCGGGTCCTTGCTCGACAGGCGGGAGCCAATGATCTCGGCGTCCAGTTGCGCCTGCGGCTTGCGACCGGCGTTGAAGCCGTCCGCCACCGCCTGCGCGTGGCGCGCGCGCGCCTCGGCTTCGTCCAGGCTCGGGTTGTTGCTGACGGCCTCGTCGATCAGCGCGCTGAGCTGGGGGTCGCCGAAACTCACCCACCAGTCCTTGGCAGGCCACGCGGTGGGACTGAGCGACACATCAGCAAGGCTCCGCTCCGACTTCAGGCTGCCCGGATCAGTCAGCGTACCGGTGGTATGCAGTCCGCGACTGGTGACGCAACCGGCCAGGCCGAGTGAGCACGCAATGGCAACAGGAAGTACGAGGGAACGCATGACGGGAATCATCCTGGGGAAGGGGGTGCAGTCCATCGGTGCGTGCACAATCAGGCCCGGTGGCCGGTGCATGGCTGGCCATGGGACTGGCAAGGCGCGCGAAGGACGCAGCCATGGCACGCGTGAACACGCACGTACGCGGGTAGCCATTGTATCGCCGCGCCTCGACCGACGCATCGCCACGGCGTGCCCCGGAGCGATGTCGGCATTGCTACCTTGGTCCAATTGCGCGCGGCGGTGCGCCCTTGGCGCAGTGCCGGGCATCGCCCGTGCGCCAGTCATGGACGCGGCGCGCGGGCACGGCTGGCGTACCATCGTTGCTCGTCCCGATCCACCGGCCTCATGGATCCATCGCAGGAGTACCGCCGCATGCCCCGCGTCTCATTTGCCACCGTCGTATCCACCAACGACAACTACCTTCATCACATCAATGCGGGCCACTACCCGCTGGACACGGATGAACCCTCTGCATTGGGCGGCCAGGGCGCGGGGCCGGCGCCATTCGACTACTACCTCGCCTCGCTCTCCGCATGCACGGCCATCACCTTGCGCATGTATGCGCAGCGCAAGGGCTGGGACCTGGGCGAATTTCGCGCGGAGCTGGAACTGGTTCGCGACGATGAGGGGCGCCTGCATGTGCATCGCACGCTGCACGCCAGCGGTGCGCTGAACGACGCGCAATGGCAGCGATTGCTCGAGATCGTCGCCAACACGCCGGTGACCAAGGCCATGCGCGAAGGCGTGGAAATCACCAGCGCCAGGGGCGACCCCGGCCCGGCCTGAAGCCACGCTCGCCTGGCAGCCCCGCCCGCCACCGGCGTGGCCCCGATCTTCACCAAGGCATCACCTGCAAGCATGCGAAAGTCGCCGGCCACGATGGGTACTGTGGACTACGACTCATCGCCACGCCCCTGTAGCGCCTTCGGCATTGGGTAAAATGCATGCATTGGCGCGCCGGAACGGCCTGGCGCAGAGCAGCCATTGCCGGGTCGTCGGACCCGGCACAGCAGCCCAAGGGCAGGACGGGACAGAGCGGCGGCAGGTGACGCCGGCGTGGCCCTGAGCCTGGTTGAGCTGACAAGAACAACAAGCAGCTTTGGGGGAATGAGGCTATGCGTGCAGGAGCGGGGGCGTGGCGCTGGGTTCGCTACCTGATCGTCAGCGTTGCCTATGCCATCGGCTACGTGCTGTCGAGGGACGTCTCCGTTTCGCATTGGTACCTGCCCGCCGGGCTGCGCCTGACCTGCCTGCTGTTGCTTCCCCGCCGTTACTGGCCGGCGCTGGTGATCGGTGAACTGATACCCGTCAGCTACCACGCATGGAATTGCCGGGATGACTTCGGCTGGCGCTGGGCCAGCCTTGCCGCCATCCCGCCGATAGCCCCGCTCGCCCTCGTCGTCGGCTTGTGGCGGCGCCATGCCCGGCTGCTGCGCGGCGCGCACCAGATCAACATGACCATGCTGCTGGGCCTGACGCTGGCGGGAGCCGTGCTCACCGCCACCGGCGATGCCGCCGCGCTGGCCGCCGTGCAAATGCCCGCCGGCGAAGCGCAGCCCGACATCACGCCCCAGGTCCTGTTCGGTTATTTCCTGGGCGACTACCTCGGTGCACTGACGCTGGCACCGTCGGCCATCGCCATCTACCTGTGGCTGAGCGCGAGCCCGCCACGGGCATTCGGCGCGGCGTTCTGGCAGAGCCACCTGGTACGCGACTGGCTGCTCGGCGTGTTGGTGCCACTGCTGTTGCTGACGGGGCTGGTGTTCAACAGCCAGGGCGACAGCATGCAGGTATTCCGCATGGCCATGTTCCTGCCGGTGGTCTGGCTGACCGCGCGGCGTGGCTGGCAGGGCGCCGCTCTGGGCGGAACGCTGGCAAGCATCGCGGTCGTGCTCAGCTCGACCGTGGTGCGCGATCCGGCCGTGATCCAGGCGCAGGCTTTCATCGCCTTCGCGATCACCACCCTGCTCATGCTCGGTTCGCGCATCGCCCAGCACGTGCACTCCGCGCAGGCCAGTCGCATCGATACCTTGCGCGGCTTCCAGCTGGCGCAACAAGGCCTCTACCTCGAGGAACTGCGCCTGCGCCAGGTGGCCGACACCCTCGACCACCTCAGCCGCACGATGCGCGAAAACCAGAGCCGCCTGCTCGATCGCCTGCGCCACCATCTGCCCGCGGGCGAGGAACACACCTACTCGCGGCAGGTGGCGATCACCCAGCACGAGATGCACCGCCTGGCCAATGCGCTCTATCCGCGCGGCTGGCGGGAACGCGGCGTACCGGCCACCCTGCGCGACGGCCCGTTTGCGCAGGCCGTCCACATGGCAGGCGCCACGTATCGCTGCGATCTTGCCGGGCGCGGACTGAGCCAGCTCGCGGCGGACGTCCACATGATGCTCTACCGGCTGGCGAGCGAGGTGCTGGTCTACGTGTTGGCCCGCGGTCCCGTGCAGCACATCCACCTGCAGGTGCGCGGCGGCTACACCGGCGGGCGCCGCTGGGTGGTCATGCGCGTCGTGGGCGAATCAAGCCCGTCCGGCCATGCCGATGCCGCCGCCACCGAGGAATCGTGGAAACAGGCCATGACCTTGTTGGGCGCCAGTGGCCTGGGCATCTCGTCGATCCGCGACCGTGCGCAGATCTATGGCGGCATGGTGCATCTGCGCGACCTGCCCACGGGCCTGGGCGTCACGGTGCTGCTGCACGATTCGTTGCGGGCGCACCCGCTGCATCGCGGCGCCTCCGTGCAGGAAGCGCCGCGTGCATGAGGATTCAGTGCATCAGTTGATGCGCGCACTGCATTCGATGGGGTCCTTGCAGTCCCCGCTCGCTGCGCGCACCTGCACGGTGCCATCCGCTTGCGGCGCCACCAGCACTTTCACGGCAGCATCCTGATAGACCACGTCGCCCGTCGTGCTGGCCGGCGCGGGCTGGGGTTGCTGCGGCGTGGCGAGGCGGGTGGCATCCACGCCCACCGGCAGCACCAGGAACGCGCCGCCCGAGGTGGCGAAGGCCGCGCGTACGGTGCCGCCCAGGTCGTTGATCTGGATGTAGCGGATGCCGTCGCGCTGGAACACATAGACATGCCAGCGCGGGCTTGCGCTGACGTCCGTTGCGCTGGGCCAGGCCTGTCCCAGTCCCGTGGACGGCGGGCCATCGGCCGCCCGGGTGCCCGTCGAAACCAGCGCCATCATCAACAGTCCCGGCGTCGCCAGCCGTGCCAGCCACCTGATCGATGCATGCTGCATGTGTGCCTTCTCCATAGCGAGTCCCCTATGCGGATGTCGGTCGACATCCGTCCCTGAACGACACGCCGGCAGTCACGCCGAGGAACGGCCTGCTGCCGGCCGCGCCGAATGTGCCCGAGCCAGGGAGCCCATGTAAGTGCCCGCAAGCAGGCAGATGGCGCGGTTGCCACCACGGTCACATCGCTTCACGTGATCATCACGCCGCCGGACCGGATGGGGACGCCCCGCACCGTGCCACCTTCGCGCCCGGCCACTTAAACCATGCAGGCTCGCGCTGCATCGGAACGGGGTTCACCCGTGCGCCCGCCGTGCGCGGGCTTTCCCCACGTTGCCGAGGTCAGGATGAAACTCGCACTCTCCTTGTTGTTGGCGATCGGCTGGCTGCTGGCCGCCCCTGCCCTTGCCCAGCTCGCGCCGGGCTCCATGGACGTCCAGTGGGATCGCGGCGCCACCGATTGCGATGCACATCCGCCTCGGCCGCTGCAGGTGCATCGTTACAACGAGCGCACCTACATCCTGCGGGAAAGCTTGTGCCAGACCTATGAGGGCCCGTTCGTCTATCTGCTGATCGGCACGAAGCGCGCGCTGCTGATCGATACCGGCGATGTCGCCGACGCCAGGAAAATGCCGCTGGCTTCCACCGTGGTGGCGCTGCTGCCGCAGGTAGGTGCGTCACGCATGCCGTTGCTGGTCGTGCACACGCATAGCCACCTGGACCATCGTGGCGGCGACGCGCAGTTCGCGTCCCTGCCCGACGTGAGCATCGTCGGCACCGGGCTCGCGCAAGTGGTCAGCGGATTCGGCTTCAGGCACTGGCCGGATGATGTCGCGCAGATCGACCTGGGCGATCGCATCGTCGATGTCATTCCCACGCAGGGACACACCGACTCGCATGTGTCCTTCTATGACCGCGTGAACGGCCTTGCCTTTACCGGCGACTTTTTCCTGCCGGGGCGGCTGGTGATCGGGGATGCCGCCGCCAGCCGCGCCAGTGCGGGGCGCATGGCTGCGTTCCTGCACGACCTGCCGGTCAGTCATGTGCTGGGCGGCCACATCGAACTGGACCGGCAGGGCAACACCGAGCCGATGGGCGCAAGCTTCCATCCCGACGAACGACCATTGCAGCTGGGCAAGGACGAACTGATGACGCTGCCCGCCGTGCTGGCCGGCTTCAACGGATTCTATGGCCGCTCCGGCGTGTTCGTGATGTACAGCCAGACGCGCATGTTGCAGCTGGTCGGCGCCACCGGCGTTCTTCTCCTGATCGTCATCGCGCTGGGCATACGTTCGCTCTTGCGCCGCCGCAGACGCCAACGCGCGCTGCTGGCCGGCGAGGCATGATGGCATCCCGCCCCTGCCCGCCCGGAGCCGCACCATGCCCCTGTCGTTGCCCGCAAGGATGACCGAGATCGAGATCAGCGCACCGGGTGGTCCGGAGGTATTGCGATCGCGTGAAGTGGCCGTGCCCACGCCGGGACCCGGCGAGCTCCTGCTGCAAGTCGCGGCGGCCGGCGTGAACCGGCCCGACGTGCTGCAGCGTGCCGGGCATTACCCCCTGCCTCCCGATGCCAGCCCGATACCCGGCCTGGAAGTGGCCGGCACCGTCGTCGCCCTTGGCGCGGACGTGGGCGGCTACGCGCCCGGCGATGCCGTTTGCGCCCTCACCAATGGCGGTGGCTACGCCGAGTATTGCGTGGTTCCGGCCGGTCAGGCCTTGCCGATCCCCCGTGGCGTGACGGCGTTGCAGGCCGCGGCCATGCCCGAGACGTTTTTCACCGTGTGGGCCAACCTGTTCGTGATGGGACACGCACGCCAGGGCGAGGTCGTGCTGATCCACGGCGGCACCAGCGGCATCGGCACCACCGCCTTGATGCTTTGCCGCGAATTCGGCATCCGCGCCTTTGCTACCGCCGGTGGCAGCAGCAAGTGCGAGGCGATCCGCGAACTCGGTGGTGAGCCGATCAATTATCGGCAGGAGTCCTTCGCCGACGTCGTGCGCGCCCGTACCGGCGGGCGCGGCGCGGATGTGATCCTCGACATCATGGGTGCCAACTATTTTGCCGACAACCTCGCCACGCTCGCCCGCGACGGGCGCCTGCTGCTGATCGGATTCCTGGGAGGCGAGATCGCCGAACGCATCGACCTGCGGGCCATCATGGCCAAGCGTGCCGTGGTGACCGGTTCGGCCATGCGCTCACGCAGCGCGCAGGAAAAGGCCGCCATCGCCACTGCCTTGCGCGAGAGCGTATGGCCTGTGCTGGAACAGGGTCGCTGCCTTCCGGTCGTCCATGCAGTCTATCCGCTCGAACGTGCTGCTGATGCCCACCGGGCGATGGAGGATGGGCAGCACATCGGCAAGATCGTGCTTGAGGTGACGCCGGGCTAGAGCATGGACGCTTCCAGGCGCGTCATCGACGGGAACGGTGTATGGCCCCTGCAGGTTTCCACCAGTTCCTCCATCTGTCGCCGCGCCTCGCGAATCTGCAGCTCCCCCGAGGGATGCCGCCGCAGTTGCGCGCGAAGCAGTTCGATTTCCTGCTGCAACAGCGAATTCTGTTCCAGCAGTTCGTCGCATGCGCGGGAAAGCAGGTCGTTTTCGCGTTCTGATTCCATGATCCGCAGCGCCTCTTCGCCCTTGAGGGATAATGAACGTGCCTCCGGCGGCGTTAAGCCACTGTAATCGTTGGGTAAGACTTTCGCGCGCCGTTGATGCTGCCCGGGTGTAGGCTGGACGCCATGGCCAAATCGCATGCCGAACTCAACGAGATGCTCGACGCCCTGGACCAGTTCATCCCCGGATTGGTGCAAAGCAAGCCCAACCCCCGTGATTTCTGGGCGACGTTCACGAAACTTGCCGATGCCGTGCAGGAAAACGCCGCCCCCGAAGATCACGGCTGGATTTGCGAGCGCCTGGATGCGATCCAGGTCAGGCATCACCTGGTACCGCCCGCCGACCAGATCTGAACGCCACGGCGCAGGAGTGCTCAGTGGCAGACCAGCACCGGCACCTCGCAGGTGAGCATCACCTTGTGCGTCACGCTCCCCAGCAGCAGGCGTTCGAGGCCCTGGTGGCCGCGGGAAGCCATCACGATGAGGTCGCAATGGTATTTCTTCGCGGAGGCCACGATCGCCAGGTAGGGGCGCTGGTCGAACACGTATTCGGTCGTGCAGATCACACCGGCGACCCGCGCACGTTTGGCCACCTCGTCGAGGTAGCCCTGGGCGCGTGACCTGGCCGGGTCCGTGTAGCACTCCTGCGACTGGATCAGTTCGGCGACGTAGCTGACCGTGGGCAACGGCGGCAGCACGTGCACCGCATGCACTTCGGCCTGAAGCCGGCCGGCCAGCGCAAGGCCGGTATCCACGGCATTGAGGGCGTGCTCCGAACCGTCGACCGGAAGAAGGATGCGCTGGAACATGGCAAGGCCTCCCTTGGCGAAGCTTGGTCCAGTGTATCCCCGCCGCATGATGCCGCGCCTGTGACCTCGCGCCATGTCGCGCCCGCGGCCTGCGGCGTCGCGTTGATGTGGCGCGCCGCGCACGTCATGACAGTCGCTGCACGAACGGTGCGCGACGCTGCGCAACACGAAACGCGCGCCGCGTCCTTGCATGGGCGGCGGCAGGGCCGGCGCCGGCCCAGGCACCATTGATCGCGAGGAAGCCCATGTTCAGGCACATACTCCTTCCCATCGACGGCTCGGAACTGTCGACCCGCGCGGCCAGCACCGGCATCGAACTGGCCGCACTCGCCAAGGCCCGCGTGCTGGTCCTGCACGTGATCCCGCCGTTCCAGACCGTCGCCTTCGCGGGTGTCCTGCTGACATCCACGGAATACACCTATAACGAACAGGCCAAGGCCAATGGCGCCCGCTACCTCGCCGACGCCCACGCCATGGCTGAAGCCGCCGGCGTGTCCTCGGAAGGGGAAGCCATCTTCAGCGACCAGCCTGCCGACATCATCATCAGGATTGCCGGCGAGCGGGACTGCGACCTGATCGTGATGGGCTCGCACGGCCGGCGTGGCATGACCCGCCTGCTGCTGGGCAGCGAAACCCAGAAAGTCCTGCTTGGCTGCGGTGTCCCCGTGCTGGTTTGCCGTTGAGGCAGGCAGCCATGCGCGGGGCACCGGATAGTCCATACCCGGCCCGTGTGCGCATCAGAGACTGAGCTTGAGATCGGCCACGTAGGTGCGTTGCGGGAACGGGTGGTAGAGGTAGTACTTCTCGTTGGTGAAGTTGTCCACGCCCAGCGACGCCGCCAGGTGATCGTTGATCTGGTAGTGCACCCGTGCATCGAACACCTTGAAGCTGTCGAAGGCGCCGAACACGTGGGGCGTGTTGTCCGTGTTGTCCAGCGTGGAATACTGGCGCCCGCTGTAACGGCCCGCGAGAGTGAACGACCACGACGCGTCCGGCCGGTAGGTGGCCACCGCCGTGGCGCGCCAGCGCGGGACATAGGGCGCGTGCTTGCCCACCGATGTGCTGCCGGTCGCGCTGACAAAGGCGTCGTTGGAAAGAATGGTGGAGTCGACGAAGGTGATGCTTCCCGCCAGTTCGAGTCCGCGCACCACCACGTCCGCCTTTTGCGCCACCAGCTCCACGCCACGATTGCGCAGCTCGCCCACGTTCATCACATAGGTCACCGGCGCGGCCACGCCAGGCAGGGTGGATGTCTGCGAGATCAGCGCCTGGCGCGTGTTCTCCTGGAACAGCGACAGGCGCAACGTGCCCTGTTCGATGGCGTGCTCGATCGCAAGCTCGCCGCTGCGCACGGTCTCCGGCTTCAGGTCGGGGTTGGGCACGCTGAACGTGGAACCGGTGGACACCAGCTGGTACAGCTCGCCCACGGTGGGAAAGCGCACGGCCCTGGCCAGCGATCCGGTCACCCGCCAGTCCGGCGCCACGTTCCATTGCAGGGTCGCCTTGGGCGAGAACGCATCAGCCCTTTCCACCGGCTGGTGCACCGCCGTCTTGCCACTGAAGTTGTAGCCGTCGCTGGCCTTCCACCACTCGTAGCGCCCGCCCAGCGTGAGCAGCCACGCCGGTGCGAGCTGCCAGGCATCCTGCAGCCACAGCGCCTGCGTGGTGGTCTTGCCGCTGCCCGCGGCATACAGCGTGGTCACGCTGGAGGGATCCTGCCAGTTCGCGAGATTGCGCGTGGGGTTGTCCAGTTCGTACCTATCGGCGTGCGCGCCCAGCGACAACTCGTGTGCGCCGCCGTAGCCCTGCGGCCGCCAGAACCCCGTGGCATCCACCGTCGACCATTGCGTACCGCCGTAGCTGGCCAACCGCCCGTTGCCGGTGAAGCCGGTGCCCGCGGTGACGCCGGCAGGCGACCACTGGTTGTCCTTGAGGAAGTCGTAGTGCGTGACGACGAACGACGCGTCGTAGTCGCCCCGGGTATCGGACTTCACCGATAGCGCCTGCATCAGGTGATGCGCGCTCAGTTCGTAGGTGTTGCTGGCAAAGCCCGCCACCTTGCCGAAGGTCGGCTTGCCGGACGCATCGGCCAGGTACGTATCGGTGCGCGACTGGCCATCGTTGCTCCAGTAGCCCACCAGGTATGTCGCGCGCCATTGCGGGCTGAGGTCATACGCCAGCTCGCCATGGAGGTCGAGCATGCGCGTATGCAGCAGGCCGCCCGCGCCATAGACATTGGCGACCTGCCCCAGCTTGTTGAGCGCCGGCACGGTGCCGCTGGTGCCTGCGGGCACGGTCGTGCCGGTGATGATCGAAAGCGGCTGGCTGAAGCTGTTGGTCGCATCGGCGCCAACGAACCAGCCCAGGTTGCCGGCGCGCCCACCTGCGGTGAGGCTGGTCTGGCTGGTGCTGTAGTTGCCGTGCGTGCCATACAGGTCGAACGACTGCACGGCCTCGGTCTGCCTGACGGTGACTTCGGTGTGGTCGGGCATGCGCGTGACGATGCGCATGACGCCTCCCATCGCGTTGCCCGCGTACGCGGCCGAAAACGGCCCGTACAACATGTCGATGTGATCGATCGCCTCGGGCGAGGTCATGCCCCAGCGCGGTGCGCCAATGGTGTTGTTGTTGGCGATGAGCGCAGACACCGGAATGTCGTCGATGTACACCAGCGTGCGCGCGCTGGAATTGACGCCCCAGGTGCGCGTCGCCAGCACCGGCTGGGTGTCTCCATAGTTGCGCTTGCGTATGAAGATGCTGGGCAGGTATTTGGCCGCGTCTTCGACGTCGACGGCATTGACGGTCGCCTCGATGCGCTCGGCCGGCACGCTGACCAGGGTGGCGGCGTAGCCCGGCGCGGGGATCGCCGGCATCGCGGCGGTGACCTTGACCGCGTCGAGGCTGGCGACGTGCCTGTCCTGCTGCGAGGAATCCGGCGCATCGGCATCGGGCCCGCCCTGGGCCAGCGCCATGGAGGTTGCGAGCAGGGTGAGCGGCAGGCCGAAGGCCACGCCGCGAAGCAAGGTGGAATACATGGCTGGAAATCCATTGATCGCCCGGCGCCGGAACCCGGCACCGGGATGCAGCCCGGATCAAGCAACAGGGAAGCGCGACCGTCGCGGCGGCGATGCGCGTGTCGTGATGCGTCCCTGTGTTGTCGTCGAGGAGGGGCCGCGTGCCGTATCAGGCACGACGCCCCGCGCAAACCATCACCCGAGCGGGATCGACGGCGGGCCTCGCGGATTCGCGCTGAGCAGCGGCAAGGCATGCCCATGCAGCGCTGGCACGGCAGCCGGCCTGAGCGGCGGCATGGCCAGCGCTGCCGGTGCGACCACGGGAGCGGCGGCGAGCAGCGGGCTGTGCCCCAGCAGCACGCAATAGCCGCACGGATCGGCGTGCGGGCCGGGAGCGTCCGGGGACGACGGCGACGGGTGTTGCTCGCTGAGGCCGTGGCCGGTGCACCAGGCACCGAGGTCCGGCCCGGTCCAGGCCGGAGGCAAGGCACGCGAAATCGAAGGCGCGACCACGAGCAGCCACAGGGCGGCCATGGCCAGCCAAGCGACATAACCCCGTTGCGCCTTGTTGCGGATCAAACCTTGCCCCAGTCCATAAAGCCTTGAGTAGGCTCCAGACATGATCGCACGACCCGGCATGGGTGGGCAGCGCCGGGCGGATGCGACAAAGCGTCACGTCGGTGACCGCACCCCCACCCCGGTCAGTGCTGCCCGGATTCGGGCGGGCGCGTGCTCGCCAGGGATTGCCCGCGACGCACCAGGGCGAACAGCGGCGTGGCCAGCAGCATCAGGATCAGCGCCTTGCGGTCGAGGTCAGCCGACTGCCCCGCCACCACGCCGATGCAGTAGACGCACGCCACCAGCCCGATGCCGATGAAGGCGCGCCGCCTCGCATCGGACATGTCCAGCATCCGGTTGAGGCGCCACATCGCCACCACGGAATAGATATAAGGCAGCGCCATCAGCACCACGGTGGCGTCGGTGATGCGCGAAAACTGCGTGGCCACGTTCGGCGACGTCGTGACGATGAGCATCAGCGTCATGATGATGCCGCTGATCACCAGGTTCTGGCTGGGCATGCCCTGGCGGTTGGTCAGCGCGAACCGTCGCGGGAACATGTCATCGTCGGCCGCGGCCTGCGCGGACTGCGCCACGATCAGGATCCAACCGACCAGCGAACCCGCCGCCTTGAGGATGGCGGCCAGCGAGATCACCACGGCGGCCCACGGGCCCACCATCATCCGGGCGGCATCGGCGAAAGGCGCGCTCGACGTCTTCAGCTCCGCATTCGGCAGCAGGCCCATGATCACGGTGGAACAGGCCACGTAGATCACCGTGGACACGACCAGTCCGATGATCGTCGCCAGCGGGACATTGCGCCTGGGGTTGTCGATCACCCCGGCCGATACCGCGGCGCTCTCCACGCCGAGGAAGGCCCACAGGGCAATCGAGGCACTGCGCTCGATGGCGACGCCCGTGGCGAGATCCGATGGATTCCAGCCCGCCTGGAACAGGTCGGCGCGAAACCAGAACCAGCCGAACAGTCCCACGAACGCGATGGGAAAAATGCCGGCAATGGTGCTGATGACCGTGAAGTGGCCCACCACATTGGCACCACGCGTATTAAGCCAGATGAACAGCCAGATCACGCTGGCCGTGCACGCGTTGGCGAACCACGGATTCTTGAGCACCGGGAAGAACACCGCGAGGTAGCCGGTCACCGATACGGCAATGGCCACGTTGCCGATCACATTCGCGCCCCAGTAAAGGAAGTTCGTCTGGAACGCGGGGAACGGGCCGAGATGGTCGCGCGCATAGGCATAAGGCCCACCCGCCTTCGGTTCGATCATGCCAAGGTGCGCGAACACCAGGCCCAGCGCACTGGCGCCGAGCGCCGCCGCGATCCATCCATAGATCGAGATGCTGCCGATGCTGGCCAGGCTCGAAGGCAGCAGGAACAGGCCGGTGCCGACCATATTGGCCACGACCAGCGACGAGGCGCCGACCAGTCCCATCTTGCGTGACGGCGTTCCATGCATGGGTTTGCCTCAGCGGGGCAGCAGGCACTGCACGTAGTACTCGCCGTCCTCGACCTCGACGCCGTGCGTGTCATGGCCAAATCCGGGAAACGCCTTGTCCCAGCTTTGCAGTGACTTCAGGTAGCCGATATACGGCCCCTTGGCGGCCCCCGCGCTTTCGCCGGGCATGATCATCGGAATGCCGGGTGGATATGGCACGACGCTGGTGGCGACGGTCCGGTTGGCGAGGTTGGCCAGCGCCACCCGCTCGACGCGTCCGCGTATCAGTTCCTGGTAGGCATCGGCGGGCGAAATGCGCACCTCGGGCAGGTCTGAAAACGCCTTCTGCAGGTGCGCCGTCTGCCCACCCTTCTTGAGCTCGGCAAACATCTGGTCGCCGAGGCCGCGCAAGCCCAGGCCTTCATAGCGCTCGGGGTGGCTGGCGACCAGTCCGGGCAGCACACGCGCAAGCGGCTTGTCGGCGTCATAGTCGCGCTTGAAGTCGAGCATGGCCGTGATCAGCGTGCTCCACTTCGCCTTGGTGATGCCGATGGAGAACAGGAACAGCACGGCAAAGTCACTGGTCTTCTCCACCTCGATGCCGCACGCATCCAGGTAGGCCGTCAGCAGCGTGGCCGGGAAGCCGGACTTGCCGAGCTCGCCGCTGTCTTCGACGCCAGGCGTCAACACCGACACCTTGATCGGGTCGAGCATGCAGTAACCATCCTCGAGATCGTCGAAGCCGTGCCATCCATCGCCCGGATGCAGGACCCAGCAATTGGGATCGGTGGCCAGCAGCTCCTGCGACGCATCCTCGAAGGCCACGCGCTTGCCGGTGGCGGGATCCTTCACCTTTTCGGCATTCCACGTGCGGAAGAACCAGGTCTTCTTCTTGGCGAAATCGCGATGCAGCCGCCCCACCACCTGGCGGAAGCTGATCGCCTCGTCGATGCTCTCGCGCGTCAGCGCAATACCCCCTACCCCGTCCATCATGGTGGCCGCGATCTCGTTGGACGCCATGATCGGATAGAACGGCGAGGTCGATCCGTGCATCATGAACGACTCGTTGAAGCGCGCGTGCGGCACGGGGCTCCTGCCGTCGCGGACGTGGATGTACGACGCCTGCGAGAACGCCGCGAGCAGCTTGTGCGTGGAGTGCGTGGTAAACACCGTCGGCCCTTTGGGATCGTGCGTGGAAGCATCGCCACGCATCGCCATGCGCCCCGCATACAGCGGGTTGAAGCGGCCGTAGCCGTACCACGCCTCGTCGAAATGCACGCGATCCACCCAGCCGCCGACTTCCTCGAGCACGCGTCCGGTGTTGTAACAGAGGCCGTCATAGGTCGAATTGGTCACCACGACGAAGACGGGCTGCTTGTCCTTCAGGCCCTTGGACAGCGGGTTGGAAGCCACTGCCTTGCGCACCGTCGCTTCGACGAAGCGCGCGGGGTAGATGGGGCCCATCAGGCCATAGCGGTTGCGCGACGGCACCAGGTAATGCGGGATGCCGCCGGTCATGGTCAGGCCGTGCTCGATCGACTTGTGGCAATTGCGGTCGCACATCACCACCTGGTCGCGGCCCACGCAGGCCATGAAGATGATGCGGTTGGAGGTGGACGATCCGTTGGTCACGGTGTAACTGCGGTGCGAACCGAAGATGCGCGAGATGTACTTTTCGCTGTCGCCAATGGGGCCGGTGTGATCCAGCAGCGAACCCAGCTCGCCGACGCTGATCGACAGGTCGGTGCGGAACACGTGCTCGCCGTAGAAGTCGTAGAACGCGCGGCCCGCCGGGTGCTTCAGGAACGCCGTGCCGCCGGTGTGGCCCGGCGTATGCCACGAATATTCGTGCACCTGGTTGAAACTGGACAGCGCGGTCGTCAACGGGCCGAACAACGCCGCCGTATACTTGCGCATGGCCGCGTGTACGCGGCCGCAGACGAAGGTTGCCGAGTCCTCGAGCAGCCAGACCAGCTCGTTGATGTCCTGCACCAGCTCGACGCTGAGCGTCCGGGCCTTGTCCCGCTCGATGAACAGGAAGATCGGCACGTTCTCATTGCGCGCGCGGATGGTCTTGATCAGGCTCGTCGCCGCGGCGTTGTCGCGTTCCTTGCCGTCATCGTCGGGCATGGACCAGTCGATCATCATGGCGTAGATGGCGGCATCCGAAACGATCGTGGCGCGGGCATCCTCGTGTGCGTTCGCCGTGACCGTCTCGATATTGAGATCGGCAAATTCCGCGGCCAGCGTGCGACAGGCCCTGCCACCGGCACTGTCGGTACCGATGCTTGGATGGACCAACAGCACGCGCAGTTTCAGGCGCTGGTTGCGACGCTCGAGCATGGCAAAAACTCCTCGCTGTTCAGCGCATGGTTGCGCCGGTTACAAGTCAGGGCTGCCTGGTTGGCCGCTCCTGCCCGGGTGAGCGCCGATGGCCGCGCGGTGTTCGGCGGCCATCGGCATCGATTTCGATTTTCATTGCCCCGGCCATGACGATGCCCCCACGGCGCCCGGGCGGACTCAGCGTTTCCTGGCAACCGTCTTGGGGGCCTTGGCCGGCGCGCGCTGCTCGACGAGGACCCTCGCCCACATATCGCCATTGGCATCGGGATGGACGTTCTGCACCTCGCGGCCGAAGCCTGGAAACTGCTTGCCGTACTTCTCCACTGCCTCGAGGAAGCGCAGGATCGGCCCGCCCTTGGGATCGACCCGCTCGCCGGGCATCAGCACCGGGATGCCCGGCGGATAGGGCACGATCATCAGCGCCGCCACGCGTCCCGGCAGGTCGGCGAGGCGCACTTCCTCGGTGTCGTTGTGGATCAGGCGCTGATACGCGGCGGCCGGCGTCACCACTTGTTCGGACAAGGCTTCGCCCGCCTGGTTGGCCATGGCCTGCAGGTTAAGGTCGCTCATCGCCTTGTGCATCTCCTCGCACAACTGCGGCAAGGTCATGCCGGCGTAGCGTTGCGGATAGGCGCGCATCAGGTCGGGCAGCGCCTCCTCGAGGCTGGCGTTGCGGTCGTAAAGGCGCTTGAATGCCAGCAAAGTCTCCAGCAGCGTGCCCCACTTGCCCTGGGTCGTGCCGACCGAAAACAGCACGAGCACGGTGTAGTCGCCGGTGCGCGCGATCTCCTGCCGGCGCGCATCGAGGAACTTGCTCAGGATCGCGCCGGGAATGCCCTGTTTGCTCAGCTTGCCCCTGGCGTCCGTGCCCGGGCAGAGGATGGTGACCTTGCTCGGGTCGAGCATGCAGAAATCGTCCGCCACCACCTCATCGGGAAGCCCGTGCCAGGCTTCGCCCGGGTGGAGCGTCCAGCACTTCGGGTCGCTCGCCAGCACCTCGCGTGGCGCGTCATAGAACGCCACCTTCTTGCCCTTGATGTTGACGCGGTCGGGCTGGAACAGCGAGAAGAACCATTCGCCCTCTTCCTCGAAGCGTTTCGCCACCGCCGCCACGGCCGCGCGGAAATCCACCGCATAACTTAGCGTTTCCCGCAGCAGCGTAGGTCCTGACGGCTCGTCCATCATGGCGCTGGCAATATCCAGCGAGGCGATCAACGGATAGAACGGCGAAGTGGTGCCGTGCATCATGAACGCCTCTTTGATTGGCGACCATGCCATCTCGCCACGCTTGCTGTTGCTGACGTGGATGTAGGAAGCCATCGAGAACGCCGGCAGCATCTTGTGCGTCGACTGCACGGAGAACACCGTCGGCCGGTCCTTCATGTCGTGCGGCACGCCCATCGCGTAGCGATGCTTGTAGATCGGGTGGAATTTCCCGTAGGCGTACCAGGCCTCGTCGAAATGCACGCGCGGGACGCTGGCGGCCAGCAGTTCGGTCACGCGGTCGACGTTGTAGAGCAGGCCGTCGTAAGTCGGGTTGGTCACTACCGCATGCACCGGCTCCTTCGAGGTGGCATCCTTCGACAACGGCGAGTCCGCGATCAGGCCCCGGATGTGCTCCTTGGTGAAGCGCTTGGGCGGAATGAGGCCGATCATGCCGTAGCCGTTGCGGCTCGGCTGGAAGTACACCGGTCGCGCACCGCACAGGATCATCGCGTGATCCAGCGACTTGTGGCAGTTGCGGTCGATGACAACCATGTCGTCCTTGGCGATCGATGCCTGCGCCACGATGCGATTGGATGCCGACGATCCGGCCAGCACGTAGAACGTCCAGTCGGCGCCGAACACGCGCGCGGCCATGCGCTGCGATTCCGCCGGCGGTCCCTCGATGTCGAGCCAGGAACCTAGCTCGACATTGGAGATGCCGATGTCGGCCCGCATGATGTTCTCGCCGAAGAACTCATGGAATTCGGCGCCCGCCGGATGCTTCAGGTAGGCCGCGCCGCCCATGTGGCCCGGTGCATCCCACTGGTAAGTACCCTCTTCCGTCAGCTTCTTGAGCGCCTTGAAGTACGGCGGCAGCATGCCGGCGTGGTAGTCGTCGATGGCGAACTGCAGGCGCTTGGCAAAGAAGTCCGGGGTCTCGCCGGCAAGGTTGACGTATTCACGCACTTCGCGAATCACGCTCAGCGGCAGGTCCGGCGTGCGCGCGTTCCTGCTGAACAGGAAGATCGGTACGCGCACGGACTTCTCGCGCACGGCGCGGATGATGGCCAGCGCCGGGGCTTCGCTCATCTTCGCTGTTTCGCCCAGGTCCCAGTCGATGGCCACCGCCGAATACGAGGCGGAGCCGCGCGCGATCACCAGTCCGTCTTCGCAGGTGATCGCCTGCACCACCTGGATGCCGCGCTCCCGGATGGCCGTGCCAAGCCGTTGCAGCGCAAACCGGTAGACGGAACCCTCGTCGGGCAGATCGCTGGTGACGTAGAGCACCCAGGGGCGGTTCATCGACATGCCACTTCTCCATTCATGAGCATCGGGTCCTGTTGCCGCTTGCGATCGGTGGCGCGAAGACTCCCCTGCCCTGATCAGGGATTGAGGTCGTAACGGAAGGTTGTCTGCAGGCGCTGGCCTTGTCCGCGAAGATCGGTGAGGGCGATGTTCTGGCCCCACAGGTATTCGACGCCGAGCATCGCGCGCTCACTGAATTGCCAGGCGAGGTTGAGCGAAGCGAACTTGGTGCTCTTGGGCAGGTTCTGGTCGATCAGCAGGTTCGAATTCGGGCTGATGCGCAGATAGCCATAGGACAGGCTCGAGCTGAGCGTCTCCGCCCAGGAGTGCGTATATCCCGCGCCCCACCCGCGCGCGCGTATCGCCCTGAGGTCGCCCTCGCGCGTGAAGGCCGCATCCAGGCCCAGGCCGGAAATGTCCTGCAGGAAATTGGCATAGCCGCGGCCGTTGCTGACCCAGCCCTGCACGCTGTCGCGCTCGAACACCTTGGTCATGCCGGTCAGCTGCATCGCGTAGCCATTGGTGCTGCGCGTGCGCGCCGTGGCGCTCTCCACCCGCAGGTCACGGAACAGGTTGGCCCACTGGATATGCCAGTCGGGCGCCTGCCAGCGAAGTCCGAGCACGAAGTCGGGCCAGCGGGAGTACGTGCCGAAACCTTCCGGCACGGTGACGTCCGCGTTGGGCTTTTCCATCGACAGGGGCAACGTGAGCACGCTGTCACCACTCTTGTACAGCACCGGCGCGAAGCGAATCTGCGGCCCGTACTTGAAGGTGAAGGAGTTCGGACCCTCATAGTCGAGGGTGTTCGGGAATACGTCGATATCGGTAAAGGCGGAGATGTTGTAGCCGGCGAGAAGGCTGAAGCGATCGTTGTCCAGCTCTCCGTAAAAATACTGAAGGTTGTACGGCATGTCGCCGGTACCGCTGCCGAAGAAGTTGTTCTTGTAGACCACCTTCAACGTGCCGTAGTCGGTCTCACGGCGGAAATCCATGCGGAAGATGCTCTGCTTCGCGCTCAGGTTGGAGCGCCAGCCGGTGTTGTAGAACGGCTGGCCACGCACGGGAATCGACGAAGGAACGAACAGGTCCTTCGAACCCATATAAGTGTTGTCGGCCATCGTGTCGAGCTGCGCGACCAGGTCCAGCTTCAGCAGGTTTCCGGTTTCGCCCAGGCGCACATAGCCTTCGGGCAGCGGCTCGGCGACGCCGGCCAGGGCCGAAGGCGGGCGATACGGCGGAGGCGTCGCCGGCTGCGGTGCCGTCGCTGCGGCCACCAGTGGCGCATGGGCCTCGGGCGCGGCTGGCGGCTTAGCCGCCGCGGCCTTCTCCTGCGCGGCCTCCTTGGACTCCAGTTCATCCAGACGCTGCTGCATCTTCTGCATCACCTGCTGCTGCGCCTGCATCTGCTGGCGCATCTGGGTGAGCTGTGCCTTCAGGTCGTCGTTCGATGCCGACGACTGGGCGTACGCAACCGAACCATCCAGCATCACCGCAAGGCAGGCAGCGGCGCCAAGGGCGGGCAGCTTGCGACGGATGCCCACCTTGCAGTTATTCCGTGATCGACTCATGACGTGCTCCCTTGCAGGGTTGCGCAACGAACGCCAAATCGATTTAGCCGTTTAGCCGTGGATCGACGCCGACAGCCATGTTTTCCCCTCGCATGACGCCATGTACGTCGGTAAGTCGTCCGGCAAGAAGCGCGGATCCACCACACCCGCCATGAAGCAGACTTCGGCCGACGCAATCGCCGCAAAAATTAAGCATGTTTTGCGTCGAAGTGGCGTGAAACAAAATCCTTCACGCAAGTGCTTGCGCCATGCATTGCACGACGATCGAAGGACTGTATTCGAGCAGCGGCATCCACGAGATGATGGCGCCTTCACGCCGCATCGCAGGCAACCGTCACAGGTTTGTCACCTGGCTGTTGCGCGACGGCCCGGTCGGCACCCGGGAGCCGATGGTGGCCTCGCGCATGCGCTCAATGGAAATCCCGCGAGCGACTGTCGAGCGTGCCAAGCAACTGGCTGAAGTCGATCAGTCGATCCGCAATGAGATGGCTCACGCCATCCACATGCTCCCAGCGACCATCCACGCCAAGCAGCCGCGCCTCCAGGTAGGTGCGACGTTGCCGCTCGGCCACATGACTCCAGACGACCACGTTGATCGGCCCGTATTCGTCTTCCATGGTGATGAAGGTGACGCCGCTCGCCGTCTGCGGGCGTTGCCGCTGGGTGACCAGGCCGGCGGCACGCACCCGGCTGGCATGCGGCTGGTGGCGCAGGGCGCGCGAATCGGTGCAACGCGCCGCTCGCAAGCGTGCACGAATTTGCCGCAGCGGATGCGGACCAAGCGTGAGGCCCACGCGCGCATAGTCAGCCAGCGTGCTCTCGCCTTGCGAGGGCGGTGGCAAGGCAACGGCGGCTTCCTCCGGGCTGGCATGTCCGAACAACGGCAACTGCGGCTCGATGCCGGCGATGGCCCAGCGCGCGCGATGGCGATGCCCGGCCAGGCCACGCAAGGCGTCCGCTTCCGCGAGCGCTTCCTGGTGGCGCCGGTCCAGGCCGACGCGCGTGCAAAGATCGGTCACGTCGTGGAATGGCCGACGCTCGCGTTCGGCCACCAGCCGTTGCGCCACGTCCTCGCGACATCCGCGCACCTGGCGAAAGCCCAGCCGGATCGCAAGCCCGCCACGCGACGCGGGCTCATCTTCCAGCAGGTTGTCCCAGCCGCTGTGGCGCACATCGACGGGACGAACCTTGACGCCATGCCGCTGCGCATCCTGCACGATCTGGCTGGGCGCATAAAAGCCCATGGGCTGTGCATTGAGCAGGGCGCACAGGAAGGCCGCCGGATAATGGCATTTCAGCCAGCAGCTCACGTACACGATGTGCGCAAAACTCGCGGCATGGCTTTCGGGGAAGCCGTACGAACCAAAGCCCTTGATCTGCTCGAACAGGCGCGCGGCGAATTCCGCTGTGTAACCCTTCTCGAGCATGCCGCTGGTGATGCGTTCACGATGCTTCTCCATGCCGCCATGCCGCTTCCACGCCGCCATCGCGCGGCGAAGCTGGTCGGCCTCGCCGGCCGTATAGCCGGCGGCGACGATGGCCAGCTTCATCACCTGTTCCTGGAACAGCGGCACGCCAAGCGTCCGCGCGAACACTTCCTTGAGGTCCTCCGACGGATAGTCCACCGGCTCCTCGCCACGACGGCGACGCAGGTACGGATGCACCATGTCGCCCTGGATGGGCCCCGGCCGCACGATCGCCACCTGGATCACCAGGTCGTAGAAATTCTCCGGGCGGTGGCGCGGCAACATCGCCATCTGCGCCCTGCTCTCGATCTGGAACACGCCGATGGTGTCGGCCCGCTGGATCATGGCGTAGGTGGCGGGGTCTTCCCGGGGAATCGTCGCGGTGGTGAGGTCGCGCTGGTGGTGCGCGCGCAGCAGGTCCAGGCATTTGCGCACGCAGGTCAGCATGCCGAGCGCCAGGCAATCGACCTTGAGCAGGCCCATGGCGTCGAGGTCGTCCTTGTCCCACTGGATGATCGTGCGATCGGGCATCGCCGCGTTTTCCACCGGCACCAGGTGCGACAGCGGCTGGTCGGAAATGACGAAGCCGCCGACGTGCTGGGAAAGATGCCGCGGAAAATCCAGCAACTCGGCGGTAAGCCGCAGCACGCGCCGGATCAGCGGGCTTTCCGGGTCGAAGCCGCGTTCGCGCAGGCGATCTTCCAGCGCATCTGCGCCGTCCCACCAGGCAAACACCTTGGACAGCAGGTCGATCTGGTCCATCGGCAGGCCCAGGGCGCGCGACACGTCGCGCACCGCGCTCTTGCCGCGATAACAGATCACGGTGGCGGCCAGTGCGGCGCGGTCACGCCCGTATTTTTCGTAGATATGCTGGATGACTTCCTCGCGCCGCTCGTGCTCGAAGTCGATATCGATGTCCGGCGGCTCCTTGCGTTCCTCGGAGATGAAGCGCTCGACCAGCAAGCTGGTGCTGTCGGGGTCCACCGCGGTGACGCCAAGCGCGTAGCAGACGGCGGAATTGGCGGCCGAGCCGCGCCCCTGGCAGAGAATGTCGCGGCCACGCGCAAAGCTCACGATTTCATGCACGGTGAGAAAATACGATTCGTAGCGCAACTTCTCGATGAGCTGCAGCTCGTGCTCGATCTGCCCGCGCACTTTCGCCGAAACCCCTTGCGGCCAGCGCCAGCGCATGCCCTCCTCCGTCAGCTGCCGCAGCCAGCTGGTCGCGGTATGGCCCGCGGGCACCAGTTCGGCCGGGTAGCGATAGCTCAGCTCCGTGAGCTGGAACGTGCAGCGTTCGGCAAGGCGCACGCTTTCTTCCATCAGCGATGCCGGATAGATCGCCGCCAGCGCTTCGCGCGTGCGCAGATGGCGCTCGCCATTGGGGAACAGCAAGGCACCGGCATCGGCCACCGAGCAGCGATGGCGGGTGGCGGTGAACACGTCCTGCAGGGCGCGCCGGCGCCGCACATGCATGTGCACGTCACCCGTGGCCACCGTGCGCATGCCCAGTTCGGTCGCCAGCGCCTGCAGTATGCGCAGGCGCGCCGCGTCGTCAGGGCCGCGATGCAGTTCGATCGCCAGCCACAGCCGATCGCCGAACAGGCTGCGCAACCAGCCGCCGTGCTCACGCTCGGGCGTGGCCGCCGGCAGCCAGAGTGCGAGCGTGCCGGGCAGGCCATCGGCGACATCCTGTCGCGTCACGCGATAGCTGCCCTTGTCGGCGGCGCGCCGGCCACGCGTGATCAGCGCGCACAGCGCGACATAACCTTCCAGCGTCTCGCACAGCAGCACCAGTTTCGGCCCGTCCTCCAGCTGGAACTCGGCACCCACGACCAAGGCCATGGCGGTATCGCGCGCTGCCTCGAAGGCGCGCACGATGCCGGCCAGCGAACATTCGTCGGTGATCGCCAGCGCGCGATAGCCGCACGCCTTCGCGCGCTCGAACAGCTCGCGCGCACTCGATGCGCCACGCTGGAACGAGAAATTGGACAGGCAATGCAGCTCGGCGTAGTCGTTCATGCGAACCACCCGTGCAGCATCCATGCGCCCTGCTCGCCCGGCGCGCAGAACACCCAGGCGCATTGCCCTTGCCCGGTACGCACCACGTAATAGTCGCGACGCATGTCGCCGCCGTCCCACCAGCCGGTTTCGATGCGCTCGGGGCCCGCCAGGATGGTCGTCGGCGGCCCGCGCAACGGTTGCGGCGATTCGAGCAGCCAGGTGGGGCGCGGCAGTACCTGCATGCCGGTGGGACTCGCGCCCGGCGCCGCGGTCTGCGCCAGTTCGGGGCGTGGATCGAGCGTGCGCCGCAGGTGCTGGATGGATGACTCGCCCAGGCGCGCGCGCAGGCGCTCGCGCAACTGGTCCAGCGGCACTGCATGGGCGGGACGCGTGTCGAACAGGTCGCGCCCCGCCGGCACGAAGGGCGGCAATTCGCGTGCAACCAGTCGCATCGCCACCACCGCTTGCGGCAGCGCCTGGCGCTCCAGGCGGCCACGTGCGCAGTCGAACAACAGCGCGGCATCACGCCCGGCGGCAAGCATGCCTACCGACACGCAGGTCGGCGGGCCGCTGCGGTGTTCCAGTTCCAGCTCGAAGCGCTGCACGCCACCATCGCGCCCCGCCAGATAGACGGCCAGGTCGCCGGTGAGGCGACGCAACGGAAACACCAGCGCCTCGACGTGCTCGATTTCGTGCGTCCATTCCATGCGCTGCTCGAACGTGTCGGGCGGACGATAACTTTCCATCGGCGTCGGCTCGTCGCCGGCAAGGCGATCGAGCAGGGCCACCAGCTCGCCGCCGAAACGCCGCTGCAGCCCCGCACGCGGCAACGCGAACAATTGCCCCAGTGTGCGGATGCCCATGGCCGGCAAGGCCTGGGCGGCATCAGCGGGCAGGCGCGCCCGCGCGATGTCGATGGGCGACAGGGCGCGGCGCAACGCATCGGGCGTCATCACGGCCATGCCGTCGTGCACGCCGGCCAGCACGTAGGCGGCATGCGGCGTCGGCGCGAGCGCGATGCGATGGCGGAAGCCGAGTTCCTTCAGGTCATCGCGCAGCAGCGCTTCAAAATGCGGCCAGGGGCCGAACAGGTTGAGGCTGCGACTCACCTCCAGCACCACGGCGTGCGCGAACAAGCCCACCTCGCCGCTGTAGCGGTACGCCCAGGCCGCGAGCAGGCGATGCCAGCGCGCTTCCTCGCCGGGGTCGTGCTCGACCATCGCGAACTGGCTGAGCAACGCCTGCGCCGCCGCCAGGCGCTGTCCTCGATACAGGCCTGCGGCACGCGCGGAGGCATTGGCCGCGTGCACGATGCGCACCTGCGCCGGCCCGCTCACCAGCACCAGCGGTTCGTCCGCTGGCGGGCGTCGCCGGAGGACACCGTCCAGCGCCAGTTGCGGCAGCAGAATGCAGGCCCATGACATGTCGCGTCCTCACGACCAGCCGGCAACGAGCGGCACCGTGCCTGCCGGCGGGTTGCCGCCACGGCATTTGCGCACGCGCACCTGCAGCGAGGGCTCGCTTTCCAGCTCCAGCCGCAACGCCGCCGGCGATGCCTGCACGGCATGGCGTCGATCGCGGAACACGAAGGCCAGTGCCTTGCCGGCGTCGGCCGCCACCTGCAGGCGGCGCAAGGCGCGATCGTCCGCCTGTGCCGGCCATGCCAGCACGGCCGCGCAACTGCCCGAGCGCAGGCATTGCTCGGCAGCCCACAGCACATCGCGCTCGCCGGCCTGCACGATATCCACCTGCGACATGACCACGCCGCGCGCTTCCCAGCCGGGCACATAGGGCAGGTATGGCGGCGCGATCGCCACGACGCTGAGCGCCGCCTGCGTCAGCCGCGCCAGGGTCGGCAGCACCAGCTGCAATTCGCCGACGCCGTCGACGGGCAGCAGGATTTCGGTCAGCGCATGCTCCGGCCAGCCACCGGCGGGCAGCATGGCATCAAGTCCGGGCCAGCCTGTCGGCTGCTTGCTGTCGGGTAGCGGCGCGGCGTGTCCATGCCAGACCTGGCGGGCGTGAATCAATGCATCGAGCGCGACGACGCGGCCCATGGGATACGCCCCTCAGCGCAAGGTGCGCAGGCAACGAGTGACCACGCCCCAGATCGACAGCGTCTCGCCTTCCTTGAACACGATGGGCTTGAAGTGCGCGTTTTCCGGCAGCAGCGCGACGTGGCCGTCCACCTTGCCGAGTCGCTTGATGGTCAGCTCGCCATTGACCACCGCCACCACGATGTCGCCCTGGCGCGGCGCCAGCGCGCGATCCACCAGCACTTCGTCGCGGTCGAAGATGCCCGCGCCGATCATCGACCAGCCGGACACGCGGATGATGAAAGTGCTCGGTTCATGCCCGGGCAGCACGAGGTGCTCATTGAGGTCGACCACCTCGTCGACGTCATCGTCCGCCGTGGATGGCACGCCCGCCGGCACGCGGCTGAGGAAGGCGGCAAGCCCCACCGTCGAGGGCGTCAACGACATCGGCCGCGGCGACTCCAGCGAAGCCCCGCCCTTGTATGCATCCAGATACGCCAGCACCGACGGTACCTGGCTTTCAGGCACGCGAATGCGCTGGCTGGGCTCACCGGCAGGACGGCCGGCGCCCGGACGACTTCCACCGTGATCGGAAGGAGACATGGCTCAACTTGATTATCGGGACGATAATCAAGATACCACCATCCCCATCTCATTACCTGAGATACGCCGCGATTTGTCGGGCATGTTCGGCACCCGCGCAGCCAGCTTGCCACACCTGCCCGATCACCAGCGCATACATGGCGAACACAGGTTGCCGCCCCACAATCGGACCCCAGGGAGCCCGGTGCACGACACGCCAGGCGATCTCGCCGCCTGCCGGCAACGATCGGGGATGATCGAGAGTCATGGGCGAATCCGCATGCCTGGCATCGACAAGCCGCAAGCCCGCCTGGCTTGCCACCGCCCTGGCCTGCACGCTTGTTTGCGCCTGCGTCACCCGGCCACCCCGGCCCGATCAACCCTCCACGCCGACACCCGCGCCGTCCACCGGCCCCGAATCTGCCGGCGGGCCGGCCGTCGACGCACTTCGTCGCCTGTCGCTGATGCGCCCCCTGGAGGGCGGCATCGATACGCCGCTCATCCATACCCAGATCCACGGCTACCTGATGATCGATGCCGCCCACTATTCCGGCCAGGGACTGGGGCACGCCGACTTCAGCGTGCGCAGGGCCGACATCAGTTTCGAGCGCGACCTGCGGCGCGACTGGCTGTTTTACGCCAATGCCGAGCTGGTCAACGGACACCTTGAATTCAAGGACGTCTATGTGCGCAAGCAGACGCGGCACTTTGGCGTGGTGACCATCGGCAACCAGCGCGAACCGTTTGGCCTGGAGCAGTACGGCAGCTTCAAGAACACCACCTTCCTGGAACGCGCCACGACCAATGCATTGGCCCCCAGCCGCAGCGTCGGCGTCAGTTCCAGCGATGTGCACGGCCCGTGGATCTGGAGCTACGGTTTCTACACGGCCGGCCCCGACGACGAGGGCAGCAAACAGCGCGGCGCCGCCCTGACCGGACGCCTCGCCTATGTCGTGCACGCAGCCGATGGCCTCTATCACCTGGCCTTCGACTTTTCCACGCGCCGGTTCGGCCCCGGCAATGACCAGCATTTCAAATCCGCGCCGGAAGTGGCGCTCTCGTCCGGCTCGTACTTCCTCGACACCGGCAGCATCAGCGGCTCGAACCGCGTGCAGCGCCTTGGCCTCGAGGCCGCCCATGTCAGCGGCCCGTTTTCCTGGCAGGCGGAATACATGGAAGACCATCTGCAGCGCAGCGATGGCCTGCCGTCACTGCGCTTCAGGGGCTGGTACGCGTTCGCGAGCTGGATGCTGACCGGCGAAAGCCGCGACTATCGCGAGAGCAACGCCACCTTCGGCGCGGTGATCCCCCGCGCCGCCTGGAACGGGCATGGTGGCGGCGCCCTGGAGCTTGCCCTGCGGCTGAGCCAGACCGATCTGAACGACCGCGACGTGCTGGGCGGCAAGGAGACCAACCTCAGCTTCGGCATCAATTGGTACCTGGACAAATACCTGCGGTTGTCGGCTAACGTGGTCCACGCCATCGACCTGGACAAGCCCGGCAACGCCCATGACGGCCAGCATCCCTATGCAGTGGTCGGCCGCCTGCAATACCAGTTCTGATCGCCGGGTCGGCGATTGCCGCGGGTTGACACGCGGCCCATGCAAAACAAGAATGGTTCTCATTAATTTGCTTTTGCGGGCCGCCCTGGCGCCCGGCAAGGAATACGCCACGTGATCACCCTCAGTGCGCTGCTGCTGACCCTGGCCGGCGCCGCGCTTGTTTACCTCGCGAACGGACAGCAACGGCTGCTGTCGACGACGCTGCGCGCGCCGGCAAGGCTGGCGGGCTGGCTGCTGATCCTCGCGGGGCTCGCGTGCTGGCTGAGCGCTGCCGGCACCGGGCCGGGCATCGCCGCCGCACTGAGCACGCTGATGCTGGCCTGGGTGCTGCTGCCCTATCTCGCCTGGTGGCGCACCGCAGTCCTGGCGGACACGGACCGGCCATGATCGCCCGCTGCCTGGCCGGCACCCTGCTCGGCTTTCCACTCGCCGCCACCGTGCTCGCCCTCCTGCTGAAACTGCTGCCGGATCACGGCCAGGCTTACCTGGTCCCGGCCCTGATCCTGTTCTTCCCGTTGTGGACGGGCGTGATGGCGGCGGCCTATCTGTTCCGCAGCGGCCTGCGCGCATGGCTGGTCCTGGGCACCGCCAATGCGATGGCGTTCGCCGCGCTGTGGGCCGGGCGCGCGGCGGGTCTCTAGCCAGGGTGCCGCGATGAAAGCCGCCACGATTCGTACCTTCCAGACTGTGCACACATGGACCGGCCTGCTCGCCGGTTTCGCGCTGTTCGTGGCGTTCTATGCCGGCGCGCTGGTGGTCTTCCATGACGACATCGCCGCCTGGCAGAACCCGCCGTGGCGCAGCGCCGTGGATGCCGATGTGCCGGTCGATGCATTGATCGAGCGCCTGCTGGCGAGCCATCCGGCCGCCCGCGAGGACTTCGGCATCGTGCTGCCCACCGACCCGTCGCACGCTGCCTATGCGTACTGGCAGGACGGCGACGACACCCGCTTCGCCACCGCCAGCCAGATGGACGCGCCGCGCGCCGAAGCGGGCGCGGACGAACTGGCCGACTACATCTATGCGCTGCACGACTCGCTCGGGCTGCCGGTGTTCGGCCTGTACCTGATGGGCATCGTGAGCGTGCTCTATGGCCTGGCGCTGGTGTCGGGCATCGTGATCCACCTGCCGCAGCTGCTGCAAAACATCTTCGCCATGCGCGTGGGTCCCAACCTGAAACGGCTGTGGCAGGACGCGCACAACGCCATCGGCGTGCTCAGCCTGCCGTTCCACGTGATCTTCGCGGTCACCGGCGCGCTGTTCTGCCTGCTCACCCTCACGCTGGCCGCACTGAACACGGTGGCCTTCGACGGCCAGCTGTTCGGCGCCTTCGCCCACGCCACGCAGACCACCCCCGCGGTGACCGCCAGCGGCACGCCGGCCAGCATGCTTCCGCCCGAGGCCCTGATCGCGCGTGCGCGCACCGAAGCGTTCACCAGCGGCGTGACCACCTTCAAGCCGGACTACCTGCACTTCGTGCACTACGGCGACCACAACGCCGTGGCCGAAGTGCGCGGGCTCTCCCAGCACACCCTGGGCACATTCGGCTCGGTGGCGCTGTCCGCCCACGACGGCAGCGTGCTGGGCAACCACGTGGGCAACCGCTACAGCCTCAACGGCATCAGCTATGCCGCGCTGTTCGGGCTGCATTTCGGCACGTTCGGCGGGCGCACGGTGCAGTGGCTGTATTTCGTGCTGGGCCTGGCCGGTGCGTTCCTGTTCTATTCGGGCAACCTGCTGTGGATCGAGTCGCGCCGCAAGCGTCGCGTTGCCGACCAGCCGCTACGCACGCTGGTGATGGCACGCGCCACCATCGGCGTGTGCATCGGCACCTGCCTCGGCATCGCCGGTGCATTCGCCGCCACCTGGGTGTCGGCGCGACTGGGTGTGGATGCGGGCTTGCCGCAGCGTGTCGCCTGCTATGGCCTGTTCTTCGCCGCCTGCGCCTACGCCAGCATCCGGCCAGTGGCGAGGGCCACCGCCGAACTGCTGTGGATGACCGCCGCGCTGACCGTCCTGGTGGCGACGGCCGACCTGGCCGGCAACGCATCGGCCATCGCCCGGGCCTGGACACCACTGACCTGGAGCGTGCTCGGCGTCGACCTCACCGGCATCGCCATGGGCATTGTCTTTGCGTGTTTCGCGCGCGCATCGGCGCGCCGTGCGCGCAGCGGTGACGCCAACAGCGTGTGGTCGCTGCAGGCGGCGTCCACGTCGCGCAGCAGCCCCTAGCGCCAGCGACCACCCGGGTCGCCGGCACCGCTGCGCCGCCACGACAGGCAGCGCGGCACCGTCAATAAGCCATGCGCGCGGAGTTCAGGCGCGCCGGCACCGGCGCGTCGCCCATCAGCGAAATTTCGTCCCACACGCCGTCTTCCTCGCCATCGGCGAGCAGTTCGTAGGCGGTGCGCCCCCCAAAGGCGTTCTGATGGCGGCACATCCACCGCACGGCGCGCTGGCGATCGCCCAGGCTCTGCACGAGCATGGTCGCCAGCGTGGCATACCGCTGTTCAAGCATGCCAAAGGCGCGCTCCATCACGTCTTCCCGCAAGGTGTTGATCTGAGCAAGCTCCGTGGCAACGTCCTGAAACCTGATCGTAACTTTGCGCATACGTTTGCTCCTTCCGCCCTCATCGACACGCCCTGCCCCTCCGCTTGCCTCGCACACCCCGGTATCCGGGCCGCGGCACACACCTGGACCAGGGGTCCGCCGCCTGCGCCTCCCACGCGTGTGCAAACGGCCGGTGTGGCTGGATCATGCGGAAGAAAATGCTGAATTGGCGTGAATTCCGGCAAGCGATCCGCTAGAACTTTTGGATAGTTCCCATCGACCCGGATACGAGGCGAAATGCCCGGTGCGGGTCAGCGCCCCGCGCCTTCCAGCAGCGATTTCAGCCTGGACATCGACGCATGGATGGCGTCCACCGAAATGTCGCCATAGCCGAACAGCAGCCCCTGCCTTCGCCGCCGCCCTGCATAGAAGCCGCCCAGGCCATACAGCCCGATGGAAGCGCCGCGCGCCCGGGCGATCAGCTCGTCTTCGCCCAGCCCCTTGCGCAACAAGGCCGCCAGGTGGATGCCGGCGGCGGGCACGATCGGTTCCAGCCAGGGCGAGAGCTCGCCCTGCAGGTGTTCCAGCAAGGCCTCGCGCCGTTCCGCGTAGTACTTCTGCACGCGTCGCACGTGCTTGCCGAACTCGCCGTCGAGCATGAAGCGGGCGAGTGCCGTCTGGGTCAGGCTGCAGCCATGCCAGTCGTTGATCTGCCGGGCCTTGAGGAAGGCGCCGGCCAGCGACGCCGGCGGTATCACGTAGCCCACGCGCAGCTCGGGGAAGATGGTCTTGGAAAAGGTGCCCACGTAAGCCACCACGTCACCGCGATCCAGGCTCTTGAGTGATTCCAGCGGGCGCCCTTCGAAGCGGAACTCGCCGTCGTAGTCGTCCTCGACGATCAGCGCGCCGCGCCTGGACGCCCACTCGAGCAGGGCCATGCGCCGCTCCAGGCTCATCGGCATGCCCAGCGGGAACTGGTGCGACGGGGTGACGTAGACCAGCCGCGCGTCGTCCGGCAAGGCATCCACCCGCAGCCCCTCATCGTCAACGCGCACGGGCACCACGCGTGCGCCGAGCGCCAGCAGGCTGGAGCGCGCCGGTGGATAGCCCGGGTCTTCCACCGCCACGGTGCCACCCGGATTGATCATCACCCGCGCGGCCAGATCCACGGCCTGTTGGGCACCCTGGGTCACGATCACGTCCTGCCAGTTGCACGCCACGCCACGGCTGAAGCCGACATGGCGGGCGATGGCCAGCCGCAGCTCCTGCTCGCCCGCGGGCTCCCGGTACATGCCGCGCCCTCGCCCCTGCACGCGTAGCGCGTGGCTGATGCACTTGCGCCAGGCGTCGGCGCGGAACAATGCCTTGTCCGTCACGCCGCCAAGATAGTCGTAGGCCAGCTTGGTTCCCGGCAGGGGCATCGACAGCGCCTCCGGCACGCGCTTCCATACCTCGGCGGGACGCGGTGTGGCGACCGCCCGCAGGCGCGCGGGAGCGGGCGGCGGTGACAGTCCGGCCGCCACATACGTGCCGTCGCCGGCGCGCGTGACCAGGTAGCCCTCCGCCACCAGGCGCTCGAACGCCTCGAGCGTGGTCTTGCGCGACACACCCAGCTGCCGCGCCAGGTCGCGCGTGGACGGCAGGCGCTCGCCCGCTGCGAGGCGGCCGTCCGTGATGCCGGCACGCAGTTGCCGGTAAAGCTGGCCGATCAGGTCGCGGCGGCCGGCAAGGGTCAATTGGATATCCATCGAGTGGCTACCTCAAATTACCTGAAAGTGGACATTCAAGAAGGCCACCGCGAAGTCTAACCTGACGCCACTTTCCCCTCCCACCCCACTTCCCGGAGAACGTCATGAGCGAGCGCCTCGACTTTTACAAGGCAAGCCCCGAAGCCATCAAGGCGATGGTGGCGCTGGAACAGCGCATCGGCAAAAGCGGACTGGAGAAATCGCTGGTCGAACTGGTGCGCCTGCGCGCATCGCAAATCAACGGCTGCGCCTATTGCGTGGACCTGCACTCGTCCGACGCCCGCAAGGCCGGCGAAAACGAGCGGCGGCTCGCCACGCTGAGCGTCTGGCGCGAGACGCCTTTCTTTACCGACCGCGAACGCGCCGCGCTGGAATGGACCGAGTCGCTCACGCTGATTTCCGCCAGCCATGTGCCGGACAGCGTGTGGGAAGCGGTGCAGCCGCATTTCTCGCCCGAGGAACTGACCGACCTCACCCTGCTGGTGGTGGCCATCAACGGCTGGAACCGCTTCGCCATCTCGTTCCGCAAGCAGCCGGCCTGAGGCGGACGCATCGACACCCGGGCCGCCGAAGCTCAGGGCTGGCGAAGTATGTCGAGGATTTTCGCCAGCACATCCTGATTCAGATACAGCTGGTGGCCGTCCCTGACGATGGTGGTGGAGACCGCTCCCTCGAGCATCGCGCTCTTGAGCGGCACCACGCCATCGCCCGGCGGATCCTCGCCAGGCAGATTGCCGGCAAAGGTGTAGTAGCGCACGCCCGCCACCGGCATCAGCGCGTGCGAGGCGCGACTCACCGGCTGGTTCGCACGCAGCGTGCTGACGCTGCTCAGGCCCTCGGTGCGGTAGTCCTTCAGCAGTTCGGGGGAAATGTGTTCGGCATTGGCGTCGACGAGGCGACCGAGCGCATCCAGTTCGGGCGCATGCGCGCTCACCAGACGCACCGCGAGATGGCCAAGGAAATGATCGGCCACCGGACTGCCCAGGTGCGGCGCGGCGAGAAAGATTTCCCTGGTGATGCCGGGATACGCCCGGAAATGAAAAACCTCGTCAGCCACGGCCACGTCGGCCCTGCTTCCGTTCACGGCCGAAGGCGGCACGTCGAACGCCGCGTGCCAGAGCACGTCGCCGCTGTTGGACGCCAGCAGGCGCGACAGCACGCCGCCCATGCTGTGCCCGATAAGGACCATGTCCTTGTGTGCCGGCGCGGCCCCTTCCGGGTCGAGGATCAGCCAGCCACGGTCGAGGAAACGCTGCACGCGCAGGCGATTGAGCAGCACCGGCGTATTGGTCGGATAGACGATGTGCCACACCTGATAACGCGCGCGCAAGTCGGGCGCGCCGATCATCATGTTGGTCAACTTCGCCCACACCAGCGGGCTGCGTCCCAGGCCATGCAGCATGATCACCGGCGTCTTGTCCGGGTCATAGTCCTCGAGCAGATAAAGGCCTTCACGCATGGCCAGCTGCTTGCCGCCCACCAGCGTCCACAGCGCGAGGCGATTGATCCGCGTGCGCTCGATCAGCGCGGCGAGCGGCGCCGTGACATCCGTGGCCAGCGTGACCTGGCGATCGCCGATGGCCAGCGTGGGGTGCAGCAGCGGATCGGTCATGACCAGGCGCGCCGTGCCCTCGGCATCCGTTTCGACCCACGCCGTCACGGGACGGGTAATGCCTTCCGGCGGATACAGCGCGCAGATCGGCCGGTCGGTGCAACGCGCCTGCCACGCGGCCATCGAAACCCCAAAACCCGGCGTGGCATAGCGACGACCAAGGATGGCGGGAATACTGACGGCATCTGCGCGCAGCAGCGCCAGCGGGCGATCGGAAAAACCGCGGGGCATGTCGCGGAACACGATGTCGAGCTTCACGCCTGCGATGCTGACCGTTCGTGGCGTCCATAGCGGCGGTTCGCGCTTCAGCAGAAAGCCGATCAGCTCGCTGGTGCAGCTGTTGGCAACCACGGTGGCTTCGTCCCGGCGCGCCTCGTCAACCGTTGCCTCCGCCTGATGGGCCGCGATGGCACAGCGCAGCCAACCACGTGCCGCCGGTTCGGCCCGCCGGTTTTCGGCGGCGTCGCGCCACAGGTGCCTTGCCACCACCAGCGCGTCGTTCGCGTCTGCCGCTGCGCCCGGCGGCGCCGACGATGCGGGGCGCGTTGCGCCGCTGCATGCGGCAAGCAGCAAGAGACTGGCCAGTACGCACAGCACGCGTGTCACGACGCGGCGCGGCGCCGGGGGATTGAACGCTACTGAGTCGGCGCCCCTCATCGGCGGGTCGCCATTGCAGGAGCGGCGCATGCGCACACCCGTCGCCAGCCGAGGTCCGGGATAACGCGAGCCAGGTGCTGCGCCCGCGGCCAAAGAAGCGTCGGCTGCAACTTACGCCTTTCGGGTAGCGGATGCATCCTTGCTCGCACGCTCTTCACCCGCCGCCTGGCTACAGCAGGTGCTCCACCGGCAGCACGCCGCCGACGTTCACCTTGAAGCGACGCCACCAGCTCGTTTCCGGGGCGCTGTCGTAGCGGATCATCTGCCCCTCGTGCCTGGCTTCCCAGTACGCCTTCCCGCTCCCCGCATCGAGCAGCACGCGGTAGCTGTGCTCCGGCTTGGCGGCATCGGCAAAAATGGCCAGCAGCGACCGGGCCAGCGCGGGCGAATCAATGATCACGCCATCTTCGGTATTGATGTCGAACGAGCGCGGATCGAGGTTCATCGAACCGACGAAGGCGTGCGAATCGTCCACCACCATCGCCTTGGCATGCAGGCTGTTGGCGCCGGACGACGAGCCGAAGAAATGGCTGCCGCCGCCGCTGCGCCGGGCGTCTGGCTTGAGTTCGTAAAGGTCGATGCCCGCCTGCAGCAGCGGAACGTAGTAGGACGCATAGGCGCCGTACACGCCGCCTGCATCGGTGGATGCCAGCGAATTGGTGAGTATTTCCACCGCCACGCCACGCTGGCGCTGGCCCTGCAGATAGGCCACGCCGCGGTCGCCCGGCACGAAATACGGCGAGATCAGGGTCAGCCGGCGTTGCGAAGCATCCATCCAGGCGCGGATCGCCGGCGCCATGTGCAGGTCGCGGTTGTTGGCCTCGGGATCGCCCTTTTCCGGATCGTCGGCCAGATAGCTTGCCGTCCCCCATGCCCACTGGCCAGACGGCGTTTCCCGCGCGATGTCACCCACCCGCGCCACCAGGTTCTGCGCATAGGCGCCCTCACTGAACTTGCGGGCACTGTCGGCCAGCTTCTTGCGCAGCTCCTGCAGCTGCATATCGTCCGGCTTCGGGTAGTGGAAAGCCCCGATGGGAAACGCCTGCGGACTGTTCCAGTAGCGGTCAAACGCCTGCCCCACCTCATGCACCACCGGACCGATCGCCAGTACGTCCAGGTCGCGGAAATTGACGCCGCCGTTGGCATCGAAATATTCGTCGCCGATGTTGCGGCCACCGACGATGGCCATGGAGCCGTCCGCGATGAAGGCCTTGTTGTGCATGCGACGGTTGAGCCGCGAGAAGTCGCCGGCAAACTGCTTGCCCATGCCCCATGCCGAGGAATTGCGCTCGAGGAATGGATTGAACAGGCGGATCTCGATGTGCGGATGGTTGTCGAGCGCGCGCAGCGCCGCGTCGTCGCCCGCCACGTGCAGGTCGTCCAGCAACAGGCGCACCCGCACGCCGCGATCGGCAGCGGCCAGCAGGTGCCGCGCCAGCAGCAGGCCGGTCGAGTCGCTGTGGAACATGTAGTACTGCAGGTCCAGCGAGTGCACGGCGCGATCGGCCAGCGCGATGCGCGCCAGCAGCGCATCGCTGGAATCGCTGATCAGGCGTAGCCCGGATTCGTTGTCATGGGAGGCCACCATGCGCGTTGCATACGCCGCCAGCGGCGCATCCTGCTGCACCGGCAGCACCGTGCTGGGCACGCGCGGATAGTCGGGACGAAAGTCCGAATGGGTGCATGCGGCGAGCGTCAGGATGCCCAGCCACGCGAGATGCCGCAGTGATTTCCAGGCCATGCGTCCCCTCCATGGAGGGAGACTCTGTCGGAGTCATCGGCGCAGCGCAAGCCTCCGCGCCTGCGGTGCGCCCTCAGCTGCGCCGGAACTCAGCGCCCGAAGGTGATTTCCCTGCCCTCGTGGTCGCGGTCCCAGCCGCGCAATTCATCGCGGATGTGCGCCACCCGCTGGCGGCCAAGCGCATTGCGCTCCTCGTCCAGCACCTGGCCGTCCAGCAGCTCGGCCAGCCGCTGGGCGGTGGGCAGCATGGCGTCCCAGGCGTCCAGTGCCGGGATCGGCGCCGGCAGGGTCATGAAGAAGCTGACGCCAGGCGTACGCAGCGCGTCCAGCCGCGACAGGTCGAAGTTGCCCGGCTTGAGCATGTTGGCCACGCTGAAGATGGGGCCGAGCTCGCGCTTGCCGTCGACCAGGCGGTGGTAGATGCCCATGTCGCCGAATTCGAGACCAGCCTTCTCCGCCGCCACGATCAGATCGGTGCCGTTGAATACGCCGCCTTCACGTGCCACCACGAACAGGGTGACGATACGCTCGACCGGCATGCGCTCCGGACGGCGGCCCACGTCGGAGCGCGGCGGCACGCGCGGGGCGGCCGGCGGCGGTGCGGGCGCAGCAGGCGGCGCAACCGGCGCCGACGCACGCGGCGACGCCATGGGTTCCACCGCCGGTGTACCGGTGAGACTCTGTTCGAACTGTTCCGGCGGCGCGCGCAGCGCATCGACGATGGAACCGGCGATACCGGAAGGCCGGCCGACCGGCGCAGGCTCCACCCGGTCCTTGCCGCCCGCCAGGGTGGCGCCCAGGCGCTCGAGTTCTTCGCGCAGCCCCATGTCCAGCTCGCCCTGCTGCGGCAGGCGGTCGCCACCCGCATCGAGATGGAAGTCGTCGCGTGCGCTGAACGACGGCTCCGCGGGCGACTCGCCTTCGTTGCCGAAGGTGGGCTCGCGGCGCTCGCCGGTCGCGCCCGGCACGAATCGCCGCCGCCCCTGTTGCTCCTTCTTCGGCTGACCGAACAGCCAGATCAGCGCGAGCACGATCAGGCCGACGATCAGGAGCGGAATGCCCACGGCGGGATTCCAGGCGAAGGCGAGCACGGGTTGCACGGTCATTTGGGATTCCTCAGGCTGCGCCTGCAAGTTTAGCTGCTTCGGCGAGGTCGACCTGCACCAGGCGCGAAACGCCAGGCTCGCGCATGGTCACGCCGCAGAGCTGCGAGGCCGCCTCCATGGTGGCCTTGTTGTGGCTGACGAAGATGAACTGCACCTTCTCGCTCATCTCCTTCACCATGTTGGAGAAGCGGCCCACGTTGGCTTCGTCGAGCGGCGCATCCACCTCGTCCAGCAGGCAGAACGGCGCCGGGTTGAGGCCGAAGATGGCGAACACCAGCGACACCGCGGTCAACGCCTTCTCGCCGCCGGACAACAGCGTGATGTTGGAGACGCGCTTGCCGGGCGGTCGCGCCATGATCGCCACGCCGGTATCGAGCAGGTCGTCGCCGGTGAGTTCGAGATAGGCATGGCCACCGCCGAACAGGCGCGGAAACAGCTCCTGCACGCCCGCGTTGACGCGGTCGAAGGTTTCCTTGAAGCGCTGGCGCGTCTCGCGATCGATCTTCTTGATCGCCGCCTCCAGCGTCTCCATCGCGCTGACCAGGTCGGCCAGCTGGTTGTCCAGGTAGGTCTTGCGCTCGCTCTGCTCGGCGTGTTCCTGGATCGCGGCGAGGTTCACCGGCTCCAGGCGCACGATCTTCTGGCCGATGTCGGTGAGCTGCGAACGCCACTGGCTGGCGTCGGCATCCTCGGCGAGTTCGGCCAGCAGCGGCTCCAGTTCCAGGCCGGAAGCGGTGATGGCTTCGGCCAGCTGCTCGGCGCGCAACTGCAGGGCCTGGGCAGCGAGCTTCTTCTGCGAGAGGTTTTCGCGCAGGCCGTTGAGGCCCTGCTCGATGCGCTGGCGTTCCTGCTCCAGCCGGCGGAATTCAGCGTCGCAATCCTCCAGCGCCCGGCGCGCCTCCACCAGCTGCTTGTCCACCAGCAGGCGCTGGTCGAGGTAGGTCTGGCGTTCGGCTTCCAGTTCGGCGATCGGGTCGGACCCGGCCGCGAGCTGCTCGGCGATTTCGCTGCGGCGCATCTCGATCTGGCGCAGCTGCGAGTCCATGCGCGCCAGCGACTGTTCCAGCGAGGTCAGCGACGAGCGCTTCGACTCCATCGACAGGGCCAGCGCATGCGCCTGGTCGGCCGCCTCGCGCGCGTTCATGCGCGCTTCCTCGCGCGATTCCAGCAGCGCACGGCGCTCGTTCTCCAGCTCGCGCCGCTGGTCTTCCAGGTCGCCCATGTGACCGACCGATTCGTCCAGGCGCGCACGGGCCTCGCGGGTCTGCGACTGCAGTTCGTCCAGCTGGCTGATCAGGTCCGACAGCTCGCCGGCGACCTTCTCGGCGCGCGCGCGGGCGGTTTCCATCTTGCCGCGATGGCTCTGCAGCTGGCCGGCCAGCTCGGACTGGCGGCGATGCGCGTTGTACAGCTCGCGCTGGGCATCGTCACGGGCGCGCTCGGCTTCGAACTTGCGCGTGCGCAGGTCATCGAGGGTGTTGGTGGCCTCTTCGATGCGCTCTTCCAGCGCCATGACCTGCTCGGCCAGCGTGCGCATCTCGCGTTCGCGTGCCAGCACGCCCACCTGGTTGCCCTGCGCGCGGCGCACGCGGGCCCAGCCCGGGCCCAGCCACTCGCCGGCACGCGTCATCACCGACTGGTACGGCGCCAGCGCGGACAGGCCAGCGACGATCCGGTGTGCGTGCTCGATCGAATCGGACGTCAGCACATGGCTGAGGATGGCGATGGCCGCCGCCGGGCCGCGCACATGCGCCGCCAGCGTGCCGGCGGTGTTGACGCCGCCCTCGGCTGCATCGACCAGCGCGACGTCGGCGTTCTCCAGCGCGCCGAACTCGGCGGCGAGACCATGCGACCCGTCGACCAGCACGGCGTCGAGGAAGCCCGCCAGCGCGGTTTCCACCGCGGTTTCCCAGCCGGCTTCCACCTGCAGCGATTCGCCCAGGCGACGCGACTTGTCCAGGCCCAGCCGGGCCAGCCAGCCGCTGGCGGCGCTTTCGTCCTGGCCCAGCGCGGCATGCTGCAGGGCTTCGAGCGACGACTGCCGGCCGCGCGCACTCTGCAGCTGCTGGCGCGCCTCGTTGAGCGAGGACTGCACCTGGCGTTCCTCGTCCAGCACTTTCTCGTGGCTGGTCTTGTGCTGGTCGAGCAGGCCGCCGAGCGACTCCACCCGTTCGCGCTGCGTGTCGTGCTCGACGTGCAGCTGTTCGGAGGCGGCGTCCAGCGCGGCCACGTCGGTGGCCTTCTGTTCCGCTTCCAGCGTTTCGCGGCGACGCGACAGGTCGATGCCCTGGCGGTCGAGGTAGTTGAGCTTGGTGCGCTCCACTTCGGCTGCACGGCTGGACTCGCCGGCCGTGCGGGTATGCACGTCCCAGCGCTGCTGCCAGTCGGCCAGCCTGGCTTCGGTTTCCCGCGCCGAATCGGCGGTGTCGTCCTGCATCTGCTGCAGGGCTTCGAGCCGCGGCTCGCCCTCGGCCAGCGCCATGCGCAGCGTTTCCACCTGCGCGCGGTCGTTGCCGATGTGCGCGGCCAGTTCGGCGTGCTCGCGCTCGGCATCACCCTGCGCGCGCTGCAGCCGGTCGGCCGTCTCGCGGTTGTAGCGCACCTGCTGCTCGACACGGGCGATCTCGGCGCCGACCTTGTAGACCTCGGCCTGCACGGCGTTCAGATGCTCGGAGGCACCGGAGTGACGCTCGCGCACGCTCTCCAGCTGCGCCTCGACGTGGCGCTGTCCGGCCAGCTGCTTTTCGATCTCGATCTCGGCGGCGGAAAGGCCCTGGCCTTCGCCATCGTGCTGGCTCTTCAGCCCGCGGTATTCGAGCGCGCGCAGCTCGGCTTCCTTGCGCACCTGCTCTTCCTTCAGCGCCTTCCAGCGCTCGGCGGCTCGGGCCTGGCGGTTGAGGTGCTCGAGCTGCTTGTCCACTTCGTCGCGCACGTCGCGCACGCGGTCGAGGTTTTCGCGGGTGGACTTGATGCGGCTCTCGGTTTCCTTGCGGCGCTCCTTGTACTTGGAGATGCCGGCGGCTTCTTCCAGATGCATGCGCAGCTCGTCGGGAGCAGCCTCCACGATCTGGCTGATCATGCCCTGCTCGATGATCGAGTAGCTCCGCGGTCCCAGGCCGGTGCCCAGGAACAAATCCGTGATGTCACGACGGCGGCAGCGCGCACCGTTGAGGAAATACGCCGACTGGCCATCGCGGGTGACCTGGCGCTTGACCGAAATCTCGGCGTACTGGCCGTACTCGCCCTGGATGGTGCCGTCGGCGTTGTCGAAGATCAGCTCGACCGTGGCCTGGCCCACCGGCTTGCGGGCGTTGGAGCCGGAGAAGATCACGTCGGTGAGCGAGTCGCCGCGCAGGCGGCTGGCCGCGCTCTCGCCCATCACCCATCGGATGGCGTCGATGATGTTGGACTTGCCGCAGCCGTTGGGCCCCACCACGCCGGTCATGTTGGTCGGCAGATGCAAGGTGGTCGGGTCCACGAAGGACTTGAAACCGGCGAGTTTGATCGTGGTCAGGCGCATACGGGCATCAACATCTTGGAGGGATGCCCGAGGCACTCGGGCGATGGGGCACTGTGCCAAACGCGGGCCGCAGCCGCAACGCGTTTCGGCAAGATATTTCGCTTGAACACTGACTCACAAGTCAATGTTATAAAAGCATTTATTGGCACCCCATCGATCGTCATTCCTGCGAAAGCAGAAATCCAGTGCCGTCGGGAGCCTGAAAAGCCGAGTCACCGGGCCCCGGCTTTGACCGGGACGACGGCTCCGGAGACCTTGCGGGCCGCTATTCGCCCGGCGCCTTCGCGTCGATGGAAAGCGCGTGGATGCCGTTGTCCATCAGCCCCTGCAGGGCCGCATAGACCAGGCGATGGCGCTTGATGGACAGCTGCCCGGCAAACGCCGCGCTGACGATGCGCACGTGGAAGTGCCCCTTGCCCTCGTTGGCGTGGCCGGCGTGCTTGTAACCCTCGTCCAGCACTTCGAGGGTCGACGGCGCGAGCGCCTGCTGCAGGCGCTCGCGGATCTGCTCGACCATCGGCGTGCTCATGCCCGCGGCAGCGCCTTGATGAAGGGCTTGACGCTGACGCTCGCGTAGACGCCGGCGTCCATATACGGATCAAGCCTGGCCCAGGCCTCCGCATCCGCCTGCGAAGCGAACTCGGCCAGGATCAGGCTGCCGGTGAAGCCTGCCGGACCCGGATCGTCCGACTCGATAGCCGGGAACGGGCCGGCGACGAGCAGGCGCCCTTCGTCCAGGAGCTGCTGAAGGCGGGCCACGTGGGCCGGGCGAGCCGCCTTACGTTTCTCAAGCGAATCAGGTATATCTGTACCAATGATGACAAACCACATGAATCAGGCCTCCGGGCGCATATAGGGGAACAGCAGCACGTCGCGGATCGACGCCGAATTGGTCAGCAGCATCACCAGGCGGTCGATGCCGATGCCCAGGCCGCCCGTCGGCGGCAGGCCCACCTCCAGCGCACGGATGTAGTCGGCGTCGAAGTGCATGGCCTCGTCGTCGCCGGAGGCCTTGGCGTCCACCTGTGCCTGGAAGCGCGCAGCCTGGTCTTCCGGGTCATTGAGCTCGGAGAAGCCGTTGGCGATTTCCTTGGCGTTGATGAACAGCTCGAAGCGGTCGGTGATGCCCGGCTTGGTGTCGCTCTCGCGGGCCAGCGGCGAGACCTCCACCGGATGGTCCGTAATGAAGGTCGGCTGGATCAGCGTGTGCTCCACCGTCTTCTCGAAGATCTCCAGCAGCAGGCGGCCCCAGCCGAAATCCGCCTTCACCTGGCAGCCCAGGCGCCGGGCGTGCGCGGCGAGCGCCTCGCGGTCCCGCAGCTCCTCGCGGCGGATGTCCGGATTCATCTCCAGCACCGCCTCTTCCATGCTCCAGCGGCGGAAGGCCGGGCCGACGTCGATCTCGGTACCTTCCCAGGCCAGCCGGGTGGTGCCGATCACCGCCTCGGCCGAGGCGCGGATCACTTCCTCGGTGAGGTCCATGATCTCGGTATGGGTGGCGTAGGCCTGGTACAGCTCCAGCATGGTGAACTCGGGATTGTGCCGGGTCGACACGCCCTCGTTGCGGAAATTGCGGTTGATCTCGTACACGCGGTCGAAGCCGCCGACCACCAGGCGCTTGAGATACAGCTCCGGCGCCACGCGCAGGTACAGGTCCATGTCGAGCGCGTTGTGGTGCGTGACGAACGGGCGCGCAGTGGCGCCGCCCGGGATCACGTGCATCATCGGCGTCTCCACTTCCATGAAGCGGCGCGGCTCGGCCTCCAGCCACTTGCGGATGAAGCCGATGATCTTCGAGCGCTGCGCAAAGGTGCGGCGAGCCTCCTCGGTAACGATCAGGTCGACGTAACGCTGGCGATAGCGCTGCTCCACGTCGGCCAGGCCGTGGAACTTGTCCGGCAGCGGACGCAGGCTCTTGGTGAGCAGGCGCAACACATCCACCTTGACCGACAGCTCGCCGGTCTTGGTGCGCATCAGCTGGCCTTCGGCGCCCACGATGTCGCCCGCGTCCCAGCCCTTGAACGCCTTGTAGGTCTCCTCGCCCACCGTGCCCTGGTGGATGAACAGCTGGATGCGGCCGCTCATGTCCTGCACCTGCACAAACGCCACCTTGCCCTGGTCGCGCTTGAGGATGATGCGACCGGCTACCTTGACCCGGCGGGCAAGGCCGTCGATGGCTTCGGCGGTCCATGTTCCGGCATCGGCGAACTCGGCCTTCAGGTCACCGGCGAAGGCATCGATCCGGAAGTCGTTCGGGAACGCGACACCCTGCGCGCGCAGCGCTTTCAGTTTCTCGCGACGCTCGGCGATCAGCTTGTTCTCGTCGATGGGCTGGATGTCGGTCGGTTCAGTCATGAGGTTTCCGTAGCTGCCGGCGCCCGCGCGAATGGCGGGCGCATCTCTGAGTTGGTCTTTCACTGTCAAACCAGCGGGACCGTGCTTTCCCGCCACGCTGGCTGTCAATCATCCTTGCCGAACACGTGTTTCACCGCGTGCTTGGTGGCGTCCCAGCCTTCTTTCGCGCCATGCCCGATGCCCTGGCCGGCCTCTTTCGCGCCATGCCCGACGGTCACGGCGGCATCCCGCGTGCCGTGGCCGACCGCCACGCCCATGTCCCTCGCGCCGTGCCCCACGGTCACGGCCGCATCCCGGGTGGCGTGGCCGACGTCGCGGCCAGCGTCACCGACATGCTTGCCGGCAGTGCGTGCATCTTCCTTGATGCCCTGGCTGGCAGAACCATTGTCCTGTGCGGTGGCCACGCCCTGGCATGCCACCAGGGACGCACATGCCAACAGAGTGCGGAAAGTCTTCCTGCGGTTCATGCGGGCAATGCCTCCGTGGGCAGGTTCATGGGCTGGCGATCACGCATCCACGCGCTTGGCGCCGGCATCCAGGCCGGACTTCAGGCTGGCCTCGATGAATTCATCGAGGTCGCCATCGAGCACCTTCTGCGTGTCCGAACGCTCGATGCCGGTGCGCAGGTCCTTGATGCGGCTCTGGTCGAGCACGTAGTTGCGGATCTGGCTGCCCCAGCCGATATCGGACTTGGAGGCTTCCAGCGCATCCTTCTCGGCGTTGCGCTTCTGCAGCTCCAGCTCGTACAGCTTGGCCGCGAGCATCTTCATGGCGCGGTCGCGGTTGGCGTGCTGGCTGCGCTCGGTCTGGCAGGCCACCACCGTGTTGGTCGGGATATGCGTGATGCGCACGGCCGACTCGGTCTTGTTCACGTGCTGGCCACCGGCGCCGGACGAACGGTACACATCGGTGCGCAAGTCGGCCGGATTGATGTCGATGTCGATGTCGTCATCCACTTCCGGCGACACGAACACCGAGGTGAAGCTGGTGTGGCGGCGATTGTCCGAATCGAACGGGCTCTTGCGCACCAGGCGGTGCACGCCGATCTCGGTCTTCAGCCAGCCATAGGCGTAGTCGCCCTCCACGCGGAAGGTGGCGGACTTGATGCCGGCCACTTCGCCGCCGGACACTTCCAGCAGCTCGGTCTTCCAGCCGCGCGACTCGGCCCAGCGCAAGTACATGCGCAGCAGGATTTCGGCCCAGTCCTGCGCCTCGGTGCCGCCGGCGCCGGCCTGGATGTCCACGAAGGCGTTGTTGGCGTCCATCTTGCCGGAGAACATGCGCTGGAATTCCAGCTTGGCCACCTTGGCCTCGAGGCCAGCCAGGTCGGTGACCACGGACTGGATGGTGTCCTCGTCGCCATCGGCCGCCGCCATCTCCAGCAGCTCGCCGGCGTCGGTGAGGCCAGAGGTGAGGCTGTCGATGCCACTGACGATGGTGTCCAGGCGGGCGCGTTCGCGACCCAGCTCCTGCGCGCGCGGCGGATCGTCCCACACCGTGGGGCTTTCCAGTTCGCGGCTTACTTCTTCGAGACGCTCACGCTTGGTGGCGTAGTCAAAGATACCCCCTAAGCGACTCGACGCGGCCCTTGAGGTCCGCAATCTGCGCATGGATCGGATTGGTTTCGATCATGGATGAAAAATCATGGGAAAACGGCCCTCTATCGTAGCAGAGCAAGCCATCCAAAGAACCTCGCCCGACTCCCTCTCCCCTCCGGGGAGAGGGTTGGGGTGAGGGGTGGGTGCTCGCGGGATGGTCGCATTGAGCGAGCTTCCAAAACCTCGCTGGGAAAGTCGACTGAGGCCAGCGTGCTCCCTCACTCCAGCCCCCCCCTCTCCGCAGGCGAGAGGACTGGGGCATTGCCACCTTGTACGGCGGTGAGGGGGGTGGGTGCTTGCGGTGGCGTGGATCGGGCGTGATCGTGTGGCCCTTTTTTTCGCTTTGTTCCCAAGCACTGTGGCCAGCTTGCCGCTTGCGCAGCGGGCGTTTCGACCTCCTGCCGGAGGCCGAGTCACTTTTCTCTTGCTGGCCCAAGAGAAAAGTAACCCAAAGAGAATGGCCTCAAGAGCTCGCGGCAAAGGGTTGGATACAGGCCGGAACGCTCTTCGGAGCTCGACGCGGGACACCTCCGCCTCTGCGTCGCCGCTTCTCTGCAACGCGCCTCAGCGTAGAGGACTTAAAGCCGAGCGCCGCGCGCTTTTGCTCCCTCTCCCCGCCGGGGAAGGGAAGCCCAAAGCTAGGCCAGCGCCTGCTGGTGAACCCCCTTCACGGCCCGCCCCGAAGGATCAGCCGCCCCGGCGAAGCTGGGATCCCATGCCAGCGCCGCCGGCGACGAACAGGCGATCGACTTGCCGCCCGGCACCGTCGCCGCACACGCCTCGCCCGGATAGAAGCGCTCGAAGATGCGCCGGTACAGGTAGGCTTCCTTGGTGGCCGGCGTGTTGTGCGGAAAGCGCGTGGCCGCGGCGGCGAACTCGCGATCGCTCACCGCCTGTTCCGCATGCGCCTTGAGCCCGTCGATCCAGCCGTAACCGACGCCATCGCTGAACTGCTCCTTCTGCCGCCACAGGATTTCGTCCGGCAGCGCGCCCTGGAAGGCCTCGCGCAACACCGCCTTCTCCATCCTGCCCGGCCCCGCCATCTTGTACCGAGCATCCATGCCCATGGCGACATCGAGGAAGGCCAGATCGAGGAAGGGCACGCGCGCCTCGACACCCCAGGCCATCATCGACTTGTTCGCGCGCAGGCAGTCGTAACTGTGCAGCGCGTCGAGCTTGCGCACGGTTTCCTCGTGGAAGGCTTCCGCCGACGGCGCCTTGTGGAAGTACAGGTAGCCCCCGAAGATCTCGTCCGAGCCTTCGCCCGAAAGCACCATCTTCACCCCCATCGCCTTGATGCGCCGCGCCAGCAGGTACATCGGCGTGGAGGCACGAATGGTGGTGACGTCGTAGGTTTCGATATGGCGGATCACTTCCGGCAGGGCGTCCAGCCCCTCCCAGAAGGTGTAAACGAAGCCGTGGTGCACCGTGCCGAGCCCGTCGGCAGCGATCTGTGCGGCGGCCAGGTCGGGCGAGCCTTCGAGCCCGATCGCGAAGGAATGCAGGCGCGGCCACCACGCTTCCGCGCGGTCGTCCTCTTCCACGCGATGCCGTGCGAATCGCGCGGCGCAGGCGGCCACCAGCGACGAATCGAGGCCACCGGAAAGCAGCACACCGTAGGGCACGTCCGTCATCAGCTGACGATGGACCGCCTGTTCGAACGCATCGCGCAACGCGCCCGGCGACACCTCCTGCCCCTGGGTCTGCGCGTAGTCGCGCCAGGGCTTGTGGTAATACCGGCGGCATTGGCCATCGATGCTGTCGTAGACATGGCCCGGGGGAAACGGCGCCACGTCCGCGCACACGCCCACCAGCGCCTTCATCTCCGAAGCCACGCACAGCCGCCCCTGCGCGTCGTGCCCCCAGTACAACGGACACACGCCCAGCGGATCGCGCGCGATCACGTAACGCGATGCTTCGCTGTCCCACAGCGCGAAGGCGAAAATGCCGTTGAGCCTGGTCACCCATTCGGCCGGCACGGGGTGCACGCGATACAGCGCATTGATCACCTCGCAGTCGGAACCGGTGGTGAAGTCGTAATCACTGGCGGCGCGCAAATCGCGATGGTTGTAGATCTCGCCGTTGACGGCCAGGGCCAGGGCGCCGTCGCGCGAACGCAGAGGCTGCGCGCCGCTGGCGGGATCGACGATGGCCAGGCGCTCGTGCACCAGGATCACGCCAGCATCGACGAACACACCACTCCAGTCGGGGCCACGGTGTCGCTGGCGCTGGGAAAGCTCCAGCGACTGCTGGCGCAACGCCGCCAGGTCATCACCCGGTTGCAGGTCGAACATGCCGAAGATCGAACACATGACACGGATTCCTTGGTTGGGTTTCTGGCGGGGCGAAAAAACAAAAAGGCCCGCGATGTGCGGGCCTTTTTGCGTGAAAGTTTGCGCTGTTCTGCTTACACGCCGGCCCACCCATCGATGCGGGTATTGGTATTGGCGTTGTTATTCAGCACGCGCGCACGGGCATCGGTCATCGCCGACGCGGCGATGGTTTCGATGCAATCAGGAAGGGTGGCAGTGCTGGACATGTGACCGAGTTCAGCACAAGCCGCCGCCACTGACAAGGCCTGCGCAAACAGTTTCATTTGTTCCCTTCTTCGGGCTCGGGCCGCGGCTCGCGGATCCAGTCGATGGCGGTGACCAGTTCGGCATTGCGAAACAGCCTGAGCTGGGCCGGCACGGCAAAACCCATGGCCGTCGCCGCAATGCGCAGCCACGGCACGTCGGTCACCAGTGCAACGCGGTCCCATCCGCTGAAATGCCGGAAACCCAGCATGGCGTCGTCCCACATTGCGCCGGGGTCAAAGCCGGTGAAATCCGGTCCCACGTGGTAGAGCAGCCGCAGCTTGCGGTGGATCGCGAATGCCGCCTCGATATCCGGCACCAGCACCCGCTCATAGTCGGCCGCGGTAACCTGCCCGCTCGCGCGAAAGCCCAGCGTACCCGGCGGCAACCCTTCGATTTGCTCGATCATCGGACGTCTCCCTTGCGATGCCTTTGGTATCGCAAAACCGATGTTACGGCTGCGTCATCGGCAGTGAGACGACCCACCCCGCCACCAGGGTCAGTTCCTGCCGCGTGGCGTCAATCTGCGGCGCGAATGCCCCGCAGCAGCACCTCGGTCTGCACCTGCCCCGCGATCGCGGATTCGTCGAAGGCGTTGCCTTCGAAGCTGTCCTTCAGCGAGGCGAAGCCGTAAACCCAGGCCCGCCAGTGCACGTGGCCACCTCGCGCGTGCACTTCACAGAAAACGTCAAGGGGCTCGCCCTGCTCATCGACCACGCAGAAGTTGAGTTCCATAAGGCACGACCTCGTCGAGCTTCATCGCGCACAGCCCTGCCCGACGGCGCAGGCTACGTGCGCGGTCACTCGGGATGCGAAGGCCTGGGGACCTGGGCGATGTCGTTGCTCGACTCATGTGCCTCAAGGAACGTGCCAGCGATGCAACAAAACCGGTGGCGCCCGGCAGGCATGCCGGGCGCCGTTGGCCGACGGGAAGTGAACAACGGGAAGCGACGGTCCGACGGCACGCTCGCGATGAACCGTCGCAGGCCTGCTACTCGCGAACGACGTAGGTATAAAAGCGAATGCGCCCTTGCTCTTCCACCTGATAGACACCCTGCACTTCGTACGAAAAGCCCGGGAAGCGGTTGCAGCTTTCCTCGAAGGCCGCGAAGTAGTCGATCATCGGCCGGGCCCGGTCATCGTATCGTTCGCCCGGGACGACGATGCCGATCCCCGGCGGATATATCAGCGCCAGCGTCGCGGCGATACGCCCGGAGACCTCGCTCATCGGCACGAAGTCCACCTCGCCGCCCACGAGCGCCTCGTTCGCCTCTCGCGCCGACATCGCCTGCTCGGGGAATGACTCGTAGCGGAAGCAGAGGCGCTGCAGTTCCTTGATGTCCTTCGACACGAAGAATTCGTGCATCTCCCTGGCCAACTGGCGCAGCGAATAATTCCGATAGCGCTGTTCGTGCTTGGCGTAGAGCAAGGGAACCACCGCGGAGAGCGGACTGTCGGCATCGTAGTGGTCCTTGAATCGCTCCAGCGCCGCGACCAGCATCGCCATCTTTCCCTCGCCGACCGCTGGCGTAAGCAGGAAGAGAATGCTGTAGAGGTCATTCTTTTCCGGAATGACATGGATCTCGCGCAGGAAGTTGGCCAGGATCGTTGCCGGCAAGCCGGTTTTCTCATAGCTGCCCGAACTCGTGTCGATGCCCTGGGTAATCAGCATCAGCTTGGTCGGATCGACCATCGCCAGGTCTTCGCCGAGGTTGCGATAGCCGTGCCACTTCTCGCCCGGCGCGAGCTGCCAGAAGGCCTGCTCCCGCGCCAGCACCTCGGTGGGCACATGTTCCCAGCGGGTCTTCTTGCCGTGGTATTCGACCCCATGCGGGACAAAGGGGTCGATGAAGGGAGCAAAGCGCTTGCGTATCGCCTTGCGCGCCTCGATACCCAGTTTTATGGCGTCGTCCCACAGCACCTTGCCGGCCTTGTCGCCATGCATTTGCGCGTTGACGTCGAGACTGGAAAACAGCGGGTAGAACGGCGAGGTCGACGCCTGCAGCATGAACATCTCGTTGAAACGCTTGTGATTGATGCGGAACGGCTGGTCGCGGATATGTTCATCGCGGACATGGATCTGCGATGCCTGCGAGAATCCCGCCAGCTGCTTGTGCGTCGACTGCGTCGCAATCACACCCGGGTCCTTCCCGCCGAGCTTCAGCCCCATGCTGAAATGGTGCTTCATCAGGGGATGGAAGGCGCCGAAGCCCGCCCATGCCTCGTCGAAATGGATGTACTCGCACAGGTGGCCGATCTTCTCCAGCACTTTCTTGGCGTTATAGACCGTGCCGTCATACGTGCACTGCTCGATGATGGCCACGCGGATCGGGCGCTCCTTCTTCCACGCGTCCGTGCCCTTCAGGCGAGGGTGATTCTTCAGCTTTTCGCGGATCGAACTCTCCTCGAACGCCGAGGCGTCGATCGGCCCCACCATGCCAAATCCGTTGCGGTCCGTTTCGAGGTAGATCGGAATGGCGCCCGCGAACAGCAAGGCGCCATGGTGATTGGACTTGTGGTTGTTGCGGTCGAACAGGACCACGTCCTTGCTGCGCAACAAGGCGGTATTCACCACCTTGTTCGACGAAGACGTCCCGTTCAGCACGAAATAGGTCCGGTCCGCATGGAAAACCTTCGCGGCCGCCTGTTGCGCGGCAAGCGCCGGCCCCTCGTGGATCAACAGGTCGCCGAGCGACACCATGGCGTTGCAGATGTCGTCCCGAAAGACGTTCTCGCCCATGTGGTCGTAGAAGAGCCTGCCCACCGGGTGCCGCATGAACATCTGGCCGCCCTGGTGGCCGGGACAGGCCCACGTGCGATTGGCGTCGAAATCGTATTGCATCAACGCGCCGAAGAAAGGCGTCCGGAGGCTGCGCGCGTAGTTCTCCACCGCGGCCAGCAATCGCTTTTCGTAGAACTCCCTTGTTTCGAGCTCTGCGATCACGACGCCGTCGAGCGATTTCAGGAAAGGCTCGGCCAGCGTCTCCTCGTCGCGACTGCTGATCATGAAGATGGGCATGCGCAGGCCGCGCTCGTCACGGGCGGCGATCGCCGCGGGCGCGAGCTCGCGGGAAACGATGATGGCGCCAAGGTCGGCGCCGGTGCGGATCGCCTTGGCTATCAGTTCCGCGCCGATGGACTCCACCTCGAAGTGCAGTTCCTCTTCAACGACGCGCTCAACGACACCCGTGGGCTCGCCGATGACCAGGATACGAAAATAGCGCTGGACAGGAATGCTCATGACTGGCCTTGTCCTCTCTGAATGGGATGGATTGCCGTGGATCGCGCGTCGCTCGTTCCGCGTGGAGGCCGTCCGGTCTGCTCCTGATGCAAGAGTCCGGGCTGGATGACCGATGCAGCCGCATGCATTCGCCGCCCCTCAGCCGTGAATGCCCCAGGGTGGCTGGATGCCCCGCGCGGCCCACCATCGGTGACGCACGAGCCGCGTTCGAAGGCACTACGACCTGGACCGCGTTATCGAACTTCCTGCGTTAATTTTCCTTCAATGCCGACTGAAGCCTGGCTCACGGATCGCCATCGACTACGCGTGCAAGTGGCGCCGTGTTCACGGCGTGACCGGGAATGGATCGCCACGCTGATGGATGACTTCAGCGCGTGCACGCACGCACGTCCAACGGCGACGCATGTGTTGCGCCATCGCCCGCCGTGATCCGCGACTTCGCGAACAGCAGAACAACCGATACGTCCTAGGTATTTTTACTGACGTTGCGCTTGGTACTTACTTTGTTTCGCACAAAATCGCGGCGCCGTTTCATTGCGGAAATATGGCACTCGTGTTGCCACACCAGAAGGGCTGGCTGTTTCACGGACGCTTCATTGCTTCCGTCCCAAGCTTCGCGAGAAAGAGGGGCAAGCGTCCACGGGGTGGACAAAGTTTTTCGCTGTTGGTCGATGGGTGGCTGGCCGCCTTCGTGCGGCTCGCGCCAGGCTCTCCGAACCTTTGATTGGAGGCACTGATGAACGGCACGACGACTAAGAAAATGAGCATGATGCAGTTGACCGTGCTGGTGGCGGTCAACATGATGGGGTCCGGCATCATCATGCTGCCAGCGAACATGGCGCAGGTCGGTGCGATATCGCTGCTTTCATGGATCGTCACCGCGCTCGGATCGATGGCGATTGCCTACGGTTTTGCCCAGGCGGGACTGCTCAACCAGCGCGCCGGTGGCATGGCGGCCTACGCCGAGGATGCCTACGGCAAGGGCGGCTACTTCCTGACCTTCTTCCTTTATTTCCTGTCACTGGCGATCGGCAACGTCGCCATCGCCATTTCGGCGGTGGGCTATCTCGCGGCCTTCTTCCCATGGCTGTCCTCGTCGCCGATCGCGACGTGCATCGGTGTGATCGGGCTGATCTGGCTTACCACCGTCGCCAATTTCGGCGGCCCGCGCGTCACCGGTCGCATTGGCGCCATCACCGTATGGGGCGTGATCATTCCGGTAGCCGGCCTCTCCATCATCGGCTGGTTCTGGTTCAAGGGGTCCACGTTCTCCGCTGCGTGGAATCCGCAGGGCCTGAGCCTGATGAAAGGCGTCGATTCCAGCATCGCGCTGACGCTGTGGGCGTTCCTCGGCATGGAGTCTGCCGCGCAGAACTCCGACGCGGTCGAAAATCCCAAGCGCGACGTGCCGATGGCCTGCATGCTCGGCACGCTCGGCGCGGCCGCGGTCTACGTGCTTTCCACGACCGTCATCCAGGGCATCGTGCCCAACAAGGCGCTGGCCGAATCGACGGGCCCGTTTGCCGATGCCTACGCGCAGATATTCAACCCAGCCGTGGGTTCGGTGATTCGCGCGCTGGCGATCCTCGCCTGCCTGGGCTCCCTGCTGGGATGGCAGTTCACCATCGCCCAGACGGCCAAGACCGCCGCCGATGACCGGCTGTTCCCGAAGTTCTTCTCCAAGATCAACAAAATGACGGCGCCGGTGCTCGGCATGATCATCATGGGCGTGGTGCAGACCCTGCTGGCGTTCTCCACCGCGTCGCCGAGCCTGAGCAAGCAATTCTCGGTGCTGGTCAACCTGGCCGTGGTGACCAACGTGATTCCGTACATCATCTCGCTGTCTGCGCTGATGATCATGATGCGAAAGGCCGGGGTGGTCGAACACACCTACAAGATCAACACATTCGTGGCGACCGTGGCGATGCTCTACGGCACGTACGCCATCTACGCATCCGGCATGGAAGCTGTACTGGGCGGTACCATCGTCCTGGCACTCACCTTCCTGATCTACGGTTTCCTGGCTCCGCGGTTCCCATCGCCGGTAACCATTGAGCCGGCACGCGGATAGATCGGTTGGTGACGCCTTGGCCTCAGGAGAGAAAACATGTCACGCATGAATCGTGTTGCAGCGCGCGACCACCTGCTTCGCTGGGTGCTGATGGTGTTGCTACTTGCACCGATGCACCTGGCGCTGGCGCAGGGCCAGGGCGCGAGTACGCTCGACCGCATACGCGCGAGCGGCAAGATCACCATGGGCTTTTACAACGAAGCGCAGCCGTTCACCTACCAGGGCTCGTCGGGAACGCCAGACGGCTACGCGATTGCCCTGTGTCGCGCGGTGGCCACGGCGGTCCAGGATGAGCTGAAGCTCCCGAACCTCGCCACGCAGTTCGTGGCCGTCGACACCGAAAATCGCTTCAGCTCGGTCAAGGAAGGGCGTGTCGACCTGCTGTGCGGGCCGTCCGCGCCGACGATCTCCGGTCGGTCGCAGGTCGGCTTCTCCATTCCCATTCTTGGCAGTGGCACCGGCGTCATGGTGCGGAAGGATGCCCCGGCGGCGTTCCGCGAATTGCTGGAAACCGGCCAGGCGGAGGGACGTCCGATCTGGCGTGGTTCGCCCATGTTGGCCGCCCTGCAACAGCGTACCTTCGCGGTGATCTCCGGCTCGCTGCAGGAACGCCTGCTCAAGGAGCGGCGTGAAGAGCTCAACGTCAACAGCGTCATTGCGACGGTGCCCGACCTGGCGACGGGACTCAAGCAGCTTCAGGACGGCAAGGCCGACGCGTTCGTGGCCGAACGCAATGTGCTGCTGAACCTGGCGAAGCGGGATACGTCGGGCGAGCTCGTCGTGCTCAATCGCGTGTTCGACTATGAGCCGCTGGCATTTGCCGTGAGCCGCGACGATGCGGATTTCCGCCTGCTGGTGGACCGGACCCTGAGCCAGCTGTATCGCTCCGGCAAGGTCAACGGCATTTACGAGCAGTACCTGGGCAAGCCGGACAAGGCCACCCAGGACTGGTTCCGCCGGACCGCCCTGCCCGAGTGAGCTGACCGGCGGGCTGCGTTCCCTCGTCATCCCGGGCAGGCTGCTGAGGACTTCTGCAGCGGCTTGCCCGCCCGGCGCCCGGCCAGGCGCGCACCTGGACCATCCATGTTCCCGCGCCCATGACGCACGGGCACGTCCCTGCGCGCGTACGCCCCCATGGCCGCTTGAAATACTTCCATTATTTTGGAAGTATAGAATCATGAAAACCAAGGCCGCCCTCGATGCCCTGAGCGCCCTCAGCCACGAATCCCGGCTGGCCGCGTTTCGCCGGCTGGTGCAGGCGGGTCCCGAGGGGATGTCGGTCGGCGAACTGCGCGAGCACCTGGACCTCCCCCCAGCCACCCTCACCGCGCACCTCAACATTCTCCGTGCCGCCGCACTGGTCCACGACCAGCGCGAAGGCCGGATGATCCGCGTCCGTGCGAACTATCTGCAGATGAACGCCCTGCTGGCCTACCTCACCGAGAACTGCTGCGAAGGCAAGGCCAGCTGCGATCCGGTGACCGTTTGCACACCGCGAAAATCAGGAACCTCCCGATGAATCGCCTGCACGGGGTTCTGCCTTCGCTCGTCATTGCGCAAGCCCGCCCCACCAACTTCAACCTACCAGTGACCACCATGAAGCGCGTTCTATTCGTCTGCATCGAGAACTCCAACCGCAGCCAGATGGCTGAGGCATTTGCGCATATCCACGGCGGCGACCAGGTGGAGGCGCTCAGTGCCGGCTCCCGCCCGTCGGGGCAGATCAACCCGAAAGCGATCCGCTTCATGTCCGAACTGGGCTACGACCTGACCACCCATGATTCGAAGTCGCTCGACGAAATCGACGGGGAGTTCGACGCCGTCATCACCATGGGCTGCGGCGACAACTGTCCGTGGGTGCCGGCCAGGCGCCGCGAAGACTGGGGGCTGCCGGATCCCAAGCACATGGATGACGATGGATATCGTTCCGTGCGCGACGAAATCTCCGCACGCGTGAAGGCGCTGTTGGGGGAGCTGTGATGTCGCTGTCGCGCAAGCTTCTGGCCGAGTTCCTCGGCACCATGCTCCTGCTTGCCACCGTAGTTGGCTCGGGGATCATGGGTGTCGCGCTTTCCCGCGGCAATGACGGCATCGCCCTGCTGGCCAACGCGGGTGCAACGGCTGGTGCCCTGTATGTGCTGATCGTGCTGTTCGGTCCGATCTCGGGCGCGCATTTCAATCCGGCCGTGACGCTCGCGATGCGGCTGCGCGGCGAACTTGGCAATCGCGAGACCGTGGCCTATATCGCCGTGCAGGTCGTGGCGGCGGTGGCCGGCGTGCTCCTGGCGCATGCCATGTTCGACTTGCCACTGCTCCAGCCGGGCACGCATGCGCGCACAGGCCCTTCGCAGTGGCTGAGCGAAGCGGTTGCCACGTTCGGCTTGCTGCTCACCATCCTGCTCGGCGCCAGGCATCGCCCGGCTGCGATTCCCGTGCTGGTGGCGAGCTACATCTTCGCGGCTTACTGGTTCACCGCCAGCACCTCGTTCGCCAATCCGGCGGTGACCATCGCCCGCTCGCTGACCCAGACCTTTGCCGGCATCCGGCCCATGGATGTTGCCGGCTTCGTGGCGGCACAACTCCTCGGCGCGCTGGTGGCATGCACGGTAGCGAACGTGTTGATCCCGACAGAAAGACGGGCCGAGGATGTCGCGATCGAAGCCGGTCGAGCTTTGCCAAAATGACGACAGCGGTCAGGGGAATCGCGCTGCGGTAAACAGCCCTTCTCGTCTGTCCCGATCAAAAACACGTGCACAAAAAAACCGCCTTTCGGCGGTTTTCTTGTCTCTTCGAGTGACAGCGTACAGATCGTGCCGTCATCTCTGATTGGTGCCCAGAGGCTGGGCAACCGGAAACGAGGCGGCGTAAACCTTGAGGCCGCATCACGTGCAATCCACGTGCTCACCTGATGCACCCAAGTGCACTACGCCATTCGGGTCGCACTAGGGACCAGAACGGAAGATTGATGACTTCCGTAGAAGCCGCCTGCCCGAAGTGACCAGAGACAGGATGCGGCGCCAAGAGCGGACAAGCCATGAGCCAACTGCTGCGTCTGGTTGTGCATCAGGTTGTTAGCCAGCCACAGCACCGATAAGCTTTCAGTGAGTCAAGGGGTTGCGTGGCAATTTCACAGCGTAACAGGGGTCGTATAACCGGACCATGGGGTCCGTGTATTCAGTAGTTAGGCCTCAACCAACCTTCAACAGCATCACCGGCGAACCAATGAGCTACATCATCGCGTACGTTAAATTTTCAGGAACGGCGCTTGACTACCCAGTCGAGTGCTATCGAACAGACCTGAAGGTTGACGAAAACGTTCTGGTGCGTCTTGCTGACGGAGGACTCAAACAAGCGGTTGTAACGCGAGTCATCTTCCTAAATTGGGATTGCAAAAGCAGAATTGAGTGCAAGGAGTCGGAAGCTACTAGCGACAGCGAAGGCAATTTGCTGCCACCACGTGGCTCGCCGGTGACTAAAGGCCTAGCCACCCCCAAAGCGGCAGGTGAGGCACTCAGGAAGCAAGGCTGGATTCCTATCGCACCTTTCAGCTACTACAACCTTGTATTTACGCGATCGAACGATAGCCAGACAGCGAATATCCTTTTTCGGAAAAACGGAGTGGACTTCCAGATTCTCTCGTCGATACCTGAGGTTGAGCCCAAGCCCTTCAGCCCGTTCTTACACGAGCTAACAGATGGACGCATAGTTCGTCACTATCTTTCGCAGACTACTTTTAATCTCTACGAGGGGGTTCTTCGATTTTCTGAGAGCTTCCATCGAAACGAGAACGAATACGAAAGGTTCTTTAAGCCAGTTGGCTCCAAAGAAAAGAGAACGGCGGATCTTGCCGCAAGGCTTCCCCCTGACCGGAATCGCGATTCAACCAGGAACGGATTGTCGGACATCTATGACGCATGCTCCGGCGCATCGGAGGGCGACGCTTATATGGGAGATGAAATGTGGATTAGCTCAGGCGGACGAGTCTACGATGGCGAACGCTAGGCACAATGAGGTCTAACATAGCGGTAGAACACCGCGGTGTCGGTGCGCAAACCGGTGTGCAATTCGTGTGCACGGTTGCAACGAACCGCAACAAGTGGCAACCCCTCCCACTACTCCAATATTCACCAGGCGGGTCCTGATGCGAAATGGGGCCAGAGTCCTGTTCCAGTGATCGACACCATCTGCTGACACGCGCGGCACTAGTCCCAGGAAAAATCCGCGCACACAAAAAACCGCCTTTCGGCGGTTTTGTCGTTCTTTGAAGTGACAGCATACAAACGCTGCCGTCATTTCTGATTGGTGCCCAAGGGGGGACTCGAACCCCCACGCCTTACGGCGCTACCACCTCAAGGTAGTGCGTCTACCAATTCCGCCACCTGGGCAGGTGTTGTTGCTTAGTTTTTCTTCGCCGGTTCCGTCGCGGCCGGTACATCGCCTGCGGACTTCGCCGGGGCGGTGGCTGCCGGGACATCGCCTGCCGCGGGCTTGGTGGCCTGCGGGATCTCCGGGTTGGCCGGAGCGGCGGGCTGCGCATTTTGCGTTGCGGCCGGCTTGTTGGCAAGACCGGACATCACGCCGAGATCGCTACCGCTCGAAGCCTGCGGTGCACCGTGGTGACCGAGGTAAATGCCCATGCCGAGGCTGAGGGCAAAAAACAGTGCGGCGAGCACGGCCGTCGAACGGGTCAGGAAGCTGGCCGAGCCACGCGCACCGAACACGGTGGCGGAAGCACCGCCGCCGAAGCCGGAACCCGCGTCAGCGCCAGCACCGCGCTGCATGAGGATCAGCACGATCATCGCCGCGGCGATCAGAATGTAGAAGACGCTGAAGATGACGAACATGGTTCTCTAAAGAGTCCGTTGCGCTTAGTGCGCCGCAGCGCAGATTCCCAGGAAATCGGCTGCCGCCAGCGAGGCGCCCCCGATCAGACCTCCGTCCACGTCCGACTGCGCGAACAAGTCCGCCGCATTCGCCGCTTTGACGCTGCCGCCGTAAAGCAGCCGGGTCAGACGGGCAATCATAGCATCTTCTTTTTCCAGTTGGCTACGGATGAACGCGTGGACCTGCTGCGCCTGCTCGGGCGTGGCGGTGTGGCCGGTGCCGATGGCCCATACCGGTTCGTACGCGATCACGGCCGTATCGAAGCTGGCAATGCCGTTGAGCTCGATCACCGCCTTGAGCTGCCGCGCCACCACGGCGTCGGTCAGGCCTGCGTTGCGCTCTTCCAGCGTTTCACCCACGCAGAGAATCGGGGTCAGGCCGCCGGCGCGGGCGGCGGCGAACTTGCGTGCCACCAGGGCCGAGGTTTCGCCGTGGTAGTGGCGGCGCTCCGAATGGCCGACCAGCACCCATTGCGCACCGGCGTCGGCGAGCATCGCGGCCGACACTTCGCCCGTATAGGCACCCTGCCCGTCATGCTCGCTGACGTCCTGTGCGCCAAAACCCAGGCCCGAACCGGCATGCTGGCCCGCCAGTTCACCGAGGTAGGGGAACGGCGGAAACACGGCGACGTCGATCGAAGCCGGCAACGCGGCGATGATGTCGCCGACCAGGGCGGTCGCCATGCTGCGGCTGCCGTGCATCTTCCAGTTGCCGGCGACGAGTTTCTTGCGCATGTCAGTATTCCATTGCGTATAAACCCGAAAGCTTAGCGAGCGACCATGCCACCGGCAATGCAGGGCTGACAAACCCCCGGCGCCAAAGCAAAAATCGACCAAACCACCAAGAGACCACTTCATGCCTCCTGCCCGCCCTCTCACCCTGATCACCGGCGCCTCGGCCGGCATCGGCGCCGCCTTCGCCCGCGACCTGGCCGCCCGCGGCCACGACCTCGTGCTCACCGCCCGCCGCGTCGATCGCCTCGACGCCCTGGCGCAGGAGCTGCGCAGCCGTCACCACGGCGAGGTCACCGTGCTCCCGGCCGACCTGGCCGTCCCCGACGCGGCACGCCGGCTCTGCGAGGCCCTGGCCGAACGCGGGCTGCACATCGACTGGCTGGTCAACAACGCCGGCTACGGCGTGCCCGGCACCTTCGAGGCGAATGACTGGCCGGTGCATGAGTCCTTCTTCCGCGTGCTGATGAGCGCCCCCACCGAACTGGCATGGCGCCTGCTGCCCGGCATGCGCGAGCGCGACTACGGCCGCATCATCAATGTCGCCTCGCTGGCCGGGCACGTGCCGGGTTCGGCGGGGCACACGCTGTATGCAGCGAGCAAGGCGTACCTGATCAAGTTTTCGCAATCGCTGGCGCTTGAGAATCGCCACCTGGGCGTGCACGTGTGCGCGTTGTGCCCCGGCTTCACCTGGTCGGAATTCCACGATGTCACCGGTACGCGCCAGCTGATGAACAAGCTGCCGGGCTTCATGTGGCAGACCGCCGAAGCGGTGGTGCGCGAAGGTCACGACGCCGTCGAGCGGGGCGAGGTGGTGCACGTGACCGGCGGGGTCAACCGCTGCATCAAGGCGCTGGTGAAGCTGCTGCCGGATCGCCTGACGCTGTGGCTGTCGGGGCGGGAGTCGAAGCGCTATCGGGACCTGGGCGAAGTGGCCTGAGTTGCGGGCGGGTTCGGCACGACGCCTGCGCAGCCTCCCATCACGCGCGCGCCCGCTCCTACGGGGAGCGGGCGCGCAGCCTGATCAGATCAGCTTGATTTCGCGCAGGCGCTGCATCAGGTACTCGTGCGAGGTGATGCTGGTGTCGTAGCGGCTCGGGTTGTCGGCCGTGATGGTCTGCGGCAGCGGGTCGAGCAGCACGTCCGGGTTCGGATGCAGGAAGTACGGCACCGAATAGCGCGGCTTGCGCGCGTTCTCGTTCTGCGGGTTCACCACGCGGTGCGAGGTGGACGGATACACGTGGTTGGTGAGGCGCTGCAGCATGTCGCCGATGTTCACCACGATGGCATCCCCCTCGGTGGTGATCGGCAGCCATTGGCCTTCGCGCGTCAGCACTTCCAGCCCCTCGGCGCTGGCACCGACCAGCAGGGTGATGAAGTTGATGTCCTCATGCGCGCCCGCACGCACGTTGGGAATGTTCTCCTCGGTGATCGGCGGGTAATGGATCGGACGCAGGATCGAATTGCCCTGGTCGGTCTTGTCGTCGAAGTAGTGTTCGGGCAGGTCGATATGCAGCGCCAGGGCGCGCAGCACGCGCGAGCCGAGCTGGTCCAGCGCATCGAACAGGCCGTAGCCGTACTGCCGGAAGTCATTCACTTCGGTCGGCCAGATGTTCGGCGGCATCACGTCGGCAAACTTCGAATCGCGCGGGATCTCGCGACCGATGTGCCAGAACTCCTTGAGGTCGGCGTACTTGCTGTCCTTGGCGGTCTCAACCTTGAACGGCGTATAGCCGCGCGCACCGCCGCTGCCGGCGATGTGGTACTTCATCTTGGTTTCGGTGGGCAGCGCGAAGAAGCGCTGGAACGTGTCGTAGGCGCCATCGACCAGTTCACGGGGGATGCCGTGACCGCTGATGCAACAGAAGCCGAATTCGCGATAGGCATGGCCCAGTTCGGCGACGAATGCTGCGCGATCGGTGTCATAACGACGGATGTCGAGAGTCGGAACTTTCTTCATGGCTAGTCCACAGGTAGTGCGTGCGGTCCACTTGTCTGTCCGCCACCGCAGGGGCGGGGCACGTCGGGCCAATCCTTGGCGACCTGGGTCTGGAACTGCTTACAGGCTCACGAGCGTTCAGCGGCGGATTTTACGACATCCGCCAGCCGTGCGGCCATCCGGTTCACTTCGGCCTCGTCGGCCGCCTCCACCGTGACGCGCACCAGCGGCTCGGTGCCGGAGGCCCGCAGCACCACGCGGCCGCGCCCCGACAGCTCGCGCTCGGCCGCCGCCAGCGCCTCGCGCACGGCATCGCTGTGCAGGGCTTCGCGGGCGCCGTCGGCGCGCACGTTGATCATCACCTGCGGCATCTTGGTCAGGCCACGGCGCGCCTCGGCCAGGTCCTTCCCGGCCTGTACCAGCACTTCCAGCACGGCCAGCGCGGACACGATGCCGTCCCCGGTGGTGGCCCGGTCCAGGCACAGGATATGGCCGGACGTCTCGCCGCCAAGGTTGCCGCCACGCTCCTTGAGTTGCTGCAGCACGTAGCGGTCGCCGACGTTGGCGCGAATCAGCGCCACATCCAGCGAACCGAGCGCGAGCTGCAGGCCGTAGTTGCTCATCAGCGTGCCGACCACCGGGCCGCGCAGCACTCCCTGGGCATGCCAGGCGTTGGCCAGCACGTAGAGGATGTCGTCGCCATCGCACAAGCGTCCATGGCGGTCGACCAGCAGCACGCGATCGCCATCGCCATCGAAGGCAATGCCGATGTCGGCGCCCTGCTCCACCACGGCGCGCTGGAGCGCTTCCGGATGGGTGGAGCCCACGCTGCGATTGATATTGAAGCCATCGGGCTTGTCGCCGATGGCGGCCACCTGCGCGCCGAGTTCCGCGAAGACCTTCGGCGCGACCTGGTAGGTGGCGCCGTTGGCGCAGTCGAGCACGATCTTCATGCCATGCAGGCTGAGGTCGTCGGCCACGGTGGACTTGCAGAACTCGGCGTAACGCGTCACCGCATCGCTCACGCGAATGGCCTTGCCGAGCTGCTCGGAGGGCACCGTGGTGAATTCGAGTTCGAGCTCCTGCTCGATCGCCAGCTCGACCTCGTCGGACAGCTTCTCGCCATGGGCGGAGAAGAACTTGATGCCGTTGTCGTGATGCGGGTTATGCGACGCGCTGATGACGATGCCGGCGTCGGCGCGCAGCGAGCGCGTAAGGAAGGCCACGGCCGGCGTCGGCATCGGGCCGAGCAGGCCCACGTCGACACCGGCGGCCACCAGGCCCGCTTCCAGCGCCGACTCGAACATGTAGCCGGAGACGCGCGTGTCCTTGCCGATCAGCACCTTGGGCCGCGACTTGCCGCCGCGCGCCAGCACCACGCCGATGGCCCGGCCCAGCCGCAGCATGAAATCCGCGCTGATGGGCCACTGGCCGACCAGGCCGCGGATGCCGTCTGTTCCGAAGTACTTGCGTTGCGTCATCTCTCAACTCCAGGGGCGCGCGGACAGGATTTGCCGCGCGCCTCAATGCATGGTTCCGATATCACTCGTCGTCCGGCCAGCGCGGCGCGGCGGGCCTGGTGTCGCGACGCACCGGCGTATCGCCTTCCGCCACCGCACGCCACACCGCAAGGGCGTCGACGGTAGCGGCCACATCATGAACGCGTACCATGCGCGCGCCGCGCTGCACGGCGATGAGTGCCGCCGCCACGGAACCGACGGCGCGCTCGGCCGCCACCTCCCTGCCGGTGATGGTGCCGATCATCGACTTGCGCGACAGGCCCACGTAGAGGCCGCTGCCCAGGCTGGCGAAACGCTCCAGCGCGCGCAGCAGCGCCAGGTTGTGCTCCAGCGCCTTGCCGAAGCCGAAGCCAGGATCAACCATCACCTTGCGGCGGTCGATGCCCGCCAGTTCGCAGGCAAACAGGCGATCGGTGAGGAAGCGATGCACGTCGCCCACCACGTCGTCGTAGTGCGGCGCGGCCTGCATGCTGCGCGGCTCGCCCTGCATGTGCATGAGGCACACCGGCACGCCGAGTTCGGCGACCGCGTCCATGGCACCTTCGCGGCGCAAGGCGAACACGTCATTGACCATGCCGGCGCCCGCCGCGACGGCGGCGCGCATCACTTCCGGCTTGGACGTGTCGATGGCGATCGGCGCGCTCGTGCGTGCCGCCAGCTGTTCGATGACCGGCACCACGCGGCGCAGCTCTTCTTCCACCGAGACCTCGTCGGCACCGGGGCGCGTGGACTCGCCGCCGACATCGATCATGTCGGCGCCCTCGTCGAGCATGCGCAGGCCGTGCGCGACGGCCTGTTCCGCGCCGGCATGGCTGCCGCCATCGGAGAACGAATCGGGGGTGACGTTGAGGATGCCCACCACGCGCGGGCGATCGAGTCGCAACGGGCGGCCATGGCAGTCGAGCACGGGAGCCAGCAGATCAAGAGACATGGTCGTTCCCGGAGGTCAGGACAGGTCGGTTGCGGGAAGCCCGCCCCTCAGGAGCCGCCACCCAGCGGGCCCATGAACTGGCGGTAGTAGCGAAGCTCATCGATGGAATCGCGGATGTCCGACAACGCCGTGTGCGCCGATTCCTTGCTGAAGCCCTTGCCGATGGTGGGCGACCAGCGTCGCGCCAGCTCCTTGAGCGTGGACACGTCGAGGTTGCGGTAGTGGAAGAAGCGCTCCAGCCGCGGCATCTCGCGATGCAGGAAACGACGGTCCTGGCAGATCGAGTTGCCGCACATGGGCGACTTGCCCGGCGGGACCCACTCCTTGAGGAAGTCGAGCGTGGCCAGTTCGGCGGCGGCATGGTCGTCGGCCGAGGCCACCACCTGCTCCCACAAGCCGGACTTGCGGTGCTGGTTGCGGTTCCATGCGTCCATGCCTTCCAGCCGCTCCAGCGGATGGCGGATCGCGAACACCGGGCCCTCAGCGAGGATGCGCAGGTCCCTGTCAGTGACGATGGTGGCAATCTCGAGGATGGAGTCGTTATCCGTGTCGAGGCCAGTCATCTCCAGATCGATCCAGATCAGATTGTCGTCGTTCGCTTGGCTCATGAGCCCTCCTGGTCGCGAAGTCTAGCAGGAGGCGGCCTGGCGACGCCCCGATCCCGGGCCCTGGCGGCCGCGATCCGCCCCCCTGCGGGCCGGTGAAGCCGGTGCAGGCGCCGTGCGATGATCCGGCCATGCAGACCTTCTTCTGGCACGACTACGAGACCTTTGGCGCCGATCCGTGGCGGGACCGCCCGGTGCAGTTCGCCGGCATCCGGACCAGCCTGGAGCTGGAGATCATCGGCGAGCCGGTGATGTTCTTCGGCAAGCCGCCACGCGAGATGCCGCCCCACCCCGAGGCCTGCCTGATCACCGGCATCACGCCGCAACAGGCCGAGCGCGACGGCGTCAACGAGGCCGACTTCGCCGCGCGCGTGCACGAGCAGCTCGCCCAGCCGGGCACCTGTGGCGTGGGTTACAACTCGCTGCGTTTCGACGATGAAGTGACCCGCCAGCTGCTCTACCGCAACTTCTTCGAGCCTTATGGGCGCGAGTGGGAAAACGGCAATTCGCGCTGGGACCTGATCGACCTGGTCCGCATGTGCCAGGCCCTGCGACCGGAGGGCATCGCATGGCCGCAGCGCGAGGACGGCACGCCCAGCTTCAAGCTCGAACACCTGGCCAAGGCCAACCACCTGCTGCAGGAACGCGCGCACGATGCGTTGTCGGACGTGCATGCGCTGATCGACCTCGCGCGGCTGATTCGCGTTCGCCAGCCGCGATTGTGGGACTGGTACCTGGGCCTGCGCCGCAAGCAGCGCGTGTTCGAGATGCTGGACGTCACGGCGATGACGCCGGTGGTGCATGTGTCCTCGCGCTATCCGTCCAGCCGGCATTGCCTGGCCGTGGTCGTGCCGCTGGCCGCGCATCCCAGCCGGCCGGCCGAGATCATCGTCTACGACCTCGCCGGCGACCCCACCGAACTGCTCGCGCTGGACGAGGACGAGATCGCCGATCGCGTGTTCACCGCACGCGCCGACCTGCCCGAAGGCGTCGAGCGCATTCCGCTGCGTACCGTGCGGGCCAACCGTGCGCCGGCGCTGGCGCCGCTTTCCGTGCTGAAGGGCGTCGACCTCGAGCGCCTGCAGATCGACCTCGATCGCGTGCAAGCCCACCGGGACATGCTGGCCTCCGCCGAAGGCCTGGCGGAGAAGTTGCGCCGGGTCTTCCAGCGCGCGGCCGAGCTGCCGCCGCCGCAGGACCCGGAGCTGGCCCTGTACGGCGGCTTCCTGCCCGATGCGGACAAGCGCCTGCTGGCCGATGTGCGCGCGACACCGCCCGGGCAGCTGGGGCAGCGCGCGTTTCCATTCCGCGACGCGCGTTACCCGGAGCTGCTGTTCCGCTATCGGGCGCGCAACTGGCCGCACACCCTCACCAGCGACGAGCAGGCGCGCTGGAGCGAGTTCTGCCGCGAGCGGCTGCTCAAGCGCACGCCGCTGACCAACCTGACCCTCGACGACTACTTCGCCCGCATCGCCGCGCTGCGCGCCGAGCCCGCCCGGCAGGACCAGCTGGCGCTGCTCGACCAGCTCCAGCTATGGGGCGAACAGCTCGCCGCCGACATCACTCCCCTGTCCGCCTGATAGCCACCCGACACCATGCCGACCGCCTATTTCACCAAAGCCACCTTCCGCTTCCTGCGCTCGCTTGCGGCCAACAACAACCGCGAATGGTTCCAGGACCACAAGGACGACTACGAGCGCCAGGTGCGCGAGCCGTTCCTGGCCCTGATCACCGACCTGCAGGCGCCGCTGGCGAAGATCAGTCCGCACTATCGGGCCGACCCGCGCAAGAACGGCGGCTCGCTGTTCCGCATCTACCGCGACACGCGCTTCTCCAACGACAAGCAGCCGTACAAGCCGTGGCAGGGTGCGCGCTTCTTCCACGAGCGCCGCCACGAGATACCCGCGCCATCGTTCTACATGCATATCCAGCCCGGCGAATGCTTCGCCGGCGGTGGCATGTGGCACCCGGAGCCGGATGCGCTGAAGCGCATCCGTGATTTCCTCACCGACAATCCGGAAGCCTGGAAGCGTGCGACGCGGAGCAAGGCCTTCCGCGACCACTTCACCTTCTGGGGCGAAACGCTGAGCCGCCCGCCGCGCGGCTTCGACGCCGGGCATGAGCTGATCGACGACATCAAGCGCAAGGACTTCGCCTGCGGCGAGGAGTTCGGCGAAGCCATCGCCTGCTCGAGCGAACTATTGCCGTGGCTGGTGGCCACGTTCCAGCGCGTGGCTCCGCTGGTGGACTACCTGTGCGCGTCGCAGGAGCTGGAATTCTGATCCGCTGACCGGCCCGGCCTGACCATCAGCCGCCATGCGACCGCCGCGCCGACCACGGCGGTCATCGCCACGTAGTGCGCCGGCGCCATGCGACCGGCGCGCTCGGCAAGATAGCCGATCAGGGTCGCCGTGCTGGCGCCGAATACCGCGTACGACACGTTGTAGGCGAAGGAAATGCCCGAGTAGCGAATCGGCGCCGGAAACGCCGCCACCATCACCGTCGGCACCACGCCGACGGTACCGACCAGAAAGCCCGTCAGCGCATACAGGGCGAGGAAGTGCGTGCCACCGGCCGCAAGGTCGGCGAACAGTACGTAGGTGACCGCCAACAGGGCCAGCGAGCCGTACAGCAGCGTCTTCGCCGCGCCGATGGCGTCCGCCAGCCAGCCGTAGGCGATGCAGCCGACGCCGAGGCCGAAGGCGGCAAGGCTGTTGCCGAGGAAGGCCGTGTCTGTGGCCACGCCAAAGGACTTCTGCACCAGGCTGGGCAGCATCAGGATCAGCACCAGGATCGCCGCGGTGAGCATCCAGGTCACCGCCATCGACAGCACCACGCTGCCGCGATGCCCGGCCAGCACGCTGCGCAGCGGCATCTCGCGGCTCAGCGCCTTGCGCTCGCGCAACGCGGCAAACACCGGCGTCTCGCTGAGCCAGCGGCGCAACCACACCGCGATGAAGCCAAACGCGCCGCCGAGCAGGAACGGCAGGCGCCAGCCCCAGCGCAGCACCTCGTCCGGCAGCAGGTGATGGTTGATCCAGGCCGCGGTGAGCGAGCCGATCAGGATGCCTACGGTCAGGCCCGACGTCAGGCAGGCGCAGGCGAAACCGACGCGCCCTGGCGGCGCATGCTCGGCAACGAACACCCAGGCCCCGGGAACCTCGCCGCCGATGGCCACGCCCTGCACAACGCGCATCAACAGCAGCAGCAATGGCGCCAGCACGCCGGCCGTGGCGTAGACCGGCAGCAAGCCGATCGCCAGCGTCGGCAAGGCCATCAGGAACACGCTCAGCGTGAACATGCGCTTGCGGCCCTGCCGGTCGCCGAAATGCGCCATCACGATGCCGCCCAGCGGACGGGCCAGGTAGCCCGCGGCAAAGATGCCGTAGACCTGCAATTGGGCCAGCCAGGGTGCGGTGTCCTGCGGAAAGAACAGATGGCTGAGTGGCAGCGCGAAAAACACGAACACCACGAAGTCGTAGAACTCCAGCGCGCCGCCCAGCGAAGCGAGGAACAGGGTCCGGATATCGCCGCGGGCCAGCGTACGGCTGGCGGTGGCAACCTGCGGCATGGGCGTGAAGGCTTGCGACATCAGCGTTCCTGCAGTCTTGGTGTAGGCGACGCGGCAGCATACACAAAGGGCACGCCTATATCTGTGTCAGGTTTGACCGCCGCGAGTTTGCTAGCCTAGACCCGGCCTGGCGCACCCTCGCCGGGACTCACCATCGAATCGAAACCGCTGTCGACGACATGCAAGAATCCGCTTGTTTTCCCCTGTCACCCTAGCAAGGAGAGACCCATGAGCATGGGCAAGCGTTTGGGAGCTGAGTTCTTCGGTACGTTCTGGTTGGTCTTCGGCGGCTGCGGCAGCGCCATCTTTGCCGCCACCTTCCCCGGGCTGGGCATCGGCTTTGCCGGCGTCGCCCTCGCCTTCGGCCTGACCGTGGTGACCATGGCCTACGCCGTGGGCCACATTTCCGGCGGTCATTTCAATCCGGCCGTGACGCTTGGCCTGTGCGCAGGCGGTCGCTTCGCGGCCAAGGACGTGCTCCCTTACATCGTCGCCCAGGTCGTCGGCGGACTCGTGGCGGGTGGCGTGCTCTACCTGATTGCCACCGGCAAGCCCGGCTTCGATCCGAGCGTCCGTTTTGCAGCCAATGGTTACGGCGCAAACTCGCCCGGCGGTTATTCGCTCGAGGCCTGCATGCTGGCCGAGCTGGTGCTCACCGCCTTCTTCCTGATCGTCATCCATGGCGCCACCGACAAGCGTGCACCGGCCGGCTTCGGTCCGCTGGCGATCGGCCTGGCCCTGACCCTGATCCACCTGATCAGCATCCCGGTGACCGCCACCTCGGTGAACCCGGCGCGCAGCACGGCGGTGGCGTTCTTCCAGGGCACCTGGGCGGTGCAGCAGCTGTGGATGTTCTGGCTGGTGCCGCTGGTCGGCGGCGTGCTGGGCGGGCTGATCTACCGCTATCTGCTGGAAACGCGCGACTGATATCCCGGGCCTCGCCTCCCCGTCGGACCACCCTCAGGTAGTCCCCGGGGAGCGGGCAAGCCTCACTGCTCGTACAACTCGATGGGCAGGCCATCCGGGTCGGCGAAAAACGTGAAGCGCCGGTTCGTGTATTCGTCGACACGAACCGGCTCACAGGCGACCCCGCGCGCCAGCAGCGTGCCGATCACCGCGTCGATATCCGGCACCGCAAACGCCAGGTGCCGCAGGCCCTGCGCCTCGGGCCGCGAAGGGCGCGGCGGTGGCGTCGGGAAGGAGAACAGTTCCAGGCTGACACCGGGACTCACTTCCAGGTCGAGCTTCCACGAATCGCGTTCGGCGCGGTAAACCTCGCGGATGATTCGCAAGCCCAGCGTCTCGCTGTAGAACGCCCGCGAACGCGCGTAGTCGGAGCAGATCAGCGCGACATGGTGGATGGCTGGCAGCAAGGGCGCATCCATGCAGTCAGGCCGCGTTGAACGGAAACGACAGCACATCCGCAATCGCGTCCGTGCCCACCAGGCACATCAGCAAGCGCTCGATGCCCAGCGCCACGCCCGCGCAGTCGGGCATCGCATCGAGCACCTCCAGCAACTGCTCATCGGCAGGGATCTCCCGCTGCCCGCGCGAGCGCCTGAGCGCATTGTCACGCCCGAAACGGCGGCGCTGCTCGGCGGCGTCGTTGAGCTCGTGGTAGCCGTTGGCCAGCTCGTAGCGTCCCAGGTAAAGCTCAAATCGCTCGGCCATCGGCGGAACACCCGGCCGCACCTTGGCCAGCGCGCACTGCGAGGCCGGATAGTCGTGGATCACGGTGATGCGGTCGGGCGGAAAGGCCGGTTGCAGGCGATGCGTGATGAGCAGGTCCAGCCAGTCGTCGCGGGTGAGGCCCGCGGGGTCGATGCGACATTCGTCCAGCGCCGCGCGCAGCACGTCGATCGACGCATGCATCGGGTCGATGCCCAGTTCGTCGATGAACAGCTGGCGGTAACCCTCGACCAGCACTTCGGCCCGCCGCCCCACCATGGCGAGCGCGGTTTCGACCAGCGCGATGGTTTCCTCCATCAGGCGATGGTGGTCCCAGCCCACGCGGTACCACTCCAGCATGGTGAATTCGGGGTTGTGGCGTCCGCCCGCCTCGCCGTTGCGGAACACGCGCCCGAGTTCGTAGCAGTCGCCCACGCCGGCGGCGAGCAGGCGCTTGAGCGGGAATTCGGGCGAGGTGCGCATCCAGCGCTCGCGCGAACCGGCATCGACATGCCCGCTGAAGGTGGTGTGGAAGCTCTCGATGTTCGCGTCGGTATTGCCGGCGGCGGACAGGATCGGCGTTTCCACCTCAAGCACTTCGCGCTCGGCGAAGAACGCGCGGATCTGCGCGTACAGCCTGGCACGCAGGTGCAGCCTGCCGGAGAGATGCAGCGTCACGACCCGCCCTCGTGCCGGGCAAGCAGGGCCAGCAGCTGCGCTTCGTCCCACACCGCGACACCGAGTTCCTGCGCCTTGTCCAGCTTGGAGCCGGCGGCCTCGCCGGCCACCACGAAGCTGGTCTTCTTCGAGACCGAGCCGGCCACCTTGGCGCCGAGCGCCTCCAGCCGATCCTTGGCCTCGTCGCGACTGAGCGAGGACAACGTGCCGGTGAGCACCACCGTCTGGCCTTCCAGCGGCGATGCCTGCTCCGCCGAGGCCTTCGGAATCGACGCCAGCAGCTCATGCATGGCGGCAGCGGCCTCGCGCAGCGGACGCAGGTTGGTTTCCTCGGCGAGGAACGCCTCCAGGTTGGTGGCCGCCGCCGACGGCAGGCCCGCCACGATCCAGTGCGCCTGGCCCGCTGCCAGCAACTGGTCCAGCGTGGGAAAGCGATCGGCCAGCAGCCGCGTGCTCTTGGGGCCGAGCTTGTTGACATCGGCCTTGTCCAGCAGCACGGCCAGGTCGAGACGATCGCGCAGCTTCGGCGAGGCATGGGTTTCGTCGGCAAAGACGATGCCTGCCGCCAGCAGCTTGTCCACCACCTGCTGGTTGCCCTGCTGCGCGAAGAAGCCCGCGATGGATGCCGCCACTTCGCTACCGACATCCGGCAGCACGCGCAGGATCGTTGCCGGCATGCGGCGGATCATGGCCAGGCTGCCCAGCCACGCCGCCAGCGTCTTGGCCGTGCTTTCGCCGATATGCATGATGCCCAGCGCGAACAGGAAGCGCGGCAAGGTGGTGTGCTTGCTGGCTTCGATCGCCTCGATGAGGTTTTCCGCCCACTTGGTGGCGACCTTGCCCTGCCTGACGGTTTCCGGCGTGGTGCCGTCGCGTTCGTCCGCGCGGCGCTTCATCTCCAGGAAGTCGTCCAGGGTCAGCCGATAGAGATCGGCCGGCGTGTGCACGTAGCCGAAATCGACCAGCGCATCGACGAAGCGCTCGCCGATGCCTTCGATATCCATGGCGCGGCGCGCGGCGAAGTGGATCAGGGCTTCCTTGCGCTGCGCCGGGCAAATCAGGCCTCCCGAACAACGCCAGGCCGCCTCGCCCTCCTCCCGCAGCAGCGCCGAACCGCACACCGGGCAATGCGAAGGCATATGCCAGGCCTGCGTGTGCGCCGGCCGCAGTTCGGGCATCACGCGCACGACTTCGGGAATCACGTCGCCGGCGCGACGCACGATGACGGTATCGCCCACGCGCACGTCGAGGCGCGCCACCTGGTCGGCGTTGTGCAGGGTGGCATTGGTCACCGTGACGCCGGCCACCTGCACCGGCGCCAGTCGCGCCACCGGTGTCGCCGCGCCGGTGCGGCCGATCTGGATTTCGATGGCCTCGACCGTGGTGGTCTGCTCCTGCGCGGGAAACTTGTGCGCGATGGCCCAGCGCGGCGCGCGCGAGACAAAGCCCATCGCGCGCTGGCCTTCGTAGTCGTCGAGCTTGTAGACCACGCCGTCGATGTCGTACGGCAACGCATCGCGCTTCGCGCCGATGCGCCGGTAGTAGGCGATCAGGCCGTCGAAGCCCTTGGCCGTGGCCACTTCGGGCGACACCGGGAAACCCCAGTCGCGCAGCGTGGCCAGCGTCTTCGAATGGGATTGCGGCAGCTCGCCGCCCTCCACGTCACCGATCGCATAGGCAAAAAAGCTGAGCTTGCGCCGGGCGGTGATGGCCGGGTCGAGCTGGCGCAACGAACCGGCCGCGCCATTGCGCGGATTGGCCAGGGTCTTCTCGCCGGCGGCACGGGCGCGCTCGTTGAACGCCTCGAAGTCCTTGTGCAGCATGATCACTTCGCCCCGCACCTCGAGCACGCGCGGCCAGTCCTCTCCACGCAGCCGCAGCGGGATGGCGCGCACGGTGCGCAGGTTGGCGGTGACGTCTTCGCCGGTCTCGCCATCGCCGCGGGTGGCGCCCTGCACGAAGGCGCCGTCTTCGTAACGCAGGCTGATCGCCAGGCCGTCGAGCTTGGGTTCCACCGAGAACACCGGGCTGCGGCGGTCCAGGGTCTGTTCGATGCGCCGCTCGAACTCCGCCACTTCGCGGAATCGTTCGCGGTCGTCATCGCCGTCCAGCTCGAAGGCGTTGTTCAGCGAGAGCATGGGCTTGGCGTGGCGAACCTCGGCGAAGCCGCCCTGCGCCCGGGCACCCACCCGTCGCGTCGGCGAATCGGCCGCCGCCAGCTGGGGATGCGCATCCTCGAGCGCTTCCAGCTCGCGCATGGCGCGGTCGTAGTCGGCGTCCGTGATCTCGGGATCGTCGAGCACGTGGTAGCGATAGTTGGCACGCTCGATCTTTTCACGCAGCTGGGCGGCGCGGGCTTGCCAGTCGGTGGCCGGGCTCTGGCTCATGCGAATCTCCTCATGGACCGAAGTTTAACGATTACGGCGGCGCTTTCGGGCCTTCCTAAGCAGAACGAAAGCAGCGCGGCGTAGCCTGACCAGCGGCAACTGGAGCCAGTTTGCGCGACGCGGGGGTGGGGTCATGCGTAATCGACGGTGGGTGGCACTGGCCCTGGTCGTTGCCTGCGGTCCCGCCTGGGCAGGCGGCGGTCCGTTCGGGATCGACCACAAGGTCACGTACGACGACAGCGGCATCTGGAGCCGCAACAACCAGCAGATCGTGTTCTACGGCACCATCCTCACCGTGGCCGGTGGCGCGGTCTGGCTGGGCGACAATGACCGTCTCGGTGACACCCTGTGGCGCTCGGTCGATTCCATGGTGGTCACCGCCGTGACCACGCAGGCGCTCAAATGGACATTCCAGCGCGAACGCCCATCGCAGACCGACAGCCCCAACCAGTGGTTCCAGGGCTGGCACGCCCAGAGCTTCCCCAGCGGCGAGGTCGCGTCGATCACCGCCGCCGTGACGCCAATCATGGCGACCTATGGCAGCGAGCATCCCTCGGTATACCTGCTGGCCCTGCTGCCCGCCTACGATGCGGTGGCGCGCGTGAAGACACATGGCCACTGGCAGAGTGACGTGCTGGTCGGCGCCGCCATTGGTGTCGGCGTCGGCCTGTGGGCCACGCACCGCGATTCGCCGTGGATCATCTCGCTGCTGCCCGGCGGCTTCCAGGTCGGCTACGTGCACCATTTCGACTGACGTATCGCTGCCGTCGGGGCTGGCGGATCGACCCGGCTGGCCCATCACGAGAACGTCACGCCCTCCCGGCCGTGACCTCAGCGGTGCAGGTCGCCCGCCGCTTCGGGCTGGTATTCGACATCCAGCACGCGCAGGCGACGCTGGCGACCGTCCGGCGTGGGCCAGTCGATCTGCTGCCCGCGGCTGAGGCCCAGCAAGGCGCTGCCGATCGGGGCAAGGATCGACACGGCGCCCGGCGAACCCGCACCCGTCGGGTAGACCAGGCTCACGGTCAGCTCGTCGCTGGTGCCTTCCACCGCGAACGTGACCACCGAGTTCATGGTCACCAGATCCGCCGGCACCGCGGCAGGCTCGACTACGTCGGCGCGGTCCAGTTCGCCGCGCAGCGCGTCGTATTGCGCGGCCTGCAGCGGCGGCATGCGCTCCAGCAGCGCCTCGATGCGCTCGAGGTCCAGGCGGGAAACGATGATGGGTGGCTTGCTGCTCATGTCGACTCCTGTCACTTCTCTGCGGCCTGCGACGCGCGCCTGCCCATGCCTCAAAAGACGACGCGCCGGGACGATGTCGCCCCGGCGCGCGTGGTCAATGGATGATCGGATGAAACGCGCCTGACTTTGGCCGCGGCACCGCCCAAAAGCAAGCTGCCATAGCAGGTATCATGGCAGGCGATGCCCGATTTCCCCGCCGCCACGGAGGCCAACCTGCCCGTCTCGCCCCACGGGGAAGACGCGGCAAGACCCGGGCCAACGCCACCGTCGTCGCGCGAGCGCTACCAGGGCCTGATCTGGCTGGTGGCGGCGGCGTTCTTCATGCAGGCGCTGGACTCCACCATCGTCAACACGGCCGTGCCGGCGATGGCCGAAGCGCTCAATGTCACTCCGTTGGGCATGCGCACGGCGCTGACCAGTTACGTGCTGACCCTGGCGATCTTCATTCCGGCCAGCCCGTGGCTGTGCGACCGCTTCGGCACGCGGCGCATCTTTGCCGCCGCCATCGCCACCTTCACCATCGGCTCGCTGCTTTGCGGCATTGCCCAGACATTGCCGCAGCTGGTGGCCGCGCGCGTGCTGCAAGGCCTGGGCGGCGCCGCGCTGATGCCGGTGGGCCGCTACGTGCTCGTGCGCAGCATCGACAAGCGCGACTTCGTGCGCGCCATGAGCACGGTGGCCACTGTCGGCCTGCTCGGCTCGGTGCTGGGCCCGCTGCTTGGCGGCGCGCTGGCCCAGTTCACGAGCTGGCGCCTGATCTTCCTCATCAACGTCCCGGTCGGCATGGTCGGCATGTGGATGAACCGGCGAAGCATGCCGGACTATCGCCTCGATGACGTGCACCCGTTCGACTTCGCCGGCTTCCTACTGTTCGCCGCGGCGTCGGCCATGTTGCTGACGGCGGCCGAAGTGGCCAGCGGCGGCGGTGGGCAGTGGCTGCGCATGAGCATCTATGGCGCGCTGGCGATCGTGTTCGGTAGTGTCTATGTATGGCATAGCCGCCGCACCGACCACCCGGTGGCCGACCTCGCCCTGTTGCGCGTGCGCAGCGTGTGGGTGGCGCTCGCCGGCAACCTGTTCACGCGGCTGGGCGTGTCGGGCATGTTCCTGCTGCTGGTGTTGTTCCTGCAGGTGGGCTGCGGGTGGTCGCCGCTGATGGCGGGCCTGATGATGGTGCCGCAGGCGCTGGGCTCGATCGCCGCCAAGTGGTTCATCAACCGCCTGCTCAACGCGTTCGGCTATCGCCGCCTGCTGTTTTACAACACGCTGATGGTCGCGGTGCTGCTCGCTTCGTTCGCGCTGCTCGGCAAGGCCTCGCCGATGTGGCTGATCGCGCTGATGGTGTTTGTCTACGGCGCCTTCATGGGCATGCAGTACACGGCGATGAACACGCTCATCTACAACGACCTGGACGTGAAGTACGCCTCGATGGCCTCGTCGATGGCGTCCACTGCGCAATACCTGTCGATGAGCTTTGGCATCGCCCTGGCGTCGCTGTTGATGGAAGCCTTGCTGCAGGGCCATGCGCACGATGCCTACATACCGGCGTTCCGCTGGACGGTGCTGCTGCTGGGCATCGTCACCGCCACCGCGAGCTGGGTGTTCAGCCGCCTGCAGCAGGAACACCCGGCGCGCGCAGCGGCGGCGGCCGGCTGAGGAAGCGCGGCCCGGCACGAGCATGTAGCATGCGTGGCACTGCCCGCCTGCCGCCTTCTCCCGCATGCATCACGCCAGCGACATCCTGCTCACGCTGTTCGTCGTCTTCATCGCCGCGCAGATCGGCGCCGAGCTGGCACAGCGCCTGAAGCTGCCCGGCGTGGTGGGCGAGATCGCCGCCGGCTGCGTGGTCGGTCCTTCCGTGCTGGGCTGGATCACACCCGACCAGATCGCCACCGGCACGCCGCTGGACGTGCTGGCCGAGATCGGCGTCGTGTTGCTGCTGTTCGCGGTCGGCCTGGAAACACGCCTGGAAGACCTGAAGAAGGTCGGAAAGGTCGCGTTCCTGGTCGGCGTGCTTGGGGTGATCGTGCCATTCGCGATGGGCAGCCTGTGGGCCCACGGCAACGGTTTTGGCTGGAGCCGCTCGCTGTTTGTCGCCGCGGCTTTCGTCGCCACCTCGGCAGGCATCACCGCACGCGTGCTGCAGGAGCTGGGCGCGCTGCAGCTGGAGGAAAGCAAGGTCATCCTGGGTGCCGCGGTCATTGACGACATCCTCGCCATGCTGCTGTTGGGCGCGGTGGTGTCACTGCAGGGCGGCGAAGGCATCGCCGTGGGCCACCTGCTGGCCGTGCTGGCCGGCGCGGTGGGTTTCATTGCCGTCATCGGCGTGGGCGGCGCCCGCGTGATGCGCTGGAATTCCAGCTGGCTGGACAAGCCGCGCAACCCGCAATCGGCGCTGGCGATCGTGCTGGCGATCTGCCTTGGCCTTGCCTATGTTTCCACCCTGTTCGGCCTGGCCGCCATCATCGGCGCGTTCCTGGCCGGCATGATCGCCTCGGAGACACGCCAGCAGCACACGCTGGAGAAACAGACCGAACCGCTGCTGGCCCTGCTGACGCCGTTTTTCTTCGTCATCACCGGCAGCAAGGTCGACCTGCACCAGCTCGCCAACGCCGAGGCGGGCGTCATGTTGCTGGTGGTCACCCTGATCGCCATCGCGGCCAAGCTGATCGGCGGCTTCCTCGGCGCGCTGCCGCTCGGCGCGAGGGCAGCGACCGTGGTCGGCTTCGGCATGGTGCCGCGTGGCGAAGTGGGCGTGGTGATTGCCAGCCTCGGCCTGACCGCGGGCGTATTCACCGACCAGATCTATGCCATCATCGTGGCGATGTCGTTGCTCACCGCGATGGTCACGCCGCCGGTACTTGCCTGGCTGTTGCGCCGGCGCGGCGCGGCAGGCGGAGGCTAGGGGCCGCGCATTGCCCGGTAGGCTTCGAGCGCGGCATGCCGCGTCGCCAGCAGATCCACCATCGGCGCCGGGTAGCCGCTGCGCCTAAGGCATGCCGGGTCTTTCCACGGCTCGTGCAGCACGGCTGCTGGTACCTCGGCCAGTTCCGGCAACCAGCGGCGCAGGTAACGCCCGTCGGGATCGAACGCCTGCGCCTGCGACACCGGGTTGAACACGCGGAAATACGGCGCGGCATCGGCGCCACTGCCGGCGACCCACTGCCATCCCAGCGTGTTGTTGGCCAGGTCCGCATCGACCAGCGTGTCCCAGAACCAGCGTGCGCCATGCCGCCAGTGCTGCCTGAGGTTCTTGCACAGGAAACTGGCCACGACCATGCGCACGCGGTTGTGCATCCAGCCCGTGTGCCTCAGCTCGCGCATGCCGGCGTCCACCAGCGGAAGGCCGGTACGCCCGTGCTGCCAGCGTTCCAGCCAGGCGCTGTTTTCCGCTGCCCACGGGAATCGGTCGAACCCGGCATGGAAGTTTGCGTCGGGCGTGGCCGGGAAGTGGAACAACAGATGATGGGCGAACTCGCGCCAGCCCAGTTCGCGCAGGTATGGCTCGAGGTCTGGCCGGCGGCGCGCATCGCTGGCCGCAGCTCGCTCGGCCAGGTGGCGGTGGATCTGCCGTGGCGACACTTCGCCGAAATGCAGGTGCGGTGACAGGCGCGACGTGCCATGCCGGGCCGGCAGGTCGCGGGCATGCGCATAGTCGGCCAGTGCATCGTCCGCGAAGATCTCCAGTTGCTCGCGTGCACCCTGCTCGCCCGGCCGCCAGCTGTCGTGCAGGCCACCGTCCCAGCGCACTGCCGGCAACAGGCCGAGGGCTTCCAGTGGCAGGCTGCCGTCCGCGCCCAGCCCGGCCAGCCGGGTCGGCGGATCCAGCGGCGCGACGGCGTCGATCTGCGTGCGCAGGCTGCGCCAGAACGGCGTGAACACGCGATACGCACCCTGCTGCCTGGTCTCGACCTGCCACGGCTCGCGCCACAAGCTCGCATTGCAACCGTGGACCTCCACGCCCTGCTCGCGCAGCGCACGTTCGATCATTCCGTCACGCGCAACCGCGGCCGGTTCGTACAGGCGATTCCAGTACACAGCCGTCGCGCCAGTCTGCGCGAGCAGTTGCTGCAAGATCGCGAGGCTGTCGCCCTGCCGGACATGCAGGGTGGCCTGGCAGGTGCGCAGGTCGGCCTGCAAGGCGGCCAGCGAATGGTGCAACCACCAGTCGCTGGCGCGGCCCGGCGGCCAGTCGCCATCCTCGTGCGGTGCGTGGATGTAGAGCGGCAATACCCGCTCGTGCGCGCTGCACGCAGCATGCAGTGCCGGCTGGTCGGCAAGGCGCAGGTCGCGGCGAAACCAGACGATGGCGTGGCTCATGGCCACAGCTTAGTCAGTGCGGGGCCCGCCGTGGGCCCCTCGGAACACGCCGGATACCGCGATGTCGATCGTGGTATCCGGCGAGGGTCGATCAGAGCTCGATCACGTCGAAGCGACGATCCGGGTTGACGTCTTCGTGGTAGTTCACGTCTTCGCGCCCGAAGCCGAACAGGCGCAGGAAGTCGTGCTTGTAGCCGGCGTAATCGGTGAGCTGGTTGAGGCTCTCGGTCGTCACCGTCGGCCACAGCGCCTTGCACAGCTGCTGCACGTCGTCGCGCAGCTCCCAGTCGTCCAGGCGCAGGCGACCGTCGCTGTCGGTTTCCGGTGCCGCGTGATCCTTGCGGTACATGCGATCGCGGAACAGGCGGTTGATCTGTTCGATGGTGCCTTCGTGGATGCCCTTCTCCTTCATCACGCGGAAGGAAATGGCGATGTACAGCGGCAGTACCGGGATCGCCGCGCTCGCTTGCGTGACCACCGACTTCATCACGCCCACGTAAGCTTCCAGATGCTCGGCCTTGTGCTCGGCAACCAGCTGCCTGGCCGTGTTGTCCAGGTGCTGCTTGGCCTGGCCCAGCGTGCCGTGCCAGTACATCGGCCAGGTGATCTCCGTGCCGATGTAGCTATAGGCCACGGTCTTGGCGTGGTCGGCCAGCACGCCGGCCTTGCTGAGCGCGTCGATCCACAGCTTCCAGTCTTCGCCACCCATTACGGTGACGGTGTCCTTGATTTCCTGCTCGGTGGCGGGTTCCACCGACGCCTGCACCACCGTATCGCGGTTGGTATCGATCGAATTGGCGGTGAAGGTTTCGCCAATGGTCTTGAGCGCGGAACGCACCACTTCGCCCGACTCGGGCAGCTTGCGCACCGGCGAGGCCAGCGAATAGACCACCAGGTCGATCTTGCCGCCCATTTCGTTCTTGATGATCTCGATGGCGCGCTCGCGCGTTTCGTTGGCGAACGCATCGCCATTGATCGAGCGGCTGAACAGCCCCGCCTGCTTGGCGAGCTTGTCGAACGCGGCCGAGTTGTACCAGCCGGCCGTGCCGGTCTTGGTCTCGCTGCTGGGCTTTTCGAAGAACACGCCCAGCGTGGCCGCGCCATAGCCAAAGGCCGCGGTGATGCGCGACGCCAGTCCGTAACCCGTGGAAGCCCCGATCACCAGCACCCGCTTGGGACCCTCGCCCAGGTCGCCCTGCGCCTTGGTGATGTCGATCTGTTCGAGCACGTTGTGCTCGCACCCGACCGGATGGGCCGTAATGCAGATAAAACCACGCACCTTGGGGTTGATGATCACTCGGAAGCTCCTGGGAGGACGACGCAAACCGCGATATTAACCTGCCGCCCCGGCCATGCGCTGCCGTAGGGACCCTCGCGCCGGCGGCTGCCGCAGGCGCCCCGGGTTCTACACGCCGGCTTTGCGCGCCTTGACCTACGGTGCCCCGGCAAGGTTTGCAGCCTGGGTCGGGCGTGCATGGCGACGCGTTGCGGTCGGCATGCGGCGGTTGACCTGGGCGCGAGGCTTTCGTGCACGGGGGGCCGGCCGGCCAGCTGCCGGGGCTGCCTCCATGACCGGGGAGCAAGGCATGCCAAGAGACAAGAAGGCCGCGAACGAAGACAGCCCTGCGGAAACGCCCAGGCTGAAGAACAAGGACTACCAGCAGGAACTGGAACGCCTGCATATCGAGCTGGTCCAGCTGCAGCAATGGGTGCAGCGCGAGGGCCTCAAGGTCTGCATCGTGTTCGAGGGGCGTGACGGCGCCGGCAAGGGTGGCACGATCAAGGCCATCACCGAGCGGGTAAGCCCGCGCGTGTTCCGCGTGGTGGCGCTGCCCGCGCCGACCGACCGCGAAAAGAGCCAGATGTACATCCAGCGCTACCTGCCGTACCTGCCCGCGGCGGGCGAGATCGTCATCTTCGACCGCAGCTGGTACAACCGCGCCGGCGTCGAGCGCGTGATGGGGTTCTGCACCGAAGAGCAGGTCGCGAGCTTCCTCAAGGCCGTGCCGCTGGTCGAACGGGCCATCGTCGGGTCGGGCATCATCCTGCTCAAGTACTGGCTGGAAGTCAGCCCGGAAGAGCAGACGCGGCGCCTGGAGTCGCGCATCCACGACGGGCGCAAACTCTGGAAGCTGTCTCCGATGGACCTCAAGTCGTACAGCCGCTGGTACGACTACTCGCGCGCACGTGACGACATGTTCGCGGCCACCGACACCGAGTACGCACCGTGGCGGGTGGCCCGATCCGACGACAAGCGCCGTGCCCGCCTCAACATCATCACCGACCTGCTCAGCCGCATTCCCTACAAGAGCACGCCGCAGGAGAAAGTGACCCTGCCCAAACGCCAGAAGCGCGGCGACTATCGCGAACCGGAGAAGCCATTGCGGTACATCGCCGAGAAGTTCTGATGACGTCCCGCCCGGGCAATGCGGGCTGCACGTTCTTTCGCGCCAAGCACATGATGGTGACCCCGGGAAGGAGCAGCGCATGAGTGGGTTCGATGCTGATCGTCAGGCCGGCGTTCGCGGCAGTCCGCGCCATGCGCGAGGGCGGGTGCTGCCGCTCGTGCCCGAGTGGCTGGCGGCCTACCAGAAGGCCTGGCTGAGACCCGATATCATTGCAGGCATGACCGCCGCGGCCGTGGTCATCCCCAAGGCGCTGGCCTATGCCACCGTGGCCGGACTCACCGTGCAGGTGGGCCTGTACACGTCGTTTGTGCCGATGCTGCTGTACGCCCTGTTCGGCACCTCGCGCACGCTCAGCACGAGCACGACCACCACGCTGGCAATCCTGACCGGCGCAGCGCTGGGCGAGCTCAGCCCGGCGGCCGATCCGGCCAGCCTGGTGGCGACACTTGCGACACTGGCCTTGCTGGTGGGCGCGATCCTGGTCGTCGCGGGCCTGTTCCGGCTGGGCTTCGTCGCCAATTTCATCTCCGAGCCGGTGCTGATCGGATTCAAGGCGGGCATCGGCGCGGTGATCGTGCTGGACCAGATCCCCAAGCTGATCGGTACGCACATCGAGAAGGGTTCGTTCCCGCACAACCTGCTCGCCACCATCCAGAGCATTCCCCATGCATCGTTGCCGACGGTCGCGGTCGGGGCCGCCATGCTGGTGATCTTGCTGACCATGGAACGGTTCATTCCACGCGCTCCCGCCCCGCTGGTCGCCGTGGCCGTCGGCATCGGCGCGGTGCGCCTGTTCGGCATCGATCGCTTCGGCGTCTCCATTGTCGGCGTCGTGCCCACGGGCCTGCCCTCGGTGACCCTGCCGGACTGGCACCTGCTGGCGCAGCTCGCGCCGGCCGCCGCGGGTATCGCGCTGATGAGCTTCACCGAAACCATCGCCGCGGGTCGCGCGTTCGCACGCAGCGATGATCCGCCGGCGCAAGCCAACCGCGAGTTGTTCGCCACGGGCCTGGCCAACATCGGCGGCGCCTTCATGGGCGCCATGCCGGCGGGCGGCGGCACCTCGCAGACGGCCGTGAACACGCATGCCGGCGCGCGCTCGCAACTGGCCGGAATGATCACGGGTCTCCTCGCACTGGGCACGATCCTGTTTCTCGCCCCCTTCATCGGCTCCATGCCCCATGCGACCTTGGCCGCCGTGGTGATCGTCTATTCCGTGGGTCTGATCAAGCCCAAGGAGTTTCGCAAGATCCTCGCGGTGCGACGCACGGAGTTCATCTGGGCGCTGGTCGCGATGTTCGGCGTGATGCTGCTCGGAACCCTGCAGGGCATCGTGGTCGCGATCGTGGTGTCGCTGCTGGCCCTCGCCCACCAGGTGGCCGACCCACCGGTGCACGTGCTGGGACGCAAGCCCGGGACGAATGTGTTCCGCCCGCTCTCTGCCGAGAATCCCGCGGACGAGACCTTCCCCGGCCTGCTGTTGCTGCGCGTCGAGGGGCGGCTGTTCTTTGCCAACGCCGATCGCGTCGCCCAGAAGATTCTTCCCCTCGTCTCCGAGGCACAGGCGAAAGTCGTGGTGCTGGACCTCGGCGGTGTGTTCGACCTGGAATACACCGCGCTCAAGATGCTCGGCGAGGCCGAACAGCGCCAACGCAACATGGGGATTTCGATGTGGCTGGTCGACCTGACGCCAGGCGTGCTCGCCATGGTGAGGCGGTCACCGCTGGGCCAGGCCCTGGGCGAGGAGCGCATGCTGTTCAATCTCGAACAGGCCGTTGCGCGTTACCACGGCAGCTGACGAATGACGCGGGCGACCGGCGCCAGGAGGATCCACTATGACCCGTCTATTGTTGGGCAACATCGAGCCGGGAACGACGGATGACGAAGTACGCGAATTCCTCGACAAATACGGCTTTCCGCCCTTCGATGCGATCGAACACGTGCCGGGCGACGGTTCGCGACCGGCGGTGCTGCTTACCTACGATGACGCAGGTGCCGCGGCGCTGGAAAAACTGAAGCCGCGCATCCACCACATGTTCTGGAAGCAGCGGGAACTCAACGTGATGATCCTCGGCGACCAGGTGCCCTGAACCTCGGCTTGGCCGGGAAAGCCCGGGCCGCGCACACGCTCAGTGCAGCTGGGTCACGGACTCGCCCGCCTGCCCGCCGGCGGCACCGGTACCGCTGGTGGCCGGTGCCGCCTCAGGCGCCGGCGCGGCAAAATCGCCGCCCAGCGCGAGGTGCAGATTCACGCGCTGCGTGCGTCGCTCCGCGGCCACGCGCAGCAGGTCGATCTGCGCGGCATCGAGGGAAAGCTGCTGCTGCAGCACGCCGTACTGGTCGGCCTTGCCCACGCGATACTGGTCGTTCGCTGCGCTTAGCGCAGTGCGCAGGCTCGCCACCTGGCCCGTCAGCACCTGTTCGCGCCGTTGCAGCATCGCATCGGCGGTCAGCGCGTTCTCCACTTCGCCGTACGCGACCAGGATGGTCTTGGCGTAGTCGGCGGCAGCCTCCTGTTGCTGCTGGTCGCGGATCAACACATTGGTCTTCAGCCGACCGGCGTCGAACAGCGGCCACAGCAATTTTGCACCCACCGGAAACACGGTGGAATCGAGGCCATTCTTGAACTGCACATAATCCGAGGTGAGATGGCCTGCGCCCGCGTTGAGCGCCAGGCGCGGAAGCCGCGCGGCCTTGGCCTCCTCGCGATTGAAGAAAGCCGCCTCGTAACGCTGGCGCGCCGCGAGCAGGTCCGGCCGCCGCGCGATGAGATCCGCCGGCACGCCGGCGGGAACTGGCTGCAGTCCTTCGGGCAGCGCGGCGGGCACCGCCACCGTGGCCGACGGATAGCGACCGACGACCAGCTCAAGCGCGCGCAAGGCCTGCAGACGCCCCTGCTCGGCCATATACGCCGAGTCCTCGAACGATTGTGCCTGGGCCTGGGCCACGGCCAGGTCCTGGCGCGAGGCCTTGCCGACGTGCTCGCGATCGGCCACCAGCCCAGCCTGCCGGTGGGAGGCCTGCTGCATGTCCTGCGCGAGCGCGGTCTGGCGCGTGGCGGCGATGCTGAGCAGCCAGGCACGCGTCGTCGCCGCGGCCAGCGACTGGCGCGCATACACGTAATCGGCCTCGGCCGAGCGATAGGCCGCTTCGCCCGCTTTCTTCTCGGCGCGCGCGCGTCCCCACAGGTCCAGTTCCCAGTTCAGCACCACGCCGAAGCCGTTGATGTCCAGTCCGTTGGCCGGTTGCAGCGAGTCGGAATACTTCGCGCCAAACGTCACCGTGGGCAACAGGTCGGCCCCGGCCAGCTTCATCTGCAGGCGCGCCTGTTCGAGCCGGTATCCCGCCGCGCGCATGTCCGGGTTGCGTGAAAGGGCCTCATCGATCAGCTGCCTGAGCTGGGCATCCTCGGCAAAGCCGATCCATGCGGGCTGGAATGCCTGCGCCTCGGCGGCGCTGCTCCACGCGGGCGGCACGTCGGTGCCGGCCATGGCCTTGTCGAACGCATCCTGGTGCGAGGGCGCGGTGAGACTGGCGCAACCGCCGAGCACGGCGACCGCGGCGACCACGCCAGCGCAGAACACTCTCCCTCGTACCGCGTTCATGGTCATGCCGGTCTCAATGCAGTTTCAGGATCAGATAGTTGGTCAGCGACTGCACGCGGATGAGTACCTTCCTCACCAGGTGGATGGGCGCGCCATGGTTGGTATAGATGGCGCCGTTGCCGCGCGCGCCCATGGCAAGGAAATAGCCGTGCGTGTCGGTGATCTTGATCTTCACCGCATATTTCTGCGCTGCGGGCGCGTGGGGCTCCTCCACCGGCGTATTGGGCAGCACGCCCGCCGCCTGGTATTGACCCTGGCCGGTCGCCCACACGACGGAATCGACCTCGCCCTTGATGATTTTCCCCGGCACCGTTGGCAGCGCGAGCTCCACTTCGTTGCCCGGCTCCACCTGGGACAATTCATTCTGGTTGTAGAACGCCACGACCTGCTGCTGGACCTCGACGAAGGTCATCACCGGGCGCAGCGGGAATGCGGCGGCAAAGGAACCCTCGCGCACCTGCAGGTTGATCGCGTAGCCGTCGGCCGGCGCGTAGATGACCGTCTGCGACAGGTCCCATTTCGCCTGCTGCAACTGGGCGCGCATCGAGGCGACGGACGATTGTTCGCCGTTCACTAGCGCATTCAATTCAGTCTCGACCTTGGCCTCGGCGGCCTGGGCGGCGTCGTAGGCGGGCTGCAGGCGCTTCACTTCGGACTCGTAGAAATCCACGTCGTAGTGCGCACCCGCACCGCTGGAGGCCAGCTGCTGCGACTGCTTCAGGCGCGTGCGCGCCAGGTTGAGCTGGGCCATCGCGCCTTCGGTGTTGTTGTGCGCCGCACTGAGGTCCTGCTTCAGTTGCGAGGCCGTCGCCACCGCGCTCACCAGGTTGGCCTGGAGCTGGTTCACCTTGATCTGGAACGGTTCCGGGTCGACCTTGAGGATCGGCGTGCCCTTGCGGATCAGGCGATTGCCCTCGATCGGCACCTCGGTCACGCGGCCGGTCACGCGCGGCACCACTTCCACCGCGTAATTCAGCACGCGCACATCGTTGGACGAGGGCGCGACCACATTGAGCACAAGGATCAGCGCCGTGATGCCGCTCAGGGCAATCACGACCACCGCCACCTGTGAATAGATGTTCCACGGCAGCCATTTGAACTTGATGAAGACCAGCCAGACGAAGAAGCTGTAGATACCAAGGATCAGGATTTCCACGTGGCGCCTACCTTCCGTGCTTGCGGAAACACCCTGCCAGACGGTGTGACCTGGCGGGACTCGTCGAGCCGGCTGCCTTCAACGAATGCGCTAGCTCGTCGAAGGCGGCGCGCGTCCTGCGTCCAGATCATCCAGACGTCTCTGCAAGGCAACCACCTGCTCACGCAGCGACACCACCTCGCGTGCCGCCGGCGTCACATCACCCAGCACCAGCCGGTCGGTCGTACCGGGCTCGTTGTGCGGCTCCTCGTCCCCGCGGTGGAGGACGGTCACCACTTTCACCGGCCGCATGTACGCCCACAGCATCGCCGCCGGCCACAGCAGGCCACCGAAGAACAGCGACAGCAGGCAGAGCGCCTGGATGGCGTCCTTCTGCGGATGGTCGCGCTTTTCGGCCACGCGCTCGGGCCAGATGTGAAGCATCCAGAACGCGGCGACCAGGACGATGGGCACGATCACCACGATGGCCCATACCAGCACATCGGCAATCGCGTCCTCCATCCCTGAATTGGCCAGCGCCTGGCTCGAATGGATGGCCAGAAGGATCACCAGCATGCGGAATACGAGAGCGCGCACGATATTCCCCAGTCGGCCGAGTCATTCAGCCGGAGCCCATCTGCCAGCCATAAGGTTCGTCCCTGCCCGTGGCAACCGGCGGCAGTCCATGCCGCCGGCGACGACGTAGCGTGCGCGCCAGGAAGGGAATCCGTTACGCAACAGCCCCTTTCAACGCGTTGCTTCCGCGCATTCGCGCCGCTGGCGAACCACCGCGGCCGCGCATCCGCACCAGCCACGAGCGTCACCCATGCAGATCTAGCTTAAGCAAGCCCGCTGTCTAGCACGCGTGAATATCATGCTGCCGGGCAACCATGGCGACGGAAGAAGTTGCGGAAAATCATCAGCTTTTCGGATATGAATGGCGCGGGCGCCGACGGGGATGACCCAGGCGCCTCGCCGGGCGATCTCCACAGGGGGCTGCACATGCAAACCGAAGGAACTGCGGGTCCACACAGGCAACGCTCCGGGTCGCGCCTCGCCGGCCTGCTGATGGTGCTGTTGACCGCATGCGCGGTGGTGGTGGTCGGCCTGAAGAAGCCCGACAACAACTGGGACGAGATCGGCTATGTCGCCGTTGCGCTGAGCGCGGAAGGCCACCGTGGCGCCGACCTCAACGAGGCTACCTACGGCAGTCTGCGGGATGCGGTGGACGCCGCCACCTTCGCGCAGCTGATCCAGGGTGACTACCGGGCCACGGTGTTCCGCGACCCGGTCTCCCTGCAGCAGCAACTGCCGTTCTACAGCATCCGCGTGCTGTACATGCAGTCGCTCAGGCTCGTCCATGCCTTGGGCTTTGACTACCCCAGGGCCACGCATATCGTGAGTGCCAGCTTTGCCGCGCTGTCGGTCCTGCTGCTGGCGCTGCTTGCCGGCCGCCTGGGCGCGCCCATCTGGGCGCTCCCGTTTGTCGCCGTCGCTGGCGGCCTGTTCGATGTGGCGCGCCTGTCCACTCCTGACGCCATGGCCTGCTTTTTCTCGCTATGGGCGATCCATGCCCTGCTCAGGAACAGCGCCATCGTCTTTGTCGTCGCCGCATTGCTGCCGCTGGTCAGGACCGACATGCTGATCCTGTCCCTGCTGGTGCTGGCGTATACCTTCGTCAACGGCAGGAAGGCCGTGTCGGTAGCCTCAGCGCTGGCGGCCCTCGCGCTGTACCTGTACGCCACCGTGTCGAACGGCAGCTATGGATGGCTGACCCTGTTCAACATGTCGTTGATCCACAAGACGCCCTACCCCGCCACGCTGGTGCCCTCGCACACCCTGGTCGACTACGTCCGGCCGTATTTCTCAACGGCGTATGGCTTCGCCGGGCAACCGCAGTTCGTGATCTTCGGGCTCGCCCTGGCCTGGCTGCTGCTGCGCAAGGCACACGGCACGGTGGATCAGGCAGGTGCGCTGATCGTCATCTGCCTGGGCTTCGTGGCCTTGCACTTGCTGCTCTTCCCGTCAGACACGTATCGCTATTTCGCGGCGGAGGCGATGGTTTCGCTCACGGTCTTGATGGCCGCTGCGCGTGCGTGGCATCAGCCTTCGGGTGACGAACTCGCGCGCATCGCCGACACCGGTAACGCCGGAGGCTGAAAGACGCGCGCCCCGGCTCCCGAAGCTTCGACCACCTCATGGGGCCGGCCTGCGCTCGCCCCATGTGATGCATGCCGACCGCATGCGCGTATCGTCAGCGACAGCTCGTGGGCAGGTATTTCAGCGGAATCCCGTTGATGTTGCGGTTGGTGCAGACCCAATGGATCGAACCATTGGTGGTGACCGCAGAGAACCCCAGCTGCAGGCCGCCAATCGCTGCATTGGCCTCCTGCCCGCCCGAACTGTCGAAGTGCACCAAGATATTGCCGGGCCGCGAGACGGCATCCACGCGACTGACGTACTTGCCGACGTAAGTGTTGGCATTCTGCAGCCCGGCCTGCGCCTGGGTGGTCGGGAATTGACCTGCGTTGTCGTAGTACTCGGTGACCGCAACCTTCGGTCCTTCCGCCAGCGAAAAACCTTCCATCACCTGGGTACGGATCAGGTAGTCCTGGTACGCCGGAATCGCAAGCGCCGCCAGAATCGCGATGATGGCCACCACGATCATCAGCTCGATCAAGGTAAAGCCCGCCTGTCGACGAGCGGTCGGGTGAATTTTCATATGCCCCCTAGCAATGAAAATTGGTGTGGGTGTCGGCGCACTCGGTGTTGCCCGCATGCACAACCATGCGAACGGATCCGCGCCACCCAACACGAGAACATACCGGCACGCGCCATTGCTACCGCGGTTGGGTTACATCGCTGAAAAGCATGCGCTGCATCTCAGATTCAGCGGACGGTGCACTGGCGCGTTGTTGCGTTCCTCACCTGGCGCAGCCGGCGAGTGTCAGTAACAAGCGCGTATCGGCAGAGGGGCGAGGAACTTGATGCCTGGAAACGACGGGCACCGTGCACGGGCTTCCCGGGTCCCTTCATGCAGCGAGGCGATGCTCGTAATACGGGCGCGCCCGATCGTCGAAAATCCGGTACAGCCCGGCCAGATCGTCCGGGTCGGGGTTGAGCCAGGCGTCGAGGTACTCGGGCTTGATCGGCACGATGCAGCGGTCATGGCCGGCTGCGATCACTTCAGGCGGTGGTTCGTCCGTGATGGCCGCGAAGGAAAACAGGTCCGTGCCATGGTCGCCGCCGGGTGACAGGTTCCACAGGCACGCCACCAGCATGTCCTGGGGCGGCTGGGGGTCGAATTCCAGCACGACGTTTTCTTCCTTTTCGCCGGGCGCCAGTTCCCTGCCCTCCATCTTGTGCCGGGACACGTTCTCGTAAAACCGCGTCACGATCATGATGCCGTGACGATGGCCAAACAGCTTTCCCCAGGTCTTTTCGAGATTGTCGCGGCGCGCGTTATAGGTTCCGGGGTACTGCCGCTCGGTCTTTTCATTCCAGCCCGGCAAGCGACACTGATAGCGCATGGGCACCACGACGCGCTGACCGTCCTTCACGATCATCACGGGCGCGTAGTTGCCCGGATAGATGCGTGAATCCTTCGTCTCGGGCTCACGCCGGAGGAGGTCATCGAGACTGCGCCGGGCAGCCTTGATCTTGTTGGTGGCGATGCGCTGGTCGTCGGCGGCCTTCCTGGTCGGCCTGGGACCGGCCAGCACCTGCTCGGCCTTGCCCAGGCGTTCAGCCTGTGCGTCCAGCTCCGCCTGATACGCGACGCCCTGCTCGCGGTCCGCCTCGGCGACCAGCTTGGCCAGCTCAAATCCTTGCTCGCTTTCGGGTTGGCGGAAGGCATCGCGCATCGCCTTGGGAATCTTGGTCCATCCGCCGTCTTCCCGCTTTTCCCAGAACAACTCGGTAAAGCGCTTGATGCTGATGACGGCTCCGTAGATGCGGACGAAGAGCTTGTAGTCGGCCTTGATCTCGGCGCTGTAGCACATGGCAACCTCCCATCGACGAACACGCATCAGTGCACCCGACCTGCCATGCCTTCCATCCCGCCTGAAAGGACGCTGGGCGAGTCATTCTACGAGTGTCCGGCCAGCGGCGTCTGATGCACGCGCGACCCCTGGCATCCGCTGATTCCCCGCCTGCCCTGCCCCCGCGACGACGACCGCTTCATCTCGTTTGCGCCACACTCTTCCGGTTGGCGCGAACGCCCCGGTATTGCGCGTCATCTCTTGTAGTGGTCATTGCCAGAGGCCGCATTGCGGCCCAAGCTGTCGGAGGTTCCCATGAGCAGCCCTGCCGCCGAGACCCCGCCCTCGCGGGGTATGGACATGAAGCTGGAGATCGTCGTCATCCCGGTGTCGGACGTCGATCGCGCCAAGCGCTTTTACGGCGACCTTGGCTGGCGGCTGGATGCTGATTACCCCTCTGATGACGGCTACTTCCGCGTCATCCAGTTCACGCCTCCCGGCTCCGGCTGCTCGGTCATCTTCGGCAAGAACGTGACGGCGGCCGCGCCCGGTTCGGCCCAGGGCCTGTACCTGATCGTCTCCGACCTCGAGGCGGCACGAAAGGACCTGCTCAGTCGCGGCGTGGCGATCAGCGAAGTGTTCCACGACGGCGCCGGCGTTTACGCCGGGCCCGACGAACCCTATCTGTTCGGGCGGGTCCGGATCAGCGGCCCGCATCCCGAGCGCGGCAGCTACCGCTCGTTCGCCTCGTTCAGCGATCCGGACGGCAATGGCTGGCTGTTCCAGGAGATCACCCATCGTGCGCCGGGTCGCGTGGAGACCGACTTCACCAGCTTCACCTCGACGAAAGAGCTCGCCGCTGCGCTGCGACGGGCGGAGACCGCGCACGGCGAGCATGAGAAGCGGATGGGGGGCCAACGCGACGAGAACTGGCCGGACTGGTACGCCGAGTACCTCATCAGCGAGCAGGCGGGCAAGGACTTGCCCTTGTGAGGTCCGTCGCCGATGGCGAGCTCATCCGGGGCGCCGCGCCCCCTGGCACGAACGGCATCGCCATGCCCGCTTCGGGTAGACAGCGGACATGGGCGATGCGCCACATCAGGCCCCCATCGACCGGGCGTCCAGCGGCTGCTCAGCCCGCCTTCGGCCGGTAAATGTAAGTCGCAACGACATACCCCCAGGGCACGACGAGTATTGGCAACAGCACCCACAGGAAGGCCATGGTCATGCCCTCGGACGGAGAGCCGGCCAGGCTGTTCGTCGACCACAGGGGATACGCCACGAGGATCAGCCACAGCACTTTGTAGAATATTTCCAGCAGCAGGATCGGCAGCATCTTGAGGGGACGGATGATGCCCAGCGCCGCGAGCGTCGCAAACGCGGTCCACACACACCATGCCATCGCGTCATTGGGCTCCCAGGGGCCCTCATGGACGAGGATATGTGTCCACGTGTCCTTGCCGAGCACGAAGAACATCAGGATGTAGACCAGTCGCAGCAGGTAAACATGGATGCGACGCACGCCTTCATGCCTGCCATCTTTCTGGAAGATGCTTTTCACGCTCAAAGTCATCGAACTAACCTCCCCTGTCATTCATTTGCAGTGATCAACCAAAGACGATTCCCGAGCGGATCGCCTGGGGCAGACGACTTTGTCCGCGTCCACCGGGCGTTCCTATATCAAGGCCAGGGCCTCGCTCGCCTTCGCCATGCTCGTGCGCTCGTTCCACTTCGCGACATTGACGCCCTTGATCAACAGCCACAGGCACAACGACGCCTCGCCGACGAGCGACGGAACCAGGATGGCGGGCGTGATCACATCGGCGAAGGCCGGGGCAAGCAGCGCGGCCAGGCAGGCGGCCAGGTAGCACAGGCCGGCAAGCTGCATCAGCAGTCCGATCAGCCTGGGGAGGTAGCCCGATCTGAAAATCAGATAGCCATCCACCAGGCAGCCGAAGCCAAAGAAAATCAGGGCGATGTTGAACGCGATGTCATGCATGATCAGCGATAGATGCGCCAGGGCCTGCGCCTGCAGGGGATCGAACGCCGCCGGGTGATTGCCGCCTGCCAGGATGGGCATGACGGCAAGCAGGAACAACTTGCTGACGGCCTCCACGGACAGGGATACCAGCATGAAGAACACGGAGAGCAAAACGAGTTGCTTGTTCACCGGCCTCAGCAACAGATAGAAGATCCATGCCTGCGCCACGGCAAATACCGGCACGAGCAGATTGCCGGCGACACTGAGGTTCCAGAGCCCCGGCGCAGCCAGGATGTGCTGGGCCGTCGCTGCAGCATCGCCGGCCACCACCAGCTTGTTCATCACGAACCCCTCGGCAAAGCCGCCAAACAGGATGATCAGCAGGTACAGCAAGCCACCGGTTCGCGCATACAGTTGTGGCGAGGTCTCGATCGTTCTCATTGCACTACTTCCTTGGTTGGCAGATGTGGTTCGCCATCCGTCGCCTCCTCGTGAAGGCGACGGCGGTGGCCATCACTCACGAGAACGCCATGGGCTCTATCGAGAGCGTGAGAGTCGAGCGTACCCGCTTGTGGTCGAAAGCAAACACTGTCGAATGACGTCTATGGAACGGGACGGGCGGTGCTCATGAGCGCGGCGCGCGCCTCGTCCAGCACGGCGACACAGGCCAGCCGGACATCCTCGGCGCCATTACCCTTGCCGGCAAGGGATGCTTGGTAGGCGCACTCGCTGGCCACATACTGCGAGAAGTCGCGGGATGCACGCTGGAGCCTGGCCAAGGCCTCCTTCCGGTATGGGGGGAAGCCCGGTGGCTCGTCCGCTGATGCCTGGATAGCGTCGCTGGCGACGTTTTCCGCCCGGGCCAGGTCTTTCTGGGCCTTCTTCGCGCGAGCCTCAACGCAGGCACTCATGCCTGCATGGTTGCGGCCCTTCCAGCAATCACCGATGACGGAAGCCACGGTCGGGCCCGCTGTCATCGATCCTTCCATTCCCAACAGCAGCAAAGCGGTGGCAAGCAACACGGACTTCTCCTGAGCCATCGGGGCATGATCGATCCAAGTCATTGATGTCGGTACGGGATCGAAAACGGACGCTACAGCGGATGGATCGTCCCGCCACTATGCATCGAAGCACTTGCCTTTCCTGTGCGACCTTGTCAGCCAGTCACCCCAGGTCAGTCTCAGCCGGTTGCCAATGACTTCAATGCGCATGATGCGCGGTAGCGGCAGAGGCTCCGCGGTCGGGCCGCGATCCTGGTAGGCGCCGACAAGTACGGCCTCGTAAAGGCCGGGTTGCGCTTTGGACAAGCAAGGTTCGTCGCCCCACAGTTCGTTACCCGCGTCATTTACCACATCAAGCACGCGACGCTGGCTTGTGTCGAGCAAGACCAGCGCCATGCGGGACCTGGCTGGTCTCTCGTCACGCTCAATCCAGAGCAGCATCTGATCCTGCCGTGGCAGCGTCACCCCGATCCCCTCGCAGCCACCACTTCCGCCGGCAAACCCGCTGGACTGCGGAAAGAGCCCCGGCGTCAATCCCAGATGGGTCGTCGACCCGTCCGGCCACGACGCAACCACCTGCATATCGTCCTCGGTGGCATCCCCGCCAGCCGAGGTGAACGCGATGCTCGAAGGACCGCCCGGAACCGAGCAGGTGGATTTCCACGACGCCCGGAAATAGGTGTCGCGCGCATGGAGGTCGCTGCCCGAAGCGGTCGGCCCCACCTGGGCCATGGCCGCCATGCCCATCCCTGCCAGCAGGAACGCCAGCCCAGTCATCGTCGCCCGCATGAAACATCCCCTGTACCGGATCGACTCCTTCCCAAGCTTACCCGTAAGCCAGACGGTGTCCGTCCGGGTTCGATAGCGGCCGGGCATGCCTATGGCTGCCCGTCGTCCGATCCCGGCGCACTATGCCCGGAACAGCTCCAGCAGACCCCAACTTATCAGCAGGGCCACATAGCCAAGGAGTCGCCAGACGCCGACGCCCAGCAGAGGTTCACCGGTCAAGCCCGAGACAGGACTGAATCGATCGACAAAGTATTCCGGATAGATCAACAGGGCCGCCGCTGCCACCGGCAGGCCCAGGACATACATGGCCCCACTCCCCGCCCGGTAGACGCTCGACGAAGCCGCCGCATCCAGATTGGGGATAAGCAGGCCCAGATGGAACGTCAGCCAGAGCCAGGCCACGACAACGGCACTGCCGATCAACCGATGAATCATCTGCATGCCCCCCGGCGTGGTGATTCTTGTGCGAGTCGGTGTCCGCTGCGGGTCGGCAGCGGACACCCGTACCCAACGCCTACTGGGATAGATGGAATGAGTCCAACGCAAGTCGCACGAGCAATGGCACGCCAAGCGCAACGCAAACTGCGACCCATAAACGCGTCCGCCGCGGAACAAGCGCCAGGATCAAGAACATCGCCGCGCAGTCATAGGCGGAAGACATGATGGACCTGTGGTGCTCGCTCCAGAACCAGGCAACCAGCAGGTAGGCAACTGCAAGGCACACGATACCCAGCCGCAATCGCCAACTCAGGTTCCATTCCCGCGCCATCCCCATGTCGCCCCTTCACAAGTCCCTGGGCAAGTATCGCAATGTCCGCTCCGGGGCGGAAGCGGACCTCCCCGGCATGCGAACGCACGGCCTAGCGTGCAAGCAGGGCCCACGTCCAGTAGACCGCAATCGCCAGCTGTACGGCAAAGAAGGCAAAACGCGTGTTGACCGCGATGACACTCAAGGAGGCGAGATGAGTCATTGACTGGGCAATGCGGGCAATCAGGAGCCACGGAGCCAGCGTGTCAGTGACCTCGGTACGACTGGTCGCGATGGCCACAAGAAGAAGGCCGCCCATGACAGGAAGGCTCTCGATGCAGTTGGCATGTGCCCGCGCCAGTCGTTGCAAAAACGGCGAGAGGTTCGCGTTGTCAGGCTTGAACTCATTGGATCTGGCACGCCCGGAGACGACCAGATAAGAGCGAATGGCCTCCATGAGCACAAGCAAGTAGAGCGCCCATGCGATGAAGAGTGTCAAAACCAAGGCAGATGTGCTCATCGATCAACTCTCCTGCATGCCGAATCGGATGACATACAAAGGGGCCAGAGACACTTTCGGACCACAAAGTCACTCTGACCCCATTTTTACGCGTTGAGAAAGCGTGCGCCTAATAGAGCAGATTTTGAAAGGTCCGCTTCCGACCCAAGTCTCGGGCCGTGGGCGGATCCGGTGTGCGCACCCGAGTCATCTTGGATGCCTGATCGGTGCCATCGCCCATGCCCCGGTCGGTCCGGCTCATGGCCGGATTTCTGGCCGTTTCCTGTTATTTGAAATACGGATCAAGCGATTTCTCCCACCGGTAACTCATGCAGACGAGAGAAAAGGTGCCGGGTTCCATTTCGGCAAGTCCGGTCGAACGAACCCATGAAATTGTCCCTGACACTATTTTTGAAGTAGCTCGTTGATGAATCGGTGACGAAACATCGAGATTCGACTCGGCACGGAATGCCTTGGCCACGTCCAAAGAGGTGTGCTTGGACATGGGCAGCGCTAGCTACTCGGCAAGTCCAGCGAAAGCTTCCGCGTTTGCGTTTGCGGATGTCGTGGTCGACGTGTGGGCCCACAGGCTGGTGCGCGACGGATGTGAAGTCAATGTGGAGCCGAAAGCCTTTGCGGTCCTGGTGGAGTTACTGGCGCATCCTGGCCAATTGCTCAGCCGCGATGACCTGCTGGATGCCGTATGGGGTCACAGTTACGTTACGCCCTCTACACTTAGTCGCGTCATAGCTCAATTGCGCCACGCCCTGGCGGACGACTGCAGCCAGCCGCGCTACATCCAGACCGTGTACGGGCTGGGCTACCGCTTCATCGCCACCCTGAAAGGCCAGCCATCTGAAGCGGCGTCCGCGCATTGCGTCGCTCCACCGGCACGAGTTCGTCTTCCGGAGCGCCTAACCCCTTTGATCGGGCGCGACGCAGACCTGCAGCAAATCAAGCAACTTCTTCGCGATGCTCGCCTGGTAACTATTGCCGGCTCGGGAGGTATCGGCAAGACGCAGGCCGCGTTGGAAGTGGCCAGACAGAGCGCCGAAGATTTCACCGACGGGGTATGGTGGCTCGATTGCACCACGCATGCCGACGGCGAGGGTTTGTCGCACTGGCTTGCCGGCTTGTTTGATGTACGCATGGCCGCAGGTGTAGACGATTTGATTGAGCGCCTGAGTGAATTGCTGCGTACCCGGCACGCATTGCTGGTGTTTGATAACTGCGAACGGATTGCGGGACCGGTGGGCGCAATCATCTCCGCTTTACTGGCATCGAGCGCGGAGCTGCGGGTGCTGGTTACCAGCCAGCACCGCCTGAATTGCCCCGGCGAGATCGTGTACTGGCTGCCGCCATTAGCCGTACCACCTGCGGAAACATGGGTCACGGACGACGACATCGCGCGCTTGTCCAAAGTGCCAGCCGTCGAATTGCTGTTGGCACGCGTTCGCGCGTTCGCATCGAAGTTTGCATTGACGCCGGCAAATGGATCCGTTGTCGCCCGGATGTGTCGCCAACTGGATGGCGTGCCCCTCGCTCTTGAGATTGCGGCGGCTCGACTGCGCTTGCTCAGTCCGGAGCAGCTGCTAAGTCGAATGGACGCCCATCTTCTCAGTCTGGCCGAGACCTGCCCACGCCGCCCAGCCCACCATCAGACCCTCCACGCGTTGATTGAATGGAGTTTTTCGCTACTTTCAGATAGCGAACGCTCATTGCTCTGTGGCCTGGCGGTTTTTGTCGGAACCTGCACGCTCAGAGGCGCCAACGCGGTGGGTGCAGTGGTCAAGCTGGACGATGAGCAGGTCATGGACGTGCTCGGTGCACTGGTCGATAAATCACTGCTGGTAGCTGACCCTACAACCCGCCCTCCGAGCTACCGACTGCTGGATAGCGTAAGGCTATTCGCCCTGGAAAAACTGGCGGAGAGTGGCAATGAAGCAAGCATGCGCAGTGCGCATCTCGCCCATTTCGTGCATCTCTCCTATCGCGCCGATGCGGAGATATGGGGGGATTGTGAGCAACAGTGGCGTGATCGAATCAGGCGCGACTGGGCGAACTTGCATGCGGCGCTCGACTACGCCCTGTCGAAGCCAGAAAACGCCGAGGACGCCTTGGCCTTGAGCGGCAACCTTTGTTGGTACTTCAGAATGTGCGCCAACTACGATGAATCCGCGCAATGGCTCGATCTGGCTTTGCGCGCGAAAGAGGCGCCAACGCGGGAGCGTGCCCGGGCCCTGATCGCGTGCGGAATCATGTACCACCAGTCCCAACAACACGACCGCGCAAAGGAACTGCTCAGCGAGGGCATCAAGGTGGCACGGCATGCCGGAGATCCGCGTTTGGCCGCGGCAGGCCAAGCCGTCCTGGCCATTGAGCTGGCAACCTCGGGGGACTCCGCCGGGGCGAATAGCAACGCAGACTTGGCGCTGGCGATGGCGGATGCAGAAGGCGATGCGTGGCTGCGCTCCATGGCCTTGCTGGCGCGTGGCGTAGCATTGGCCTTGGATGAGTGCCATGGTGAAGCAGAGGCCTGCCTCAGTGAGGCGTTCGAGGCGGTATCCGTTCCCGGCTATGGCAAGTATCAATCGGTGTATGTGCTGGTCAACCGTGCCTTGCAGCGCCACTATCTGGGTCAGCAGCGAGGAGCGGCGGAAGACTGGCTGACTTGCATTGACGTCTTCGCTGCACTGGAACACTGGCGTGGGGTAGCCAGTTGCGTCGAAGGTGCAGCCTACCTGTTGGGTGAGTGTGGTGAGGTACGTCAGGCGGCACGATTCCTGGGTGCTGCTTCCCGCGTGCGCACATTGACCTCCGGGCCGCTAATGCCACAGTGGCGCAAGGCGCAAGCGGTGGCTGAGCGAACAGTGCGCAATGCGCTCGGACCATCCATGGAGTCGCTGCGGAACGACGGTGCCTGCACGCGCATCGAGCAGATTGCAGCCGAGGCACGCTACGCGCTGGACAAGCTGGCATCCGGTTGACATCGGCGGGCCAGGGAAAGCTCACCTTCCGGGCCGCAGGCTCATGGCGGATCGCAACCACCCAGAACAAAGGGGTCAGAGTCATTTTCCCCTCTGACGCTTCATTCTCTTGGCGAAGAGAGTCGGATGGTCGGGTGCATCCATGCACCCAACCCCTCCACGCTACGCGCTGCGGGGCCAGCCTGCGGCTGTCCAACAAGCTCCCGACAAATTTGTCGAACCGGGTGGGTTCTTACCCAGTTTGTCCATCAGAAACGCAAAACGCCCCATAGGGGCGCTTTGCGTTTCTGGCGGAGAGAGTGGGATTCGAACCCACGGTAGGCTTACACCTACGGCAGTTTTCAAGACTGCTGCCTTAAACCACTCGGCCATCTCTCCGATTTGTCTCCGCGGCAGGCGCGCGCTGCGCGCCACTACGGCAGTTTGATTCCGGGCATCGTCCGCACCGGAGGCACTGGATTCCCGCTTTCGCGGGAACGACGGGCCACAGGGGGCTCATCGTTGTCGGGGCGACATCCTATCAGGAATGGCGTGCCGATCCCTGCCCTTTCCTGGCCAGCGCCAGCATCGCCCATAGCATGATGCCCACGGGGATCGCGGCGCCTAGCAGGGGTAGCAGCAGGACCGGCTGGCGGACCACCATCGGTACCAGTTGGGTGGCGGCGGCGAAGCCGATGATCCAGAAGCGGGCCCGGCGGCTGTGGCGGGCGAACCAGAAGGCGCCGATCACCAGCACGGTGGCGATCACGGACAGCACCATGTCCACCGGGGGCAGCGGGAACATGGTGAACAGCCCCAGCCGCGTCAGCAGTTCGGTGGCAAGGATCGTCAGCAGCGTGTAGCTGGCGGTGAGTTCAACCTTGTCCCAGCGCTGGGTGCCCATGGCGGCGACCTCAGGCGATCTGCTCGAGGTTGCGCATGTACGGGCGCAGCACCTCGGGCACGGTGATCGAGCCGTCCGCGTTCTGGTAGTTCTCCATCACGGCGACCAGGGTACGGCCGACGGCCAGGCCGGAGCCGTTGAGCGTATGCGCTAGCTCCGGCTTGCCGGTGGCGGGGTTGCGCCAGCGCGCCTGCATGCGGCGGGCCTGGAAGTCACCGCAGTTGGAGCACGAGGAGATCTCGCGGTAGGTGTTCTGGCTGGGCAGCCACACTTCCAGGTCGTAGGTCTTGATGGCGGCGAAGCCCATGTCGCCGGTGCACAGCAGCACCTTGCGGTACGGCAGGCCAAGCAGCTGCAGCACCTTTTCCGCGTGGCCGACCATTTCCTCGAGCTGCGCATGCGACTGCTCGGGCGTGGCGATCTGCACCATTTCGATCTTCTCGAACTGGTGCTGGCGGATCATGCCGCGGGTGTCGCGGCCGTAGCTGCCCGCCTCGGCCCGAAAACACATGGAGTGCGCGGTGAGGCGCATCGGCAGGGCGTCGGCTTCGACGATGCTGTCGCCGACCAGGTTGGTCAGCGACACCTCGGCGGTGGGAATGAGGTAGCGCGTGCTGTCGCCGACCTGGGTGGCGAACAGGTCTTCCTCGAACTTCGGCAGCTGGCCGGTGCCGCGCATGGTGTCGCCATTGACGATCAGCGGCACGTTGCATTCGAGGTAGGCATGCTCGCCCGTGTGCAGGTTGAGCATGAACTGGGCGAGCGCGCGATGCAGCTGGGCCAGCTGGCCGCGCAGTACGGTGAAGCGCGTGCCCGAGAGTTTGGCGCCGGCGTCGGCATCGAGCCAGCCGTGGCGGAGGCCGAGGTCGACGTGATCCTTCACCTCGAAGTCGAACGTGCGCGGCGTACCCCAGCGCAGTTGTTCGGCGTTCTCGGTTTCGTCCTGGCCCAGCGGCACGGACTCATGCGGGATATTGGGCAGGCTCAGCGCGATATCGGCGAGCTTCGCCTGCACCTCGGCCAGCGCGTGCTCGTTGGCCTTGAGCTTGTCGCCGATGCCGGCGACCTCGGCCATCAGCGGCGCGACATCCTCACCCTTGGCCTTGGCCTGGCCGATGGCCTTGGACCGCGTGTTGCGCAGGTTCTGCAGCTCCTGCGTCTCGGTGGCCAGCTGCTTGCGCTGGCTCTCCAGCGCCTCGATGGCGGCCACGTCGAGCGTGAAGCCACGCGTCTCCTTGAGGCGCTCGGCGGTTTCGGCCAGGCGCGAGCGCAGCAGTGCGGGGTCCAGCATGATCGATCCAGGGATTGACTCGGAGCCCGGGATTATCGCTGCCCGGCCGCAATGGCCGCAATGTCGCGGGCCGTGCCCGGCCCGCGACGATGCCCGGTCTCAGGCGGTCTTGCCGCCGCGCCCGAGCCACCAGGCCATGACCACACCGGCCAGCAGCCAGCCGATGACCTGCTCGATCAGGGCCGCGACGGTGAGGTCGGTGGGAAAGCGATACCAGTTCCAGTACGGCACCAGGGTGCTGAGCCAGGCGAACAGCGCCGCGGCGAGCGCGATCCCCAGGCGCGTCATGAAGCTGAAGGCCGCCAGGCCCATCACGAAGGCCAGCGCAAGCGCCGACAGCGTGTCCGAAGCCCACTGGCGGGGCAGTTGCCGGCTCATGTCGGACAGATCGTCGCCCTGCGGCATGTACACCACCCAGGCATACGGCGACGCCTTGGATTTGGTGGCGTAAGCGGCCATCACCTCTTTGTCGCGCATCTTGGCGGGGTCGATCGACGGCAGGATATAGACGCCCGCCTTGTCGCCCAGCCCCTCGTGCAAGGTGCTCAGCACGGCGTCCTCGTGCGCAGGCAGCCGGATGCCCGGATCGCCCAGGCCCAGCGCCATGTGCGCGATGGCGCCCCACAGGAACATCACGATGCCGCCCATCAGTGCTGCTACGAGTACACGCATGGCCCGACCTCCCTCGAAACCTGTGGTGCGAAGAATCTAGGCTCGCCCGCCAACGGCCCGCAAGGGCCACTGCAGCAGCGTGGCGCCCACCTCAGCCGCTGCGCGACACGCCCACGGGCAGTTCGGCCAGCCGGCGCATCTCCGGATCGTCGAGCAGCGACGGGTCATGCAGGCAGGCCAGCGCGAATTCATGGGCGTCGTCACCCCAGAACAGCCGGCCATCCAGCGACAGGGTCGGCACGCCGAAGACACCCTCGGCCGCCGCCGCCTCGAAATTGGCGCGGAGTTGGGCCTTGACCGCCGGCTCGGCGATGGCCGCGGCGGGATCGGCAATGCCCAGCCGCGCAGCTACCGGCCGCAGGGCCTCGGCACTGTCGCCGGCCTGCCCCCGGGCCCAGATCCAGTCGAAGATGGCATCGGTGGCGTCCACGCTGCTGCCCGCCGCGATGCACAGGCGCAGCGCCGCGAGCGGATTGAACGGATGGGCGGGCGGAAAGCGCAACTCGCGACCCGACTGGCGTGCACGCCACAGTGCATGGCGATAGGTGAATTCGCGCTTGCCCGGGATCTCGGCCGGCCCCTTGTGGCCCAGCCGCTCGAGCAGGCCTGCAAACACGATCGGACGCAGCGTCACCGGCCGGGTCGCCGTCAGGGTCTTCACCTTGGGCCATTGCAGCCACGCGAACGGCGAAATGAAATCGAAGTACCAGACCAAAGTCATCACATCACCTCGGACGATGGAGCCGCGCCGGCCGCGGGCGCGGGGGCATCACTGGCCGCGCGCCTTGCGCCGCATTTCGCGCAGGCTCAGCAGCTTTTCGCGCAGTTTCAGTTCCAGCCCGCGGTCCACCGGCTCATAGAACACGGTGCCGTCGAGCTGGTCCGGCAGGCACTGCTGGTCGAGCGCGATGCCGCCTTCGGCATCGTGGTCGTACTGGTAGCCCTGGCCGTAGCCCAGCCCCTTCATCAGCTTGGTCGGCGCGTTGCGCAGGTGCATGGGCACTTCGAGCGTGCCGGTGTCGCGCACCACGGCACGCGCCTGGTTGTAGGCCTGGTAGGCCGCGCTGCTCTTGGGCGCGATGGCCAGCCAGATGGCCAGCTGCGCGAGGCCCAGTTCGCCCTCGGGGCTGCCCAGCCGCTCATAGGTATCCCAGGCATCCAGCGCCATGCGCCACGCACGCGGCTCGGCCAGGCCCACGTCCTCCACCGCCATGCGGGTCATGCGGCGGGCCAGGTAGAGCGGGTCGACGCCACCGTCGAGCATGCGGCACAGCCAGTACACCGCGGCGTCGGGATCGGACGAGCGCACCGACTTGTGCAGGGCCGAGATCTGGTCGTAGAACTGCTCGCCGCCCTTGTCGAAGCGACGCGTGCGGTCGGCCAGCACCTGGGTCAGGGTGGCGTCGTCGATGCGGTGGTTTTCGGCCAGCTCGGCGGCGATTTCCAGCAGGGTCAGGCCGCGGCGCACGTCGCCATCGGCCGCCCGGGCGATCAGGTGCAGCGACTCGTCGGACACTTCCAGCGCCATGTCGCCGAGGCCACGGCTGCTGTCGCCCAACGCGCGCTTGAGCGCGATGACGATGTCATCGGGCGTGACCGCCTCCAGCACGTGGACGCGGCACCGCGACAGCAAGGCGGAATTGAGCTCGAACGAGGGGTTTTCCGTGGTGGCGCCGACGAAGATGATCACGCCGCGTTCGATGTGTGGCAGGAAGGCGTCCTGCTGGGCCTTGTTGAAGCGATGCACCTCGTCCACGAACAACACGGTGCGGCGGCCCTGGGCAAAGTTGGCCTCCGCCTCGGCCAGCGCCTTGCGCACATCGGGCAGGCCCGAAAGCACGGCCGACACCGCGCGGAAGTCGGCATCCGCATAGCGCGCCACGAGCAGGGCCAGCGTGGTCTTGCCGCAACCGGGCGGCCCCCACAGCACCATGGAATGCACGCGCCCCGCTTCCAGCGCGCGGCGCAGCGCCTTGCCGGGAGCCATCACGCGCTGCTGGCCGACGATCTCGTCCAGCGTGCGCGGGCGCATGCGTTCGGCCAGGGGTTTGAGGTCGTCGGGCTCCGGGAACAGCCCGGCGCCCTGGGGCGGGATCAGGGAGGACATGGCGTGATGATAGGACATGCCCGTTGCCGGGCAGCGCCTGGCTGCCGCTATGATGTGTGTCTACCTGCGGAGCAGGCGCGCGGCGAGGCCAATACCATGGCGATGAAGCGGAAGGCGCAGGGACGGATCACCCCGACTGACCTTCGGCGCAGCAGGCCGCGCCAGCCCCGACGCGCCCGGTGAGCCGCCGGATGCGCAGACCGCACCGCCACCGCCTCTGGTTTCCCTTGCTTTGCCTGCTGCTGTCTTGCGCCGGAACGGCACGCGCCGACGACGCCTGGGCGCCGTTCGAGATGCCCTGGTTCGACCGGCTGGGCATCGCCGACGGGCTGCCCCACTCCATCACCACCTCCATCGCCCAGGACCACCGGGGCCTGGTGTGGATCGGCACGATGGGTGGCCTGGTCCGCTATGACGGTTACCGCATGCAGCTGTTCACCGCGGCGGCAGGCGCCCGTACCGGCCTGCCCGACGCCTACGTGCGCAGCCTGCTGGCCCTGCCCGACGGCGGCGTGCTGGTCGGCACCAGCGCGGGGGGCCTGAGTCGCTTCAACCCCCTCAACAACAGCTTCCACAACTATCCCGTGGGTGCGGCCGGCACGCTCGACCGCAAGATCTACGCGCTGGCGCACGACGGCGATGTCGGCGTGTGGATCGTCACCGACCGCGGCCTGGACCGCCTGGACCTGCGCACCAACCGCATCGCGCACGTCGCCACGGGTGACGGCCCCTCGCCGCGCAATTTCAGCGTGCTGCAGGACCGTACCGGCAACCTCTGGCTGGGCAGCAGCAATGGCCTGTTCGTGCGCCGCGCCGGCTCGAACACCTTCGCCCGGCCACCGCGACCGCAAGGCAGCATCGCCACCGCGCTGGACGACGGCATCTGGGCGATCCGCGAGGACCGCGCGGGGCGCCTGTGGGTCGGCAGCACGCAGGCCGGCGCGGTCTATCTCGACAGCGACCACCAGTGGAAGGCCATCCCCGGCTTCAGCGGCTTCCAGCACGATCACGAGCGGCGCCCCACGGTGCGCGACTTCCTGGAGATCGCGCCGGGCACGCTGTGGATCGGCACCGACGGTACCGGCGTGCTCGCCTATTCGCCCGGCGACGCGGCGGTGCGGCAGATCTCGCACGACACCGCCGTGCCCTCGTCGCTGCCCGGCGATTCCGTCCGCGCCCTGATGCAGGACCGCAGCGGCAACATCTGGACGGCCACCGACCTGGGCGCGGCGCACTACCAGCCCAACGCGCGCACCGCCTTCGCGGTGCTGCCCTCCACCCATCCCGACCACGCGCTGGCCAACACCAACGTGCGCGGCATCTTTGTCGACAACCACCAGCGCATCTGGCTGGGCATGAGCGCGGGACGCATCGACATCATCGATCTCGGCAGCGGACACATACGCCACCTGCAGCTGCAGGGCGAGCAGACCCACCGCGACGTGCAGGCCTTTGCCGAGACGCGCGACGGCAGCATCTGGGTAGGCACGCAAGGGCTGGTACGGGTGAACCCGGGCACGCTGGCGCTCGAGGGCTCGGTGGTGCCTGCGCTCGACGACAAGCCGGTGCTGCATCTGCTGGTCGACGGCGACCACCTGCAGATCGCCACTTACGACGGCGTCTATCGCTATGACACACGCACCCGCGCGCTCACGCATTTCGGGCATGACGCGAATGATCCCGGCAGCCTGGCCAGCGATACGGTGCGGCGCATCGCCTATGTCGGCAACGAGGTCTGGTACGTCACCAACCGCGGCATCAGCATCGCCGCCAACACCATGCAGAACCACGGCTTCACCAACCTGCTCAATCGTCCGGGCGACCCGGCCAGCCTGCCGAACAATCTGGTCAGCTCGATCGCCACGGATCCGCAAGGTGGCGTGTGGCTGGGCACCTATGGCGGGCTGGCCATGCTGGAGCCACACGAAATCGGCGAGCCGTATCGCTTCCGCAGCATCGGCAGCGGCCAGGGCCTGAGCAGCGACAACATCAATGCCGTGCAGTCCGACGCCGTGGGCAACCCGTGGCTGAGCCTGCCCAACGGCGTCTCGATGGTCGACAGCACCACGCACACCGTGCACAACCTCGGCATTCGCGACGGCCTGCGCATCTCCAGCTACATCTACGCAGCCGCCGCCCGCGCGCCGGACGGCGAGCTGTTGTTCGGCGGCCTCGGCGGGCTGACCGTGGTGCGCCCCGACTGGCAGCCACCGCGCATCGCCGACGCGCCGCTGGCCCTCACCAATGCGGTGGTCAACGGCGTCCCGATGCCATTCGGCAGACTCCCCAGGACCGGCGAAACACTGAAGGTCGGCCCGCGCAACCGCAGCCTTCGCGTGGACTTCGCCCTGATCGACTTCCAGGCGCCGACGGAAACCAGCTACAGCTATCAGATGGATGGCTTCGACGAAGGCTGGATCGACGTGCCGCGCGGCAGCCTGCCCACGGCGATCTACACCAACCTGCCCCACGGCGATTACACCTTGCGGCTGCGCGCCCGCACGCGCGGCATGCAGTCACGCGTGATCGAGGCCTCGCTCGGGGTGGCGGCCGAGCCACGCTGGTACGAAACCCGGGCCGCGGCAATCGGCGCCGTGCTGTTGCTGCTCGCGGCGATCTTCGGACTCGTGCAGCTGCGCACGCTCTACCTGCACCGCCAGGCCCGCCAGCTGCAGCGCCAGGTCGACATGCACACGCGCGACCTGCTGGCCGCCAACCGGCGGCTGGACGAACTCGCCAGCACGGACGAACTGACCGGCATGTTCAACCGGCGCCGCTTCCTCGAACTGGCCGAAGGCGTGCGCGAAGTCAGTGCCGCCGGCAGTGCCTGCATCGCCCTGCTCGACCTGGATCGCTTCAAGCACATCAACGACACCTACGGGCACCTGGCCGGCGACGCGGTGATCCGCAGCGTCAGCGCCACCCTCCTGGAGCAGTGCCGCGGCGGCGACCTGGCCGGCCGCTATGGCGGCGAGGAGCTGGTGATCTGCCTGCCGGACGGCACGCTGGAACAGGGCATGGCGGCGGCCGAGCGCATCCGCCTGGCGGTGGCCGACAGCCCGGTGATCCACGAGGGTGTTTCCATCGGCGTCACCGCCAGCATCGGCGTGGCGTCCTTGCGCGAAGGCGAATCGCTCTCGCAATGGCTCTCGCGCGCCGACGATGCGCTCTACGAGGCCAAACGTTCCGGCCGCAACCGCTGCGTCGCCGCCGCCTGAGGAATGCAGCCGGGGCTGCGTCCATCGATCGCGCGTCGTGCGCCGAAGATCCGCTGACGCTCAGTCCTGATGGCGGTGCCGGTAGATGGCATAGGCCAGTCCGACCAGACCGGTGAGCACGGCCGGCACCAGCAGCACCCGCTCTTGCCACGCCATGAAGCCCAGGGCACCCAACGTTGCGCCGACAATGAAGTTGCCCGCCACCAGCAGGCAGACGTGGATGCGCAACATATCCACCGGCAGCCCACGCAGACGCTGGCCCAGGTAGATGCCCAGGTCGGTGAAGATGCCCGAGAGATGCGTCGTGCGAAACGAGGCACCGCTGTATGTGCTGACCATGGCGTTCTGCAGGCCGCAGGCCATCGACGCCAGGTACAGGCCCCGGTCGCTGCCGGCATGGATCAACGGAGTCGCGGTGAACAGAAACAGGGATTCGAGCATCAGCACGACGCCATAGCGCCGGCCGAGGCGCAGCGTGCTCTGCTGCACGATGAAGCCGCTGAGCACCGCGCCGGCCAGGAAAGAAGCGATGGCGAGCGCCCAGTGGAGGATCTCGCCACCGTCGAGGCTTGCCAGCGCCAGCCCCAGTTCAGTGCTGGTGCCGGTGAGATGCGTGATCGGCTGATGCCGAAAGCACAGATAGCCGACGGCATTGATGCAGCCGGCGATCAGCGCCAGCAAGCCGCCGCCGACCCAGGCCCAGCGTGGCAGCTGACGCAGCACGACGACGCTTAGTTCTTGATCGGCTGCGTGGTGATCACCGGTGCATCGCCGATCACGTCGGCGCCCGGCGGCGGCGTGAAATTGAAGGTGTCCGGCGGAATCGGCACGTTGCGCTGCCAGCCCGAGAAGCGGATGTCGGTGGTCGCGCCCAGCTGATCCCGGAACATCATGCGGGCCAGGCCATTGGCGTCGAAGCCCAGGTCGGCGTAGTCAAACTGCGGGTCCTTGGCCTTGGAGGTCAGGCGCAGCCAGCTCAGGCCGTCATGCTCGCCCTGCTCGACCACGTTGAAGTCCTTGTCCATCTGCTTGACGTCGGTGAGCACGGTCAGCGGGCTGTGCGACTCCTCGGCGCTCTGCACGCGCACGGTGACCTGCTCCAGGTCGGGGTCGTACAGCCACACGCGGCTGCCATCGGCCACGATGGTCTGCCGCGAAGGCGCCAGCGTCTCCCAGCGGAACTGGCGCGGCGCTTCCAGCGCGAGCGTGCCGGAACTGGGCTTGCCCGGATGGCCGTTGGCATCCTTCATGGTCTGGGCGAACTTGCCGGTCAGCGAATGCATGCCGGTGGCGAAGGCATCGAGTTTCGTGCGCGCCGGGCCGGCGGCATGGGCGAGACCACCCAGCGAGATGGCGATGGCGGCGCTGGCGACGAGAAGAAAGCGTTTCATGGGTGCCTTGAACGTGAGGCGGATACGCGAATTGTGGAATGCAGCGGCTTAATGGTGATACAGCCGCAACCCTTTCTATCCTCATTCCTGCAAAAGCAGGAATCCAGTGCTTTCCGCGCCAGGCGCGGCCTCAAAGTCGCTGGATCCCCGCCTGCGCGGGGATGACGGGCAAAAACAGGCTGGCGATCAGTTCTTGGGCGGTGGCGGCGCCAGCACTTCGCGGTTGCCGTTGTGCTGCGGGGCGCTGACCACGCCGTCCTGCTCCATCTGCTCGATCAGGCGGGCCGCCCGGTTGTAGCCGATGCGCAGGTGGCGCTGCACGCCGGAGATGGAAGCACGCCGCGTCTCGGTGACGATGCGCACGGCCTTGTCGTACAGCTGCGCCTCGGCGTCGCCGCCTTCCTCGCCATCCTGCGGCAGGCCGGAGTCGTTGATGAACTTGCCGTCACTGGTGGCCTGGACTTCTTCCAGCACGCCTTCGATGTATTGCGGCGAGCCCTGCGCCCGCAGCCAGTTCACCACGCCGTGCACCTCGTGGTCGTCCACGAAAGCGCCGTGCACGCGCTCGGGCGTGGCCGTGCCCGGCGGCAGGTACAGCATGTCGCCATGGCCGAGCAGCGCCTCGGCGCCGCTCTGGTCCAGGATGGTGCGCGAGTCGATCTTGCTCGACACCTGGAACGCGATGCGGGTGGGGATGTTGGCCTTGATCAGGCCGGTGATCACGTCCACCGACGGGCGCTGCGTGGCCAGCACCAGGTGCACGCCGGCGGCACGCGCCTTCTGCGCCAGGCGCGCGATCAGTTCTTCAACCTTCTTGCCGACGATCATCATCATGTCGGCGAACTCGTCGATGATGATCACGATGTACGGCAGCGGCTCCAGCGGCTCGGCCGCCAGGTTCGGCATCTCCGGGTTGGGGCGGAACAACGGGTCCAGCAGCGGCTGGCCGGCATTCTCGGCGTCCTTCACCTTCTTGTTGAAGCCTGCCAGGTTGCGCACGCCGACCGCCGCCATGAGCTTGTAGCGGCGCTCCATCTCGGCCACGCACCAGCGCAGCGCGTTGGCGGCTTCCTTCATGTCCGTCACGACCGGCGCGAGCAGGTGCGGGATGCCTTCGTAGACCGACAGCTCCAGCATCTTCGGGTCGATCATGATCATGCGCACGTCCTTGGCGCTGGCCTTGTACAGCAGGCTGAGCACCATGGCGTTCACCGCGACCGACTTGCCCGAGCCGGTGGTACCGGCCACCAGCAGGTGCGGCATCTTGGCGAGGTCGGCCACCACCGGGCGACCGGCGATGTCCTTGCCCAGCGCCAGTGCCAGCGGCGACTTCATCTGATCGTACTTGTCCGAACGCAGGATCTCGGACAGGTACACGATCTGCTTGCGGGTATTGGGAATTTCCAGGCCGATCACGTTCTTGCCCGGAATCACGTCGACCACGCGCACGCTGACCACGGACAGGCCACGTGCAATGTCCTTGTCCAGGCTCGACACCTGCGAGCCACGCACGCCGGCGGCGGGCTCCAGCTCGAAGCGGGTGATCACCGGACCGGGATAGACGCCGACCACCTTGGCCTCGATGCGGAAATCCTTGAGCTTGAGCTCCACCTGGCGCGAGAGCACCTCGAGCGTTTCCTCGGAGTAACCCGGCCCCTGCTCCGGCGCTTCATCGAGCAGCGACAGCGGCGGCAGCTCGCCCGGCGCGGAGGCACCGGTGAACAGCGGGATCTGCGTTTCCAGCTTGGCGCGCTCGCTCTTGACCACCGGCGCCGGCGCCACTTCGATGCGCACCGGTTCGCGCCTGGCCTGCTTGACGGCCTCGGTTTTCTTGACCACGTCGCGCTCGGCGCGGGCCTGGCGCGCGGCCATCACTTCCGGCGCCTCGCGCAGCTTGCCGCCGAACCAGCCGGCGAAACGGAGCACGCCCTGCCCGGTCCAGTCCATCAGGCGGAACCAGGACAGGCCGGTCGCCAGCGTCACCGCGACCAGGAAGGTCGCCAGCAGCAACAGCGGCGCACCCTTGTCGCCCAGCGCACCGAGCAGCCCGCGGCCGACCCACATGCCGATGATGCCGCCCACGCCCTGGGGCAGCACGGGTTCGTCGTGGAAATTGAGATACAGCAGGGCCGGCGCGGTGATGAAAAAGAACACCGAGCCGATCAGCCGCAGGGAGGGTTCCCAGGGCTGCACGTCCTGCTCGCCGTGGTTGCGCAGCACCTGCACGCCCAGCAACAGCAGCAGCAGCGGGAAGCAATAGGACACCAGCCCGAAGATGTAGCGCAGCACATTGGCGATGTTCGCGCCGACCGAGCCGCCAAAATTCCTGGCGTGCTCGGCGGTGCCGACATGGCCCCAGCTCGGGTCCTGGTCGTTGTAGCTGAACAGGCAGACCAACAGGTAGAGGGCCAGCGGCAGCAACAGCAGGGCGCCGGCCTCGCGCAGACGGCGCTTCAGCTCTTCGCTGAGGCCCTCGCGCTCCTTTTCCTTCTTGACGTTCGCGCTACGCGCCATCCTTTTCCTCAGGTCTGCGTTGTTCGTCATCCCGGCACCGGCCGGGATGACGGTTTGGCGGGATGCTTAGAGCATACCCTTGAGCGCCGGATGGACCAGCTCGCCACCATCGACGTTGATGCCCCCGCGCAGCGGCTCGAACTGGCGCCATTCATTGCCGCCGGCCAGACGCTGCACGTACGGCAGGATAGCGGCGGAAATGGCAACCGACGAGGTCTGCGGCACGGCACCCGGCATATTCGTGACGCAGAAGTGGGTTACGCCGTGCACGTCGTAGGTCGGTTCCTTCCAGGTGGTCGGACGCGAAGTCTCGAAGCAGCCGCCCTGGTCGATCGAGATGTCCACCAGCACGCTGCCCTTCTCCATGGTCTTGACCATGTCTTCGGTGACCACGCGCGGCGCCTTGGCGCTGGGGATCAGCACGGCGCCGACCACGATGTCGGCGTTGGCGACTTCCTCGGCCACCGACGACTCATAGGCATACAGCGCGGTGACGTTCGGGCCCATGGCCATCATTTCGGCCAGGCGGTCTTGGCGCTTGTCGAACACCACCACGTTGGCGCCGGCAGCGGCGGCCAGCGCGGCAGCGTTGCCACCGGCAGCGCCGGCGCCCAGCACCACGACCTTGCCGCGCGGGGTGGAGGCCATGCCGCCCAGCAGCTTGCCCTTGCCGCCCTGCGGGCGATGCAGCAGCGTGGTGCCGATCTGGGTGGCGATGCGGCCGGCGATGACCGACATCGGCAGCAGCAGCGGCAGGCCGCCGTTCTCTTCCACCGACTCGAACGCCACGCCGGTCAGGCCGATGTCGAGCAGGCTCCTGGTCAGCGCCGGCTCGGCGGCCAGGTGCAGGTAGCAGAACAGCAGGTGGTGCTTCTTGAGCAGGGCCAGGTCGCCGGCGATCGGCTCCTTCACCTTGACGATCAGCTCGCCAGCCTCGTACAGCGCGGCGGCGTCCGGCACCAGCTTCACGCCGACCTTGGCGTACGCCTCGTCGGAGAAGCCGCTCTTCTCGCCGGCACCGGCCTGGATGAACACCTCGTGGCCACGGCGCACCAGGTCGGCGGCAGCGGCGGGAATGAGGGCGACACGACCTTCAAGGGTCTTGGTTTCGGAAGGGATACCGATACGCATGGGGAGTAGATCCTGTGGGAGCAAAGTGGCAAGAACGCCGCGCCGCGGGACGGAGCGACAAAACCTCAAGGTCCGGCAGCCTTGAATCGGCACTGCGTCTTCCCCATCCTTGCGGGTTCGGACGCCTCGTTCCGGTCCTGCGGCGCGGTCTCAGGGAAACCGCTGCGAGGGCTGGAGCGAATGACGATACAAGTCGCCAGCAAACCCGAACGATTATAACCATGACGCGGAGGCGGATTTCACAATTCCACTACGGTGCGCAAGCAGACCACTTGCCACATGGCCAGTAAAGTCAATGGGATACGCCGGACCGGCGGATGACCAGCCCGCCGCCCCCGTGGAAAAACGCCTACCATCGATCCATTCGCCCGGGCATGGTCGCCGCCAGCGGCACGACTCGCCGGACCTCGCCAACACACATCCACGAACACCACCGCCTCTGAAGCGGAACAGAAGGAACGCATGAACACAGTCACCAAGCACAGCCGACTGCTGATCCTGGGCAGCGGCCCCGCCGGCTACACCGCCGCCGTCTACGCCGCGCGCGCCAACCTGAAGCCGACCATGATCACCGGCCTGCAACAGGGCGGCCAGCTGATGACGACCACGGACGTGGACAACTGGCCCGGCGACGTCGAGGGACTGCAGGGGCCGGCGCTGATGCAGCGCATGGCCGAACATGCCGAGCGCTTCCATACCGAAATGGTGTTCGACCATATCCACACGGTGGATCTCAAGCAGCGCCCGTTCCGCCTCAAGGGCGATTCCGGCGAGTACACCTGTGACGCGCTGATCGTCGCCACCGGCGCCACCGCCAAGTACCTGGGCATCGCCAGCGAGCAGCACTTCAAGGGCAAGGGCGTGTCCGCCTGCGCGACCTGCGACGGCTTCTTCTTCCGCGAGCAGCAGGTGGTGGTGATCGGCGGAGGCAACACCGCCGTCGAGGAAGCGCTGTACCTGTCCAACATCGCCAGCAAGGTCACCCTGGTGCACCGCCGCGACAAGCTGCGCGCCGAGAAGATCATGCAGGACAAGCTGTTCGAGAAGGCCGCGGCCGGCAAGATCGACCTGGTGTGGAACCACACCGTCGACGAAGTGCTGGGCGACCAGTCCGGCGTCACCGGCGTGCGCGTGAAGGACATCAACACGGGCGAGACCCGTGACATCGAAGCCACCGGCTTCTTCGTCGCCATCGGCCACACGCCCAACACCGGCATCTTCGACGGCCAGCTGGACATGCACGATGGCTACATCAAGATCCGCACGGGCCTGCAGGGCATGGCCACCATGACCTCGGTGCCGGGCGTGTTCGCCGCCGGCGACGTGGCCGACCATGTCTATCGCCAGGCCGTCACCTCGGCCGGTTTCGGCTGCATGGCCGCGCTGGATGCCGAGCGCTGGCTCGACCAGCAGGGCCCGGCGTCCTGAATGGCTGTTGCCACCCTGCACTACATCCATGATCCGCTGTGCGGCTGGTGCTATGCCGCCCAGCCGCTGGTGAGCGCGGTCGCCGACACGCTCGGCGACCGCGTATCCATCCGGCTCCATGGCGGTGGCCTGTTCGACGAAGCGCGCACGCTCGACCCCGAACTGGCCGCACACATCGTGCATGCGGACGAGCGCATCGGCTCGCTGAGCGGGCAGCCGTTCGGCAAGCCTTACCTGGAAGGCCTGCTGGCCGAACAGGGCACGGTGCTGTTTTCGCTGCCGCCGACCGCCGCACTGCTGGCCGCCGACGCACTGGACGCCGGCAAGGCCTATCCGCTCCTGGTGGCCATCCAGAACGCGCATTACCAGCGCGGCCTGCGCGTGGTCGAGCCCTCGGTGCTCACCGAGCTGGCGGTCGAAGCCGGCGTCGACGGCGATGCGTTCGAGCGCAGCTTCGCCCAGCTCCAGGGCACCGCCACGATCGAACATCTGCAGGCCAGTCGCCGCCTGCTGCGCGAAGTAGGCGGACAGGGTTTCCCCACCATGGCGCTGGAAATCCACGGCAAGCGCCAGATCCTGCCGCATCACTACGACTACGGCCGCCCGGCGGCCTTCGTCAACCGCGTTGCGGCGCTGCTGCCAGCGGTGCACTGAACGACCGGCGGCCCGATTCGCCAGCCGCCGCGCACACCCCGCCATGACCGAGATCCGCTTCCACGCCCACATCGACGAGCTGCCCGCAGCCGCGTGGGATGCGCTGCGGCCGGACGACAATCCCTTCGTGTCGCATGCGTGGCTCGCGGCACTCGAGCGCACCGGCTGCATCCGCGCAGACTGGGGCTGGCGGGCCCATCACCTGGGCCTGTACGACGATGGCCAGCTGGTCGCGGCCGCACCGCTGTATCTGAAGGGCAATTCGCACGGCGAGTTCGTCTTCGACTGGAGCTGGGCCAGCGCGTGGGAGCGTGCCGGCGGGAACTACTACCCCAAGCTGCTCAACGCGGTGCCCTATTCCCCGGTGCCGGGGCCGCGCCTGCTCGCGGGCATCGGGTCCGGCGCAGCGGCACGCCGGCAGGCGCTGGTGGCGGCCATGCGCGGCTTCGCCGAGCGCATGCAACTGTCTTCCGTGCACGCCAATTTCCTGCGCGAGGACGAACTGCCCGCGTTCGACGCGCAGTGGCTGGCCAGGTCGGACGTGCAGTTCCACTGGCACAACCACGGCTATGCCGATTTCGATGCGTTCCTGGCCGCGCTGAACCACAAGAAGCGCAAAAACATCCGCCAGGAGCGCGCCCATGTGGCGCGTGCCGGCCTGAACATCGAGATGCGCGGCGGCAGTACGCTTTCAGCGGCCGAATGGCGTCGCGTGCACGCGCTGTACGAATCCACCTTTGACGCCAAGGGCAACCACGCCGCCCTGACGCGTGCCTTCTTCAGCACGCTGGGCGAGACCCTGGGTGACACGGTGCAACTGGCGCCGGCGCGCGACCACGGCGAGATCATCGCCATGGCGCTGTTCCTGCAGGGCGATCACGCGCTGTACGGGCGCTACTGGGGCGCGCAGGCCGATATACCCGGCCTGCATTTCGAGCTGTGCTACTACCGCGGCATCGAGCATGCGATCGCCCATGGCCTGCGCCGCTTCGAACCGGGCGCGCAGGGCGAGCACAAGCTGGCACGCGGCTTCCTGCCGGTGCGCACGCATTCGCGGCACTTCCTGGTGGACGAAGGCTTCCGCGCTGCGGTGCGCACGGCGCTGGCGCATGAGGCCGAGGCCGTCCACGACTACACGCTGGACCTGCAGGCGCACAGCCCTTACGCCAGGCGCTAGCTTCCGCCGGCCCCGCTCCGCCGGCGGCGACGCAGCCGGTATTCGTCCCGCGCAACGTAGACGGCCGCTGCCGCCACCATCAGCGCGAGCAGATACCAGGTCACCAGGTAGGTGAGGTGATTGTTCGCAAACACGATCACCGTCTTGCCACCCTCTGGCCACGCCGGCTGCGCCTCGCTGCCTGCCGGCGGCGACGCGTCCGCGTCCACGAAATAGGGCGCCACCCCGTCCAGACCGCGCGCGCTGGCGATCGCCGCCACGTCGCGGGTGTACCAGCTGTTGCGGGCCGGCTCGTTGTGGCGAAACAGTCCCGCCGGCTCGCTCATGCGCACCAGCCCGGTGAGCGCCGTCTCGCCACTGGCTCCCGGTGCGCAGGTCCCGTGGGCGCCACACCAGTCCACCGGCGCAAAACCACGATTGACCAGCACGACGCTGCCGTCCGCCTGCTGCAACGGCGTCACCACCCAATAGCCGCTGCCGCGGTCGGTCGCCGCCCACACCAAGGTCTGCTGCTCGTGCAGGAAGCTGCCGCGCAGGCGCACGTGCAGGTACTCGTCGGCCTGCGGCGTCACTTCGCTCCAGCGGCTGCGGGCGGGCGCATCGACCGGCGGCGCGTGGACCCGCTGGTCGACCCGCGCGATCAGGTCGCGCTTCCACGCCAGTCGCTTCACCTGCCATGTCCCCAGCGCGACGAAGCCGGCGAACAGCAGCATGCCGAGGATCGCCAGCAGGGTCAGCGCCAGCATGCCGCGAGGGGCGCGCTCGCCCTCCTCCGCGTTCACCGGCGACATGGTTGCTCCCTGCTGGACCGCATCACCCGCTGCGTCACGGCACGCTGGACGTATCCGGCATCACGCCAGGCATCATGTTGTCGTTGAGGTGATACATGATCCAGATCGAGCCACTCAGGGTGATGACCACCAGCACGATGGTAAACACCAGGGCCAGCATGTTCCAGCCGCCTTCGGACTTGGTGTTCATGTGCAGGAAATAGATCATGTGCACGATGATCTGCACCGCGGCCAGGCCCAGCACCACCACGGCGGTGGTGCTCGATTTCTCCAAGCCACCGGTCATCACCAGCCAGAACGGAATGATGGTGAGGACCGACGCCAGCACGAAGCCGGTGAGGTAGCCCTTCAGGGTGGCGTGGATACCGAGGTCGTCGTGGCCATGGCCATCGTGATGGTCGTCGTGCCCGTGCTGCACATCGCCATGGGCGCTCATGGCAACACTCCCATCAGATAGACGAAGCTGAAGACGCCGACCCAGACCACGTCCAGGAAGTGCCAGAACATGGACAGGCACATCAGGCGCCGCTTGTTGGCCGTGATCAGCCCTTTCTTGCCCACCTGCACCATCAGCACGATGAGCCAGATGATGCCGCAACTCACGTGCAGCCCGTGGGTGCCGACCAGGGTGAAGAACGACGACAGGAACGCGCTGCGCTGCGGGCCGGCACCGATCGAGATCAGGTGCGCGAACTCGGTCAGTTCGAGCGTGATGAAGCCGGCGCCCAGCAGGCCGGTAATGGTCAGCCACGCCATCATCGGGGTCTGGCGATCGCGCTGCATCTCCAGCACGGCGAAGCCATAGGTGATCGACGAGAGCAGCAGCAGGGTCGTGTTGACCGCCACGGTGGGCAGTTCCAGCACCTGCGCCCCGGTCGGCCCGCCGGTGTACTCGCGGCCGAGCACGCCATACGCGGCGAACAGGCAGGCGAAGACGAGGCAGTCGCTCATCAGGTAGATCCAGAAGCCCAGCAGAGTGCCGTTCTCCGGATGCGTTTCCTCGGCGACGTGGAAGCTCGGTACTTCCGGCGCGCCACGGCCGTCCGTCATGGTGATGGATGTGTCAGACATGGGTGCCCAGCAGCTCCGATCGGGTTGCCTCGACGCGCGCCACGTCGGCGGCCGGTATGTAGTAGTCGCGGTGGTAGTTGAAGGTGTGGCCGATGGCCACCGCCAGCAGCAGGAAGAACGAAATCGCAGCCAGTGGCCACATGTACCAGATCATGGCGAAGCCGAACAGGAAACTCAGGCCGGCCATGATGATGCCGGCGCCCGTATTGGATGGCATGTGGATCGGCAGGAAGCCGCTCAGCGGGCGCTGGTAGCCCGCGTGCTTCATCTGCCACCACGCCTCGTTGGCGTGCACCCGCGGCGTGAACGCAAAGTTGTATGCCGGCGGCGGCGACGAGGTGGACCATTCCAGCGTGCGCCCGCCCCATGGATCGCCGGTGACGTCGCGCAACTGTTCCCGCCGCATGAAGCTCACGGCGAACTGGATGATCGTGCACAGGATGCCGAGCAGGATCAGGAACGCGCCGACGGCCGCGATGACGAACCACACCTGCAGTGAAGGGTCATCAAAGTGGCTCAGTCGCCGCGTCACTCCCATCAGGCCGAGCATGTACAGCGGCGTGAACGCGACCCAGAAGCCCACCAGCCAGAACCAGAACGAACACTTGCCCCAGAACGCATCGAGCTTGAAGCCGAATGCCTTGGGGAACCAGTAGTTGATGCCCGCGAACAGCCCGAACAGCACGCCACCGATGATCACGTTGTGGAAATGCGCGACCAGGAACAGGCTGTTGTGCAGCGAGAAGTCGGCCGGCGGCACCGCCAGCAGCACGCCCGTCATGCCGCCGATGACGAAGGTCACCATGAAGGCCACGGTCCACATCATCGGCACTTCGAACTCGACCCGGCCGCGATACATGGTGAACAGCCAGTTGAAGATCTTCGCGCCGGTGGGGATCGAGATGATCATGGTGGTGATGCCGAAGAACGAATTGACGCTGGCACCCGAACCCATGGTGAAGAAGTGGTGCAGCCAGACCAGGTAGGACAGCACCGTGATCACCACCGTGGCGTACACCATCGATGCGTAACCGAACAGCGGCTTGCGGCTGAAGGTCGAGGTGACCTCGGAGAAGATGCCAAAGGCCGGTAGCACCAGGATGTAGACCTCGGGATGCCCCCAGATCCAGATCAGGTTCACGTACATCATGGCGTTGCCGCCAAGCTGGGTGGTGAAGAAGTTGGTGCCGACATAGCGATCCATTGCCAGCAAGGCGAGCACCGCGGTCAGCACCGGGAACGCCGCGACGATCAGCACGTTGGTGCACAGCGCCGTCCAGGTGAAGATCGGCATCTTCATCAGCGTCATGCCCGGGGCGCGCATCTTGACGATGGTGACCAGCAGGTTGATGCCGGACAGCAAGGTCCCCACGCCGGCGATCTGCAGGGACCAGATGTAGTAGTCCACCCCGGCATCCGGGCTGGAGACGATATCGGAAAGCGGCGGGTAAGCCAGCCAGCCGGTGCGCGCGAATTCGCCGACGAACAGCGACGCCATCACCAGCACGGCGCCGGCCACCGTCATCCAGAAGCTGAAGTTGTTGAGGAACGGAAACGCCACGTCGCGCGCGCCGATCTGCAGCGGCATCACGAAATTCATCAACCCGGTCACCATCGGCATGGCGACGAAGAAGATCATGATCACGCCGTGCGCGGTGAAGATCTGGTCGTAATGCTCCGGCGGCAGGTAGCCCACCGACGGCCCGAATGCGATGGCCTGCTGGGCGCGCATCATGATGGCGTCGGAAAAGCCGCGCAGCAGCATCACGAAGCCCAGGATCATGTACATGATGCCGATCTTCTTGTGGTCGATGCTGGTGAACCATTCGCGCCAGAGGTAACCCCACAGGCGGTAATAGGTGATGGCGCCGACCAGGGCGAGCGCGCCGATCATCACCACCACGAAGGTGCCGAGCACGATCGGCAGGTGCAGGGGCAGCTCCTCCAGCGTGAGGCGTCCGAAGATCAGCTTGGTCAGGGAAAGATGGTCAGGCATCGTGAATACCGCCCGGTGTGAGTGGTCAGTCAGGCGAATCAATCGGGATGGGCCATGGGCATCGTCTGCGTGCCCTCCGCTGCCTGGCGCTCGCGCATCGCTTCGGCATTGCCCGCCGGCGCCTTCATGCGAGTCATGCACGACGGACTGTCAGGATCCAGGCAGCGGGTGAGGATGGCTCGATAGAGCCCGGGCTCCACGCTGGCGTAGTAACGCACCGGGTCGTTCTGGCTGGGCTTCGCCAGCTTCACATAGGTTTCACGGCTCAGCGCAGCGCCTTCGCCTTTCGCCTTTTGCACCCATTGGGCGAAGCCGTCGTCGCTCATGCCGTGGAAGACGAAGTGCATGCCCGAGAAACCGTCGCCGCTGTAATTGGCCGAAAAGCCCTGGTACTCCCCCGGCTGGCCGATCACCGCATGCAGCGTGGTCTCCATGCCGGGCATGGCATAGATCTGCCCGGCCAGCGCCGGGATGAAGAATGAATTCATCACCGTGGTGGCGGTGATCTTGAAGCGTATCGGCCGGTCCACCGGCGCGGCCAGCTCGTTCACGGTCGCAATGCCTTGCTCGGGGTATATGAACAACCACTTCCAGTCGAGCGCGACCACGTCCACCGTCAGGGGTTTTGCGTCGGCAGGCATGGGACGCCCGGCCGCAAGGCGATCGAGCGAGCGATACGGATCGAGCTTGTGCGTGCTGACCCAGGTCAAGGCGCCGAGTGCAATGATGATCAGCAGCGGCGCCGACCAGATCAGCAGCTCGAGCATGGTCGAATGATCCCAGTCCGGGTCGTAGGTGGCCTGCTTGTTCGAGGCGCGGTAATGCCAGGCAAACAGCAGCGTCAGCACGATCACCGGGACGATGATGATCAGCATGAGCAGGGTCGAATCGATGATCAGGTTGCGCTGCTGCTGCGCAAGGTCGCCGGAGGGCGCCATGAGCACGGTGCTGCAGCCCGACAGCAGCACAAACAGGGGTACCAGCAGTCCGCGGAAAGCCTTCATAGACATACCGACGACGCGACCAGCCAAGAGTGGTGGAAAACGGTACGCCGATCGGCGCGATACAGGAACCACTAAATTTTTCCCATAACGCGCGAGGCGTGGCGGTACCATGCAACGGCCCGCACATCCTCGCCCTTCGTGAGTAACGACGATGTCAAGCATTCCGGACCAACCTCGCCCGCCCCTGGGCACCTCCGCGGCCGACATCGGAAGGCTGCAGACCCACGCCAAGGTGGCGCCGGGCGAGATCGCCATCGGCGTCGTCATTGGCCGTACCTCCGAGCATTTCGACTTCTTCGTGTTCGGCATCGCCTGCGTGCTGGTGTTTCCCTCGGTGCTGTTCCCGTTCGCCAGCCGGCTGGACGGCATGCTCTACGCCTTCACGGTCTTTTCACTGGCGTTCATCGCGCGCCCGCTGGGCACCGCGCTGTTCATGTCGTTCCAGCGGCGCTGGAGCCGCGGCACCAAGCTCACCATCGCCCTGTTCCTGCTCGGCAGCGCCACCGCCGGCATCGCCTTCCTGCCCGGCTACAAGATCATCGGCCCCTGGGCCATTGGGCTGCTGGTGCTGTTTCGCATCCTGCAAGGCATCGCCCTGGGCGGCTCATGGGACGGACTGCCTTCCCTGCTGGCGCTCAACACCCCGCCGCAGCGCCGCGGCTGGTACGCCATGCTCGGCCAGTTGAGCGCACCGATCGGCTTCCTGGTCGCCAGCGCCCTGTTCCTCTACCTGCACAGCAATCTGTCCGAAGAGGACTTCATCGACTGGGGCTGGCGCTATCCGTTCTTCGTGGCCTTCGCCATCAACGTAGTGGCGCTGTTTGCGCGACTGCGCCTGGTGGTGACCGAGGAATACACGCGCCTGATGGAAGAGCGCGACCTGGAGCCGATCGGCATGATCGATATCCTGCGCGCACAGGGCTACAACATTTTCCTTGGCGCCTTCGCCGCGCTGGCAAGCTATGCGCTGTTCCACCTGGTATCGATCTTTCCGCTGTCGTGGATCGTGCTCAGTTCGACGCAATCGATCAACGCCGTGCTCACGGTGCAGATTGCAGGCGGCGTGGTGTGCATTCTTGGCATCGTCGCGTCGGGTTACATCGCCGACCGCATCGGTCGCCGCACCACACTGGGATCGCTGGCGGCGCTGATCGGCGTCTTCGCGCTGGTCACGCCATGGCTTCTGGACGGCAACCAGGCCGCACAGGACGCCTTCATTCTCGTGGGATTCGCCCTGCTCGGCCTGTCCTATGGCCAGGCCGCGGGCAGCGTCACTTCGAATTTCGAACCGCGCTTCCGCTATACCGGCGCGGCGCTCACCACCGACTTCGCCTGGCTGATCGGCGCGGCGTTTGCGCCACTGGTGGCGCTGGGCCTGTCCTCCCGCTTCGGACTGGCGGCGGTCAGCGGCTACCTGCTGTCCGGCGTGCTGTGCACGCTGATCGCGCTGCGGGTGAACCGCGCGCTGGCGGCACGCGACTGAACGGAGACACGGGGGAACATCGTCACAGCATTGCGCATTGAAGCGAGCGGAGCATGCAAGCCACGGCCCGCAGCGGTTAGCATCCACCTACCGGCCCGCAACGATGAATCCGCCCCGACAATGATCCGCCTGCCACTGCTCGATGCGGCCAAACCGGAGCACTTCCCCGACCCGCGCAAGGCCCTGAACGAGCCGAACGGCCTGCTGGCGTTTGGCGGCGACCTCACGCCGCGGCGGCTGCTGGCGGCATATTCGCAGGGCATCTTCCCGTGGTTCAACGAAGACGAGCCGCTGCTGTGGTGGTCGCCCGACCCGCGCTGCGCGTTCCACACCCACACGCTCCATCCCAACCGTAGCCTGCGCCGCCGCCTGGCCCGCGTGGACTGGCGCATCACCATCGACCACGCCTTCCGCGAGGTGGTGGAAGCCTGCGCCGCACCGCGGCCGGGCCAGCTCGGCACCTGGATCGTGCCGGCGATGATCGACGCCTACGTACGCCTGCATGCGCTCGGGCATGCGCACAGCGTCGAGGTATGGGAGGGCGAACAGCTGGTCGGCGGCATCTACGGCATTGCGATTGGCCGGCTGTTTTGCGGCGAATCGATGTTCAGCCGCGAAAGCGGCGGCTCACGCACGGCGCTGATGGCGCTCGGGCAATTGCTGCGCGGCTGGGACTTTCCGCTGATCGATGCGCAGGTGACCAACGCCCACCTGCTGCAACTGGGCGCGGTGGAATACCCGCGCACCCAGTTCCTGCGCATGGTGGCGCAGCTGTCCCACCTGCCCGGGCAGCCGGGCAGCTGGGCCGAATTCACGCCGCTGGTGCAACTGCCGTTTCACGCAGCCGCCGACTGACGCGCCCTGGCTGCCGGGTACGCGTCGAGGATGTTGTCGCCCTAGCCGGACTGGGCAAGGCCGGGCCTCAGTGGGCGGCGGCATCCTGCGCCAGCTGGCGACAGAATGCCGCCGTGGCTTCATCGTCGGGAAAGCAGCACTCGATGCGCAGTTCGTCCACGGTCACGTCGCGTGGCGTACCAAAGGTCGTGAAAGTGGAAAAAAAGCGCAGCTCGACGTCGCCGCGGCGGAACACCGTAGTGAGCAACGGTGATGGCGCGCTGCCGGGCTCGCGCGTGCGCCATCGTGCCGGCACGCCCGGATAGGCCAGCGCCTCGTCCAGCAGTGCGCGCGCCGTTTCGTCCGATGGCGCCCCGGCCACCTCGTTATGCAGGTGGCGCACCAGATCGCCCGCTACCTCTTCCCAGTTCACCACGGCGGCGCGCAGGCCCTGCGGATCGAAGAAGTGGCGGATCATGTTGCGATGACCGCTGCCGCCACCCAGCAGGAAGCCGGTGACGCGCATGGCCGCCGCGTTGGCCATCTGGATGTCCCAGTGGCGGTTGAGCACGAAGGCCGGATACGGCTCCTGCTGGGCGATGATGAACTCGGTGGCACGCCGCACCTGCGCCAGCGCCGGCGTCGCCAGCCCGGTCTCGGGATAGCTCGGCGCATACCCGGCGGCCAGCAGCAGCGCATTGCGCTCGCGCAACGGCATGTCCAGCGTATCGGCAAGGCGCACCACCATGTCGTGGCTGGGCTGCGACTTGCCGGTTTCCACGCAGCTCAGGTGGCGTGTCGAGACATCGGCGGCCAGGGCCAGCTCGAGCTGGCTGAGCCGACGCACGGCGCGCCATTCGCGCAGCAGTGCACCGACGCGCGGCGAGGCGATGGACGGCATGGGCGAGAGCGGATTGCGGGAAGCCATGGCGCATCTTAGACGCGGGCGCAGCGCAGCGGCCATGACCTCCGAGGTCAAGTCGCCATGACCTTGCACGTTATTGATCGGCCGCAGGTCGACGCCAAAGATGGCGGCACCTCGACCGGATGGAGATCGACATGCATCGCCGGGACTTTCTTCGCACCATGGGCGCCACCTTCGCTGCCGGCACCCTGCTGGCCGCCGCACGCGGGGTCGATGCGGCCGCGATGACCAGCGCGGGCACGACAAAGCTCGACGCGGCGGCCTATCGCCGACGCCGCCGTTACGCCCGCCTGCCCTGCGGTGACATCGCCTACCTGGACCACGGCAGCGGTCCTGCGGCACTGTTCCTGCACGGATTCCCGCTCAACAGTTTCCAGTGGCGCGGCGCCATCGAACGCCTCTCGCTGCAGCGGCGCTGCATCGCGCCCGACTGGATGGGACTTGGCTACACCCGCGTTGCAGCGGGCCAAAGCGTGGCGCCGGCGGCGCAGGCAGCCATGCTGGCGGCCCTGCTCGATGCCCTGGGCATCGATGCGGTGGATGTGGTCGCCAACGACAGCGGCGGCGCCATCGCCCAGTTGTTCGTCACCCGTTACCCGCAGCGCGTGCGTACGCTGTTGCTGACCAACTGCGACGTCGAGAACGACAGCCCACCCGCGGCCCTGCTGCCGGTCATCGAGATGTCGCGCCGGGGCGAATTCGTCGATCGCTGGCTGGCGCCGTGGCTGGCCGACAAGGCGCTGGCGCGGTCAGCGCAAGGCATCGGCGGCATGTGCTACCAGTACCCTGAGCATCCGAGCGACGAAGCGATCGACTACTACCTTGCCCCACTGTGTGCCGACGGACAGAAGCCGCTGGTGCATGCCTATGCGCTCGGCCTCGCGCCCAATCCGCTGGCCGGCATCGAAGCCGCGCTGCGGCGATGCACCGTGCCGACGCGCATCCTGTGGGGCACGGCCGATGACATCTTCAGCCAGGCGAGCCCCGACTACCTGCAACGCACGCTGGCCAACCCGCGCGGCGTGCGGCGCATTCCCGGCGCGAAGCTGTTCTTTCCGGAGGAATACCCTGACCTGATCGCCGAGGAGGCGCGACACCTGTGGGCCACGTCCTGATGCCGGCGCCGGGCAGCTAGGCGGCGGCCACCCGCACGTCGTCCAGGCCGATCGCCTTCAGTTCCTCGTAGTGTTTCAGGAACAGCGTCACCATGCGGGGGTCGAGCTGGGTCCCGGCGGCATTGCGCAGGTAGTCGATCACTTCGTGCTCGGGCCACGCCGCCTTGTACACGCGCGGAAAGCTCAGCGCGTCCCATACGTCGACCACGCTGAAGATGCGCGCTGCGAGCGGAATTTCCTCGCTGCGCAGGCCTCGCGGGTAACCGGTGCCGTCCCAGCGCTCGTGGTGCGCGTAGGGAATGTCGATGGCCGCGCGCAGGAAGGCCGTGCGCATCAGCAGGTCCCGGCCCAGTTGCGGGTGCGTGCGCATCAGCGCCGTTTCCTCGGCATCCAGCGGCCCGGGCTTGACCAGGATCGCGTCGGGCAACGCCAGCTTGCCGATGTCGTGCAACAGCGCGCCGAAGCGCACGTAGCGCAGGGCGTCGCCATCCAGGCCGGCCTTGCGCGCCAGCGCCACGGTCATGCGCATGACGCGCTCGGAATGGTCGCGGGTCTCCTTGTGGCGCAGATCCATCGCCGCCACCAGCGCGCGCAGCGACTGCTCGTTGCCGTTGAGCAGCATGTGGTTGAGGCGGTCCATGTGGCGCATGTCGCGACCGATCAGCCAGTACAGGACCAGACCGGTGCACAGCACGTACAGCGCGCCCTTGACGCTGTTGAGCGCGCTCAGCGTGTGTTCGTCATGCACCAACGCGAACAGCAGGCGATCGGAAAAGAAGATCCACAGCCATGCGAGCGCCACGTAGATGAGCACGATGCGGATTTGCGGCTTGACCGTCACTGACCCTCCTTGTCGGTTGCGCGGCGCCTGTGCCGATCGTGTCCCGGGCAACGCCGCGAGCATAGCGCGCCAACCGCTGCCGTCGATGTCGGCGCCCGGCGTATCGCGGCGCGGTCAGGCATCCTCGGGTTCGATCAACACATCGACCAGCTGGCCCACGTCGACGCCGGCAGCGGCCGCCAGCGACTCCTCGAGCAGCAACCAGAACGCACCTGCACGCTCGATCACCGCGCCCTGGAAGGTCTGGCCATTGAGGCTGCCGCGCACGCGATGGCCGTGGCCGCACTTCCACAAGGGACGCGCCGGCGTGGACCATTGGCTGACCGGATCAAACGGCAATGCCACGGCCCATTGTTTCGGACCGCTCTGCACGGTGGCACGAAACGCCACGGCGCGATGCCTGTTCATCCCCTGCTCCCCTAGCGTTCCCCTGCCATGAAGATAACGGACGCGGGCCGTCCCGTGTGAGGGTGCAGGGGCTCGTCGATGCGCAGCAGGGTCAGACCGGCCTGGCGGAACGCCTCCAGCCAGCCGCCCAGGGTGCGGAAATACCACGGGGCGGGCTCCCCGAACCCTTCGCCGCAACCGGCCCAGGAGCCGTCGCGCCAGCCGTCGCGGTAAGGCTCGTCCGGGGCCGCCAGCAGGGGGTGCAGGGTCTGCACCAGCAACACGCCGCCGGGTTCGAGCAAGTCCGGAACGGCCGCCAGCAGGCCATCCACCGACGACTGGCCCAGCAGCGAGAAATTGGCGACCACCACGTCGGCGCGCGCGGCCAGCCGGCCGGCGGCGATGTCGGCGTAGGACATCAGCCGGAACTGGCCGCCCCCGCCCGCTTGGGCGGCATCGACCAGCTCCGCCACGGCGTCCACGCCGAGGACCTCGATGCCATGGGCCGCCAGGGCCCGGGCCAGCCAGCCTTCGCCGCAGCCCAGGTCGATGACCTTGCGCGGCGCGCGGACCAGCACGGCTTGCACGATGGCGCGGTCGGTGGCGAGCCGGCGGCTCTCGATGCGCTGGTCGCGAACGGCGTGGCGCCACGCCGCCGCATTGGCCTGCCAGGCGTCGAGGATCCGTCCTTCGCTCGACGCGCCGGCCATGGCCCGGCCTCAGCCCGCGCGGCTGACGTACTTGGTGGCGACGTAGTTGTCGAGGATGCCGATGAACTCGCCGGCAATATTGTCGCCGCGCAAGGTCATGGCCTTTTCGCCATCGATGAAGACCGGTGCCGAGGGCGCCTCGCCGTTGCCCGGCAGGGAGATGCCGATGTTGGCGTGCTTGGATTCGCCCGGTCCGTTGACCACGCAGCCCATCACGGCCAGCGTGAGGTTTTCCACGCCGTCGTACTTCACCCGCCACAGCGGCATCTGCTCGCGCACGTGCGTCTGCACCGTGCGCGCCAGCTCCTGGAAGAACTCGCTGGTGGTGCGACCGCAGCCCGGGCAGGCCGTGACCAGCGGCGTGAACGCGCGCAGGCCCATGGTCTGCAGCAGCTCCTGCGCCACGATCACCTCGCCCGTGCGCGACGCGCCGGGCTCCGGCGTGAGCGAGATGCGAATGGTGTCGCCGATGCCTTCCTGCAGCAGCACGGCCAGTGCCGCGGCCGATGCGGTGATGCCCTTGGAACCCATGCCCGCTTCGGTGAGGCCCAGGTGCAGCGCGTAGTCGCAGCGGTGGGCAATGTCGCGGTAGACGGCGATCAGCTCCTGCACGCCGGACACCTTGCACGACAGGATGATGCGATCGCGCGGCAGGCCGATCTCCTCGGCGCGCTGCGCGGAATCAAGCGCCGAGCGGATCAGCGCCTCGCGCGCCACGTGCGACGCGTCCCACGGTTCGGCGCGCCGGTGGTTTTCGTCCATCAGCGTGGCGACCATGCTCTGGTCGAGCGAGCCCCAGTTGGCGCCGATGCGCACGGGCTTGCCGTAACGCAGCGCCATTTCGATGATCGAGGCGAACTGGCTGTCCTTCTTCTTGCCGAAGCCGACATTGCCCGGGTTGATGCGGTACTTGGCCAGCGCCTCGGCACAGGCCGGCTCGGCTTCCAGCAGCTGGTGGCCGTTGTAGTGGAAGTCGCCGATGATCGGCACGTCCACGCCCATCATCTCCAGCTTGTCACGGATGCGCGGCACGGCCGCCGCCGCTGCCGGCGTGTTCACCGTGATGCGCACCAGCTCGGAACCGGCGCGGGCCAGCTCGGCGATCTGCCTGGCGGTGCTGGCCGGATCCTCGGTGTCGGTATTGGTCATCGACTGCACGACGATGGGTGCACCGCCGCCGACCAGGATTTTTCCGATTTTCACGCCGACGCTGGGACGGCGCTGGGCAGGCAGGGCAGCACGCGGGGAAGAGGAGTTATCGCTCATGTATCGATCGGCCGGACATCAGGGCCGCAGGTGGGCGCGGCAACCGCTAGAGGATAACCGAACGCTCGCGCGCACCCCAGCGAGCCACCCGCAGCCCCGCCGGTCCGTGTGGCAAAACCGCGCAGTGGCCCCATCCGCGACGGGCCGGAGAGATGATGGCGGCACGCAAATCCTCAAGGGAAGGAGGCCCTCAGCCCCATGCTGGACATCTACCAACACACCACCCGCCACACCCGCATGGCGCCCTCGCCCACCTGCGCCGGCTGCGGTCACACGTCCGTGTGCCAGGCCTCGGGCTACGACCGCCCCGAGCTGTCCGGCCTGCGCCATGTCGCCGAGCGGATCGGGCCGCTGCGCACCGGCGAATACCTGTACCGGCCGCTGTCCCCGTGCCGGGCGATCTATGCCGTGCAGACGGGCATGGCCAAGACCGTGGCGGTGGACGTCGCCGGGCGCGAGCAGGTCGTGGCCTTTCACCTGCCCGGCGAAATGATCGGCCTGGATGCGCTCGATCGCGAACTGCACGACAACGCGGTGGTCGCCCTGGGCAAGACGCAGTTCTGCCGCTTTCCGCTCGCGGCGGTGCGGCGGATCTCGACCCAGCAACCGGAAGTGCCCTGGCATCTCGTGCACGCGGCCAGCCAGCGCATCTCGCGGCTGCAGCTGAGCGGTGGCAACGCGCTGGCGGAAGAGCGTTTCGCCGCCTTCCTGGTCGACATGCGCGATCGCCGCGCCATGCTCGGCCTGTCGGCGGACTATCTGCCGCTGCCGATGTCACGTGCCGACATGGGCAACCACCTTCGCCTGACCACGGAAACGGTCAGCCGACTGCTGGGCCGTTTCCGCCTGCGCGGCCTGGTGACGCTGGACCGGCACGGCCTGCACGTGGTGGATCTCCCTGCCCTGCGCGAACTCGGCCAGTCGCTGCTGATGCATTGAGCGGGCGCGCGGCGGCCATCCCGGCTAGCCGCGCGTCTCCCCGCCACGACGCAGTGCCGCCTTCAGCGCGCGCGCCTGCATGCGCTCGCTGAAGCCTTTCGGCCGGGCAAAGCCCATGCGCACCAGCGCCTCCTGCTCGCCTTCCACCGCCGGCCCGGGCCGGAACATGGCGCGCAAGATGCCGGCCTTGCCCCGCCAGCTGCCGCTTGCGCTCCTGAGCCAGCCCAGCGCGGGCATCAGGCGTTGCTCCACCTCGGTGAAATCGCTGCCGAACGGAAAGGCCGGCAAGGTCCCCTTGCCTTGCCACGGCGCCAGCGCGTCGCGCAGGCACTCGGGGAGGTTGTTGCGCCAGCGTTCCGGGACCTGGAAATCCACTGCCAGCTTGCCGTGCGATTTCGCCTCGGCGCACAGCGCGTCGATGAAGCGTGCATCGCTGATCGCCAGCATCGCTTCGATGCACTCGCTGTCGGTCTTGCCGCGCAACTCGGCTACGCCGTACTCGGTCACCACGATGTCGCGCAGGTGGCGCGGAATGGTGGTGTGGCCATAGTTCCAGCGGATATTGGTCTCCACGCCGCCGCGTCCGGCACGGGTCGCGCGCAGCATCAGCACGGAACGGCCATCGGGAAGCTCGTGGGCCATCGCCACGAAGTTGTACTGGCCGCCCACGCCACTGACCACCTCACCGTTGTCGAGCCCGTCGGAGACGGCCGAGCCCATCAGCGTCGCCATCATGCAGGTGTTGAAGAAACGCGCGCCACGCCGTTGCAATGACGCAAGGGCCTGGTGATCGCCGTACAGCTGGTTGACGTTGGAGACGCGGCACATGTCGAGCGCATCGGCATCCTCGGCCTCCAACGCGGCGACCCACGCATACAGCTCGCGCGAGCCGAGGAAGAACGCACCGCGCAGGTAATGCCCGCCGGGCGTGCCGGGATCGAGCCGGCCGGCCGCCGCGGCCCGCTCCAGCGCCATGTTGTCCCACGCACGGCGCTTCAGGATGCCGGCGCGCTGCAGGTGCATGAAGCCGTCCATCACCATTTCGCTGGCTCCGTACAGGCCGGCCCGGAATGGGGCGAGCCCGCCCAGGCGCACGGCCAGCGCATGGGTGCCGCCGCGCGGGTCCAGCGCCACCAGCGCACGCCGCCATTGCATGTTGTCCTGCTGCCGCCAGCGCAGCGCAAAGACCAGTGCATCGGACAGCGCGCCGATGCCGATCTGCAGGCAGCCGCCGTCCCTGACCAGCGCACTGGCGTGCAGTCCCAGCGCGTATTCGGCGGTGTCGATCGGCTGCCGCGGCACGGCAAACAACGGCGGCGAGGCCTCCGGGCAAAGCTCGATGTCGAAATAGTCCCGGGTGACTTCCGCGTGACCGCTCACGTAAGGCAGGTCCGGATGCACCACCGCCACGCACAGCGGCCTGGGCTTGCCGGACTGGACGACCTGGTCAATGAAGTCGAGCGTCAGGTCGGGGTTGCACGACAGGCTGTAGCGCACGCCGTCGGCCGTCTCCCGTCGCGCCACCAGTTGCACCAGCAGGTTGATGTCCTGCACTGCCAGGTCGCGCGCGACATGCGTGTAGTTCTGGCTGATGTAGTTGCGCTGTGCGCTGGAGGAGCCGAGCAGCGCGCCGGACTGCATGTAGAACTCGTGCACCGCCACGTTCGACGGCAGCGCGTTGCGCGCCTGGTCGACCGCGTAGGCCGGATCGACCGCACCCTCGCCAAAATGGCGTTCGACGAAGGGGCGCAGGAAGCGCGCCTCCATTCCCCCCTTCGGATGGGGCCGGGTGAGCGAAAGCGCGGTGTAGAGCGTGATCGAGCGCGACGTGTCGGCGGTGGTCAGACGGTACAGTGCGTTGAGCAGGCCATGCGGCTTGCCGAGTCCCAGTGGCGCGGCGATGCGCAGGTCGGGGCCCAGCCGCTCGGCGATGTGGTGTGCGCAGGCCTCGGTGTCGGTATGGCATTGCTCAGGCGACATGGCTCGATCATGGCAGAAGGTTCATGGGAACGACATGGGCGGCAAGCCGGGCGTATCAGTGCATGCCGGAAGTGAATACGGCTTGAAGACGGCGCCGCCGCTTGCCCTACACTCGCCCCATGGAGACAACGCCACCGCTTGCACCCGCGCCCATCCGACTGCTCGCCGAACAGGCACTGAGTCGCGCCGCCGGGGCGCCACTGGTGGGCGGCAACGCGGTCGAACTGCTGATCGACGCCGACGCGCATTTCGACGCGTGGCTGGGTGCGATCCGCGCGGCGCGGCAGCGCGTCCTGCTGGAGAACTACATCATTCGTGACGACGAGGTTGGACGCGCATTCCGCGATGCCCTCGTCGCGTGCGCGCAACGTGGCGTGCTCGTCGCCGTGGTCTACGACTGGCTGGGTTGCCTGGGACAGTCGCGCGCAAGCTTCTGGGCACCGTTGCGCGCGGCGGGCGGCCAGGTTCGCGCCTTCAATCCCCCTCGCTTCGGACAGCCCTTCGGCTGGATCAGCCGCGACCATCGCAAGCTGCTGGTGGTCGATGGCCTGCACGGGTTCCTGTCGGGTGTCTGCATCAGCCAGAAGTGGCTGGGCGACCCGGCCCGCGGCATGGCGCCCTGGCGCGACACCGGCGTAGCCCTGCGCGGGCCGGCGGTGGCCGAACTTGAATACGCCTTCGCCGAAAGCTGGGCCAGCATCGGGACGCCGCTGGCGCCGTTCGGTCCCGGCGCGGGCGCGCACGCCGCCGCCGGCACGGTGGCGCTGCGGGTGATCGCCACGCAACCGTCGACGGCAGGCATGTATCGCCTCGACCAGCTCATCGCCGCGATGGCACGCCGGACGCTGTGGCTGACCGATGCCTACTTCGTGGGGATCGCACCCTATGTACAGGCGCTCGCCGCGGCAGCCCGCGACGGCGTGGATGTGCGCCTGCTGGTTCCAGGAAGCAGCGACATCCCCGTGGTGGCCAGCGTATCGCGCTCGGGCTATCGCCCCTTGCTCAACGCCGGCGTGCGCGTGTTCGAGTGGAATGGTTCGATGCTGCACGCCAAGACCGCCGTGGCGGACGGCCAATGGGCGCGCGTGGGTTCGTCCAACCTCAACGTCGCCAGCTGGCTGGGCAACCGCGAGATCGACGTGGCCGTCGAAGACGTCGCCTTCGCCACCCGGCTGGCACAGCAGTACGAGCGCGACCTGGGCAACGCCACCGAAATCGTGCTCGCGCCCCGGCGCTGGCGCCGGCGCGCGGACCAGCTGCAATGCCAGCCGCTGCGACCGCGCGGGCGGCGAGCGATGGGTGGCAGCTCGGGCCGTGCCGCCGCGGGTGCCTTGCGCATCGCCAACAGCGTGGGTGCCGCGCTCACCGATCGCCGGGTGCTGGGCGACACCGCGAGCGCACCGCTGGTGGCCGGCTCGCTGGGGCTCGGCGTGCTCGCCGTGGTGGCCATCCTGTGGCCGGCGATCATCGGCTGGCCTCTCGGGGTCCTGGCCGCGTGGCTGGCGCTCAACTTCGGTGCGCGGGCCTGGCGGCTGCGTCGCCGCTTCCGCGAGCGCGCGGCCGGGGCGGACGAGGCCGTCTGACGGGTTAGTCCACGGCCGTCAATGGTTTGGACCAATTGCCTCAGGATCAGGCTATGCATCCACGGGCAAGCGGATGTAATCCAAGCATTCATGACCCAAAGGTCGTGATAGTCTCGCCCCTCCATGCACGCTTCCGACGACTACCCGACCCATCACGGTGGCCCTGAACAGGGTGGCACGCCTCCGCGCCACATCCTCACGCCCAGTTCGCTCAACCGCCTGGTGCGCGACCTGCTGGAAGATGCGCTGCCGCTGATCTGGATCGAGGGCGAACTCTCCAACGTCGCCCGCCCCGCGTCGGGGCACTTGTATTTCACCCTGAAGGACAGCGCCGCCCAGGTGCGCTGCGCGATGTTCCGCCCCAAGAGTGGCTGGCTGAAATTCAAGCCGGTCGATGGCATGCACGTACTGGTGCGTGCGCGCGTGGGCCTTTACGAGCCGCGCGGCGAATTCCAGCTCGTCGCCGAACACATGGAGCCGGCCGGTGAAGGCGCGCTGCAGCGGGAGTTCGAGCAGCTGAAGGCACGCCTGGACGCCGAAGGCCTGTTCGATGCGGCCCGCAAGCGTCCGCTGCCCCGCTATGCGCGGCGCATCGGTGTGATCACCTCCGCCACCGGCGCGGCGATCCGCGATGTGCTCAGCGTGATGTCGCGGCGCTGGCCGCTGGCCGACATCGAGGTGATGCCCGTTCCCGTGCAGGGACGCGAGGCGCCACCTGCCATCGTGCAGATGCTGCGCAAGGCTTCCGCCAGCGGCCGCTATGACGTGTTGCTGCTGACGCGTGGCGGCGGTTCGCTGGAAGACCTGTGGGCGTTCAACGACGAGCAGGTCGCTCGCGCCATCCACGCCAGCGCCGTGCCGGTGGTGTCTGCCGTCGGCCATGAGATCGACTTCAGCATCGCCGACTTCGTGGCCGACCTGCGCGCGCCCACGCCCTCGGCCGCCGCCGAACTGCTGGTGCCCGATGCACTGGCCCTGCACCGGCACCTGCAGCAGCTGAAGCAGCGGCTGACCACGCTGGAACAGCGTCGCCTGCAATCGCGCATCCAGCGCGTCGACCACCTGCTGGCCCGACTGCAGGCGCAGCGACCGCAAGCCCGCCTGGCGCGCGACCGCGAACGCCTGCTGTACCTGCAGCGCCGCCTGCTCGGCGTCCAGCGCGAACAGTCGCAGCGTCGCCAGGCCACGCTGGATCGCGTGCGCGCACGCCTGCAAGCACAGCACCCGAACCAGCGCCTGTTGCTGTTGCGCCGGCGCCTGGAGGCACTGGCCCCGCGCCTGCGCCAGACCATCGAGCGGCGCCTGGAGCGCGAGCGCCTGACGCTGCGGCAAACCGGTCGCGCACTGCATGCGATCAGTCCGCTCGCCACGCTGGAGCGCGGCTACGCGATCCTGTTCGATGCCGAGGGCAAGGTGTTGCGTTCGGCCCGCGACGTCGCGGTCGGCACGCCGCTGCGCGCACGCCTCGCCGATGGCGAACTGCCGCTGGCCGTGCAGCCGCCCGCGAAGCGCGACGAGCCTGCGCGCAAGTAGTTCCTTCGATGCGCCTGGCAACGCCGGGCATGCGGCACTCGACTCACGCAGCCTGAACGGACCTTGCCGCATCCTGCGCGCCTCGACCAGAGGAGTGCGGCATGAAGGCAGCAGCATTGTTCGTCAAGGCGCTCGAAGCGGAAGGCGTGCACCGCATATTCGGCGTGCCTGGCGAAGAGAACCTGGACTTCGTGCAGGCGTTGCGCGACTCCAGCATCGAGCTGGTGGTGACGCGCCACGAACAGGCTGCCGGCTTCATGGCAGCGACGTGGGGGCGCCTGACCGGCGAGGCCGGCGTCGCGCTGTCCACGCTCGGCCCCGGCGCCACCAACCTGGTCACGGCCGCCGCCTATGCCCAGCTCGGCGCCATGCCGATGCTGATGATCACCGGCCAGAAGCCCATACGCGAGCAGAAACAAGGCCTGTTCCAGCTGGTCGACGTGGTCGACATGATGCAGCCGCTGACCAAGTACACGCGCCAGCTGGTATCCGCCCCGACGATTCCGGCACGCGTGCGCGAAGCGTTCCGCCGCGCCGAGGAGGAGCGTCCCGGCGCCGTGCATCTCGAGCTTCCCGAAGACGTTGCCCGCGACACGGTTGACGATGCCGTGCTGCTGCCCACCGAATACGCGCGTCGTCCCGCGCCCGACGACGCCGCCATCGTGCAGGCGGCGGAAGCGATCAGCAGCGCCGTGCATCCGATCCTGATGATCGGCGCCGCCGCGAACCGCCAGCGCACTGCCGTGGCCTTGCGTGCCTTCATCGACAAGCTGGGCATACCGTTCTTCACTACCCAGATGGGCAAGGGCGTGATCGACGAAGACCATGCCCTGTGGCTCGGCAATGCCGCGCTGTCCGACGGCGACTTCGTGCATCGCGCGATCGACGCGGCGGACGTGGTCATCAACGTCGGCCACGACGTGGTGGAAAAGCCGCCCTTCTTCATGCAGCGGGGCCGCCGCACCGTCATCCACATCAACTTTTCCTCGGCCGAAGTGGACGCGGTGTATTTTCCGCAGATCGAGGTCGTCGGCGACATCGCGCACACGGTGGAACGCCTGACCGATGCACTGCAGCCGCAGCCGCAATGGGACTTCAGCTTCTTCGACCGCGTGCGCGAGGCGTTCCTCGCCCAGCTGGGCGAGCACGCACGCGACGGGCGCTTCCCGATGCACCCGGTGCGCATCGTCGACGACACGCGCCGCTACATGCCCGATGACGGCGTGCTGTGCCTGGACAACGGCATGTACAAGATCTGGTACGCGCGCTACTACCGCGCACGCCAGCCCAACACGATCCTGCTCGACAACGCACTGGCGACCATGGGCGCGGGCCTGCCGTCGGCCATGGCGGCCAAGATGGTCTATCCCGAGCGCAAGGTGCTGGCGATCTGCGGCGACGGCGGCTTCATGATGAATGCCCAGGAGCTGGAAACCGCCGTGCGCCTCAAGCTCGACCTGGTCATCCTGCTGTTGCGCGACGATGCTTACGGGATGATTCGCTGGAAGCAGGCGGAAATGGGTTTCGCCGACTATGGCATGGTGTTCGGCAATCCGGACTTCGTTGCCCTTGCCGCGGCCCACGGCGCACACGGCCACCGCCCCGCCAGCGCCGACGAGTTCCTGCCCACGCTGAAGCGGGCCTTCGATGCGGGTGGTGTGCACCTGATCGACCTCGTCATCGACTACAGCGACAATCACCCCATCCTCAACGAAGAGATCCGTCGCCTGAGCGCAGCGGTCTGATTCAGCGGAGTCACCCATGCTCGCGAAAAGCTACCCCTACTACCTCGCCAACCAGCCGCAGACGTCGAAGGAAACGATGGACGTGCTGGACAAGTACAGCGGCAGGGTCGCCACCCGCGTGGCCGTGCCCGATGCGAAGGCCACCGAGAAAGCCATCGTCGCCGCCGTCAAGGCCACGGTGCCGATGCGCGATTTCAAGCCCTGGGCGCGCCAGCAGGTGCTGCAGCATTGCGCGGACCGCTTCGTCGAACGACGCGAAGAGCTGGCCTATGCACTGTGCGTGGAAGCCGGCAAGCCGATCAAGGATTCCGATGGCGAGGTGACGCGCCTGATCGAAACCTTCCGCATCGCCGCCGAAGAGGCGGTACGCACCAATGGCGAAACCTTCAACATGGAGCTGGCCAGGCGCCTGGACGGCTATCACGGTTACACCCGCCGCGTACCGCTGGGACCGGTGTCCTTCATCACGCCGTTCAATTTCCCGCTCAACCTGGTCGCGCACAAGGTGGCGCCTGCCATCGCGGCCGGCTGCCCGTTCGTGCTCAAGCCGGCGGAGCGCACGCCGATCGGCGCGCTGATCATCGGCGAAGTGCTGGCGGAAACCGACCTGCCCAGGGGCGCGTTTTCCGTCCTGACGCTGGACGGCAAGCATGCCAATCCGCTGGTGGAAGATCCGCGCTTCAAGCTGCTCTCGTTCACCGGCAGCCAGATCGGCTGGGACCTCAAGGCGCGTGCCGGCCACAAGAAGGTGACGCTGGAACTGGGCGGCAATGCCGCCTGCATCGTCGATGCCGACCAGGGCCCCAGACTCGATTACGTGATCGAGCGGCTGGTGTTCGGCGCGTTCTACCAGTCCGGCCAGAGCTGCATCAGCGTGCAGCGCATCTACGCGCACGAGTCCATCTATGACGACGTCAAGAAGCGGCTGGTCGCCGCCGTGAAGAAGCTGAAGGCGGGCGATCCGAAGAAGAAGGACACCTTCCTCGGCCCGATGATCGACGAGGCCGCCGCGGCACGCCTGCAGGGCTGGATCGAGGAAGCCCGCAAGGCCGGGGGCAAGCTGCTGTGCGGCGGCAAGCGCAGCGGCGCGATGCTGGAAGCGACCCTGATGGAGAACGTGCCGGCCGACACCAAGGCGAACCGGCAGGAAGCCTTCGGGCCGTTCGCCCTGCTCGCGCCCTGGCGCGACTTCAGCGACGTGGTGGCGATGGTCAACGATTCGGAATACGGCCTGCAGGCCGGCATTTTCACCGACAGCCTCGACCACGCCATGCGCGCGTGGAACGAGCTGGACCAGGGTGGCGTCATCGTCAACGACGTGCCGAGCTTTCGCGTGGACAACATGCCCTACGGCGGCGTGAAGCTGTCCGGCATCGGGCGCGAAGGCATCCGCTATGCGATCGAGGACATGACCGAACTGCGCCTGATGGTGATGCGCGAGCGCTAGGCCGGGCCATCGCAGGAAATGGCGCACGACGGCGGCCCGAACCACCGAGCAGCGGCGCGTCTGGCGGCAGGCCCGCGATCGCGGCACTTCGCGCCGCGGCGGTGTTCTATCATGTTGGTCACTGACCCGGCGGGCGCCACCACGACGCCTCGCCGCAGCCACTGGCGGACACGCGCGTGGGCCGTCGCATCGTGACGAGGAGCTTCTGGATGCAAGGGAAGATCGCATTCTGCCTGGCGACCCTGGTCGTGGCCGCGAGCGCCATGGCGCAATCGGCCGTCCAGCCTGCCGGCCCGGCCACGGCACCGGCGCCGCCCTCGCCCGCCGCGGCGATCGAACTGCAGGCCACCACCGTCACCGGCGAACAGCCCGGCCCCGCCCTGTGGGAAGTGCGCAAGGGCGACCACGTGCTGTGGGTCATCGGCACCGTGTCGCCGCTGCCCAAGCACATGAAATGGCAGTCGGTCCAGCTTGAAGAGGCACTGGGCCGGTCATCGGAATTGCTGGAGCTGCCGTCGGCGCAGCTGAAAATGCCGCCCAGTCTGTTCTCCCGCCTGGCCCTGCAGCCGGCCGCGCGGCTCAATCCCGATGGCGCGACGCTGGAGCAGCTGCTCGCGCCCGACATGTACACGCGCTGGAAGGCGCTCAGGCAGCAGTACCTTGGCAACGACAACGCGCTGGAATTCATGCGCCCCATCGTGGTGGCCGAGCAGCTGTACGAGAAGGCGCTCGATGCAAGCGGCCTGACCGACGACACCGACGCCGCCGGCACGGTCGAAAAACTGGCACACCGGCACGGCGCCCGACTGATCGGCGTGCGCTATGAGCTGGTGATCTCGCATGCCCCGGCCATCACCAAGACCGCGGACCAGGCGCGCCAGGAAGGCATCGACTGCCTGGACGAGACCATGCAACTGGTGGAAAACGACCTGCCCAAGCTCACCCAGCGCGCCAACGCCTGGGCCACCGGCGACATGAAGACCCTGCGCGAGCTGATGCAGAAAACGCATTACGAACCCTGCGTGGTCGCGGCGATCAACGGCGATTTCGCGCAGCAGCTCGACATTCCCGACCTGCCCAAACGGATCGAGAATGCCTGGTTTTCCGCTGCGCAGGACGCACTGACGCGCAACAAGCGCACGGTGGCGATCCTGTCGATGGAACAGGTGATGGCACCCGACGGCTATCTCGCCAAGCTGAAGAAGCTGGGCTACGTGGTGCGCTCGCCGGAAGAACAAGGCCAGTAAGCGAAGGGTCGGTCGCCGGTACCGGCGCCCCCTGCGACATGCCGCACGGGGCGCCAGCTGGCCGGAGCGACGGACCGGACCGGGCCGCCGCTTACTTTGCCCCGTACAGCACCGCCGCGTCAGCCTTGAAGGCTGCCGCGCTGCTGGAACGGCTGTAGAACATGTGGCCGCCCGGATAGACCGACATCTTCACGCGCTGGGCCTGGCCGAAGGTCGGCATCTGGTCGATGACCAGTCGCGAGGTGAAGAACGGGCACGACAGGTCGTTGTAGCCGTGCACGATCAGCACCTTCATGTTCGGGTCGTTGCCGATCGCCTTGCGCAAGTCGGCCACCGGCTTGTCGTCCGCTTCGCCGCGGTCCCAGGCATTGTTGACGGCGACCGACAGCGCCTCGTAATGCGCGTCCGTCTTCCAGCCCACCTCGCGGGTGACGAAGTCGACCATCGCGCTGGTGGTCGGCGCGAGCAGCGCCTCGAGAATCGGGTCGCCCGACTGGCGGCGCGCCGAACCCGGGAACGGATCGAACGCGGTGACATTGGAGTCGTACACGCTGCCGATCTTCTTGTCGGCGCGATGCACTTCGCGCAAGTAGGTGCCGATGTCGACGCGGCCGTCGAGCTTGGAAACCACCGACGGCTCCAGGCCGGTATAGGCCGACACCTTCTGCACCATGCGTGCGATGGCGCCCGGGTCCGAGCGGCCGGCCAGGTAGTCGGTGACGAACTGCGTCCGCACATAGGACTCGACGTCGGACATCGCCGCGGGAGTCAGCCTGCCCTGGCTCTCCAGGTGGGCGGCGGTCATCGACGGCAGGTTGATCATCCACGGCAGGGGCGACAGCGCGTCGCCATCGCCGATGGCGGCCGGGTCGAGGTACGGCGACACCATCACCAGGCCGTTCACACCCACGCCCATCTGCGTCTGCAGGGCGTAGCCGATGCGCGGTGCGCGGTAGCCGCCGTAGCTCTCGCCCATGACGTACTTGGGCGCGCGCAGGCGGCCATGCTTCACCAGCCAGTCGTAGACCACGCGCGACAGGTACTTGATGTCGGCCTCGGTGGAATAGAAGTCTTTCTTGGTCTGCTCGTCGTCTTCCAGCGAGCGCGAGAACCCCGTGCCCACCGGGTCGATGAAGACCAGGTCGCTCATGTCCAGCCAGGTGTTGGGGTTGTCCTGCGTCACGGCGGCATCCGACGGCGCATCGCCGTCGACGCCGAACTGGATGCGCTTTGGACCAATCGCGCCCATGTTGAGGTAGACCGAAGACGCGCCCGGGCCGCCATTGAAGGCGAACGTCACCGGACGGCGGGCATCGCCACCGGGCACCGTATAGGACGTGTACACCACCTCGGCGATCTTCTTGCCCTTGGCGTTGCGTACCGGGATCACGCCGACCGTCGCCTCGTAGGACACCGTGCGCCCACCTACCTTGACTGTCTGGCGGATGGTCTTGTCGGCGGGCAACGGTGGCAGTTCGGCTTCCGGCTTCTTTTCGGTGCTGGCGTCAGCCGCCGGCTTCGCTTCGGCGGCCGCGGCCACCGTCCACGGCGCCAGCGCCAGCCCTGCGGCCAGCACGGCTGCGCACCAGGCGGCACGCCGCCCCACACGGGTTACACGACCTCGAACAGGCAGATCAGGATTCATAAGGGGTCTCACAAGAAAGCACTCAAGGGGATGCGGTCGACTCACCCACGGCACGCTCCCGGCTTGGCCGCTTCGAAGGGAAGCGACCGCCGGCGCGCCATGGGCGAACCCGATACTGGCGGCAAGCCGGGGAGTCGCCACCAGTGCCGTTAGGCAGGGGTGCCGCCGGCGTGACATTTGGCTGATGTTTGCCGTGGCACACTGCGGCCGGCGCAAACATCGGAGGTTCGCCATGGCCCTGCCCCGCCGCCCGCCGTTCGACCTGGTGCGCAACCTGCTGGTGATCCTGATCATCAGCCTGCTGATACTCGGCAGCCTCTGCGTGATGCAGCCGTTCCTGGCCGCGCTGATCTGGGCGACCATGATCACTGTCTCCACCTGGCCGCTGATGCTCAAGGCCCAACACCACCTGCGCGGCAGCCGCGGCCTGGCGGTCTTCGTGATGATGCTGGCGATGCTGCTGATCATCGTGGTGCCGATTGCCGCGGCGGTCGTGACCATCGCCGATCGCGCGAACGACATCCGCGAATGGATCACGGCCATGCCCAGTTACTCGCTGCCGGCGCCGCCCGACTGGGTGTCGCGCATCCCGCTGGTGGGCACCAAGCTGGCGACGGACTGGAAGGACCTGTCCGATGCCGGACCTGGCGGACTGCTGGCGCGCGCGAAACCGTACGCCGCGCAGATCGCCCACTGGACGATCAGCCAGGCCGGCTCCATCGGCAGTCTGTTCCTGCATCTGCTGCTGACCACCGTGATTGCCGGCATCCTGTTCGCGCAGGGCGACACCGCCGCGCGTGCCGTGGTCCGCTTCTCGCGCCGGATCAGCGGCGATCGCGGCGAAGTCGTGGTGCTGCTGGCGGGCAAGGCCATACGCGCCGTGGCGCTGGGCATCATCGTGACCGCAGTCGCACAGTCCGCGCTGGGCGGCATCGGCCTGCTGGTCACCGGCGTGCCACTGGCCGGCCTGCTGACGGCACTGATGCTGATCCTGTGCATCGCCCAGCTGGGGCCGGCGCTGCCGCTGCTGGCAGGCGTCGCATGGCTGTACTGGCAGGGCCATCACGTGGCCGCCTTCGTCCTGCTGGCGTGGACCATCGTGATCGGCTTGATGGACAACTTCCTGCGCCCGTTGCTGATCAAGCGTGGCGCGGACCTGCCCCTGCTGCTCATCCTGGTCGGCGTCATCGGTGGACTGTTTGCCTTCGGCCTGGTCGGGCTCTTCGTCGGCCCCGCCGTGCTCGCCGTCACCTTCACCCTGCTGGAGACCTGGATCAACGAAGTGCCCGATGCCCCGCTGCCGCCGCCCGAGGCGCCCGCGCCGTAGCAGGCATCGGCCATTCGGTCGTTTGACAGCCCCGCGGCACGCGAGGAGCATGAAACGGCTTCGATAGGCGGGTCATTACCCCACAATGCTTCTCTGCCGGAGGTGAGCGATGAGCGACTACCAGGGTCAATGCTTCTGCGGTGCGGTGGAATTCACGGTCAGCGGCGAGCCCGCGGCCATGGGCTATTGCCACTGCAGCTCGTGCCGCCACTGGTCCGGCGGCCCGGTCAACGCCTTCACCCTCTGGCCCCCCGAAGCACTCAAGGTGACCAAGGGCGAGCAATACATCGAAACGTACAACAAGACCCCGATGAGCTTCCGCAAGTGGTGCGGCAAGTGCGGCGGCCACCTGTTCGCCGACCATCCGCCGTTCAACCTCGTGGATGTGTTCGCCGCGATGATTCCCTCGCTGAAGTTCAAGCCGGCCCTGCATGTGAACTACCAGGAGTCGGTGCTACACATCCACGACGGGCTGCCGAAGCTCAAGGATTTTCCGAAGGAAATGGGCGGTTCGGGCGACGTGTTGCCGGAGTAGCGCCGAGGCTTCCGCCGCATGCGCCCCGAAAAAAAGCCCCGGCTCGCGCCGGGGCTTTGCTTTTGCCTTCGCGTGCCGCCTGGCCTAGAACTCCTGGCTCAGGCGGATGCCGATGGTGCGTGGCGGGGTCATGACGGTATAGACCTGACCATTGGGATACTGCGGCACCACGCCGTGGGCGGCGCAGACGGCCTCCGCGCATTCGGTATAGCGGTAGAGCTGTCCCCGCTGGTCGAACGCGTTGTTGATGTAGACATCGAGCGACAGGCCGTGGCGCTTGATGCCGGCGGTGAAGTCGGCCGTGGTATAGGACGGCAGGTTGCCGACCAGGCCGCGTTCCAGCACGCGCAGGTCCGAGGTGCGCTCGCCCACGTGCACCACCGCCGCCTGCAGGAAGGCTTCCATGCCGGCGATGTCGAAGGTGTAGCGCGCGGTGAGGTTGCCCTTGAACTTCGGCGTCACCGGCAACTGCGTGCCCTTCGGTGCCTGCGGTCCCGTCACCACGTCGCCCGTGAGCGGATTGACCGTACCCGCGGGGCAGTAGGTGATCGGCGTGCCGCTGGTGTCGGTGAAGCCGCAGTAGTTTTCCGTCAGCTTGGCGTGGTACAGGGCGACGCCCGCACCGATCGTCAGGTTATACGTGGCCGCCCAGTTCAGGTCCGACTCCAGGCCATCGATCTTCGCCTGGCCCGCGTTCTTGATCTCGGTAAGGCCGTTGGCGCCCAGGATGCTGAACTGGAAGTCCTTCCACTTCTCGTGGAACACCGCGCCGTTGAACGACAGCCGGTTGTCGAACCAGGTGGTCTTCCAGCCCGCCTCGTAGTTCGTCAGGTAGTCCGACTTGTACGGCGGCAGGCTGCCACGGCGATTGATGCCGCCGGGACGGAAGCCTTCGGACCAGGTGCCGTAGATCATCTTGGTGGGCGTGATCTGCCAGGTCAGGTTCGCCTTGCCGAGTGAGCCGCTTTCCTGGGTGGTCTTGAAGAAGTCCGAGCACGGTGCGCCGTGGTAAGGCGTCTGCGTGACGCAGCCGGCCACGCCGTAGCTCGACGAGGGCGAGTAGCCGGCACTGAATCCGTAGAAGCCCTGCAGGCTGTTGTCGGTCTTGAAGTAGCGCCCACCGATCGTGCCGGTCAAGGTCTCCGGTATGAAGTCGTAGGACAGCTCGCCGAAGACGGCCTTGTCACGGTCATTGCGCTGCTGCTCGGTCAGCCACAGCGTGTTGGGCCAGCCGGGCACCGCCAGCGAATCGGCCAAGCCGTTGATCATGTAGGCCTGTTCGATGTTGTGCACCTGCTTCTGCCAGAACAGGCCGCCCACCACGCGCAGGCGATCTTCCTTGGGCGAGGCGATGCGCAGCTCGTGGCTGTTCATCGTGTAGTGGTCCTTGCCCTGGATGAACTGCGACGGATTGATCAGCTTGCCGCTGTTGTCGTAGATGTAGGCACCGTAGCCGGCCAGCGTGTCGTACCAGAACGAGTAGTCGCTGTAGTCGCTGTACTCTTCCTGGTTGCGCTTGAGGTGGCCATAGGCATAGGTCAGGTCGAAGTTGCCGATCTTGCCTTCCACCGTCAACGCCGCCTGGATCCAGCGGTCGTTGGTCTTTTCCGGATAGAAGTGCGTCAGCGCCAGACTGCCGATCGCCGGGTCGGATGCCACGTTGCCGTTGGCGACCGTCTGCTGCCCCATCAGGGTCGGGCTGATCGACCAGTCGTCGTTGAGGTTGATCTTCAACGCGGCGCGGGCACCGCTGGTGTCGACGTCGTTGTAATCCTTCTTGGCCTTGCCGGTGCATTCGAGATCCGGTGTCGGCGGGCAGTTCTTGGCGTTGCTGACGGTGATGCCGGAGGTCGGGTACGTGCGTGTACCGACCGCGTTGTCGATGTAGCCGGCATCGTGCTCATGCCAGCCCACGAGGCGGATCGCCGCGCTCGGCGACATCGGGATGTTGACCATGCCGTCGGCCGAATAGCCGATGCTGCCATGATCGACCGAATCCATGCCGAGGCTGTAGCTGGCGGCGAATCCGCTCGGATCGGGCTTGTTGGTGATGATGCGCAGCGCGCCGGCTTCGGCGCTGGCACCGTACAGCGTGCCCTGCGGACCGGCCAGCGCCTCGACGCGGGCGATGTCGTACATGTGGATGTCGAGCGGGCCCTGGATCGTGGTGACCGGCTCTTCGTCGAGATAGACGCCCACGCTCGGCAGGGAGCCGGAGTGGTTGCCGTCGCCGCCGCTGGCCACGCCGCGCATGTAGATCAGCGCGAAGCCCGGCCCGAAGGTCTGGTAGGACACGCTGGGCAGGTACTTCACGTAGTCGTCGAAACTCTTGACGTGGAGTTCCTGCAATTGCTCGCCACCCAGCACGTCGATGCTGACCGGCACCTTCTGCAGATTCTCCTCGCGCTTCTGCGCGGTGACCGTCACCGTGCTCAGCGTCTTGGCCTTGCTCGGTGCGGCTGGTGCAGCCGCCGGGTTCTGCTGGTTCTTGTCCTGGCTCTGGCTGTTGTCCTGCGCGAAAACTGGTGGCGCAACGGCAAGACAGATCGCCGCGGCTAGCGGCAACCTGGCTAGCCGCACCCGATCTGCACGTATTGGCTGTCTGGGCCTGACCCTCTGCATCGACTTCCCCTCCCCGGTAATGACGACGATCTATGAGTGCTTACTACAAGACTCCCCCTGCCGGCGGCTCGGGATACGACCCGAGCACCGGCCCCAACGCCTGCTCCAGCGGCGCCAGCCAGCTGGCGTAGTGCCGCCAGTGGTCCACGCCTTCGCGGTAGATCGGCCGGCGCACCTGCTCCGAACTGGCCGTACGCACGGGCCGCTCGTTCTGGAAGAAGCGCAGGCACGAATCCTCGAACGGCAGGCCACAATGGTCGAGCAGACGCCGAACCTCTCCTTCGGTGTCGTCGACCATGTGTTCATAGATGACGCGGTGGATGCGACCGGGCAGCACCTGGTCGAAATGCGCCATCAGGGCGACGTAGTCGCGGTAATAGTGGCCAAGGTCCTCGAGGCTGTAGCTGAAGCTCTGCCCGCGCGCGAAGTGCTGCTTGAAGCCGGAAAAACAGCAGGCCAGCGGATGCCGGCGCGCGTCGATGATCTTCGCGTTCGGCAGCATCAGGTGGATCAGGCCGATATGCATGAAATTGTTCGGCATCTTGTCGATGAACAGCGGTGCCGATGTCTTGCGCTGGATGCGCGTGTGCTCGAGATAGCGCTCGCCCAGTTCGCGCAGCGCGCCGGGGTCGAGCGTCGCCAGCGCCTCGTGGTACGGCATCTCGCTGGCAGCGTCCGCCTGTTCGCGCAGCGTGCGCGTGATCGAGGTGACCTCGGGCAGCTCCATCGTGCCCTCCACCATGCTGTGGCTGGAGAGGATCTGCTCGATCAGGGTGGAGCCGGCGCGTGGCAGGCCGACGATGAAGATCGGGTCGGGCGCCGCGCTGCCGGCACCGGCGCGCGCGGCAAAAAACTCACGGGTGTAGCGTGCGCGGATGTGGTCGACGCGCGCCGTCGTTTCACCGGCGCTGTAGTTGAGCTGGGCATGCCGTATCGCGTTGCCTTGCGCGTAATGGGCAAACGACGGCTCGTACTCGCCGGCATCCTCCAGCGCCTTGCCGACGGCGAAGGCCAGGTGCAGGCGATCCTCTTCGCCCAGGTCGGCACGCGCGAGCTGCCCGCGCATCACGGCAAGGTCGTCCGCGCTGAAGCGGAAGGTCTTGAGGTTGGCCAGGCTCCACCAGATTTCGCCGAACGAGGGCTGCAGAGCGACGCCGCGACGGTAGGCGTCGATGGCGCGCGCGGTGTGCCCGGCGGTCTTCAACGCATGGCCGTAGCTCATCCACACGCTCGGGTGGCGCGGATCGCGCGCCACCAGCTTGCCGTAGATGCCAATGGCCGGCTCGTAGTCGCCGATGCGGCACAGCACCGCGGCCTTCAGATTAAGGTGGCCAAGGTTGTCCGGTTCGATCGCGAGCAGTTGCTCGATCTCCACCAGTGCGCGCTCCGGCTGGTTGCCCCGGTGCAGGACCAGCGCGTAGTTCTGGCGCGCCGCATGGAAACTCGGCGCCAGCTCCAGGCAACGCGCCAGCAGGTGCTGGGCGTCCTCCAGCCGGCCAAGGCGCGCGGCCACTTCGGCGAGCATGCGAATGGCGGCCACGTCGGTAGGCGCCTGCTTCAGGTGCTCGCGCAACAGCCCCTCGGCCTCCGGAATGCGGTTTTCGACCAGCGCCGTGGCCGCCGACAGCAAGCGCGGGTCGCGGGTGGAATGGCGCACGTGCTGGGCATAGGCCGCATCGGCGTCGGCGTGCGCGCCGGCCGCCATCAGGGCATCGCCCAGCGCACGCCATGCCTGCGGCAGGTCGGGCTTCAGCACGACCGCGCGGCGCAGTGCCGCGATGGCTTCGGCGCCCCGCCCGCCACGGCCCAGCGCGATGCCGAGATCGAGCTGGGCGAGTGCCCAGTTCGGCTGCGTCTGCACCAGGGTCAACAGGCTGTCGATGGCGCCCGGCAGGTCGTCCCGCGCGGCGCGCGCCGCGGCCAGCAGGCGCAGCGCGACCGGCTGGTGTTCGACCACCCTGAGGATTTCAGCCGCCTGCTCGGCCGCCATCGCCGGGTTGCTTTCCAGCAGTCGCGCGGTATGCGCCAGCGCCTGCTCCAGCGTGCCGCTGGCCTGCCCCGCGGCCGTCATCGCGCCCGGGCCCATGGCGACGGCAGGCAACGGCCGGCGCGGGACGCGCGGCAAGGCGGCAAGGTGGCGGTATTTCGCATCGGGCGGCCCAGGTTCCTCATAGGTCCTTGAGCAACCGATAGTTGAACTCGAGTGACTGGTAGTAGGAATTCACCACGATGCGCTCGTCCTGTCCATGTGACCGGTCGTCGTCCACATCGTAAGGCAATCCGTTGAAAACATACGACGGCATGCCGGCCGCCCGCAAGAAAACGCTGTCGGAGGCGCCGGCCGACATCATCGGCGACACCGGGACCGCGCCCCACAACCCCTTCGCCGCGCTTGCGACATGCGCAAACAGGGCCTTGTCCACCGGACTGGGCGGGCTGGGCTGCGGCGGGGCGACCCGGCTGATCTCGATGCCCGGGTCCGCGACGGCGTCCCTGAGCATGGCGTCGACGTGGTCCGGGTCCTCGTCCGGCAGCAGCCGGCAGTTGATGGTGGCGCGCGCCATCTGCGGCAAGGCGTTTTCCGCATGCCCGCCCTGCAGCAGGGTCGGCACGCAGGTGCTGCGCAACTGGGAGTTGTTGTAGGCGGACGAAGCGGCCAGCCGTGCCAGCGCCGCCGGATCGGAAGGTTCCTTGCCCACCGCGCGCATGTCGGCCGCCGTCTGGCCCGTATAGAACGTCGCCAGTCCGGCGTAGTAACCGCGCGTGGCGGTGTTGGTCCGCAGCGGGAACTGCATGGCCGACAGGCGATCGAGTCCCTTCGCCAGCCGATAGATCGCGTTGTCCGGCGTGGGCAGCGAGCTGTGCCCGCCGGCGTTGTGCACGGTCAGCGTATAGCTGAGGAAAACCTTCTCGGCCGTTTCCACCGACAGCACCGCCGGCTTGCCCGCGCGGATCTCCGGCCCGCCGCCGTCGACGTTGATCGAATAGGCGGAGTGGATCAGCTCCGGCCGATGCGCCAGCAGCCATTGCACGCCATTGGCAGTGCCGTCCTCCTCGCCTGCGGTGAGCGCGAGGATGTAGTCGCCCTTGGGCGTGATGCCTTCGCGATGCAGGCGCAGCATGGCGCTGACCAGCCCTGCGGCGCCGCCCTTGATGTCCATGGTGCCGCGGCCATAGAAGTAGCCGTCGCGCTCGGTCAGGGCGAACGGGTCGACGTGCCAGTCCTCGCGGCGCGCTTCGACGACGTCCAGGTGCGCGAGCAGCAGGACCGGCTCGCGCTCGCCGCGACCACGCAGGCGCACCACCAGGTTGCGCCGCTGCGGGTCGTCCCCCACCACCTGGACGTCGGCCGGCGCAAACCCTTCCGAGAGGAAACGCCGGGCCAGCCGGTTTGCCGCCACCGTGGTGCTGCCGTGCTCGGAGGTGGTGTCCGTGGTGATCAGCTCATTCAACAGCTCGCGGCCCAGGGCGTTCTGCGCGCTCAACGCGGCATCGGCTGCCTGTCCGCTCATCGCCGACAGGCCGAGGGCCGCAAAGACTGCGCTGATCAACACTCGATTCATGCTCGCTCCATCGCAAGGGCCAGGCCCTGGCCCACGCCTACACAAAGACTGACCAGCGCACGGCGCTGGCCATGGCGGCGCAGGGCAAACGCGGCACTCATCGCCAGGCGTGCGCCGCTCGCGCCGAGCGGATGGCCTAGCGCAATCGCCCCGCCGTTCGCGTTCAGATGCGCCGCGTCGTCGGGCAGGCCCAGCGTGCGCGCACACGCCAGCACCTGCGCTGCGAACGCTTCATTGATCTCGACGCGATCGAAGTCCGCCAGGCCAAGGCGGATGCGCGCGAGCAACCTCTGGATCGCCGGCACCGGGCCCAGGCCCATCACGCGCGGCGCCACGCCGGCCGACGCCATGCCGCTGATGCGTGCCAGCGGTTCGAGGCCGTACCTGTGTACCGCCTGTTCCGATGCCACCAGCACTGCGGCGGCGCCATCGTTGAGACCGGATGCATTGCCGGCGGTGATGCTGCTGCCCTCGCCCAGTAGCGGCCTGAGCGCCGCGAGCTGTTCGTGGCTGGTCGCGGGACGCGGCTGCTCGTCGGCGACGACGGCGATGGCCTGCTTGCCCGAGGTCGTTTCGACTCCGGTGATTTCTTCGGCCAGCCACCCCTGCTGCCGCGCATGCTCGGCGCGCTGCTGGCTGCGCCAGGCATAGGCGTCCTGGTCGGCGCGGTCAATGCCATGCTCGCGCGCCAGGTTCTCGGCCGTCTGCGTCATCGAATCGACGCCGTAGCTGTCCTGCATGCGCGGGTTGACCAGGCGCCAACCCAGTGTGGTGTCTTCGAGCTGCTGGTCACGTGCGAGGACGCCGCTGGCCTTGGCCATCACATAAGGGGCGCGCGACATGCTCTCCACGCCACCGGCCACGACCAGGTCGGCCTCGCCGCAGGCGATCGCCCGCGCCGCCTGCCCGATCGATTCCAGGCCCGAGGCGCACAAGCGGTTGACGGTGACCGCGGGCACGCTCATCGGCAGCCCGCTCAGCAACGACGCCATGCGTGCGACATTGCGGTTGTCTTCGCCCGCCTGGTTGGCGCAACCTAGGATCACTTCGTCCACCGCGGCCCAGTCGAGCCCCGGGTGGCGCGCCATCAAGGCCCTGATCGGCAGTGCCGCCAGGTCGTCCGCGCGCACGCCGGACAGCGCCCCGCCATGGCGGCCAAACGGCGTGCGCGTGGCATCGACCAGGAAGGCGCTATTCATAGACCCTCGTCAGGGCCAGGTGCGGTTGCCAGCCACCACGCTGGATCGCGTGTTCGATCGAACGCTGGGCGTCCTGCAGGGCAGGCAGGATCAGCCGCACAGCGCGTGCGGGGGCGTCATCCGTGTATGGCATGCCGACGTTGAGCGCCGCGACGACGCGGCCATCGGCGGCATGGATTGGCACGGCGATCGAACACAGGCCCACTTCCAGCTCGCGCGCCACGATCGCATAGCCCTGCTCGCGCACACGCTTGATCTCGGCCTTGAGCGCGGCGGCCGTGTGCAGCGTATGGGAGGTGATCGCGCGGAATTTCTGCCCTTTCATCCACGTCGCCAGGCCGGCGTCGGTCAGGTCGGCCAGCACCACGCGCCCCAGTGAGGTCGCGAAGGCCGGCAGGCGCGCGCCGATGCCCAGTGCCACGCTCATCACGCGGCGCACCGGCACGCGCAGCACGTAGACGATGTCGCCGCCGTCGAGCACCGCCAGCGAGCAGGACTCGCCCACGCGCTCGGACAGCAGCGCCAGCGTTTCCTGCGCCAGTTCATTCAGGTCCAGCGACGACAGGTAGCTGTAGCCCAGCTCCAGCACGCGCGGCATCAGATAGAAGCTGCGGCCGCGGCTGCCGACGTAGCCCAGGTGCTGCAGCGTCAGCAGCAGGCGGCGCGCCACCGCGCGGGACAGGCCCGCGCGTTCGGCCACCTGGGTAAGGCTGGGACTGGACAGATCGTGGCTGAAGGCGCGCAGCACCTGCAGGCCGCGCGCCAGCGATTGCACGTAGTCAGCACTGTCCTCGAAGGGTTCCGATGCCATATGCCACAAGTGTCCATTGACAGGTCGAGCGTAGAAGGATTCCAATGAGTTCGCAATACGAATTTACGTTCGGTAATCGAACAAGCTGCATCCGGGGGGAGAGGCTTGGCAAGCGAACACGACAGCGTCCTGCATAGCTGGTGCGTGCAGTCAGATTGGCGAGCGCCGACCGTGGTCGGCGGCAGCGGCGCGCACCTGCATCTGGCCGATGGCCGCCGCATCCTGGACATGAGCAGCCTGGCCGAGTGCAGCAACCTCGGCCACCAGCATCCCGCGATCGTCGAGGCGATCCGCCGGCAGGCCGAGCAGCTGTGTTTCGTCACTTCGGCCTGGGGCGCGCAGCCGCGCGCCGAGCTGGCCGAGGCGATCCTGGACAAGGCCGGCTTCGAGGGTGGACGCGTGTTCTTCACCCTGGCCGGCGCGGACGCCAACGAGAACGCGGTGAAATTCGCCCGCCAGGCCAGCGGCAAGCCGCACGGCCAGATCGTGACGCGCGACCGCTCGTACCATGGCGCGAGCTACGCCTGCATGGCGCTGTCCGGCGACGCACGCACGCGTGCGCAGGTCGATCCCGCGGCCTTCGGCGTGCTGCACGTGCCGCCGCCCTACGCCTACCACGGTGCGTTCGGCAGCCACGACGCACACACCTGCGGCGAACGCGCCGTGGCCGCGGTGGCGGAAGCCATCGACCATGCCGGCGCCGCCACGATCGCCGCAGTGATGATGGAACCCAATGCCGGCACCAACGGCATCGTCGCGCCGGACAACTACTGGCCGGGCCTGCGCGAAGCGACGCGGGCGCGCCAGGTCGCCCTGATCGCCGACGAAGTCATGAGCGGCTTTGGTCGCTGCGGCGAATGGTTCGCGTGGCAGCGCTACGGTGACGCCGGCAAACCGGACCTGATGACCCTGGCCAAGGGCCTGACCGGCGCGCACCTGCCGCTCGGCGCCGTGGTGCTGTCGGCGGACATGGCTGCCCGCCTCGAGCACGAGATGCTCTATACCGGGCTGACCTACTGCGGGCATCCGCTGTCCTGCGCGGCCGGCCTCGCGGCGCTGCGTGCCTACGAGCAGGAGCACCTGATCGAACGCTCGCGCACGCTGGGCCAACGCATGTTCACCGAGCTCCAGGCCATGCAGTCGCGCCACGCCGTGATCGGCGACGTGCGCGGCGGCCATGGCCTGTTCGCGGTGCTCGAACTGGTGGCCGACCGCACCACCCGCGCACCGCTGTCGCCGTGGCCGCAAACGCCGCGCGCACTGCAAACCCTGCTCGAGGCGGCCATGGCCGAGGGCGCGTCGTTCGCCTGCCGCGGCAACCTGATCCTGCTGGCGCCGCCGCTGGTGATCGACGAACAGGACCTGGGCGACGCCCTGTCCCTGCTCGATCGCCTGCTGGCGCGCTTCTTCCCTGCTGCCCTCTGAGGATCCATCGATGAGCTTCCGTCTCACGTACGCCACCATGTACAACCCGCCGGAGGCGATGCACGAGCGCTTCGAGGAAGCGATGAAGCGCGTCGAAGGCAACCCCGGTGCGCGCCATCCGCTGTTCATCGACGGTGCCGACTGCGACACCGCGCAATATGTCGAGCGCCGCGCGCCGTTCGACAGCCAGCTGCGCCTTGGCTACTTCGCGCTGGCCGACGCCACCGATGCGCATGCCGCGATGGCAGCGGCACGCGCCGCCTACCCGGCATGGCGGGCCAGGCCGGTGGCCGAGCGCGCCCGGCTGATCCGCCGCGTCGGCGAGATCATGGAAGCGCGCGTCTACGACATCGCCGCCGCACTCACGCTCGAAGTGGGCAAGAACCGCATGGAAGCGCTGGGCGAAGCGCAGGAAACGGTGGATTTCTTCCGCCACTACGCCGACGACTTCGAAAGCCACGCGGGTTACGCCAACGTGCTCCCGGACGACCCGGTCGACGGCGTGGCCTCGCACAACGCCAGCGTGATGCGGCCGTACGGGGTATGGGTGGTGATCGCGCCGTTCAACTTTCCGCTCGCCCTGGCGGGCGGTCCTACCGCGGCCGCGCTGGTGACCGGCAACACGGTCGTGCTCAAGGGTGCCAGTGACACGCCGTGGGCCGGCCGCCTGCTGGCCGACTGCATCCGTGACGCGGGACTGCCACCGGGCGTGTTCAACTATCTTTCGGGCGCCGGGCGTGAAGTCGGCGAGGCCCTGGTGCGGCATCCGCATACCGCGGGCATCACCTTCACCGGCTCGGTGCCGGTGGGACGCCAGCTGATGCAGCAGATGACCAGCGGCGAATATCCGCGCCCGTGCATTGCCGAGATGGGTGGCAAGAATCCGTGCATCGTCACCGAACACGCCGACCTCGACCGCGCCGCGGCGGGCATCGTGCGCTCGGCCTATGGCATGGGCGGCCAGAAGTGTTCCGCCCTGTCGCGGCTGTACGTCCACGAGCAGGTCGCCGATGCGCTGATCGAGCGCCTGCAGGCACAGATCGACGCGATACGCGTGGGCGATCCGCGTCGTCGCGAAAACTGGCTCGGGCCGGTGGTCAATGCGACGGCCTACGCCAATTACCGGCAATACGCGGAAGCGCTGCGGGCCGGCGGCGCGCGCCTGATCCGCGGTGGCGCGCAGCTGGGCGAAGGCCATGCGGCCGAGCCGGCGCTCGCCAGCGGCTACTACGTCGAACCACTGCTCGCCGAGGCGCCGCTGTCGCATCCCCTGTGGCAGTACGAAATGTTCGTGCCGATCCTGATGCTGCACCGCTACCAGGACCGCGACGAAGCGATGCGGCTGGCCAATGACTCAGCCATGGGCCTCACCGCGGGGTTCTTCGGCAGCGAGGCCGAAGTGTCCTGGTTCCACGACAACATCGAGGCTGGCGTGACCTATGCCAACCGGCCGCAGGGCGCCACCACCGGCGCGTGGCCGGGCTACCAGCCGTTCGGCGGCTGGAAGGGCTCGGGCTCCACCGGCAAGGCGATCGCCTCGTTCTATTACCTCGCGCAATACCTGCGCGAGCAGTCACGCACCGTGGTGGAGTGAGTCCATGCATCTCTCGCTTGCCGATGCGATCGAAAACTGCGTCGCCAACGGCGCCAGCATCGCACTCGAAGGCTTCACCCACCTGATTCCGTTCGCCGCGGGCCACGAGATCATCCGCCAGCGCAAGCGCGACCTGCACCTGATCCGCATGACGCCGGACCTGGTCTACGACCAGATGATCGGCATGGGTTGCGCGCGCAAGCTGACCTTTTCCTGGGGCGGCAACCCGGGCGTGGGTTCGCTGCACCGGCTGCGCGACGCCGTGGAACACCAGTGGCCCAACCCGCTTGAACTCGACGAACACAGCCACGCCGGCATGGCCGCCGCGTTCTGCGCCGGCGCGTCACGGCTGCCTTTCGGCGTGCTGCGTGGCTACGTCGGCACCGACCTGCCCGCCCGCAACCCGAACATCCGCCACGTCACCTGCCCGTTTACCGGCGAGTCGCTGGCCGCCGTGCCCGCGATCAATCCGGACGTGACGATCCTGCATGCGCAACGCGCCGACCGCGAAGGCAATGTCGCCATCGAGGGCATCATCGGTGCCGCGCGCGAAGCCGCGCTGGCGGCGCAGACGCTGATCGTCACCGTCGAGGAGGTCGTCGACGAGCTGCCGCCAGCCATGAACGCCATCGTCCTGCCGCACTGGATCGTCGGCGCCGTGGTGCACTGCCCCGGCGGCGCCTATCCGTCGTATGCGCAGGGCCATTACACCCGCGACAACGCCTTCTACCAGCGCTGGGATGCGATCGCACGCGAGCGCGACCCGTTCCGGGCATGGATGAACGAGCATGTGATCGGCGCGCGCGATCATCGCGCCTTCCTCGCCGGCCTGCAGAAGGCCGCCTCATGAGTGGATGCACCCGCGACGAATGGATGACCATCGCGGCATCTCGCCTGTTGCAAAATCGCGCAGTCTGCTTCGTCGGCATCGGCCTGCCGAGCGCCGCATGCAACCTGGCCCGGCTGACGCACGCGCCCGGCATCGTGCTGATCTATGAGTCCGGCACCATCGGCACGCGCCCGGACGTGCTGCCGCTGTCGATCGGCGACGGCGAATTGGCTGATACCGCCGCCTGCGTGGTGTCGCTGCCGGAAGTCTTCAGTTATTACCTGCAGGCCGGGCGCGTGGACGTCGGCTTCCTCGGCGCTGCGCAGATCGACCGCCATGGCAACCTCAACAGCACGGTGATCGGTGCGTACGGGACACCGGTGACGCGCCTGCCCGGCGCCGGCGGCGCGCCTGAAATCGCCCTGCATGCCAAACAAGTGTTCGTGATGGCGAAAGCTTCGCCGCGCAGCTTCGTGGAACGCCTCGACTTCTGCACCAGCGCCGGCTACCTCGATGGCCATGGCGCCCGCGCACGCGCCGGCGCGCCCGGTGGCGGGCCGCGCGCGGTGATCACCGATGTCGGCCTGCTCGCGCCGCATCCCGAGACCGAAGAGCTGCAACTGGTGGCGCTGTACGCCGATGGCAGCGTGGAGGAAGCGCGCGCCGCGGTCGGCTGGCCGCTGCGCACGGCCGCGCAACTCGACACCATTGCCCCGCCCAGCGCACTCGAACTCGACACCTTGCGCGCACTCAACGCACGCACCCGCGAAGCGCATGCGCGCCCCGTCCATCTTCCGCTCCAGCCCGAGGGATCGCCATGACCGTGCCCAACCCGGCCCACATCAAGACCACCCTGCCCGGCCCGAAGGCGGCCGCGATGATCGCCAGGGACGCCGAGGTCATCTCGCCCTCCTATCCGCGCGACTACCCGTTTGCGATGTCGCACGGCCGCGGCACCGAAGTGTGGGACGTCGACGGCAACCGCTTCCTCGATTTCGCCGCCGGCATCGCCGTGTGCGCGACGGGCCATGCCCACCCCCGCGTGGTCGAGGCGGTGAAGTCGGCGGCGGACCGCTTCCTGCACATTTCCAGCGACTACTGGCACGAGCAGATGCTGGGCCTGGGCGAACGCCTCGCCCGGGTGGCGCCGATGCAGACGCTGGCCGGCGAAGCGGCCATGAGCTTCCTGTGCCAGTCCGGCACCGAGGCGGTGGAAGGCGCCCTCAAGCTGGCCCGCTATGTGACCCGGCGCCCGCGCTACATCGGCTTTCTCGGTGGCTTTCATGGCCGCACGATGGGCTCACTGTCGTTCACCTCGAGCAAGTACACCCAGCAGCTCGGCTTCGCGCCGACCATGCCGGGCGTCACCCACGTGCCGTATCCGAACGCGTACCGTCCGCTGTTCGCCGGTGCCGACCAGGGCAAGGCCGTGCTCGACTACATCCGCATGCTGTTCGAGCGCAGCGTGCCTGCGGCCGAAGTCGCGGCGTTCCTGGTGGAGCCCATCCAGGGCGAAGGCGGCTATATCGTTCCGCCCGACGGCTTCCTCGCCGGCCTGCGCGAGCTCTGCGACGAGCACGGCATCCTGCTGATCTTCGACGAGGTGCAGTCTGGCGTGGGCCGCACCGGCAAGATGTTCGCCTGCGAGCACACCGGCGTGGTGCCCGACATCATGACGCTGGCCAAGGGGCTGGGTTCCGGCCTGCCGATCGGCGCGGTGGTCGCGAAGAAATCCATCATGTCGCAATGGAAGCGCGGGGCCCACGGCAATACCTATGGCGGCAATCCGATCGCCTGCGCGGCGGCCAATGCCACGCTGGATCTCGTCACCGAAGGCTTGGCCGCCAACGCGGCCGCAACCGGCGCGCACTTCATGGCACGCCTGCACGAGCTGGCACTCGACTACCCGTGCATCGGCGAGCTGCGCGGCAAGGGCCTGATGATCGGTATGGAACTGGTGGAAGGCGACGCCGCGCGCACGCCGGCGCGTGCCTTGTGCGACACCGTGGTCACCCGCGCCTTCCACAACGGCCTGCTGCTGCTCTCCTGCGGTACCAGCACGGTGCGTTTCATGCCGCCGCTGAGCGTCAGCACCAGCGAAATCGACGAGGCCATGCTGCTGTTGCGTGCCAGCCTCGACCAGGCGCTGGCGGGGCGCTGACGGCATGTCGCGCCGCCTGGCCGTCGCTCTGACCCTGCTCGCCTGCACGGGCGTAGCCCAGGCCGCGCGCGAGAGCGTGCTCAAGCAAGTCGACCTGCCGCACAACTACTACTGGCGCGAACTGTATGTGCCGCAGCTCACCACCGGGCCGGACTACGCCAGTTTCATGCCCGACGGCGACACGCTGGTCTACAGCATGGGCGGCTCGCTCTGGCGACAGCGCATCGACGGTGACACCGCCACCGAACTGACCCATGCGGCGCGCGCCTACGACAACCAGCCGGACGTCGCGCGCGACGGTCGCAGCGTGGTGTTTGTCCGCTACGACGGCAACGCCATCGAGCTGTGGCGACTCGACCTGGCCAGCGGACGCGAGCAGGCGCTGACCTCGGGCGGCGAGGTGAATCTCGAGCCGCGGCTGTCGCCTGACGGACGCCGGATCGCATGGGTTTCGACGCAGGGCAGCGGCCATTTCAACCTGTTCATCGCCGACATCGACGCGCATGGCCTGCACCATGCGCGCGCCCTGCTGGGCGAACGCAAGACGGCGCTGGACCGTTACTACTATTCGACCTTCGACCACGCGATCAACCCGTCGTGGTCGCCGGACGGCAGCACGATTTATTACGTCAGCAACCCGGAGATCGCCTGGGGCACGGGCGACCTGTGGTCGGTGCCGGTGGCCGATCCGGGCAAGCGCAGCAAGCTACTCAGTGAGGAAACCAGCTGGAACGCGCGCCCGGAGCCCAATCCGGACGGCAGGCGCCTGCTCTACACGAGCTATCACGGCCGGCAATGGCAACAGCTGTGGCTGACCACGCCGGCGGGCGCCGCGCCGTTGCCGCTGACCTTCGGCGAGTTTGACCGGCGCAACGCGCGCTGGTCGGCGGACGGCAAACGCATCGCCTACGTCGACAACCAGCCACGCGACGGCGGCGTCGGCAACACCACACTGCGCGTAGTCACTGCCACCGGAGGCGCCACGACCACGGTCACGCCGGCCCATCGAAAGTACCTGGCGCCACGCGCGCACCTCGTGCTCGATATCGTCGACGAACATGGCGAGCGCACACCCGCGCGTGTCGCCGTGCTCGGCAGTGACGCGCGCGCCTATGCGCCGGACGATGCCTGGATGCATGCCGACGACGGTTTTGACCGCGCCCTGCAGGCGGCCGAGACGCATTACTTCCACTGCGCACCGCCGTGTGCCATGGACGTGCCCGCAGGCCCGGTGAAGATCTGGGTGCAGCACGGATTTGCCTATGCGCCCTGGCGCAAGACGGTGAATGTTGCTGCGGGCCACGACGCGCCAGTGCGCGCCACGCTCGTACCCCAGCCGTTGCCTTCGGCGTTCGGCCAGTGGGTCAGCGCCGATCTGCATATCCACATGAACTACGGCGGGCATTACCGCAACACGCCGGCCAACCTCGCCCGGCAGGCACGTGCCGAAGACCTCGACCTCGCCTACGACCTGGTCGTCAACAAGGAAGAGCGCATTCCCGATATCGCCTCGTTCCGCACCGATGCGGACCCGGCGAGCGTCCCGCGCAGCCTCGTCCTGCACGGTCAGGAATACCACACCAGTTTCTGGGGCCACCTGGGCCTGCTCAACCTGGCCGACCACTTCCTCACGCCGGATTTCTCGGCGTACCGGCACACGGCGATGGCCAGCCCCTATCCGCACAACGGCGTGATTGCCGACCTCGCGCACGCGCAGGGCGGCCTGGTCGGCTACGTGCATCCATTCGATACCCTGCCCGATCCTGCGCACGACGCGGTGCTCAGCAACGAGCTGCCGGCGGACGTGATCAACGGCAAGGTCGATTACATCGAAGTGATCGGCTTCTCCGACCACAAGGCGACCGCGCAGGTCTGGTATCGCCTGCTCAACCTCGGCTTCCACCTGCCCACCGGTTCGGGCACCGACGCGATGGCCAACTACGCCTCGTTGCGCGGACCGGTCGGCCTCAACCGCGTATTCCTCGATACCGCCGGCAAGCGCGATGCGGCCTCAGCCATGGCCGCCCTCAAGGCCGGCCATGGCTTCGCCAGCAACGGCCCGCTGCTCGGCCTGCTGCTCGACGACGCCAGGCCCGGCGACGCGATCGCCGCCGGCCGGCATCACTACCGCGTCGCGCTGCGCTCGCCGGTGGCGGTGCAACACCTGGAGCTGGTGCACAACGGCAAGGTGGTGAAAAGCTTCACGCTCGGCGGCGACCATCAGACGTTCGACGGCGAAGGCGATATCCATCTCGATGGTGGCTGGGTGTTACTGCGCGCGTGGAACGACGGCGCCGATCCCCAGGTGCTGGACCTCTACCCCTACGCCACCACCAACCCGGTCTGGCTCGGCGACCATGTGCGTGCCCCGGGCGCCGGCAGCGATGCCGCCTGGTTCGCGGACTGGCTGACCCGAACCATCGAGGCCGCCGCCGCCCGCGACGACTACAACACCGCCGAGGAAAAGCAGGCGACGCTCGACTACCTCCGGCAGGCGCGCGAGGCGTACCGCGCCATCGCCGCCGGCGCGCCGTCCACCGATTCCCAGCGAGGCACCCGATGAAGCGACCCGTGCGCCTGCCACTGATGCTGTTGGCGCTGCTGTGCTGCTCCGCGGCCGCCCATGCCGACGACACCCGCTTCAGCACCGCCGATCTCAACCGCGTGGCCGAGGTCGGCGAGCCGGCGCTCTCGCGCGACGGCAACTTGATCGTCTACACCGTCACCACGGCCAATCCGGACCGTGACGAACCGCAATCGGACCTGTGGCGCGTGCGCTACGACGGCAGCGGCCGCGTGCAGCTCACCCATACGCCCGACAGCAACGAAACCCGTCCGCAGTGGTCGACGGATGGCCGCCTCATCGCCTTCCTGTCCGACCGCAAGCTCGATGGCGATGCCAGCGACGACGACACCCACAACCAGGTCTGGCTGATGCCGAGCGATGGCGGCGAAGCCCGTCGCGTCACCGACATGCCGGCCGGCGTCGAAGATTTCGTGCTGTCGCCCGATGGCAGGCAACTGGCGGCGATCGCCTTCGATCCCGAGTATCCGCCGGGCAGCAAGAAGCCGAAGCATCCGCTGCCCATCGTCACCGACCGCTTCCAGTTCAAGGACGACGACAGCGGCTGGCTGGGCAACCGGCACAAGCATCTGTACCTGGTGGACATTGCCAGCGGCAAGGCCACCGTGCTCACGCCGGGCGTGCATGACGAACAGCTGCCGGCGTGGTCGCCCGACGGCAAGCTGATCGCCTACGTCACCAAACGCGGCGCCGATCCGGACCGCCACCTCAACTACGACATCTACGTAATCGCCCCGCGCGCCGGCGCCAGCGAGCGGCAGCTCACCACCTTCCCCGGCTCCGACCTCGACCCGTACTGGGAAACGCGGCCGGCATGGAGCCCCGACAGCAAGCGCATCGCCTACCTGCAGAGCGGCGAGGACAAGTGGATCTACTACGCGCCATGGCAGCTTGCGATCATCGATGTCGACAGCGGCAAGGCCACGCTGCCGGCGCCGATCGATCGCTGCTTCACCAAGCCGCGCTGGTCGCCCGACGGGCATAGCGTTTATGCACTCGTGGAGCAGGCCGAAGTCACCCACCTGTCGCGCATCGACCTGCCCGGCGGCAAGATCACCGCACTGACCCACGGCGACCGTTTCGACGCCGACCTCGACGTATCGGCCAACGGCCGCATCGTCGTGCTTGGCGGCGACGACCTGCACCCCCCGCGCCTGTCGGCGGTCGAGCAGGACCAGTTGCGCCCGCTCGACGATCACAACGCATGGCTGGACGCGAAACGCCTGGCGACCACCGAGACGCTGCGCCTGCAAGGCCCCGACGGCACCGCGCTGGACGCGCTGCTGGTCAAGCCGGTCGACTATGTCCCGGGCCGGCGCTACCCGACCATCGTGCGCGTGCATGGAGGTCCGGTGTATCAGTTCAGCCGCGAGTTCATGCCCGACTGGCAGGTTTACGCAGCGCATGGTTATGCGGTGCTCGCCGTCAATCCGCGCGGCAGCTCAGGCCGCGGCTTCGAATTTGCCAGGGCCATCTATGCCGACTGGGGCAACAAGGACACCCAGGACGTGCTCGCCGGCGTCGACCACGTGGTGTCGCTGGGCATCGCCGACCCTGCCCGCCTCGGCATCGGCGGCTGGAGCTACGGCGCCATCCTCACCGACGAGGTGATCTCGCGCGATACGCGCTTCAAGGCCGCCATCGCCGGTGCCGGGTCCGGCAACATGTATGGCATGTACGGCGACGACGAGTACGCACGCGAGTACGAACTCGAACTCGGCACGCCCTGGGCCCACCGCGACGCCTACGACCGCGCCAGCTACCCGTTCCTGCATGCCGGCCAGATCAAGACGCCGACCCTGTTCCAGTGCGGCGAGCGCGACTTCAACGTGCCCTGCATCGGTGCCGAGCAGATGTACCAGGCGCTACGCTCGCAGGGCGTTCCCACCGAACTGGTGATGTATCCGGGCCAGCATCACGGCCTGACCGTGCCGAGCTATCTGCGCGATCGCATGGAACGCAACCTGGCCTGGTATGACCGCTTCCTCAAACCTGCAGGCGCCCATCCTTGAGCAAGGCGGCGTCAATGCGGCGACTGGTAACGCCCGAAGCGCCTGAGCAGCGCGACCAGCTGCGCACGCTGAATGGCCTTGGCGTAGTGCCCGCCGTCTCCCTGCATGTCACGCGCGGCGACCATGGCATTCACGATCGACTCCTCGGCGGCCTGCGCCGTGGCCTCGAACAGCGGGTCCACATGGTCGTTGCCGATGAAGCTCGCCTGCTGCAGCGGCTTGTCGTGCAGCCCGTCGGCATTGGCGGTGGAGAACGCCACGAAGATGTCGCCCGAACCATTGCCGGCATAGCTGCCCATGCGGGCCAGCCCCATGCCGGCGCGCTTGGCGATGCGCTTGAGCTGCTGCGGCAGCAGCGGGGCATCGGTGGCCACCACGATGATGATCGAGCCGGTGTCGCTGGCCGACGCATTGGTTGCGCTGCGCACGCGATCGTCGCGCAGGTACTTGCCCACCGGCACGCCGGCGATGCGCAGGCTGTCACGCAAACCGTAATTGGCCTGCACCAGCACACCGATGGTGTAGTCGCGCTCGCCGATATGCACGCGCCGCGAGGCGGTGCCAATGCCGCACTTGAATTCATGGCAGATCATGCCGGTGCCGCCACCGACATTGCCTTCGGCCACCGGGCCGGATTTGGCGTCGCGCAACGCCTGCGCGGCGTGTTCGGGGCGCACGTGGAAGCCGTTGATGTCGTTGAGGTCGCCGTCCCAGGTTTCGGCCACCACCGGCAGCGACCACCAGTAGCCCGAGGCGTCCGCACCACCTGCACGCACGCGCTCGGCGATCACCGCGTCGCGCACCACGCCGACGCTGTGCGTATTGGTCAGCATCACCGGGCCTTCCAGCTCGCCCGATTCCTCCAGCCACGCCGTGCCGGTCATCTCGCCGTTGCCGTTGAGGGCGAACGATGCGCCGAAGGTGGGGACGTCGAAGCTGTCGTGCCCGCGCGGAAGAATCGCCGTGACGCCCGTGCGCACCTTGTGGCCGTTCGGAAGATCCTCGACCAGGGTCACCTGGCCCACGGTCACGCCGGCCACGTCAGTGATCGCATTCAGCGGACCGGGCGTGCCATCGAACGGAATACCAAGATCCCTGGCGCGGGGTTCGGCCGCCGAGGCGACACCGCACAGGACACTCAGGACAAACGCAAGACGACAGCGGGGCATGGACACTCCAGGGTTCGACCGTTTGTTGCGCCAGTCTATCCCGGGAAACCAGCCACGCATGCAAGCTGACACGACCATCCAGGACCTCACCCTCGCCCGCGCCCTCGCCCCCGGCTATTACGTCGGCGAGCCCATGCTGGCGATGGAACAGCGGGCGGTATTCGCGCGCAGCTGGCAGCTGGTCGCGCACCAGCAGCAGCTCGAGGCGCCGGGCGACCACGTGGTGGAACAGGTCGGCGGCGTGCCCGTGCTGCTGGTGCGTGGCCACGACCACGTGCTGCGGGCCTTCCCCAATGTCTGCCGCCACCGCGCCGGGCCGCTGGCCCTGTGCAACGGCAAGGGCGCGCGCTCCCTGCACTGCAAATACCACGGCTGGACCTACACGCTGGAGGGCCAGCTGCGCAGCGCACCGGAAATGCAGGGCGCCTGCGACTTCAGGGTCGAGGACATCCGCCTGCCCCCGCTGCGCGTGCACGAATGGCAGGGCCTGGTCTTCGTGGCGCTGGACGAGCGTGTGCCGGCATTCGGGGAGGTCTACGCGGGAATTGCCGAACGCATCGCGCCGATAGATCTGTCCGCGATGCGCTACCTGCGTCGCGACAGCTACGACATCGACTGCAACTGGAAGGTGTACATCGACAATTTCCTGGAGGGCTACCACCTGCCCCACGTGCATCCGGGCCTGTCCAGGGTGCTCGACTACCGCGCCTACGACACCGAGCTGTTTCCGTGGCACTCGCTGCAATCCTCGCCCCTGCGCAATAGCGCGGAGATTTACGGCGACGGTCGGGCGTTCTACTACTTCGTCTACCCCAACGTGATGCTGAACATCATGCCTGGGCGCCTGCAGACCAACCGCATCGTGCCGCTGGGGCCGGGCCGCTGCCGCGTGGAGTTCGACTACTACTACGCGCAGGACGACGCGGCGCAGCAGCGCATCGCCGCCGACCAGTCCTTCAGCGACGAAGTGCAACAGGAAGACATCGATATCTGCGAGGCCGTGCAGAAGGGCCTCGCTTCTGGCTACTACGAGGCCGGCCGGCTGTGCCCCAGGCGCGAAGGCGGAGTCTGGCATTTCCATAACCTGTTGCGCACGGCCTATGCCCAAGGCGCTGGAGAACCCGCATGAACAAGAAGATGTCCAGCCTGTTGTGCGCGATCGCCGTGGCATGCGCCGCCGGTGCCGACGCCCACGGCACGGGGCGCACGGTGGTGCACGCCGGCCACCTGCTCGACGTGGACAGCGGCAAGCTGCTGGGCGACCAGGCGGTGACCATCATCGACGGCCATGTCGTCTCGGTGCAGCCGTGGTCGGCCACCAGCGCAGGCGGCGCCAGGGTAGTGGACTGGTCGGGCTATACCGTGGTGCCCGGCCTGATGGACATGCACACCCACCTGGCCGACGAGATGGAGAGCGCCGACTACGGCGCCGCACTGAAGAGCAACCCTGCCCGTGATGCGTTCATCGGCGCCAAGAATGCGCGCGACACGCTGCGCGCCGGCTTCACCACCGTGCGCGATGTCGGCGTGTTCCGCGGCTTTGCCGACATCCAGCTGCGCGATGCCATCAATGCCGGCTACGTGCCGGGCCCGCGCATGTTCGTCGCCGGTGCCTACATCACCATTCCCGGCGGCGGCGGCGAGATCACCGGCCTGCCGCCGGGCACGGTGGTACCGCCGGAATTTCGCGTCGGCGTCTCCAGGGGCGTGGAGGACGTGCGCAAGCATGTCGATTTCCTGCTCGACCACGGCGTCGACCACATCAAGGTGATCGCCACCGGCGCCGTGCTGGCGGACAACACCGAGCCGGGCGTCTCGGAGTACAGCGAGGCGGAGATCCACGCGGCCGTGGTGGAAGCCGCCAAGCGCGGCAAGTTCGTCGCCGCGCATGCGCATGGCGCCGAGGGCATCAAGCGGGCCGTACGCGCCGGCGTGCGTTCCATCGAGCATGGCTCGCTGATCGACGACGAAGGCATCGCGCTGATGGTGCAGCACGGCACCTGGCTGGTCGCCGACATCTACAACGGTGACTACATCGACAGCGTGGGCCGCCGCGAAGGCTGGTCGGAACAAACCCTGCGCAAGAACATCGAAACCACCGAGGCCCAGCGCCAGGGCTTCCGCAAGGCGGTCAAGGCCGGCGTGCATATCGCCTTCGGCACCGACGCCGGCGTCTATCCGCACGGTGACAACGCGCGCCAATTCGCGTACATGGTGAAGTACGGAATGACACCGCTGCAGGCGATCCGCTCGGCCACCATCGACGCGGCCCGCCTGATGGGCAAGGAGAAGGAACTCGGCTCGATTGCGCCCGGCAAGGCGGCCGACCTGGTCGCCGTGGCCTGCGACCCGCTGCAGGACGTGGAATGCCTGCGCCGGGTACAGGGCGTGGTCAAGGCTGGCGAGACGGTTTCCATCGACTGAACCCACCGAGTGCAGACATGAACGAAAGCAACAAGATCGGCTTCTGGACCTGCACCGCCCTCGTGGTTGGCAACGTCATCGGCCTGGGCATTTTCATCCTGCCCGCGTCGCTGGCGCCCTACGGTTTCAACGCCATCATCGGCTGGCTGGCCACGCTGGCCGGCTGCCTGGCACTGGCACGCGTGTTCGCCCATCTCTCGCACGCCCTGCCCGATGCCGACGGGCCCTACGGGTATATCCGCAGCACGCTGGGGGACCTGCCCGCCTACATGGCGCTGTGGGCCTACTGGGTGTCGCTGTGGCTGACCAATGCGGCCCTGGCCACGGGAGCGGTTGGCTATCTCACGGTGGTACTGCCGGAACTGGGCAGGATCCCCCCGGCATTGTTCGCGCTCGGCTTGCTGTGGACGTTCGTGGCGGTCAACCTGTTGGGCGTGCGCGCCGGCGGTCGCGTGCAGATCGTGACGAGCGCGCTGAAGCTGCTGCCCATGCTTGCCATCGCCGTGCTCGGCGCGTGGATGCTGTTCACCTCTCCCGGGGCCTACACCGCGCATCCCCCGAGCACGCCGATGACGCTGGACCATGTGATGGCAGCCTCCACCATCGCGCTGTTCGCCATGCTCGGCATCGAATCGGCCAGCGTGCCGGCCAGCCGCGTGAAGAACCCCGGGCGCACCATTCCACGCGCGACCATGGCGGGAACCCTGCTGGCCGCCGTGGTGTACATCATTGTCTCGTCGGTGCCCATGCTGCTGATTCCGCAGGCGGAGCTGGCCAATTCGAACGCCCCCTTCGCCTTGCTGATGGAGCGCTACCTTGGCGCCGGCGTGGGGCGCTGGCTGGCCTTGTTCGTGGTGGTGAGCGGACTCGGCTGCCTCAACGGCTGGACCCTGCTGATGGGTGAACTCACCCGCACCATGGCCAACAATGGCGTGCTGCCGGCCATGCTCGCCCGCGACAACCATCGCGGCGCACCCGCGCGCGCGCTGGTGCTCACCGGCCTGCTGGCCTCGGTGATGGTATGGATGACCTACAGCAAGTCGCTGGTCGCGGCCTTCACCTTCATCACCCGCGTGGTCACCGCTGCCAACCTTCCGCTCTATCTGTGCTGCTCGCTGGCGCTGATCGTGCTGTGGCGGCGCGGCGCGGCACCGGATGCCGGTCGGCAGGCACTGTTGTTCGGCATCGCCGGCGTGGCCTTTGCGATCTTCGCCTTCATCGGCAGCGGCCATGAGCCGTTCCTGCTTGCCCTGGGCCTGATCGCCGCGGGCTTGCCGTTGTATGTCTTCATGCGCCTGCGTCGCCCTGCGGTCGCCCCGATCAAGGCCTGAGCACCATGCGCGATCCACGCTACGACATCCTCTTTACGCCGGTAAAGATCGGCCCGGTCACGGCCAAGAACCGCTTCTTCCAGGTGCCGCACTGCAACGGCATGGGCCACGCGATGCCGCTGGCCCATGCCGCCATGCGCGAGATCAAGGCCGAAGGCGGCTGGGCGGTGGTGTCGACCGAGGAATGCGAGATCCACCCCAGCAGCGACCTTACGCCCTACGTCGAAGCGCGCCTGTGGGACGACCGCGACATCCCCGCGCTCGCGCTGATGTGCGACAAGGTGCACGCGCACGGTGCACTCGCCGCGCTCGAGCTTTCCCACAACGGCCCGACCGCGTCGAACCTGTATTCGCGCGAGGTGTTGCTGGGTCCGTCGCACCAGGTATCGAAGTACGGCTATCCCTCGCAGGCGCGCGCGATGACCTTGCACGACATCCGCGAGTACCGGCGCTGGCATCGCGAGGCCGCCCTGCGCGGCAAGCGCGCCGGCATGGACATCATCTACGTCTACGCCGCGCACGATCTCTCGCTGCCCATGCATTTCCTGCAGCGCCGCCGCAACCAGCGCAGCGACGAATACGGTGGTTCGCTGGAAAACCGCGTGCGCCTGCTGCGCGAAGTGTTGCAGGACACGCGCGATGCCGTGGGCGACACCTGCGCCGTCGCCCTGCGCTTTGCCACCGAGGAATTGCTCGGCCCCGGCGGCGTCGAACTGGCCGAAGCGCAGGACATCGTCGGCATGCTGGCCGAACTGCCCGACCTGTGGGACGTCAACCTGGCCGCCTGGTACAACGACTCGGTGCCCTCGCGCTTCGCCGCCGAAGGCGCGCAGGAGCCGTTCATCGATTTCGTCAAGAAGACCACCAGCAAACCCGTGGTGGGCGTCGGCAGGTTCACCTCGCCGGACACCATGGTCTCTCAGATCCGCCGCGGCGTGATCGACCTGATCGGCGCCGCGCGTCCGTCGATCGCCGATCCGTACCTGCCGAAAAAGATCGAGCAGGGTCGCGTCGACGACATCCGCGAATGCATCGGCTGCAACATCTGCGTCTCCGGCGACATGACCATTTCGCCGATCCGCTGCACGCAGAACCCGACCATGGGCGAGGAATGGCGCAAGGGCTGGCACCCCGAGCGAATCGAGCCCGCGCGACGGCCCAGCCGCGTGCTGGTGGTCGGCGGCGGTCCGGCCGGCCTGGAGGCGGCGCGCGCGCTGGGCCAGCGCGGCCACGAAGTCAGCCTCGCCGAATCGCGCCGCGAGCTCGGCGGCCGCGTCACCCGCGAGGCCCGCCTGCCCGGCCTGGCCGAGTGGGCGCGCGTGCGCGACTGGCGCGTCGGCCAGATCGGCAAGCTCAACAACGTCAGCGTCTATCTCGATTCGGTGCTCACGGCGCAGGACGTGCTCGATTTCGGCGCGGAACACGTCGTGCTGGCGACCGGCTGCCACTGGCGTCGCGACGGTTTCGGCCGCAGCAACGGGCTGGGCATCGCCGGCCTGGCCGACCATGCGCAGGTCTTCACGCTGGATGACCTGATGGACGGCCGCTGCCCCGAAGGGCGCGTGGTGGTGTTCGACGACGACGGCTTTTATTACGCCAGCGTGGCCGCCGAACTGCTACGCGCACGTGGCTGCGAAGTGGCCTATGTGACGCCGGAAGACAGCATCGCGCCCTGGAGCGTCAACACGCTCGACTATCGCCATATCCGCAAGCGCATGGCCAGGCTGGGCATCGAGGCCATCGTCTCGCACAACCTGGCCAGCTTCGCCGGCACCACGCTGACGCTGGAAAACACCTGGGACGAAGCGCAGACCGAACGCCCTTGCGACGCCGTCGTCATGGTGACCTCGCGCCTGCCCGACGATGCGCTGTACCAGGCGCTGCTGCAGCGACAGGGTGGCTGGGCCGACGCCGGCATCCAGTCGGTGCGCTGCATCGGCGATGCCGAGGCGCCCGGCCTGATCGCGCATGCGGTCTACGCCGGCCACCGCTACGCACGCGAACTGGAAGAACCGGTCACCGGCGAGGTGGCATTCAGGCGGCACTTCCACACGGCCGACCCGGCCGACCTTCGGCGCGACACGCCGACGTGAGGGAGCTGCGACACCGAGATTGCTACAACCCGCCTGCCCCTAGGCTGCCGTGCCCGCATCCGCCAACCGCAGCCGCGCCACGTCGCGCAACGGCGGCGCGCCGAACTGGCGGCTGTATTCGCGACTGAACTGCGAGGGGCTTTCATAGCCCACGCGATGCGCCGCCGTCGCCACGTCGCAGTCGGCGGCCAGCAACAGGCGGCGCGCCTCGTGCAGGCGCAGCTGCTTCTGATACTGCAGCGGACTCATCGCGGTGATGGTGCGGAAATGGTGGTGCAGCGACGAAGCGCTCATGTTGACGCGCGCGGCGAGGTCGTCGATGCGCAGCGGCTCATGGAAGTGGCGCCGCAGCCAGTCGATGGCGCGCGACACCTGGTGGCCCTGGCTGCCGGCGGTGGCCATCTGCGCCAGCCGTGCGCCCTGCGCCCCGGTCAGCAAGCGATAGAGCAATTCGCGTTCGATCAGCGGGCCGAGCACCGCCAGGTCCTGCGGCGCGTCGAGCAGGCGCGCCAGCCGCAGCAGCGGGTCGAGCAGGCCATCGTCGAGCGGGCTCAAGGCCATTCCGGGTGCGGACGCCGGGGCGGCATGCGCGGCTGATGCTTCCGGCAGCAACTCGCGGATGCGCTGCACGTCCAGCCGGAAGGTCAGGCACAGGCACGGCTCCTCGGCCGTGGCGCGAATCACCTGCGACGACACCGGTACATCGACCGACGCCACCAGGTACGACAACGACTGCTGCACGAACGGCTGCTGCCCCAGCAGGATCTGCTTGGCGCCCTGCAGCGCCATGCCCAGCATCGGTTCGTACATGGCGCAGGTGGGTACCCCGGGGGCGTCGGCGCGGAACAGGCTCAGCGCGGGCCACGGTGTCTGGTGCACACCCTGGCATGGCGTCAATCGTTCAACGATGGCTGCCAATTCCTCGCAACCCTGCTGCAGTCGCGTATCAATCGATGTCGTGGAAGGCTTGCTGTTCATGGCACTGAGGGGGACCTTGGCCAGGCTAGATTGCCTGTTCCTCCAACCGGTGACGAGAGTATCGCACCGAGTGTTGCAGGATCGGGCAAGGATCTCGCAGGATCCGGCTACCGAACGACGGAGGCCGCCTCGCATACTGGCGACCTTCGCTGTCCGTCCCCGCAAGGAGTTACGCATGACCCTTTCCATTCGCGGCTATGCCGCCCAGTCTGCGACCACCCCGTTGGCCCCCCACCGTTTCGAGCGTCGCGATCCGCGTCCGGACGATGTCGTCATCGACATTCTCTACTGCGGCGTCTGCCACTCGGACATCCACCAGGCGCGCAACGAGTGGCACAACAGCATTTACCCGATGGTGCCGGGCCACGAAATCATCGGTCGCGTCGCGTCCGTCGGCGACAAGGTGGGCAAGTTCAAGGTGGGTGACATGGTCGGCGTCGGCTGCATGGTCGATTCGTGCCAGCACTGCGCCTCGTGCCATGCCGGTCTCGAGCAGTACTGCGAGGAAGGCGGCGCTACCTGGACCTATAACGGCATCGATCGCCGCGACGGCATGCCGACGTTTGGTGGCTATTCCGAGCGCATCGTGGTGTCGGACAAGTTCGTGGTGTCCATCTCCGACAAGCTCGACCCGAAGGCTGCCGCGCCGCTGCTGTGCGCCGGTATCACCACGTGGTCGCCGCTGCGCCACTGGAAGATCGGCAAGGGCAGCAAGGTCGCCGTGATCGGCCTGGGCGGCCTGGGCCACATGGGCCTGAAGTTCGCCAAGGCGATGGGCGCCGAGGTCACCCTGTTCACGCGCTCGCCCGGCAAGGAACAGGAAGCCCGCCGGCTCGGCGCCGACCATGTGGTGCTGTCGACCGACGACGCCCAGATGAAGGCCGTGACGCGCCGCTTCGACTTCATCCTCGACACCGTGCCGTCACCGCACGACCTCAATCCCTACCTCGGCACGCTCGCGCTCAACGGCGTGCTGTGCCTGGTCGGCCTGCTGGAGCCGATCGAACCGGCGGTGCAGTCGGCCATGGTCGTGCTGGGTCGCCGCTCGATCTCGGGCTCGGCCATCGGCGGCATTGCCGAGACGCAGGAAATGCTCGACTTCTGCGCCGAGCACGGCATCGTCAGTGACATCGAGATGATCGACATCAAGGACATCAACCACGCCTACGACCGCGTGCTGAAGAGCGACGTGCGCTATCGCTTCGTGATCGACATCGCCTCGCTCAGGCAGGCCGCCTGAGTCGTTCAATGCGCGGGTGCGGCCCGGGCCGCACCCTTCGCGCCGAAATGGCGGGTGGCCTGGTGGGCTTCACGCATGCGCCGCCAGCAAGTCGCCCCGCGTGATGATGCCGACGACCTCGCCCAGCCCTGCGCCGCCCATCACGACCAGGCGACCCACGTCCGCCTCGACCATGTGGTCGGCCGCCTCGCGCAGGCTATGGTCTTCGCGCACGACCAGCGGCAGGCGCCGTCCCAACGGACGGAAATGGCGCGGCATGCTTGCCGCGGCGAGCGGGGGATCCAGCGAAGAGGAAAGCGGAAGCGCCGCGCGCGAGTACGGGTCGGGCGACATGGCGGAGTGCGGGGAAACCGTCGGAAGGACAGGCCGCGCACGGTTACGCGGATACGCGCCCCGTCGCTGGCTGGAAAACGAATGGCTGCGACGGCAACGCAGCCACGCCTCGATCAGGTAGCCAGCGGTGCCGCCCTGGGGGCGTTCCAGCCCGCGAGGTTGTACACGTAGTAGCGCGCAATGCCGAGGTATTCGTGCAGCGCCACATCGGCCATGCTGATATTCCAGGCCACCGGGAACGGCACCGTCACGGTCGCCATCCAGTCGCCGGCGACCGGCTGCGGCACGATGCCGAAGTGGCCGAAATAGAGCAGGCTCCGCCGCATGTGCACGCCCGAGGTCACCAGCAGCACATGCTGCGCCGCGTAGCGCTCGAGCAGCGGGCGGATGAACTGGGCGTTCTGCCAGGTGCTCATGCTGCGCGCATCCACCACTACGTCCGCATCGGGAATGCCCAGCTCGTGCAGCGAGCGCGCATACACGCTGGCTTCGGCTTCGCCGTGACCCTGCGAGTCGCCGCCACTCACGAACAGGCGACACTCCTTGCCGGCGCGCTTGCACGACTGGTACAGCTGCGAGGCCCGCAGCAGGCGACCGCTGGCGAAGAACAGCGGCTGCAGCGCTTCGTCGTTGGGCCGCACGGTGCCCGCACCCAGCACCACGATGGCATTGCGCGGCGCCCAGGCAACCGCCGGCTCGACCTGGAAGGTTCCCTGCAACCCATACACCATCAGGTTCGCCAGCGGGCCGCAGCCCAGCCCCAGGAACAGCAGCACGAACAGGCCCGCCATCACGTGGCCGAGCCGGCGCCGACGCCGGCGATAGCACAGCACGGCCAGCAACACCACGACGGAAAGTACGAACAGCATCGGGGCCACCCGTTCCATGGAAAGACGTGGCATCTTAGAACCTGGCCGCGACGCGGCGCGATAGCCGGCATGGCGGGCCAAGGCAGGCCAACAGCTTCGCCAGCCAGGCCAAAGGCACTGACCCGAGCACAGCATGGAACCCGGTCATGACCACACTCGTTTTCGTGCACGGCTGGAGTGTCACCAATACTTCGACCTACGGCACGCTGCCCCAGCGCCTGCAGCAACAGGCGGCGAGCCAGGGACTGCCACTCGCGATCGCCGATATCTGGCTGGCCGAATACGTGAGCTTCGATGACGCGGTGACCATGGGCGACCTGGTGCGCGCGTTCGACCATGCGCTGCGCGACCTGCACCTGCTCGATGCCAGCTTCGCCTGCATCACGCATTCCACCGGTGGCCCGGTCGTGCGCGAGTGGTTGCGCGCGCAGCGCGACAAGCCCGGTGTCTACAGCACCATCCGCCTGTCGCACCTGCTGATGCTGGCGCCGGCCAATTTCGGCTCGGCACTGGCGCAGCTGGGCAAGAGCGTCCTCGGCAAGGTGCGCGCATGGTGGAACGGCGTCGAGCCGGGCCAGCGCATCCTCGACTGGCTGGAACTGGGCAGCAGCGAGTCGCTGTCGCTCAACCTCGATCACATCCACGGCGACGACCACGCCGCCGCTGGCCAGTACCTGTTCGTGCTCACCGGCGATCGCCCGGACCGCTCGCTCTACGATCATCTCAACAGCTACACCGGCGAGGACGGCTCCGACGGCGTGGTGCGCATGGCGGCCGCCAACCTCAATGCGCGCCATGCCGTGCTGGCGCGCGTATCCGGCAGCGCGGGCGACACGCTCTCGCTGCATCTCACCTCGGCGCCGCGCACGGCCTTCAAGCTGATTCCCGGCGCATCCCACTCGGGTAGCGGCCAGGGCATCATGGCCGCCGCGCCGGCCGAGACGGTGGATGCCTTGCTGCGCTGCCTGCGGATAACCGATGCCACCGCTTACGCGCAACTCTGCGACGCCTTCGACCGCGAGAACGCGCAACGCGATGCCGCCAAGGTGGAACTGGAAGCGGTCGGGCCGTTCCCTGCGCGCGTGCATATCCATGACCCGCGCAGCCTGTTGATCGTCCGCCTCACCGACGAAGCGGGCGAAGCGCTGACCGGCAGCCGCTTCCTGCTGAACGCCGGCACCCCGCCGAACCCGGACTGGATGCCCGAGGGTTTCATGCTCGATCGCCAGGCCAACAGCCGCAACGCCAACGTGATCTCGCTGTTCCTTAACCACGCGCTGCTGGCCGGTGACGCCAGGGTGGCCGACCCCGGCAACAGCCGCAGGACCTTGCGCGCCGCCGTCGCCGGTCATCGCCCCTACGGCGCCGGCGTGGAGCCCGCCGACCTCTCCGGCCTGGTGCACCACGCGCTTGCGGCGAGCGCGGCGGGTGACGATCTGTTCGAAGCCATCGGGCCCCACCAGTCCACCGTGCTGGACGTGGTACTGCCGCGCAAGGTGCATGAAGGCGTGTTCCGGCTGACCCAGAACCTTGCGCCCGAGGACTTCAGCCACCCGCTGGCGGGCGCGGTGATCCCCTGAGCCCGATCCGCGCAGGCGGCTCAACCCCGCGGGAGCGTCTGGCGCGTTACATCGTTATCGCCCCATGCCACGCCGGCCCCGCCGCCCATGCCCGATCAACCCGTCGCCGCGATCCATGCTTACCCGGTCCGGCGATTTGGCTTAACCTCGCCGCCCATGGATGTCGCCGTGGACGATGATGCAAGGCTGATGCTCGCCTACGCGCGCGGCGACGTGTCCGCGTTCGACGCGTTGTATGCGCGCCATCGCGGCACGCTGTATCGCTTCCTGCTGCGCGCGGCGCGCGATCCGCGGCTGGCCGAGGAGTTGTTCCAGGAGACCTGGAGCCGCGTCGTCGCGGCGCGTGCCCGCTACGCGCCACAGGCGAAGTTCACCACCTGGCTGCTGCAGATTGCGCACAACCTGCTGATCGACGCCCATCGGCGCAAGCGCCCGCTGGCCACCGGCGAGGAAGCGGAAGGCGCGCTGGCCAACATCTCGATCCCCGAGCGCGAGCAGCCCGAGCACGTGCTGTCCGAGTTCGAGCGTCGCCGCCGCCTGCAGCTGGCCATCGAGCAATTGCCGGAAGAACAGCGCACGGCCGTGCTGCTGCGACTGGAAAACGACCTGAGCGTGGAGGAAATTGCCGAAGTCACCGGCGTGGGACGCGAAACCGCAAAGTCGCGCCTGCGCTATGCCATGAACCGATTGCGCGAACAGTTGGCCGAATGAACACGCCCGACCATCACGACGACGAACCGTTGCCCGGCGAGGACGAGCTGCGCAAGCTTTATCGCAGCCTGCCCTCGCGCGAGCCGTCCCCTGCCACCGACCAGGCCATCCGGCAGGCGGCGGCAGCGGCGGTGCGGCCAGCGCGCAGGCGCATGGCCCGCTGGCCCGTGGCGGCGGCCAGCGCCGCCGTGCTGGTGCTCGCTGCCGGGCTGAGTTGGCGCATGCGCGAGCAACCGGTGCCGCTGCAGCCGTCCGCACCGGCGCCGACTGTGCAAGCCACCAGCCAGCCTGTGGCTCCGGCGCCTGCCACGCTGCCCGCGAGTGCGCCGGCGCAGCCGGTCGTGGCGCAGGAAGGCACGACGGCTTACGCCCCGCCCACCGCCGCCCCGCGTCGCGCCCGCGATGCCATGCGCCTGTCTGCGCCAAAGCCCTCGGCGGCAGCTGCGCAAACGGCGGCATCGGCGCCCGCGCTGGCGATGCCGGCGCCCGCGGCGGCGCCGGCCGCGGCACCACCGCTCGCGCAGGCCAATAGCGAAAGTGCCACCACGGCCGATCGCGTCGCGGCCGAACCGCAGGCCCGCTCGATGATGAAGGCCACGACCATGGCGGCACCGCCCATGCGCGCCACCGACATGCCCATGGCGGGGCTTGCGGTTCCGGGCGACGCCACGGCAGCCAACGCAGCCGACACACCGTTGCAGGAACTGGCCAAGATCCGCCAGCTGTTCGCGCTGCAGCGTCGCGACGAAGCGCTGCAGCGGCTGCAGGCTTTCCGTCGCGTCCATCCGGACATCGCCGTGCCGGACGACCTGCGCGCCCAACTGCCCGACCATGAGTGAAGCGCTGTACACGCTCGCCACGGCCTGCCAGCACGCTGAGGACATCAGGAAAAGCCGCTTCCTGGCCCAGGCCGTTCCGGTGGAGGATCCGGAGCAGGCCCTGGCCGTGGTCAAGGCCGTGAGTGATCCGGCCGCCACCCACAATTGCTGGGCCTATCGCATCGGCCAGGATTATCGCTTCAACGATGACGGCGAGCCGGGCGGCACCGCGGGACGACCGATCCTGCAGGCCATCGAGGGCCAGGGCATCGATCGCGTGGTGGTCGTGGTGACGCGCTGGTACGGCGGCATCAAGCTCGGTGCCGGCGGCCTGGTTCGCGCCTATGGCGGCACGGCGGCCGAATGCCTGCGCCTGGCCGAGCGCGTGCCGATCGTGGCCATGGCGCGACTGCAACTGCGCTGTGACTTCGCCGGGCTGGCGCTGCTCAAGGCCCGCCTGCGCGAGCTGGAGGCCGAGGTCATCGACGAGAGCTTCGACGCGGAGGGCGTCGAGCTGGCGATCCGCCTGCCCGAGAGCCGCGTCGGCGAGGCCCAGGCGCGCATCACCGACATCAGCCGGGGCCGCTACAGCGCGCGTCGCGTGGATTGAATCGGCGCGCAGCCGCCCCACCTTTCAGTCGGTGCGCCTGTTGCGCGTGCCCACTGCCCCTGCCAGCGAGAACCCATGAGCGACGACGCCACGCCACGCCCTTCCCGCCGCATCGGCATCCTGCTGCAGCTGTGGCCGTTCGTGAAGCCGCACCGGGCGCTGGCATTCGGCTGGCTGGTGTTCCTGGCCATTTCCTCGTCCGCCACGCTCGCGCTGCCGATGGCCGTGCGGCACATGATCGACCAGGGTTTCGGGCACTCCAACGCCGCCGCCATCAACCTCACCTTTCTCGGCCTGTTCGGCGTCGCGCTGGTGCTGGCCTTCGCCACCGCCGCCCGCTACTACTGCATTACCCTGCTGGGCGAACGCGCGCTGGCCTCGCTGCGGGCCAGGCTGTATGCGCATGTGATCCGGCTAGACGTCAGTTTCTTCGAGCGCAGCCGCGTGGGCGAACTGATCTCGCGACTGGGCACCGATACCGAGGTCATCCAGGCCCTGATCGGCTCGGGCATTTCAGTGGCGCTGCGCAGCGCGGTGATGCTGCTTGGCGCCACGGCGATGATGGTGTGGACCAGCCCGCGCCTGGCCGGGCTCACCGCACTGGTGATTCCCGCCGTGATGCTGCCGATCCTGGTGTTTGGCCGTCGCGTGCAGAAGCTCTCGCGCGCCAGCCAGGACCGTCTCGCCGATGCGGCCGCCGTCGCCAATGAAACCCTCAACGCCGCCCCTGCGGTCAAGGCGTATGCGCGCGAGGATATCGAAAGCACGCGCTACGGCAGCGCCATCACGCGCGCACTGGCGACCGCGCGCAAGCGCATCGGCATGCGCTCGATGCTCACCGCCACGGTGATCGTGCTGTTCTTCGGCGCCATCACGCTGGTCCTGTGGGCCGGTGCGCGCGACGTGCTGGCCGGCGCGCTGGGCGCGGGCGTGCTGGGGCAGTTCGTCCTCTACGCCATCTTCGCTGCCGGCTCGCTGGCCGGCCTTTCGGAAGTGTGGGGCGATGTGCTGCGTGCCGCCGGCGCCATGGAGCGCATTGGCGAACTGTTCGCGGAGCACGCCGAAATCACCAGCCCGGCCCAGCCGGTTCCACTGCCCAAACCGATGCAGGGTGCACTGCGCTTCGAGCACGTGGACTTCCATTACCCGACGCGCCCCGACGCACCGGCGCTGTACGACTTCGACCTGGCCATCCGTCCCGGCGAAACGGTGGCGCTGGTCGGGCCATCCGGTGCAGGCAAGAGCACCGTGTTCGCCCTGCTGCTGCGCTTCTACGATCCGCAGGGCGGCCGCATCATGCTCGACGGCGTGGACCTGCGCGCCCTCGCCCTGCCCGAGCTGCGTGGCGCGATTGCGCTGGTGCCGCAGGAAACCGTGATCTTCGGTGGCAGTGCGGCCGACAACATCCGCTTTGGCCGCCAGGATGCGGAGCTCGACGAAGTGCGCGATGCCGCACGGGCTGCCGAAGCCCATGACTTCATCAGCGCCATGGGCAAGGGCTACGACGAGGAACTGGGCGAGCGCGGCGTGCGCCTGTCCGGTGGCCAGCGCCAGCGCATCGCCATCGCCCGCGCGATCCTGCGCGACGCTCCGCTGCTGCTGCTCGACGAAGCCACCTCCGCGCTGGACGCGCAGTCGGAAGCCGCCATCCAGCAGGCACTGGAGCGACTGGAAAAGGGACGCACCACGCTGGTGATCGCCCATCGCCTGGCCACCGTGCAGCGCGCCGATCGCATCGTCGTGATGGACGGCGGCCGCATCGTGGCCCAGGGCACGCACCAGAGCCTGCTGGCCGAAGGCGGGCTGTATGCCGAACTGGCGAGGTTGCAGTTCACTGCCTGAGGCCATGCACCTGCCGGGCCGGTCGATCCGCCACGTGGCCGGGCGATGCGCCGGCCACTCCCCTGGCCATCACTTCAGTCGCCCGCCAGGGCCGTCACCAGCGCGCGCACTTCATCGCCATCGGTGCGGATCTCGCCGTCGCCCATGCCCAGCCGGTCGTGGCGATGGTCGCGCATGCCCGACGGGAGGCTGTGCTTGGCCGACGCGTGAAACTCGCAGGCGCCCGTCGCCGCCGCCAGCTGCGCGACATTGCCAGGCCGGATGCCCGCGCCCGGCATGATCGCCACGCGGCCGCGCGCCTGTTCGACCAGCCCCCGGATCTTCGCTGCACCGGCCAGCGCCGAGGGCTCGCCGCCCGACGTCAGCACGCGCTCGACACCAAGGGCGATCACGTCTTCCAGTGCGCGCGCAGGATCGCGTACCAGGTCGAAGGCGCGATGGAAGGTCACGCCCATGCGGCCCGCGGCCGCCATCAGCGCGCGGCAGCGTGCGAGGTCGACGTCACCGCCGGCATCCAGCACGCCGAACACCACGCCATCGCAGCCCATCGACGCACAGGCCTCGATGTCCCGCTGCATCGTTTCGATGTCCATGTCGCTGCAGAGGAAATCGCCGGCGCGCGGACGCACCAGCACGTACAGCGGCAAGGCCACGCGCTCGCGCAGCAGGGCAATCTGCGCGTGCGAGGGGGTGAGCCCGCCCAGCTCCAGCGCCGTGCAGAGCTCGATGCGCCCCGCACCGCCTAACTGGGCGGCCAACGCGGAGGCCAGCGAGTTGGCGGCTACCTCCAGCAGTCGCGCTGCCATTTCAGAACACGCTCCTGGCCGGCAGCAGTCCGTCCTGGCGCGTCGCATCGCATACTGCGTAGGAGAACCCGGGCTGGATGGCGAACGCGCCCACTTCGCCGGCACGGTTCATCGCCAGGAAGCCCACCTGCAGGTCCTTCGATGCGTTGGGGCGCTTCTTGACGATGCGCATCACCGCCTCGTGGCAGGCCTCCTGCGGACTGCGCCCCTGGCGCATCAGCTCCACCACCAGGAAGCTGCCCGCGTTGCGGATCACTTCCTCGCCCACGCCGGTGGACGTCGCCGCGCCCACTTCGCCATCCACGTACAAGCCGGCGCCGATGACCGGGCTGTCGCCCACGCGGCCGCGCAGCTTCCACGCCATGCCGCTGGTGGTGCAGGCGCCGGCAAGCCGGCCGTGGGCATCGATGGCCAGCATGCCGATGGTGTCGTGGTTGTCCTTGCCGCCCGGCAGGCCGGTCTTGCCGTAGTCGCGCCGTTCGCTGTTGGCGGTCGGCTGGTAGTGCGCCGTCTTCTGCCACTCCTTCCATGCCTGTGCGGATTCGGGAGTCAGCAGTTCCTCGCGCTTGAAGCCCTGCTCCAAAGCGAACTGCAGGGCGCCGTCGCCCACCAGCAGCACATGCGGCGTGCGCTCCATCACCCGGCGCGCTACCTGGATCGGGTGGGCGATGTGTTCCAGCGCCGCCACCGCGCCGCAGCTGCCATCGGCATCCATGATGCTGGCATCGAGCGAGACATGGCCGTCGCGATCGGGATAGCCGGCGCGTCCGACGCTGTGGTTCTTGAGGTCGGCCTCCGGCACCATCACGCCGGCTTCCACCGCATCCAGCGCATGCCCGCCCCTGGCGAGCACGGACCACGCGGCCTGGTTCGCCGCCACGCCGAAGTCCCACGTGGAAATGACCCGTGCGACCGCGCCGCCGCTGGCCGGCGCCGCCGTGGCCGCGCCGCCCTTGCCGGTGAGTGCAAGCGCCGAAGCGCCCAGCAGGGAGGCCTTGAGGAAGTCTCTACGATCTACCATCGCTTGCTCCAGAGTTGCTGTCGTTGCCTGTCCGGAAAAACAGAAACCCCGCGCCTTGCGACGCGGGGTTTCCTTCTTACGTCGATGACCGGCGCGCGCGCCGGCACGCCGAAATCAACCTGCGATTTCGACGCCCGAAGCCTGGGCACCCTTCGGGCCCGTGGTGACTTCGAACTTCACGCGCTGACCTTCCTGCAGGCTACGGAAGCCCTTGGAGTTGATCGCCGAAAAGTGGACGAACACGTCCTCCCCACCGTCCTCAGGCGCGATGAAGCCGAAACCCTTGGCGTCGTTGAACCACTTGACCGTACCGAAACGCATTGCGTGAACCTCTGAATCATGGACTGGATGCACCACGGTATGCCGCTGAACCACCTTGACCCCTTGGTCCGCCGCCCCTGGCACAACGGAAGTATCAACATGTTTCATGGCAAAGCGCAATATGGTGATCGTTTTTGCACGATCAAAACCGAACGTGCTGCTCAGCTTTTAAGCAAACTGCCAAGGATCCGGGGTACTTCGGCGGTCGCGGCGGCCAGATGGGCGAAGATTTCCTCGATGCTGATCTCGGCCTCGTCGCCGCAGCCGGCGGCGAAATTGGCCACCAGGGCCAGGCAGGCGTATTCCAGCTCCAGCTCCCGGGCCAGCACGGCCTCCGGCATCCCGGTCATGCCGACCAGGTCGCAGCCGTCGCGCTTCATGCGGGCGATCTCGGCACGGGTTTCGAGGCGGGGCCCCTGGGTGGCGCCATAGCAGCCACCGTCGACCACCGTGAGCCCGGCCCTGCCCGCGGCCTCGACCAGCTGGCGGCGCAGCGATTCGGTATAGGGCTCGCTGAAGTCGATGTGCCTGACCTCGGCGCCTTCGACGTCGCAGAAACTGGTGTAGCGGCCGTGGGTGTAGTCGATGATCTGGTCGGGCACCACGATGACCCGCGGGCCCATGTCGGCGCGGATGCCGCCCACGGCATTGACGCCGACGACCCGGCGCGCACCGAGCGCATGCAGCGCCCACAGGTTGGCGCGGTAGTTCACCCGATGCGGGGGTACCGTATGGCTTTCGCCATGGCGGGCCAGGAAGGCGACGCGGCGACCGGCGAAATCGCCGACGACCACATCCCCCGAGGGCGGGCCGAAGGGGGTCTCCACGCTCTGGCGCGCGGCGTTCTCCAGCCCGGGGAAGTTGTACAAGCCACTGCCGCCAATGACGGCAAGATCGATAGTCACGGGTTGTTCCTGCGTTCGAAATGGACGTCCTTCGCCGTCGCGGCCAGCCGCTCGGCGAATCCCTGCAGATGGCGGCCCAGCGCGTCGCGCGTACGCTCGTCGGCGAGCCGCCCATCGATGATCTTGGTATGCGCCTGGAACACCAGCACGTCACCTTGCGGTTCCGTGCGCGCACCCGCGCGCCGCAGGATCTGGCGCAACTGGTCCTGCGCGCGCACCGTGCCGGTGATGCCCGGGCTGGCGCCGATGATGCACGCCGTCTTGCCGGTGAGCGCGGCGACCTTGCGTGCCTTGCCGATGCGCGAGGCCCAGTCGATGGCGTTCTTCAGCACGCCCGTCACGCCACCGTTGTATTCGGGGCAGGCCAGCAGCAGGCCGTCGGCACTCTCGATGGCGTCCTTGAACGCCGTCACCGCCGGCGGATCGCCCTGCTCTTCCACGTCCTGGTCGAACAGCGGCAGCTCGTGCAGGCGGTGGATCATGATGTTCATGCCTGCCGGAGCCAGTTCCTGCGCGGCATGCAGCAAGGCGGTGTTGAACGAGGCCTGCCGCAGGCTGCCGGAAATGCCGAGGATATTCATGCGCCACTCTCCATGCTGCTTGGGGAGCCCGCCCGGGGCCGCCCCGTTGACGGCTCACTTCAGCGCGTAGATGCCCGGCAGGTTGCGTCCCTGCTCGTGGTAGTCCATGCCGAAGCCGAACACGTAGCGGTCCGGCAGTTCGACCCCGTTGAAATCCGCCTGGATGCCCTCGACCAGGCGGTCGTGGTCCTTGGTGCACAAGCTGGCGATCAGCACGCGACGCGCGCCGCGACGCAGGCAATCGTCGCGCACGGCCTTCAGCGTATGGCCTTCGTCGAGAATGTCGTCCACCAGCAGGACCGTGCGGCCGGCCAGGTCGGCCGCGGGCTCGCGCAGCCAGTGCAGCTCGCTGCCCGAGGTGGCGCCGCGATAGCGGGTGGCGTGCACATAGTCGAATTCGACGTCGGTGCGGATGGCCAGCGCCAGTTGACCCGCAAAGATCAGCGCGCCGTTCATCACGGTCAGGAACACGGCACGCTCGCCATCGAGAGCGGCGTCGACCTGGCGGCCCATGTCGGCAATCACCGATTCGAGCGAGGCACGGTCGAACAGCAGGTCGGCGTCGGCGAGGGCCGCCGCCAGCGAAGGGGTCTGGGGGTTCATGCCGGCGTTTGTCCTTCCACGGCATGCAGCGCCGTGATGCGCGCGATGAAGCGATCGCGCTGGGGGTTGTCGGTGAGTCCTTCCCAGGTGGATGCCAGGGCCCCGCGCAAGGCGGCCAGGCGCTCCGGCGCCGGCGCGGCACGTCCCTGCACGGCGGCGATCGCCGGCTCCACCACCTCGGGAAAACAGGCGAGCACCAGGTCGCAACCGGCATCCAGGTGCGCGCGCACGCGTTCGGCCACGCCACCGGCCGCACCGGCCGCCGCCATGCTGATGTCGTCGCTGATCACGGCGCCATGGAAGCCGAGTTCGCCACGCAGGATCTCCCCGATCCAGCGGCGGGAGAAACCGGCCGGCAGCGCATCGACGGCCGGATAGATCACGTGCGCCATCATCACCGCTTCCGCGTGGGCCGCGATGGCCTCGACGAAGGGATGGATGTCGTCGCGACGGATGTCCTCGAGCGGGCGATTGTCCACCGCCGCCGCCTCGTGCGTGTCGACCGCCACCGAGCCATGGCCGGGGAAATGCTTGAGCACCGCGGCCATGCCGCCCAGGTGCATGCCACGCACGTACGCCTGCGCCAGCTCGGCGGCAATCGCCGGATCGGCGTGGAACGCACGCGGGCCAATCGCGGCATTGCCGCGGGCCAGGTCGACCACCGGCGCGAAGCTGAAATCCACGCCGCTGGCGCGCAGCTCGCTGGACATCACCCAGGCATGTTCCTCGGCCAGGCGCACGGCATCCTGCGGGTCACGCGCATAAGCGGCGCCGATCGCCGACAGCGGCGGCAAGCGCGTGAAGCCATCGCGGAATCGCTGCACCGGACCGCCTTCCTGGTCGACGGCAATCAGCATGTCCTCGCCACCCACCTCGCGGATGGCATCGACCAGCGCCATCAACTGATCGCGCGAACTGTAGTTGCGCGAGAACAGCACCACGCCCGACACGCCATGCGCCTTCAGCCAGGCATGTTCCGATGTCGCCAGCGTGGTGCCGGCCAGGCCGATCATCAGCATGACGCGGGCTCCCCGACGGCTTCGCGCTCGTCGTGCGTCCAGCTGGCATACGGATGGGCGATCAGGTTGACGTTGTAGTAGCGCCCCAGGTGGCTGACCTCGCGCCCCAGCCACGAGGGCCGGGGAAACGCGGCGTCCGTCGAGGCCAGCTCGATCTCGGCCACGACCAGTCCGGCGTTGTCGCCAAAGAATTCGTCGATCTCGAACACCGCGCCGTCCACGTGGACGTGATGGCGGATCTTTTCCACCACGCCGTCGCACAGCGTCGCCAGCATCTCTTCGGCGTCCGCCAGCGGCACCGGGTACTCGTACTCCGCGCGCTCGATGCCCAACTGGGCGGATTTGATGTTGAGCCACGCGTGGTCACCCGTGCGGCGCACCCTCACCGAGGCCCTGGCGCCGCCGCTCTGCAGCGCCTGCGCCCCGATCAGGTAGCCCTGCGCGATGCGCTCGCTGCGTGCCGGCAGCTCGCGCCAGCTGTCGTCCGCAATGAGGAATTTCCGTTCGATCTCGATGCCCATGTGCAACCCATGCTGGAGATTGAGTGAGGAGCCGGCGGGGCGCCGCGCATGCAGCGCCGGCGCCCCCGGCGTCGGCCTAGCGTTCGAACAACGCGATCGACTCCACGTGGGCGGTATGCGGGAACATATCCATCACTCCGGCCGCGCTCAAGCGAAAACCATGCTTCTGCACCAGGATGCCGGCGTCGCGTGCCAGCGAGCCTGGATGACAGGAGACGTACACGATACGCCGCGTTTCCCGGTGCGGCAGGTATTCCAGCACCTTGTCGGCACCGGCGCGCGGCGGGTCCAGCAGCAGCTTGTCCCACGATTGTTTCGCCCAGTGCGCGTGGCGCTGGTCCTCGAACAGGTTGGCCACTTCAAAACGGGCGTTGGCGATGCCATTGCGCGCGGCGTTTTCGGCGGCGCGCTCGACCAGGCCGTGCTCGCCCTCCACGCCCACCACCTCGGCCACGCGGCGCGCGATCGGCAGGGTGAAGTTGCCCAGGCCGCAGAACAGGTCGAGCACGCGATCACCCGGCTGCGGCTCGAGCAACTGCATGGCCAGCGCCATCATGCGACGGTTCATGCCGGCGTTGACCTGTACGAAATCGAGCGGGCGGAACTCCAGCTCCACCGGCTCGAAGGCCGCGTCGTCGCTGGCTATGCGAAACGCCAGCCGCGGATGTTCCGGCCACAAGGGATGCACGCTGCTCACGCCGCCCGGCTGCAGGTAGATGGCGAAGCCGTGCTGCTGGCCAAACGCGACCAGCGTAGCGCTGTCGCGTTCGCTCAGCGGCGACATGTGGCGGAACACCAGCGCCACCGTATCATCGCCGGCGGCAAATTCGATCTGCGGAATATCCGCGGCCGCGTCCATGCCACCGATCAGTTCGGCGAGCAGGCCGATCTTCGGGCCCAGCGCGGGATGCACGACTTCGCACTGGGTGATGTCGGCCACGAAGCGCGGGTTGCTCTCCTCGCGGAAGCCCACCAGCACGCGCCCCTTCTTGGCCACGCTGCGCACGGACAGGCGACCCTTGCGGCGATAGCCCCAGGGCTCGTCGGTAAGCGGCGACAGCCAGCGCTCCGGCGCCACCTTGCCGATGCGCTCGAAGTTGTCCTTGAGCACCCGCTGCTTCACCTCGATCTGCGCCTGCGCGTCCAGGTGCTGCAGCGAGCAGCCGCCGCACTGGCCGAAGTGGCGGCACAGCGGCTCCACGCGATGGGGCGAGCGGGTGACCAGTTCCACTACCTCGGCTTCGTCGTAATGACGATGGCGCTTGCGGATGCGCAGCTTGACGTCCTCGCCCAACAGGGCTCCGCTGACGAAGACGGCCTTGCCGTCGATGCGGGTGACGCCCTTGCCGTCGTGGCTGAGGTCGGTGATGGTGGCTTCGAATTCTTTCATGGGTTCATGCGGTCAACGGAAACGCGCGCGCCCGGATCGGCGACCCGGGCGCGACAAAGGGGGGCGGAAACGCAGGGCGAACGGCTTACTTCTGCTTCCAGGCGCCCGAAGGATCCTGATAATACCAGCCCGCGCGGGCGCGCTCGATCCAGCCCTTGGCAAACGTCGCGCGAATCTGCGCCTCCCATTCGGGATGGTTGTTGGCATTGGCCACTTCGCGGTAGAGCGCGTCGCGGTCGCGGTTCTCGTCCGCCACGGCGGCATTCAGGCCGGCGCGCTGGTCCAGCGGCACCTTGGCCGCGTCGCGCACCGCCACCAGGCCGTCCCGGGTGAATCCCACCGCGCCACTGTCGAACAGCGCCGCCAGGGTGCTGCGGAAGCGCTCCTGCATGCGGGCGCGGATCGCCTCGGTGGTGGTGGTCTGCAGGCGGATGTTCGGCGTGTCCGCGGCGTAGGCGGCGGGCACCAGCAGGTCGAGCAGCATGGCCGAAGGCTGGTCGTGCTTCCTGGGCCGTGCCGGCGGCTGTGCGGTCGATGAAGCGGGTGCGGGTGCGCCGTTGTCGAGCACGGTACCGATGAACTGGTCCGCCGCCTTCTGCGCGGCCGCCTCGGGGAAATAGACATTGATGGTGACGCACCCCACCAGGACCACCAGCGCCGTGGTCAGGAATCCATAGACGAGCTTGCGCATGTTCAACTCCTTCGGGGGTGTGGGATTAACGCGGGTCCTCAGCGCACTTCCGGTGCCGTGCCCTCGGTGGCCGCCTTCAGGCGCCGCAGCAGGGTGGGCCAGTCGACCTGGGTCTGGTGGCCGACCACCTGCAAATGCGGCAGGCCACTGCCCTCGACGATAGTGTAGCCATCCGGCGTGTTGTCGAGCCCGCCCATATGGCATACCGAGCCCTGCAGCGTGCAGCTCAGGCCGATACGTTTGTAACTGAAATTCTTGAACAGCTTCAGCACCGCACCCTGCAGGCCCGCTGCCACGCCGCCGCCGCCCACGGCGGTGAGGTTGTTCACCGCGCGCTGGCTGATGCGCCCGCCGCCGTCGGCCTGCAGGCGTGCCTTGAACGCGACCGGATTCCAGCTGACCAGTCGCAGCTCATCGACTGCGCCGTCCATGCGACCGGTGATGTTGCCGAAATCGAACACGCTGGTCATCGCGCCAAGATCCAGCTGCCGCAGTTTCACGTCGCCGGCCAGCACGGGGCTGGCACTGAACGGCCCCTGCAACGACAACCGGGTGATATCGACAAAACCGTCGAACACGTTGACCGACAGCCCGCCATCCAGCTCGACGCGGTCGTCGACCCAGCGCAGCGCGGGTATCGCTCCGCCCACGGTGCCCGGAAACTCGGGCCAGCCCATGGCGCGGGAGAACGCCGCCATGTCGATCCCGGTGAAGGCCAGCGAGGTCGACAGGCGGCGACCCTTGGCTGCCGCGGGACGCCACTCCAGGTCGCCGATGCGCACATGACCGTTGAGCAAGGGGACGTCCAGCGCACGCTGCAGGCTGAGCGCGCCGGCGCGACTCTCCCAGTGGGCCTGCGCCGAGCCGTGGGCCATGCGGTATAGCTGCAGGCCCTGCCAGCCCAGCGTGGTCGCGGGGCGATCGCCTGCCACGGCCCAGTCCAGCCCGCCGCGCAGGCCCTTCACGGCGAGGCGACCTTCGCCATCGGCAATGTCCAGCCCATCCGTATCGAAGGCAAAGCTGCGCAGGCCGGAGGCCTCCATGTCCATGCTGCCGGTGAGCTGGCCCTCGATGCGCATGTCGCGCATGCCCAGCGTGGTGAGCCATGCCTGCCCGTAACGCTGATAGGCCACCGGGAACCGGCTCTGCAACCGGTCCAGCTTGAGTTTCTGCAGCTCGCCCTTGGCGCTGAAGGCCATGGCGCCATCGAACTGCAAGGCATCGGCATCGGCGACGCGCAGGCGAGAGATATCCACCGCCCCGTTGCGCGTGGCCGCGGCCAGGCTCAACTGCACGGGATGATCCGGCAGGCGCGCGAAAATCGGCCCGAGCAGCAGTTCGCCGCCGCGCAGGCTGGTATCCAGGTCGATGCGCGACGGGCTGGTAGTGGTATCGACGTTCAGACGGCCATTGGCATTGACCGACTGCCCCGCGAGCGTGCCGCCCGGCGTATCGAAGCCTGCCGCGCTGAGCGCGAACTGGCCCGACGCCTGGATGCCTTTCTCGGCCAGGTCCAGTGCCATGTCGGCGTCCAGCTTGCCGGCGGTGGCCCGGCCCGACCATACCGTGCCCAGCAACCCCTGCAGCCAGGTCGTAGGCACGTCCTTCAGGCTGATCTGCGCGTGGGTGGGCTGATCCAGCGGCAAGGCCGTGCTGGCCTGCGCCGCGCCCTGGCTGATGTTGATTTCCAGCGTATTGGCCGCTTCGTCCACCACCATGGTGACCTTGGCATTGTTGCCCAGGGCCCCGCCGGGCGCGCCGGCCAGCTGGACGGTGCCATCGAACAGCCAGCGCATGTGGAGGTCGCGATGCAAGCTGCCCTGCAGATCCACACCGACCCGGCGCCAGCCCATGGCGGGCAGCTCGGTCCGGGCCGCGCGCAGGCTGAGCTTCAGCCCGCCCTGCCCGTCTTCGCCGACCTGGGCCGCCACGTCCTGCATCTTGAGGCCCGGCAGGCCCACGACCTTGGCCCCCAGGGCCACGTCCGCCCGTGCGGGCACGGCCATGCCCACCCAGAACAGGAGGCCGAGGACGAGCAGCAGGTAGCTTGAAGTGGGCCGCATGACGCGCCATTCTGCCAAAATCAGCTGAACGACACGGACTAGTCATGTTCAACACGCCTGCCAACGATCCTTCAGGGGTCTTTGCAACACCGGCCATGCCGCGCGCACTGGTCGCCGACGACGACCCGGCCAGCCGCCTGTTCCTCGTGGAAGCCTTGCGCAACCTCGGTCTCGAAGCCAAGGCCTGCCCGGACGGCATGGCCGCCATCGCCCTGGCCCATGACGAGCCTTTCGACCTGCTGGTGCTCGATTGCCGCATGCCGGGCGCGAGCGCCGAACAAGTCCTGGCCACCTTGCGCAGCGATCCGGGCGCCCGCTCGGGCGACTGCACCGCCGTGGCCACCAGTGCGGAGATGGATGCGGCGGAACGACGGCGCCTGCTGGCCGCCGAGTTCAGCGAGGTGCTGCTGAAGCCCTGCCAGGTGGCCGACCTGCGGCGCATCGTCGGCCTGGTGCAGACTGGCGCGGCCTCGCTGCCCCTGCTCGACGACGCGCAGGCCGTGGCCACCATGGGCGATGCCGACGTGGTGAGCGCCATGCGCAGCCTGCTGCGCGTGGAACTGGTCAGCCTCTACCAGGACCTCGAGGTGCTGCGCGACGACGCCGCGGCCTTCGTCGATCGCCTGCACCGCCTGCGCTCGTCCTGCGGTTTCTGTGGCGCGGCGGCGCTGGCCACCCAGACCGCCCTGCTGCAACGCCAGCTCGAACAGGGGCATGCCGCTCCGCTGGCGCGATTCCGCAAGGCGCTGCTGGCCACGATCGAGGCACTGGAATCGACAGGGGCGCCCTGAGCCAGGCACGCCGGCAAGTTCAGCTGAACGCGCTCAGCGCCGTGACATCGCCGCGCCGAGCACATGCCATGCCCGCAATTCGCCGCCGCCCAGGTGGAACCGGATCACCTCGCGCATCATCGCGCGCAGGGCGGACAGGCCGGCCGCATCGGGCATGTGATCCTGGGCCAGCGCCAGCAGGTCACTGCCGCGCAGCGCATGCGCGGTGCCCGGGCGGCACGGCGCGGGCCCCAGTTCGACCGCGTAGCGATAATGCTGCCCCGGCTCCACCGGTTCGCCCGACTCGGCCTCGAATTCCAGCTGCAGGCCGTAGCCGATGGCCTCCAGCAAATCCCGCTCGAACCGCCGCAGCGTCCATGCCAGGGGTTCCGATGCCGTGAGGCGCGGCAGGGTCCGTGCGTAGGCATCGAACAGCTCGCGCTGCGGATCCTGGCGCCCGGTGAGGCGCACCACCAGCTCATTGAGATAAAGCCCGGCAAGCCCTGCATCGCCAGCCAGGCGCGCGGGCGTGGCCGTGCATTCGACACCTTGCAAGGTCGCCAGCTCGCCCCGCAGCAGCAGGTCCAGCAACAGCGGCTGGAACGGCTCCAGTTGCGCCCGTTGCAGCCGCGCACGCTCCGTGCGCACGCCGCGGGCCACGACGCCGAGGCGGCCGTGGTCGCGGGTCAGGCATTCGAGCAGCATCGAGGTCTCGCGGTAAGGCCGCGAGTGCAGCACATAGGCGGGCTGCTGCTCAATGCGCATGGTGGATGGCTGGGGCGGAAGCGGAAAGCCAGGGCGCCGGGCGTGGGCGCATGTCAGGCGATGACTTCCGCAGTGCCGCCCGCATCGTCAGTCGGTATAGCCGAACTTCTTCAGCATCGACTCGTCGTCGACCCAGCCCTCGCGCACCTTCACCCACAGGCGCAGGAATACTTTCCGCTCGAAGGCGTTTTCCATGTGGCGTCGCGCGGCGCTGCCGATGGCCTTGAGCTGTGCGCCGCCATTGCCGATCACGATCGCCTTCTGGCCGTCGCGCTCCACCCAGATCACGGCATGGATTTCCGCCACGCCGTCGGGCCGGTCGCTGAACTGCTCGATCTCCACCGTGGTGGCGTAAGGCAGTTCCTGGTCCAGGCGCAGCATCAGCTGCTCGCGCACCATTTCGGCGGCAAGGAAGCGCTCGCTGCGATCGGTGACCTCGTCTTCGCCGTACACCGGCGGCTGCACGGGCAGGCGCCTGAGGATGCCCGCCTCGAGCTCCTTCAGGCCGTTCTGCTTGAGCGCGCTGACGTAATAGACGTCATCGAAGCTGTGGCGCGACATCAGGTCGGCCACGAACGGCAGCATGGTGGTCTTGTCCTTGGCCAGGTCGACCTTGTTGATCACCAGCAGGCGCGGCACCTTCTGCTCGACCAGGGCACCGTAGAGGGCCTCGTCTTCGTCGGTCCAGCGACCCGCCTCGATCACCTGCACGACCACTTCGACCTCGCTGATGGCCGAGCGCGCGGCGCGGTTGAGGCTGCGATTCATGGCGCGCTTGGCGCCGCGATGCAGGCCCGGCGTGTCCACGTACATGATCTGGCCGGCCTCGCTGGTGGCGATGCCGAGGATGCGATGGCGCGTGGTCTGCGGGCGCGGGCTGACGATCGACAGGCGAAAGCCGATCAGCGCGTTCAGCAGGGTGGACTTGCCCACGTTGGGGCGACCCGCGAGCGCCACCGTGCCGCAGCGGAAATCGTCGTGGGGAAGCTCGGCCGGTGCGCCGAGGTCGATGTCGTCGTTATGGTCATTCATGAGTTCAGTTCCTGCAATAGACGCAGCACGGTTTCGGCCGCGTCTTGTTCGGCGGCCCGGCGACTGCTGCCACGGCCTTCGGCGCGGATCGCCGCGGGTTCGGTGATCTCGCACGAGACGTCGAAGGTCTTGGCGTGGTCTTCGCCGTGGCTGTCAATCAGATCGTACTGCGGCAACGGCCAGCCGCGCGCCTGCAACAGCTCCTGCAAGCGCGTCTTGGCGTCCTTGGATGAACGGGGAATGGCCGCCACCAGGGGCTCGAACAGCGCCCGGACCACGCCCCGGCACTCGCCAAAGCCGCCGTCCAGGTAGACCGCCGCGACCAGGGCCTCGAAGGCGTCGGCCAGGATCGACTCGCGCCGGTAGCCGCCGCTCTTGAGTTCGCCGGAGCCCAGCTTCAGCTCGTCGCCCAGTTCCAGCTCCCGGGCGATGACCGCCAGCGCCTGGCCGTTGACCAGTTGGGCCCGCAGGCGCGAAAGCTCGCCCTCGCTGGCGTTCGGATGTGCCTCGTAAAGCAGCTCGGCGACCATCACGCCCAACAGGGCGTCGCCGAGGAATTCCAGCCGCTCGTTGTTCGGCTTGCCCGCGCTGCGATGGGTCAGGGCCAGCAGCGCGAGCGCCGGATCACGAAAGCGGTATGACAGTTTGGTCAAATCATCGGCCTGGGATCAGCCACCGACATTGCCCTGCAGCATCACACTCTTCTCGAAGTGCAGCAGGAAGTCGATGTTGTACATGAAAGGAATGCGCTTCTCGTACATGACGTTCAGCTGCGCGGCATTGTTTTCGCGCTTGATGGTGATGTCCTTGGGCTTGATGGTGGAGTCATCCACGTACTGGAAGCCCATCTTGAACATCAGGTCGCGGCGGACGTCATCGAGGGTCTTGCCCTCCACGCCGCTGCTGGCCACCTGGTTCATGGCCTTGTTGACGCCCATGAACTCGGCGTAGGCCGGCACCAGCTTCATGGCCATGAAGCCAAAGAAACCCGCCACCATCAGCACTACAAGAAACCCGATCAGGGTGATGCCCGACTGCTTCGATTTCATAGTCCCCTCGCTATGCCGCCATGCGGCGATACCAAAAAACCCGGCCGGCACGGTTGATGGCGCCAGCCGGTCTGTTCGAAGCGGATTCTGCTCCCCACGCGCCCGCAGGTCACGTACCTGCGTCACGCCACTCAGTGGATCACCCGGCCTATCCGCTTGAAGTCATACGGATTGAGCCAGATGAGGAAGGCCTTGCCTGCCAGGTTCTGCTCCGGCAGGCAGCCCCACCAGCGGCTGTCGGTACTGTTGTAACGGTTGTCGCCCATGGCCAGGTAGCAGCCTTGCGGCACCACCAGCGGCACCCGCGCATTGGGCAGCGGCGGCGGCGTGGCGTAGTTGGGCATGCGGGCGGTCAGATGATTGACCACGCCGCCCTGGCCATTGGGCAGATGCTCGTTCCAGACGGTGGCGCCCATTTCCAGCATCAGGCGCGATTCCGCCCGCTTGGGGTCGCCTTCGTACGGACCCACCAGGTCTGCCCCTACCGGCTCGCCGTTGACCAGCAGCTGGTCGCCGCGCATCGCCACGCGGTCGCCCGGCATGCCGACGATGCGCTTGATCCAGTTCTGGCCCGGCACCGGCGCGTGCGGATCGGCACAGCTCTGGTCGCCGCTGCGCACCAGCTTCTCGCCGTCTTCGCACAGATAGCCGGGGAAGCGGAACACCACCACGTCGCCACGCCTGGGCTCACCCAGCCCCACGAACTTGTTGTTGAAGGCGGGCATGCGCAGGCCATAGGCGAACTTGTTCACCAGGATGAAATCGCCCACGTCCAGCGTCGGCATCATCGAGCCCGACGGAATGCGAAAGGGCTCGGCCACGAACGAGCGCAGCAGCAGCACGACCAGCACCACCGGGAACAGCGAACGCGACCAGTCCACGACCATGGGCTCGCGCACTTCGGCACCGGCGGCCTCGGCCCTGGCCTTGCGCTGCTTGTGGAAGAACAGGCGGTCCAGACCCCACACCACGCCGAACACGACGGTGAGGCCAAGCAGAATCGCCGAGAAATCGAAATCCATGCCCTACTCCAAAGGTTGCCCGGCGTTGGTCGCCGAATCCGCAGTTGTTATTTGTCCACCTTCAATACGGCAAGGAAGGCTTCCTGTGGAATTTCCACGCGGCCGACCTGCTTCATGCGCTTCTTGCCTTCTTTCTGCTTCTCGAGAAGCTTCTTCTTGCGGCTGACGTCGCCGCCATAACACTTGGCCAGAACGTTCTTGCGCAGGGCTTTCACCGTGGAGCGGGCCACGATCTGGGCACCGATCGCCGCCTGGATGGCCACGTCGAACTGCTGGCGCGGAATGAGGTCCTTCATGCGCTCGACCAGGTCGCGGCCGCGGCGCTCGGCATGGATGCGGTGGACGATCAGGCTCAGCGCATCCACGCGATCGCCGTTGATCAGCACGTCCACGCGCACGAACGGACCGACTTCGAAGCGCTCGAAGTGGTAGTCCATCGATGCGTAACCACGCGACACCGACTTCAGGCGATCGAAGAAATCGAGCACCACTTCCGCCAACGGCATTTCGTAGGTGATCTGCACCTGGGTGGCGAGGTACTGGATCGAGCGCTGCACGCCACGCTTCTCTTCGCACAGCGTGATGATGTTGCCGATGTAGTCCGGCGGCGTGAGGATGCTGGCCACGATGATCGGCTCGCGGATCTCCTCCATGAGATGCGGCGCCGGCAGCTTGGCCGGGTTGTCCAGCATCAGCACCGAACCGTCCGTCCTGAGCACCTCGTAGACCACGGTCGGCGCGGTGGAGATCAGGTCCAGGTCGTATTCGCGCTCCAGACGCTCCTGCACGATCTCCATGTGCAGCATGCCCAGGAAGCCGCAGCGGAAGCCGAAGCCCATGGCCTCGGAGCTTTCCGGTTCAAAGAACAGCGCGGCATCGTTGAGGCGAAGCTTGTCCAGCGCCTCGCGCAGCGACGGGTAGTCGTCGGCGGAAACCGGAAACAGGCCCGCGAACACGCGCGGCTGCATGGTCTGGAAACCCGGCAGCGGCTTGGCGGCCGGCTTGCCGGCAAGGGTCAGGGTGTCGCCCACCGGCGCGCCATGCACGTCCTTGATCGAGGCGGTGATCCAGCCCACCTCGCCGGACGCGAGCTTGTCGAGCTTCTTGCGCTTGGGCGTGAACACGCCCACTTCGCCCACTTCGTGCGCGCGGCCGGTGGACATCACCAGCAGCTTGTCGCCCGGGCGGATCTCGCCCTGCATCACGCGCACCAGCGACACCACGCCGAGGTAATTGTCGAACCACGAATCGATGATCAGCGCCTGCAGGCGATCGGTGTCGCCCGGCTGCGGCGGCGGGATGCGCGCCACGATGGCTTCCAGCACCTCGATCACGTTCTGCCCGGTCTTGGCGCTGACGGACACGGCGTCGTCGGCATCGATGCCGATCACTGCCTCGATCTCGCCCTTCACTTTTTCGGGATCGGCGGTCGGCAGGTCGATCTTGTTGAGCACGGGCACGACTTCCAGCCCCATCTCCACCGCCGTGTAGCAGTTGGCGACCGACTGGGCTTCCACGCCCTGGGCCGCGTCCACCACCAGCAGCGCGCCTTCGCAGGCGGCCAGCGAACGGCTGACTTCATAGGAGAAGTCGACGTGGCCAGGGGTGTCGATGAAATTCAGCTGGTAGGTCTTGCCGTCGCGCGCCTTGTACGGCAGCGACACCGACTGCGCCTTGATGGTGATGCCGCGCTCGCGCTCGATCGGATTGTTGTCGAGTACCTGCGCCTCCATCTCGCGCTCGGTGAGGCCGCCACAGATCTGGATGATGCGATCGGCCAGCGTGGACTTGCCGTGGTCGATGTGGGCGATGATGGAGAAGTTTCGAATCAGTTCCATGGAGCACGCTAGCTGCGTTCACTGCTTTGCGCGGCGCGCAGGCAGCGTATCGCCGGGTTGGCGATACGAACCCGGCATTATCGCATGGAACGCACGTCTTCCGGACGTGATGGCCGACCCGGCCACCCTGGCAGCCCGTGGGCACGGAGCCGGGCCAGGCCGCTCCCGTGCAAAGCCAGGGACCGGCCTGCCCTGATCGGCGGTGCCCCGTCAGTCGTTCTTGCCGCCCGGCACGGTCAGCCCGATGAAACCGCTCTGGTCGCCGTGGCGCACCAGCAACAGCACCGTGTCCCCGGGCTTGGCGTCCCTGGTGGCCTCGCGGAAAGCCGCCGCGTTGCCGACCTTCTTCTGGTTGACCATGAGGATCACGTCGCCGGACTGGAGGCCCGCCCGCGCCGCCACCGCACCGGTGACGCTGGCGATGCCTACCCCTTCACCCGCCTTGAGTCCCAGTTGCTGGCGGGTATCCCCGTCGAGATCCTGCACACTGAGGCCCAGCGCGGTGGCACCCGCATGGGCTGCGGATTTGTCGGCATCGCCGCCCGCCAGCAGCGCCGTCTTGTCGCGCGGCATTTCACTGACGACCACCGGCACCGCCTGTTTCTTGCCGTCGCGCAGGATTTCCACGGTGGCCTTGCTGCCCGGCGGCGTCTGGCCAACCAGGGGCGGCAGGTCGGCGCTCTGGTTGATGGCCTGGCCGTTGTAGGAAAGGATCACGTCGCCCGGACGCAGGCCCGCCTTGTCCGCACCGCTGCCCGGCATCACCTGGGTGACCGCCGCGCCGCTGCCGCTGTCGAGCTTGAACGCGCGAGCCATGTCGTCGGTCAATGCCTGCACCGTCACGCCCAGCATGCCGCGCGAGACATAGCCCTTCTCCTTGATCTGCTTGACCACGTTCATGGCCACGTCGATCGGAATGGAAAACGCCACGCCCTGGTAACCGCCGGTGTTGGAATAGATCTGCGAGTTGACGCCGACCACGCGGCCCTGCAGGTCAAACAGCGGGCCGCCGGAATTGCCGCGATTGATCGGCACGTCGGTCTGGATGAAGGAGGTATACGGCTGGTCCTGGCTGCCGAGGTTGCGACCGACGGCGCTGATGATGCCCTGCGTCACCGTGTAGTCGAAGCCGAATGGCGAACCGATCGCCAGCACCCATTGCCCCGGCTTGAGCGCCCGCGAATCGCCGATGCTCACGGCCGGCAGGCTACCCTTGCCGTCGACCTTGAGCAGGGCAATGTCGTACTGCGGGTCGCTGCCTACCACCTTGGCGGTCAGCGTGCGGCGATCCTGCAGGCGCACCGTGATGGTGTCGGCGCCATCGACGACGTGGTTGTTGGTAAGGACATAGCCGTCAGCGGAGATGATGAAGCCCGAACCGAGCGACGTGCGCTGCTGTTCTTCGGGCGACGGCATCATCGGCATGCCGAAGAAGCGCCGGAACATCTCCATCTGCGGGTCGTCATCGTCCGGCGCATCCGGTGCGGCGCGCCCGCTGGAGCGCCCCTTGCCAGCTTTCTTGCCGTTGTACTTGGCCTCCACGTGCACCACGGACGGCGCGTTCTTCTGCACGATGCCGGTAAAGTCGGGAAGCCCCGTGACGGCCGGCGCGCCTTGCGCCTGCACACCCCCGGCAAGCGCCAGGCTGATCAAGACACTGCACGACAACATGCGCAAGGCCAAACGATTCATGCATTCCTCCGTCGATGTTTCACGCGCATGCGCACGCCGGGCCGCGGAGCGGACCGGCATGGGCGGGCGGTGCTGGTAAAGGGTTCGGCCGCAGGCAACAACACACGGCCATGGCTTACTGGGCGCGGGCGGGCGCCTGGACTGGCGGCCGCTGGACGGGCGACTGGTCCGGATGGATCAGCAGCAGGTAGCTGCCATCACCATTGCCATTGCGAAACTGCTGCAACTGATAGGGCGACAGGTTGCTGCGCGAATAGAGCAAGGTGCCACCGTTGTCGCCATCGAGCGTGGCCGATGCCTGCTGGCTGAGCCTGGATGGCGAGTCGGCATAGGCATTGATCCACGGCGGCGCCACGGCGGGCGCCTCGGTACGGGCCACGTGGCCTGCGCGCTCGAGGTCGGCCCCCGACGAGGCCGTGGCTACCTGCGGCGAGGCCCGGTCGGCGCCCGAACCGGCGGGCTGGGCGATCATCAGGGCCGCCACCGCCACGCTGGCGGCGATGGCGCCACCGGCGGACCAGTGCAGCCAATGCCTGCGCTTGCCATGGACGACAACGCCCTCCTGCTCGATCGCCTGCATGACGCGGCTGGCGAAATCGGTGGACGCCAGCGGCGGCAACTGACGCCGCAACCCATCGCGAGCCACGTGGTAGCGCGACCATGCCTGCCGCAACGTGGCATCGTGATCGAGCCGTCGCAGGAGGAACCGCAGCTCTTCCTTCGACAGCGCGCCGTCCATGCCGGCAGACAGGTTTTCGCGTTGGGTGTCAGTCATGAGCTCAATCCTCGCGGTCGGACAACAGTGGCCGCAGTTTTTCATCGATAGCTTCGCGCGCCCGAAAAATACGTGAACGTACCGTACCGATCGGACAGCCCATCGCCTCGGCGATTTCTTCGTAACTCAGACCGTCCACTTCACGCAAGGTTATGGCGGTCCGCAATTCCTCGGGCAGCGATTGGACAGTGGAAAATACGGTTTGTTCAATTTCCTGGCGCATCAGTTCACGCTCGGGTGTGGCGCTCTCATGCATGCGGTCCGCACCCGGCACGAAGGCTGCATCATCGATGGCGATATCGTCCGCCGGAGGGCGGCGCCCCATCGCGACCAGATGGTTCTTGGCCGTATTGACGGCAATCTTGTACAGCCAAGTATAGAAAGCACTCTCCCCCCGGAACGAACCGATGGCCCGCCACGCGCGGATGAAGGCTTCCTGGGCGATGTCCTCGCATTCGCTGTAGTTCTTCACATAACGCGAAACCAGCCCGATGACCTTGTGCTGGTACTTGCGCACCAGCAGGTCAAATGCCCGCTTGTCCCCACGTTGGACGCGCTCGACCAGCGCGCCGTCCAGTTCGTTTTCGCCCATCCGGGCCATCTCCTTCGTTGATGCTGCCACGCGCCTCAGGGTGCCTCAGGAAGGGAGCGATCTGCTCAGACAAGAACCACGCATCCTAGTTCAGTACGCCCGCATGCGCTTACCAAGACATGTGGAGTGGCGCCAGGCGCCACCCGGGTCAGAAACGCATGGGCGCGCCAACGGCGCACCGTGGTTGCTGGCAAGAACCCACTTTACCCCCGCCTGCGCGGCAACCGGGGCGAATTCCACGCCCCTCTCCCCGGATATGGGGACCTCGCCGGTGGGCACAAGTCAGGCGGCGGTTCCGCTGACTCCGGCCAGCAGGAGCTGGCGCTCGTGCAGCAGCTTCTCGAAAGCCGGCTGCGGCAACGGGCGGCAGAACAGGAAGCCCTGCAGCTCATCGCACTGGTTGTTGCGCAGGAACTCCATGTGCTGCTCGGTCTCGACGCCCTCGGCCACGACGCCGCGCTTGAGGCGGTGGGCCATTTCGATGGTGGCGCGCACGATGGCCTCGTCGTCGGGGTCAACGCCGATATTGCGGACAAAGCTCTGGTCGACCTTGATGCGGTCGGCAGGCAGCTTGCGCAGGTAGTCGAGCGAGGCGGCCCCGGTACCGAAGTCGTCGATGGCGATGCGGCAGCCCAGGCGATGCAGTCCCTGCAGGTTTTCCACGAGATTCGGGGCGGCCTTGATGCTGATGCTCTCGGTCACTTCCATTTCCAGCAGGTTGGCGTCCAGCCCGCTTTCGTCCAGCGCCGATGCCACGATGTCCAGCAGGTTGGGCTGCATCAACTGCACGGCCGAGAGATTGACGCCGAGGCGCAGCCGCAGGCCATAGCGCCGCTCCCACTCCTGCGCGTGGCGGCAGGCGGTGCGCAAGACCCACTCGCCGATGGAAACGATCAGGCCCGTTTCCTCCGCCAGCGGAATGAAGAAGCCCGGACCGATGAAGCCGAGCTCCGGATGCTCCCAGCGCACCAGGGCCTCCATGCCGACGATGTCCTCGGTCACCGCGTCCACCTGCGGCTGGTAGAACACGCGCAGCTCGCCCTTGTGCTCGGCGTGGCGCAGGCCGGACTTCAGCGCGAGGTTCTGTTGCTGCGACTGTTCCGCGCGGCCTTCGAAGATCTGGTAGTTGTTGCGCCCGAGGCTCTTGGCGGCGTACATCGCCTCGTCGGCATGCTTGAGCAGGGTCTCGGCGTCCGGCGCATCGTCCGGGAAGAAGCTCACGCCGATGGACGCGGTCACCTGCAGTTCGGTGCCATCGTCGATGCGCAGAGGTGCGCCCATCACCTGCACGATCTTTTCGGCGATGCGCAGCACGTCCTCGTTTTTCACGATGTGGCGCAGGATCACCACGAACTCGTCGCCCGCATAGCGGGCCACCGTGTCCGACGCGCGCACGCTGCCGCGCAGGCGCTGCGTGGTGGTGAGCAGCACCTGGTCGCCGACCGCATGCCCCAGCGTGTCGTTGATGGTTTTGAAACGATCCAGGTCCACGAACAACAGGGCAAAGCACTCGCCGGTGCGATTGGCTTCGCGAATGACGGTGTCGAGGCGGTCATTGAACAGCAGTCGATTGGGCAGTCCGGTCAGCGCATCGAGCAGGCCCTCGGCGCGCCCCTGCTCGCGGGTTTCGCGCAGCTCGAGCGCATGGGCAAAGCGAGATGCCGCGCAACGCAACACCGGCTGCACGATGGCCAGCGAAGGCAGCGGCTGGCGCGTGCCCACCAGCAGCGCGCCCAGGACGGTGCGTCGCTCGTCCTGCAGCGGCCAGCCGGCGAACCCGGCCAGGCCCAGCTGCTCCAGCAAGGGGTCCATGGCGGCGAGCCGCGCGGCATCGGACTGGTGCAGCATGGCCTGGCCGGTCAGCACCAGGCGCAGGGAACTCTGCAGGTGCGGTCCCGGCCAGAGCTGTTCCTGCCCGCGCCAGTACTGCACCAGCTGCACCGGGGCGCCGCCCTCGTCCGGCCGGGCCGACCACACGGCCACGTAGTCCAGCCCCATTTCCTCGTAGAGCAGGCGCGCGGCCTCGGCGATGCCTTCGTCGCCACTGCCGGCGTCAAACAAGCGGGCCAGCAGCGCCAGGGCCACGTCGGGCCGCGTGGCGGCGCGATCGCTGCGGAAGATCAGGGCGACGGCATCGCGGCCGGCGTGCCGCACGACGCGCGCGCTCGCCTCGCCACTGTCGGCGCCGCGGACCGAGCGGCGCTGACCGGCATGCCAGCGGCGCGAGCCTTCGACCAGCACCTGTTCGGCGTTGATGTCCTTGAAGGTGAGTACTTCCTGCAATGGGCGGCCACGCAATTCGTGTTCGGCCAGTCCGCTATGCCTGACCAGCGCGGGACTGAATTCCAGGATTCGCGCCCGGGCCGGGTCGACCACCAGCCATTCGCTGTCCACTTCATCGAAGGCGAAGCGATAGTCGCCGTCGCTCGTCGCCTGGCTGGCGCCCGCGGCAGCCGGCGGTGTGGCCGCCCGCTGCAGGCGCTGCCAGCGCGCCAGCAATTCATGCTCGATCTGCGATGCGTAGAGCCAGTCGGCGATGCCCGAGGGCAGCTGGGTCGGGCCCAGCACGGCGCCGTCGTCAAGCACGGCGATCAACGGTGCGTTGCCACAGGCCGGCAACCCGCGCAGCACCTCGATGCCCGATTTCGCCTCGCGCCCATCACCCTCGAAGACCACCACGATCAAGGCCAGGGCCGGCCGTCCTTCAAGAAGGATGCCCGCATGCGTCGCGTCGCGCGCCGAATGCACCACGAAGTGACCGTCGCGATCAAACGTATCGAACAGGGCCCGGCGCAGCTCACGCTGCGCCGCTACCACCAGGATGCCGGCAGGTGTCGTCATGTCAGAGCAGCCAGCGGCCGTCGCGAAGGCGTGGACGCCGCACCGCGTTGGACACGCAGCTCAGTCGCACCAGCACGTCGTTGAAACTTGCGAGCAGAGGCTCCGGCGGATCGAGCAGCACGATGCGGCGGACATGCCCGGTGGTAGTGCGCGCCAACTGCCTGAGCAGCGTGGCGTCGGCCATCGCCAGGGGCAGCGGCGGACGCTGCAGGAAATAGATGCCGAAGTGATTGCTCTGCTGCACATAGCGCAGGGCGACGCTCAGGCGCTGGGAACCCGGCAGGCCGCCATGTTCCTCGCGCAGGTTGCCCAGTCCGGTTTCGGGGTTCCACAGGTAGACGGTCTGGCCGGTCCGGCGCACCAGCAGGCGCAGCTGGCTGACCAGGTCCATGTCCTCGCCCCCCTCGAGCGCCACCAGGTTGCCGCGCGCGGCAAGCACGCGCTCGAGGATGTCGGCGCCGGCCTGGATGGTTGGGGAGGCTATGGGAGTACTCATTCCGGCGTAACTTACGTGGTCGCAAAGGTTTCGCAAAGACTGCCGTGCAGGGTCGCCCGATTTGGCCTCCCAATTCATGCGGCAGTGCACAGGACGCCGATTTAAGCGGGCTTCATGATCCCCCCCGGCGGGGGGGCGGGGCCACCTCGCAATCCTCGCTACGGGAAGGTATGGTGCAAGGCTCCTCGGTCACGCCCATATCCCCATGTTCGAAGGACTGCGCTTCAACCACTGGAAGACGAACCTGGATGACGCCGGCATCGTCACCCTGTCCCTCGACCGCGCCGGAAGCAGCGTCAACGCCATATCGCGCGAGGTACTGGACGAACTGGGCCAGATCGTCGAACGGCTCGCGATCGAAAAGCCGGCCGGCGTGCTGATCCACTCGGCCAAGCCGTTCGGTTTTGCCGTCGGCGCGGACATCAGGGAATTCGTCACCTACGCCCAGCAGGGTACCGTGCTCGAGAACATCGAAAACGGCCAGCGCGTGTTCGAGTCACTGGCCCGCCTGCCCTGCCCGACCGTGGCGGCCATCCATGGTGCCTGCATGGGTGGCGGCACCGAACTGATCCTGGCCTGCCGCCAGCGCATTGCCGCCGACGACGACAAGACCCGCATCGGCCTTCCCGAAGTCATGCTCGGCATCCACCCGGGCTGGGGCGGCTCGGCCCGGCTGCCACGCCTGATCGGTGCGCCCGAAGCGCTGCAGGTGATGCTCACCGGCAAGGCGCTGTCGGCCAGGCGTGCGCTGGCGCTGGGCGTGGTGGACCGGCTCGCGCCGCCCGCCGAACTGCTGGCCGAGGCACGCGCGCTGTTGCGCCGCCCGCATGCCCAGCCATTCGCATTGCGTGCAAAAGCCTGGGCCACCAATACCTGGCTGGGGCGCCAGATCCTCGCGCCGATGGTGCTCAAGCAGACGGCCGCGAAGGTACGCAAGGAGCACTATCCGGCACCCTTTGCGCTGATCGATGTGTGGAAGCGCGGCGGCTCCGGCATCCAGCAGCGACTGAAGCTCGAGGCACGCTCCGTGGCCAGGCTGGCGGAGACGCCTACGGCACAGAACCTGATTCGCATCTTCTTCCTGCAGGAACGCCTGAAAGGCCAGGGCAGCGGCATCGAGCACGGCATCCGGCACGTGCACGTGGTGGGCGCCGGCGTGATGGGTGGCGACATCGCCGCCTGGGCCGCCTTCAAGGGCTTCGAGGTCACCCTGCAGGACCGCGAGATGAAGTACATCCAGCCTGCGCTGGATCGTGCCCGGCAGCTCTACGAGAAGAAGCTCAAGGGTGCGGACAAGGTCGAGGCCACCATGCGGCGCCTGCGCGCCGATGTCGAAGGCAAGGGCGTTGCCACGGCCGACCTGGCGCTCGAAGCGATCTTCGAAAACGCCGAGGCGAAGAAGGCGCTGTACGCCAGCATCGAGCCGCAATTCCAGTCCGATGAATTGCTCGCCACCAACACGTCGAGCATTCCGCTGGACACGTTGCGCACGGGGCTGAAGGCACCGCAGCGGTTCCTCGGCCTGCACTTCTTCAATCCGGTCGCGCAGATGCCGCTGGTGGAAGTGGTGCGCCACGACCAGCTCGATGCCGGCGCCGAGAAGCGCGCCCTCGCCTTCTGCAAGGCGATCGGCAAGTTGCCCGTGGCGGTCAAGGGCACGCCCGGCTTCCTGGTCAATCGCATCCTGATGCCTTACCTGCTCGAGGCCATGCGCCTTTACAGCGAAGGCGTGCCTGGCCCGGTGCTGGACCAGGAAGCCAAGAAGTTCGGCATGCCGATGGGCCCGATCGAACTGGCCGACACCGTGGGCCTGGACGTCTGTGCGTCGGTCGGCAAGGAACTGGCCCCCTTCCTCGGGCTGGAACTGCCGCCGGGACTGGAAGACAAGCTGGAATCCGGCAAGCGCGGCAAGAAGGACGGCCAGGGCTTGTACGTGTGGCAGGACGGCAAGCCGCAGAAGCCCGAAGTCGATCCGGACTATGTCACCCCGCCCGACCTGCAGGACCGGATGATCCTGCCCATGGTCAACGAAGCCGTCGCCTGCCTGGCCGAGGGCGTGGTCGACGACGCCGACCTGCTCGACGCCGGCGTGATCTTCGGCACCGGCTTCGCGCCGTTTCGTGGCGGCCCGATCCAGTACGCCCGCAGCGAGGGCCCGTCGGTCGTCAGGGGCAAGCTCGAACGCCTGGCGCAGCGCTATGGCGAGCGCTTCCTGCCCAAGGACGGCTGGGACCTGCCGGAGCTGGCCCGCAGTGGCCTCGATCCTTCGACGCTGGCGCCCCAGGCCGAAAGCGCCGAAGCCTGAGTTACCCATGACGGAAGACAAAACGCCCGGCAGTGCCGGGTGTTTTGCTTGGTGCCTGTCCGTCAGTCGCTGACGCGCGTCACCACATCAGGTCATCGGGCACGCCGTCTTCGCCCACGCCGCCGGTGCTGCCCGGCGCGACCAGCAAGGCGAGCTGCTGCGCATCGATGGTGCGTACCTGTTCGGCCACTTCCAGCGTGACCAGCAGGTAGCGACCCTGCTGCTGCACCACCGCCAGCTCGCCCGCATTGAGCGCAGCCAGTTGCTCGGCATCGACGTGGATGCGACGGATCTTGCCGCCGTATTCGAAATGCCGCACATGCTCGGCTTCGGCCTTGTTGAGTGCCTTGCCCTCCAGCAGCTGCTGGATCTTCAGCTTGCGCTCCCGGCGCAGGCGGGCCGCTTCGGCAGCCGCCTGTTCGGCGCGCTTGCGTTCATTGGCCTCCGTTTGCGCACGGATCGCATAAGCCTTGGCCAGGTCGATCTCCTCTTGGCTCTTGCCTGCTCCCGGCCTTGGCGACGAGGGCTTGCCCGACGCCTTGTGATGCGGCGGCTTGCCGCCTTGCTTCTGGTAAGGCGGCTTGCCGCCCTGGGGCGTAGGACGTTTTTCGTCGCGCACCTGTTTGACGATGCCGCTCTTGAGCAGCTGATCGCGCAGGGATTCGGCCATGTTCGGAACTCGCTTGCGTAGTGCTGATACTGAAGTTGACGTGGTCAATAATGCGGCGGTGGCGGCTCGCTGTGCGGATCGTGTCCCTGCGAAACGCGCATCGTGGAGAGCTCGTTGCGCAAGTCGCGGATGATCCGCTCGAGCGTCGCGATGCGCACCGACTGGTCCGCATCCGCCGCCGCCAGTGCATTCACCGTGTCGTCGATGAAGGTGAGCCGCACCTCGAGCTCCGTCAACCGCTGCTGTAGCAGGTCATCGGACATGTCAGCGCCTCAGGCTGCGACCCCGGCCGATGCCATAGTAGGCCAGGCCGGCTTCCTCGACCACGACGGGATCATAAAGATTGCGGCCGTCGAAGATGGCCGGGTTGCCGAGCATCGAGCGTACGCGCGCGAAGTCCGGACTGCGGAAGGCCTTCCACTCGGTGATGATGGCCAGCACATCCGCGCCTTCCAGGGCCTTGTAGGCGCTGTCGCAGAGGACCAGGTCTGCGCGATCGCCGTAGATGCGGTGAGTTTCCTCACGCGCCTCGGGGTCAAACGCACGCACCTTGGCGCCCGCGGCCCACAACGCCTCCATCAGGTTGCGACTGGAGGCTTCGCGCATGTCGTCCGTATTCGGCTTGAAGGCGAGACCCCACAAGGCAATCGTCTTGCCCGCCAGCTGGCCGTCGAGGTGCTGCGAGATCAGGTCGAACAGCTTGGTCTTCTGGTCGTGGTTGACCGCCTCCACGGCGCCCAGCAGGCGGGCGTCATAGCCGACGCTGCGCGCGGTGCGCTCCAGTGCCTGCACGTCCTTGGGGAAACAGGAGCCGCCGTAACCGGCACCGGGATAGATGAAGTGGTAACCGATGCGCGGGTCCGAGCCGATGCCCTGTCGAACCAGCTCCACGTCGGCGCCCACGCGCTCGGCGATGTTGGCGATCTCGTTCATGAAGCTGATCTTGGTGGCCAGCATCGCGTTCGCGGCGTACTTGGTCAGCTCGGCGGAACGCTCGTCCATCACCACCGTGCGCTCGTGGTTGCGATTGAACGGCGCGTACAGCTTGCGCAGCACATTCACCGCGCGCTCGCTGGAGCTGCCGATGATGATGCGATCGGGGCGCAGGCAGTCTTCGACGGCGTCGCCTTCCTTGAGGAATTCCGGATTGGAAACCACGTCGAATTCGACGGACGCCCCGCGGGCGGCAAGCTCGGCGGCAATCGCCTGGCGCACGCGGTCGGCCGTCCCCACCGGCACGGTCGACTTGTTCACCACCACCGTATAGCGGTCCATGTGCTGGCCAATCGTGCGCGCCACGCCCAGGACATATTTCAGGTCGGCGCTGCCGTCTTCGTCCGGCGGCGTGCCCACGGCGATGAACACGACCTGGCCATGATCGATCGCCGGCGCGGGGTCGGTGGTGAAATCCAGCTGCCCGCTGGCGTGGTTGCGCTTGACGATCGGCTCCAGGCCAGGCTCGTAAATGGGGATTTCGCCACGCTTGAGGCGCTCCACCTTGCCTGCATCGATATCGACGCAAGCCACGTGGTTACCCATTTCAGCCAGGCAGGCACCAGTGACCAGACCCACATAGCCGGTGCCAAAAATGGTGACCTTCATTGTCGCGAGAACTCCCAGAGGCAAGACCACGGATTCTAGCAGGCCGAACGTCGGACACGTTCGGCCTGCCGGTCGTGTCGCTGCCGCGGCGGGCCATCCGGTCCGTGGGCAATCCACCAATAAAAACGGGGCGCGAATCGCTTCGCGCCCCGTCCATGGCCTCAGAGAGTGGCCTGTCGGCGATTACTTCGCGCCGCCCTGCTCGCCAGCCGGCGTCGGGCCGGTCTTGACCAGGGTCACGTCAAAAATGATCGTCGAGTTCGGCGGGAAGCCGTTCTGCGGCTGCGCACCGTAGGCGATGTTGGCCGGGATGAAGAACTTGTAGTGGCCGCCGACCTGCATCAGCTGCATGCCTTCGCGGAAGCCCGGGATCACGCCAGCCAGCGGGATCGAGGCCGCACCACCACCCTCGTGCTTGGACGAGTCGTCAAACACTTCGCCATTGACGAAGCTGCCGACGTAGTTCACCTGCACGGTGTCGCTCGGGCCCGGACGCGCGCCGGTACCCGGGGCGATCACCTGGTACTGAAGACCCGAAGCGGTGGTCTTCACGCCAGCGGCAGCCTTGTTCTTGGCGAGGAAGGCATCACCGTCGGCCTTGTTCTTGGCGGCGACCTGGGTGTACTCGGCCTTGGCCTTGGCCTGCAGGTTGGCGACGAAAGCATCACGGACCTGCTTGGCTTCTGCCTCGCTCATGGTCGGCTTCTGGCCCGACAGCGCCGACTGCAGGGCGCGGGCAACGGTAGCCGGATCCACTTCTTCGCGAACCAGCGGCGGCAGCGAGCTGGCCAGGTCCCAGCCAACCACGTAGCTGGCCTTGGTCTTGTCGACCGTGCCTGCCGCCGGAGCAGCAGGGGCAGCAGCGGGCTTGGCTGCCTGTGCGTACACGCCAGCGGTCATGCCCAGTGCAACAGCCAGCGCGGCCGCCGTCAGCGTGGGACGCAGAAAATGCTTCATTAGAAACTCCCTCGTATTTGGATGTGCCGGCACGACCGGACTGGCCCCCCCGGTGGAGGCAGGCCCTGCATTGTGCGGCGCTTGTTGAGTCTTGGCAACGATGCCAGGGCTGCGACCGTCAGGGGCCATTAAAAGTTTCAACTTGGGGCACAAATATCGCGTTTTTTTGCGAATTTTTATCTAATTTTCACTTACGAATGCCCGTCTTCCGAGCGACCCGGCTTGTCCAGCGTATCCCGCAGGGCTGCCTGCAGTCGCGCATGCAGCTGCACCAGGATCCGCCACAGCAGCCACGCCAGCAGCAACAGCACGAGGATCAGCACCAGTGCGACCTGGCGCGGCGGCAGGATCGTCGATGCCAATGCGGCGACCAGCAGGCCGAGCACCCACATCGTCGCCAGCGGAATGATGCGCGCCAGCACCGCGCGGATACGCATGTTGTACGTGCCGCCGATACGCTCGGGAATGCCCAGTTCCGCCAGCAACATGCCCAGCGCCGAGGCCTTGCGATAGGCCGCCACGATCATGGGCAAGGAGATCAGCGCCGCGATGGACCACGCCAGGCTTCGCTTTACTTCGGGCCGGTCGGTCAGCACATCCCAGTGGAAGAATCCGCGCCGGTAGAGAAACGACATGATCAGGAATGCCGCCACTACCAGCATCATGTTGATGATCACGTGCCACACCAGGCGCCGGATCATCTTCGCCACCGTCGCGCCCTGTCCGCTCAGGCTGAGGCTGCCCATCCAGTCGGTATAAGCACGCAGCACGCCGGTGAGCCCTTGCGGCAGGCGCCGGCCCAGCAGGCTGGCCAGGGGATCGGAAGCGCGGATGAGATAGGGCGTGAGGAAAGTGGTGATGGCCGACACAGCGACCGCCACGGGGTACAGGAAGCCGCTGGTCACCTTGAGGGTCAGTCCCAGCGAGGCAATGACGAAGGAAAACTCGCCGATCTGCGCCAGGCCCATGCCCACGCGCAACGAGGTGCGTCCGTCATTGCCGGCCACGAAGGTGCCGAAGCTGCAGGTGATGACCTTGCCCAGCACCACCACCACGGTTACCACCGCGATGGGCAGCCAGTATTCCCGGAGCATGGCCGGATCGATCAGCATGCCGATCGCCACGAAGAACACGGCGCTGAACACGTCGCGGACCGGGCCGATAATGCGCTCGACGCGCTCCACGCTGGCCGACTCGCCTACGATCGCGCCGATCATGAAGGCACCCAGCGCGACGCTGTAACCCATCTCGCTGACCAGCAGGCAGAAGCCAAAACACAGGCCCAGCACGGCCACCAGCAGCACGTCGTCGCGGCTCACCCTGGCGATGTAGTCGACCACGGGCGGCACCAGCAACAGGCCGACCACCAGCGATACCGCCATGAACAGCGTGAGCCTGCCGACCGCAGCCATCGCCTCATGGGCCTCCAGGCCGCCCGTGCTGGCGATGCCGGTCAGCAGTGCCATCAGCACGATGGCCAATACGTCCTCGATGATCAGGATGCCGAACATCAGCTGCGCGAAGCGCTCGCGCTTGAAGTCCAGGTCATCGAGCGCCTTCATGATGATCGTGGTCGAGGACATCGACAGCATCGCGCCGAGGAACATGGCGTCCATCGACTTCCAGCCGAAGAAGCGCCCGATCTCGTAGCCCAGCCAGAGCATCAGCACGATCTCGCACAAGGCCGCCACCAGCGCCGCGCCGCCGACTTCCCGCAGCTTCTTCAGGCTGAATTCCAGGCCCAGGGCAAACAGCAGCAGGACCATGCCCACGTCGGACAGCGTGCGAATGCTCTGCTCGTCGTGAATGAAGACAACGGGAAACGTGTACGGCCCCACCAGCACGCCGGCGATGATGTAGCCGAGCACGACCGGCTGGCGCAGGCGCTGGAAGATCACGGTCGTCAGGCCCGCAACCAGCATGACGGTCGCCAGGTCCTGCATGAAGTGCAGATCGTGCATCGAAGAAACCCGTGGGGACGTCTGGCAAGACTAGCAACCAGGCACTCGAAGCACAGCCCATGGCGTCGGCCGCATGGTCGAATGGGCGCGAAAGACGATGCGTGCGACACTCGCTGCCTGTCGGCATCGGCGTAACTGCTTGTTGTGATTCACCGGTGAAAATTATTTGAAAATTTTTGGTGGCGAATGCTTGACGAAATCGTGATCCCGACCTATTCTTTCGGGCTTCCAGAGGCACGGGGCCATAGCTCAGCTGGGAGAGCGCCTGCATGGCATGCAGGAGGTCGGCGGTTCGATCCCGCCTGGCTCCACCAAATTAGATACGTCCCCATCGTCTAGAGGCCTAGGACATCACCCTTTCACGGTGGCGACCGGGGTTCGAATCCCCGTGGGGACGCCACTCTAACGGCAGACCGGGTTCCGGCGAAGCTGCAAGAGTGGTCAAGGATGAAATCTGTTGGTGCAGTACTGGAAGCAGTAAAAATGTGGAGCGGTAGTTCAGTCGGTTAGAATGCTGGCCTGTCACGCCGGAGGTCGCGGGTTCGAGTCCCGTCCGCTCCGCCACTTTACAAAGAGCCCGCCATTGGCGGGTTTTTTGTTGCCTGCGATTTGTCGCCGCGGCGACCGCCCCGGGGCGCCATCCCCTGCCCCAGGCCACCGATATCGGGATGACTCGCGCGACAGGCGGGCCGGTGTCGGTCCAGGCTTGCACTAGCCGGGCGGATCATCAGCCCAGTGATGGTCTTCCAGCCGCTCCAGCGTGCCTTTCGAATGCCCCTGCTCGGCCAGGTACTCCAGCCAGCGCGAGAGGAATCCGTTCATGCGCAGCCGGTGCTGCAGCACCGTATGGGCGGGAGGGAACGGCCCCAGCACCTGCCACAGGTGACGCCCGGGGTGGCAATGCAGCGCCTCGGCCACGTGCGCATCGGTGTACATGCGCAGCTGCGCCGATGGCGACGGCTGTCCCGTGTGCGCATCGACGAAGTTGTAGGTGAGCTCCAGCTCCAGCGTGTAGGGGTGCCGCTCCTGCAGCTGCAACCGCACATCGAGTCCGTCATCCACGCTGGACAGGTAGAAGCCGGGCGCCAGTTCCTGCGGCGCAAACAACCTGGCCAGCCGGTGGTAGTTCTCCGCATACAGCCCCATCAGGAAGCCGAAGCGTCCCGGGAGCAAAGCGTTGCGGCTGTCCAGTACGGCACTCATGGGCGGTGGAGGCTCCTCTAGAACATGGTCCGCTCGATACCGAAGCGGTCGAAGATCTTGCTGGCTATCTCCTCGATGGAGACATGCGTGGTGTTCAGATTGGGAATGCCTTCCCGACGCATCAACTTGTCTGCCTGCGAAAGCTCCCAGCGGCACTGCTCCAGTGTTGCGTAGCGACTGTTGGCGCGCCGCTGCTCGCGGATCTGCGCCAGTCGCTGAGGATCGATGGTGAGACCGAACAATCGATCCTTGTAAGGGCGCAGGCGCGCCGGCAGTTCCAGCTTGTCCAGGTCGTCGTCGGTCAAGGGATAATTGGCGGCGCTGACGCCGTAATGCAAGGCCATGTAGAGGCAGGTCGGCGTCTTGCCTGAACGCGACACGCCGACCAGGATCAGGTCCGCCTGCGCGTAGTCCACGTCGATGCCATCGTCATGTGACAGCGCATAGTTGGTGGCGTTGATGCGGGCCTCGTACTTGTCGAAGTCGACCAGGCCGTGCGAACGATTGACCATGCCCGAGCGCTTGGCGCCCAGCTCTTCTTCCAGCGGCCCGATGAAGGGCGCGAACACGTCCAGCATCAGCGCCCCGCTCTCTGCCACGATGTCGCACAGGTCGCGCGAGGCCATGGTGTTGACCACGATCGGACGCTCGCCGGTTTGCGCGTAGCGGGTCTTGATGCGCAGCGCCGCCGCCTCGGCTTTATGCGCGTCGTCGACGAACGGCAGGCGATGCTTGTCGAACTGAACCCCTTCGAATTGGGCAAGAATGCTGTTGCCGATCGTCTCGGCAGTAATACCAGTGGAATCGGAGATGAAAAAAACCGTTCGCTGCATAGGTAACCCGAAATCCCTGACTGTTCCCTGGCACCACCTTAGCGCAACGCGAAAAGCCTGTCTTTGCTTGACTCCTGCCTGACTGGTATGCAGCTGGCGCGGGTTTTTCCCCGAATGGTCTTCTTGTGCTCCGCACCATCGACAGCGGACAATACCAGTTCTTTGTAGCCCGGTTTTCGGGATTTGCCCGGACGCGCCGCTTCCCTTTGATAGACACACGAGCTCTTGAGGAGACTCCCTTGAACGATCTGGTGCTTTGGCTCGACACGCTGCGCATGACCGACCTGGGCAAGGTGGGCGGCAAGAATGCGTCGCTCGGCGAGATGATCGGCAACCTCGCCAAACTCGGTGTGTCCGTGCCCGGTGGCTTTGCCACCACCGCTGATGCGTTCCAGCAATACCTCGACAAGAGCGGCGTGGCCAAGCGCATCCAGGCACGCCTGGCGACGCTGGACGTGGATGACGTCGAGGCCCTGACCGCCGCGGGCAAGGAGATCCGCGAGTGGGTCACCGAAACGCCGCTGCCGGCCGAGCTCGACCAGGCCATCCGCGATGCCTACATCAAGCTCTGCAAGGACGCCGGCGCCGAGAACATCGCCGTCGCCGTGCGCTCCTCCGCCACCGCCGAAGACCTGCCGGACGCCTCTTTCGCGGGCCAGCAGGAAACCTTCCTCAACGTGGTCGGCATCGAGGACGTGCTGCACAAGGTGAAGGAAGTGTTCGCCTCGCTGTACAACGACCGCGCCATCGCCTACCGCGTGCACCAGGGCTTCAAGCACGAGGACGTGTTCCTCTCTGCCGGCGTGCAGCTGATGGTGCGCTCGGACGTGGGCGCCTCCGGCGTGCTGTTCACGCTGGACACCGAGTCGGGCTTCCGCGACGTGGTATTCGTCACCGGCAGCTACGGCCTGGGCGAGATGGTCGTGCAGGGCGCGGTCAATCCGGATGAGTTCTACGTGTTCAAGCCCACGCTGAAGGCCGGCAAGCCGGCGGTGCTGCGTCGCAGCCTGGGCGCCAAGCAGCTGCGCATGGTCTATTCGAACCAGCCCGGCGAGCGCGTGCGCATCGAGGACACTCCGGCCGAACTGCGCAACCGCTTCTGCATCAACGACGAGGACGTGCAGGAACTGTCGCGGCAGGCGCTGGTGATCGAGCAGCATTACGGCCGCCCGATGGACATCGAGTGGGCGAAGGACGGCAACACCGGCAAGCTCTACATCGTGCAGGCGCGCCCGGAAACGGTGAAGTCGCGTGCCCACGCCACCCAGCTCGAGCGTTTCCACCTCAACGAAAAGGGCATCGTGCTGGCCGAAGGCCGCGCCATTGGCCAGAAGATCGGCGCCGGCAAGGCGCGCGTGATCCGCTCGCTGGCCGACATGAACAAGGTGCAGCCGGGCGACGTGCTGATCGCCGACATGACCGACCCCGACTGGGAGCCGGTGATGAAGCGCGCAGCCGCCATCGTCACCAATCGCGGCGGCCGCACCTGCCACGCGGCCATCATTGCCCGCGAGCTGGGCGTGCCCGCCGTGGTCGGCACCGGCAACGGCCTGGACGTGATCCCCGACGGCGCCGAAGTCACCGTGTCCTGCGCCGAGGGTGACACCGGCATGATCTACCAGGGCATGCTGAAGTTCGATCGCGTCACGGCCGACCTCGGCGACATGCCCGAGGCGCCGCTGAAGATCATGATGAACGTGGCCAACCCCGAGCGCGCGTTCGACTTCGGCATGCTGCCGAACGCCGGCATCGGCCTGGCTCGCCTGGAAATGATCATCGCCAGCCATATCGGCGTGCATCCCAAGGCCTTGCTCGAGTACGCCAAGCAGGACGCCGAGACGAAGAAGAAGATCGACGAGCGCATGGCGGGCTATGCCGACCCGGTGTCGTTCTACGTCGATCGCCTGGCCGAAGGCATCGCCACCATCGCTGCCTCGGTGTACCCGAAGCCGGTGATCGTGCGCCTGTCCGACTTCAAGTCGAACGAGTACGCCGGGCTGATCGGCGGTTCGCGCTACGAGCCGCACGAAGAGAACCCGATGATCGGCTATCGCGGCGCCAGCCGTTACGTCGACCCGGGCTTCGCCGAGTCGTTTGGCCTGGAGTGCAAAGCGGTCAAGCGCGTGCGCGAAGTGATGGGCCTGGACAATGTGTGGGTGATGATCCCGTTCGTGCGCACGCTGGGCGAAGGCCGCAAGGTCATCGAGGTGCTGGCCAAGAACGGCCTCAAGCAGCGCGAGCACGACCTCAAGGTCATCATGATGTGCGAGGTGCCGTCCAACGCGCTGCTCGCCGACGAGTTCCTCGACATCTTCGACGGCTTCTCGATCGGCTCCAACGACCTCACCCAGCTGACCCTGGGCCTGGACCGCGACTCCTCCATCGTGGCCAACCTGTTCGACGAGCGCGACCCGGCGGTGAAGAAGCTGCTGGCCCTGGCCATCAAGACGGCCCGCGACAAGGGCAAGTACGTCGGCATCTGCGGCCAGGGCCCGTCCGACCACCCGGACCTTGCCGAGTGGCTGATGGACCAGGGCATCGAATCGGTATCGCTCAACCCCGACACCGTGGTCGACACCTGGCTGCGCCTGGCCAAACGCAAGACGGCCTGACGAGTTCGACAATCAGGGGGCGGTGGCGACACCGCCCCCTGTGCCTGGCTTCAGGGCAGGCCTCCCCTGGACGGCATACCCCCGCGCGACGCTGAACTTTGCGCTGGCGCCGCAGTCCCTAGTCCACGCCACCGGCACGCCTTGCCGGCATCGCCAAGGGGACCACCATGCGAGCCATCCCGGGCCTGATTTCCCGCAACAAGGGCTTCCTCACCTTCATGCTCTGCATGGTGGTGTTTCGCAGCGCCATCGCGGACTGGAACGTGGTGCCCACGGGCTCGATGCAGCCGACCATCCAGATCGGCGACCGCATCGTCGTCGACAAGGCCGCTTACGACCTGCGCGTGCCGCTCACCCATATTTCGCTGCTGCACCGCGCCGATCCCCGCCGCGGCGATATCGTCGTGCTCGATTCGGCCGCCGCCGGGGAACGCCTGGTGAAACGCGTGATCGGTATTCCGGGCGACCAGGTCGCGCTTGTGCAGAACCATCTCTACGTCAACGGAAAACCCGCCAGTTACCGGCCGATCGCCGTGCAGGGCATCGGCGACGACCGCGAGGACCCTGCCAGCTACGCCGACGAGAGCGTGGCGGGCATGCAGCACCACGCCGTTCGCTGGTCCCTCGCCCAGCAGGGCCACAGCAACGACTTTGGCCCGGTCGCCGTGCCGGCGGGCCAGTACCTGCTGCTGGGCGACAACCGCGACAACAGCGCCGACTCGCGCCAGTTCGGCTTCTTTCCCCGCGGCGAGATCACCGGTCGCGCGTTCCGGGTCGCCGTCTCGCTGGATCCGGCCAACCACTACCTGCCCCGCAACGGCCGCTGGGGCGCATCCCTGCAATAGGCGCGCGCAAATTTCGCCAGACCAGTTGTCACCACGCCCTGCACCGCGTAATATTGCCGGCTCGCGTAGACCGCGCGCACCGTTTTTGGAGAGGTGGCAGAGTGGTCGAATGTACCTGACTCGAAATCAGGCGTACGTGTAAGCGTACCGTGGGTTCGAATCCCACCCTCTCCGCCAGTAAAACAAAACGCCCCCTAGTGGGGCGTTTTGTTTTGCTGATGGTGACGGCGGGGACGAGAACCCACCGGTTCGACAAATTCGTCTGGAACGAATTTGGACAGCCGCAGGCTGGCCCCGCAGCGCGCAAGCGCGGAGGGGTTCGGTCCACGGATGGACCGAACAATCCCACCCACCTCGCGGCGCTCGGCTTTTAAGCATGAGTGACCCCACAACTCCCAATCCTTCTTTACGCATTCATCCCACATCCGTCATGCTCGCATCGCATCGCCACACCAGGCATCCCATGATCGAGTTCGGACACGGAACCCACGTCGGCTTGCGCCGCACGCGCAACGAAGACACTTATTACGCCGACGCCTCGCTCGGCCTGTTTCTGGTGGCCGACGGCATGGGTGGCCATCAGCACGGCGAAGTGGCCTCGGCGCTGGTGCGCGACGCCGTGGCCGACCTGGTGGCACGCGGCCACAGCCTCGTCGAAGCCATCCGCGCCGCCGACGAACGACTCATCCAGCACAGCCGGGGTTTCAATGACCCGCGCCCGATGGGTACGACCATCGCCGCGCTGCGCCTGCATGCCGACAGCTACGAAGTGGTCTGGGTTGGCGACAGCCGTGTCTATCTCTGGCAGAAGAACCTGCGGCAAGTGAGCCACGACCATTCGCTGGTCCAGGAGCTGGTCGCCGCGGGCACGCTCGATCCGGCGCAGGCTGCTCGTCACCCGCAGCGCAATGTGATCACGCAGGCACTGGGCATCACGGCGGCGGAGCAGTTGCACATCGGCATGGCGCGCGGGCGACTGGAGCCCGGCACGTGCTTCCTGCTGTGCAGCGACGGCCTCACCGAAGAAGTCACCGACGCCGCCATCGCGAGCGTGGTCTCGCGCCAGGACCTGTCCGCGCAGGAATGCGTGGAGCACTTGCTGCTCGCCGCGCTGGATGGCGGCGGCAGCGACAACGTCACGGCGATACTCACGCGTAGCAACTGAGGCCCGGAAGGGGTCAGCTGCCCGCTTCCTCGCGCCGCCACACGCTGGTTCCGCCGGCGCTCTTGTCCAGCGCATCGAGGCGACGCTCGTGCACGAGCCGCTCTTCCTCGGTCGCACGCAACACGCGCGGACGGCGATCGAGCACCATCGGCGCCAGCGCAACCGTCGGCCCCTGTTCCTGCGAGCCCTCGAAGCCAAGGTCGAGCACGACCTGCCCCGAGGTCATCGCCAGGTAGACCTCGGCCAGCAGCTGGGCGTCGATCAGGCCGCCGTGCAGGTCGCGCGCCGAGTTGTCCACGCCCAGGCGCTTGCACAGCGCATCGAGGCTGTTGCGCTGCCCGGGATAGCGCTCGCGCGCCATCACCAGCGTATCGAGCACGTTGCATCGATCGGCGATGCGTCCGTAGTGCTCGCCAGCCCGCGCCAGTTCCGCGTCGAGGAAACCGACGTCGAAGGTCGCGTTGTGGATGATCAGCTCGGCGCCATCGATGAAGGCAAGGAATTCCCCGACCACGTCGGGGAAACGGGGCTTGTCGAGCAGAAACTCGTCCTCGATCCCGGTCACCTGGCGAGCGCCTTCGTCGATCGCGCGATCGGGGTTGAGATAGGTCTGGTAATGGCGGCCCGAGGGGCGCCGCCCGATCATTTCCACGCAGGCGATTTCGATCAGGCGATGGCCCTGCCGCACTTCCAGGCCGGTGGTCTCGGTATCCAGCACGATCTGTCTCATGCCTTGCTCCTGTACTGCTCGGCCTGTTCGCGCGCGGCCACGTCGACGCGTTCGTTCTCTGCGTGACCGTTATGGCCCTTCACCCAATGCCAGCGGACGGTATGCGGCTCGACGGCAGCGGACAAGCGCTGCCACAGGTCCTGGTTCTTCACCGGCTTCTTGTCGGCGGTACGCCAGCCGTTGGAGCGCCACTTGGGCACCCATTCCTCGATGCCCTGCATGACGTAGCGCGAATCGGTGGTGAGCACGACCGTGCACGGTCGCGTCAGCGCCTCGAGCGCGGCGATGGCCGCCATCAGTTCCATGCGGTTGTTGGTGGTGGCAGGTTCGCCGCCGGCGAGCATGCGCTCGGTGCCCTTCGCGCGCAGCAGTGCTGCCCAGCCGCCTGGCCCGGGGTTGCCCAGGCAGGCACCATCCGTAAAAGCTTCCACTTCAGTCATCGTTGCCCATCAAAAAGTTCGGTAGTCATCAGTGCGCGACGTTGCGGCGCGCGCCAGGCGCCAGCCCCACGTTGACGGGGGACGGCACGGCCTTGGGCTTGAGGCGTATCGGCGCGGACATGCGTCGCCGCTTGCGCGCGATGAGCAGGTAGCCGCCGCCGAAGGCGTGCGTGGCATCCAGGCCGGCGCTGCTGCTGGGCCACAGGCGTCCCACGCGCTCCACCCGCTCGATGTCGAGTTCGATCCGTCGCACCCAGCGCTCCAGCAGCAGCGGCGATCGCATCGCCGGCGCATGTCCGCGGGTACGCCACATCATCCACGGCAGCCACGCGCTGAACGGATGCAGGCCGGTGAGCGCCAGCACCCCGCCGGGGGCCAGCACGCGCGAGGCTTCCTCCAGCAAGGCGAGCGGCGCCGGCGCTACCTCCAGTGCGTGCCGCAGCAGCACCAGGTCGAAGGCGTCGTCCACGAACGGTAGCGGCTCGTCGGAGCGAGCGCGCAGGTCGCCGTCGTAACGGCCCTGGTTGATCCTCAGGCGCGTCCAGTTGCCCAGCAAGGGCAGCACCGGGGGTGCGTCTTGCCGCGCTGCACTGACCATCAGCGCATGCGTGCCGCTGCAGCGTTGCAGTTCGGGCACCAGGGCCACCGTCTCTTCCGCCAGCAGGCTGCGCAGAGGGGCGCTGGTATAGATGTCTTGGTCGCGCTGCGACATGCCTGAACGGCCCGGACTGGATGAATGCCGACAGTGTACCGGCAGCCACCCGGAACGTGTCCGGGTTTGCAGCGGGACTACCAACCCGTGCACGAGTCTGAATCAGCTAACCGGCCGTTAACGTCTCACTAACGAGTGCGCCGCCGCCCCCCTTTATAGTCGGGCACTTCGCGCAAGCCAGGATGCCTGCGTCAGTCGATACGAAACCGCGGAGGCGATCTCCTTGCACGTCGTACCGTTACCGGCGCTTGCCGACAACTACATTTGGCTGCTGCATGACGATGCCGGCCAGGCCATCGTCGTCGATCCGGGTGAAGCCGCACCGGTCGAGCTGGCGCTCAGGCAACGTGGACTCCAGCTCCGCGCGATCCTGCTGACCCACCATCACCAGGACCACATTGGCGGCGCCGAGGACCTGCGTTCCCGTCACCAGGTCCCCGTGCATGCGCCGCACGACGAACGGATCACCAGCGCCACGAACCGCGTCGGCGACGGCGACGTCGTGCACGTCGACGAGCCGGCCGCACGCTTCGACGTGATCGCCGTACCGGGCCATACGATGACCCACATCGCGTATGCCGGAGAAGGCGTCCTGCTGTGTGGCGACACGCTTTTCAGCCTTGGCTGCGGCCGCCTGTTCGAGGGCACGCCGGCGCAGATGCTCGCATCGCTCGATCGCCTCGCCGCCCTTCCGGGCCACCTGCAGGTCTGCTGCGGCCACGAATACACGGCTGCGAACGGCCGCTTTGCGCAGACGATCGAGCCGCACAATCCCGCACTGGCCGCCCGCCAGCAGCAAGTGGCGAGCCTGCGGGCGCACGAGCGCCCGAGCCTGCCGGTCGCGCTGGAAACCGAGCGCGCGACCAATCCCTTCCTGCGCACGGACAGCGACGCCGTCATCGCATGGAGCCAACGCCATGGCGTGGATGGCGATCGCGTTGCACGCTTTGCCGCGTTGCGCGCCAACAAGGATGTCTTCCGCGGATGACCATGCGACGCCTTCGTCCCCTGCCCCTTGCCCTGTCGGTACTGCTGGCCGCCTGCGCCACGGCACCGTCGCCGACGTCCAGGCCCCAGGCAGTCACCCCTGTGCAGGCGCCAAAGACCGCGCCGGTGCATGACCTCGCCCGTCCGGCTGCCAGCGTGGCCACTCCCGGCGACAACGCCAATGTCTGGGATGCCTTGCGCGGCAGCTTTGCGATGGCCGATTGCGACGCTGACCCAGGCATCATGGAGTGGGCCAGGCGCTATACGCAAAACCCGGAGCGCTTCGAAAACCAGATTGGCGAGGTCGCCCCGCGAATTGCCTACGTGCAACAGGTCGCCGCCAGGCATCACGTCGCCGGCGAATTCGCGTTGCTGCCATGGGTGGAAAGCCAGTTTCGCCCGGTGCCAGGCGGCAAGAACATGCCGGCCGGGATGTGGCAGATCATGCCGGCGACCGCCAACGCGCTGGGCATCCAGGTCAACAAGAATTTCGATGGCCGCATGGACGTACCGGCCGCCACCGACGCCATCATGGCGTTGCTGAGCCGCTATCACGACGACCTCGATGACTGGCGCATGGTCGATTACGCGTTCAATGCCGGCGAGTTCGGCATGAAACGGATGATCGACCAGCACGGCGCTCCGCCCGCCGAACCTGTCATTCCGAAGATGCCGGTCAAGCGCGTGACGCGCGAACACCTGGTCAAGCTGCTGGCTATCGCCTGCGTCATCCGTGAACCCGCGCGTTTCAACGTAAGCCTGCCCACCCTGCCCTCCGAGCAGCGCCTGGTTGCGGTCAACGTGAACAACTCCATGCCCATGGCGCATGCAGCGAGCCATGCGGGCATGTCGCCGGAAGACCTGAAGGAGCTCAATGCAGGCTTTCGCAACGGCGTGGTGGATACCAGCGCCGCGGCCTACCTGCTGATGCCCAGCAGCCACGCGCAGCAGTTCCGCAGCTCGTTGCTCGCCGACAACAACGACGGCGACATGCAAAGCGTGTCGGGCACTGCCGTGCTGCCGCCGCTGGGCGCCGTCCTGAATGCCGCCACCGATGACAGCCAGTCGGCGCCATCCTCGCCCAAGAACTCGCGGCACGCGACCGCTTCGGGCAAGACGCACACCGTCAAGGCAGGCGAAAGCCTGTGGAGCATCGCCAAGCGCTATGCGGTCGACATCAGGCAGCTGGAGCAGTGGAACCATCTGGCGGGAACCAGCGTGAAGCCGGGCCAGGTCCTCAAGGTCAGCGCGCCCGGTTGACGGCACGCAGGACAGGCGGCGCCCGCCTTCCCGCGCGCTGCTAGACTGATTCAACATGCCAACCGGGCGCGCGCAACGCCCCTCGGGAGGACGCATGGGATTCCTGCACGGCAAGCGAGCCCTGGTCGTGGGCATCGCCAGTCAGCGCTCCATTGCATGGGGCATCGCCAATGCCATGCACCGCGAAGGCGCGCAGCTGGCTTTCACCTATCAGAACGAGCGACTCAAGGACCGCGTCGACGAGGCGGCCAACGCTTTCGGCTCGAACATCGTGTTGCCGTGCGACGTGGCCGAAGACCGCCAGATCGACGATCTGTTCGCTGCACTCGGCCAGCATTGGGAAGCCCTGGACATCCTCGTGCACTCCGTCGGGTTCGCGCCCCGCGAAGCCTTGCAGGGCGGTTTCCTCGACCACCTGACGCGGGAAAACTTCACCGTCGCCCACGACATTTCAAGCTACAGCCTGGCGGCCCTGGCCAAGGCCGCACGCCCCATGATGAGCGGTCGCGGCGGCGCGATCCTCACCCTCAGCTACCTTGGCGCCGAACGTGCGATGGACAGCTACAACGTGATGGGGCTGGCCAAGGCGAGCCTCGAGGCCAATGTCCGCTATCTTGCGTTCAACCTTGGCCCGGAGGGCACCCGGGTCAACGCCATCTCCGCCGGCCCGATCAAGACCCTCGCCGCGGCCGGCATCGCCAACTTCCGCCGGATGCTCGATCACGTCGACCAGCACGCGCCCTTGCGGCGCAGCGTCACGATCGACGAAGTGGGGAATGTCGGTGCCTTCCTGTGCTCGGACCTGGCGTCCGGCATCACCGGTGAAATCACCCACGTGGATGCCGGCTACAACATCCTGGGCATGGCCGACATCTGAGCTTGTGCCATGTGCAAAAAAAGGGCGCCCCGAGGGAGCGCCCTTTAGACGGACGAACCGCAACCCGCGCTTACATGCGGTCCGTGGCGATCTTGATTTCGGTATTGGCCTTCAGCGACTCGATGAACTCGTGCGCCGCCAGCGCGCTGTACGCCTGCGACATGCCATCGTTCAGGGCCTTGCGCTGGTCCGCCGGCACCTTGGACAGGTCACCGTCCTGCACCTTGTCGACGCCAACCAGCGCGTAGCTTCCGTCGCGCAGCGACACCCGCGCGAACTGGGCCTTGCCGGCGGCCGGATGCGGCAACAGGAAAGCCTGTTCCAGCACTTCCGGCGGCAGGTCCGGCTGCACGCGAACGGCCGCCGCCACCGTCTGCACGGCAGCGCCCGCGGATGCCGCGACCGCCTGGATGTCCTCGCCCTTCTGCAGGCGAGCCAGCAGGCCATCGGCACGCTTCTGCGCCTCGGCGGCGAGTCGCTCGTCGACGATCTTCTGGCGCACCTGGTCGCGCACGTCGGCCAGCGGACGCGCCGCGGCCGGCACGTGCTTGTCGACGCGCACCACGACCGCGCGGTTGGAACCGAGGTCGATCAGGCCCGAGTTGTTGCCCTGCGCGAGCACATCGTCGGAGAAAGCCGCAGCGGCCAGCTTCGGATCGGCGGTGATGCCCTCACCACCCTTGCGCGAGAACAGGCCGGTGGCCTGGATAGGCAGGTTGAGCACCTGCGCTGCCGGCTCGAGCGACGAGGGATTCTGGTAGGTCTGGTCGGTCAGCTTGCCGGCCAGTTCGCTGTAACGACGATCACGCTCGTTGGCCTGGTAGTCCTTGGCGATCTGCTCGCGGACTTCGGCAAAAGGCTTGGCTTCGCCGCTGCGAACGTCGCGCAGCCACAGCACGTGATAGCCCTCGTCGGACAACACAGGCTTGGAAATCTGGCCCTTCTGCAGCGCGAACAGGGCGGAGTCGAAGGCCGGGTTCGTCACGCCCTTTTCCAGCCAGCCCAGGTCACCACCCGAGCGCCTGGAACCCAGGTCTTCCGACGACTGCTCGGCCAGCTTGGCGAAGCTGTCCGGGGTCGCCTCGCTGGCGATCTTCTCCGCCTTGGCCAATGCCGCCTTCTGCTGGTCCGGCGTGGCGTTCTTCGGCACGTTGACCAGGATGTGCGACACCAGGCGCTGCTCAGGCTGCACGAAGCGCTGCTTCTGGTCCTCGTAGCGCTTCTTGAGCTCGTCTTCGCTCGGCTGCGCATCCACCTTGAGGTCGGCGCCGTTGACTTCGATGTACTTCAAGGACACCTGCTCGGGGTTCATGAAGTCGGCCTGGTGGTCCTTGTAGTAGGCCTCCAGCTGCGCATCAGTGACCGTCGTGTCGGTCTGCGCCGGGCGCGGCAGCGCGAACCAGTGCAGGTCGCGGCGCTGGAAGAACAGGGCCAGGTAACGATCCATGTCGGCATCGGTGACGATGGTGCCGGCCGCGATGGCCTGCGGCAGCAGGCCCGGCTCGAGCATCGCCCGACGGCTCGCCTCGAAGGAGGCGGGCGTCATGTTCTGGGAGGCCAGGATGGCGCGGTAGGTGTTCGGGTCAAACTGCCCGTTGACCTGGAACTCGCGCATCGAGGCGATCATGTCCCGCAGCATGACCGAAGACACCTTCATGCCCAGCTGGTCGTTGGCCTGGCGCAGCAGCTGCTCGTTGATGAGCTGGTCGACGATCTGCCGCTTCGTTTCGGGCCGCTCGAACACGGAGCCGTCGAAGCGGTCGCCAAGCCGGGCCATCGCATTGCGGCGCGCCTCGTTGGTGGCTTCCTGGTAATCCCGCTGGGTGATCTCGTGCTTGCCGACCATCGCCACGTAGGTGTCGGTCCGCGAGCTGAAATACGACTCGATGCCGAAAAACGAGATAGCGAAAACGCAAATGCCCAGAATGACGATGGATGGCCATCCGTGAAGCTTGTTACGCAGTGCCTGCAGCATGGAAATATCCCGGCTTTCGTTGTTCTGCGCACCAGGTGCGCAGCGCTTAAATGACAAGGGCGCCACACGGGCGCCCTTGCGAACTGTGGCGGAGCGGACGGGACTCGAACCCGCGACCTCCGGCGTGACAGGCCAGCATTCTAACCGACTGAACTACCGCTCCGCATGTTTCTGGTGGGTGCTGTAGGGATCGAACCTACGACCCTCGCCTTGTAAGGGCGACGCTCTACCGCTGAGCTAAGCACCCGAAACTAAGCAAGTAGCCGCTTAGTTTAGGGCATCCTTCAGGGTCTTGCCAGCCTTGAAAGCCGGAACCTTCGAGGCCTTGATCTTGATCGTCTCATTGGTGCGCGGGTTGCGGCCGGTACGGGCAGCGCGCTTGCGCACGGTGAAGGTGCCAAAGCCAACGACCGACACATCGTCACCCTTTTTCAGCGCCTTCTGCACGGTCTCGAAGAAAGCCTCGAGAGCACGGCCGGCGTCAGCCTTGGTGAGTTCGGCCTTTTCGGCGATGGCGTTGATCAGATCGGTTTTATTCATTGAGACACTCCCTTAAACGGTTATGCAGCCCGCGTGGTCAGTCTGGGACCAGACGGCACGCTTCGATGACTGGCCACCGAGGTACCGCCAAGCAACCCCGCATCACTGCGCATCGTGCTTGGCGTCAGGCTGCGGTGTCGCCTTTATACCAGTGGCCCCAAGGGTCCGCAATGACAAGCAATACCAAGGGTTCCCACGGTTCATCGTGGTCGGTGAATGCTTGCAAACCGCGGGGTGAAACGCTAGGAGCAAACAACTCCCCAAGGTGACCTTTCAATGAAAAACGGGCGGATAACCGCCCGTTTTTCGGTGACTTGCATCACGGATCAATGTGGCCGCGCGTACGACTCCTGCGAATCGTCCTGCGTGTCGTCGATCGGCGCCTCCACCTTCGGCTTGGCATTCTCCTCGACCGCCTGCAGGGGCTGCAGCGGCCGCTCGAGCGCGATGTCGAGCACTTCGTCGATCCAGCGGACCGGGAGAATGTCGAGCGACCCGGTGATGTTGTCCGGAATGTCCGCAAGATCCTTCTTGTTCTCGTCCGGGATGATCACCGTGGTGATGCCGCCACGATGCGCCGCGAGCAGCTTTTCCTTGAGACCGCCGATGGGCAGCACCCGGCCACGCAGGGTGATTTCGCCCGTCATCGCCACTTCGGATCGCACCGGCACCTTGGTCAGCGCCGACACCAGCGCCGTGCACATGGCGATGCCGGCGCTGGGGCCGTCCTTCGGCGTCGCGCCTTCGGGCACGTGGATGTGGATATCGAACTTCTGGTGAAACTCCGGATCGATGCCCAGGCGATCGGCGCGCGCGCGCACCACCGACAACGCGGCCTGGATCGATTCCTTCATCACGTCGCCCAGTTGCCCGGTGTTGACCAGGCGACCCTTGCCCGGCACCACGGAGGCTTCGATGCTGAGCAGGTCGCCACCCACCTGGGTCCAGGCCAGGCCGGTCACCAGGCCAACCTCGTTCTGCAGTTCCTTGCGGCCGAAATCGAAGCGACGCACGCCCAGGTACTGCTCCAGGTTGCCGGAGCTTACCTGGATGGCCTTCCTCGCCTTGGCCGTCTTTACGGCCGCCGGCGCCTTCTTCGCCTCGGACTTCTTCTTGCCCACCTGGGCCAGCGTCAGCTCCTTCACCACCTTGCGGCAGATCTTGGAAATCTCGCGCTCGAGGTTGCGCACGCCCGATTCGCGCGTGTAGTAGCGCACGATGTCGCGAATGGCTTCCCCGTCGACACCCAGCTCCTCGGCCTTCAGGCCGTTGGCCTTCAGCTGCTTGGGCAGCAGGTATTTCTCCGCGATGCCGAGCTTCTCGTCCTCGGTGTAACCCGGGATGCGGATCACTTCCATGCGGTCGAGCAGCGGACCGGGAATGTTGAGCGAGTTGGCCGTGGCGATCCACATCACTTCCGAGAGGTCGAGGTCGACTTCCAGGTAGTGATCGTTGAATGCGTGGTTCTGCTCCGGATCGAGCACTTCCAGCAGCGCCGATGACGGGTCGCCGCGGAAGTCCATCGACATCTTGTCGATCTCGTCCAGCACGAACAGCGGGTTCTTGCTGCCGACCTTGTTGAGGTTCTGCACGATGCGGCCCGGCATCGAACCGATGTAGGTGCGGCGATGGCCACGGATCTCGGCCTCGTCGCGCACGCCACCCAGGCTCATGCGAACGAACTTGCGATTGGTCGCCTTGGCGATGGACTGGCCCAGCGAGGTCTTGCCCACGCCCGGGGGACCGACCAGGCACAGGATGGGACCGCGCATGGTGTTGACGCGCTGCTGCACGGCGAGGTACTCGAGGATGCGCTCCTTGACCTTCTCCAGGCCAAAGTGATCGGCATCGAGCACTTCCTGCGCCAGCTGCAGGTCCTTGCGAACCTTGCTGCGCTTCTTCCACGGTACGCCGACCAGCCAGTCCAGGTAGTTGCGCACCACCGTGGCCTCGGCCGACATCGGCGACATCTGGCGCAGCTTGCCGAACTCCTGGCGGGCCTTGGCCAGCACGGGCTTGGGCATGCCGGCGCCGTCGATCTTCTTCTGCAGTTCCTCGATCTCGTTCGGGCCTTCCTCGCTCTCGCCGAGCTCCTTCTGGATGGCCTTCATCTGTTCGTTGAGGTAGTACTCGCGCTGGCTCTTCTCCATCTGCGACTTCACGCGGCCGCGGATGCGCTTCTCCACCTGCTGCAGATCCATCTCGCCATCGACCAGGCCGATCAGCAACTCGAGGCGCTGCCCGACGTCGGCGGTTTCCAGCACCTTCTGCTTGTCGGCCATGCGTACCGAGAGGTGGGCCGCGATCGAATCGGCGACGCGCGACGGATCGTCGATGCCGGACAACGTGGCCAGCACTTCGGGCGGAAGCTTGCGACTCTGCTTGACCAGCTGCTCGAACAGCGAGATCAGGGTACGCGACACCACGTCGAGCTCGCGCTCCTTGTCGCTGTAAACCGGCTCGATGATGCGCGAGGTGGCGCTGAGCATGCCGCCGTCTTCGTGGTAGTCCTCGACGTTGACGCGCGCCTGCCCCTCCACCAGCACCTTGACCGTGCCATCGGGGAGCTTGAGCAATTGCAGGACACCGGCCAGCGTGCCGACCTCGTGCAGATCGCCGATGGCCGGGTCGTCGATGTCCGGGCTCTTCTGCGCGACCAGCAGGATCTGGCGCTCGCCCTCCATGGCCCGCTCCAGCGCGCGCATGGATTTGTCGCGTCCGACAAACAGCGGAATGACCATGTGCGGGTAAACCACCACGTCACGCAGCGGCAGCACCGGCAGGGCGTCAAGCACGGCGCCGGTGGCCTGGGGATTGGGGGTGTTCTTTGCCATCGAAGAGGGACCCTCAGGGATGAATTCTATGTCTTGGCCCGACACTGCGCCGGGGCCATCTGTACGTCAAGTGGTGGTGAACGAGCACGCACACAAGTGCATGAGGAACCTCAAAAACGCGATGGCCCCGGCAATTCTGCCGAGGCCACCGGGATCATGCGGGCGTCCTGTGCGAGGTCAGGCAGCGTCGCCGCCCTCGCCAGCCGCACGCGGCTGCTTGAGGTTGCCGCGATAGATCAGGTACGGCTCGGCCTGCCCTTCGATGACCGCATCGTCCACGACCACCTTGCTGACGTGCTCCAGCGAAGGCAGCTCGTACATCGTGTCCAGCAGCACCTGCTCGAGGATCGTGCGCAGGCCACGCGCGCCGGTCTTGCGCTTGAGCGCCTTGCGGGCGATGGCCTGCAGGGCCTCGGGGCGGAACTCCAGCTCGACGCCTTCCATCTCGAACAGCTTCTTGAACTGCTTGGTGACGGCATTCTTCGGTTCGGTGAGGATCTTCACCAGCGCCGGCTCGTCCAGCTCGTCCAGCGTCGCGACCACCGGCAGGCGGCCGACGAACTCGGGGATCAGGCCGTAACGCACCAGATCGGACGGCTCGACGTCCGACAGCACCTTGCCGAGATTTTCCCGACGTTCCTTGCTGCGCACTTCGGCCGAGAAACCGATGCCGGTGGTTTCGGAACGCTGCTGGATGACCTTTTCCAGCCCGGCGAACGCGCCGCCGCACATGAACAGGATGTTCTTGGTGTCGACCTGCAGGAATTCCTGCTGCGGATGCTTGCGGCCGCCCTGCGGCGGCACCGAGGCCAGGGTGCCCTCGATGAGCTTCAGCAGCGCCTGCTGCACGCCTTCGCCGGAAACGTCGCGGGTGATCGACGGGTTCTCGCTCTTGCGCGAGATCTTGTCGATTTCGTCGATGTAGACGATGCCCGACTGCGCCTTGTCGACGTCGTAGTCGCACTTCTGCAGCAGCTTCTGGATGATGTTTTCCACATCCTCGCCCACGTAACCCGCCTCGGTGAGGGTGGTGGCGTCGGCGATGGTGAACGGCACGTTGAGCAGGCGCGCCAGCGTTTCGGCCAGCAGCGTCTTGCCCGAACCGGTCGGACCGATCAGGAGGATGTTGGACTTGCCCAGCTCGACATCGTCGCTCTTCTGGCGCGATTCCATGCGCTTGTAGTGGTTGTACACCGCCACGGCCAGCGCCTTCTTGGCGCGGGTCTGGCCGACCACGTACTGGTCGAGCGTCTCCATGATCTCGCGGGGCTTGGGCAGCTGGCTGCGCCCGGAGGCGGCCTTCTCCTCCAGTTCCTCGCGGATGATGTCGTTGCAAAGCTCTACGCACTCATCGCAAATGAACACGGACGGACCCGCGATCAGCTTGCGCACTTCATGCTGGCTCTTGCCACAGAAGGAGCAGTAGAGAATCTTGCCGCTGTCGTTGGAACGGCCCTGCCGCTCGTCGCTCATGCTTTCATCCTGCTGATAAATCGATTGCGGTTTGAGAATAGCACAGCGTTCCGCGTCTGCATCGAGACGCGGAACGCTGGCAAACCACGGGCCAAATGCCTGAAATCAGGCCGATTTCACCGTTTCAACGGCGCGACGGTCCAGGACCGAGTCGATCAGGCCGTATTCCTTGGCCGCCTCGGCGCTCATGAAGCGGTCGCGCTCCATGTCCCGCTCGATCTTGTCGAGCGGCTGGCCGGTGTGCTGGACATAAATGTCGTTCAGGCGGCGGCGCAGGTACAGGATTTCCTGGGCCTGGATCTCGATGTCGGTGGCCTGGCCGCGGGCGCCGCCCGACGGCTGGTGGATCATCACCCGCGAATTGGGCAACGAGTACCGCTTGCCCTTGGCGCCAGCCATCAGCAGCAGGGACGCGGCGCTGCAGGCCTGGCCGATGCACATCGTGCTGACGTCGGGCTTGATGAACTGCATGGTGTCGTAAATCGCCAGCCCGGCGGTGACGGCACCGCCCGGGCTGTTGATGTACAGATGGATGTCCTTGTCCGGGTTTTCCGATTCAAGGAACAGCATCTGCGCGACCAGCAGGTTGGCCACCTGATCGTTCACCTCGCCCACGAGGAAGATCACGCGCTCCTTCAGGAGGCGCGAATAAATGTCGTACGAGCGTTCGCCACGGGCGGTCTGCTCGACGACGATCGGTACCAGGTTGAGGTTCTGGATCGGGTCCATGGCCATGCTTGTCGCTCTCCGGTTGATTGGCCTGAAGGATGCCTCAGGCGCTGACCGGGCGCATCACTTCGTCGAAGCCCAGGTTCTGCACGGTGGTGCTGGCGTGATCCGCCACCCACTCGGCTACCTGGTCTTCCATCACGCGGTTCTGCAGCCCTGACATCAACTGGGGGTCGCGGTTGTAGAGTTCAATGACCTTTTCCGGCTCCTCGTAGGTCGAGGCGATGGCGGCCAGCTGCTCGGCAATGCGGCTGCGATCGATGACCAGCCCCTGCTTGCGGGCAATCTCACCCATCAGCAGACCGGCGATGACGCGCTTGCGGGCGATCGGCGCGGCGGCCTCGACCAGCTGCGGCGGCACCTGCTGGCCGCGCGGCACGCTGCCCTGCGCCAGGCTCTGGGCTTCGGACTGCACCATGACGTTCGGCACGTCCAGATCCGGGTAGGCGTTGGCGAGCTTCTCGGCCACTTCGGACTTCAGGCGCGCCATCAGGGTGGCCTTCAGTTCGCGCTCGAGGTTGGCGCGCACTTCCTTGCGGAACTTCTCCAGGTCGCCATCGGCGATGCCGAACAGCTGGGCGAATTCGCCGTTCACTTCCGGCAGCTTCGGCTCCTGCACCTTGATGACCTTGAAATGGACCTGGGCCTGCTTGCCGGCGAGGTGCTCATTGCGGAAATCGGCCGGGAAGTCGATCTCGGCGTCGAACTCGTCGTCGGCCTTGCGACCGGCCAAGGCTTCATCCAGCGCCTTGAACAGGTTGCCCGAGCCCAGCACGCTGCCGGCGCGCTCCAGGCCTTCGGCCGGGAAGCGGTAGTCGCCGGCCTGCGCCGAGTACTCGAACATCACGAAATCGCCATCGGCCGAGGCGCGCTCGACCGGCTCGAAGCTGCGGCGCTGCAGGCGCAGCGTCTCGATCATCTTTTCGATGTCGGCATCGGCCACCTCGGCCACCGGGCGGGAGATTTCCAGCCTGGCGACGTCGACTTCCGGGAATTCCGGCATCACCTCGAAGGTGGCGGTGTAGGCAATTTCGCCTTCTTCCGGACGGCCGGTGGTGTTGATCGACGGGTTGGCGATCGGGCGCAGGTTCTCCTGCTCCACGGCCTCGCGCAGCGTGCTGCCAATGAGGTCCGAGAGCACTTCACCGCGCACCTGGTCGCCGAAGCGCTGCTGGATCACCGTGGTCGGCACCTTGCCCGGGCGGAATCCCTTGAGACGCACCGTGCGCCCCATCTCGGCGATGCGAGCGCTGACCTGCGACTCGAAGCGCTCGGCGGGAAACTTCACCGTGAGCTTGCGCTCGAGCTTGCCGACGTTTTCAACCGAAACCTGCATGACGTCTCCTGGAATACCTGAAAGTGCGCCCGTCAAAAGGCGCATGGCGGCCCCCGGCCGCCAGCAATAACAAAGGGATGGTGCGAAAGGCGGGACTCGAACCCGCACGGTTTAACCCGCTGGAACCTAAATCCAGTGCGTCTACCAATTCCGCCACTTTCGCATCAGAACAACTCTGAGGAATTTCCCGCAAGCACCGGATTATCAAGGTAAAAAAACAGACAAAAGCTGCCTTGCACCCTACCCCGCCAGCCTCCGGGCACTCCGCCCTAAGTCGATGATTCCCTTACACGAAAGCGGGCCATTTTACGGTTCGCAGCGGCGACAACACAAGCCGGAAACATGCCGCCACGGGGCGGCGGGATCGCAGCGCGCTTGCTACAGCTCGCGCAGGACGCGGAAGCCGACGCGGCCGCTGCGGACACTGGCATCGGCGCCCTGGCGGTAGGCCGAGCGCACCTGGTCCGGCGAACTGCCCCAGGAACCGCCGCGGACCACGCGCACGCCGCAGCCGGGATTGACCCAGGCGCTGCCGTCGCGGGGCGCGCGCAGGTAACTGTCGTGCCAGCAGTCCTGCACCCACTCGGAGACGTTGCCGTTGATGTCGTACAGCCCGAACGGGTTGGGACTGAAGGTCATGACGGGCGCAGGGCCCCAGTAACCGTCGCGATAGCCGGGGAACGCATTGCTCCAGCGCCGGCCGCTGGGGGAACGATCATTGCTGCCGGTGAGGTTTTCCACCTTCGACCCGGGCGTCCCGTTGCCCCACCAGTAGCGGGTGCCGGTGCCGCCCCGGACGGCGTACTCGAACTCGGCCTCGCTGGGCAGGCGGTAGGTCTTGCCGGTGCGCTGGCTCAACCAGTCCGCATAGGCCTTGGCGTCGTTCCAGGAAATATTGACCACCGGGAGCCGGTCGTCGGCGGAGCGGCCGGCGTAATCGTCCTGCCAGCCGGCATTGACGTCGTCGCGCATGGCACCGCTGGCCTCGTCATACACACTGGCGCCGCCCAGCCTGGCCGAATCGGGGTGATAACCGCTGGAACGGACGAATTCCCGGAACTGGCCGACCGTGATGGCGGAGCGCGAAAACGCGAAGCCCTTGGCGATGTTCACTTCGTGCTGGGGCGTCTCGGCATCCTGGCGCCCCTCTTCCGCGTCCGGCGCGCCCATCTGGAACGTGCCAGTGGGCACGACCACCATCGAGGGCGTCTGTCCCGCCATGTCGACGAAGCGGTCGACGAACACCTGGCCCGGTTTGTAGCTGGCGTACAGGCGGGCGTTGGTCAGGCGATCACCCAGTTCGGCCAGGCCGGCCAGGTCGGGACTCATGCCCCTGGCCTGCTCGGCCAGTTGCTGGGCCAGCGCCAGGTTGCCGCCATCGAGGGCCGTGCGGGCCTGGGCCAGGATGGCCGTGGCGCGCGACTGCCGCATGGTCTCGACCCGCGCCTGCACGTCGCGCAGGGCCGGCGAGTCGGGCTGCACCTGGGCCGCTGCGGCAAGCGCGGCATCGGCGCCCTTGAAGTCGTTCTGCGCCACCGCGGCCAGGGCCCGGTCAAGCACGGCCCGCTGCACCTGCAGCACACCCTGGTCGGCCACCGCATTGCCCGGGTCCATCCCCTGCACCTGCCGATACAACTCCAGTGCGTTGGCACCCTTGGGCTGGTCCACGCTGCCCTGTTGCAGCAGCGCCGCGGCCTTGGCCAGCAACGGCCGCGTCTGCGCCAGCATTTTCAGCTTCGCCTGAAGCTGGGCGACTTCATCGCCGGAATCCGGAACGGTCTTCAGCGACTCGAGCAAGTCATTGGCCGCGTCGGCATCGCTGATGGCCAGGTCCTGGTTGATCTCCGCCACCAGTCGCCCGCGCACTTCGTACAGACCTTGCGCGGCGCGACGACTGTCCGGCTTTTGCTTCAGCGCCTGCGCGTAGAGCGCCGCCGCACTGTTCTGGTCGCCGGCGAGCTGGCCGGCGCGCAAGGCCTTGTCGGCACGCGCCAGCAGGGCATCGACTTCGGGCGTATCGGCGCTCAGTTGCTCCGGCAGGCTGGCGTTCTTGTTGCCCAGCCTGGCCACGATGACTTCGGTCGGCGCGAAGGTCAGCGGCGGTCCGGCGTCGATCTCGGCCAGGTCCGCGCGTGGCGCCACCTGGGGCGCATGGGCGGCGGGAGCCGGCCCGAGATTCATCGCACGCTTGGAGGTGACGGCCGATGGCTCGACATGAAACACGCGCGGAAAGAAGTGAAAGACCAGCGCAAGGCCCAGCACGGCTACGCCAACGGCTCCACCCATGGCGCGCTGGCGACGTACGGTTTCCTTGCTCGGCATGGTTGGGCGTCCCTGGGCGGCCTGTTATGGTGCTTGGCCTAAACCATAGGCACAAACCGATGTCAGGACAATGCGCGAGGGCGCGTCCTGCATGGCCAGGAAAACGCATGCACCCAACGTCATCCCTTGCGCCACACGCCGCCTGGCTCACCCGCCGCGACGAATTGCTGGACTGGCTGTCCGGACTGCCGGCCGATGCCGCGCTCGGTTTCGACACCGAGTTCATGCGCCGCAATACCTTCTATCCACAGCTGGCGCTGCTGCAGATGGGCTGGAACGGGCGCTATGCACTGGTCGATCCGCTCGCCTTCGACATCGGCGACGCGCTTCGCCCGCAGCTGGGCGAGGGCACCGTGGTCACCGTGATGCATAGCGCCAGCGAAGACCTCGAGGCGCTCTCGTCGATGTTGCCGCACGGGCCGCGCCAGCTGTTCGACACGCAGATTGCCGCGGCTTTCGTGGGCATGGGGCTGGGCATCAGCTACCGCGCGCTGGTGGCCGAGCTGACCGGCGCCGAACTGGACAAGGGCGAGACTCGCTCGGACTGGCTGCAGCGCCCGCTCACCGATTCGCAGCTCGCCTATGCCACGCTCGACGTGGTCTATCTCAAGCCGGTGCACGAACAGCTGGCCGAGCGCCTGGTGCAGCGCGATCGCGTCGCCTGGCACGCCGAAGACTGCGAGCGCCTGAAGCAGCGCGCGTGCTACCGCGAAGGCGATCCGCAACCGCAGCGCGGGTTCCGCGGCGCTGCCGAGTGGCGACCCGAACAGCGCGCCCTGCTCCGCCGCATCCTGCTGTGGCGCGACAAGACCGCCCGCGCGCTCGACCGGCCCCGTCCGTGGATGCTCGAGGACGCGCAGGCCATGAGCCTGGCGCAACAACCGCCGGCGTCCGCCAACGAACTGGAGCAACGCACACGCGGCCAGCGCGCGCTTCGTTCCGCGCAGCGCAGCGAACTGTTCGAAACCTTGCGCCGCCCGCTCGATGCCGACGAAGTGGCGGCGACCGAGTCCATTCCCGGCACCCCGCAGGGCGACGCCAAGAAAGCGCTCGCCGCCATGAAGGACTGCGTCGACGCGCGCGCCGCCGAACTGGACTTGCCCGCCGGCCTGCTCTGCCCGCGCAAGGCACTCGAGGAATACGTGGTGACGGCGCGCTGGCCCGACTTCCTCGAAGGCTGGCGCCGCGAGGTTCTGCACGACGAGCTTGCCCGCCTGCTGCCGTGAGCGCATCGGGCGGCAGGGGCTTGGCGAAGACCGAATCACGCTGGTAACATCTTTGGCTCGTGTGGGGCCATAGCTCAGCTGGGAGAGCGCGTCGTTCGCAATGACGAGGTCGGGAGTTCGATCCTCCCTGGCTCCACCACTCCATCGAGTTGAAGCGGCGCAAGACATCCCGGGATGCTTGCGCCGTTTTGCGTTTGGCGCGCCCGCCGGCTGCGGGCACGCAAGCCTGCATCGACAGGCAAGCATGCCCCGCTGCTTCGAAAGTACCTGCGATCTGCCTGACTGCCGGGCAAACGGATATCGCGTCCCCTTGAAGTCATGGCCGGAGGGCACACTTCTGGCACTGCTCGCCCGACGCACGGCTGGTCAGTGTGGGCGTCATTCGTCTTTCCCCGGAGATCCGCCCGTCATGACACCCCAGGAACAACAGCTGCTCGACGATTTCCTCCAGCGCCTGGCCGCCGCAGGCGGCGTAGCCAAGGATCCACAAGCCGATGCCCTGATCCGGCAACGCCTCGCCGCGCAGCCCGATGCGCTCTACCTGCTGGTGCAGCGCAGCCTGTTGCAGCAACAGGCACTCGAAGCAGCCAAGGCGCAGATCAGCCAGCTGCAGGCACAGCTGTCCGGCCAGCAGGGTGGTGGCAGTTTCCTCGGCGGGCAGTCCGCCTGGGGCGCCGCACCACCGCCGATGCCACCCCAGCCACAGCCCCAGGCGGCCGCTCCCGGCTGGCGTGAACGGTTGTTCGGTGGCGCGCCGGCGCAACCTGCCAGCGCACCCGGCTTCCTCGCGCAGGCGGCCACCACCGCCGCGGGCGTGGCGGGCGGCATGTTCCTGTTCGACGGCATCGAAAACCTGATCGGCGGGCACCACGGCGGCGGCTTCCTCGGCGGCGGCCAGCCCACCGTGATCGAGAACATCACCGAGAACAATTACAACGACGGCGACCACCACTCGCGCGACTTCGACCAGCAGGACTTCGCTTCCTCCGATTTCGACGACAGCAACGACGGCGGCTTTGACGACAGCGGCTGGGCCTGAGGCGTGATCACGCAGCCGCCAGGGCGCCACTGAAACACGCCACGCCGGCGTGCCGGGCAGCCGCCCCGGCACGCCGGTCATGCGGTCACCCACGCCACCGCGGGCAGCGTGCGGGCCCTCGTTTCACGACAGGGAATGTCGAGTGGATCGCAGGGCGCGCATCCTCCTTCCGGCACGCAACCAATGGCCTAGCGGCAATGGCCACCTGCCCTGCTAGCCTTCCGCCATGACAGGTGGCGGACGCTCGCCGGCCACGGCCACGCGCACCGGCAGCTGCCACGGCACAGGGGGAATGCGCGCTTCGCTGGCGCGATACATCGGCTAACCTGCCGTCCTGCACCGTGCTTCCGAAAACCAGCAACCAGGACGTTGGCATGCCGAATCTGGAAAACACCAAGCTCGCGATCATCGGGCTCGGCTACGTGGGACTGCCGCTGGCCGTCGAGTTTGGCAAGCGCTATGACACGGTTGGCTTCGACATCAACCGGGGTCGCATCGACGAACTGCGCAGCGGCCACGACAACACGCTGGAGGTCACCGCGGCCGAGCTGGCCGAGGCGGGACGACTGCGTTTCAGCTCGGACCTGGCCGACCTGGCCGATCGCAACGTCTACATCGTGACCGTGCCCACGCCCATCGACGCGGCCAAACGCCCGGACCTGACCCCGCTTACCCGCGCCAGCGAGGCACTTGCCCGGGTGCTCAAGCGCGGCGACGTAGTCGTGTACGAATCAACGGTGTATCCGGGCTGCACCGAAGAGGTGTGCGTGCCGATCCTCGAGGAGGGTTCGGGCCTGGTCTTCAATCGCGACTTCTTCGCCGGCTACAGCCCGGAGCGCATCAACCCGGGCGACAAGCAGCATCGGGTGACCAGCATCCTGAAAGTGACTTCCGGCTCCACGCCCGAGATCGCGGATTTCGTCGACCGCCTGTATGGCTCGATCATCACCGCCGGCACGCACAAGGCCAGCTCGCTGAAAGTGGCCGAGGCCGCCAAGGTGATCGAGAACACGCAGCGCGACCTCAACATCGCACTCGTCAACGACCTGTCCATCCTGTTCAACAAGCTGGGCATCGACACGCTGGAAGTGCTGCAGGCGGCCGGCACGAAATGGAACTTCCTGCCGTTCCGGCCCGGCCTGGTCGGTGGCCATTGCATCAGCGTGGACCCGTACTACCTCACGCACAAGGCGCAGGAAGTGGGCCACCACCCCGACGTGATCCTCGCGGGCAGGCGCACCAACGATGGCATGGGCCCGTATATCGCCAGCGAGGTGATTCGCCTGATGGTGCGCAAGGGCATCAATCCGGTGCGGGCGCGCGTGCTGGTACTGGGGCTGGCCTTCAAGGAAAACTGCCCGGACCTGCGCAACACGCGCGTGGTCGACATCGTGCGCGCACTGCATGGCTACAACGCCGAGGTGGATGTGCACGATCCGTGGGTCAACGCCGCCGAAGCGGCGCACGAATACGCGCTGACGCCCGTCGCCGAGCCCGAGGCCGCCAGCTACGACGCCGTGATCGTCGCGGTCGGCCACCGACAGTTCGTCACCATGGGCGCCACCGGCATCCGCGCGTTCTGCAAGCCGGCTTCGGTGGTTTACGACGTCAAGTACGTACTGCCGCGCGCCGACGTCGACGGCCGCCTTTGACTGGGGAAACACATCATGAAAGTGTTGGTAACCGGCACCGCGGGTTTCGTCGGGTCCTACGTGGCCGAGCGGCTGCTCGACCGCGGCGACGAGGTGGTCGGCCTGGACAACCTCAATGACTACTACGACGTCACCCTGAAGAAGGCGCGCCTTGCGCGATTCATGGATCGCCCCGGCTATGCCCACGTGCATGCCGACCTGGCCGACCGCGCCGCGATGGAACACCTCTTCGCCGAGCACCGTCCGCAGCGCGTGGTGCACCTGGCGGCACAGGCCGGCGTGCGTTACGCGGCAGAGAATCCCCATGTGTACACGAGCAGCAATGTCACGGGCTTCCTGCACGTGCTCGAGGGCTGTCGCCAGCATGGCGTCGAGCACCTCGTGTTCGCCTCGACCAGTTCGGTATATGGCGCCAATACGGCGATGCCATTTTCGGAACACCAATCGGCCGAGCATCCGTTGACGCTGTACGCGGCCACCAAGAAGGCCAACGAGCAGATGGCGCACAGCTATGCGCACCTGTACGGCATTCCCAGCACGGGCCTGCGCTTCTTCACCGTGTATGGCCCCTGGGGGCGGCCCGACATGGCCCTGTTCCTGTTCACCCGCGCCATCCTGGCCGGCGAACCGATCAGGGTCTTCAACCACGGCAGGCACAAGCGCAGCTTCACCTACGTCGACGACATCGTCGAAGGGGTGATACGCACGCTCGACCATGTGCCGGGCAGCGACGCGCGCTGGAACAGCAAGGCGCCCGATCCGGCCTGCAGCGGCGTGGCGCCGTATCGCCTGTTCAATATCGGCAACGAACGTCCGGTGGAACTGCTGCACTACATCGAGGTGCTGGAGCACTGCCTCGGCCGCAAGGCGACCATGGAACTCCTGCCCCTGCAGGCGGGCGACGTGCCGGACACCGAGGCCGATGTAACGGACCTGATACAGACCGTAGGCTATAGGCCGCAGGTCTCGGTAGAAACCGGCGTCGCTAACTTTGTACGCTGGTACCGGGGATATTTCCGCGTGTGATGGCCAAGGCCTGCCGGCAGCCGCCGGCAGACAGCCCGATCCGCCGCGAATGTCAGATCCGAACTGCGGCCAGACCTGGCGCGTGGGCGGGCTCGCACGGAGACCGGGGGGACGGAGTGATCATCGACTACCTGAGCGGCGCCTATCCTGCCGAGGTCGAGGCCGATCTTTGCATCATCGGCGCCGGCGCCGCGGGCATCGCCATTGCCCGTGAGTTCATCGGCTCGCACGTGACCGTCTGCCTGGTCGAGGGTGGCGGCTTCACCGGCGAGCAGCGCAGCCAGGAACTGTACGAGGGAAGCTCGGTAGGCCACGTGCCCTTCGACCCCGGCACGTCACGCATGCGCGTCTTCGGCGGCAGCTGCAACCTGTGGGGAGGCGGCTGCATCCCGCTCAGCCGCCAGGACATGAGCGCGCGCGACTGGGTACCCCATAGCGGCTGGCCCATCACCTACAACGAACTGGTGCCCTACTACGCGCGCGCCAAGACGTATTGCCACCTGCATTCGCACGATTTCGTCGATGGCTCCTTCGCCACGCCGACCTTTCACCAGCCGATCGCGTTCAACGAAGAGACGCTGGTCAACCAGGTCTTCGTGCACAGCCCCATCCTGTTCGGCGACACCTATCGCGACGAGCTCGAACAGGCCGCCAATATCACGGTGCTGCTGCACGCCAATGTGCTCGAGCTGATGGCCTCACCCGATGGCAGGTCGGTGCGCAGCGCGCGCCTGGGCTCGCTGGACGGCCATCGCGGCAGCGTGCGCGCGCGGCAATACGTGCTCGCCTGCGGTGGCATCGAGAACGCGCGGCTGATGCTGCTGTCCGATTCGGTCGTGCCGCAGGGGCTGGGCAACCAGCACGACGTGGTCGGCCGCTACTTCATGGACCATCCCAGCGGCACGCTGGGCAGGCTGTCCACCAAGGCGCCGCATCGCGTGACGCGCCCCTATGACCGGCGACGCTACCGCGGCGCGACGCCGTCGTTTCCGGAAATCGGGTTGTCGGATCGTGCGCAGCGCGCGCACCGCGTACTCAACGGACGCATGCATCCGTTCGGAGTCGAGGGGCCGCTGCCACGCGGCATTCGTGCGCTGCGCGAGCTGCGCGCGGCACTGCGCCCCGCCCCGCGCGATGAAAATGCCTTGCTGGAAGAGCAGATGTCCGCGGCCCTGCGCAACGCGCCGGCCGTCGAAGCGGTCGCCGTGCCGGGGAGCCTCGGCCTGGCGGCGCTTCGCGTCGGCCTTGGCGTCGGGGACCTGGCCCGCGCCTTCGTGCACAAGCTGGCCGATCGCCCCACCGTGGCGAGCAGTCATATCGATCTGGTGGGCTACTTCGAGCAGGCGCCCAACCCCGACAGCCGCATCACGCTCGGCCACGACACCGACGCGTTCGGCCAGCGCAAGGTCTCGGTGGACTGGCGGCTCACCTCGCTCGACCATCACACCTATCGCGCCGCCGCATCGTTGTTCGGCAGCGGACTGGCGCACGCCTGCCAGGGCCATTTCCAGCTCGACCCCTGGCTGTCGGACGACATCGCGGTCACGCCACTTATCCATGGCACCGCGCACCATCTCGGCACCACGCGCATGTCCGACGACCCACGCACCGGCGTGGTCGACCGCAACTGCAAGGTGCATGGCATGGACAATCTCTACCTGGCCGGCAGTTCGGTGTTTCCGACCGGCGGCTGGGCCTTTCCCACCTTCACCATCGTGGCGCTGAGCCTGCGGCTGGCCGACCAGTTGCGGACCCTGCTCACTCCGTACGTGTCATCCGGCTTGATGTAACCGCCCCTCCATCAGCGTGATGCCAGCCATGGGAACGGAGACAGCCAGACAGGCCTTTGTTCGCGAGGCCACCCACGCGCTGTTGCACAGCGGCTTCACGCCGCCCGTGGACGGCGAGGCCAGCGTGCTTCTGTTCGACAGCACGCCGTGGCGGTTCCGCCGCGCGGACGCCTATGCCCTGCTCGACACACGCGAGCGCGAGCGCGCGCTGCGCTTCCACTACCCGCACGACCGCGACACCTATGTGCTCGCCCATGCGTTCTGGCGCGTGGTGCTCGGCATCGTGCTGGATACCGACGCGGCGAACGTGTCCCTGACGAGCACGGCGGCGGGACAGCCGTGCCTGCCGCACGTCCCCCACGCCACCAGCCTGAGCCACAGCGGCAGCCACGTTGCCATCGCCGTGGGCATCGCCCGGACGCTCGGCATCGACATCGAGCAATCGCCGCCGCACATCGCCCTCCACGGCATCGCGCAGATTCTCTGCTCGCCCGCCGAAGCCGCCGCGCTGGAGGCCATGCCTGCGGCGGCGCGCGAACACGCGCTGCTGTCGCTGTGGACGCGCAAGGAAGCGTTGCTCAAGGCCTTCGGCATCGGGTTGCGCGAATCGCCGTCGGCCATCCGCGCCGACATCGGCGTCGGCGTGGATCCGCCAGCGTCGGTCGACGACGCTCCCACTTGCCTGGTCCATCAGCTCGACCTGCCGGAGACACTGGTGGGCGCGCTGGCCGCACCGCTTTCGGTGACGCGCCTTTCGCTGCACTGGATCGACCCCTCGCACGCCGGAGACGACATGGGCCGCGCGATCGCCTAGCCCGACGCGCATGTGTTGCATGGCTGAGACAGCCGAACAGCACTCCCCCATCGCTCGTCCTTAAGTTACATCGACGTACGCGAAGCCACGGGGCTACGCTCGGTTTCCGCTAAAGGACCTGGCTGAAAACCTGGGGGAGAAGGGGGAATCGGATGCTTCGTTTCCTGCGCCGGCAATCCGTACGTTGGCTCGTCCTGCTCGGCCTTTGCGAGTTGGTACTGCTCGCACTCTCGCTGGAGCTGGCCACCTACATCCGGTACTTCCGCAGCCCGGAGGAACTGGCCGAGTTCACCGTGCACATCCCGCAACGGTCGCTGGTGTTCGCCACCGTCATCGTGATCGGCATGGTCGCGATGGGCCAGTACCAGGCACACATGCGCATGAGCCGGTTCGGCTTGCTGGCGCGGCAGGCGGTGGCGTTCGTGCTTGGCGGCGTGTTGCTGGTCGTCGGCTACTACGTCGTGCCCCAGGCCTATGTCGGCCGCGGCGTGCTGGCCATCGCCCTGTCGCTCGGCTTCATCTTCGTGCTCGCGCTGCGCGTGCTGTTCCTGCAGCTGGTGGAGGTGGAGGCGCTCAAGCGCCGCGTGCTCATTCTCGGCGCCGGCGCGCGCGCAGCGCAGATCCACAACCAGATGCGCCGTCGCACCGACCGCCGCGGCTTCTGCGTGGTCGGCTATGTGCCGCACGCCCAGGAAACCGTCGCCGTACCGCCCGATCGCCTGCTGCAGCCCGGCATGTCGCTGACGGCGATCGTGCAGCGGGAGCAGATCGACGAAGTGGTGGTCGGCGTCGATGACCGGCGCGGCCACCTGCCGATGGACGACCTGCTCGAGTGCCGCCAGATGGGCGTCACCATCACCGACCTCACCTCGTTCTTCGAACGCGAGTCGGGCCGCGTGCAGCTGAGCCTGCTCGATTCCTCGTGGCTGGTGTTCTCCGGCGGCTTCAACACCACACCGCTGCGCCAGCTCAGCAAGCGCTGCTTTGACATCGGCGCGGCCCTGGTGCTGATGCTGCTGTTGTGGCCGCTGATGCTGCTGGAAGTGCTGGCCATTCGACTGGAGTCGGGGCCGGGCCAGCCGGTCCTCTACCGCCAGGAGCGCGTCGGCGCGCATGGCAGGACCTTCCTGCTGCTGAAGTTCCGCAGCATGCGCACCGATGCCGAGCGCGACGGCGTGGCCCGCTGGGCCAGCAAGAACGACGTGCGCGTCACGCGCGTGGGCCGCATCAGCCGCAAGTTGCGCGTGGATGAGCTGCCGCAGCTGTGGAACGTGCTCAAGGGCGACATGAGCATCGTCGGTCCGCGCCCGGAGCGCCCGCAGTTCGTCGCCGACCTCGCCACCCAGATCCGCTACTACAGCCTTCGCCACAGCCTCAAGCCCGGCCTCGCCGGCTGGGCGCAGCTGAGCTATCCGTATGGCGCCACCGTCGAGGAAGCGGCCGAGAAGCTCAAGTACGACCTGTTCTACGTGAAGAACCACAATCTGCTGCTGGACCTGCTGATCCTGATCCAGACGGTCGAAGTGGTGCTGTTCGGGCGCGGCGCGCGCTAGTCAGTTGCTGCTGGCGGACGAGCCGTCCCGTGCATCGTCCTGCGTACGTGCCACGGGGCCCAGCGAATGCAGCGGGGAGTTGTGCCACTCCACCACCTGGTCGTTTTCGAAGCGGATCCACGACGGTCCGTATTCCCAGCGGCTGCCACGCACGCTGGTCGGTTCGCCTTCGATCTCGCGCACCTGGTCCATCGACATGCCGATGCTGAGCGTCGGTGCCGAGGCGGCCGCTGCCGGTGCCGGCGTGGGCGGCATCGATACGGCATGCAGCTCGTCCTGCGCGGACGGCGCGGCCACCGGCGGTGGCGGCTGGTTGCTCATGTCCCACCACAACATGCTGGCCGTGATCGCCAGCAGCGCCAGGACCACCGGCGTGCGGCGCCAGATCGCCACACGCCCCGTTGCCGCGCGTGGCCGCACCGCCTGGGCATTGGCCTCCGGCACGGCAAACCGCACGCGGCTGGCCGATCCGGGCAGGCGACCGTGTTCGCGCTCGAAAGCCATGGCCGCGTCGTACTGGGCAATGAGCCGCTGCAGTTGCGCGGCGGCGACCGGATCGGTCGATGCACCGCCACTCCGGTCAGGATGCAGGCGCGCCACGTAGCGGCGGTAGGCCATTCTGAGATCGCGCGGATCACAGCCCGGACGCAGCCCAAGCGTGCGGTACATATCGAGAAAGTCGGTCTCGCTGGCCAAGCCCCTTCCCCCCGCGCGGCGATGTCGCGATACCTGCCGTATGGCGCCATGGACGCCCGCGTGCTGCAGGACGCATTCTTGACACAGTGCGATGGGGTTCGCAATATTCGGCGTCCGCGAGACGGGGGATTGCGCCATGCATGGCCGACGAGACTGCGTCGCTTCGCACTGCCGGCAAGCCGTCCTGGCCGCCTTGCTGATCGCCGTATCGGCTGCCCAGCATGCACAAGATCTTCCGTCACCTGCCCCGGCGGCTGACCGTGCCATGGAACAGACCATCCCCGCGCTCGGCGCACACACCATGCTGACCCATCCCGAAGGGCTGGGCGTCACGCCTGCAGTGACCACGCCGATCAACACGCAAGCGACCGGCAGCTCGTTCATCGTGCTCAACGGTGGCTACGTAAAGAACGGTTTTGCGCCCACCGACACCTATGGCAACCACTGGAAACGCGTGGGCAGCGATCCGGTGTTCAACGGCTACGACGGGGCGTTCGACGTCAAGGCTTATGTGGCGCAGTCGGGCAAGGGCGGTGGCGGGCATACCGTGCGCATCGACAAGTCCGGTTACCCGCAGGGCGAGATCACCGTCCCCTTCATCGAAGTCACCCACGCCGGCGTGCTCAAGGACGTGGCCCAGAACTACCCTGCCCCGGCTGTCGTCATGACCAGTGACAGCGTCACCACCACCGGTCCTGCCACCCTGGTGGCGGTCTGGTGGGGCGATGCCGGCGTGCAACGGATGACGGCACGGCCGGACAACGGATTCACTATCGTCGACAGCTTCCTGCAACTTCCCGACAGCAGCGGCGTGCAATGCGCCGTCGCGTACCGGCAGGTCACCGAAGCAGGCACCTACCGCGTGAGCTGGGTCGGCTCGCCCATGCAGGGCGCGATCCTGTGGCTGTTCGCGTTCCAGTCGCGCTAATCCGCGGGTTCGCGCGGCCCGGTAAAAACACGGTATAGGCAGGATGGACTAGAAACAGGAATAGCCGGGATGGGCTAGGGAAAAACGCGCCTGATCGGCCGACAATCAATCCCGATCCATGCAACGTCGGCACCGTGTGCCTTGCCCGTAGCCCGGGGCCGTACGCGATGCATACCGGACACAAGGGGTTCTTGTTTCGACCGGCGAGATCCGCACCACGCGGGGGAGGGTGTAAGCCATGCATGCCAATGCGACGGCTTTGATCGAGATGGATTGGGACGCCTTCGACCCCGCGCGCATCAAGGCCGTGCGCCACCAGCTGGCGGACCACCCGTTGCTGCAGCCCGACCAGCTGGTTGCGCTGGGCAAGCGTTTCCAGGGCACCAGCCATCTCTTCACCTTCAACAACAACGCCGGCGCCGATGCGAATTTCGACGACGTCGCGCGGTTGTACCCGAACCGCCGTTCCGTCACCGACACGCTGCAGGGCATCAACGAAGCCAAGGCGTGGATGCTGCTGCGCCACGTGCAGGCCGACGCCACCTACCAGAAGCTGATCGACCTCGCGCTCGATCCGATCAAGCCGCGCATCGAGAAGCATGATCCGGGCATGTACTACCGCGCCGGCTGGATCTTCGTCGCCTCGCCGCACACCGTCACGCCGTTCCACATCGACCGCAACCACGGCATCCTGCTGCAGATCCACGGCACCAAGAAGGTCTACGTGTGGGACGCCGAGGACGCCGAAGTCTGCAGCGAACTCGCGCGCGACTGCTTCCATTCCCGCCACGAACTCGACGAAGTGAAGTGGCGCGAAGAATTCCGCGAGCGGGCCCACGTGTTCGAAGTCGGGCCGGGCCAGGGCGTGTACATGCCGATCACCAGCCCGCACATGGTGGAGACCGGTGACGATCCGTCCATCACCATCAGCCTCACATACAGCACCAACGCCACGCGCCGCAACGCGATGGAACACGTGCTGCATGATCTTCTACGTCGCAAGGGCATCAAGCCGCCCACGGTCGGCAAGCATCCGCTGCTCGATCGGCTGAGCTATGCCAGCGCGTCGGCCATGATCGCCATGCACGGCGTCGGCAGCCGACCACCCGCCTGCCCGTCGCTCGCCCGGCGTACGGCCTATGCCGTGGCCGACTGAGCACCCTGATCTTCGTCGAGCCTGTGCATGCCATCGACAAACTTCCAGTGAACGTGATGAACGCGAACAGCACCGATATCGGCAACACCGAATCCATCGCCACGGGACTGTTCGACGTGCTGCCTTGCCAGCCCGGCGCCGCCAGCGAGACCTGGCAACTGGTGTCGCACGAATGCAAGCTCGCGCCCTCGCCCGCAGCCACGCCGATGGTGACGCTGTGTGCCGCGCTCGCGCTGACCGAGTCGCGCCTGACCGGTGCCGACCGCGTCCTCGCCACCGTGGCGACCGCGGAAGGCACGCGGCAAGTCATGCTGGACGTGCCGCGTGACCTCAGCCGCCAGGCATGGCTCGACAGCACGGCCAGGGCACTGGCCGGGGCCGCACCGCCCACCGGTCGCGGCGCCTGGTGCGTGGTGGACGACCACGCACGGCCCTCGGTCGATGCCGGCGCCTGCAGCCAGTGGCGTCTGCATGATTACTCGACGCGCCTGCAGGTCGCCTTCCAGGCGCCGTTCGACGCGGCCGGCATCGAATTGTTCGCCCGCTGCGCGCAACGCGTGCTGGCAGGCCTGAGCGAACCCGGCGAGCGGCCGCTTGCCACCATCGACGTGATGGATGCGGACGAGCGCCACCAGCTGCTGCACACATGGAACGACACATGCAGGCCGCGCCACCCCGGCGACACCGTGCATGGCCTGTTCGCCGCCGTCGCGCGACGCCACCCCACGCGCATGGCCGTGGTTTCCAGCGAGGCATCACTGCGCTATGACGAACTCGACGCGCGCGCCGACCGCGTCGCCGCCGGCCTGCTCGCCGCAGGCGTGAAGGCCGGCGACGCCGTCGGCCTGCTGCTGGAGCGCTCCGCCGAAGCCATCGTCGCCATCCTCGGCATCCTCAAGGTGGGCGCTGCCTATCTCCCGCTCGACGCCCATCATCCGGCCGAGCGCCTCGCCTTCACCCTCAATGACGCGCACGCCGCGCTGGTGATCGCTGCACCAGATGCACCTGCCTTGCCAGGCATCACGATCCCCGTGATGCCACTGGCCGGGCTCGAGGCTGATACGCCTGCCAATTCGCTGCCGTCGATGGACGGCAGTGCGCTGGCCTACGTGATGTACACCTCCGGCAGCACCGGCACCCCCAAGGGTGCGCAGATCATGCATCGCGCGATCATCCGGCTGGTGCGCGAGGTGGACTATGTCACCCTTGGCGACGCGCCGCGCCTGTTGCATGCCGCGCCGCTCGGCTTCGACGCCTCGACACTGGAGATCTGGGCAGCCCTGCTCAATGGCGGCACCTGCATCGTCCACGGCGAGCGCATTCCCACCGGTTGCGGCCTGGCCCGCACCATCCAGCGCCATGACGCACGCATCGCCTGGCTCACGGCGGCGCTGTTCAACGCCATTGTCGACGACGATGCCACCCGGCTCGAAGGGCTCCGCCAGCTGCTGATCGGTGGCGAAGCGCTGTCCGTGCCGCACGTGCGCAAGGCTTACGCGGCCCTGCCCGACGTGCTGATCATCAACGGCTACGGCCCGACCGAGTGCACGACGTTCTCCGCCACGTATGCGATACCGCGCACGCTGGATGCGCAGGCACGCTCGGTCCCGATCGGCCAGCCCATCGCCGACACCACCCTGCACGTGCTCAATCCCCGCGGCGAACACGTGCCGGTGGGCGTGGCCGGCGAGCTCTACATCGGGGGCGCCGGCCTCGCGCGCGGCTACCTGGGGCAAGCGGAACTCACCGCCGAACGTTTCGTGCCCGATCCGTTCGGCGAACCCGGCGACCGGCTCTACCGCACCGGCGACCTCGTGCGCTGGCTGCCGGAAGGCGTGGTCGAATTCATCGGCCGCGCCGACCATCAGGTCAAGATCCGTGGCTTCCGCATCGAGCTTGGCGAGATCGAAGCGGCCCTGCAGCGGATCGGCGGCGTGCGCGCGGGCGCCGTGCTGGCACGCGAAGATCGTCCCGGACAGAAGCGGCTGGTGGCCTACTACGTCGCGGACGACGCGCAGGTCAGTGCGCGTTTCCTGCGCGAACAACTGGCACGCGCCCTGCCCGACTTCATGGTCCCTTCGATCTATTTGCGACTGGACGCGCTGCCGGTGACGCCCAACGGCAAGCTCGACCGTCGCGCCCTGCCAGCTCCGGACGGCGGCCGCCCGGAGCTGGCCGATGCCTATGTCGCGCCGGCCGGCGTGGTCGAGCACACGCTCTGCGCGCTGTTTGCCGACATGCTCGGACTCGACCAGGTCGGTCGTCACGATCACTTCTTCGACCTCGGCGGCAACTCGCTGCTGGCCGTACGCACGGTGGCGCGGATTCACGCGGAGCTGTCGCAGGCGATCACCATTCCCGCCTTCTTCGGCGAGCCCACGCCGGCCGCACTCGCGGCGCTGGTCGAAGGTCGCGGCACGCATGCCGCCCTCGCCACGCGCATGGCGCGCGGTCGCGACGGCGACGCTGGCGAAGCGGTCGCCATCCTTGCCATGGCCGGGCGCTTCCCCGGTGCGGGCGACGTGGAGACGTTCTGGAGCAATCTCTGCGAAGGCCGCGAATCGATCACCTTTTTCGCGCCGGACCAGCTCGACCCGGCGGTGCCCGCAGCGGACCGGACGGATCCGGACTACGTCGCCGCGCGCGGCATCATCGATGGCGTGGAGGACTTCGACGCGGCCTTCTTCGGCATGTCGCCGCGCGAGGCCGAGCTCACCGACCCGCAGCAGCGCATCTTCCTCGAGCTGTGCTGGGAATGCCTGGAGCGGGGCGGCTATGTGCCCGATGCGCATGAGGTGCCCGTGGGCGTCTTCGGCGGCATGCACAACGCCACCTACTTCCAGCGCCAGCTCAGCACGCGCCCGGACCTGATCGACAAGCTCGGCGCGTTCCAGGTGATGCTGGCCAACGAGAAGGACTATCTGACCACCCGCGTCGCCCACAAGCTCAACCTCACCGGGCCGGCGATCAGCATGAACACCGCCTGCTCGACCTCGCTGGTCGCCATCTGCCAGGCCACCGCGGCACTGCGTGCGGGCCAGTGCGACATGGCGCTCGCGGGCGGCTCATCGATTGCCTGCCCGCCCCGCAGCGGCTATCTCTCGCAGGAAGGCTCGATGCTGTCGCCGGACGGCCACACGCGCAGCTTTGGCGCCGACGCACGCGGCACCGTGTTCAGCGATGGTGCGGCGGTCGTGCTGCTGAAACGGCTTTCCGATGCCGAGCGCGATGGCGATGCCATCGTAGCGGTGATCCGCGGCGTCGCCATCAACAACGACGGCGGCCTAAAGGCCAGCTTCACTGCGCCGAGCAGCGCAGGCCAGGCCGCGGTGATCACCATGGCGCTGGCGGACGCAGGCGTCGAGGCGCGCTCCATCTCCTATGTTGAGGCGCACGGCACGGCCACGCCTCTGGGCGACCCGATCGAGATCGAAGGCCTTACCACGGCGTTCCGGCAGAGCACCGACGAGCGCGGCTTCTGCGCCATCGGCTCGGTCAAGAGCAATATGGGGCATCTGGTGATGGCCGCCGGTGCCACCGGCGTGATCAAGACGGCGCTGTCGCTGCAGCAACGCCTGCTGCCGCCGTCACTGCATGCGACCGCCACCAATCCCAAGATCGACTTCGCCAGTTCGCCCTTCGTGGTGAACGATGCGCTGCGTGCCTGGCCGGTCAATGGCAACGCGCTGCGCGCCGGCGTCAGTTCGTTCGGCGTGGGCGGCACCAACGCGCATGTGATCCTGGAAGAGGCTCCGTTGCGCCAGCCCTCGGAGACCCGCTGCGGGCCGAAGCTGCTGCTGCTTTCGGCACGCTCGCCCGCCGCGCTTGCCGATGCCGCCACGCGGCTCGCTGCGCACCTGAGTGAGCATCCGCAGGAAAATCTCGCCGATGTGGCCTACACGCTGGCCCAGGGCCGCAAAGCATTCGCGCAACGCCAGTGGGTGGTGGCGGCCGATGCCGGGGAGGCCGTGGCGCGGCTGCGCGAGCTTTCCGGCACCCAGGCGCAGGCCGCGGCCGCGAGCGCGGCCGAGGTCGTCTTCATGTTCCCCGGGCAGGGCTCGCAATACGCCGGCATGGGTCGCGCGCTGTATGAGGGCGAGCCAGTGTTCCACGCGGCCATCGACGACTGCGCCGCCGTCCTGCAGGATGAACTCGGCTTCGACCTGCGCGAGAGGATGTTCGCGGACGACGCCGAGGCGCTGCGCGAGACCTCGCTGACCCAGCCGGCCACCTTCGCCATCGAGTATGCGCTGGCGAAGCTGTGGCTGAGCGCAGGCGTCCAGCCCGCTGCCATGATCGGCCACAGCGTGGGCGAGTTCGTCGCCGCGGTGATCGCCGGCGTGATGAGCCTGGCCGACGGTGCGCGCCTCGTCGCGCATCGCGGCCGCCTGATGCAGGCGCTGCCCGCAGGATCCATGCTGTCAGTGAGGATGGACGCCACCCAGCTCGCGTCGCGCCTGCCTCCGAGCCTCCAGCTGGCCGCGGAAAACGCGCCCAATGCCACCGTGGTGAGCGGCGAGTCGGGTGAGATCGAGGCCCTGCGCGCTGCACTGGAAAGCGACGGCGTCGCCTGCCGCGTGCTGCAGACGTCGCACGCGTTCCATTCGGCGATGATGGATCCGGCACTGGAGCCGTTCCGCCAGGAAGTGGCTCGCATCGCGCTGGCGGCCCCGACCATTCCCATCATCTCGACGCTGACCGGCGAGCGGCTCGGCGACGACGAGGCCCGCTCGGCCGAGTACTGGACGCGCCACCTGCGCGGCACCGTGCGTTTCTCCGCGGCGCTGCTCGGGCAGCTGCAACAGCCGCAGGCCGTCTTCCTCGAGGTTGGTCCGCGCACGGCCCTCGCGACGCTGGCTCGCCAGCATCCGCAGGCGCGTGGTCGCAGCATCATTTCCTCGCTGGCCGATGCACCCGACAACGAGCGTGCCAGCTGGCTCGGCGCCGTCGGCCAGCTGTGGTGCGCCGGTGCCGTGGTGGCACTGCAGGCGCTCGATCGCCGCCAGCGCCGCCATCGCGTGCGCCTGCCGACCTATCCGTTCGAGCGCAAGCGCCACTGGGTCGATGCGGCCACGGCGCCCGCGCTCGTCGCGGCACCTGCGGCGCCCGCACCCGCCCTGCCCGGCACGCTCGCAACCACCAATGTCGTTCCCCTTTTCGCCACGCCATCTGCAGCCATCGCGGAGAGTTCCATGGATGCCAACCTCCCCGGCGCGAGTGCCGGCTCTGCCCGCCAAACCCGCCTGCTTGCGCAGCTCGTCGAGCTGTTCGAAGACGTCGCCGGCACCGAACTGGAAGGTGTCGACCCGTCGTCCGGCTTCGTCGAACTGGGACTGGACTCGCTGTCACTGACCCAGGTGGCCCTGCAACTGCAGAAGACCTTCTCGCTGAAGATCACCTTCCGCGAGCTGATGGAGTCCTTCTCATCGTTCGAGCGCCTGGCCATGCATATCGATCAGCTGTTGCCGCCGGAATCCAGCGCACCGGCCGCTCCCTCCGCCACGCCCGCGGTTGCCTCGGCACCGACCCCCACTTTGGCCGCGACCGCCGGCATGCCACTCGCTGCCTCGGGCAACGTGATGCAGGACGTCATCCAGCAACAGATGATGATCATGCAGCAGCAGCTTGCCCTGCTCGCCGCCGCGTCGACGGGTGCAGCCCCGGCCATGGCCGTGGTCCAGTCCCAGCCAGCGCCCGCCGCCGCTGCCGTGGCGGCCCCGGCGGCGGCCACGCGCCCCGCGACGGCCGACGCCGCCGCGCAGGACGAGGAGGCCGCGCTCGCCCACACCACCTATGACGTGAAGAAGGCCTTCGGGGCGATCGCACGCATCCACTCGACGCATACCGAGCTGACCGAACGCCAGCGCGCCCGGCTGGAAGCCTTCATGCGTCGCTACATCGACCGCACCCGCGCGTCGAAGGAGTACACGCAGCGGCATCGCGGCCACCTGGCCGATCCCCGCGTGGTCAACGGCTTCCGGCCGTTGCTGAAGGAAATGATCTACCAGATCGTAGTGAACCGCTCGAAGGGCTCCAAGGTGTGGGACCTCGACGGCAACGAGTATGTCGACGCGCTCAACGGCTTCGGCATGAACCTGTTCGGCTGGCAGCCCGACTTCGTGCTCGACGCCGTGCGCCGCCAGCTCGACGCCGGCTACGAGATCGGCCCGCAGCATCCGCTGGCCGGCGAAGTGGCCGAGCAGATCTGCGAGCTCACCGGGTTCGATCGCGCCGCGCTGTGCAACACCGGCTCCGAGGCGGTGATGGGCACCGTGCGCATCGCCCGCACCGTGACCGGCCGCGACACGCTGGTGATCTTCACCGGGTCGTATCACGGCATCTTCGACGAAGTGATCGTGCGCGGCTCCAGGAAACTGCGCTCCGTGCCCGCCGCGCCGGGCATCCTGCGCAACACCTCCGAGAACGTGCTGGTGCTCGACTACGGCACGCCCGAATCGCTGGCGATCATCCGCGAGCGTGCGTCCACCATCGCCGCGGTGCTGGTCGAACCGGTGCAGAGCCGTCGTCCCGACTTCCAGCCGCGCGACTTCCTCAAGGAGCTGCGCGCCATCACCGCTGACGCGGGTGCGCTGCTGATCTTCGACGAGGTGGTCACCGGCTTCCGCTCGCACCCACGCGGTGCGCAGGCCGTGCTCGGCATCGACGCCGACCTGGCGTCCTACGGCAAGGTGGTGGGCGGTGGCTTCCCCATCGGCGTCATCGCGGGCAAGCGCCGCTACATGGACGCGCTCGACGGCGGTGGCTGGCAGTACGGCGACGCCTCGATCCCCACCGTCGGCGTGACCTATTTCGCCGGCACCTTCGTGCGCCACCCGCTGGCGCTGGCCGCTGCGCACGCGGTGCTCGACCACCTGAAGTCCAGCGGCCAGGCCTTGCAGGAGCGCCTGAACACGCGCACGGCGCTGCTGATGGACGAACTCAACGGGTTCTGTGCCAGCGTCGGCGCGCCGATCAAGCTGGTGCACTTCGCCTCGGTGTGGAAAACCAGCTTCACCGAGGACCACCCGCTGCAGGACCTGCTGTTCGCCATGATGCGCAGCCGTGGCGTGCATGTGCTGGACAACTTCCCCTGCTTCTTCACCACCGCGCACAGCGAGCAGGATTTCGTCGCCATCGCCAAGGCCTTCAAGGAATCGGTACTGGAGATGCAGGAAGCCGAATTCCTGCCGCGCCACAAGAATGTCGAGGCGCTGGTCCTCGATGCGACCCGCCCGCCGGTGGCCGGCGCGCGCCTGGGCAAGGACCAGGACGGCAGCCCGGCCTGGTTCGTGCCCAACCCCGACGCGCCCGGCAAGTACATGAGGGTCAATGCATGAGCCCGAACGACACGACGCCGCTCTCGACCACCGCCCCGGTCGCCGTTGATTACGATCCCTTCGAAGGCTCGGCGCTGGAACGCGTGGTACCGGCCACCGCACCGCAGCGCGAAGTGTGGCTTGCTTCCACGCTTGAACCGGCGGCCTCGCTCGCCTACAACGAGTCGATCTCGCTGCGCCTGCAAGGCGAGCTGGATGTAGCGGCGCTGCAGACGGCGCTGCAGTTGCTGGTGGATCGCCACGAGGCCTTGCGCGCGACCTTCAGCGAAGACGGCGAGGAGTTGTACATCGCCGCACGGCAAACGCTGGAGTGCCCCGTGCGCGACCTGTCCTGGCTTGGCGTGCAGGAGCGCGAGGCGGACATCGAGGCGACCCTGCGGCACGCAGTGACCACGCCGTTTGACCTGGAGAACGGCCCGCTGGTGCGGGCCGAGCTGCTGAACCTCGACCCGCAGGACCACCTGCTGGTGTTCACCGCGCATCACATCGTGTGCGACGGCTGGTCGTTCGGCGTCATCGTGCGCGACCTTGCCGCGCTCTATGCACAGCAGGTCGGCACCGGCGGCGTGATCGCCCCGGCGACACCGTTTGCGGACTATGCGCTGGCCGAGGCCGCGCATGTGCAGAGCGACGCCGGCCGCGAGGCGGAAGCGTATTGGCTGAAGCGCTTTGCCGATGCGACCACGTCGCTCGACCTGCCGACCGATCGCCCACGGCCGCGGCAGCGCAGCTTCACTTCGCTGCGCGCGGACTACACGCTCGACGCCGCGACCATTGCCGACATCAAGCGCATGGGCGCGCAACGCGGCGCCAGCCTGTATGCCACCCTGCTCAGCGCCTTCGGCCTGCTGCTGCAGCGACTGAGCGGCCAGGACGACGTGGTCATCGGCATCCCCTCCGCGGGCCAGGCCGCCGGCGGCCACGACGCGCTGGTCGGCCACTGCGTCAACGTGCTGCCGCTGCGCGTGGCGATCGATCCCTCCGCCTCGTTCTCCGACAGCCTCAAGCAGGTGCGCGGCGACCTGCTCGATGCCTTCGATCACCAGCAGTACACGCTGGGCAGCCTGCTGGCACGACTGGCCCTGCCGCGCGATCCCGCCCGCCTGCCGCTGGTAAGCGTGCTGTTCAACCTCGACCAGGCGCTGGACGAGCGCACGGTCTCGTTCCCCGGGCTGGGCTTTGAATTCACCGGCAATCCGCGCGCGTTCGAGAATTTCGAGCTGTTCGTCAACGCCGTGCAGGTCAACGGCGGCGTGCGGCTGGAGTGCCAGTACAACAGCGACCTGTTCGACGGTGCCACCATCCGCGCCTGGCTGGATGCCTATGCCACGTTGCTGCGCCGTGCGGCAGCCACGCCCGAATCGGCGGGCGGCGCGCTTGGCCTGGTATCGCCGCAGGCCCTGCAGGCATTGCATGCGCTGCAGCCGCTGCGCACGCCGTACCCCGCCCAGCAGCTGGCGCATGAATACTTCGAGCTTCAGGCGGACCGCGCACCGTCGCGCATCGCCATCACCACCGGCACCACGCCGCTGACTTACGCGCAGCTCGAAGCGCGCGCCAATCGCATTGCCCGCGTGCTGCGCGCACGCGGCGTCGGACACGGCAGCCTGGTCGGCCTGTCGCTGCCCCGCAGCGCGGACATGGTCGCGGCCCTGCTGGCGGTGCTCAAGTCGGGCGCCGGCTACGTTCCGCTGGACCCCGGCTTCCCGGCTGACCGGCTCGCCTTCATGGCGCAGGATGCGTCGCTGGCCGCGCTGATCGTCGACGACGGCGCGGCTACCGCGTTCGAATTCCCGGCGGCGAGCATGCTGTCGCTGACGCGCGATGCCGCCGAGATCGCCGCGGCAAGCCCCGATCGCCTGCCTCGCGACCCGTTGTCGGCCGCGCCGGAGTCCGTCGCCTATCTGATCTACACCTCGGGCTCGACCGGCAAGCCCAAGGGCGTGCGCGTGCCGCACCGCGCCACCTCCAATTTCATCAGCAGCATGCAGCAGGCACCGGGCATCACCGAAGACGACCGGCTGGTCGCGGTGACCACGCTGTCCTTCGACATCGCCTTCCTCGAACTGATGCTGCCGCTCAGCGTGGGCGCCGCCATCTTGATCGCCAGCTACGACGACGTCCGCGACGGCGCCGCACTGCGCCAGCTGGTGGAAGGCAGCGACGCCACCATGATGCAGGCGACGCCGGCGGGCTGGCGCATCCTGCTGGAGTCGGGCTGGCCCGGCCGCTCAGGCTTCAAGGCGATTGCCGGCGGCGAGCCGCTGCCGCTCGATCTTGCAGAGACCTTGCTCGAACGCTGCGGCGAACTGTGGAACGCCTACGGCCCCACCGAGACCACCGTGTGGTCGACGCTGTGGCAAGCCAGCCAGCCGCGTGCCGGCATCTCCATCGGCCGCCCGATCGCCAACACCACGGTGTACATCCTGGACGAACACGGTGTTGCCTGCCCCCTCGGCATGCCGGGCGAAATCTACATCGGCGGCGACGGCGTGACCCTGGGCTATCTGAACCGGCCCGAGCTCAACGCCGAGCGCTTCCTGCCCGATCCTTTCAGCGGCGATGCGCAGGCGCGCATGTACCGCACCGGCGATCGCGGCCGCTGGCTGGCCAACGGCCTGCTCGAACACCGCGGCCGCCTGGACTTCCAGGTGAAGATCCGCGGCTACCGCATCGAACTGGGCGAGATCGAGACGGCGCTGGCCGACCTGCCGGAAGTCGCCCGTGCCGTGGTGGTCGCCCGCGAAGACCGCCCCGGCGACGTGCGGCTGGTGGCCTACGTGGTGCCCGCCGAAGGCGCCACGCTGGACGAGGCGGCGCTGTGTCCGCGCTTGCGGCAGCGACTGCCGGACTACATGGTGCCGCAGCACATGATGTCGCTCGAGGCGATTCCGCTGCTGCCCAACGGCAAGATCGACCGCAAGTCGCTGCCCGCGCCGCCGGTGCAATCCGTCGCGGCCGATCGCGAACGGCAGGCACCGCAGGGTGATACGGAAGTCCGCGTGGCCGCCGCGATGGAAGCCGTGCTGGCGCTGCCCGAGCTCGATGCGCGCGACAACTTCTTCGCCCTCGGCGGCCACTCGCTGCTGGCGGCGCAGCTGACCGCGCGGCTCAACCGGGAGTTTGGCATCACGCTGTCGTTCCGCACGCTGTTCGACGCACCGACCATCGCCAGCCTGGCCGCCACCATCGAGCAGCTGCAGGCCAGCGGCACCGCCACCGCGGCGCCGCCGATCCTGCGCCGGCCACAGCAGGAGCGCGCGCCGCTGTCGCTGATGCAGCGCCGGCTGTGGGCACTGGAAGAACTGCAACCTGGCCGCGTGACCTACAACGCACCCTCGGCGCATCGCCTGCGCGGTCCGCTGCACGAGGCCGCGTTCGAAATGGCCATGCACGAACTGATGCAGCGCCAGCCGATCCTGCGCACGGCGTTCCGCCACGATGGCGGCGATGTGGAACAGGTGGTCGAAGACGTCGACCTGAAACTGTTCCCGGCCGAGGATCTTTCCGCACTGCCGGAGCAGCAGCGCGAGCGCGTGCTGATGGAGCGCCTGCAGGAACTGACCGACACGCCGTTCGAGCTGTCGCGGGCACCGCTGTTCAGCGCCCGCATGTTCCGGCTGGGCGCCGACGACCATGTGTTTTTCTTCATGCCGCACCACATCATCTGGGACGGCTGGTCGTTCGACATCCTGTATGCCGAGCTGTCGCAGCTGTACAAGGCTTTTGCGGAAGGCCGGCCATCGCCGCTGCCGCCCCTGCCGGTGACTTACGGCGACTTTGCCGCATGGCATGCGCAATGGCTGGGCAGCCAGCCGTTCAAGGCGCAGCTGGCCTACTGGCACGAGCGGCTCGCCCGCGTGGGCGAAACCCGGGCGCTGCCCACCGATCATCCTCGCCGCCCCGGCATGTCGGGTGTTGGCCGCACCGAGTGGATCCGCGTCTCGCGCGAAGACACCGATGCCATGCATGAAGTGGCGCGCAAGGCCGACGCCACGCTCAACATGGCCTTGCTGGCGCTGTATTACGTGCTGCTCAGTGGCATGGCCGGCCAGAAGAACCTGGTGGTCGGCACGCCGGTGCGCGCGCGCAACCAGACCGAAGTCGAATCGGTCATGGGCTATTTCAACAATCTGCTGCCCTTGCACGTGACGGTCGATCCAGGCCTGAGCTTCCTGGACTTCCTGCGCCAGGTGAAGGACGCCGCCATCGAAAGCTTTGGCCACCCGGACGTGCCACTGGAATACCTGCAGCGCGAACTGCGCACCGGCCACGGCAACGGCGCCGTGCTCTACCAGGCGCTGTTCTCCTTCCAGGACGCACGCCAGCGCGTGGTCGACTGGGGTGGACTGCAGCATGAGCAGATCCTGTTGTTCCAGAGCGGCGCCACGGAAGACCTCGGCCTGTGGTTCCTCGAAAACACCAGGGGGATGCTCGGCGGCGTCACCTACAACGCGGACATCCTGCAGGCCGATACCGCGCGCCTGCAGCGCGACCGCTACCTTGCGCTGATGGTGCGCGTCTGCGCCGACCCGACGCTGACCATCGACGCCCTGAATGCGTCGACGGCCGATGAGCTGCAGCGACTGCGGCAATGGGATGCGACGACGGCGACGGCACCGGTCGTGCCCGATGACGTGGTCGCGCAGTTCGAGGCGCAGGTGGATCGTGCGCCACAACAACCCGCCCTCGCCGTCGGCAGTTGGGCCACTCCCTATGGCGACCTCGAGGCACGCGCCAACCGCGTCGCCGCCTGCCTGCGCCAGCGCGGCGTCGGGCCCGGCAGCGTCGTCGGCCTGTGCGCCGAAGCGGGCATCGGACGCCTGGGCGCCATGCTGGGCACACTCAAGGCGGGTGGCACGGTCGTCCTGCTCGACCCCGACGATCCACCGGCGCGCATGCACGACATCCTCAAGGACGCCGGCGTGTCCGTGCTGGTGGGCAATGCCGAACTGGAGGCTATCCTGGGCTGGCCGCGCGCCAGCGCGCTCTGGCTCGATGCGGATACCAGCGAGCTGATCGCCGCCTCCGCCGAGCGCGGCGAAGCGACACGCAGCTCGCCCGACGGCGCCGCCTTCGTCACTTACGTCCCCGGCCCCGCCGGACAACCGCGCGGCACCGCCATCACGCATGGCGCGCTGGCGCGGCTGCTGTACGGATTGCGCGACACGCTGGCGCTGACCGCCGGCGATCGCGTCCTGGGCATGGCGCCGGCCACCACCGGCATGTCCGTGATCGAACGCCTGCTGCCGCTGTGCGCCGGCGCCAAGTTCGTGCTGGCCAGCACGCACAACGCGTCGGACAGCGAATCGCTGGCCAGCCTGATCCAGGCCAGCGGCACCAACGTGATGTTCGCCACGGCCGCCACCTGGCAAACCCTGGTGGCAGCCGACTGGCCCGGCGATCCGCAACTCAAGGCCATCTGCGTGGGCGGCATGCCGACGCCCGAGCTGGCCGCCACGCTGGCCGCGCGATGCGCCGGCCTGTGGAACCTGTTCGGCGCGGACGACAGCGCCTTCGTCGCCGCCATCGGCAGGATCGAGCGCCCCGCGGATGCGGTGCACAGTGGCCGCCCGCTACCGGGTACCCGCGCCTGGATCCTGGACGCGAAGTTGCGTCCCTGCCCGGTCGGTGCCATCGGCGAAATCCACCTGGGCGGCGACACGCTGAGCATGCCGTTCGGGCAGCGCGCCACCGCCGATCAGGCGCCGTTTGTTTCGCTGGCCGATGCGCCACCGCTGTTCCGCACAGGCGTCCGTGGCCGCTGGCTGGCCGACGGCCAGCTGCAGGAACTCGGCCGCGTCGACCGCCGCGTGCGGATCAACGGCTACGAGGCCGATCCGTCCGCCGTCGAGACGCGACTGCTCGCCCAGCCCGGTGTCGCCCAGGCCGTGGCGATGACGCGCACGGATGCCGCCGGGGCGATCCAAATCAGCGCCTACGTGGTGGCTGCCGCCGGTGCGAGGCTCGATCGCGACGCACTGCGCAGGGCGCTCGGCAACGCGCTCTCGGCGCACGACATGCCGCGGCACCTGGTCCTGCTCGATGCGCTGCCGCTGACCGCCGCGGGCGTCGTCGACGTGGCGGCATTGCCGCAGCCAGGCGAACACATCGACGACCTTGCCGCCCTGGCCGTGCAACCGAAGACGCAGGGCGAAAAGCTGCTGGCCGAGCTGTGGCGCGAGCTGCTGCACGTGACCCAGGTGCGCACCAGCGACAACTTCTTCGACATCGGCGGCCATTCGCTGCTGGCAGTGGAAATGGCGGCACGTGTGCAGCGTGAAACCGGCGTGCGGCTGAACCTGCTCGACATCGCCAACGGCACGCTGGGCACGCTGGCGGCAGAGTTGCCGGAGGGGCCCGCGGTTGCGGCACCGGCCGAGCGGCCCGCGCCACTGGGGCAGCGCCTGCGCAGTCTGTTCGGCAGGCGCTGAGATGAACACATCGGTTCGGGGGAAGCCGATATGAGTGGACTGGCCTACGCTGCTTTCCTGGCCTCCGGCTGGCTGCTGGTCTATGCGTTCGCCGGCTACCCGGTGGGCGTCTGGCTGCTCGCGCGCTTTCGGCCACTGCGCATTGACAAGCAACCGGTGACACCCACGGTGAGCGTGATCATCGTGGTGCACGACGGCGCCATGCACATCCGGTCGAAGCTGGCCAACCTGGCCACGCTCAATTACCCGCCGGATCTGCTCGAGATCATCGTGGTCTGTGACGGCTGCCGCGACGGCACGCCGCGGCTGGCACGCATGTCGGGCGATCCGCGCGTGCGCGTGCTGGGCTTCGTCTCACGACGGGGCAAGGCCAATTGCCTCAACAGTGCCGTGGCCAGCGCGCATGGCGACGTGCTCCTGTTCACCGATGCACACCAGACCATTGCGCCCATCGCGCTGCGCGAGCTGGTAGCCAACCTGGCTGATCCGCAGGTCGGCATCGTCAGCGGCGAACTGCTGCTCACCGACGACCGCACCGGCTTCGCGCGGGGCATCGACACCTATTGGCGTTATGAAAAGGCGCTGCGCCTGGCGGAAAGCCGCTCCGGTTCGACCATCGGCGTCAGCAGTGGCCTGTACGCGATGCGGCGCAACCTGTTCGCTGCGCTGCCGCCCGACCTCGTGCTGGACGATGTGCTGATCCCGATGCGCGTGGCGCGCGCCGGAAGGCGCGTCGTGTTCGAGCCGCGTGCCCTGGCATGGGACCGCCTGGCGCAGCACCCGGACGAGGACCGCGGGCGACGCGTCCGCGGCCTCGCCGGCCATTGCCAGCTGGCGCAGCGGGCGTCCTGGCTGCTGTCACCCAAGGACAACCCGCTGTGGCTGCGCTTCATCAGCCACAAGCTGCTGCGGCTGGCGGCGCCATGGCTGCTGCTCGTGCTGGCAGCGACATCACTGCTGCTGGCCCGCACGCACATGGCCTGCCTGCTCACCTTCGCCTGCCTGCTGGTGGGGGCCGGCCTGGTTGCCGCGGGCCGCATGCAGCCGCTGCTCGCGCGCTGGCTGCCAGTGCGGCTGGCGCTCACGTTCTTCTACCTGAATGTTCTTTCCGCGCAGGCTTTGCTGGCCTATGCGCGCAACCGGGAGTCGGACCCATGGTGATGCACGCGGAAGACATCGGCCGGGCCGTCGGACTGCGTGGACAGCTGGGCGAACTGTGCTACAGCAGTGGCCTGCTGCAATCGGTGCAGCGGGTACGCTCGTGGTGGCACCGCGACCTGCGCATCCTGGCCTATCACCGCGTGCTGCCGCTGCCCGATCCGGCGACCTACGAGTTCGACCTCGAGCTGATCAGCACGCCGCCGGACCAGTTCCGCGAACAGATGCTGCTGCTCAGGCAACGCTTCCACCCGATGCGGCTGGGCGATGTCGCCGCGGCGATCGAAGCCGGTCGCCCGCTGCCCAGGGATGCCGTGGTGGTCACCTTCGACGACGGCTATGACGACAACTACCACGTAGTGTTTCCCATCCTGCGCGAGCTCGGCATCCCGGCCACCTTCTTCGTCTCCACCGGCCACATCGACAGCGGGCGGCCGTACGCCTACGACTGGCTGGTGCACATGATCCTGCTCACCGGCGCCTCGCAGCTGCAGCTGCCGGAACTGGGCATGGACGTGCCGCTGCCGCCGGATCGCGCCGGCCGCCGCGCCATCGCAGGCAACGTGCTGTTCCGCATGAAGGAGCTCGGTGCGCTCGCGCAGGCGGCGCTGATCGAGCGACTGGAGAACGAATGGGCCATGCCTTCGGACAGCGCGCCGCCGGACTGCCGTCCGATGACCTGGGACCAGTTGCGTGAGATCCATGCGGCCGGCTTCGAGATCGGCTCGCATGGCGTGCACCACTGGATGCTCGCCAAGCTGCCGCAGGCCGAGCTCGAGGCCGAGGTATGCCAGTCGCGGGACGCGCTGGAACGCGAGCTGGGGCCGGCGCCATTGCTGATGTCCTACCCGGTCGGCAGCGGCCGTGCATTTGACCAGCGGGTGATCGACACCACGCGCGACGCCGGCTACGCGCTGGCCTGCAGCTACATCAGCGGCACCAATGCGCAGCCGGCCTCCAATCCCTATGCGCTGTATCGCCTGGCCGTCGAACGCAACATGGGCAAGGGCTGGTTCGCCGCCATGCTCACCATGCCCCACCTGATGAGCTACCCCACGCCCAACCACGTGAACGTGCAGGACGGATCGCCGGCATGTTCCCACTGATCCTCCTCTACCTCGTGCTGACCATCGTGCGGCCGCAGGAATACGTGCCGGCGCTGATCGGCGTGCCCGTGCTGCCGGTCGTGCTCGTGCTCGCCTTCATGGCATGGCTCGCCTCGGCCAGCAAGACGTATGCGGCGCCGCAGTTCCTGATCCTGCCGGTGTTCCTGGTGGTGATCATGACCTCGCAGGTGGTGAATGGCTGGTTTGGCGGGGCCTTCCGCCAGTTGAACCAGTTCGGCCCCACCGTGATTGCGTTCTTCGTGCTGGCGGCCGCGTGCACCAACCTGCGACGCCTGGTCATCTCCATGGCGGTGATGGTGCTGTGCACCTCGGTGCTCGCCGTGCACGGCATCCTGCAGGCAAAGACCGGCGTCGGCTGGACCGGCGTGCTGACCGGCGCCGACGGCCGCATCCAGTACGTGGGCATCTTCAACGACCCCAATGACCTTGGCCTGCTGTTCGTGGCGAACATTCCGCTGTCGGTCTTCCTCAGCCGGCACGGCGGCCCGCTGGGCCGGCTGTTCTGGCTCAGCTGCACGGCCCTGCTGCTGTACGGCATCAAGCTCACCAATTCGCGCGGCGCCATGCTCGCCGTACTGGTCGTCTGCGGCTGCTATGTCTGGTACCGGCGCGGCGCCATGGTGGCCGGCGTGCTCGGCGCCATCGGCCTGGTCGGCATGAAGATGCTGTCCTCGCGCATGCAGGATCTGGACGCCGGCGAGGAATCGGCCAACGGCCGCGTCGATGCCTGGTACGAAGGGCTGCACATGTTCACATCGCACCCGGTGTTCGGCGTGGGCGCGGGCAACTTCACCGAATACAACCCGCTCACCGCGCACAACTCGCTGGTGCTGGTGCTGGCCGAAACCGGCTTCGTGGGCTACGTGCTGTGGCTGGCCTTCGTCTGCTACAGCTTCTGGATGATGCTTTCGGTGTTGCGCTTCAAGCCCGAACCCGCCGACGACGCGGAACAGCTCACCGCCTGGCGCCACGAAAAGCCGGTCGCGCTCACCCTGCTGCTGACCCTCTGCGGGCTGTTTGCGGCGGCCTTTTTCCTCAGTCGCAGTTACATGGTGGTGGTGTACCTGATCATCGCCATGGTGACCGGTTACTACATCGGCGCCAGGCAACGGCTGCCGGCCTTGCGCAGTTTCAACCTGGCCAGCCAGTGGTGGCGTTGGGTGCCCGCGGCGATGGGAAGCATCGTGGGCCTGTTTGCCCTGGTTGCCGTGCTGCTGAAGACGGTCGGATGAAGCGCCGGCCCGCCATCAACGTCGTTGCTGTCCGCACGCCAGCGGGATGCGGACGAATGATTCCCGAGCAAGGGAGGTTTTCGCCATGAGCGGCTTGTACGAACAGGCTTTCCGGCATGTGTTCTATCCCGCCTATGAAAGCGGCTTCCGGCGCCGGGGCACGCTGGCGTGGCTCTCCGAGTACGAGCGCAGCCAGTGGCTGTCGCCCGAACAGCTCGCCGCGCTGCAATGGGACCGGCTAAAGCGGCTGCTGGAGCACTGCCATCGCGAGGTCCCCTATTACCGACGCCGCTGGCGCGAGCTCGGCGTGACGCCCGCCGACATCCGCAGCATGGACGACTACGCCAGGCTGCCGTTGCTCACGCGCGAGGAAATGTGTGAACACCGCGAGGAACTGAAGGCCGACTCCTGGCGCGATCGCCTGCTGTACAAACAGACGGGCGGCACCACCGGCGAGCCGATGACGCTCGGCTACACGCGCGAAAGCCATGACCGCCGCATCGCCGTGATGTGGCGCGGCTATGCCTGGGCCGGATCGCGCATGGGACGCCGCACCATGTACCTGTGGGGCCACCTGGGCGAGGATCCGCGCGCACAACGCTGGAAGGAACGCCTCTACAACGCGGCGCTCGCGCGGCGGATGGTCAACAGCTTCCACATGAGCGAAGCGAACATGGCCGAGTATGCCCAGGCCGTCGACGATTACCGCCCGGACATCCTGGTGGGTTACGTCAGCGCCCTGGTCCGGCTCGCGGAATGGCTGGAAGCCACCGGCCGGCGCGTGCACCGGCCGCAGGCCATCCTGTGCTGCGCCGAGACCCTGCATGAATTCCAGCGCGACCTGATCGAACGCGCGTTCGGTACCCATGCCTACAACACCTACGGCTGCCGCGAGGTCATGCTCATCGCGTCCGAATGCGAGCATCGCCATGGCCTGCACATCAACGTCGACCACCTGGTGATCGAGCTGGAGAAGCCCGCCCACGCGCTGCCAGACGCGCGTACCGGCGAGGTGGTGATCACGGACCTGTTCAACTACGGCATGCCGCTGCTCCGCTATGTCAACGGCGACATGGCGACGGCTGCGACCGGCAGCTGCCCCTGCGGGCGCGGGCTGCCCCTGCTCAGCCGCGTCGACGGCCGCGTGGTCGACATGATCCGCACGCCGGACGGACGCAGCCTGCCCGGCGTGTTCTTCCCCTACCTGATGGGCACCACCGAGGGCGTGACCGGCTTCCAGCTGATCCAGCGCCGGCTGGACCGACTGGATCTCACCGTGGCCCGCGGCGAGGGCTTCAACGACGACTCGGTGGCGCGCATCCGCCACGAAATCCAAAAGGCGCTCGGCGACGGCATCGAACTGGAACTCCACCTGGTCGACAAGATTCCCCTCACGCGCAGCGGCAAGACGCGCCTGACGATTTCGGAACTGTCGTCGTGAACATCACCCACGTGGTCGAAAACCTCAACCGCGGAGGGCTGGAGCGCATGGTGCTGGACCTGGTGAAGCTGCAGCACCGGCAAGGCCATCACTGCCAGGTCGTATGCCTGTTCGAGCCCGGCTCGCAGGCCTGCGAACTCGACGCGCTGGGCATTCCCGTCACGGGCTGCCACAAGCGCCGCGGGCCGGACCTGCGCGCCCTGTCCAGGGCGCGGCAACTGATACGGCGACACGACACCGAGGTGCTGCATACGCATAACGCCGTGGCCCACTACCTCGCGGTGCTGGCCAGTTTCGGACTCGGCGTGCATCGCGTGATCAACACGCGCCATGGCATGGGCATCAACCAGCGCTCGGGCAGGCGCGAATGGCTTTATCGTCGCTCACTGGCGGCCACCGATACGGTGGTGACGGTGTGCGAAGCCGCACGCCGCGACGCGGTGGCGCTGGGCATCGTGCCCCGGCTGATCACCCGCGTGGTACCCAACGGCATTGCGCTGGAAGCGCTCTCGCCCGCATCGGCGCCGATGCAGGCGCGCCTGCGGCACATCCTCGGGCTCACCGACACACGCACGTTGATCGGCAATGTCGGCCGGCTCAACTGGGCCAAGGACCAGGTCGGCCTGATCCGCGCCTTCCGCCACCTGCACGCGCAACGGCCGCACACGGCGCTGGTCCTGATCGGCGACGGCGAATTGCGCGCGGAGCTGCAGCAGTGCGCAGCGGAGGAAGGCGTGCAGGACAGCGTCTACTTCCTGGGTGACCGCACCGATGTGCACCAGCTGCTGCAGGGGCTTGACCTGTTCGTGCTCTCGTCGCTGAGCGAGGGATACTCGATGGCCCTGCTGGAAGCCTGCGCCGTGGCGCTGCCCATCGTGGCCACCGATGTCGGCGGCAATGCCGAGATCGTGCACGACGGCACCACCGGTCGGCTGGTGCCGCCGGGCGATCCGCGGGCACTGGCCGATGCCATGCTTTCACTGCTCGGCGAACCGCAACAGGCCCGTGCATGCGGCCGTGCCGCACGGGCCTGGGTGGAAGAGTACGGTTCGCTCGAGACCATGGCAGGGCGCTACGCCCTGCTCTACCGTGGCGCGATGGAATCAACGTCATGCGACTGCGCATCCTGATCCTCACCAACCTGTTCCCCACGCCGTGGGATCCCCTGCGCGGCGCGTTCAACCGCCAGCAGTTCGAGCGGCTGGGCCAGCGCCACGACGTCGACGTGCTGACGGCGGTGAGCTTTCCCGAGCACCTGGCAGGCGTGAAGGGCGCCGTGCGGGTGGACGGGCTGCAGACCGATCACTTCGTGTTCTTCTATCCGCCCCGCCTCGGCCGCTCGCTGCATGCACTGTGCTGGCTGCTTTCGTTGTGGTGGCAGCGCGGCCGCAAGCTGCGCGCCGGCGGCTACGACTGCATCCTGGCCAGCTGGGCCTATCCCGATGCGGTGGCGGCGGGCTGGATGGCGCGGCGCCTTGGCATACCCTACGTCGTCAAGGTTCATGGCAGCGACCTCAACGTGCAGGCGACCCAGCCCTTGCTGCGCCCGCAGATACGCGCTGCACTGCGCGGTGCCAGCGCCGTGGTGACGGTGAGCCAGGCGCTTGCGGGCAAGGCGGCCGGGCTCGGCGTCCCCCCGTCCCGCATCCACGTGATCTACAACGGCGTCGACCCGGCGCTGTTCTCGCCCGGATCGCGCGACCAGGCACGCTGGCGGCTGAAATTGCTGCCCGATTCGCCACTGGTGCTCTACGTCGGCAACCTGAAGGCCAACAAGGGCTGCATCGACCTGCTGGAAGCGTTTCCGGCCTTGCTGGCCAAACAGCCGTCCGCAAGGCTGGTCTATCTGGGCGCAGGCGCCTGCCATGCGACCCTGGTGGCACGTGCCAAGGCGCTGGGCTGTGCGGAGCGCGTGCATCTCGCCGGTGCCGTGTCGCACGAGGAAACGGCGCACTGGTTCCATGCGGCGGACCTGCTGTGCCTGCCCAGCCACAACGAGGGCGTGCCGAACGTGGTGCTGGAAGCCATGGCGTGCGGCACGCCGGTGGTCGCCACCCGCGTGGGCGGTATCCCGGAGGTGCTGCCCGAACACGCGGGCATCCTGGTGCCAGCCCATGACCGGCACGCCCTGGCCGAAGCCCTGATCGAAGCGAGCGGGCGATCGTGGGACAGCGCGCGCATCGCCGAACACGCCAGCCGCTTCCGCTGGAGCGACAACGTCGACCAGCTGGGACAGCTGTTGCAGGCGGCCGCGCTGGGCAATGCCGCAGCCGATTGCTCCACCACCTGAGCGTTCGCGTGGCTGCGGACGGTGCGCGGCCGTCGCTTACTCGTCGGCGACCTGGGGAACCCTGGCCACCGCCACCGCTGGCTCATCGGCGAACATGAGCTGCAGCCCGCGACGCACACCGACGCGCGGCTCCCAGCCCAGCACCGTGCGCGCCGCACGCAGGTCGAAGTTTGCCAGCGGCCGCAGCGAGCGCACGCGGTAGCGCGTGAGCGGCACCTGGCGACCGAGCAGCTTCCCCAGCAGTTCCACGCCGACGGCGAGCAGCATCAGCGCGGCAGCGGGACAGCGCAGCAGACGCAGCGCCTTGCCGCGCCGGTGCCTGACGCGTGCAAGGTAGTCGCCCTGCGTGACGGTCGCCGGATCGACGATGTGGAAGAGCTGGCCCTGCGCCGGCGCGACCTGCGCGGCCAGCAGCAACGCGTCGACCACGTCGTCGACATAGACCAGCGGCAGCGTCTGGCTGGCGGCACCGACCGCGATCCAGCGCCCGGCGATCGCCAGCGTGCCGTTGGGCGTGACATGTTCCGAACCGGGCCCGACGATCTGGCCCGGCCTCAGGATGACGGCCCGCAGCCCGCGCGTGCGGATGGCTTCGGCAACCAGCTGCTCCGCCGTGAGCTTGCTCTGGGTATACGCACCACGCCACGCCGGATGCGGCTCGATGCGCGACATCTCGTTGACCGGCACCGCCGGATCGCGGCCGGCGTGATCGAGCACGCTGAGCGAACTGACATGCACCAGGCGCGCATTGCCGTGCCTCAGGCACGACTCGACCACGTTGCGGGTTCCCCACACCGTGCCTGCTTCGAAGTCACGCTGACTGCCGCTCATCGCGGCGCCCACGTGGTAAACCGTGCCTGCGCCGGCCACCGCATGGTCGACGATGCGCGGGTCGCCCAGGTCACCGACCACCACCTGCACGCCCGCCTGCACCAGGCCCGCATCGGCACGCCTGACCAGCACGCGCACGCGCTGGCCACGCTTGCGCAGGCTGCTGACCAGCTGCCGCCCGAGGAAACCTGCCGCGCCGGTCACCAGCGCATCCACCGGCTCCAGCGCGGCGAGGCGTGCATCCAATTCTTCGCTGCGCGACGCATCCGCGGCGGCGCACGCAGCCTGCATCCATGCCACGGGACGCCGGCCATCCTCGGCGCGCACCGGTGCGGGCTGGCCGTCGTGCAGGGCGTGCGCAAACGCCTGCGCACTGGCCTGGATGCCCGGCGACGGCCGCAGGCTGCCCGTCGCAAAGCGCAGCACGTTCCACGGTATGCGCACGGCGTCGCGCAGCGCCCCGGTGAACGCGCCCAGCACGATGCCGATGAACTTCGGCCCGGGCAGCAGGCGCCGCACGCGGCAGGTCTGCAGGAAGCGGTCGACTTCGATCACGCCGCGCGTGCAGTGCACGATCAGGCGATTCTGCATGGGCCGCACGTTCCACGAGAGCAGCAGCCGGCCGCTGCCGTGCGCACCGTCCACGCTGGCCTCCCATTCGTCGAACTTCAGGTTCGGCGTGCGGCCGGTGCCGCGACAGCGGATATCCACCCGCTCCAGCGCGCCGATAAAGGCCTCCAGCGTGTACAGGCCATGGACGCCCAGGTCGCGGAACGGGTAAGAACCCTGCTTCACCATGTCCGGCAGCGGGCCGCCACCATAAGCGGCATAGTCGGAGCTGCGCAGCACGTCCACCGCGACCGGCTCACCGCATGCACCCGAGCGGACGAGGCGCAACGCCTGCACGATCACCGGATCGAACAGGTCGGAGTGGTCGACCGACAACACCAGTCCCTTTTCCCGCGCGCGCGCGATCATCGCGTCGCACTCGGCCACGGATTCGGCCATGGGCTTCTCCACGAACACATGGCAGCCCATGTCCAGCGCGCGCAAGCTCAGTGCGGCGTGGCTGGAGGGTGGCGTCAGCACGTAGATCGCCTGCGGGTGCCGCCCGCCCAGTTCGGCCAGGCCCGCGGTGGCCAGGGGAATGCCGAACTCGGCGGCCAGTCGGCGCGCGGCCTCGAGATCGAGGTCGCAGATGCCCACCAGCTCGACGAAATCCAGCCGCTTGAGCGCCGCCAGGTGGTGGCGCGCGACGTACCCCGCGCCGATGATGCCGATGCGCAATGTGCCCGGGCTGCCAGCGTTCATTCCTGCGCCTGCCTCGCGATATGTTCCATGTCCACGGCGGCGAGTGAGGAAGCCACCTCCTGCAGCACGTCGCTCACGCGGCGGTCCCAGGTCTGGTCAGCCACGGCGGCCACGCGCGCCGCGGCGGCTTCGGCCGTGTCATCGCGCAAGGCGGCCTCGATGCCGGCGAGGAAAGCCTCGCGCCCTTCGGCAATGGTCACCCAGCGCGAGAACTTCGCGATCTCCGCGTTGCCCACGGTAACCACCGGCTTGCCCGTGGCCAGGTACTCACGCAGCTTCAGCGGATTGCCATGCTCGGTCTGGCGGTTGTGTCGATACGGAATGATGGCCACGTCGAAGGCTTTGGCCCAACCCGGCAGGCTGGCATAGGGTTGCGGACCGGCCAGCACGACATTGGGCAGGCTGCGCAAGCCCGGCACCTTGATCGCCGCATGGCCGACCAGCAGGAAGCTCCATGCCGGCCGTTGGCGCGCGAGCCACTCGATCAGCTCCACATCGATCCATTCGTGGATCAGTCCGAAGTAGCCGATCACCGGATGCGGCAGCTCGCGCGCCGCGAGCGGAATCTCCGTGGCCGGCTCCATCGCGCGCCCGAACAGGGCCGCGTCGACGCCATGCGGCGAGAAGCGCGTATTCGGATTGACGGCCTGCTTGGCGGCGAGCAGCGCCGGCGGCGCCACGAACACCAGGTCGGCGCGCCGGGTCAGGTCCAGGTCGCGCTCGGCGATCGCGCTGGCGTCGACACCCGGGTGGGCCGCATAGTCGTCGATGCAGTAGTACACGCAGAAGGCTTCGCCCAGCCGGCCGGCGAGGAAGCCCGGATGCGGCGTGACGAACCAGGACAGATGGCGCGCCGTGCCGAGCACGCGCATGGCGCGGCGCACGGCCCAGCGGCCAAACGCGAGATTGAACGCCCGCACGCCCGGCACGCGCGGAAAAGGCAGCTGCGGCACGGTGCAATGCCAAAGGTTGGCGTCGATGCGCAGCGGCGCGCGCAAGGCCTCGCGCAACTTGCGCAACGCGCGCCTGAAGTCGCGCCCGCTCGCCTGCGGCGCACGCATGCCCGGGGAATCGACATACAGCACGGGCAGCACCGATGCCAGCCGCGCGGCCACGTGATGACTGCTGGTGCGATTTTCCGCATACCAGTCGTTGCCGAAATAGACCACGCCATACGGCTCTAGCATCGGTCCTCCACTGACGCGGCACGACGCCCGCAGGCCCATGGATGGCCGGCGGCGAAGATGGCCCGATACATCCCCTGTGGCTCGACCACACGCTCCCCCGATCCAACGACACCGGACAGGATGCCGGCGAGATCTCCGGACGACGCCTGCCTGCTCCCCGGAATGATGTGCCACCGTCGATACCGACGAACCTTCCGGCATGCCCTGACACCCATGCCGAATGCCATTGAAGCCTAGCCCAGCTCCGCTGGGCTTGGAATAAGTCGGTGGCGTTAACGCGACTGGGCATTTGGGCTATGCGGACACTGCAGGCAGGCGCACGGACGTGCAACGCCACCGGCGACGCGCCGGCGGCAGCGTGACCTGCCGCGAGTGCAACCAGTGCGCTGCACTGGCCTTTCGTCATAGCCGTTTGGTGGCATGGCTGCGGCCATATTTCAGGCGTCCGCCGTTGCATAATCGAAGGCGAACGGATGGCCATTCCACCACGCATGACGTCAGGCCTGGACGGCATCCAACGCCACGCCACGACGAACCCTCCCCAGGATCGAACCGCCGCCATGACGCTCCGACCCAAGAAGATGCAGTTGTTGCGGTGGCTGCCGAAGACGGTGGTGCTCACGCGCGGCCCGAGTCGCGGCAAGGCGATCTACCTCACGTTTGACGATGGCCCCCATCCCGACCACACACCAGCGCTGCTCGACCTGCTGCGCGCCCACGACGCGCGCGCCACGTTCTTCCTGATCGGGCGCGAAGCCGAGCGCTATCCCCGGCTGGCCGAACGCATCGTGGCTGAGGGCCACCAGCTGGGCAATCATTCCTACAACCATCCTGCCTTCCACGCGTTGTCGCATGACCAGCAGTGGGAGGAGATCGTGCGGACCGAGCGCGTGCTCACCTCGATCGATGGTCGCACGCAGCATCGCTTCCGCCCGCCTCGCGGCGTCTTTTCGCCGGCACTCGCGTTGCGCTTCGCCTGCAGCCGACGAAACCTTGCGTACTGGTCCTACGACAGCCTCGACTATCAGGGTCGCGCACCGACCGACCTGGCCGAGCAGCTGCGCCAACGACCACCGAGCGCCGGCGAAGTGCTGCTGATGCACGACGACAGCGACTGTTCGCGCCACATGCTTGCCGAGCTGCTGCCCGAGTGGCGCGGCATGGGCTTCACCTTTCCGCCCCTGCCTGCCTTCTAGACGGCCATGGCGATCGCATGGCCACCAGGACCACGCCTCGAGGGATACGCCGATGAGCAGTCACATGGAATCGTGGTCACTCCTGCTGCTGGGGCTGGCAGCGCTGGCAGGCGTCGCCGTCACGCTGGCCATCCGCGCGCGCAACATGCAGATCTGGCTGGGCAGCTATCTGCGGCGACGTCGCGTGCAGGCTCCCCACCCGGTGCACGTGATGTTCTGCTTCGTGGATCATTTCGAACCGGCCTGGGGTCGCGTGGACCTGCCGACGCAGCGGGCGCGGGTCGACCGCTGGTGCCGCGACTACCGGGTGCTGGCATCTGCCCATCGCGACGCCGACGGGCGGCCGCCGCAGCACACGTTCTTCTATCCCGAGGAGGAATACCTCGAGGAACACCTGGAAAAGATCGCGAACCTCTGCGGCGAAGGCTTTGGCGAAATCGAAATCCACCTTCACCACGACGACGATACCGAAGCCAATTTCAACGCCACCATCACGCGCTTCAACGAGCTGCTGCATGCGCGGCATGGTGCGCTGGCGCGCGACCCGCGCAGCGGACGGCTGCGCTTCGGCTTCATCCACGGCAACTGGAGCCTGGACAACTCGCGCGCCGACGGACGCTGGTGCGGCCTCAACAACGAGCTGATCCTGCTGCGCGACCTTGGCTGCTACGCCGACTTCACCCTGCCCTCGGCGCCCAGCGACACGCAGACGCGCATGATCAACTCGATCTATTACGCCACCGATGACCCGCTGCGGCCCAAGTCGCACGACACCGGCACGCCGGTGCAGGCCGGCGGGCGCCCCAGCGGCGACCTGATGATCGTGCAGGGCCCGCTGGGACTGAACTGGCGCAGCCGGCGCTACGGGCTGGTGCCGCGCATCGAGAATGCCGACGTGCGCCGCTCCTGCCCGCCCACCGCCGACCGCGTCGACGCCTGGGTGCGCACGGCCATCCATGTCGAAGGCCGGCCGGACTGGATCTTCATCAAGGTGCACACGCACGGCACGCAGGAACGCGACATGGACACCCTGCTGGGCGAGCCGGTCCACGCCATGTTCGAGCACCTGGAGCGGCGCTACAACAACGGCACGCACCACGTGCTCCACTACGTGACGGCGCGCGAGCTGTACAACATCGTCAAGGCCGCCGAGGCCGGCCACCGCGGCGACCCGTCGCGCTTCCGCGACTATGAACTTCCGCCGCCACCGGGACTTGCCCATGCCCCATGGCGGACAGGGCCCGGACGCGCGACCCGCAGGGATCCCGTCCGTCACGCAGGAGTGGAGGACTAGTGATGCACTGGCGCGCAAAGGGCGTGGTGCAGAAAGTGCTTGGGCATGCCCCCGGCGGCGTCCATGCGCACTATCTCCTGCAGCGGCGCTTTGGCGGCCTGCGCAACCTGGGCGACGAGTTCGAGGCGAAGCTCGGCGACTGGCGACTGATGGTCAGCCACCTGCGCGACGCCGGTCGCTCCATCGTCGATGCGCGCCTGCTGGAGATCGGCAGTGGCTGGTATCCGGCGTTTCCGTTCGCCTGCTTCCTTGGCGGTGCGCGCAATGTGATCACGGTGGACTGCCGCCGCCGTCTCAAGGCGGAGCTGGCCAGGGACTGCGCCATCGAGCTATCGCGCTTCACCTCGTTCATCGCCGACGCTTGCGGCGTGCTGGAGCGCGACGTGCGCGAACGCCAGCGGCAACTGGAGCGGCGCCTGGCCGAATGCTTCGACCTGCATGCCGCCACCGATGGCGTCGTCACCTACGACGCGCCCGTCGATGCGACCAATACGCGCTTTGGGCCGCAGCAGCTCGATTGCGTGTTCTCCAACTGCGTGCTCGAGCACGTCAGGCCGGACGCCATCGATGGGATCTTCCGCGAGGCCTTGCGCATCCTGTCGCCGGGCGGCCTGATGTTCCATTCGATCAACTGCGGCGACCATTACGCCAGCATCGACCGCGGCATCACCCGGCTCAATTACCTGAAGTACTCCGATACCCAGTGGCGCCGCTGGAACAATCCCTTCCTCTACCAGAACCGCTTGCGCGCATTCGAATTCACTGAACGCGCGCAATCGGCGGGCTTCCAGATCCTGATGAGCACCGAGAACCCGCCCGCAAGCCAGCTCAGGGAGCTCGCCGGGCTCCGCGTGCATCCCCAGTTCGCCCATATCCCGCCCGAACGGCTCTGCGTCACCTCGGTCGACTTCGTCGCGCGCAAACCCGATGCCGTGGCGCCGTGATGAGCGACGACCTGGTCAGCGTGATCATGCCCGCGTACAACGCGGCACTGACCATTGGCGACTCCGCCGCGTCGGTGCTGGCGCAGACCCATCCGACCCTGGAACTGATCGTGGTGGACGATGGATCGCGCGACGACACGCGTCGCCTGGTCGACGCGATGGCCATGGTCGACCCGCGCGTGCGCCTGATCGCCCTGCCCGCCAACGCTGGCGTGGCGGCGGCGCGCAATGCGGGCATCGCGGCGGCGCGTGGCAGCTACATCGCGTTCCTGGACAGCGACGACCGCTGGCATCCGCGCAAGCTGCAACTCCAGCTCGAACACCTGCGCCGCAGCGGGGCGCGCATTGCCTATGCCGCCTACGACCGCGTGGACCGTCACGGCCGCGTGCTGTCCCACGTGCGCCCGCCGCGCTCGCTGTCCCATGCCGAACTGCTCAAGAGCAACCACATCGGCAACCTCACCGGGATCTACCACCGCAGCCTGGGCGATGCGCGTTTCCGCGCCATTGGCCACGAGGATTACGCGTTCTGGCTGGAGATGCTGCGCCGCGCCGGCAAGGCGACCTGCGTGCCGTCCGACGGCGCCCTCGCCTGGTACCTGGCGCGCGAGGACTCGCTCTCGTCCGACAAGTTGCGCGCGGCGCGCTGGCAGTGGCGCATCTACCGCGACATCGAACAGCTCGGTCGCATCGCCGCCTCGCGCTACATGTGCCACTACGCCTGGCAGGCCGTGCGCAAGCGCAGCTGACGCCGCGGCGCGTTCTGGTCAGGACGCCGCCATCACCCGCAGCGTATGCAGGCCACGCAGGAACAGGCGGCCCGGCCCGCCCAACCGACCGGCGATGGACGTGAGCAAGCCATAGTCTTCGTCCGTCCAGTAGCGCACCAGCACGCCGGCCGGCACGTAGATGCACAGGAACGCCAGCGACGCCGGGACGAAGGCATAGCGACCGGGCACCACTTCGATCACCAGCCAGGCGACGGCGGTGGCCACCAGCCCGACCGCGAACAGCCGCGACATCGCGCCCCACGGAATGCCGTCACGCGTAATGCGGCGCAGGTAGTAGACCGCGAGCATCCATTCCAGGATGCGGGTGCCGCCATAGGTCAGCACGGCACCGGTCAATCCGTATCGCGGCACCAGCAGGACACCCAGCATGACATTGCCGATCATCCCGTAGACACCGATGCGTATGCGGTCGTCCTGGCGATCGACCACCGTCTGGAAGGCCACGATGCCGTTGCCGATCAGCAGCAGGCCAGCCAGCACCAGGGTCACCTCGATGGCGGGAATGGCCTCGGCATAGCGATTGCCATACATCAAGGTGACGATGTCCGGCGTGGTCACCAGGCCGATGCCGGCAATGGCGACGCCCGCGGCCCAGTAGAAGCGCGTCGCCTCGGCCAGGAAGCGTGCCGCATGCGCCTGGCCGCGCTGGCCATAGGCCTTGGCCATGTAGGGCAGCAGCGTCGCGGTGAGCCCGACCGAAAACAGGTCGACGGCGCCGCGGGTCAGCGTCGAGGCGATGGAGAAGAAGCCCACCGCCGTCGAGGTCGCGAAATTGTTGAGCAGGAACATCTCGACCGTGCCGCCCTTGATCGACAGCAGCAACACCAGCAGCGCGGTAAGCCACAGGTGCCGTCGCAGGCGCACCGCGACGTCCTCCGGCACGGCACCGGGCCCGAACGGACGACAGTAACGGCGGTAGGCGATGCGGTTGATCAGGTTGAGCGACAGCGAGGAGATCGTATAGATCGCAATGAAGGCCAGCAGGTCGGCATGCAGCACGGTGGCGGTGATCACCAGGGCCACGCTGAAGCCGCCGGTCAGCACGGTGGCGATGGCTTCAGTCTCGAACCGCTCCTGCCCCTTGGCGATGGCCACCAGCATGGCGTAATTGGCCCGCGCAGCCACGGCGAGGATGGACAACACGATGATCGGCCCGAGGAAGCTGCGCCATTCGCTCGGCTGCACGATCAGCGCGGTCAGCGCGAAGAAGCCGATCACCGCGGCGACGCTGAGGTGTTGCACGCGATTGAGCCGGGACGCGATGTGCGAGGCGATGTCCTCCCGGCCCGCACCGTCCGCCTCGGCGATGAACTTCATCGACGAGGTGGTGAGCGCATGGTTGCTGCACATGATCAGCCAGCGGCACAGCCACACGGTGAAGGCGTAACGGCCAAAGTCCGCCGGCCCGAGCGCGCGGGCGATCCACACGCTGAGCACCAGGCCCAGTCCATACTCGATATAGGTGGAGACCGAGACGATGGTGACGCTGCGCAGCACGGCAATCCGCTGGTTCATCGCCTGACCGCCGCTGCCGTTGCCATGCTGCCTGGATGCCGGGTCATGCCGCTCACCGCTTGGCCTGCAGGTGGTTGGGACCGGCCGCTCCGCTGCCCGGCGGCTGGTGGATCAGCCACTGCACCACGCCGGCGCCACGGTTGTTCCAGTTGAAGCGCCGGAAGGTGTCGCCGATGGCGGCGCACTCGAGGTTGTAGGACGAACCCAGTGCCTCCAGGCGCCGCTTCAGCGCCGCGCTTTGCGCCGGGTCCTGCTCGAAGTAGTACGCGGCGGCAACGGGCAAGCCCAGTTCCACGTTGTGCGCGTCGCTGTACCAGCCTTCGGAATCCTCGATGTCGGAAAGCGCCTTGGTGCTGGCCTTGGCCGACGACCAGTACCAGGCGATCAGGCCGTCCGGCCCGGTGCAGGGAAAGCGCCAGTCGTGGCCCGACGCCAGCAGCCTGGGGTCGACCCAGCCGTGCTTCTCCAGGTACCGGCCATAAGCCGTGATCATCTCCGGAATGCGCTTGTCGCCCGTCACCAGCCAGGCATGCCAGAGGCCGTCGACGATGTTCTCGCTCATCCATGGCGAGTTGCCGCGCACGTCGGTGGCGGGGTTCCAGGTATCGCCCTCGTGCACCTGCCAGCTGTTGCGCCAGGAACCGTCGTTGCCCAGGCCGTCTGGGTTGTTGCGCTGGTGCTCGTACAGCCAGCCCACGCGGTCATTGATCAGGCCGAGGTAGTGCTGCTGGCCCGTCAGCTCAAAGGCGCTCACGGTCTCGAGCAGGCCCAGGCCGGCCTGGCGCTCGGTGAAGAATTCCGAGGGATTGCTGTAACGCCCGGGCCGCCCGCTCCAGCCGCCGTTCTCCCACAGGGTCACCATCTTGCCGACGGTGGTGGCATCGTGGGTGGCATCGTTGCCGGTCAGCGCGACCGCCAGCAGGATCGGCTCCATGTAGACGTACTTGGTGTCGCAGGGCTTGCCGCCCATGGTCCAGCCGCCACCGCAGAACGGACTCATCGGCAGGCCGTCGCGCTGGATGTAATTCATGTAGAAGCGATAGCTGCTGTCCGCTGCCTGCAGGTAATCCAGGCGCCCGGTACGCAGGTAGGCCTTGAACAGCGTGCTCGGGCGATCGAACAACCACGCCGAATAGTCGTCCACCGGCAGCTTGCTGGCCCATTCGAACTGGCGCGACACGTACTTCGCATAAGCTTCGTTCGCCGTCGCCGGCAGCTGCGGGCCCGCGATCAGCGAGGCGCACAGCCACGCCGGCGTCAGCGTGCCCAGCACCATCGGCACGCGCTGGCCATGCGCACCGTCGATCAGCCCGGTTTCGTACGGCCAGCCGGCGATCTCCTGCACGCGCGGCTTGCCGATGGCGAAGTAATACGTTTCCTGCTCGGCAGTCATCGGCGCGCGAAACTGGGCCCGCACCGCGCGGATGCTGCCGTCCTTGAAGTGCCAGGTCAGCATGGGCTTCACCGCCGCGGGCACTTCCCTCCCCTGCGCATCCAGGATGCGCACCAGCTTCGCATCGGTGAGCACGCCAGGCGGAAACGGTATGCCCACCGAGGCGAGCACCGGCGAGCCGGAGCCACCGTTGCGATGCAGGACGATGCGCTGGTCGGCCACCAGCTCGCCGCTGGTCGCGTCGGCGTCACCCCGGGCGGATGCGCCGTGGGCGGACTGTCCCCGCACGCCGGCGGCCAGCACCCCCGCCGGTATCGCCACCAGCATCGCCAGCAGCAGGAGCATCGCCGTCAGCCGCGACGCGGAGGCCGCGGCCATGGACCTGCCACGGCGACAAGCCGCCGCTGCTGCTAGCCGCCTAGCGAACATGGGCAATCCGCTGGGCAAGCTTCTGTTCCCATCGGAACGCCGTACGCACGATGAAATCCAGGTCGTCATAGCGTGGATGCCAGTCCAGTACCCGTTGCAGCCGGGCGCTGCGGGCAATCAGCATGGGAAGATCGCCGGCACGGCGCGGACGCTCGATCACGTTCAGGTGCCGGCCGCTGATCCGCGTGACTGCGTCGATCACCTCGCGCACGCTGTAGCCGTGCCCGTAACCGCAATTGAGGGTCAGGGACTCGCCGCTGGCGCGCAGATGGTCAAGCGCGTGCAGGTGGGCCGCGGCAAGGTCCTCGACGTGGATATAGTCGCGAATGCCGGTACCGTCCGGCGTGTTGTAGTCGGTGCCGTAGATCGAGAGGCTGTCGCACGCGCCCACCGCATGCTGGCAGGCCACCTTGATCAGCAGGGTGGCGTGCGGCGTCGAATGGCCGATGCGGCCCTCGGGATCGCAACCGGCCACGTTGAAGTAGCGCAGGATCACGTGGCGCATGCCACTGGCGGCGCAGACGTCGCGCAGGATGTTCTCGGACATCAGCTTGGACATGCCGTAGGGGTTGATCGGACGCGTCGGCGCCTCTTCGTCGGCGACGCCGCCATCGGTCATGCCGTAGACCGCCGCCGTCGATGAAAAGATGAAGTTGCGCACGCCCGCCTTGGCGCTGCACCCCAGCAGGTTGCACGTGTTGCAGGTGTTGTTGGCGTAGTACTTGACCGGATCGCTCACCGATTCCGGCACCACCGTGTGCGCGGCGAAATGCAGCACCGTGTCGACGTCGTGCTCGCCGAGCACGCGCGAGACCAGCTCGCGGTCGCCCACGCTGCCGACCACCAGGGTGGCGTCACGCACCGCTTCCGGAAACCCCGTGGAAAGATCGTCGATGACCACCACGCGCTCGCCTCGAGCCGCGAGCTGCTGCACGACATGGCTACCGATATATCCGGCTCCGCCGGTGACAAGGACTCCGTTCATGACGATGCACCCGTTGGCACGATGGGAAAATTGCGGCAGAGCCACGCCTCGATGTGGTCGATCAGGCGCCTGCGGTCACTGGCGAGCACATAGGTGTGGTCGGTCTCCTCGATGTAGCGCGTGCTCACGGCAGGGCTGGCCATGATGTTTCCGAAGCACTCGCGGAACTGGCGCGGATGGTTGAAGTACATGTTGATGCCGCCGCTGTAGACCAGGCACAGCTTCAGGCCGCGATCGATCATGCCGGCCAGGTCGGCGCACACCACGGTCCGGGGCGACGGCGCCACGCTGAACACGGCGTCGCTCTCGCCATCGGCCGCGTCTTTCGCGCGGCGCGCGAACCATCGGCGCCAGCGGCCTGCATCGAGGACGCGCGGCAGGTAGTGACGCAGCTTGAAGCCGAGCGTGCGGTAGGCATAGCCGTCCAAGAACACCGCACCGGCCACCTTGTCGTCGTTGCATGCCACGGTGTGCGCGTTCTGGGCTCCCGAACACAGGCCCACCAGCACGAAACGCGCGCACCCGGCGTGCTGGCGCAGCAGGTCCATCGCGTCGTCCACGTCGGCGCATACCTGCTGCACGCGCGACTGGGATTCGCCGCTGGAGCCGCTGTCGCCCACCGTCGAGAAGTCGAAGCGCAGCGTTGGATAGCCCGCCTGGTTCAGCCGCCGAGTCATGTCGACGTTCATGCGGAACGGCCCGACCCGATGGACCAGTCCGGCGTTGAGCACGATCACGCCCACGGCGCCGGGGCGGGCATCAGGCAGCCCGGCGATACCAATCAGGTGCCGGGCCCGTCCAAAGCGGAAGGCCTGCTCGCGCATCAGTGCACCCCCCGCAGATGCTCGGTCACGGCCTGCACCAGCGGGTGCGAAATAATGGCCGCCTCCAGGCGCACCAGGTCGTCCCAGGGCGTCGCCGGCTGCAGGGGGCGCACCCGCGCCTCGTCCACCGCGAACCGCCGCCAGTGACGTGGCGCGGTGTCGGGCAGCGAATCGAGCAGCAACGACGGCACCGTCGACCATTCGGCGTGCAGGCTGCTGATCTGCTCCCGCAGCACGGGATTGACCTCGAAACCCAGCCACTGGCCATCGGCTTCGGCCAGCTGGCGTGGCTTCACGAAACGCTGCGTATCGATGCGCAGCGCGTCCTGCAGGGCGTCCAGCGTGGCGACATACGAACCGCCGTCGACCACCGGATCCCATGCCACCACGTCGGCAAACCGCGCCGCCCGCGCAGCACCCAGGGCGACGCTGGCGCCAAGCCGCGCGCCAAAGGCGATGACGCTGTCCACCCCGCTGCGCGCGCGCAGCTCGGCGGCAGCGGTGGCGGTGTTCGCCAGGCACCGATTCCACTCGACCTCGTCACTGGCTCCCGCCGAATCCCCGCAGCCGTAGTAATCGAAGCGCAGCACCGGCATGCCTTCGGCGGCGAGGGCGTTGCCGAGTTGCCGATAGATGCGATGACAGCGGATGTAGTCCTGGCCCAGCGGCGCGCACAGCAGCACGGCCTTGCCGGCCAACGGCGCGGCAGCGTGATAGATGCCGAACAACTCGCCGTTGTCGCCGAAGAAGAACGGAAGCTCGCCGTCGGACCGCTTCATCGCTTGTACACCACCGTCAGGTAGAACTCGTTGGCGTGATAGCTCTGGCCCGCCGCGTCGCTGCTGCGCAGTTCGCGCACGTACGAAACCCGCCAGCTCCAGTGCGGCGTCCATTGGTGGTTCAGGTCGGCGCCAAAGCGGTAGGTGCGGTCGAGGCGATCGAGCGTGTCGTAAGTGAAGCGATCACCGGAAGCGAACCCCGACACCGTGACCGTGGGCGTCACCCGGTAATCGAGGCTCAGGCCAAGCCCCTTGCCCGTCTGGTTGAGCGTGGCGTCGTTGACGTAATCGAGCTTGCTGTAAGCCGGCGCGATCGAAAACGTCATGCGGTCGGCGCGATAGGTGTAGCTCGCCTGGATCTGGCGTTGCTTGTAAACGTCGGCGCTGATGACGACATTGCCCACGTTGATGCCGCCGCGCGTCGCGTCGATGGCATCGGCGACCGGCTGCAATGGCTCCAGTTCGCCGCCGATGATGATGTTCGTCGGCTGCAGCATGTCCTGCGCCGCGTCCACGTATTCGTAGGAGCCGTTGAGCGTGATGGTGTTGCGTGCCGACACGCGCCAGCCGAGCGTCAGCCTTACCAGCGGGTCGGACAACGACTGGCCATGGTTGTAGTCGATGTGCGTCCAGCCCAGGGCCGCATCGATATCGATCGCGGTGAGCCGGCTCGTGTAGCGGCCGTACAGTTCGTAGCGGTCGTAGTTGGGCCCGGCGATGTCGTTGTTGTTGAAGTTGACGTGCTGCGCTTCGAAGTTCCCCGACACCTGGTCGGTGGGACTGAGGTCGCGAAACAGCCTCACGGCGGCCTGGCCGCGGGAGGAATTGAACTCCTTGAGCTTGGAGGCGTAGCTGTTGATGTAGTGAAGCTCGGCATTGCCGGTCATCGCGTCGCCCACGCGAAAGTGCAGCGTGGGCCCCACCGCGATCACATTGGTCTGCTGCTGGTTGTTGGGCGAGTTCGCCGCCAGCGTGCTCAGCGGCTCCACCCCGGCAAAGTCCTGCACGACCAGGTCCAGGCGCTGCGGCATCACCGCCCAGGTCGCCTGGGCCGCTACCTGTGCGAGGGTCTGGCTGTCGTAGGTGTTGCCGGAATAGTCGCGGTACTCCAGGTTGCCGGTGACGTTGGCCTGGACCGTCGAGCCTTTCTCCGTGTAGCCGAAGTTGACGCCCGGCATCAGCACATTGTTGCTGGCGCGATTGTCGGGAGTGAGGCCGATGTTGTCCGTGTGCTCGACGGTGCCGTAGAGCGTGTAGTCGAACTGGCCTGCCCAGGCTCCGCCCGAACAGGCCGCCAGGGCCAGGCCAATCGAACGAGCGAGTGTCGTGCGTACCGCCATATTCCTTCCCCCAATGGATAGGTCGCAGCAGGAGTCGCTCCAGATCAGCGCATTTGCGCTCCTCAGGGCATGTGATTGAAAACCACCCCGGCCATTTTTTCCGGATCGAAATTGGTGACGGCCTGGCCGATCGCCGCCGGGGTATCGCGGCCATAGCCGGCGACGACCACGACGAAGTCGGCAAGGTCAGACAGGATGCGTGCATCGGGCGAGCCCTTGATCGCCGGGCCATCCAGGAACAGGTAGCGGTCCGGATAGCGGCAGCGCAGCGAGTCCAGCATGGTGCTCATGCGGAACGACGAGAAATATTCGCCGCTGTTCTCGCGCGCCTTGCCTGCCGGAATCAGCCGCAGGCGCGCAATGCCCGTGCGATAGAGCACCGGCTCGATACCGAGCGTCGGCTGCTCCAGGAAGTCGATCAGGCCCCCGGCTGCCGGCTCCACTCCGAGCGCCTTGTGCTGGCTCGGATAGCGCAGGTTGCAGTCGATCAGCAGGCTGGTCTTGGCCTCGTCGAAGGCAAACGCCGCCGCCAGGTTGCGCGCGACGAAACTGCCGCCCGAGCGCGGGCTCACCGATACCACCAGGGTCACGAAATTCTGCTGTCCGGCAATGCCGAGCAGTCGCGTTCGGATCTCGCGGAACGCGTCGGACTGGCGCCGCACCGACTCTTCGCGATGGATGAGGCGGCGCTCCTCCAGCTGCAGCGGGACCAGCTCGCCGCCACCATCGCTCATGCGCGCAATGGAATGGCCGGTCACCGGATGCTTCTGCAGGTTCCGCGCGGCGTCCTCGAGCACGTCCTCGATGCTCCCCGGGAACTCGGTTTCGTTCTCGTCTTTCATGTTCATTGCTTCAACCTCAGCCAGAACATGGCCAGGTAAATCGCGGCCACCCCCATCACCGTGATCAGCAGGAGCGTGTTGTGGAAGCGATCGCGCCGGCGGTCCCGTGGCGTGGGGTAGAACGGGATCGCCGCGAGCACGGCCAGCCCCGTGGCCTGCTCCAGTCGGTCGACCGAGCGGACGCGCGGATCCAGCCGCACCAGGCAGAACAGCAAGCCGACCGGAATGGCCAGTGACAGCGCGATGCCGGCCAGGCTGAAGTGCATGAAACGCAGGCCGGAGGGCGTCAGCGGCATCACGGCGGGGTTCTGCACCAGGAAGGTCAGGCCCCGCTGCTCGGCGTCCAGGTTCATCGACACGCGTGCGTTCTCGCGACGCTTCAGCAGGTCCTGGTACACGTCGCGATTGACGTTGTAGTCGCGCGTGAGCTCCGCGGTGACATTTTCCGAGTTGGCAATACGGTTGCTCCGCTGCAGTTCGGTCTGCAGCATCGCTTCGCTGACGCTCAGGCGCGCCGATGCGGCCGCGGTCGACGCACGCGTGCTGGCAAGCTGCGTCTTGATCTGCTGGTAGGCGGGGTTGAACTGCACGCGACTGTCGAGCGTCATCGGCGTACCGGCAAGCTGCGCCGCGGCCTTGCGCTGGTCGTCCTGCGCCATCTGCTGGCGCAGGTCCTGCATCTGGTGGCGGATCCTGACCACGTCCGGGTATTCCTCGGTGTAGGTCAGCAGCAACTTGTCCAGTTGCCCCTGCAGTTCCGCCATCTGGGTCTCGTACACGCCGCCCGCGGTCTGCACCGTGTTCACTTCGGATTCGCCGGTGAGCTGCGCCGCCAGCGAAGCCTCCTGCGAGCGGCGCTCCATCACGTCCATGCGTGCCGTCTCGATCTGGCCGCGCAGCTGGCTGATGCGCGCATTGGTATCCGTCTCGCTGCCCGGACGCGCTTCGTCATTGGCGGCGCGGTAGGCCTTGAGCTTGTCCTCGGCGTCGGTGAGCTTCTTGCGGTAGGCCTCGACCTGGCTGTTGATGAACTCGTACGCGTCGCGGCTCTCGCGCTGCTTGGAGGCCAGGCTCTCGCTGATGAACAGATGGGCGAACTGGCGCGTCACTTCGTACGCGCGCCGTGGCTCGCTGTCGAAATAGCTGATCGTGATGAGGTTGTCGCTCGCCGTCTGCACCTTGGTGCGCGACTTGATGCCTTCGATCAGCCGGTCCTGTTCGAGGGGCGACGGATGCGTTGCCATCCAGCCACCCTGCACCAGAATCTCCGACATCACCTTGCGGCTGAAGATCACGTCACGCGCGATGCTTGCACGGTTCTTGTTCGCGGTCGCCGTGGCCGCCCCTTCCATCAGGGGCGAGATGATGCTGCTTTCCTGGGCGAGGATGGTGGTGGAGGCCTCGTACTTCTTCGGCCACAGCACCCCCGTCACCAGTGCCGCAATGGCGATCAGCGCGAAGATCACGCCCAGCGTGAGGCGACGCCGCCGTGCTTCGCTCACCAGCGCCGGCACCATGCTTGCAAAAGGTGTGAGTTCCCCACTCATAGCGATTCGCCCTTGTCCCGCTCCATGGACACTCCCCGGTATCAGAAGGCACGCAACGGCACGGTCACGACATCCCCTGGCTGCACCGGATAGTTGGTCGCCAGGTCCCCTTGCTTGAGCACCTTGTCCAGCCGGATCGAATAAGGCTTGGTCACGCCATCGCGCCCCTCGCGATAGAGTTCGGTGCGGTCCGGCGCCGCAAATTCCGTCGTGCCGCCGGCGGCGAGGACCGCGTCGAGCACGGTCATGCCCTGGCGATAGGGAATCGACACCGGCGTGCGCACGGCGCCCGTCACCCTGACACGCGACAGATACTCATGGCTACGCAGCTCGGTGAGGATGACCGCCACCTGCGGGTCGCGGACATAGGCCTGCAGCTTGTCCTTGATCTGGGCGGACACTTCCTCGGTGGTCTTGCCGCCCGCCACCACGTCGCCGATGAGCGGCACCGTGATCATGCCGTCCGGCCGCACCGGCACGCTCACGCTGAGGTCCGCGTTGTGCCAGACCGTGATCTGCAGCTGGTCGTCGACCCCGATGCGATAAGTCGTTACAGCCTGCGCGCCCTGCTCGACCTTCGGCGCATCCGTCGAACCCCGACCGGTAGCGCACGCGGTCAACAACAGTGCTACGCACAGCACGAGAACGTGACGAAAGCTCTTCATGGCGGCCCCCTGACTAGAAACTGTGAACCACGTCACGATCGAGTATATCCAATCACCCTGAAGGCTTGACAAAATCATAAGAGCTATGACTTGCCGCACATGGCATTCCGCCGGGACGGGCCGCCGGCCATGCCGCGACGCCAAAATCCCCCTCTCCGGGAGCCGCGGCCAGCGGCCAAAGGGCGTAGACAGGATGGGGGGAGAAGCCGGCAAGGCCCCGCGGCCCGGGTCGGCCAGGCGACGGACACGCGTGCGCGCCCGCGGTTTTAGACCGTTTGGCCGATGGCGTTGCGCGCCCCGCGTACCCGACGATCTGCATGCCTGAAATACGCAGCTGGCGGAGGGGGCGCATGACCACCATGAGCGACAGCCTTCGTGCGGACGCTGCAGCCGTACCAGATTCGTATCGCGTCGAACCGGTCGACGCGGGCCATTTCTCGACCCGCCGCGTCGGCAAGCTGCGCCACAATTTCCATGTGCATCCGCTGTTCCAGCTACCCGAACTGGCGCAACTCGCCAAGGAGCTGATGCCGCTGGGGCATTGCCGCTTCGTGCAACCGGACATCACGCAGGCCTCGCCCTTCGCGCATGAGGACCACCATCCCGAGGGACGCGGCATCGAGGAGTTCTTCCGGCGCATCGAGGAACCCGGCTCGTGGATCGCGCTGTATCACGTGCAGACCATTCCGCGGTATCGCAAGCTGCTCGACCAGATCCTCGAGACCGTGCGCCCTGCCATCGAGCGCGAACAGTCGGGCATCTTCGACGTCATGGGCTTCGTCTTCATCTCGGCGCCGCCGTCGGTGACGCCATTCCACATCGATCGCGAGAACAACTTCTGGTTGCAGCTGCATGGACGCAAGACGCTGAGCGTGTGGGATCCGTTCGACCGCGAAACGGTGCCGGCCGATGCGGTGGAAGACTTCATCGTCGATCGCTCGCTGCGGAAGGTGCGCTTCAAGGATGAGTACCGCGCGCGCGTGCATGACTTCGACAGCGGTCCCGGCGACGGCGTGTACTTCCCGAGCACGTCGCCGCACATGGCCAACACGGGGCGCGAGTGGGCCAGTCCAGGCAATGGCGTGTCCGCCTCCATCGGCGTCACCTTCTATACGGACGACACCCGGCGCATGGCGCGCGTGCACCAGGTCAACCGCGTGCTGCGCAAGAAGCTGCACGTGGTGCCGTCCTATCCTGGCGAGTCGCCGGCCGCCGACGCACTGAAGGCGCCGCTGGGACGCATCATCGGCCCGACGCGTCACTTCCTGGTCGGTTGCCTGGGCGCATGGCGCGCACTGCGGGCCGGCGTGCGCCCGCCGGAAGGCTGGCTGGGCGAGAAGGCGCCGCCCGGTTCGTTCTGACCGGCATGCCCGGTAATTCGCCGCGCTTCCCGCTTCGCTGCGGAATGACGCGCAAAGAAAAAGGCACCCAGGTTCCCCTGGGTGCCTTTCAATTGGTGGGCCGTGAAAGATTCGAACTTTCGACCAATTGATTAAGAGTCAACTGCTCTACCAACTGAGCTAACGGCCCTGAAAACTGACTTGTAACAACGAGCAAATTTGGGGTGGACGATGGGATTCGAACCCACGACAACCGGAATCACAATCCGGTACTCTAACCAACTGAGCTACGCCCACCATAAAACTTGAATTGGCGCGCCCGACAGGAATCGAACCTGCAACCGTCGGCTTAGAAGGCCGATGCTCTATCCGGTTGAGCTACAGGCGCCTGTGCACATTGTGCATGAACGTCTGCTTGGTCGGGGCAGAGGGATTCGAACCCACGACATCCAGCTCCCAAAGCTGGCGCTCTACCAGGCTGAGCTATACCCCGATTTCGAACCCTCAACCTTCGCGGGCTGAAGCTTTGAAATGCTACGGGTGACGCTTGGCCTAGTCAATCCGTATCTAAAGCACACCGAACTTCAACTTTCGTCCGGTCCGCCTGGCGATTCACTGCCTTGCGGCACAAGCCGTGATGCGAACATCACAACCTGCTTCAAATGGCGCGCCCGGAGAGATTCGAACTCCCGACCACCAAGTTCGTAGCCTGGTACTCTATCCAACTGAGCTACGGGCGCGTTTTTAAACCTTTGCCTGGTCGCTTAACCACCGAAGTGGAAAGCGCCGAAGCGAGAAGCGGAATTATTCAGATTCGAGGCGGGTGCGTCAATACTTTTTTTCATATTTTTTGCATCGTCGTCGAACAATCTTCACTTTCGTCAACGAGAGCACGCCGCCACAGCACGCTAGTTTAGCTGCGCATGGCCTGTTCGGCTACACCTGAGCGCGTCATCGGTTCATCGTGGCGACTCGCGAGGCGCTTCCGCTGCGCGTCTCAAACCATGAAAAAAAGGCGGCCACCGGGCCGCCTTTCCTGTTGCGCCGCCAGTGGCCGATCAGCGATCGGCCATGCGGTTCTGCGTGGCGGGATCACCCACTTTCGCACCCGCGTCGCCACGCGGCGGCGGCGGTGGCGGCGTGCTGCCGGTGCTGGAGTTCTTCGACCAGTCCGCCGGCGGGCCCGGCACGCGACCGGACATGATGTCGTCGATCTGGTGCGCGTCGATGGTCTCGTATTGCAGCAGCGCGTCGGCCATCACGTGCAGCTTGTCGATGTTTTCGGTCAGCAGGTCCTTGGTGCGCGCATAGGCGCGATCGAGGATGTCACGCACTTCCTCGTCGATCTTGCGCGCCGTCTCGTTGGAGACGTTCTTGTGCTGCGTGACGGCGCGACCGAGGAACACTTCGTCCTCTTCTTCGCCATAGGTCATCGGGCCAAGCTTGTCCGACAGGCCCCACTTGGTGGCCATGTTGCGGGCCATGCTGGTGGCGCGCTCGATGTCGTTGGACGCACCGGTGGTGACCTTGTCCTCGCCGAAGATCAGCGCCTCGGCCACGCGACCGCCATACAGGGCGCACAGGCGCGATTCGATCGCCACGCGATTCATGCTGTAGCGGTCGCCTTCCGGCAGGTACATGGTGACGCCCAGCGCGCGGCCGCGCGGGATGATCGTCACCTTGTAGACCGGATCGTGCTCGGGCACCAGGCGTCCCACGATGGCGTGGCCGGCCTCGTGATAGGCGGTCAGCTTCTTTTCGTCCTCGCTCATGGCCATCGAGCGGCGCTCGGTGCCCATCAGGATCTTGTCGCGCGCTTTGTCGAGATGGCTCATGCGCACGTCGCGGGCGTTCTCGCGGGCGGCGAACAGCGCCGCCTCGTTGACCAGGTTGGCCAGGTCCGCACCCGAGAAGCCCGGGGTTCCGCGCGCGATCGTCATCGGCTCGACGTCGGCAGCGGTCGGCACCTTGCGCAGGTGGACCTTGAGGATCTGCTCGCGGCCCTTCACGTCGGGCAGCCCCACCACCACCTGGCGGTCGAAGCGGCCCGGGCGCAGCAAGGCGGGATCCAGCACGTCCGGACGGTTGGTGGCGGCGATGACGATGACGCCTTCGGTGCCCTCGAAACCGTCCATCTCCACCAGCAGCTGGTTCAGCGTCTGCTCGCGCTCGTCGTGCCCGCCACCGAGGCCGGCGCCACGATGGCGGCCGACGGCGTCGATCTCATCGATGAAGATGATGCACGGCGCGTGCTTCTTGGCCTGTTCGAACATGTCGCGCACGCGGCTGGCGCCGACGCCCACGAACATCTCGACGAAGTCGGAGCCGGAGATCGAGAAGAACGGGACCTTGGCTTCGCCCGCAATCGCCCTGGCCAGCAGGGTCTTGCCGGTGCCCGGCGGACCCACCATCAGCACGCCGCGCGGGATCTTGCCGCCCAGCTTCTGGAACTTGCCCGGGTCGCGCAGGAACTCGACCAGCTCGCCGACTTCCTCCTTCGCCTCGTCGCAACCGGCGACGTCGGTGAAGTTGACCTTGATCTGGTCCTCGCCCTGCAGCTTGGCGCGCGAGCGCCCGAAGCTCATGGCGCCGCGCCCGCCGGCGCCTGCCTGCATCTGGCGCATGAACCAGATGAACACACCGACGATCAGGATGATGGGCAGCCAGTTGAGCAGCAGGCCCAGCAGCGAGAAGCCGTTGTTGGACGGCTCCTGGCGCACTTCCACGCCCTTGTCCTGCATCTGCTTGACCACCGAGTTGGTGGACCAGCCAAGCACCGGGGCCACGGTGCGGAACGCGCTGCCGTCCTTCAGCTTGCCGCTGATGGTGGCGGGCTGGTCGGCACTGATGGTGGCCGTGGACACGTTGCCGTTGTCCACGCTCTGCACGAAGCTGCTGTAAGGCAGATCCGAAGCGGACGCGCCATGCGGATTGAAGCTCTGGAACACCGTCAGCAGGACCACCGCGATGATCAGCCAGAGCAGCAGGTTTTTCGCCATTTCATTCATGCACGGTTCTCGCCCGGTTGCCCACCGCGGGTCTTGAGACCCACGGCCAATGCATACACCTCCCGCGAACGTGCGCGGGAGGCCTTAGGTTTACGCATCGTCACGCGGGTGAAGTCCGCGCGCAAGCTGCGTATGTAATCGTCAAAGCCGGTCCCCTGGAACAACTTGATCAGGAATGACCCGCCCGGTTTGAGCCATTGGCGACTGAAATCCAGCGCCAGATCGGCCAGGTCCATCGCGCGGATCTGATCGGCCAGGGCCACGCCACTCATATTGGGGGCCATATCGGACAGCACAAGATCGACCTTGTTGCCCGCCAGGCGGCCCTCAAGCTCGCGCAGGACGGACTCCTCGCGGAAATCGCCCTGCAGGAAGTCCACCCCCCCGATGCCCTGCATGGGCAGGATATCCAGCGCCACCACGGTGCCGGTATCGCCCAGGCGCTGGCGCACCAGCTGGGACCAGCCCCCCGGGGCGGCACCGAGGTCGACCACGCGCATGCCGGGCTTGAGCAGGCGGTCACGGTCGACCAGCTCCTCCAGCTTGAACACGGCACGGGAGCGCAGGCCCTCGGCCTGGGCCTTCTTCACATAGACATCATCGAAGTGCTCCCGCAGCCAGCGGGAACTACTTTTGCTGCGGGACATGATCGGCGACAGCCACGGATACGGGGGAAGTGGCCTGCATGATACCCTTTGCAGTCTCATTGCCGCGAATCCGAGACTGAACGCATGGCTCTTTCCCCCTCGCAGCGCCGTTATCTGCGCAGCCTCGCCCACGATCTCCACCCCGTCATCCTGCTCGGCAACAAGGGTGCGACCGATGCCGTGCTCAAGGAGCTGGACCTGGCCCTGACCCACCATGAACTGGTGAAGGTGAAGCTTTCCGGCGGCGACAAGGACGAGCGCCAGGCGCAGATCGACTTCCTCGCCGACGGCACCCGCTCGGAAAACGTGCAGGAAATCGGCCATGTCGTGGTGCTGTTCCGCCGCAACGAAGACGAGCCCAAGCTCGCCCTGCCCCGCTAAGAGTCAGCCCGCATGGATCTCTCGCTCGATCGCCCGGACAACTATCTGTTCGTGCGCCGCGTGGGGGCTCGCAGCATCACCGTGGTGGATCGCGAGCTCACGGCCAGCTTCCTGCTGGCACCGGACCGCGCCGTGGAAAACTGGCCGGTGGCCGCATCCGGCGAACTGGATGCCAGCCACGTCGACGCCATTCTCGAACTGAAGCCCGAACTGGTCATCCTGGGTACCGGCGAGCGTCAGGTGTTTCCCGCCGCGGCGTTCATGGCCGGGCTGCTGCGCAAGGGCATCGGCATCGAGGTGATGGACAACGCCGCTGCCGCACGCACCTACGACCTGCTCGCCGCCGAGAGCCGGCGGGTGGTGGCCGCGTTCATCCTGCCGACCGACCGCCCGGGCGCGTGACGTGAGCCGGGCCGTGCGATAAGCGCGGCCGGCACCGATTCCGGCCTGACACTCGTCCCGACCCGACAGGCGCCATCAACGCGACGGCAGATAACCCATCGGATCGACCGGATTGCCGTCCTTGCGGATCTGGAATTGCAGCTCGTCGCGCGAGGCGCCCGTGGCTCCCATTTCGGCAATCTGCTGGCCGGCGCTGACCCGCTGACCTTCCTTCACCAGGCGCTTGCTGTTGTGGCCATAGGCAGACAGGAAGCTGTCGTTGTGCTTGACGATGATCAACTCGCCATAGCCCACCAGGCCGTTGCCGCTGTACACCACCACGCCGTCGGCGGCCGCACGCACCGGGTCGCCGGTCTTGCCGGCAATCTCGATGCCGGGAATCGCGTCGCCGGACTGGTAGCGCTTGATCAGGGAGCCATCGGCCGGCCAACGCCAGGCCACGCCACCATTACTGCGGGTCGCGCCGGGCGCCGCCGGCGCAACCGGAGCCGGTGGCGGCGTATTGCTGGCTGTCGCGGCGGGTGCGCCCGCCACCGGCACGACCGGTGTCGTGACCGCAGCGGGTGCCGAGGTGGCGGGCGGTGCGGCAGCTGCCGTAGCCGGCGTGGACTCGGAGACAGGCTCGGAGCCCTGCGGCGGCTTGCCGGGCACCGCCGGATGCGGCGCGGCGGGCGCCGGCGGCCTGGCACTGGCCACCGCGACCGGAGCGGCGTGCACCGGAGCCGCGGCAGGCGTCTTGCCATTGGACGGAGCCAGCTTCAGCTCCTGCCCCGGCCAGATCGTGTACGGCGCGGCAATGTTGTTCCAACTCGCCAGGTCGCGGAAATCCACGCCATTGCGAAACGCGATCGAGTACAGCGTGTCGCCCTTGCCGACCTTGTAGGTGCCGCCGGGGGCATTGCGAACCGGCGCCGCGACCGGGCGCGCATTCGTGCTCGCCGCCGGCTGCTCGACCACCACCGTGCGGCGGCTCGCAGCGCAGGCTGCCAACACGAGTATTGCGCAGCTCAGTGCAAAAGACCGGAGATACCCATTCATGGGCGTCAGCATAACGAGGCCCAACGGCTTTTTCATACGGGTCGGCACGACGGGTCGTTCCATCCGGCGGCCACGGTTCAGCGCAACCAGAGCCACGCGAGCAAGGCCGCCAGGATCACCAGTGCCGCCCAGCCGATGCGCTCGACGTGTTTGTGCAGGACGCGCTCCGCCCGCTCGCCGAACAGGCGGATCAGCAGCGCCAGCAGCCACACGCGCTTGCCGCGGCCCACGGCCATGCAGACCAGGAACGGAATCACCGGCACGCCGACGATGCCCGACGCCCAGGTCACGAACTTCATCGGCACGACGGGCTGCAGCGCCGCCAGGGCCAGCACGAGCAGCAGGCCGAGCCAATGCTGGTTCATCTGCGCCCGCAGGTTGGCCACGCCCGTTTCGATCGGCGCGAGCAAGTGCAGCGTGTCGAGCAGTGGCGAAAGCGCCTGGAACGCCCAGTGGCCCAGCGCATAGCCCACCAGCGAACCGAGCAGGGAAAACAGCAGGCTGACGTTGGCGTAGAAAAACGCCTTGTGCCGCTTGCCGAGCATCATCGGCGCCAGCATCACTTCCGGCATGATCGGAAAAATGAAGGCTTCGACGAAACTCAGCCCGCAAAGAAAGTACACAGCCCGGGGGTGACGCGCCCAGGTCAATGCCCGCGCGTACAACGAACCGAAAAGACGCATTCAGCAGATTCCCTGTGGCATCAGCCGATGCCACCCAGCAGCGGCACGAAACTGACCGCGGCCAGTTCCTCCTGGATAAAGTCGCCCTGCCCGTCGCCACGCATGCGGATCAGCATCTGGTTGCTGGGCGAACCGACCGGCGCGACCAGCACGCCGGTGGGGCTGAGCTGATCGAGCACGGCGTGCGGAATGGCGTCGCCCGCGGCGGTCAGGATGATGGCGTCGAACGGTGCCTCGTCGGGCCAGCCGAGCTTGCCGTCGTCATGCCGCGAGCGGATATTGCCCAGCCCCAGCTGGCGGAAGCGGCGACGTGCCTGGCGCAGCAACTCTTCGATGCGCTCCACGGTGAAGACCTGCGGCACGACCTGGGCGAGCACCACCGCCTGGTAACCCGAGCCGGTGCCGATCTCGAGCACTTTCTGCGGCACGCCGAATTCGAGCAGCGCCTCGGTCATGCGCGCCACCACCCACGGCTGCGAGATGGTCTGGCCATGGCCGATCGGCAGCGCGGTGTTCTCGTAGGCGCGCGAGTGCAAGGCCTGGTCGATGAAGTGATGGCGCGGCGTGTTGCGGATCACGTCGATCACGCGCTGGTCGCGAATGCCCTCTTCCTTGAGCTTGGTGGCGAGGCGATCGCGCGCACGCTGCGAGGTCATGCCCTCGCCTTTCAGTGCCGATGGCGGCAACGGATGCACGTTCACCTCAGGCCGCCTTGTCGCCGGCCGGCTTGTCGGCCATGCCTTCGGTCAGCGTGCTGACCCAGCTGCTGACCTTTTCCAGCGCCTGGAAGCGGGTCAGGTCCACGTGGATCGGCGTGACCGAGACATAGCCACGGCGCACCGCGTCGAAGTCGGTGCCCGGGCCGGCGTCGTCCACGGCGCCCGCCGGGCCGATCCACCAGATGGTCTTGCCACGCGGGTCGGTCTGGCGGATGCACGGAGCCGAGCGATGGCGCTTGCCCAGCCGGGTCACCTCGAAGCCGTGGATCTCTTCCCACGGCAGGTCCGGCACGTTGACGTTGAGAATGGTGTCCGCCGGCAGCGGGTCGACCAGCAGGCGCTGCATCAGCAACAGCACGGCGTTGGCGGCCGAGTTGTAGTGCACGCCGTGGTGATCCTTGCTGACCAGCGATACGGCGATGGCCGGCAGGCCCAGGAAGCGCCCTTCCATGGCCGCCGACACCGTGCCGGAATAAATCACGTCGTCGCCGAGATTGGCGGAATTGTTGATGCCTGAGACAACGATGTCGGGCTCATGGTCGAGCAGGCCGGCCAGGGCCAGGTGCACGCAGTCGGTCGGCGTACCGGCCACGCGGTAGTAGCCGTTGTCCATGCGCAGGGCGCGGATCGGGGCGTCGAGCGTAAGCGAATTGCTGGCGCCGGAGCGGTCGCGATCGGGCGCCACCACCGTCACCTGGCCCACCGCGCCAAGGCGCTCGGCCAACACGCGGATGCCCGGGGCATCCACACCATCGTCGTTGCTTACCAGAACTCGCATGATGATCCGTTCAGAGCCAATCGCGGCGGCTGGCTGCAGGCAAACGCGCGCCGTGTGAAGCCAGAAGTCTACCGGAGCGGGGCACCTGTTTCACGACGTTTCTGACGGTCCGGCAGGCCCTGTTCCCGCCCGCCGCTCGCCGCCCTGCGACTCGCCGGACGACGCGACGCCAGCCGGCAAAACCTGCATTACGATGCAGCGATGAAACACCGTCCTCCCGCCCAGGTTACCGACGACGACGCCAGGCTGTTCCGCGATGCCATCGGCGACGTGCGACCGTTCAAGCCGGTCGCGCCGGCACCGGCCACGCCCAGGCCCGAGCCCGAACCGCGCATGTTCGAGGCCGACGAGGCCGCCGTTCCCGGCGAGTTGCTGGACATGGCCTTCGATCCGGGCCTGATCGAAGTCGGCGAGGAGCTGAGCTACCTGCGCGATGGCTATCCGCCCAAGCTGTTGCGCCAGCTCAAGCGTGGCCAGTTCAGCATCCAGGACGACATCGACCTGCACCAGATGAACGCCGCCGCCGCGCAGGCCACCATCGTGGACTTCCTGGCCGAGGCCAAGCGCCGCGGTTTCCGCTGCGTGCGCATCGTGCACGGCAAGGGCCTGCGCTCGCGCGCCGCCGGCCCGGTGCTCAAGGTGCTCACCGATCGAATGTTGCGCCGGCGTGATGACGTGGTGGCGTTTGCGTCGGCACGGCCGATGCAGGGTGGCACGGGAGCGGTGGTGGTGCTGTTGAAGGCTTAGCTTTTGCTCCCCTCTCCCTATGGGAAGCGGGTTGGGGCAAAGGGCGGGGGCTCGCGTGGCGTGGATCGGGCGTGATCGTGTGGACTTTTCTTTCGCTTCGTTCCCGGGCGCTTTCGCCAGCTTGCCGCTTGCGCAGCGGGCGTTTCGACCTCCTGCCGGAGGCCGAGTCACTTTTCTCTCGCTGGCCCAAGAGAAAAGTAACCCAAAGAGAATGGCCTCAAGAGCTCGCGGCGAAGGGTTGGATACAGACCGGAACGGTCTTTGTGCCTCGATGCGGGACACCTCCGCCTCTACATAGCCGCTTCACTGCAACGCGCCACGGCGTCGAGGATTTAAAGCCGAGCGCGTCGCACTTTTGCGCCCTCTCCCCGGCGGGGAGAGGAAGCCGAAAGCTAGGCGGTGAGGGCCAGTTCGCGCACCACGGTCGTGGCATACGCGCCGGCCGGCAATTCGAAGCTCAGTTCCAGCGCTTCGTCGTCGAGCCAGCGCCAGGCCAGGTTCTGCGGAATCATGCGCAAGGCGCGGCGTTCCTGATCCATCTTGGCGGCCACCAGGCCTTCCGAAAGATCGGCGTTGGCGACTGCCATGGCGTTCTCCAGCGCCGCCGCATCCGCCTTCGCGGGTGTCTCGCCACGGCCCCACAGCGGCCCCGAGGGATGGATGTCCCCGCGAGCCAGGCGTTCGGACAGCACGGCATCGAACGGCTCGGGGCCGAACCACGAACGGGAACCGGCCAGCGCCCAGATCTCCCCTTCCATGGGACTGTCCCACGTGCTTTGCTCGACCCGCGCCGCCAGCACCGCGTTGAAGATGTGCGAGCGGGCGGCCGAGAGCAGGAAATGGCGCTTGTCGCGATCGACGCGCCGGCCGGCGAACATCGCCCGCGCCTGCGCCACGTTGCCACCTTCGCGGCCAAAACGCTGCTCGCCGAAATAGTTGGGCACGCCGCGCCGGGCGATCTGCTGCAGCACCTGCTCGGTCACCGCGCGGTCGCCCTGCACCTGGCGCAACACCAGCACGAAGCGATTGCCCCGCAACGCACCGCGCTTGAGCTTGCGCTTGTGGCGGGTCGCGGCCAGCACCTTCACTTCGGCATGCGGAAACGCGGACCAGTCCGGATCAGGCTTGCCGGCCAGTTGCACGGAGAAGGTCTGGCGGGTCACCGCATGGCGGTCTTTCAGGCCGGCGTAGCCCACATTCAGCGGCGGCACTTCGGCAAAACGAGCCAGCTCCTTGGCCACCCAGTCGGTGTTGGAGCCGCGCTTCTCCACCCACAGCAGGGCGTGCTCGCCTTCGCCATCGGCGTCGTAGCCGAGGATTTCCTCGACCTGGAAATCTTCGGGCGTGCTTCGCAACACCGCCGTCAGCGGCGGATGGCCATAGGCATAAGGCAGTTCGAGTTCGGACATGGGACTCCGCCGGTGCAACCGGCCTGAAGAAAACGGGAGGGCGACAGCGCCGCCTGCGCTGCCCGATGCATTGGATCAGGCGCGACGTGGCGACACCGAGAAACCGGCAAGGCCGCCAGCGGCCTCGCTCATGCAAGCACCAGCAACACGCAGGCCTGCGCGGCGATGCCTTCGCCGCGCCCGGTAAAACCGAGCTTTTCGGTGGTGGTGGCCTTGACGCTGATGCGGCCGATGTCACAGCCCAGCTCGGTTGCCACGGCCTCGCGCATGGCCTGGGCGTGCGGCCCCACCTTGGGCGCCTCGCAGATTACGGTGACGTCGGCATTGCCCAGCGCATAGCCCTGCTCGCGCATGAGCCGCGCAGCGTGGCGGAGGAAGATCCGGCTGTCCGCGTTGCGCCATTGCGCTTGCGACGGCGGGAAATGCCGACCGATGTCGCCCAGCGCCAGCGCGCCAAAGATGGCGTCGCACAGGGCATGGATCACCACGTCGCCATCGGAGTGCGCCACCAGGCCCCGCTCGTGCGGCACGCGCACGCCGCCGAGCATCACGTGATCGCCTTCGCCGAACGTGTGGACATCGAAGCCCTGGCCAATCCGCATCATGTGGAGTTCCTCAAAGGGTTCTTGGCAACAGGAATTCGGCCAGTGCGAAATCCGCGGCGGTGGTCACCTTGATATTGTCCTCGGCCCCCTCGACCAGCAGCGGCGCGAAGCCGGCATGTTCCATCGCCATCGCTTCATCGCTGACCGTCACGCCGGTCACGGAAGCGGCCAGCAGGGCGGCCGACAGTTCGCCGCGACGAAAAAGCTGCGGCGTGAACGCGCGCCAGCGATGATCGCGTGGTTCGGTCGCCTGGCTACGCCCGCCGTCATCGGCACGCTTGAGCGTGTCGCGCAACGGCGCGCCCAGCAGGCCACCGCCGGCCGGCACCGCCAGTTCGATCAGGCGGGCGATATCGGCCTGGCGCACGCACGGCCTTGCGGCATCGTGCACCAGCACAAAGGCATCGTCGGTCACCTCGGCAGGCAAGGCGCGCAGGCCCGCGAGCACCGAATCACAGCGCTCCGCGCCGCCGACGGTGGTGAGCACGGGCTTGCCCTCGAGCTGGCCGATGGCAGGCCAGTGCTCGTCCCGGCCGCCCAACACGACCATCAGGCCGGCAATCTGCTGGTGTGCCGCCAGTCGTTCCAGCGTATGCAGCATCAACGGCCGGCCGGCCAGGGGAAGGTATTGCTTGGGAAGCTGACCGCCGACGCGGGTGCCGCGCCCCGCCGCCGGCACCACGCACCACAGAGGTCCCATGCTCAGTGTCCGCCGCTGGATGCGGCCGACGCGGGCGCCTGGCCGGCACCCGTCTTCTCGACCACCTGGTAGAACGTCTCGCCCGGCTTGATCAGGCCCAGTTCGGCGCGCGCACGCGCCTCGACCGCCTGTTCGCCGTGCTTGAGGTCGCTCACGTCCGCGCCGAGCGCCTGGTTGCGCTGGACCAGCCTGTCGTTGTCCTCACCCTGCTTCTTCACCGCGGCGCGCAGGGTTTCCACCTCGTGCACGCCACCGTTGCCGGTCCACAGTTTCATCTGCAGACCGATCAATACCAGCAGGAGAATCAGGGCGACCCAGCGCAGCATGTGCGATCCGCTCTCCGTCTCAGCCCGGCAGGCTGGCCAGGTTCGGGAAGGCTTCGCGGCCAGCGTAGCGCGCCGCGGAACCCAGCGCCTCTTCGATGCGCAGCAGCTGGTTGTACTTGGCCACGCGGTCGGTGCGGCACAGCGAGCCGGTCTTGATCTGGGTCGCGGTGGTCGCCACGGCGATATCGGAGATGGTGGTGTCCTCGGTCTCGCCCGAGCGATGCGACACGATCGCCGCGTACTTGGCGGCATCCGCCATCGCGATGGCTTCGAGCGTCTCGGACAGCGTGCCGACCTGGTTGACCTTGATCAGGATCGCGTTGGCGATCTGCTTGTCGATGCCTTCCTTGAAGATGCCAGGGTTGGTGACGAACAGGTCGTCGCCCACCAGCTGCACGCTCTTGCCGACGGTGTCGGTGAGCTGCTTCCAGCCGTCCCAGTCGCCCTCGGCCATGCCGTCTTCGATGGTCACGATCGGGTACTGCCTGGACCAGCTGGCCAGCACGTCGATCCACTGCGCCGGCGTATAGACCTTGCCTTCGCCTTCCAGGTCGTACTTGCCGTGCTTGAAGAACTCCGAGCTGGCCACGTCGAGGCCGAGCAAGATGTCGCTGCCGACCTTGTAGCCGGCCTGGTTGATGGCCTCGAGGATGGTGTCCAGCGCTTCGATGTTCGAACGCAGGTTCGGCGCAAAACCGCCCTCGTCGCCCACAGCGGTGTTGAGGCCCTTGCCCTTGAGCACGCTCTTGAGCGCGTGGAAGATTTCGGTGCCGGCGCGCAGCGCCTCGGCAAAGCTCGGCAGGCCGACCGGCAGCACCATGAATTCCTGCACGTCGACGTTGTTGTCGGCATGCGCACCGCCGTTGATGATGTTCATCATCGGCACCGGCAGCGCGCCCGGCTTGCCGGTGGTGCCGTTGATGGTGGCGAGGTACTGCCACAGCGGCTGGCGGTTCTGCGCGGCCACGGCGTGCGCGGCGGCCATGGAGACGCCGAGGATGGCGTTGGCGCCCAGCTTGCCCTTGTTCGGCGTGCCGTCGAGGGTGATCAGCCTGGCGTCGAGGCCACCCTGGTTGGCCGCATCGAAACCCTTCAGCGCGCTGGCGATGGCGCCGTTGACGTTACCCACCGCGTTCTTCACGCCCTTGCCCAGGTAACGCGACTTGTCGCCGTCGCGCAGCTCGACCGCTTCGCGCGAGCCGGTGGAGGCGCCGCTCGGCACGGCCGCGCGGCCGAAGCCGCCGCCGGCCAGGGTCACTTCCGCTTCGAGCGTGGGATTACCGCGGGAATCGAGGATTTCACGGGCGTGGATGCGGGTGATTTCGGTGCTCATGGTGTCCGTAGCTTGATGAGGTGACTGATACGATGCGGAACATCCTGCCTGATGCGCGGGGGCTACGCTGCCGTCGCCTCCCCGCGGCGGATCAGAGCGTATGTTCCAGGAAGCTGTGTCGCTTGGTGACCTGGTCGAGTTCGAGCAGGGTTTCCAGCAGCGCTTCCATCTTGCCGAGCGGCCAGGCGTTGGGGCCGTCGCTCAGCGCCTTGGAAGGATCCGGGTGCGTCTCGGCAAACAGGCCGGCCACGCCCACGGCCACCGCCGCGCGCGCCAGCACCGGCACGAATTCGCGCTGGCCGCCCGAGCTGGTGCCCTGCCCGCCCGGCAACTGCACCGAGTGGGTGGCGTCGAACACCACCGGGCAACCGGTGTCACGCATCACGCTCAGCGAACGCATGTCCGACACCAGGTTGTTGTAGCCGAAGCTGGCGCCACGCTCGCAGACCATGATGTCGTCGTTGCCGACGGCCTTGGCCTTGTCGACCACGTGCTTCATGTCCCACGGCGCGAGGAACTGGCCCTTCTTGATGTTCACCGGCTTGCCGGCGCGCGCCACGTGCTGGATGAAATCGGTCTGGCGGCACAGGAAGGCCGGCGTCTGCAGCACGTCGACCACGGCCGCCACTTCGTTCATCGGCGTGTATTCGTGCACGTCGGTGAGCAGCGGCACGCCAAGCTGGCGCTTCACTTCGGCCAGGATCTTCAGGCCCGCTTCCATGCCGGGGCCGCGGAAGCTGTTGAGCGACGAACGGTTGGCCTTGTCGAAGCTCGACTTGAAGATGAAGTTGATGCCGAGCTTGCCGGTGATTTCCTTGAGCTTGCCGGCGGTGTCCAGCTGCAGCTGCTCGGATTCGACCACGCAGGGCCCGGCGATCAGGAACAGCGGCTGGTCCAGGCCGACCTCGAAGCCACACAACTTCATGCAACGGACTCCTTCGCCAGGCGCTCACCCTCGCGCACCGCCTTGAATTCGCGGGCGGCGTGGACGAAACCGATGAACAGCGGGTGGCCGTCGCGCGGCGTGGAGGTGAATTCCGGATGCGCCTGGCAGCCGAGGAACCACGGGTGCTTCTGCTGCGGCAGCTCGACGATCTCGACCAGCAGGTCGTCCATCGACTTGCCCGAGATCACCATGCCCAGGTCCTCGAACGACTGGCGATAGCGATTGTTGAATTCGTAGCGATGGCGATGGCGCTCGCGCACCACGTCCTGGCCGTACAGGTCGCGCGCCAGCGTGCCGGCCTTGAGGCGGCACTCCTGGGCACCCAGGCGCATGGTGCCGCCCAGGTCCGAGCGCTCGCTGCGCTGCTCGACTTCGCCCGTGGCGGTGGTCCATTCGGTGATCAGGGCGATCACCGGGTCCGGTGTATTGCGGTCGTTCTCGCTGGAGTCGGCTTCGGCATGACCGGCCACGTGGCGGGCAAAATCCACCACCGCGGCATGCATGCCGTAGCAGATGCCGAAGTAAGGCACGCCATGCTCACGGGCGTACTTCGCCGCTAGCACCTTGCCCTCGAAACCGCGCTTGCCGAAGCCGCCCGGCACCAGGATGGCGTCGGCATTGCCCAGCACCCTGGCGGCGCCGTCAGCCTCGACCTGCTCCGAATCAACCCAGTTGAGATTGACGCGGGTGAGCTGCTTGATGCCGCCGTGGCGCAGCGCCTCGCCCAAGGACTTGTAGGCGTCCTTGTGCTCGACGTACTTGCCGACGATGGCGACGGTGATCTCGTCCTTCGGGTGCTCCACCGCATCGACGGTGCGCTGCCAGCCGGACAGGTCCGCCGGGCCGGCGTCCAGGCCCAGCTTGCGCACCACGATCTCGTCGAGGCCCTGCTTGTGCAGCCACAACGGTTGTTTGTAGATGATGTCGACGTCGGCCGCGCTGATCACGGCGTTCTCGGGCACGTTGGTGAACAGCGCGATCTTGCGGCGCTCGCCATCGGGCAGCGGCTGCTCGCAACGGCACAGCAGCACGTCCGGCTGGATACCGATGGAACGCAGCTCCTTCACCGAGTGCTGGGTCGGCTTGGTTTTGATCTCGCCAGCGGCCTTGATGTACGGCACCAGGGTCAGGTGCATGAACAGCACCTTCTCCGGACCGTGCTCGATGCGCAGCTGGCGGATGGCCTCGAGGAAGGGCAGCGACTCGATGTCGCCCACGGTGCCGCCGATTTCCACCAGCGCCACGTCGAAGCCGCGGGTGGCTTCGTGGATGCAGTGCTTGATCTCGTCGGTGATGTGCGGGATCACCTGCACGGTGGCGCCCAGGTAGTCGCCGCGGCGCTCCTTGCGGATCACCGACTCGTAGATCTTGCCGGTGGTGATCGAATTCTTGCCGGTGAGGCGGGTATGGACGAAGCGCTCGTAATGACCCAGGTCGAGGTCGGTCTCAGCGCCGTCGTCGGTCACGTAGACCTCGCCGTGCTGGAAGGGGCTCATGGTGCCGGGATCCACATTGATATAGGGATCCAGCTTCATCATGGTGACCGAGAGGCCACGCGCTTCCAGGATGGAAGCCAGCGACGCCGCGGCGATGCCCTTGCCAAGAGAGGACACCACACCGCCGGTGACGAAAATCAGGGGGGTCATGGGATGCAGCCGTGCTGGAAATTTGTATTTTAGGGGAAGAACGGTCTGGCCGCGAGGGTTTGCGAATACGTGGCTGACTGGGGCGTTCACCCAGGGCTCCCCGGGACCCACTTGCGGTGCCCCAGGATCCCGCATGGCCATGCCGCCGAGCGCCGGCGGCGCCTTGCAGCGGGCCGAGACGAGCCATCCCGCGACTTTCCCAGCGCCCTGGACGCGCCGGGCTCCGGCCTTCGCCGGAGTGACGAGCCTGAGGCCCGGCCTACTCCACCGGCAGCATGGCCGGCATCGGATGCAGCATGTTCGCGTTCATGTTGTGCAGCACCCACAGCGAACCGACCACCACGATGGCCAGGATCAGCAGGGTGAACAACAGGATGGCGAGGTTGCCGCGCTGCGACGGCGACGCGCCCAGGTGCAGGAAGCACACCAGCTGGACCACCAGCTGGGCCACGCCGAACAGCACGATGCCCGGCATCATCAGGTCGTGCGGCACCAGGCCGCTCATGACCACGCCGAACGAGGCCAGGGTCAGCAGCACCGACAGCGCAAAGCCGATCAGATAGGAACGGGTGCTGCCGTGGGCGGCCTCGTGGGGAGCCGCGTGAGGGGAATCGTGAGCCGCGGACATCAGATGGCCCCCCGCAGGTAGACAAAGGTGAACACGCAGATCCACACCACATCCAGGAAATGCCAGAACAGGCTCAGGCACGACAGGCGGCGACGGGTGGCATCGTTGAGGCCGTAGCGCCGGATCATGTCCATCATCACCAGCAGCCAGACCAGGCCCGAGGCCACGTGCAGGCCGTGGGTGCCGACGAGGGTGAAGTACGCGGACAGGAAGGCGCTGCGGCCCGGGCCCGCGCCCTCATGGATGAGCAGGGCGAACTCATGCACCTCCATGCCGATGAAGCCGGCGCCAAACACGAACGTCACCGCCAGCCAGGCGAGCACCTGCCTGCGACGACCGGCATGCATGCCGAGCATGGCCATGCCGAAGGTGACGCTGCTGACCAGCAGCAGCATGGTCTCGCCCAGCACATAGGGCAGCTCGAACAGCTCCTTGCCGCCCGGGCCGCCTGCCGTGGCGTTCGCCAACACGGCAAACGTGGCGAACAGCGCGGAGAAGATCAGGCAGTCGCTCATCAGATAGATCCAGAACCCCAGCAGGGTCTTGGATCCATCGTCTTGGTGGTGCGCATCGCCGCCGTGGGCGATGCCATCGAGCGCGCCGCGCGGAGCGGCGATTGCGGTGCTGCCCATGGGTCAGGCCACCTTCTTGCGCGCGGGGGCCACCGGGACCACCTGCGTGGTGCCGAGCGTCTGCAGCGGCGCCAGGCGGGCGCGCTCGATCTTCTCGACCTCGGCAGCCGGCACCCAGTAGTCGACGTCCTGGTCGTAGGCGCGGGCAATGAACGCACCGATCATGCCCAGCAGCCCCAGCGCGGCCATCCACCAGATGTGCCAGGTCATCGCAAAGCCGAGCACCGCGCCGAACGCACCCATGTAGACGCCGATGCCGGTGTTGCGCGGCATGTGGATGTCTTCGTACCGGGTCGGTCGCGCATAGGCGATGCCATTCTGCTTGTCTTCCCAGAACGGGTCCAGCTCCCGGACCTGCGGCAGGTGGGCAAAGTTGTAGAACGGCGCCGGCGAACTGGTGGACCACTCCAGCGTGCGGCCGCCCCACGGGTCGCCGCTGGGGTCGCGCAGCTTCTTCCGGTCGCGGATGCTGACGTACAGCTGCAGTACGGTGAAGAAGATACCGGCCGCGATGATCAGGGCGCCCACCAGGGCGACCACCAGGTACGGCTGCCATTCGGGATTGCTGTAATGGTTCATGCGACGCGTCATGCCTTTGAGGCCAAGGATGTAGAGGGGCATGAAGGCCACGTAGAAGCCGACCAGCCAGCACCAGAACGAGTACTTGCCGTAGCGCTCCTGCAAGCGGAAGCCAAATGCCTTGGGGAACCAGTAGTTCATCGCGGCCAGACAGCCGAACACGACGCCGCCGATGATGGTGTTGTGGAAGTGCGCGATCAGGAACACGCTGTTGTGCAGCACGAAGTCCGCGCCCGGCACGGCCATCAGCACGCCGGTGACGCCGCCTACCACGAAGGTGACCATGAAGCCGATCGTCCACAGCATCGGCACGGTGAAATGCACGCGCCCGCGGTACATGGTGAACAGCCAGTTGAACAGCTTCACGCCGGTGGGCACCGAGATGATCATCGTCATGATGCCGAAGAAGGCATTGACGCTCGCACCCGAACCCATGGTGAAGAAGTGGTGCAGCCACACCAGGAACGACAGCACGCCGATCGCCGCGGTGGCGTAGACCATCGACTTGTAGCCGAACAGCGGCTTGCCCGAGAAGGTGGAAACGATCTCCGAGTACGCGCCGAAGCAGGGCAACACCAGGATGTAGACCTCCGGGTGGCCCCAGATCCAGATCAGGTTCACGTACATCATGGCGTTGCCGCCAAGTTCGTTGGTGAAGAAGTGCATGCCGAGGTAGCGGTCGGCGCCCAGCAACGCCAGCGTCACCGTCAGCACGGGGAACGCGGCCACGATCAGGATGTTGGTGATCAGCGCGGTCCAGGTGAACACCGGCATCTTCATCATGGTCATGCCCGGCGCGCGCATCTTCAGGATGGTCACGATGAAATTGATGCCGCTCAGCGTGGTGCCCAGGCCCGACAGCTGCAGCGCCCAGATGTAGTAGTCCACGCCGACGCCCGGGCTGTACTTGAGCTCCGACAGCGGCGGATAGGCGAGCCAGCCGGTGGCGGCAAAGTCGCCGATGAACAGCGAGGCCATGATCAGCACCACGCCGGACGCGGTGAGCCAGAAGCTCAGCGAATTGAGGAACGGATAGGCCACGTCGCGCGCGCCGATCTGCAACGGCACCACCAGGTTCATCAGACCGGTGATGAACGGCATCGCCATGAAGAAGATCATGATGTCGCCGTGCGCGGTGAAGATCTGGTCGTAGTGGTGCGCCGGCAGGTAGCCGGCGGCATCGGCGGCGGCGACCGCCTGCTGCCCGCGCATCATGATGGCGTCGGCAAAGCCGCGCACCAGCATCACCAGCGCCATTATCACGTACATCACGCCGATCTTCTTGTGGTCGACCGTGGTGAACCACTCCGACCACAGGTAACCCCACTTGCCCGCACGCGTCACCATCGCCAGCAGCGCGGCGCCGATGACAAGGACGGCGACCAGGGTCGCCATGATGATCGGCTGCTCGAACGGAATCGCCGAAAGGGTGAGCTTTCCAAACATGGCTTACTTCCCTGCCTTGGCCTGGGTGTGGGACATGGACCTCGCGGCCTCGCCCCCATGGGTGGTCATGTGCATATCGCCGGGCGACGCGTCGGCCATGTACTTGCCGATGACGTTGGCGAACAGGCCCGGCGCGACGCTGCCGTAATAGGCGACCGGCGCCTTCTCGCTGGGCTGGGCCAGCGTCCGGTAAGCCGCGTCGTCGAGCGCGGCCGGCGTCGCGCGGGCCTTGGCGATCCACTCCCTGAAGCCCTGCCCGGTGGTCGCGATGGCCTGGAAGTGCATGTCCGAGAAGCCCGCACCGCTGTAGTTGGACGACAGGCCGGCATAGCTGCCCGGCTCGCGCGCGATCAGGTTGAGCTGCGTTTCCATGCCGGCCATGGCGTAGATCTGGCTGCCCAGCTGCGGGATGAAGAACGCGTTCATCACCGAGTCGGAGGTGATCTCGAAACGCACCGGCACATCGGTCGGAAAGGCGATCTCGTTGACGGTGGCGATGCCGTAGTCGGGATAGACAAACACCCATTTCCAGTCCAGCGCGATGGCCTGGATGGTGACCGGCCTGGCCGCCGATGCCAGCGGCCGGTACGGATCGAGCGTATGCGAGGTGCGCCACGTGATCGTGGCCAGGATCGCCACGATGATCGCGGGGATGGTCCACACCACCACTTCGATGGCCGTGGAGTGCGCCCAGGTCGGCGCATAGGTGGCCTTCGTATTGGACGCGCGATAGCGCCAGGCGAACCACAGCGTCATAGCGATCACGGGGATCGCCACGATGGCCATCAGGCCCAGCGCGATCAGGATGAGGGACTTCTCATGGGCACCGACATCGCCCTTGGGACTGAGAACTTCCATGTTGCAGCCGCTGAGGAACACGGCGGCGCCAACGCCTGCATGGCGCAGGCGCAAGAGAAGAGCATGCATTTTCACGTGTGACCTGGGGAGGGTGCTGCGTGGGGACGGGCGGCATGCTAGCGACTCGAACCCGCGTTTGATTGCCGCCGAGACACAATGCCACAGGGGTAACTTCTTGCGCAGGCGACCGCGGCGATGCGGCCTGGCGGGCAGACCGTGCGCAGCGCCCTGCTACCATTTGCCGATGGACAACGCCACGCCCATCCGCCTCGCCGCCCTGCGGCAAACCATGCAGCAACGCGGCATCGCCGCCTGCCTGATTCCAAGCGCCGATCCGCACCTGTCCGAATACCTGCCCGAGCACTGGCAGGCGCGCACATGGCTGTCCGGTTTCACCGGTTCGGCTGGCACCCTGGTGGTCACCGCGGACCATGCCGGCCTGTGGACCGATTCGCGCTACTTCACCCAGGCCACCCAGCAACTGGCGGGCAGCGGTATCGAGCTGATGCGGCAGCGCCTGGCGCACGCGCCCGAGCACCTGGACTGGCTGCAGCAGCACCTGCAGCCTGGCCAGACCCTGGCCGTGGCCGGCGACAGCCTTGCGCTGGCCACCGCGCGCCAGCTGGATGGCCGGCTGCAAGGCGTCGGTGCGCGACTGCGCACGGACCTGGATCTTCCGGGCGAGATCTGGCGCGACCGCCCGGCCCTGCCCGGCAACCCGGTGGTCGAGCATCCGCTTCGCTACGCGATCACCTCGCGCGCGGACAAGCTCTCCCGGCTGCGCACGGCCATGCGCAAGCTCGGCGCGAGCCATCACCTGATTTCCAGCCTCGACGACATCGCGTGGCTGACCAACCTGCGCGGCAGCGACGTCGAATGCAATCCGGTGTTCCTTGGCCACCTGCTGGTGCAGGCCGCCGGCCATGCCACGCTGTTCGTGGGTCGCGGCAAGTTGAATGACGCCCTGGTGGTCGCGCTGGCGGCCGACGGCATCCGCATCGCCGACTACGCCACGGTCACCGACGCGCTCGGCGAGCTGACGGCCGAAGACAGCCTGCTGTTCGACAGCGGGCGCGTGGTGGTTTCCGTGGCGGCCGCCATCGCCCCCGCCGCGAAGACCATCCAGGCGGCCAACCCCACCACCCTGCTCAAGTCGCGCAAGTCCGAGGCCGAGCTCGACCATATCCGCGAAGTGATGCGCCGCGACGGCACCGCGCTGGTACGCGCCTTCCGCCGGCTGGAAGAGCGCCTCGTCGCCGGCATGAGCCAGACCGAACTGGACGTGGACACGCTGCTGCGCGAGGAACGCGCGGCGCAGGCCGATTTCGTCGGCGAAAGTTTCGCCACCATCGCCGGCTACCAGGCCAACGGTGCCCTGCCGCACTACCGCGCCACCCCCGAGGCGCACAGCACGCTCAAGCCGCAGGGCCTGCTGCTGGTCGACTCCGGCGGGCAGTACCTGGGCGGCACCACCGATATCACCCGCGTGCTGGCACTGGGCGAGACCACGGCCGAGCAGCGCCGCGACGCCACCCTGACCATGAAGGGCATGATCGCGCTGAGCCGGGCCCGCTTCCCGCGGGGCGCCAGCGGTCCGCAGCTCGACGCACTGGCCCGCGCGCCGCTGTGGGCCAGTGGCATGGATTACGGCCACGGCACCGGGCACGGCGTGGGCTACTTCCTCAATGTGCATGAAGGGCCGCACGGCATCCGGCCGCCCGTGCCCGGCGCGACCCTGGTGCCGCTCGAACCGGGCATGATCACCTCGATCGAACCCGGCCTGTACAAGGCGGGTCGCCACGGCATCCGGCACGAGAACCTGGCGGTGGTGGTCGAGGCCGACAAGACCGAGTTCGGCGAGTTCTACGCCTTCGAGACGCTCACGCTGTGCCCGTTCGACCGCCGTGCGCTGGAGCCGGACCTGCTCAATCCCGAGGAGCGCGCCTGGCTGGACGACTATCACGCCACCGTACGCGCCGCCCTGTCACCGTTGCTGGAAGATGCGGACCTGGCCTGGCTGGAGCGGCATTGCGCGCCGCTGTGACGGTAATGCCCTGCCGAAGCCCGTCTTGACCCCTCCCACACGCCCAGCCATGCTGCTGCGCTTCCCGAGACCCGATCCACACCCATGAGCAGTCGCTACAACGCCGCCGACATTGAAGTCCTCTCCGGCCTTGACCCGGTCAAGCGCCGCCCGGGCATGTATACGGACACTTCGCGCCCGAACCATCTGGCGCAGGAAGTCATCGACAACTCGGTGGACGAGGCCATCTCCGGCCACGCCAGGACGCTGGAAGTGATCGTGCACTCCGACGGATCGGTCGAAGTGAGCGACGATGGCCGCGGCATGCCGGTGGACATCCACCCGGAAGAAGGCGTGCCCGGCGTGGAGCTGATCCTCACGCGCCTGCATGCGGGCGGCAAGTTCTCCGGCAACAACTACAACTTCTCCGGCGGCCTGCACGGCGTGGGCGTGTCGGTGGTCAATGCGCTGTCCAGCCGCGTGGAAGTCACCATCCGCCGCGACGGCAACGAATACCGCATGGCGTTCGAGCACGGCGACCGCGCCAGCGATCTAGAAATCATCGGCACGGTGCCGAAAAAGAAGACCGGCACCACCGTGCGCTTCTGGTCCGACCCGAAATACTTCGACTCGCCGAAGATCTCGCTGCCCAGGCTGCGCCACCTGCTGCGCGCCAAGGCGGTGCTGTGCGCTGGCCTCAGCGTCAAGCTTACCGACGAGGCCACCGGCGAAGTCAACGAGTGGTACTACGAGGACGGCCTGCGCGATTACCTGCGCGACGAACTGGAGGGCGCCGAGTCGCTGCCGGCCGAACTGTTCGTGCACCACATCCAGCGCGAGGCCGACGGCCTCGACGTCGCCCTCGCCTGGCTGCCCGAAGGCGAGCTGGTGCAGGAGAGCTACGTCAACCTGATTCCCACCGCGCAGGGCGGCACCCATGTGAACGGCCTGCGCTCGGGCCTGACCAACGCCATCCGCGAGTTCTGCGACATCCGCAACCTGCTGCCGCGCGGCGTGAAGCTGGCGCCGGAAGACGTGTGGGAGCGCCTCGCCTTCGTGCTGTCGGCCAAACTGCAGGACCCGCAGTTCGCCGGCCAGACCAAGGAGCGCCTGTCCTCGCGCAACGCCGCCGGCATGGTCGAAGGCGTCATCCACGACGCCTTCAGCCTGTGGCTCAACCAGCACGTGGAGCTCGGCGAGCGCATCGCTCAGCTGGCCATCGAGCGCGCCAGCGCGCGCCTCAAGGCCGCCAAGCAGGTGGTGCGCAAGAAGATCACCCAAGGCCCCGCCCTGCCGGGCAAGCTGGCCGACTGCACCGCCACCGACCTCACCCGCACCGAGCTGTTCCTGGTCGAAGGCGACTCGGCCGGCGGCAGCGCCAAGCAGGCGCGCGACAAGGAATTCCAGGCGATCCTTCCGCTGCGCGGCAAGATCCTCAATACCTGGGAAGTGGAATCGGGCTCGGTGCTGGCGTCGGAAGAAGTGCACAACCTCGCCGTCGCAATCGGCTGCGATCCGGGCAAGGACGACCTCAGCGGCCTGCGCTACGGCAAGGTGGTCATCCTGGCCGATGCCGACTCCGACGGCCTGCACATCGCGACCCTGCTCAGCGCCCTGTTCCTGCGCCACTTCCCTTCGCTGGTTCGCGAAGGCCACGTGTTCGTCGCCATGCCGCCGCTGTTCCGCGTCGACGTGGGCAAGCAGGTGTTCTACTGCCTCGACGAGAACGAAAAGAACGCGATGCTCGAGCGCATCCAGCGCGAAAAGATGAAGGGCGCGGTCAGCACGACCCGCTTCAAGGGCCTCGGCGAGATGAACCCGGCCCAGCTGCGCGAGTCGACCATCCACCCCGACACCCGCCGCCTGGTGCAGCTCACCGTCGACGGTGACGACGGCACCACCAAGCTGATGGACATGCTGCTGGCCAAGAAGCGCGCCGGCGATCGCAAGGCCTGGCTGGAAGAAAAGGGCGACCTGGCGACGCTCGAGGTCTGAGCCTCCTTTCGTGCTCCCTCTCCCCACCGGGGAAAGGGTTCGGGTGAGGGGCGGGTGCTCGCCGTGGCGAGTGCTGGCGCGTGATCGGGTGGCCTTTTCTCTCGCTTCGTTGCCAAGCAGTGTCGCCAGCTTGCCGCTTGCGCAGCGGGCGTTTCGATCGCCTGCCGGCGCTCGAGTCACTTTTCTTTTGCTGGCCCAAAAGAAAAGTAACCCAAAGAAAATGGCCTTAAAGGCTGGCAGCGTTCTGATGGGATAAGCCCGAACGCCTGAGGTCGGTTGTTGCTTGGCAACCTTCGCCGCTACAGAGCGGGTACGCCGTAGCGTTGCGCAACGCGCCGACGCGAAGAGGGCTTAAAGCGAAATGTCGCTACACCTCCTTCGCTGGAAGCCTTGGGTTTCTGCCAGGCACCACACTTCTCCTCTCCCCGGAGGGGAGAGGGAGCCAAAGCGCGCGGCGCCCGGCTTTAAGTCCTCAACGCCTTGGCGCGTTGCAGTGAAGCGGCCATGTGGCGGCGGAGACGGTCGCAATCCGGGCTCCGGAACCTCCCCTGGCTTCTATCCCACGCAATGCTATGAGCCTTCAAGGCCATTCTCTTTGGGTTACTTTTCTCTTGGGCCAGCAAGAGAAAAGTGACTCGGCCTCCGGCAGGAGGTCGAAACGCCCGCTGCGTAAGCGGCAAGCTGGCGAAAGCGCATGGGAGCGAAGCGAAAAAAAGGGCCACAAGATCGCGCCCGATCCACGCCCCCGCAAGCCCCCACCCCTCACCCCAACCCTCGCCCCGGAAGGGAGCGGAAGCAAAAAAGCGCGCGCTGACCCACATCAACGCCCCGCTCACATCGGGGCGCTAGACTGCCGAGATGCACTCCGCCTGGACCCGCCGCGCCGTCGAAACCCTCGAAGCCGAGGCGCACCGTTCCGCCGATACCCACCTGATCCGGCTGGATCTGCCCGCCTTTCCCGGCATCCCGCTCTATCTCAAGGACGAATCGGTCCATCCCACCGGCAGCCTCAAGCACCGCCTGGCGCGCTCGCTGTTCCTGTATGCCATCTGCAACGGCTGGCTCGATGAAGGCCGTCCGGTGGTGGAAGCCTCCAGCGGAAGCACGGCGATTTCCGAGGCTTATTTCGCCCGCCTGCTCGGGCTGCCGTTTTTTGCCGTCATGCCGCGCAGCACCTCGCGCGACAAGGTCACGCAGATCGAATTCTTCGGCGGCCACTGCCACTTCATCGACGACACCGATGTTTACGGCGCGGCCCAACGGCTCGCCACTGAACTGGATGGCCACTACATGGACCAGTTCACCTACGCCGAGCGCGCTACCGACTGGCGCGGCAACAACAACATCGCCGAATCGATCTTCCGGCAGATGCAACGCGAAGCCGACCCGGAGCCGCGCTGGATCGTGGTGTCGGCGGGCACGGGCGGAACCGCGGCGACCATCGGCCGCTACATCCGCTATCGCTCCAGCCAGCACGCCCTGGCCCGGCTTGCAGTGGTCGATCCCGAGTACTCGGTGTTCTACGACTACTACACCCGCGGCGATGCCAGCCTGCAGCTCGCGCGGGGCAGCCGCATCGAAGGCATCGGCCGCCCCCGCGTGGAGCCGTCCTTTGTCCCCGGCGTGATCGACCGCATGCTGCGCGTACCGGACGCGGCCTCCATCGCCGCGCTCCGGGTGCTGGAGCAGCTGCTCGGCCGGCGTTGCGGCGGTTCCACCGGCACCAACCTGGTGGGTGCGCTACAGCTCATGGCCGAACTCCGTGCCGGCGGCGGGCACGGCCCGGTAGTGACCCTCATCTGCGACGGCGGCGAGCGCTATCGTGGCTCATGCTATGACGAGCACTGGATCGCCGCCGAGGGCCTCGACGTGACCTCCCAGCAGGCGCGCCTGGAGGCCATCGTGCGGGACGGCCGCTGGATCGACTGAGCAGCCATTCCAAGCCGATGCCGACACAGCTATCTTGATGTCCCACTCTTGCCGGAACGCCCCATGTCCCTGCTCCCGCCCATCGACCTGAAGCGCTGGATCGACGAGCACCGTCACCTGCTCAAGCCGCCGGTGGGCAACAAGTGCATCGTGGACGGCGACTTCATCGTGATGATCGTGGGCGGGCCCAATTCCCGCACCGACTACCACTACGACGAGGGTCCCGAATTTTTCCACCAGCTCGAGGGTGAGATGGTGCTGAAGGTCCAGGACGATGGCGTGGCGCGCGACATCCCGATCCGGGCCGGCGAAATGTTCTACCTGCCCCCCTGCGTACCGCATTCGCCCCAGCGCGCACCCGACTCGATCGGCCTGGTGATCGAGCGCCGCCGCCTGGCGGGCGAAAAAGATGGCCTGATGTGGTTTTGCGAACGCTGCAACCACAAGCTGTACGAGGAGTACTTCACCCTCGACAGCATCGAGCACGACTTCCCGCCGGTATTCGAGCGCTTCTATCGCTCGATCGATGCGCGCACCTGCGAGAAGTGCGGGCACCTGAACCCGGCGCCGCCGAAGTACACCGCGTAGCGCGACGACCGCCGTCGTCCGGCCGCGGATTTCCAGCCACGACCCGCGACGAAGCCTAGCGAAGCAGCAGCCACTTGCGCGCCATCCGCCGCAACGAGGCATCGCTGGCCGGATCATCCGCGATCTCGCGGATCGGACGCCACGCCAGCGCATGCGATTCCTCGCTGACCGCGAACTGCTCGTTCGCCCCGGCGTGCACGACGTAGCGGACATCGTAGTGCCAGTGTTCCGGCTCGTCGCCGCGCGCAGGAATGCGGTGGCGGTCCAGGTCGAACGGCTCGGGTCGTACGCTCAGGCCGTCGAGGCCCGATTCTTCCTCCGCCTCCCGCAACGCCACGCGGGCCAGGTCCGTGTCTCCATCGGCGTGCCCGCCCAACTGCAGCCAGCGATCGAGCTTGCGGTGGTGCGTGAGCAGCACGCGCGCCCCATCGGCACTGACCAGCCATGCCGACCCCGTGAAATGGGCGTCGCACGCCTGGCGCAGGAAAGAGTGCTCGCCACCGGCGAGCAGGGCGACAAAATGCTCGATCCCTTCCTCGCCCGGCCATTGCCGGCTGTATTGCTGGAATTGCTCAAACAAGACGTTCATCAGTGGTCCGGAAGTTCGGCAAAAGACCATTATTCCAGACCGGCCCGGCACCCCGCAGCGGACCGCGGCACGGGCCGGTTCCGGCGCCCCCGTTTGCTGCCCGCAGTGCAACTTGTACGCCCGCACTCCGCTGGGATATGGTTCCGTGTCGTTGCCAGGGTAGCGATGAGCCAACCGTGACATTTGGCACGGTTATATGCGGTAAAGAATGAAAACAAGGCTGTAGGGGGAGAGACATGCTGAAAAACCTGTTCGCGACGCATCCGATTCAGGCGTCGCCGCACGTCGATGCGGGCGAGTTGCCGCACGACACGCTGCAAGGCGAAGACAGCCTCAAGCGCGTGCTGACGGCGCGCCACCTGATCATGCTGGGCATTGGCGCGGTCATCGGCGCCGGCATCTTCGTGATCACCGGACAGGCCGCCGCCGAGCATGCCGGTCCCGCCCTGGTCATCAGCTTCATCGTCGCCGGCATCGCCTGCGCTTTCGCCGGCCTTTGCTACGCCGAATTCGCGGCGATGATTCCGGTTTCCGGCAGCGCCTACGCCTACTCCTACGCCACCCTCGGCGAGATCGTCGCCTGGTTCATCGGCTGGAACCTGGTCCTCGAATACCTGTTCGCGGTGGCCACGGTGGCGGCCGGCTGGTCGGGCTATTTCAACGAGTGCCTGTCCATTCTCAGCCACTGGACCGGCCTGCCCTTGTCGCTGCCCGACAACCTGGCTTCCGCGCCGCTGGCGTTCATGGACGGCAGCCAGGTCGAACACCTGAAGGCTGGCCAGCACGTGCTCGCCAGGTTCTCCGAACACTTCTTCCTGGTCACCACCAATACCATCATCAACCTGCCGGCCATCCTGATCGTGACCGCGCTGACCATGCTGTGCTATCGCGGCATCACGCAATCGACCTTCGTCAACTCGATCATCGTGGCGATCAAGGTCACCGTGATCCTGCTGTTCCTGGTGTTCGCGTTCCGTTTCATCAATCCGGCCAACTGGCATCCGTTCATTCCGCCGGAGGAAGGCCCGGGCCGCTTCGGCACCAGCGGCATTTTCCGTGCCGCCGTGCTGGTGTTCTTCTCCTACGTGGGCTTCGACGCCGTGTCGACCGCAGCCGGCGAAGCCAAGAACCCGCAGCGCGACATGCCGATCGGCATCCTGGGCTCGCTGTTCATCTGCACCCTGCTGTACATCGCCATGGCGCTGACCCTCACCGGCATTGCGCCCTACCGCATGCTGGGCACGCCCGAACCGGTGGCCACGGCGCTGAGCATCCACCCGGAGCTCAACTGGCTGAAGGCGATCGTCTCGTTCGGCGCGCTGGCCGGCCTGAGCTCGGTGATCCTGGTGATGCTGCTGGGCACTTCGCGCATCTTCTTCAGCATGGCGAAGGACGGCCTGCTGCCGCCGAGCATTTCGCGCGTGCATGCCAAGCACCGCACGCCGCACGTGGCCACCATCATCGCCGGCGTCGCCGCCGCCGTGCTCGCCGGCCTGTTCCCGGTGAGCATCCTGGGCGAGCTGGTGTCGATGGGCACCCTGCTGGCCTTCACCACGGTGTGCATCGGCGTGCTGATCCTGCGCTACACCCGCCCGGAACTGCCGCGCACCTTCCGCGTGCCTGGCATCTGGGTGGTGAGCGTCCTGGGTTCCGTGATCTGCCTGTACCTGTTCTGGCAGTCGTTCCGCGCCAACTGGCCGCTGATGCTGGGCTGGACCACCATCGGCATGGCGATTTATGCCATCTACGGCTATTCCCACAGCAGGCTCCGCAAGCAAAACTCCTGATCCGACGCGAAGGGCCGGCCAAGCGCCGGCCCTCTCGTTTTGACCTGCGGCCACGTTCCGCCTTCAGCTTCACCAGGTTGACGCATGCTCAAGCAGCTACTCGCGCGCAAGACAGATTTCTCCAATGCCGACGACACCCACGGCGGCCCCGCGCTTCGGCGCACCCTGGGCAAGTGGGGTATCACCGCACTGGGTATCGGCGCCGTGATCGGCACGGGCATCTTCGTGGTCACCGGCCAGGCAGCGGCCGAACACGCCGGCCCGGCGGTGCTGATCTCGTTCATGCTCGCGGCGATCTGCAGCGGCTTCACGGCGCTGTGCTACGCCGAGTTCGCCACGCTGATTCCCGTCTCGGGCAGCTCCTATTCGTATGCCTATGCCACGCTCGGCGAGCTGGTGGCCTGGTTCATCGGCTGGAACATGGTGCTGGAATACGGCATCTCCGCCTCCGCCGTGGCGGCCAGCTGGACCGGCTACTTCACCAGCATGCTCGACCAAGTGGGCATCCACCTGCCCCGGTCACTGACCGAGGCGCCGCTGGCCTTCACCGATGGGCATCTGGTCACGACCGGACACCTGATGAACCTGCCTGCCGTGGCGATCGTGCTGGCGCTGACCTGGCTGTGCTACGTCGGCATCCGCGAATCGGCCGGCCTCAATGTGTTGATGGTCGCGCTCAAGGTGGGCCTGATCATCGTGGTGGTGGTCGCCGGTTACCGCTACATCGATCCGGCCAACTGGCATCCGTTCATCCCTGCCAGCGAGGGTCCGGGCAAGTACGGCTGGTCCGGCATCATGCGCGGTGCGGCGATGGTGTTCTTCGCCTATATCGGCTTCGAGGCGACTTCCACCGCGGCGCAGGAATGCAAGAACCCTCAACGCGACCTGCCGTTCGGCACGCTGGTGTCGCTGGTGATCTGCACGGTCCTGTACCTGGCCATGGCCGCGGTGCTGACCGGCCTGGTCTCGTACACGGAGCTGGGCACCGCCGAACCGGTGGTCACGGCAATCAAGAACCACCCGCAGCTGGTCTGGTTGCGCTGGGTGGTGGAGATCGGCGCCATGATCGGCCTGTCATCGGTGATCCTGGTGATGATCATCGCGCAGCCGCGCATCTTCATGATCATGTCGCGCGACGGCTTGCTGCCCCCGGTTTTCAATCGCATCCATCCGCGTCACCGCACGCCGCACATCAACACGCTGATCACCGGCGCCGGCATCGCCGTGCTGGCGGCGATCTTTCCGCTGGATCTGCTGGCCGATCTCACCTCGATGGGCACGTTGATCGCGTTCGTGGCGGTGTGCGCCGGCGTGCTGATCCTGCGCTATACGGCCCCCGAACTGCATCGTGGCTTCCGGGTGCCGTGGGCGTGGCTGATCTGCCCTGCCGGCGTGCTCAGCTGCCTCGCCCTGCTGGGCGCCATGGCCTGGTTCAACTGGCTGCTGATGATCATCTGGACGGTCATCGGGCTGGGCATCTACTTCGGCTACGGCATCCGCCACAGCCGCCTGCGGGTCCAGGGCAGCCGCTAACCCTCGTGGATTGCCTGCCAATGGCAGGCAACTCCTGCGAACTTCACAAAATGGGCAGCCCGGCCCCGGACTCCCGAATGGTCGGCTCCCGACCTGAATTCATGAGGGTCAGTCTCGAATGTCTTTTCAAGTCATTGTTTTTGAATGATTTAACGAGACTTTTTCGATAAAATTTTTGGGCTGGCCGGCCCCAAAACACCCTGCCCGGAGTATCATCTGTGCTCCGTGGGTTGATCACTTGGCAGTGGGCCCCGGATTGCCGCCCGGCGCGTCAGGCGGGTCAGCTCCTCGGCCTGACGCGTCTGGGCAGCATCTTCTACTCACCGATGCTTTCGGTTTCGAGTTCTCACTCAGTGCGCGAAAAAAATCCTCGGATCGGGGAAATGCGCGCGCGTCATGCATGCACTGATGCAAAAAAAGGCCGGCACAAGGCCGGCCTTTGAACACATGCAACGCAATGGCGAAGGCTCAGGCCTTCTTCACCGCGTGCGATACGCACCAGCCCTTCGCATTGACCGACTTGCCCGGGAACAGCTGGCACGGGCCGTAACCCGTCGCGCCACCGCTATAGAACTGGCAGTTGGTGCAGGTGTCGCCAGGCTTGCGCTTGGCATCGCTCGACTTGCTGGCATCCTCGACGTAGCCGAGTGCCTTCGCGGTCGGATCGGATTCGGCGACGTGCGGAAGATCGGCGGCGCGGGCGAAGCGTGGCAGGGTCCCGGCGACGACGGCGACGGCTGCCGTTCCGGCCGCAGCCTTGAGAAAACGACGACGCGATTCGATATCTTTCTCGTGCGACATGGATTCAACCTCCTTCTGACCAAAATCCGTGCCCACCACGCCCGTGGCGAAGCATCTGGCCATGCTACTCGCCTCCCGGGCAGGTCGTGAGAATGGATCGCATTTTCGCCGAACCGCCGGAAACGGGCGTGATATAGTGTGCTTTCATTTGGACGTCCATTCATCATGAGCCAGGTTCTCCCCGCCACGATTCCACCCGAGCTGTTCGCCGAGCGCGCCGACGCCGTCGCTGATGCCGCGCGCGAACTGGCCGCGGCCGGCTGGACGCCGGCGACCAGCAGCAACTTCTCGATGCGCCTGGACGGTGACCACGCCGCGATCACCATCTCCGGCCGCGACAAGGGCCGGCTTGGCCGCGACGACATCATGGTGATCAACATGCAGGGCGAGGCCGTCGGCACGTCCGCACGTCCCAGCGCGGAAACCGACCTTCATACGCAGATCTATCGCCGCTTCCCCGAGATGAACGTGGTGCTGCACACGCATTCGCGCACGCAGAGCGTCGCGTCGCGCCTGTTCGCGCGTGACGGCGTGGTGAAGCTGGAAGGCTGGGAGCTGCAGAAGGCGATTGCCGGCCAGACCACGCACGACAGCGAGCTGGCCATCCCGGTGTTCCCCAACACGCAGCACATGCCTGAGCTGGTCGCGCAGGTCGATGCCTGGCTCGACGCCGGTCGCCCGCTGCATGCCTACCTCATCAACGGCCACGGCATTTACACCTGGGGTCGCGACATGGCAGAAACGCGCCGCCACCTGGAAGCGCTGGAATTCCTGCTCGGCTGCGAACTGGACCTGAGGAGACTTTCCGCATGAGCCGCCTGCGCATCTTCGACGACACCCGGCCGCAGGCACCGGTGTCGGTCCATACCGCCTTTGCCGAGATCGCCCGTGAGCTGGCGAACGTCGGCGTGCGTTTCGAGCAGTGGGAGGCCAGCCAGCCGATCGCGCCGGGCGCCAGCCAGGACAAAGTCATTGCTGCCTACCGCGTGGACATCGATCGCCTGATGACCGAGGAAGGCTACCGTGCCGTCGACGTGATCAGCCTCACCCCGGAGCATCCGGACCGGGCGGCCTTGCGCCAGAAATTCCTCAGCGAACACACGCACAGCGAGGACGAAGTCCGCTTCTTCGTCGCCGGCGCCGGCCAGTTCACCCTGCACATCGGTGGCAAGGTCTACGACGTGCTGTGCGAGCAGGGCGACCTCATCGGCGTGCCCGACGGCACCCGCCACTGGTTCGACATGAGCGAAGCACCCTATTTCGTGGCGATCCGCCTGTTCACCAACAAGGAAGGCTGGGTGGCCCAGTACACCGGCGAGGATATCGCGCAGCGCTTCCCCCGCATGGCGCCGCATTCGTCGGTCGCGGCGGCCTGACGCCAGCTTCCAGGCCGGCCCTGTCGTCGCGGTCCCGGCTTCCGCGGGAATGACGGCGTGCCTCGCCTGCCCGGCGCGGACCGGCCACGACCGGACTGCGCACGGCCACTCGCCCCCCAACCCTCGTGGCGGGTAAGCTTGTCGTCCCCGCACCCCGGCTTTTCCGCATGACTGTCATCCGCGCCATCGTCACCGACATCGAGGGCACCACCAGCTCGATCAGCTTCGTCAAGGACGTGTTGTTTCCCTACGCCTACGAGCGCCTGCCGGCCTTTGTGGAAACCCATGGCGACACGCCCGAGGTGCAGCACTGGCTGCACGAGGCGGCCAGGGAAGCCGGGATCGTCGAGGCGAGTCGCCAGGACGTGATCGAGATGTTGCTGCGCTGGATCGACGAGGACCGCAAGTCCACGGCGCTCAAGGCGCTGCAGGGCATGATCTGGAAGGAAGGCTACGAGAGCGGCGACTTCAGCGCGCACGTCTACCCGGAAGTGGCCGCCAGGTTGCATGCCTGGCGTGCCGACGGCCTGCATCTCTACGTGTATTCCTCCGGCTCGGTGCCGGCGCAGAAGCTGTTCTTCCGCTACAGCGAGGCGGGTGACCTGACGCCGATGTTCTCCGGTTACTTCGACACCGAGACCGGGCCCAAGCGCGAGGCTGCTTCGTACGAGGCGATCGCCGCTGCCATCGGCGAACAGCCGGGACACATCCTGTTCCTCTCCGACATCGTCGAAGAACTGGATGCTGCGCGCGCTGCCGGCCTGCGCACCGGCTGGCTGTTGCGTGCGCCGCTGGAGTTGCCCGATGCGCCGCGGCATCCGGCCTATCGCGATTTCGACGGCATCATTCTCTGACTTGCCGGCGAGCCCAGCCATGCGCACCGCACTGACCGCCCTGCTCGCCTTCGCAGCCGGCGTGCTGCTGATGCTCACCCTTTCGCAACGGGCGCCGACCGCCGACGAACCCACGGCCACTTCCGACGGGGCGGATGCCTCGACGACGGCACCCGCGCCGGCGGAAAGCGTCGCCACGGCCGCCAGCGACGCGGGTGACAACTGGCCCGAGAACGCGCCGTCGCCGGAACAGGTGCTCTACGCGCAACGCGCCATGATACGCAAGGCCCTGAACTCGCTGGGGCCGCGCGTGGCTGGCCGCCCCAATCTCTACGTGCTGGCGTTCGGTGCCGATGGCGGCGAAGACGTGTTCCGCAATGAAGCCGAGTACGCCGCCCGGCTGTTTCCCCAGCGCTTTGGCGCGGGCACGCATGTCATGGTGCTGGAAAACAATCCGGGCACGCTGGACAAGCGGCCGCTGGCCACCTGGAGCAATCTCGAGGAAGCGCTGGACGGCCTGGCCGACGTGATGAAGCCGGACGAAGACATCCTGCTCGTCTACATGACCACGCACGGCGACGAGGACCATAACCTGCTGGTGGACATGGACCCGCTGCCGCTGGACCAGATCGGCGCGGCGGACCTGGCCGACATCCTGAAAAAGCGGCCGTTCAAGTGGAAGGTCGTGGTGGTGAACGCCTGTTATTCCGGCGGCTTCGTGCCCGCGCTGCACGGCGCCGGCACGCTGGTACTGACGGCGGCGCGCACGGACCGCAGTTCGTTCGGATGCGGCACGGATTCGGACATCACCTATTTCGGCCGCGCGTGGCTGGTCGATGCACTCAACCGCACCCCGGACTTCATGGAAGCGTTCCGGCAGGCCTCCGGTGAAATCGCGCGCTGGGAGCAGAAGGACAAGCTGACGCCGTCCGAGCCACAGATGGACGCGGGCGCCGGCATCGCCGATCAACTCGCCCTGTGGCGCCGGCATGTCACGCCCGGCCCCGCCGTGGCCTTCAAACCGGCGCCGCCCAGCGTCGTGCCCGCCACGCCGGCGGCATCGCGCTGAGGCGTCGGGCCGGCACGGTCCGGCCCCCGACACGGATCACGCGTGCACCGGATTGGCGGCGTGCCAGATCCAGCGCTCGGCATGGATCGTTGCGCCCTGCCCGTCACACGGAAACAGCACGGCGCCCCTGGGCGCGACGCGCAGTTCCATGCCGGCATGCAAGCCGAGCCGCGACAGGTCTTCGCTGGCCACGTCCGCTTCCAGCGTCAGGTCCAGCGACGGCACATGCAGGTCCAGGTGGGCCACGCTTCCGGCCAGGTAGACATGGCGCAGGCGCGCCTCCCACGCGGGCAGCGACGGCGGCACGACGAGCTGGAGCTGCTCGGGCCGGACATACGCCACGGCCTCGGCAAAGCGTCCCTGCCAGGGGTCGCCGTGCGGCGACCAGCCACCAGCCGCAAACGCGTTGCCGTCGCGCCGCGCCGTGAAACGGTTGACCTTGCCGATGAATTCGCACACGAACGGCGTGGCCGGCTGCTGGTAGATCACCTCGGGCGTACCGACCTGTTCGACGCGTCCGTTGTTCATCACCGCGATGCGATCGGCCAGCTCGAGCGCTTCCTCCTGGTCGTGGGTGACAAACACGGTGGTGAGCTCCAGCTCTTCGTGCAACTCGCGCAGCCAGCGCCGCAGGGTCACGCGCACTTGCGCGTCCAGCGCGCCAAAGGGTTCATCGAGCAACAGCAAGTCGGGCTCCACCGCGAGTGCGCGTGCCAGCGCCACGCGTTGCCGCTGCCCGCCGGACAACTGCGAGGGATAGCGGCTGCCGAAGCCTTCCAGCTGCACGCGCCGCAGTAAGCGGTCGACGCGCGCGCGAATCTCGACCCGCGACGGCCGCAGACGCCATGAGCGCACCCGCAGGCCAAACGCGATGTTTTCGATCACCGTGAGGTGCCGGAACAAGGCGTAGTGCTGGAACACCATGCCAATGCGGCGCTCACGCGCGGGCGTGGCGAGGAAATCTTCGCCGCCCCTGGTCACGCTGCCGCTGTCGGGATAGTCCAGGCCCGCCAGGATGCGCAGCAAGGTGGTCTTGCCCGAGCCGGACGGCCCCAGCAAGGCCAGGAACTCCCCCGGCGCGATGCTCAGGCTGACATCGTCGAGGGCGCGAAACTCGGCGAAACGACGGTTCAGTCGGGACAACTCCAGCGTCATGGGCAGTCCTCAGTGACCGCCAGGCGCGTGCGCGGCGATTTCGTCACCATAGCGCCATTCCAGCAGCGTTTTTGCCGCCAGCGTGATCAGCGCCAGCAGCGCCAGCAGGGAGGCCACGGCGAAGGCGCCGACGTAGTCGTATTCGTTGTAGCGCATCTCCACTTCCAGCGGCATGGTGGTGGTCAGGCCGCGGATATGGCCGGAGACGACCGACACGGCGCCGAACTCGCCCATGGCGCGCGCATTGCACAGCAGCACGCCATACAGCAGCGCCCAGCGGATATTGGGCAAGGTGACGCGAAAGAACATCTGCCAGCCACTGGCGCCGAGCACGCGGGCGGCTTCCTCCTCTTCGCTGCCCTGCGCCTCCATCAGCGGAATCAGTTCGCGGGCGACAAACGGCAAGGTAATGAAGATGGTCGCCAGCACCAGGCCGGGCACGGCAAAGATGACCTTGACGCCGTGGGCGTCCAGCCACGGCCCGAACCAGCCCTGGGCACCGAACAGCAACACGTAGACCAGGCCCGAGATCACCGGCGAGACCGAAAACGGCAGGTCGATGAAGGCGCCCAGCAAGGCCTTGCCACGGAACTCGAAGCGCGTCATGGCCCATGCCGCGGCGATGCCGAAGACCAGGTTGAGCGGCACGCCGATGGCGGCCACGACCAGGGTGAGGCGGATCGCCGCGAGCGCTTCGGGCTGCCTGATGGTGGCCAGGTAGGCGGCGATGCCCTGGCGAAACGCCTCCACGAAAACCGTGGCCAGCGGCAACAGCAGGAACAGCGTGAGAAACAGCACCGCGACCAGGATCAGGGCGGCATGGATGAGCCGGCGCAGCCAGCCCGCCGAACGGGTGCGCACGCGCGCCTTCATCGCGCCCGCTCCGCCCAGCGACCACTCCAGCGCTGCAGCAAGGCCACCGCGACCAGCAGCACGAAGGACAACAGCAGCATGGCCGCACCCAGGGCCGCGGCACCGGCATAGTCGAACTGTTCGAGCTTCTGCACGATCAGCAGCGGCACGATTTCCGAGTGCAGCGGGATATTGCCGGCAATGAAGATCACCGAGCCGTATTCGCCCACTGCGCGTGCCAGGGCCAGCGCGAAGCCGGTCAGCAGGGTCGGCGCCAGCATCGGCAGGATCACGCGAGCGAAGGTTTGCCAGCGCCGCGCGCCCAGGCTCTCGGCCGCTTCTTCCACATCGCGCTCGAGCGCGGCCAGCACCGGCTGCAGGGTTCGCACGACAAACGGAAAGCCGACGAACACCATCGCCACGAACACGCCGAGCGGCGTGTAGGCGACCTTGAGGCCGAGCGGCTCCAGCCAGCGGCCGAGCCATCCGCCGGGGGCATACAGCGTGGTGAGCGCAATGCCCGCCACCGCGGTCGGCAGGGCGAACGGGAGATCCACCAGCGCATCGAACAGGCGGCGGCCAGGAAAGCGATAGCGCACCAGCACCCAGCCCACCAGCAGTCCGATGACGGCATTGACCAGCGCGGCCAGCAAGGCGCCGCCCAGGCTCAGGCGCAGCGCCGCCAGCGTGCGCGGCGCACTCAACAGGCGCAGCAGCCCTTCGATGCCGATGCCCGAAGCCTTCCACGCCAGCGCCGCCAGCGGCAGCAGCACGATCAGTCCCAGGTAGGCCAGCGCGTAGCCCAGGCTGATGCCGAAACCTGGAAGCACCCGGCGTCGCATGCGAGTCAGTTTCCGCTGCCCAGCTGGTCGAAGATCGCGCCGTCGCTGAAGAACTTCGCTTGCGCCTGGCGCCAGTCGCCGAAAACCTCATGGATGGTGAAGGTCCTGGTCGGCGGAAACTGGGCTGCGTAGCGCTGCGCGATATCCGCCGAACGCGGGCGATAGAAGTTCTTCGCGGCGATCTCCTGTCCTTGCGGCGAGTAGAGAAACTGCACATAGGCTTCCGCAAGGGCACGCGTGCCGTGCTTGTCGGCGTTCGCGTCGACCACGGCCACCGGTGGTTCGGCCAGGATGGTGATGGACGGCACCACGATCTGGAATGCCTCATTGCCCAGCTGCTGCCGAGCCAGCAGCGCCTCGTCTTCCCATGCGATCAGCACGTCGCCCATACCGCGCTGGACAAACGTGTTGGTGGCGCCGCGCGCGCCGGTGTCGAGCACGGGCACGTGCTTGTACAGCTGGCTGACGAAGGCCCTGGCCGTCGCCTCGTTGCCGCCCGGCTGCCTGAGTGCATAGCCCCAGGCCGCGAGGAAATTCCAGCGCGCGCCGCCGGAGGACTTGGGATTGGGCGTGATCACCTGCACGCCCGGACGGACCAGGTCGGCCCAGTCCCTGATGCCCTTCGGATTACCCTTGCGCACCAGGAACACGATGGTGGAGGTGTAGGGCGAGGCGTTGTCCGGCAGACGCTGCTGCCAGTTTTTCGCCAGCAGACCATGCTCGGCGATCGCGTCGATGTCGTAGGCCAGCGCCAGCGTCACCACGTCCGCCGGCAGGCCATCCACCACCGAGCGGGCCTGCTTGCCCGATCCGCCATGCGACATCTGGATGGTGACGCTGTCGCCATGCTGTGCCTTCCATTGCGCGACAAAAGCGCTGTTCATCTGCCGATACAGCTCGCGCGTCGGGTCGTAGGACACGTTGAGCAGGGTGACGTCCCTGGCCGCTACCGCCCCGGTCAGCCACAGGCTGGCGGCAACGAACAGCACGACAACGAGCTTCTTCATGACGCCTCCCGCGAATGAACGAACCGCCAGACTATCGACCGGGTCCAGGCCCGGGAAATCGCAATATGGCATGAGCTCATGCCGGGCCCTTGCGCCGCATCAAGCGCCGGCGCTCAGCCGCCGGGACCGTCGCCTGCATGGCCGCGCGACGTCGCCGCTTCGTCCCGGCCGCCCAGACGCAGCGCCAGCTGGTGCGCAGCCGCCCGGATCTCCGGCATAGCCGTGCACTCCCACAGATTGCCGCGCAACAGCGAACCGATCGCATAGAGCCCTGGCAGCGGCGCACCGCACGCATCCAGCAGCTGGCCATCGGGCTGGGCAAGCACACCCAGCTGCAGCGGATCGGCCACCGCCAGGCCAGCGCGCAGGCATTGCGACAGCAGGTCATGTGCTCCGTACGCCACGGCCGTGTCCAGCCCCGTGGCCTGCACCACCAGGTCCGCCTGCAGCGTGCTGACCAGCTGGGTCGCCCGCTCGCGCAGGGTCACCTGCAACGGCGCCGCGCCGTCGACGGCAAGCACGCGTGCCGCATGCACCTGCAGGCGGCCTTCCTCCTGCAGCTGCTGGATCGCCTGGCCTGACGCCGGCGCCATGCGGTGACGCGACACCTCCCACAGCCAGCGCAGGTGGCGCAGGAACTGGCGGCGCCCGGCATGGCTCAGCCTTTGCCACAGCCCCGCGTTGATCGGGCGCATGCCGTCGATGATGCTGCGCCAGTCCGAATCAGGCGCAGTATCCACGGCCGCACGCACCAGGCGCAGCATCGGCAGCACACCGTGGCACGCCATCAGCGCGCGGTTGAGTGCCTCCTGCTGCGGATGGGACGCCAGCGGCAGCGCGGAATGCGTGCATGGCCACATGCCGTGCCGGGAAACAGCGACCAGCTCCGCATGGGGCCAGCGCAGCGATGCCGACAGCAGGGTATCGACGGCGGTCAGCCCGGTGCCGATCACCACGACGCGACGCGGCACCTGCTGGTGGCGCTCCAGTTGCCACGGGTCGAGTTCATAGGCGCCACTGGCCAGCGCGGTGGAGGACACCGCGCGCAGCGGACGCTGCGCCAGCGCGCCGATGGCCAGGATCACGTCGGACACCTCGAGCCAGCGTCCATCGCCGATGCGCACGGCATAGCCGCCCGCGTCGCGACGCACGATCTCAAGCGCCGCTTCCGGGTGGATCCGGAAACCACGCCCGGCCCTGCGCGCCTCATCGATGCGGGCGCCGACCTGGGCCTGGATGAAATCGCCAAACAGGCGACGGGGCAGGAAGTCGCTGCCCTTCACCTGCCCAAGCTGGCGGGTGGCGTGCTGGATGAACGCATCGCCCTGTTCCTGGAACACGCCCATGCTCGCCGCGCGCACGTTCAGCAGGTGCCTGTCGTCGCGCGTGGCATAGGCCACGCCACGCCCGGGCGCCTGCTGGCCAACGACCCAGTGCACGGTGCCGTGGCGGAAACGCGCGAGCAATTCGCCGAACGCCGCCGCGCCCGCGGCACCGCCACCGATCACTGCAATATCAGCCATGGAAGCTCCTTCACTCGCAGACGCGGAACGGGCGACCTGCCAGCGGCAGTTCGCGCAGCGTTGATGACAGGGTTGATCAGGCGGAAGCGCAACCTGCGACGGCGGCGCCGCCGCCAACGAAACGCACCCCCTCGCCTGCGCGATCCGGATGCGCGCGCAACGACGTGAAGCTGACGGTTGTGACTGGCATGAAACGACCCCCGGCATGTCGGCGCGCCCTGGAGAGAATCAATCACAGTGCCTGTTAAGGCCGCGCTAGTCGTTCGTCGTGATGCAGCGACACGTCATGGCCGGAAGGTTATGACGCGACCTCGCGGGCGCGATCAGGCGCCTGTCCGCCCCGCATGCCTTGCGGCCAGCAGGGCTGCCACATCCTTGAGCCCGAGGCCACGCGCACGCAACGCCACCGTAAGGTGATAGATCAGGTCGGCGGCTTCGCCCAGCAGGGCCGCATCGTCCTGCGCCACGGCAGCCAGCGCGGTCTCCACACCTTCTTCACCCACCTTCTGCGCCATGCGGCGAATGCCGCCTTCGAACAGCCCGGTGGTGTAACTGCCCGCCGGGCGCTCGACGTACCGCTGCGCCACCAGCGCGTCGAGTTCGGCGAGGAAGCCCAGCGGCGGCTCCACGTCATCGCCAAAGCAGCTGCTGGTGCCCTTGTGGCAGGTGGGTCCATGCGGCTGGGCCAGCACGAGCAAGGTATCGGCATCGCAATCGACGCGCAGGGACCGCAGCACCAGCACATGGCCCGATGTCTCGCCCTTCGTCCACAGGCGTTGCTTGCTGCGACTGAAGAAGGTCACCTGCCCCGTCGACTGCGTCCGCTCGAGCGCCTCGACATTCATGTAACCGAGCATCAGCACCTCGCCGCTCAGCCAGTGCTGCACGATGACCGGGAGCAGGCCATCGCCTTTCGCCCAGTCCAGTTGCGCCGAATCAAGCCTGGTGGATGCCATCTGTGTTTCCTGATGAAGGGGAGCGGAGGCAACGTCGCGAGGTTTACGACTGCCCGTGTCCCGCTGCTGTTGATCGGTGGTCAGCGCCTGACCTCGATGCCCTGCTCGTGCAGCCATTGCTTGAGCACGGGAATCGCTATCGCGCCGGAGTGGAACACGCTGGCCGCCAAGGCGCCGTCGACGTCGGCCTGCGCAAAGGCGTCGCGGAAATGTTCGGGCTCGCCGGCGCCGCCGGAGGCGATGAGCGGGACGTGGCACAGGGCCCGGACGGCAGCGAGCTGCTCGAGGTCATAACCCTGCCGCACGCCGTCGCTACCCATGCAGTTGAGCACGATCTCGCCCGCGCCACGCCGCTGTACCTCGGCCACCCAGTCGAGCGTGCGCCGGGCCAGCGCCTGCGTTTTCGCAGGATCGCCGGTGTACTGGCGCACGCGCCATTCACCGTCGGCATCCCGCAGGCTGTCCACGCCTGCCACCACGCATTGCACGCCAAAAGCGGCCGCTAGTTCGTCGATCAGCTGCGGGCGTTCCAGCGCCGGCGAGTTCACCGAGATCTTGTCGGCGCCTGCATGCAGTACGGCGCGTGCCTCCTCCACGCTACGGATGCCACCGGCCACGCAAAAGGGAATGTCGATCACCCGCGCCACCCGCTCCACCCAGCCACGGTCGACGCTGCGCCCTTCAGGGCTCGCCGTGATGTCGTAGAACACCAGTTCGTCCGCGCCCTCGTCGCGATAGCGCAGGGCAAGCTCCACGATCTCGCCCATGACCACGTGGTCGCGGAAGCGGACGCCCTTGACCACCTTGCCGTCGCGGACGTCCAGGCACGGAATGATGCGCCGGCTCAGCATGCCAGCGCCTGCGCCAGGCTGAAGCGCCCTTCCAGCAAGGCCCGCCCGAGAATCACGCCGCGCGCGCCGGCTTCGCGCGCCGCGCGGATGTCGTCGAGCGAGCGCACGCCACCGGAAGCCTGCACCGCCAGCGACGGCACGCAGGCAGCCAGGTAGGCGTACAACGCGAGGTTGAAACCGGCCAGCATGCCGTCGCGCTGGATGTCCGTGCACAACAGATGCTGCGCGCCCTGCTCCGCGTACCACGGCGCCAGCTCGTCCAGCGTGCGCGACTCCGAGGCCGTCCAGCCGGCACTGGGCAGGGTCCACAGGCCGTCGCGCTGCAGCGTGTCCAGCGCCAGCGTGAATCGCCCTGCCCCATGCGTCGCGAGCCACCCGGCAACCCGCTCCGGTTCGCGAATCGCCAGGCTGCCCAGCACCACGCGCGACACACCCGCCGAAAACAGGCGTTGCACGTCCGCCTCGGCGCGCACGCCACCGCCGGCCTGCACCTGCATGCCGTCGCGGGCCATCGACTCGATCACCGCAAGGTTGTCGAGGCCGCCGTCGCGTGCCCCGTCGAGGTCCACCACGTGGAGCCACTGCGCGCCGGCGTCGGCATAGCGGCGCGCGAGCTCGCGCGGTTCGAACGCATAGGTGGTCTGTTGCGTGTAATCGCCCTGCCGCAGGCGCACGACCTGGCCGTGGCGAAGATCAATGGCGGGAATGACGGTGAAGTTCATAGCTCGAGGAAGTTCTGCAGCAGCCGGGCCCCGACCGTGGCCGAGCGCTCGGGATGGAATTGCATGCCGTGGAAGTTGCCGCGCGCAATCACGCTGGCAAACTCGCCGCCATAGTCGGTGGTGGCCAGCGCATGCTCACTCGTCGGCACGGCGTAGCTATGCACGAAATAGGCCCAGCCCTGGCCGTCCAAGCCGGCGAGCAGCGCGTGCTCGCGGCAGGGGCGCAAGCGGTTCCAGCCCATGTGCGGCACACGCAGGCCCGGCTGTTCGGCCAGCCGGCGCACGGTGCCGGGTATGACGCCGAGGCAGGCCACGTCGCCCTCCTCGGAGCGCTCGCACAGCAACTGCATGCCGAGGCAGACGCCCAGCACGGGCTGGGTGAGCGACCGCATCAGCTCGACCAGTCCCAGCTCGCGCAGGCGCGCCATGCCGGGACCAGCGGCGCCGACACCGGGCAGGATGACCTTGTCCGCCGCGCGGATCGCGGCCGCATCCGCGGTGAGTGCTGCGTCCACGCCCAGCCGCTGTAACGCGTAGCGCACCGAACCGATGTTGGTGCCGCCCGCATCGACCAGGACCACGCTCATCAGAGCGCTCCCTTGGTGCTGGGCAGGTCGCTGCCTTCGCGCCGCACGGCCTGGCGCAAGGTGCGCGCCACTACCTTGAAGCAGGCCTCCACCATGTGGTGCGCATTGTCACCCTGCACGCTCAGGTGCAGGTTCGCACCCAGCGTCTCGCACAGCGAGCGGAAGAAGTGCGGCACCAGCTCGGTCGGAACGTCGCCCACGCGCTCGCGCGGAAACAGGCCATCGAACACGAAGTAGGGACGGCCGGACAGGTCCAGCGCCGCGCTGGCATGGGCCTCGTCCATCGGCAACGTGAACCCGTAGCGGCCAATGCCGCGCTTGTCGCCCAGCGCCTGCCGCAGGGCCTGCCCCAGCGCCAGCGCGCAGTCCTCGATCGTGTGGTGCTCGTCGATGTGGGTGTCGCCTTCGCAACGCAGCGCGAGCGCGAAGCCGCCGTGCTTGCCGACCTGCTCCAGCATGTGGTCGAAGAAAGCCAGGTCGGTGTGCACCTGCGGCTCGGCCGCCTTGTCCAGGTTCACGCTCACCGTGATCCGGGTTTCGCGCGTGTTGCGCTCCACCGTGGCCATGCGCGGCGCATCGAGCAGCTGGTGCGCGATCTCGTCCCAGCCCAGCCCATGCCGGCCGACGAGCAGGCCGCGCACGCCCATGTTGGCGGCGAACTGCAGGTCGGTCTCGCGGTCGCCCACCATCGCCGACGAGGCGCGGCTCCAGCCGTCGTCGGCCAGGTAATGGCGCAGCATGCCGACGCCCGGCTTGCGCGTGTCCTTGCCCTCATGCTGGAAACTGCGATCGATCAGCACGTCCCGAAAGCCGATGCCCTGCGACTGCAGGATGCGCATCAGCAAGGCATGCGGACCGATGAAGTCGGCCTCGGGGAAACTGTCGGTGCCCAGGCCATCCTGGTTGGTCACCATCACCAGCTCGTAACCCGCCGCCACGAAGCGCTGCAGCGCGGCGATGACACCCGGCAGCAGGGCGAACTTCTCGTAGCTGTCGATCTGGAAGTCTTCCGGCTCCTCGATCAGGCAACCGTCGCGGTCGATGAAGAGAATCTTGCGGCTCATGTGCATGTACCTGGCGCCGATGCCCCGGCCACGTCCCGGCCGTCCGCGGCCAGGCTCCCCAGCACAACGAGCATGCGCTGGTTTTCTTCCGGCGTGCCGATGGTGATGCGCAGCGCGTCTCCGAGTCGTGCATAGCGGCGCACGTCGCGTACCACGATGCCGGCCTCGAGCAGCCGCTGGTAGGCCTGGCCGGCATCATCGAAACGGACGGCGAGGAAATTGGCCTGCGATGGCACCACCTCGCGCACACCGCGCAGGCCGGCCAGCGCCTGCGCCACGCGCTCGCGCTCCGAGCGCACGATGGCCACGTGTGCGCGCGCCACCTGTTGCCCCTCGGCGGACAGCGCCTGCAGCGCCAGTTCCACGCAGGGACGCGGCAGCGGATAAGGGGCGATGATGCGCCGTAGCAGGCCGATGACCTCCGCGTTGGCGAGCACGGCGCCGATGCGGGCGCCCGCCAGTGCCCAGGCCTTGGACAAGGTGCGCAGCACGGCGAGATTCTCGTGACGGTCGATCAGGCTAGACACGCTGGCCACACCGGCAAATTCGACATAAGCCTCGTCCACCACCAGCAAGGCGCGACCCGCCAGCGTGGTGGCCAGGCGCTCCACCTCCGATGGCGGCACCAGCTGCCCGGTGGGATTGTTTGGCGTGCACACGAACACCAGCTTCACGGCCGGCGTCAGCGCCGCGAGCACGGCGTTCACGTCAAGCGAGAAGTCAGCGGCCAGCGGCGTCTCCACGATGGCGGCATGCTGGATGCGCGCCGCCACCGCGTACATGCCGAAGGTCGGCGGCTGGATGGCGATGGCGTCCTCGCCGGCACGGCAGAACGCGCGTACCAGCAGGTCGATCGCCTCGTCACTGCCACGCCCGACCAGCAACTGCGCACTGCTCACGCCGTAGAGCGCGGCCAGCGCCGCGACCAGCTCCGCCGGCTGCGGATCGGGATAGCGGTTGCAGCCCAGCCCATGGTCACCCGGTGGCGCCCAGGCCGACTCGTTGGCGTTGAGCATGATCTTGCCGCCCGCCGCTTCCATGCGCGCGGACGAGTACGGCTGCATGGCACGGATCTCGGCCCTGGCCAGGTCAAGCACGCTCATGGCGCTGCCTCCAGCGCAGCCAGGCGCAAGGTCACCGCGCGGCGATGCGCCTCCAGCTGTTCGGCGGCGGCCAGGGTCGCGGTGCACGGACCGATGGCGCGCAGGCCGGCGGGCGACAGCTCCTGCACGGTGATCTGCTTCTGGTAGCTGGCCACCGATACGCCACTGAAGCTGCGTGCATAACCATAGGTCGGCAGCACATGGTTGCTGCCGCTGCAGTAGTCGCCGACCGATTCGGGCGTCCACGCGCCAAGGAACACCGAGCCTGCACTCTCGACGCTCGCCAGCCATTGGCGCGGATCTTCCGTCTGCAGGATCAGATGTTCCGGCGCGTAGCGATTGCTCACCTCGATGGCCTGCGCGAGCGAGGCCACGGCGAGCAGCCGGCTCTGCGACAGTGCCTGCTCGGCAATCGCCGCACGCGGCAAGGCGGCACACTGGCGCTCCACCTCCGCTTCGACGGCGTCGAGCAACGGGCGCGAGGGGCTGAGCAACAACACCTGCGAATCGGGCCCGTGCTCGGCCTGCGACAGCAGGTCGGCCGCGACGAACACGGGATTGGCCTGCGCATCCGCGATGACCAGCACTTCGGATGGCCCCGCCGGCATGTCGATGGCGGCACCGTCGGGGTCGGTCGATACCTGCAGCTTCGCTTCGGTGACCCAGGCGTTGCCGGGCCCAAACAGCTTGTCGCACCGGGGCACCGTCTCGGTGCCGTAGGCCATCGCCGCGATGGCTTGCGCGCCACCGAGCTTGAACACCTTGTGCACGCCGGTGATGCGCGCCGCATAGAGCACGGCCTCGTCGCAGCAGCCATCGGCACGCGCGGGCGAGCACAGCACCACCTCGGGACATCCGGCGATGCGCGCCGGCACGCCCAGCATCAGTGCCGTCGACGGCAACGGCGCGCTGCCTGCCGGCACGTACAGACCGACCCGGCCGATCGGGCGCAGCACGCGCTCGACGCAAACGCCCGGGGCCGTTTCCAGTGCCACCGGCTGCGGGGCCGCGGCGCGATGGAACGCCTCGATGCGCGCGGCGGCTTCCTCGATGGCGGCCTTCAGCTCAGGCGCCAGCCGCGCCTCCGCCGCGCGGAACTCCTCGTCCGTCACGGCGATGCCGTCGAGCGTGGCGCGGTCGTAGCGCGCACTGAGTTCGCGCAGCGCGAGGTCACCTTCGGCGCGCACGCGGGCGATGATCTGCTCCACGCCACGGCGCAGTTTGACTTCGCGCGACTGCGCCGGCCGGGCCAGCGCATCGCGCTGCCCAGCCGGGTCCAGTGCATTCCAATCCAGGCGGTTCATGCTGTTCTACCCTTCGCTTGCGCCTGCATCACGCAAGCATCTTCTCGACCGGCAGCACGAACATTTCGCGTGCACCGGCCTTCTTGATTTCTTCCAGCTGCCGCCAGCTCACTTCACCGGCACACAACGCCTGCAGCATCAACTGGTCGGGTTGCCCAGCCACCGGCAGCAGCGTCGGCTGCGGGCCGCCAGGCAGCAGGCGGATCACCGCATCGAGCGAGCCACGCGAGGTCTGCAGCAATAGCAGCCGGGATTCGCGCACCTGGATCACGCCGTCGAGCCGCTTGAGCAGCAGCTCGATCATGTCGCCACGCTCGTCCGTGGGCAGGACCTGCGGGCCAGCCAGCACGGCCTCGCTCTCCAGCAGCACCTCGGCCTCGCGCAACTGGTTGGCCACCAGCGTGCCACCGCTCTGCACCAGGTCGCAGATCGCGTCGGCCGTGCCCAGCCGCGGTGCGATCTCCACCGAACCGGCCAGCGTCACCACGCCGGCCTCGACGCCATGCGAACGCAGCCATTCGCCCAGCAGGCCCGGGTACGAAGTGGCGATGCGCAGCCCTTGCAGTTGCGCGGCCTCGGCGTACTCGAACTCCTGCGGCACGGCAATGGAAAGCCGGCAGCGGCCGAAGCCCAGCGCGCGCCAGTCGGCCAGCGCCGGCCCGTCGCGGCCGGTGGTCAGCTGGTATTCGCTGAGCACGTTGCGACCGACGATGCCCAGGTCGCATACGCCCTGCGAGATCAGGCCGGGAATGTCGTCGTCGCGCACCAGCAGCAGATCCACCGGCTCGCCCTCGCCAAAGCAGAACAGCTTGTCGCGACTCTGGCGAAACGTCAGTCCGCAGCGGTTGAGCAGCTCCAGTGCGGGCTCGGTGAGCCGGCCGGATTTCTGCATTGCGATACGCAAGCGGTCGCGCGGTTTCATGCCTTTGCCTTCCTGCCGGCTGCACGCCGACGGGCGGCGCGGGCACCGGCGGCCAGGTAACCGCCGCTGCCCTGGTTGAGGTAACGCGCCACGCGCCCGATGGTGGTAATGCTCACCGCCGTGCGCTCGTGGATCTCGCGATAGGCCACGCCGTCGAGCAGGTACGGCACGACGCGCCAGCGATCGACCATCACTTCCAGTTCCGCCGGCGTGCACAGGTCATGCAGGAAGGCCGACATCTCGTCGGCGTTCTTCAGCGACAGCAGGGCCTCGCACAGGCTGAGCTCGGCGGACTCGGCGGGGGTCTCGGGATCGATCGATCGGCGCTTCATAATGTACTAATGCGTTAATACAGTGGAGCGCATCATACGCGACGTTTTGCGGCGCAGCAACCCGGCGCCGGGGCCGCGGTGGCGCGCGGCCCTGCCAGGCGGTCAACCCGCCGGAAAGGCAGGCGTTCCCAAGGATTCCGCGCGCCACCCCGGACGCACGGCCGCCACTAGTACAATCCCGCGTTGCGCTGACTCGCACTCCCTCGGGACGGACGATCCGCCCCGCCCTCGCCAACCCACCTACCTGGAAGCCATGATGAAGAACCGATACCTGGCCTGCGCCATCGCCGCGACAGCTCTGGCCGGATGCTCCAGCGCCCTTTCGCTGCGCGACTCCACGCCCACCGCCGTCTATCAGGGCGATGGCAGCGCGGAGGAGGTCGCATCCTGCGTGTCCGACGCATGGGCGACGAAGCCGGTCAAGGTGACGATGAACCAGCAATACACGGGCACCACGATCCAGCTCCAGCAAACCGAGGGTGGCCCCGTCGTTGCGCTGGTGGATGTGAAGCCCGTCGGTGCCACCGTCGTGGCCAAGTACTACTCGAATTTCCAGGAAGACGACAGTTGGTATTTCGAGCGCGTGAGGGACTGCGTGCTGACCACGCACGCCCATTCCTGACCGCCCCGGCACCGGCCATCGGGCCACCGCGCAACGCAGACATGGTCGTAACAGGCCCGGGTGTTGAATGCGTTGATTCAACGGAGGGACATCGCATGAAAAAGCGTATCGGCGGCACGGCTGCCTCGATGGCAGCGATCGCGCTCAGCCTGGCCTGCGGCACCGGCGGCGCGCAGGACCTGAGCCAGCTCGGCGGCATGATTCCCGGCGGCTCGATGACATCCGGCAGCATGGGCAACGTCGCGGGCCTGCTGCAGTATTGCGTGCAGAACAACGTGCTCGGCGGCAGCTCCGGTGCCGCGGGCATCAAGGACCAGCTGCTCGGCAAGATGGGCGGCTCGTCCGGCGCCACCACCGGTGGCAACCACACCTCGTCTGGCGCCAGCGACATGCTGGGACAGCTGACCGGCAGCAGCCAAGCCAAGAAGCCTGCAGCCAGCGCCACCACCGGCGACCCGACCAAGGACGCCGGCTACCTCAGCGGAGCCAAGGGCATCCTGCAAACCGGTAGCGGCAGCACCATGGACCTGGCCAGCGTTGGCGGCGGCTCGAGCGACATCAAGGCCCAGATCACCAAGAAGGTCTGCGATACCGTGCTGAAGCAGGGCAAGTCCTTCATCGGCATGTAACCCCTGCCCGGCCGCAGCCGCCGATGACGCCTGTCGGCGGCCCCGGGCCGGGCGCCCGGGCCGCGCTGCCAACCCGGCGCCAACGCGTTGCACGCACCACCTGCCTTGGCCGGGCCAGGCAGGACCACCCTGGCCGCCGTCATGCCGTCCCATCGAAATCTTGCGAAATCACGCGCCAGTAACGCAACTTATTGCGATAATGCGGCCTGCCTGTCGCGGCCAAACGGAGCACGCCCGCTCCCGGATCGCGGCCATAGGGGGGCCTGATCATGGAGTCTGCCGGCACGCTTAACCGCACATGGAGCAGGGCCCAGGCCGCGGCAACGATCGAACGGCTGCTGGAAGACCAGGTCGCCTACGGCGTGCTGGATGGCCATCCCAAGACACTGGCGCACGACATGGTGGCGCGGCTGTGGGCCCAGGAGCCCGCCCTGCTGGAAGGCGCCAGTGGCCCGGTGCCCCATCAGATGACCGTCGCCGCCTCGGCGCTAGCGGCCGGTACGCGGCGGGAAGCCCGCTGCAACAACACCGATCTGCAGGGCGCCTATACGCTCGCGCTGGGCCTGATCCTCGACGAGATCGCGCACAACGCCCATGCCTACGGGCTGCATCACATCGACCATCAGTTGCTCGATTCGGCCGCCGCCACGTTCTCGGAACAGGCGTGCGCACTGCAGCGCGCCGCGCGGCAAGAGTCATCCGACCACTGAGGCCTGCCGCGGCCGCCGTGCAGCGGCCGCCTGCGAATCATGGTGGCGAGGCCATCGCGCCGCTGGGGCGCGACGCGCCTTCACTCAGGCTTGCGCAAACACGCGCTCATGCACCAGTTCGCACACGCTGCGCACGTCGCCGTCCATGGCGCGGTCGCGCGCCATGAAGCCGATGCGCTGGCGTAGCGCTTCGTGCGCCTTGCGCACCGCCACGCCGGCGTGGAAATCGCCCACGTTGGCGAGCGCGACCATCATCTGCTGCACTTCCTCGACGAACTGCGCGTAATGCGGATGACCCTCGCGCGGCGCATTGGTCACCTTGGAGGCCAGCGCCTGCCAGTCGCCACGCGAGGCGAGCCGGCGCGCGGCATTGAGCATGGCCTGGCGGAAATCCAGCGCCTGCGCCGCGGTGTACAGCTCCAGCGCAATGACGTGACCGAGGTCTTCCATCATCTCCAGCACATGGCGCGCCTCGTTGGCACCCATCGAGACATGGTCCTCGGCATTCGCGCTCGTCGGCACCGAATAGACGCTGGCCGGGTGTGCGCGGGTGGCGAGATCATTGACCAGCGCCGCGGCGGTGTACTGCACGATCATGAAGCCGGAATCCGTGCCGTCCTCGTTGCCGGTAAGGAACGCCGGCAGGCCGTCATTGGTGGCCGGATCGACCAGCTTGTTGAGGCGACGCTCGGCGATGGAAGCCAGCACGGGAATCGCGGCCTTCACGTAGCTCATGGCCAGCGCCAGCGGCATGCCGTGGAAGTGCCCGGCGGAGATCACCTGGTCCTCGATGAACTGCGCATCTTCGGCGTCGGGGAAGATCAGCGGATTGTCGGTAACCGAATTGAGCTCGATGTCGATGACGCGGCAAGCCTGCGCCCAGGCATCGCGCACGGCGCCGTGCACCTGCGGCATGCAGCGCAGGCAATAGGCGTCCTGCGGCTGGTGCTTCTTGCCACCCTTGAACGGCAGGAATCGAGCGTAGAACGCTTCGCGCCCGTGGCGCTGGTTGGCGGGCACCCAGTCCCAGCCGATATCGAAGGTGAGCGCCTGGTCGGCCGGATCGGCCCACGCTTCGGCCGTCCACTGCCTGAAGCGCGGCACCAGGTGGTAGGGAATGTCGACCAGCGTGCTGCCTTCGAGCAGCTCGCGCACATGCGCCGCTGCCTCGACCTGCCCCGGATGCGGACGCAAGGCATGCACCTCGGGCCGCAGTGCACCGCTGCGGCCGGCGAAGGCATCCAGCGTCATCGCGGCGGCCAGGTCGGCGAGTTCGAGCAGGTGCTCTAGCTCGTCCAGCGCCAGCGCGGCGGTGGCCAGCATCTGCGCGGTACCGTTGTTCAGCGCCAGGCCTTCCTTGAAGGACAGGCGGATCGGCGACAGGCCGGCGCGCCGCAGCGCCTCGGCGCCCGGCACGCGCTCGCCCCGGTGGAACGCTTCGCCGCCGCCCAGCAAGACGATGGCCAGGTGCGACAGCGGCGCGAGGTCGCCGCTGGCGCCCACCGAACCCTTCTCCGGCACCACCGGCACGACGCCGGCATTGAGCATGGCGGTCAGCGCCTTCAGCGTCTCGACGCGGATGCCCGAGTGGCCACGCATCAGCGTGTTGATGCGGATCACCAGCATCGCGCGCACCACGTCCGGCGCGAACGGCTTGCCCACGCAGACCGCGTGCGTGGTGATCAGGTTGTGCTGCAGTTCTTCCAGCAGGCTGCCTTCGTGCTTGTCGGGGTTGCCACCCGGCAATTCGTCGCGCACGCGATGCGCGCCCAGCAACTTGTCGGCATTGCTGCCAAAACCGGTGGTGACGCCATAGGTCGGTTCGCCGCAGCTCACCTTGTCGGCGAGGAAGTCGGCCGCGCGCTGCACGCGCTGCAACTGGGCGTCGTCGAGCTCCACCTGTAGCCCCTGAAGGGCCACCGCCACCAGTTGTTCGCGGGTCAGGCTGTTGCCGTCCAGGAGGATCTTCTTTGCCGTCATGCTTGCTCCGAGCCCGGACGGGCTTTCGTATGGGTTTCAGGTCGCGGTCGCCGCGCCGCGAAGGCGCGGCGACGATTCATGGGACGGTACGCTCAGGCGTCGATTTCGGCCTGCGCCAGCTCGACGCGCAGCGTCTTGATTAGGTCCGCGCGGGCCACTTCGAACTGGTCCTCGCGGCGCAGGTCCTTCACGGTCACCACGCCCTTGGCGAGTTCATCTTCGCCCACCACGATCACGAAGCGGATGCCTGCGCGATCGGCGTACTTGAACTGCTTGCCCAGCTTGCCGCCTTCCAGCACCACTTCGGTCGCGATGCCGGCGCCGCGCAGTTCGCCGGCGATCGCCAGATAGACCGGCAGCCGGGCCGGGTCCATCTGCGTCACCAGCACGTCGACCGTGCTCTGCCCGCTGCCGACCAGGCCCGCTTCGCGCAGCTGCCAATAAAGGCGCGTGAGGCCGATCGAGATGCCCACGCCCGGCAGCCTGGACTTGGTGTACTGGTTGGCCAGGTTCTCGTAGCGGCCGCCCGAGCAGATCGAGCCGATCTGCGGATGGTCGTTGAGCGTGGTCTCGTAGACCGTGCCCGTGTAGTAATCCAGTCCGCGCGCAATGGAAAGGTTGAGCATGTAGTGCGATTCGGGCACGCCGAAGTCGCGGATCATGCCCAGCACTTCCTTCAGCTCGGCCCGACCCTGCTCCATCGCCTCCGGGCCGGGGCCCAGCGCCTCGAGCTTGTCGAACGCATCCTGCAGCGAGGTCGAGCGCACCTGCACGAAGTCGAGGATCTTCTGCGCGGTTTCCGCGCTCAGGCCGAACTGCTCGCCGGTAAGCGTGTCGCGCACATAATCGGCGCCGCGCTTGTCCAGCTTGTCCACTTCGCGCAGCACCAGGGTCTGCTGCTCGCCGTCGGTGACGCCCAGGCTCTCGAAGAACCCGCGCATCAGCTTGCGGTTGTTCAACTGGATGGTGAACGCGCCGATGTTCAGCTCGCGGAACACGCTATAGATGACTGCCGGCACTTCGGCGTCGTAGCGCACCGACAGGCTGTCCTTGCCGATCACGTCGATGTCGCACTGGTAGAACTCGCGGAAGCGGCCGCGCTGGGCGCGCTCGCCGCGGTACACGCGCTGCATCTGGTAGCGGCGGAACGGGAAGGACAGGTCATGCTCGTGCTCGGCCACGTAGCGGGCCAGCGGCACGGTGAGGTCGAAGCGCAGCGCCAGCTCGGGCTTTTCGCCCTGCTCCAGCGCACCGGTGGACTGCACGAAATAAACCTGGCGCTCGGTCTCGCCGCCGGTCTTGGTCAGCAGCACGTCGGAATATTCGATCACCGGGGTTTCGATCGGCAGGAAGCCAAAGCGCTCATAATTGCGGCGGATCACGTCGAGCATGCGCTGGAACGCGATCTGGTCGAGCGGCAGCAGCTCGAGCACGCCGGGCATGGTGCGGGCCGGGGTAAGCGCCATGAAATCCTCTGCTTAGCGGTTTGAAGACGTCGGTTCACCGCCCCGCGACACACGGCCGGACGGAGCCGCATAGGTTAGCAGAATGGCGCCGCCGGCCCTTGCTGCAGTGGCGCAGCGGCGCAGCGTGAAAGCGACGATGAAAAATTCGTGACCAACCTGTTGCCAAGCCCGGGTGAGGCCATTAAGATACGCGGCTCCCACGGGGTGTAGCTCAGCCTGGTAGAGCGCTACGTTCGGGACGTAGAAGTCGCATGTTCGAATCATGTCACCCCGACCAATAGATTCAATGATTTAGGCCGCCCTGCAAGGCGGCCTTTTTCATGAGTGCATGACAGTGATCAGCACGCCGCCGACCGACGCGTCGATGGCGTCCGCACGCGCGGCGCCAGGCGCTCAAAGCTGCGACTTGATGTGGTCGAGCGTCTTGGACGGAAGGAACCGGGCGTCCTGGTAGATGGCGGCCAGTTTCTTTTCCGGAATCTCATCGAGCACGGTAATGCTGCTGTCGCCACCGCCTTCGCGCCAGGCGCTTTCCCACAGTTGCGCCAGGCACAGGCAGCCGTCGGCCATCACGTTGATGGTGGCCTTGCCGAACTTCGCCCAGAGTTCGTCGGCGCGGTCGGCGGGCTTGCCGCCGTCGCTCGCCGCATAGGCCTCCACGATCTTCATCGGCGCGATCGCCGCGAAGGTCTTCTGCATCAGTTGCACCACCGCGACGGCGGCCGCCTGCCCGCCCTTGATCGATGCGGGAACCCCGGTGCGCTGCGCGCTGGCCAGCACCCCGGGCCAGATATCGTCGACATGCCGGTCGACCATGTCGTCTTCATAGGCCGCGTGCACGCCCTGCGCGTAAGGCACCTTGCCAGGCTTGGTGCCGCCGTTCTTCTTGTCCTTGACGCGCCCGCTCACCATGCGGTCGGGATCGCCGTTGAAGAGATAGGAAATATGCAGCGGCTGGCAGCTGTCACCCACGTAGTGCGACACGATGCCCGCCGCGCAGACGAACTTCTTCACGTCGCCGGCCTTCACATACTCGACCATCGCCTTGTAGATCTGCCACACGCGGAACGGCAGCAGCCCGCGGCTTTCCGTTTGTGCCGGGAACTGCTTCTGCACTTCGTCGTAGTAGCGGCGCCAGACCTCGACGTCGACATTGCCCGGGTCCTTGCAGATCTCCAGCAAGGTCGCTCCTTCCGGCAAGGGCGGATCGAGCTTGCGATCCATGTCGGCGAAGTGGTTGGGGTGCTCCGCCGACGACATGCCGCCGCGCTTGTGCGGGCCCACCTTCCAGGCCATGTCCGGCACGTCGGCCAGCGGCACGAAGTCGAGCAGGCTCAGTCCCTGCATGGTCTTCTTGTTGATCTTGCCGACGTCGTAGGAAATGCGTTCCAGGTTGGCCTGCATCAGCTTCTTCAGCTTGCGGGACTTCAGCAGGCCGATGGCGGTGGTGGCGATGCCGTAGTGACCCACCGCGCCCCAGTAGTCGGGCAGGCCGGTGTTCCAGTCACGCACCAGATCCACGTTCAGGCGATTGCATACGCCGCTCAGCAAGGTCGCCAGCGCATAGGCGGATCCATCGCCCCCGTTGGCGCTGTCGAACACCTGCCCGCCCCATTGCAGGGCCAGGCTCTGGTTGTCCTCGCAGCCGCCGGGATTGTCGACCAGCCACAGCGTTCCGGAGTCCCCGGGGCGCGTCCCCAGCGCATGCCCCTCGCGCGGACCGATCAGCAGGTCGGACACGTACTCCGAACCCGCAACCGCCTTGAAGCGATAGAACAGCGCGCAGACTTCGCCCTGCATTTTTCCGCCGGCGGCGCCATGGGCCTTGACCGGGCAGCCGATCAGCCTGAGCGTGAGGTTGGAGGCGTCGATGTTCGCCAGCGGCCCGACTTCGCCGAGTCCGTACACCTGGGTCGTCCAGCGATGCAGGTCGTCGACATCGACCAGGCCCACGTCGAGATCGACATAGACGTCCCTGGCGGGCATGCCCGGATAGATATCGGCAAACGGCGCGCGACTCTCGCTGATCGGTGAACTGGTGCCGACGCGCTCCTTGTTGCCGCCCAGCAGCGAATAGATCACCTGCCCCGGCTCGCCCGCGACATGCCGGTTGGTCAGCGCATAGGTGCGATGGCCGTCCGTGACCAGGCAACCGACCGAGGCGATGTGCTCGCGCCCCTGCACGTCGCAGATCACCGGAAAACCACCGCCGATGACGCTGCCGGGAAAAGCCCAGCGCCCCTGCGATTCCGGCACGCGCTCGTCACGCGTCGCCAGCACCACGCAGATCGGTATGCGCCGGCCATCCGGAAGGAACACTGCGCTCGGCACGGCGTCTTCCGGTTTCGCGAAATCGTCCGCATCGACCCAATGCTCGACCAGCACGATCAAGGCGGGCCACGAGTATGGCCGCACCTCCGAATTTTCCAGCGTTCGTGGCACCTGCGCGGCCGCCTTCGCCTTGCTTGCCACGTTCGGCTCATCGGCAGTCGGCCACTTCTCGTTCTTGCGAATACGGTAACGGCCGATCGCCGTGCCCACGACATTGGGCTTGTGCATCAGGTGGAAATGAAACTGGTCCCGTGCGGCCAGCAGGTCCCGCACGGACAACGCATTGAAGTCCTGCACGTTGGTGAAATAGTCCATGACACACCCCAGCCAGGCCGCGAAATTTGCGCGAGCCTAGCCTTGGGTGGATGGCGCTTAATACTTGTCGTTGGACGTAGTGCGGACGGTTGGTCCACGCCTCGCCGTCGCGTCATGTGACGATTTCGTTTCAGCCTGCGTCGCTCATGCCCGCTGCGGGAGGAATACCGCGAGCGATGCGCCTTGCGGATCGCGCAGCACGGCATAGCGGCCGATGCCGGGGATGTCCGACGGCGGCACGCAGATGTCCGCGCCCAACGATCCTGCCTTGGCGGCAACGGCATCGACATCCTCGACCAGCACATAGGGCAGCCATGCGGAAGACGCGCCGGCCTGCTGGGTCTTCATGATGCCGCCGCGTCGCGTGTCGCCGCTCTTGAGCACGTAGTACGCACCGTTGCCCGTCGGCGCCACCTCGTGGCTGAGGCCAAACAGCGCCTCATAGAAAGCCAGTGCGCCTGCGGGATCCGTGGCATGCAATTCATGCCAGCACCACTGGCCCGGCGCCGCGTCGCCATCCGGCGCGTCGTCGTTCGCGCTACGCCAGATCGACACCATCGAACCCACCGGATCGAGGAAGGTGGCGCCGCGACCCACCGGTGGAAAATCGGTAGGCGGCATGCATTCCCTGCACCCTGCCGCAAGCGCCCGCGCATGGCTGGCATCCACGTCCGCCACGCTCAGGTAGATGCCCCAGTTGCAGGGCTCGCCATCCTGCGCGGTGCGATAGCCGCCGATGCCGCTCTCCGCATTCATGATGACGCAATAGGACTGGCCACCGATATCCATCGGCGACTCGCTCCAGCCGAACAGCGCTCGATAGAACTTGCCCGCCACGGCGGGATCGGCGCTGGCGTGTTCCACCCAGACAAGTTTTCCTGGCAACGATTTCATGGCTATGCCTCCTCGACGAACAACGGGAACGAACGAAGGAACGGCCGCGCCTCCCACGACGCCATCAACCAGCCGATGGCGGCGCGGTCGCGGCGAAACTGGGCCTGGCGCGGATCACCGCCTGCGCACGACGCAGGTTGGCGTATTTGGCGAACAACGCCGCGCCCTCGGGATACTTCTCCACGTAGACCAGGATCGGCGCCAGCAGGTAGTCCGCCATCGACGGCGTTGAACCGGCGAGGTAGTCGCTTGCGCCATAGGCCTGGTCGAACAGCGCGAGCTGGCGGTCGAGCTCGGGCAGCGCCGCATCGATGGCCGCGCGATCGGGCTGCCCACCCTTGGCGAACAGATTCGGGAACACGTAGCGGCGCACCATCGCGTCATAGGTGTAGCAGTTGATCACGCTGATCCATTGCTCGCCGCGCGCACGCACGGCGGCCGGGCCGGTGGGCAGCAGGCTCGGCCCGTCAAAAGCGTCTTCGATATAGCCGAGGATCGCGCGTGTCTCGTAGAACTCGGTCTCGCCGTCGCGCAGCACGGGGATGCGGCCGAACGGGTGGTGCGCCTCGATTTCCGGCGTGTGCGGCGCGGCGGGTTCAAGCGCATAGGCCACGCCCTTCTCCGCCAGCGCCATGCGTACCGTGCGGCAATAGCTGCTGCGCGGATCGCCGATCACCGCCAGCGTGCCCGCGGTGCCCGCCGGATCCAGATAGTCGGACAGGCGATTGAACACGGACTGCCAGCCTGCCATGTGGCCGTCGGCGCTCATGGCGTCCGGGAAGCCCGTGTGGCGCATGTGCAGCGACGTGCCGCCATCGCGCGACGTCAGCGTGACCTCGATCAGCGTGATGCGATCGGGTGGCAGCGAACCGTTTTCCCAGGCCCAGGTGTAGGCCAGGAAATCGGCGCGATCGAGTGCCTGGTATTCGCCCCGCACCGCGAAGCTCGCGCCGCTGCGTGCCGTCATGGCGATGCGATAGCGTCCGCCGACCCGCGCATCGGCCTGCACCTGGGCCACCTGCATGCCGCGGGGACAGTGCCAGGCCGCCAGCGCGTCCTCGTGGGTGAAGGCGTCGAACACCTTCTCACGCGGCGCACGGATGAAGCGGGTCATTTCCAGCTGGAACGTGGCTGCCTGGTTCATGGTTTTTTCCTCCGCGGGCCTGCGGTGTGCATGGCGGTGCCGGTGGCGTGGGTGCGTTCGACGAATTCGACCAGCCGGTCGAGATTGCCTTCCCAGTGGCGTCGATAGGTCGCCAGCCAGTCGTGGGCGCCGCGCAAGGCATCGGCGCGCAGATGGCAGATGCGCCAGCGCGCGTCGATCTCGCGCTCGATCAGCCCGGCATCGGCCAATACGCGCAAGTGCCGCGAGATCGCCGGCGCGGAGATCCGGAACGGGTTGGCCAGTTCGCCCACCGTGGCTTCGCCGTCGGCCAGGCGCGCGAGGATGGCGCGGCGAGTGGGATCGGCAAGGGCGGCAAACGTTGCCGAGAGGGTGTCGGTTTCGGTGGCCATGCCATCACTTAACCACTTGGTTAATTGATAGTCAAGTGCCTGCGCCGCGCAAAACGGCAATCGCTTCAGCTGTTGAGGGCCAGCTCGGCCAGGCGGTCGAGTTCTTCAGCGTCGAAACCGGCTTCCAGGCGCGCAGGCCGGTTGAACGGACCGCGCAGCGTGCGGCCCATGTAGTCGCGCAACAGATCGAGGAAGGTCTCGCGTGGATCGACCCCGTCGCGCTCGCAGCAGTAGCGGAACCACCGCGTGCCGGCGGCGACATGGGCCACCTCTTCGCGCAGGATCACTTCGAGGACCGCCACCGTGCGGGTATCGCCCACTGACAACAGGCGCTCGATCATGCCCGGCGTCACGTCCAGTCCGCGCGCTTCCAGCACGCGGGGCACCAGGGCCATGCGCGCGGTGATGTGGGGAGCAGTCTTCTCCGCCATTTCCCACAGGCCGTTGTGCGCGTCGAAATCGCCATAGGCGTGGCCCAGCTCGGCGAGGCGTTCGGACAGCATGACGAAATGGCGCGCCTCGTCGTGGGCGCAACTGGCCCAGTCGCGGTAATACGCATCGGGCATGCCGCGGTAACGATAGACCGCGTCCCAGGCCAGGTTGATGGCGTTGAATTCGATATGCGCCACGGCATGCACCAGCGCGGCGCGGCCCTCGGGCGTGCCCAGTCCACGATGCGGCACCTGCCGTTGCGGCACCAGCTGCGGCTTGTCCGGGCGGCCCGGTGCAGCGATCTGCGCGGGCGGCGGCGACACCGGATCGGCCACCAGTTCGCCCGCCTGGAAGGCCTGCCAGGCGGCCTGCGTGAGGCGGACTTTTTCCGCCGGATCGGTGGCGTCGAGGCAGCGCCTGGCGGCGGCGTGGAGGTCGTTCGTCATGGCGATGGTCGCAGGCACCCGCCGCTCACCGGCCCCACTCTCCGCGGAGAGTGGGGTTCACGGCATCAGGCGCTGCGGCGTGCAGCCTTGGCGTCGTCGGAGCGCAGCATTTCGATCTGCTGCAGGTAATGCGTGTCCAGGCCGGTGACGTACTCGCCGGAGAAGCACGAGGTATCGAAGTGCTTGAGCGACTCGTTGCCATCCTGCACGGCCCAGATCAGGTCCGGCAGATCCTGGTAGATCAGCCAGTCCGCGCCCAGTTGCTGCTCCACTTCCTTCACCGTGTGGCCTGCAGCGACCAGTTCCGAGGCAGCCGGCATGTCGATGCCATACACGTTCGGGTAACGCACCGGCGGCGCGGCGGAGGCGAAGAACACGTTCCGGGCGCCCGCCTCGCGTGCCATCTGGATGATCTGGCGCGAGGTGGTGCCGCGCACGATGGAGTCGTCCACCAGCAGCACGTTCTTCTTGCGGAACTCCAGCTCGACCGGATTGAGCTTGCGGCGCACCGATTTCACGCGCTCGCCCTGCCCCGGCATGATGAAGGTGCGGCCGATGTAACGGTTCTTCACGAAGCCCTCGCGGAACGGCACGCCCAGCGCTTCCGCCAACGCAGATGCCGCGGTACGGGCCGTGTCGGGGATCGGAATCACCGCTTCGATGCCGTGGTCGGGCCGCTCGCGCAGGATCTTCTCGGCCAGCTTCTGGCCCATGCGCAGGCGCGCCTTGTACACCGACACGTTCTCGATCATCGAGTCCGGACGGGCCAGGTAGACGTATTCGAAGATGCACGGTGCGTGGGTCGTGCTCTCGGCGCAATGGCGCGTATGCAGCTGGCCGTCGTTGGTGATGAACACGGCCTCGCCCGGCGCGACGTCGCGCAGGCGCTTGAAGCCCAGGATATCCAGCGCCACCGACTCGGAAGCCACCGCGTACTCGCGGCCTTCGCCGGTGATGCGCTCACCCAGCACCAGCGGACGAATGCCGTGCGGATCACGGAACGCCAGCAGGCCATAGCCGAGCACCAGCGCCAGGCAGGCATAACCACCGCTGGCGCGCTGGTGCACGCCGGCCACGGCCTTGAAGATGTGGTCCGGCGTCAGCGCCATGCGGCCCTGGATCTGCAGCTCGTGCGCCAGCACGTTGAGCAGCACTTCGGAATCCGAATCGGTGTTGATGTGGCGGCGGTCGTCCTCGAACATCTCGCGACGCAGCTGCTCGGTGTTCACCAGGTTGCCGTTGTGCGCAAAGGCAATGCCGTAGGGCGAGTTCACGTAGAACGGCTGCGCCTCGGCCGAGCCTTCCGAGCCGGCCGTCGGGTAACGGCAATGACCGATGCCGATGCGGCCGCGCAGGCCGCTCATGGCGCTCTGGGTGAAGACGTCGCGCACCAGGCCATTGCCCTTGTGCAGGCGCAGTCGCGCGCCATCCACCGTGGCGATGCCGGCTGCGTCCTGGCCGCGGTGCTGCAACACGGTCAAGCCGTCATAAAGTGACGCGGCGACCTCACTGGTGCCGACGATGCCGATGATTCCGCACATGGTTGAAAGCCTGTAATTAGTAAATCGTGGCCGGAGCGGCCGTGGATGCGGCCGCCGCATGGGTACTGTGTCCGGTCGCTGGCGAAGCGCCCGGCACAGCCGCCGGCAAGGCGGGAAGATGGTCAAGCACCGCTGGGGCAGCATTGAGGTAGTGACGGACACTGTCCGGCACCCGCTCGCCCAGCCACGCAGCCACTCCCTTGAACTGCGGCAACAACACCGAATCGCGCCACCACGGGTCGCGCGTGAACGCGGTAAACCCGAGCAGGAACACCGCCAGCGTCACCAGCAGCACGCCGCGGGCAAAGCCGAACACCATGCCAAGCAAGCGGTCGGTGCCGGACAACCCGGTACCTTCGACCAGTTTGCTCACCAGGAAGCGCAACAGCGCCCCGGCAATCAGCACCACAAGGAAACAGATGCCGTAACCCGCCAGGATCCGCGCCGACGGCAGCTGGATGCTGTGCTCGAAGTAGCCCGCCACACTCGGACCGAAGGTCCAGGCCACCCAGAACGCCGCCACCCATACCGCCAGCGCCAACACCTCGGAGATGAGGCCACGCCACAGGCCAATCAAGACCGAGAGGCCCAGGACGGCAAGGATGATGTAGTCGGCCCAGTTCACCGGGTCAGCCCCTCATCGGTTCAGGGAGCGCTGACGACGTTGCCGTCGACGCCAAGCTTGGTCTTGATCTGGTCACGCACGCGCATCGCATCGGCATGCTGCGTCTGCGGGCCGGCGCGCACGCGCCACAACTGCTTGCCGTTCGCGTTGACCGTGTCGACGTAACCGTCGAAACCGTTTGCGCGCAGCTTGTCGCGCAGCGCATTGGCGTCGGCCTGGCTGCCCATCGCGGCAATCTGCACCGCCCAGCCGCCTGCGCGTGCCGTCGGCGCCGGTGCGGCAGCACTGTTGGCGGGCTTCGCCGCCGGCATGTCGTCCTGGACCGGCGTCGTGGCGCCGCCTTCGATGCGTGCCGGCGCACCCGGAATCGTCTGCGTGATCTTGAGACGGGCGGTTTCGGCGGCGGCGCGCGAGTCGAACGGACCGGCGGTCACCATGGTGAGCTGCTTGCCGCCCTGGTTGATCACCCGTCCCGTGGCCGGATAACCGAGGGCGTGCACGCGCTGGATCAGGCTCTGCGCGCTGGCGGTCGACGCATAGGCGCTGAGATTGATCGAGAACTGGCCATGCGCCGCCATGGCTGCAGCCGTTGCCGGCTGTGGCTGCGCGACGGGTACGGCCGGGGTGGCCGGCGGCGGCGTGGTCGGCTTGGTCTGCGCCGGAATCACCGGCTGCGGCGCGGCAGTGGGGCGCGTCACCGTGGTCGGCTCCGGTTTCTGGCCGGCGGTGGGATCGGTCTCCACGTCCTTCGGCCGGCTGGAGCCAATGTTCACCGTGGCCAGCGCGTCGCCGGCGACCGGCACGGCTGGCGCCGGCGGGGCCTTGGCCACGTCGATCGCGGGCTTCGGCGCCGGCGCGGTGGCGGCACTGGACGACGTGGCCGCGCCCGGCGTCAGGCTCATGGTCTTGGTCTGCAGGTCGCGATCCGGGGCCGGCGGAATGGCCAGGCTCACCGATTCGTCGCCGCTGCTGCTCGGCGGGCTGCTGGAGAAGAACATCGGCACGAACAGGACCGCGAGTGCAATGAGAACGGCAGCTCCCAGCAGACGTGTTTTCAAGACTGGCTCCAACGGCGGGTGCGAGAACGGCGCGATTATACCTGCCCGGGCCACCGGTCTGGCCGTTCAGGCGTGGCGCAATTCAGCAAGCACCGACGCGGCGACGAAAAACGAGCCGAAAGCAAGCACGCGCTCGCCCGGCAATGCGGCCGCCCGCGCCGCCGCCAGCGCCATTCGCACGTTTTCGTGCATGTCGTGGCGGACATAGGGCGACACGTGCCGCAGCTGCTCCGCCAGCGCCTGGGCAGGCAGTCCGCGCGGCGTGTCCTGCTCGAGCCCTGCCAGATGCCATTGATCGACGCGCGCACCGAGCGCGCCGATGACGCCGGCCACATCCTTGTCGGACAAGGCGCCATACACCGCGTGCACGCGTCCGCCCGGGCGCGCATCCAGCCATTCGGCCAGCGCGCGGGCAGCCTGCGGGTTATGCCCCACGTCCACGATGAGCTCGGGATCGCCACCCAGCGACTGCAGCCGGGCCGCGATGCGCACCGTGCGCAGGCCCACCGCGGCGAGCTGCTGCAGATCGAGGTCGGCGGGCATCGCACCGGTGCCGAGCAGGCAGTGCAAGGCGGCGATCGCCGCGGCGGCGTTGGCGAACTGGACGGGAGCAGCGAGCGCCGGATCCGGCAGGCTCAACGCCGTGCCGTCGCGGTGGCGCCAGCGCCAGCCGTCGGCGAGACGCTCGACGGAGTAATCCACGCCTGCCCGCTCGACCGTCGCGCCCATGCGCTTCAGCGCATCGAGCAGTCCGGCGGGCGGGCTCGCCTCGCCGACGATGGCGGGCCTGCCGGGCCGCGCTATGCCGGCCTTCTCCACCCCGATCGTGTCGCGATCGGGGCCGAGCCAGTCCATGTGGTCAAGGTCGACCGTGGTGACGATGGCCACATCCGCATCGACGATGTTCACGGCGTCCAGCCTGCCGCCGAGGCCGACTTCCAGCACGGCCACGTCGAGCTCGGCCCGGGCGAACAGGTCCAGCGCCGCCAGCGTGCCGAATTCGAAGTAGGTCAGCGGAATCTCGCCACGCGCCGACTCGATGCGCTCGAAGCTGGCGACCAGGGCGCCGTCGTCCGCGTCATCGCCGTCGATGCGCACGCGCTCGCGGTAGTGCAGCAGGTGTGGCGAGGTATAGCAGCCCACGCGCAGGCCCGCCGCCGACAGCATCGCTTCCAGCAAGGCCACCGTGGAACCCTTGCCATTGGTGCCGCCGACGGTGATCACCCGCTTCGCCGGCGACGCTGCGCCCATGCGCAACCACACCGCGCGCACGCGATCGAGGCCCAGCTCGATGCTGCGCGGGTTGACGCCTTCCTGATAGGCCAGCCATTCGTCGAGGGTTCGGCTCATGCGGAAATTCGCTACGTCATTCGGTGGTCAGGCGGATGCCGCCAGCAGCGCCGCCGGCACGGGCCGATCGTGTTCGACCAGGGCCCTGCCGGTGGACATCGCATGGCTCGCTGCGAAGCATCGGGGCGCACAGCTTAAAGCATGGGCGCGTGCGGGACGCCGGTTGCGGAGGTGCAAGCGGCCACGGCACGACTTGAGTGATCCCGGCCCGCCGGACAGGCTGCCTCGGGCTGGCCAGGGCCGAGTGACCCCAGGCTCCCCTCAGACGTGGATGCCGGTTGCCCTGAGCGCCCAATACACGCCGAACGCGGTCCAGAACATTTTCTTCAGCGCGCGGCCGGCGAACAGCGCGACCAGCAAGCCCAGCAACAGGGGCATGTGCTTATCCAGCGTGCTGCGCGTGTCGTTGATGATGTTCACGTGATGCCCTCCCGCACCCGATTGGTGCGGGAGGAATGATCCGCCCGGCCTGGCGCGCCCGGCAGGGCGCGCCGTCAGTCATCGCAGGTGACAGTCATCACCGCGTCGCATGGCGAAGCCGCAGCGCATTGCCCACCACCGACACCGACGACAGGCTCATCGCCAGCGCCGCCACCATCGGCGAAAGCATGATGCCCAGCAGCGGATACAGCAGACCCGCCGCCAGCGGCACGCCCACGGCGTTGTAGACAAAGGCGAAGAACAGGTTCTGGCGGATGTTGCGCACCGTCTCTTGCGACAGCGCACGGGCCCGCACGATGGCGGCGAGTTCGCCCCTCACCAGCGTTACCTGCGCACTTTCCATGGCGATGTCCGTGCCGCTGCCCATGGCGATGCCGATGTCGGCAACGGCCAGCGCCGGCGCATCGTTGATGCCATCGCCCGCCATCGCCACGCGATGTCCTTCGGCTTGCAGCGAGCGGACCACCGCGGCCTTGTCGGCCGGCGAGACATCGGCGTGCACCTCGTCGATGCCCAGCGAACCGGCGACCGCCTTTGCCGTGGTCGCGTTGTCGCCGGTCAGCATCACGATGCGCAGCCCGGCCGCGTGCAGGTCATGGATCGTCTGCGGCGTGCTTGCCTTGACGCGATCGGCCACGGCGATCAAGCCGGCCAACACACCCTCGACCACGACGTACATCACGGTGGCGCCTTCGGCGCGCATCGCATCGGCACGCCCGACGGCAGCTTCGTCGGCCGTGATGCCGACGTTCGCCAGCATCTGCCGGTTGCCCAGGGCCACGGGGTGGCCCTGCACCAGGCCTTCGACGCCGGCACCTGTGACGGAACGGAAATCCTCTACCGCAGGCACCCGGATGCCACGCGCCCCTGCACCGTCGACGATCGCGCGTGCCAGCGGATGCTCGCTGGGCTTTTCCAGCGCCGCGGCGAGCGCCAGCAGCTGGTCGAACGGGTACGCGCCGAGGCTCACCACGTCTGTCAGCACGGGTTTGCCTTCGGTGAGCGTGCCGGTCTTGTCCACCACCAGCGTGTCGATGTCGCGCAATGCTTCGATTGCCGCCGCATCGCGGAACAACACGCCGCCCTGCGCGGCGCGGCCGCTGGCGACCATGATGGAAATAGGCGTGGCCAGGCCGAGCGCGCATGGGCACGCGATGATCAGCACCGACACCGCGGCGATCAGTGCAAAGGCCAGCTTCGGATCCGGTCCCAGCCACGCCCACAGCACGAAGGCCAGCGCCGACACTACCACCACGGCCGGAACGAACCACGCCGCGACGCGATCGGCCACGCGTTGCAGCGGCGCCTTGCTGCGCTGCGCCTGCGCGACCAGCGACACGATCTGCGCCAGCATGGTTTCCGCGCCGACCTTCTCGGCGCGCATCAGCAAGGCGCCGTCCTGGTTGAGCGTGCCGCCGGTGAGCTGGTCGCCCTCGCCCTTGGCGACGGGCAGCGGCTCGCCGGTGAGCATGGATTCGTCCACATGGCTGCGGCCATCGAGCACGACACCGTCCACCGGCACTTTTTCGCCCGGGCGCACGCGCAGCGTGTCGCCGCCGTGCACGGCGTCCAGCGGCACGTCATGCTCGCCGCCATCGGCATCCACGCGACGTGCGGTCTTGGGGGCGAGTCCAAGCAGCCCCTTTAATGCGGCACTGGTGCGCCGGCGCGCGCGCAGCTCGAGGAAATCGCCAAGCGTCACCAGGGTGACGATGACGGCGGCGGATTCGAAGTACACGCCGACGCGGCCGTGCATGTCGCGAAAGCCCTCGGGGAACAGCCCCGGCGCCAGGAACGCCACTGCGCTGTAAGCCCACGCCACGCCCGTACCCAGCGCGATCAGGCTGTACATGTTGGGCGACCACGGCTTGATCGAGTGCCAACCGCGCGCAAAGAACGGCGCACCACCCCACAGCACCACCACGGTGGCGAGCACCGCTTCGGACCAGGCGGCCACGCCGTCCCACGGCGACGGCCAGTGCCAACCGGACAGATGGGGTCCCATCGCCAGCACGAACACCGGCAGGGTCAGCACGCCCAGCATCCACAACCGGCGCGACATCGCGCGCAGCTCGTGTCCATCGTCCTCGTCGAGGCTGGGCATCATTGGTTCCAGCGCCATGCCGCATTTCGGGCAATGACCGGGTCCCACCTGCTGCACTTCGGGATGCATCGGACAGGTGTAGATGGCCCCGGCCAGTGCGGGCGACGGTGCGGGCTGCGGCTCGAGATAGCGCTGCGGGTCGGCCTGGAACTTCTCCTTGCAGCGCTGGGCGCAGAAGTAATACGTGTGCCCGGCCCACTCCAGGTGATGCGCGGCCTTGTGCGGATCCACATCCATGCCGCAAACGGGATCCTTCACCGTATGCGCGACGTGGCCATGGTGACGACCGTGATCGTGATGCTGATGCGCGTGCCCGGTCGCCGCCGGGGCGCCGCCGCAGCACGATTTCGCCACGGGCTCGGACTCGGCTTGCCTGGCGCTGCAGCAGGCGTGCTTCTCCATGCTCATGCTTCGTCCTCCTGGTCGGCCAGCGCGCGCAGGATCGGGCACTGGTCCGGCGAACCGTGGCCGGGACAGGCCTCGATCAGCTGTTCCAGGCCATCGCGCACGCGAGTGAGTTCGGCAATGCGCTGGTCGATCGCCGCGAGGCGCTCCTGCGCGCGCTGCTTCACCGCCTTCACGCCACGACTGCGATCCGCCGACAGCGCCAGCAGGTCACGGATTTCCTCCAGCGTGAAGCCCAGGTCCTTGGCGCGCCGGATGAAGCGCAACTGCCGCACCACGCCTTCGTCGTAGCTGCGATAACCGGACGCGCGTCGCAGCGGCTCGGGCAGCAGCCCTTCGCGCTCGTAATAACGGATGGTGTCGATGGCGACGCCGACGCGTCGCGCGACCGCACCGATGGTCATGGAGGATTGGGGAGTGGTCATGGAGACAAGTCTAGACCTTTGATCAAGGTCTAGAGTCAAGTACCCCGTCCCTACGATGCGGCTATGCGACTCGCGATGGCTGACTCGCCCTGCATGGAAGCGCGCCCGGCTCAGCCCCCGCGCGCCCGCATGGTGCGCGTGCGGGCCGCCCGCTGCGCCGCTGCCGCGCGCCCTGCCGTGCCCTTGGTCCTGGTCGCCTTCTTCGCTGTCGCCTTGCGCCCTTCCGCGGCCTTGGTCCGCGCACCTTTTTGCGCCGACGCCGATCGCTCCGCTGCCGTGCGCGCGGCGGCCGCCTTGCGTGCGTGCCGTGCCAGCGCCGTCTTCGAAGCGGCTGCCGTGCCTTCGCGTTGCAGGGCTTGCGTGCTCGCGCGGCTGCGCTTCGCCGAAGCGCGCTTCGCCGCCGTTTTCACCGCGGGCTGCTTGCGGCTGCCCTTGCCGGCAACGGCGGCGCCCGCCTTTGCCGGTACCGGAATGCCCGCGCGACGTGCCTGCGACAAACCAATGGCGATGGCCTGCTTGGCGGAACGGGCGCCATGTTTGCCTTCGCGGACGTGATGGATCTCTTCGCGCACAAACTCGCCGGCCTGCGTACTGGCCGACTTGCCCTCACGCTGGTCCTTGCGCGCACGCGCCTTGGCATTCTCGGTGGGCATCACGCGGCTCCGGTGGGGACGGGGAGTCCGATGCTGCGTGTCGGCGCGTGAAGCGCGGGGCAAAGAAAGCTCAAGGCGACCTCAGGCCTTCACGCGACGGCGCTGTCCTCGGCGGGATCTTCCGCGGCCACAAACCCGCCTGTCTGGCGTTGCCACAGTCGCGCATACAGACCGCCGTGGGCGATGAGTTCGGCGTGCGTGCCGCTTTCCACGATCAGCCCCTTGTCCATCACCACCAGGCGGTCCATGCGCGCGATGGTGGAGAGACGATGGGCGATGGCGATCACCGTCTTGCCCTGCATCAGGATGTCTAGGCTGTCCTGGATGGCGGCCTCGGCCTCCGAGTCCAGCGCGGACGTGGCTTCGTCCAGCACCAGGATGGGCGCGTCCTTCAGCAGCACGCGTGCAATGGCCACGCGCTGGCGCTGGCCGCCGCTGAGCTTGACGCCACGTTCGCCGACCAGGGCCTCATAGCCGGAACGGCCCTCGCCATCGACCAGCTGCGGAATGAACTCGTCCGCCCTCGCCTTGCGCACCGCCTCGTGCACTTGTGCCTCGGTGGCGTCGGGCCGCCCGTACAGCAGGTTGTCGCGGATGGAGCGATGCAGCAGCGAGGTGTCCTGCGTCACCACGCCGACCTGCGCGCGCAGGCTCTCCTGCGTGACCTGGGCGATGTCCTGGCCGTCGACGAGGATGCGCCCGCCCTCCAGGTCGTACAGCCGCAGCAGCACATTCACCAGGGTGGTCTTGCCCGCGCCGGACGGGCCCACCAGCCCGATCTTCTCGCCGGCGCGCACCGCGAGATTGAGGCCGGCCATCACGCCGCCCTGCTTGCCGTAGTGGAAGTGGATGTCCTCGAAACGCACCGCGCCATTGGTCACTTCCAGCGGCATCGCGCCCTCGCGGTCCTGCACGGCACGCGGCCGGGAAATGGTCTCGATGCCGTCCTGCACGGTGCCTACGTTCTCGAAGATGCCGTTGACCACCCACATGATCCAGCCGGACATGTTGTTGATGCGGATGACCAGCCCGGTGGACAGGGCAATCGCGCCTACCGTGACCTTGCCCTGGCTCCACAGCCAGATCGCCAGCGCCGAGGTGCCCACGATGAGCAAGCCGTTGATGGTCGTGATGGTCACGTCCATCGCCGTGGTCAGGCGCGTCATCGCGCGCATGCGCGTGATCTGCTCGCCCATGGCGTCGGCCACGTAGGCTTCCTCGCGCTGGGTATGCGCGAACAGCTTGAGCGTAAGGATGTTGCTGTAGCCGTCGACGATGCGTCCCATCAGGCGCGAACGCGCCTCGGACTGGCGCCACGAGCGCTCCTTGGTGCGCGGCACGAAGAACGCCAGCGTTGCCACATACGCCACCAGCCACAGCACCAGCGGCGCAGCCAGCCAGACGTCCGCCTTGGCGAACATCACGATCGCGCTGCCGGTGTAGATGGCCACGTACCAGATCGCATCGACGATCTGCACCGCCGACTCACGCAGCGCGCCGGAGGTCTGCATGATGCGGTTGGCGATGCGGCCGGCGTAGTCGTTCTGGAAGAAACCCAGGCTCTGGCGGATCACGTAGCGATGGTTCTGCCAGCGGATGCGGTTGGTCAGGTTGGGCACGATGGCCTGGTTGACCAGCAAGTCGTGCAGGCCGATGAACACGGGGCGCGCGACCAGCGCGACCAGGCCCATCCACAGCAATTCGCGGCCATGCTGCTGGAAGAAGCCGGCGGCCGGCGCGCCCTTGGCCATGTCCACGATGCTGCCGATGAAGCCGAACAGCGACACCTCGATGATGGCCACGCCGAAGCCGACCACGATGGCGGCGGCGAACACCGGCCATACCTGGCGCAGGTAGAACACATAGAAGCGCCACACCGACTGTGGCGGCATGCCGTCGACGGGCTCCTTGAAGGCGTCGATCAGCGATTCGAACCAGCGGAACACCATCGGGACTCGTCCTTGGGGAAAACAGCGAGGCGGCTCACTACTGCGTGAAGGCGCGCCGGGGGAGTTTCAAGCGATGCGCGGGCATCGCGGCGGCAGGCCCGGTTGCGCCGGCCGGATTATACGATATATCTTAAGACTGTTACTTAAGATATATCGGAGAGTGTCATGGGATTTCGACATCTGTTTGTACGCCACTACCACCATCACCACCACGACGGACGCGACGCCTGCGCCCGCGAGGCCATGGGCATCGGTCGCGGCCGCGGTTTCGGCCGGGGGCTGGGCGATGAAGAAGGCCAGGGCTGGGGCGGCATGGGCGGCCGCTTCCGCGGCGGGCGCGTGTTCGGCCACGGCGACCTCCGGCTGATCCTGCTGGCCCTGATCGCCGAACAGCCGCGCCACGGTTACGAATTGATCCGGACCATCGAGGAGATGTTCGATGGCGCCTATGCACCCAGCCCCGGTGCGGTGTACCCCACCCTGACCCTGCTGGAAGAAATCGGCCATGCCAGTGTCGCCAGCGGCGACGGCAAGAAGCTCTACACCATTACCGCCGAAGGCGAGGCCTTCCTGGCCGCCAACCGGGAAGCGGTGGACGCGGTGATGTCGCGCATGGAGCACACCGCCAAGATGTTCGCCCGTGCCGCCGCCCCGATGGCCTTGCGCGAAGCGATGCACCAGCTCAAGCGCGCGCTGTTCATGCACGGCGGACCATGGAACGCGACCGAGGTGAAGCGCGTGCGCGACATCATCCAGAAAGCGGCGGACGACATCGCCAGGGGAAGCAGGGAGAGCTGAGCCTGCCAGCGCGAGCGCGGTGACATGGATGTCATCCATCGCGATGGCGTGAAGGCCTGCCGCTGAACACGCCATCAAGGCATTTATTCATTGACCGCTCCGGAACGGGCCCGGATCATGCGGCCATGCCCATTCTTTCCCGTTTGCTGCTGATCGTCCTGCTCGCCCTCGGCACGCTGCCCGCGCTGGCGGACAACGGCGCGCAGAATGCGCCGGCGCCGCTACAGGCGCCCACGGTGACCGCGGATCAGCTGAGCCAGCAGCTCGACCAGATCAAGCAAGGCATCACCGACCGCAACAAGCTCACTGACGAACTGCTGGTGAGCCTGCGCACGAAGACCGCCAGCGTGGGGCAGCAGGCCGACCAGCTCAGTGCCAGCCTCACTCCGCAGGCCGACAGCCTCAAGGCCAAGCTCGACGTGCTCGGCCCCGCGCCTGAAAAGGGCGCGCCGCCGGAGTCGGCGGACGTCACCAATCAGCGCAAGCAGCTCAGCAAGGACAAGGCCGACCTCGACGGCCGCATCAAGCAGGCCAAGACGCTGAGCCTGGAAAGCCAGTCGCTGATCAACCAGATTGCCAGCCTGCGCCGCGACCTGTTCCAGGCACAGATCAGCCAGCGCACCGAATCGCCGCTCACGCTGACGTTCTGGCAGACCTTGGCGCGCAACACCGCCGACGACCGCCCGAGCGCGCTGCTGCTCGGATCGAAGATCGGCGCAGCGATGAGCCAGGCCTGGCAACCGGGCAACCGCCTGCCGTTCGGGATCTGCATCACGCTGTCGCTCGCCCTGCTCGCCTTTGGCCGGCGTTTCCTGGAATCCCGGCTGCTAGGGATGGCCAGCCGGCACCTGCCGTCCGGCCACCTGCGCCGCAGCGCCATGGCCGTGCTCATCGCGCTGAGCACGTCGCTGACCTATGGCCTCGCCGCCTGGCTGGGCTATCTGGCGTTCAACTGGAACGGCGTGCTCGACCAGGACGTCGACGACCTGGTGCAGCCGCTGGTCAGGCTGGTGTTTTTCGCGGCCTGCCTGTCAGGCCTCGGACGCGCCCTGCTCTGCGTGAATCACCCCTCGTGGCGACTGGCGCCGTTCTCCGACGACCTGGCCCGGCGGCTGCGCCTGTTCCCCACCCTGCTGGCCTACTGCACGCTGATGGTCGGCCTGGTCGCCCTCATCAACGACGCCATCGGCGCCAGCGTGGCCAGCGCCGTGGCGACCAACGCCCTCGCCGCCACCCTGATCTGCGGCCTGATCGGCGCCATGCTGCTGACCATGGGCCGGGCCCGCCGCGCCTTGCTTGCCAGCGGCGAGCAGCCGGCACGGCGGCCGCTGTGGGTCGGGCTGCTGGTCGGGGGCGCGGTGCTGGGTGTGTTGCTGGCGCTGCTGGGCGTGCTGTCCGGCTACATCGCCCTGGCCTTCTTCCTCACCCGCCAGATGATCGGCTCGGGCTTCATCATCGTGGCGCTGTACCTGCTGATGCATCTGGCGAACGACCTGTTCGAGTCCCTGCTGTCGCCCGAATCGCGATCGGGCACGCGGCTGCAGGAGTCTTTCGGCATCAGCGCGCCGAGGCTGGAACAGACGTCCACCGTGCTGTCCGGCATCACCCGCGTGTTCCTGTTGCTGCTGACCCTGCCGCTGGTCCTGGCGCCTTTCGGCGCGGGGCCGGCCGAACTGATGAGTCGCGGCTCCCAGTTGTTTGCCGGACGTTCGCTCGGCTCGCTGCAGATCGTGCCGGGAAATATCTTCAGCGCGCTGATGGTGCTGCTCATCGGCACGGTCATCCTGCGCGTCATCAAGCGCTGGCTCAGCCAGCAGCTGTTGCCCAAGACCTCGTTCGACGTGGGCATGCAGACCTCCATCGTCACCATGCTGGGTTACCTGGGCGGCATCCTGGTGTTCGTGCTGGTGCTCGGTGCGCTCCAGGTCGACGTCAAGAGCATCGCCTGGGTGGCCAGCGCGCTGTCGGTCGGTATCGGTTTTGGCCTGCAGGCCATCGTGCAGAACTTCATTTCCGGCCTGATCCTGCTGGCCGAGCGCCCGGTGAAGGTGGGTGACTGGGTCAGCATTCCCGGCGTGGAAGGCGATATCCGCCGCATCAACGTGCGCGCCACCGAGATCCAGATGGGCGACCGCTCCACCATGATCGTGCCCAATTCGCAGCTCATCACGCAGAACGTGCGCAACGTGACGCTGGCCAATGCGCAGGGGCGCGTGCAGATCCGCCTGCCGATGCCCATGAGCAGCGACGCCTCCAAGGTGCGACAGCTCATCTTCGACATCCTGCACAAGCATCCGGCCACGCTCAACACGCCTGCGCCCACGGTCCAGCTGGACAGCATCGACACCGGCTCGCTGCTGTTCGTCTGCACGGCCTATGTGAGCAGTCCGCGCGATGCCAGCAACGTCAAGAGCGACCTGCTGTTCGAGATCATCGAGCGGCTGCGCAAGGCCGACCTGCCGCTCACCACCCCGCAAGACATGGTCGTGCGCACCATGGCGCACGACAGCGGCACGCCGCCCAATCCGCTCACCACGGCGGTTCCGGCAGGCAAGACCTGACAGGCGCCATCCATCGGCCTAGACTCGGCATGCCGCCGGGAGTCTGCCGATGGGACACCACGTTGTCGTACCCGCGCCGCCGCTCGATGCCCTGGTCGCCCGCCTGTGGGACTGGGAAATGCCGCCCGCTGCGCATCACTACGAACGCGTGCTGCCGGTGCCCGGCGCGGCGCTGATCATCAACCTCCACGAAGACGAGACCCGCCTCTACAGCGATGACGACGAGCGGCGCTGCGTGCGCGCGCCGGCCGCGGTTATCGGCGGCCCCTGCCTGCGCAGCCAGATCATCGACACCGCCGAGCAGGTGCGCGTGATGGGTGTGGTGTTCCACCCCGGCGGCGCCCACGCGCTCACCGGCGAGGATCACCGCGTGCTGGTGGAGCGCGACATCGGGCTGGAAGACCTGTTTGGCCACAGTGCGCACCAGCTGCGCGAACAGCTGCTCGACACGCCTGACGCTCGGATCCGGCTCGCCGTGCTGGAACGCTGGTTGCTGGCGCGCATGCGGCTGCCGCGGCTGGCGCCCGAGGTGGCGCATGCGCTCGAGCAGATCGCCCGCCTGCCCCAGGTCGTGCGCATCGGCGCGCTGGTGCGCGACACCGGGCTTTCCGACTATCGCTTCGGCCGCCTGTTCCGGCGGCAGGTGGGCATGGGACCCAAGCGCTATGCGCGGCTGATGCGCTTCCGCGCCGTGGTCGATGCCGTGTATCGCTGTTCGACGGTGGACTGGAGTGGCGTCGCCGCCGATGGCGGCTACGGCGACCAGGCGCATCTGGTGCACGAATTCCGCGACTTCGCCGGGGTCACGCCAACGGCGTTCATGGCGGCCCGGGGCCCGTACCCGAACCACCTGCCGCTGGACTAGCCGGGCCGGCATCCCACTCGGAAAATCGACAAGACAGCGGCGTGCCGATGGGTAAGCTGGCGGCGTCCCCGACCAAGGAGTTCCCGACATGACGACCCAGGCGGCTTCCGGCAGCACCATCATTCCCTGCCTGCGCTATCGCGATGCCCACGCGGCGATCGACTGGCTGTGCAAGGCGTTCGGCTTCACCAGGCAGGCCGTGTACGACGACGAAGAGGGCGGCGTGGCGCATGCGCAGCTGGTCTACGGCAAAGGCATGGTCATGCTCGGTTCGGTGCGCGACAACGACTTCGGCCGCCGCATGGTGCAGCCCGACCAGGTCGGCGGCAGCGAAACGCAGTGCCCCTGCGTGATCGTGCAGGACTGCAAGGCCCACTACGAGCAGGCCAAAGCTGCCGGCGCGGTGATCATCGACGAATACGCCGAGAAGGATTATGGCGGCGCCGGCTACAGCTGCCGCGACCCGGAAGGCCACCTGTGGTGGTTCGGCAGCTACGACCCGTGGGCGCCGGCTGAGTCGCAGGCCAGCGCATAGGCAGGAAGTCATGGTGGGAGGGTGTCGGCCACTCGCTTAAAGTGAGTTTGGTCCGACCGCTCCTTCACCATCACCCCTGCCCGGCTGCTGCGGCGACCGGGCCACCGGAGGTTTCATGCGCATCCGCCGTACCCTGCTCGCCGCCGCCACGCTCGCCGCCTTCGCCGCCGGCCTCGCCCAGGCGCAGACCGCACCGCTCACGCCGGACGTACCGCAGGCCGCATTCAAGCCTTCCACGGCGGGCTACGACTACGTCAGGCGCGAGGTGATGATCCCGATGCGCGACGGCGTCAAGCTGCATACGGTAATCGTCATCCCCAAGGGCGCCACGCACGCGCCGATCCTGCTCACGCGCACGCCGTACGACGCCAGCGGCCGCACGGCGCGCATGCAGTCACCGCACATGAATGCGCAGCTGCCGCAGGGTGATGAAATGTTCGTGCGCGGCGGCTACATCCGCGTGTTCCAGGACGTGCGCGGCAAGTACGGCTCCGAGGGCGACTACGTGATGACGCGTCCGCTGCGCGGCCCGCTCAACTCCAGCGAGGTCGACCACTCCACCGACGCCTACGACACCATCGACTGGCTGGTGAAGAACCTGCCCGAGTCCAACGGCAAGGTGGGCATGCTCGGCTCGTCCTACGAAGGCTTCACGGTGGTGATGGCGCTGATCCATCCCCATCCGGCGCTGAAGGTGGCTGCGCCGGAGAGCCCGATGGTGGACGGGTGGATGGGCGACGACTGGTTCCACTACGGCGCCTATCGCCAGACCAACTTCGACTACATCTACGGCCAGACCGCGCAGAAGGGCAAGGGCGAAGGCGTGCCGCGCAACGGTTTTGACGACTACAGCAATTTCCTCGAGGCGGGTTCGGCCGGTGACTATGCGCACGCCCATGGTTTCGAGCAGCTCGCGTTCTGGCGCAAGCTCGACGAGCACCCGGCGTTTGACGCGTTCTGGCAGAACCAGGCGCTGGACAAGGTCATGGCCGCCCAGCCGCTGACCGTGCCGACCATGTGGCTGCAGGGCCTGTGGGACCAGGAAGACATGTGGGGCGCCATCCACAGCTACGAGGCGACCGAGCCGAAGGACCGCGCGAACGACAAGAACTACCTGGTGATGGGCCCGTGGCGGCACAGCCAGGTGAACTACGACGGCACCTCGCTCGGCCCGCTGCAGTGGGAAGGCGACACCTCGCTGCAGTTCCGTCGGGACGTGCTCAAGCCGTTCTTCGACCAGTACCTGGTCGATGGCGCGCCGAAGGCCAGCACGCCGCCGGTACTGATCTACAACACCGGCCTCAATCGCTGGGACCGTTACAAGGCCTGGCCGCTGAGCTGCGACAAGGGCTGCGCCAACAAACCGAAGGCGCTCTACCTGGGCGCCGCCGGCACGCTGGCCTTCCATGCGCCGACCACCGATGCCGTCAAATATGACGAGTATGTCTCCGATCCGGCCAAGCCCGTGCCCTACCAGCCGCGCCCGGTGCACTTTGCCGACCACGACGCCTGGACACGCTGGCTGGTCAACGACCAGCGCTTCGTGGATGGCCGTCCAGACGTCCTTACCTATGTCAGCGAGCCGTTGACCGAAGCGCTGCACATCGGCGGAGCGCCGCAGGTGAACCTGTACGCCTCCACCAGCGGCACCGACAGCGACTGGGTCGTGAAGCTGATCGACGTGTATCCGGACACGGTACCGTCCAATCCGTCGATGGGCGGCTACGAACTGGCGGTATCGCTGGACATCTTCCGTGGCCGCTATCGCACCAGCTTCGAGCATCCGCAGGCGATCACGCCGGACCAGCCGCTGCTCTATGCGTTTGGACTGCCGACCACCAACCACGTGTTCCAGCCCGGCCATCGCATCATGGTGCAGGTGCAGTCGAGCCTGTTCCCGCTGTACGACCGCAACCCGCAGAGCTACGTGCCGAACATCTTCGATGCCAGGCCCGCGGACTATCAGAAGGCCACGCAGCGCGTGTGGCACACGCCCGGCACGGCCAGCTTCATCAGCCTGCCCGTGGTGCCGAACGGCTGATCCCACCCGCACGACCAGGGCGGCGCGACAACCCTCAAGCGGGTCGATCTCCGGGTCGGCCCGTTTTCTTTTTCGAAGCTTTCCGGCCACTTGCAATTAATTAAATGTGGGATTAATTTATTCCGCATGGCCACCGACAAGCCACACGCCCCGCGCCACCGCAGCCCACCCCGGCGGGCGCCGGGCCGCCCCGCACTGGACAGCCCGGAGCTGCGGCCGCGCCTGATCGATGCGGCGATCGCCTGCTTCGCCCGCGACGGCATCGCCGGCACCTCGCTGCGCGGCATCGCCGCCCATGCCGGCGTGACGCCCGCCCTGCTCAACTACTACTTCGGCAGCAAGCTCGCGCTGCGCGATGCCGTGTTCGAGGAACGCCTGATGCCTGCCGTGATGTCGCTGCGCGAGCATCTTGCCGAGGTCGGCGACGACCATCGTGCGGCGGCGCAGGCCTTCGTGCGCGGCGTGTTCGCCCTGGTCGAGATCCACCCGTGGTTTCCCTCGCTGTGGGTCCGCGAAGTGCTGTGCGAAGGCGGCGCGCTGCGCGAGCTGCTGCTGGCACGCATCGGCCCCGAACTGCCGCAACTGCTCGCGCGGCGTTTTGCCGACGCCCAGCGACGCGGCCAGCTCAACGCCGATCTCGACCCGCGCCTGATGGTGGTCTCGCTGATCGGGCTGACGCTGTTCCCAGCGGCCAGCGCACCGATCTGGCGCCAGATTTTCCAGGCCGACATCGGCATGGATGCCCTGGCCAGCCACGCACTCGCCCTGCTCGGGCATGGCATGGATCCCCACGATGCAAACTGATCGCCTGATGCGCCTGGTCCACTTGCTGCCGGTCCTGCTGCTGATCGCCGGCTGCCATCGCGAACCGCCGCACGTGCTGGGCACGCTGGAATTCGACCGCATCACCCTGCCCGCGCCGGCGGCCGAGCACATCGTGCAGATCGACGTGCGCGAAGGCCAGTACGTGCGCGCCGGCACGCGCATCATGCAACTGGAAACCACGCGCACCCGCGCCGCGCTGGAATCGGCGCAGGCGGACCTGCAGCACCAGAAACAGGTGCTGCTGGAACTCGAGAACGGTCCGCGCGAGGAACAGATCCGCCAGGCGCGCGCATCGCTGGTCGGCGCACAGGCCGAAGCCCGCGACGCCAATGCCTACTTCCAGCGACTGTCGGCCCTGGCGCGGCAACAATTCGTCGCCGCCTCCGATCTCGACCGCGCGCGCGCCGCCGCGCACAACGCCGACGCCACGGTCGCGGCCGATCGCGCCGTGCTTGACGAACTGAACAACGGCTCGCGTGCCGAAGACGTGGCGCAGGCGCGCGCCGCCGTGGCGTCCGCGGTCGCCACCGCCAACTCGCGCGCCGTGGACCTGGAGAAGCTCGACCTCATCACGCCGCGCGACGTCCGCGTCGACAGCCTGCCGTACAAGCTGGGCGACCAGGCCCAACCGGGCACGCCGCTGGTGATCCTGCTGGCCAGCGACACGCCCTATGCGCGTGTCTACGTCCCCGCCGCCTTGCGACCGGCGGTGAAGGTAGGCGACGAGGCCGTGGTGACCTTGCAGTACGGCACGCACAGCTTCCGCGGCAAGGTGCGCATGATCCGCAGCGAACCGACCTTCACTCCCTACTACGCGCTGAGCGGCGACGATGCCACGCGCCTGAGCTACCTGGCCGAGATCGCGCTGGGCGAGGACGCCAGGGATTTGCCGCAGGGCTTTCCCCTCGCCGCCGAGTTCCCCGGGAAGAACACGCATGACTGAGCCGGCCATCCATGCACGTGGGCTCACCAAGCGGTTTGGCACGCTGGTCGCGGTCAACGGCGTGAACCTCGAGGTACCGCGAGCCTGCGTGTATGGCTTCCTCGGTCCCAACGGATCGGGCAAGTCGACCACCATCCGCATGCTGTGCGGCCTGCTGACCCCGAGCGAAGGCGAGATCGAGGTGCTCGGCCTGCACATTCCGCAACAGGCGGAGCAGCTCAAGCGACGCATCGGCTACATGACGCAGAAGTTCTCGTTGTTCGATGACCTGTCGGTGCGCCAGAACCTGGAATTCATGGCCACCGTGCAGGGCCTGTCCGCTGCCGACACGAAAGCGCGCGTCGACGACCTGCTCCGTCGCTACCGACTGGACGATCGCGAGCGGCAGCTCGCCGGCACCATGAGCGGCGGACAGAAGCAGCGCCTGGCACTGGCCGGCGCCATCGTGCACAAGCCGGAACTGCTCCTGCTCGACGAACCGACCAGCGCGGTCGATCCCGAATCGCGCCGCGACTTCTGGGAAAAACTGTTCGAGCTCGCCGACGCCGGCACCACCATCCTGGTTTCCACCCACTACATGGACGAAGCCGAGCGCTGCCATCGCCTGGCCATCCTCGACACCGGCAACCTGGTGGCCGACGGTACGCCGAAGGAACTGACGGAGAAGTTACGCGGGCGCACCTTCCTGATCCGCGCCGAGTCGCCGCGTGAGGTCAAGCAGTTGCTGGACGACCAGGCAGACGTGCTGAGCGTCGCCCAGATCGGCAACGAACTGCGCGTGCTGATGCGCGACAACCACGTGGCCGTCGACACGCTGCGCTCCCGCCTGCAACAGGGCGGACCGGAGGTCGAGATCGAAAGCGTGCCACCCAACCTGGAAGACGTGTTCGTGGTCGCCACGCGCCGGCACAGCCAGCGCGAGGAGCAGGCCGCGTGAACCTGCGCCGCCTGTGGGCCATCATGATCAAGGAGCTGCGCCAGTTGCGGCGCGACCGCGTCACGCTCGCCATGATCATGGGCATGCCGATCCTGCAGCTGGTGCTGTTCGGCTATGCCATCAACCTCAACCTGCGCGACCTGCCCGCGGCCGTGGCCGACCAGGCGCAGACGGCCGGCTCGCGTGCGGCCATCCAGGACATGCTCGCCAGTGGCGTCGTCGAAGCGAAGGCCACGGCGCAGACCCCGCAGCAATTGGTCGACTTGCTGCGCGAGGGGCGCATCAGCGTCGGCATCGCCGTGCCGCCCGATTTCGAACGTCGCAAGCTCGATGGGCGCGAGGCGATCCAGGTGATGGTGGACGGCAGCGACAACGTGGTGCAGTCGGCGGCGGGGCAGCTTGCACAGTACCCGTTGAACCAGCCCGACAACTTCCACGCCCGCGCCGACACGCCGATCAGCATAGTGAGCTTCTACAACCCCGAGCGACGTTCACCGGTCAATATCGTGCCGGGCCTGATCGGCGTGATCCTCACCATGACGATGGTGCTGTTCACCGCCGTCGCCATCGTGCGCGAAACCGAACGCGGCAACATGGAGCTGCTCATCACCACGCCGGTGAGTCGCACGGAGCTGATGATCGGCAAGGTGCTGCCCTATGCCGCGATCGGCCTGGTGCAGACCAGCGTGGTGTTGCTGCTTGGCCTGTGGCTGTTCCGTGTGCCCGTGCGCGGGACGCTGTGGGACGTCTACATGGCGGCCAGCCTGCTGATCCTGGCCAATCTTTCGCTGGGGCTGCTGATCTCGACGCGCGCCCGCTCGCAGTTCCAGGCGATGCAGATGACGTTCTTCGTGTTCCTGCCCTCGATCCTGCTGTCCGGCTTCATGTTTCCCTATGCCGGCATGCCGCATCCCGCGCAGTGGATCGCCGAACTGCTGCCGCTCACCCACTTCATGCGCCTGATTCGCGGCATCATGCTGCGCGGCGCGGATCTCGGCGACATGTGGCCCGACAGCGTAGCCCTGCTGGTGTTCATCGTGGTGATGCTGACGCTGGCGATCCGGCTGTTCCACAAGCGGCTGGACTGAACCGCCGGAACGACGAAGGGCCGGCGGTTGCCGGCCCTTCGTGAGCTGCTGCGATTACTGCGTGCAGGCCTTGCCATGATCGGCGTGGAAGCCCTTGGCCTTGGCATCCGCTTCGCTCATGTACGAACCTGACTTGGTCTTGCCGTACCACTTGTCACCCTGGCAGTGATAAACCTTGCTGCTGGAGTTGACCCAGACCATGCCCGGACCGCCACCCGGCGCCGCCGTGGCCGGCGGCTGCGAGGCTGCCTTGGAGCCGCCCGGCGCCGGTGCCGTGGTCTTGGGCGTGTTGCCCGGCGTGGCAGGTGCCGCCGCCATCTTGTTTTCAGCGGCCGCTGCCGACGGTGCCGCCGTGCTGGCCGCGCCGTACCACTCCTTCACGCCCTTGTGCCCCGAACAGGCGCCGCTCTTGGACGCTGTATTGGTGTAGCTGCCGTCCTTGCATTGGCCCGTCGAACCGGCCGGCGCGGACGCCTGCTGTGCATACACCGCGGGCCCCATCAGAAAACCCGCGAGCAAGACTGCGATCAAACCGTAGGATTTCATCGTCGATCCCTCCATTGCGAACCCGTCTGTCCCATTCGGAATCCGCTCGCCATCGCGAGTGGACTGTCGCCGTGCATCGCTACCGGATGCACGCCAAGCGCCGTAACGCCTGTGGCGATGACTATGCATCAACGCCATGGCGCCACACGTCGTGGCAGCGCTGCGCGTTCATGCACCATGCGGCGAATTCGCAATATCGTGCGCCACTTCCGCTCGCTCTTTTCCGGCGATGGCCGGCGCGCCAATGCCTGGCGCCGACGCCCGCCCGGAACACGCAATTTCATGCGACTTTGCTGAGCGTGATCCGAACAGGCGGCGACGCCCCGGCCAATGCCTAGTGGTTAAGCATGATGTCGGTAATCACGCCGGTGGCGATGGCCACCAGCAGGAAGTCGCCCGTGTCGCTGCGAACCCACTGGTAGCCACGCGGCGGCTCATGCAGGTGGTATTCGTGCCAGTCGTTCACCACGTAGCGATGGTCACGATACTCCTCGGGCACCCGGCCACCCTTGTGGTACCAGCCCTCGTGCATGCCGCGATCATGCCCGACGAAGTAATCGTGGTGATCGCGGTCGTCGTGGTGATCGCGGTTGTCGCGGTTGTCGCGGTTGTCGCGGTTGTCGTGGTTGTCGTGGTTGTCGTGGTGGTCGTGGTGGTCTTCGTCCTGGTACGGCGCCGCGGCGATGGCGGTCGAGGCCATGACCGCGCCGAGCATCATGACAAGCAGTGCTTTCTTCATAACGTTCTCCCGACATGGAAACGGGTCGTCGGCGCTGGCCCGTTGCCAGGCACGAGGCGCCTTCGACGCGTCCCATATGGGGTGCCAGGCCATGCACGCGCGATGAATCGTGCCGCAGGATTTTTTGCTTCGGCCGTCCAAATTCCTGCGTTTGGCCAGGGTTCGGTTTCACCGCGCAAGCGGGGCTCAGCGGTGGGTGCGCCGCCACTGCCGGCGCCACGAAAACGCCTCGCCCCGCTGCGGGTCATGCAAACCCGGAGCAACAGGCCGCCCGCGCAGCTGCATGCCGGCGGGCGGCCCGGCGGTCACGGTGCCGCGCGCTTCAGGTTCGACTGCGGTCGTGCCACCGCATACATCTCCCAGGCGATCTGCTTGAGCAGTGCGGTGCGATCGCCGCCGCTTGCGTACAGGTCGAAGTGCGTCTTGCCGGGGAGGAAACGGATGTCCGACTGGGCGTGCAGGTCGTCAAGCACCGTCTTCAGGTGATGGGCCGAGCCATCCAGGTAGAACGTATCGGCCGTGCCGACGATCAGGTGGATCTTGCCGTCGAGGTCGGGTTTGAGCTGCGGCCACTGCGTCTGCAGGCGCTGGGCGATGTCGAAATGATCGCGCCAGTAGGACACGATGGTCGGGTCCACGTTGCCCGTGTCGCGATCGAACATCGGCTGCGGACGTCCATCCGCACCGCGCGGCGAGAACACCCATTCGAACGAGGCGATCTGGCCGCCATAGCTGCCGAGCACGCCCTCCATGCGGGCGAACTGCTCGAACGTCGCAAGCACCTTGCCGTTGTCGCGGATCAGCGGGTACGCCGTGCCGTCGGCCTTGCGATACATGTTGGCTTGTGGCGTATAAAGGTCCACGCCGGTGAAGTCATGGAAGTCGCTCGGGTCGGGCGAAGTCGACCAGGTGCCGCCAAACACTTTCGGGTAACGCGTCTGCAGCCACAGCGTGGCCCAGCCGCCGGACGAATGGCCATTGAGGAAACGGCCCGACACGTTCGCATCCATGTGGTAGCGCGATTCCAGTTGCGGAATCAGTTCTTCGGTGAGCGCCTGCCCCCACGGGCCGTTGTTCACCGAGTCGGCAAACTCGTGCGTGCCGGTGGCGCTGGATTCGTCCAGATACACCCAGATCATCGGCGGCATTTCGCCCTTGGACATCGACAACCAGGTGTTGGCGATGCCCGCTGCGAAGTGGTTGAGCCCGCCGCCAAAGCCGTGGGTGAGATACACCACGGGATAGCGCGTGGCGCTGTTCGCGTCGTAGCCGGGCGGCAGCAACACGAAACCGCGCATGTGGATGGGCCGCCCCCAGAACGCCGACAGGGCGGGACTCACGTAGTCGAGGTCCTCGGTGTGGTGGCGTGCCTCCGGCAGGGCATCGCGCGTGGCCTGCGTGGCCGACGCCGGCAAAGCCCACGGGTCCCGTGCGGGCAGCGTCGTGGTCAGCTTCAGTGTGGTGGTGGCATTGGCCGGCAGATGCAGCTTGACCACGTCGCTGACCAGGTCACCGCCGTCGCGTCCGCTGTAGTTGTAACTGTGGTCGGTGTCGAGCACCGCCTGGACGTAGTAGTCGCCCGGCGGCAACGCGGCCAGCGGACCCGGGAAGGCCATGGCATCCGCATCGATATCGACGCCCTGCCCCGGCGCCAGCCGGCTCACTTCGCGCGCCGCCACGCTGACCTTGCCCGGTGCCAGTGGATCGACGTCCACCGCCTTCACCGCGCCGCCCTTGTTCTCGGCCTCGGCACTGGCAGCGTCCTCGGCAAACAGCAGCAGGCGCCCGGACTCCGCCGCGGCGCCGGGCGTGGCGATGTCGACGTGGAAACGCTGCGACGCCGCCGGTGCCGCGGTACGGGAGCAGCCCGTTCCGATCGCCAGCCCCAGACCCAACAACACGATCGGTGTAACCCGATGCATACGCATTGACACTCTCCCCTATGCGCGTTCCCCGTGCGGGGGAACGACCCCATTGCACTGATGGCCAGGCCGCGAATGCGGCCACGTTCACTCCGCTTTCGTCGCCTTGCCGGCCTTCACCGGCGCAAGTCGCAGATCCTGGAAATCGAAACTGAAATCGGTCAGCGGCGAGACCGGCTCCATGCGCACTTCGCGCACCTTGCCGTCCGCATCGAGCGAATAGCTGACGAAGGCGTCGGCGTTCATCGAGCGATCGTCCCAGCGCACGATGAAGGTATCGTGCTGCCACGGCTCCATGCTACCGGCGAGCTGGGCCGTCTTGGCGAACGCCATGCGCAGCTTGCCGCCCTGCTGGCTCACCACCACGTCGCCGTACCAGGGGTCGCGATAGCGGCCGGCGTAGCCCGCCAACGGCAGCGACGGCTTGCTGTTCCGGTCGCGCGCCGCCTCGTGCTTCTTCCAGCTGTCGTCCGCATTGCCCTCGGACTTCTTCACGGCGGCGGCATACGCTGCCACCCAGTCCTTCTTGTCCTTGCCCAGGTAGGCATCGAGCACGCGATAGGTCACTGCGTTGAACGCCGCGCCCGACTCCTGGTTGGTCAACACCACGACACCGAGCTTGAGTTCCGGCACCAGCGTCACGCGCGACACCATGCCCGGCCAGCCGCCGGTGTGCCATACCAGGCGCTGGCCGTGATAGTCGGAGAGGGACCAGCCTTCGCCGTAGCCGGCGAAGTTGGGCCGCATGTCCCTGAGCTCCGGTACCGGCGGCTCGGCGATCTTCATCGGGATCAGCATCGACCACATCTGCTTCTGGCTTTCTTCGGAGAACAGCCGCTTGCCGTCCGGCAACTTGCCGCCGTCCAGCTGCAGGTTCATCCATTTGGCCAGGTCGTGCACGCTGGCATAGATGCCACCGGCGCCGGCGTTGTTCGACCACGCCATCGGCGGCACCGGCTTGAGCTCGGCGAAATTGAACCTGGCATGGCCCATGGCCACGTCCATGCCAGGCTTCAGCTGCGACATGTCGATCAGCGATTCATCCATGCCCACCGGCTTGAAGATGCGGTTGCGCACGAAGTCCGCATAGCCCTGGCCCGAGACCTGCTCGATCACCAGGGTGGCGACCGCGAACAGGATGTTGTCGTAGGCATAGGCACTGCGGAAGCTCGTCGCCAGCGGCACGTTGCGCAAGTGCTGCACGACTTCCCTGGTGGAGTAGCCCGTGGGTGGCCAGTACAGCAGGTCGCCGGCGCCCAGGCCCAGGCCGCTGCGGTGCGCCAGCAGGTCGCGGATGCGCATCTCGCGCGTCACGTAGGGGTCGGACATCTGGAACCACGGCAGGTGATCGATCACCCGATCGTCCATGTCGAGCTTGCCTTCCTCGGCCAGCATCTGCAGCGACGCGGCGGTGAACGCCTTGGTGTTCGACGCGATGGCGAACAGCGTACGGGCATCCACCGGCGCGGGCTTGCCCAGTTCGCGCACGCCATAGCCCTGCTCCAGCACGACCTGCCCGTCCTTGACGATCGCCACCGCGATGCCTGGCACGTCGAACTGCTTGCGGGCGCTGTCCACGTAGGCGCCGAAGTCCTGCAACTGGGCGGGAAGCGCGGCTTGCGCGCTGCTGCCGACGACAGCGGGAGCCGTTGCCGGCGGGGCCGGCTCGGCCCACGCCGGGGTCGCGAGCACCAGCAGGGCAACACAGCCCGCCAGGCGCGGGGACAGGACTCGCAGGGACATCGATGGCTCCGGAACGGCAAAGCGCCACACTATCGCGGCAAAGCAGCGCCGGAGCCAGCACTGGAAGTCATGCCCGTGCGCGGGCGCTCGACGGACTTCCCCGCAACAGGGATCATGCCGGCGCTGGAGGAGCCTCATGAACGAACACATGGAATGGATTGCCGCGCACGCGCTGCCACTATGGGCCGCGTTGCTGGTACTGGCGCTGCTGGCGGGAGACCTCGCCTGGCAATGGAACCGACGCGAACGCAACGCCGCGCTTGCGGGTGGCCGGGAGCCGCTGGCGATCCGCGGGCGCACCGTGGCCATGTTGCTGGTCGCGATGACGCTGCTGTTCGCCGCGATTGCACTGGCCGTCGGCGCCGAGGCGCAAGGCTGGCTGCCCGGCTTCGACGTCGCCCTGGCGCAGGGCCTGCGGACGAACATGCGTCCGGCCACCCTGCACCTGATCGCCGCCGTGTCGCACCTTGGCGACCTGTGGACGGTGGCCGCGGCGGGCGTGCTGGTGCTGGCGATCCTGCTGCTGCGACGGCAGTTGCGCCTGGCCGCCTGCTGGACCGTCGCCATGACCGGCATCGTGCCGATCAACAGCGGCCTCAAGGCGTGGTTCCAGCGGGCGCGCCCGCCGCATGATGCGGGCATCATCATCGAGCACGGCTGGAGTTTCCCCAGCGGGCACGCGTTCGGCGCCGTAGTGTTCTACGGCATGCTGGCCTATGTCTTGCTGCGCGTGTTGCCGCTGCCGTGGCATCGCCTGGTGATCGCCGGCGCCGTTGCCATGGTGGCGGTGATCGGCGTGAGCCGCATCCTGCTGCAGGTGCACTACTTCAGTGACGTGATGGCCGGCTACGCCAGCGGGCTGGCCTGGCTGGTGCTGTGCGTGGGCGGCGCGGAATGGTGGCGCCTGCGCGGCGCCGCCTGAGCAGGCCGTGCCGGCCTGCTAGTCAGGCGAATACAGCTTCTGCTGCAGCAACTGCTTCGCCGCATCGTCCGGCGCACCCAGCCAGATCCAGTCGTCATTGGCAGGGTCATTGCTGTCCACATCGCTGGGCTCCCCCGGCTTGCGGCGCGCGAACAGGCCGCTCATCGCATGGGTGTTTTCGTCGTACAGCACCAGGATGCGTTCGGACGGACAGTCATGCGGCTTGCAGGCCGTCGCCAGCCACCAGGCGCGCCCCTCCAGTTCCACTCGTTGCGCCGGCGTGGAGGTGCCGCCCTGGCGGGTCCACGGAGGCAGCTGATCGGCACCGGAGAGGGCCACAAAGGCGCTGGCAAAATCTGGATGCTGCAGCAGATCGCGGAGATATTGCGGCCCGGTCCTGGCGATGTGGCTTGCGGCCACCGACGTTGCATGCGCCGCCGGCCCCGCGGACGGACTTGCAGCCCCATGCGGTTGCGAGCAGGCCACGCAGGCGACGGATATGACGAGCACGAGCGCGTAGCGGCGATCCATGAACGTCTCCCTGCGTGGCGAAGCGCCCGCGCCGGACCGCGACGAAGGACGCGTGGCGCGCCGGCCCGGCCGGCTACGCTACGCGCCTGTGGTCAGGCCAGCTTGCGCGCCGCGGCGACGACGTCGGCCTCGCCCGGCAGCACCAGCAACGCGGCGCCGGCAAGCGGCGTGTAGGTGTCGGCACCCACCACGCGCTGCAAGGGTGTGGAACCATGGCCGGCTTCCACGATGGCCGTGATCACGCCTTCGCCCACGCCTGCGCTGCGCCGGCCTTCATCCAGCACGATGATGCGCCTGGCCGACTTTGCCTGCGCGGCGATGAAGGCATCGTTGAGAGGCGCCAGCCAGCGCAGGTCCACCACGCGCGTCTTCCAGCCCAGTTCTTGCCCGATGCTGCGCGCGGCGCGCAAGGCCATCGGCACGCCGTTGCCGAAGGTGAACACCACCAGGTCATTGGCGTCTTCGTTGTACACGCGGCCGTCACCCAGCGTCATCGACTCGCCGGGGGCCGGGTACTCGAACTGCCACTGGCCATCGCCTGCTTCGTACAGGTCCTTGGTCATGTACAGCGCGATCGGCTCGAGGAAGGCACAGACACGCCCGTCCACCTTGGCCAGCGCCGTCATCGTGCGCAGCATGTTGGCGGCGTCGTCGCCGCGACTGGCGCAACCGACCACGAGCCCGGGAATGTCGCGCAACGCGGCGATCGAGTTGTCGTTGTGGAAATGCCCGCCAAAGCCCTTCTGGTAACCCAGGCTGGCCACGCGCATCACCATCGGGTTGCGGTACTGGTCGTTGGAGAAGAACTGCAGCGACGCCGCCTCGCCGCGGATCTGGTCGCAGGCGTTATGGAAATACGCCAGGTACTGGATCTCCGGGATCGGCAGCATGCCCATGTTGGCGTAACCCTGCGCGAGGCCAAGGATGATCGTTTCGTCGAGCAGCGTGTTGAACACGCGGCTGTTCTTGAACGCCTTGTGCAGGCCCTTGGTGACGGTGTACACGCCGCCCTTCTGCGCCACGTCCTCGCCGAACAGCAGGGACTCGGGATACTTCGCCATCACATCATGCAGCGCCTGGCCGATCTGGATGGCCAGATGTCGCGGCGGCTGCTTCTCCGGCAACTTCTCCTCGCCACCGAACGCCGCGATGCGGCGATCCTGGTAGTCCGCGCGCCCGGCCTCGGCCTTCACCGCGGCCGGCGTGTAAGGCGCCAACGGCTTCATCACCTCGGGCAGCGTGGTCAGGCGCGGACGGCGATCGGCATCCTCCGCCGCCTCGAAACAGCGCTTGCGCGTGGCTTCGTACAAGGCCAGCAACGACTCGCGGCTGTACAGGCCCGAGGACAGCGCGATCTCGGCCGAACGCAGCAGCGGGTCGCTGGCTTCCACCGCGAACAGTTCCTCCACGCTGCGCCATTCGATCTCGAAATCGGTGCCGGCGTGACCCATCACACGGGTGGTCCGCAGATGCAGGAAAGTCGGGCGGCGCGTGTGGCGGCAATGTTCGACCGCCTCCTGCACCTGCGCATAGCCGCTGGCGAGGTCCAGGCCATCGGCAAAGAAATAGTCCAGGTCGGCGCGATGACGGAAGTTGTTGGCGACCCAGCCGTTGGGCGTCTTCACCGAAATGCCGATGCCGTTGTCCTCGCACACGTACAGCACCGGCGCCGGCAGCTTCTGGTAGGCCGTCCACGCGGCCGCGTTGAAGGCGGTCTGGGCGGTGGCGTGGTTGGAGGACGCGTCGCCGAACGAGCACACCGTGATGCTGTCGTCGGGAATCGGCAGCTTGTGGCCGATGCGGCGCGCCTGCTCGATGGCGATGGCCGTACCCAGCGCCTTGGGCAGGTGCGAAGCGATGGTCGAAGTCTGCGGCAGCACCCACAGCGGCTTGCTGCCCCACACCTTGTGGCGGCCGCCCGAGGCCGGGTCTTCCATGCTGGCCGCGAACGAAAGCGCCGAATCCATCACCGGATCCATGCCCGGCAGCTTGCGGAAGCGCTCGGCCATGAAGCCGCCGGAGCGGTAATGCAGGAAGGCCGGATCGGTGTGGCGGGTAAGCCGCGCCACCATCGCATTTCCTTCATGGCCGCTGGAACCGATGGTGTAGAACACCTTGTTCTGCACGCGCAGCACGCGCGCCATCAGGTCGAGGTGGCGGCTGATCAGCTGCGATTCGAGCAGTTCGCGAAAGCCCTGCGCATCGAGCGTGCTGCCCGGCAGCACCGGCGAATGATTGCCGTGCGGTGCATGGACCTCGCCCTGCCACAGCCTGACGAACTCGATGAAGTTCTGGTCGACGATCTCGGCGCGGTTGAAGCCTTTGTGGCGTGCCGTGAGGGAATACGGGATGGCAGTCATGATGTCTCGTCAACGAACGGCCGCGGTGGCGGCAATCGGGGGATTATCGAATCGGGTGTCACGAACGCGCCAGTACGGAGCGTACATTCCCGCTCCCCTGCGGGCGACCCGAAGGTCTTCCCCGCGGGAGAGAGGGCCAGGGTGAGGGACCCATCTTGCGGCCAGGCAACATCGAAGCCGGCTTCGTAAACACGTCATGGCGAGCACCCACCCCTCACCTCAGTCCTCTCCCCGGCGGGGAGAGGAGGTCAGGGTTCGCAGCGATGCGGCGCGGCGCAGGTCCTTGTCGCGTCCAAAGCTTTCAAGAATGCGAATCTGATCCGCCACCGACGGCACCGGCACGGCGAGGCCATTCAGGCCGACCAGGGTCAGGCGCCCTGCCTTCACCGGCTGCCAGGCGTCGCCATCATGGAGCTCCAGCCCGCCCATCACTTCCACCGGCAAGCCCGGGAAGCGGAATCGTGCGAAGTGCGAGCGGAAACGATCCGCACCGGCGAGCTCGTGCATCGCTTCGCGCCGCGGGGCCCACAGCGCCATCAGCCGTTGCGCGTCGTCGCGCGAGACCAGCACGTCCACATCGGCCACGCTGACCTCGGCCCCGACCAGCAGCGCCGCGGCACTGCCGATCAGGCACCACGGGTCGACGCAGTGCACGTGCAGTTCCGGCACGATCTCGGCCAGGGTGGCGTACAGCGCAGGCGTTACGTGGCTCATGCGCGCCGGCGTCGCCATTCGTCGCGGGTCTGGCCCCAGATTTCCATGGGCAGGTCCTCGAACGGTGCGGGCAACTTGCCCGGCCCCCGGCAACGCGAACCCAGCCGCTGCGCCAGTGCCTGCGAAGGGACGTTGGCCGGGTCGATGCAGTGGATGATGTCGGTCCAGCCAAGCTGGTCGATCGCCCAGTCGATGCTCACGCTGGCGCCTTCCTGCGCATAGCCCTTGCCCCAGGCGTCACGCACCAGTCCCCAGCCCACTTCGGTGCCGGGCCAGCCTTCCGGCTGCCAGGGACCCATGCGACCGATCCAGCGGCCGCTGCTTTTCTCGATCACCGAGAACATGCCGAAACCCTGGATGGCCCAGGCGCCGACCATGGTGAGAAAACCGCGCCATGCCGCCGCGCGGGGCTGCACGCCGCCGACGAAGCGGGCCGATTCCGGATGGGCCATGTTGGCGGCCCAGGCGTCGAAATCCTCCCCGCGTGGCGGGCGCAGGATCAGGCGATCGGTTTCGATGCGGATGTCTTGCCAGCTCATGCCGTGCAACCTCTCAACTACGTTGGCGGACGCTCGTCGTCGTCCCGGTATGCGCCGGGACGACCAACCCTTCCGCTCAGAACGCGTTGATGCCCGTCAGCTCGCGGCCCACCACCAGCTGGTGCACCGTCTCGGTGCCTTCATAGGTGATGACCGATTCCAGGTTGAGCGCATGGCGGATCGCCACATGCTCGGTGGTGATGCCGGCGCCGCCGAGGATGTCGCGGCATTCGCGCGCGATGTCGATCGCCATGCGGCAGTTGTTCCACTTGGCCAGCGATACCTGGGTGGGCTGCATCTTGCCCGCGTCCTTGAGGCGACCCAGCTGCAGCGAGAGCAGTTGCGCCATGGTGATGCGGCGGGCCATCTCGGCCATCTTCAGCTGCACGGCCTGGTTGGAAGCCAGCGGACGACCAAACAGCACGCGCTCCTGGGTGTAGTCGAGCACTTCCTTCAGGCAGGCCTGGGCGGCGCCGATCGGGCCCCAGGTGATGCCGTAGCGCGCCTGGGTGAGGCAGCCGAGCGGCCCCTTCAGGCCCTTCACGTTCGGCAGGCGGTTGGCTTCCGGCACGCGCACGTTGTCGAAGAACAGCGCGGAAGTGACCGACGCGCGCAGGCTCATCTTCTTGTGCACTTCCTGCGCCGTGAAGCCCTTGGTGTCGGTGGGCACGATGAAGCCCTGGATGCCGTCCTCGGTCTGTGCCCACACGATGGCGATGTGCGCGAGGTTGCCGTTGGTGATCCACATCTTGGCGCCATTGATGACCCAGTCACCGCCATCCTTGCGGGCGTGGGTCTTCATGTTGGCCGGGTCCGAGCCGCCGTGCGGTTCGGTCAGGCCGAAGCAGCCGATGACTTCGCCGGCAGCCATCTTCGGCAGGTAATGCTTTTTCTGCTCCTCGGTGCCGTACGCATAGATCGGGTACATGCACAGCGAGCTCTGCACGGAGGCAAAGCTGCGCAGGCCCGAATCGCCGCGCTCCAGCTCCTGGCAGATCAGGCCATAGCTGACGCCATTCATGCCGGCGCAGCCGTATTCCTCGGGCAGCGTGGCGCCAAGCAGGCCCAAGCCAGCGATCTCGGAAACCAGTTCCTTCGGAAAGCGGCCCTGGTCGAAGCAGTCGCCGATGATCGGCAGCACCTTCTCATCGACGAAGCGACCGACGGAGTCCTGCACCATGCGCTCTTCGTCGGAAAGCAGCGAGCGAACGTCGTAGAGATCAAGCGGATTCAGGCGTGCGGACATGCTTCGGTTCCGTGACTGGGGCAAACCACCATTCTAGCCGGCCTGCCCGGCCCGGTCATGACCGGGTGCAACAGCGGCCGGGTAGGCGGCCGGGGCGCGCTGTGGGACCATGCACCCCACCGTCGTCGCAGTGATCGCTGGGACGCAGCCTCCCCACTATCCGCCACGTGCGTGCACCGCCCGCCCGGCGGCCGGGTGGCGCGTCCGGCCAGGGCCGGGATGACGGGCACGCATTCCCCAGCCGGACCATCCATGTTCAAAGGTGTTCTCCTCGGCTTCGCCTGCTACGCGGCCTACGCGATCAGCGATGCCTTCGTGAAGTCGCTGCGCGGCTCGTTGCCGGCCTACGAAGCGGTGTTCTTCGGCGCCGTGCTGATGCTCGCCGCCCTGCCCTTCATCCGGCACGCGGGCGATCGCTACGTCGAGGTGTTCCGTGCGCGCAAGCCGCACCTGTGGTGGATCCGCGCCATCACCGGCGCGATCTGCAATATCTCGGCGGTGATCGCGTTCACCGCCCTGCCCATGGCCGAAGCGTTCGCGCTCATCTTCCTGCTGCCCATCTTCGTCACCCTGCTGTCGGTGGTGTTCCTCAAGGAACACGTGGGCTGGCGCCGCTGGTCGGCGGTGATCGTGGGCTTTGTCGGCGTGCTGGTGGTATTGCGCCCCGGCTTTCGTGTGCTCGGCGCGGGACACCTCGCCGCCATGTCCTGCGGCCTCTCCGGCGCGGTTTCCGTGGTGGCCCTGCGCATGGCCGGGCCGCACGAGAAGCGCATCAGCCTGTATGGCGCGGGCGTCATCGGTCCGCTGCTCAGCGGCGGCCTGCTGATGCTGCCGGCCTTCGTCTGGCCGGAGCTGCACCAATGGTTCCTGCTGGCCGGTTACGGCCTGCTGGCCGGGCTGGCCGGCGTGCTGCTGATGCTGGCCACGCATCACGCACCCGCCAACCGCGTGGCACCGACCCAATACAGCCAGATGCTGTGGGCGATCGGCTTCGGCTACTGGCTGTTCGGCGATCGACTCGACTGGCCGATGCTGATCGGCATCGCACTGATCCTCGGCTCGGGCCTGTTCACCCTGGTGCGCGAAGAGCAGGTCACGAACTGGTGGAAGCGCACCAAGATGGTCTGATCGCTGGCACGTACGCGCACCGGTTGGCACACTGGCGCCCTTCTTTCGCTTGAATGCCGCCATGCCGCAGCCGTCCGCCAACCACCACGCCCTCGAACTCTCGCCCATCGTCGCCGGCCTGTGGCGCATCACCGACTGGAACCTCGGCGTGGCCGAACGCGTGCGCTGGATCGAACAAGCGCTGCAGCTTGGCATCACCTCGTTCGATCACGCGGACATCTACGGCGGCTATCGCGCCGAGGCCGCGTTCGGCGCGGCACTCAAGGCGGCGCCCTCGTTGCGCGAGCACATGCAACTGGTGACCAAGTGCGGCATTCGCCTGCGCTCGGCGGAACGCCCGTACCGGGTGAATCATTACGACACGTCCGCGGCCTATGTGCGCGCCCAGGTCGAGCAGTCGCTGCGCAACCTGCACACCGAACGCCTCGAACTGGTGCTGATCCACCGCCCCGACTACCTGATGGATGCAGCGGCGCTGGCCGAGACCTTCACCGCGCTCACCGCCGAAGGCAAGGTCGCGCACTGGGGCGTGTCCAACCACAGTGCCAGCCAGTTCGCCCTGCTGCACCAGCAGCATCGCTTGCTGACCAACCAGCTGGAGCTGTCACCGCTGCACCTGCACGCGCTGGACGACGGCACGCTGGACCAGGCGCAGCAACTGGGCCTGCGCCCGATGATCTGGTCGCCGCTGGCAGGTGGCCGCCTGTTCAACGGCGACGACGAACAGGCCGTGCGCGTGCGCGCCGAAATGACCACCATGGCCGCGCGTTACGGCATCAGCCTGACCACGCTGGCCTTCGCCTGGATCCTGCGCCATCCGTCGCGCCCGCATCCGATCACCGGCACGGGGCGCATCGAAGGCCTGCGCGATGCCGTCGCCGCGCTCCAGGTGTCGCTCGACGCCGAGGACTGGTACGCCATCTGGACCGCAGGCAAGGGGCATCCGGTGCCCTGAGGGGTCGCTAGCGGTTGCTCACGCCGTGCGGCACATGCCCGGTGGCCACGTGCTTGCGAGCCGATTCCACGTTGGCCGGTGAATCGTCGAAGAAGATGTCAGCGCCGAAGGCATCCAGGAATGGCCCCTTGTCGCGCCCGCCCAGGAACAGCGCCTCGTCGATGCGCACGCCCCAGCGGCGTAGGGTGAGGATCACGCGCTTGTGCGCCGGTGCGGAGCGTGCGGTCACCAGGGCGGTGCGGATCGGCGAATCTTCCGCCGGGAACGCGGCCTGCAGGCGATGCACGGCCGTGAGGAAACCGCGGAACGGCCCCACCGACAATGGCTCGGCGGCGAGTTCCTGTTCGCTGCGGTGGAATGCTTCGAGGCCTTCCTCGCGCGACACGCGCTCGCCCTCGTCGCCGAAGATCACGGCGTCGCCGTCGAAGGCGATGCGCAACTGCTCCGTGGCACGCGGTGGTGCCGTCGACGGCAGGATGGTGGCCGCAGCCACGCCGGCCGCCAGGGCGCGGCCCACGTCCTCGGCGTTGGCCGACAGGAACAGGTCGGCCTTGAACGGGCCGATGTAGTCGGAGGTGGGCGCGCCGCTGGTGAACGCCGCGCGGCTGATCTCCAGCCCGTAATGCTGGATGGCGTTGAAGATGCGCAAGCCGGTGTCGCCGGAATTGCGCGACAGCAGGATCACTTCCACCGGCGGCACGTCGCCGGCCAGCCGGTTGAGTCCCAGCAGCTTCTGCACCAGCGGAAACGCCACGCCCGGCTTGAGGATCTCGTTCTCGTGGTCGATCTGGAACGACCGATAGGCGTCCAGCCCGTCGCGCTCGAACAAAGCATGGCTGTCGCCCAGGTCGAACAGGGCACGCGAGGAAATGGCCACCACCAGGCGGTTGTCACCGGCGGCAGCGGGATCGTGGGCGTCTTCAGTGCGGCGGCTCATGGCGCTCAATCTAGCGCAAAAGGCGAGGATTGAGTGCCGGGGAGCGAGAAGCGAGAGAGAGAACACGTCCGGCGTTTTCTCTCGTTGCGCACCCCCCCCTGCACTCACTTCTGCCTTTCAATCCGGTGCGAACTGCTCGTCGAGGATGCGCTGTTCCAGATTGTGCTCGGGGTCGAACAACAGGCGCACGCCCTGCCCGGCCGACTGGCGGATCGCGACTTCGCGCACGTCGCGCACTTCATGGAAATCCGCGGTGGCACTGACCGGTCGCTTGCCCGGGTCGAGCACGCGCAACGTGACCAGGGTGCGGTGCGGCAGGATCGCGCCGCGCCAACGGCGCGGGCGGAATGGGCTGATCGGCGTCAACGCCAGCACATTGGCGTCAAGCGGCAGGATCGGACCGTGCGCCGACAGGTTGTACGCCGTGGAACCGGCCGGGGTGGACACCAGGATGCCATCGCAGACCAGGGTGGCCAGCTTCACCGTGTCGTTGAGCTTCACTTCGAGGTGGGCCGCCTGGTTGCTCTGGCGCAGCAGCGAAACCTCGTTGAACGCCAGCGCGTGATGGACCTGCCCATCAGCGTCGGTGGTGCGCATCTCCAGCGGATACAGCAGCGCCGCGTGGGCGCGCGTGATGCGGTCGTCCAGCTCATCCAGCCGGTACTTGTTCATCAAAAAGCCGACGCGGCCCAGTTTCATGCCATAGACCGGTGCCGGCAGGGCGCGATAGGTGTGCAGGGTGCGCAGCATGAAACCGTCGCCGCCGAGCGCGACGATCACATCGGACTGCTCGGGCGGCACATCGCCATAGCGATCGATGAACTTGCGCCGGGCCTGCTGGGCGACGTTGGTGTCACTGGCGACGAAGGCGAAGCGCATAGGCCGGACATCGATCAGGTGGCGAGACCCTCAGTTGAACTTAGATGGACGAAGGGCGCAAGACCGTTGCCGGTCCGCGCCCTTCTGCCTTGCCTTTGGTCGCCCGCGCCAACGTACCGGCGCGGGCGAGAGCCCTTACTGGTTCACCGGCACCTGCGCCAGCTGGGCCAGGCGACGGACCGCGACCGAGGCGATCGGGTAGTCCGCGTTCTGGGTGAGGATTTCCGCCAGCATGTTGCGCGTGTACTTGAGGGTGGCGTCGTCACGCTGCAGCCACGCCTGCACCGGCGAGATGTCCCTGGCGCCGCCGGTCAGCGTAAGCACCTGCAGGGCCAGCGCGCGATGCTGGTGGTTGAGCTCGTCCAGCAGCGAACCGCGCGCCTGCGCATGCCAGGCACCTTCGACCGGCAGGGCCTCGATCTGGCTGCGCAGCCATTCCAGGTCCAGCGCCTCGCCCAGTTCGTAGAACACGCCGGCTACCTTGTCGATGGCCTGGCCGCTCTGCTGGGCGACCTCGACGATGTCGAGCATCGCGCGCAGCTCAGGGATGCGCGCCAGGCGCAGTGACAGCTCCGAGGGCAGGCCCAGGCCTTCCCACTTTTCCTGGCTGGTGGCGAAGTCGGCCTTGCCCGTCTCGGTGAGCGCGGCCGGCAACGCGGCATGCAGCGCGGTCACGCCGCCCTGGTAGCGCTCGACGTTGGCGTTGATGTCCAGCGTGCCACCCGGGCGATTGAGCAGCCAGCGGGTCATGTGGCGCAGCAGCGACCAGATCTGCAGGATGGCGTCGATCTGCGTGTTCTCGGCCACCTTGCTGTCCAGCGCCTCGACCTCGGCCCACAGGTCACGGGCGCCGAGGATCTCGCGCGCCGCGGTATAGGCCTTGGCAATCGCCGCCGGACCCTGCCCGGTGTCTTCCTGCATGCGCATCATGAAGGTGGCGCCCATGCGGTTGATGGTGGAGTTGGTCACCGCGGTGGCGATGATCTCGCGCTTCAGGCGATGGCGCTGCATGTGCTCGGCGTACTTGTCGTGCAACGGCTCGGGGAAGTAGCGCACCAGTTCCTTGGACAGGTACGGATCTTCCGGCACGTCCGAGTCGAGCAGCTGCTGGTACAGCTTGATCTTGTCGTACGACAGCAGCACCGACAGTTCCGGACGCGTCATGCCGATGCCACGCGTCTTGCGCTCGATCAGCTCGGTTTCGCCCGGCAGGTTTTCCACCTGGCGGTCGAGCAGGCCTTCCGATTCCAGCATGCGGATGAAGTGCGCCATCGAGCCGATGCGCTGCACCGACTGGTGCTCCATCAGGGTGATGGCCTGGTTCTGGCGGTAGTTGTCCCACAGCACCAGCTGGCCGACCTCGTCGGTCATGCTGGCGAGCAGCGTGTTGCGCTGATCCGTGGTCAGCTCGTTGCGCTGCACCGCGTCGCCGAGCAGGATCTTGATGTTCACCTCATGGTCCGAGGTGTCCACGCCGGCGGAGTTGTCGATGAAGTCGGTGTTGAGCAGCACGCCGTGCTGGGCCGCCTCGATGCGGCCCTTCTGGGTGAAGCCCAGGTTGCCGCCCTCGCCCACCACCTTGCAGCGCAGCTCGCCGCCGTTGACGCGCAGCGCGTTGTTGGCGCGGTCGCCGACATCGGCATGCGTTTCGCTGCCGGCCTTGACGTAGGTGCCGATGCCGCCGTTCCACAGCAGGTCCACTGGCGCCTTGAGGATGGCGCTGAGCAGGTCGCTGGGCGCCAGCTGCGTCACCTCGGGCTTGAGGCCCAGCACCGCGCGCACTTCCGGCGAGACCGGGATCGACTTGAGGCTGCGCGGATACACGCCGCCACCGGCCGAGATCAGCGACTTGTCGTAATCGTCCCAGCTCGAACGCGGCAGCTTGAACATGCGCTCGCGCTCGGCGAACGAACGGGCGGTGTCCGGATTCGGATCGAGGAAGATGTGGCGGTGGTCGAACGCGGCCAGCAGGCGGATGTGGCGCGACAACAGCATGCCGTTGCCGAACACGTCGCCGGACATGTCGCCGATGCCGACGCAGCTGAAGTCCTGCGTCTGGCTGTCGCGGCCCAGCGCACGGAAGTGGCGCTTGACCGACTCCCACGCACCCTTGGCCGTGATGCCCATGCCCTTGTGGTCATAGCCATTGGAACCGCCGGAAGCGAACGCGTCGCCCAGCCAGAAGCCATGCTCGACCGAGATGGCATTGGCGATGTCGGAGAACGTCGCGGTGCCCTTGTCGGCAGCCACCACCAGGTACGGGTCGTCGTGGTCGTGGCGCACCACGTCGTGCGGCGGCACCACGTTGCCTTCGACCAGGTTGTCGGTGATGTCGAGCAGGCCGCTGATGAACATGCGATAGCAGGCGATGCCCTCGGCCAGCTGCGCGTCGCGGTCACCGTTCACCGGCGGACGCTTGACGAAGAAGCCGCCCTTCGAGCCCACCGGCACGATCACGGTGTTCTTCACCATCTGCGCCTTCACCAGGCCCAGCACTTCCGTGCGGAAATCCTCGCGACGGTCGGACCAGCGCAGGCCACCGCGCGCCACCGAGCCGAAGCGCAGGTGGATGCCTTCCACGCGCGGCGCGCTGACGAAGATCTCGCGGTACGGCACCGGCTTGGGCAGGTCGGGCACCCGGTGCGAATCGAACTTGTAGCTGATGTAGCTGCGGTAGGCGCCCTGCCACTGCTGGAAGAAGCTGGTACGCAGCGTGGAGCGCATCAGCGCCATGAAGCTGCGCAGGATGCGGTCGTCGTCCAGGCTGGAGACGGTTTCCAGCAGCGTGCCGATCGCCTCTTCCACCACCGCGACCTGCTCGTCGCGCGGCTTGGACAGCGCGGCCACGAGGCCGTCGATCAGGCCCGGATGCGCGGCGCGCACCGACTCGGGAATCAAGGCCTGCATCTCGCCGGTCAACGCGGCGCCGGCTTTCTTCAGCTCGTCGGCCGACAACATTTCGCGGCGCGGGTCGAACTTGGCCAGAAACAGCTCGACCAGCAGTCCGGCGATGGCCGGGTAGCGGTTGAAGGCGTCTTCCATGTAGCTCTGCGAGAACGCCACGCCGGTCTGCAGCAGGTATTTGCAGTAGCCGCGCAACATGGCGATCTGGCGCCAGTTGAGCTTGGCACCGAGCACCAGGCGGTTGAAGCCGTCGTTCTCGGCGTTGCCGCGCCAGATCTGCTCGAAGGCGTCTTCGAACAGCATGCCGACCTGTTCCACGCTGAAGGCGAGGCTGCCGGCGGTCTGCACCTCGAAGTCCTGGATGTACAGCATATGGCCGTCGACATGGATGTCGTAGAGGTGCTCCGTGAGCACGCGCAGGCCCAGGTTCTCCAGCTGCGGCAGCACCTCGGACAGGGCGATGTCACCGCCGCTGCGGTAAACCTTGAAACGCAGCTCGTCCGGGCGGGCAGCCGGGTGATAGAACGACATGCGCACTGCATCGTCGCCCTTCAGCAACGACAACTGGCGCACGTCCTCGGCCGCGGCAGCCGGCGCCACGTCTTCCACGTAGCCGGCGGGCATGGCCTTGGCATAGCGATTGGCCAGCACCACGCCATCGTGGTCGCCCAGCTTGGCCACCAGCGCGTCGCGCAGGTCGTCCTGCCAGTTGCGCACGATGGCGGCCACGCCCTTCTCGAGTTCGGCCACGTCGTACTGCACGCGATCGCCGATCTTCGGACGCACGACCACGTGCAGCCGGACCAGTGCCGCCTCGCCCATCAGCACGGACGAGTCGAGGTGCTCGCCGCGCATGGCGTCGCGCAGCAGGGCCTCGATGCGCTCGCGCACCGAGGTGTTGAAGCGGTCGCGCGGCACGAACACCGTGCACGTGACGAAGCGGCCGTAGCGGTCGCGGCGGATAAACAGGCGCGTGCGGGCACGCTGGCGCAGTTCGAGCACGCCCATCGCGATGCTGTACAGCTCATCCTCGCTGGCCTGGAACAACTCGTCGCGCGGCAGGATCTCGAGGATGTGGCGCAGCGCCTTGCCCGAGTGCGAATCGCGCTTGAGGCCGGAGCGATCCATCACGTACTCGAACTTCTGCCGCACCAGCGGCACGTTCTGCGGCCGCGACATGTAGGCGCTGGAGGTGAACAGGCCGAGGAAGCGCTGTTCGGCGGTCGGCTTGCCGTTGGCGTCGAACTTGAGCACGCCCACGTAATCCATGTATCCGTGGCGATGCGCGTGCGAACGCGCGTTCGTCTTGGTCAGGATGATGGCGTCGGTGGAACCCGACTGGGGCAGCTCGCTCGCCACCATGGTGCGCAGCGAACGCGGCGCCAGCGAACGCTCGCTCTTGTGCAGGATGCCCATGCCCGAGCTTTCATCGGCGCGCAGCACTTCCTCGCCGTCGGCTTCGGCCACTTCGTATTCGCGATAGCCGAGGAAGGTGAAATTGTCGTCGGCCAGCCAACGCAGGAACTCCGAAGCCTCCTTCACCGCGGCGGCATCCAGCGGCAGCTGGCGCGACGGCAGCTCGTCGGCGATGGTCAGCGCCTTGTCGCGCATCTTCATCCAGTCGCTGACGGCGATGCGCACGTCTTCCAGCGCGCCCTCGAGCCTGGCCTTGAGCGCTGCCAGTTCGGCGTCGCCGGCCACGCGATCGACCTCGAAGTGCATGACCGATTCGGGCTGGCCACCTTCGGTGCCCAGCTTGACCAGCTGGCCCGCCGTGTCACGCGTCACTTCGACCACCGGGTGGATCACGGCGTGGATCTGCAGGTGTTCGGCCGCGACCATGGTGACGGTGTCGACCAGGAACGGCATGTCGTCCGTCATGACCTGGATGTAGCTGCGACCCGCGTGGCCACCCTCTGGGTTCATCACGCGCACCGTGGCGCGACCCGGCTGGCGCCGCTGCATGTACTGCAGCAGGCCGGCGATCAGCGCGGCCCATTCAGGAACGGTGTGCAGCTCCAGGTCGCCATCCGCGATGCGCGCGAAGAAAGCGTTGATAAAAAATTGCGCCTCATCAAGGCGCTGGGTGGGAAATCCGCTTTGCTTCAGTTCTTCGAAAACAACAGAGGGGAAGGAGCTGTTGCTAGTCGCACGAATCGCGTTCATGGCATCTACTATTCAGTGGAGACGGAATGAGGCAAAAAAAGCTCTAAAAGGATACGCCTCGCGTCATGCCATATCCACCGCCCCGACCCGATGCCTTCAGCTGCAAGCAGGTCATAACGCCGGTGCAGCAAGACACGCTGGTGACTCCGGCGATGCACATCGAAGCGACGTCGAAGCATGCGCGCCGTGCATGCCACGCGAGGAAAATCCCATTGCGGCCACGCGTTGCCTTGATCAACGCGGTCGAGCCCGATGACGACGCGGCAGCAATACCTGCGCGTATGTCACGACCGTGAGGCGGGAGCATCGTTGCGGCGCAACAACCGTCGTCGATCGGCGCGCGTGGCCGACAACAGGGCGGCCCTCGACCACCGCCGGCGCCGGCATAGAGGACCACTGGCACAGGCCGGTCTGCCCCGGGGGTGCCAAAATCCGAATCGCTATCGGTCCATGCCCCAATGATCACCGACACCCGTCCTTCACAGATGTAAGTCAAAATTGACATCCCAGGGTCAAAACGGAGCCCGGGAGCGCCTTCCACCCCAGGGCGCACCGAACGTGGGCCCGGTCCCTGGCCGCTTGTGCAGTCCTTGCGAGGCAAGTCAACGGCTCAACAAATTTTAAACTGTACGGTATAGTCCACGCTTGTCTGTAGTTGGATGAGCCCTGACAGCCCGCCTCTCCTCCCCCTCCCCCGGGACCCGAGAGCACGCGGGACAACGTGGTGCTCGACCTTGGTTCGACCCCTCGTCGCCGCCCGGACAGGCATCGACGCGCTGTATTCCCCGACCACATCAATAAAGAATGGAGTCCACATGAAGTCCACGTCATTGCGCACACTCCTGTTGTGCCTTGGCCTGCTCTCACTGGCCGCCTGCAGCAAGGGCAAGGAGCAAGGCCAGCAGCAAATGCCGCCGCAGGAAGTCGGCGTGATCAGGGCACAGCCGCAGAGCACGCCGCTGACCAAGGACTTGGTGGGTCGCTTGTCGGCCTTTCGCAGCGCCGACGTGCGCGCCCGTGTGTCGGGCGTGCTGCTCAAGCGGGTCTACCAGGAAGGCACCGACGTCAAGCAGGGCCAGGTGCTGTTCGAAATCGACCCCGCCGTGTACCAGGCGACGCTCAACTCCAACCAGGCCAACCTCGCCTCGGCGCAGGCCGCCTACGTGAACTTCCACAAGACCGCCGAGCGATTCCGCCAGCTGCGGCCGCAGGGCTATGTCTCGCAGTCCGACCTGGACACCGCCGAGGCCAACGAGCGCACCAGCTCGGCCTCGGTGCGGCAGGCGCAGGCCGCGGTGGAAAGCGCCCGCATCAACCTGGGCTTCACCCGCGTGACCTCGCCGATCGACGGCCGCGCCGGCCAGCAGCAGCTGACCGAGGGCGCCATCGTCGGCAACGGCAATGCGGATACCGGCGCCAGTTCGACCCTGCTGACCACGGTCGACCAGCTCGATCCGCTGTACGTCAACTTCACCGTCAGCTCCGCCGACCTCGACCGCCTGCGGGCCGCGCAGACGGCGGGCAAGATCGTGCTGTCCGAGCAGAACAAGACCACCTTGCAGGTGACCTTGCCGGACGGCAGCAAGTACGACCAGCCCGGCGCGCTGGATTTCTCCGGCGCCACCGTGGATCCGACCACCGGGGCGGTGAACCTGCGCGCGCGGCTGCCCAATCCGCAGCACCGACTGCTGCCGGGCACCTACGTCACCATCACCGCCAACCTCGGCGAGCAGCAGGGCGTGTTCCTGATTCCGCAGCAGGGCATCCTGCGCGATGTCGCGGGCGCGTACGCGCTGGTCGTCGGCCAGGACGGCAAGGTCGCCCGCAAGAACGTCACTGCCGACAACATGCACGCCAGCAGCTGGATCGTCACCAGCGGCCTGACGGCCGGCGATCAGGTCATCGTCTCGGGCCTGCAGGCGGTGCAGCCTGGCGCACCCGCCAAGGCGACCCCGTGGCAGCCGGACCAGAAGGCCGGTGACCAGGGCCAGCAGGCATCGGCCGGTAACACCAAGCCTGCCGCCGGCAAGCAGTAAGGGAGCCGACCGACATGCCGAGTTTCTTTATTGACCGCCCGATTTTCGCCTGGGTGGTCGCCATCCTGATCAGCCTGGTCGGCATCATCTCGGTGCTGAACATGGGCATCGAGTCGTACCCCAATATCGCCCCGCCACAGGTGGTGGTGTCGGCGACCTACCCCGGCGCCAACGCCGACACCATGGAGAAGAACGTCACCCAGGTGATCGAGCAGCAGCTCACCGGCATCGACCACCTGCTGTACTTCAGTTCGTCGTCCAGCGCCAACGGCTCCTCCACCATCACCCTCACCTTCGAGACCGGCACCAACCCGGACATCGCCCAGGTGCAGGTGCAGAACAAGGTGCAGCTGGCCCAGCCGCGCCTGCCTACCGCAGTGACCCAGCAGGGCGTGGTGGTGGCCAAGAGCAACCCCGACTTCCTGATGTTCGTGTCGCTGGTGTCGACCAACCCGCAGATCGACGGCGGCCGCCTGGCCGACATCATCGCCTCGCAGGTCGCAGACCAGGTCGGCCGTATTCCCGGCGTGGGCAGCACGCGACTGATCGGCGCCGAGTACGCGGTGCGCGTCTGGATCAACCCGGACAAGCTGCAGGGTTATGGCTTGTCGGCCACCTCTGTGTTTTCCGCGGTGGCCACGCAGAACGTGCAGTTTGCCGCCGGCTCGCTCGGCGCCGATCCGTCGCCGACCGACCAGGGTTTCACCGCCACCGTGTCCGCCGAAGGCCGTTTCTCCTCGCCCGAGGAATTCGGCAACATCATCCTGCGCGCCAACAGCGACGGCACCGTGGTGAAGCTCAGCGATGTGGCCCGCATCACCTTCGGTCCGCAGAGTTACGGCCTGGCCGCGACCTGGAATGGCCAGCAGGTCGGTGGCCTGGGCGTGCAGTTGCTGCCGGGCGCCAACGCGCTGGACGTTGCCGACGCCGTGAAGGCCAAGATGGCCGAGCTGGCCAAGGACTTCCCGGAGGGCGTGACCTGGTTTGCTCCGTACGACACCACGCCGTTCGTGAAGATCTCGATCGAGGAAGTGGTGCACACGCTGGTGGAGGCCGTGATCCTGGTCTTCCTGGTGATGCTGATCTTCCTGCAGAACTTCCGCGCCACCATCATCCCCACCCTGGTGATTCCGGTCGCCCTGCTCGGCACCTTCATCGGCCTGGTCGGCCTGGGCTTCACCATCAACCAGCTGACCCTGTTCGGCATGGTGCTGGCCATCGGCATCGTGGTGGACGACGCGATCGTGGTGATCGAGAACGTCGAACGCATCATGACCGAGGAAGGCCTGTCGCCGAAGGAAGCCACCCGCAAGGCGATGGGCCAGATCACCGGCGCGGTGGTCGCCATCACCGTGGTGCTGGCGGCGGTGTTCGTGCCGTCGGCGCTGCAGCCTGGCGCGTCGGGCGTGATCTACAAGCAGTTCGCGCTGACCATCGCGGTGTCGATGGGCTTTTCGGCGTTCCTTGCGCTGTCGTTCACGCCGGCGCTGTGCGCCACCATCCTCAAGCCGACGCACGAGCACAAGAAGAACATCATCTACCGCTCGTTCAACCGCGTGTTCGACTGGGTGACGCATACCTACAGCGGGCACATCGGCAGCGCGGCACGCCACGCGCCGCGCTGGATGATGGTGTTTGCCCTGGTCGCTGCACTGGCCGGCCTGCTCTACACGCGGCTGCCGACCAGCTTCGTGCCCAGCGAGGACCAGGGCTTCGCCCTGGCCATCGTGAACCTGCCACCGGGCGCCACCCTGCATCGCACGCAGGAAGTGATGACCGAGATGCGCGAGCGCTTCAAGCAGAGTCCGCTCAACGATGACATCGTCGGCATCTACCAGATCAGCGGCTTCAGCTTCATCGGTTCCAGCGAAAGCACGGGCATGGCCTTCATCAAGCTCAAGGACTGGAAGGAACGCGCCATCACCGCCGACGAGCTGATCATGCAGGCGAACGGGCTGCTGCACGGGATCCGCGATGCGCAGATCTTCGTGGTGAACCTGCCGACGATCCGCGGCCTCAGCCAGTTCGGCGGCATCGACATGTACCTGCAGGCCCGCGCCGGCCAGTCGCACGAGGAACTGATGCAGGCGATGGGCATGACGATCGGCAAGGCCAAGGACAACCACGCGCTGTTCGGCGTGCGTCCCAACTCGCTGCCCGACGCCCCGCAGTGGAACCTGAAGGTGGACCGCGTGCAGGCCCAGTCGATGGGCCTCTCGGTCAGCGACGTGTATACGGCCATCCAGCTGACGCTGGCGCCGGTCTACGTCAACGACTTTGTCTACGGCGGCCGCGTGAAGCGCGTCTACCTGCAGGCCGACCAGCCCTACCGCATGGGCCCCGAAGCGCTGCAGCACGTCTACACGCCGAGCAGCCTGTCGAGTGGTTCCAGCAGTGCATCCACCATCAACCCGTACAACATGATCCCGCTCTCCAGCGTGGTGACCAGCAAGTGGAATACGGGCTCCCCTGCGCTGACCCGCTACAACGGCTACGCGGCAGTGGAAATCGTGGGCAACGAGGCGCCCGGTTACTCGACCGGCCAGGCCATGTCAGCCCTGCAGGGCATCGTCGACCACGACCTGCCCAAGGGTTTCGGCGCTGACTGGACCGGCCAGTCGTACCAGGAAATCCTGGCGGGCAACTCGGCCACGCTGCTGATGGTGCTGTCGATCCTGATCGTGTTCCTGTGCCTTGCCGCACTGTACGAGAGCTGGTCGATCCCGGTCGCCGTGCTGCTGGTGGTTCCGCTCGGCCTGCTGGGCACCGTCGTGTTCTCGATGCTGCGCGGCCTGCCGAACGACATGTACTTCAAGATCGGCCTGATCACGGTGATCGGCCTGGCGGCGAAGAACGCGATCCTGATCGTGGAGTTCGCAGTGGAGCACCAGCAACAGGGCCACCCTCTGTTCGAATCGGTGGTCACCGCTTCCCGCCAGCGACTGCGCCCGATCCTGATGACCTCGATGGCCTTCATCCTGGGCGTGTTCCCGCTGGCGATCTCCACCGGCGCCGGCGCCAACTCCCGCCACTCCATCGGTACCGGCGTGATTGGCGGCATGCTGTTCGCCACCTTCCTGGGCCTGTTGCTGATCCCGGTGTTCTACGTGACGGTGCGCCGCCTGCTGGGCGACAAGCTGGACGAGACGTCGCACAAGATTCGCCAGGCCCACGGCGGCATCGCGACCGACAACCCGGGCGGCAACCCGCCGGAAGCGGGGGCGCCGGGCAACATGCAGCCGTTCGACTCCGACCCGCGTCGCGGCTCGTAACCGAGCCCGCCTCGCCGTCGCAAAACAAAAAGCCCCGGTCGCGAGACCGGGGTTTTTTCATCTCCGCTGGCGCGACCTCCGTCGTCGCCGGGTGGCCTTGCCCGGTCGCGCTCAGGCGACCGGGCATGCGGGCTCAGCGCAGGCCGGTTTCGGCACGCGCGATCACGATGCGCTGGATCTCGCTGGTGCCTTCGTAGATCTCGGTGATCTTGGCGTCGCGGAAGTAGCGCTCCAGCGGCATCTCCCTGGAGTAACCCATGCCGCCGTGGATCTGTACGGCCTGGTGCGAGATCCACATGGCGGCTTCCGACGCCGTCAGCTTGGCCATGGAAGCCTCGGTGCCGAAACGACCTCCGTGCTTCTCCACCTCACCCTTGGTCCAGGCCGCGCGCAGCGTCAGCAGCATCGCGGCGTCGAGCTTGCACTTCATGTCCGCGATTTTCGCCTGGGTCATCTGGAACGTGCCGATCGGCTGGCCGAAGGCCTTGCGGTCGCGGGACCACTGCACCGAAGCCTCGTAGGCGGCGCGCGCAATGCCCACGGCCTGCGAGGCAATGCCGATGCGACCCGCGTCGAGCAGGCTCATGCCCATCGCAAAGCCCTTGCCTTCCTCACCCAGCAGGTTTTCCTTCGGGCACACGTAGTCGGTGAATTCGATTTCGCAGGTGGCCGATGCGCGAATGCCCAGCTTGGGCTCGCTCTTGCCGGCGTGGAAGCCCGGCAACTGCGTGTCGATGACGAAGGCGGACACGCCCTTGGCACCGATGCCCGGCGTGGTGATGGCAAACAGGATGATGTAGCGCGCGACCATGCCGGAGGTGATCCAGCTCTTCTTGCCGTTGATCACCCAGTCGCCGTTGGCGTTCCGGGTCGCACGGGTATGCATGGCCGAGGCGTCGGAGCCGGACTGCGGCTCGGTCAGCGCATACGCGCCGATCGCCTCGCCCTGTGCGATCGCGCGCACGAACTTCTGCTTCTGCTCTTCCGTGCCGTGCTTGAGGATGCCGGTGCAGAACAACGAATTGTTGACCGACATGATGGTCGCGGTGGCGGCATCGGCCGCGGCGATCTCGATCATCGCCAGCACATAGGCAATCGGGTCCATGCCCGCGCCGCCATACTCGGTCGGCACCTCGACACCCATCAGGCCCAGCTGGCCCATCTCGCGGATGTTGTCCAGCGGGAACTCCCCCTTCTCATCCAGCTCGGCTGCCACGGGCGCGATGCGCTTCTGCGCAAAATCGCGGGCAATGGCCTGAATCGACAGCTGGTCTTCGGTAAAGCGGAAATCCATGACGGCTCCAAGGGGGAGGAGGAAGCCGGCTATTTTAGCCCGGCGCGCGTGTCCGCCGGTGTGCGGGCGCAGCAAAGGCCAGGCGCGAGGCGTGAGGCGTGAGGGGCGAGGTGTGAGAGACGGCTCGACCTGACTTCTCACGCCTCACCCCTACATTCCTCGTAACTTGACGTTGCCTGAGGGTAGGCCTAGCCTTATGCATCTCTATATCGCGATATAAGGATGCACGATGGATCTGGCCACCGCCTCCAGCGTACTGCGACTGTTGGCGGACCCCACACGCGTGCGTCTGCTGGCGCTGCTCGAACGCGAAGAGCTCACCGTGGCCGAACTGGCCGCCGTGCTGCATCTGGCGCAGCCGCGCGTATCCACCCATCTGGCCAAGCTCAAGGAAGCCGAACTGGTGCGCGATCGTCGCGCCGGCGTTTCCGCCTATTACCGCGCCAACAATGAATCGGACGACCACCAGCAGACCCTGCTCAGGTCCCTGCGCGACAGCATCGATGACGCCCTGCTGCGCGAAGACGCCGCCCGCCTGCCCGGCGTGCTGGCCCAGCGCGCCCGCGAGGAAGGCTGGGCCGACACCGTGGCCGGCGACATGGAGCGCCACTACTCGCCCGGCCGCACCTGGGAGACGCTCGCCCGCTCGCTGTTGCAGCTGCTGGAGACCGGCGACGTGCTGGACATCGCCTCCGGTGACGGCATCACCGCCGAACTGCTGGCCCCGCATGCGCGTTCGATCGTCTGCGTGGACAGCAGCGAACGCGTGGTGGAAGCCGCCGCGCAACGCCTCCGGCCGTTTGCGAACGTGGATGTGCGCCAGGGCGACATGCACGCGCTCGATCTCGGCGACCGCCGCTTCGACCTTGTGCTGATGCTGCACGCCCTCACCTATGCCGAGCACCCCGCCAAGGCCGTGGCGCAGGCGGCGAGCCTGCTGCGCAGCGGCGGCCGCCTTCTCGCCGTGACGCTGGGCAAGCACGACCACCGCGCCGTGGTGGAACCGTTCGACCACCGCAACCTCGGCTTCTCGTCCGATCAGCTGGACGGCTTCGCCAAGGCGGCCGGGCTGGACGTGATGAGCTGTACCCGGCTCAGCCGCGAGCGCAAGGCACCCCACTTCGAAGTGATCAGCCTGCTCGCCCGCAAGCCCTGAAGGAGACTTTCCCCATGAGCACGCTCCCCTGGCTGCATCCCGAACGCGTCGCCCTATTGGAGCGGCTGCTGCGCGAACGCATCCTCATCATCGACGGCGGCATGGGCACCATGCTGCAAGGCCACCAGCTGGATGAAACGGCGTTCCGCGGCGACCGCTTCGTGGACGGCCACGACAGCTCGCATGCGCACGACCATCCGGGAAGCTGCGATCTCAAGGGCAACAACGACCTGCTCACGCTGACCAATCCGGAGATCATCCGCGGCGTGCACGAGGCTTATCTCGAGGCCGGCGCCGACCTGGTGGAAACCAACACCTTCAATTCCACCCGCATCAGCCAGGCCGACTACCACCTTGAACACCTCGCCTACGAGCTGAACCGCGAAGGCGCCCGCCTGGCGCGCGTCGCCTGCGACGCGATGGAAGCGAAAACGCCAGGGCGACCACGCTTCGTCATCGGCGTGCTGGGGCCGACCAGCCGCACCGCGTCGCTGTCGCCGGACGTCAACGACCCTGGCTTCCGCAACGTCACGTTCGAGGAACTGGTCAGCAACTACACCGAAGCGGCGAGCGGCCTGATCGATGGCGGGGCCGACCTGATCATGGTCGAGACCATCTTCGACACGCTCAATGCCAAGGCCGCGCTGTTCGCGCTGAGCGAACTGTTCCACCAGCGCGGCGCGCGCCTGCCGGTGATGATCTCCGGCACCATCACCGACCGCTCCGGCCGCACGCTCTCGGGCCAGACGGCCGAGGCGTTCTACTACTCGGTGCGGCATGCGCGGCCGATCTCGGTGGGCCTCAATTGCGCGCTGGGCGCGGCGGACCTGCGTCCGCATGTGCAGGTACTGGCCAACACGGCCAACTGCTTCGTCAGCACGCATCCCAATGCGGGCTTGCCCAATGCGTTCGGCGAGTACGACGAAACCCCCGAGCAGATGGCCTCGGTGATCGGCGGCTTTGCCCGCGACGGCCTGCTGAACCTCGTCGGCGGCTGCTGCGGAACCACGCCGGCGCATATCAAGGCCATCGCCGAAGCGGTAAACCATATCGCGCCACGCGCACTTCCTTCGGTATCGCAGGAGGCTGCGTAGTGCGCCCTCTCCCCGCCGGGCGACCCGAAGCTAGCCCCCTTGTGGGAGAGATGGCTGGGCTGAGGGGCCAGGCTGGCCCCACGCTCGCGCTTTTGGACGCCATCGCAAGCCCCGCCTCCTCACCTCAATCCTCTCCCCTGTGGGGAGAGGAGGACAACGCATGATGCCTCGCTACACCCGACTCGCCGGCCTCGAACCGCTGGTCATCACTCCCGACCTGCTGTTCGTCAACGTGGGCGAACGCACCAATGTCACAGGCTCGGCGCAGTTCAAGAAGCTGATCAAGGAAGATCGCTACGAGGAAGCCGTCGACGTGGCGCGCCAGCAGGTGGCCAACGGTGCGCAGATCATCGACGTCAACATGGACGAGGGCCTGATCGATTCGGAAGCGGCGATGACGCGCTACCTGAATCTGATCGCCGCCGAACCCGACATTGCCCGCGTGCCGGTGATGGTCGACTCGTCCAAGTGGAGCGTGATCGAGGCCGGCCTGCGCTGCCTGCAGGGCAAGGGCATCGTCAACTCCATCTCGATGAAGGAAGGCGAGGAAGTCTTCCTCGAGCACGCGCGCAAGGTGCAGCAATACGGCGCCGCGGTGGTGGTGATGGCCTTCGACGAGCAGGGCCAGGCCGACACCTGCGAGCGCAAGGTGGAGATCTGCTCGCGCGCCTACGAACTGCTCACCACCCGGCTCGACTTCCCGCCGGAAGACATCATCTTCGACCCGAACATCTTTGCCATCGCCACCGGCATCGACGAACACAACAACTACGCGGTCGACTTCATCGAGGCCACGCGCGAAATCAAGCGCCGTTTTCCCGATACCCACGTGTCCGGCGGCGTGTCGAACGTGTCCTTCTCGTTCCGCGGCAACAACACGGTGCGCGAGGCGATCCATTCGGTGTTCCTGTACCACGCCATCAAGGCCGGCATGGACATGGGCATCGTCAACGCCGGCGCGCTGATGATCTATGACGACGTGCCGGAGGAATTGCGCGAGCGCGTCGAAGACGTCGTGCTCAATCGCCGCCCCGACGCCACCGAACGCCTGCTGGAGATCGCCGAGAAGTTCAAGGCGAAAAAGGGTGAGGTGGTGGTCGAGAACCTGGCCTGGCGCGAGAAGCCGGTACGCGACCGGCTCAGCCATGCACTGGTGCACGGCATCGACCAGTGGGTGAACGAGGACACCGAGGAAGCGCGCCAGCTTTCCGCGCGCCCGCTCGACGTGATCGAAGGGCCGCTGATGGACGGCATGAACGTGGTCGGCGACCTGTTCGGCGCCGGCAAGATGTTCCTGCCGCAGGTGGTGAAGTCGGCACGCGTGATGAAGAAGGCCGTGGCCTACCTGCTGCCCTATATCGAGGCGGAGAAGCTGCGCACGGGCGACATGGGCAAGAACAACGGCACCATCGTGATGGCGACGGTGAAGGGCGACGTGCACGACATCGGCAAGAATATCGTCGGCGTGGTGCTCCGCTGCAACAACTTCGAGGTGATCGACCTCGGCGTGATGGTGCCGGCGCAGAAGATCCTGGACACCGCGCGCGAGCACAACGCCGACATCATCGGCCTGTCGGGCCTGATCACGCCCTCGCTGGAAGAAATGAGCCAGGTTGCCCGCGAGATGCAGCGCCAGGATTTCCATATCCCCTTGCTGATCGGCGGCGCCACGACCTCCCGCGCGCACACGGCGCTGAAGATCGAACCGCATTACAAGTCACCCACCGTATGGGTGAAGGACGCCTCGCGCGCGGTCGGCGTGGCGCAGTCGCTGGTCAGCAAGGAGCTGGTCGACAACTTCATGGCCAAGGTGCGGGCCGAGTATGCCGAGGTGCGCGAACGCCATCGCAATCGCGGTCCCGGCAAGCAGCTGGTGTCGCTGGAGAAGGCGCGTTCGCAGCGCTTCACCTGTGACTGGGCCAACTACACACCGCCGACGCCGCGCCAGCCCGGCATCACCGTCTTCGACCATTACGACCTCGCCACCCTGCGCCCGTATATCGACTGGACGCCGTTCTTCAATGCCTGGGAACTGGCCGGACGCTATCCGGCGATCCTCACCGACGACATCGTTGGCGCCCAGGCCAGCGAACTCTTTCGCGATGCCCAGTCCATGCTGGACCGGATTGTCGCCGAGCGCTGGCTGACGGCGCGTGGCGTGATTGGCTTCTGGCCTGCCGCCCAGGCGGGCGACGACACCGAAGTATATGGCGCCGACGGCGCGAAGCTCGCAACGCTGCATCACCTGCGCCAGCAAGTGGACAAGCCGGTCGAGCGACCGGATTTCTCGCTGGCCGATTTCGTCGCGCCCAGGGAGGCAGGCAAGCAGGACTGGATCGGCGGCTTCACCGTCACTGCCGGCATCGGCATCGAGGAGCATGTGAAGCGCTTCGAAGCCGCGCATGACGATTATTCGGCGATCCTGCTCAAGGCGCTGGCTGACCGCCTCGCCGAAGCGTTCGCCGAGCGCATGCATGAACGCGTGCGTCGCGAGTACTGGGGCTATGTGCCCGACGAAACACTCGACAACGAAGAACTGATCAGCGAAAAGTATCGCGGCATCCGCCCTGCCCCCGGCTATCCGGCCTGCCCCGACCATACCGAGAAGCGCACGCTGTTCCAGTTGCTCGATGCCACGCAAAACACGGGCATCGAACTCACCGAAGGCTTCGCCATGTATCCGACCGCCGCGGTCTCCGGCTGGTACTTCTCACACCCGGACAGCCAGTACTTCGTGGTCGGGCGCATCACCCGCGAACAGGTCGACGACTATGCCAGGCGCAAGGGCTGGACGCGCGATGAAGCCGAACGCTGGCTGGCTCCCAACCTCGACTACGACCCCGACTGAGGCGCCGCGAGCGGCGCCTCGGCCGTCACACTTCGCTTTCGACCAGCGAACGGCGCTTCACTTCGCGCATGTGCACGACCAGGTTGTAGACCGACACAAACGATGGGAAAAAGTTGGAAAGAATGCCGACCGAGTCGTTCTTGCCGAAAATGAAATAGGACAGCAGCAAGGCGCTGCCAATCACCGACAACCACCAGAACGACAGAGGCATCACCACCCGCTTCAGCTTGCGGGTGTAATAGAGCTGCACAAACCAGCGACTCGTGAACATCACCGAGCCGAGGAAGCCTACGATCTTCCACGGGGTGAATTCGAACCGTTGCAGGGATTCGAGGATGTGGGTGAGTTCGTGCTGCAGGAAGTCCATGGGCCAGGCGCCGCGGGGAAAGCGGGCTATTGTACCCATCAACCTTTCAGCCAACTGCACGGCCGCGCGTCGACCACCGGTCCAAGTCTTGACCCGTCGCCACGTCCCCCGTATATTAGCGCGCTCTCGGCGGGCGGTTAGCTCAGCGGTAGAGCACTGCCTTCACACGGCAGGTGTCACAAGTTCGATCCTTGTACCGCCCACCATCTCGATTCGACGAAAAGGCCACCTCGCAAGGGTGGCCTTTTTCGTTGCGCGCGTCATGCGGCTCGCGCAAGCGGAGACGTCGCCGAGCGATCAGGCGATGCGGTGCACGCCTGCCCGCGACTGGCCACTGGTCGGATTCGCTATCGCGCTCCCGCACCGAGGCCGGACAAGCGCAGCCCGTTCCGCCAGCATGTGCCCCCGCTTGACGTGGTAATAAGAATCACTATCATTTGAGTCTGCCCGCCGCGATCGCGGCATGGCCCCTCGGGCCACGGCACTTCCTTTCAGCACAAGGCTGCCAAGCATGTCTGCCCACTTCTCCAGAAGCGCGCTTCTGGTTGCGATCTCGCTCGCCCTGGCCCACCCGGCCCTGGCTGCCGACCAGGCCGATGCGGCGGCATCAGGCCAGACCGACTCCCATGACAAGGACGGCAAGCAAAGCGTCTCGCTGGCAACGGTGAACGTGGTCTATTCGACCACCAAGACCGAGACGCCGACGGTGGAGATTCCTCAGTCGGTGAGCACCATCACGCCTGATCGCATGCATGCCTATGGCGTGCAGGGCCTGGATGAGGCGGTGCGCTACCTCGCCGGCGCGGTGGGTGGCAGCTACGGCGCCGATCCACGCAGCGACTGGATTCTCGTGCGAGGTTACGACCCGGCCAAGTTCCTCGATGGCCTGGCGCTGCCCAACGGTGACTGGACGGCTGATTCGCGCATCGAGACCTACGGCCTCGAGCGCGTCGAAGTGAACAAGGGCCCCTCCTCGGCCATGTACGGCCAGCTTCCGCCCGGCGGCATGGTCGACATGATGAGCAAGCGTCCGAGCCTGGAGGCGCCGCACGAGATCGAAGCCACCGTGGGCAGCTTTGGCCAGCGCCAGCTTGCCGGAGATACGGGCGGCCAGCTCGACGCTGATGGCAAGTGGCTGTGGCGCCTGGTGGCCCTGGCGCGCAATGGCGATTCCAACATCAAGCATTCGCAGGACGATCGCTACTACTTCGCGCCCAGCCTCACCTGGAAGCCGAGCGACGATACGGCGCTGACGGTGCTGGCACGCTACCAGCGCAGCCTGTCCGACGGCGTGGCTGGCTTCCTGCCGTCGCAGGGCACGCTCTACCCCAATCCGAACGGCCAGATCCCACGCGACGTGAATCCCGGCGAGCCGGGCTACGACCATTACCGCAAGACCGATGAATCCATCGGCTACCAGTTCACCCACCGTTTCGACGAGGTCTGGTCGATCCGCCAGGACCTGCGTGTACAGAACGTCACCGTGGACCATCGCTCGATCGGCAGCCTTGGCCTGCAGGACGACCTGCGCACGCTCAACCGCTACAACTATCCGCTGGTCGACCAGGCCCACGTGTTTGCCGTGGACAACCAGGCCGAGGCGAAGTTTGCGCAGGGCGACGTGCAGCACACCGTACTGATGGGCGTGGACTACCTGCACAGCCGCAACGACTACAAGTCGGGCTTCGGCAGCGCGCCGCCGATCGACATCTTCGATCCGGTCTACGGCGCACCCATCGCACCGGCGCCCTATACGTTCCACACCAACAGCCTGCTCGAGCAGCTGGGCGCCTATGTGCAGGACCAGGTCAGCTGGGGCCACTGGGGCATCGTCGCCAGCGGTCGCCAGGACTGGGTGACCAACCACGTCGACGACCTCATTGCCGGCACGCACCGCAAGCAGGACGACAGCGCGTTCTCGGGCCGACTGGGCATCAATTACACGACCGATATCGGCCTGGTGCCCTACGTCGCCTACTCGCATTCGTTCAAGACGACCGTGGGGCAGACGTTCGATGGCAGCCCGTTCAAGCCCACCACGGGCGACCAGTACGAAGGTGGCCTGAAGTACCAGACGCCGGACGGCCGTTCGCTGATCACCGCGGCGGTTTACCAGCTCACCCAGAAGAATGCGCTGACAGTGGACCCGGACCACCTGTTCTTTTCGCTGCAGCAAGGCCAGACCCGCACGCGAGGCGCGGAGCTGGAAGCCAACGTCGCCATTACCGACAGCCTGGGCATGACCGCGGCCTATGCCTATACCGATGCCAAGGTCACCCACGCCAACGACGCCACGCTGGGCAAGCAGGTCGCGCTGGTACCCAAACAGCAGGCATCCCTCTCGGCCGACTACGGCGTGCACCAGGGCATGCTGGCCGGCCTCGGCTTCGGCGGCGGCGTGCGTTACATCGGCGCGCATTACGGCGATGCGATCAACCAGTTCCGCACCGGCGGCTATGTGCTGTATGACGCCAACGCGCACTATGACCTGGAGAACTGGCGCTTCCAGATCACCGCGGCCAACCTGTTTGACCGCGAATACGTCAGCGCATGCAACAGCAGCATCTGGTGCTACTACGGCTATCCGCGCGAGATCACCGTGTCGGCGCGCTACCGCTGGTAAGCCGCACCCGCGGCCACCATCGACGAAAGGCCAGGCCCAGCCATCCGGGTGTCCAGACGCCCATCCCGCTCGCCACGCCCCCCGCACCGGCCCGCCGCAGCCCCTGGCCACGCGGGCTTTGGGCCTTCGGGAACCGGGTCGGCAGGGCGCGCCGTGCCCGCCTTCCCATTATTCCGATACCCAAAGGGCGTCGAGGCGTGGACAATAGCCGATCCATTACTCCGGGGGGACCGGGACCATGAGTCAGCCCGATGCTGCGGCCACTGCAGTCACCCAGTTGCTCGTCGTTGCGCGCGGCCTGGTCGAGCTCACCGATCGCGCCGTGTCCGACAGCGAGCTGTCGCGAGCCGCGGCGGACGTGTTGGTGTTCGCCGCGCGCCAGGGCGCGCGCCTGGTCGAGGAAGTAGTGAGCGCACGCTCGCACGATCAGGCCGACGCCAACACCTTCGTGCAATGTGCGAGCAGCAACGACCTGGACCGCGCCTACAGCGACCTGGAATGCCTCGCCGAAGCAGCAGGCATGATCCGCGCGCACGGTATCGGCTCGCAGTACCGCGCGCACCTGGCCTACCTCATGCGCTATGCCGCCGAATCGGCATGCCATGCCCTCGAACGGGCCAACCGCTCCATGGACAGCGCCGAGGCAGACTCTGTCGGTGCCGATCCGGCACGCGAACGGGCGCGCGGCTGAAGCCGCCGCGCGGCGCTCGCCTTGCGCAGCGCCGGTGACCACTTCATGGCCGCGGTTCGCGACGCCATGCGGCGGATCCGCCACCCGCAAGGCCGCTCAGCGCAGATCCGCAGAGGCCGCGGCACCCGATGCGCGTGACGCACGCCCCCCCAGTGACAGCATCGCCAGCACGGTCGCCAGTGCCAGGTACGCGCCGCTGAACTGCCAGGCCAGCGGACGCAGGGCGGCGTCGAGCATCCAGGGCAGGTAGACGCCGCCAGAGATCTGCACGGAATGAATGATGCCGAACAGGCTCAGCGCGCCACCGAGCAGCAGGATCCACACCGCACGCCATGGCCTTCCGTCGATCAACGCCACCACGAAACTGGCCCAGATCATCGCGGTGATGATGAAGCCGTTGCCCAGCACGGTGATCACCGCCAGCTCGGAGATGCCATGGGTGCGGTCGCCAAACAGCGCGGCGAAGCGCTCGGGCGAGACATAGGAAGGATCGCTCAGCTTGATCGTGAGCATCCGCGCGATCGCCGGAAAGAAGCTGAAGACGACTGCACCCGCGTAGCGCGTCGGCGTGGCCTCGAAGGCCTGCACGGTGATGCCGATGGCGACGAACACCAGGATCGGCGCGAGCACCGACAGTGGCACCAGTTCGACCAGATTCGACAGATAGCCGAACACGCCACCCAGGCCGATCACCAGGCCCGTGAGCAAGGTATAGCCGCTGCGCGCGCCCATGGCCTTGTAGGAAGGCTGGCCGATATACGGCGTGGTCTGCGCCACGCCGCCGCAGAAGCCGGCCACCAGCGTGGCGAGTGCCTCCACCAGCAGGATGTCGCGGGTCGGGTAGTCGTCACCGGCTGCCCGCGCGCTTTCCGTCACGTTGATGCCGCCCACCACCATCAGCAGGCCAAACGGGAGGATCAGCGGCAGATAGGGCACCGCCGTGGCGAGCCCGTCGATCCACTGCAGGGTCGGCCACGGCAATGCGAAGCGCCACTGCCAGGCCACCGGCGGCTGGTACCCGTGGCCCAGCCAGCCGAGCGGGCCCAGCGTGTAGTAGAGCAAGGCGCCCACCACGAACGCGACCAGCACGCCGGGCAGCCGCCACGGCATGCGCGCACGCGCCACCAGCGCATACAGCACCACGCCGAGGCCGGCAAAGCCCACCTCCGGCACCTTGAGGATTTCCACCAGCGGCAGGAAGCCCATCAACATCAGGGCAATGCCGGCGATGGAACCGAGCAGGCCCGCGCGCGGCACATGCCGCTGCACGAACGCACCGAAGAACGACAGCACGAACTTCAGCACGCCCATGATGACCAGCGAGGCCATGCCAAGCTGCCAGGTCGCCACGGCAGCGGCGTGTTCGTCGAGGCCGCCCTGCCTGAAATGGACAAAGGACGGGCCCAGCACCAGCAGCGCCATGCCGATGCTGGTGGGGGCATCCAGGCCCAGCGGCATGGCGGTGACATCCGGCCGGCCGGCCTGACGCGCCAGGCGCCGCGCCATCGCCGTATACGCAAGATTGCCCAGCAGGACGCCGAACGTCGTGCCGGGAAACATGCGCAGGAAGACGATGTCCGCGGGAAAGCCGAAGATCCCGATCAGGGCCGTGGCGAGAAAGGCCATGATCGACAGGTTGTCGACCACGAGCCCGAGAAAGCCGTTGAGGTCGCCCGGTGCAAACCAGTGCTGCCTGGAGTTCGCGCCCACGTCAGCACCACACCGCGGCTTGTGCCGCAGCAGGACCCGGCAACCGCGGCACAGGCGGCATCGCGTTGCAGGCTCGGTCGATCAAGGCGGCACTCCGTTTCGTTTGGCCGTCCAAACGGATGAATGGTCCATCCGCGGGGCATGTATCGCCGAGTATCGACGGCGAGCGTGCCGCGACGCAACACATCGCCGCCTCCTGACGCGCCGGCCCGTCACGGCCGCGGCCTCGAAGCCCGTGCCTTCTCATGATCTGAGCGCGCCGGGCGGCAGGATGCGGGACTTCCAGCGCCCTCTCGGCGAGAATGCCCCCATGAGCGAAGCCGCCCGTTGCCCACCGTGACCGATACCTTCGATCTTCCGCTGGAGGCCCCGATCGAGCCGGGCCTGATGGTCATTCATGGCAACCGCATGGAAGACCTGCGCGACCTGCTGGCCGCATGGCTAGCCCGTGCACCGTTGCGCCCTCTCGAGGACGAGCTGATGCTGGTGCACAGCAACGGCATCGCGCAGTGGCTGAAGTGGGCGCTGGCGCGCCCCGCCAGCGAAGGCGGCCTCGGCATCAGCGCGGCCATCGACGTGCAGCTGCCCGGCCGCTTCCTGTGGGCGGCCTATCGCAGCGTGCTGGGGCGCGAGGCCGTGCCCACCACCTCGCCGTTCGACAAGTCGCGGCTGAGCTGGCGCCTGCTGCGCCTGCTGCCCGAGCACCTGCACGAGCCGGATTTCGCACCGCTGCGCGATTTTCTCCGCGACGACCCCGACGAGCGCAAGCGCTTCCAGCTGGCCGAACGCGTGGCCGACCTGTTCGACCAGTACCAGGTCTACCGCGCCGACTGGCTGGCCGACTGGGAAGACGGTCATTACCGCCTGCGCGACGAACTGCGCGGACGCCACCCGCCGCTGGCCGCCGACCAGCGCTGGCAGGCGCGCCTGTGGCAGCTGCTGCTGGCCGACGTGGGCAGCGAGCGGCACAACCATCGCGCCGCCGTGCATCAGGCGTTCCTCGACCGCATTGGCCAGCTGACCGCGCGCCCCGCCGCGCTGCCGCGACGCATCGTGGTGTTCGGCATTTCTTCCCTGCCGCAACAGACGCTGGAGGCACTCACCGCGCTGGCGCGCTTCAGCCAGGTGTTGCTGCTGGTGGCCAATCCCTGTCGCCACTACTGGGCCGACATCATCGAGGATCGCGAGCTGCTCAAGGCCAGCCAGCGCCGCCAGCCGGGCAAGCCGGGCCTGCCCAGCGAGCCGCGCTACCAGGACCTGCACCTGCACGCCAATCCGCTGCTGGCCGCGTGGGGACGACAGGGCCGCGACTACATCCGGCTGCTCGACGCCTTTGACCGGCCGGAAGGCTATCGCCAGCACTTTGCCGCGTGGAACCGCAGCATCGACCTGTTCACCGATGCCGACGGCAGCACCCTGCTGCGCCAGATCCAGCAGGCCATCCTCGACCTGGAACCCTTGCCGGCCACGCCGTCGCAGCGCAAGCCATGGCAGGCGGGTGATGCCTCGCTGCGCTTCCACCTGGCGCACAGTCCGCAGCGGGAGGTGGAAATCCTGCACGACCAGCTGCTGGCCATGTTCGAGGAAGCCCAGCGGCGCGGCACGCCGCTGTCGCCGCGCGACGTGATCGTGATGGTGCCCGACATCCAGACTTATGCGCCGCACGTGCAGGCGGTGTTTGGCCGCGTGCCAGCGGACGATCCGCGCCACCTGCCCTACTCCGTGGCTGACCAGCCCACGCGTGGCGCAGTGCCGCTGATGGTGGCGCTGGAGCACCTGCTCTCGCTGCCCGAGTCGCGCTTTGCGGTCAGCGACCTGCTGGACTTGCTCGACGTCCCGGCCTTGCGCGCACGCTTCGCGATCGACGAGGGCGGCCTGCCCACCCTGCGACGCTGGATCGAGGGGGCCGGCATCCGCTGGGGGCTCGACGGCAGGCAGAAGCAGAGCCTGGACCTGCCGGGCATCGAACAGAACAGCTGGCGCTTCGGACTGCAACGCATGCTGCTGGGTTATGCCGTGGGCGAAGGACCCACCTGGCAGGGCATCGCGCCCTATGACGAAGTGGGCGGGCTCGATGCCGCCATGGTCGGCCCGCTCACCGAACTGTTCGATCAGCTTGAGCGGTACTGGCAGTTGCTGCGCGAGCCGGGTACGCCGGCACAGTGGCATGAGCGGCTGCAGGCACTGCTGAGCGACTTCTTCGCGGCGGAAGACGCCGGCGATGGCGATCGGCTGGCGCGCCTGGGCGATGCCCTGGACGCCTGGCAGGACGCCTGCGCCGAGGCAGCATTCGCCCAGCCGGTGCCGCTGGGCATCGTGCGCGAGCATTGGCTGAAGGCGATCGACGAGAGTCGCCTGTCGCAACGTTTCATGGGCGGCGCGGTGAGCTTCGGCACCCTGATGCCGATGCGCGCCATTCCGTTCCGCGTGGTGTGCCTGCTTGGCATGAACGATGGCGATTATCCGCGCCGCCAGGCACCGGTCGATTTCGACCTGATGGCACAGCCCGGCCATGCGCGCCCCGGCGACCGTTCCCGGCTCGAAGACGATCGCTACCTGTTCCTCGAAGCCCTGATCTCCGCCCGCGACGCGCTCTACATCAGCTGGGTCGGGCGCCATGTGCGCGACAACAGCGTGCTGCCGCCCTCCGTCCTCGTCGGCCAACTGCGCGACTACATCGCCTCCGGCTGGCACCGGCAGGGCGACGGCGCGGACGACACGACGGCCGGCAAGGCCTTGCTCGATGCCATGACCACGGAGCATCCCCTGCAGCCTTTCAGCCGCCGCTACTTCAGCGCCGACGCCGATGCGCGCATCTTCACTTATGCACGCGAGTGGCGGCAGGCGCACGACGCGCGCGCCGAGCCAGCCACCGGCCACGTGCTGGCGTCGTGGGAGCCCGACGCTGCGCTCGGCCTCGGGCAGCTTCAAAGCTTCCTGAGCCGGCCCGTGCGCTACTTCTTCAACCATCGCCTCAAGGTGCATTTCGCCGGACTGGACGAAGGCGCCGCCAACGACGAACCGTTCGGTCTCGATGCGCTGGAACATCACCTCGCCACCGCCACGGTTGTGCGCGCCGCGGTCAACGCGACCGAAGCGAGCGACGCCGCCGACATCGCCACGCGACAGCTCGGCGAGCAAGGCGTGCTGCCACCGGGTGGCTTCGGTGACTTGCTGCGCGACACGCTGGCGCGCGAAGGCCTGGAGCTGGCCAGGCGCTGGCTCGCCGCCTGCCATCGATGGCCGCTTGCCGCCGACAAGATCGAGCTGCAGTACGCCGCGCACGGCGTGCGCATCGAGGACTGGCTGACCGATCTGCGCACGGCCAGCGACGCGTCCTTCGTCCGCCTGGAACTTGCCGCGGGCAGGCTTCTGCAGAAAAACGGCAGCATCCGCCACGACAAGTTGATCAGCGCCTGGGTGATCCACCTGCTGGCCCACGCGCAGGGGCTGCGCCTGCAGACGCGCGTGATCGGCAGGGACGCGCAGGTGGTGCTGCGTGTCCTCGATGCGGCCGAAGCCACTGCGTGGGCCGATGACTTGCTGGCCGCGCTGAGCGACGGCATGCGCGCGCCGCTGCCGATCGCCCGCAAGACCGCCTTCGCCTGGCTGCAGAACGCCAAGGACGAAGACAAGGCCGGCAAGCAGGCGCAACTCGCCTACGAAGGCAGCGGCTTCGGCGCGGCCCCGGGCGAAGTGGAAGAAGACCCCTGCCTCGCCCGCGCCTGGCCGAGCTTCGCCCGCATGCAGGCGGCCGGTTTCGAAGATTGGCTCCGGCTCTACCGGCCCCTGCTGGACGTGGCTGCTGCGGGAGACGAGGCATGAGCGCCAGCGCCACCCTCCAGCCGCTGCAGCTGCCGCTGTACGACATCCAGCTCATCGAGGCGAGCGCAGGCACGGGCAAGACCTGGACCATCGCCGCACTCTATCTGCGCCTGGTGCTTGGCCACGGCCGCACCGACGCGGAGCCGCTGCTGCCGGCGCAGATCCTGGTACTCACGTTCACCAAGGCCGCCACCGCCGAGCTGCGCGAGCGCATTCGCGAGCGTCTGGGCGAGGCCGCGGAAGCCTTCCGGCAGGGGCACGCCGCCGACGATTTCCTGCGCGAGCTGATCGCGGCCTATCCCGACGACGATGCGCGCGCACTCGCCGCCCGTCGCCTTGAGCTGGCCTCGCAGTGGATGGACGAGGCCGCCATCCACACCATCCACGCATGGTGCCAGCGCATGCTCGGCCAGCACGCCTTCGACAGCGGTTATCCGTTCGTACAGGACACCGCCACCGACGAAAGCGAGCTGCTCGCCGAAACCGTGCGTGACTATTGGCGCAGCCACTTCTTCCCGCTGGACCGCGACGGCGCCGCACTGGTGGAGCGCTGGTGGAGCAGCCCGTCGCTGCTGCAGAAAGCCTTGCGGCCGCTGTTGCGCCAGCCCGTGGAGAGCCTGCGCCTGGACGGCAAGCCACTGCCGGAACCGAACCAGGTGCTGGATGCGTTCAACCGCCAAGTGGAACGGGCACGCACCGCCGAGACCATCGCGCGGCAGCAATGGCTCGACGACGTGGACCACATCGAAGCGATGTTTGCCGAAGCCCTCGCCGCCGGTGCCCTCAACGGCACCAAGATGAAGCGCGAGAAAGTGGTCGGCGAGCTGGCCCTGCTGCGTGATTGGTCGCAAGGCCGCGTGGATGCGGGCGAGACCTTGGCGCGCTACACCCAGACCGCGCTGACCGCGGCCCGCAACAAACAGGCTGCGCCGCTCGACCATGCCGCCTTCGCGGCCATCGAGGACTGCGTGGCGGCACAGTCGAGGCTGGCCCCGCTGGAAGCATCGGTGCTCGCCCACGCCACCACCTGGGTGGCGCAGCGACTGGCGCAGACCAAGCAGCGTCGCGCGCAGTTCGGCTTCGATGACATGCTCAAGCGCCTGGATGGCTCGCTGCATGGTCATGCCGGTACGCGCCTGGCCGATACCATCGCCCGGCAATACCCGATCGCGCTGATCGATGAGTTCCAGGACACCGACCCGCTGCAGTGGCGCATCTTCCGGCGCATCTACGCCGGTCGCGGCGGCACCGGCCTGCTGCTGATCGGCGACCCCAAGCAGGCGATCTACGGTTTCCGTGGCGCGGACATCCATACCTACCTGCGCGCCCGGGCGACGGCACAGCAGCCCACCTGGACGCTCGATACCAACTACCGCTCCACCCGCGAACTGGTCGGCGCGGTCAACCGCATTTTCGAACACGCCGACATCCACGCCGAGGGCGCGTTTGCCTTCGGCAAGGGACCGCAGGCGCTGCCGTACCATCCGGTGTCGGCCCGCGGTCGCAATGACCAGCTGGTGCTTGACCACGAGCCGCTGCCGCCGATGCAACTGGCGGTGCAAGTTGGCCCGGAAGCGATCAGCGGCGGCGCCCATGTCGAGCTGATGGCCCGACAGGCTGCGGCGTATCTGGCGATGCTGCTGACCGCGGCGCAGCAGGGACGTTGTGGCTTCCGCGCCCCGGATGGCAACATCACGCCGCTGCAGCCGGGCGATATCGCCATCCTGGTGCGCAACGGCACCGAAGCTGCCCGCGTACGCGGCGAGATGCAGCGGCTGGGACTCAAGAGCGTCTATCTCTCCGACCGCGATTCCGTCTACGGCTCGGCCGAGGCTGCCGACTTGCTGCGCTGGTTGCAGGCTTGTGCGGAGCCCGCTTCCGATCGCGCCATGCGCGCCGCCCTGGCCACGCCGACGCTCGGGCAGAGCGATGCGGAACTGGACCGCCTCAACACCGACGAGCAGCACTGGGAGGCCTGCGGCGAACGTTTCCGCCAGCTGCATGAGAGCTGGCGTCGCCATGGCGTGCTGGCCATGCTGCACGATTTCCTGCACGCCTTCGACCTGCCCGCCCGCCTCCTGGCGCGCCTGGATGGCGAGCGCGCGCTGACCAACCTGCTGCACGTGGCGGAACTGCTGCAGCACGCCGCGACCAGCCTGGACGGCGAACATGCGCTGATCCGCCATCTCACCGCGCAGATGGCTGCCGCCAACGATCCGCACGCGGAGGCCGCCGAGGACCAGATCGTGCGGCTCGAGAGCGAGGCCGCGCTGGTCAAGGTCATCACCATCCACAAGTCCAAGGGCCTGGAATACCCGTTGGTCCTGCTGCCCTTCATCTGCTCCGCCCGCGAGGTGAAGCGCGACGACAGTTTTCTGTGGCATGACGCCGAAGGCGAGCCACAGATGGACTTGCGCGCGGACGATGCGGCCCGTGCGCTGGCCGATCGCGAACGCCTGCAGGAAGACCTGCGCCTGCTCTACGTCGCGCTTACCCGCGCCCGCTACGCGTGCTGGCTGGGCATCGCCTGCTATCGCACCGGCAACAGCAAGATACCTTCCCTGCACAAGTCCGCCTTTGGCCATGTGCTTTCCGGTGGCGAAGCGATCGAACCGGGTGATCTCATGCGCCGGCTCGAGGACCTGCGTGGCGACCATCCGGACATTTCCATACAGGTGCTGCAGCCGGTGCAAGCCCACCCGACCCGGCCCGCCCACGGCGAAATCACGCCGTTGTGGGAGGCGCGCACCAACCAGGGCGCTGCGCCGGAGCGCTGGTGGGTCGCCAGCTACAGCTCGCTGAAATATGCCGAGGCGGATCCCGCGCGCGTGGTCGCACCGGAGACCGCCGCGCAGGACGTGTTGATCGAACTGGGCAGCGAACAAGTGGCGCCAGCCGAGCCGATGCAGGCTGCGCCGCTGGGCATGCATGCGTTCCATGCCGGCGCCGAGGCGGGCACCTTCCTGCATGACCTGCTCGAATGGGCCGCCGACGAGGGCTTCGCTGCCGTCGCCGCCGACGCCAGCGGACTGGAAAAGGAAATCGCCCGCCGCTGCCAGCGGCGCGGCTGGCAAGCCGATGTCCCACTACTGTCGCGATGGCTGCCCGCCCTGCTGCGCACGCCGCTGGTGTTGCCCGACGGCACCTCGGCCAGCCTCGCCGGGATGGACGGCTACTACGCCGAAATGGAGTTCTGGTTCGAAGCCAGCCACGTCGACACGCTGGCACTCGACCGACTGGTCACGGCGCACTCGCTCGATGCGCAACCGCGCGTGGCTTTGCTAGCCGAACGCATCAACGGACTGCTCAAGGGCTTCATCGACCTGGTGGTCGAACACCAGGGCCGCTACTACGTGATCGACTACAAATCGAACCGGCTGGGTACCGATGCCGGCGCTTACACGCCCACCGCCATGCGCGAATCGATCCTGCGCGAGCGCTACGACCTGCAGTACGCCATCTACACGTTGGCCCTGCATCGCCAGTTGCGCGCGCGCCTGCCCGGCTACGACTACGAACGCCACATGGGCGGCGTCGCCTATCTGTACCTGCGCGGCGTCGACGGCAGCGGCCACGGCGTGCACCAGGAACGCCTGCCGCGGGCACTGATCGAGGCAATGGACCAGCTGTTCGCCACGGGAGGACGCGCGCATGCGGCATGACCCCAGGCTCGACCTGCTGGCACAGGCGACCGAGCGCGGCATGCTGCGCGCGCTGGACGTGGCCTTCGCGCGCTTCCTTGCAGCGCAGGACCCCACGGCTCCTGCCGTGCTGCCCCTGCTCGGTGCCCTGGTCAGCCGTCAGCAGGCCGATGGGCACCTGTGCCTGGACCTGACCATCTGGAGACAACTGGCGGAGGAATTCGCCTGGCCTTCGAACTGGCAGGCACTGATCGCTGCGGCTGCGGCCGATCCCACTTCGCTGGACGCGTCGATCCTGGTGGCCATGGCCGCCAATCAAGTATCCAGCGGCTCGCCACTGGTGCTCGATGGCAGCCGCCTTTACCTGCGTCGTTACTGGAACCACGAACAACGCGTCGCCCAGGCCATCGGCCAGCGCCTGGCATCGACCGCGCGGACCCCGGCACGACTGGCGGAGCAGCTGGCGAGGTTGTTCCCGGCCACTGACACCGACGCACCCGACTGGCAACGCATCGCCTGCGCCCTGGCCGCACGCGGCGCGTTCACCGTCATCACCGGAGGTCCGGGCACCGGCAAGACCACCACCGTCGTGCGCCTGCTCGGCCTGCTGCAGACGCTGCAGCGAAACGACTCGCCGCGCCCGCTGCGCATCCGCCTGGCGGCGCCCACCGGCAAGGCGGCTGCCCGCCTGCAGGCGTCCATCAGCACGCAGATCGCGCATCTCGATGTCGAGCACGACGTGCGCGCAAGCATCCCGGGCCAGGTCGACACCCTGCACCGCCTGCTCGGCGCGCGACCGGATACGCGTCGCTTCCGTCACGACAGCGGCAACCCGCTGCACCTCGATGTGCTGGTCATCGACGAAGCATCGATGATCGACCTGGAAATGATGTCGGCCGTGCTCGCCGCCCTGCCCGACGATGCACGACTGATCCTGCTGGGTGACAAGGACCAGCTTTCGTCGGTCGAAGCCGGTGCCGTGCTGGGCGACCTGTGTCGACGTGCCGAAGCCGGGCATTACAGCGCAGACACCGCCCAGTGGCTGCGTACCACCACCGGTGACCAGGTCGACGCCTGGGTGCGTGACGATGCGCTGGCGCTGGATCAACAGGTGGCCATGCTGCGCCACAGCCACCGGTTCGGCGCCGGCAGCGGCATTGGCATGCTCGCCCAATGCGTCAACGCGGGAAACGGCCCCCAGGTGCATCGGCTGCTGGGCGAGTCGCGCACGGACATCGCCTGGGTGGATGCCGGTGCCGGGCGCGACCGCCTGGCCGAGCTCGTGCTCGATGGCGGCGCCGATCGTTTCGCACCACGCGCCGATGGCGCTGCGCCCTGTGGCTATCGCCATTATCTGCAGGCGCTGCGACGCGAGCGTCCGGCAGCCCATGCGGACGCGGCGACGTACGCGCACTGGGCGCATGGTGTGCTGCAGGCATTCAGTCGCTTCCAGCTGCTGTGCCCGTTACGGCGCGGCGCGTGGGGCACGGAAGGACTCAACGCGCAGATCACGGCCATCCTGCATCGGGCCGAACTCATCGACGCGAGCCGCGAATGGTATGAAGGCCGTCCGGTGCTGGTGACGCGCAACGATTACCAGCTCGGCCTCATGAACGGCGACGTCGGCGTTGCCTTGCGGGTGCCGGACGACAACGGCGAGCTGCAGCTACGCGTGGCATTCGAAGTGGCCGGCGAGACCGGCGAGTCCGGTCCGCGTATCCGCTTCGTGCTTCCGTCGCGCCTGGGCGAGCGGGAAACGGTCTACGCGATGACCGTGCACAAGTCGCAGGGTTCCGAGTTCGAGCATGGCGCCCTGGTGCTGCCCGACGAGCCCAGCGCCGTGCTGACGCGGGAGCTGCTGTACACGGGCATCACGCGCGCACGCCGCTGGTTCAGCCTGCACGGCAGCTGGCCCCTCATCGGGCAGGCGATCGAGCAGCCCGTGCATCGGCACTCGGGATTGCATGAGCATTGGCGCGTGCCGGGTTAACCCGTACGCATTCGCAGCGCAAATTCAGGAGCAATGGTTGCCCACGGCCAGCGCCTGGGTGATCACGCCACCCGAACCCACCAGGGCCATGCGGATGCCGGGAACGAGGGGCGTGTTCGCAGCGTCACCCGCTGCGCCCGCGCGCGAACAAATGACGAAGCCTCGACTGATTCAGCGCTCGTCGCTGCGGTTCGTCGTGAAGGAGATCGGCGCAGAGTTTCATCGCCACGCTTTGGCCATGCTTGTCGAGACCGACGCTGCCGAGAGTGTCGTGCGGCGCCGCACGGCCGAGCCATGCGGCACCATTCGCTTCACCTGCTCGGTGTCCTTTGCGCGGTTGGCGCTGGCTGACCTGATTCCCCGCTTGATGGCGACTTATCCGCGAGTGCGAATCGTGCAGCACGCGACGAATCGCTTCGTTGACCTGGTCCAGGAAGGTTTCGATCTTTGCCTGCGGGCACACACCGATCCGCTTCCAGATTCGTCATTGGTTCGACGCGCCATCGCTCGCATCCCGTGGCATCTGTTCGCAGGGCCTTCCTACCCAGCCCGTAACGGCACGCCCAGCAAACCTGATGAGTTATCGGCGCATGACGGTATCGCGCTCGGCGTTGGACTGGAGAGCTACGCATGGCGACTGCGCGATGCACGTCCCGGCGCAGAGGTCGTCGCGCTCCCATTTGCGCCGAGTCTTGTGAGTGACGATATGGCGACGCTCAAAGCTGCCGCGTGCGCCGGCTTGGGAATTGTCGCGTTACCTGGCTTCGTGGGCACCGCTGAAGTGACGCAAGGTCAATTGGTGCGTGTATTGCCCCATTGGCTGGCAGGCCTGGCAACGATGAGTGTGCTGATACCGTCTCGCCGAGGGCGGCTTCCGGCAGTAAGCGCGTTCGTTGACTTTCTTGCGGAGCATGTCCCGGCAGCGGTTCAGTAAGCCACACCTATCGAGTGATGTGTGAGCTATAGAAGGACCAGGGTCACTGAGCTGAAGCCCGAACTTTCAGGCTAGGTGGGCTGGTGGCGCTGCGGGGCTTCCTCTCACGTGTTGTCCTAAATGTTGATAGCAGGTAACACCACCATTTTTATGCCCGCTTTCGACCCAATGCGAACGGCATTTCGCAGGCGGATCCCTAAGGCGATCCGTCCTTCTCACGGAGCACACAGCACGCCACGCCGCTGGCTTTCGCCCCAGCCTATATTGGCTGGTCTACAACCAACACCATCGCCATCAGCTTTTTTTGCTCACCATCTTCGATCTTTTGGCCACTAGATCGGACGTTTGCCAATGGGCTTAAGTCTCGGCTTTTTCTACAACACCCGTCACCATCAGCTCTTCTTGCCAGCTAGTTCGGTACTTTCGCCAGCCCGACCTAATCCCCAAGATCGTCAAACTCACCGCCGTCAAATTCGTAGACGTCAGATGGGCTTCCCCTGAGCAACACAATAGCCCCACCCTGTTCTGGGGGAATTCTCTGATGACTCGAGGGGTGTTGGTACGCATGATCGCTAACGATCTCCACGTGCTCTATATGCCACCATCGTCTGTCACGCTCAGCGAATGCAACATACGCGTCCTTGGGGAGCTTTGAGAGCGCTTTCATCAAAGCCGCGACTGTAAGACTCATCGGCTCTTGGGGAGCTCCGTCAAAGCTGCCAATAGGTTGATTCGCATTTGGCTCACCAGCTGAGATGGCTTGAGATGCCGATGCTGCTCCGACGTCCAGAGAAAGCTTCTCGTTGTCCAAGCGACGAATGGCGTAGCGGGCCAGCGAGATTACCAACTGACTGACTGCACCAACACCATCGCGCTGCAGGCGTGTCAGGACTTCCTTGGGAATGGATATCTGAGTGAGCTGAGCGTCTGCTCTGGGTTGTCGCTCCATCTGGATGGCAAGCAAATGCCCGTCTCGTGGCACCGAGCTCAGGCGGGCATTGGGCCAAAGGTCATCCAGGGACTGGATGAAGTCCTGCTTCGCCTGCCCGGCGAGATGATCTGGGATTGCTCTGGAGGCTACTAGCGACGCCGGGGCAGGCCCGTCGTGGACATTGGCGAGCAACGTCAGGTCGTCGGCATCCAGCCAGGCAATGGCTTGGCGAACAAGAGCGATAAGGACCTGATTAGTGCTGCCAATGGTTTCGAACCGCAGGCGGCCGAGGAGCTCTTGGGGAATGGCCACCTGGAGTGGCAAGTGTCCGGACCGAGACGGGCGCCCTGAGACGACCACTAATAGATGGTCGGGTCGCGAACGAAGCGTCAGGGGCGGAAGACCCGAGTCAGCCCCGGCCGCAGATGCTTCGCCATGTCCGCTGCCTGCGCCTCCCATAAACGACCTCAAAGCCATCAATACCATCAGTGTAATCCCTTCCCTCATCTTCGTCTGCCTGAACTAACCCGCAACCCACCAGTATCAATGATTGTTTTGATTGTATTAATGGTGATAAGTTGTCGATCACCTGGCTCGCACCAGGGAACTCACGCGACCACGCCAGTGATCGCGAACTAATGGGACAGCTGTGAATAAGGGGCGTGAAATGGCACTGCGCACAATCACCGGTCATCTGGCTAGCTGGGGCTCTATTGAGGAAAACCAGAACGGAGCCAGGCATTACTCGTATCTGCGCTTCAACACCGAAAGCGGAAGCGACGGCTACTGCGAGGGCGTGATGACGTTACCCGTCTTGGACTCCCTACTCCGGAATCGCGAGACCCAAACTTTCTTCTTCGCAGAAGTCAGATTTCCTCGATTCTTCGGCAGTGCCAAGCGACATGTGCTCTATGCCGTCCGCAGCCCGGGCCGCACGACTGAAACCGTCGAACAAAGCTGTCGTCTGGTGTCACAGCAAAAGGTCGAAGCGTTCAAGCTGCTTTTCTATGGCCTGTTCCTGCTGCCGCTTTACGGATTCGGATTGCTGCTTTGGATTTGGGCGGTGAGGCTGTTGGCCGTGCGACTGCCTGCCACGGCCATGTCACAGGAGTTACGGCGCTCCTCGACCTGAGTCCACCTTCATTTCGGAGCAGGAGGCTCTATGGATGAGGAAAACACCAAGCACCTTTGTGCGGCCTACCCCGAGCTTTACGGCGACGACTTTGCATTTGCTTGCCCGGACAGCTGGACTCCACTGCTCGACGATTTCAGCAAAGCGCTGCTTGAGCACATCCGCGCCACAGGACTCACCTTGACCATTACTGATGTGAAGGAAAAGCGCAGCGAGTTAAGGATCTACGCGGACGGAACGGATGCAATGGCAGATGAAATCATTGAAATCGCTGAGCAACGCTCTCGGCATATTCCAGCTGATGAACACCCCAATTTGAGCCGGCAGGGATTCTGACGTGGTGATCCTCTACCTCGATTTTGATGGCGTCCTTCACCACTACGACGTCTATCTCGACCATCGCAACCGAGCCGTTCTCCGCGGCATGGGCACGCTATTCGAGTACGCCTCGAGACTCGAAAGCATCTTGGCGCCCTACCCCGACTTCAAGATTGTGTTGTCGACAAGCTGGGTAAGGGTCAAAGGCTTCCAATACGCCGCAGATCGACTACCTGAAGGGTTGCGAAGTCGGGTCATTGCCGCGACATGGCACAGCAAAATGACCGAGGACGATGAACTGCTCTATTGGTGGCTGAATCAGTCAACCCGGTACCAGCAGATCATCAAAGACGTCCGCCACCGCATGCCTGAAGACTGGCTGGCGATCGATGACGATGCCGAAGGCTGGCCAACACAAGCCAAGCGTCACCTCATTACGTGCAACCCAATCCTTGGGTTGAGCGAACCCGATGTCCGAATGACGCTGGAGCAGCGATTGGCCCACATGTCCAAGAATCGCTGACAGACCTGCGCCGCTATGTTGGTCTTTCTCGATACCGAATACACCGACGAACACCGGCGCGACCTGGTGAGCATTGGCATGGTCACCGAGGATGCTCAGCGCTCGCTCTACCTGGAGCGCACCGACTTCTCGCGCACTTGGTGCAACCATTTTGTGGTGGCCAACGTGCTCCCACATCTGGGCAATGACCCTGTGGCGCTTTGCATCACGCCGGAACTTGGTCAGCGACTGCACGCCTGGTTTCAGGTGTTGCCGCGTCGCGTGCAGCTTGCCTGCGATTCGCCCATCGACCGCGATCTTTTAAAGACGGCCATGGGCGGCGCAATGCCGGCCAATGTGAACCCGCTCCCCTATGACCTTCGCCCGCTGATTGATACGACCGTATACGACAAAGCGGTGGCTCGCTACCACGAGCACCCAGCCCATCCGTGGCATCACGCTTTGCACGACGCCTACGCCCATCGTGCAGGCTGGCTGGCGTGGACGGATCGCAACCGGGCAGGGAGGACGTAGCCGTGGATCTGTTCTTAGATTGCGAATGGGCGGACGTACTCGCCTCCGAATTGGTTTCGCTGGCTCTTGTCAGCACGGATCGCCAGCACGTTTTCTACGCCGAGCGCGACCCCTTGCCGGTCGACCCGACGCCATGGGTGACGACCGTGGTTTATCCGCTGCTCGATCGAGGCCCCTCGGCCATGAGCGACGCGTTGATGACGCGCCGGCTTCGTGAGTTCCTAGCCAGCGTGGAGCGCCCCCGGATTTGCTACGACTTCGGCGCCGATCGCGCCTTGTGCCAATACGTCATCAATGGCTTTCAAACGTCCAAGCCCGACGAGCCGGTCCCGGCGGACTTACGCTGGCAATTTTTCGAAGACATGCGTGAACCTATGGTCCGATGGTGGGGAAGCCATCCCGAAGAGCAGGTGCGTCGTCACCATGCACTTGTCGATGCGCACGCCCTGCGGTCCGCTTGTCTGAGCCTCTGGGGCATTTGAGCATGGGGCGCGGCGTGCGCGCCCCGCAATTCAATTTTAGCTTTGTGCTCAACGAGCCATGCGCCGTGCCGGCTGATGGCCGGCGGCTTTGCGGCTATGCCGAACTGTGGCCACTTCGCTGGCCACGGCAGTGACGCCCACGTCGCCCTCACCTGCGGCCGTACGGCCATAGTGCTGGCTTGCCGTCGCATTGCTGCCATGGCCCACCAAGGCAGCGATTTCCTCTTGTGCGCGTGATCCAGACTTCGCATTGGCGACAAACTGGTGTCGAGAGCTATACATGGATGGGTAGCGCTTGCGCTTGCCAAGGCAGCGCCGCACCACCTTGCCCATATACAGGCGAAGCTGGTGCATATGGCGATCGAAGTCATACTCAGGATCGCTCTCAAAGTTCACGAGCATGTGCAGCATCTCGTCCAGGTGGCCAACCTGCTCCGGCGACAGTCGATCCACCAGCAGATGACGGTGCGATCCGTTGGCTCGGCCGTTGGTGTGCTTCGCATTACCGACCCTGAGAGCAAGACTCCCACGAAAGTCGACAAGACCTGCCGACTTCCACTCGGCAGGGCGCAGTCCTACCAGTCGATTAGCCCTCAAGAAGGTCAGCAACGCGTTGGCATGTCGGTGACCATGTTTGCCGCCAATACGCGATTCCAGATAGTTAGCTACGATCTCGAAATCTGCGGCAGGAAAGGCTTTCGCCTTCTGACCTGACGTCTGATCACTCTGTTTCAGGCAGCCTGATTGGCTCTCTGCTCGTAGCCTCGCGATCGCCTCGTGTAATTCCTCGACCACAACACCCTCGATCGCCACCTCAAGCTCTTCTTCGAGCACGAACAGGAGCGAGCTCTTGTATTGGCGCCAAGTACCGCGCGCAATGGCCTTCTTCTCCAGACGGCGGAGTGTCTCCCGTCCAGTCGACATGACCGATTTCGTAGCCAGATCCCGACTTGCCTCCCGACGATCAATCAAGTGCTCAACGAGCGCCAGAGGTGACACCAATTGTGGGTTTTTGACGCCAAGTGGTTTAGCCACCTGACGGCGGATCTGATCTACCCGGCGCCGATAGTCGTCAGTTGTTTTCGCCGTCCGATTCGGTGTCATAGCTCCTGCCTGGTACCGCGTTTGGCCATGTCTGTTGACGATGGACGAGACTCGTTTTCTGGAAGCGTACTTGGTGCCGAAAATCATATCCGCTCCCCACGTTACTTATACTCATAGAACTCGCATAAGTAACGCTCTCCATCTGGCACCGAACAAATCATCTGCGAAAACATTTCGCGCAAAAAGTGGAAGCGACTGGGTCAACCGTGGCCCACTTACTTCGGTGATGTCGGTGCGTTTGGCTAACGATGGCCCATCTATTTCGGCGATGTCATTGCGCTGGGCCAGCGATGACCCATCTTTTTCAGCGATGTCATTGCGCTGGGCCAACGATGACCCATCTTTTTTCGACGACGTCATTGCGCTGGGCTAACGATGGCCCATCTATTTCGGCGATGTCATTACCCTGGGCCAACAATGGCCCACCTATTTCGGTGATGCCATTGCGCTGGGCTAACGATGGCCCATCTTTTTCAGCGATGTCATTGCGCTGGGCCAACGATGACCCATCTTTTTCGACGACGTCATTGCGCTGGGCCAACAATGGCCCACCTATTTCGGCGATGCCATTGCGCTGGGCTAACGATGGCCCATCCATTTCGGCGATGTCACTCCCCTGGGCCAACAATGGCCCACCTATTTCGGTGATGCCACTGCGCTGGGCTAACGATGGCCCATCTATTTCGGTGATGTCACTCCGCTGGGCCACCAATGCCCCATCTATTTCGGTGATGCCATTGCGCTGGGCTAACGATGGCCCAACTATTTCGGAACCGTGATGCCTGAGCTACGGCTCCGCCGCAACTAACCCATTGCCCCCATCACGCTCCCGCAAAATCGAATGAAAGCAGCCAAAGCTTGTGGTTCTCGCTCCAAAGCTTTTTTCCCCTCCGCCACGGCAGAAGCCAGGCGCGAGTTATATCCGCCCGCTGCAGCCCGTGCGACGCGCTGACAGTGGCGGTCTATTTTCTTTGCAAGGTCGTAGACAAGAGCTTCCTCCCTGGAACCATATCCATCGATTCCGAGCGCATCGCAGATCTGACCTGGCAAGGATTCACGCAGGCCACGAATAGACTCGTTCGGTTTATGTCGAACACTCAAGCTGGACCTCCAAGATCTCGCTATGTCGCACAAACTTGTTGAATAGCCTCCGACGTTGCCGGAAGCCCGCCACACTCGTTCTAGCTGCAACAACACCGACTCATGTGCTTTGCCTCCCCGCGTGCCGTCTGCACGTCTTACGGCTTCACCTTGCGGCAGCCCCGCATCCATTTCAAGCCAAATCCAATTTTCTGTAGCTTCAGCGTATGTCGGCGTCTGTTTGGTACCGGCTTAATGTCCCACGCGCTTACGTGTGTTTGCTCTCGCGTTACCTCACGCGACACCCACTGGTGAATTTTCCGCTCCGTAGGTAAAGCCTCGCCAAGAGCTACGCGGCGCGATGCGCCGCGTGGGTCAATGCCGCACGACGGCGGAGCCGTCGCACGACATCGACCGAATTTCGGGCTGGCGGAGATACGGAAGGGCTGATCGAAGCGAAGCGAGGCTCTTGTAACTGTGTCTCCGTAGGTGTGTCTCTATATATCCCCCCCTATCACCATCCCATGGCTGGCCATCCCCTCGATTTAAGGGGATGGCGGATGCCCCGACCTAATCTAAGGGGATTGTCTGGCCTGGCTGTTGCGGATCCTCATATGCGTGGTGGATCCACTGCCACTTGCCGTTCTCGTGCCGTTGCCGTTCGGCTCGATAGTAGCCGTGGGCCTCCAACTCCCGCCGGGCTCGCACCCACTGCGCCTCGCTGATGTGCATGGAGCCCATGACGTGCGATATCCGAATATCCCAGGACTTCCCGTCGACCTTTCTTCGGGTACTGAGATCGTGCGGATGGATCCGGACTAGTCGGGCCAAAGGTGTCAGTGGTCGAGCCGGGTCGTACTCCGCGATGCCACGCCGCGGCATGAAGAAGCCTGCGCTGCCGCCGGAGTGATATTTGATCTGCGCATCCCGGGCCTTAGCCATGGCGAACCTCCGACCTGCCACGGGCCGGATTGGCCTTTGGCGGTCGGCCGCGACGGCGCGGCAACTGCTGGGGCGATTGCGCCTGCTCAGGCATCGACGGGACGACGGCGGCAGCAAGCCAGGCCATCACGTCATCCTTTCGCCAGAGCAACCGCCTCTGCCCAGGAAGAACACATCGCGGCGGAAGGCGATGGGGCGCCCGTGAGGCGTCATTGCGGATCGTATGTTGTGGGCGATGCAGCAAGGCGGAGAGGTCGTCTATGTCAAACATCTCGCAAGCAAGGGCAGCAGAGCGCTGGGCGCGCACATCGCACTTGGTATCGGTGGCAGTCATGCAAATCTCCATGCAGCCACACCCAAAGGGTATGGCGGATTGAGATCTGCGGAAGCCCACCTTGCTCGAACGAGCGGGGGCCAAGGTTTTGCTCAGGCCAGCCCCCAGCGGACAGGGTTTCCCCTGCGGGGCTACGCCCCATTGACTGCGCTCTCCCTGCCGTGACGTTGTAAACCCAGGCTCTCTACTGGGAGTCACAGACCTCGGCCGCCTGTTTTGGCTGGCCTAGGGCGGGCCGTTACCGACCCCTTTCCTCATGGGCAAGGCTTTTCCGCTTCCCCTACCACACTTGTTGGACTCGCACCCAGCCAATTGCCTCGCATCTAGCCGGGCATTGCAACCAACTCGCGCCATCAATCTATCTCTGTACTCGTCACTGTTCAACACACGATCGATGCAACGCGGCGTGGCGTCGCCACAAATTTGCCACACGAACAGTGACAAATAGTGGGATACAAAGAAAAACAGCGGTATACGCTGGTGTGCGTATACCGCTGTTTTTCTTCAAAAATATGGTGCCGGAAATAGGAATCGAACCTACGACCTACGCATTACGAATGCGCCGCTCTACCAACTGAGCTATTCCGGCGAGGAACCGCCAATTCTACGGAGCCGGGGCGGGCCATGCAAGACGTCGGCGATCAGAGGCTCGCCGAAGCATTCCCGCTCAGGCGCAGCTCCTTGGGCAGGGCAAACGTGATCGTTTCGGGCTCGCCGTCCAGCTCGCGCACCGCGCCGGCGCCCCAGGACTGCAGGCGGGCGATCACGTCGCGGACCAGCTTCTCGGGTGCCGATGCACCGGCGGTCAGGCCGATGCGGGTCACTCCGTCAAGCCAGCGACGCTCGATATGCTCGGCGCCATCGATCAGGTAGGAGCGCACGCCCTGCTTTTCCGCCAGTTCGCGCAGGCGGTTGGAGTTGGAGCTGTTCACCGAGCCCACCACCAGCATCAGGTCCACGGCGTCGGCCAGGCGGCGCACGGCATCCTGGCGGTTCTGCGTCGCATAGCAGATATCGTCCTTGCGCGGCCCTTCGATATCGGAGAATTTCTCCCGCAATGCCTCGATGATGGCCTTGGTGTCGTCCACCGACAGCGTGGTCTGGGTCACGTAGGAGAGGTCGTGCGGAAACGCCGGCGCGAGCTCGGCCACGCCTTCCACCGATTCGACCAGCAGGATCTCGCCGGCATTGGCGGGGTTCCACTGCCCCATGGTGCCCTCGACCTCCGGGTGGCCGGCGTGACCGATCAGCACCACGCTGCGGCCGATGCGACCCAGCCGCGCGACTTCCATGTGCACCTTGGTCACCAGCGGACAGGTGGCGTCGAACACCTTGAGACCGCGCTGGTCGGCTTCCCCGCGCACCGCCTTGGAAACGCCGTGGGCGCTGAAGATCACCGTGGCGCCGTCGGGCACTTCGCTCAGTTCCTCGACGAAAACCGCGCCATCGGCGCGCAACTTGTCCACCACGTAGCGGTTGTGCACGACTTCGTGCCGCACGTAGATGGGGGCGCCATAGGATTCGAGCGCGCGTTCAACGATGGCGATGGCGCGATCCACGCCGGCACAGAAGCCACGGGGATTGGCGAGCAGGATGTCCACGGAAACTCCGGCGGGCGGTTCGACGATCAGGGCTGGATTATCGCATGGCCATCGCGGCCGTACGTGACGCCGGGGTTCAGGTCTTCGGCTTGCCCTGGAACATGCCGAAAACCAGCAGCATGACGGCACCCACGGTGATCCCACAGTCGGCGAGATTGAACACCGGATAGTTCCACTGGCGGAAATACACGTGGATGAAGTCCGTCACCTGCGATGCGTGCAGGCGGTCGATGAGGTTACCCAGCGCACCGCCCACGATCAGGCCCAGCGGTGCCGCCGTTTTCCAGTCGCCGCGCGCCGTGCGGGCAAGCCAGACGACCAGCACGCCGCTGATCACCACCGCCAGCAGCACGAAGAACCAGCGCTGCCAGCCGTCGCTGCTGGCCAGGAAGCTGAAGGCGGCGCCCGTGTTGAACGCCAGCGTCCAGTTGAGGAAGCCGGGAATCACCGGGTGCGGCGTGCCGGCGGGCTGCAAGGCGCCGAGGGCCCACCACTTGCTCAACTGGTCGAGCACGATGACGGCGATGGAGAGCACGAGCCAGGAAAGGGCGTTGGGTTTGGGATTCATGGGCACCGGTCTAGCGAGCGTTTACTCCCTCTCCCCTTTGGGGAGAGGGCTGGGGTGAGGGGCCAATCTTGCGAGAGTGTGGGGGCAAGCGATATGGCCTCGAATGAAGCCCTGCCGCGAGCACCCGCCCCTCACCTTGGTCCTCTCCCCTCCGGGGAGAGGAAGAAGCGTTGGACTGAGGTCAGAACCAGCGACGATCCTCACCCGGACCTTCCACATTGCTGATGCAGCGATCGCACAGCTCCGGATGCGCGGCATGCGTGCCGACGTCGTCGCGACGGTGCCAGCAGCGCACGCACTTGGCCGCGTCGCTCACCGTGGCCGAGACCCATACGTCGGCGCCTTCCAGCTCCGTCAGCACGGCATCGGCCGGCTGGCCACCGGCCAGGTCCAGGCGCAGTTCCGAAGTGATGAAGAAGAAGCGCAGCTCCGACACCGCCGGCTGGTAACGCGCCACGATGGCCGGGTCCGCATGGATGGCCAGCTTCGCCTCGAGCGACGCACCGATCTGCTCGCTCTTGCGCATGCCCTCGAGCACGCGCGAGGCGGTGTCGCGGATGGCCAGCAGGTCGGACCAGTAGCGGCGCTGTTCGGGGGACGACTGCGTGGCGGCCAGGCCGTCATACCAGGTTTCGAACAGCACGCTTTCGCTGCGCTTGCCCGGCAGGTTCTGCCAGATCTCCTCGGCGGTGAAGCTCAGTACCGGCGCCAGCCAGCGCACCAGCGCCTCGGCAATGCGGTACATCGCGCTCTGCGCGCTGCGGCGACCGTGGCTGTCGGTCGGCATCGTGTAGAGGCGGTCCTTGGTGATGTCGAGGTACAGCGCGCCTAGCTCGTTGGTGCAGAAGTTCTGCACGCGCTGCACGATTTCCGGGAAGTCGTAGCGGTCGTAAGCCGCCGCCACCGCCTGCTGCACGTCGTACGCCTGTTGCACGGCCCACTGGTCCAGCAGCAGGCTCTGTTCCACCGGCACCAGGTGCCTGGCCGGATCGAAACCGTCCAGGTTGCCCAGCAGGAAGCGCGCAGTGTTGCGGATGCGACGGTAGGTGTCGGACACGCGCTTGAGGATCTCGTCCGACAGCGACATCTCGTTGCGGTAGTCGGTCGAGCAGATCCACAGGCGCAGGATGTCCGCGCCCAGCGTCTTCATGATGTCCTGCGGCTCGATGCCGTTGCCCATCGACTTGGACATCTTGCGGCCCTGCGCGTCCACGGTGAAGCCGTGGGTGAGCACGTCCTGGTACGGCGCGCGCGCGAACATCGCGGCCGACGTGAGCAGGGACGACTGGAACCAGCCGCGATGCTGGTCCGAGCCTTCCAGGTACATCACCTTGTAAGTGGCCGCGTCGCCCTGCTGCAGCTCGGGGCGCTGGCCGACCACGGTGAAATGGCTGGCGCCGGAATCGAACCACACGTCGAGCACGTCGAGGACCTTTTCGTAGTCCTTGGCCTGGTCGCCGAGCAATTCAGCCGCGTCGAGCGCATACCACGCATCGATGCCGCCCTGCTCCATGCGCTTGGCCACCTGCTCGAGCAGCGCCACGCTGTCCGGGTGGGGTTCCTGCGTGCCCTTGTGCACGAACAGCGCGATCGGCACGCCCCAGGTACGCTGGCGCGAGATGCACCAGTCGGGACGATCGCCCACCATGCCGGCGATGCGCTCCTCGCCCCAGCCCGGCACCCAGCGGACCTGCTTGATCGCATCGAGCGCGGTCTGGCGCAGGTCCTTCTGCTCCATGCTGATGAACCACTGCGGCGTGGTGCGGAAGATCACCGGCGTCTTGTGGCGCCAGCAATGCGGGTAGCTGTGTTCGATTTTGGCGAAGGCGAGCAGCACGCCGCGCCGACGCAGCAGTTCGACGATGGCATCGTTGGCCTTCCACAGGTGCTGGCCCGCGATGACGGTGCCATCCAGTGCGGCCGGCGTGTCGGCGCGATAGGTGCCGCGAGCTTCGGTGTAGTTGAGCGTCTCGATGCCGTACTTGCGCGAGACGACGAAGTCCTCCACGCCGTGGTCAGGCGAGGTATGCACGGCGCCGGTGCCGTCCTCGGCCGAGACATGCTCGCCGATCAGCACCGGCACTTCGCGCGCATAGAACGGATGCTTCAGCAGCGTGCCTTCCAGCGCCTGGCCGGCGACATGGCCGAGCACCCTGGCGTCGCCTTCGATGCCGTAGCGATGCGCCACCTTTTCCACCAGCGCACTGGCGACCGCCACCAGCACGCGCCGGCCGTCGCGCGGAGCGGCTTCGATCAGCGCGTATTCGAGCTCGCCGCCGAGCGACACGGCCAGACTCTCCGGCAGCGTCCACGGCGTGGTGGTCCAGATCGGAATGGCCACGATGGCATCGCCCGCGTCCACGGCAAACTTCTGCGCGAGGGCCTTCGGGTCGACTGCGTCATAGGCGACGTCCACCGCCGGCGAGGCCTTGTCGGCGTATTCGATCTCCGCTTCGGCCAGTGCCGAGCCGCAGTCAAAGCACCAGTACACCGGCTTGGCGCCGCGCACGACATGGCCGTTGGCGACGATCTTCGCCAGCGCGCGCACCATGTCGGCTTCGTACTTGTAGTCCATCGTGCGATAGGGGTTCTGCCAGTCGCCCAGTACGCCCAGTCGCTTGAAGTCGGTGCGCTGCAGGTCGATCTGCTGCTGCGCGTACTCGCGGCACTTCTGGCGGAACGCGGCGGCGTCGAGCTTGTCGCCCACGCGCCCGAATTTCTTCTCCACCGCCACTTCGATCGGCAGGCCATGGCAATCCCAACCGGGCACATACGGCGCGCGGTAGCCGGCCAGCAGGCGCGACTTCACCACCACGTCCTTGAGCACCTTGTTGACCGCATGGCCCAGATGGATCGCGCCGTTGGCGTACGGCGGGCCATCGTGCAGCACGAACACCTTGTCGCGACCGGCCGCGCGCTGCTGGATCTGCGCATAGCGGTCCACCTGCTCCCACTCGGCCAGCCACTTGGGCTCGCGCTTGGGCAGATCGCCCCGCATCGGGAATTCCGTCTGCGGCAGGTTGATGGTGTTCTTGTAGTCCTGGGTCATTGCCTGAGTGCCGTCGGGTTGTGCGTGGCGCCGCACCGCGTCGCCGTGGATCTTGCTGTCGGCGCTGCCGCCGGGCCGGCGGAAACGCAAACGTTACCGGATTTGCCCCGGCTACGCCTCGCTGAGGCGTGGATTCATGCCCAGCAGTTCGCGCGCCTGGCGGGCATCGAACGCCATCTGGGCGGTCAATGCGTCCAGGCCGTCGAATTTCTGCTCGTCGCGCAGCTTGGCGACGAACTCCACCGCCATGCGCTGGCCGTACAGATCGCCGTCGAAATCGAACAAATGGACTTCCAGCAGCGGCTCGGCCACTTCGTTGACGGTCGGTCGCACGCCCACGCTGGCCACGCCCGGCCAGCTGCATTCGCTTTCGCCCAGCCCCACGCGCACGGCGAAAATGCCGTGGACCGGGCTGGTGCGTTCACGCATGTGGATGTTGGCGGTGGGGTAACCCAGGGTGCGGCCGAGCTGGTGGCCGTATTCCACCTTGCCCTCGATCACGAACGGACGGCCAAGCAACGGTGCCGCCCCGGCAAATTCGCCGGCAGCCAGCAGCATGCGCACGCGCGTGGCCGAGACCCGCGCGCCGTCCAGCGAGACCGCAGGCATGGTGCGGGCCACGAAGCCATTAGTCGCACCCATCGAGCCCAGTAAGGCGACATCGCCGCCGCGCTTGTGGCCAAAGCGGAAATCGCCACCCACCCAGACCTCGCGCGCGGCCAGCCGGTCGACCAGCACGCGGCGCACGAAATCCTCCGCCGACATCGCCGTCAAGGCGCCGTTGAACCGAAGCAGCAGCACTTCCTGCATGCCGGCGGCGTCAAAGCCACGCAGTTTCTCGCGCACGCTGGACAGGCGCGGCACCGGCTCGGGGGAAAAGAACGCCCGCGGCAACGGCTCGAAGCTCACCGTCACCGGTGTCAGTCCGAGTTCGTCTGCTCGTTCGCGCACCTGCGTCAGCAAGGCCTGGTGACCCCGATGCAGGCCATCGAACGCACCGACGGCCACCACACTGCCGCCGGGAGCCAGGCAGGTGCCGGCGACATCCCTGGAAAGTCTCATCATCGAGCGAGTATAGCGGCTGCGCGCCCCGCCCCGCCTCGTCCCGGGCTCACACGCCGTGCAGTTCGCGCAGGCGGAACCCCGCCGCGAACAGGGTCGCGACATAGGCGCCGCCACCGGCCGCCACCAGCACCGCCAGGTGCCATACGCGGGTCCACTTCGGCGCATCGGTCCAGTCCGGCCAGATCCACATGCCCAGCAGCAGGACGACGATCATCACCGCGCAGGCCAGACCCAGCCGCAGCATGTGGCGCGACCAACCCGGCTGGCGCTGATACACGCCCGCCTGCCGCAGCCAGCGCCACAGCAAGCCCAGGTTGATATAGCTGGCCAGCGCACTGGCCATGCCCAGCGCCATGTGCAGGCCCGGCACGGCCGCCAGGCCGTCCAGCCAAGGCAACTGTTTCTGCGCAGGCGTGGCCCACAGGCCGAACAACAGCGCCACGAACACCACGTTGAGCACCATGTTCGCCACCAGCGACGCCACGCCAGCGCGCACCGGCGTCCGGGTGTCCTGGCGCGCATAGAAAGCGGGCAGCGCCACCTTGACCAGGGCGAACGCCGGCAGGCCGAAGCTCAGTGCCGTGATCGACAGCGTCGCCATGCGGGTGTCGAACGGCGTGAACTGGCCGTGCTGGAACAGCGTGGCCACCAGCGGCTTGGCCAGCAGCATCAGGGCGAACATGGCCGGCACCGCGATCAGCAAAGTGATGCGCAGACCCCAGTCCAGCGCACTGGAAAAACCGTCCCGGTCGGTGGTGACGTGATGACGCGACAGCGACGGCAGGATCACCGTACCCAGCGCGACGCCGAACAGGCCCAGCGGCAATTCAAGGAAGCGATCGGCCTGCGACAGCCAGCTCTGCGATCCGGTCATCAGGTAGGCCGCGATCACCGTGTCCAGCAGCAGGTTGATCTGCGCCACCGAGGAACCGAACAGCGTCGGCACCATCAGCTTGAGGATGCGGCGCACATCGGGATGGCTCCAGCCCCAGCGCGGCATGGCAAGCAGATCCAGCCCGCGCAGCGACGGCAGCTGGAACAACAGCTGCAACACGCCGGCGAGCAGGATGGCCCAGCCCATCGCCATGATCGGAGGATTCAGATGGCGCGACAGCCACAGCGCGCCGCCAATCATGCACAGATTGAGAATCACCGGCGTGAGGGCCGGCAGCGCGAAGCGATGGAAACTGTTGAGCGCGCCGCCGGACAGAGCCGTCAACGACACGAACAGCAGGAACGGAAACGTCAGCCGCAGCAGTTGCGTGGTCAGTGCGAATTTTTCCGGCGTATCAGCCGCGCCCTGCGAGAACAGCGACGCCACCTGCGGCGCCAGGATCACTCCCAGCGCCGTGATCACCAGCAGCACGCCGCCCAGCGTGCCCGATACCCGCGACATCAGCTGTTTGAGGTCCTCGTGGCTGCGCTTTTCCTTCACTTCTGTGAAGACCGGCACGAAGGCAGTGGAGAACGAACCCTCGGCAAACAGGCGACGCATGAAATTGGGAATGCGGAACGCCACCCAGAATGCGTCGGTGGCCGCGTTGGCGCCGAACGTCGCATTGATGGACATGTCCCGGACCAGACCGAGTACGCGTGAAATCATGGTCATGCTGCTGAACGACAGCAGCCCACGGAACATGCTGGGAGACTTCATGCCTCTGGCGACGCCTATGCTTGAGTGAACACCAGGCCTCGTCGACACCGACTCCCTGCCCGGAACGGCGCATAGTGTGACAGCGCTTGTGGGCGAGATCACGGCTCAAACATGGCATAATGCCGATTCCCCGCTCGCCCCTGACGCCCCCCACAGACGGCGCCGCAGCGGACGGGACACCTTGACAAACGGCTAAGCTGTTGACGCTGCGGCGCATTGGCCGCATAATTGCCGTCTTTTTCCAACCCAGCAATTCCGGAGTTCTACCTTGGCCAACATCAAGTCCGCGAAGAAGCGCGCGCGCCAGTCCGAGCAGCGCCGCCTGCGCAACGTCAGCGCCCGTTCCATGGTGCGCACCGCCCTCAAGAAGGTCGTCAAGGCCATCGAGGCCAAGGACAAGGCTGCTGCCGTCGAGGCTTTTGCCGCCGCGCAGCCGGTCATGGACCGCTACGCCGCCCGCGGCCTGATCCACAAGAACAAGGCCGCTCGCCACAAGAGCCGCCTCAACGCGAAGATCCGCGAGCTGGCGTAAGCCAGCTTCTGCGGGACCATCGGGTTGGCGAAAAAGCCGGCGCAAGCCGGCTTTTTTGTGTCTGACGAAAGGCGGCCCGGCGCAAGCCCACCCAAGCCGTCATTCCCGCGAAAGCGGGAATCCAGTGCCTCTTGCTCTAGTACGGCGCCACCAAGGCGCTGCCCCTCTTTCGGGGGGATGACGAGCACAGGAGCGAACATCGCTTATTGCCCAGCGCCCGAGCGAAATTGGAAATCCAGACGTTTCGGGCTGCCGGATCGCGGCAAAAAAGAAGGCGGCCCATGGCCGCCTTCTTTCACATTTCGATGCCGCAACGGCAGCGTTATTCCGCTGCACCATCCCCACGCAGGCGCACATCGCCCGGCAGCATGTCGTCGCGTTCCTCGCGCGCCATGTGCTCGTCCGCCAGGAAGCGCCACACCTGCTGGCACACCGGCAGCGTGTTCTCGCGGGCGATCGCCGAAACCAGGAACCACGGCTGCGTCCAGCCCAGGCGCGCGACGATCTCGGCCGCCACGGACTGGCGCTCGTCTTCCGGCAACACGTCGGCCTTGTTCAGCACCAGCCAGCGCGGACGCTCCAGCAACTCCGGATCGAACTTGGCCAGCTCCTGCTCGATGGCATGGACCTGCTCGACCGGATCGGATTCGTCGATCGGCGCGATATCGACCACGTGCAGCAGCAGGCGCGTGCGCGACACATGGCGCAGGAACTGGATGCCCAGGCCGGCGCCGTCCGCCGCGCCTTCGATCAGGCCGGGAATATCGGCAATCACGAAGCTTTGATCGGTGCCCAGGCTGACCACGCCCAGGTTGGGATGCAGCGTGGTGAACGGATAGTCGGCCACACGCGGGGTCGCCGCTGAAACCGCGCGGATGAAGGTGGACTTGCCTGCATTCGGGAAGCCCAGCAGGCCCACGTCGGCCAGCAGCTTCAGCTCCATCTTCAGCTCGCGCACGTCGCCCGGCGTACCCGGCGTGGACTTGCGCGGCGCACGGTTCACCGAGCTCTTGAAGTGGATGTTGCCCAGGCCACCCTTGCCGCCCTGCGCCACCAGCAGGCGCTGGCCGTGCTGGGTGAGGTCACCGATGGTTTCGTCGGTATCGACGTTGGTGACCACGGTGCCCACGGGCACGCGGATGAAGGTGTCCTCACCGCCCTTGCCGTACATCTGGCTGCCCATGCCGTTCTGGCCGCGCTCGGCCTTGAACATGCGCTGGTGGCGGAAGTCGATCAGGGTATTGAGGCCTTCGTCGGCCACCAGCCACACGGAGCCGCCGCTGCCGCCGTCACCGCCGTCCGGGCCGCCGAAGGGAATGAATTTTTCGCGACGGAAGCTGATGCAACCGTTGCCGCCGTCACCGGCCTGGACCTTGATGATGGCTTCGTCGACAAATTTCATGGGGGGTTCCAGGGGTGATCTACGGGGAGCGGGTGCAGCTCGCTGCATCATAAGGGATTGCCGGAGCGGCTTATTTCCGCTCCATTCCCTGACCCTCTCGCAAAAAAACAAAGGCCCCGCCAAGGCGGGGCCTTCGCTGCAGCATCGGCGGGGAATTAACCCTTGATGACGCTGACGAAGCGACGGTTGTTCTCGCCGCGAACCTTGAACTCGACGGTACCGTCGACCAGCGCGAACAGCGTGTGATCACGACCCAGACCCACGCCCTGACCGGCATGGAACTTGGTGCCGCGCTGACGCACGATGATGTTGCCGGCTTCGATGGCCTGGCCACCGTAGATCTTCACGCCGAGGTACTTCGGGTTCGAATCGCGACCGTTGCGGCTGGAACCTACGCCTTTTTTATGTGCCATGACTCAATGCTCCAGTTGCTCAGGCGTTGATGCCCGTGATCTCGACTTCGGTGAAATGCTGACGATGTCCCTGCTGCTTCTTGTGGTGCTTGCGGCGACGGAACTTGATGATGCGGATCTTGTCGGCACGGCCGTGCTTGCGCACGGTGGCGCTGACGGTGGCACCGGCCACGATCGGGGCACCGACGGTGATCGACTCACCGGCGCCGACCAGCAGGACCTGGTCGAAGGTGAAGGCGGCGCCTTCTTCGGCGTTCAGCAGCTCCACGCGCAGGACGTCGCCCTGCTGAACGCGGTACTGCTTGCCGCCGGTCTTGATGACTGCGTAACTCATGGGAATATCCCTTCTGTCGTTATTCTCTTGGGTTCGCCAGACCGAAAACGGCACCGGCGAACTGCGGATTATAGCGAGCCTCCAGGCGGCTGGTCAATTACTGACCAGTCGGGGCCGGCTTGGCGCCGGCAGGGGTGTTCGCGGCCGGCTGGGCGGGGGCCTTGGCGTCCGTCTTGGCCTCGGTCTTCGCCGGGGCCTTGCTGGCGGCCTTCTTGACCGGCGGCTTCGTGCTCTTCCTTGCTGGCGCCTTGGCCTTGGGCTTGGCCGTCGATGCCGCCTTGGCCGGGCCCTCATCCGTATCCTCGTCGCCGGCCTTGGCCGCGGCGCCCGCCGCGAGCGCCCCGGCGCCGATCACCGGGCCTGCCGCACCCACCTTGGCGGGGCAACGCCCGTTGGCGTCCAGGCTGCCCTTCTGCTTGAGTTCGGCGATCATCTGGTCGCTGCGCTCATGGCTCCATTGCTGGCCGGCCTGCGAGGCCTCGGCCATGGTGGTGGGCATCTCGTTGATCACCTTCTGGCCCAGCGGCGAGCGATAGAACTTGAGCAGCCCCTCGAGCTCGTCCGAGCTGAAATGGCGCTGGTACACCGGCACCAGGCGACCGATGAACTGCTGGGTGCCATTGGCGTCGACGTAGTTCTGCCAGTAGTCGCCCGGCACGCAGGGCAGCGACTGCTGCATCATGCCGACGGCCTGGGTGTTCATCTGGCTGAGCATCTTGCCCACGCCGACGACCTCCATCAGCTGTCGCACCTGCTGTTCGCTGGCCGGAGCCGACGCGGCCAGCGACTGGCCGGCGCCCATTGCAAGCGCCAGAGCGGCGCCCCATCTCATCCACTTACCCATCCGCACTCTCTGTCACTGCCTGGCCGGGGTCGGCCAAAGCCCTATTAAGCCATAGTCGGGCCCACCTTCCCTGAAGGGCACCGACCGGGGCTGGCAGGTAATAACTAACCTGATTAGTTTGATATAGTGCAGTTTTTCCCCACCCCCGGGCGTCATGGACACCATCCGCATACGCGGCGCACGCACGCACAACCTCAAGAACATCGACCTGGACCTGCCCCGCGACCGGCTGATCGTGATCACCGGCCTGTCGGGTTCCGGCAAGTCCTCGCTGGCCTTCGACACCATTTATGCCGAAGGCCAACGCCGGTATGTGGAGTCGCTGTCGGCCTATGCCCGGCAATTTCTCTCGATGATGGAAAAACCGGACGTCGACCACATCGAAGGTCTGTCGCCGGCCATTTCCATTGAGCAGAAGTCCACGTCGCACAACCCGCGCTCCACCGTGGGCACCATCACCGAGGTGTATGACTACCTGCGCCTGCTCTACGCACGCGTAGGCACGCCGCGCTGCCCTGACCACGGCATTCCGCTGGAAGCGCAGACGGTGAGCCAGATGGTCGACACCACGCTCGCGCTGGATCCGGAAAAGCGCTACATGCTGCTGGCCCCGGTGATCCGCGAACGCAAGGGCGAGCATGTGCAGGTGTTCGACCAGCTGCGCGCGCAGGGCTTCGTGCGTGCCCGCGTCGACGGCACGGTCTACGACCTGGATGCCGTGCCGCCGCTCACGCTGCGCCAGAAGCACACGATCGAAGCGGTGATCGACCGCTTCCGTCCGCGCGATGACATCAAGCAGCGCCTGGCCGAGTCGTTCGAGACCGCACTGCGGCTGGGTGACGGGCTGGTGATCCTGGCCGACATGGATGACGCGTCGGCGAAAGAACAATTGTTTTCCTCGCGCTACTCCTGCCCGGTCTGCGACTACTCGCTGCCCGAGCTGGAGCCGCGCCTGTTCTCGTTCAACTCGCCGGTGGGCGCCTGCCCGGCCTGCGATGGCCTGGGCGTCACCCAGGTGTTCGACGCCGCGCGCGTGGTCGCCCATCCCGAGCTGTCGCTCGCCAACGGCGCGGTGCGCGGCTGGGATCGCCGCAATGCGCATTATTTCCAGCTGATCCTGTCGCTGGCCGCCCATTACGGCATCGATGTCGACACGCCGTGGCAGAAACTGCCGGCGGATGTGCAGAAGGCCATCCTGCAAGGCAGCGGCAAAGACAAGATCGCGTTCCGCTACATCACCGAACGCGGCGGCCGCGTAACGCGCGAGCATCCATTCGAAGGCATCCTGCCGAACATGGAGCGTCGCTACAAGGAAACCGAGTCGCCCGCCGTGCGCGAGGAACTGGCCAAGTACATCAGCGACCAGCCCTGCCCCGATTGCCACGGCCAGCGCCTCAACCGTTCGGCCCGCAACGTGTTCGTCGCCGACCACGCACTGCCGTCGCTGACCTCGCGTTCCATCGACGACTCGCTGGCGTTCTTCGAGAAGCTCACGCTCAGCGGCTGGCGCGGCGAGATTGCGGTGAAGATCATCAAGGAGATCCGCGAGCGGCTCTCGTTCCTCAACGACGTCGGCCTCAATTACCTCACGCTCGATCGCCAGGCCGACTCGCTGTCCGGCGGCGAGGCGCAGCGCATCCGCCTTGCCTCGCAGATCGGCGCAGGCCTGGTCGGCGTGATGTACGTGCTGGACGAACCGTCCATCGGCCTGCACCAGCGCGACAACGAACGCCTGCTCGGCACGCTCACGCGCCTGCGCGACCTGGGCAACACGGTGATCGTGGTCGAGCATGACGAGGACGCCATTCGCATGGCCGACCATGTGCTCGACATCGGCCCTGGCGCCGGCGTGCATGGCGGCGAGATCGTCGCGCAGGGTTCGTTCAAGGACATCCTCGCCGCGCCGCGCTCGGTCACCGGCCAGTTCCTCTCCGGCCGGCGCCGCATCGAGGTGCCCACGGAACGTCGCCAGCAGCTTGACGCCGACTCGTGGCTGCATCTGAAGGGCGCCAGCGGCAACAACCTGAAGAACGTCGACCTGGCGATTCCCGCCGGGCTGTTCACCTGCGTCACCGGCGTGTCGGGCTCGGGCAAGTCCACGCTTGTCAACGACACGCTGTTCCGCCTCGCCGCCGCCGAATTGAACGGCGCCAGCACCCAGGCAGCGCCCCACCAGTCCGTCGAAGGGCTGGAGCTGTTCGACAAGGTGGTCGACATCGACCAGTCGCCGATCGGTCGCACGCCGCGTTCCAACCCGGCAACGTACACCGGCCTGTTCACGCCACTGCGCGAAATGTTTGCACAGGTCCCGGAGGCGCGTGCGCGCGGTTACACGCCCGGGCGCTTCAGCTTCAACGTGCGCGGCGGCCGCTGCGAGGCCTGCGAAGGCGACGGCATGATCAAGGTGGAGATGCACTTCCTGCCTGACGTATACGTGCCCTGCGACGTCTGCCACGGCAAGCGCTACAACCGCGAAACGCTGGAAGTGCATTACAAGGGCCACACGATTGCCGACGTGCTCGACATGACGGTGGAAGACGCGCTGAAGTTGTTCGAGAACGTGCCGACCATCGCGCGCAAGCTCGAAACGCTGCGTGCCGTGGGCCTGGACTACATCAAGCTCGGCCAGAGCGCGACCACGCTGTCCGGCGGCGAGGCGCAGCGCGTGAAGCTGTCCAAGGAACTGTCAAAGCGCGACACCGGCCGCACCCTGTACATCCTGGACGAGCCGACCACCGGCCTGCACTTCCACGATATCGAGCAGCTGCTGGACGTGTTGCACCAGCTGGTCGACCAGGGCAATACGGTCGTCGTGATCGAGCACAACCTCGACGTGATCAAGACCGCCGACTGGCTGGTCGACCTCGGTCCGGAAGGCGGCGCCGGAGGCGGTCGCATCCTGGTGACGGGCACGCCCGAAACGGTGGCGGCCACGCCGGGCTCGCACACCGGGCATTTCCTCGCCTCGCACCTCGACATGAAGCCGGCCAAGGCTGCCAAGGCCCAGAGCAACGGCAAGAGCAAACCCGCATTACGGAAGAAGACGGCATGAGCTCCACCGAAACGCTGCCTGCCAAGCGCGCACGCGCCCGCAAGACCGCAACGGCAGACGCGGGCATGGTCCATGCGGATGCCGCGTTCGACAGCGCGGCGCCGCGACCACTGTTCGTGGCGCCCATCGGCGTGCGTTGGCGCGACCTCGACGCGTTCAATCACGTCAACAACGCGAACTACCTCACCTATCTGGAAGAAGCGCGGCTGCAGTGGCTGCAGCACGTGCCGGGCTGGTTCGACGAGCAGTCGATGCCGGTGCTGGCCGCGAGCAACATCAACTACCGCCGGCCGATCGAATGGCCGGCACAGCTGCAGGTGAGGCTGAGCTGCGAACGGCTGGGCACCAGCTCGATCACGCTGGCCCACCACATCGTCGATGCCGACGACGACCGTTGCGTCTACAGCGACGGCAACGTGGTGATGGTGTGGATGAACCCCGCGACCGGCAAGCCAGTGGCCTTGCCCCGGTCGATCCGCGACGCGGCCGCCGCGGCTGCTTGAACGTCGGTCGGCCGTTTCGGGGTCAGGGGGTTCCGCGCGGCAGATGCCGCAGCTTCATGCGGGACCCGTAACATCCACGGCGACCACCCGAATGGAGTTCGACCGTGACCCCGCTTCCCCTGCGTATTCTCGCCCTCGCCATCGCCGCCGGCTTCACTGCCACGGCGGCGGCATCGACCAGCCTCACGCTTTATCGCAGCGACGACAACGCCCTGTTCAGTGCCGGCGAAAACGGCAGCGTCAACGCCGGTTATGCGATGGCGCGGGAGCCGCGCGAGCTGCAACTGAAGGCCGGCGTGCAGGACATCCGCCTTGGCGGCCTGCCGCCCTATCTGGACACCGAGGCACTGGCGCTGAGCGTCGAGGGTGACGCCGCGAAGGTGATCTCGCAGCGTCTCCAGCTCGGCCAGGGTCAGGACGCCGCGCTGGGCAGTCTGGTCGGACAACCCGTCGAGGTATTGGCCAGCACCGGCCAGCCGCTGGCCAGCGGCACCTTGCTTCGCGCCGGCGATGGCCTGCTGGTGCAGGATGCCTCGGGCCGCACGAGCCTGATCCGCGAGTTCGCCGCCGTACGCGCCCAGGGCAGCTTCCAGACCGGATCGAGCCTTGAGCTTCGCGTCGATGCCGGCCGCGCCGGCACTGCCCGCGCCATGCTGAGCTATCCCACCAGCGGACTGGGCTGGCGGGCCGCCTATGTCGCAACCCTACAGGCGGGCAACAGTTGCCGGATGCAGTTCGAATCGCGCGCCAGCATCGCCAATCGCAGCGGACGCGACTGGCACGACGTGCAACTGACCCTGGTGGCCGGCGAACCGCAGTTCGCCAGGGCGTCGGCGCCGCGCCCGCAGCCGATGGCCTATGCGGCACGCGCCAAGACCGACAACGCGGCCTTGCCGGAACAGTCGACGCTGGCCGATTACCGCACCTATGCCTTGCCCGGCAACGTCGACCTGCCGGAAGGCAGTGTCAGCCAGATGCCGCTGTACGCCACGCGCGCACTCGAGTGCGAACGCACCGCGCTGTACGAGAACGGTGCTGGCTGGATGCCACCGCAGCCGATGATCGGTCGCGAATACCAGCAGGGCGGCAATACCGCGATCATCAGCACGCTGCAGTTCCGTGCCTTCGACAGCCTCCCCGCCGGTTACTTGCGGGTGCTTGCCGGCGATCGCCGCGGCACGCCGCAATTCATCGGCGAGGGACGCCTCAATGACACGCCCAAGGGCGGCGACGCCCACATCGTGCTGGGCACGGCGTTCGACCTGCGCGGGCAGCGCGAGCGCACGGCGTTCAAGGTGGACAAGGCCGGCCGCACGCTCGACGAGGCCTTTCGCATCACGCTGACCAACGCAGGCGACGCCGCCCGTACCGTTACCGTACGCGAACACCCTAACCGCTGGCGCGCGTGGCAACTGGCCTCGTCGAGCCGCAAGCCAAGCCAGCAGGGCGCGGACACCCTCGAGTTCGAAGTCACCGTTCCGGCGGGCGGCGCCGCCACGCTGGATTACGCGGTGCACTACCAGTGGACGGCCGACGAGCAGCCGCAATAGCCTTGCCCGCGTCGAACGCGCAAAACCGGCGAGCGTGACGGCCTGCACAGGACAGGTTTGCTACTCTCGCCTTCCCGGATTCCGTCTTGCCAGGCCTTGCCCATGCTCAACGTCATCACCCACGGCGCCATCACCGAGATCAACCTGGCCCGGCCGCCGGTCAACGCGCTCAACATCGACCTCCTGCGCGCCGTGCGCCATGCCATCGATGGGGCCCTGGATGCGGGTACCCGTGGCCTCGTGCTGTCGGGTGCGCCGGGCATGTTCTCCGCGGGCGTCGACGTACCGGCCCTGCTCGGCCGCGACCGCGACGGCGTGCGCGAGTTCTGGCGGGAGTTCTTCCATACCTGCTCCAAGCTGGCGCTGTCGCCGGTGCCTGTGGTCGCCGCCATCACGGGCCACAGCCCGGCGGGCGGCGCGGTGCTGTCGCTGTTCTGCGACTACCGCGTGATGGCGGAAGGCCCGTTCCGCATCGGGCTCAACGAGGTGCAGGTCGGCCTGGTCGTACCCGAGAGCATCCAGCTAGCGCTGCGTCGCATCGTGGGCCCCTACCGCGCCGAACGCCTGATCGTGGCGGGCGCCATGATCGAATCGGCCCAGGCGCTTGCCTGCGGGCTGGTGGACGAACTCACCGGCGTGGAACAGGTGACCACGCGCGCCATCCATTGGCTGGAAAGCATGCTGGCCCTGCCCTCCAACGCCATGCTGACCACGCGTGCCCTGGCGCGCGCGGACCTCACCAAGGCCTGGGCGGACCCGGACAACCTGCCGATCGACCAGTTCATGGACGCTTACTTCCACCCGGAAACGCAGGCCGTGCTGCAGCAGTTGGTTGCGCGCCTGAAGAAGAAGGACTGAGCCTCAGCCCGTGGCCACGGGGCGCGCCGGGTCGCTGACCCAGCCGCTCCATGACGGCGCATACAGCCGCGAACCGGGCAGGCCGGCGTGTTCCATCGCCAACAGGTTGTGGCACGCGGTGACACCGGAGCCACACATGTGCACGACGTCGGTCGGCGCATGACTGCCCAGCAGCGCAAGGAACTCCTGGCGCAACGCATCGGCGGGCTTGAAGCGCCCGTCGGCGGCCAGGTTCTCGGCGAACGGACGATTCAGGGCACCGGGCACGTGACCACCCACGCGGTCGATCGGCTCGACCTCGCCGCGATAACGCGGCGCCGCGCGCGCGTCCAGCAGCAGCCGTTCCGGCGCGCCGAGCAGCCCTGCGTGATCGACCAGGTACTGGCTTGCATCGAAATGCACCGCCATCTGGCCCGGCTCGCGCGTCACCTCGCCTGCCTCGACCGGCTTGCCCGCCGCCACCCAGGCGGGATAGCCGCCATCGAGTACGGCCGCCTCGCCCACGCCGGCAAGGCGCAGCAGCCACCACAGGCGCGCGGCCGCCAGCGATCCGCCGGCGGCGTCGTAGCAGACCACCTGAAGACCCGGGCGCCAGCCCCAGCGGGACAGCACCTCGGAGAACGCGGACTCCAATGGCAACGGATGCCGGCCCAGCCCTTCGGCCTGGCGCGACAGGTCGGAAAGCTCGCGGTCGAGGCTGGCATACACCGCCCCCGGAATATGACCAGCGCGATAGTCGCGCTCGCCCTTGGCCACGTCGCGCTGGCCGCTGCCGGGCGCCATGAGCTCGAAGCGGCAGTCGACCACGAGTACCGCGCCCACCGGCATGGCCGCGAGTTCGTCGACATCGACCAGCGTGGTCCTGAGCGTCATGTGCGCCCCATCCTCTGCAGCAGGTTGAACAACATGGCCGCCGTGGCGCCCCAGATGCGATGGCCACCGTGCACGAATTCCACCATGTCACGCCGATGCCCGCGGAATTCCATGGTGTAGCGCCGCAGGTTGGCGGGATCCAGGAAAAACGACAGTGGCACTTCGAACACTTCGGCCACTTCGCCGGGCGCGGGATAGAGGCGCGCGTCCGGATCGATGCACGCCACCACGGGCGTGATGCAGTAGCCACTGATGGTTTCGAAGCGGTCCAGGAAACCCAGCGGCGTCACCAGTGCGCGCGCGAGGCCGATCTCCTCCTCGCTTTCGCGCAGGGCGGTGGCGATGGCGTCGGCGTCCTCGGGGTCGGTGCGTCCACCCGGGAACGCGACCTGCCCCGCATGGTCCTGCAGGTGATCCGTCCGGACGGTGAGCACCAGGCGCGGCTGCACGCCTTCGCGCAGGCCCACCAGCACCGCCGCCGGCCGGCGCGGCGCATGACCCAGCAGCTCCGCCATGTCGAGGTGATTCCAGCCCTTGCCCGTCGGCGGCGACGACAACGGCAACAGGGCGGCACGCAACTCGGACAGCGCCGCGCCCATCACGGCACCTTGCGCGCGGGCAATACCTCGCGCATCACGTGCAGCCGTTCCAGGTCGCTCATGCCGCGCCAGCGGGCAATTTCATCGCCCGTACGCAGGCAGCCGATGCAATAGCCGCGCGCATCGAGCTGGCAGATGCCGATGCACGGCGACAAAGGAAGGGTGGGTGTCGGGGCGGGATCGGTAAGCATGAGCCCTGCCATGCTAGCCGATTCGCCGCCTCCCGGCAGCGGAGCAGGTCACCGCTGGACGTCGAGCAGCTCGATTTCGAACACCAGCGCCTCGTTCGGCCCGATGCGCGGCAAGGCGCCGTGCGCGCCGTAGGCAAGCTGCGGCGGGATCACCACTTTCCAGCGGTCGCCCACGTGCATCTGCGGAATCACGAACTGCCAGCCGCGAATGACCTTGTCGACTTCGAAATGCACCGGCGCGCCGCGCGCCCAGGTGCTGTCGAACTCGGTGCCGTCCACCAGCATGCCGCGATAGTTCACCGTGACCATGCTGGTCACCGTCGGGCTGACCCTGCCGTCGCCCTTCCTGATCACCGCGTACTGGATGCCCGACGGCAGCTGCACCACGCCGGGTTGCTGCCGGTTGCGCTCCATGAAGTCGGCGCTCTTGCGCGCATTCACCTCGGCGATGCGCTTGAATTCCGCCAGCGCCTGCGCGTGCATCTGCTGGTCGAGCTTCTGCAGCTGATCGTGCATGTCCTGCATGGGCACGGTGGGGCGCCGCTTGGAATAAGCGTCCTGGATCGCACGCTGCAAGGTCGGGATGTCGATGTCCGGCTCGCCGTTGGCGAACTGGCTGCCGATCTGGTAGCCGATGGCATAGGACAGCTTGTTCTTGTCCAGCTTGACCGCCGAGGTTTCCGGCGACGCGACGCCGTCCTGCGCATGCGTCGCGGCACCCCAGAGCAGGATGCCAAGAGCCAGCCAACGCAGTTGTGCCATGCCTATCTCCATTGCAGCCGGATTTCTCCCATCGTAAGCGGTCCGGACGAATCGTGCAGCGAGCGCCGGCCGATCCGGCTTTGCAGCTGAGAACGCCGGCGGCGGCAAAGGTTCCCGCTGGTACTATTTCCGCTTTCATTCGCCGGAGTACGTCATGGCCTATCGGAACCTGGAAATCGCCAACCGCGGCGCGGTGCGCAGCATCACCGTCAACCGCCCCGACAAGCTCAATGCCCTCAATCGGGAAACCATCAACGAGCTGACGCTGGCCTTCACCCAGGCCGCGCAGGACGACGCCGTGCGCGTGGTGGTGCTTGCCGGCGCTGGCGAGAAGGCCTTCGTCGCCGGCGCCGACATCTCGGAGATGAGCGGCTACACGCCGGTGCAGGCCCAGGGCTTCTCGCGTGCCGGCCAGCGCCTGATGAGCCTGATCGAGCGCCTCGGCAAGCCGGTGATTGCGCGCGTGCAGGGTTTTGCGCTCGGCGGCGGCATGGAGCTGGCCATGGCGTGCCACCTGCGCGTGGCCAGCGAGAAGGCGAAGTTCGGCCAGCCCGAAATCAACCTGGGACTGATCCCGGGCTTTGGCGGCACCCAGCGCTTGTTGCGCCTTGCCGGGCGCAGTGCCGCGCTGGAGCTCTGCCTCACCGGCGCGGCGATCGGCGCCCAGCGGGCCCTCGAACTGGGCATTGTTACGCGCATCACGGCGCCGGAAGCGCTGGAGGAGACGGTCGATGCCCTGGCCGACCAGCTTGCCGCGGCGGCACCGCTGGCGGCCGCCGGCATCCTTGACGCCGTGCTGCAAGGTGGCGAGACCTCGATCGACCAGGGCCTGGAGTTCGAGACGCAGGCCTTTGCGCTCGCCTTTTCCACCGAGGACATGCGCGAAGGCACCAGTGCCTTCCTCGAGAAGCGCAAGCCCGTGTTCAAGGGCCAATAAGACAGGCGAACGGAGTGAGTAGCGAGAGCAAGCCCTCTGGTTACTCACTCCACGCCACGCACTCCTCGCTCAATGCCCGCCGCGGTATTTCTTCTCGCCTGCGGTGACCGCCAGATCCAGCCGGTTCTCCGGCGGCGCGAGCGGACAGGTCGCGTAAGGCGTGAACGCGCACGGCGGGTTGTAGGCGCGATTGAAGTCCAGCACCACCTTGCCGTCCTGCGGTAGCGCAGCGTAGAGGAAGCGCGCCGCACCGTAGGTGTCGCGACCGGACGTCCGGTCCGCGATCACGAAGAACAGCGAATCGGGTTCTTCCTGGATCGGCATCAGCTCGTAGGTGTGGCCATCGCGATGGAACACCGCCTTGCCCGGCACCTTCTCCTTGTTGATCGTGCCGAGCACCGAGCCGATCTCCAGCTCGTGCGGCGGGTCGAACGGCACCCAGTCGGCCACGACGCGCCACGACGAGTCGATCGGGAAATAGTCCAGACCCACGAAATGCGTGCGCGTTTCGGCGTTGCTGTCCTTGACGCGCAACGCCTTGCGACCATCGCGGTCGATCACGAAGAAGTTTGCGCTGCCGAACGCCACGACGGTCGGCGCGCCATCGCCGGCGTGCATGTCATCGACCAGCGCGGCCTCGCGCACCGGTTTGCCGTCGACCGTCGCTCCGCTGTCCTTGTCCAGCGCGATGTGCAGCGCGCCGTCCCTGGCCAGCGTCACCACGCCCAGATGGGCCGGACCGGCCTTGAGCACGATGTCGTTGTCGGCAGCGCTGCCGACGCGGTTGGCGCCCTCCTGCAGCCATTCGAGTCCGATCAGGCTCAGCCAGCCGCCAGGTGCCGTCAGGTTGGCCAGCCGCTGGTGCTGCCATTGCTGGACCTGCTGGGGAAAATCGGCCGGCGCGGTGGCACTGGTGTTCTGGGCATGCACGGTGGCGACTCCAAGACTCAAGAAGAAAACAAGAACGGCGGTACGCAACATGGCAGGCCCCGTCGGCATCAAGACCCGAGTATGGACGTCCATTTGCGCGTGAAGCAAGCCCGGCGGCGGGTACTCAACGGCCGCGCAGGAACAACTTGTCCAGCTCGGGCAGACTCAGCTGCGTCCACGTCGGCCGGCCATGGTTGCACTGGCCGGAACGTTCGGTGGCTTCCATCTCGCGCAGCAAGGCATTCATTTCCGGCATCGTGAGACGCCGCCCCGCGCGAACCGAGCCGTGGCAGGCCATGGTCGAGAGCAGCTCGTTTTCCTGCTCCTGCAGGCGCCGTGAACTGCCGTGCTGGGCCAGCTCGCCAAGCACGTCACGGCACAGCTGCGCCACGTCGGCGCCTTCGAGCAGAGCCGGTATGCGCCGCACCACGACACCGGACGGACCACTGCGCGACAGCTCCAGGCCCCACTCGGCCAGCGCATCGGCGTGCTCTTCGGCGGCAGCCGCCTCCTTCGTGCTCACTGCCACGTTCAGTGGCACCAGCAGCATCTGCGAACGCAGGTTGCTGCACGCACGACCTGCCTTGAGCTTTTCGTAGGTGATGCGCTCGTGCGCGGCATGCATGTCGACGAGGATCAGGCCGTGCGCATTCTCGGCAAGGATGTAGATGCCCTTGAGCTGGGCAATGGCAAAGCCCAGTGGTGGCGCCTCGCCGTCGGCCGCATCGGGCATGGGAGCCTGGGCGGCGAACGCAAGCGGGCCGCCCGTGGCGGCGGGTTCGCCCAGCAGCGCCGCATAGCCGGCCAGTGGTTCCTCGCGCACGCCCAGGCTCAGCCGGCTCTGGCTGAAGGAATGGGGCCAGGAAGGCGCTGCCGCAGCCGTTGGCTGGGCCGACAGTGCTGCCCCGTAAGCCGGCGTGGCCATCGCGGCCGGCTCGGCCGCCGGAAGCCCGCCCTGCCCTGCGCGCGTATGCGCCAGCGCCTCGTGCAAGGTGCGGAACAGGAAGTCATGCACCAGCCGCTGTTCGCGGAAACGCACTTCGTGCTTGGCAGGATGCACGTTGACGTCCACGCCCGCCGGATCGAGTTCCATGTAGAGCACGAACGCCGGGTGGCGGCCGTGGAACAACACGTCCGCATAGGCCTGGCGCACGGCGTGGGCGACCACGCGATCACGTACCAGCCGGCCATTGACGTAGAAGTACTGCGAATCGGCCTGCGAACGCGACGCCGTCGGCAGGCCGACCCAACCGGAAAGATGCAGGCCCGCCGCGGCGTGGTCGATGCGCAGGCTCTGCGCCGGGAATTCTTCGCCGAGCACCTCGGCCACGCGCTGCAGCGCCGCACCTTCATCGCGGGCCGACTTGAGGATGCGCACCGGCTTGCCGTTGTGGCTCAGGCGAAATTCCACCGAGCCGCGCGCCAACGCCAGCGACTTCAGCAGGTCGTCGATATGCGCAAACTCCGTGCGCTCGGCGCGGAGGAACTTGCGCCGCGCCGGCACGTTGTAGAACAGGTCGCGCACTTCCACGCTGCTGCCTTGCGGATGCTGCGCGGGCCGGGCGGCCTGCATCTTTCCGCCATCCATTTCGATGCGGAATGCCGTGTCCTGCCCCTGCGCACGCGAGGTCAGCGCAAAGCGCGACACCGACGACACCGAGGCAAGCGCTTCGCCGCGGAACCCCATGCTGGCAACGTGCTCAAGATCGACGAAGCTGCCGATCTTGCTGGTGGCGTGCGAGGCCACGGCCAGCTGGAGCTCGTCGGGCGCGATGCCGCAGCCATCGTCGCGCACGCGGATCAGTCGCGCGCCGCCCTGCTCGATGTCGACTTCGATGCGCGTTGCGCCGGCGTCAAGGCTGTTTTCGACCAGTTCCTTGACCACCGACGATGGTCGCTCGATCACCTCGCCGGCGGCAATCTGGTTGATGAGTTCGGGCGGAAGCGGACGGATGACAGGCATCGGTGAAGCTTAAAGCCTGCCGTCATGAGGGGAAAGCGCAGGAGTGCGCCCAGCGGCGTGCAATGCGAGGGAAAGCAACGAATGGCGCAGCCCTCCGGCACCACGCACTGCCCCGCTCAAGCCAGTTTTTTTCAGCCCGCCGGAATGGTCAGCACCATGCCCACGCGCATGCTGCTTTCGCTGTTGATGCGATTGGCGTTTTTCAGCGCGTCGATGCTCACGCCGTACTGGCGGGCGATGCTGCGCAGGCTCTCGCCACGCTCGACCCGATGCAGGTCGCGCACGCCGTCGTCGGCCCGTGGCGCGCCGGTGCTGGCCCCGCCGTCGCCGGCGGAGGCCATGGCCTGGGCAACGGCCCGGCTGGCGCGCGCCGAGGTGTCGCCGTCATCGCCTTGCGAGGAAGCCACCGTCGACGCCACGTTGTTGCGGCGTGCCGCCTGCGCGGCGAACCAGCTGCCCGGCGGCGGCGTCGATTCGAAGTAGCCCTTCACGCCGCTCATGACCGCCTCGGCCAGGTGCGCCTGGTGCGAGGGGTCGCGCAACTTGCGCTCTTCATCCGGATTGCTGATGAAGGCGGTCTCGACCAGGATGGACGGCACGTCGGGCGAACGCAGCACCACGAAATTCGCACGCTCGACATAGCCGCGATGCGTGGGACCGAGGTTGCCCAGGGCCTTGAGCACGTTGCCGGCGACCGACTCGCTGGCCTGCATCGAATAACCCTGTTGCAGGTCCAAAAGCACGGCCGCCAGGCCGTCGTTCTTGTCGTCCAGCGTGACGCCGCCGATCAGGTCCGCGCGGTTTTCACCGTCCGCCAGCCAGCGCGCCGCCATGCTGGTCTTGCCTCGCGGCGACAGCACCCATACCGACGAGCCCTTGGCGTCGCCGTTGACGAAGGCGTCGGCGTGGATCGAGACGAACAGGTCCGCAGCGTTGTCGCGCGCGATCTGGTAACGGCGCGCCAGCGGAATGAAGAAGTCGGAGCTGCGCGTCAGCACGGCCTTCATGCCGGGCTGGCGGTTGATCTGCTCGGCCAGTTCGCGCGCCACGGCCAGGGTCACGTTCTTTTCCAGCGTGCCGCCGGGGCCGTGGGCGCCCGGATCTTCGCCGCCGTGGCCGGCATCGATGGCAATCACCACCTTGCGCTCGCCGTTGAGCAACGCGGCCGCCGCACGCGTGGACGCCATGCCGCTCTGGGTAGGCTTGAGGCTGGTCTTGCCCGGGCTGCGAACCGGCGCGGAAGCGGCCACCGGGGCCACCGACACGTCGGGTGCCGGGCTGTCGTCGTCCTGCAGCGGAGCCGCCGCCGGCCGGCTGGCCGCGCTGGCACTGCCCGGGTACAGGTCCACCACCAGCCGGTAGCCGTACTCGGCCTGCGGTTTGAGCAGGAAGGTCTTTACGGTGCTACTGGGGGCGACCGATGCCGTCAGCCGCGCGCTGCTGCCCTGCCTGGAGCCCGTCATGCCCTTGTACAGGCCCTGTGACGAGGGAGAACTGAAGCTGCTGCTGAAGCTGCTGTCGTCCACGTCCACGGTGAGCTGCTCACCGTCCTGCCTGACCTTGTAGGTGACCGGACCGGAGACATCGAGCACGACGCGGGTGTATTCGCTGCCGGCCCAGACCCTCGCCGACTTGATGTCGGCGGCACCTGCAGCACAAAAAGGCGCCAGGGCCAGCAAGGCCACGGCGCCAAAACGAGCAGGATTCATCCTGGATCCCTTCATGGAGCCGAATTGAAGCCCAGTGCCGTGCCGATTGCAAGAGGTTTTCCCTTGAATATCCATGACCTGCAGAAGATTTGTCAGAAGATATCCAGCTATCGGCCGCAAGCCACGCAAACTGAAGGCTTCGTTCGCCCCGTCCACAGCGGGAAAAATCTCAAGCCAGATCAATACTTAGGCACGCCTGACAGCCACGGCCGTGCGCCGGGACCCGCCCTCACGACAACCGCGCGACCACCTGCTCGCCCCGCGCGGTCTTCGGCTCCATGACGGCCTTGCGGCCGGTCCCCGCGTAGCTGAGGTGCAGGACCAGGTCAGCCGCCGGCAGCGCGCCGGCGCCCCGCTCGGGCCACTCCACCAGGACCAGGGCCGCCGGGTCGGAGAGTGCATCCAGACCCAGCCATTCGAGCTCGCCCGGGTCGGCGATGCGGTACAGATCCAGATGCCAGGCGGGCCGTCCGCGGGCGAAATAGGACTCCACCAGGCTGTAAGTCGGGCTCTTGATGCGCTCGCCGACGCCGAGCGCCCCCAGCAGGGCCCGGGCGAAACTGGTCTTGCCGGCGCCCAGCTCGCCATGGAGATAGATCACGAGTCCTTCGCCCAGCGCGCCGGCCAGCCGGGCGGCCAGCGCACCGGTGGCCGCTTCGTCGGAAAGATTCCAGCCGTTGGCGCTCATGATTCCCGTCCATTGAGCAGCAGGCGCAGGGGCCCGAGCAGGTCGCCTGCGAGCAGGCCACGTTCACCGCCCTGGCGGGCTGCCAGGTCGCCTGCGCGCGCGTGCAGGCCGGTGCCCAGGACGGCCGCCTGCCAGGCGTCACAACCCTGCGCCAGCAGGGCCGCGATGATGCCGGTCAGCAGGTCGCCCATGCCGCCGGAGGCCATGCCGGGATTGCCCCAGGGGCATACGGCCACGCGGCCGTCAGGAGCTGCCACAAGGCTGCCGGCACCCTTGAGGACCACCACGGCGCGATAGCGCCGCGCCAGTTCGCGCGCCGCTGCAAAGCGATCCGCGGCGATGGCGGCGGTGTCCTGTCCCAACAGGCGCGCCGCTTCGCCCGGATGGGGCGTCAGCACGGCCGTACCCGACAGCGGCCGCGGTTCGCGCGCCAGCAGGTTCAGGCCGTCGGCATCGAGCACCAGCGGCAGCGCGGCATCCAGGGCGGCCAGCCACAGGGCATGTCCCCAGGCGCCCTGCCCGAGCCCCGGGCCGACCGCCAGCACCGTAGCCCGCTGCAACAGCGGCGCCAGCGCCTGCATGCCATCAACCTCATGCGCCATCAGCTCGGGCCGGGCGCTGTTGAGCGCCACCAGATGCTCGCCGCGCGTGGCCACGCTGACCAGGCCGGCCCCGGCGCGCAGGGCGGCCTCGCCGCACAGGCGGATCGCACCGGCGGTGCCGTGTTCGCCGCCGATGGCCAGCACGTGCCCGTTATTGCCCTTGTGGGCTTGCCGGGGTCGCGGCGGCAGCGTGTGCGCCTGCATCAGTTCCGCATCGGCCTCGACACCCTGCCAGAGCCCTTCGGGCAGGCCCAGCGGCTCCAGCTGAATCTGTCCCACATGGCCAGGCGCCTGGCCCGTATAGAGACCCCGCTTGGCCGCGATGAAGCTCACGGTGACGCTGGCACTTACGGCCTCGCCCGGCACTGCGCCGGAGTCGGCATTGACGCCGGACGGCACGTCGAGCGCCAGCACGGGCGCACCGTTGGCTTGCATGCGACGCACCAGTTCCGCGACATCCGGCGCCAGCGCACGGCGCAGCCCGGTGCCGAACAGCGCGTCGACCTGCACGTCCACGACCGGCAACGGCTCGTCTTGGTGCCACCGGATCACCGTGCCGCCAGCCTGCTCGAACTCGTGCCGCGCGCGGATCGCGTCGTCGCCGCGGCTCGCGTCCAGCGCAATCACCACCGCCTGCAATCCAGCCTCGCGCGCCATCGACGCCAGCAGGTAGCCGTCGCCGCCGTTGTTGCCGGGACCGCAGTAGACCGCGATGCGACGTGCCCGCGGCCAATGCTGCTGCAGGCACACCAGCGCTGCCGCAGCGGCGCGCTGCATGAGCTCGTAGCCGGCGACGCCAAGTTCTTCAATGGCACGGCGGTCAAGCGCGCGCACCTGGTCGACGGTGAAGAGCTGGTGGCGATGGTCGCAGGCAGTCATGCGGGAATTATAGGCATGACCGGCGAAGGCCCCGCTCGCGCAGCGCCTACAATACGCACATGCCCACGGCCGCCCACCACGCTACCGACTACGCTGCCCTCGCCGCCGACATCCGGCGCTGGGCGCGCGAGCTGGGTTTTGCCGATGCCGGCATCGCGGGCACCGACCTCACGCAGGACGAGCTTCACCTGAAGCGATGGCTCGACGATGGCCATCATGGCGAGATGGAATACATGGCCCGCCACGGCGACAAGCGCAGCCGCCCGGCAGAGCTGGAGCCCGGCACGCTACGCGTGATCTCGGTGCGCATGGATTACATACCGCCCGGCACGCGCAACGCGTGGAACGTTCTGGAGGATGCCGAGGCCGGTTACGTGGCGCGTTACGCGCTGGGCCGCGACTACCACAAGCTCATGCGCAACCGCCTGCAGAAACTGGCCGAGCGCATCCACGGGGCGATCGGCGATTTTGGCTACCGCGCCTTCGTCGACTCCGCACCCGTGCTCGAAAAAGCCCTGGCGCGCAACGCGGGACTCGGCTGGATCGGCAAGCACACCGTGCTGATCAACCGCCACGCCGGCTCGTATTTTTTCCTGGGCGAGTTGTACACGGACCTGCCGCTGCCGATCGACGAACCGGCCAGCGCGCATTGCGGCTCCTGCCGTCGCTGCATCGACATCTGCCCTACCCAGGCCATCGTGGGTCCCTACCAACTCGATGCGCGCCGCTGCATTTCCTATCTCACCATCGAGTTGCGCGGCAGCATTCCCGAGGAGCTGCGGGCACCGATGGGCAACCGCATCTTCGGCTGCGACGACTGCCAGCTCATCTGCCCGTGGAACAAGTTCGCGCAAGATGCCAGCGAACCCGACTTCGCTCCGCGCCATAGCCTCGACGGCGCCAGGCTGGTCGAACTGTTCGGCTGGAGCGAGCAGGAATTCCTGCAGCGCACGGAAGGCATGGCCATCCGTCGCACGGGTTACGAGGGCTGGCTGCGCAATATTGCCGTGGCGCTGGGCAACGCACCGCCTTCGGACGACGTGCGGCAGGCCTTGCTGGCGCGCGCCGACCACCCATCGGCGATCGTGCGCGAGCATGTGGCCTGGGCGCTGGCGAGGCACCCGTCCTAATCGCTTTGCTTGCGGCGCTGGTGGATCGCCTCGATCAACGCCTGCGTGGCCGAATCGAATGCGCTGGCGCTTGCCGAATCGCTCTCCAGCGCCGGCAGGATCTGCCGCGCAATCGACTTGCCCAGCTCCACGCCCCACTGGTCGAACGCGTTGATGCCCCACAGGTGGCCGAGCATGAACACCTTGTGCTCGTACAGCGCGATCAGCGCACCCAGGCTTTCCGGCGTCAGTGCATCGAGCAGGATCACCGTGCTTGGACGGTCGCCGGGAAACGTGCGCTGCGCGGCGAGCACGCGGCGTGCGGCCTCGTCACCCTCCTTCGCCTCGGCCAGGGCCTCGTCGAAGGTCTTGCCCAGCGCCAGCGCGGCGGCCTGTGCCAGCAGGTTGGACAACAGCGCGTCATGATTGCCGCGCAGCTCGTGCGCGGGCTGCACCACGCCGATGAACTCCAGCGGCACCACATCGGTGCCCTGGTGCAGCGCCTGGAAATACGCGTGCTGCGCATTGGTGCCCACGCTGCCCCAGACAACGGCGGAGGTGGACTGGCCCGCCGGCTGTCCCTGCGGTGTCACCTGCTTGCCCAGGCTTTCCATCTCCAGCTGCTGCAGGTACGAGGTCAGGTCGGTGAGCAGATCGGCATACGGCACCACGGCGCGACTGCCGCGCCCGAACGCGTTGCGATTCCACAACTCCACCAGGCTCAGCAGCACCGGCAGGTTTTCCTGCCACGGCGCGCTGCGGAAGTGATCGTCCATGCGCGCGGCGCCGGCCAGCAGCGTACGGAAATGCTCCATGCCGACCGCGATCGCCAGCGACAGGCCGACCGCCGACCACAGCGAGAAGCGGCCGCCCACGAAGTCCCACATGGGATACACCTGCGCCGCCGGGACGCCCCAGCTTTCCGCCGCCGGCACGTTCGCGCTCACCGCCAGGAAGTGGCGCGACACTTCGCGCGCATTGCCGTCGTAGGCGCGGCTGATCCAGTCACGCAGGACCTGGCCATTGAGCAGCGTTTCCTGCGTGGTGAAGGTCTTGGAAACCATGATCACCAGCGTGCGCCGGGGATCGAGCTGCGCCATCAGGTCGTGCGCCGCCTGGCCGTCGACATTGGTCAGGAAGTGGCTGCGCAGGCCAGCCACGTGGAACGGCGCCAGCGCACGCACGGCCAGGCGCGGCCCCAGGTCGGAGCCGCCGATGCCGATGTTGACCACGTCGGTGATGCCATGGGCGATGCCGAAGGCGGTGGCATCGCCGTGCCCGATGGCCTGCACCAGCGCCTCGATGCGTTGCAGGGTCTGCTCGATCTCCGCCAGCACGGCGCGGGGCGCGGGCGACGGCAGGCGCGACTCGCCCGCACGCAAGGCCGTATGTAGCACGGCACGCTGTTCGGAAGTATTGATGGGCGCGCCGGCGAACATGGCATTGCGCGAGGCTTGCCAGTCGCTGGCTTCGAGGTGGGTGCCGAGCGCATCGAGCGCGGCGCCGTCCAGCTGCTGCCGGCTCAGGTCCAGCAAGATCGGCCCGAGCCGCTGCCGCAGGCGTTCGCCGCGCGGGATGTCCTTCAGCAATTCGCGCAGCGAGCTGCGCGAAAGACGGTCAACGTGCTCAGCCAGGAAGGACGAACGGCGCTCGGGCGACATGGGCTCTTGGGCATGGGGGACGGGAACGCCGATCTTACGCAGCTCCCGGCGTCCCGCGCCAGCACAATGTTGCACCGCAACCAGGCCCCGCCGATGGGCGGGGCCGCCGAGCTCAGGCTGCCGCCATCTGCTTCGGAATGGAGCGGTTGGTGTGCGAAATGCGGTTGTCCGCATCCACATAGACCAGGGTCGGCTGGAACTGCTCGACCTCGGCCTCGGACAGCTGCGCGAACGCGGCAATGATGATCAGGTCGCCGGGCTGGGCACGATGGGCCGCGCTGCCATTGACCGAGATGATGCCCGAGCCTTCTTCGGCACGCAGCGCATAGGTGACGAAGCGCTTGCCGTTGTTGATGTTCCACGCATGGATCTGCTCGTACTCGCGGATGCCCGAGGCATCGAGCAACAGGCCGTCGATCGCGATGGAGCCTTCGTAATGGAGCTCGGCGTGAGTCACCGTGGCGCGGTGGATCTTGGCCTTGAGCATGTTCAGGTTCATGACTTCAGTTTTCCGGCAGGTACAGTGCGCTGAGCGCGGCATTATCCGGCCGGGGAACATCGCACTGCAACATCACCCTGGCCCAAGGCCGAATATGGGGCTGCTCAGTCGAACAGCAAGTTGTCGATCAGGCGCGTCTTGCCCAGGCGAGCGGCAATCAGCGCCACCAGGCCCTCGCGCTCGCCGTCGGCCGGTTCGGCCAGATCCTCGGCACGCCGGATGGCCGCGTAGTCCGGATCGAAACCGGCCCGCGCCAGCTTGGATGCCGCCGCCTGCTCCACCACCGTCCGGGCGTGCCCCTTGGCTACCAGCTCGCGCATCTGGGCGAGCGTGGCGTGGATCTGCGGCGCCAGCGCGCGCTCCTCGGCCGACAGGTACTGATTGCGGGAGCTCAGCGCCAGGCCATCCTCGGCGCGCAGCGTCGCAGCCGCCATGATCTTCACCGGCAGCGACAGGTCGCGCACCATCCGTTCGATCACCTTCAGCTGCTGGAAATCCTTCTGGCCGAAGACGGCCAGGTCCGGCTGCACCAGGTTGAACAGCTTGCAGACCACCGTGGCCACGCCATCGAAATGCCCCGGGCGGTGCGCGCCTTCGAGCATCTCGGTGAGCTGCGGCACCCGCAGGCTCACGCTGTTCTGCGGGCCGAACGGGTACATCGTGACCACCTCGGGAGCGAACAGCAGGTCGCATTCGTGCTCGGCCAGTCCGGCCTGGTCCTGCACCAGCGTGCGCGGATAACGCTCGAAGTCCTCGTTCGGACCGAACTGGGTCGGGTTCACGAACACGCTGGCCACCACGCGATCGGCGCGGGCCCGGGCCAGCTTGATCAAGGAATGATGGCCGGCATGCAGGTTGCCCATGGTGGGCACGAAACCCACCGTGAGCCCCTGGCCGCGCCACCCGCGAATCATGGCGCGCAGCGCCGCGGCATCTTGCACTGTTTGCATGGATCAGAGCCTGTCTTGTGGCTGCTTCAGTCGAAGCAATGTTCCGGGGCCGGGAAGGCGCCACCGCGCACTTCCTCGGCATAGGCCGCAATCGCCGCAGCCACCGAGTCGCGTCCTGCGAGGAAATCCTTGCTGAATTTCGGGCGCTTGCCCGGTGTGATGCCCAGCATGTCCTGGATCACCAGCACCTGGCCGTCGCAATGCGGACCGGCACCGATGCCGATGGTCGGGATCGCCACCGCCTGCGTGATGCGCTCGCCCAGCGACGTCGGCATGCCTTCCAGCACCAGCAGGTCGGCGCCCGCGGCTTCAACGGCCTTCGCCTGCGCCACCAGCCGGTCCGCGGCTTCCCGCTCCCGTCCCTGGATGCGAAAACCGCCGAACTTGTGTACCGACTGCGGCGTCAGGCCGAGGTGAGCGCACACCGGAATCGCCCGCTCCACCAGGGCGGAAATCGCTTCCAGGATGTGCGGCGACGCCCCTTCGATCTTGACCATGGCCGCGCCGGCCTCGCCTACCAGGCGGGCACCCGCCTCGAGGGCATGGGGGACGTCGCGATCGGCCATGAATGGCAGGTCGGCCACCAGCAAGGTCGCAGACACGCCGCGCGCGACGTTGCTGGTGTGATAGACCATGTGATCGAGCGTGACCGGCAGCGTGCTCGCATGCCCCTGGATCACCATGCCAAGCGAATCGCCGACGAGCGCAATATCGATGCCGGCCAGTTCCAGCTGCGACGCAAAGGTGGCGTCGTACGCCGTGAGCATGACGATGCGGCGGCCTTCCGCCTTCATCGTACGCAATGACGGCACGGTAACCGGCTTGCGCGTAGGTGCATTCGCTTTCTGCGCGTACACAACGATTCCTTAAAACGGAAACAGGCGGCGATTATCCCGCGCGCTGCGTGAAGGGCTCAAGGCAGGCGCTCGCAACCGCTGGCGTCGATCGCCGCCAGCAGGCCAGCCACCGTTCCCTGGCCCGGCAACTGCAGGTCGGGAGCCAGGTCATGGAGCGGCAGCAGTACGAACGCACGCTCGCGGATGCGCGGGTGCGGCAAGGTCAGCTGCTCGTCGGCCAGGGACACGCCGTCGATGTGCAGCACATCCAGATCGAGCGTGCGCGGCCCCCATCGCTCGGCGCCGCGCACGCGGCCGGCGGCACGCTCGATCGCCAGCAACCCGTCAAGCAGCTCATGGGGCGACAAGGAGGTGTCGATCCGGGCCGCGGCGTTGATGAAAGGCGGCTGCTCCAGCATGCCCCAGGGCGGCGTCAGGTACAGGTGCGACCTGGCCAGCAGGCGGGTGCCGGGTAGCTGCGCCAGCGCATCAAAGGCGCCGGACACCTGGGCACGCGCGTCACCCAGGTTGCTGCCCAGCGCAATAAAAGCCTCGGTCACGCCGGGTCCGACTTGCTGCCAGGTTTGCCTGCCGGCTTGCGGCGCCGCCGTTTGCGCGGCTTGGCCGCCGGAGCGGCCTCGGCCACGGCACCCTGCGGCCCGCTGGACAATGCGGCCGCCAGCGTCTCATGCGGCAGCTGCTGGGCATGCGCCCACCACTGGCCGAGTTCGCGAATCGCCGGCGACTCCGCGGCGCGCAGCAACAGGAAATCGAACGCAGCCCGGAAGCGGGGATGCGTCATCAGGCGGAAAACACGCTTGCGCTGCACCTGCTCGAAGCGTGGCTGCAGCGACCAGATTTCTTCCATGGTGAGGGTGAAGCGTCGCGGGATCGCCACGCGCTGGCACTGCTCGGCAACCACGTGCGAGGCAGCGCGATCCCACGCCGCGCCGGCCTCCATGCCCTTGGTCACCCAGGTATGCGCCAGGTCCCTTACTTCGCCCCACAGCAACACGGCGAACAGGAACGCCGGCGTCACCGACTTGCCTTCGGCAATGCGCGCATCGGTATTGGCGAGGCCATGCTCGACCAGCGCGCGCAGCGCATTGTCGCCGCGCTTGAGCGCACGCGCCGTGGCCGGGAACATGAATTTCAGCAGGCCGGTCTGCTCGAGCATGTGGAAGCTCTTGAGACCGTCGCCCGCCAGGAACAACTTCAGCGACTCGTCGAACAGGCGCGCAGGCGCCGCCTCGGCCAGCAGCGGTCCCAGCTCGGCAAACGGTGCGGAGGCTGCGCGGTCGATGCGAAAATTGAGCTTGGCGGCGAGTCGCACGGCGCGCAGCATGCGCACCGGATCTTCGCGGTAACGCGTCTCGGGGTCGCCGATAAGATGCAGCACGCGGTCTTCCACGTCCTGCATGCCGCCGACGTAGTCGCGCACGGAGAAATCACTGATGTCGTAGTAGAGCGCGTTGACGCGGAAGTCGCGGCGGATCGCGTCCTCTTCGATGGTGCCCCACACGTTGTCGCGCACGATGCGCCCGTCGACGATGTGGCGGTCACCCTCGCCCTCCTCCTCGCCGGTGCCGCGGAACGTGGCCACTTCGATGATCTCCGGCCCGTACACCACGTGGGCGAGGCGGAAGCGGCGGCCGATCAGGCGCGAATTGCGAAAGAGCCGCTTCACTTCGTCCGGCGTAGCACTGGTCGCCACGTCGAAGTCCTTGGGGTGCCCCCCGAGCAGCAGGTCGCGCACGGCGCCGCCTACCAGATAGGCCTGGTAGCCGGCTTCATTGAGGCGGTACAGCACGCGCAATGCGGCCTTGCTGATGTTCTTGCGCGAAATGACGTGCTGCTCGCGCGGAATGATGCGCAGTGCAGGCGTGGCATTGGTCCTTGCGTCGTGACTCAAGCGGTCTGGATCCTTGCAGGCGCATGGCGCCGTTCAAAGCGATCATTCGCAGCGCCGGGCGCTGCGTCCACACCCGCCATCAGCCTCGCAGGGCCGGCGGGACATGTCCGACCGGCGGGACCAGCGAGTCCTGGAGGCATTGCCGGGCGAAACAATTCCGCTATACTAGCGCGCTCCGGTGCATTTCGCTCCCTTCGTCTAGTGGCCTAGGACACCGCCCTCTCAAGGCGGGAACACGAGTTCGAACCTCGTAGGGAGCGCCACTTCCGGCCTGGCACGGGCCTCGGCCATTCAAGACAGGCGCGCGACAGCATGACTTTTGTCGTCACCGACAACTGCATCAAGTGCAAATACACCGATTGCGTCGAGGTTTGTCCGGTCGACGCCTTCCACGAAGGCCCCAACTTCCTCGTCATCAATCCGGATGAGTGCATCGACTGCACGCTGTGCGAGCCGGAGTGCCCGATCAACGCGATCTATCCCGAGGACGACGTGCCTGCCGGGCAGGAATCTTTTGTTGCGCTGAACGCGGACCTGGCCAAGAGCTGGCCGGTGATCACCGAGCGCAAGGATGCCCTGGCCGACGCCAAGGACTGGGAAAACAAGCCCGGCAAGCTCGACCTGCTCGAGCGCTGAGCGGTTTCCGCCGCGCTTTCGCCAGCGTCCGCGCCGCACACAAAAAAACGCCGCCCCAGGGCGGCGTTTTTCATGGGCGGGCCAACGCCCCTCAGGTACCGCCGAGGCGGGACTTCAGCGTGTCGACCACCTTGGCCACCGCCGCGGCATCGCCTTGTGCACGCACTTCGCTGGCCTTCTCGCCGCTGCCGCCGATGGTCACCTGCACCTGGCGGGGCGCGGCACCCGGCGCATCCGCCGTTTCCTTCGACTTGCCGTTGAACATGCGGCTGAAGAAACCCTTGTCGCTGGTCAGCTGGGCGTTCGCCACCACGCTCAGCGTGTAGGTACGGGCGTCGTCGTCATGCGCAACCACCTGGCCAATGTCACCCTTTTCGAGTGCCTGGCCCACGCGGCGGTACGCATTGTCGGCCGAATCGTTCAGCACGAAGCCGTCGGCGATCTGGGAGCTGGTCTGGCCCACGCGGGCGGTGGCGCCGTTGGAGGTCGGATTGTTGGCGCCCGGCTCGGGAATGACCAGCGCAGCGCTGGTGGACGGCGTGTCCAGGCCCGGCGGAATTTCGAGCGGCGTTTCCTGTTTGGCGGTTTCCCAGGCCTTCTGCGAACGGAACATGCCGCAGCCGGAGAGCAGCAAGGCAGACAGGGCCAGTACCGGCAGGGCCACGACAAGCGGGGATTTCTTCATGTAAGCAGATTCCGTAGGAGTATCAGTTGCCCGAAATGTCAGGCCGCATTCGCCAAGGATGCCAGACCCGCCAGCGCTTCGCGAAGTCGCGCGCGGTCCGGACCATCCTCCAATTCAACCAGAGGCAGGCGCGGCGTCGCCAACCCCAGCCCCAGCGGCGGCAACCCGGCCTTCACGGCAATCGGGTTCGGCGCGCAGTTGAGCGCCGAAACCAGCGGTGCCAGGGCGGCGTCGCAACGCAGTGCCTCGGCGCGATCGCCAGCCGTCGCAGCATCGCACAGCATGCGAAACGCACGAGGCACCAGATTGGCTACGACCGAGATGGTCCCCGCGCCGCCGACAAGCATCGCCTTGCAGGCCGTGCCGTCGTCACCGGACAGATAGACGAAATCCGGCCGCGCAAGTTCCGCAATGGCGGCAATTCGCTCGTCGGTGCCCTGCGCTTCCTTCAGGCCAACGATGGCGGGATGGTCACGCAGCGCCGCCACCGTCTCCGGCAGCAGATCGCAAGCCGTGCGGGCCGGCACGTTGTACAGCAGCACGGGCAGCCCGCCCTGGTCGGCCACTTCGAGGAAATGGCGACGCAGGCCTTCCTGCGTGGGGCGCACATAGTAGGGAGCCACCACCAGCGCCGCATCGGCGCCCAGGGCTTTGGCGCGACGGGTGAGCGCCACGGTCTTGGCCGTGCCGGCCTCGCCGGTGCCGGCGATGACCGGAATGCGACCCGCCACCCGCTCCACGGCGAACGCGAGCAGGCGCTCGTATTCGTCATGCTCGAGCATGTGCGCTTCGCCGGTGGAGCCGGCCACGACCACGCCTTCGGTTCCGCCGTCGATCTGGTAATCCAGCAGCTTTCCGAAAGCCGCAAGATCCAGCGCACCGTCCGCCGAAAATGGCGTCACCAGCGCACAGATGCTTCCGCGAATGTTCAAGGCCCACTCCGCCTGAAAAGCTAAACCCGGCATGTTACTGGAAAACCTTGTTCAGCCAATACAGGGCCCGGTGGTGGCGGCCGCGGCCGAATCGGCCTGGCCTTGCCGGCATCCCGCCATGCCCCTCAGCGGCGGCTCGGGCACCCGTGTTTCAGGCGATCGGTGGGAATCATGTCGCCCATCCGTGTCACGGTGTCCCCGCGACGGCGCGCGATATCGCCGAACTTGCGACATGACGTCCCGGGGGAAATGGGAGGGCGCGGGCGATGCGCAACGACAGATGGCCCGGTCACCGCGGCCCATGCCCCGCCGGGCCGGATCAACCGCGGCCCGACCTGCGACCTCAGTGGCTCACGCGATCCGAGGGAAGGATGGTGTGGAGCATGTTGTCCTTCATGACCTCGGTCGCCCTGCGGTTGCGTTCGATATCGCTGTACTTGCGGCACGTGGTCTTGGGGATATTGGAACCCGTGGGCGTGGCGTACTCGCAGATTTCCCGGTCGCCGTCACGCCGGGTCAGGATCGCGTTGACCTCGGACTGGGCGTTGTAGAGCTGGATCTTCGTCGCCAGGTCCATGCCGTCGACGGTATTGAACTTGTCGAACAGCGCTTGCATCTGGCCAAGGTCCTTGTCGATGGTCCCGCGCTCCTGGGCGGTGACGAATTCGAACCGCCCGCCCGCTCGCATCTCCTCACGCACGTTGTCAGCCACGGGCATGAACGTTTCCCGGGAATCGGCCTTGACGGTCGGTGCGGACTCCTTGGCGTGGGAGGAGGCCAGTGGCAACAGCAACGCCATCAGGACAACGAAAATCCCGTCTTTGCCGAGCTTCATAGCCAACTCCTGGGCTGCTGATCCAAGGGACATGATGCTGCAGCGCTCGATCGTAGGGCTGTACCGCCCGGCGGCCAAGTGCCGGTTCAGCGCTCGCCCGGGCCCGAGTTGCGGCTGCTTGGCCGCGGCAAGTAAGCTCGCAGAGCCTTTATCCCGCCAATCGCGGGGGGCTGCCACAGGTGGACTCCCTTGAATCGTTCCTCCGCGCGTACCGGCACTGACAACCAGCTGCTGATCCAGACGCTGACGCCCTCCCCGCGCACCCCGCTGCTGACACTGGCCAAGCGGATTGCCGATGCGGGCTGCAACCTGGCCGACGCGCGGGTCACCACCATCGGCCCGGACACCTCCCTGACCCTGCTTGCCACCGGCGCCTGGGACGCAGTGGCCAAGCTGGAGTCGGCGCTTTCCAAGCTGGCCCGCGACGAAGACCTGCGGCTGGTGCACTACCGCACGGGGGCGCGCGAAAACCACTCGCACCTGCTGCCGTACCTGATCGAAGTCATTTCGGCCGATCGACCCGGCATCCTGGTGAAGATCATCGATTTCTTCGACCGCCGCGACATCGTCATCGAGCAACTCAGTTCGCTGCGCTACCAGGCCATGCAGACGGGCGCGGAAATGTTCCAGGCGCAGATCACCATCGGCATTCCCGCGCAGACCCATATCGCCGCGTTGCGCGATGACTTCCTGGAATTCTGCGATGGCCTGAACCTCGACGCCATCATGGACCCGGTGAAGTTCTGACACTCCGGCGCCGTGCAGAACGGCGTGGCGAGAGGCCAGCCAGGTCATGCGGAGGTGGTTCCGGCGAAGCGCCGGCGGGTTCCTCAGCATGCCCCCTGAAACCAGCCCTTGCAAGAGCTGTTATCCGTCGCATATGGCGCTAGTCTCTGTTCCCAGAGAGCACCGGAGACGACACATGCCCAGGGCGGTTCGAGCCACACCGATCGCAAGGTGCGCCCGCTGTGCCAGCACGTCGTCCCGCGTTTCGCTGACCATCCTGATTCCCGGCATTCAGTCGGAGCCCGTGCGGGCTTCGCAGGAGAACCCATGCCCGAAGTTGGCAAGAAAGTCCCCAGGCTCAAGGGCCACACCGGCGATGGCAGTGAACTGAAGCTGGAAAGCCTGAAGGGCCAATGGGTGGTGGTGTACTTCTACCCGAAGGACAGCACGCCTGGCTGTACCACGGAAGCGAAAGACTTCCGCGACCTGTACGCCAAGTTCCAGCAGCGCCACGCCCAGGTCATCGGCGTCTCGCGCGATTCGGTGAAATCCCACGCCAATTTCGCCAGCAAGCAGGAGCTGCCGTTCCCGCTCGTTTCCGATCACGACGAAGCCTGGTGCCAGGCCTTCGACGTGATCCACGAGAAGGTGCTGTATGGAAAACGTCACATGGGTGTCGTACGAAGTACCTTCCTGATCGATCCCGAGGGCAGGCTGGTGCAGGAATGGCGCAACGTGAAAGTCGCGGGGCACGCGCAGGCCGTGCTCGACGCCATTCCCGCCAGGTGACCCTCGACCGCCCCAACCGCCCCGTCGTCGCCGGCCCCCAGGACCGGCGTGCGGCACGGCGCCCAGCATCCCGGCTGTGCCAGCCGGTTCCCCACGGCGTGCCCCACGCCGCGGTTCATCCACCTCGCATCATTCAAGAGGTTCCTTCCGTATGACCGGAAGCAAGCGCATCTACGCTCTCGACACCAATGTGTTGTTGCACGATCCGACCTCGCTGTTCCGATTTGAAGAGCACGATGTCTTCATTCCCATGACGGTGCTGGAAGAGCTGGACGAAAAGAAAAAGGGCGCGTCGGAAGTTTCACGCAACGGCCGCCAGGTCAGCCGGTTCCTCAACGAACTGATTGTGCGCGGCAACGGCCACGGCATCAGCAACGGCCTGGAGCTGGCCAACCCCGAAGGCGTGAATCTCAAGCGCGGCGGCGCGGTGGGCCGCCTGTACTTCCAGCAGCGCACCACCAATGGCCATGGCAAGGCGGACAACCTGATCCTGTCGGCCGTGATCGAACTGCGCGACCAGAACCCGGACCGCTCCGTCGTACTGGTCAGCAAGGACATCAACCTGCGCATCAAGGCCAAGATCTACGGCATCGACGCGGAGGACTACGAGAACGACCGGGCGCTGGACGACTTCGCGCTGCTCTACACCGGCTCCGCCGGACTGAGCGAGGACTTCTGGGAACGCCACCCCGAAGTGCAGTCCTGGAACGAACGCGGGCGCACGTTCTACAAGGTGGACCGCCGCGACGACGAGGACTGGCATCCCAACCAGTGCCTGTTCCTGCCGGGCGACAACAGCGTGGAGCTGCGCGTGCTGCGCGTCGACGACACCAAGGCCACCCTGGTGCTGCTCGATGACCACAGCCACAGCAACCACGCCGTGTGGGGCATCGCCGCGCGCAACCGCGAACAGAACTTCGCCCTCAACGTGCTGATGGATCCGGACGTCGACTTCGTCACCCTGCTCGGCACGGCGGGCACCGGCAAGACGCTGCTGGCACTGGCGGCCGGCCTGGCGCAGGTGATGGACCAGCAGCGCTACCGCGAGATCATCATGACGCGCGCCACCGTCTCGGTGGGCGAGGACATCGGCTTCCTGCCCGGCACGGAAGAAGAAAAGATGACGCCGTGGATGGGCGCGCTCACCGACAATCTCGAGGTGCTGGCCAATCCGGAGGAAGGCGGCAGCTGGGGGCGCCAGGCCACCAACGACCTGCTGGCGTCGCGCATCAAGATCCGCTCGCTGAACTTCATGCGCGGCCGCACCTTCCTGTCGCGCTACCTGATCATCGACGAGGCGCAGAACCTCACGCCCAAGCAGATGAAGACCCTGATCACGCGCGCCGGCCCGGGCACCAAGATCGTGTGCCTCGGCAACGTCGAGCAGATCGACACGCCCTACCTCACCGAAACCACTTCGGGCCTCACCTACGCCGTCGATCGCTTCAAGCACTGGGAGCATTCGGCGCATATCACGCTGCGTCGCGGTGAACGCTCGCGCCTGGCGGATTTCGCGTCGGAGGCGCTGTAAGCTGCGCGCATGACGCGTACTGCCCCACCCATCGCCCTCACCATCGCCGGCTCCGATTCCGGCGGTGGTGCGGGCATCCAGGCCGACCTCAAGACCTTCCACGCGCGTGGCGTGCATGGCTTGTCCGTCATCGCCGCGATCACCTCGCAAAACACGCGCGGCGTGAGCGCCGTGCACACCGTGCCGCTGAAGCATATTCGCAGCCAGATCGCGGCGGTGTTCGATGATTTTCCCGTCGGTGCGGTGAAAACCGGCATGCTCGGCAGCGCGGCCGTCACCCGGCTGGTGGCCAGTGAGCTGCGCACGCGCAAGCCGGCGTGGCTGGTGGTCGACCCGGTGATGATCGCCACCAGCGGCGCGCGCCTGCTCGATGCGGATGCGGTGCAGGCCATGCTCGACGAACTCATTCCCCTGGCCGATGTGCTGACGCCGAACCTGCCGGAAGCCGAAGCGCTGCTCGGCCGCAAGTTGCGCAACGCGAAGGATTTCGACCGCGCGGGCGAAGCCTTGCTGGGCCTGGGCGCCCGCTCGGTGCTGCTCAAGGGTGGCCATTCGCAGGAACGCGACGTGGTGGACCGCTATTACGACGCGCGCGGTGTGGTGGAACTGCGCCATGCCCGCATGCCCATCGAAGGTCACGGCACCGGATGCACGCTGGCCTCGGCGATCGCGGCGGAACTGGCCCGGGGGAAGCCACCGCGCTCCGCGGTTCGCCGTGCCGTGGCCTACGTGCACCGGGCCCTGGCGCGCAGCTACCAGCCCGGGGGCGGCGCAGTGCACGTGCTCGGCCACTGAACCCGCACGCCGGCTGAACCGGGCGGACGGCCAAAGCCCCCCAGGGAGTAGAATGCCGTTTCCCTCATCGGCCGCGACACTCCATGATCCTTGCCCCGCGCCTCGTGCTGCTGTTCCTGTTTGCATGCTTTACGCTGTGCGTATTGCTGGTGCATCTGCGTGGACGTGCGCGCCTGCGCTTCGACCGCCAGCTGGTGGATCACTCGGCGGTGTTCGCGCCGTACAACCTGCTCATGTACGCGTTTTCGGCAGTGCCGGCGCGTCCCATCCTCGATCGCCGCGGCTTCCCGCAACTCGACCTGCTGCAGGCGAACTGGCAGGCGATTCGCGAGGAAGCGCTGCACCTTTTTGACGAGGGCTATATACGCGCCGCCGAAAAGAGCAATGACGCCAGCTTCAACAGCTTCTTCAAGCAGGGCTGGAAGCGCTTCTACCTCAAGTGGTACGGCGAGCCGCTTGCCTCGGCCGAGACGCTGTGCCCGAAAACGGTGGCGCTGCTCAACTCCATTCCGAGCGTGAAGGCGGCGATGTTCGCCTTGCTGCCGCCGGGCAGCAAGCTCAACCCCCATCGCGACCCCTTCGCCGGCTCGCTGCGCTACCACCTGGGCCTGATCACGCCCAACTCGGAAGACTGCCGCATCTTCATCGACGGCGAGATGCACAGCTGGGGCGACGGTAAGGACGTGGTGTTCGACGAAACCTACGTGCACTGGGCCGAGAACCGCACCGACCAGACCCGCGTGATCCTGTTCGCCGATGTCGAGCGCCCGCTGCGCACGCGATGGATGAGCGCGATCAACCATCGCGTCGGCGCCTTCATGGGCAAGATCACCGCCTCGCCCAACACCGAGTCGCCGGAAGAGAAGACCGGCTTCGTCAACCGCGTCTTCGAACTCAACCAGCGCAGCCGCGAGCGCAATCGCGCGTTCAAGAAGAAGCATCCCAGGCTGTTCCGCGCGCTCAAGTATGCCGGCATGCTGGTGCTGATCTGGCTGGTTTTCCTGGCGCCCTGGCCGTTCTTAGGCTAGTCGGTCACATCCGGCCGTGCCGGCGCGTCCTTGAGGTATATCCGTCGCCGAGCCCGCCATGGACCCCGCCACCGCCACCTTCCAGCAGCACCGGCCACGCCTGTTTGGCCTGGCCTACCGCATGCTTGGCACGCCCGCCGACGCCGAGGACGTGCTGCACGACGCGTGGTTGCGCTGGCACCAGCAGGATGCGGACGACCTGGATGATGCCGAGGCCTGGCTGGTCACCGTCACCACCCGCCTTGCGCTCGATCGCCTGCGCCGCGCCAGGACGGAACGCCAGCACTACACCGGACCCTGGCTGCCTGAACCGCTGGTCGAGGACATGGACCTGCCCGAGGCGGAGCTCGAGCGCGCCGAAAGCCTCGGCCTTTCCTTCCTCGCCCTGCTCGAACGGCTCAGTCCGGAAGAGCGCGCCGCGTTCCTGCTCAATCAGGTGTTCGACTATAGCCACGCGGAAACCGCGGCCATGCTGCAGATCACCGAGGACGCCTGCCGGCAACGCGTGCACCGGGCGCGGCAGCGCCTGCGCGAAGGACGTCCGCGCTTCAAGCACGCGCCGGACGTACAGCGCCACCTGCTGGAGAAATTCCGCGATGCGCTGGAAAGCGCCAGCGTCGAGGCGCTGCAGGCGCTGTTCGCGGCCGATGCCGTCCATCTTGCCGACGGCGGCGGCAAGGCCTCGGCCACGCTACGGCCGCTGCACGGCGGCGAACGCATCGTCCGGCTGTACGCCATCATCGCCAGGCGCTACCGCTCCCTCGCCATCGTGCACCGGCTGCAGTGGCTCAACGGCGAACCGGCGTTGCTTACCTGGGTGGACGGCAGGCTGGTGACCGTGGCCTGGATCGAGACCGACGGCGAGCGCATTGCCGGCATCCACTCGCTGCGCAACCCGGAGAAACTGGCGCGACTGGAAGCTGTCACGAATCCGGCGGGTGGTGCGTCCTTGTCTTGAAAGGCCAGCGTGGCCGCATCCCAAGGAGTCCATCATGTCCAAGCGTCTCTCGTATATGAAGTATCCCAAGGCCCTCAAGCCGCTGTTCGACCTGAGTGCGGCCATGGAACAGTGCGGCCTGGAACGCCCGCTGGTGGAACTCGTGCTGATGCGCGTGTCGCAGATGAACGGCTGTGCGTTTTGCATGGACATGCACAGCAAGGATGCACGGGCCGGGGGCGAAACAGAGCAGCGCCTCTACGTGCTGCCGGGCTGGCGCGAAGCGTCGTTCTACAGCGAGCGCGAATGCGCGGCCTTCGCCTGGGCCGAGGCAGTGACGCGCCTCGGGGAGCATGGCGTCAGCGACGACGTCTACGAGCGCGCGCTCGGCTCCTTCAGCGAAGAGGAACTGGTGAACCTCACCCTGCTCATCGGCATGATCAACACCTGGAACCGCATCAACGTCGCGTTCCAGACCCCGGCCGGCGGCTATCGCCCGGCGAAACAGGTCGCCTGAGGCAAAAAAAAGCCCCTCGAACGAGGGGCTTTCCGCTGCGACATGGACGCCGGAATCAGGCGCGGACGCGCTTGACGATGGCGTCGCCGAAGCTCGACGTGGTGCCCTTGCCGCCAAGATCCGGCGTGACGTTGTCGCGGTCGTTGGTCATGGTGTCGCGGATGGCATCGCGCACCTTGTTGCCCTTGTCCACCATGCCGAGGTGGTCGAGCATGTCAGCCGCCGCCAGCAACAGCGCGCACGGGTTGGCGATGCCCTTGCCGGCGATGTCCGGGGCCGAACCATGCACGGCTTCGAAGATCGCCGCCTCGGTGCCGATGTTGTCGCCCGGAGCCAGGCCCAGGCCGCCCACCAGGCCGGCGCAGAGGTCCGACAGGATGTCGCCGAACAGGTTGGTGGTGACGATCACGTCGAACTGCTCGGGCTTCATCACCAGCTGCATGCAGGTGTTGTCCACGATCATCTCGTTGAACTCGATCTGCGGGTATTCCTTGGCGATCTCGCGCGCCACGTTGAGGAACAGGCCCGAGGCGGTCTTGATGATGTTGGCCTTGTGCACCGCCGTGACCTTCTTGCGGCCCTTCTTCACGGCCAGTTCGAAGGCGTAGCGCACGATGCGGCTGCTGCCCTTGCGGGTGTTGCGCACCATCGAGATGGCCGTCTCGCCGTCCTCGGACAGCGTCTGGCCCTCGGACAGGTAGGCGCCCTCGGTGTTCTCGCGCACCGTGATGATGTCGATGTTGTCGAAGCGCGACTTGGTGCCGGGGAAGCTGATCGCCGGGCGCACGTTGGCGTACAGGTCGAAGTGGCGGCGCAGCGTGACGTTGATGGAGGTGAAGCCACCGCCCACCGGCGTGGTCAGGGGTCCCTTGAGCGCCACCTTGTGCCGGGCGATGGCGTCCAGCGTGGGCTGCGGCAGCAGGTCACCCTGCTTCTCCAGCGCGACCATGCCGGCATCGACGAACTCGTAGGACAGACCGCAGTCCAGCGCATCGAGCACACGCAACGTGGCGTTCATGATCTCGGGGCCGATACCGTCGCCCGGAATCACGGCAATGGTCTTGCTCATGGGGACACTCCTTGGAATAAGAATCGAGCAACCCTGCGGCGGGGGCCCGCGGGGTTGTAAATCCCGTCAATTATCGCCCATGCGGCCCATGGCAGCCAGTGAAAAGCCGCTGCCCGGCATCGCAAATCCTCGCATGCAGCATTGAATAAACTCGCATGCGTCAAGGTGGCGACAAGGAGGGGGCCGCCACCGTGGACCCGTCGGGGGGAACGGCCTCAGCCGTGGCTGACGCAGTCCGCCGCGGCCGTGCCGCCCGCTTCCAGCTGGTCGAGGAAATCGACCGCCCGGCGCAGGTGGGGGATCACGATCGAGCCACCGACCACCAGTCCCACGCTGAAGGTCTCGAAGAACTCCTCCCGCGTCACGCCAGCTTCCTTGCACTGGGCGACGTGATAGCTGATGCAGTCGTCGCAGCGCAGCACCATGGACGCGACCAGGCCCAGCAATTCCTTGGTCTTCACGTCGAGCGCGCCGGGCTTGTAGGTCTGCGTGTCCAGCGCGAAGAAGCGCCGCACCACCTGGTTGTCCTCGGACAGGATGCGCTCGTTCATGCGCTGGCGGAATGCGGTGAATTCGGCGACCCGGTCCTTGCCGGCCTGTTCGTCGGTCGGCTTGCTCATGCCACGGCTCCAAGCAACTCGGCCAGCTTGCCGCTGCGATCGGCAGCGACCAGGTCGTCGAAGCCGCCCACGTGATGATCGTTGACGAAGATCTGCGGCACCGTGCGGCGGCCACCGCTGCGCGCCAGCATCGCGTCGCGCTCTGCCGGAAGGGTGTCGATGCGTACCTCGCTCCACTCCAGTCCCTTGGACTTGAGCAGGTTCTTGGCGGACACGCAGTAAGGGCACACCGCGGTGGAATAGATCTCGATCTTGGGCACGGGGAACTCCGGAACCGAAAAAAAATACGACTCCGCCAACGTGGGGTTCCCGGCACCCGGAAACAAGCGCGGGGACACTGAACTGAACCCTTGGTCAGCGGTCACTAATGCTATTGTCGCTGACCTATGCGCATGGCACCACGTCCACTTGATTTGGCTCGCGAAACCCGCCCTCCTACCATCCATGGACGGCGGCCATGCGGCTCGCCCGAAGGCAACACATGCCATGTTGACGCACCCCGGCCCGGCAGGACGCCCATGAACCGATTTTCGCCCTCCCGCCTGTTTGCCGCGCTGCTGTGTGCCGGCCTCACGCTGAGCGCCCAGGCCCAGGACAAGGATGTGCGCCTGCCCGACCTGGGCAGCTCGGCCAATGCCCTGATCTCGCCCCAGGAAGCGCAGGACTACGGTGCGGCGATGCTGCGGCAGATGCGTGCACTGGACATGGTGGTCGACGATCCCATGCTCGACGACTACATCAACGACCTCGGCTATCGCCTGGTCGCCGGCAGCGAAAAGCCCAAGGAACACTTTTCCTTCTTCATCGAGAAGGACAATGTGATCAATGCCTTCGCCGCGCCCGGCGGCTATATCGCGGTGAATTCGGGCCTGATCACCATCACCAACAGCGAGAGCGAGCTGGCCGGTGTCATCGCCCATGAGATCGGGCATATCACCCAGAACCACCTGCAGCGCGCGTTCGAGGCGTCGAAGAAGGACACGCCGCTGATGGCGCTGGTCCTGCTGGGCGCCATCGTCGCCGGCGCGGGAGCCAGCGCAGGCGATGCGGCCGGCGCGATCCTGATGGGCGGACAGGGCCTGCTGATGCAGCGCCAGATCAACTTCACCCGCAAGGATGAAGTCGAAGCCGACCGCGCCGGCATCCAGACGCTCGCGAACGCCGGCTTCGACCCCGCGGCCATGGCCTCGTTCTTCGAGCGCATGCAGGACACGCTCCGCGTCGGCTCCGGCGGCGACCTCGGCGACGTGCCGGCATTCCTGCAGGATCACCCGGTCACGCTGTCGCGCATCAGCGACGCCAAGTCGCGTGCAGGCGCGCTGATCGCCCAGCAGAAGCTGCGCCCGCCGGGTTCGACCCTGGACAAGAGCCAGTGGGAGAAGAGCACGGCACCGATCGCGTACGTGAAAGACCCCACGGTGCTGGGCCATCGTGAGCGCAAGGGCGACCTGGACACGTACCTGCTGATGCGCGAACGCGTGCGCGTGCTGTCGGGCGACGCCCAGCAGCTGGCCACCTTTTACGCCAATAACCTGCAGAACCAGCACGACTTCAACACCCCGGCCAACCACTACGGTTACGCGCTCGCGCTCATCCGCAGCAATCGCGGCGCCAAGGCGGCCGACGAGCTGCAGCCCCTGGTGGCGACCCACCCGGACAACCAGATCGTGCGGCTGGCCATGGCTGACGCCAAACTCCAGGCGGGTCGTCGCGCCGAGGCCCTGGCGCTGTATGCCGACCTCAACCAGCAATCGCCGCGCAACCGGGCCATCGCCATGGGCTATGCCAAGGCGCTGACCGAGGGGGGCACCCAGGCAGAGGCCAACCAGGCGGCGACCATGCTGATGCCGATGCTGGACAACAACGAGGAGCCGGAGCTCTATCGCGCCTTTGCCCGTGCCAGCGACAAGGCCGGCGACTCGGTGCGCGCGGGCGAGGCCTTTGCGGACGCCTCCTACCTGTCCGGCCGCCCCTTCGACGCCATGGAGCAGCTCAAGCGGCTGCTGCAGCGTCCGGACCTGGATTACTACGCCCGCGCCCGCATCCAGGCCCGCATCAACGACCTCACCCCGCTGGTCATGGAGCTGCGCAAGCGCCGGGTGCAGACCGACGACAACCCCGATGGGCGCAGCCAGCAGCCGCTGCAAAGCGGGGCCAACTGCCAGGGCCGGGTCTGTTTCAGCGCCGGCGACAGCCGCCGCTGATCTGCCCGGGAACGTGCCGCACCGCCCCTGTCACGTGGCGGTCATGTGAAATGTCATCGGGACGTAACATTATCCCGCTGCAATAAATGCGTCACAGCCCTCCCCCAGCGGACCCAACGCGTGCACAAGCGCATTCTGATCGTCGAAGACGAAGCATCGATCCGCGACATGGTCGCCTTTGCCCTGCGCAAGGCCGGCATGGACGCGATCCACGCCGCCGATGCACGGGCAGCCCAGCTGGCCATCGCCGAGCAGGTGCCGGACCTGATCCTGCTCGACTGGATGCTGCCCGGCACCAGCGGGCTGGACCTGGCCAGGCGCCTGCGCAAGGAGGAGCTGAGCCGGGAGATCCCGATCATCATGCTCACCGCCCGCGGCGAGGAAATGGATCGCGTCAACGGCCTGGAGGCCGGCGTCGACGATTACGTGATCAAGCCATTCTCCACGCGCGAACTGGTGGCCCGCATCAAGGCGGTGCTCCGGCGCAGTCAGGGTGACGACGGCTCCGGCATGGTTGAGCTCGGCGGCCTGCGCATCGATGGCCCGGCGCACCGCGTGTTCGCCGCGGAGGACCCCATCACCATCGGGCCGACCGAATACCGCCTGCTGTACTTCTTCATGACCCATCCGGAGCGTGTCTATTCGCGCGCGCAGCTGCTCGACCATGTGTGGGGCGGCAGCGTGTACGTGGAAGAACGCACGGTCGACGTGCACATCCGCCGCCTGCGCAAGACGCTCGAGCCGTGGAAGCTCGACGACATGGTGCAGACCGTTCGCGGCGCGGGTTACCGTTTCTCCGCCAGCGTCTGACGCACCCGCGTCCCTTGCGGGCGCGCCGGGTTTTGCCGATGCTGGGTAACCGCCAGCAGGCATCCTAGCCCCAACCGCCCATGCCCAAAGCCCTCGACCGTCCCTCGTTGTTGCCGGCCGCACTCGCTGCCGGCCTGCTCGCGGGCGCCGTCGCTGGATGGCTGGCCGGGGGGCATGTGGCCACTGGCGTGGCCCTCGTCGCTATCGCGGAAATCGTCTTGCTGCTGTCCCGAATCCGTCATCAAGCACGGCACATGATGACGCAAGGCTCCACCATGAGTTCCCTCCAGCATGACCGCTTCATGACGCGTTCCCGTCGTATTGCCTCCAGTTTGCGTGACCTGCGCAGCGCCGCCGGCAGCCTGCCCGACGCGGTCGTACTGCTCGACAACCAGCAGCATGTGCGATGGTTCAACCACGCGGCCGAAGACCTGCTCGGGCTGCGCCGTCCGCAGGACCGCGGCGCGAACCTGGACGAACGCCTCAGCACCACGGAGCTCGCCACCTGGCTCAGGGAAGGCGCGCGCGAACCGCTCAACGACGTGGCGGCGCCGGGTCACCCGAATCGCCATATCAACGTGACGCTGCTGCCGTTCGGGCGGCGGCAGCATCTTCTGCTCGCCCGCGACATCAGCCACCTCACGCGGCTCGAGCAGATCCGCCGTGACTTCGTCGCCAACGTGTCGCACGAGTTGCGCACGCCGTTGACGGTGATCCATGGCTATCTGGAATTGATCGACCCGGAGGACGTGCCCGAACTGGCCCCCGTGCTCAACGAGATGCGCGCGCAGTCCAAGCGCATGGGCCAGATTGTCGAGGACCTGCTCACCCTCTCGCGGCTGGAGACCCAGGAGCATGTCATCGAGGAGCGCGTGCAGATGACGCCGCTGCTGGCGACCATCCGCAAGGAAGCCGAGGCGCTCAGCCAGGGGCGTCACCACATCAGCTTCGAGGTCACCGCCGAGGTCGACCTGCTGGGCTCGACCAAGGACCTCCACAGCGCCCTTTCCAACCTCGTGAGCAATGCGGTGCGCTACACGCCCACCGGCGGACGCATCAGCATCCGCTGGCGCCGCACGCCGGAAGGCGCGGTCTACTCGGTCACGGATACCGGCTACGGCATCCCCGCCTCCCACCTGGCGCGCCTCACCGAGCGCTTCTACCGCGTATCGTCCAGCCGCTCGCGGGAAAGCGGCGGCACCGGCCTGGGCCTGTCCATCGTCAAGCACGTGCTGAACCTGCACCAGGCGCGCCTGGACATCCAGAGCGAACCCGGCCAGGGCTCCACTTTTGCCTGCTGGTTCAGCAAGGAGCGCCTGCTGGCACCGGGCGATCCGGACTGAGCCGCGGCGGCCTAGCTGAACGCCCATCACACTACGCGGCAGTGCGCCATGTAACAAAGCGTCGCATCGGCCAGAATGAGGGGATGCGCCGTAAACCTGCCACTCCTCCGCCCGTCCTCGACCGTGCCGCCCCCGAGCTCTACTTCAGCCGTGAGCTGGCGGCCCTCGAATTCAATTTCCGCGTGCTGGCCCAGGCGCGCGATACCAGCATGCCGCTGCTGGAGCGGCTGCGGTTCCTGAGCATCGTCGCCAACAACCTGGACGAGTTCTTCGAAGTGCGGGTGGCGATGCTCAAGCATCACCACATGTTCGGCTCGGCGGCGCCAGGGCCGGACGGCCTCTCTTCCGGCGAACTGCTCACCCGCATCCGCAAGCGCGTGCTGGACCTGGTGGCGGCGCAATATGAAACCTGGCGCGAGGAGCTCGGACCGGCGCTGCATGCCGAGAACATCCACTTCCTCACGCGCGACAGCTGGACGGCACGCCAGCGCCACTGGCTGCAGGGCTATTTCGAGAATGAAGTGATGCCGGTGCTGTCCCCGCTGGGACTCGATCCGGCCCACCCGTTCCCGCGCATCCTCAACAAGACCCTCAACGTGGCGGTGGTGCTGAAGGGTCGCGATGCCTTTGGCCGCGAAGGCCACATGGCGCTGGTGCGCGCGCCGCGCTCGCTGCCGCGCATCATCCGCCTGCCGGACGAGGTCTGCGACCAGGGCAATCACTACGTCTTCCTCGCCGAGTTGCTGCAGGGCTTTGTCGACCTGATGTTCCCGGGCTTCAAGGTGGCCGGCTCCTACCAGTTCCGCGTCACCCGCAACAGCGAGTTGATGGTGGAAGAGGCGGAGGTCGACAACCTGGCCCGCGCCCTGACCGAGGAGCTGATCGGGCGTGGCTATGCGCGCCCGGTGCGGCTGGAAATCGGCAACGACTGCCCGAAGGCGATCGTCTCCATGCTCATTGCCAATTTCGAGCTGGAGGAAACGGACGTCTATCGCTGCGACGGCCCGGTCAACATCATCCGCGCCGGCACCATCTATGACGGGCTGGACCGGCCGGAACTGAAGTTCCCCCGCTTCATCCCGCAGCTGCCGGAGGCGTTCAACGCCAACCGCTGCAAGTTCGAGGTGCTGCGCCAGCGCGACGTGCTGCTGCACCATCCCTACGAGTCGTTCGCCGCCGTGGTGGACCTGCTGCGCCAGGCCACCCAGGACCCGGCCGTGCTGGCCATCAAGCAGACGCTCTATCGTGCCGGCGTCGATACGCCGCTGGTCGACCTGCTGGTGGAGGCGGCCCGCAACGGCAAGGACGTCACGGTCGTCATCGAGCTGCGGGCGCGCTTCGACGAGGAAGCCAATATCCGTCTCGCCACGCGCCTGCAGGAGGCTGGCGTGCAGGTGGTCTATGGCGTGGTCGGCTACAAGACGCATGCCAAGATGCTGCTGATCGTGCGCCGCGAAGACGACATGCTGCGCCGCTACGTGCACCTGTCCACCGGCAACTACCATCAGGCCAACAGCCGCACCTATACCGACATCGGCCTGATGACGGCCCATCCCGGCATCGGCGAGGACCTGCACAAGGTGTTCCAGCAACTGTCGGGTCTCGGCCCGGTGATCGAGCTGCAACATCTGCTGCACTCGCCGTTCACGCTGTACCGCAGCGTGCTGGAGAAGATCGAGCGCGAAACTGCCCATGCGCTGGCGGGCCTTCCCGCCCGCATCGTGGCCAAGCTCAACGCGCTCAACGAGGCACATGTGATCCAGGCGCTCTACCGCGCTTCCCAGGCCGGCGTCGAGATCGACCTGATCGTGCGCGGCGCATGCACGCTGCGCCCCGGACTGCCCGGCACGTCCGAGCGCATCCGGGTGCGTTCGATCGTCGGACGCTTCCTCGAGCACAGCCGCGTCTACTGGTTCGCCAACGACGGGGCACCAGAAATCTATTGCGGCAGTGCCGACTGGATGGAGCGCAACCTGAAGCGCCGCATCGAGATCGCCTTTCCCATCCTCGACCCGGTGCTGGCGCAACGCGTCTACGACGAAACGCTGGCCAATTACCTGGCGGACAACACCGAAGCGTGGCTGCTGGAAGGCAAGGGCCGCTATGCGCGCGCCCGGCCGGGCGACGCGCCGCCGCACAGCGCCCAGCAGACCCTGCTCGACAAACTCGTCCCGATAAGCGGCTAGCGGGCCTGGCGGTGGCGCCATGCTGCTTCGCGTCATGGCGGTTGCGTGAGAGAATCCACCCCTTGCAGCCCAACATGAGCCACGCATGAGCCAAGGCGATCAGACCCAGATCAAGGACGGCGAACTGATTGCCGCCGTGGACATGGGTTCCAACAGCTACCACATGGTGGTGGCACGCGTTGAGCACGGCGAACCGCGCGTGATCGATCGCCTGCGCGAAACCGTGCGCATGGCGGCTGGCCTGCGCGCGGACGGCACGCTCGATGCCGAGCATCGCGCACGCGCGCTCAATTGCCTGGCCCGTTTCGGGCAGCGCATCGCCGGCGTGCCAACGATCCGGGTACGCGCCGTGGCCACCAATACCGTGCGACGGCTCGCTTCGCCGCAGTCCTTCCTCACCGCGGCGGAAACCGCGCTGGGCCATCCGGTGGAAATCGTCTCGGGCCGCGAGGAAGGCCGCCTGATCTTCCTGGGGTCGTCGCATGACCTGCCCGCCTCGCGCGAAAGCCGGCTGGTGATCGACGTGGGCGGCGGCAGTACGGAATTCATCATCGGGCGAGGCTTCGCGCCGATGCACACCGAAAGCGTGCAGGCCGGGTGCATCGCCTCGACCCTGCGCTTCTTCCCCGGGGGCAAGCTCAACCGCAAGCGCTGGCAGCGCGCCAACAGCGAAATCGGCGTGCTGCTGCAGCAGTTTGCCGAGGACTACCGCGAATCGGGCTGGATCGAAGCGTATGGCTCCTCCGGCACGGCCAAGGCGATCGGCTCGGTCGTGCAGGCCATGAAATTTTCCGACGACGGTATCACGCCGGCGTCGCTGGCCTTGCTGCGGGACGCCCTGCTGGAACAGGGGCAGATCAGCACGCTCAAGTTGCCGGGGCTGGCGGAAGACCGCGCGCCGGTGATTGCCGGCGGCGTGGTGATTTTCGAGGCCGCCTTCGAAGCGCTCGGCATCGAGCGCATGCGCGTGTGCGAAAGCTCGATGCGCGAAGGCCTGCTGTGGGACCTGATCGGGCGCGCCGGCGGCAGCGACCCGCGCACGGCAAGCATCGATGCGCTGGCCAATCGCTACGGCGTGGACCGCGCGCAGGCGCGCCGCGTGGAGTCGACTGCACTGATGCTGTTCGACCAGATCGCCCGCTTCTGGAAGCTCGACGGCGAAGCCCGCGAATGGCTGTCGTGGGCATCGCGCGTGCACGAGATCGGCCTGGCCATCGCCCACAGCCAGCATCACCACCACGGTGCCTACATCCTGCGCCACGCGGATCTCGCGGGCTTTTCGCGGCAGGAACAACAACTGCTGGCGGCCATCGTCGAGTCGCACCGGCGCAAGCCCGACAAGGCCACGTTCTCGGCGCTGCCGCAGCGCTATCGCCAGCTTGCCCGCTACATCACCGCCTTGCTGCGCCTGGCCGTGCTGTTCCGCCGCGCGCGCCGCGCCGAGTCGCTGCCGCAGATGCAGCTCGCCGCGACCACCCAGCGCATGCGGCTCGTGCTGCCATCGGCGTGGCTGGAGCAGCACCCGCTCAGCGAGGCCGACCTGGAACAGGAACAGGCGCCCATGAACGAACTGGGACTGCTGCTGGAAGTCCACCCGTCCTGAACCGCGGCGTGCGTTAGCCGTATGATGTCCCGATGCCACCAGCCGCCCATCCCGCCATGTCCCGACTCCTGCTCGCCGCCCTCCTGCTGATTTCGCCGCTGGCACTGCTGGCACAGGCCGCCAAGCCCGGGGCCGCGCCGGCTGCCGCCCAGCCGCATCCCGAGGTGGTACTGCATACGTCGCAGGGCGACATCACGCTGGAACTGTTCCCGGACAAGGCGCCCAAGAGCGTGGCGAATTTCCTGCAGTACGTGCGCGACGGTTTCTACAGCGGCACGGTCCTGCACCGGGCCATCCAGGGTTATCTCGTGCAGGGCGGCCTGTACACGCGCGACCTGCAGCCCAAGCGCACGCATTCGGCGATTGCCAGCGAGGCCGACAACGGCCTGTCCAACCTGCGCGGCACGGTGGCGGTGGCGCGCGGCGCGGACCCCAACTCGGGCACGGCGCAGTTCTTCTTCAACCTGGTGGACAACCGACGACTCGACTATGTCGGCAACCAGAGCGGCCTGACCTGGGGCTACGCCGTGTTCGGCAAGGTCATCAAGGGCATGGACGTGGTCGACAAGATCGCCGCGCTCCCCACCCGTGGCCTCGGCCCGTTCGCGGGTGACGTACCCAATCCGCTGGTGGTCATCGACAGTGCCGGCGTAGTCGGCGAGGAATCCCCGGCTGCCGCATCGACACCTGCCGCGCCCGCGACGCCGTCGACCGCCCGACCCGCCGACAAGGACAAGTCGCGCGGCAAGACCAAGGGCTGAGGTCGATGGCCACGCTGTTTATCTCTGACCTGCACCTGGACGACAGCAGGCCGAAGATCACCCGGCTGTTCGAGGAGTTCCTCGCCGGCGACGAGGCGCGCGCGGCGGACGCCGTCTACATCCTGGGCGACCTGGTCGAGGCATGGATCGGCGACGACGATGATGCCGAACTGCCCAGGCGCATCGCCAAGGCCACGGCCGCACTGCACGACCACGGCGTGCCCGTGTACTTCATGGTCGGCAATCGCGATTTCCTCCTCGGCCAGGCCTTCGCCGCTCGTGCCGGTTTCACCCTGCTCGACGACGGCACCGTGCACGAACTCTACGGCCGCCCCACCCTGCTGATGCACGGCGACGTGCTCTGCACCGACGACCTCGCCTACCAGGCCGTGCGCCAGCAGGTACGCACTCCGGCATGGCAGGCGCAGATCCTGGCCATGCCGCTGGATGCCCGCCGCGCGTTCGCCGCCAAGGCGCGCGAAGACAGCCGCGCGCATACCGGCAGCACCATGGAAACCATCATGGACGTGAACGCCGAAGCCGTGGCCCAGGCCATGGGCGACGCCGGCGTGACGCGACTCATCCATGGCCACACCCACCGCCCCGCCATCCATCGGTTCGACCTGGACGGCCAACCGGCCGAGCGCATCGTGCTCGGCGACTGGTACGAACACGGCTCGGTCTTGCGCGTCACGCCCGAAGGCGCGGAACTGCGCGGCCTGACGCTGGACTGAGCCGCCACTCGCCGCGCGAGTGACGGCCCGGTTCGATCAGCGTGCTTCCAGCGCGTGGTGGAAGCCCGGGCTGTTGAGCATGCTGTTGCTCGTCTTCAGCACCGCGTTGGACAGCGTTTCGTAGTAGTTGTCGGCCTTGTACGAGCGGCCGAAATTGGTGGCGCCGCCACCCGCGATGCCCTGCCAGAGCACCTTGCCCGCGGCGTCCGTCACCGTGGTGTAGATGGTGATGCTGCCGACGTACTGGTCGGTTTCGTTGACGAAGAAATCGCGGATTTCACCGGAGACGACCACGTCGCCACCGCTGTCGACCACGCTCAGCCCGGCCTTGCCGAAGGTCTCTTTCACGTGATCGGTGACATAGGTGGCCACGTCGTCGCGGGTGGTCACCTGGCGCACCTGGGCCTTCTCGTGGTTCTCCGCGATCAGGGCCTGGTTCTTGCGCACATCGGTGAACCTGTTGAACTGCACCTTGACGTTGCCGAGGCCGTTCAGATCGATCGCGCCGAATTCGGCAAAACTCTGCGTCGGCGACCACACGAGCGGAATATTGTTAAGGTCCTTCGACGCCATCGCGCTGCCGGACATCGCCAGCAACGCCACAAACACGACTCGCTTCAGCTTCATGGTCCCCTGGTCCTCTTCATCAATCGCTGAATGGCAGGCGATTCCCGACCTGCACGATGCAGGCTGCATCGCGGGGCCATTGTATGGGACGCGAGCGGCCAGACCCGATCCGGCCGGGCGCGCCGGGCGGGCGGACTACGCGTCGAACCGGCCTGCGGCCAGGCCTGCCGCTGCGGGGTTCTTCGCCGATGCCACGCGCGCGTATGACATCCCGCCAGAAACGCAAAAAGCCCCGCGAGGGGGCTTTTGGCGTATCTGGCGGAGAGAGAGGGATTCGAACCCTCGATAAGGCTTTTGACCCTATACTCCCTTAGCAGGGGAGCCCCTTCGGCCTCTCGGGCATCTCTCCGGATTTTTGTCCGCATTTCTGCGGAGCCGGCAAGGATACTAACCGGCGCGCTCGAGGTAAAGCTTTTCTTGCCTGTCAGTGTTCGCCGGGCTCGCTGGAGGTACTGCCATCCGGCTCGTGCTCGTTCTTGATGCGCTGGTAAATCTCTTCGCGATGCACAGCCACGTTCTTCGGCGCATTGATGCCGATCCGCACCTGGTTGCCCTTCACGCCCAGAACGGTGACGGTCACCTCGTCGCCGATCATCAAGGTTTCACCGACCCTGCGGGTCAGAATCAACATGTTTGCCACTCCATGAATACATTGGTCATAGGCCAACAGACGGTTATGCCTCACCCCTGAGCTTCACCGTCTAGCAGTTCGACGATCTTACCCGCCGAAGGCCCTACCGCCTTCCCCGGTCACACACACGAGGCACCCCCTGTAGATGCCATGTCGAGCGACACCAGCGCAACCTTCGGTGTCGGCAGTGCTTGGATACTAGCCGAGCGTCCGCGGGCAGCGCAATGCGCAAACAGTGAAGCACGTAGCCCTGCTGACTGGCCTCAGGAGGCCAGTCTCTCGCCGATCCAGCCGGCCAGTCCGTTCAGGATCCGCGGCAGTTCGCTGGTGTCCGCACCACCACCCTGGGCCATGTCCGGGCGACCGCCGCCCTTGCCGTCGATCTGCCCTGCCACGTGCGCGACGACGTCGCCGGCCTTGATGCGTCCCAGCGCCTTGCCATGCACGCCGGCCACCAGCGACACGCGGCCGTCCGCGGCACCCGCGAGCAGGATCACGCAATCGGCAAGCTGCTGCTTGAGCTGGTCCATGCTGTCGCGCAAGGCCTTGGTGTCCAGGCCCTCGAGGCGGGCAGCGACCACCTTGATGCCATCGACGCTGTGGGCCGACGAAGCCAGGTCAGCGGTGGCGGAGCCGGCCGCCTTGGCCCGCAGCGACTCCAGCTCGCGCTCCAGCTTCTTCTGCTTTTCGAACAGCTGGCGCAGCTTTTCCACCGCATCGTCGCCATGGGCCGAGAGCAGCTGCGAGAACTCGCCAAGCCGGCGTTCCTCGTCGGCCACGTGGCCCAGGGCGCCGGCACCGGTCACCGCCTCGATGCGGCGCACGCCGGAGGCCACGCCGGCCTCGCTGACGATCTTGAACAGGCCGATGTCGCCGGTGCGACCCACATGGGTGCCGCCGCACAGTTCGGTGGAGAAGTCGCCCATCTTCAGCACGCGCACTTCGTCGCCGTACTTCTCGCCGAACAGCGCCATGGCGCCGAACTCGATCGCCGCGTCATAGCCCATCTGATGGACTTCGGCCGGCGCATTGCGGCGCACTTCGGCATTCACCATCGTTTCGATCTGGCGCAGCTCGTCCGCGCTGAGCGGCTTGAAGTGCGAGAAGTCGAAGCGCAGCCGCTCCGGCGCCACCAGCGAGCCCTTCTGCGTGACGTGCTCGCCGAGCACCTTGCGCAGCGCCGCGTGCAACAGGTGCGTGGCCGAGTGGTTGAGCACAATGGCCTGGCGACGCTCGCCATCGACGGTTGCATCAACAGCGTCGCCCACGCGCAGCGGTTGCGCGCCACGCCAGCGGCCCGCGTGGCCGAAGAACACGCCGCCCATCTTGAGCGTGTCGCCCACTTCGAATCGTCCAGCGCCGTTCGCCAGGCTGCCGGTGTCGCCGACCTGCCCACCGGACTCCGCATAGAACGGGGTGCGATCGAGCATGACCAGGCCTTCCTCGCCGTTGCCCAGCTGCTCGAGCTGCTTGCCGGCGCGCACGATGCCGACGACCTTGCTGCCCTTGCCCTGCAGGGCTTCGTAGCCGAGGAACACGGTGGGCTGCAGCTGGCTGGCGAGCTCCGCCGGCATCTGGCCCTTGGCTTCGAACTTGCCGCCTTCGCGGCTGCGTTCCTGCTGTTCCTTCATGGACTGCTCGAAGCCGTCCATGTCGACCGTGAGGCCACGCTCGCGCGCGATGTCGGCGGTGAGGTCGACCGGGAAACCGTAGGTGTCGTACAGGCGGAAGGCGTCCGCGCCCGGAATCATGCCGTTCGCCTTGGCGGCGACGGCGTCGAACAGGCGCATGCCGTTTTCCAGCGTCTCGCCGAAGCGGCGCTCTTCGGTGCGCAGCGCGTCTTCGACGAACGACTGCTTCGCAGCCAGCTCCGGATAGGCTTCGCCCATCTCCTCGACCAGCGGCTGCACCATCTTCCAGAAGAAATCGCCGCGCACGCCCAGCATCCAGCCGTGGCGCAGCGCGCGACGGATGATGCGGCGTAGCACGTAGCCGCGACCTTCGTTTGAAGGCAGCACGCCGTCGACGATGAGGAACGAGCACGCGCGAATGTGATCGGCGATCACGCGCAGCGACTTGTTGGCCAGGTCACTGGTCCGGGTCAGCCCGGAAGCCACCTCGATCAGGTGCTGGAACAGGTCGATCTCGTAGTTGGTGTGCACGTGCTGCAGCACGGCGGCGAGGCGCTCCAGGCCCATGCCGGTGTCCACGCACGGTGCCGGCAGCGGCGACAGCGTGCCGTCGGGCGCGCGGTCGAACTGCATGAACACCAGGTTCCAGATCTCGATGTAGCGGTCGCCGTCTTCGTCCGGCGAGCCCGGGGGGCCACCGGCGATGCCCGGACCGTGGTCGTAGAAGATCTCGGTGCAGGGACCGCAGGGGCCGGTGTCGGCCATCTGCCAGAAATTGTCCGAGGCGAATGGCGCGCCCTTGTTGTCGCCGATGCGCACGATGCGCTCGGCCGGCACGCCCATCTGCCGGTTCCAGATGTCGTAGGCCTCGTCGTCGGTGTGATAGACGGTAACCCACAGCCGGTCCTTGGGCAGCTTGAAGACGTCAGTCAGCAGCTCCCACGCATAGGCAATGGCCTCGCGCTTGAAGTAGTCGCCGAACGACCAGTTGCCTAGCATCTCGAAGAAGGTGTGGTGGCGGGCGGTGTAGCCCACCGAATCCAGGTCATTGTGCTTGCCGCCGGCGCGCAGGCAGCGCTGCACGTCAGCCGCGCGCACGTAGGGCAGCTTCTCGCTGCCCAGGAACACGTTCTTGAACTGCACCATGCCCGAGTTGGTGAACAGCAGTGTCGGGTCGCTGGCCGGCACCAGCGAACTGGACGGCACGATGGTGTGGTCTTTCGAACGGAAATAGTCGAGGAAAGTCGAGCGGATTTCGGCGGTTTTCATGCAATTGGGGACGACCTGACGAGGGAGGCCACGCCAAGGCCGCACTGCCGCGGTCAATCCGACCATCATCGCTGGATGATGGTTTTCAGGAATCTCCGTCGGCAGCGTCGTCCACGTCGGCGTGGGTAACACTCCGTACTGTGGTGGCGGGAAAGCCCCGACGCAAGAGGAATTGCGCCCGGCGGGCCCGTTCCTCGGGCTCGGCGGCGGCCCCTGCACCGTATCGACGGCGCAGCTGGGCGGCGGCGACGGCCGTCCAGTCGACCTCGGCGGCATCCAGCACGGCGCGGATGCGGGCATCCGTGAGGCCGTGGCTCTTCAGCTCCGCCCGCAGCCGCATGGGGCCGTAACCCTGCGAAACACGGCTGCGCACGAGCATCTCGGCAAAGCGGTCGTCGTCCTGGTAGTGCTGCTCGCCCAGGCGATCGAGCGCCTCGCCGGCCTCGTCGCCCTCGTAGCCGCCCTGGCGCAGCTTGAGCTTCAGCTCGCGACGGGAATGCTCGCGGCGCGCGAGCAGGCCCAGCGCCTTGCTATAGGCGCTGGGCCTGGGCTTCTTGTCGTCCCCGGAATCGGGCCGGCGCTTCATGGCTGGGGCGCCGTCGGCTCAAAACACCTTGAAGACCTGGCCGGTCTGCAAGCCTTCCACGCTGCGGCTGTAGGCCAGCGCCGAGCGGGCCGCCGTCACCGGCTCGAACCCGCGGAAATACGGCGCGTAGTCACCCATCGCCTCGACCAGCACGTTCGGACTGACCACGTTGATGCGCAGCCCGCGCGGCAACTCGATGGCCGCCGCCCGCACAAACGCCTCCACCGCGCCATTGACCAGGCTGGCCGAGCTGCCCTGGGCAATCGGCTGCTCGGCCAGGATGCCGGTGGTGAGCGTGATCGAGCCACCGTCGCGCAGGTGATCCCGCGCCGCCAGGGCCAGGTTCACCTGCCCCATCAGCTTGTCGGTGATGCCCAGCGTGTGCTTCGACTCACCGAACGGCGCGGCGGCGAAGTCCGCCAGCGGCGCGAAGGTGACGCGGCCGGCGGTGCTGATCACCGCATCCAGCTCGCCGGCCCGGGCCAGGCCCGTGCGGATGCTGGCCACGTGGGTCAGATCCATCCGCACGTCGCCGGACTGGCGTCCGGCGGCGATCACTTCATGGCGCTGGCCAAGCTCCGCCGCCACGGCACGACCCAGCGTGCCGGACGCGCCCACCAGCAAGATGCGCAGACGTCGCTCGGCCATGCTCAGATTTCTTCCATGGCTTCTTCGGAGATCGGCGCGCCCTTGCCACCGGCATTGGTCAGCAGGCGTGCGCGCAGTTCGGTGTCGATCTCGTTGGCGATGGCCGGGTTATCGCGCAGGAACTGGCGCACGTTCTCCTTGCCCTGGCCGATGCGGTCGCCCTTGTAGCTGTACCAGGCGCCGGACTTGTCGATCAGGTTCTGCGCCACGCCCAGCTCGATGATCTCGCCCTCGCGCGATGTGCCCTCGCCGTAGAGGATCTCGAACTCGGCCTGGCGGAACGGCGGCGCCACCTTGTTCTTGACCACCTTGACGCGGGTTTCCGAGCCGATCACCTCGTCGCCCTTCTTCACCGCGCCGATGCGGCGGATGTCCAGGCGCACCGAAGCGTAGAACTTCAGCGCGTTGCCGCCGGTGGTGGTTTCCGGGCTGCCGAACATCACGCCGATCTTCATGCGGATCTGGTTGATGAAGACGACCAGGCAGTTGGACTTCTTGATGTTGGCGGTGAGCTTGCGCAGCGCCTGGCTCATTAGGCGGGCGTGCAGGCCAACGTGGGAGTCGCCCATCTCGCCTTCGATTTCGGCCTTGGGCGTGAGCGCGGCGACCGAGTCGACCACCACCACGTCCACCGCGCCGGAGCGCACCAGCATGTCGGCGATTTCCAGCGCCTGCTCGCCGGTGTCCGGCTGCGAGACCAGCAGGTCGTCCACATTGACGCCCAGCTTGGCGGCATAGCTCGGGTCCAGCGCATGCTCGGCATCGACGAAGGCCGCCGTGCCGCCGTTCCTCTGGCAGTTGGCGATGACCTGCAGGGTCAGCGTGGTCTTGCCCGAGGACTCCGGACCGTAGATTTCCACCACGCGGCCGCGCGGCAGGCCGCCCACGCCCAGCGCGATGTCCAGACCCAGCGAGCCGGTGGAAACCGTCTCGATGGCGTCGTCGGTGCGGTCGCCCAGGCGCATGACGGCACCCTTGCCAAACTGCTTCTCGATCTGGCCGAGGGCGGAAGTGAGCGCGCGGCGCTTGTTGTCATCCATCGTCTTGAATCCTGGGTGGCAGTGAATGAAAGGGATGATGCCCGCGGGTAGTCTCACGGGCTGCGATCTGTGGCCAGCGAGTATCCCACATCGGTCAAGCCGGCCCGGACAGGCGGCACGGATCAGTCCGTCAGCGCCTTGATGACGCCGCTGAGAGCCGCCGCCACGGTCTGCCGGCGTACCGCCTCGCGGTCGCCGTCGAACCGGAACAGCGTGGCGTGGGCATGGCCACCACGGCGCTGCCAGCCGATCCAGACTGTGCCGACCGGCTTTTCCGCGGTGCCGCCGCTTGGGCCGGCGATACCCGTGACGGCCACCCCCACCCCGGCACCAAAGCGCGCCAGCGCGCCGGAAACCATTTCCAGCGCGGTCTCCTCGCTCACCGCGCCGGTACGCTCCAGCGTGCGCGGGTCGACCCCGAGCAGCGCTTCCTTGGCCCCGTAGCTGTAGGCCACCACGCCGGCATCGAACCAGGCCGAGCTGCCCGCCAGGTCGGTCAGGGCCTTGGCGATCCAGCCGCCGGTGCACGACTCGGCGGTGACCACCATGAGGCGCCGCTGCTGGGCGCCCTCGGCAACCTGTTCCGCCAGGGCCCTGAGCTCGGCATCGGTGGGAACGGACAACGCCATGCGGTACTCCTGCGCAGAGGGCCGGCATCACACCGGCGCGAAGTGGCCCGTTCTACCCCTTCCGGGGAGCCAGGCCAAGGGCTTGACGGATGATCGCCGGCCGCGGTCCGAGCGTACCGCCCGATGCCGGCCTCGGGGCCGGCGGCGCGACGCTCAACCGCCCCAGACGGTCTCGGCATGACGCAGGAAATTCGCCCCGAGGATCTTGTCGATCCGTCCGCTCGTATAGCCCTTTTGCCTCAGCAGTTGGGCCAGCCGGTGGAACTGCTGTGGCCCGCGCAGATCGACCACGAACGGATAAGTATCCGGTCTTTCGCCCGCGGCACTGATGCCGGCCGCGCTGCGCTGGGCGATCTCCTTCGCCAGCGCCGACCGGTAGCGGTCGAGGTCGTCGATCTGCGTGACCGATCCATCGGTGCCGATGCCGACGTGATCCTCGCCGCAGACGTTCACCGCATGATCGATGTGCGCCACCACGTCCTCGGCATGCGCGTGGCCCGACAGGGTGAGGAACGGCATGAAGTAGATGCCGATGAAACCGCCCCGTTCGGCCACCAGCCTCAGCTCGGCGTCGGTCTTGTTGCGCGGCAGGTCGGCCAGCGCACGGCAACCGGTGTGATTGATCGAGACCGGCGCGGTCGACACCCGCGCGGCTTCCAGGCAGGTCCGCTCGCCGCTGTGCGAAAGATCGACCATGACGTGGCGCGCATTGAGTCGCGCGACCACCTCGCGGCCGAAGGCGGTCAGCCCGCGATTTTCCGGCGCCATCGAACCGTCGCCCAGCTGGTTGGCCGGGTTGTAGGTGAGCTGGAAGACGCGCACGCCGAGGTCGGCAAAGATGTCGACGCGCCGGGCGTCATTGCCCATCATGGCGCCGTTCTGGAAACCGTAGATCAGCCCGATCTTGCGTTCGGCCCGGGCGCGGCGGATGTCGCCGGCCGTCAGCACCTTCACGACGTCGCGCTGGTTGGCGCGCACCAGGGCATCGGTGGCGGCAATGTCGCGCACGCTGGCCTCGAACGGGTCGGCGGGCCCGGACACATAACCCAGGGTGATGTTGACCGCGGTCAGTCCGGATGCATGCGCTTCGGCCAGCACGCGCGGCGTGAGTTCCGGCACCAATGCATCCGATGCCCGGTTCGGATCGTCGAGGCCGCCCAGTGCGTTGATGATGATGCCGCTGTCGGCCACGGCGGCGTCATCGCGCGAGGCACCGCGCGCCTGCCACGGCAGCAACGACGCCGCGGCCGCCCACGCCGCCCCGCCCAGGAACGTGCGTCGGTCAATCCGCGTCATTGCCCATCTCGCGCCGGGTCACCGGCCGATAGTCGGCACGCGGATACGCACGCCCGCGCTTCACCGTCATGCGGATGCTGCGCAGGTTGCCGATGTCCTGCAGCGGATCGGCCGCCAGCACCGCGAAATTGGCCAGCTTGCCGGCCGTGACCGAGCCCATGTCCTGCGCCTGCCCGGCGGCCTCGGCGCCGACCAGGGTCGCCGCATGGATCACCTGCAAGGGCGGCATGCCCACGCCGTGGGCCAGGAAGAGCATTTCGTCGAACACGGCCGGCCACTTGTCGTTGACGCCGCCATCGCTGTCGGTGCCGGTCGAGATCGGCACGCCGGCCTGCCAGGCCTGGCGCACCAGGCGAGTCGTGGTCGCCCCCGTGCAACGCAGCGGCTTCCAGTCAGGATGCGTCTTGCGCCCGGCGTCGTGGCGAACGAACAGGCTGCCGGTCGCATCCAGGATCGTGCCGTGCTTGAGCATGTCGCGGTAAAGGCACGCCATGACCGGATCGTCGCCGTCCCGTGCAAGGAGTTCGTCGTGGAACGGCGTGTGGTCCTCGTAGGACTTCAGCATCACCGGCTCCAGCTGATAGGCCAGATAGCAGGCGTGGCTGACCACGTCGACGCCGGCGGAGATGACATCGGCCGGACGGGTCGGGAACACGGCGCTGTGCGCCCACACCATCAGATGCTGGCGGTGCGCCTCACGGGTAATCGCCGCCACCTGTTCCGGCGGCAGGTCGGCGTAGACCTTGATCGCCGTAGCGGACGTGCCACGCGCCAGCGTGACTGCCTCGCGCATGTCGGTCTGCCCGTCGATGGCCTGCATCCACGGACTGCGGCCCGGCGCCACGCCGAAGCTCGCCGCCGCCACCCGCGGGTCGGCGAAGAATGCGGGGCCCGCCATCACCGCGGCGTAATAGATGTCGGGCGAAGGAATCTCTCCGGCGCGCGCCGCGCGCGCCAGTTCGCCAACCGAGCGCAGATCGTCCGCCATGTCGCGCACGGCGGTGACGCCGGCATACAGGTTGCGGCGCAGGACGGCCTGCGCACGCCGGGCATCCGGTGGCGTCGCCAGATGGACGTGGCTGTCGATCAGGCCGGGGATCACGTACTTGCCACGCAGGTCGACGGTGTGTACCGCCGCATCATGCGCGCCGACGAGCGAGCCGTGCGGCCCCACCGCCACGATCCGCTCGCCACGCACGAGGATGTCCTGGTCCGGGCGCGGCGCCGCGCCCGTGCCGTCGATGACGGTTGCGCCGGCGTAGAGCGTGGCGGCATCCACGGCCGGTGGCGGGGGCGCCCCGCTGTCCGCGGCGAAGGCGAGGCAGGCACCGAGCGCAAGGACCAGCGCCACCACCAGCCAGGAGGCGGATCGAGAGGGGTTATGCATGGGGGACGATCCTACACATCGGATTCGCCGCGCCACAACGTGCCAGAGGTCAAGCCGCGACGGCCGTGCGCAAACGCTGCGATGGCCTGCCCGAGCCTCCGGCCCATGCCTTGAGCCGCGAGCCAGTGGCCGTGGCCGTGGCACGAGAGGCCGGCTCGCGACCATGCCATGGCCAGGCAATTGGGTTATCGTGGCGGGCATTTTTGCACGACACACCACGCCCGCCCGCCACGGCCAACTCCATCGTCAGGCCCGACAGAACAGCAAGCTATGGTCGCCCAGGATTTCGAAAGCCACACTCCCTTCATGCGCCAGTACCTGGCCGCCAAGGCCGAGCACCCGGACGTGCTGCTGTTCTTTCGCATGGGCGACTTCTACGAGCTGTTCTACGACGACGCCCGCAAGGCGGCGCGGTTGCTCGACATCACGCTGACCCAGCGCGGCCAGTCGGCCGGTCAGCCGATCGCGATGGCGGGCGTGCCGTATCACGCGGCGGAGAACTATCTGGCGCGGCTGGTGCGGCTGGGCGAATCGGTGGCGATCTGCGAGCAGGTCGGCGATCCGGCGACCTCGAAGGGACCGGTGGAACGCAAGGTGGTGCGCATCGTCACGCCGGGCACGGTGACCGATGCCGCCCTGCTGGAGGAACGCCGCGACAATCTGCTGATGGCCATCGCCGCCGGCGCGCATGGCGCCTACGGGCTCGCCTGGGTGGACCTGAGCAGCGGCCGCTTCCTGCTCAGCGAGGTCCAGGGCGCCGAAGCGCTCGCCTCGGAACTGGCGCGACTGCAGCCCGCCGAAACGCTGGTCGGCGAAGACGTCACCTGGCCAAAATTCGTCAGCGGCCTGCCCGGCCTGCGCAAGCGCCCGCCGTGGCACTTCGACGGCGACGCGGCGCGACGCGAGCTCAACCGCTTCTTCGGCACGCGCGACCTCGGCGGATTCGGCGTCGACAGGTTGCCGCTGGCCATCGCCGCCGGCGGATGCCTGCTCGGCTACGTGGAAGAGACGCAGAAGAGCGCACTGCCCCACCTGTCCGGCATGTCGGTGGAAAGCGCGGGCGACACCATCGCCATGGATGCCGCCACGCGCCGCAACCTCGAGCTGGACACGCATCCGAGCGGGCGCACCGAGCACACCCTGCTGGGCGTACTCGATGAAACCGTGACGCCCATGGGCGCGCGACTGCTGCGCCGCTGGCTCAATCGCCCGCTGCGCTCGCGCGAGCTGCTGCGCGGTCGCCACCAGGCCATCGGCACGCTGATCGACATCCGCCAGTACGAAGCGCTGCGCGAACCGCTGCGCGGCATCGGCGACCTCGAACGCATCCTCGCCCGCGTGGCCTTGCGTTCGGCGCGTCCGCGCGACTTGTCCACGCTGCGCGACGGCCTCACCGCGGCGCCGACGCTGGGCGCCCTGATCGGGTCGCTCGACAGCCCGCTGTTGCACAGCCTGGTCGCCCGCATTGGCAACCACGCCGACACCACCGCCCTGCTCGCCCGCGCCGTGGTGGCGCAACCGCCCGTGCTGCAGCGCGACGGCGGCGTCATTGCCGATGGCTACGACGCCGAACTGGACGAGTTGCGCCGGTTGTCCACGCATGCCGACCAGTACCTGGTCGAACTGGAGGAGCGCGAGAAGGCCGCCAGCGGCATCGCGACGCTCAAGGTTGGCTACAACCGGGTGCACGGCTACTACATCGAGATCAGCAAGGGCCAGTCGGACAAGGCGCCCACCCACTACACGCGCCGCCAGACCACCAAGAACGCCGAGCGCTACATCACCGAGGAACTGAAGACCTTCGAGGACAAGGTGCTCTCGGCCAAGGAGCGTTCGCTGATGCGCGAGCGCGCGTTGTACGAAGCCTTGCTCGACACCCTGATCGCGCAGCTGGAACCACTCAAGAACGCCGCCTCGGCGATGGCCGAACTCGACGTGGTCGCCACGCTGGCCGAGCGCGCCACCACGCTGGACTGGAGTGCGCCGGAACTCACCGACGAAGCGGGCATCGCCATCGAGCGCGGTCGCCATCCGGTGGTCGAGAAAGTGCGCGAGGAACCGTTCGAACCGAATGACCTGGTCCTGGGCGATGACCGCCGCATGCTGGTCATCACCGGCCCGAACATGGGCGGCAAGTCCACCTACATGCGCCAGAACGCGCTGATCGTGCTGCTCGCGCATATCGGCAGTTACGTGCCGGCTTCGCGTGCGGCGATCGGCCCGATCGACCGCGTGTTCACCCGCATCGGCGCGGGCGACGACCTCTCGCGCGGGCAGTCCACCTTCATGGTGGAAATGAGCGAGACCGCCAACATCCTGCACAACGCCACCGAGCACAGCCTGGTGCTGATGGACGAAGTCGGCCGCGGCACCAGCACCTATGACGGCCTTGCGCTGGCGCGCGCCGCCGCTGTGCACCTGGCCGCCAGCAGCCGTGCCTACACGCTGTTCGCCACCCACTATTTCGAACTGACCGAACTGGCCAGCGAGTATCCGTCGATTGCCAACGTGCACCTGGACGCGGTGGAGTACGGCGAGCAACTGGTGTTCATGCACGCCGTGAAGGAAGGCCCCGCCAACCGCAGCTTTGGCTTGCAGGTGGCTGCGCTCGCCGGGCTGCCCAAGTCGGTGATCGCCGATGCGCGACGCACGCTGGCGGAACTGGAGCGCGGCATGTATCAGCAGGCCTCGTCGGCCGGCAGCCGGGCGGGGGCGCAGGACTCGCCGCAACTGGGCCTGTTCGCGAGCCAACCCTCGGTGGTGGAGCGCGCGCTCGAAGACATCGACCCCGATACCCTGTCGCCGCGCGAGGCACTCGAGGCGCTATACCGGCTCAAGACGCTGGCCTGATCCGCGGCGCCTCGTCGCCCGGCGGGAGCCGACGCGGCGCCGGTGGCGCGTGCTAATAGGGGTACTCTGGCTTCCTGGCGTTGCCGATGGCTTCGAGCACCGGACTCGCCAGCTTGTCGGGATCGAGCATGACCTTGCCCGAATGCACCGACCGCACGGCGCGCACAGGTATCTCGAAGTCGCCCGCATTTTCGATATACACCAGCAGCATTGCCTCATCCGGCAGCATCCGGCGCACGGAGCCGATGCCGTCTTCGCCATCGGCGACGAATACCAGCGAACCTTCCTCGATGATCTCGGCCACGGCCTGTCTCCGCTTGCGCGATGGACGGACGATCGTGTGCAAGCCGCTGTCAGCCAGACGTGAAGTGATGGCGCGACGAGCCGTTGGCGCGCGCCTCGAGGCCAAGATGGAAGCCGGCCATCCCCGCACAGGGGCGTCCGTTGAGGCGGCGTGATGGTCCGTCACGAAATCATCACCAGGGTGATGGCCAATTGCGCGGTTCCATGTCGTCGCTGAAGTCCGCTTGATAGTCGACAGCTATGGCATGGATCGGAACAATCAAATTCCCCTTGTGAAAACGCCTGCGTAGATTCGACTGGAGCCAGCCTCCGCCAGCCGATCTCCGCCAGCCAGGAGCCCACCATGAGCGCCCATCGCAGAACCCTCACCACGTCTTCCGGCGCACCGGTGCCGGACAACCAGAACAGCCTCACCGCCGGCCCGCGCGGGCCGTTGCTGGTGCAGGACCACCAGCTGTTCGAGAAGCACGCGCACTTCAACCGCGAACGCATCCCCGAGCGGGTCGTGCATGCCAAGGGCTCGGCAGCGCACGGCACGCTCACCATCACGCACGACATCACCCGCTACACCCGCGCCAAGGTGTTCAAGCCCGGCACCAGGACGCCGCTGTTCCTGCGCTTCTCCACCGTGGCCGGCGAGCGCGGCGCTGCCGATGCCGAACGCGATGTGCGCGGCTTCGCCATCAAGTTCTATACCGAGGAAGGCAACTGGGACCTGGTGGGCAACAACACGCCGGTATTCTTCGTGCGCGATCCGTTCAAATTTCCCGACTTCATCCATACGCAGAAGCGCGACCCGCGCAGCAACATGCGCAACGCCACCGCGATGTGGGACTTCTGGTCGCTGTCACCCGAATCGCTGCACCAGGTCACCATCCTGATGAGCGATCGCGGCCTGCCCGCGAGCCTGCGCCACATGCACGGCTTCGGCAGCCATACCTTCAGCCTGTGGAACGATGCGGGCGAACGCTACTGGGTGAAGTTCCACTTCAAGACCCAGCAAGGCATCAGGAACTGGACCAACGAGGAGGCCGCCCGGGTCATCGGCGAGGACCGCGAGTCGCACCAGCGCGACCTTTACGATGCCATCGAGCGAAAGGACTTCCCCCGCTGGACCATGTACGTGCAGGTCATGCCGGAGCAGGACGCGGAGAAAACACCGTACAACCCGTTCGACCTCACCAAGGTGTGGCCGCACAAGGACTACCCGCTGATCGAAGTGGGCGTGATGGAACTCGACAAGAACCCGGACAACTACCACGCCGAGGTCGAGCAATCGAGCTTCTCGCCAGCCAACGTGGTGCCCGGCATCAGCCACAGCCCCGACAAGATGCTGCAATTTCGCATCTTCGCGTATGCGGACGCGGCGCGTTACCGGCTGGGGACCAACCACGAGTCGCTGGAAGTGAATCGCCCGCGCTGCCCCGTGCACAACTACTACCGCGATGGTGAGATGCGTTTTGACGGCAACGGCGGCGGCAGCGTCAATTACGAGCCCAATTCGTTCGGCGGGCCGGTCGAGGACCGGTCGGTCAAGGAACCGCCGCAGAAGATTTCCGGCGACGCCGATCGTTACGACCACCGCGACGGCAACGAGGATTACCGGCAGGCCGGCGACCTGTTCCGCCTGATGAATGACGCGCAGAAGGCCGCACTGTTCGGCAATATCGCTGCCGCCATGCAGGGCGTGCCCGAGGAAATCGTCCGCCGCCAGCTGGGCCATTTCGCCAAGGCGGATCCGGCCTATTGCGAAGGCGTTGCCAGGGCATTGGGCATCAAGCCCTGAGCCACCGGATCAGCGCGATCCTGTGAACAGGGCGGCGTCCAGAAATGGGCGCCGCCCTTCGTCTTGTTCGCAGCCTGCCCTGGCGCCGGTCAGGCCGCCAGCCCCGGCACTTCGGTTCGCGCCGGTTCGGTGGTCGCATTGGCCAGCAGGGCGGGAATGTTCTCCGCCGCCAGCGGCAGCGCCACCACGTTGGCCGTCTCGCGTGCGGGCAGTCGCCCCAGCCGCACCAGCCGATCGATGCTGCGTGCCACTTCGGCCTGGCCGAACGGCTTGCTGATGAAGTCGTCGGCGCCAAAGCGCTGCACGTAGAACTGCTCGGTCGCCTGCTGATTGCCGCTGATCATCACGATCGGTATGTGCTGCGTGAGCGGATCGTGGCGCAGCGAGCGCAGGACCGCGAAGCCATTCATACCCGGCAGCACGATATCGAGAAAGATCAGCGCCGGCGGCTCGCCTCGCGCCATCTCGAGGGCGCTCTCGCCGTCAGCGGCACGGGCCACGCTGTAGCCGTCGACTTCGAGCATGCGGCCCAGCACCGCCCGGATGGTGGCCGAATCGTCCACCACCATCACGCGTGCGCCCTGCGCCGCCTTGCGCTCCACTTCCGGCGGCCGCGTCTCCGTCGTCCCGCCAAGCAGTCGCTTAAGGAATGCCAAGCCTGCCATGATCGTCCCTCCTACATCGAATCCATGGGAAGGCCGCACCCGCGCGCGGTCTTTCCTCGATGCAGATGCTCCCGCAGAACCGCCCCGGGTTCTGCGATGGGTGACTCACATGGAATCCTTAAGCCGTCGCAATTCCCGACGCGCCTGCTTGTCCGGACGCCCCGGTGGCGCCATCGCGCCCACAAGCTTGCGCTGGGCTTTCGCCGCTTCGCGCTGCGCCACGCTGGCGTCGCTTTCGCGATACAGAGCCTGCGCCACACTCGCAGGCCCACGTTGCTCGGACAGGCCCAGCACCTCGACCTCGAGGCGTTCCTCGCCGCGGCCGAGCACCAACCGGTCGCCCACATGCACCGCTTTGGCCGGTTTGCAGCCGTGCCCGTTGAGATCGACCTTGCCGCCTTCGATGGCCTGCTTGGCGAGGCTGCGCGTCCTGAAAAAGCGCGCGGCCCACAGCCAGACGTCGGCGCGCACGGATTCCATGTCGGGAGTTGGCGGAGATGGCATGGGGCCATTGTCGCACCGGCACCGCACTCGCATGCACAACCGGCTGCTGGTGCTGCGCCTCGTATCGATCAGATACGCCGCGAGATGCGCGACGCCGCCAGGTCACGCACCCAGCAGCAGATTGCCCAGGGGAATCGTGACCAGCGACAGCACGATGCCGGCGCCAAGTATGGTGTTGGCTAGCGCCGGCTCCAGCTTGTACTCATCGGCGAGGATCGCCGCGGAAATCATCGGCGCCATGGCGGCCTGCAATACGCCTACGGTCAGGGTCAGGCCTCCCACCCCGGCCAGCGAACCCATGGTCCAGCACAGCAGCGGCGCCAGCGCCAGCTTCCAGCCGAGCCCCAGCAGCAGGGCGGCATGCTGGCGCTCGCCGAGATGAAACTTGAATTGCAGGCCCACCGAAAACAACGCCAGCGGCGTCAAGGTGGCGCCGATCGGCACGAACAGTTCGTCCAGCCATGCCGGCCAGCCGCCGAGCAGGCCAGCGACGACGCCGACCAGCAGGGCAAGGAAGGCGGGAAAGGCAAGAATCCGACGCACGATCACCTTTGGCTGCGGCGCCTTGCCTGCATACAGCGATGCGATAAGCACGCCTGCCGACGCCAGCAGCGGAAAGCATCCGAGTTGGTCGGCCACCACGGCCAGGGCCAGTCCTTCCTTGCCGTGCAGCGCCTGCATCATGGGATAACCCATGAACGAGGTATTGCCGAGGCCGCAAACCAGGGTAAGCGCACCGATGCGTTCGCGCGGCCAGCCCAGCCAGGCGCCCAGTACGGCAAACAGCGCCCACGCCCCGAAGAACACCACCCACATCGCCACCACGGGAAACCACAGCTGCGTGTCGACCTTGACGTGCGGCACCAGCGCCAGCACCAGCGCCGGCAAGGCAATCCGGATTACCCACCAGTTGATGCTGTGGACGATGCCTGAGGGTGGCCTGGCGAAACGCGCCACCAAGGCGCCCAGCGCAAGGCAGACGAATAGGAGCAACAGCGCGCTCATGGACTCCCCTTGCGGACGAACGATCGCAGTATAGCGACCGGCCAACCTGCGGCCGCGCGTGCAGCCCGAACGCAGGACCGCCGGCCCTGCGCGTCATGCCGGCAGCGGCCGGAATTGCGCGCAGGGCACGAAGCCATGCAGGGATCAGCCAACGATCAGGCGATTGAGCCGCTGCACGAACGCCGCGGGATCGGGCAGCTGTGCACCGGCCGCGATCTCGGCCTGGTCCAGCAGCAGGTTGGCCAGATCCGCGGCCTTGGCCGGGTCGCTCTCGCCCTCGACGCGCCTGAGCAGGGGATGCTGCGGATTGACCTCCAGCGTCGGCTTGCTCTCGGGCATCTCGTGGCCTGCCTCGCGCAGCAGTCGGGCCAGGTGCGGCGCCATTTCGAAGTCGGAAAGCGCCAGGCACGAGGGCGAATCGGTAAGACGCGCCGATACACGCACGTCATTCACGCGGTCACCAAGGATGTCCTTGAGCTTCTTCAACAGCGGCTCGGCGGCCTTGCTGGCTTCTTCCTGCTGCTTCTTGCCGGCCTCGTCCAGCGGCAACTCGCCCTTGGCGACGTTCTTGAGCTTCTTGCCGGCGTATTCGCTGAGGCTGCCGATCATCCACTCGTCGATGCGGTCGGACATCAGCAGCACCTCGATGCCCTGGGCCTTGAACGCTTCGAGCTGCGGGCTGCCCACGGCGGCCGTGTAGCTGTCGGCCGTGATGTACCAGATGGTGTCCTGGCCCACCGCCATGCGGCCGAGGTAGTCGTCCAGCGACACCGTCTGCGCCGAGCCCTCGCCCCGGGTGGACGCAAAGCGCAGCAGTTTGGCGATACGTTCGCGGTTGGCGGCGTCCTCGGCAATGCCCTCCTTCAGGGTGTTGCCGAAAGCCTTGTAGAAGGTGGCGAACTTTTCCGGCTCGTCGCGCGCCAGCTTCTCCAGCAGGTCAAGCACACGCTTGATGCAGGCGGCACGGATACGCTCCAGTTGGCGGTTGTGCTGCAGGATCTCGCGGCTCACGTTGAGCGGAAGGTCGTCCGCATCCACCACGCCCCGCACGAAGCGGAGGTAGTTCGGCAGCAGCTCTTCGGCCGCATCCATGATGAAGACGCGCTTGATGTAGAGCTTGAGCCCCTTGCGCTCGTCGCGACCGCCCATCATCAGGTCGAACGGCGGCTGCTCGGGGATGTACAGCAGCGTGGTAAAGCTCTGGCTGCCTTCGACGCGGTTGTGCGTCCACGCCAACGCATCGTTGAAGTCGTGGCCCAGCGACTTGTAGAAGCTCTGGTAGTCCTCGTCGGAGATCTCGTTGCGCGGCTTGGCCCACAGGGCGGAGGCGTCGTTGACCGTCTCCCACTCGTCGCCCGGCTTGCCGTCCTGTTCCTTGGGCATGCGAATCGGGAAGGCGACGTGGTCGGAGTATTTGCGGATCAGCGAACGCAGCTCCCAGCCCTTGAGGAACTCGTCCTCGTCGGCCTTCAGGTGCAGCACGACCGCCGTACCGCGCTCCGGCAGGTCGACCTGGGCCAGGCTGTATTCGCCCTTGCCGTCGCTTTCCCACTTCACGCCCTCGCCCACCGGCAGGTCGGCGCGACGGCTGAGCACGGTGACGCGGTCGGCCACCACGAAGGCCGAATAGAAGCCCACGCCAAACTGGCCGATCAGGCGCGCATCGGTCTTCTGTTCGCTGCTCATCGCTTCGAGGAAGCGCCGGGTACCGGAACTGGCGATGGTGCCGATGTTGGCGACCACTTCATCGCGACTCATGCCGATGCCGTTGTCGCGCACGGTGACCGTGCGAGCGTCCGGATCCCAGCTCACGTCGATCTGGAGCTCGCCATCGCCGGACAGCAGCCCGGGGTTGGCAATCGACTCAAAGCGCAGCTTGTCGCAGGCGTCGGAGGCGTTGGAGACCAGTTCGCGCAGGAAGATTTCCTTGTGCGAGTAGAGCGAATGCGTGACCAGGTGCAGGACCTGGGCGACTTCGGCTTCGAATTTGCGGGTTTCGGGCGCGGTGTTCGTCATGCGGAAAGACTCATGCAAAGGTCGGTCGAAGGGGTGACAAGCAAAGGGGCCGACGAATCGGCCCCTCATGATGCCCGCTCTCCGTCGGAGAGCGGGTGAATTCAGGCGTGGGCCGAGGCATTCTGGAGGGCGGCAATGCGCTCTTCCAGCGGCGGATGGCTCATGAACAGGCGCTTGAAGCCGGTAGCCAGGTGGCCGGAGATGCCGAACGCGGCGATGGTCTGCGGAAGCGTGCTCTCGCCGTGCTGCACCTGCAGGCGCTGCAGGGCCGAGATCATCGCGCCGCGACCGGCGAACCTGGCGCCCGCGGCATCGGCCCGGAATTCGCGCCAGCGCGAGAAGGCCATCACGATCATCGAGGCGAACAGGCCAAACACCAGCTGCAGCACCATCACCGACACGAAGTAGCCGATGCCGCCGCCACCGTCGCGATCGCGGCCACCGGAGAGCCAGCTGTCGACCAGGCGGCCGACCACGCGCGCAGCGACGATCACCAGCGTGTTCACGACGCCCTGGATCAGGCTGAGGGTCACCATGTCGCCGTTGGCGATGTGGCCGATCTCATGGCCGAGCACGGCGGACACCTGCTCGCGATCCATCTGCTGCAGCAGGCCGGTGCTCACCGCCACCAGCGAGCTGTTTTTGGTCATGCCCGTGGCAAAGGCGTTCATTTCCGGGGCGTCATAGACCGCCACCTCGGGCATGCCGATGCCGGCGGCCTGGGCGTGCCGGCGGACGGTATCCACCAGCCAGCGCTCGGCCTCGTTCTGCGGCTGCTCGATCACGCGGGCGCCGGTGGACATCTTGGCCATCCACTTGGACATGGCCAGCGAGATGAAGGCACCGCCCATGCCGAACACCGCGGCATAAATCAGCAAGCCGCCCATGCCGCCATAGCCACGGGCAGCGGCCCACTGGTCGACGCCAAACAGATGGCAGACGATGCTCAGCAGGAACAGGACGGCGATATTGGTCAGCAGGAACAAGGCGATGCGGCGCATGGCTGTCTCTCGGGCAGTCACAGAAAACGATGATGGCGGCATACACCGCCTTGCAAGGATCGTGGCGAAGCCTCGCTGTTTCAAGGCCTGACGGCCGCCGCAGCACGCCCGGCACGCGATGCCTTCACCCAGGCGTCAGCCCGGCGCGGCAACCCGGGCCATCACGTGTCGCATGCGCTCGCATGCAGCGGTCCGGCCCGTAAAATGGCCGGATGAGCTATCGCGGACGCTTCGCCCCTTCTCCGACCGGCCATCTGCATTTCGGTTCCCTGATGGCCGCGGTGGGGAGCTGGTTGTGCGCCCGCCACGCGAATGGCGAGTGGCTGCTGCGGGTGGAAGACATCGACCCGCCGCGCGAAATGCCCGGTTCTGCCGAGAGCATCCTCGCCGCCCTGCCCGCCTTCGGGCTGTCGGCAGACGCGCCGCCGCTGTTCCAGTCCACCCGCCAGCATGCCTATGACGCCGCCTTTGAACAGTTGAAGGCCGCCGACCTGGTGTTTCCTTGCTGGTGCAGCCGCAACGACCTCGCTGGCGGCCTGCATCTGGATGGCCATTGCCTGGCGCCGCCGATGCCGGACCGCACGCCGGCCTGGCGACTGCGCGTGCCGGACATCGAGATCCGCTTTGACGACGCCCTGCAAGGACCGCAAGGGCAGCACCTGCGCACGACGGCGGGCGATTTCGTGATACGCCGCGTGGAAGGCCTCTACGCCTACCAGCTGGCCTGCGTGGTGGACGACGCGTTCCAGGGCGTGACCGAAGTCGTGCGGGGTAATGACCTGCTGGATTCGACCCCGCGGCAGATTTACCTGCAACGCTGCCTGGGCCTGCCCACGCCGGGTTATCTCCATCTGCCGCTGGCGCTCGACGGCCAGGGCCGCAAGCTGTCCAAGTCGGAACAGGCGCTTCCGGTCGATCCGACCGACCCCCTGCCAGCGCTGCGCGAGGCGCTCGCCTTCCTCGACCTGCCGGTGCTGCGCCACGCCCGCGAGCCGGCGGCGTTGCTGGCCCATGCACGCGAGCATTTTTCGCCGGCACGATTGCCGCATTGCAGCGAACGCGCCGTGGCATAAGCGGCTATAAAGAACCCGGACCCTGACCGATCGCACGCCCAGGGGCAGGCGGCGTGCCTTCCGTAGACGTTTTGCCATGTTGCACGTGGTAGACATGGCGACGCCCGGGCTGCACGATCCGGGTCGAACGGACCACAAGCATTATCGGAGGCAAGGCATGACGCAGCGCACGGCATTGGTCACTGGCGGAACCGGCGGCATCGGCACGGCCATCATCCGCTATCTCGCCCGCCAGGGGCATCGGGTCGCCACCAATTATCGCGATCAGGCCAAGGCGGAGGCGGTGAAGGCGCTGATGGCGCAGGAAGGCATCGAAGTGATGCTGGTTCCCGGTGACGTCTGCGACCCCGATTCCTGCGAATCGATGGCCGCCATCGTCGAAAGCGCGCTGGGCCCGGTGGAGATCCTCGTCAACAACGCCGGCATCACGCGCGACACCACCTTCCACAAGATGACCTATCCGCAGTGGATGGAGGTGGTGAACACCAACCTCAACGCCTGCTTCAACGTCACCCGCCCGGTGATCGAAAGCATGCGCAAGCACAAGTGGGGCCGCATCGTGCAGATCAGCTCCATCAACGGCCAGAAGGGCCAGTACGGCCAGGCCAACTACGCCGCGGCCAAGGCGGGCATGCACGGCTTCACCATTTCGCTCGCGCAGGAAAACGCCAAGTTCGGCATCACCGTCAACACGGTGTCCCCCGGTTACGTGGGAACCGACATGGTGATGGCCGTGCCGGAAGAAGTGCGCGAAAAGATCGTCGCGCAAATTCCCGTCGGCCGCCTCGGCCGACCCGAGGAAATTGCACATGCCGTGGCGTTTCTTACCGGCGAAGAGGCTGCCTGGATCACCGGTGCCAACCTGTCCATCAACGGCGGCCACTACATGGGCTGGTGACCAAGCCAGCAGTGAGTGACGAGGAGTGGGAAGTGGGGGAAGAGCGGCGGTCTTGCCAGTTCTCTCCCGCTTCTCACTGCTCGTTGCTTACTTCTCACCCTTGAGCAGCTTCTCCATCACCTTGCCCACCGCCGCAAACGCGAACGCGCCGGTGACATGCGTGGCCGCCCCAAGGCCTCCGCCGCAGGCGAGGTTGAGCGCCTCGGCGCCCGCCACGCCCGGTGGCCGCGTGCCGCAGACCGTGCCGTCCGGTTGCGGGTATTGCACGTTCTGCAGCGAATAGACGGCCGACACGCCGAAGTAGCGGTCCGGATTGCGCGGAAAGCCGAAATCCTGGCGGAGTTTCTTGCGGATGAGGCTGAACATCGCATCGTGCTCGGTGCGCGAGAGATCGCGCACGCGGATCTGCGTCGGGTCGGTGCGGCCACCTGCCGAACCTACCGAGACCACGGGAAGCTTGCGACGACGGCACCAGGCAATCGCTTCGAGCTTCACGCGGAACGCATCGCAGGCATCGAGCACGACGTCATAGCCGCGATCGAGCAATTCGTCCAGCGTCGACGGCGTGAGGAAGCGCTCGATCGCATCGAGCTTGATCGCCGGATTGATCGCGCGCAGACGCTGCGCCATCACCGCGACCTTGGACTTGCCGAACTCGCCGTCCAGCGCATGCATCTGGCGGTTGGTATTGGAAACGCATACCTCGTCGGCGTCGATCAGGGTCAGCTGGCCCACGCCGCTGCGCGCCAGCGCCTCGGCAGCCCACGAGCCCACGCCGCCGATGCCGATCACGCAGACATGGCTCTGCGCGAGCATGTCGACGCTGCCCACGCCATACAGGCGCTCCACGCCCGCAAAACGCTCGCGGGGAAACGCGACCTCGGTGGCAGCCGTGTGCTCGTGCGCCTGCCGGCCGGCACCCTGGCCTGCCGCAGCTTCTGATTGCTTCACTGGAACCGATCCAAGACATTGAACACCCGCCATTTTACCGCGAGCAGGCCGCCCACGCAGCCCGCCGGCGCGAGGCAGGTTATGCTTTGCGCCCCCCTCGTCCCCACTGCTGGAAGCCCTGGCATGCGCTTCGCCCTCATGATCGTGCTCGGATTGTTCATCGGCATCATCGGCACCGTCTTCGCGATGAACGCGCTGCATGAGCGCAATCCGTTTCCGCACGCGGTGATGTCGGTCATGGCCCATCACGCCGGCGCGCTCAACGCGGCCGTCAAGTCGCAGCGGTGCGACGCCGCCCAGTCACAGCAGCATCTCACCCGGCTGCTGCAGACCTCGGCCGACATCGGTGGTGCCTTTCCGGGTGTCGATCAACCGTTCTTGGACGAAGCGGCGAAGCTGCGCGACAAGACCCAGGCCGCACTGGCGGCGGCACCGGGCGACTGCAAGGCACTGCTGGCGGTGATCAAGCCGATCGGCGAGGTTTGCGAGTCCTGCCACCAGCAATATCGCTGAACTGCGCCGGGGCTAGATGCGCACCTTGCCGCGCAGGATCTGCCAAAACATCACCCAGTCACCCATCAGGCTGTACAGCGGGTGGGTGAACGTGGCGGGCCGGTTCTTCTCGAACACGTAGTGCCCGATCCAGGCGAAGCCGTAACCCGCGACGGGCGCCAGCCACAGCCACGCGGCGCTGCCCGTGGCCAGGGCGACCGCGATCACCGCCAGCACCAGGGTGCTTCCCGCGAAATGCATGCGGCGGCAGCGGATGTCGCTGTGTTCGTTCAGATAGAACGGGTAGAACTCGCGGAAGCTGGCGTAGCCGGACATGCAGGTCACCCTGGCTGAGATGGCGCCAGCGTAATGCGCCTCGCACGTCGGCGCATGCGCGGACGCAGCATCGGCGGGCCTGGCGTCCCCTGCGTGCAGGCGCGCTGGCGTCAGTCCGGCAGCGGGATGTATTCCGCTTCGTCGCCGATGACCTTGCCCATGCGCTGGGCCGCCCAGTCGGCCTTGGCCTGCTCGATCCGCTCGCGGCTGCTGGCCACGAAGTTCCACCACAGGTGGCGCTCGCCATCCAGCGGCGCGCCACCGAACAGCATGACGCGACTGGCCGTGCGCGCACGCAGCGACGGTGCGGTCGGGCCGGCCTGCACGGCCGCCTGCATCGGCGGCACCGTCACGCCAGCCCATTCCACCTCGCCGTCGACCACACAGACGCCGCGCTCCACGTGCTCGTCCGGCCACGCCAGTTCGGCGCCCGCCTCCAGGGTTGCCTCGATGAAGAACATCGGCGCGAACACCTTGACTGGCGATGCCTTGCCGTAAGCGGTGCCGGCAATCAGTACCAGTGCGGCCCCGGGCAAGGCGATGCGCGGCAAGGCATCGGCGCCGTGGTGATGGAATTCCGGCTCCACCTCGGCGACTTTCTGCGGCAACGCGACCCACACCTGGATGCCGTGCGCGCGCAGCCCGCCCGCGCGTGCCTCGGGCGGCGTGCGTTCCGAATGCACGATGCCGCGGCCAGCCGTCATCCAGTTCACTTCACCCGGACGGATGTCGGCCATGCTGCCGATGCTGTCGCGGTGGCGGATGACGCCTTCGAACAACCAGGTCACTGTGGCCAGGCCGATATGCGGGTGCGGGCGCACATCCATGCCCTTGCCGTCGAGAAACGTCACCGGCCCCATGTAGTCGAAGAATACAAACGGCCCGACATGCCGCGCCTGCAGTACCGGCAGCAGGCGCCGCACCTGGAAGCCATCGCCCAGGTCGTGCACGCGGCCTTCGATCAACATCGGTTGCTGTTCCATCCATGACTCCTCGGGTGACGGTATCGAACGGGTTCACCAGGCGCGCTGATACTGCAGCGGCGCCGTGATCGCCACGCCCAGTTCCTGCGCCGCACGGCGCGGAAAATAGGGATCGCGCAGGCTCTCGCGCGCGATCAGCACCACGTCGGCCGCGCCTTCCTCGATGATCCGCGCCGCGTGTGTCGATTCAGTGATGAGACCCACGGCCCCGGTGGCCATGTGCGCCTCGCGGCGGATGCGCGCGGCAAACGGCACCTGGTATCCCGGCGCCAGGGGAATCTTCGCGTGTGGTACGACACCGCCGCTGGAGGCATCGACGAGGTCGACTCCCAGATCCTTGAGCTCGTGCGCCAGCCGCACGCTTTGCTCGATATCCCAGCCGCCGTCGACCCAGTCGGTGGCGGAGATGCGCAGCCACAACGGCAACGCCTGCGGCCACACGTCGCGAACGGCCGCGATCACTTCGCGCAACAGGCGCGTGCGATTCTCGAAGCTGCCGCCGTAGCGGTCGGTGCGGCGATTGCTCAGCGGCGACAGGAACTGGTGCAGCAGATAGCCGTGCGCGGCATGGATCTCGACCAGCTGGAACCCGGCGTCCAGTGCGCGCTGCGCGGCAGCCCGAAAATCCGCCACGACCCCGTTGATGGCCTGCTCATCCAGCGCCTGCGGCACCGGCCAGTGCTGGTCGAACGGCAGCGCCGAGGGCGCCACCGTCGGCCAGGCGCCAGCGCCGGCCGGCAGCGGATGGCCGCCGTCCCACGGACGCATGGCACTCGCCTTGCGTCCCGCGTGCGCCAGCTGCACCCCTGCCACGGCACCGTGCGCCGTGATGAAGCGGGTGATCGGTTGCCATGCTGCGAGTTGCTGCTCGTTCCACAAGCCCACGTCACCCGGCGAAATGCGCCCTTCCGCCGATACCGCCGTCGCCTCGGCAATGACCACGGCGGCGCCGCCGACCGCGCGGCTGCCCAGATGGACCATGTGCCAGTCGTCCGGCATGCCGTCGACGGCCGAGTACTGGCACATCGGCGCGATCACCAGTCGGTTGCGCAAGGTGAGGCTGCGCTGTGCCAGTGGTGCAAAAAGATTCATGGGACCTGCCTGTCAAGGGATCCGGCACAGATGCCGGCGCCGGACGCCCGGTTCAAGGCCGCCGCCTCATGACACCGACGTCATCCATCGCGCCATGCGCTCGGCGACCGGCCCGGGGTTCTTCATCCAGCCAAAATGATCGGCCGCAGCACCCGCGAAATCCGCGGAGGTCATGACTTGCTCTTCGCACCGGCCGAGCGGCAGCTTGCCGAGCAGCCATGCCAGCGACGCGGCGGGGCCCAGCCAGTCGTCCTGCATGCGCAGGGCCAGCACGGGCAGCTCGATCTGCCGCAGTCGCTGCTCGAGGTCCTCCACCATGCCCTCGGCGGCATAGCGGCCGCTGCGCCCGGTGCGGGCCCAGTCGGCGATGAGGCGGCGCGCCTCATTGCCGCCGAAACCGATCTTTCGCCCGGGGAGGTATCCCACCAGCGAGGCCAGCAGGGGGGCCGCCGCGTAGGCCAGCCAGAGCAGCCGGCCAGCGCGATATTGTCGCCAGTACGGCGCGCCGCCGGCCACCACCACCAGGCCGGCCGCATCCCGTGGCTGCAGTCCCGCATAGAGCGACGCCATCTGGCTGCCGAGGCTGTGCCCACCCAGCCAGTAGCGCTCGCGCGGCAGGCGCCTGCGCAAGGCCGCGAGGCCCACGGGCAGGTCCTGGGCCAGCAATTCGCGATAGCCCCAGTCGACGCGGCGGCTCGCGCGGCGGTTGCTGGAACCGATGCCACGCCATTCATGGATGGCCGTGGCGATGCCCCTCTGCGCCAGCGCCTGCGCCAATGGCTGGTACTGGCGTGCCGACACGCCCAGCGCCGGCAGCCAGTAAACCACCTGGCGGACGGCAGCCGCGGGCAGTTGCAGCAGCACCTCGGCCGAGGCACCGTCGGCGCCCGTCGCCGGAAGTACCTCGGCGGGCGGGAGGGTGGATGCGTTCGGAACGGGAACGGACATTCGGGCGCGTATCCACGGGAAACGTCGCAGGCTAGCGAATAAGGTCGCGAGGAAAAAGTCCGCGCCACGAAAAAGGCCGGCTTGCGCCGGCCTTTTTCTCCCGAGGATTGACCTAATGCTCAGGCCGGGGCGACTTCATCAGCCTGCAGGCCTTTCTGGCCCTGCACGACCTTGAAACTCACCTTCTGCCCTTCCTTCAGGCTGCGGAATCCTGCCCCGCTGATTGCCCTGAAATGCACGAAGACGTCGGGGCCGCTTTCGCGACTGATAAAGCCGAAGCCCTTGGCGTCGTTGAACCATTTGACTGTGCCAACTTCACGATCCGACATGACTCACTCCGATCTGCTCGATACTGAGACAAGTCAGCCTCCCCCTTTGGCCGACGGCTTACTGGGCATGCAGGGATCGGGGTGAAGCGATGTGGACTCTCGCGAGTCGCGCACCGGGCACGCACGTGACCGAGCAACCACAGTGAATCCAGCATAACGGATTTTTTTAATGCAAGTGAATGACCTTAATCGTCTTCACATTTCCACGACATTTGGAATTCGGGCAATAAAAAAAGCCAGGCATTACTGCCTGGCTTTTTTCTAGCGCTTGAAAGCGGCTATTAGGCAGCCATCACTTCGTCGGCCTGCAGGCCCTTCTGGCCCTGCACAACCTTGAAGCTGACCTTCTGGCCTTCCTGCAGGCTCTTGAAGCCGTTACCCTGGATCGCGCGGAAATGCACGAAAACATCCGGGCCATTGTCGCGGCTGATGAAGCCGAAACCCTTGGCATCGTTGAACCACTTGACGGTACCGATCTGACGATCAGACATATAAATCACTCCTAAGGATTGAACAGACTCAGCCCGCGCGACATGCGCAGGCCGACTTACTGGTGTGCTAGGAAACCCTAGGGGTGAGGCGATGAGGCTAGATCGAGATCAGCGGCATCGGGTCACAAAACTCTGGTGACCCCGGCAAACACAGTGGGCCTATCATAACCGCACCGCGCCCATAACGCGAATATTTGATTTTCCGAAGCTGAATGGAACAATTGAAGCACGGCCGGAGTATTTCATTTTCACATGGTCTTCGCATTTGATCCGCTTCCTTCGTCGCCAGGAGTATCGGATCTCATGACGGATGCGCGGCCACGCCACCCGCCGGCAAGGTCCTGGGACACGCCATTCTTGCGCAGGAGATGCACACCATGATGTTGCGCTGTTATCGCCTCGCACCGCTCCTGCTGGCTGGAGCCTTGGTCATCGCCGGCTGCGCCGGCAAACCGACGGCCCGCCCCGCCCCGCCACCGGCCCACACAACCACGGGCGCGGCTCCTGTGGCTGCCACGCGGCCGGCGGGGCCGGCGGGGCCAGCGCTGCCCGACAAGACCGGCATTCCGGCCTGCGACGATTATCTCGCCAGCTATGTGGCCTGCCATCGGGCGGCTGCGATCTGGCCTCCCGACCAGATCCAGGGCCACTACGACGAAATGCGCACCAACCTGCTGCGCGATTCGCTCGATCCTGAGGTGCGGCCACAGCTGGGTTCGCGCTGCACCTCGCTGGCGCTTGGCCTCCGGCAGGCCCTGCACGGAAAGTCGTGCACGCAGCCCAGCGCGGCGCCTGCTGGCGCCGGCTCTCCCTAGGCGCCGCGCAGCAGCGCACGCAAGGCGGCCGACACGCCGGCAGGCCGGCTCCGGCCGAGGCGAACCTGCGGCGTGCCGTGCCAGTGCGCGGAGGCGCGGATGGCCGCCGCAAGATCGGCCAGCAGCCGCGGCGTGGCTTCCACCTCCGGCTCGAGGAACAGTGCCTTGATCTCGAACACGCCTTCGCCGCGATGGGCCTTCGCGTCGAGACGACCGACCAGTTGCCCGCGATGCAGGATCGGCAGCACGTAATAGCCGTAGCGTCGCTTCGGCGCCGGCAGATAGCACTCGATGGTGTATTCGAAGCCGAACAAGGCCCGTGCCCGTGCGCGATCCCATACGACCGGATCGAACGGTGAAAGCAACGCGGTATGCGTGCCACGGAGTTTTCCCTGCGTCGCCTGTGCCAGCAGCTCCGCATGATCGCGATGCACGTAGGCCGGCACGCTCCAGTCGGCAACCTGCACCAGCAGCAGTTCACCGCCGTCGACCAGTGGCGCGAGTTCCCGGTCCGTCACGGCGGGCCGCAGCCGATGGTAGTCGGCGATCCAGCGGGCCTGCGTCACACCGAGTGCGCGAACGGTATCGAGGATGAAGCGCCGACGCAGGCCGGCGTGGTCGAGTTGCAGCAGTTCACGATCGAGCGGCGGATCAAGCCTGGCGAGTACGCGATCGGCCAGGTCATACACGCGCTGGAACCGCTCGCGCCGGGTGACCATCAGCTCGCCCAGCGCGAACCACGCTTCCAGCCAGCGCTTTGCAGGCTTCCACGACCACCAGCCACCTGCACCGCCGCGCTCGCCCTCGAAGTCGGCTGCACGTGCTGCACCATGTTCGCGGATGCGGGCCAGCAACCCGTCCATGCCTTCGCGATGTTCGCTATGCATGCGCTCGGCGTGCTTGTGCGCCCAATGCATCGAGCGCTGCCGGCGCCACGCCTGGTGCAACGGCAAGTCGGCCGCTGGCACGAAGCACGCTTCGTGCGCCCAGCATTCGGCGAGACGGCCCTCACTCAGCGCATCGTCAAGCCACTGCGGCTGGTAATTTCCAAGCCTCGAATGCAACACGAGGTAAGGACTGCGCGCGACAACATGAATGCTGTCGATCTGCAGGAGACGCATGCGCGTAATCGTGTCGACCACGTCGGCTTGCCGCGCACGTGCCTGCGGTACATGCAGTAGCCCTTGCGCTGCCAGATGCAGGCGCTGCGCCTGCGCCAGGCCCATGGACGTTGCCGGCGTAGATGAAGGCACCGACAACGATAACGATGACTTCACACGCCCACGATGCTGGTATTGAGGCGGCATTTAAGCAGTCTTTGGTAGCGTGGCAGTCGGCGCGGAGGACTTCGACGCGACTACAGCCATCGTCGATACCGCGCACCCGTTCACAAGCCACGCATTCTGGCATGGAGTAACGATGATGAAAGCACGTCAACCACTTCTCGCGATACTTACCGCTGGCTCGATGATGTTTGCCGGGTCACTGCTGGCCCAGAGCCAACCCATGCCGCCACCGCCGCCGGCCCCCGCGGCGCCTGCGGCTCCCGCGGCTCCGGCCGCGCCGATGCCACCGGCCCAACCCGTGGCGCCCGCCGCGACGGGCAACACGCGAGGGAGCGCGCAGCTCAATACCACGCAAGGCCAGGTGACGATCAACTCGGTCATGCCGCCGGTGGTGGCCGGTCCGGCACCGAGTTTTGAACAGCTGTCCGGTGGTGCGAAGTACATCACCGAAGATCAGGCAGTCGCCTATCCGCTGCTGGCCAACGACTTCATCTTCGTTGACAAAGGTCACACTGGCCGCATCAACAAGCAGCAGTACGAACGTTGGCTCAGCAACAAGTGAGTAAGATGAAAGCACCCGACGCGGGCTGGCCGTCATGGCAGCCCGCGTCGTCATGTATGACGCATGCCCCGTGCCGGAACGCCGCGATGTGGACCGGCACGGCGCGCGGCGAGCGTGCGCACGGACGGAGCGATTGATGCGATTTACCACGACGGCAGCCCTGGCGCTGGCCACCAGCCTGCCCCTCATGACGGCCCACGCACAGAATCCGGATCCGATGGATATCCGCGCGTGCACCGCCATCGAAACCGATGCACAGCGACTGGCGTGTTACGACCGCGCCACCGGTCGCGACAACCTGCCTACTGCGCAGAAGCGCAATGAGGCATCCGGGCAGCCCGTCGTGGAACACGGCGGCACGGTGTTCGGTCATGAGACTCCGGTGGCATCGACCGCGCAGGCGAGCCCTGCAACGCAGCCGGCAGCGGAAGTGAAGCCGCTCTCGCTGCTCGACAGTCGCTGGGAACTGACGCCCGAAAGCAAGCTGGGCACCTTCAACCTGCGCGGCTACAAGCCGGTGACGCTGATGCCGGTGTTCGCCACCAGCAACCAGAACAAGCAGCCGCTAAGCCCCAACCCGGTCGACTCGGTGACCACGCCGCAGGTCCTGGACAACATCGAGGCGAAATTCCAGCTCAGCCTGAAAACGAAAGTGTGGCAGGGTGTATTCGGCGATGCCGGCGACGTGTGGGCGGGCTACACCCAGTCCTCGCGCTGGCAGGTCTACAACAAGGAAACCTCGCGGCCATTCCGCGAGACCAACTACGAACCCGAAGCCATGCTCATGTTCAACACCAACTACGAGCTGGCCGGATGGGATGGACGGCTGTTCGGCATCGGTCTCAACCACGAATCCAATGGCCGCTCCGATCCGCTGTCGCGCAGCTGGAACCGCGTGATGGGTTACGCGGGCTTCGAGCGCGACAACTGGACGGTGATGTTCCGCCCATGGTGGCGCATTCCCGAGAGCCGCAGCGACGACAACAACCCGGACATCAGCAATTACATGGGCCGGGCCGACATGCAGATCATCCACGAGTGGAATGGCCAGGAATTCGGCCTGATGCTGCGTCATTCGCTGCGCGGCGGCAGCGAGAGCCATGGCGCCGCGCAGTTCACCTGGGCCTTCCCCGTCGCCGGCAACCTGCGCGGCTACATGGAACTGTTCAAGGGCTACGGCGAAAGCATGATCGACTACAACCACAACGCCACGTATCTCGGCATCGGGTTGTCATTGCTCGACTGGTACTAGGCCCGGCCAAGCGGGCGGGATGGCGCCGCGCGGACGGCGGCGCCATCGGGGCCATCAGTGGTGATGGCCGCCTTCGCCGTGAACGTGGCCATGGGCCAGCTCTTCCTCACTGGCGGCACGCACATCGGTCACTTCGACGTCGAAGTGCAGCGCCTGGCCAGCGAGCGGGTGGTTGCCGTCGATGTGCACCTTGTCGTGCTCGACCTTGGTGACGGTGACGTTGATGACGCCCTGCGGACCGCGGCCCTGGAACTGCATGCCCGGCTGGATGTCCTCGACGCCCTGGAAGGCTTCGCGCGGCACTTCCTGCATCAGCTCCGGATGGTGCACGCCGTAACCTTCCTCCGGCGCCACGTCGACCTTGAACTGGTCGCCGACCTGACGGCCTTCCATCGCCTTCTCCAGGCCCGGCACGATCTGGCCGACGCCCTGCAGATACACCAGCGGCTCGCGGCCCTGCGAACTGTCGAGCACCTGTCCCTGGTCATCGGTCAGCGTGTAGTGGAAGGAGACAACGGAGTTCTGTGCGATCTGCATGACGTTCTCTAGTGGGGAATGGGATGCCGGCGAGCGCGGGCACGAAGGCGCAAGATTACCAGACCAGGCCCGGCGGGCGCCCGCTAGGCGCCGGGCGGCAGGATTGGGGATACTCTGCCCATGGTCACGCAAGCACGCCTGTTTAACCGCTGGACGGCCCTGTTTTTATGCGCCGGGCTGGGCGTCTGGTCGCTGGCCAGTGGCGCCCCGTTGGCCCAGCAGGCCGCGCCACCTGTCGCGGTCCGCAGCCCTTCACTGACCGAGCAGATCGACAGCCTGATTGCCCAGCCCCGCTTCGCCGGCGCCGACTGGGGCATCGCGGTGGTCTCGCTGGACAACGGCCGCACGCTCTACGCCCACCATGCCGACCAGCTGCTGCAGCCCGCCTCCACCGCCAAGCTTTTCACCGCGGCGGCCGTGCTGAGCGCGCTGCAGCCGGACTACCGGATCCCCACCCGCGTTCTCGCCAAGGGTGAGATTCGCAACGGACAGCTCAACGGTCCGCTGATCCTGTTTGGCATGGGTGATCCGACCCTGGGTTCGGACCCGTCCACCGCCAACTGGCCCGACCAGCTGGCGGCCAGGCTGGCAGCGCAAGGGCTGCGCCACGTGCATGGCGACCTGATTGCCGACGCCACCTATTTCGCCGGACCGCAGATGGGCACCGGCTGGGAAGCCATCGACCTGCAAAGCTGGTTCGCCGTGCCCGCGACAGCGCTGAGCGTGCGGGAAAACCAGGTGGACGTAACCGTGGTGCCCGCCGCCAGTGCCGGCCGGCGCGCCACGGTCGTGTTCGAACCGGCGGAAGCGATGCCCGGCGCCATCAACGAGGTGGTGACCGGCGAGGCCCGCTCGCGCAACGACATCAATCTCTACCGCGCGCCCGGGAACCATGTGCTTTACGCGTTCGGCAGCATCGCGGCGCATTCGCCGGCGCAAAGCTACAAACTCGCCACGCCCGAGCCGGCCCTCTACGCCGGCAGCCTGCTGCGGCAGGCGTTGGCGCGCCAGGGCATCCAGCTCGACGGCAAGCTGGTCACGCTGCAGTGGCCACAGCGGGATGCCGCACTGGAAGGACAGCCGCGCACGCTGGCGGAAGTGCTGTCGCCCCCGGTGGCGGAAATTCTCCAGCGCGGCCTCAAGCGTTCGCAGAACCTCTACCTGCAGAACCTGCTGTTGCTGACCGGTGTGCACGCCCAGGCGGACGCCGAACAGCGCGAGGGCAACACCGGCTTCATCACCACCGAGCGCTGGGGCATCCGCGCCATGCGCGCGCTGCTCGACCAGATCGGCATTGCGCCGGCCACCAGCCTGATCGAAGAAGGCACGGGCCTGTCGCGGCGCAACCTTGCCACGCCCAATGCCATGGTCCGGCTGCTGGCGTATCTTGCCGCGCAGCCGTATGCCGCCGCGGTGCAGGAAGCACTGCCCATCGCTGGCGTCGATGGCACGCTGCAATGGCGCATGCGCAACACGCCCGCCGAAAACAACGTGCGCGCCAAGACCGGCAGCATGGGCTTCGTGCATTGCCTGGCCGGCTATGTCACCACGGCCGACGGCGAACGGCTGGCGTTCGCCATCATGCTCAACAACTACGATCCGGCACCCGGCTCGCCCGCCGCCAGCCATGACGTGGACGCCATCGCGGTGATGCTGGCCGGGTCGCACAGCCGCGGCGGCGAGGCCGCGGCATCACCCAGCGTGGCCGCTCATCCCAACTGAGCCTGCAGGTCCTTGCCGATCTTCTCGGGCGTGTCGGTGGGGGCGTAGCGCTTCACCACCTGACCCTGCCGGTCGACCAGGAACTTGGTGAAGTTCCACTTGATCGACTCGCTGCCGAGAATGCCCTTCCCTTCGCTCTTCAACCATTTGTAGAGCGGGTGTGCGCCGTCGCCGTTCACCTCGATCTTGGAGAACAGCGGGAAACTCACGTCATAACTGGTCGAGCAGAAGTTGCGGATTTCGGCCTCGTCGCCCGGCTCCTGGTGGCCAAACTGGTCACAGGGGAAACCCAGCACGACCAGGCCCTTGTCACGGTCGGCCTGCCACAGCGCCTCGAGCCCGGTGTACTGCGGGGTGAAGCCGCATTTGGAGGCAACGTTGACGATCAGCAGGGTCTTGCCCCGGTAGTCGGCGAGCGAGCGCTCGTTGCCATCGATGTCACGAGCGGAAAATTCATACACGGAGGTCATCGGGCGCGTCCTGTCGAGAGAGAGGCCAAGTCTAGTCCCGCGAGGCATCGGGAGGCGACCGTTCCCCTTTCTGCGCCGGCGCCCCGATGCCTTATGCTTGCCACTGGCCGGCCTCGCCGGCACGTATCCCGAGGCAGGTGCCTCTGGCTTCCCCGAAGGTACCCCGTGATCAGATTCCAGGCCGTCCACAAGTCCTACCGCGTCGACGGCAGGGACGTTTCCGCCCTGCAACCGTTCAACCTGGACATCGCCGATGGCGAAGTATTCGGCATCATCGGCCATTCGGGCGCGGGCAAATCGACGCTTATACGGCTGATCAACCTGCTCGAACGCCCCAGCGGCGGGCGCGTGCTGATCGATGAGGTCGACGTGACGTCGCTGTCCGAACCGGCGCTGCGCCAGCAACGCCAGCGCATCGGCATGATTTTCCAGCACTTCAACCTGCTTGCCTCGCAGACGGTGGCGCAGAATGTGGCGTTCCCGCTCCGCCTGGCCGGCGAACGCGACGCCGCGGTGATCCGCCAGCGCGTCAACGAACTGCTCGCGCGCGTGGGCCTGACCGCCCATGCCGACAAGTATCCTTCGCAGCTCTCGGGCGGGCAGAAGCAGCGCGTGGGCATTGCGCGTGCGCTGGCCAACCGGCCGTCGATCCTGCTGTGCGACGAGGCCACCAGTGCGCTCGATCCGCAGACCACGGCCTCCGTGCTCGACCTGCTGGCCGAAATCAATCGCGAGCTCAAGCTTACGATCGTGCTGATCACCCACGAAATGGATGTCGTGCGGCGCGTCTGCGATCGCGTGGCGGTCCTCGACGCCGGCAGCATCGTGGAGAGCGGCTCGGTAGCCGATGTTTTCCTGCATCCGAAGCACGCCACCACGCGCCGCTTCGTCAACGAGGCGCTGCCGGAAGAGGCCGCCGGCGAACAGGCCCCGTTCGCGCATGTGCCGGGGCGCATCCTGCGCCTGTCGTTCCGCGGCGAGGCCACCTGGACGCCGGCGCTCGGGCGCGTGGCGCGCGAAACCCTGGTGGACTTCAACATCCTTGCCGGCCGCATCGATCGCATCAAGGACCTCCCCTACGGCCAGCTCACCCTCGCCATGCAGGGCGAGCGCGTGGACGATGCACTCTCCTGCCTGCGCGAGGCCGGCATCGAAATCGAGGAGATCACCCCGTCGCCCCAGGAGCACCGCGCATGAGCGCCGCACCGCTGTTGCAGAGCCTGTTTCCCAACATCGATGACTGGAGCGAGATCGGCCAGGCCTGCATCGACACGCTGCTGATGCTTGGCGGCTCCTTGCTGCTGACCGTCGCGATCGGCCTGCCGCTGGGCGTGCTGTTGTACCTGACCGGCAAGGGCCAGCTGCGCGCGATGCCCAAGCTGTACGCGGTGTTGTCGCTGCTGGTGAACATCCTGCGCTCGATTCCGTTCATCATCCTGATGATCGTGCTGATGCCGGTGACTTATGTGCTGGTGGGCACCAAGCTGGGCATCCGTGGCGCGATTCCGCCCCTGGTGATCGGGGCCGCACCGTTCTTTGCGCGCCTGGTGGAGACCGCGCTGCGCGAAGTCCAGCGCGGCGTGATCGAGGCGAGCCAGGCCATGGGCGCCAGCACCTGGCAAATCGTGCGCCACGTGCTGCTGCCCGAGGCGCGTGGCGGCCTTATCGCCGGCACCACGGTGACAGCCATCGCGCTGGTCGGTTATACGGCCATGGGCGGTGCGATCGGCGCGGGTGGACTCGGCGACCTGGCCTACCGTTACGGTTATCTCAGCTACAAATCGGACTACATGCTGGTCACCGTGCTGCTGCTGATCGTGCTGGTGCAGCTGCTGCAAATGCTCGGCGATCGCATCGTGGCGCATTTCACCCGGTCCTGAGCGGCAGCCGGCTTTGCATTCGGCGGTATGGACGGCTATTCTGTTGCGCCGCACAAAGACTTCCCGCCATGAATAAGCTGATCGTCGCTCTCGCCGCCCTGCTTGCGCTGGCCGGCTGCTCGTCGCCGTCATCCGGCGGCGGAACCGCCAGCCAGAAGCTGGTGGTTGCCGCCACGGCCGTGCCCCATGCCGAGATCCTCAAGCAGGTGAAACCCATCCTGGCCAAGGAAGGTGTCGAGCTGGAAATCAAGGTATTCGCCGACTACGTGCAGCCCAACGTGCAGGTGCTGGAAAAGTCGATCGACGCCAATTACTTCCAGACCGGGCCCTATCTGGATGCGTTCAACCACGAACGCGGCACCCACCTGACCATCGTCACCGGCGTGCATATCGAGCCGTTCGGCGCGTACTCGCGCAAGTACAAGTCGATCGACCAGCTGCCGGACGGCGCCACCGTCACCCTGCCGAACGACCCCAGCAACGGCGGCCGCGGCCTGCTGCTGTTGGCCCGGCACGGCCTGATCACGCTCAAGGATCCGGGCAACGCGCTGTCCACGCCCAAGGATGTCGTAGGCAATCCCAAGCAGCTGAAGTTCCGCGCGCTCGAGGCGGCCATGCTGCCGCGCACGCTGGACGAGGTGGACCTGGCGCTCATCAATACGAACTACGCGCTGGCAGCGGGCCTCAACCCGACCAAGGACGCCCTGCTGATCGAGGACAGCCATTCGCCGTACGTGAACTACCTGGTCGCGCGTCCCGACAACAAGGACGACCCGCGCGTGCAGAAGCTGGCGAAGGCGCTCAACAGCCCCGAGGTGAAGGCCTTCATCGAGCAGAAGTACCAGGGCGCGGTGCTGCCCGCGTTCTGAGCCGCGCGCGTCCGCTCTCGCAGGGAGAGGGCCAAGGCAACGTCAATCGAAGGAGCCCTTCTCCCGGCGCGGGAGAAGGTGCCGGCCCCACAGGGACTCCCTTGGGTCGCAGGCGGATGAGGGTTCGGGCGGAGCGCGAACTTAGAAAGGCCACGCAAGCCCCGTACCCTCACCCCAACCCCTCTTGGGAGAGGGGCTAAAGCAGCATCCATCGAGGGAGCCCTTCTCCCGCCGGGAGAAGGTGCCGGCCCCACAGGGACTCCCTTTGGTCGCAGGCGGATGAGGGTTCGGGCGGAGCGCGAACTTGGAAAGGCCACGCAAGCCCCGCACCCTCACCCCAACCCCTCTCCCGAGGGGAGAGGGGCTCAAGGATCATCCATCGAAGGATCCCTTCTCCCCTCGGGAGAAGGTGCCGGCAGGCGGATGAGGGTTCGGGCGAAGCGCGAACTTGGAAAGGCCGCGCAAGCCCCGCACCCTCACCCCAACCCCTCTCCCGAGGGGAGAGGGGCTAAGGCAAGCTCGATCGGAGCAACCCTTCTCCCCGCGGCGACCCCACCCACGGCGAGACCGCCGGTCAGGCTGCGGCCGGCTCCGCCGGAATCTCGAAGACCTGGCGCAGGTAGGTCACGTAGGCGCTGTCTTCGCACATGTTCTTGCCGGGGGTGTCGCTGATCTTGGCCACCGGCTGGCCGTTGCAGCGAATCATCTTGATCACGATCTGCAACGCCTCGGGCCCGACGTCATTGGTGAGATTGGTGCCCACGCCGAAGGCGAGCTGGCAGCGATCGCGGAAATGCGCGAACAGCTGCATCACCTTGGGCACGTCCAGGCCATCGCTGAACACCAGCACCTTGCTGCGCGGATCGACGCGATTGGCGCGGTAGTGCGCCAGCACGCGCTCGCCCCACGCGAAAGGATCGCCCGAGTCATGCCGGGTGCCGTCGAACAGCTTGCAGAAGTACATGTCGAAATCGCGCAGGAACGCGCTGAGGCCATACACGTCCGACAGCGCGATGCCCAGGTCGCCGCGGTACTCGCGTGCCCAGGTTTCCAGCGCGGCCACCTGCGAATCGCGCAGACGCGGACCCAACGCCTGGTGCGCCTGCAGGTATTCGTGGGCGAGCGTACCCAGTGGCGTCAGGCCGAGTTTCCAGGCCAGCCACACATTGCTGGTGCCGGCCAGTTGCGGGCCTAGCTGGTCGCGCAGGGTGGTCACCACTTCTTCATGCCATGCCCGCGAAAAGCGTCGGCGCGTGCCGTAGTCGGCGATGCGGCAACTGGCATAGCCGTCGGTATCGCGCAGCAAGGCGATCTTGTCCCGCAGCCGGCGCCGGCCTTCGGCCAGATCCAGTTGCGGCTGGGTGTTGCGGAAATACACCTCGTTGATGATGGCCAGCAGGGGCACTTCGAACAGGATGGTGTGCAGCCACGGACCACGGATGCGTATCTCGATCTCGCCAGGCCCTTCCTGCGCGGGGCGGATATCCACGTATTTCGCGTTCAGCTGGAACAGACCGAGGAAATCGACGAAATCGCTCTTGATGAAGCGCCAGCTGCGCAGGTAGTCGAGCTCCTCCCTGCTGAAGCGCAGCGCGCACAACCCATCGAGCTCGGCGCGGATCTCGTCGATATAAGGGGTCAGGTCGATGCCCGGGTTGCGGCATTTGAACTTGTATTCGACTTGCGCAGCGGGGTAGTGGTGCAGCACCACCTGCATCATGGAGAACTTGTACAGGTCGGTGTCGAGCAGCGAGGTGACGATCATCGGTCGCTCATGCGATTGCGCCATGGCGCGGGGGCGGATCGATTATCCCCGGCGGGGGCCCGGCGGTGCGAGCGGAAAAATAAAAACCCCGGTAGTCAGGGGAGGGACTACCGAGGTTTTGTCAGGCCGGTCTCAAACAAAGAGGGGAAAAAGGACCGACCCCCCAGTGGCACGATGAAGCTGCACCACTTCTTGTCGCCGTCACGGCGATACGGTTACTTAGTGTGGCCGGGCCGCATCCAGTTCAAGGCCACCCCAAGTTTCGTTCAGGTTTCGGCAAGGTGGGCGAGCTGCCGTTCGATCGCCTCCACGAACGGCTGCGCACCGGGCCAGCTGGTGATGCGCCCGAGCTTGCGCTGGCCGGCGAACACAAAGAACGCCGGAATGCCGTGCAGCCCGAAACGCGTGGCCATGGCGGGATCCTCATAGACGTTGTCGTGCAGCCAGCGCACCGGCTCCCACTGGAACCGCTCCTTCGCCAGCAGCATCGCGCGCTTGGCGATATCGCAATTGGGGCAATCACGCCCCCACAGGAACAACACGGTCAGCGGCTGCGCGGTGTCGGCCAGCGCCGCATCGAGCGTCGCCTCGTGCACGCGCTGCATGGGGAAGTCCTGGAAAAATTGGGGAACCGCGCTGTCTGTCATGGCTGGTGATCCGTCAGGTTGGTATCAACATGTGGCCGCGGACGGAGCAAATCGAGGGCTGTCCCCATTGATTTTGCCTACCCCTACAATCGACGCCATCTTTCAATGGGGACGCCTGATGCCATCGCTGCTGCGCTGCCTGTGCCTGTTTGCTGCCTGCCTGGCGCTGCCGGTGCAGGCTGCCGAACTGAGGATCGACCTTGGCCATGGCGTGCAGCGCCATGACACGGCGTCGCTGCTGGCGCGCAGCGACGCCCGCGACATCGACATCCCCGGCGATGTCGCGTTCAAGCGGTCGATGCACTATCGCGCCGTCCCGCTCAAGGCGCTGTTGTCAGAGGCGGATGCCGGTGATGCGCTGCTGTTCGTCGCCACCGACGGCTTCGCCGCTGAAATCCCGGCCGCCCTGATGCTGCATGCACGCGGCTCCGAGGCCTGGCTGGCGGTCGAGGAGCCGGGCCGTCCGTGGCCCACGCTGCCGGGCGACAAGGGCGATGCGGGCCCGTTCTACGTGGTGTGGACCGATCCGGCAGCGATGCAGGTCGGGCCGGAGCAGTGGCCGTATCAGCTGGCCGAGATTCGTCGTCTGCCACCCGTCGCGGAGCGCTTTCCGGCCATCCGGCCGCATGCCGGCTTCAAGCCGGACAGCGCGGTCCAGCGGGGCTTCGCCGTATTCCAGCGCACCTGTTTTGCCTGCCATACGCTCAACGGTCAGGGAGACGCCCGCCTCGGGCCGGACCTCAACATTCCGCACAATCCCACCGAATACCTGCCCGAGGACCTCCTGCGGGCCTATATCCGCGACCCGCAATCACTGCGCCACTGGCCGCAGGCGCGCATGCCGGGGTTCGATCGCCAGGCACTGTCGGACGCGGATCTCGATGCGCTGCTGGCGTATCTGCACCACATGAGCGGGCGCAAAGTCGCTTCGCGCGACAAGCCCAGTCCTTAGGGAAACGCCGGATCAGCGGCTTCCGACGCTGCTTTTGCGCGGGGTGTGGCCGCTTCGAGCCATTGCTGGAGCAGCTTGCTGCGCTCCGCTGGCGGCAGGCGCGACCATTGCCGTGCATCCTCGTAGAACACCGGCCACTGCCGCCCTGACCGCTCGAACAGCGCGGCAAAGGCCGGTGTCCAGTGGGCGTACAGGCCAAAGGGAAGCAGGCGGGCATTGTTGATGGGTGACGCGACCCACGCATCGTAGCGATGGTCACCTGGCCACTCGCGCTCGCGCCAGGCGGCGTAGCGTGCACGAAAGTCCGCGATTTCGCGTTGCTTGCCGGTGGCCATGTGCGGTTCGTCGATGCCGCTGGCGTAGAGCGTCTTCAGGCGATGGCGCAGGTCGAGCACCAGCTTGGTGAAGCCGTCGTCCATGGCCTTGTCGTGCCCTTCGGACGGGGCCAGTCCGCGCGAAAGCCGCCATTCGCGCACGCCCTCGTCCTGCACGAAGGCGGCGAAGGACTCGTTGAATTCGCTGTCGTCCTTCACGTAAAGGCGCTGGTGCGCGAGCTCGTGGAAGATGGTGCCGGCGAGTTCGTCGTCGTCCCAGTGCAGCATGCTGCTGAGGATGGGATCGGCAAACCAGCCCAGCGTGGAATACGCTGCCACGCCGCTGACGTAGACGTCATCGCCGAGCGCCTGCAGGCGCGCGGCCTCGGCCTTGGCCTTGTCGTGGGTGAAATAGCCACGATAGGCGACGCAGCCGGCGAACAGGAAACAATGCTGGATGGCCTCCACTGCGTAGCGCGGCGTGGCGAACACATTCCAGACCACGTAAGGCCGGTCCAGCGGCACATAGCTGGTATAGCTGCGGTTTTCCGGCAGGGCGAGACGGGTGGAGGCAAACCGGCGCGCCTGCTGCGAGAGTTCCAGCCGGCGTTTCAATGCCGGATCGGTGCGGGGATCGTCGATGACGCTGTCCACCGCGCGCCGATGCAGCACCAGTTCGCCCTGCCCGTGCGCCACGTGGGCGTAGTAGCCCACCGTGCTGCAGGCGGACAGCACAAGGCCCATCGCCAGGGAAGCGATGGGCCTGAGGATCCGTCGGGTGGGCGGCGTGGCGGCTGACCAGCTCATGCCGCGATTGTGCCGCGACTTCAGTGGCCGTTGTTGCCGCCACCGCCATGGCCACCACCGCCATGGCCGCCCCAGCTGCCGTGACCGCCGTGGCCGCCGCTCCAGCCACCATGCCCATGGCCGTAATAGCCACCGTGGCCGTTGTAATAGTGGCCGCCGTAGTGCGAGCCACCGTACCAGAGGCCACCGATGCCGATGCTTACCGCCGGCCCGTAACAGCAGCCATAGTAGCCATAGGGGTAGTAATAGCCGGGGGCCGCGTAGTAGCCGCTGTCATAGGTCACGCCGGTGCCGTAGTAGGCATCGCCGCCATAGCTGCCGACCGGGCGTACGTAGCTGTAGTTCGGGTAGTAGTAGCAACCGGACAGTGCCGCGGTGGCGACCGCCAGGGCAAGACCGGCAAGCACGCGTTTCATGGCCATGACCTCGATGGAGGATGGCTCCACGCTAGACCTGTTCCGTTGAGTGCGCACTGAATGCGGCGGGCATGGCTGGAAATATTTTCTCGCCAGCCATGCGCACCGACAGGCGCCGTCTGGCCCGCCGCCCGATCGCCTCAACCGTTGCCGCTGCGCTCCGGCGGCTGGCGGATGTGGCCGTAGACGGCTTCGCTGGAAACCCCGCCGCCCTGCCCTATCCCACCGTGATTATTGCCATGGTCTCCCGACGGAAACTGGTCTGCCCCCGGCCAGGTCGGGCCCTGCTTGACGCGCTCCTGCTTGGCCTCGAGCAGCGCCTGGATGTGTGCCACGGCTTCCTGTGGCGTGATGGGTTGCTTCGCCGCCCTGCGCGGCGCGGGCGTCGATGAACGAGGTCGCCTTGCCGGGGTCTTTTTCGCGGCGGCCCTGCGCTGCGCGGCTCCTGCAACGGCCCTGCCGGCCAGCTTGCGTACCGTCTTCGTGGTGCCGGCTTTCCGCACCGGCGCCTTCGTGGCCGGCGCTTTCCGGGCGACGGCCTTTTTCGCCACCGCCTTCCTGGCGGACGGCTTGCTGGCGGCAACCTTCTTCGTGGCGGCCTTCCTGGCGGTGGACTTGCGGGTGGCTACCTTCTTCGCCACGGCCTTGCGGGTGGCGGATTTCTTCACTGCGGATTTCTTCACTGCGGCCTTCTTCGCCGTCGCCTTGCGGGTCGCCGGCCGCTTGGTGGCGACCTTGCGGGCAGCCGCCTTTTTCGTCGCCGTCTTGCGGACTGCCGCCTTGCCGACGGCCTTCTTGCGGGTTGCCGCCTTCTTCGCTGCCGGCTTGCGCACGGCGCTCTTGCGGGCCGTCGTCGATTTGGCGGCGGCCTTCCTCGAAGCGGTCTTGCGGGTGCTCTTGCGGGTGGCTGCCTTCCTGGCCGCGGATTTCTTCGCGGCCGGTTTGCGCGTCGTTGCCATGCGTCTTCACTCCTGCATTGGTCGAGAAAGCCCGACGCCTTGGTTGTACGCCAGGCAACGCGAGGATTAGCACCGCAAAGATGTATACCGGGTGAGCAGGAAGCCGGTGCAGGCCTGATGTTTCGGGCGTGCGCTGCTCAGAAGCGCGGTTGCGCGAGCTGCTCGAGGAAGTGCGACAACACGGAGGGCTGCATCAGCAAGGTGAAGGCCACGCCAAATGCGGCGCCCCACAGGTGCGCACTGTGGTTCACGTTGCCCTGGCCGCGGCGATCCATGTAGACCGAATAGGCCACGTACAGCACGGCGTAGATGATCGCCGGCATGGGCACCACCAGCACGATGATGCTCGACCACGGCGCCCGCAGGATGAAGGCGAACAGCACCGCCGACACCGCGCCGGAGGCGCCCAGGCTGCGGTAGTTCGGGTTGCCGCGGTTCTTCAGGTAGGTGGGCAGGATCGAGACCACCAGTGCGCCGATGTAGAACAGGGCAAAACCCAGCGCGCCGAGATTCGCGGTGTAGAAGCCTTCCACCGCCCGGCCAAAGAAGAACAGGGTCAGCATATTGAACAGCAGGTGGTTGAAATCCGCATGGACCAGTCCGTAGGTCACCAGCCGGTGGTATTCCCGGTTGCGTGCGATGGCCGGCGGCCACAGGATCAGGTCATTCATCAGGCGGCCGTTGTTCAACGCCATGAAAGAAACAATGCAGGTGATGGCGATGATGGCCAGCGTGATCATGCGGTATTCCAGGAAGACCGGATTTCGGCGACAAAGAACCCGCATCTTGGCTGTGCGCTGGCCGCTTGTCGACTCCACGAGTGGCCCCATGGCGGACACCGGGCGTCAAACCGCACTATGATGCGCGGCTCTCGCGCGCTTCCCCCACGCCTGCGGACCCTTGCCCATGTCGATCCGTTACCTGCATCTGGACGTCTTTGCCGCCACGCCTGGCGGCGGCAACCACCTGGGCGTCGTCACCGACGCCACCGGCTGGAGCGACGCCCGCATGCAAGCCTTTGCCCGCTGGACCAATCTGGTCGAGACCACCTTCCTGCTGCCGCCCACCCGGCCGGGTGCCAGTTACCGTGTGCGCATCTTCACGCCGCACAAGGAAATCCCCTTCGCCGGCCATCCCAGCATCGGCAGCGCCCATGCCGTGCTGCTGTGCGGCCTTGCGCGCCCCGTCGATGGCGTCTTGTGGCAGGAATGCGGTGCCGGCGTGCTGCCCATCCGCATTGAAGGAGCCTGCGACAGCCGCCAGCTGCTGCTGAAGTCGCCGCAGGCGGTGGTGGAAAAAGTCGGGAGCGATGCCCATCCGCTGCTGCGCGCGGCGTTGTCCGGGATCGAACTGGGGCACCTCCCCCCCGCCTTCGTGGCCGGTGGCCGCCATTGGTGGCTGGCCGAATGCGCGGACGAAACCAGTCTGCGCCACTGGCAACCCGACCACGCCGCGATCGGGGCGCTGGCCCGGGCGACCGACAGCCTGGGCCTGTGCGTATTCGCGCGCAGTTCGCATGCGGACCACCAACTGGTGGTCCGCGCCTTCCCGGCGGGCGTCGGGCTGGTGGAAGACCCCGCGTCCGGCGCCGCCAACGGCCTGATTGCGGCCTATATCGCGCATGCCGAGCCCACCGGCCCGCTGGCGCGCGGCTACACCGTGAGCCAGGGCCGCGAGATCGGCCACGACGCCAGCCTGGCCGTGCGCATCGAAGGCGACACGGTCTGGATCGGCGGTCGCACCCACACCATCATCGACGGCGCGCTGCACTGGAGCGGACAGGATTGAACCACGCGGCGCAAATCTGGGTGGATGCCGACGCCTGCCCGGTGGCGATCAAGGAAGTGCTGTTTCGCGCGGCCGAACGCGAGCAGGTGCAGGTCACCCTCGTCGCCAACCAGTGGCTGCGCACGCCCCCGTCGCGCTTCATCCGCGCCATCCAGGTACCCGGCGGCTTCGACGTGGCCGACACCGAGATCGTGCAGCGCGTGGCGGTAGACGACCTGGTGGTCACGCAGGACATCCCGCTCGCCTCGCTGGTGATCGGCAAAGGCGCACTGGCGATGCATCCGCGCGGCGAGCTGTATACCGCCGAGACCATTGCGCAGCGGCTGGGCATGCGCAACTTCATGGACGAACTGCGCGGAGCCGGCGTCGACACCGGTGGCCCGGCCGCCTTCCATCCACGCGACAAGCAGGCCTTCGCCAACCAGCTGGACCGTTGGCTCACGCGGCGGCGGCAGGCTCGCTAGAGATTGCGTTCGTCCAGATGGGCGCGACGCGACGCGACCTGGGCCATGATCGACCAGTCCACGTCCTCGTCACCGGCCGACAGCGCCTCGAGCAGGCTGTCGCGCAGCAGGCCCGCCAGAGGCAGCGGCACCCGCGCGGCATCGGCCGCGGCGAGCGCGAGCCCGATGTCCTTGTAGCCCAGCGGCAAGGCAAAACCCGCCGGCGTGTAACGCTGCTCGGCGATCAGCGCCGCATAGCCCTGGAAAGCCGGTGTCGCGAACAGCGAGTGGGTCATGACTTCCAGGAAGTCGGCCGCGCTGACGCCGTAGGAACGCGTCAGCGCCGAGGCCTCGGCCATGCTCTCGATGGCGGCGCCGAGCATGAAATTGCCGGCGATCTTCACCACGTTGGCACGCTCCGGCGCATCGCCCATCGACCACACGCGACTGCCCATCGCCTCCAGCAGGGGGCGTACGCGCTCGATGACGGCGGGCTTGCCGGCGGCGACGATGGTGAGCCTGGCGGCCGCGGCCGCGTCGGGACGACCGAATACGGGCGCCGCCACATAGTCCAGCCCGCGCCTGGCGTGCTCGGCGGCCAGCTCCCTGGCCAGCGCCACCGAAATGGTGGCGTGATTGACGTGCACGGTGCCCCGGTCCATCTCGTCGAGCAGGCCGCCGCTGAGTATCACCTCGCGCACAGCCTCATCGTTGGCGAGCATGCTGAACACCACGTCACCCTGCGCCGCCCGGTCGGCGGTCCGCACCACCCTGGCACCGAGCGAGCCCAGCGGCTCGGCCGCCGCCGGCGAGCGGTTCCATACGGTGACCTCGTGGCCCGCCTTGATCAGGTTGCTGGCCATGGCACTGCCCATGGCGCCAAGGCCGATAAAGCCGACTTTCATGCCTACTTCCTCCAACGCTGGCAACCGCTGCAGTGGATCACGCCACGCGTTGAGCGCACGCGAAAGCGCAGGCTCAGGCCACTTCGCCCGCGGCGCGTCCCGACGCCCACGCCCACTGGAAGTTGTAGCCCCCCAGCCAGCCGGTGACGTCGACCACTTCGCCGATGAAGAACAAGCCGGGCACGAGTTTCGACTGCATGGTCGATGAGGACAGGCCATCGGTGTCGACACCGCCCAGCGTGACTTCGGCCGTGCGATAGCCTTCCGTGCCGCTGGCCACGATCGGCCAGGCATGCAGCTGCGCGCCAATGTTGGCCAGCTCCGCCTCGCGGTACTGGCGCATGGGCCGGCTCTCGAACCACAGCTCGCACAGCCGCTGCGCCAGGCGGCGTGGCAGCACGTCGGACAGCACGTTCTTCAACTCGGCCGCCGGATGCGCGGCGCGCTGCTCCTGCAGCCACGCCGCCGCGTCGAGGTCCGGCAGCAGGTCGATGCGCAAGTCGTCGCCGGGCTGCCAGTAGGACGAAATCTGCAGGATGGCCGGCCCGCTGACACCGCGATGGGTGATCAGCATGCCGGCCTTGAACGAACGCTTGCCCACGCGCGCCTCCACCGCCGGCAGCGCCACGCCGGACAGATCCTGGTAGCGCTCCTGGTGCTTGCCGCTCAGGGTCAGCGGCACCAGGCCCGCGCGCGTCGGCAGCACGGCATGGCCGAATTGCCGCGCCAGCTCGTAGCCGAACCCGGTGGCACCCATGCTGGGGATCGACAGCCCGCCACTGGCGACCACCAGCGACTGCGCATGCACTTCGCCACGCGCGGTGTGGACGGTGAAGCCTTCCTCGGTGCGACGCACGCGGTCGACGCCGCAGCTGCTCTCGATGCGCACGCCGGCCTGCGCGCATTCGTCCAGCAGCATGCGCACGATCAGCTTGGACGATTCGTCGCAAAACAGCTGGCCGAGCTCTTTCTCGTGGTAGGCGATGCGGTGCTTCTCCACCATGGCGATGAAGTCCCACGGCGTGTAGCGCGCCAGCGCCGACTTGGCGAAGTGCGGGTTGGCCGAAAGATAGCTGGCCGGGGTGACGCCAAGATTGGTGAAATTGCAGCGGCCGCCGCCGGACATGAGGATCTTCTTGCCGACCTTGTTGGCATGGTCGACCACCAGCACGCTGCGCCCGCGCTGCCCCGCCACGATGGCGCACATCAGGCCCGCCGCTCCCGCGCCGATGACCAGTACATCCGTTTTCAAGCTGCGCTCCTCTTCACTTGCCCTGCACCTGCATCACGCGCAGAAACGGGGCATTATCCCACCACTTGCATCGCGTACACTTTCCGCTCCATCCGCCCAGCGAGCCGCCGCCATGCCTTCCTTCGACGTGATCTCCGAAGTCGACAAGCACGAACTGACCAACGCCGTGGACCAGGCCAACCGGGAGCTGACCAGCCGCTTCGACTTCAAGGGCACGGACGCGAAGTACGAACTGGACAAGTTCGTCATCACCCAGAGCGCCCCCAGCGAATTCCAGCTCGAGCAGATGATGGACATCCTGCGTGGCCGCCTGACCTCGCGGAAGATCGACGTGCGCGCGCTCGACGTGTCCGACCCGGAGACCAACCTGGGCGGCGCCCGCCAGAAGATCACCGTGAAGCAGGGGATCGAGCAGCCGGTGGCCAAGAAGCTGGTCGCTGCGCTGAAGGACGCCAAGCTGAAGGTGGAAGCCCAGATCAACGGCGACAAGCTGCGCGTCACCGGCAAGAAGCGCGACGACCTGCAACTGGCCATGGCCGTGCTGCGCAAGGCCGACGTGGAGCTGCCGTTGCAGTTCGACAACTTCAGGGACTGAGCCCGCTCGCCACGGGCCCGATGCGGGATCGTCATTCCGGTTCGCGCCGGAATGATCCGCGCTTAACCCGCCAGCCCCGCGGCGATGTTCACGCTGATGGCGATGATGAACACGTTGAAGAAGAACGCGATCACGCTGTGCAGCAGCGCGACGCGACGCAGGTAGCGGCTGGTGATCTGCACGTCGGAGACCTGGAAGGTCATGCCGATCACGATGGCGAAATAGGCGAAGTCCCAGTAGTCCGGCTGCTCCGTCCCCGGGAATTCCAACCCTTCGTGCTGCTTGCCGAAGTCGCCGTAGAAGCCGTGGGCATAGTGCATCGCGAACAAGATGTTCATGAACAGCCACGACAGCACGATGCTGGCCGCCGCGATCACCAGTGCCTCGGCGTCACCGCCGCGGGCGGCGCCGACTTCGGTGGTCAGCGCCATGGCGACGAAGGCGGTCAGCCCCACCCCGGCCCACAGCACGCCCCAGCGCCCGGTGTCCTGCTTGCGGGCCTCGCCGTGCATCAGGCCGGGCGTGCGCGCCTGGTTGAACAACGTGGCCAGCGCGACCAGATAGATCAGGACGCCGACGTCGAAACCGACCAGCAGGGCCTTGTGCGGGTTCAGGTGCCCCCATCGCCATAGCACCAGCGAAACCAGCACGAAAATGACGGCCGAGACGACCAGCCGGGGCCTGGCCCGCAAGTTGTGGAAGGCCAGCCAGTGGCGGGCCGAGTTGCCGTGGGGCGAAGGCTTTCCGCCGGGAACATTCATGCGGGCATCCCCGCGCAGCAGGTACGACACATCGCCAAGACGCTCTCTCCCTTCGCCGCTCATCGGGCATGGCGCATCTTAGTCGGGTTCGCCCGCCGCGCCAGCACCCGCCATGGCGTGAGTTCATGCGATGCGAGAGCGCGTCAGACGTGCAGGTCGGCGTACTCGGGATGGCGCGTCATCCAGATCTCGGAATAGGAGCAGGCAGGGTCGACCTTCCAGTGCTCCGTGCGCGCCGTGTCCAGCGCCGTGCGCACCAGCGTCGCAGCAATGCCGCGACCGCCGACGGCGGACGGCACGATGGTGTGCGTGATGGTCATGACGCCATCGGCGAGCGTGTAGTCGAGTACACAGGGAATACCGTCGACCTTGACTTCGAAGCGGTGGCCTTGCGGGTCATGGTTGATGGGGGCGGTCATGGCGTGCTCGACTGGGGAATGACGAGGGCGCGAGAGAATAGAGCACATCGCGGCGAATCCCACGTGAAGGCGCCGACGCCGGTTTTTCGCATTTCTTGCATGGGTGACTGGGCAGACTCCGCGGACGATCGTCGCCGTCGCCGAGGAGACAGCCGTGAAAAAGAATGCTTCCGCCAGCTGGTCAGGCGGTCTGAAGAATGGCACGGGCACCGTGTCGACCGCGACGGGGGTATTGCGCGATGCGCCCTACGGCTTTCGCTCGCGCTTCGAGGACGGCCCCGGCACCAATCCCGAGGAACTGCTCGGCGCCGCGCACGCCGGCTGCTACACGATGGCCCTCGCAGCCGGGCTCGAGCAGGCCGGATTCAGCGCGGCACATATTGACACCAAGGCCGTCGTCACCCTGGACAAGGACGGCGACGGATTCGCCATCACGACGGTGGATCTGACCACCCGGGCCAAGGTACCCAACATCGACAAGTCCACCTTCGACACGATCGCCAGGGCCACCAAGGAAGGTTGCCCGGTGTCCAAGGTGCTCAAGGCGACCATCACGCTCGATGCGCAACTGGAAGCCTGAACCGCCTCAGCAGCCGGCACTGGCGGCCCGCCTTTGCGGCGCCGATGACGCACGGCGCAGGTGCACGGCTTCGGCCAGCCGCTCGAGCACGGCCACCGAGCTGTCCCAGTCGATGCAGCCGTCGGTAATGCTCTGGCCATAGCGCAGCGGCTGGCCTGCCACGAGGTCCTGGCGGCCGCCCTGCAGGTGGCTCTCCACCATCACGCCGATGATGCGCCGCTCGCCGGCGGCGAGCTGGCCGGCGATATCCGCCACCACGTGCGGCTGGTTCTCCGGCTGCTTGCTGCTGTTCGCGTGACTGGCGTCGATCATCACGCGCCCCCTCAGGCCCGCTCCGGCGATCGCGTCGCAGGCCGCGTGGACGCAGTCGGCAGCGTAGTTGGGCGAACTGCCACCACGCAGGATCACGTGGCAGTCCTCGTTGCCGGTGGTCGCCGCGATGGCCGTCTGACCGTCCTTCGTCACCGCCATGAAATGGTGCGGCTGCGATGCCGCCTGCACCGCATCGATGGCGATCCTGACATTGCCGTCGGTGCCATTCTTGAAGCCGACCGGACAGGACAAGCCGGACGCCAGTTCCCGATGCACCTGGCTTTCCGTCGTGCGCGCACCGATCGCGCCCCACGCCACCAGGTCGGCGATGTACTGCGGCGTGATCATGTCCAGGAATTCGCAACCCGCCGGCACGCCCACTTCGTTGATGTCGCGCAACAGGCCGCGTGCGAGCCGCAGGCCTTTGTCAATGCGAAAGCTGCCGTCCAGGTCGGGGTCGTTGATGAGTCCCTTCCAGCCCACCGTGGTACGCGGCTTCTCGAAATACACCCGCATGACGATTTCCAGTTCATTCGCGAAGCGCCGGCGCTGGCTGGCCAGGCGCCCGGCGTACTCGAGCGCCGCCGCGGTGTCGTGGATGGAACACGGGCCGATCACCACGGCCAGCCGGTCGTCGTCGCCGGCGAGGATGCGATGCAGCGCCATGCGCGACGAGGCCACGGTTTGCGCCGCCCGTGCCGACATCGCGCAGTCGCGCATGACTTCGGCGGGCGTGCTCAGCGTGGTGATGGCGCGGATGCGCAGGTCATCGGTGGAAGGGTTCACGGTGGTCTCCTGGAGGGTTCCACTCGCGACCATGAAAAAGGCCGCCAGTGGTGGCTGGCGGCCTTTTGGGAATGGTGTCTTGTCGTCAGGACAATCGCTACCAACCCTCCGCCAGCGGCATCGGATAGCCGTAAAACCAAAAATACTGGCGGGCGGAGAGGGAGGTCATGGATCAAGGAATAACACAGCGTGATCACCCGTGCAAAGGATGCAATTGAAACCAGGCGATACACTGCAGCCATGCGCTCGCCCTGGAAACTGCTTGCCCTGCCCGCCCGCGAACCGATCCGACGCTGGGTGCTGGGCGCGTTTCCGCGCGGCGGCGGCGGCCTGATCGAGTACGACCGGCCCATGGGCGATCCAGGCTTGTTCGGGCCCGACAGCGCGACCTGGCGCGTGCATGCCGACTTCCCCGGCATGCTGGCAGGTGGCCTCGCCGCGCTGATGCTGCAGACCCTGCATCCGCTGGCACTGGCTGGCGTGTGGGACCATTCGAACTTCCGCGACGACCTGGTCGGTCGCCTGCGTCGCACCACGACCTTCGTCAGCGGCACCACCTACGCGCCGCGCGACCAGGCCATGATGCTGATCGAGCGCGTCAGGACCATTCATGCGCAGGTGCGTGGCAAGGCGGAAGATGGACGTCCGTATGCCGCCGACGATCCGCACTTGCTCACCTGGGTGCATGTCACCGAGGCCTACAGCTTCCTGCAGGGCTTCCGCCGCTACAGCCATGTGCAGCTGCCTGCCGGCGCGGCGGATCGCTATTACGACGAAGTACGCCGCGTGGCCGAGGCGCTGGGCGCGCGCGAGGTGCCCGCATCCGAAGCGCAGATCAACGGCTATTTCCGCCGGGTTCGCGCCGAGCTGTCGTTCACCGCGCGCTCGCGCGAAGTGCTTGGCGTGTTGTCACGCGTCCGACTGCCCGTGCCGGTCGCTGGTTTGTCGCGCGACGTGTTCCTGCAGGCCGGCGCCGCCCTCCTTCCCGCATGGGCCGAAAGCATGCTGGAACGCACGCCGTTGCAGCGCGCGCAGGCGGGGCTGGCCGCGCGTGCGCTGTGGTCGGTGGCGCCGGTGTTCCGCGCCGCCCTGCCCGACGGCATCGCCAGCCGTGCCTGCAGCAGGATGGGCGTGCCGGCGGAATCGTTGCAGCGCTGGCATTGAGGCACGATTGACACCCCGCGCGGTTCGGCTAACGTCGCCGGACGGATTGCCTGGGGACCCTGGTGGCGACGCTGATTCCAAACCGAAATGGCTGCCTGTCGCGCATGGGCAGCGGCGAGAGGCGATTTTCCGAGCGGCTTGAGCAGAAACTCGAGGACGACTACCTGCTCTGGTACGACGTGCCGATCGGACCGCGGCAGCGCCACCCCGATTTCATCGTGTTCCATCCACGGCGCGGCCTGCTGGTGCTGGAGGTCAAGGACTGGAAACCGGGCAGCGTCCAGCAGGCCGACCGCACGCTGTTCACCCTGCTCGCCGGCAGCAGCAGCGTGAAGGAACCCAACCCGCTGATGCAGGCGCGCGACTGCGCGAACGAAATCCACAAGGAGCTGCTGCGCGATCCCGCGCTGTGCTATCCACCCGGCCATCACTACGAAGGCCAGTTGCTGATGCCGTGGGGCTACGGCGTGGTGCTTTCCAACATCAGCCGCAAGCAGTTCGAGGCCGGCCAGCTCGATGCGGCCATTCCCGCCCACCTGGTGATCTGCCAGGACGAGATGTACGAATCAGTGGACCCGGAAGCCTTCCAGGAACGCCTGTGGGCGATGTTTCCGCAGATCTTTCCCGCGGCGCTGACCTTGCCGCAGATCGATCGCGTGCGCTGGCACCTGTTCCCGGAAATCCGGCTGGAACCCGGCGAAGGGCAGTTCGGCCTGTTTGCGCCCGGCAAACGCAGCGAGGCGACCTCGCTCGAGATTCCCGAACTGGTCAAGGTGATGGATGCGCAGCAGGAACTGCTGGCGCGCTCGCTGGGCGACGAGCACCGCATCATTCACGGTGTGGCTGGCTCGGGCAAGACCATGATCCTGGGCTTTCGCGCCATGCAGCTGGCGCGTTCCCTGGCCAAGCCGATCCTGGTGCTCTGCTACAACAAGACGCTGGCGGCGCGACTGGACCAGCTGATGGGCGAGCGCGGCCTCAGCGACAAGGTGCAGGTCTACAACTTCCATACCTGGTGCCGCAGCATGCTCACGGCCTATCACGTGCCGCAGCCACCCGAAGGCCCGCACGTGGCCGACGAGCTGCCGCCGGCGGTGATCGCGGGCGTCGACAGCGGCCAGATCCCTCGATTCCAGTATGGCGCGGTGCTGGTCGACGAAGGCCACGATTTCGAGCCCGACTGGTACCGGCTGATCGTGCAGATGATCGACCCGGACACCAACTCGCTGCTGGTGCTGTACGACGACGCGCAGAACATCTACGGGCAGGCCCAGCGCAAGAAGATCAGCTGGAAGAGCCTGGGCGTGCAGGCACAGGGCCGCACGACCATCCTCAAGCTCAACTACCGCAATACGCTGGAGATCCTTTCCGTGGCACGCGGCTTCGCCAGCGAACTGCTGCTGGAACGCCCGGATGACGACGATGGCGTGCCGCTGATCGCCCCGCAGAGCGCGGGACGGCGCGGCGCGCTGCCCGAATTGATCCGCGTGGAGCGCATGGAACAGCAGTTGCCGGCGATCATCGAGCGGCTGCGCGACGAGCGGGCCGCAGGCCGCGCCTTGTCCGACATGGCGGTGATCTTCCGCAATGCCTGGGAGGGCGAAAAGCTGCATGAGGCGCTGGAGCGCGCGGGCATCCCCAGCCGCCTCGCCGAAAGCACTGGCCGCACCTCGCTGTTCGTGGTCGAGGACGCGGTGAAACTGGTGACCATGCATGGCAGCAAGGGCCTGGAGTTCCCCCTGGTGATCATTCCGGGCCTGGGCTCGCTGCCCAAGCCCGGCAAGGACGAAGCCGACGAGGCCCGCCTGCTCTACGTGGCCATGACCCGCGCCACTGAACGGCTGGTGTTGATCCATCACGAGGATTCGATCTTCAGCCAGCGCATCCGCCTGTCGATCAACGAGGTGCAGGCACAGCTGTCGACGGTGGCCTGAAAGCCCGGTGCGCCCCTTTCACTCCGGCGGCAAAGCGGCAGATACTGAGCAAATCCCACGCCGGTACGTCGCCATGCACGTTTTGCTCGATGCCCCCGTCCTCGCCTCGCAGCCGCTCGATCACGCCCTGACCCTGCCTGCGCGCTTCTACACCGATGCGCGCATGGTGGCGCTGGACGCCAGGGCGATCTTCGCGCGCAGCTGGCAGCTGGTCTGCCACCAGTCGCAGCTTGCCGGCACCGGCGACCATGTAGTGACCGACATCGCCGGCCTGCCGTTGCTGGTGGTGCGCGGCGAGGACGGCACCATCCGTGGCTTCCACAATGTTTGCCGCCACCGCGCCGGCCCCATCGCCAGTTGCGACGGCAAGGGTGCCAAGGCCCTTCGTTGCCGCTACCACGGCTGGACCTACGGTCTCGACGGCGTGCTGCGCGGCGCGCCGGAGATGGGGCGCACGCCGGACTTCAATCCCTCGGATATCCGCCTGCCGGAAGTACGCGTGCAGGTGTGGCAGGGCCTGGTCTTCGTCGCCATCAGCGATGCGCCCCCGTTCGACGAACTGGTGGCAGGCATCGACGAACGCCTGGGCGCCGACCGCTCGCTGGAGGGCTACGTCTTCCACCACCGCTCCAGCTACGAGGTGGCCTGCAACTGGAAGGTCTACGTCGACAACTACCTGGAGGGCTACCACGTCCCGCACATCCACCCCGGCCTGAACAGCCTGCTCGACTACCGCAGCTACATCACCGAGACGGCGCCGTGGTATTCGTTCCAGTTCAGCCCGCTGGAAAGCGGCAGCGACCTCTACGGCAGCGGCGAAGCGCTCTACTACTTCATCTACCCCAACACCATGCTCAATATCCTGCCGGGCCGCCTGCAGACCAACCGGGTATTGCCGATCGGCGTGGACCGCTGCCGGGTGGAGTTCGATTTCTACTACCTGCCCGACGACAGTTCTGCCGCGCATTCGCGGCGCAGCAAGGACATCGAGTTCAGCGACGAAGTGCAGGAAGAGGACGTGACGATCTGCCAGGACGTGCAGCGCGGCCTCGCTTCCGGCTCGTACGAGATGGGGCGCCTGAATCCGCTGCGCGAAAACGCCGTGCACCATTTCCACGAACTGGTGCGCCGCGCCTATCGCGAATCGCTGGCGGGCGCCTGACCCGCCCAACACGTAAGGCCGGGGCTGGTGCAACGTCGTCAGCGCGGCGATGCGTGGCCTGGCCCATGGCAGGAGCGTCGGCGATCGATGCACCCGGCCGGGATCAAGGACACCAGCCACGGCCGCTTTGCGCATAGCGATCCGCCGCCCGTTCGAAGGGATTGCGTACGCTGACGCCACCGCACAGCAGGTACAGCGGCAGGAACAGCGGGCCGAACAGCATGTACTGGTAGACGTGGGCGCGTTCGTGATCGGCGAGCACGATGGCCGCCTCGCTGCAACGCCCGGCGCGATGCGCATAGGTAAGGCACGGCGTGTCGAGGTTGTCGCCGGTGTAGAGGATGACGTTGCCGAGCGTCAGTGCGCCGCCAGCACCCCACGGCCAACGCCGGAACACGATGGCCTGCTCGCGCGCGCGCCATTGCACGCGCGCTCCCAGCAACATGCCCAGGCCACCGGCGAGCAGCCCGAGCACCGTGTTCGGCGATGTCCACAACATGCCCAGCACGACCATCGCGGCCGTGGCCGTGCGCCGGGCAGCAACGCGGTGGCCGCGCATGTCGCCGGCCTAGGAACTGCAGGAAAGCATGGAGCAGCCCGCCTTCTGGCGCGCCCAGTCGGGACGCTTCTGCGCATAGTGTTCGCGCCCGGGCTGATCGTCGTAAGGACGGCGCATCACCTCCAGCAGTTCGTGGATGCCTGCGTCATCGCCGGCCGTGGCGCGGTCGATGGCTTCCTGCGCCAGATAGTTGCGCATCACGTAGCGCGGATTGGCGGCGCGCATGCGGGCACGCCGCTGGTCATCGCTCAACGGGTCGTCGGCCACGCGTGCCGCGTATCGCGCCAGCCACGCCAGGAAAGCCGGTTCGGCCGCCGCACGCAGGGCCTCGTCGTAGAAGGCCGCATGCAGCGGCGTGAGCGACACGGCGTGCAGGTCGACCTCCGTCAGCGTGCGGAAGAACAGCGTCATGTCGACCTCCGCCTGTTCCAGCAGCGCATACAGGTCGCGCATCAGTTCCACGTCGTCGTCCCGGCACTCGGCCAGGCCGAGCTTGGCCGCAATGGTGAGCCGATCGGCGCCGGCATAGACGTCCGCATAGCGGTCCAGTCCGGCCTGCAGCGGCTCGGTGCCGCTGAACAGCGGCGACAGCGCCATCGCCAGTCGCGACAGGTTCCACCATGCGACATTGGGTTGCTGGCCGAAGCGGTAGCGGCGGCGCCCGGCGTCGGTGGTGTTGGGCGTCCATTCGCGATCAAAATTGTCGACCCACCCGTACGGGCCGTAGTCGATGGTGAGGCCGAGAATGGACATGTTGTCGGTGTTCATCACCCCGTGCACGAAACCCACACGCATCCAGTGCGCCACCATGACGGCCGTGCGCTCGCACACCTGGCCGAACCATTCGGCGTAGAGCGCTTCGCCCTCCCCGCGCAGCTCCGGGAAATCGCGCGCGATGGTGAAATCGACAAGCTGTTGCAGCAGGGCGACATCGCCGCGCGCTGCAGGCAATTCGAAGTTGCCGAAACGGATGAAGGACGGCGCGACGCGGCACACGATGGCGCCGGGCTCCGCCTCCGGATGGCCGTCATAGAACATGTCGCGCACTACCGTATCGCCGGTCATCACCAGGCTCAGTGCGCGCGTGGTCGGCACGCCCAGGTGGTGCATCGCCTCGCTGCAGAGGAATTCGCGAATGGATGAACGCAGCACCGCGCGACCATCGGCGCCACGCGAATAAGGCGTGCGCCCGGCGCCCTTGAGCTGCAGTTCCCAGCGCAGGCCGTCGCTGCCCAGCACTTCGCCCAGCGATATGGCGCGACCGTCGCCGAGTTGGTCGGCCCACACGCCGAACTGGTGCCCACCGTAATTGGCCGCATACGGTTGCATGCCTTCCAGCTGCGCGTTGCCGCCAAACACCGCGGCAAATTCGGCACTGGCCACGTCCGCCTCGCCCAGCCCCAGCGCCTGGGCCATTTCGCGTGAATAGGCGACCAGGCGCGGCGCGGCGACCGGCGTCGGATCCACGCGTGAATAGAGTGCCCCGAGCACCTGTCGCTGGCGCGTCCCCTGCTCCGGGTCGCCGGGAAGGCCGCGCACAAAGGCATTGTCGAATCGCAGGTGATGCATGCGTTGCCCAGTCCCATGTCGCCGCGGCTGTCAGCCTATACCCGGGCCCGCCAGGCGCGAGCCAGGGCACGGCAAGGGTGACAGCCATTCATGATTGTGAAGATAAACAGTGACTTGCGTGAATCCTTCGTTGAAATTCAGTTCCTTTTGGCATTTGTGTATTGCCCGTGAGGATGGTTAGAGTGACCTCGAACGGCTGCGCAGGGGTAGCCGGGAGTCCAATCATGCAATTGCTACTGACCCGTTCCGCCATCGAGCGCGGGATGCAGCTGGTAGCAGGGATGCTCGCCCATAGGGACCCGCAGGACGCTTCCAACCACCAGACCCGGGACGAGAGCCACTTCCAGCTCGTGTCCTGGCAACCCGGCGCGCACTCGCGGCGGGAAGACGAACTGGCCCGCCAGCGCGAGCAGCTGCCCGACTGAGGTCGGCGGCCATGGCCAGCCTCAGGGGCTGGCGGGACCGGCAAAGATCCGCGTGATGTCGTCCGGGTCAAGCGCGCGCCACTTCCCGGGCGCGAGGTCGCCCAGGGTCAGTGCGCCCACCGAGACGCGTGTCAGCGCCTCCACGTGATTGCCGACCGCGGCGAACATCCGCCGCACCTGGTGATAACGCCCTTCGGTCAGCGTCAACCGCGCAAGCCGGGGCCCCAGCACTTCCAGCTCGGCGGGCGCCAGCGGCTCCGTTTCCGATTCGAGCATCATGCTGCCGCTGGCGAACAGTTCGCCCTCGTCGCCCCGCAGGTCGTGTGCCAGCGTGGCCTCGTATACCTTGGCCACGTTCGCGCGCGGCGAAATGATCCGGTGCAGCAAGGCGCCGTCATCGGTGAACAGCAGCAGCCCCGAGGTATCACGATCAAGCCGGCCCACGGTCGACAGCGCCGGATCGCGCAGGCGATAGCGTGGCGGCAGCAGGTCGTACACCACGCGGCCCTGGTCCTTGCGCGAACAGGTGGCACCCAGCGGCTTGTTCATCATCAGCGCCAGGCCTGCCGGCGGATCCAGCGGTTCGTCGTCGATGCGAATGTGCTCGGGCGACACTTTGTCGTCCGCGTAGAGCACCTCGCCGTCCGGGTCGGTGATGCGCCCTTCGCGAAACATCAGCGCCACGTCCTTGCGACTGCCATAACCAAGATTGGCGATCAGCTTGACCAGTTTCATGCGCGCACCCCGTTTGCCTCGATCACCTTGAATCCCTCTGCCACCGTCACGGTGCGTACCTGATTGAAACGTGCCGCGAGCGTGGACTCGTAGGGCAAATGGCGATTGGCCACCAGCCACAGGCGGCCGTGCGGCAGCAATGCGTTGGCGGCGGTATCGATGAAGGCGCGACCCAGTTCGGGAAGATCCGCGCGCCCCTGGTGAAACGGCGGGTTGCTGACGATGGCGTCGTAACGCCTCGGCAAGCCCTCGGCGACATCATGCCAGTGCAGCGAGAACGGCACCTCACGGCCACACTCGCGCTGCGCCTGCGCCAGGTTGAGCCGCGCCGGCTCGAACGCGCGCGCTTCGGCTTCATACAGGTCGATGCAGGTTGCGCCAGGGCAGCGCGCCATCACCTGGGCGGACAGGTAGCCATAGCCTGCACCCAGATCGGCCACCGCACCGGCAAGGTCGGCAGGCAGGTGCGCGGCCAGCAAGGCGGAGGCCGTGTCCACCCGGTCCCAGGCAAACAACCCCGGCCGGCTCATGTAACCGGCGGCGTTGCGGCGCGGCGCATCGAGGGCGAGCCATTCGTCCAGCAAGGCATGCTCGACGCCATCGCCCAGCGGCTGCGTCCAGAACACGCGGCACTTGTGCTTGGAAAGCTGCTGCAGCGGTCCGGCCAGTCGCGCCAGATCCGATTCGCCGGAGCGGGCGCCTTCGGCATTGGGCATCGCCGCCAGCACTACGCCGCCGGGCATCGCCCGGCGCACCGCGTGGGCAAACAGCGCGCGCGCCTCGTCGCGCTGGCGCGGCGGCAACACCAGTACCAGCGGAAAGCACGCGTCGAGGTCCGGCGTGGCGACGCGCATGCCGCTACGTTCCAGGGCATCGGCGAAGGGCCGGAAGCTCTGTTCGCAGGTCCAGCCCGCGCCCGCCATCTCGCGCAGCCGGAAGCCGTCGCGCGCGCGCAGGAACAACACGCGCCCGTCCGCGGGCAAGCGCAGCTGGCCCACGTCGAAGGGTACGAAAAGCGCTTCCAGCGCTGCATCCGAAGCAGCGGCGTTGAATACGGCAGCCATTACGCGCGACACATCCACGTCAGCGAGGGAACCGGCATTTTAGCCGCGCCCGCGCGCCGGTGCCTTCAATCGGGCGGCAACAACTCGCGCTCGCTGCGGAACTGGCGCGGCTTGCCGCTGAGCGGATCAATGAACGACAGCGACTGCGCCAGCAGCTGCAGTGGCCGCGCATAGTCATCGGCCGCCGGCCCGCTCAGTTCCGGATAGAACGGATCGTGCAGGATCGGCGCGCCCAGGCCAGCCATGTGCACGCGCAGCTGGTGTTTGCGGCCGGTGATCGGCTGCAACTGGTAGCGCCAGTGCCGGCCCGCACGCTCGAGCACGTCGATGCGCGTTTCGCTGTTGGCCTGCCCGTCGACTTCCTGCATGCGGAAAAAGGGCTCGCCCGCCACGATGCGCGAGCGGCGGACACACGGCCAGTCGAGCGCCGGCAGCGCCGGGGCCCAGGCCTGGTACAGCTTGTCGATGCCGCGTTCGCGAAACAGCGCCTGGTAGGCGGCGCGGCTGTCCCGGCTGGCGGAAAACAGCACCAGCCCCGCCGTATGCCGGTCGATGCGATGCAGCGGCACCAGCTCGGGGTTGTCCAGCGTGCGGGTCAGCCGCGCCAGCACGGTCTGCTGCACGAAGCTGCCGGCAGGCGTCACCGGCAGGTAGTGCGGCTTGTCGACGACCACCAGGTGCGCGTCGACGTGCAGCAAGGTCTCGTGGAACGGGATCGTCGGCTCGTCCTCGACCTCGCGGAAATAGCGCACGCACAGGCCGACGCGATACGGCGCGTCCGCGGCCAGCGGCTGGCCGGCCTCGTCCTGCACACGCCCACGCGCGAAGCGGTCCACCCAGCGTTCGCGCCCGATCTGCGAAAACTGAGCGCACAGGCCATCCAGCACCGTCGCCCAATCGCCCGGCGGCAACTGCAAGGTACTGGCGGCGGGGCTGGGCATGCGCGACTCCGTGACGGCAGGGCCCCAGCTTAGAGCCTGTCTGGCCTTTTTGTGACATGCGCTGGCCTGGCACTGATCGGTGGAGGCATCCGGGCGATATCGGTGCCACCCCCCGTTTCGTGACGCGCTGCCTTGGCTACACTCCAGCCATGACCGGGCGCCAGCCCGACGGTGACGCCAGCCGGCGTCGTGAAACGCTGACGGGGGCAGGAGATGGACAAGCGGACTGAGCGTGCGCGGCAACAGCCCGGGAGATCGCGGCGGGTGCCCGCGCCCTTGGCATGGATGGCCTGGATCACCCTGCTGGTCGCACCGGCGATGCATGCCGCCACCCTCGACCCGGCCGTGCTGCCCAAGGTGCAGGCCGCCACCTTCGAAGTGGTGATCCCCAAGCCGGTGAACGACACGCTCACGTATGAGAGGCCGTTGCCGCTCGACCAACTGCCGTTCCAGCTGCGCAACGACAAGTACTACTCCGTGGGCACCGCCTTTGCGCTGGGCGACAACCGCTATGTCACCGCCGGCCACGTGCTGTCGCTGGGCATCGACAGCCTGATGGGCGAGCCCGCGGTGCGCGACGCGAGCGGGCACGTCTACGCCATCGACAAGATCACGCGCTACTCGCTGCAGGAGGATTTCGTCGAGTTCACCCTGAAGAACCCGCCCAAGGTCGCCCCGCTGGAGGTCAACACGCATCCGGCGATGAACGACGTGGTCTATGCCGTGGGCAACGCCCTGGGCACCGGCGTGGTGATCCGCGACGGCCTGTATACCTCGCAGACGCCGGAGGAGGAAAACGGCCGCTGGCAGTGGATGCGCTTTTCCGCCGCCGCGTCGCCGGGCAACAGTGGCGGCCCGTTGCTCGACAAGGACGGCAAGATCATCGGCGTCGTGCTGATGAAGTCACCCGACGAAAACCTCAACTACGCACTGCCGATCGAGCTGGTGTTGCATGCGCCGGCCAACCTCGCCGTCATCGACACCCGCGAGCTTTACCAGCTGGACGTGATCGACAGCAAGCACTCGGGCGCGTTCAAGGGCGAGTTCCCGCTGCCCAGGAGCTTTGCTGATTTCAGCGCCGCGTACCAGAAGCTCTACAACGCCAACGCCGACCAGCAGCTGCACGACCTGCTGGCGGAAAACGCGAGCACCATGTTCCCCCACGGCGCCGGTTCCAGCCGCCTCCTGCACGGTGGCTCCAGCCTCAATCCGTTCCCGTCGCTGCTCCATCGCAACAGCAACGGCACCTGGGTGGTTTCGGCCGCCAGCGAAAGCAAGGGCAACCTGCCCCATAACGGCTATGTGTCGAAGGCCGCCATCGGCAACCAGGTGATGTTTCGCCTGCGCAAGCCCGACGACATCCCGAGCCGGCAGCTCTACGGCGACTCGAAGCTGTTCATGGACCTGGTGCTCCAGGGCGCGCCGTTGCAGCGCCGCGTCGGTTCCGAACAGGTCAAGGTGACCTCGCTAGGCAAGCCCACCGAGGAGCACATGCACGTAGACGCCTACCAGCGCCGCTGGCAGGTGCGCGTGTGGCCGATGGCGTACGACAACTCCATCCTCATCGCCTTCATGCTGCCGGTACCCGATGGCTACGCGGCGATGGTACGCGTCGTGCCAGCCAAGAGCGAGCATGAGGAGGTGAATGACCTCAAGGCGCTCGCCGATTTCGTCTATGTGTCCTACAGCGGCACGCTGGCGCAGTGGAAGGACTACCTCGGCAACACCGAACTGCTGCCCGCGACGCTGTCGAACATCGCCATCGGCTTCGACTACGGCAACAACTTCCACTACCAGTCCCGGCGCATCGGATTCGCCTATACGCCCGAGCTGCAGAAGATCGACAAGGACAGCCAGCTCGTGCTGGGCATGTCCTACTTCGAGGATCACGGCAAGGTGGTGTGGGATGTTTCCAACGTGGTCGTGAAGTCCAATATCGACAATGCCGAAGAGATCAGCTTCAACCGCCACGTCGCACCGTCGGACGACCTCGACGACAGCTATCGCAACTACTGGGGCAAGGTCGTGCGTCGCGACCATCCGGACGATGGTGTGCCGTACAGCGAGAACGACATGACCTATATCGGCACGGTCGGCGGCACCAGGGTCTCGGCCGAGGCCAGGCCCGATGTGCTCTATACGGCGTTCTACGGCGTGGACGGGCCGCGCCCCGAAGACGCCATGAAGGGCAAGCTCAACCTGCTGCTGCAGAAGCTGCAGATCAACGAGCACTGATCCCCGCCACGGGCGGGGCGGGCCCCTTCCCTGCGGGGGAAGGGGCCCGGAAGCGGTCCTTGCCGCCCACGTTTAAACGTCGCCGCAACATTCGCTGGTGCAATGTAATGCCGCCACCACCGGGAGGCGCGCATGCAGCGATGGCTCGGGACGATGGCAAGCGCCCTGCTCGTCCTGGCGCTCGCCTTGTCTGCAGTGGCCGGACCGGCCGCTGTCGGGGGCCCGCGTGCCACGGGCTTCGTGGTGCGCATGGAATTGACCGGACCGATCGGCCCCGCCGCGGCCGAATACGTGGACGAAACGCTGGCCCGCGCCCAGCGCGACGGCGCCACCGCCGTCGTGTTGCGGATGGATACGCCAGGCGGACTGTCCGACGCGATGCGCACGATCATCGCCAGCATCCTGGCGTCGAAGCAGCCGGTGCTCGGTTACGTGGCGCCAGGTGGCGCTCGGGCAGCATCCGCCGGCACGTACATCCTCTATGCCTGCCAGATAGCCGCCATGGCCCCGGCGACCCACGTCGGCGCGGCCACCCCAGTGCCGCTGGGCGACGCCGCGCCCCTGCCGCTGGGCAACACGCCGGCGCCTGCCGGCAGCACGCCGCGACCCGAAAGCGATGCGGAAGCGACCAAGGTACTCAACGATGCGATCGCCTCAATCCGCACGCTGGCGCAGCTCAACGGCCGCAATGCCGAATGGGCCGAGCAGGCCGTGCGCGGCGCCGCCACGCTGACCGCGGACGAAGCGCTGCAGAAGCACGTGATCGACTTCGTCGCCGCCGATACCGATGCGCTGCTGCGCAGCGCCGAAGGCCACCGCGTGCACGTGGCCGGCAACGACATCACCCTGCACGTGGCCGGCCTGCCGGTGCGCGACTATGCCCCCAACTGGCGCACGCACCTGCTGGGCATCGTGACGCACCCGACCATCGCCTACATGCTCCTGCTGGCCGGCGTTTACGGGCTGGTGCTCGAGGCGTTCCATCCCGGCGTGCTGCTGCCGGGCATCGCCGGCGCGATCTGCCTGCTGATCGGCCTGTATGCGCTGCAGCTGCTGCCGGTCAATTACGCCGGCCTGGCCCTGATGGCGCTGGGCATCGCGCTGGTGCTGGCCGAATTACTGGCGCCCTCGGTCGGCGCCATCGGCATCGGCGGCGTGGTCGCCTTCGTCATCGGCTCGATCATGCTGTTCAACACCGGCGTGCCGGGCTATGCAGTGAACCTGGGCGTGATCGGCGGCATCGCCTTTTCCGCGGCGGCGCTGCTGGCCCTGCTGCTGCGCCAGGTGACGCGATCGCGGCGGACGCGCCCGTTCAACGGCGACGCCCAGCTGCTGCGCGGCACCGGCGAATTGCTGCACGGGGTGACGGCCGGCGGTGAAAGCTGGGCGCGCATTGGTGGCGAACAATGGCGCGTGCGCTGCGAATCGGCCCTGCCGGCCGGTGCGCGCGTGCGTGTCGTGGGTCGGGACGGCCTGTTGCTGCGGGTAACGGCGGCCTGATCACCGGATGGCAAAGGAGAAGCTCATGTTCGGTTTCCTCGGTGTGATCGTGATCTGGGTGGCGGCGCTGCTGTTCCTGTCGATCAAGGTGCTGCCCGAATACCAGCGCGGCGTAGTGCTGACGCTGGGTCGCTATACCGGCACCAAGGGGCCGGGACTGGTGATCCTGGTGCCCATCGTGCAACGCATGATGCGCGTGGACCTTCGCGTCACCGTGATGGACGTGCCGCCACAGGACGTGATCTCGCGCGACAACGTGTCGGTGCGCGTCAACGCCGTGGTGTATTTCCGCGTGGTGGAGCCGGACAAGTCGATCCTGCAGGTCGCCGACTTCTTCCAGGCCACCAGCCAGCTCGCGCAGACGCGCTTGCGCTCGGTGCTGGGCCAGCACGAGCTGGACGACATCCTCTCGCAGCGCGAATCGATCAATCACAGCCTGCAACAGGTGCTCGACGAGGCCACCGACCCCTGGGGCATCAAGGTCAGCAATGTCGAGATCAAGGACGTGGACCTCAACGAGACCATGGTGCGCGCCATCGCCCGCCAGGCCGAAGCCGAGCGCGAACGCCGCGCCAAGGTGATCCACGCCGACGGCGAGCTGCAGGCCGCCGCAAAGCTGCGCGATGCCGCCGCCACCCTGTCGCAGCAACCGCAGGCCCTGCAGTTGCGCTACATGCAGACCATGGCCGACATGTCCAACAGCGGCAAGGCATCCACCATCGTCTTCCCCCTGCCCATCGACCTGCTCAAGCCCTTGCTGGACGCCCTGCCCCGGGCCTGAGGGCCGCCCGGCGGAAGGCCCGGCAGGCGGCGGGGTGCCGCGGACGCGTACAATGGGCGGCTACCTTGCGCAGGCATTCCCATGGCCCTCAACGCCACCATCTACAAGGCCGAGCTCCAGGTCAGCGACATGGACCGGCACTACTACGCCACCCATGCGCTGACGGTCGCCCGGCATCCCTCCGAAACGGCAGAGCGGCTGATGGTGCGACTGCTGGCGTTCGCCCTGTATGCCGATGACCGGCTCGAGTTCGGCAAGGGCCTCAGCGACGAGGACGAGCCGGCCTTGTGGCGCAAGGCGTACACCGGCGAGATCGAACAGTGGATCGAACTGGGCCAGCCCGACGAGGCGCGCATCCGCAAGGCCTGCGGGCGTTCGCAGCAGGTCGTGGTGATCAACTACAGCGGCCGCGGCGCCGACATCTGGTGGGAGAAGATCGCCGGCTCGCTCAGTCGCAACCGCAACCTCACCGTGCTGGACATCGCATCCGAGACGGTGGACATGCTGGCGGCGATGTCCGAGCGCGGCATGCGCCTGCAATGCCTGATCCAGGATGGCCAGTTGCAGGTGATGAGCGAGACCACCAGCGTGTCGGTCGAGCCGCAGCGCCGCATGACCGCCGCCCAGGCGAACTGACGGCCCGCGCATGCCTTCGGCGTCGTCCAACCACCCCGGCCTGGTCATCATCGGCGGAGGTCCCGCCGGACTGATGGCGGCGGAAGTCGCGCGCAACGCCGGTGTGGAGGTGGATCTCTACGAGGCGAAGGGCTCGGTCGGGCGCAAGTTCCTCATCGCCGGCAAAGGCGGCATGAACCTCACCCACGGCGAAGCCAGGGCCGATTTCGTGCAGCGCTACGGCGCACGCGCGCCGGAAGTCGGCCAGTGGCTTGACGATTTCGATGCCGACGCGGTGCGCGCCTGGGCCCGCGGCCTCGGCGTGGAGACGTTCGTGGGCACCTCGGGCCGGGTCTTCCCGCATGATCTGAAGGCCGCCCCGCTGTTGCGCGGCTGGGTCCATCGCCTGCGCGAGAGTGGCGTGCGCTTCCATGTGCATCACCGCTGGACGGGCTGGAACGACGACGGCTCGCTGCGCATGGCCACGCCCGCGGGCGAGCTCGCCATCCGGGCCGACGCCGTGGTGCTGGCGCTGGGTGGCGGCAGCTGGCCACAACTGGGTTCCGATGGCGCCTGGCAAACCTGGCTGGCCGCGCGTGGCGTGGCCATGACGCCGCTGGTGCCGGCCAACTGCGGCTTCGACATCGGCTGGAGCGAGCACATCGCCGGCCGCCACGCCGGGGCGCCGCTCAAGCCCGTGTCGATCCATTTTCGCGATGCCGCCGGCACCGAGCATGCGCGCCAGGGCGAGTGCGTGATCACCGCCACCGGCATCGAAGGCAGTCTGATCTACGCGTTCTCCGGCCCGCTGCGCGACGCCATCGCCGCGCACGGCGAAGCCAGGCTCGCGCTCGACCTCGCTCCCGACCGCACGCTGGAGCGCCTGTGCCGCGATCTGGCGCGACCCCGCGGCAGCCATTCGATGAGCGACCACCTGCGCCGGCAGACCGGCCTGACCGGCGTGAAGGCGGCCTTGCTGCACGAAGTGCTCACCCGCGAGCAGTTCCACGACACTGACACCCTCGCGCGCACCATCAAGCGCCTGCCGCTGCGGCTGGAAAAGGCGCGCCCGATCGAAGAGGCCATCAGCAGCGCCGGCGGCGTGCGCCTGGAAGCGCTGGACCAGCAGATGATGCTCACGGCCGTGCCCGGTACGTTCTGCGCCGGCGAGATGCTCGACTGGGAAGCACCGACCGGCGGCTACCTGTTCACCGCCTGCTTCGCCAGCGGACGTCGCGCGGGCCTGGCCGCCGCCAGCCGGATCAAGCACTTGCAGGCGCAGCCTGCGGGCTGAGGCTCGCGTCGCAGGATCGCCGGACCGCGCTACATCTTTTCCGCCACCCGCCGATACAGAAGCGGAGCGAAGGCGGGACTGACGTGGGAGCGGGAAGCACGATGACGGGCAACTGGTGGCGGTTCTTCGCACGCGAACGCACGCCTGTACCACAGGCGCCGCGCGAGCCTGCGTCGGGCAAGCCCGGCGCGCCCGCGCCCGTTCCCGCCGCGCACGGCAGCGTGTCGGGCGACGAGATCGAGGAGCGCTTTCATCGCTTCATCCTGAACCTGCCAGCGAGCACCAGCGACGAGGCGAACCTGGCCCACGAACAGGCCGTGCTGCAGCGCCTGCGCGAGCTGTGCGACAGCGGCCGCTTCGACGTGCGCAGCCTGCCGCGCATGCCGTCCGTGCTGCCGCAGCTGATGCGTGCGATGAAGAGCGACAACCTCAACGGCGCGCAACTGGCCAACCTGATCCGCCGTGATCCGGTGCTGGTCGGCGAGGTGATGCGCGTCACCGGCAGCGTGACCTACCGCACCGCCCATCCGGTCGGCAGCCTGCAGCACGCCGTGGTGCTGCTCGGCCAGATCGGCCTGCGCCATGTGGTGTCGGTCTACGTGATGAAACCGATCCTGGTGGCCAGCGCAGGCGCCCGGGGGCAGATCGTGGGGCAGCGGCTATGGGAACACGCCGAGCGCTGCGCACATGCCGCCGTTTTTCTCAGCAAGGGCCAGTGCGATCCGTTCGAGGCCTATCTGGCGGGCCTGGTCGGTTACAGCGGGGTCGGCGCCGTGGCACGCCTGCTTGATCGGGAAGCGAGCGGCAGCCTGGCGGCCTGCTCGCCAGCCTTCATCGCTGGATGCGCCAGGATCGCCACCCACCTCACCGTGCAGGTCGGCCGTCACTGGGACTTGCCGCCGCTGGTGCTGGACGCGTTGACCGAGCACGCCGAAGCCGACCATGCCAACCTGACGCTGCCGATGAGCCGCGTGCTGCATGCGGCGCAGCGCCTGGCCATGTGCCAGTTGCTGGCAGAAAACGGCCTGGTCGACGGCGAAGCCGATTACACCGACGGCTCGATCACCCAGTTCCCGTCAATGCTGCTCCATCGCTGCCGGCAGGACCTGCAGAAGAACTTCGCCGCGCCCTGAACCGGCCTCACTGATTCGCGGCGATGCGCGCCCTGGCCTCGGCCACCATCGCGAATGAGCGGCAGCGCGCCTCGTGGTCGAACACGTTGGCGGTCACCAGCAGCTCGTCGGGACGATGCCGTGCGACGAACGCCTCGATGCCCTGCTTCACCGTGTCCGCCCCGCCCACGATCGCGCAGGCCAGCGCACTCTCCACGCCGAATTTCTCGGTGGGCGTCCAGTAGTTTTCGATATCGTCGATGGGCGCCGGGATCAGCCCCGGCCGGCCCCGGCGAAGATTGATGAAGCTCTGCTGCTGGGTGGTGAACAACCGCCGCGCTTCGGCATCGCTGCCGGCGGCCACCACGTTGACACCCAGCATGGCGTAAGGCGCCTGCAGGCGCGCCGACGGGCGGAAATCGCGGCGGTACAGCGCCAGCGCCTCGTCCATCGCGTCGGGCGCGAAATGCGAAGCGAAGGCGAACGGCAGGCCCATGGCCGCCGCCAGCCTGGCGCTGAAAAGACTCGATCCGAGCAGCCACACCGGTACCTCGATGCCGGCGCCCGGTACGGCCCGCACCGGCTGCTCCGGCGTGGCCGGCTCGAAGTAGGCAAGCAGTTCCGTTACGTCCTGCGGAAAGGCCTCCGCACTGTCGAAGTAGCGTCGCAGCGCCCGCGCCGTCGCCTGGTCGGTCCCCGGCGCACGCCCCAGTCCCAGGTCGATGCGCCCCGGATACAGCGAGGCCAGCGTGCCGAACTGTTCCGCCACCTGCAGCGGCGCATGGTTCGGCAGCATGATGCCGCCCGCCCCCACCCGGATGGTCGAGGTGCCGCCGGCCACGTGACCGATCAGCACCGCCGTCGCCGCACTGGCGATGCCCGGCATGTTGTGGTGTTCGGCCAGCCAGTAGCGCGTATAGCCCAACTGTTCGGCGCGACGCGCCAGGTCCAGCGTATGGGCAAACGCCTGGGCCGCGTTGCTGCCTTCGGTGACAGGGGCCAGGTCCAGAACGGAAAACGGAATCATGCGGCGTCCTCGGCGGGGAAGTCAGCAAGGTGGGGGCGCCCGGGCGAAATGCCACCGTGGCGCCATCGCGGGTGGTGCAAATTCCTTCGAACTGGCTGAACGCCACGCACGAGCCGCGGTGCGACCACGCCGTTTCGCGACAAATGTTGACGGGGCGCAAATTTTTCGCGTGAAGGCCGCGTAAGCTTGCGTCGCCCAACGAAGCGCCCGCCATCTGCGGCGGGTCGCTTCCGCCCGTGCATTTTCCTTACCGGAGGTTTGATGAAGCGCCTGTTTATCCTCGCCCTATCGGTCGCCCTGCTCGGCGGCAGCGCCGTGGCGCTCGCCGGCCCCGTGCAAGACCATGAACATGAACACTGGGACGACCACGATCGCGACCATGACCGCGACCATGACCATGACCGCGACTGGCACGACCATGATGACAAGCACGGCCACGGCGACCACGACGAGTACCGCCACGACAACGGCAATCACCGGGGCTGGGAAAAGCACGCCTACCGTCGCGGCGAACGCCTGCCCGACCGCTACTACGGTCGCGAGTATGTCGTGGTCGACTACGAGCGCTATCACGTGCGTCGCCCGGAGCCGGGTTACCGCTGGGTGCGCGATGACGATGGCCAGCTGATCCTCACTGCGATCGCCACCGGCCTCGTGATCGACATCGCGCTGAACCACTGAGGTTGACGCACGGCCGGCTGCCCGCCGCACCTGCCCGGTGCGCGCGGGCAGTTCCCGGCAATGGAATGATGCGGTTGGCGGGCCAGGCGGGCGACCCACGCACGGCGACTGGCGTCAACCGCGCATGGTGGGCTGTCCCGGCGCCAGCGAAGGCTTCAGTACGCGATCAGCGCATGATGCCGGTGTGGCCCAGCGAATAGCGTCCTGGCTGCGGCCACACGGTGAGGCCATGCGGCTCCTGGCCGACGTTGATGGAACGGACCTGCCCCGAGGCGGTGTCGATGGCATAGACGACGTCGTCGAAGCGACCCGACAGCCACAGCGTCTTGCCGTCCGCGCTGACGTTGCCCATGTCCGGGCTGCCGCCACCGGGGATCGGCCAGTTGGCCACAACTTTCTGCGTGGCGAAATCGATCACCGACACGCTGCCCTTGCCCTTGCGCGGACCGTGGATCTTGTTGGATCCGCGGTTGGCGACATAGAGCCTGGTGCCATCGCGGCTCGGATACAGACCATGCGTGCCCACGCCGGTCTTGATGAAGCCGACCTGCGTGAAACTCTTGCCGTCGATCAGGTAGACGCCGTCGGCCATCATGTCGGCGACGAAGAAGGTCTTGCCATCAGGAGAGGCGCGAATGTCCTGCGGCATGCCGTGCTTGGCCAGGTCCAGGTAGCCCACCACCTGGCGCTTCACGAAGTCGATCTTGACCAGCTTGCCGGTGAATTCGCAGGTGAAGATGGCATAGCTGCCGTCGATGGCGAATTCGGCGTGGTTGATGCCCTTGCAGTCGGGCGCCTGCAGGCTCGAATGCATGGCCATGCTGTGCGCGTCGCGGAAGTCCAGGCGCGCATGCGCCTCCACCACCACGATCGCTTCCTTGCCGTCGGGCGTGAAGTACATGTTGTACGGGTCATCGACGGCGACATTCGCGCCGGGCTTGCCGGTCCTCGGATCGATCGGCGTCAGGCTGCCGGTGGTCTTGCGCTCGGCGTTGTTGGTGACCCACAGCGTACGCAGGTCCCACGACGGCACCACGTGCTGCGGGCTCTCGCCCACCTTGAACTTGTCCACGACCTTGTAGGTCGCCGGATCGATCACGTAGACATCGTTCGAGCGCAGGTTCGGCACATAGATTCGCGGCAGGTCGTTCGCCACGGCCGCACTGAGGTGGTTGAGCCCGGCCTCGCTGTACATGTTGGCCGGGTTGACCACCGGCGGCATGCCGGGAACCGTGGTGACGGCCGAGGCCGCCAGGGCGGTGCCGCCGATGCACGCCGCGGTGAGCGCAAACGATGCCAGGCGGAACAGACGGGATGAGCGTGGGGAGTTGGGAATGGCCATGGTCATGCAACGTAGGTGGGAAGTCAGGGGTTGCCCCCGGGGGGATTAGCGTCCCTGTGTGTCTTTCTTCAGGGCGTCGACGGTATTTGACACGATAGCATTGATGCCCAGCTGACCGAGATCAGCCGAGGCGCGGCGCGGGTCGCCGCCATACACGCCATCGGACGGACCCAGCCTGGGAGCGCGCTGCAGTTGCTCGAGCCGGACCATCTGCGGCGCCACCGCCAGCTGCAACGAGGTATCGGCCAGTCCCGCATGGGTGCCGATTTCATCGTCGCGGAAGCCGCGCTGGCGCAGCATCTGCGCATAGCCGTCCGACGCGCTGGCGTAGTATTCGGGTGGCACGATGGCGCGGGCCTTGCCGCCCCATGCCTTGTTCAGGCGCCCGGCGACCCGGGCCAGGTCTTGCTGGTAGCCGCCATGGTCGCCGAGCAGGACGATGTTGCGGAAGCCGTGCACGGCAAAGCTCTGCGCGGCCGATTCCAGCAGTTGCTCGAACACGGCATCGGGGATCGTGATCGTGCCCGGAAAACGCATATGCGAGGCAGGCGGGGCATAACCGCCTTCGGGGACATAGGCCACCACCGGCGCCACCAGCGCATTGCCCAGCCGCTCGGCGATCTTCCGCGCCAGGAAGGCCGCGCGCGCGTTGTGCTTGCCCACGGCGATGCCCGGCCCGCTCTGCTCGGTACCGCCGATGGGAATGATGATGGTGGTCTTGCCCGCCTGGACCTGGTCGCGCACTTCCGTCCAGGTGAGGTCCTCGAGCAGGACGGTTTTCGGCGCCTGCGCCCACGATGCCGGCAACACCGCCAGCAACATGGCACATGCAAGTGCCCGCAGGGCCTGCTTATGCATCCGGGAAATCCTTTCGACTAGCGGTGTGCCGCCGGAGATGGCCCGCATGGCCGTCCACTCGGGAGCACGACGGCATAGCTTGCCGCATATGGACGCAAACAACGAGACCGAAGGCACGGCCTGTTCAGTCCGCCGACGGTCCCGGATGCCGCTGCTTCCACGCCGCCAGTTCCTCGCGATAGCGACCCATGGCCTCGTCATACAGGTCGAAGATGCAGGGGACGCAGCCCTGGCCACAGCAGTCACCATCGTCGGGCGGCTGGGGGCGTGTGGGTGGCGGGTCAGCGGAGGGCGCAGGCGCGCCCTCCGTGACGTCGGGCTGATGCGAATCGGTCAAACGATCATCCGGGCTTGCGGAAACGGTAGACGAACTGGTCGGTATGGCCACGGATCGACTTGTCGAACACCTTGATGTTGTGCGGATCAGCGGGATTGCGCAGCACGTCGCTTTCGCCGTCGAAGACAAAGCCCGCAGACTCCACCTGCTTTCTCACGATGGCCGGATCGATGCGATGCAGCGTGTCGGTGTCGCGCATGCCCGAGCCCGCCTCGGCCACGTGGTCTACCACCACGAAGACGCCGCCGGGCTTGAGCGAATCGAACACCTGCTTGTCGAACACCACCGGATCGACATTGCCCATGAACTTGTCGGGATAGTCGTGGTAGTTCTGCGAGGTGAACACGACGTCGACCTTTTCGGGCGTCTTGAACTCCTTCGCCGCCACCATCAGTACGCCCACGTTGGCGTAGTGCGGGTTGGCCACCAGCGCCTTGGAGGCCTGCACGTCCGACTGTGCCTCCTTGCCGTACTCATTGGGCCATACCGCATACACGCGGCCCTTGGGCCCGACGATGGCGCTGAACACGCGGGTGAAGTAGCCGCTGCCCGGGATCAGGTCCACGACCGACTGGCCGGGCTTGATCTGGGCGAAGGCGGCCAGTTCGCCCACCTTGCGGCGGGCGTCGTTGGCGGCGTCGTCCTTGCGCGCCGGATCGTTGACCGCCGAGGTGACATACGCGGGGACGTCCGACGAAGCTGGTGATGCGGCCAGCGACGCGGTGACAGGAAAAGCGAGGGCAACCAGCACTGCAAGAACGGTAGGACGCATGACGAACTCCGTGGTCTGGGTTGTGGGGGCGCCATTGTGCGCCCCTACAGCGTAACCCGCGCCATGACCTTCGGCACGAGTCGCGTCCCGGAAAAGCGCGGCGGCCGCTCCGGACCCGCCGACGGGCGAGGCGAGCCGGCAGCCCCCTGCCCGGCCTCGCCCCACGGAAAGGGCGAGGCCGTCCGGGTCACTTCGCCGCCGGCTTGCCGGCCAGGTCCGTCAGCAGCACATGCCAGTAGGCCACGTCGTCATAGAACGACTTCACCGGAATGCGCTCGTTGAGACCATGCGCGAACGCGTCGCTGGTCTTCATGAACAACCCGCTGACGCCGTAGGTGGGCACACCGGCGGCGCGGAAATACAGGCCATCGGTCGCACCCGACTCCTGCTCCGGCGTGACCGTCACGCCCGGGCGGATGGTATGGACGGCCCGGGTCACCGCCGCCATCACGTCCGGACGCAGCGGCGAGGCATCGCTGGCAACCGCCTTGCCCACCAGCGCCACCGAGACCTTGGATCCGACCACGTCCTGCAGCGCCTGCTGCACGGTATTGACCGGTACGCCGGGGAAAATGCGGCAGTTGATGGTGGCCGTGGCCGACTGCGGCAACGCATTGTCGGCGTGGCCGCCGCGCAACAGGGTGGCCACGCAGGTCGTGCGGGTCTTGCCCACCTCGGACGGCTCGGCGGCCAGCGTCGCCGCGGCGGCCGCGTCGTGCGGGTCCTTGGCGAAGGCACGCATCGCCTCGCCCAGCTTGCCCGGCGTGGTCGCGCCCAGCGCCTTGAACGAGGCCAGCGTGGTGTCGTTCCACATCACCGGGAAACTGTAGCCCTGCACCTTCTTCAGTGCGTCGGCCAGTTCATAGATGGCGTTGTCCGGACGCGGCAGCGAACTGTGCCCGCCCGGGTTGTGCGTGGTCAGCTCGAAACTCGCATAGGCCTTCTCGGCGGTCTGGATGCCGTACACCAGCGGCTTGCCCGCTTCGCTCAGTTCACCGCCACCGGCATCGGTATTGAGCGCGTATTCCACGTCCACCAGGTCGCGATGGTTCTTGACCAGGTCCTCGATGGTGTCCTGCGTGGTTTCCTCGTCGCCGGTGTAGACGATGACGAGGTCACGCGACGGCACGAAGCCTTCTTTCTTCAGGCGGATGAAATTGGCCGCCAGCACGGTCACGCCGCTCTTGATGTCCTCGGTGCCACGTCCGTAGAAGTAGCCGTTCTCTTCGATCAGCTTGAACGGATCGCGCTGCCAGTCTTCCGGCTTGGCGGTGACCACGTCCATGTGCGCCATCAAGGCGATCGGCTTGCCGCCGGTGCCATTGCCCCGGTAGCGCACGACCATCGCTGCCGTTTCGCCATGCGGAATGATGTGGATGTCCGACTCCGGAAAGCCTGCCGCGCGGAACTGGTCGGCCAGGTACTTCGCCATCACCGGCACCTGCCCCTGTCCGATCTCGGTCTTGAACGCGATCAGGTGGCTGAAGATGTCGCGTGCCCGTGCCTGGTTCGGATCCAGCGTGGCTGCCTGTGCAGATAGCGCGACCGAAAAGGTCAGCAGCGAAGCGAGCAGGGTTTTCTTCATGGAACATCTCACCGGCGTCGGAAGGAGCCGTGAGTATGTCCTGAGACCGGCCCGTCGTGCACGCCCGGCTGCAAGGATTTTCACGATGTCCGGAGAGCCAGGCGCCAACCGCTAGACGGGCGAAAAGCGCCATGCGTCCAGCGTGCGGTACTCCCCGCCGCCGACGATGCTGTGCAGCAGGGCAAAGCCCTCGACCCGCCAGCTGATCGGCTCGATCGGCATCGCCTCCGGCAGTGCGCCGCGGCTATAGGCAAACGTGACGTGGGGCGTGAAGACTCGCGCGAGATGGTTGCCCAGTCCCGCCAGGGTCAGCGCCTGGCGCAGGTCCTGCCAGAGACCCTGCAACTCCGGCGGCACCTGCGAGCAACGCAGCACGCACGGCGGCTCGCGCCCATGGAAGCCGGCCACGCCATCGAGCACCAGCTCGAACGGCGCGCAACGCAGCTTGCCCGCCGCGGCGATCGCGCCGTCGACGATGTCGCTGCGCAGCGAAGGATGGTCGCCGAGAAAATGCAGCGTGGCGTGATAGCGCGACGGCCGGATCATGCGTGCCCGCAGATGCTGCGTCGCCACCGCCACCGTCGCGGCGCGCTCGATGCGTGCACCCTCGGTCTCGCCCGGCAGCAGCGCGAAAAACAACCGGTGCACCTGTGCTGGCACACCGGCGCCCAACAGGTCGAATTGCCGGGAGGTCGGATCGGTACGGCGAGTGGGCATGGCAAGAACCGGGAAGCAGGCGGGCGGAACGGGGACACCGGCGATTGTAGGCCCGGGCATCGCGCCCGTCTTCCACGCCTCCATGCATCGACGCCACCGCCCGGGTGCAACGAGGGTTCGCGCGCCGCGCGGCACGCACCGGCCATGGGCAAGCCCGGCAAGGCGGGCGTATGCTGGGGCCGCCGGCGCGTCCCCACGCACGGCATTCCCACATCGAGCCACATCACGCAGTCAGGAGGAAGATCCATGGCTTTCTCTGCACGTAGCCCGGATGTACCCATCGCACAGATCAACGTGACGCCACTGGTGGATGTCTTGCTGGTCCTGCTGGTCATCGTGATGATCACGTCGCCAGTGATTACGCACAAGCTGTCGCTCGACCTGCCGCAGGCCGCGCCCGATGCGCCGCTTCAGGCCGAACCGGTCCGGCTCGCCATCCACGCCGACGGATCGATGGCCTGGAACGAAATTCCCATCGACTCATCCATGCTCAGTGCGCAGTTTGCCGTGGCCGCACGCCGGAAGGACGGACCGAAGATCTTCATCGATCCCGCCGACGGCGTGCCCTACCAGATCGTGGCCGGCGTGATCGCCAGCGCGAGACGGCAAGGTCTGGACCGGATCGACTTCATGGACGAGCGCCGGTAAGCGACCGGGCGGGGCCGCAGCCGCAGCGTGGGGGTGGAACCCCGGCGGCGGCTGCGGCAGGGCAAGGGCAGGCGAAAGATCCGTCCCGCGAAGGGCATGCTGCCGGGCGTTACCGGAATCACATCGTCCGCACATGATCCTTCGCTATCTTCCGGGCCGAAAGCCCATGCTGGAGTGCACGGATGAAGATCCACCATGCCGCCATTGTCGGCGGCGGCGTCGCCGGCCTGGCCGCAGGCATACGACTGTTGCAGCAAGGAGTTCGCGTCAGTCTGTTCGAAGCCAACGACACCCTGGGTGGCTGCTGTTCCACCACGCTGGTCAATGGTTTTCGATTCAACAATGGCGCCATGTTCGTGGCCGTTCCCAACCTGCTTGACCACGCCTTCGAGCGGCTGCAACTGCATCGCGCCACCGTGCTGCCGATGCGTCGCATCAATACGCCGCAGGCGTCGATCCTGCCGGATGACACGCTGGTCACCCTGGGTGACCGGCACCACGTACGCGTCGAGGGCAAGCGGGGCGAGGCGCGCACGGTCACGCTGCTGGGCGAGATCGAACGCTGCCTGGCGCGCTGGAACCCGCTGCTGAAGATCTTCACCGACGACTTGCTGACCCGGCCGATGTCGCTCCCGCGCGTGTTCGCCAGGACCTGGCGGCACCTGCCCAAGTTGCGCGGCAGCCTGGCCGGCGAACTCAGGCGTGGCTTCAGCGATCCGCAGGCGCGCGCCGCGCTGGCCGCGGTCACGCTCTACACCGGCCTGCCCGCCGAACGTACGCCGGCCTTCCTCATCGTGGGGCTGGTCTCCATGCTGCAGGACGGCCTCTATCTGCCGGAAGGTGGCATGGGCGCGATCACCGATGTGCTCGAGTCGACCTTCCGCCGGCTCGGCGGACAGGTACGCACCGGGGCGCCGGTCGCGCGCATCCGCATCGAAGGCGGGCGCGCGCATGGACTGGCCCTGGCCAGTGGCGAAGTAGTCGCCGCCGATGCCGTCGTCTCCACCACGGGCGGCATGCACACGTTCACCGAACTGGTGGAGCCATCGCTGGTGCCGCCCGCGATGCAACGACGGGTACAGCGCGCGCCGCTGTCGCACCGCACGCTCGGCATCCAGCTGGGGCTGCGCAACCGGCTGCTGCCACCGGCGCATTCGGTCAACCACGTGCCGCTGATGGAGGAGCAGTCGCAGTTCCTGTTACCGCAGCCCGATGGCGTCCGCTGGTTCAACTACACCGTGCCCACGCGGCCGATGCCGGACCTGGCGCCTGCCGGCGGCAGCATCGTGGAATTGTTTGGCGCCGTCGACGAAAGCCTTCCGCTGGAAGCATGGAGCGACGAGGTCAGGATGACGGCGGCGGAAACCTATATCGCCGCGCTGGGCCGATACCAGCCGCTGGATATCGCCACCACGCGCCTGCTCAGCCCCAGGGACTATGCTGAGCACATGCACCTCCATGCCGGCGCGGTCTACGGCCTGTCGCCGGCGGCGCGGCCGGACCAGCAGTTCCCCCACAAGACCCCGCTGGCCGGGCTCTTCCTTGCCGGCCAGACCACTTACCCGGGCTTTGGCGTGGCCACCTCGATGTTTTCGGGCGTGTTCGCGGCCGACGCCCTGCTGACGCCAACACGGCCCTGAGGAAAGTCATGTCGCCATTCGTCGCTGCGGCCACTAGAGTGCGCGGTCAGAACGCATGCCCTGCCATCGACGGAATTCCAAACACCCACGGAGCACCGCATGAACCGCACGCGCTACCCCGCCCTTGCCGCCGCCCTCTGGGGCGGCTTCGTCGCCGGCACGCTGGATATCGGCGCCGCCTCGCTGATCAGCGGCTATAACCCGGTCGTGATCCTCAAGTACATCGCCGGTGGACTGCTCGGCAAGTCGGCGCTGGCCGGCCCGCCCTCGGTCGCCGTGCTCGGGCTGGTGCTGCAGTGGGCCATGTCGATCCTCATCGCCGCCATCTTCGTGTTCGCGGCACGCCGCCTCGCCGGCACGCGCAACTGGCCGGTCTGGGGCGTCGCATATGGCGTTGTCATCTTCATCGTCATGAACTACGTGGTGGTGCCGCTGTCGGCGCTCGGCAAGGTGCCGCACTTCAGCACCTACAGCTTCATCGCCAACCTTGCCGCGATGCTGCTGTTCGGCTGGATCGTGGCCTTCTTCGCGCGGATCTTCCTGCATCCCGCCGCGGCCGGCGGCACCTCGGCCGTGCAGTCGTAGTGCCGGCGCAACGAGGTCGTCGCGGTGAGTGAGTGCGCATGGTGGCTGTACCTGATCGAGTGCCAGGACGGCTCGTACTACGCCGGCATCACCAACGACCTTGACGCGCGCTACGAGGCGCATGCGGCCGGACGCGGTGCGCGTTACACGCGCTCCCATCCGCCCCGCCGACTGCTCGGCGCACGGGCCTACCCGAATCGCGCCGCGGCTTCGCGCGCCGAGTGGGAAATCAAGCAGCTGCCGAAACAGCGCAAGATCGCCTACCTCACGCAAGACCGGGCCTGAGTCGCCGACTATCGCCCCATGACTCATCCCGCATGCGCCGGGATGAGTCATGGGAAACAGCGACGGTGGATTACGACTTCTTCAGCATGGCCGTCAACTGGTCGAGCTGCGAACGATAGCGGTCGAGTGTCCTGGCCGTGGCCACCGCGTACTGGTTGGCCTCGCTCCAGCGCCGGCCCTCCAGCGCCTCGCGCACGCCGGGCACCGTCTTCACTTCATAGCCGGTGAGCAGGCCGGGCGCGTAGATCATGTGCTTGAACCACGGACGACCCGGCAAGCCGGCCGGATCGGACAGCGCCTGCTCCATCTTCGCCATCAACGCGTTCAACGCCGCCCGCTGCGCCGGCGGCAGGTCGAAGCCGCCCGCCGCCCGTTCGTTGTAGGCCGCCTGGAAAGCCTGTGCGCTCTGCTTGAGCTCGCGCGCGGCGTGGTCAAGCGGCACCAGGTTGATGTCCGCCATGTCGGAGTCGCGCTCGGGCGCCGCCAGCGGACGCGCGGGATCGGAAACCAGCGCAAACGCGTGGCGATCGAGCAGCTGATGCTGCTGCTCGGTGTCCTGGCGCGTATCGTCGACCAGCTTGTGCAGTTCCACCAGGTAGCGGTCGAGCGTGGCGCTGAAGTCGCCGAAACGCAGCGGCAACACGGGGGCGTCAGCCGTGCGCAGCACGATGTGGCCGGCCACCTTGGACAGCGTCACGCCATACGCGAAGGTCGGATCGCCGAAGCGCACGTAGTGGTCGAACGAGTCGTACTGCGAATGGTAGATGCCGTCGCTTTCGTCCTCGCCGCCAAAGCCTAGGTCGAGCGAGGCGACGCCCAGGTGTTCAAGGAACGCGCTGAAATCGGAACCCGAGCCCAGCGCACCGATCGGCAGGTCGCCGCCCTGCAGCGCGATCTTCGCGTCCTCCTTGGCCGCGGCCTTGGCGTTCTTCTCGCTGCCCGTCACCAGCATGTGCGCACGCATGCGTTCGCGCACGCTCACCCTGGTTTCCGGATCGGTGACGCCGTCCGCGACCTGGTTGACCAGGTGCTGCAGCGAATGGCTGCCAGCGGCATTGAGGAAGCCACGCCCGTTGGTATCGGAGTTGAGGTACAGCACCGCCTTCTGGCGCAATTCGTCGGCGTGGGTTTCGGCCCATTCGGTCGAACCGAGCAGGCCCGGCTCCTCGCCGTCCCAGCTGGCATAGACCAGCGTGCGCTGCGGACGCCAGCCTTGTCGGTAGAGCGCGCCCATCGCCTTGGCTTCCGCCAGCAGGGCGACGTTGCCGGCGAGCGGATCCCACGCGCCGAAGACCCAGCCATCGTGGTGGTTGCCGCGCACGATCCACTGGTCGGGTTCGGTGGAACCCTTGAGCGTGGCGATCACGTCATAGATCGGCTTCTGGCCCCAGTCCGACTGCACCGTCAAATGCACCGGCGCACTGCCCGGGCCCATGTGATAGGTCAGCGGCAGCGCGCCGCGCCAGCCAGCCGGCGCCACCGGCCCCGTCAGCGACTTCAGCAGCGGCGTGGCATCGGCGTAGGAAATCGGCAACACCGGAATCTTCAGGATGGTCTTGGCGTCCTTCAGCGCCAGCCGCTTGGCGCCGGGGGTCGAACCCACGCCGGGCGTCAACGGATCGCCCGGATACTGCTGCATGTCCGCCACCGAGCCGCGCTGCACGGCATCTGCCGGGCGCCAGCCGCCCTGCGGATAGGTGTCGCCCTCGGCGTAGCCGTCGTCGTGCGGGTCGGAATAGATCAGGCAGCCGACGGCGCCGTGCTCCGCCGCAAGCTTGGGCTTGAGCCCGCGCCAGCCGCCGCCGTAGCGGGTGATGACGATCTTGCCGCGCACGTCGATGCCGCGCCGTGCCAGTTCCTTGTAGTCGTCCGGCATGCCGTAGTTGGCGTAGACCAGCGGTGCGGTGACGTCGCCGTCCGCACCATAGACGTTGTACGGGGGCAGCGCGTCCTGCCGGATGCCGGAGGTGGCATCGCCCGCCACGGCCGGCTCGTTCAGCGCGGCCGTGAAGGGATGCTGGCCGAGCAGTTCCAGCGCCACCTTCTTCGGCGTGGGATACAGCACGCTGAAGGTTTCGATGCGGGCGTCCCAACCCCATTCGCGGAACTTGGCCAGCATGAATTCGGCGTTGGCCTTGTCGTGCGGCGAGCCGACCTGGTTGGGTGCGGACGACATCTGCCGCAGCCACTCGCGCTGGTCAGCGGGGTCGAGCAGCGCGTCGAAGCGCTGCTCCAGGCTCTGCTGCCCGGTCGCGCCGGCAGCGGTAAAGCCGAGCATGCCTTCGCCGTGGCCTTCTTCGCCGGCCGCCATGGCGCTGCCGAATGTTGCAAACAGGCAGGCGGCGGCCACCAGGGGCCGTATTTTCAGTCGGGTCATGCCGTTGTCTCTCCCAGGGGACGGATCGTCTTGTCGTTGCCATGCCGCACGGGGCCGGCGTCACCCTCCCCTTATAGCCTGTGAGCCACGGCGCCCGCGTAGGACAGAGGTCATGCCTGCGCCGGTTGGCGCGCGAGACTGCAACTGGCCGCGGCTTGAGGCAGACTTCCCACTCCTGAGGGGGAGAAGGCCATGCGCAAGATGCTGTGGTTGTTCATGCTGTTGACGATGGCCTCGATGGCGCATGCCGGCGCCAGCAAGCCCGCCGCCCCACCGGACGTGCCAGCTTCCGAGATCGACGCTGCCCGCGAAGACGAACGGCTCGGCGAGGTCTACCTGCGCAACGGCAACCTGGCTGCCGCCACGGCCGCCTTCAACCGCGTACTGCGTTCCAGTGCCTTCGCCCGGCTACCGGAGGAGCAGCGTTACCACGCACTGGCTGCATCGGGCCTGCTGGCCCAGGAAGCCAAGGAAAACGAGGCCGCACTGCGCCTGCTGCGCCAGGCCACCGGGTTCAGGCAGGCCGATGGCCGCATCTGGTACACGCGCCTGGCGATCGCGTTCGACCTCAAGGATTACACCGATAGCGCGTATTGCGTGGCGACGATCGCGCGGCGCTGGCCCGAGACCCTGGACGACATCAATGACCACGCGATCTACCAGATCGCCGACCGGCTCGACACGACCGCTGCGCAGGCGTCCAAGCGGCAGATGCTCGAATCCCTCCATGACGCCCGCTGGATGGACTCCGACGGCGTGCCGAGTCCGCTCTGGCGCGACCTGGCGCGCCTGCTGATCGCACAGGGCCGGATGGACAAGGCCGCGGCCGTCGCGGCGCAGATCGACTCTGCCCGCGTCGCCATCAGCATGCGCATCGACAAGCGCTTCGACGGCATCACGCAGGCAAACCCCGCGGCATACGACATCGACCGCATCGCCCGCGCCGAAGTGGTCGCCGCTCGCGAGCGCGTGCGCGCCGAACCCGGCACGCTGCGCCGCGTGACCCATTTGCAGGGCCTGCTGCTTGGCACGCGGGAGTACGACGAAGTGATCGCGCTTGCCGATGGCGTCATCGCCCAGGTGAAGGACGTGCAAGGCTCGTCGGTCTACAAGGACTTCGACGAGGAATACGTCTGGGTGCTGGACCAGCGTGCCCGCGCGCTGGCGCGACAAGGGCACTGGGACGAAGCCATCGACCAATAGTCGCGCGCGGCCCGACGCCCCGAGCAAGGCGTGATGAATGTCAGCCAGATCATCAACCTGGGGTCATTCTATGCGGGCCTGCACCGGCCCGGCGAAGCGCTGGCCATGGTGTCGGAACTGGGCCCGATGAGCCCGTTCGGACGCATGCAGCTGGAAATCGTGAAACTGGAAATTGCCCTGCAGCAAGGCGACCGGGCCGCCGTGGCCACGCACCTGGCCTATATGCGCGAGCATCGAGCCGATGCCATCGCCACCTGGCAGAGCGCCCTGCTGGTTGCCGGTGACCTGGACGCCGCCGCCGACCTGCTGGTCGAGCGCCTCGACCACGAAGAGTGGCGCAGTGCCGCGCTCGACGACATGCAGCAATACGCCGACATGCGCCTCACGCCGGTCGATGCACAGTGCCTGCAGCGCTGGCGCGCGATCATCGCGCGCCCGGCCGTCCAGCAGGCGCTGGCCAAGGTCGGGCGCGTCGAGCACTTCAACCTGGACCCCGAGCAGACCTGACGACGAGGGCTTGGACGGTCCATGGAGGGCGGGTGTCGATTTCGCCCGCCGTGGTTCGTCGTCAGGAAGAGCCCCCTCCCTCGCCAAGGTAACCGCCCATGACCAGGAACCCGCCGCTTGTCCCCGCCGTTGAACTGGCCATGCGCAACGGCATGCGCTTTCCCGGCGAGAGCGAGGCGTATCGCCACGCGCGCGATGCCTTGCTGGCCGAGGAAATCGAACTGCGCCGGCACATCGAGCGGGTGGCCGAGCAACGCCGCGCGCTGCCGCCCGGCCCCGAGGTCACCGGCGACTACCGCTTCATGGGCGAACACGGACCGGTCGATTTCGCCGGACTGTTCGGTGACAAGCAGAGCCTGGTCACCTACAGCTACATGTTCGGGCCGCAGCGGGAACGGCCCTGCCCCATGTGCACCTCGCTGCTGAGCGCCTGGGACGGCGAGGCGCGCGACATCGAACAACGCGTGGCGCTCGCGATCATTGCGCGTTCGCCCATCGAACGGCTGCAGGCCTTCGGGAAGGAACGCGGCTGGCGCCACCTCAGGCTCTACTCGGACCTCAACGGCCACTACAGCCACGATTACCACGCGATCGGCGAGAACGGCGGCGACGAACCCGCCTTCAACGTCTTCACCCGCCGGGACGGCCGCATCCGTCTGTTCTGGGCCGGCGAAATGGGCGCCGCCAGCGCCGACCCGGGCCAGGACCCGCGCGGCGCCCCGGACCTCATGCCGCTGTGGACCGTGCTTGATTGCGTGCCCGAAGGGCGCGGCACCGACTGGTATCCGAAGCTCGATTACCCGGCCTGATGTTGCGCGCAGGTGGACCGCGCGGGCGACGATGGCCGCCGCCCGCGTGAGCTGTCATTCGCCAGGCGTCTTCAGGCAGTTGACCATCCAGGCCTTGCCATAGCGGTCTGTCAGCGCGCCGAAGCGCTTCGCCCAGAACGTCTCCTGGATCGGCATCTGCACTTCGCCACCGTCACTCAAGGCCTTGAACACGCGCTCGGCCTCGGCTGGCGTGTCGATCATCAGGTTCACGCAGCCCTTGTGCGTGGCGGTATTCGGCGGACCATCCGCGCCCATCAGCAGGCCGTTCGCCGTTTCCAGTTGCGAATGCATGACGCGGCCGTGCGTCTCGGGCGGCATTTCGGCGGCCATGGGCGACTCGCCGTACGTCATGCGCATGGTGATCTTCGCCTTGAACGCGGTGGCGTAGAAATCAAAGGCCTCCCTGCACTGGCCGTCGAAATTGAGGTACGGAATGAACTGCATGGCATGGGCTCCTGCGGTGGAATGAACGCTCCCGGTGACCGGTGAGCGCGCGTGTCATGGGTGCGACGAACGGGGTCGCTCAGGATCGACACGCGCCCACGACGCCGGTACGTCGCCAAAGGCAGGTCCGCTTATAGGGCATCGGGCGCGAACGTCCGGTCGATGTCCCCGACCACCCGACTGCGCAGGCAGGTCTCGCCGCGCCACCGTCCCGTCTCGTCAGGCGGCGACGAAGCGCCCGGCCCGGTATGCCTCCAGGCTGGGCGTCGCGCCGTACATCAGCTCCACGAACATGTTGCGTTCGTGCCACATCACTTCGAGGTCCCACAGGCAGAACGAAAAGCGGCCGGGGTCTTCGACCCATGCCGTCGCCGAAGCCATCTGCACCGACACCGAGGTGAACATCTCGTTGTCATTGCCCCACCACGCCAGCACGAGGTAACGCGCGCTGGCGCCATCGTGGCAAATGGCAAAGGCAGGCGTGGCGCGCCAGTCCACCTGCCGCGTGCGCTTCGCTTCCTGCAGGCGCGCCGCATAGGCCTCGATATCGACGGGCTGGTCGAAGGCGGAGATCGTGTAGATTTTGATGCCGTCCGGGTCGACCCAGTCGGTACGGCTCTCGATCTTCCTGGGCTTGAACATGGGATGGTCCTCACCGTGGACTGGCCGATCATAACCATCGTCGCCGCGCGGCGCTCCTCCGTCCCGCGAATTTCGGCGTAGTCTTGGCGGGTCCACGTCAGGAGGGTCGAACCATGTTCCACCGAACCGGCAAGCTGAGCGCGCTGTTTCCCGTCCTGCTGTTGATCATCTCGGCCAGCCCGGCCGCCTTCGGCGCCACCGACGCGACGCAGGTATCGCTGCAGGAGGCGGCGAACGGAAGCTGGCGTTCCGATGCCAACAAGGCGCGCGATGTCTACCGGCATCCGGTCGAGACGCTGCAATTCTTCGGCATCCGTCCCGACATGACGGTCATCGAACTGTCGCCGGGCGGCGGCTGGTACACCGAAATCCTCGCGCCCTATCTGGCCGCGCGCGGGCATCTGATCGAAGCGGCCTCGCCGAAGGCGGAGAAGTTCACCGCCAAGCTCAAGGGCAATCCGGCCGTGTTCGGCCACATCACCAGGGTCATTCCGTTTGCACCACCGGAACAGGTAAACCTGGGCCCGAGCCGCTCGGCCGACATGGTGCTGACCTTCCGCAACACGCACGACTGGCTGATCGACAGCCCCGATACGCTGGACGCCGTCTTCAAGGCAGCCTTCGACGTGCTCAAGCCCGGCGGCATCCTGGGCATCGAGGAACATCGCGCCAGGCCGTTCGAGGATGCCCACGTCACCGCCGGCGCGCTGCATCGCATTTCCGAGGACTACATGATTTCGCAGGCGGTGAAGGCCGGTTTCCGGCTGGCGGACGCCTCGGAGATCAATGCCAACCGCAACGATCCCGAGGACATCAACGTCCACCGTCTTCCGCCCGATCTGGCGGGACCCGAGAGCGAACATGCGCAGATGAAGGCGATTGGCGAATCCGACCGCATGACGTTGCGGTTTGTAAAACCGTGAGGTGGTGGTAATAAGGCGGGCCTCCTGCCATCGAGCCCGACCATGCACGAGCTGCCACCGTTCCACCTCGCCTTTCCGGTCACGTCGCTGGCCAATGCACGCGCGTTCTACGGCGAGCTGCTGGGTTGCCCGGAAGGACGCTCCAGCGCGAACTGGGTGGATTTTGATTTCTACGGCCACCAGATCGTCGCGCACCTGGCGCCGGAGGAAACCCGCGCCGTCGCCGCCCACGACGTCGATGGTGATGCGGTGCCGGTCCGCCACTTCGGCGTGGTGCTGTCCATGCAGGCCTGGCAGACGCTGGCGGACCGACTGCAGGCCACGGGCACGCGCTTCATCGTCGCGCCGCACATCCGCTTCCAGGGCCAGCCGGGCGAGCAAGCCACGATGTTCCTGCTCGATCCCTGCGGCAATGCGCTGGAGTTCAAGGCGTTCGCGGATCGCTCGCGGCTGTTTGCCAAGTGAAGCCGGAAGACCTGCAGCGGCTGGTCACCGTCGCCATGCCTTACGGCAAGTACCAGGGCCGCCTGATCGCCGACCTGCCCGGCGCGTACCTCGCCTGGTATGCACGCAAGGGTTTTCCTCGCGGCGACCTGGGCAACCTGCTGGCCCTGGCGCTCGAACTCGACCACAACGGCCTGAAGCCGCTGCTCGACCCGTTGCGCAAGCGCTAGCACGCGGCGACACGGCGCCGTGCCGGCGCCTCTATGGATCTGCCGGGGCCGCGATATCCGGGCAAAAGCGTCGCTGCCGCCCCTGCCGGCGCTTGGGTCAGCCTCCGCGACAGGTCATAATGTGCGGTTGCAGCACAGGATTCACCTGACCCCATGCATATCGGCATCGACTTCGGCACCAGCTACTCGGCGGCCGCCGCCATCGTCAACGGCGAGTTGACCCTGGTGCGTTTTGGCGTGGCCGAGCAGTTCCGCACGGCAGTGTATTTCCCCGAGCTGGTGCCCGATCCCAACGACTTTGCACTGACGCCCGAGCTCGAGGCACGGCTGGAAACCCAGCTGCGCCTGCTGCGCGCGCAGCAGCGCGAGATGGCCGCGGCTGCCGCGGCGCGCGGCCAGGCAGCGCAGTCGCGCAGCGAGGGCGAGTTGCGGCAGGAAGCGCTGCGTAGCGTACGCAGACAGTGGATGGAGGAACAGGCGCGCGAGGCTACCGCCTCGGTCGCGAGCTTCCAGCACGCGCTGTTCGGCGAGGAAGCGGTGGAGGGTTATCTCGACAGCGGTGGCGGCAACCTCATCGAGTCGCCCAAGTCGATGTTTGGCTATCGGCTCGACCCGCAGGTGCGCAAGGTGATCGTGCATATCGCCACCCACATCCTCGAACACATCCGCCTCACCGCCAGCCGCCAGTTCGGCGCGGCGGTGCGCGGCGCGGTGATCGGGCGCCCGGTGGAGTTCCGCAGTTCGATGGGCGCGGCAGGCTCGCAACAGGCCATCGAGATTCTGCGCGAGGCAGCCGCCGTGGCCGGCTTCGACGAAGTGAGCTTCCTCGAAGAACCTGCCGCTGCCGCGATGCACTACCACAAGAGTCTCGAGGCCCGTCAGCACGCATTGATTGTGGATATCGGCGGCGGCACCACCGACGTGACGCACGCGCACCTCGGCGGCGACCAGGCGCCGGCGATTGCGCGCAACTGGGGCCTGCCCAAGGGTGGCACCGACCTGGACGTGGGCGTGAGCCTGCACAGCTTCATGCCATTGCTCGGCAAGGACATCGTGCGCGTGCCGCAGCACCAGTTCGTGGAAGCGGCCAGCGTGCATAACCTGCCCAAGCAACGCGAGTTCCGCAAACAGAACTATCGCCTCGTTGCCGCACCCTACGGCCCGCGCCTGCGCGCGCTGCAGGAACCCGGCGCCACCACGCGCCTCAACCAGCTGGCCGAGCGCACCAAGATTACCTTGAGCACCGCGACCAGCCACTGCGCCGGGCTGGACTTCCTCGAGCCCGGCCTGGCCGTGGAAGCGGGCAGCGCTGATCTCGAGCAGGCCATCGAGCCTTTCCTTGCCCAACTGGAGCGCACGCTGTCCAACGTGCGCAACGACCTGCCTGCCCTGCCCGCCAGCGTATTCCTGACCGGCGGCACCTCGCGTTCGCCGCAGATCAGGGCACGCGTGCAGGCGTGCTTCCCCGAGATTCCGCTGGTGCAAGGCGACCCCTCGCTGGGCGTGGTGTCGGGACTGGCGGTCGCGGCCCGCGAAGCCGCTCGTTGCCTTGTCGCGGCAGCGCACGACGCATCGCCTGCGCCAGCCGTTGCGAGCGTCGGCTAGCGCAAACCATCAACCGCGTGGCCTGCCCGGGACGCGCTAGGTCGCAGCGTGGCCAAGATGGTGCACAGGCACCGTGCCATGGCGCAGCAAGCTCTCGAAGTCGCGGGCGACCGCGGCATGGCCAAAATGCTCGGTCACGTAGGCGCGCGCGGCCGTGCCCATCGACATACAGCGCTCGGTGTCGCACAGCGCAAGAATGCCCTCTCGCCATGCCTCGACGTCGCCCGGCGCGATCAGATAACCCGTGCTCTGGTCCTGCATCGTCTCGGGGATGCCGCCGATATCACTGCCCAGTACCGGCACGCAGCAGGCCTGGGCCTCGATGGCAACGCGACCGAAGGTTTCCGGCTCGACCGAGGGAAACGCCAGGAACGACATCGCACAACAATAGCGATAGGTGTCCGGCACCCATCCCGTGAAGTGATGCCGATAGGTGAAACCGCCCTGCGCCGCCATCGCGTGCAACACGCCTTCCTCCGGCCCGTTGCCCACCCACAGGGCGTGCAGGCGCGGCTCGGCAGCCATCGCCTCGTTCACTGCCCGCATCAGGGTGGTGACGCCCTTGCCGCCGTGCATGCGGCCAACGAAGCCCACGACGATCGCGTCGTCGTCGATGCCCAGTTCGCGGCGCACGGCGAGGCGACGCGCCGGATCGGGCTGGAACTGCTCGGTGTCCACCGGGTTGTACGAGATCGACACGCGGTCGGCGGGCACGCCCCAGCGAAGATAGGCATCGCGTGCGTATTCCGACACCGCAATGAAGCGCTGCGCCAGGCGCGGAATACCGTATTCGGAAATCTTGCTCATGCGCGGCGTGCGATGCCGGAACAGCGCGACGGGCGTGCCGGTCAGGCGGCCACATGCAATCAGCGGCCAGTATTCCTTGCCGAAGTTGCCGACCAGCCAGTCGGGCGAAAACGCCTTCAACCGTCCCAGCACCGCGGCGTAGCCGCGCGGGTCGTAGGCATTGCGAAACGTGCTGTAGATAGTGGGGATGCGTGCCGTTTCAAGCCCGCCGCCGATCAGTCCGCGTCGCGAGGCGACGGCTTCCACCTGGTGCCCGGCCCGCGCCATCGCCTTGGCGAGCGCGACAAAGTGCGTGGCAGCACCCGTGTTTTCGGGATTGGTCCCGACAAAAAGCAGTTTCATTTTCGTTTGTCTTCGTAACCTGTGAGCACCTTGGCAGCCACCTGCGCAAGCAAGTGGTGCCGCGCAACCTGTATGCGCGGCAGGCGCCAGAAATCAGTCGAACGCCCTGCGTCTGCCCGGCCGCGATCCGTGGTGGTAGCGGCTTCGAAACCAGCGCGCCGGGCCGCCTCGACGGAACGTTCGTCGTAGTCGCCGTACGGGTAGCAGAACTGCGTGATGCGCGTGCCCAGGCGATCCTCGAGTTCGACCTTGCAACCGTGCACTTCGTCGTGTTGCTTCGCGTCGTCGCATTGGCTCAGCCGCAGGTGCGTGCGCGTGTGCGCACCCACTTCCATGCCCGCCGCGCGCCAGCCGCGCAGCTGCTCCACCGACATCAGCGGCTTGCGCACGCCAAGCCGCTCGCTGTCCCATGCGTTGTACTGGCCGATGAACCCGCTGACGACATAGCAGGTCGCGGTGAAGCCATGCTGCTGCAGGATCGCGGCAGCTGACTCCAGGTTGTCGACGTAGCCGTCATCCAGCGTGATGACCGCAACACGACCTTGCCTTTCGCCGCGCAGATAGGGCATCGCGTCCGACATCGACATGCCGCGATAACCGAGCATCTTCAGCAGGCCCATTTGCCGGGCGAACGACGCGGGCGAAACGTACAAGCTGCGATAGACCTTCAGATCGCGCGGCGCAGCAGCGATGTTGTGGTACATCAGGATAGGTATTTTCACGGGACGTCCTGATGGCGCATGACTGAATCGGCGCGATCACTACGCACCTCTGGAACGCGACGCGGGGGGGCGGAACGGTGTCGTGACAACACCCGCCCCTTCCCGCCGTGACGCTGGCAGGCATAGTGAGCGTTCAAGCTGTCGATTGGCTTAGCTGGTCGCGCCGGGCGCGCGATGCGCCGGATGGGCTTCGCATCTTCTTTCGATGTGAAGGCGCGCAAGTCGGGAAATCATCGCTGGCGCCGGCAAGCGATGCGCGAAGGTTTTCGCCAGGCTGACGCAAGCCTGGCTATCGCCCTTGCGACGAATGTGAGCTGGCACACGCACAACCTGCGCGGCGCCGAAGTTGCGTGACGAGCGCCGAGCGCTGCCGTGGCGGCTTCAGGGCGGCGAAACCACCCTGGCCTCGAAGGAGATTGCAGCCGCGCCGTGATGGCAGGACATCCACGGGCGGCTGCACGCGCAGGCCGGAAAACCGCGCTTACATGTTGCGACGATACTCGCCGCCCACGTCGTACAAGGCGTGGCTGATCTGGCCCAGCGAGTTGTACTTCACCGCCTCCATCAGTTGCTCGAACACGTTCTTGCGCTCGCGCGCCGTGTCCTGCAACCGCTTGAGGCTTTCGGGAGCGAGGCCATTGCGCGCCTTGCCGAAGGCCAGCACGTTGTCGATCTGCTGGCCCTTCTCTTCCTCGGTGGAACGGATGAGCTCGATCTCGGTGGCGATCTCCCCGCCGTGGTCCTTGGGCAGGAAGGTGTTCACGCCGATCAGCGGCAGGCTGCCGTCGTGCTTCTTGTGCTCGTAGAACATCGACTCTTCCTGGATCTTGCCGCGCTGGTACATGGTGTCCATCGCGCCGAGCACGCCGCCGCGCTCGCTGATCGCGTCGAATTCCTTGTAGACGGCTTCTTCGACGATGTCGGTCAGCGCATCGACGATGTAGCTGCCCTGCCAGGGGTTCTCGTTGAAGTTGAGGCCCAGTTCCTTGTTGATGATCATCTGGATCGCCACCGCGCGCCGCACGCTCTCTTCGGTCGGCGTGGTGATCGCCTCGTCGTACGCGTTGGTGTGCAGGCTGTTGCAGTTGTCGAACAGCGCATACAACGCCTGCAGCGTGGTGCGGATGTCGTTGAACTGGATCTCCTGCGCGTGCAGCGAGCGGCCCGAGGTCTGGATGTGGTACTTCATCATCTGGCTGCGCGCGCTGGCGCCGTAGCGCTCGCGCATCGCGCGCGCCCAGATGCGGCGGGCCACGCGGCCGATCACGGTGTACTCCGGGTCCATGCCGTTGGAGAAGAAGAACGACAGGTTCGGCGCGAAGTCGTCGATGTTCATGCCCCGGGCGAGGTAGTACTCGACGATGGTGAAGCCGTTGCTGAGCGTGAAGGCCAGCTGGCTGATCGGGTTCGCCCCGGCCTCGGCAATGTGATAGCCGGAGATCGACACCGAGTAGAAATTGCGCACCTTGTGGTCGACGAAGTACTGCTGGATGTCGCCCATCATGCGCAGCGCGAACTCGGTCGAGAAGATACAGGTGTTCTGCGCCTGGTCTTCCTTCAGGATGTCGGCCTGCACGGTACCGCGCACGGTCTGCAGGGTGTCTTCCTTGATGCGTGCGTAGGTCTGGGCATCCACCAGCTGGTCGCCGGTGATGCCGAGCAGGCCGAGGCCCAGGCCCTCGTTGCCCTTGGGCAGGTCGCCGGCATAGGTCGGGCGCGCGCCGTTGGCAAACAGTTCGGCGATGCGCTTCTGCGCCGCCGCCCAGCGCGCCGGGTCTTCCTTCAGGTACTTCTCGACGTTCTGGTCGATCGCGGTGTTCATGAACATCGCCAGGATGATCGGCGCCGGACCGTTGATGGTCATCGACACCGAGCTGCTCGGTGCACTGAGGTCGAAGCCGGAATACAGCTTCTTCATGTCATCGAGCGAGGCGATGTTGACGCCGGAGTTGCCGATCTTGCCGTAGATGTCCGGGCGCGGTGCCGGATCTTCGCCGTACAGCGTCACCGAATCGAACGCGGTGGACAGGCGCGTGGCCGCGCCGCCCTGGCTCAGGTAGTGGAAGCGGCGATTGGTGCGTTCGGGCGTGCCCTCGCCCGCGAACATGCGGGTGGGATCCTCGCCGGTGCGGCGATACGGATACACGCCGCCGGTGTACGGGTAATGACCGGGCAGGTTCTCGCGCATCAGGAAGCGCAGCAGGTCGCCCCAGTCCCTGGTCTTGGGCGGCGCCACCTTCGGGATCTTCTGGTGGCTCAGCGATACGCGGTAGTTCTCCACCCGGATCACCTTGTCGCGCACCTTGTATTCGTTGATCTCGTCGGTCACCGACTTGTAGCGCGCCGGCCATTCATGCAGCAGGTGGATGGCGTGGTGGCTGAGTTCCTTGATCGCCTCGTTGTAGCGCTGGCGCAGCGTGAGCAGCGTGCGGTCGACGCCCTCTTCGTGCAACGCGCCGGCTTCGTAGCGCGCCAGCGCGCGCGGCAGCTGCGCGTCGCCCAGTTCCTTCAGCGACTCGTAGTAATGCTGCGCCTTGCTGGCGAACTCGGCCTCGCGCTCGATTTCCTTGTTGATGCCGCGGCCCTGCTCGGCGATCTCGGCGAGATAGCGCACGCGGCTGCCGGGAATCAGCACGGTGGCGCGCGGCTCCTTCAGCGTGGTGTCGAGCCTGGGCGTCCACTTATCCGCCGGCAGGCCGAGCTTGTCGCGCAGCAGGCGGCACAGGTTGGAGAACATCCACGTCACGCCCGGGTCGTTGAACTGGCTGGCGATGGTGGGAAACACCGGCACCTGCTCGTCGGTCAGCGTGAACGCCGTGCGGTTGCGCTTCCACTGCTTGCGCACGTCGCGCAGCGCGTCCTCGGCGCCGCGCTTGTCGAACTTGTTGAGCACGACGAGTTCGGCGAAGTCCAGCATGTCGATCTTTTCGAGCTGGCTGGCCGCGCCGTAGTCGCTGGTCATCACATAGGTGGGAAAATCGACCAGGTCGACGATTTCCGAATCGCTCTGGCCGATGCCGGCCGTCTCGACGATCACCAGGTCGTACGGCTGCGCCTTCAGGAAATCGATGCAATCGCGCAGCACCGCGCTGGTGGCGGCATGCTGGCGGCGCGTCGCCATGGAGCGCATGTACACGCGATGGCTGCGCAGCGAATTCATGCGGATGCGGTCGCCGAGCAAGGCGCCGCCGCTGCGGCGACGGGTGGGATCGACGGCCAGCACGGCAATGCGCATCTGCGGGAACGCGTGCAGGAAGCGCAGCAACAGTTCGTCCACCACCGACGACTTGCCCGCGCCACCGGTACCGGTGACGCCGAGCACCGGCGTCTGCTTGCCGGCCATCTTCCACTGCTTGCGCAGGTGGTCGAGCTCCGGATCCGCCAGTTCACCCTCCTCGATCGCCGAGAGCATGTGGCCGATGGAGATTTCGTCGTCGATGTCGACGCGCGGTTCGACCGTGGTGGCTTCCTCTTCCTTGGCGCGCTTGATCGCCGCGGCGCGGGTGCGGTGCATCACGTCCTCGATCATCTCGACGAGGCCGAGCTTCATGCCGTCGTTGGGGTGGTAGATGCGCTCCACGCCATAGGCCTGCAGTTCGCGGATCTCCTCCGGCGTGATGGTGCCGCCGCCGCCGCCGAACACGCGGATATGCGCGGCGCCATGCTGCTTGAGCATGTCCACCATGTACTTGAAGTACTCCACATGGCCGCCCTGGTACGACGACAGCGCGATGGCGTCGGCGTCTTCCTGCAGCGCCGCGCGCACCACGTCCTCGACCGAGCGGTTGTGGCCCAGGTGGATCACTTCCGCACCCTGCGACTGGATGATGCGGCGCATGATGTTGATGGCCGCGTCATGGCCGTCGAACAGGCTGGCGGCGGTGACGAAACGCAGGGGGCGGGTCTCCGCCTGGGCGGCGCGGGTGGAAACGTGCTGGGCGGGGGAACTCATGGGGACTCCGAAACTGCGTCTGCGTCGAATTCCCGATTTTAGTCGATGGTTACGTTTGGAACATGTTGCGGCGCGATTTTTCGTGCAGAAACCCGTTTCCGCGCCACCTCCAGGCGCGGCAACCGTGCGCGCCGGTATTGTCAGGCCGCGCGATCAATGGTCGCCAAACGGCAGATTCGGCGACGACACCACGCGCTCGCCCACCACTTCGCCGCGCAGGAAGGCCAGCGACGCCTCGATGACCTCCGGCGCGTCCAGCACGCGATGGTGGCCGAGCCCCTGCGTGCTGAGCAGGCGCGCACCCCGCCAGTGGCGGGCGTAGCGCTCGCCCTCGCCCCAGGGCACGTCGTGGTCGTCCATGTCGTGCACGATCAGCGCCGGCTGGCCGAGCGCGGACAGGTGGCGATGCACCTGCAGGTCATGGATGTTGATGCCTGACATGGCCTCCAGTCGCTGGTGCAGGCGCTCGTTCAGGTGCCTGCCAAGATGCACGAAACGGGTAAACCGGCGGGTGGCGTCGACCGGATCGGCGGCGGGCGCAATCAGGATCACCTTCTGCGCGTGCCAGGCCTCGCCCTGGGCCAGCGCGGCGGCGGTGCCGCCCAGCGAATGCGCGATGACCAGCGCCGCGTCGCCGAAGTGCCTGCCCACCTCGCGCACGGTGTTCACGAAATCGGGCAAGGTGCAGGTCTGGCCGCTGCTCTTGCCGTGGCCCGGCTGATCGAATGCCACCAGCGCATAACCCAGCGCCCGCAGCGACTGCACCCACGGCAGATAGCGCAACCCGAAGCTCGACCAGCCATGCACCAGCAGCGCATACGGCTGCCGTGACGGATCGCCCCATACATAGGTGGCGATGCGCTGCCCGCCGATGTCCAGCTCACCCTGCCTCATCGCGGCATCGGGCTCCGCATGCAACGCACGCTGGCGACTGCTGGCGAACGGCGTGACGAACAGCTGTGCCGCGCGGGCCACCGTGCGCGCGGGCGCCAGGCGGCTGCCCAGCGCAAAGGTGGCGCGCACCGCACTGAGCTTGAGTGCGCCGGAAGCATGGTGGCGTTTGCTGGCCGCGTGAGTGCGCGTCATGGCGCTGTCCTCTGGCTGGGATCGGGGCGATAGCTCGAAAGCAGGCGTTCGAAGCCGGCCAGCGTGTGCCGGCGGGCTTCTTCAAAACCAAACAGGCCGGCATCGTGATGCAGGCCCAGCATGAGCGAATAGATTTCGAAGGCGAGCTGGCCCGGATCGGTGCCGGCATCCAGCTCACCGTTCTCGATCGCGTGGCCGATGGCGCGACACATTTCCTCGCGCCACCCCGCCTGCTGGCGGGTCACGGCGTCGTGCAGCGGGCCCTCGCGCCCGTCGTATTCACCGGCAGCGGTGAGCAAGACGCAGCCGTTGCGATACTCCTGCGCCCACTCCACCCAGTTGGCGACGATCGCGCGCAGGCGCGGCAAACCGCGCGGGGACTTGAGCGCCGGCCACTTCACCTTTTTCAGGAAACGTAGCTGCCCGGCCTCGAGCACGGCCAGTTGCAAGTCCTCGCGGGAACCGAAGTGGGCGAACACGCCGCTCTTGGACATGCCGACATCCTGGGCCAGCACGCCGATGGAAAGGCCCTCCAGCCCTTCCGCGCGGGCCAGCTCATAGGCGTGTTCAAGAATGAGTTCGCGCGTGGCAGCGCGCTTGCCGGTGGTCGCAGTAGCGTTCATGGCCATAAAATAGCACGACCGTTCGTTCTTTTATAGTGAGGTAGCGGTGACGGCCTCGTTTCGGCGCCAGCCTGGCGCCTGAACCGGCCCGGATACCGGCGTCAACAGGGATCGAAGGCTTCCGTTTTCAGCGCCAGGGCCGCGCGGTGCGGCCAAAGCCAGGAGAACGCCTCATGCTGCGCACCACCCGACGTCTCGCCCTGCTCGCCGTGCCTGGACTCGTCGGCGCGGGCGCCTTCTACACCCCGACGGCCGCCGCCGGCGTCTCGGTCGCGGTCGGCATCAACGCCGCTCCGCCGCCGCCCCGCCATGAAGCGGTGCCCCCGCCGCGCGTCGGGTACGTGTGGGCACCGGGCTACTGGCGCTGGGAAGGCCAGCGTCACGCCTGGGTCGGCGGCTACTGGGTGCGCGGCCGCCCGGGTTACGTCTATCACCCGTCGCACTGGGAGCATGCGCGTGACGGCTGGCGCATGCATGACGGTTACTGGGGCCGTTGACGGCATCCGTTCGCGGCCGCGAACACCGGCGGCACGCGGGGTCGGGGCCATACGGCGGCGCTTTGATGCGGCGCGACATCAGCCCTGCCCCGGCCCGTACTACAATAGGGAACTAAATTCTTCGCCCCAGCCCCGCTGGGGCGTTTGAGTTTCAGGCGTTTTCAGCCTTGGCGGGACCGCGCTGGACCGTTCCCGCCTCCATTCCGAAGCGCTGTCCCCAGGCGCTCAACTCGTGGAGTCACCGTTCCAATGATTTTCGAAACCATCGCCAAGACCGGTCACGAAGAAGTCGTCTTCTGCCATAACAAGGACGCCGGCCTGAAGGCCATCATCGCGATCCACAACACGGTGCTGGGCCCGGCCCTGGGCGGCCTGCGCATGTGGCCGTACAAGACCGAGCAGGACGCAGTCAACGACGTGCTCCGCCTGTCGCGCGGCATGACCTACAAGAACGCCGTGGCCGGCCTGAACCTGGGCGGCGGCAAGGCCGTGATCATCGGCGACCCGAGCAAGGACAAGTCCGAGGCGCTGTTCCGCGCGTTCGGCCGCTTCGTCAACTCGCTCAACGGTCGCTATATCACCGCCGAAGACGTCGGCATCGACGTCAACGACATGGAATACGTGTTCCGTGAAACCGAATACGTGACCGGCGTGCACCAGGTGCATGGCGGCTCCGGCGACCCGTCGCCGTTCACCGCGTTCGGCACCCTGCAGGGCCTGATGGCCGCACTGCAGGTCAAGCACGGCAACGAAGACGTGGGCAAGTACAGCTACGCCGTGCAGGGCTGCGGCCACGTGGGCAGCGAGTTCATCAAGCTGCTGCGCGAGCAGGGCGCCAAGGTGTTCGTCACCGACATCAACAAGGATGCCGTGCAGCGCTGCGTGGACGAGCTGGGCTGCGAAGCCGTGGGCCTGGACGAGATCTACGACGTCGACGCCGACGTGTACTCGCCGTGCGCCCTGGGCGGCACGCTCAACGAGCAGACCATCGACCGCATCAAGGCGAAGATCATCTGCGGCGCGGCCAACAACCAGCTGGCCACCGACGCCATCGGCGACGAGCTGCAGCGCCGTGGCGTGCTCTACGCGCCCGACTACGCCGTCAACGCCGGCGGCGTGATGAACGTGTCGCTGGAAATCGACGGCTACAACCGCGAGCGCGCGATGCGCATGATGCGCACGATCTACTACAACCTGGGTCGCATCTTCGAAATCTCCAAGAACGAAGGCGTGCCGACCTATCGCGCGGCCGATCGCCTGGCCGAAGAGCGCATCGAGGCTATCGGCAAGATCAAGCTGCCGAGCATGGGCGACCATGGCCCGCGCTTCGCCGGTCGCATGCGCGGCCAGTAAGCGGCACTGCAAGCTCCGGGAAACGCCGGCCCCGTGCCGGCGTTTTTTTTTGGGCAGCCCCGGAATCCAGGGCCCTCCCCGCACCACCACCGCAGCACGGGTGCGCCCTGCGCGCAGCCGTCGGCATCGTATGCTGTAGCCATGCCCGACTCGTTAACCCAGCGCTGGCGTCGTCTGCGCGGCTCAGATCGCTACGCCGAATGCCTGCGCGTGCTGCTCGCGCTGGGTGGCGCCGTGGCGTGGTGCTACGGCAGCGGGCACATCGATGCGGTGGTATCGCTGCTGCTCGGCGTGATCGCCTGCGCGCTGGCCGAAACCGAAGACCACTGGCGCAGCCGGCTGAGCACCCTGGTGCTTACGCTGGCCTGCTTCGCCGTGTCGTCGTTCTCCGTGCAATGGCTGTTTGCCTATCCGGTGCTGTTCGCCCTGGGCCTGCTGGCCTCCACCTTCGTGCTGGTCATGCTGGGGGCGATCAGCGAGCGCTACGCCACCATCGCCGCGTCCACCTTGCTGCTGTCCGTCTACACCATGATCGGTGCGGACACGGTCGGCGCCAGCGCCCCTCATCCATGGCACCAGCCCTTGCTGTTGCTCGCCGGTGCGGCCTGGTACGGCGTGCTGTCGCTGCTGTGGAGCGTGCTGGCTCCGCAGCAGGCGGTGCGGCTGTCGCTGGCGCGCGTGTTCGACGCCCTGGCCGACGTCATCGAAGCCAAGGCCGCGTTGTTCACGCCCGTGCACGGCGTGGATCGCGAGGCGTTGCAACTGACGCTGGCCACGCGCAACGAGCGCGTGGTCGAGGCGCTCAACGACACGCGACTGATACTGATCGACCGCATCGGCTCGCGACGTCCCCGTGGAAGCAGCGCCGCACGACTGCGCCAGTATTTCATGGCGCAGGACATCCACGAACGCGTCAGCTCGTCCCATTATCCGTACGACGACCTGGCGGAGGCACTGTTCCACAGCGACGTGCTGTTCCGCTGCGAGCACGTGTTGCGCCTGGAAGCCCAGTCCTGCCGACAGCGTGCCGATGCCCTGCGCCTGCGGGGCAAGCCGCCCATCGATACCGTCGCGAAGGCCGCGCTGGAGGACCTGCTCGGTGCCATCGACGCACTGCAGGAGCAGCCGCGCCCGCCGGCGGCGCACCTCCTGCGTCCACTGAAGGCACTGGTGAACAACATCACCACCATCCACCGCCAGCTCGAGGGCGCGGCTCCGGTGGGCATGCCTTCCACGGAACAGGAGGGCCTGCTGCAGAATCCAGGGCCGCAATCGTTGGGCGAGGCGTGGGAGCGCGTACGCCTGCAGCTCACACCGCGCTCGTTCCGCTTCCGCCACGCGCTGCGCCTGGCCGTGGCGCTGCTGGTGGGTTACGTGGTGTTGCACCTGGTGCATCCGCGCCACGGCTACTGGATCCTGCTCACCACGTTGCTGGTCTGCCAACCGAGCTACGGCGCGACGGCGCGACGGCTGGTACAGCGCGTGGTCGGCACGACGGCCGGCCTGGTGCTTGGCTGGGCCACGCTGCGCCTGCTGCCGTTCGGCCCGTGGCAGATGCCCTTGATCGTCGCCTCCGGCGTGGTGTTCTTCGCGGCTCGCCTGCGCCGGTACCTCACGGCCACTGCTGCCATCACCTTGCTGGTGGTGCTGTGCTTCAACCAGATGGGCAACGGCTACGAGGTCATGTGGCCGCGCATGCTCGACACGCTGATCGGCGCCGCCATCGCCGCCCTCGCCATGCGCCTGATCCTGCCCGACTGGCAGGGCCGACGCCTGCATGACGTACTGGCTGAAACCGTGCGATCCGATGCGCGTTACATGGCACGGATCCTTGCGCAGTACGCCAGCGGTCGCCGCGACGATCTCGACTACCGCATCGCACGGCGCGACGCGCACAACGCGAACGCGACGCTGAGCAACCTGCTGGCCAACATGCTGCGTGAACCCGGGCAACACCAGCGCGGCAGCGATACACCTCTGCGCTTCCTTGCCGAGGCGCACACCATGTTGGGGCAGGTCTCCGCGCTGGGTGCCAACCGCCAGGCGATCCTGTCGGCCCCTGCCCGCGAAGCCATCGCGGAGGAAGGCAGGCGAGGCGTCAACGCACTCGACCAGCTCGCCGACGCGCTCGCCGGTGGCCTGCAGACGGCAGCCACGACCGACGACGACGCCGCTGCCCGCGCCCTCGCCTCCTGTGGCAACGATGAAGCGGCGCGCCTGGTGCTCGGCCAGCTCGGCCAGGTCATGACCCAGCGCGATCGCCTTGCCGAACTTGCCAATGCCTTGAATTGATAGGCCTGAATCCGGGTTTTCGCAGGCGTGACCGCCGGCGATGTTGTGCGTCGCGCAACGTCCTGTTACAGGCGGCGCGCTACCATTTGCCCCTTGATTGAATCCGGAGTTGGCTCGCATGCGTCCGTTCCCGCTGGGTGAAGAAATCGATCTGCTGCGCGAGAGCGTGCATGCGTTCGCTGAGAAGGAAATCGCCCCTCGCGCCGATCACATCGATCGCGAGAACCTTTTTCCCGCCGACCTCTGGCGCAAGATGGGCGACATGGGCCTGCTCGGCATCACCATTCCCGAGGAGTACGGCGGGTCCGGCATGGGTTTCCTCGCGCACCTGGTGGCCATGGAGGAAATCTCGCGCGCTTCCGGTTCGGTGGGCCTCTCCTACGGCGCGCATTCGAACCTGTGCGTGCAGAACGTCTTCCACAATGGCAACGAGGCGCAGCGCCGCAAGTACATTCCCAAGCTGTGCTCGGGCGAGTACGTCGGCGCGCTGGCCATGAGCGAGCCCGGCGCGGGCTCCGACGTGGTCGGCTCGATGAGCTGCAAGGCGGAGAAGAAGGGCGACGTGTGGGTCGCCAACGGCTCCAAGATGTGGATCACCAACGGTCCCGACGCCGACGTGCTGCTGGTCTACATGCGCACCGCGCCGCGCCCGGCGGGCAGCCGCTGCATGACTGCCTTCATCGTCGAAAAGGGCATGAAGGGCTTCAGCACGGCGCAGAAGCTGGACAAACTGGGCATGCGCGGTTCCAACACCTGCGAACTGGTGTTCGAGGACTGCGAGATTCCCGCCGAGAACATCGTGGGCGAAGTGAACGAAGGCGTGCGCGTGCTGATGAGCGGCCTGGATACCGAGCGGCTGGTGCTCTCCGGTGGCCCGATCGGCCTGATGCAGGCGGCGATGGACATCACCCTGCCTTACGTGCGCGAGCGCAAGCAGTTCAATGCGCCGATCGGCACGTTCGGCCTGATGCAGGGCAAGGTGGCCGACATGTACACCGCGCTGCAGTCCGCCCGCGGCTATGCGTACATGGTCGCGCAGCAGTTCGACAACAACGTGAAGTCGCGCATCGACCCGGCCGCGTGCCTGCTCAACGCGTCGCAGAATGCCGTGACGGTCGCGCTGGAGGCGATCCAGGCGCTCGGCGGCAACGGTTACATCAACGAGTTTCCGGCCGGTCGGTTGTTGCGCGACGCCAAGCTTTACGAGATCGGCGCCGGCACCAACGAGATCCGCCGCATGCTGATCGGGCGCGAGTTGTTCCACGGCAAGGCGTGAGCCCTGCCCCCCTCGCCCCCACGGCGTCCCGAAGGGGCGAGGGACCAGGCCTTGCTCAGAAATTCAGCCGGTAATTGAGCGATCCCATCATGCCCTGGTCGCGCTGGCCGACGTACTGATCCATGCCGAACTGCAGGCTGGCGCGCGCGGACATGGTCCAGTCCAGCGTCACGCCCGCCTGGCCCTGATAGCGCGACAGGCCGATGCCACCCACGGGCGCCCACTGGTCGATGCCGGTGAAGCTGGCATCGAAGGCGTCGCCTCGGGTCGCCAGCGCCTGCTGCCACTGCAGGCGACCCTGCAGGCTCAGGTTGCCGCCGCCCGCCAGTTGCCAGGTGTGGCCCGCGCGCAGGCCGAAGCCCGCCTGCCAGCGCTCCACCGTCTGCGAACCCGACTTCAGGCCGAAACCGTCGCCACCCAACTCGTTGAAGCCGTCGCGCTGGATGCGTGCGTACTGCAGGTTGGCGTACGGCGTGACCTGCAGGCCGCCCAGCGTCGCGCGATAACCGGTTTCACCATAGGCCACGCCGTAGCGCCCGTTGGTGTCGCTGGCGACACCGGCCACCTCGCTGCCCAGTTCCAGGTGACGGCGCATGTCTTCGCGATAGCTGCCGAAGCCAAGGCGCCCCATGCTGTACCAGGCGTCGCGCACGAAGCCGCCATAGAGCATGCCTTCGACCGCGCGGCTCTGGCCCTGGTCGGCATACTCGGCCAGGCGACCGAGGCCCTGGCTCTGGCTCACGGCGAAACCGAGCACGCCGTTGCCGCCGATGCGCCGGTCCTGGCCAACCATCCAGCCACTGAGGTCATAACCGACCTCGCCGTAGCCACTGCGGCTCATGTTGCCGTGGTATCCCAGCGTCTGCGCCCAGCCACCGGCCCGCCGCGTATCGACCAAGTCGTCGAAGTGATCGGACAGTGCGCGCGTGCCGGCGTCGATGGCCTCGAACGTCATGGCGGCGCTGGCCGCATGCAGCTGGCCGGAAAGGCTTTCCAGCGACCGCTGCAAGGCAGCCGTTGTCGCCGTCTGCTGCAGGCTGGCGGCACCGCTGATGAAACTGGTCGGCACCGGCGTGCCGCCAGCCGAGCCACTGCCCTGCCCGACCTGTGCATTGATCGTCGCGAACGCACCGTCCACGCGCTGCGCCGCTCCGATCGATGCAGCGGTGTAGGTCATGCCCGTCACCGCCGATGCGCTCACCTGGCTCACGTTCAACCAGGCGTCATTGGCGCCGTAGTTGAGCGACGCGGTCAGCAGCACACCGGTGGCCGTGTTGAGGGCTGCAAACGTGCCGGTGAGGCCGGCATTGGCGGTCAGCACGTCGGTATGCGCATTGGCCTGGTAGCCCTGGTTGGCGCCCGTGACATAGAGGTCGCCACCGGCCAGGTTCGCCGTGCCGGCCACCCGCAGCGCGGAGCCCAGCGAAACGGCAAGGCGACCGGCACCCTGCTGGAGGTAATTGCCGCCCACGGTGACGTCGCTGCCGCCGACCGCCAGCACGCCGGCGTTGGTGACCGAGCCACCGACCGACGGCGTGCCGGTCAGCACGCCAGGCGCACTGATATTCACGCTGGATGCCAGTGAGCGGGCCACCAGCGTGCCCGCCTGCACCTGGGTCAGGCCGGTATAGCTGGAGGGCTGGGTCAACGTCAGCGTGCCGGTGCCCTGCTTGATCAGGCCGCCGGCACCGGAAATGGGATTGTTCCAGCTCGAGCTGCCGCTGAAACTGACGGTGACGTCGCCCCAGTTGAACTGTGCGGGACCATTCACTGCCCTGCCCACGTCCAGTTCGCCGTATCCGAAGGTCGGGTTCGGTTGCGAGCCGCCCAGCGGATCGGCGGTGCCCAGCAGGGTCTGGCGCACCAGGTCGTTGCTGAAGTACGGATACGCCTGCCACACCAGTGCGGCCGCACCCGTTACCTGCGGCGCCGACAGCGACGTGCCTTCGATGATCCAGTAGCTGACGCTGCTGGCCGTATCGTTCTTGCCGCTGACGATCACGTCGCCCGGCGCGGCCAAGCAGTAATTCATCGCGACGCCGCACCGGTTGGAGTAGCTGTCCAGCTGCGTGGGGTTGTTGCTGTTGACGGCCACGACCGTGAGCCAGCCCTTTTCGAGGTCCGGCGCCAGGCTCGGCAGTGCGGCGATGGAGCTGGGGCTGGCCTGCGCATCGTTGCCCGCCGCAAACACCACCAGCCCGCCCCAGGAGTTGATGAAGGGACTGTAGGCGTCGTGGAAGGCCTTGGTGGTCGCCGTATCGGTGGCGCTCCAGCTGATCCCGCCCCAGGAGTTGTTCATCACCTTCACGCCGCTGGTGATCAGGTCGGCGTTGACCCGGTTCAACGGAACCGCGTCGGAGCTCGTCACCGGCGCCGGTGCGCTGGACCCGTTGTCGTCGGGCACGTTGTCGTCGAGGATGCGCGCGGAAACAATGCTGGCACCGGGCGCAATGCCGCCGTCGAAGCGCTGGAACGGGATGCCCGCGGCGATCTCGGCCACGTAGGTGCCGTGGCCGTTGACGTCGTCGATCTTGAGGTTGTTGGTGGTGGGGTCGACATAAGTCAGCCTGGCCACCACCCGTCCCGCCAACGCCGGCTGACCGGCCATGACGCCCGTATCCACGATGCCGATGGTGACCCCTGCGCCGGTGTACCCCGCCGCATGCGCCGCGCTGGCATTGGTCAGCCTGATCTGGGCATCGAACGGCGGCGGCACCACCGTCGACGGCGGCGCCGGCGTGGATGGCGGCGTGGCGGGGGGCGGGGTCGTCTGCGTCGGCCGGGTATTGCCGCCTCCGCCACCGCAAGCCACGAGGCCAAGCGTCATCGCCACAAGCACGGTCAGCCGACGCTGCCGCCACCCCGTCATGCGCATGTTCATAGTGCCCCCGCACCGCACCGCGTGTCCGATCGATGTCCCGTTGCGCGCCCCCTCGGCCACGTCGCGCGCAGCGCACAGATAGTGGCACAACACAAACGCAACTAAATGTCGGCAAGCTCGCGCCACTGTCGCAAGTAAGCCTCGTTTGCCGCATTTGGCTGCGGGCTGCGATAATCCATCGGCTAATTACCGGGCACCCCTGCCCCATCAAGTACTTGCGGAGATCCCCATGTCGGACGTCAGCGTTGTCATTGCCGGTGCAAAGCGCACGGCCATTGGCTCTTTCCTAGGCCAGTTCACCGGCGTTCCCACCCCGACGCTGGGCGCCACGGCCATCCGCGCCGCGCTGGAGCAGTCCGGCGTGGCCGCCACGGATGTCAGCGAGGTGATCATGGGCTGCGTGCTGCCGGCCAATCTCGGCCAGGCTCCGGCGCGCCAGGCATCGCTGGGCGCCGGCCTGCCGCCGGCCGCCGGCTGCACCACCGTCAACAAAGTGTGCGGTTCGGGCATGAAGGCCATCATGCTGGGCCACGACCTGATCAAGGCTGGCTCGGCGGCCATCGTGGTCGCCGGCGGCATGGAGTCGATGACCAACGCCCCGCACATGGTCAACGCCCGCACGGGCCTGCGCTACGGTGACGGCACGCTGGTCGACCACATGGCGTGGGACGGCCTGACCAGTCCCTACGACGGCAAGGCCATGGGCGTGTTCGGCGAACTGTGTGCCGACAAGTACCACTTCAGCCGCGAAGCACAGGACACCTATTCGACCGAGTCGGTCGACCGCGCCAAGGCCGCCCAGCAGTCCGGTGCATTCGCCGACGAGATCGTCCCGGTGACCGTGGCCGGTCGCAAGGGCGAAGTGAAGGTGGACACCGACGAGCAGCCGGGCCGTTCGGATACGAGCAAGATCCCCACGCTGAAGCCGGCCTTCCGCAAGGAGAACGGCACCATCACCGCGGCCAGCTCGTCCAGCATTTCCGACGGCGCCGCGGCGGTCGTGCTGCTGTCGGCAGACGATGCCAAGGCGCGCGGCCTCAGGCCGCTGGCCCGCATCGTGGCCCATGCCACGCATTCGCAGGAACCGGAGTGGTTCACCACGGCACCGGTCGGCGCGCTGCACAAGGTGCTGGAGAAGGCCGGCTGGACCGTGGCCGACGTCGACCTGTTCGAGGTCAACGAGGCCTTTGCCGTGGTCGCCATGGCAGCGATGCACGAGCTGCAGATCCCTCGCGACAAGCTCAACGTCAACGGCGGCGCCTGCGCGCTCGGCCACCCGATCGGCGCCAGCGGCGCCCGCCTGGTGGTCACCCTGATCCACGCGCTGAAGGCCCGCGGCCTCAAGCGCGGCGTGGCCTCGCTGTGCATCGGCGGCGGCGAAGCCACCGCCATCGCCGTGGAATGCCTTGATTAATGGCCGATTCGGGCGGCCGGACCGGCGGCCGCCCATGAAAGCAGGGTTAACCGTTTTTATTGTGTTACACAAAGATGTGGCGCAATTTCCACGAAAGCGTTATTAATACGCCCGCCAAACGGCATTCCACGGCAAAGGAGATTCACCATGAAGTTCACGCGTACCCTACTCGCCTCCGCGCTCGTCGCGCTGCTGGCGGCTTGCAGCAACGGCGCGCAGGATTCCGCGCAGGACGCTCAGAAGTCGGCTGACCAGGCTCAGCAGTCCGCTGACCAGGCTCAGAAGGCTGCTGCGGCCTCTACCGCTGCTGCCCCGGCCGCTGCTCCGGCTTCGACCGCCGCTGCTCCGGCTCCGGCTGAAGCGCCGGCCCCGGCCGCTGCTTCGACGGCTGCTCCGGCCGCTGCTTCGACCGCTGGTAAGTAAGCAGTCCGGTGTATTCCGAAAACCGGCCGCCTTGGGCGGCCGGTTTTTTTTTGGGCGTTCGCCATGCTGCGTCGCCGATTTAGCCGGAAGGCCCGGGCCACTATCATCGGTGGCTTCTTTCGCCCGGCAGCCCGATTCCCATGAGCGTCATAACCACGCAGATCGATCCACGCTCCCCTGACTTCCAGGCCGGCAGTGCACAACTGCGGGGCCTGGTGGACGACCTGCACCGCGAGCTGGCCCGCAGCGCCGAAGGCGGTGGCGAGAAGGCCCGCGACAAGCACACGGCCCGCGGCAAGCTGCTGCCACGCGAGCGCATCCGCGCCCTGCTCGACCCCGGCTCGCCGTTCCTTGAACTGTCCCCGCTTGCTGCCCACGGCATGTACGACGACGCCGCCCCGGCGGCCGGCATCATCACCGGCATCGGCCGCATCAACGGCATCGAGACGGTGGTGGTCGCCAACGACGCCACGGTGAAGGGCGGCACCTATTTCCCCATCACGGTGAAGAAGCACCTGCGGGCGCAGGAAGTCGCGCTGGAAAACCGCTTGCCGTGCGTCTACCTGGTGGATTCCGGGGGCGCCTTCCTGCCGTTGCAGGACGAGGTGTTCCCGGACAAGGAGCACTTTGGCCGCATCTTCTACAACCAGGCCCGCATGTCCGGCCTGGGCATTCCGCAGATCGCGGTGGTGATGGGCTCGTGCACGGCCGGCGGCGCCTACGTGCCGGCGATGAGCGACGAGACCATCATCGTGCGCGAGCAGGGCACGATCTTCCTGGGCGGTCCGCCGCTGGTGAAGGCCGCCACCGGGGAAGTGGTGGACGCCGAGGCGCTCGGCGGTGCCGATGTCCACACCTCGGTTTCCGGCGTGGCCGACCACTTTGCAGAGAACGACGCCCACGCGCTGTCGATTGCCCGCGACATCGTCGCCAGCCTCAACCGCAGGAAAGCGATGCCGCTGGCGCTGCGCGCGCCGTCCGAGCCGCTCTATCCGGCCGACGAGCTCTACGGCGTCATACCGCAGGACACGCGACGCCCGTTCGACATCCGCGAGGTGATCGCGCGCATCGTCGACGGCTCGGAGTTCCACGAATTCAAGGCACGCTACGGCAAGACCCTGGTCTGCGGCTTTGCCCATATCCACGGCTACCCGGTCGGCATCATCGCCAACAACGGCATCCTGTTTTCCGAGTCGGCGCTCAAGGGCGCGCACTTCATCGAGCTGTGCAACCAGCGCAACGTGCCGCTGGTGTTCCTGCAGAACATCACCGGCTTCATGGTCGGCAAGAAATACGAGAACGCCGGCATCGCCAAAGACGGCGCGAAGATGGTCACCGCGGTGGCCTGCTCGCACGTGCCCAAGTTCACCGTGGTGATCGGCGGCAGCTTCGGCGCCGGGAACTACGCCATGTGCGGCCGCGCCTACGGCGCCCGCTTCCTGTGGATGTGGCCCAATGCACGCATCAGCGTGATGGGCGGCGAGCAGGCCTCGTCGGTGCTTGCAACGGTGCGCCGCGACGGCCTCGAGGCGGCCGGCAAGACATGGAGCGCCGAGGACGAAGAGGCGTTCAAGGCGCCGATCCGCGCGCAGTACGAGCGCCAGGGACACCCCTACTACGCCAGCGCACGCCTGTGGGACGATGGCATCATCGACCCGGCCGACACGCGACGCGTGCTTGGCCTGGCGATCTCCGCCTCGCTCAACGCGCCGATCGAGCCGCAGCGCTACGGCGTGTTCCGCATGTGACCGGCGCCACCGGTCAGCGCGGCGCCCGCAGGGCGGAGCCGCGCAAGGCCGCCTCGTGCGCCACTTCGTCGTGCTCGGCCACGTCGAGGCTGTCGATCACGCCATGGACGCGCGGATGGCGCAAGGTCACGGGCGGTACGGTGATCTCGGTCGTATCGCCTTGCGGCAGGACGCTATCGATGGACGGATCGTGTGGCATGGTCGACTCCCGGGGACGGTGAGCGATTCTAGCCAGGAGGCAGGCGGCAAGGCGACCCTGGGGCAGACGGGTGCAGCGGCGACGCAGGTACACTCAGGGGGTGCGCCTCCGCGCGATGGGCGTTGCCGCCATCGCAAGCTCATGCGCCCGCCGCGCCGTCCATGGCGCAAGGCCGCGCCCATCCGACCAGGGACCATCGCGATGAATGCCACCCCGACTCGCACACTCCGCATCGCGCGCCACTTCGATGTCGATGCCGGGCGCGTCTTCGACGCCTGGCTGGATCCGGCCACGGCGGGGCGCTGGCTGTTCGCCACCGAGTCCGGCGAGATGGTAAGGGTGGACATCGATGCACGTATCGGCGGCGGTTTTGTGTTGACCGATCGCCGCGACGGCGAAGACGTGGAGCATGTGGGCACATATCTGGAAATCGATCGCCCGCGCCGGCTCGTTTTCACCTTTGCGGTACCGAAATATTCGGCCGTGCACACCCGCGTGGCCATCGAACTGACGCCGGCCGGCGACGGCTGCGAACTGGTGCTGACCCATGAAGGCGTGCTGCCTGCGTGGGCCGAAGCGACCGAGCAGGGCTGGGGCATGATCCTGGCGGGTCTCGCCCGCCGGCTGGCCTGAGGACGCCGCGGGAACCGCCTTCCTGTGCGGCAACGCCGGGCGACCTGGCACGCCGGGATCTGGCAACCGCGTCCGCCGCCTGCCGGCACGCCCACGACGCGATTGCCGCTTGCCGGCGCTGGGAGTAGCGTAAAGACGCTGCATTCCCCATGCAGTCGACCAGAGGTATCGCCATGAACAGGCAAAGTCTTCCGACGTTGCGTTCGTTCTGCCTTGCCGCCTCGCTGGGGCTGGTGTGCGTCGCGACCCAGGCCAGCGCCGACACGACCCTTCCCACCATTCCGGTGGACACCGCCGCCCCATCTCCCCACGTGGTGAGCTACAACGCCACGCCGGATGTGCCGACCAGCCGCTCGGACGCCTTCAACACACCCGAGGATGATGGCCGGCCTGGCGAGTACTACTTCTATCTCGGCGCGCTGGCCAATCAACGGCACGACTACGCCCACGCCATCGCCATGTACCGGGTGGCCGCGTCGTGGGCCTACAAGCCGGCCGAATACAACCTGGGCGTGCTCTATCTCAACGGGCTCGGTTCCTCCGTTGACCTTCCGCAGGCCATGGCCTGGTTCGCCCTGGCCGCCGAGCGCGGCGAGCCGCAGTACGTCTATGCCAAGCAACTGCTGTACGCGCACCTGACGCCCGAGCAGTTCGCCCAGGCCAACGAGATCTGGCGCGAGCTGCTGCCCACTTACGGCGATGCGACCGCGCTGCCGCGGGCCAAGGCACGCTGGCGCGAAGTGCTGGCCTCCGCCACCGGCTCGCGCGTCGGCTCCGCCGCCCCGCACGTGGTCATCGGCGGCGTGGTCGGCATGAACAATCACCAGGCACCGGTGAACTACGACGTCGGCATCGGCGGGCATATCAGCACCACGCCGTGGGATGTGACCGGCGTTCACGTGACCGACGGAGTCCTCGCCTACCAGCAACTGCGTTCAAGCTCGGATCCCTACGATCCGAAGTTCGCGACCTACCTGCTGTCAGGCACGGTGACGGTCGGTATCCTGACGCCGCTGAAGGCCGGGGATCCGGCCATCCGCAAGATCAATCCGCCGATGGATACGAACCCCGACCACCGCTGAGCCGGGAACACCCGCTTACCTGGCGCGCGGGCGGAACTCCAGCGGCTGCACGTCGTGCGCGGCCGCCGGCGGTCTGGGGCCGCAGGCGCCGCAGGTGCTGCAGCCGTCGCTGCAATTGCCGGTGGCCTGCCGTGGTTGCAGGCGCCGGCCGAGCGCGCGCTGCCATGCGGTGTGCGTAGGCCGGTCCAGCTGCAGCGCCACCGCCGCCAGCCAGCGGTTGGTGAGCTGGGGTGCCAGCTTGCGAAACGTCAGCAGCGCGCTGGCCAGCACGACCAGGCCGATGACGGCGTATTGCACCAGCAGTCCCGTGCTCATGTCAGCAGGCTCGTGATCTGGTAGGTCAGCAGCGAGGCCACGTAGGCCACCACGAACATGTAGCCGAACGAAATGGCCACGTTGCGCCACGAGTTGGTCTCGCGGCGGATCACCGCCAGCGTCGACATGCACTGCGGCGCGAACGCGAACCACACCAGCAGCGACAGCGCGCTGGCCAGCGAGAAGTTGGCGGCCAGCGCCTGCGCCAGGCCGGCGCCGTCGGCACCCTCGCCACCCACGGCATACACGGTGGCCAGCGCGGCGACCGCCGTCTCGCGCGCGGCGAAGGCGGGAATCAGCGACACGCTGATCTGCCAGTTGAAGCCCAGCGGTGCAAAGATGAATTGCAGGCCGCGACCGATATAGCCGGCAAAGCTGTAGTCGATCGCGGGGCCGGTGGCGCCCGCCGGTGGCGACGGGAAGGTGGACAGGAACCACATCAACACGGTCAGCCCCAGGATCACGCCGGTCAGCCGCTTGAGGAAGATCATGCCGCGCTCGTACAGGCCGATCGCCACGTCGCGCGGCTTGGGCAGGCGATACGACGGCAGCTCCATCAGCAAGGCATGCTCGCTGCGGTCGCGGCGCATCTTCTTCATCACCCAGCCCACCGTCATCGCACCGAGCACGCCGGCGGCATACAGCGCGAACAAGACCAGGCCCTGCATGTTGAAGATGCCCAGCACGCGCCGCGTGGGAATGAACGCGCCGATCAGCAGCGCATACACCGGCAGGCGCGCCGAACAGGTCATCAGCGGCGCCACCAGGATGGTCGACAGCCGGTCGCGCGGATCGGTGATGCTGCGCGTGCCCATGATGCCGGGGATGGCGCAGGCGAAGCTGGAAAGCAGCGGAATGAACGAGCGCCCGGTCAGGCCCACCGACACCATCAGCCGGTCGAGCAGGAACGCGGCGCGTGGCAGGTAACCGGATTCCTCCAGCACCAGGATGAAGAAGAACAGCACCAGGATTTCCGGCAGGAAGCCGATCACCGTGCCCAGGCCGCCGAACACGCCGTCGACGATCAGGCTCTGCAACGGTCCGGCCGGCATCCACGCCGTGGCGTGCGCGCCCAGCCAGGCGAAGCCGTCGCCGATCAGGTCGGTCATCGGCTTGCCGGCTGCATACACCGCCTGGAAAACCAGGAACATCACCACCGCCAGGATGGCCAGCCCGAACACCGGGTGCAGCGCCCACCGGTCCAGCGCGTCATCGATTTCCGCGGTGGCGCGCGGCATGCGGACGGTGGCGGCCAGCAACTCGCGCACCTGCGCGTGCAGGTCGGCGCGACTGGCCGGATCGTCCGGCTCGGCCGGCGCGGCTACCGGCATTTCGCCGTCCACTCGCGCGATCAGCGCCTTCACCCCATCGCGGCGCACGGCCACGGTTTCCACCACGGGCATGCCCAGCCGGGACGCCAATGCGGGCACGTCGATGGTGATGCCGCGACGGCGCGCGGCATCCATCATGTTCAGGGCCAGCACTACCGGCCGGCCCAGGCGTTTGACTTCAAGCACGAAGCGCAGGTGCAGGCGCAGGTTGGTCGCGTCGGCGACGCATACGATCAGGTCGGGGGCGGCCTCGCCCGGGTAGTTGCCTTCCAGCACGTCGCGGGTGATCTGCTCGTCCGGGCTGTTCGCGTCAAAGCTGTAGGTGCCGGGCAGGTCCAGCAACTGCAGCACGCGACCGGACGGCGCCGTGAAGCGGCCTTCCTTGCGTTCGACGGTGACACCGGCGTAGTTGGCCACCTTCTGGCGACCACCGGTGAGCTGGTTGAACAGCGCCGTCTTGCCGCAATTGGGGTTGCCTACCAGGGCAATGCGCAGGGTAGCCGCGCTCATGCCGCCAGCTCCGTGCGCACGATCACGCGGGCTGCCTCGGCCCGTCGCAGCGCGAAGCGGGTCGATCCGATCTGGATCAGCAAGGGGTCGGCACCCAGCGGACCGACGGCCACCAGGCGAACCGGCTCGCCTGCCACGAAACCGAGGTCGCGCAGTCGCTGCGCAATCGGGTCGGAAGCATGAGCATCGTCCACTCGGTCCACCACGGCAGTTGCCCCTTTCGGCAGGTCGGACAGGCGCACTGGTCACCAACTTGAATAAGAATGGTTCGCATTGTACATCGGTCGCCCGCCGGCTGCAGCGTGACCGGACCGCCTGCCCGGGCCATTGGAAACGCTCGCCGCGCCCCGATAGCAAGTCAGGTCGCCCCGTGCCGCTCGCCCTGAACGGCAGCCGCCGCGTCAGTTCACCCGGATGAGGTTACACATGGCTTGGTTTACCCGACGCGCCGCCGGACACAGGCTCGAGCGCATGCAGGCCTCCGCCCAGTATGCCGGCGAGGGCTTCGTCAACACCTACCCTTCCAGCGCCCCGCGCACGGAGGACGAGCGACCCTCGCTGGTCGACTTCGTGTTCCGCGGCGAGGGACGCGTCCCGGCCCAGCCGCTGCCGTCGCTCGATCCGCGTGCCGGCTGGGCACGGCCGGCGGACACCGGCCTGCGCGCCACCTGGCTGGGCCACTCGACCGTGCTGCTGGAGATCGACGGCCAGCGCGTGCTGACCGATCCGGTATGGGGGCCGCGTGCCTCGCCGTTCTCGTTCCTCGGCCCCAAGCGCTTCCAGCCGGTGCCGGTGGACATCGCCGCCTTGCCGCCGCTGGATGCCGTGCTGATCTCGCACGATCACTACGATCACCTGGACTACCCCAGCATCCGCGCCCTGGCCCGACTGAACGTCCCGTTCGTCACCTCGCTGGGCGTCGGCATGCACCTGGAGGCCTGGGGCATCGCGCCGGAGCGCATCATCGAACTGGACTGGTGGGAACACGCCACGCTGCCGGGTGGACTGACCATCACCGCCGCGCCATCGCATCACTTCTCCGGTCGCGGCCTGCACGACCGCAACGCCACGCTATGGTCGTCGTTCGCACTGCGCGGCGAACGCCACGCCGTGTTCTTCAGCGGCGACACCGGCCTGTCGCCGGCCTTCGGGGAAATCGGCCAGCGCCTGGGCCCCTTCGACCTGGCCATGATCGAAGTCGGCGCCTTCCACCCCTCCTGGGGCAACGTGCACCTGGGCCCGGACAACGCGCTGAGCGCGTGGCGGCAGCTGGGCAGCGGCCGCCTGCTGCCGGTGCACTGGGGCACCTTCAACCTGGCCCTGCATCCCTGGGCCGAACCGGCCGAGGTGCTGCTGGCCAAGGCACCGGAAGGCCTGCTGATGCCGCGCCTGGGCGAGCCCGTCGAACCGGCCCAGGCGGAGGCCGTGCAACCGTGGTGGCGCGACGTGGCGCCGGCCCATTGGCAGGGATCGGCGCTCGAGGCCGCCGAGTTCCTGGCCCTGCCGGCAAAGGACTAGGACCGCCAGCGGAGAGGGATCGTCGCGAGCCGGTTCGGCTCTAAGATATCCGCCCCTAGCAGGAGCTCCGCATGGTCACCAGCATCCAGATCGCCGATCAGGACGGCGTCCGCCGCATCACGCTGCATCGTCCGCAGGTGCACAACGCCTTCGATGACGGGCTGATCGCGGAGCTGACCACGGCGCTGGAACAGGCCGGCGCGGATGCCGCCGTGCGCGCGGTGGTCCTCACCGGCGAGGGCGCCAGTTTTTCCGCTGGCGCCGACCTGCACTGGATGCGCGGCATGGCGCAGGCGAGCGAGGCGGAAAACCGCGCGGACTCGTTGCGCCTCGCCCGCCTGATGCGCACGCTGCAATTCCTGCCCAAGCCCACCATCGCCCGCGTCAACGGCGCCGCCTATGGCGGTGGCGTGGGCCTGATCGCCTGCTGCGACATCGCCATCGGCGTGGACAGCGCGCGCTTCGGCCTCACCGAGGTCAAGCTGGGCCTGGTACCCGCGGTGATCTCGCCCTACGTCATCCACGCCATCGGCCTGCGCCAGGCGCGCCGGCTGTTCCTCACCGGCGAACTGTTCGATGCGGCCACGGCGCAGGCCATCGGACTGCTGCACGAATGCGTGCCGGCCGCGCAACTCGACGATGCCGTGAACACCGCGCTCGAGCTGCTGGCCAAGGCCGGTCCGCTGGCACAGGCGGAGGCCAAGCAACTGGCCTTGCGCATGGCCGGCGTGGATGAAGCCGCAGCCGAACAACTCGACCGCGACAACGCGGCGCTGATCGCGCGCCTGCGGGTGTCCGCCGAAGGCCAGGAAGGGCTCGGCGCCTTCCTGGCCAAGCGCGCGCCGCGCTGGTCCACGCCGGGCTGACGAAACGGGCGGCATACTCGACGCGTTCCGATCCGCTTGCACAAGGAGTGAGGCCATGCTCGACCACGTGGGTTTGCAGGTTTCCGGTTACGAACGCAGCCGCGAGTTCTACCTCAAGGCGCTGGCGCCGCTGGGTGGCGCGCTGATCATGGAAGTCACCGCCGAGCAGACCGGTGATGGTGCGCATGCCGGCTTTGGCATCCATGGCGTGCCCAACTTCTGGATCGGCACCTCGCACACGGGACAGGCCACCGGCCCCGTGCATGTCGCGCTGGCAGCGCCGGACCGCGCCGCCGTCGATGCCTTTCATCGCGCGGCGCTGGCGGCCGGGGCCAAGGACAACGGCGCCCCGGGCCTGCGTCCTCATTATCACGAGCACTACTACGGCGCCTTCGTGCTCGATCCGGACGGTCACAATATCGAGGCCGTCTGCCACCGCCCGGAATGACGAAGGTGCAGCCGCGCGGGCGGATCTTCCTGCACCCGGGCGGATGACCGCTTGCCGAAACCGCCTGTCACATCCAGCGCCGGGAACCTCGCCATGCCCCACCCCATCATCAACATCGCCGACGTCGAACTGGCGCCCTACCCATCCGGCAACAGCCCCAAGGGCCCGGCGGCCGAACGCTTCGACGCACGCATGGGCCGCTTCTCGGCGCAGCTTGGCGCGACCAAGCTGGGCTACAACATCACCGCAGTGCCGCCCGGCAAGCGAGCCTTCCCCTTCCATTGCCATCATTTCAACGAAGAGATGTTCTTCGTCATCGAAGGCACGGGCGAAGTCCGCTTCGGCAAGGAGCATCACCCCATCCGGGCCGGTGACGTCATCGCCTGCCCGCCCGGCGGCCCGGAACGGGCGCACCAGATCATCAACACCGGCACGGTCGAGTTGCGCTATCTCGCGGTGAGCACGAAAGAGACCCCCGAGATCTGCGAATACCCGGACACCGGCAAGTACGCCGTCATGGCGGAATTCCCGCCCGGGGAAGACGGCTCGCCGCAGGGCTTCCGCATCGTCAGCAAGCCCGACATGAGCGTGGGTTACTGGGACGAGGAATAGGCCGATCCGGGCCCCGATGCTGCGCCGCGCATCGGCTCGCGCGCCCCGATCTGCTAGTTTTGTCGACCTCGCACAAGCCCGGAAGCCGCATGTTCAAGCGCGTACTCATTGCCAATCGCGGCGAGATCGCCTGCCGCGTGATCCGCACCTGCCGGCGCCTGGGCATCCATACCATCGCCGTGTATTCGGAAGCCGATGCCAACGCCCAGCATGTGCGGCTGGCGGACGAGGCCTGGCCGATCGGCGGCCCTCGACCCACCGACTCCTATCTTCGCGGTGAGGCCATCCTCGAGGTGGCGCGCCACAGCGGCGCGCAGGCGATCCATCCCGGTTATGGCTTCCTGTCCGAAAACACCGCCTTCGCCCGTGCCTGCACCGACGCGGGCATCGCCTTCATCGGCCCGCGTCCGGAGAGCATCGACGCGATGGGTTCGAAGGCCGCGGCCAAGGCGCTGATGGAACAGCACGCCGTTCCGCTGGTGCCGGGCTACCACGGTGCCGAGCAGGCGCCCGCGTTTCTCGCCGAGCAGGCACGACGCACTGGTTTTCCGCTGATGATCAAGGCGGCCGCCGGCGGAGGCGGCAAGGGCATGCGCATCGTGCGCGCCGAGGGCGACTTCGCCGATGCGCTCGCTTCGGCCCAGCGCGAGGCCGCCAGCGCCTTCGGCGACACGCGCGTGATTCTCGAGCGCTACGTGGATCATCCGCGCCATATCGAATTCCAGGTGTTCGGCGACACCCACGGCAACGTGATCCACCTCAACGAGCGCGAGTGTTCCGCCCAGCGCCGCTACCAGAAGGTGCTGGAGGAAACGCCCTCGCCGTTCCTCGACGACGCGCGTCGCGCCGCGATGGGTGCCGCCGCCGTGGCCGCGGCCAAAGCAGTGGACTACGTCGGCGCCGGCACGGTGGAATTCATCGTCGGCCCGGACGGCGAGTTCTTCTTCATGGAAATGAACACGCGGCTGCAGGTCGAGCATCCGGTGACCGAGGAAACCCTCGGGCTGGACCTGGTCGAATGGCAGCTGCGCATCGCCGCCGGCGAGGCGTTGCCACTGGCGCAGGACCAGCTTCGCGCACGCGGCCATGCCATCGAAGTGCGCCTGTACGCGGAAGACCCGGACCAGAACTTCCTGCCCGGCTCGGGCAAGCTGCTGCGCCTGCGCCTGCCGGCGGAGTCGCGGCACGTGCGCGTGGACGGCGGTGTCGTCGAAGGCGACACGGTGACGATCTTCTACGATCCGATGATCGCCAAGCTGATCGTATGGGACGAGAACCGTGCCCAGGCCCTGCAGCGTCTGCGCGATGCGCTGATGGCCTGCGAAATCGTGGGCCCGAAATCCAACATCGGTTTCCTCGAACGGCTTGCGCGCCACCCCGTCGTGGTCGCGGGCCGCATCGATACCGGCTACCTCGACCGTCACCTCGGCGAGTTCCTCGCCGGCGATGCCGCCCCCGCCGACAGCGTGCTGTTCGCGGCGGCCAGCGCGGCCCTGTTGCACGACGAATGCGCGGCGATGGTGCAGGCCCGCCATGGCGCCGATCCGAGTTCACCCTGGTCGCGCGCCGATGCCTGGCGCATCGGCCATGCCGGCAAGCGCATCGTGGCGCTGTCGCTGCATGGCCAGCGGCATGAAATCGATGCCTATGGCCACGACGGCGACTATCGGCTTTGCCATGGCGAATCCCGCGTCGACGTGCACGGCGCGCGCCATGATGGCGAGACACTGAGTGCCCGCTTTGGCGGCGAGGCGCTGCGCATGCCTGTGCGTGCCGACGCCACGCGCGTGACCGTGCACGATGCCGCGGGCCATCGCCACGCCTTCGAACGCGCCGCGGCCTTCGCCTGGCAGTCGAAGGAGAGCGGCGGCGGCAACCAGGTGCAGGCGCCCATGCCCGGCCGCATCGTGCTGGTCAAGGCCGGCGCCGGCGACACCGTCGAGGAAGGCCAGGAACTGCTGGTGATGGAGGCCATGAAGATGGAACTGGCATTGAAAGCGCCACGTGCCGGCACCATCGAAAGCATGGGCGCGGCGCAAGGCGACTTTGTCGAGGCCGACGCGGTGCTGGTGCGCTTTGTTCCCGCCGATCAGGCCTGATCGCGAATTGCAGGAAGTCACGCCATGAATGCTTCGTCACCACCCACCGACCACGTCCGCATCGTCGAAGTCGGCGCGCGCGACGGCCTGCAGAACGAAAAGACCTTGCTGCCGACCGACGTGAAGATCGCGCTGATCGACCGCCTCTCGGGCACCGGCCTGCAAACGATCGAGGCCACCAGCTTCGTCAGCCCGAAGTGGGTGCCGCAGATGGCGGACGCGGCCGAGGTCTACCAGAGCATTCGCAAGGTGCCCGGCGTGGCCTATCCGGTGCTGGTGCCCAACGAACAGGGCTATGAGCGCGCACGCGCCGTCGGGGTCACGGAAATCGCCGTGTTCAGCGCGGCATCCGAAGCGTTCAACCGCAAGAACATCAACGCCAGCATCGACGAGTCGATCGAGCGCTTCATGCCGGTGCTCGCGCGTGCGAAAGCGGATGGCGTCAGGGTACGTGGCTATGTCTCCACCGTACTTGGCTGCCCCTACCAGGGCGAAGTGCCGGTCAGCGACGTCGTCCGCGTGGCGCGCCGCCTGCATGAACTGGGTTGTTACGAGGTGTCGCTGGGCGACACCATCGGCGTGGGCACGCCGGCCAAGGCGCGTGCCATGTTGAAAGCCGTGGCGCAGGAAGTGCCGCTGGCGGCGCTGGCCGTCCATTTCCACGATACCTACGGCCAGGCCCTGGCCAATATCCTCGCCTGCCTGGAAGAAGGCGTGCGCGTGGTCGACAGCGCCGTCTCCGGCACCGGCGGCTGTCCTTACGCGAAAGGCGCCACCGGCAACGTTGCCAGCGAAGATGTCGTGTACATGCTGCACGGCATGGGCCTGCACACCGGTATCGATCTCGACATCCTGGTCGCCACCGGCGCCTGGCTGGCCGCGCAACTGCACAAGGAAACCGCCAGCCGCGTGACGCGGGCACGCACGGCGGCTGCCTAGCAACAACACCGGCCTGCATTTCATGCGCGCCAGGGCCGGCTTCGTCGCCGCCATCCCCGTTCCGTCGAAAAACGAACCCCGCCGGCGACCGGGCTGGGTATGCTCCGGTTCGTCCCAATCGCCCACCGGGGTCAGGCCGTGATCAAGAGTGTGTTCTTTGTTGCCCGCCTCGTCGTGGCATGGTTTCTCGCCCTGCTGTTCGCCGCGCTGCTGCTCGCCAACAGCGCCCCCTTCCGCTACCGCGACGTGGGTGCCGGCTTCACCCTGCTGATCGCCATCGCCCTGCTGATGGTGGTCACCAGCGCAGTGTCGCACCTGCGCCGCGTTCGCCTGATCGCCGGGCACGTCGACAGCGACACCCTGGGCAACCGGCAACGGCGACGCGTCGAGATCCCGTTCGAAGCCGACGAAGCGTTCAACCTGCTGGACGCTGCCATTCGCGAATTGCCGCGCACCGAGGAAATCGAAAGCGCCCGCGACAGCCTGCAGATCCGCGCCAAGGTACGGCGCCCCATGCCGTATGGACGCAGCACGCTCGGACGCCTGGATCCCTCGACCTGGTTTGGCCATCTGCGCAACCAGATCTTCGCCACGGTGACGCCGGGCGACAGCACCGGCAGCGTCACCCTGATCTGCGAGCCGGAGGCCGGCGCCTGGAGCGACTGGTTCCGCGTCGACGACGGCACCAATCTTGAAAACGCCGAAGCGATCACGCGCGCCATCAGTCGTCGCGTGGCCGAGCGGCGTCGCCTCGAAAAGCTGCGCGCGACACAGTCGGAGAGCGAAAAAGAACGCACCGTGGCCCGCCTCAACCTGTTGCATGCGCAGGTCGAGCCGCACTTCCTCTACAACACGCTGGCCAGCGCGCAATACCTCACCCGCAGCGATCCGGCGCAGGCCGACCAGATGCTCGGCCACCTGATCCACTACCTGCGCCATTCGCTGCCGTTGACCGAGGACGCGCTGTCGACGCTGGGCGACGAACTGGAACGCACCCGCGCCTACCTGGAAATCATGCGGCTGCGCATGGGCCCGCGCCTGTCGCTGCAGCTCGAGGTGCCCGATGCCCTGCGCACCGTGTCGCTGCCGCCGATGATGCTGCAGACGCTGGTGGAGAACGCGATCAAGCACGGACTGGAACCCAAGCCCGGCGGTGGCACGGTATGGATCACCGCGCGGCGCGACGACGGCGCCGTCGCCATCACCGTGGCCGATGATGGCCGTGGTTTCAGCGACGCCAGCAGCGGCACCGGCATCGGCCTGAAGAACGTGCGCGAACGACTGCGCCTGATCTATGGCGCCGCTGCCTCGCTGTCGGTGGTCAGCAACGCGCCCGAAGGCGTGGCCAGCACCATCACCGTGCCGGTGCACGCCGCGCCCGACGCGACGGGGACCACTCCATGACCACCGCGATACTCGCCGAAGACGAAGCACTGCTGCGCACGGCCCTGCGCGAGGTGCTGGCGCAGGCCTGGCCGGCGCTGGAGATCCTGGCCGAGTGCGACGACGGCGCCAGTGCGCTGGAGGCCATCGCCGAGCAGCGGCCCGACGTCGCCTTTCTCGATATCCGCATGCCCGGCCTGAGCGGACTGGAAGTGGCCGCCGCCGCGGCCGAGGCCAGCCCGGCGACGCAGGTGGTGTTCATCACCGCCTACGACCAGTACGCCATCGACGCCTTCGAACGCGGTGCGGTGGACTATCTGCTCAAGCCGATCCGTTTCGAGCGGCTGGCCGCCACCGTGCAGCGGATCAAGGCACGCAGCGCGCCATCCACGGCCGACCGGGAAACGCTCGCCTCGCTGTTGCGCGAGCTGGCACTGGACCGCAATGCCAGCGCCTCGCCACTCACCTGGATCACCGCCAGCCACGGCCGCGAGACGCGCCTGCTGATGGTCGACGACGTCGCCTATTTTCGCGCCGACAGCAAGTACACGGTGGCGATGACCGTCGATGGCGAGCTGCTGCTGCGTACGCCGATCCGCGAACTGGCGGCGCGGCTCGATCCCACGCTGTTCAAGCAGATCCACCGCTCGACCATCGTCAACCTCAAGGCCGTGGCCTCGGTGGTGCGCGACGACACCGGCAAGGGCACGCTGCGCCTGAAGCAGCGACCCGAGACGCTGGTGGTGAGCCAGCCGTTCATGGCCTTGTTCCGCAACATGTGAGCGCCCCGAAACCGCTGCCACCCGCGCAGCGTCGGAGACCGTCATGGATAAACTGATCCTGCTGTTCTATGTGCTGCTGGCCCTGGCCGGCTGCGACCACGGGCGCACCGTGGTCACGCATTCCATCGTCGATGGCGAGGACGTGATCGACAGCCAGATCCAGATCGTCGGCGACCTGGCCTCGTTCCGCTGCCTGCGCAGCAAGACCGGCGTCTGCCACTACACCGTGCTGCCGCACAGCTGTGCCGTCACTGGCACCGGCTGCAAGCGGCCGCTCAGCACGTTCAGCATGCGCGAGGGTGACAGTCTCATGGTCACCACCCTGCCGGTCGATTTCCGCAGTTGCGTGACCAGCAGGCTCGCGGCGCCCGACGAATGCGCCGAACAGATGGCGACGGCCGCGCGCGCCACGCCCTGAAATGCGGCCTCGCCGGCAGGCGCCGCGCCTCGCTAGAATCGGGGTTCGGGCTGGCAGGGGAAACGGGCAATGCGGCGATATCGGTGGCGAATGGGGGCAGGCGCGCTGGCAGTCCTGCTGTTGGCGAGTGCATCCAGCGTGATGGCCGCGGCGCCCAGGGGCGATGTACTGCTGCTGCCCGATCGCGTATGGACGGCCGACGGCGACATGGCGCACGCCGGCTGGGCGGTGCTCGTGCACGAGGGCAGCATCGCCGCCGTCGGGCCCGTGGCAAGCATCCAGGCGCCGGCCGGGGCGCAGCGCATCACCCTGCCCGGCACCACGCTGACGCCGGGCCTGATCGACCTGCATTCGCACCTGTTCCTGCATCCGTACAACGAGACGCTGTGGAACGATCAGGTGCTGAAGGAGCCGCAGGACTACCGCACGCTGCAGGCCGCTGCCCATGCACGCGCCACCCTGCTGGCCGGATTCACCGCGCTGCGCGATCTCGGCACCGAGGGCGCCGGGTTCGCCGATGTGTCGATCAAGCGCGCCATCGACGAAGGCATGATCCCCGGGCCGCGCATGTTCGTGGCCACGCGTGCGATTGTCGCCACCGCGAGCTACGGACCGGGGCCGCGCGGCTTCCGCCCCGACCTGGACCTGCCCGGCGGCGCCGAAGAAATCAGCGGCGTGGACGCCGCGATCCGCGCCACCCGCGAACAGGCCGGTCGCGGCGCCGACTGGATCAAGCTCTACGCCGACTATCGCGTGGGCGCGGATGGCGGCACCCAGCCCACGCTGTCGCTCGCGGAAATGAAGGCCATCGTCGATACCGCGCACCTGTCCGGCCGCCCGGTGGCCGCGCACGCCTCCAGCGATGCCGGCGTGCGCCTGGCGGTCGAGGCCGGCGTGGACAGCATCGAGCACGGCTACGGCGCCAGCGAGGCCACCTTCCGCCTGCTCAAACAGCACGGCGTGGCCTACGAGCCCACGCTGACCGCGGTCGAAGCCACCGCCGAATACTTCGAGCACTATGTGCCGGGCCAGGGCGAACCCACCGCACGCATGCGCGAGGCCGAGCGCGCGTTCCGCACGGCGCTCAAGGCCGGCGTCACCATCGGCAACGGCAGCGACGTGGGCGTGTTCACCCACGGCGACAACTGGCGCGAACCGGCCAACATGGTGCGCGACGGCATGACCCCGGCACAGGCCCTGCACGCCGCCACCGACGTGGCCGCGCGTATCCTGCGCCAACAGCAACGGTTCGGTCGCATCGCGCCCGGCCTGCGCGCCGACCTGGTCGCCTTCGGCGGCGACCCGAGCACGCACATCGATGACCTGCAGCATCCGGCCTTCGTCATGAAGGACGGCACCATCTACCGCACAGCGCAAGCGACGCCATGACCGACTTCCTGATCCGACCGATCGAATCGTGCGACAACCCCGCCGTGGCCAACATCATCCGCACGGTGATGCCCGAGTTCGGTGCCGATGGCCCGGGCTTCGCCATCCACGATGCCGAGGTGGACACCATGTACGACGCCTATGCACGATCGCGCAGCGCCTACTTCGTGGTGGAACGCGACGGCGTGGTGATCGGCGGCGGCGGCATCGCCCCGCTGGAAGGCGGCGACGCGGACGTCTGCGAGCTGCGCAAGATGTACTTCCTCCCGCAGGCGCGCGGCATCGGCGCCGGCAGCGCCATGATGTTGCGCTGCCTTGACGCGGCCCGCGCGCACGGCTTCCGCCGCTGCTATCTCGAAACGCTGACGGGCATGGATGCCGCCCAGGCGCTGTATCGCAGACACGGCTTTACCACCCTGTGTGCTCCCATGGGTGGCACTGGCCACTTCAGTTGCGACCAGTTCTTCATTCGCGAGCTGTGAGGTTCCGTGATGGCCAGCCATGACCCACGCATCGACGCCTATATCGCCAAAGCGGCACCCTTCGCGCAGCCGACCCTGGAACATCTGCGCAAGATCGTCCACGAGGCCTGCCCGGACGTGGAGGAGGGCCTGAAGTGGAGCATGCCGTTCTTCAGCTACAAGGGCTCGCCCCTGTGCAACATGGCGGCCTTCAAGCAGCACTGCAGCTTCGGCTTCTGGCTGCACAAGCAAGTGGTCGGCGAGGACGCCGGGCAAGGCATGGGCCAGTTCGGCAAGCTGGCTTCGCTGAAGGACCTGCCACCGAAAAAGACCCTCATCGCCTACATCAGGAAGGCGATGGCGCTGAACGACGCCGGTGTAAAGCAGCAGCGCACGGCGGGCGCGCCACGGCCGGCACCGGCGATGCCGGAGGACCTGGCGGCATCGTTTGCGCAGCGCAAGCACGCCGCGGCGCGCAAGGCCTACGAGGGCTTCCCGCCCGGCGCGCAACGCGAGTACGTCGAATGGATCACCGAAGCCAAGACCGAGGCCACGCGGCAGAAGCGTCTCGCCACCACGCTCGAGTGGCTCGCCGAGGGCAAGCGGCGCAACTGGAAGTACGAGTCATGCTGAAGGCGCCCGTGCTCCGCTTCGAGGCTGATGACCCCACGTCGCCGGACGTGATGCCGCTGATCCGGCAATTGGACGGCTATCTGGCGGAGCTGTATCCCACCGGCAACATCCAGCCGGTGACGGTCGCCGAACTGACCCAGCCCAACGTGACGTTTCTGACGGCGCGCGTGGATGGCACGCCGGTGGCGTGCGGCGCCTGCGTGCGCCACGAGGATTACGTGGAAGTGAAGCGCATGTACGTATTGCCGGCCTGTCGCGGGCTCGGGCTGGGCAAGCAACTGCTGGAGGCGCTGGAGCGCGAGGTTTCGCGCAGTGGTGGCGGCCTGGTGCGGCTGGAAACCGGCACCGCGCAGGCCGAAGCGCTGGAACTCTACGGGCGCGCCGGCTACCGTCGCTGCGCGCCCTTCGGCGAACACCGTGCCAATCCCTTGAGCATCTGCATGGAAAAGTCACTCGCATGATCCGCATCGCCTGCGCCGACGACGCGGCCGCTGTCCACGATATCTACGTGCCTTCGGTGCTCGAGGGCGTGGCCACGTTCGAAACCGAGCTGCCCGGCGTCGATGCCATGCGCGAACGCATCGTGACCCGGCTGCGGCAGTATCCGTGGCTGGTCTGGGAGGAGGACGGACGCGTGCTGGCCTATGCCTACGCCAGCCGCTTCCGCGAACGTGCCGCGTATGACTGGATCGCCGAGACGTCCATCTATGTGCATGCCGATGCGCGTCGCCGCGGCATCGCGCGCCGGCTCTACGCGGTCTTGCTCGACGCCATGCGCTTGCAAGGCCTGAACCAGGCCGTCGGCGTGATCACCCTGCCCGGCGAAGTCAGCGTGGCCATGCACGAGTCCATGGGGTTCACGCCCGCAGGCGTGTGGCGCAGCAGTGGCTACAAGCTGGGCCAATGGTGGGACGTGGGCGTCTGGCAGAAGCAACTGCAGGCACCCGAGACGCCTCCGCGCCCGGTCATGGCCTTCCCGGCGCTGGCCCACACCGACGCCTTCCGCGCGCTGCTGGCCGCCTGACCACCACGCGCCGTCGCTGCGCGCGGTGGCTCAGTGCAAGGTATTGATCGCCTTCACCAGGCCTCCCAGCCAGTCCCACGCACTGGGCAGGAAGACCATCACCAGGATCGAACCGAAGGCCAGCAGCTTGGGCCATAGCGCCGTGAGCGCACCGCCCAGGGTCAGGTGATCCTTGTCGGCGGTGAACATGCGGCCGAGCAGCGCGTCCTTCTCCAGCTGGAGCACGGCATACACGATGGCCACGAAGGACAGCACGAGCAGGATGGTGGCCGCGCTGGTCTGCAGCCGTGGATACACCGGCGGGAACACCTGCATGAGCATCAGTGCCAGCGTCGAGCCGAGCACGGCACACCAGGCGCTGGTGCGCACGGCCGCGGCGGCCAGCTTCATCTCGGCCACCAGCTGGGCCTGCCAGGCATCGAACGACGCTGCACCGGCATCGAACGGCCAGTCACGGCCGAGCAGCCGGCGCGTCTGCCCGGTCCAGTCGGTGAACGGCTGCCTGCGCCATGCATCGTAGTTTTCGCTGCGCATGACGATGTTGAACGGGCTGCGTGGGCGTTCGTCGAGCAGGCACGGCATGGGCCAGTCGGCGAGCCTGGTCTTCTCGCGCACGAAGGCGATCACCCTGGCCAGTTCCAGGCAGATGCGTCGCCAGCGGTCGAAGGTCTCGCCGAACAGCACGAGGAAAAACGCGCTGGCGCCAAGGGCAAAAAGGCCCGTCAGCTCGGACACCCACGGGTAATCCGAGGTGGTGGGACTCATGTCGTTGACGCTGAGCGCCAGGCCGACCAGCAGCACCAGCGCACCCACGGTGGCGTGCCAGTGGCCTTGCTGCAGCAAGCGTGCGCCGAAGCGCGATTCACTGCCCATGGCCTGGGCCAGCGCCCGGCAATGCGTGTTCCAGTGGAGCACGCGCAAGGCAGCAAACGCGATGAAGCAGGCATAGCCAAGGCACAGCGCGATCAGCGCCCACAAGTCGCGGCCGTGCGCCAGGTTGGTGTCGCCGTACGAGGGCGGCGGCAGCATGGTGATGACCTTGGAACCGGTGATGACGAGTCCCGCCAACGCGCACGCCAGCCACGCGAACAGCCAGCCCGACGACGGGTTGGCGAACGGCTCGCCGGCGATCGGCGCCACGCGCATCCAGCGCAGCGCGTGGCGGCACACGGGGAAGGACACCAGCGAGACGTCGCGCCCGTTCCACGTCAGCCACAAGGCGACCGCCAGCATCACGGCAAAGAACAGCGCCATGGCCAGATAGACCGGCTCCTGCAACTGGATGCGCGTGTCGGCCACGATCAGGATGTCCTGCCCGCCCCGCAACGATGTCCGTTGGCACGGATTGTCCGCCGTTGCCGATTTCGCCGGCTTGCTCGTGGCATCGAGGTACTGGAAGCCCGCGAGCGTCGCGACCAGCACCGGCGGCGCCATCCACCGGCCATCGGGATCGGTGAACTGGTGCTCTTGCCCGGCAGGCATGCTCTGCAGCTTGGCCAGCCGCACCGTGGCGCGGAATGTGTTGGCGGCGTAGTCCGTGGCGAAAGCGAAGTGTCGCGGCATGGCGGGACACTGCCACGAATCATGGCCCTGCGAGAGCGCGTCCGTGCGGCGCTCTCCCACCGGACACGGCATCGGATCGTTGTAGCTGTTGAGGCAGACCAGGCTCTGTCCCGCCGGCATGGTGATGCTGCCGCGGCTGATGTCGCGATAGTCGGGATGCTCGAGCAGGTTGTCCTGCTCCAGCACGATGGGCAGCGAGCCCGGCAGCAGGTCGCGTACTTCGCTGAGCAGGAACAGCCGGTCACGCACGTCGGTCGCGACGATGATCACGGCGGCCGGACGGATGTACTTCTTCAACGCATCGAACGTCTGGTACAGCATGAGTTCGTCCGAGCGGGAGGACAGGCTGGGCTGGTAGGTCGGCGGCTGGTCCGTGCCCTTGTCCACCCCGGTCAGGTCGAGTTCGAGCAGCCGATCGGGGAGGAACTGCTTGCGCTGCTGGTCTTCGCTCTGCCTGACCTTGACGTGCTCGGCGCGGATGGCCGCGACGTTGGGCGGGAACTGCACGTTGACCAGATGCCCCCAGCAGTGCGGTGCTCCCTGTCCGCCACCTTCGTTGCGACGCGTGCAAATGGCGTTGCCCTCGCCGAGCCGATTGACCGTGACATCGTCACGCGCGCCCTCGCCGAAGCTCGACTCCTCGCTCAGCACCAGGATGCTGCCATCGGTTCCCAGGCGTGGCTCGAGATAGGCCATGACCGTGTCCATCTGGTCCGCCACGCTGTACGCCAGCGACCGGTACTCGAACGCCACCTTGAACCGGGGCGTGTCCGCCGCGGCGAGATAGGCGTGGTACCTGATCTCCTCGTTGTTGCTCACGCTGGCCGAGGGCGACACCAGCCGGACGCGCAGCTGCCTGGCCGACGCGCCCGTGCATGGGGCGGATGCCAACTCCGCAGCCACCTTGCCGAGCGCGGCAGCCATCGATTCCATCGAGCCGGAAAACGCGGGACCGATCACGTCGAGGTGTTGCTCGCAATCGAGCCCGGCCATCATCGTGTCCGGCGTATCCCCTGCCTTGCTGCAGTCGACGGCCGTGAGATCGGCCGGCGATGCCCCGCGCGCCATGCTGTCCACTGCCATCGCGCAATGGGCCGCCACGCGAAATGCTTCGGGGTGTACGCCGGAGGTAGGCGTCTCGCCCACCACGAACAAGGCGTAATAGCTCGATCCGCAGAAGCTGGCCGCCCTGGTTGCGCCGTTGCAGCTACGCCAGTCGTCGCGACGGAACAGCATCACGCCGGGAAGCCGGCGCGTGGAGCCACCGATCTTCGGATAGTCGCCGCCCTGGTTCGGATCACGCGGCGACCACGCGAAGGCAAAGCCGTCGAGCGCATAGCCGCTGGCCTGGAACGCGCTGATCACGGCGCCCAGTTCCACGTCGAAGGCGCGACCGAGGCGCGTCTCCAGCGGATCGGGCAGCGCCATCACCGCTGCACGCACATGGACCGCTGCTCCCTTGGGCAAATGCGTGAAGGGCTTGAGCGGATCGTCCAGCTGCGCAGTGGTCATGAAATACGCGCTGCCGGGACCGGCAGGCGCATCCGCCGCCGCCGCGTGCGAAGTGAGCAACCCGCTGCACGCCAGCAGCAGCACGCAACCGGCCAACAGCCACGACGAAGCCGCCCGGGCGCGTGCCCGGGCCACCGCAGCGCGCTGCGGGTGCTCGTCCCCTAGCTCCATGGCGACCTTCCTCCGCTGACGGCGCCTGTAGCCGACCCCTAGGTTTTACTCCCGGGCGGCGCGGAAATAGCCCGGAAGATCGATATAGGCGGCGCCGACAAAAGCTCTACGTATGACTACCCGTGATAGGCCGGCCGCCTGGCCATGCGGTCGCGACGCGCCCTGGCCCGCGGTTTGGCCGGACCGCCCGCCGGGACCGGACGGGTTCCGCTGGGCTACTATGGGCGTTTTCCACCGCTTTACGGACTTCCCCATGCAGCTCAATCAGGTCAAGGCGATCATCACCGGCGGCGCCTCCGGTCTCGGCCACGCAGTGGCACAGTTCCTGGTCGACCACGGCGGCCACGTGGCGCTGTTCGACGTCAACGAGGAGAAGGGCCAGCAGGCGGCCAAGGCGCTGGGCGGCCACTTCTTCCGCACCGACGTCACCTCCGAGGAAGGCGTCGCCGCCAATGTCGCCGCCGCGCGTGACGCCATGGGTGGACTGAACGTGGTGATGAATTGCGCCGGCATCCTGGGCGCCGGCCGCATGCTCGGCAAGGACGGCCCGATGCCGCTGAACACGTTTGCCACCACGGTGATGGTGAACCTGGTGGGCAGCTTCAACGTGGCCAAGGCCGCCGCCAACCTGATGCAGGCCAACGAGGCCGGCGAGGACGGCGAGCGCGGCGTGATCATCAACACCGCGTCGGTGGCCGCGTTCGAAGGCCAGATCGGCCAGGCCGCGTATTCGGCCTCCAAGGGCGGCGTGGTCGGCATGACGCTGCCGATGGCGCGCGAGCTGTCGCGCTTCGGCATCCGCGTGGCCACCATCGCCCCCGGCATCTTCTGGACCCCGATGGTGGACGGCATGCCGCCGCAGGTGCAGGAGTCGCTGTCGGCCTCGATCCCGTTCCCGTCGCGCCTGGGCAAACCGGAGGAGTTCGCCAGCACGGTGGGCTTCATCCTCGGCAATCGCTATATCAACGGCGAAACCATCCGCCTCGACGGCGCGGTGCGCCTGCAACCGAAGTAAGCCCTCTTGCTGCGGTCATTCCTGCGTCCGCAGGGATGACGACCATGAAACGTCCATCCAACGATCAGACACCCAATGAAAGCTTCCGACGTCAAGAAAGGCAACGTAGTCGAACACGAAGGCACGGTGTACCAGGTACGCGACATCGAGCGCAGCGCGCCCACCGCGCGCGGCGGCAACGTCACCTTCCGCTTCACCATGTATTCGATCCCCGGTGGCCGCAAGTTCGACCTGAGCCTGCGTGCCGACGACGACCTGAAAGAAATGGACCTGGTGCGCCGCGAGGCGAACTTCTCGTACATGGACGGTGAAGTCTTCGTGTTCATGGACAAGGAGGACTACACCCAGTACCTGCTCTCGCCGGAACTGGTGGGCGACAACACGGGCTACATCGTCGAGGAGGTCGAGGGCTACTACGTGCAGCTGATCGACGATGCGCCGGTGGGCCTGCAGGTACCGACCAGCGTAACGCTGACCGTGGTCGACACCGCGCCGGAACTGAAGGGCGCCAGCGCCACCAAGCGCACGAAGCCGGCCAAGCTCAACACCGGCATCGAGATCCAGGTGCCCGAGTACATCACCAACGAAGAGAAAGTCTGGGTGAACACGCTCACCGGTGAATTCGCCGGCCGCGCCTGAGCTTGCGCCTTCGGCATGACCTCGACGGCGTCCGGTTCTCCGGGCGCCGTCTTGCTTTGGCTTGACGGCGGCTCGCGGCTGCGCGAGCTTGATGGTTCCCCGTCGTCGCGTGACTGCCGTGTCCACTCGCCCCAGCCGGTCCGTGCACTCTTTCCGCGTCGGTCGCGTCGCGTGGCTGGCGCTGCTGCTGGCCCTGCTGTCGGCCTGCGTGCCGGCGCCGGTGCGCAACCCGCTGGCGCAATGGGTGCCCTCGCCCAACGTCGACGCACGACGACCGGTGCTGATCGTGCTGCATTTCACCAACGAGCATTCGGCGCAGCAGGCGCTGGATACGCTGCGCACCGCCAACCGCGGCGGTCCGGTGAGTGCGCACTACCTGATCGGCGACGACGGCCGCATCTACCAGCTGGTGGCCGACGAACAACGCGCGTGGCACGCGGGTGCCGGGCGCTGGGGCACCATTACCGACGTCAACTCGGCCTCCATCGGCATCGAACTGGACAACGACGGTGACTCACCGTTCGCCGCCGCGCAGATCGACAGTCTGCTGCGCCTGCTCGGCGACCTCACCACGCGCCTGCGCATCCCACGCACGCAGGTCATCGGGCACGAGGATCTCGCGCCTGGGCGCAAGGACGACCCGGGCCCGCGCTTCCCCTGGCAGCAGCTCGCCGATGCCGGCTTCGGCCTGTGGCCGCGCGGCCCGCTCGTCGACCCGCCGCCGGAGTTCGATCCGTGGATGGCGCTGGGACTGGTCGGCTATCCGCTGGACAACCGCCCTGCCGCGGTGCGTTCGTTCCACCATCATTTCCGTGGCATGGACAGCGACACCCTCGACAGCCAGGACCTGCGCGTGCTGTACGCGCTGTCCCGCCAGCTCGGCGGCGCGGACACGCCCTGAGGGCGGTCGTGTCCGTCGTCGCATCCGCTTCAGGCTGGCTGAGGCAAAATCGGCGCCTCGCCTGGGAGTGATCGAAGCACCATGCCCGCCAGCGCCTACTCGCTACGCGCCACCGTCGTCGACAGCCTGCTCACGACCAGGCCGCCGGACGTGCCCCTGCGCGTGGTCCTGCGCAACACCGGCGCGGTGATCCTGCCCCTGGCCATCGGCATCGCCAGCGGCCACCCCGGCATCGGCCTGGGCATCAGCGCGGGCGCGCTGGACACGATGTTCTCCGACCAGCCGGGACCCTACCGCCAGCGCCTGTTGCGGCTGCTGCTGGCGTCGTTCGCCGCGGGGTTGGCCTCGCTGCTCGGCTTCCTGATCGGCGACCAGCTGGTGCCGATCCTGCTGGCCACGGCGGCGTTCGGTTTCTGTGGCGGCCTGCTGGTGGTGTTCGGCACCGACATGACGCGCGTGGGCATGACCAGCATGATCCTGCTGGTGGTCACGGCGGCCACGCCACGCCCCCTGCCGGAGGCCTTGGGCGCTGCCGGCCTGATCTTTGCGGGTGGCTTGCTGCTGACCCTGTTCTCGATCGCCGCGTGGCCGCTGCAACGGTATCGTCCCGAGCGCCATGCGCTGGCGGAGGTGTACAGGGGCCTGGCCGCGCTGGCACGGCAACAGGCGCATGACGACGCCGACGTGCCCGCGCTCACCGACGCCATGACCACGCTGCAGCACACCCTGCTCGGCCGCCACCACGCGCGCGGTCGCGCCATGGAGGCGTTCGGCGTGCTGCTGGAGCTGGCCGAGCGCATCCGCCTCGAACTCACCGCCATGGCGGAGCTGCGGGCCCATGCAAGCATCCACGCGATGTTCCGCGGTGATGCCGCCCGCGTGCTCGCCGCCGTCGCCGACGCGCTCGAGGCGGGCGAGCCGCCCCAACAGGCCGAGCACGCGCTGCAGACGCTGCAGGCCAGCGAGAACGCCCTGCTCGGCAATGGCGGCACGGCCGACGGCCTGGCCACGCACATCCACGCCCTGTCGGGCCAGCTGGCCGCCGCGGTACGCAACGCCAACTGGGCCGGCAGCCGCGGCGAACTGCGCGCAGCCGCGGCTGAAACGCCGCTGCCCGCCGCACTGCGCAGCAGTTCGGCCCGCGCCACCCTGCGCGCCAACCTGACGCCGCATTCGGTCGCGTTCCGCCATGCCGTGCGCAGTGCCGTCACGCTGTCGGCCACGCTGTACGTATCGCGCCAGCTGGGCCTACCGCACGGCTACTGGCTGCCGATGACGGCGGCCATCGTGTTGCGACCCGATTTCTCGGCCACCTTCAACTTCGGCCTGCTGCGGGTGGTCGGTACCGTGCTGGGCCTGGTGCTCACCTCGTTCCTGCTGCACATCACCCCGAACGACGCCTGGGTACACCTGGCCCTGATGGCGGTGTTGTGCATGGGCTTCCGCTATCTGGCCACGGCGCACTACGGCGTCGCCGTGGCGGCGCTGACCGGCACCGTGGTCATCCTGCTGTCGTTCGAAGGCGTCAATTCCACTGACGCCGTCATGGACCGCGTGATCAATACGGCACTGGGCAGTGGCCTGGCCTTGCTGGCCTATGTGTTGTGGCCCACCTGGGAACGCGGCCGCGCCCGCGCTGCCTTGTCGGACATGCTCGATGCCTACGCCGACTACCTGCACGCGCTGGCCCGCCCGGAACGACGCGACGGTCGACGCGAGGCACGTACCGCCGCCCGCACGGCGCGCAGCAACGCCCTGGCCTCGCTGGACCGCATGCGCGCCGAGCCGGCCACGCCGCCCGCCCTGCTGGAACTGGCCAGCGCGCTGTTCGCCAACGGCAACCGCCTCGCACGCACGGCGATGACGCTCGAAGCGCTGATCGACGATCACCACAACCTGCCCGAGCCCGCCGAGATGTGCATCTTCGTGGACAACGCCGCTTCGGCGCTGCATGAAATCGCCGGGGCCCTGCGTACGCAATGCACGCCCGAGCGCCTGCCCGACCTGCGCGCCCTGCAGCGGACCTACACCGCCCTGCTCAACATGACCGAGGATCGCCAGGCGGCCGACCTGCTCACGCGCATCAGCGACCGCCTGGTCGACAACGTCAACACGCTGGCCCACATCACCGGCCGCAGCCGCAGCAAATCCGCAGCGACGGTGTGACGCGCCGCCCCCGCAGCGGGTGCAGGCGAACGGATTACGCCCCGACGCGGCGCCTCACGGCGTCCATGTCCCGCACCGGCCGCACCTCGATGCGTCCCGTGCGCGACCACGGAAACTCGCTGGCGATGCGCACGGCCTCGTCCATGTCCGCCGCTTCGATCACGTTGAAGCCGCCAAGATATTCCTTGGCCTCGGCAAATGGTCCGTCGACGACGCTCATCTTGTCGTCGCGCATGCGCAGCGATTTCGCTTCCTGAGGCGATTCGAGCTGCATCGAGTCGTGCAGGCGCCCTTCGGCGCGCAAGGCGTCGGCACGGGCGAAACAGCCGCGCATCATGCTGTCGAATTCGCCTTCGGGCAGCGCTTCCAGCAGCGCGTCGTCGCAATAGATCATGACCAGGAATTTCATGGGGGCCTCCGCCGGCCGTCGCCGTGATCGCGCCCGCCATGATGCCGGCGAATGCGACCAAAATGCACGTTCAGGTTTCCCGGGACGCGCGGAACGGCGCGAGCGGGCCGGATCGGCGGCGCGGGGAAACCGCGGCCCGCAGGCCCGCCACGGCCCCCCGCGACGTCGACCCGGCGAGGACTTACACTCGACGCCATGCTCAAGATCGATACCCACGCGCACATCCTTCCCCGTGACTGGCCGAACCTGGCCGCCAAGTACGGCGACGACCGCTTTCCGGTGATGATCCACAACGACGGGCGGCACCGGATCTACAAGGACGGCAAGTTCTTCCGCGAAGTATGGGATTCGGCCTTCGATGCCCGGCAGCGCATCGACGACTACGCCCGCTTCGGCGTCAGCGTGCAGGTGGTTTCCACGGTGCCCGTGCTGTTCTCGTACTGGGCGCCCGGCTACCAGGCGCTGGAACTTCACCGGCACCTGAACGACCAGACCGCGCAGCTGTGCACCGACTATCCGCGTCATTACGCCGGCATCGGCACCGTGCCGCTGCAGTCGCCCGACCTGGCCATCCGCGAGCTGGAGCGCTGCATCGACGAACTGGGCCTGCAGGGTGTGCAGATCGGTTCGCACTGCAATGACTGGAACCTGGACGCGCCGGAGCTGTTCCCGTTCTTCGAGGCCGCCGCCGACCTGGGCGCCGCCGTGCTGGTGCACCCGTGGGACATGATGGGCGCGGCCAGCATGCCGAAGTACTGGCTGCCCTGGCTGGTGGGCATGCCGGCCGAACAGTCGCGCGCCGGCTGCTGCCTGGTCTTCGGCGGCGTGCTGGAACGCCTGCCAAAGCTGCGCGTCATGCTGGCCCACGGCGGCGGCAGCTTCCCCTGGAGCATCGGCCGCATCGAACACGGCTTCCGCATGCGCCCCGACCTGGTCGCCACCGACAACCCGCGCAACCCGCGCGAGTACCTGCAGCGGCTGTATTTCGACTCTTGCGTGCACGATCCCCAGGCCCTGCGCTATCTCCTGGATGTGACCGGCGTCGATCGCGTGATGCTGGGTACCGACTATCCTTTCCCGCTGGGGGAGCAGCATCCGGGCAGCGGCATCGAGGCATTGGGCCTGGGTGAGGCGGACCGCGCGCGACTCTTCCATGGCACCGCCCTGGAATGGCTGGGGCTGCCACGACACCGATTCGAACCCACCGCCGTTTCCCAGGAGCAGGCATGAGCTTCTTCCGCAACATGATGGCCGCCGGCGCGCTCGTGCTGGCCGGCGCAACCCACGCCACGGATGTCAGCATGGCCGGTGGCAGCGTCAACTTCAGCACGCCCGACCAGTGGGTCGGCATCATGGAAACCCAGGGCGACCCGGAAGTCCGCGTGTTCCAGGTGCCCGACCCGTCGCCCACCGCCAACAGCAGCCTGGCGCGGGTGACGGTCACGGTGAAGCAGGTGGCGGACCTCAGCGGATTCCAGCAGTACGTCAACAGCGCCATGGGCAAGGCCAAGGCACTGACCGGCTACCAGGCGGGCACCAGCCAGGGCAGCGACAACTTCACCTACTCCGCGCAGGAGAACGGCGCGCAGTACAGCTACAGCGAGCGCTACTGGCTCAAGGACAACCATGCCATCCAGCTGCGCTGCGTGCGCCCGGCGCAAAGCCAGGCCGGCGCGGCGTGGAAGGCTGCGTTCGACAAGGGCTGCGACGCCATCGCCGCACGCCTGAAGTAAGCACACCTCCGGCGTCGCGCGCGAGCTGCGCGCGCGACGCCTCACGCACGAGATCCGCCGATGTCCGCCACCTACGAAGCCACCCTCGCCTGGGCGCAGGCCCACGACGCCGCCGATCCGCTGCGCGGCTTTCGCGACGAGTTCCTGATTCCGCCGCACGAGGGCCGCGACAGCCACTACTTCTGCGGCAATTCGCTGGGGCTGCAGCCTCGCGCCGTGCGTCCCGCGCTCAGCGCCGAACTCGATTACTGGGGCGAACTGGGCGTGGAGGGCCACTTCAAGGGCCGCCTGCCGTGGATGGACTACCACGAGTTCGTGCGCGACGACCTCGCCACCGTGGTCGGCGCGCAGCCGTCCGAAGTGGTGGCGATGAACACGCTGGGCGTCAACCTGCACCTGATGATGGTGAGCTTCTATCGCCCGACACCGGAGCGACACGCGATCCTGGTCGAGGCGGGCGCGTTTCCCACCGACCGTTACGCGGTCGAATCGCAGATCCGTTTCCACGGTTTCGACCCGGCAACGTCCCTGATCGAGCTGGAAGGCGACGAAGCCAATGGCCTCATCTCCATGGCTGCCATCGAGCGCGTGCTGGCCGAACATGGTTCGCGCATCGCGCTGGTGATGCTGCCCGGCATCCAGTACCGCACCGGACAGGCGTTCGACCTTGCCGCCATCACGCGGCTGGCCAGTCGCCACGGTTGCATGGTCGGCTTCGACCTGGCCCATGCCGTGGGCAACCTGCCGTTGCAACTGCACGACAGTGGCGCGGACTTCGCCATCTGGTGCAGCTACAAATACCTCAACAGCGGCCCGGGCGCCGTCGGTGGCGCCTTCGTGCACGAGCGCCACGCGCGCACGGAGCTGCCGCGCTTCGCCGGCTGGTGGGGCCACGACAAGACCACCCGCTTCCAGATGGGCCCGCAGTTCGTGCCCACCTATGGCGCCGACGGCTGGCAGCTCAGCAATCCGCCGATCCTGGCACTGACGCCGCTGCGCGTGTCGCTGGAAATCTTCCGCCGTGCCGGTATGTCGCGCCTGCGCGAGAAGTCGCTACGCCTCACCGGTTACCTGGAATGGCTGGTGCATGCCCAGTTGCCGGACGTACTGGAAGTGGTGACGCCCGCCGACCCGGCGCGGCGCGGTTCGCAGCTGTCCATCCGCGTCAGGGGCGGCCGGGAACGCGGGCGTTCGCTGTTCGAGTACCTGATGGACCAAGGCATCATCGGCGACTGGCGCGAACCGGACGTGATCCGCATTTCGCCGGCGCCGCTGTACAACCACCACGCCGATTGCCTGGCCTTCGCCGAAGCCGTGCGACGCTGGGCCAGCCGCGCCTGAGCATCGCGCACCGGCGACCGACGTGACTGGCTACCCGCGACTCTGCGGGTGCCGCACCTGCCCGTCGCCGTGCACCACGAAGCGCTCCACCGTGAGCGACTCCGCCCCCATCGGTCCGTAGGCGTGCAGGCGCGTGGTGGAGATGCCGATCTCCGCCCCCAGCCCCAGTTGCCCGCCATCGGAAAAGCGCGAGGACGCGTTGACCATCACCACGGCCGAGCGCAGCGCCTGCACGAAGCGTTGTGCGGCGGCCTCGTCGCGCGTGGCGATCACTTCGGTGTGGTCGGAGCCATGGCGACGGATATGCGCAATGGCCTGTTCCAGATCGTCGACCACCCGCACGGCAAGAATGAGGTCGAGGAACTCGGCGGCGTAATCCTCGTCGCCGGCCGGGATGGCCGCAGGCACGAGGGCGCGCGTGCGCTCGTCGCCGCGCAGCTCCACGCCGCGCGCCTGCAGCGCCTCGGCCGCCCGCGGCAGGAATGCGGCCGCCATGTCCCGATGCACCAGCAAGGTCTCCAGCGAATTGCACACGCCGGGGCGCGAGGTCTTGCCGTCGATGAGCAGATCCAGAGCCACGCCGGCGTCGGCTGCGCGGTCCACGTACAGGTGGCACACGCCCTTGTAATGCTTGATCACCGGCACGCGCGCATGTTCGGCGACGAAGCGGATCAGCCCCTCGCCGCCGCGCGGGATGGCAAGGTCCACCAGGTCGACCAGTTGCAGCAGCTCCACCATGGCCTGTCGGCTCAGGTCGGTGACCAGGGTGATCGCCGCCGTCGGCAGGCCGTGCGCGCGCAGGGCATCGTGCAACGCCTCGGCGATGGCCGTATTGGAATGCAAGGCCTCGGAGCCGCCGCGCAGGATCACGGCGTTGCCTGCCATCAGGCACAAAGCCGCGGCGTCGGCGGTGACGTTGGGACGCGCCTCGTAGATCATCGCCACCACGCCCAGCGGAATGCGTACGCGTTCCACCAGGATACCGTTCGGCCGCACCTCGCTACGCGTGACCACGCCCACGGGATCGGGCAATCCGGCCACTTCGCGCAGGGCCTGCGCCATGGCCTCGACGCGCGGGCCATCGAGGCGCAGCCGGTCCAGCAAGGCAGCTTGCACGCCCTTGTCCGCGGCCTGCTCCATGTCGCGCGCATTGGCGGCCAGGATGCCGGCGGCATGCTGCTCCAGCGAAGTCGCCATGGCGCGCAACAGCGCCTGCTTGGCCGCGGTGCCGAGTGCGGCCACCAAGGGTGCGGCGTCCCGGCATGCGATGGCGTCGGCGCGGATGCCGCTCATGCGTGCAGCTCTCCGCTGGTGTCGGCATCGACCAGCGGCGCCAGGTCGTCCCGATGCACGATTTCAGCTCCGTAGCTGTAGCCCAGCACCTGCTCCACTTCGCGACTGTGCCGCCCGGCGATGCGACGGATTTCGCTGGCGCCGTACTGGCTCAATCCACGCGCCACGGGCCGGCCGGCGTGATCGACGATCTCGACGAGGTCGCCGCGGTGGAATTCGCCGCTCGCGCCCACCACGCCGCCAGGCAACAGCGAGGCGCGGCCACTGGCCAGCGCCCGCCCGGCGCCCGCATCGACCTGGACCCGTCCGGTCGCCGCCGGCGCATGCCGCAGCCAGTACTTGCGCGCCTGCATGCGCGTGCCGGCGGCGGCGATCAGCGTCCCGCGCAGGCATCCCCGGGAAAGCGCCTCGACCGTCGCCTGCTGGCGACCGCTGAACAACGCAGTGGGAATGCCGGCCGCTGACGCCTTGGTGGCCGCTTCCAGCTTGGTGCGCATGCCGCCGGTACCCACGGCGCTGCCGCTGCCGCCGGCCATCGCCAGGACCTCGGGAGTGAGCGCGTGGACGCGCGCCACCGGCGTGGCAGCCGCATCACGCCGCGGATCGGCGCTGTACAGCGCATCGATGTCGGAGGCGATCAGCAGCAGGTCGGCATCCACCAGCGCCGCGACGATGGCGGCGAGATTGTCGTTGTCGCCCAGCTTGAGTTCATCAACCGCCACCGTGTCGTTCTCGTTCACCACCGGCAGCACGTCCAGCGCCAGCAGTTCGCGCAGCGTGGCGCGGGCATTGAGATAGCGCCGGCGGTTGCGCAGGTCGTCGTGGGTCAGCAGCACCTGCGCCACGGGCCGCGCGGCAAGCGATTGCCACAGGGCGATCATGGGTGCCTGCCCCAGCGCCGCCAGCGCCTGGCGCGCGGCCAGGTCGCCCGCGACGGCTGCACGCTCCCTGAGCATGGCCCGCCCTGCCGCCACGGCACCGGACGACACCAGCACCACCTGGCGACCCGCATCGCGACTGTCGGCGATGAAGCGCGCCAGCGCTGCGGCATGGCGCGTGGTCAGGCCGCCTCCACCGGCGGCGAGCAGGTTGCTGCCGACCTTGAGCACGGCACGTCGCCAGGTTGGCAGCGCCTGCTCGGGCAACGCACCGCCCTGCTCCCTTGAATGGTGTTCGGCATTCCCCGTGCTGACGGCCCCCATGCCTTTCACCGTTTAGCCGTCCAGATGGCTGAGTCTAGCGTGCAATTCGTCCAGCCGCAGGTCATGGCCCGAGCCGGGTGACACGCGGGCGGCCAGGCTCCCCTCGGGCGTGCGCCCGGCGCCGGCGGATGCAGCGGCATCGGCCGCCGCGCGATAGGCGTCACGGAACGGCACGCCCGCCGCCGCCTGCTCGATCGCCACGTCGGTGGCGTACATGGCGGGCTCGATGGCGGCGCGCATGGCCGCTTCGTTCCACTCCATCCGCGCCAGCAGGTCGGGAACCAGCTCCAGCGCGGCCAGGCCGTGGCGGCAACCGTGGAACAGCGAGCCCTTGGAGAACTGAAGGTCGCGCTGGTAACCCGAGGGCAGCGACAGCAGTTGCTCGATCTCGGTACGGGCCGCTGCCACGCTGGCGTAGCTGGCACGCAACAGTTCCACCACGTCGGGGTTGCGCTTGTTCGGCATGATCGAGCTGCCGGTGGTGTACTCGGACGGCAGCTTCACGAAGTTGAATTCGGCCGTGGTGAACAGCGACAGATCCCAGGCCAGGCGGCGAACGTCGAGCAGGGCACCGGCAATCGCTTCCAGCACCGCCATTTCGAACTTGCCGCGCGACAGCTGGGCATAGATCGGCGACAGCTGCATGCGGGCGAAGCCCAGCGCCTGCGTGGTGTGCTCGCGATCGAGCTTCAGGTTCACGCCGTAGCCTGCCGCCGTACCCAGTGGGTTGGCGTCGATCAGCAAGGCGGTCTGCTGCGCGCGCAGCGCATTGTCGATGAAGCCTTCGGCAAAGCCGGCAAACCACATCGCGGTGGAGGACACCACGGCGCGCTGCAGATGGGTGTAGCCCGGCAGCGGTATGGCCGGCTGGGCGGCGCGCTCCAGGCAGACCGCGGCGACGGCCCGGCAATGCCGGCCGAGCGCGGCCAACTGGTCCTTCAGCCACAGCCGGGTGGCGACCAGGATCTGGTCGTTGCGGCTGCGCCCCGTGTGCACGCGGCGACCGGCGTCGCCAAGGCGCTCGGTCAGGCGCGCCTCGATGGCCGAATGACCGTCCTCGTAACGCTCATCGAGCACGAACTGGCCCGCACGGAAATCCTCGGCCAGCGCATCGAGCTCGCGCTTGAGCGCAACGGCCTCGTCGGCGCTGACCACGCCGATGTTGGCCAGTCCTTCCACGTGCGCCTTGCTGGCGGTGATGTCGTGGAGGAAGAATTCCCGGTCCAGCAGCACGTCGTCGCCGGCCAGGAACTTCATGATGCGGGCGTCGATCTTGATGTCGGATTTCTGCCAGAGGGGCTGGGTCATGGGGTCATATCCTGCAAGAAAATATAGCGCGGGTCTTTCGCTCGTCATCCCTGCGAAGGCAGGGATCCAGTGGCTTGCGCCGAACTCGTCAAAGGCTGGCCCCCGCCTTCGCGGGGATGACAGTCAGGAGATCGGAATCGCGGTGTACTCGTCCACGCCGATGGCGCGATTGATGTTTTGCATGGCCTGGGTCGCGGCGCCCTTGAGCAGGTTGTCCAGGGTCGCCACCACCACCACGCGCTTGCCGTCGACGGACACGGCGAACCCGCCGATGTCCACGTGGTGCCGGTGCGCTATCTGGCTCACCCAAGGCGCCTCGTCCACCACATGCACCAGCTTCTCACCTTCATAGGCTCCGTTGAAGCGTGCGACGACGTCCTCGCGCTTCACCGGCCGCGACAGATACAGGCTGGTGGTAACGGTCAAGCCGCGGAAATGCGGCGCCACGTGCGGCATGAACTCCACCGGCACGCCGAGGTGGCGACTGGCTTCCTTTTCGTGCATGTGGCCGGTGAGCGCATACGGCATCAGGTTGTCGCGCAGCTTTTCAGGGTCATTGCGGTCCGACGGCGTCGTGCCTGCACCGGAGTAGCCGGACACTCCAAAGCTCACCGGCGGCGCCGCCAGCAGGTCTTTCAGCGGCGCAATCGACAGCTGCACGGCCGTGGCGTAGCAACCGGGGTTGCTGATGCGCTTCTCGCCGCGCCAACGCCCGCGGGTCAGCTCCGGCAAGCCGTAGTACCAGCGCTCGTCGAAACGATAGTCGGCGGACAGGTCGACGATCAGCGTGTCCGCCTTCGCCTGGTCGATGGCTTCCACGTAAGGCGCCGCCTTGCCATTGGGCAGCGCCAGCACCACCACGTCGGCGCCCTGCCCCGCCACCGCCGACGGATCCAGGTTCGCGTAGCGCAACTCGCCATCGAAGCCGTCGACGTGATCGGCGACGCGCTGGCCGTCCAGTTCGCGCGAGGACACGAAGGCCAGCTCCAGCGCCGGGTGGGCGGCGATCAGCCGGATGAGTTCGGCGCCCGTGTGGCCGCGCGCGCCGACAATGCCGATACGTTGCTTGTTCATGCTCATGCCTCAACCCGCCAGCGTCGGCTGCCGCGTGGCGCAATGCGCGACGCAACGGGCGATCGTGTCGAATGCCTCGATGCCGTACCAGAACACCTTCCACTGTGGCTGCTTGAGGCAGCCGTCCGATTCGGCGTAGTAGAAGTGGTTGACCGAGTTGCCGTGGCGCGAGCGCCAGAACAACTGCGGGTTCTCCTCGCGCATCACCTGCCATACCGCGCGGCCAAGGCCTTCGCCCTGCGCGTCGTCGAGCACGGCGAACTTGTCCAGGTATGGCAGGCCGTCTTCCAGGGTGAGGATCATCGCGGTGCGGTAGTTTTCGCTCACATAGACGCGGAACGGCACGGTGCGCTCGAAGTAGTCGGCCACCAGCTCGCGGCCGAAGCTGGACTCGATCAGCTCGCGCATGCGCTTGAGGTCGATGCCCTGCCACGACTCGAAGCGCTGCACCTTCTCGCCGCGGCGCACCAGCGTTCCCGAGCCCTTGTGCGTGAACAGCTCCTTGGCCAGCTCGGACGGCTTGGTGATCGACACCGACGAGGTCAGCGGAAGATCAGCCAACAGGTCGGCGATCTGTTCGATCTTCAGGCGCATGCCACCGTTGATCCACGGCTGCGCCATCAGGTGCTCGAACTCCGTGCTCAGGTTGATCGAGTCGATGATGCGGCCCTGGTCGTCCAGCAAGCCGCCGGTGCCGGTGAGGAACACGATCTTGTACGGCTGCAGCACGCGCACCAGTTCGTTGGCGGCGAAGTCGGCGTTGACGTTGAGGATCTGCCCCTCTTCCGTCTCGCCCAGGCTGGCGATGACCGGGATGGAACCGGCGCGCAGGCTGGCCTCGATCGGCGCCAGGTTGATCTGACTGACCTTGCCGACCAGGCCGTAGGTGTCGCGGTCCAGGTAGGTGGAAGTAAACACGCCCGACGGCACCGAAGTGGCGCGCGTATCCATCGTCTGCAGCGCTTCGACCAGGCGCAGGTTCTGCTCCTGGAACACTTTGCGCACGATCGCCAGCGCCTTCGGCGTGGTCACGCGCAGGCCGTTCACCGTGTGCTTCTCGATGCCTGCCGCCGCGAGCTCCTCGTCCAGCTGCGGACCGGCGCCGTGCAGCACGATCGGGGTCAGGCCCACCTGCTGCAGGAAGGTCAGCGACGAGGTGAGCGCTGGCAGGTCATCGCGCAGCACCGCGCCACCGACTTTCACTACGGCGAAGCGCTTGGCGTCGAGCTGCGAGAAGCGCTTGAGGTATTGCTGGATTTCCTTCGCGCTGCCCATGCTGGACAACAGGCGCACGATGGTCTTGCGGGTGTGCTTATGGGCTTCCACGATCGATGATCCGGTAAATGGTTTCTGCGTAATGCTGGAGCTGGTCGAGGGCGACCCACTCGTCCGCGGTGTGCGCCTGCGCGATGTCGCCGGGACCGTAGACAAAGCTGATGTAGCCGGCGGCGGAGAACAGCGCCGCCTCGGTCCAGAAGTCCACGGCGTTGCCGATGGGGATGTCCAGCTCGTCCGCCAGGTCGCGCGCGGCAAGCCGGCGTGCTTCCGCCGTGGCGGTATCGCCGGCCGGCAGCGAATCGCCGCGGAAGGTCTCGACGAACTCCACCGGTGGCGGCTGGACCAGGCTGCGGAACGTTTCCAGCAGCCACTCGGGCTTCATCGTCGGCAGCGGACGGAAGCCAAAACGGACTTCCGCCGTCGGCGCGATCATGTTGGCCTTGATGCCGCCTTCGACCTTGCCGATGTTGAAGCGCAGGCCGGTCAGCCCGCCGAAGCGCTCGTGCGACTGCTGCTCGACGAAGTCCAGGGCGGCACTCCCCCAGCGCATGGCCTGATGCAGCGCGCTGTCGCTCGCTTTCTGCTCGCCCGAGGCGTGCCCGGCATGGCCCTTGAAGCGCATCTGCACCGAATGGATGCCGCGATGGGCCAGCACCGCCTCGCCCTTGGTCGGCTCGGCGACGATGATGGCCTCGTAGGCCCTCTCCCTGCGGGAGCAGCGTTGGGGAGAGGGTTCGGCCGGAGCGGAAGCTTCGATCCCGCCCGTACCCTCACCCTGGCCCTCTCCCGCCGGGAGAGGGGGCAAAGCCTTCAGAAAGCCGGCAATGCAACGCGGATCGTTCGCTTCTTCATCGGTGGACAGCAGTAGCGCCATATCACCCGTGGTGGCATTGGCCACCGCCACCAGCGCTGCGGCGGCGCCCTTGATGTCGCAGGTGCCCAGGCCGATCGCGCGGTCTTCCGTCACGCGCAGCGTGTGCGGGTCCGCGGACCAGTGCGGTGAATCGGGCACCGTGTCCAGGTGCACGTTGAACAGCACCCTGGGATGGCCGCGCACGGCGTACAGGGTCACGGCGCCCGCGCCGTAATCGGTCACGCTGACGTCGAAGCCCGGCAGGTTGTCGCGCAGGTAATCGAAAATGCCGCCCGTGCCGATCTCGCGCGGAGGATTGCGCGTGTCATAACTGACCAGCGCCCGAAGGTGCCTGAGAGTGTCGTCCAGTAGTGCGCTCATGCGATCCGTCTGGTGGGTTCGACGCGCCCCCTTCCGGGGCTCACGAAAAGTCACAGTAGGTCCGTCATTCCCGCGAGGCGATCTTCAACAGCTGAAGAGCTGGTCATGCGGGAATCCAGTGCCATTAAGGTGCTGGATCCCTGCCTTCGCAGGGATGACGAGCCATGGTCAGCCGCGATTGACCTCGGCCCACAGCGTGCTGCTCATGCCAAACAATTTGATGAAGCCTTCGGCCTCGGCCACGCCCCAGTCCGCGGACTGCGCGTAGGTCGCGCCTTTCGCGTTGAGGATGTGCGGCGAGCGCACTTCCACCGCCGTCACCTGCGCGCCGGAGGTTTCCAGCACGACCTCACCGTTGACGCAACGCTGGCTGGAGGCCAGGAACGCTTCCAGGTCGGCCTTGATCGGGTCGTGGTAGAAACCTTCGTAGACCGCTTCCACCCACTTGCGCGCCACTTCCGGCTTGAAGCGGTTCTGTTGCTTGGTCAGCACCGCTTCTTCCAGCGCACGGTGCGCGGCAAGCAGCGAAATCAGGCCCGGCGCCTCGTACACGATGCGACCCTTCAGGCCGATGGTGGTATCGCCGGTGTACATGCCGCGGCCCACGCCATACGGCGCGAACAGCTCGTTGAGCCGTGCCAGCAGCTTCGCACCCGCCAGCTTCTCGCCGTTGAGCGACACCGCCTCGCCCTGCACGAAGCCGATCGTCACCGACAGCTTTTCGGACGGCCATTCGGCGCGCGGCCTGCACCAGCCGCGGGCACCTTCGCCCGGCGTCTTCCAGTGGTCGATCTCACCGCCGGACAACGTCACGCCGAGCAGGTTCTCGTTGATCGTGTAGCTCTTCTGCTTGGCGCGAACCTCGAAGCCACGCTCCTCCAGATAGGCCTGCTCGTAGGCGCGCGTCTGGGTGTGCTCCTTCTGGATCTCGCGGATCGGCGCCACGATCTCGTAGTCGCCCAGCGACTTCACCGCCAGGTCGAAGCGCACCTGGTCGTTGCCCATGCCGGTGCAGCCGTGCGCAATCGCCTTGGTGCCCAGTTCGTTGGCGCGCCGGATGGCTGCGTCCACGATCAGATAACGATCGGACACGAGCAGCGGATACTGGCCCTGATAGGCCTCGCCGGCCTGCACGAACGGCTTGACGAAGCCCTCCCAGATCGCCGGACCGCCGTCGACGGTGACATGGCTGGCCACGCCGAGCTCGGTGGCGCGCTGCTCGATATAGGCGCGCTCCTCGGCATCCACGCCGCCGGTGTCGGCGAACACGGTATGCACGGCCCAGCCGCGCTCCTTGAGGTAAGGCACGCAGAAGCTGGTGTCGAGGCCGCCGGAGAAGGCGAGAACGATGTCTTTGCTCATGACTTGCGAATCCTGGAATGGAAGGCTAAACGGATAAACAACTAGGCAGATTCAACCACGATGCGCGGTTCCACGCGCACCGGGAAATTGACGGAATTGGCGATGAAGCAGCCGTGGTGCGCGGGATCGTGCGCCGCCTCGGCCTTGGTCGGGTCGCTGCCGGCGGTGATGGTGACCACCGGACGCAGCACCACTTCGGTGAAGTGGCCGCCATGCGCATCGGTCTCCATCGTGCCTTCGGCGCTGTCGGCGTAGGCAGTCACCACCACGCCGGCGAGCACCGCCTGGTGCAGGTACGACAGCATGTGGCAAGTGGACAGGGCCGTGACCAGCATGTCCTCGGGATTGTGCTTGCCGGCATCGCCGCGGAAGCTCGGATCGGACGAGCCCTCCAGCATCGGCTTGCCCTCGATGCGGATCTCGTGGTCGCGGCCGTAGCCCTGGTACGTCTTCGTGCCCGTACCCTGGTTGCCCGTCCAGATGACATCGACCTTGTAGTGGTGCTGATGCGTATGGCTCACGACCTGCCCTCTTCCTCGCGTGACATGAGATCGGCCAGCTCGGCATCGCCACGACCGGCGCGCTGCCCGAGGCCCGCCACCACGCCGGCGCGGTTCGGCGCCGGGTGGTTCTGGTTCAATTTGAACTTGCCTTCGATGCGCTCGATGGAAATTTCCAGTCCGGCGATCGCGCGCAGCATGTTCTCGACGTGGTCTGCCGGCGCGTCGGAGACATGCCACGGTGCCGGCAGCCCCGCTTCATGGCGGTCGGTGAGGCGCTCCAGCAGCTGGCGCAGCCAGGTGCCGTCATTGATCACGCGCAGGCGGCCATGCACGTGCACCACGGCGTAGTTCCAGGTGGGCACTTCGCGATGGGTCTGCTGCTTGCTGGGATACCAGTTCGGGCTGATATAGCCGTCCGGGCCGCGAAAGATCACCAGCACCTCGGCGCCATCCAGCTGCGACAGTTCATTGCCGCGCGCGACATGTCCGTGCAACTTGCCGTCGACCAGTTCGATCGGCAGGTGATTGGCGGCCAGGCCGCCTTCGCCCTGCACCACCACGGTGGCGAACGGGTAAGCACGCATCAGCGCGTGCAGCTTCGCGCTGTCCGTCTCCCTGAAGTGCGCAGGCTGGTACATGGTCAGCCCTGTCCGATCAGCGACGCCATCACCGCCTTCTGCACGTGCAGGCGGTTCTCGGCTTCGTCGATGGCGATGCAGGCGGGCGAATCCATGACCGCGTCGGTCGCCTTGACGTTGCGGCGCAGCGGCAGGCAGTGGCTGAACAGGCCGTTGTTGGTCATCGCCATCTTGGCCTCGTCCACGATGAAGTGGCGGTTTGCCTCGCGGATCGGCTTCTCCTGCTCCCAGCGGCCGAAGAACGGCAAGGCGCCCCAGCTCTTGGCGTAGACCACGTCGGCGCCGCGGTAGGCGTCCTCGATGTCGTGGCTCACCTTCAGCGAACCGCCGTTCTCCTTCGCGTTCTGGTAGCCGAATGCCATGTAGCGCTCGTCCAGCACGTAGTCCGGCGTGGGGCATAGCAGGGTGACGTCCATGCCCATCTTCGTGGCGATCAGCAGCGCGGAATTGGCCACCGCGGTGTTCAGCGGCTTGGGGTGGTAAGTCCAGGTCAGCACGTACTTCTTGTTCTGCAGGTCGCCCAGGTGCTCCTTCAGCGCCAGCGCGTGCGCCAGCTCCTGGCACGGATGGGTGATGGTCTCCATGTTGATCACTGGCACCGTGGCGTAGCGGGCGAACGCCTTGATCACGTGGTCCTGGCGATCGACCGCCCAGTCCTGGAACTTCGGAAAGGCGCGCACGGCGATCAGGTCCACGTAACGCGACAACACGCGCGCGACCTCGGCGATGTGCTCTTCGGTATCACCCTCCATGGTGGTGCCGACCTCGAATTCGATCGGCCACGCATCCTTGCCCGGCGCCAGCACGATGGCGTGCCCGCCCAGGTGGAAGGCGCCCAGTTCGAAGCTGGTGCGCGTGCGCATGGACGGATTGAAGAACATCAGCGCCACCGACTTGCCGGCCAGTTGCTGTCCGCGCGGGGAGCGCTTGAACGCTGCGGCCTGTTCGAGCAGCGCGTCGATCTCGGCGCGGCTGTAATCCTGGGTGGTCAGAAAGTGGCGAAGAGTCATCTCGTGCATGCCTTTGTCGAATCGTTCGGCCCGTTGGACCGGTGGTCAGCGCGGGCCATCCCGCGTCGGTCAGAATCCGGAAACAAAAAAACCCGGCTGCAGGCCGGGTTTTTGTCGTCGATACACATGAAACGCGTGCGACAGCCTACCCGGCCGAATGTCGGACCAGCGGTCGGCGAGCACGCGACGTCATGCCAGCGGCCATGCGGGCGCTGGTAAGGACAGTAGCGGTATAGACGGCTGCGGACATGGAGGTTCCGGGTAATCGAACGCGCATCATGACGGGATTTTCGCTGCCATGCAACAAGAACGCGGCCCAGCGGCCGCCCGAAATGCGAACCGCCGCCCGGAGGCGGCGGTTTCAGTGGCGTCAATCCGCGGGTGAGACGCTTACCCGTACCCGCAGGCGCTCGCCCGGGTCGTAGTTGAGCCGCGAGAGGTAGACCTCGCCGCGATAGCGGTATTCCACGTCGTAGCCCATGATCCGGCGCTGCTCGCTGACGGCGCTGACCTGGCGGCAATGGGTTTCGGTGGTCTGGTACTCGCCGCCGCCCGAACGGGACACGTTGTTGCCCACGGCACCGCCGGCGACCGCACCGGCCACGGTGGCCGCCGTGCGGCCGTCGCCCTTGCCCACCGTGCTGCCCAGCACGCCACCGACGACCGCGCCCAGGAGGGTACCCGCCGCGCTGCCCTGGCTGGGCGCGCTGCGCACCACCGGCTGGTCGTAGCATTCCTGTCGCGGCACTTCGGTGCGCGCCACGCCGTAGACCGGGTCGACGCGCAGGACGTCCGCCCAGCCGTAATGGGTATTGTCGTCATTCTGGTTCTGGTACCGCGCATCCTGCGCGAACACGCTGGTGGCCATCAGGGCTAGTGCCAGCGCGGGGAACAACAATTTGGTCACCGGGACCTCCGCAGGGGGCAGTGTGGGCGCATCTATGCACCTCATAGCATCCATTGCAACAAATTCACACTGAATCGACGCTTAGAAGTTTTCCTAAAGACAGGCGCCTGCCCGCCGATCTTCGTCCGGTTGGCCCGTCCATTGCCGCGCGGCCCCGGGCGCCGTCTGCGGAGCGCCCTGCGGCTTGTTAAGATGCGCGACCGGCCTGCGCCACCAGGCGCCCGCCCTCACCGCCCAGACCTCCCGCCGATGCCGATTTCGCTCCACAACAGCCTCACGCGCCGCACCGAAACCTTTACCCCGCTCGATCCGGACCGGGTGACGATGTATCTGTGCGGGCCGACGGTCTACAACTACGTGCATATCGGCAACGCGCGTGGACCGGTGGTGTTTGACGTGCTGGTGCGCCTGCTGCGCCGCCATTACCCGAACGTGGTCTACGCGCGCAACATCACCGACGTCGACGACAAGATCAACACGGCCGCCCAGCAGCTTGGCGTGGGCATCGAGAGCATCACCGGCCGCTATGCCGAGGCCTACCGCGAGGACATGGCCGCACTGGGCATCGCGCCACCGGACGTGGAACCGCGTGCCACCGCGCATATCCCGCAGATCATTGCGATGATCGAGCGGCTGATCGTCAGCGGCCACGCCTACGCCGCCGAAGGCCACGTCCTGTTCGACGTGGACTCCTATCCGGCCTACGGCGCCCTGTCCGGCCGCGACACCGAGGAGATGCTGGCAGGCGCCCGCGTCGAGGTGGCTCCGTACAAGAAGAACCCCGGCGACTTTGTGCTGTGGAAGCCCTCCACGCCCGAACTTCCCGGCTGGGACAGCCCCTGGGGCCGCGGTCGCCCGGGCTGGCATATCGAATGCTCGGCGATGAGCGAAGCCCACCTGGGCGAGACCATCGACATCCATGCCGGCGGCGTTGACCTGCAGTTCCCGCACCACGAGAACGAGATCGCGCAGTCCACCTGCGCGCACGGCGGCAAAGTGTTTGCGCGTTACTGGATGCACAACGGCATGCTCACCTTCAGCGGCCGCAAGATGTCCAAGTCGCTGGGCAACGTGATGCTGGTGCACGAGCTGCTGCGGGAGCATCCGCCCGAAGCACTGCGCCTGTTGCTGTTGCGTGGCCACTACCGGCAGCCGCTGGACTGGTCCGACGCGGCCATCGCCCAGTCGATCAGCACGCTGGACGGCTGGTACCGCGTGTTGCGCGACCTCGCCGACATCGACGTGGACACGGCCAACCTGCCGGTGCCGGCCACGGTCGAGGCCGCCTTGTGCGAGGACCTCAATACGCCGCAGGCCCTGGCTGAACTCTCCCAGCTGGCCGATGCCGCGCGCCAGGCCGGCGACGTCGAAGCGAAGCGCCAGGCCAAGGCCGCACTGCTGGGCGCCGGCGCCTTGCTCAGCCTGCTGCAGCAGGATCCGGAAAGCTGGTTCAAGCAGGCCGGTGGCGCCGCGGAAGTCGACGAGGCACGCATCGAGGCACTGCTGGAAGAACGCCGTGCCGCCCGCGCCGCCCGCGATTTCAAGCGCGCCGACGCCATCCGCGACGAACTCACCGCCATGGGCATCGCCATCGAGGATGGCGCCCAGGGCACGCGCTGGAACGTGCTGAAGGGCTGACACTCATGCCTCCTCTCCCCGCAGGGGAGAGGACTGAGGTGAGGGGCCAATCTTGCGACAAGCCCTGATCAAGGCTGGCGCTGTAGAAACCTCGGCGCGAGCACCCGCCCCTCACCCTGCCCCTCTCCCCGCAGAGGAGAAGGAATAAGGCGGCAATCCGGCAAAACGCGCGATAATGCGCGCATGAATGCCATTGCCACACCCAGCGCCGAACAGGCGCAGCAGGACATCGTCGACGAGTTCGCCTTCTTTGGCGACTGGACCGAGCGCTACCAGTACCTGATCGACCTGGGCAAGCAACTGCCGCCCTTCCCGGAAGAACTGAAGACCGAGGACTACCGCGTGCACGGCTGCCAGTCGATGGTCTGGCTGGTACCCAGCGGCAGCGTGGACCGCCTGCATTTCCAGGCCAGCAGCGACTCGGCGATTGTCTCCGGCCTGATCGCGCTGGTGCTACGCGTCTATTCCGACCGCGCCGCCCGCGACATCGTCGCCACCGAGCCGCGCTTCATTGAAGCGATCGGCCTGGCCAAGCACCTGTCGCCCACGCGCTCGAACGGCCTGGCCGCGATGCTCGCCAAGCTCAAGGCATACGCCGCCGCGACGCTGGCCTGAGCCCAAAAAACAAGGCCCCGCACGCTGGCGGGGCCTTGTCGGTACGCACGGCAACCGGTGGATCAGTCGCCCATCTGCTTCTGCAGGTGTTCGCGGCGCTCCTGCGCGTCCAGCGACAGCGTGGCGATCGGGCGTGCCTCGAGACGCTCGACGCCGATTTCCTCGTCGGTTTCCTCGCAGTAGCCGTAACGACCTTCTTCAATGCGACGCAGCGCCTTGTCGATCTTGGAGATCAGCTTGCGGTAGCGGTCGCGCGTGCGCAGTTCCAGCGAGTTCTCCGTTTCGCGGGTGGCGCGCTCGGCTTCGTCGCCCACGTCGCGCACTTCGTCACGCAGGTTCTCCATGGTCTGGCGCGACTCTTCCACCAGCTGTTCGCGCCATTCGCGCAGCTTGTTGCGGAAGAAGGCCAGGTGCCGCGGGTTCATGTACTCCTCGTCGTTCGAGGGACGATAACCCTTGGGCAGATCGATCGTGGTCGTGGAAGGCAGCGCGTAGCGGCCGTCTTCGCGGGTAATGCCGTTATCGAGAGTTGCAGATTTGTTCATCGAGGACTGCTGGGCTTTCTGCTTTTTGGGAGTGGTATGACGAGCGGTGGCACTGGCTACTTTACCCGCAATTGGGGGCGTAGCGGGCTTCGCCGGCTCGGGAGTCACCGGTGCTGCCTTCACCGGCGCCGGTGCCGCCTGCCTGGCCGCGGCGGGCTTGGCTGGCGGTGCGCTGGCGGTGGGCTTGGCCGGTGCTGCCTTGGCCGTCTTCACCGGCGCGGGAGCCGGCTTGGCAACAGCCTTGGGCGGTTGTTTCTTGACCGGCGCCACTACCTTCCTGGCGGCGGGCTTGGCCACTTTCTTGGCGACCGCCTTGCCGGCGGGTGGTTTCTTGGCCGGCGCTGGCTTCTTGGCCGGCGCAGCCTTCCTGGCCTGCGGCTTGGGAGCGGCTTTCTTCACGACGACACGCTTGGCGGGAGCCTTGGCAGGCGCCTTTTTGGCAACGGGCTTCTTCACCGCGGCCTTTTTGGCCACGACTTTCTTGGCCGCCGGCTTCTTGGCCACCGGTTTCTTGGCCGGAGCCGACTTGGCGGCAGGCCTGGCCGCAGCCGCTTTCACACCCCGTCCGCCAGCGGCAGCCTTCTTGCCGGCCTTGACGTCTTTCACCTTGCCAGCAGGCTTTCCCTTCTGCGGCTTGGTGGCTGTCGCACTACGCGTCGTTTTCGCCATTTCCCTTCACCATTTTGGCCTTGGCGGCCGGGTGTTATAGCCCAAGTGCCTTACACCGGCAACCGTGCTTCTGGAATACTTGCGCCACTACATGCCGCAAGCTGTTTCGGCAGCGTCAAACCGTCGTGACCCGACTAATACTTCTACTGCTCGGCTTCTACAAGCGCTGGCTAAGCCCCCTGCTGGGTCAGCGCTGCCGCTTCCATCCCAGCTGCTCCGATTATGCACGTATTGCGGTCGTGCGCTTCGGTCCGCTGCGTGGCGGCGCTTTGGCCGGGTGGCGACTGCTCCGCTGCCAGCCCCTTTGCGAGGGCGGGGAGGACCCCGTGCCCGAACAGTTTACCTTCCGCCGTTGCCGCACTCCTGGAGAAAACCATGTCCACTGACTGGCTGATCAAGAACGCCGAACTGGTCAACGAAGGCCGCCGCTTCCATGCCGATGTGCGGGTGAAGCAGGGCCGCATCGACGCCATTGCCGGCGATCTCGACGCCCGCCCTGGCGAACAGGTGGTCGACGCGAGCGGGCTGTGGCTGTTCCCCGGCATGATCGACGACCAGGTGCACTTCCGTGAACCGGGCCTTACCCACAAGGCGGACATCGCGCACGAATCGCGCGCCTGCGCCGCCGGCGGCATCACCAGCTACATGGAGATGCCCAATACCAAGCCGCCGGCGCTCGATCGCGACAGCCTCGAAGCCAAGTACGCCCGCGCGGCGGAAACCTCGGCGGTGAACTACGCGTTCTACATGGGCGCCAGCAACGACAACCTGGAAGCCATCCGTCGACTTGACCCGCTGGCCGCGCCGGGCATCAAGGTCTTCATGGGCGCCTCCACCGGCAACATGCTGGTGGACAATCCCGAAGTGCTCGACGGGATCTTCCGCGAGGCGCCCACGCCGATCATCACGCACTGCGAGGACACGCCGATGATCGACGTGAACCTCGCCGCGGCGCACGCCCGGTATGGCGAGGACATCCCCGCCTGGGAACACCCGCTGATCCGCTCGCGCGAAGCCTGCATCAAGTCCACGCGCCTGGCCATCGAGCTGGCACGGCGCCACAACAGCCGCCTGCACGTGCTGCATATCTCCACCGCGGACGAACTGGCGCTGTTCGAACCCGGCCCGCTGAAGGGCAAGCGCATCACCGCGGAAACCTGCGTGCACTTCCTGCACTTCGACGACCGCGACTACGAGCGGCTCGGTTTCCTGATCAAGTGCAACCCGGCGGTGAAGACTGCCGCCGACCGCGAAGCCATCATCAGGGCACTGGCCGAAAGCCGCATCGACGTGCTCGCCACCGATCACGCACCGCACCTGCTGGAGGAAAAGGCCCAGCTGTACGACAAGGCGCCCAGTGGCTTGCCGCTGGTGCAGTTTGCACTGCAGGCCGCCCTGCAACGTGTGTTCGAGGGCAAGCTCACGCTGGAGCGCGTGGTCGAGGCGGTGACGCATGCGCCGGCCACGCTGTTCGACGTGAAGGATCGTGGCTTCCTGCGCGAAGGCTACGCGGCCGACCTGGTGCTGGTGGATCCGAACAGGCCGCACACCGTCCGCCGCGAAGAAGTGCTTTCCAAATGCGCGTGGTCGCCGTTCGAGGGCTATACCTTCAACAGCTCCATCGCGGCCACCTTCGTGAACGGCCAGCGCGTGTGGAATGGCCAAGCCGTCGACGAGAGCGTGCGCGGCCAGCGCCTGGCCTTCCAGCGCTGATGCGGGGCCACTGGCGAGGTCGCCCGACCTCGCCAGTGAAGGCCTTACGGCACGGCCTTGAGCAGCACGCTCACCGGCCCCTTTTCGCCCGAACGACCCAGCACGCTGACGCGCGTATCGTTGATCGCCAGCAACTTGTCGCCCTGCTGCAGGCGCACGCTGAGGGCGAAGTCGACGCCATCGCGCAAGTCGGCCGGGTCATAGCTGATGAGGAAATCCACCGGCGAGGCGCCCACCGGCTGGATGGTTTCCTCGCTGATGGTGCGGGCCGCCACGTCCTGGCGACTCACGTCGGCCAGCGTCACCTTGAGATATGCGCCCGCGGGCAGTGGCTGCGGCAGGTCGTAGCGGATGTCGCCGGTGATCGACTTCATCAGCGACTGGTGGGCGGGCGGCGCATCGCCCCCTGCGTGATGCGGGAACATCGAGCAGGCTGCGAGGGCCAGCGTGCCGGCGACGAGCCATGGAAGGCGGAACTGCATGGGGATCTCCTGTGGGGAGCCTGGCGAGAGGCTCCCGCGATGCTAACAGGCGATGCCCTGACGCCAGCTCAGGCGCAGCCCTTGCCCGCGTAACCACCGACGACGCCCTTGCTGGCATAGGCCACGGCGTCGTGCGGATGCAGGCTTTCCTGGTGTTCCACGCGAATGTGGAAGTCGCTCAGGCCTTCATCGGCGTCCAGCGTCTTCTGGATGCGACGCGCTGCGTCCTCACAGAACATCAGGTTGCTGCCGTTGGCGAGCGCGAAGGCCTGCTCGTCCTCGCGCTTCACCGCGGTCTGCACCGGCGTGCCCAGCGCCTGCTCGGCCTGGTCGATCAGGCGGATCAGGTCGAACGCCGCGCCGTCGGCCGGACGCACCCGCACCCGCGCAATGCTGCGCTGGGCATGCGGCGTCGCCACGATGCCCTTTTCGCTGCCCAGCCAGGCCAGCACGGCGGCATGATCCAGCGGCGCAGTCGCAGCGAAGTCCTTCGCAAACTGATCCTGGATCACCTGGCGCGACAAGGCGGCCGACGCCGGACAGGTCGACGAATAGACGATTTCGGTACCGAACTCGAGCAGGAACGAGTCGCCGACGAGGCTCGCCTCGATGCACACCGGATACGCGCGCCAGCCGCTGTTGCTGCTGCGCAAGGCGGGGCGGCGCACCAGATGCTCGAAGCGGATGCTCAGGCAGGCGCGGTCGGAGAGATCCTTGTGGGAATCCAGGAAGCCGCGCAGCAGGTCGTGCAGCGAACGGGCGCTCAGCGTCTGGGTGCTCAGCGCCTGTTCGACCAGCAGGTAGAGCCGCGACATGTGGATGCCGCGCTTGTCCGGGCGCTTGAGGTTCACGAAGGCACCGACGCGGGCACTGGCGCGCTGCGCATCGCCGTCGCCGGCGTCGAACCGCACCGGCACTTCGATGCCGTCCATGCCGACCCAATCCAGCGCCCCCACCAGATGCGGCTGGGCATGAACCGCCACGTCAGGCAGCAGGCGGGCGGTGTTTTCCTCGGTATACATGGGGGAATCCTATGTTCCAGCGGGCGGATAAGCCGCCGCGAGCGACATCAATCTTGGGGCAGGTCGCCAGCCTCGCAATAGTGGCGTGACGGAAACGCTGCGTCCCCGCCAGTTCAATCCACCTGGCGACGCCAGGCGCGCGCGGCCTGCCACGCCTGCCAGGCCACGGCCGGCCCCTGCCGGCCCTGCCCCTTGCGCAGCACCGACAGCGGGTCCGGGGCGGTGCGGGCGCGCGCCACCATGGCCCGGCCATGGCGCGACTCCAGCCCGCGAAAAGCGCTGAGCGGGCCCGGCAAGCGCTCCGATTCGCGCCATGCCGCGTGCAGGTCGTCCAGCTGGGCCCGGATCGCATCTTCGCGCGCGGCGCTGGCCATCCGCAGCTGGCCTCGGCTCAGGCCATGGCGGGCCAGCCGCGTCATCGGCAAGGCGAGGCGATCGCGCTCGACATCCTCTTCCAGTCTGAGCAGGGCAAACAGCAGATGGGACAGCGTGGCGACGCGGGCAGCCCGTTCGTGCGAGGCGCCAGGCCCGAACCACCAGGCGGTCTCCAGCGCCGCCAGGGCGCCGTGCAGCAGCGAACCTGCCGCCAGCTGGGCCGGAAAATCGGCGGCGGTGCCCTGTTCCAGCTGCGCCATCGCGGCGAGTACCGGCGCGACCCACTGCTCGCTCGGCAAGGCGTGGGCGCGCTCGTCGTCGAACAGCACCTGGGTCAGCGGATGGCGGCCACCGCTGGCAGCGGCGGCGGAGAGCTCTTCCGCCCACCAGTTGAGCTTGGTTGCCGCCACCTGCGGCTCGCGGATGCCATAGGCGGCGGCGAGCAGCTCCTGCTCGAGCGCGGCCAGCGCGATATGCCCCGGGTAGGTGTCCTGGTCGACGAACGCCAGCGCGATGCGCTGCTGCGGCTGCACCGCGAGCCATTTGTCGATATAGCTTTGCAGCGCATTCGCGGTCATGCGGTGGCCCGCTGATGCAACAGTCGCGCGCGCAGGTCGGCGGGATGATCGATCACCAGGTCGGCACCCCACTGGTCCGGGTCGCCGCCATCGAGGTAACCCCAGCGCACGGCGACGGTATAGAGGCCGGCCGCATGGCCGGCCAGCACGTCGCGGCGATCGTCGCCGACGAACAGGCAACGCGCCGGCTCCAGTCCCGCACGCTCGCAGGCCAGCAGCACGGGCGCGGGATCGGGCTTTTTCACCGGCAAGGTATCGCCCGACACCACTGCCGCAGCACGGTGACCCCAGCCGATGCGCTGCACCAGCTCGTCGGTCAGGAAGCCCGGCTTGTTGGTGACGATGCCCCAGCCCAGGCCGCGCTCTTCGATCGTCGCCAGCAGTTCGTCGACGCCGTCGAAGGCACGCGTCTGCTCGGCCATCAGCGCCTGGTAAAGCACCAGGTAGCGAGGCACCAGCGCTGCGAGTGCCGCCTCGTCGACATGCGGGAACGCGCAACGCAGGATCGCCCGCGAACCGCGCGACACCACGTCGCGCACGGGCTCATAGGCGGGCACCGCCACGCCCATTTCCCCGCACTGCACTTTCAGCGCGGCATACAGGTCGGCGGCGCTGTCCAGCAAGGTGCCATCGAGATCGAACAGCACGCCCTGGAGGTGATCGGGAAAAGGCTTCATGCGGGCTTGCGACCACTCGGTGCTTCGGTGGAACGGGCGCTGATCAGGTAGTTCACCGAGGTGATGCGGCTGAGCCACGCCTTGCGGTTGAGCGGGTTGTAGCCGAGGCCGGAAACGTCCTCCGGCTCCAGCCCTGCATGGCGCATCAGGCGGCCCAGCTCCGACGGCTTGAGGAACTGCGCGTAGTGATGCGTGCCACGCGGCAACATGCGCATGATGTACTCGGCACCGAGGATGGCCGCACCAAACGCGGCCGGCGTGCGATTGAGGGTGGACATGACCACCACGCCACCGGGCTTGACCATGCGCGCGAGGTCGTTCACCAGTGCCGCCGGATCAGGCACGTGCTCGATCAGCTCCATGCAGCAGACCGCATCGAAACTGGCGGGCTCGGCCGCAGCCAGTTCCGCCGATGACTGCACGCGGTAATCAACCGCGAGGCCCGGCGTTTCCAGCCGCGATTCGTGCAGATGCAGGCGCGCAATCTCGATCACCTTCTCACCGAGGTCGATGCCGGTGACCTGCGCGCCGGCGCGGGCCAGCGACTCGCTCAGCAGGCCGCCGCCGCACCCCACGTCGGCAACCCTGGCGTGGCGCAAGTCCACGCGCGCGGCGACATAGGCAGCACGCACGGGATTGAGGTCGTGCAACGGCCGGGATTCGCCATCGGGATCCCACCAACGCGCGGCAAGCTTGCCGAAACGGGCGATTTCCTCGGGGCTTACATTGGCTGCGGCTTGCATGGAAAGCTTCCTTTGACGCTGGGTGCAGAGCTTAACGCGCCTGCCATTCGTAGACCGTGATATCCCAGCCACCACTCAGGTGGGCCGGATCCTGGTGCGCGATCGCCAGCGCTTCGTCCATGCTGTCGACGCGCAGCACATAGGCACCGCCGGACTTGTCGCTGAACCCACCCGTCATCTCAAGGGTTCCACCCGCGCGCAGGCCTTCCAGGAAATCCTTGTGCCGCTGGACCATCGCAGGATCGAAGTGGGGACGGCGCATGACCATGACCAGGTAACGATTCACCGGGCGTCCCCTCAACCCGCGTCGATCGCGGCGATGCGCTCGCGCCAGGCATGCGTCTTGGCCAGCACCGCGTCGGTATCGATATCGGTCAGCACGCGGCCGGCGAGCTTGCGCACGCCGTTGATCCACACGTCGCTGACCTGATGGCGGCTGGTGGCATAGGCCAATTGCGAAGCGACATGGAACAGCGGCTGCGTCTCCAGGTCCGACAGGCGCACGGCGGCGAGATCGGCCTGCTTGCCGACTTCGATCGAACCGATCCGGGCTTCCAGTCCCATCGCACGCGCCCCGTTGAGCGTGGCCGCGCGCAGCGCATAGGCCGCGTCGAATGCGGCCGCATCGCCGGCAACGGCCTTGGCCAGCAAGGCGGCGGTGCGCATCTCGCCGAACATGTCCAGGTCGTTGTTGGATGCGCAGCCATCGGTGCCCAGCGCCACGTTGACGCCGGCCCGGCGCAGCTTCTCGGCGGGACAGAAGCCCGAAGCCAGCTTGAGGTTGGATTCCGGGCAATGCACGACCGACACGCCGGCTTCCGCACACGCGGCGATTTCACCATCGGTCAGCTGGGTCATGTGCACGGCGATCAGGCGGTCGTTGACCAGGCCCAGCTTCTGCAGCCGCTGGAACGGGCGCAGGCCGCTCTTGGCCTTCTCCTCTTCGACTTCGTGCGCGGTCTCGTGCGTGTGCAGGTGCACCTGGATGTCGAGCTGGTCGGACAGCACGCGGATGCGCTCGAGGCTCTGGTCCGACACCGTGTACGGCGCGTGCGGGGCAAACGCCGTGCCGACCAGCGCGTCGCCGAGGAAGCTGTCATGCACTTCCGTCGCACGCTCGAAATATTCGTCCTGCGTCTTCGCCCACGCGGTGGGGAACTCGATCACCGGCAGGCCCACCACGGCACGGAAGCCCATGCGACGGTAGGTCGCGCCGATCACGTCGGGGAAGAAGTAGTTCTCGTTGGCGCAGGTGGTGCCGCCACGGATCATCTCGGCCACCGCCAGCTCGACGCCATCACGCACGAACTCCGGCCCGATGACCTGGCCCTCGACCGGCCAGATGTGCTTTTGCAGCCACACCATCAGCGGCAGGTCGTCGGCGAGGCCACGCAGCAGGGTCATCGGGTTGTGCGTATGCGTGTTGACCAGGCCCGGGATCAAGACGTGCTCGCCCAGCTCGACGCGATCACGCGGCGCATAGGCCACCCGCGCCTCTGCCACGGGCAGCAGCGCCACGATGGCGCCCTTGTCGACGGCCACCGCATGATGGTCGAGCACGATGCCATGGGGTTCCACGGGCACCACCCAGCGCGCTTCGATCAGCAGGTCGACGGGTTGCGGAATGGTCTGGCTCATCCTGGGCTCACTTTTCGATTGTTGGATACGACATGGGGCGGATCACCTCGCGGTGGCCGCCCCATGATTCACCATCGGCATGACGATTTTCAGCTCGTCATTCCAGCGAAAGCTGGAGGCGCCTTGCAACAGCCGAATGGCTGGTCATCCAGTGACGTTGCTTTAGGCGGCACGAAAAACAAAAAAGCGTGCTTCGCACTGCGTATTTCACTGGATCCCTGCTTTCGCAGGGATGACGCATTGGCAAGCCGCGCGCAAGCGCGCGGGCCAGTGCGTCACTTGCCGACGCGGCTGACGTATTCGCCCGTGCGGGTGTCGACCTTGATGACTTCATCGGTGGTGACGAACAGCGGCACGCGGACCACGGCGCCCGTTTCCAGGGTGGCCGGCTTGCCGCCGCCGCCCGAGGTATCGCCACGCAGGCCCGGATCGGTCTCGGTGATCTTCAGCTCGACGAAGTTCGGCGCCTGCACGGAGATGATTTCGCCGTTGAACAGCGTCACCACGCACTCTTCTTCGCCCTTGAGCCACTTCACCGCATCGCCCATGCCAGCCTTGGTGGCCTGGTGCTGCTCGAAGCTTTCCTGGTGCATGAAGTGCCAGAACTCGCCGTCGGAGTACAGGTACTGCATGTCGGTATCGACGACGTCGGCGACTTCGAAGCTGTCGCTGGACTTCATCGTCGACTCGCTGGTGCGACCGTTCTTCAGGTTGCGGATGAAGATGCGGGTGAATGCCTGACCCTTGCCGGGCTTGATGAAGTCGGCGTCGGTAATGACCCAGGGGTCATTGTTGTGAAGGATCTTCATACCCTTCTTGACGTCGTTGAGACCGGCGGTAGCCATGCGATTGCGCTCCAGATGTGACGCCGCCGACAGGCAGCTAGAATATGGGGTTTCCCGGGCCCGGGGCCCGATTCAAGACCCAATATGATAACCGCAAGCCACGCTGCCCGCCTATCACCGCCCGGACCCGACTGGCGCACGCTGTGGCGCGAGGCCGTCACCGACCCGGCCGAGTTGCTGGCCCTGGTCGGGCTGGAGCACCTGGCCGACCGCCTGCCCGCCGATGACGCGGGCTTTTCCGTGCGCGTGCCGCGCGGCTTCGTGGCGCGCATGCGCCACGGCGACGAGCGCGACCCCTTGCTGCTGCAGGTCTTGCCGCAGCTGGCCGAACTGCAGCAGGTGGACGGTTTCGGCACCGACGCCGTGGGAGACATGGACGCCCGCTCGGCCCAGGGGGTGCTGCACAAATACGATGGCCGCGCGCTGCTGATCGCCAGCGGCAGCTGTGCCATCAACTGCCGCTACTGCTTTCGCCGGCACTTTCCCTACGGCGACGAAATGGCCGCGGCCGGCCGGTGGCGCAAGGCGCTGGAGCATGTGCGGCAGGACGGTTCGATCCGCGAACTGCTGCTCTCCGGCGGCGATCCGCTGGCGCTGGCCACCGCCAAGCTGGAGGAACTGAGCCAGGGGTTGGCCGAGCTTCCCCACGTCATCCGCCTGCGCATCCATACCCGCCTGCCCGTCGTGCTGCCCGAGCGCGTCGACGAGGGCTTCCAGCGCTGGCTGGCCGAGCTTCCGCTGCAGAAGGTGGTGGTGCTGCACGTCAACCACGCCAACGAGTTCGACGCCGGGGTCGATGCGGCCTGCGCACGCCTGCGCGAGGCCGGTGCCACCTTGCTCAACCAGTCCGTGCTGCTGCGCGGCGTCAATGACGATGCCGACACCCTGGCCGCGCTGTCCGAGCGCATGTTTGCCGCCGGCGTCCTGCCTTACTACCTGCACCAGCTCGACCGCGTGCAGGGCTCGGCGCATTTCGAGGTGGACGACGCCCGGGCCAGGGCCCTGGTCGAGGCGCTGCGCGACCGCCTGCCCGGCTATCTGGTGCCCAAGCTGGTGCGCGAAGTGGGCGGCGAGGGCTCCAAGCGGCCGGTGTAACCAAAACGACGCACACCTGTGGGCCGCGTCACTCCCGGAATATTTTCGCTGGCAGTGGCCTGCGGAATCCGCTACAACCATGGGCGGACCGCCCCCTGCTGCCATGGCAGGTATTCCAGCAGCGGCGAACAATGGATAGCTCGACGTGCCCATGAAAACAGACCAGGTCATCAAGATCCTTTTCATCGAAAAGTCGGTCGAAGATGCGGAACAGATCATCAGCCTGCTCCGCAACAGCGGCATTGCCGTGCGCCCCGCCCGCGCCACCAGCACCGAGCAGGTCTCGGCGGCGCTGGACGAGCTCGGCCCCGACGTGGTGCTGTATGACCCCGCCGTGGGCACGCTGGAGCTTCGCGACCTCACCCGCATGCTCGACGCCCACGGGCGCGATCTCTCGCTGATCGCCCTGGTCAGCCAGGTCGACAACGCCGTGGTCACGGACCTGTTCGCCAACGGCGCCCGCAGCGTGGCCTTGCGCCCGCAGCCGAGGCAGCTGATGGCGGTGATCCAGCGCGAGTTCGAGGCGCTCAACACGCGCCGGCAGCTGCGCCGCCTGGAAACGGCCCTGCGCGAATCCGAGCGCCGTTGCGATGCGCTGCTCGACTCGTCCAACGATCCCATCGCCTACGTGCACGAAGGCATGCACGTGCGCGCCAACCAGGCCTATCTCGACACCTTCGGCTATACCGAGTTTGACGAACTGCTGGGCCTGCCGGTGCTGGACATGATCGGGTCCAGCGACACCGACCTGTTCAAGAACACGCTCAAGGGCCTGTCGCGCGGCGAGAAGCCCAATGGGCCGATCGAGCTGCAGGCCCGCCGCGCCGATGCCAGCAGCTTCAAGGCCAATGTGGAATTCGCGCACGCCACCTTCGAGGGCGAGCCCTGCCTGCAGATCGTGTTCCGGCGCCAGCAGGTCGATCAGAACATGATCGAGCAGCTGCAGCGCGACCCTGTCACCGGCCTGTTCAACCGCGCACGCATGCTCGAATGCATCGACCAGGCGGTGGCCGCGGCCACCGAGGGCACCAAGGGGCAGTCGCTGCTGCTGATCGAACCGGACAACTGGCAGTCCATCGTGGCCGGCGTCGGCCTGTCCAAGGCCGACGAGCTGCTGGCCGCGTTCGCCGCACGCGTGGAGGCGCAGCTGGGCGCGCATGACACCGCCGGCCTGCTGGCCGAACACACCGTCGGCGTGCTGCTCCATTCGCGCAACGACGAGGGCATCAAGAACTGGATCACCGGGCTGCAGCAAGGCATTTCCGGCGGCATCTTCGACCTGGGCACGCGCTCGATCACGATTACCGCGAGCATCGGCGGCAGCCTGCTGGGCGAGCGCAACGCCAACACCGAGCTGCTGCTCAACCAGGCCAGCCAGGCACTGCGCAACGCGCAGAGCCAGGGCGGCAATCGCAGCGACCTGCACGACCCCGCCGCCCGCGAAAAGGCCGACGAGGAACGCGAGCGCTACTGGCTGGGCGTGCTGCAGCAGGCGCTCACCCAGGACGACTTCGTGCTCTATCACCAGCAGACGATCAGCCTGCAGGACGCCGAGGGCGAGTTCTCCGAAATCCTGCTGCGCCTCAATGGCCCGCAGGGCGAAGTGCTGCCGGGCTTCTTCATGCCCATCGCCGAGAAGCACAACCTCACCCCGGCCATCGACCGCTGGGTGCTCAACCAGGCCCTCGAAGTGCTCATCGCGCGCGAGCGCATGGGTTCGCCCAGCACCCTGTTCGTGAAGCTCACGTCCAGCTCGCTGCACGACGCCGAGCTGCTGTCCTGGCTGGGTGCGCGGATGAAGAAGGCGGCGCTCAAGCATGGCCAGCTGGTGCTGGAAATGACCGAGAGCAAGGTGGTGACCTCGCTGCGACCGGCCCAGGAGTTCATCCAGGCCTGGAAAAAGACCGGTGGCCAGTTCGCGCTGGAGCAGTTCGGCTCAGGCCTGAATTCATTCCAGCTGCTCAACCATATCGACGCGGACTACCTGAAGATCGACCGCAGCTACATGTCCGACCTGCCGCAGCAGCCGGAGAGCCAGCGCAAGGTGGCGGAGATCTGCCGCCAGGCGCGCGAGCTGAAGAAGCAGACCATCGCCGAATGGGTCGAGGACGCGGCGAGCACGTCGCTGCTGTTCGCCTGCGGCGTGGACTTCGTGCAGGGCAACTTCCTGCAGGAACCCCAGCGGCTCACCTGAGCGCCATGCCCCCTCTCCCTCCGGGGAGAGGGTTGGGGTGCGGGGTGCGTGCTCGCGGTAGCGTGTATTCATGCGTGTGCCTGTGGTTCTCGTCTCGGCTCGCATTTTTCCCAGGCGCCGTCGCCAGCTTGCCGCTTGCGCAGCGGGCGTTTCGACCTCCTGCCGGAGGCCGAGTCACTTTTCTCTTGCTGGCCCACGCACGCGCAGGAGCGCGTGCGAACGGCGAAGCCGGCCCGAAGGGCGGAGGGCAGGATGCCCGGAGTCAGAGAAAAGTAACCCAAAGAGAATGGCCTTAAAGGCCCATAGCATTGCGTGGGATAGAAGCCAGAGAAGGTTCCGGAGCCGGATTGCGAGCGTCTTCGCCGCCACATAGCCGCTTCACTGCAACGCGCCACGGCGCAGAGGACTTAAAGCCGAGCGCTGCGCGTTTTGCTTCCTCTCCCCTTTGGGGAGAGGGTTGGGGTGAGGAGTCAATCTTGCGGCGGCTTTAGTTCAAGGCGTGCTTGATGGAAGCCTTGTCGCGAGCACCCGCCCCTCACCTCCATCCGCTCCTCGCCGGGGAGAGGAAGAAAACCAAAAGCCAAAGCAAGAAACCCGCGGATCGCTCCGCGGGTTTCTTGTGTGCATCGGTGTCGCGCCGGGATTACTCGGCGGCGGCAGCCTTCTTCGCGGCCTTGGCGGCGGAGACGGCGGCGATGTCTTCCTTGATGCGGGCAGCCTTGCCTTCCAGGTTGCGCAGGTAGTACAGCTTGGCGCCACGCACCTTGCCCTTGCGCTTCACTTCCAGCGAGTCGATGGCCGGGCTATGCGCCTGGAACACGCGCTCCACGCCGGTGCCGTGCGAGATCTTGCGCACGGTGAAGGCCGAATGCAGGCCGCGGCTGCGCTTGGCGATGACGACACCCTCGAACGCCTGGACGCGCTCGCGATTGCCTTCCTTCACCTTCACGTTGACCACCACGGTGTCGCCAGGGCCGAATTCCGGCAGCTGGCGGGTGATCTGCTCGGCTTCGAACTGTTCAATGAGTTTGTTCATGGCAACACCTGTTTGATATCAATTGCTGCAGTCACGGTTCGACTGCATCGTTGTGCCGCGTCTGCGATCGTGCATGCTCGCGGCGGAATTCATCCAACAGCGCTCGGGATTCTGCATCCAGCGCGCGCTGCGCCAAAAGGTCGGGACGCCGCAACCAGGTCCGTCCCAGCGATTGCTTCAGGCGCCAGCGGCGAATGGCCGCGTGATCACCGGAAAGCAACACATCCGGTACGTCTCCCAGCGCGTCATGCACCGGTTTTGCAAAGTGCGGGCAATCGAGCAGGCCATCCGAAAACGAATCCTGCTGCGCCGACTGCGCGTCGTTCAACGCGCCCTCCTGCAAGCGGCCCACGGCATCGATGATCACCGCGGCACCCAGCTCGCCACCGGACAGCACATAATCGCCGATGGAGAGCTCCTCGTCGACCTCGTGCGCCAGCAGACGCTCGTCCACACCTTCGTAACGCCCACAAAGCAAGGCGATGCGCGGCAACTTCGCCAGCGCTTCCACCCTGCCCTGCGTCAGCCGCGCTCCCTGCGGACTGAGGTAAATCACATGCACCGGTTCCGGTGCTGCCTCGCGCATGGCCTTGAGGGCCGCCCGCAAAGGCTGGATCAGCATCACCATCCCGGGTCCGCCGCCGCAGGTGCGGCCGTCCACGGTGCGGTAATTGTCGGTGGCGTAGTCGCGTGGGTTCCAGGCTTCCACCTGCAGCAACTCACGCTGCTGCGCACGTCCCACGACACCGACGGCAGCACACTGACGCATGAAGTCGGGAAACAGCGTGACGACATCGATGCGCATGATCCTCAACCCTTGGTGCCGCGCCAGGCGCGCTCAGAATTCAGGATCCCAGTCCACCACCATGCGCCCGCCGGACAAGTCCACCGAACGCACATAAGAACCCTGGATGAAAGGAACCAGCCGCTCGCGCGTACCGTCCTTCACTACCACGACGTCGTTGGCGCCGGTCGCGAACAGGTGACTGACCCGACCCAATGCCACGCCTTCCGTGGTGACGACCTCAAGACCCTCGAGATCGACCCAGTAATACTCGTCCTTGCCGGGAGGCGGCAGCAGCTCGCGGGCGACATAAATGTCCTGCCCCACCAGCGCCGCCGCAGCGTCGCGGCCATCCACTCCGGGAAACTGGGCGATGAGCCCCTTGCCCTGCGGACGACCCTTGACTCCCGTGATCTCGGTTGCCACATCCGGCGCCGTTGCCAGCTGCCAGGGTTGGTAACTGAAGATCCGCGTGCGGGGCTCGGTCCAGGATTCGATCTTGAGCCAGCCCTGCACGCCGTACAGCCCGACGATGCGTCCGACCAGGACGCGCCGGCCGGCTGCCGTCATGCTCAGGCAGCCTGCTGCTTGCCGGCTTCCTTCACCAGGGACGCGACCTTGTCGGTCAGCTGCGCACCCTTGGAAACCCATTCCTGCACGCGGGCGACGTTCAGCTCAAGGCGCTTGTCCTTGCCCGACGCAACCGGATTGTAGTAACCCACGTTCTCGATGCTGCGACCGTCGCGCTTGCTGCGCTGATCGGTGACAACGATGTGGTAGAACGGACGGCCCTTGGCGCCGCCGCGCGAAAGACGAATCTTGACCATAAGTAAAAGCTCCAGAATTGCCGTATGCCGGCAGCACGCACGAGGCCGTGCGCGGTAAACGCGGCATTTTAATGAATTTTGAGGAAAAAGGAAGGGGTTGGGGCGAAAGCGGCGACCAGGCATGCGTGGCGAAGAGGCAAAAACCCTTGGCCGGACCCTGCTCCCTCGCCCCCGCTCTCAGCGCATCGGCGGCAAGCCGCCGCCCATGCCGCCCATGCCCTTCATGGCGCCACGCATCTGCCGCAGCAGACCCTTGGAGCCACCCTTGGAGAGCTTGGACATCATCTTTTCCATCTGCATGTACTGCTTGAGCAGACGGTTGACGTCGGCCGGCTGGGTGCCGGAACCGCGCGCCACGCGGGCGCGGCGGGAACCGTTCAGCAGGTCCGGGTGACGGCGTTCCTTCTTGGTCATCGACTGGATGATCGCGACCATGCGCTTGATCTCACCGTCGTTGATCTTGGATTTCACGTTGTCGGGCAGGCCCGACACGCCCGGCAGCTTGTCCATCAGGCCGGCCAGGCCGCCCATGTTGGTCATCTGCTCGAGCTGGTCGCGCATGTCGTTGAGATCGAAGCGCTTGCCCTTGATGACCTTCTCGGCCAGCTTCTGCGCCTTCTCGTGGTCGACCTTGCGCTCCACTTCCTCGACCAGCGACAGCACGTCGCCCATGCCGAGGATGCGCTGCGCCACGCGATCGGGATGGAACGGCTCCAGCGCATCGGTCTTTTCGCCGGCGCCCAGGAACTTGATCGGCCGCCCGGTGACATAGCGCACCGACAGGGCCGCGCCGCCGCGGGCATCGCCATCGGTCTTGGTCAGCACCACGCCGGTGAGCGGCAGCGCCTCGGCGAACGCCTTGGCGGTATTGGCCGCGTCCTGGCCGGTCATGGAGTCGACCACGAACAGGGTTTCGATCGGCGTGATCGCGGCGTGCAGCGCCTTGATCTCCGCCATCATCGCTTCGTCCACGTGCAGGCGACCGGCGGTATCGACCAGCAGCACGTCCACCACTTCGCGGCGCGCGGCGGCGATGGCGTTCCTGGCGATATCGACCGGGTTCTGGCCCGCCTCGGACGGGAAGAACTTCACGCCGACCTGCTCGGCCAGCGTGCGCAGCTGTTCGATGGCGGCCGGACGGTACACGTCGCAGCTCACCACCATCACCTTTTTCTTCTTGCGCTCGGTCAGGAAGCGGGCGAGCTTGGCCACCGTGGTGGTCTTGCCCGCGCCCTGCAGGCCCGCCATCAGCACCACCGCAGGCGGCTGCTGGGCGAGGTTGAGCTCGGTATTGGCCGTGCCCATCAGCGCCGTCAGCTCGTCGCTGACCACCTTCACCAGCGCCTGGCCCGGCGACAGGCTCTTGAGCACTTCCTGGCCGACCGCGCGCACCTTCACGCGCTCGATCAGGGCCTGCACCACGGGCAGGGCCACGTCCGCCTCCAGCAGGGCGATGCGCACTTCGCGCAATGACTCGCGGATGTTCTCCTCGGTCAGGCGACCGCGGCCGCGCAGGCGGTTGACAGTGGCGGACAGGCGTTGGCTGAGCGACTCGAACATAAGGGATGCGGCAACGTAAGAGGATCGCAGAGTATAGCGGACCTCGGGCACGGGGCCGACCTCGGCGTTTTCCCGCGCCGCCTGGCGCCCGCTGCACAGCCACCCACCTTACCCCCTACACTCCGCCGTCATGGCCATCACCCTCTTTGCCCTGCTCGCCATCGCCCTGTACCTGACTGCCGCCGCCGGACTGGCGCGACCGCTGTTGAGCGGCGGCAAGCCGTTCAATCGCTCGGCCCTGGTCCTGGCAGGCGGTGCGGTACTCATCCACGCCGGCATCCTGCTGGGCATCCACCGCGGCTCGCTGGACCTGCATTTCTTCGCTGCGCTCTCGCTGATGGCCTGCGTGGTTTCCGCGCTGACCCTGGTGGTGAACATCTGGCGACCGGTCGCGGCGCTGGGCGTCATCGTGTTCCCGCTCACCGCGCTGTTGCTGGCTGCAGACAGCTTCATGGCGCCGACCACCTCGCCCGAACCGCTGGAATGGCAGATCAAGCTGCATGTCACCGTCGCCTTGCTCGCCTTCAGCGTGTTGTCGATCGCCGCTGCCCTGGCCATCCTGCTGGCGGTGCAGGAGCGCGCCTTGCGTCATCGCCAGTTCGGACCGTGGCTGCGCGCGTTGCCGCCGCTGACCCTGACCGAGACGCTGCTGTTTCGCCTGATCGGCGGCGGCTTCGTGCTGCTCACGCTGACGCTGCTCAGCGGCATCCTGTTCGTCGACAACCTGTTCGGCCAGCACCTGGTGCACAAGACGGTGCTGTCGATCATCGCGTGGCTGGTCTTCGGCGCCCTGCTCTACGGCCGCTGGCGCTACGGCTGGCGTGGCCGCGGCGCGGTGAATCTCACCCTGATCGGCATGGGCGTGCTGCTGCTCGCCTTCTTCGGCACCAAGGCGGTGCTGGAACTGATCCTGCATCGCACGCCCTGACCGCCATGGCCGCCGACCAGTACGTGCTCACCCTGTCCTGCCCTGATCGCGCGGGCATCGTGGCCGCGGTGTCGGGACACCTTTGCGCCGGCGGCTGCAACATCGTCGAGGCGCAGCAATTCGGCGACGCCGAGACGCAGCGTTTCTTCATGCGCCTGGTGTTCGAGTCGACGGGGTTGTCCCCGGACGCATGGCGAGCGGGCTTCGCACCCGTCGCGGACGCGTTCGCGATGCAATGGACACTGCGCGACCGCGCCCGGCATCGCCGCGTGCTGCTGCTGGTTTCCAGGTTCGACCACTGCCTCGCCGACGTGCTCTACCGCTGGCGCATCGGCGAACTGCCGATGGAGATCGTCGGCATCGTGGCCAACCATCCGCGCGACACCTATCGCCATCTCGATTTCGACGCCATTCCGTTCCATTACCTGCCGACCAGCAGGCACGACAAGGCCGCGCAGGAAGCGCAGCTGTGGTCGCTGATCGAACATAGCGGCGCCGAACTGGTGGTGCTCGCGCGCTACATGCAGGTGCTGTCGCCCGGGCTGGCGCAGCGACTGGCCGGTCGCTGCATCAACATCCATCACTCGTTCCTGCCCGGCTTCAAGGGCGCGCGGCCGTATCACCAGGCGCATCGCCGCGGGGTCAAGCTGATCGGCGCCACCGCGCACTTCGTGACCCCTGACCTGGACGAAGGGCCGATCATCGAACAGGATATCGAGCGCGTCGCGCATGGCGATACGCCCGAAGACCTGATCCGCATCGGCCGCGATATCGAACGCCGCGTGCTGGCGCGCACGCTGCGGCTCTACCTCGATGATCGCGTGCTGCTCAATGGCAGCAAGACGGTGGTCTTTACGTCCTGAGTGGACGACGTCCCTCGCGCCAATCGGTGGCGTTGCTCCCTCTCCCCTTTGGGGAGAGGGAGTAAAAGCACGCAGCGCTCGGCTCTAAGCCCTCTACGTCATGGCGCGTTGCAGTGAAGCGGCTACGCAGAGGCGGAGGCGTCCCGCTTCGAGGCCCAAAGACCGTTCCGGCCTGTATCCAACCCTTTGCCGCGAGCTCTTGAGGCCATTCTCTTTGGGTTACTTTTCTCTTGGGCCAGCAAGAGAAAAGTGACTCGGCCTCCGGCAGGAGGTCGAAACGCCCGCTGCGCAAGCGGCAAGCGGGCGACAATGCCTGGGAACGAAGCGAGAAAAGCGCCACACGATCGCGCCCGATCCACGCCACCGCGAGCACCGCCCCCTCACCTCCATCCTCTCCCCTTTGGGGAGAGGAACGTAGCGGCTAGCGGCAGGCGTCGATGCCCTGCGACAGCCGTTCCACCGCCACCACTTCCATGTCGCCCACCCTGCCCTTCTTCGGCGCATTGGCCTTGGGCACGATGGCGCGCAGGAAGCCGTGATGCGCGGCTTCCTTCAGGCGTTCCTCGCCGTTGGGCACGGGCCGGATCTCGCCGGACAGGCCGACTTCGCCGAACGCGATGGTCTTTTCCGGCAGCGGCCGATCGCGCAAGGATGAGAGCACCGCCAGCAGCACCGGCAAGTCGGCCGCGGTCTCCTGCACGCGGATGCCGCCGACAACGTTGACGAACACGTCCTGGTCATAGGCGGCCACGCCGCCATGGCGATGCAGGACTGCCAGCAGCATGGCCAGGCGGTTCTGCTCCAGGCCGAGCGCCACGCGGCGCGGATTGCCCAGCGAGGACTGGTCCACCAGCGCCTGCACCTCGACCAGCAACGGCCGCGTGCCCTCGCGGGTCACCATCACCGCGCTGCCCGAGGTCGGGCCGCTGTGTGCGGACAGGAAGATCGCCGAGGGATTGGGCACTTCGCGCAGCCCCTTCTCCGACATGGCGAACACGCCCAGCTCGTTCACCGCGCCGAAGCGGTTCTTGAACGCGCGCAGCACGCGGAAACGGCTGCCGGATTCGCCTTCGAAATACAGCACGGCATCCACCATGTGCTCGAGCACGCGCGGACCGGCGATGCCGCCCTCCTTGGTCACGTGGCCGACCAGGAACACCGAGGTACCGGTTTCCTTGGCGAAGCGGGTGAGCTTGGCCGCCGATTCGCGCACCTGGCTCACCGAGCCCGGCGCTGCCGTCAGCAGCTCGGTCCAGATGGTCTGGATGGAATCGATCACCAGCACGCGTGGGCGGCTGGCCAGCGCCTGCTCGATGATGCGCTCGATGCAGGTCTCGGCCAGCGCATGCAGGGGCGCCAGGGGCAGGTCGAGGCGCTGAGCGCGCGAGGCCACCTGGCCCAGCGATTCCTCGCCGGTGACGTAGACGCTGGGCAGCTGCGCACCCAGCGTGCCCAGCATCTGCAGCAGCAGGGTGGACTTGCCGATGCCCGGATCGCCGCCGATCAGCACCACCGAACCGTCCACCAGGCCACCGCCAAGCACGCGATCGAGTTCGCCGATACCGGTGAGCGTGCGCGTTTCCGCCGTCAGCGCCACCGCCGTCAGCGGCGTCACCTTGGGCGATCCGGCCGCGGCACCGGCGTAGCCGTTGGTGCTGCGCGCGGCGCCCGCGGACTTCACCGCCGGCTGCACCACGATTTCGCTCAAGGTGTTCCAGACGCCGCACTCGACGCATTGGCCCTGCCATTTGGAATGTTCCGCCCCGCAATCGGTGCAGACATAGGCGGTCTTGGCTTTGGCCATGCGGATTCCTCGGGGCGTTGCGCAATGAGCGGAGCTTAGCGGGCGGCGATCGCAACCGGCGAGACGCCGGCACCGCCGTCAGTGCTCGTCTTCGACGAACAGCACGCGACGGGTCATGCCGCAGGTGAGGTCGTAGGAGATGGTGCCGGCCTGGGCGGCGATGATTTCCACCGGCAATTCCGGGCCCCACAGCGTCACCCGGTCGCCCACCCTGGCGTCTGGCGCGCGGCGCAGGTCCAGCGTGATCAGGTCCATCGACACGCGCCCGATCAGTGGCACGCGGCGATCGCCCACCAGCACCGGCGTGCCCGCCTCGGCGCTGCGCGGGTAGCCGTCGCCATAGCCCACGGCCGCCACGCCAACCGACATGTCCTCGGGACAGGTCCAGGTGCCGTTGTAGCCGATGCGCTCACCCTTGGTGATGCGATTGATGGCGATCAGGCGCGTGCTCAGCGTCATCGCCGGACGGAAGCCAAAATCCTCGCCCGTCTTGCCGTCCACCACCGACAGCCCATACAGCAGCCCGCCGGTACGCACCCAGTCGGCGCGCGCTTCCGCCCAGCCGAGCACGGCGGCGGAATTGGCCAGCGAACGGGGGCCGCGCAAATCACGCGTGGCCTCGGCAAAGCGGGCGATCTGCGCCGGGGTCTCGGTGCCGTCGAACACTTCCGATTCGGCAAAATGGGTGAGCAGGCCGATTTCCGGATCGATGCCCGGCATGGCCGCCAGCTGTGCATGGACGAAGGCCACGGCCTCCGGCGCGAAGCCCAGGCGGTGCATGCCGCTGTCCACCTTCAGCCACACGCGCAGCGGGCCACGACCCGGCGACGCCTCGTTCAACCACTGCAGCTGCTCCTCGTGATGGATCGCCGCATCGAGGTTCAGGCGCTGCATTTCGGCGATATCGCTGGCGCGATCGGGTCCCGACAACACCACGATGCGCTGGCGATGCCCCGCCGCACGCAAGCGCAGGCCATCGCCCAGTGCCGCCACCGCGAACGCGTCGGCGTCACCGTCCAGCGCGCGCGCCACCCGCTCGAGCCCATGCCCATAGGCATCGGCTTTCACCACCGCCATCACCTTGGCCGGCGCAGCCAGCGACTTGATGCGGGCGAGGTTGTGGCGCAACGCGCCCAGGTGGATGGTGGCGACAGTGGTACGGCTCATGCCTGCTTGGCGCCGGTGCAGCGACGCGATGATGGTTGAAGGATCGGAACACAAACGCGGGCCGGCAGGACCGGCCAGGGCTCAAAGCTTACCAGCCCCGGCCGATGCCAAGCCGCCCGACTGCCTCCACGCTAACGCCCCATGGCGGCAGACCCCTGCCTGCATCATGGCTTTCCCGGGGCAGCGGCAAGCGCCGCGCGCTTAGCGGTTGTCCCGGCTCTCGCAGCGCTCGACGGCGACACGGCGGGCCTTGTTGTATTCGTGCTGGCTCATGGCGCCGGAGTTGAGCGCGTCCTGCAGATCGGTCATCTGCTTGCCGCAGGTATCGTTGTTCTGCACCACGCGCGTGCTGCTGCCGCAGCCGGCCAGTCCCACGCAGGCACCGAGCAGCACACCGAAAGTCATTGCCCTGTTCATGGCAGCACTCCGTCAGATGACGCCCATGACCAGCAGGACGATCAGGATGATCAGGATGACGCCCAGGCCACCGCTGGGCCCGTAGCCCCAGCCCCGGCTATACGGCCACGCCGGGACAGCGCCAAGCAGCAGCAACACGATGATGAGCAGAAGGATCAGCGACATGTGGTTTACCTCATGGGTGAAAACCCGCCACGAGGGTGCGCCGCGATACGTGAACCTCGCCCCGGTTTTATGTGGAGGCGATGCAAAGGCCGGGCGCGATACAGGCGCCGTTCCCGAAGCGAAACGGTACCTGACCGCGCGGGCGCGGGTTCAGCGCGTCATTCGAAGGCGCCGACGAAGGAGTCGGGCGCGTAGTTCTCGAACTTGGTGTAGTGGCCCAGGAAGGTGAGCTTCACCGTGTCGGTCGGGCCGTTACGCTGCTTGCCGATGATGATTTCGGCCAGGCCCTTATCGGGCGATTCCTTGTTGTAGTACTCGTCGCGGTAGATGAACATGATCACGTCCGCGTCCTGCTCGATAGCGCCGGATTCGCGCAGGTCGGACATCATCGGACGCTTGTCGGCGCGCTGTTCCAGCGAGCGGTTCAACTGCGACAGGGCGATCACCGGGCAATTGAGTTCCTTGGCCAGGCCCTTCAGCGAGCGCGAGATTTCCGAGATTTCGGTAGCGCGGTTTTCCTTGTTGCCGGGCACCTGCATCAACTGCAGGTAGTCGATCACGATCAAGCCAAGGCCGCCGTGCTCGCGATGCAGTCGGCGTGAACGCGAGCGCATTTCCACCGGCGACAGACCGGGCGTGTCGTCGATGAAGATCTTCGCCTCGGAGAGCAAGGCGATGGCGTTGGTGACGCGCGGCCAGTCTTCCTCGGCCAGGTCGCCGTTGCGCAGGTGCTGCGCGTGGATGCGGCCGACCGAGGAAATCATGCGGAAGGCCAGCTGCGAGGCCGACATTTCCATCGAAAAGATCGCCACGGCCTTCTTGCCGCGCATCGCCACCGCTTCGGCGATGTTCACCGAGAACGCCGTCTTGCCCATCGAGGGACGCGCCGCGACGATGATCAGGTCGGAGGGCTGCAGGCCCGAGGTGAGCTCGTCCAGATCCGAAAAGCCGGTGGAGACGCCGGTGAGCTGACCCTTGTTTTCAAAGCGCTCGGAGAGGATGCGGAACGCGTCCTTGACCGCCTCGCGCATCGACACCGTGTCTTTCTTGCCGCGGGCACCCGACTCGGCGATCTTGAACACCGCCTGCTCGGCGCGCTCAAGCACTTCCTGCACGCCCATGCCTTCGGGCTGATAACCGTCCTCGGCGATGCCCGTGCCGGCGTCGATCAGCTGGCGCAGCACCGACTTCTCGCGCACGATTTCCGCGTAGGCGGTGATATTCGCCGCGCTGGGCGTGGTGTTGGCCAGTTCGATCAGGTAGCCGGCACCGCCGACCATCTCGCCCAGCCCGTTGGCCTCGAACCAGTCGCCCAGGGTCACCGCATCGCACGGCATGCCCTTGGCCGCCAGCTCGGTGATGGCGCGCCAGATCAGGCGATGGTCCTTGCGGTAGAAATCCTGCTCGCCCAGGCGGTCGGCCACCTTGTCCAGCGAGTCCGGCGACAGCATCAGGCCGCCCAGTACGGCCTGCTCAGCGTCAATCGAACTCGGCGGCACGCGCAGCGCGTCGATGTTGGAAGGAAGCTTGCGCTCGGCACGACCGCGGCGCTCAGGGCGATCGGAACGATCAGTAACGAAGGGCATCAAGATTCCTCGCAGCGGACCGGCACAGGTGCGTCGGCGGCATGACGTTGGGCACAGAGCATACGCGGCGCCATCTCAGGCCGCGAGACAATAAGTCTGTGGATAACCTGTGTGCAGGCGTGGATAAGTGCCGGCACAAAAGCAGACGGGCGCCCAGGGGCGCCCGTCCGGGTACAGCATTGGCGATGGGCGGCTTACTTTTCGCCGACCACGATCACCGTGACCTGGGTCTGCACGTCGGCGTGCAGCGCGATCACGGCAACGAACTCGCCGGTGTGGCGGATCGGGCCTTCGCCCTGGATCACTTCACCCTTGTGCACGTCCTGGCCGGCAGCCTGGAGGGCCTCGGCGATTTCGCGCGGACCGACCGAGCCGTACAGCTTGCCTTCCGGGCTGGCGTTCGCGGCGATGGTCACCGAGACGCCTTCCAGCTTGGCCTTGCGGCCTTCGGCGCCCGACAGCTGGGAAGCAGCCTTGGCTTCGTACTCGGCGCGGCGCTTCTCGAAAGCTTCGAGGTTGGCGGCGTTGACCGGCACGGCCTTGCCCTGCGGCAGCAGGTAGTTGCGGCCATAACCCGGCTTCACGTTGACCTTGTCGCCAAGGTTGCCGAGGTTGCGGACTTTCTCAAGAAGGATCAGTTGCATGATGGTTCCTTTTCGTTAGCGCCGGTGTGGCCCCGCGCAGCCGTGGACGGTTGTCCGAAGGGGTTTTCGTTTTGCTCCCTCTCCCCGGAGGGGAGAGGAAGCTAAATCACGATCAAACGTCGTGGTTGTCCGTGTACGGCAGCAGGGCCAGGAAGCGGGCGCGCTTGATGGCGGTCGCCAGCTGACGCTGGTAGCGGGCCTTGGTGCCGGTGATGCGCGACGGAACGATCTTGCCGTTCTCGGTCACGTACTGGCGCAGGGTGTTGAGATCTTTGTAATCGATCTCTTTGACCTTTTCGGCCGTGAAGCGGCAGAACTTGCGGCGGCGGAAGAACTTGGACATGTCTGTGCTCCTGATCAGTCGTCGCTGTCGCGATCGTTGTCACGGTCGTCGCGGTCACGACGGGCCGGGCGCTCATCACCATCGCTGTCGTCATCGCGGCGGCGCGAGGACTTGGCGTCATCCTTTTCCTTGCTCTTGAGGATGAACGACTGCTCGGTGTCGGCCTCGTCGCGGCGAACCACGAGATGGCGCAGCACGGCGTCGTTGAAGCGGAAGCCCGACTCCAGCTCGTTCAGCGCGTTCTGGCTGACTTCGATGTTGAGCATGACGTAGTGAGCCTTGGCCAGGTTCACGATCGGGTACGCCAGCTGACGGCGGCCCCAGTCTTCCAGGCGGTGGATCTTGCCGCCGTCGGTCTCGATCAGCGCCTTGTAGCGCTCGATCATGGCCGGAACCTGTTCGCTCTGGTCAGGGTGGACCAGAAACACGACTTCGTAATGTCGCAGGGACATTGTTGGGTAACTCCTTGTGGATGCGGCCTTGCGGCCTCGCAGCCTCCCGCCCTATGCGGTGAGGCAAGGTTCCATCCGTGCCCTGGGGGCGCGGACAGAAGCGGAATTGTAAGGTAGATCGGGCGATCCGGGCAAGTGGTTGAAAAACCGGCGCTTCTCTAGCGCCCGGCGGGCCCGCCCGGCTGGCGCCACGGCCAGGCTTTGCTCAACCGACGGTGAAGCTCTCGCCGCAGCCGCATTCCCCGGTGGCGTTGGGGTTGTGGAACACGAACGCCGCATTCAGGCCCTGGCGCTGGAAGTCGATCACGGTGCCATCGACCAGCGGCAGGCTCTTGCCGTCCACGATGAGCGGCACGCCATCCACTTCGACCAGCTGGTCTTCGGAGCCCAGCGCCTCGGCAAGGTCAACCACGTAGCCGAAGCCGGAGCAACCGGTGCGCTTCACGCCGAAACGGACGCCGGCCGCGCCAGGGGTGCTGGCAAGGAACTGGCGCATGCGTTCGCTGGCGGCGGGAGTGATGGTGATGGTCATGGCGATACTTGGGGATCCGGAAAACAGTGCGCGAAGGCTCGCGACCTGAACGAAACGTACATTATCATGTCAAGTTGGTCTTACGCGTCCGATATGCGGCGCCCAGCAGGAGTTTCAATCCATGGCGGTGGTTAGCGTCAAGCAGGCTCTTTCCGGCAGCATCGAAGCCGGCAGCATCGTGACCGTGCGCGGTTGGGTGCGCACCATCCGCGATTCCAAGGGTGGCCTGTCCTTCGTGAACGTGACGGACGGCTCCTGCTTCGACCCGATCCAGGCCGTGGTCACCGACAAGGTCGCCAACTACGAGGGCGAGGTGAAGCACCTCACCACCGGCGCCGGCGTCATCGTCACCGGCACCCTGGTGCCCTCGCAGGGCAAGGGCCAGCGCTTCGAGATCCAGGCGGACGAAGTCGCCGTCACCGGCTTCGTCGACGATCCGCTGACCTACCCGATCCAGCCCAAGCCGCACACCATGGAGTTCCTGCGCGAAGTGGCGCACCTGCGCCCGCGCACCAACCTGTTCGGCGCGGTCACCCGCGTGCGCCACACCATGATGACGGCGATCCACCGCTGGCTCACCGAGCAGGGCTTCTTCTGGATCAACACGCCGATCATCACCACCTCGGATGCCGAAGGTGCGGGCGACATGTTCCGCCTGTCCACGCTGGACCTGGCCAACCTGCCGCGCGACGACAAGGGCAAGATCGATTTCCGCAAGGACTTCTTCGGCCGCGAGGCGTTCCTGACCGTGTCGGGCCAGCTCAACGTCGAGGCCTACTGCCTGGCGATGAGCAAGGTGTACACGTTCGGCCCGACCTTCCGCGCCGAGAACTCCAACACGCCGCGCCACCTGGCCGAGTTCTGGATGGTCGAGCCGGAGATCGCCTTCGCCGACCTGCACGCCAATGCCGACTGCGCCGAGGGTTTCCTCAAGGCGATCTTCAAGTCCGTGCTGGAGGAGCGTGCCGATGACATGGCGTTCTTCGCCGAGCGCGTGCAGCCGGATGCGATCAGCCGGCTGGAGGCGTTCATCAGCCAGCCGTTCGAGCGCATCGACTACACCGACGCCATCGAGATCCTGAAGAAGTCGGGCCAGAAGTTCGAGTTCCCGGTGGCCTGGGGCATCGACCTGCAGACCGAGCACGAGCGCTACCTGGCCGAGAAGCACGTCGGCCGCCCGGTGGTGGTGATGAACTATCCCGAGCAGATCAAGGCGTTCTACATGCGCCTCAACGACGACGGCAAGACCGTCGCCGCGATGGACGTGCTGGCGCCCGGCATCGGCGAGATCATCGGCGGCAGCCAGCGCGAGGAGCGCCTGGATTACCTCGACCGCCGCATGATCCAGTTCGGCCTCGATCCGGCCACCTACGGCTGGTATCGTGACCTGCGCCGCTACGGCACCGTGCCGCACGCCGGCTTCGGCCTCGGTTTCGAGCGGCTGCTGGTCTACGTGTGCGGCCTGTCCAATATCCGCGACGCCATCCCCTACCCGCGTGCCGCGGGGACGGCCGAATTCTGAGCTGCGAACCGTCTATGCGTCCTCGCCTGATCGTCGCTTCCGCCCTCGCCGCTGCCGCCCTGGCGGCCGCCGGCTGTCACAACGTCAAGACGCTGGTGCCGCCCAACCTGCGGCCACCCGAAGACACCCGCAACAGCCTCGACCAGGCCCGGACCGCGCTGCAACAGGCGACGCCGTGCTGCAGCACGTTCGCGGACTTTTCGTTCCAGAACACCCTGCCCTGGCAGCCGAAGAAGTTCGTGCTGGGGCCGGGCAGCATGGTCGCCAGCCTCAATGGCGAACGCAGCTACTTCATCAGCTTCGCCCTGCCGCGCGAGGCCGCCATGCCTTACCGCATCGCGCTGAAGTCGGAACTGAGCAGCCGCTGGTTGCGCGCCAGCTACCTGTTTGCTCCCACGGTCGTGCTGCTGGACGAAGGCTTCCAGCCCATCAACACGCAGGACGTGGGCCTGTGCGAGCACATGGGCTGGACCGACGAGACCACCGGCGCCTTCGGCAGCGTCGAGGTCACCGACAAGCGCGCGCGCTACCTGGTGCTCTACAGCTCGGCCAAGCAGCAGTCGGGCAGTACCTACTGGGAGCAGTCGCCGGCGGCATTTTCGGCCGAGGCGCCGGTCAAGATGGCTGCCGTCGGCTCGTTCAAGCTGCCGCATGGCCCGGATGGCACGGTGTGGATCGGGCTGATGGACAAGACCTACAAGGACGCCGTGGACAACGCCATCTGCGCCAAGGCGGCCCAGGGCAGCGGCGTGCTCAGCACCTTGCGCAACTCCATTTCGGTGCCGTCCTGGGGCAGCAAGCCTGACAGCAAGGCAGCGGATGCCAAGGCCGACACCGGCACGACGACCGACAACGCCTCGACCGGCGGTGCGGCCAAGGGCTAGACGCCCAGGCGCCCCCACCCTCCTACTTCGAAGACAGGCACGGCATGATCGAGCTCTACCTAACCTTACTGGCCTCAGGCGTGGCGTGCTTCCTGCTCCACTTCCTGGCGCAGTACCGTGTCGCCACCCTGCTGCGCCGCGACCATCGCCACGAGTGGCAAATCATTGCCGAACCCGATGGCCAGCCGGCGAGCCCCCTGCGCACCTGGATCCGCCTGCAGCTGGCGCTGAAGTCGCCGGTGCTGCCGGCACTCGAGCATGCCGCCATCACCCAGTGGCGCCGCGTCTGGCGCTACGCTCCCTGGGTCGCCTGGCTGTGCTGGTTCGGCGCACTGGCCATGCAGTGGGCCGCCCGCTAACTCTTCTTGCCTAGGAACGCCCATGTTGCTGGATCTGAGCGGACGTCACGCCCTGGTTTGTGGTGCCTCGCAGGGCATCGGTCGCGCCAGCGCCGTTGAGCTGGCCGAGCTCGGCGCCAGCGTCACCCTGCTGGCCCGCTCCGCCGACAAGCTGCAGGCGGTTGCCGAGGCCTTGCCGCATCGCCCGGGCCAGCAACATCGCTGGCTCGCCGTGGACATGCAGGACACCGACAAGCTGCAGGGCGCGCTGGCCGATGTCGTCGCCGGCGGCCCCGTGCACATCCTGATCAACAACACCGGCGGTCCGCCCGGTGGTCCGGCCCATGCGGCCGAGGCGGATGCGTTCGCGGCAGCGTTCCGCCAGCATCTGCTGGCGGGCCAGGCACTGGTGCAGGCATTGCTCCCCGGCATGCGCGCCAGCGGTTATGGCCGCATCGTCAATGTCATCTCGACCTCGGTGAAGGAGCCCATCCCGGGACTGGGCGTCTCCAATACCGTGCGTGCGGCGGTCGCTGCATGGGCCAAGACGCTGTCCGGCGAACTGGCGGCCGACGGCATTACGGTGAACAACGTCCTGCCCGGCTACACGCGCACGGCGCGGCTCGACGGCCTGCTCGCCGCGCAGTCGCGCAGCAGCGGCCGCAGCGAGGAAGAAATCGCCCAGGGCATGCTGGCTACCGTACCCGCGCGCCGCTTTGGCGAGGCGACCGAAGTGGCTGCTGTCATCGCCTTCCTGTGCACGCCAGCGGCCGGCTACGTCAACGGCGTCAGTATTGCCGTGGATGGCGGCCGCACGCGCGCGCTGAGCTGAGCCCCGACCAGAGCCGGGCGTACGCCGGCGTCCGGTGCAATTGGGCGCCGCTGGCCTTAAGCTTGTGCGGATGCCAAACCTGCGCCTCGCCAACCTCATTGACGGTCGCCTGCAGGCGCCACGGAACAATCGCTGGCTGGATGTCTTCGAGCCCGCCATCGGCCAGGCGTTCGCGCAATGTCCCGACTCCTCCCCCGAGGATGTGGCCGATGCGGTGGCGGCAGCCCGGCGTGCCGCGCCGGCCTGGGCCGCGACGCCCGCCGAGCAACGGGCCCGCCTGCTGCATCGACTGGCCGACCTGATCGAGGCGCGGCTGGAAACCTTCGCCGCGCTGGAGTCCCGCGACAGCGGCAAGCCCCTGAGCCTGGCGCGCAGCCTCGATATTCCGCGCGCGGTATCCAACCTGCGCTACTTCGCGGCGGCCATCGTGCCGTGGAGCAGCGAGTCGCACGCGATGGAGACCGGGGCCATCAACTACACGCTGCGCCAGCCGCTCGGCGTGGTCGGCTGCATCAGTCCGTGGAACCTGCCGCTCTACCTGTTCACCTGGAAGATCGCGCCCGCGCTGGCGGCGGGCAACGCGGTAGTGGCCAAACCATCGGAAATCACGCCCTGCACCGCTGCCCTGCTCGGCGAGCTGAGCATCGAGGCGGGCTTCCCGCCCGGCGTGCTGAACATCGTGCAGGGCCGTGGCCCGGAAGTCGGCCAGGCCATCGTGGAACACCCCGGCGTCAAGGCCGTGTCGTTCACCGGCAGCACGCGAACCGGCGCGCAGATTGCGACGGCCGCGGCGCCGCAGTTCAAAAAGCTCTCGCTGGAACTGGGCGGCAAGAATCCCGCCGTCGTGTTCGACGATGTCGACCTGAGTGACGCCAACCTGGACACCATCGTGCGCTCGGGCTTTGCCAACCAGGGCGAGATCTGCCTGTGCGGTTCGCGCCTGCTGGTGCAGCGTTCGATCTACGACGCCTTCCGCGAACGGTATCTGGCGCGCGTGCAGGCACTGCGCATCGGCGACCCGGACGACCCGCAGGTCGACCTCGGCGCGCTGGTTTCGCAAGCCCATTTCGACAAGGTGATGGGCTGCATTGCCCAGGCCCGCGACGAAGGCGGCCGCGTGCTGTGCGGCGGCGAAGCGGTGGATGTGCCAGGCCGCTGCGCCGACGGCTGGTTCGTGTCGCCTACGGTCATCGAAGGGCTGGACGGCGACGCCGCCACCAACCAGCACGAGATCTTCGGTCCGGTGGTGAGCCTGATTCCCTTCGAGGACGAAGCGGAGGCCCTGTCCATCGCCAACGGCACGGGTTACGGACTGGCCGCCTCGGTGTGGACGCGCGACCTTTCGCGCGCGCATCGCTTCGGCGGACAACTCGATTTCGGCATCGTGTGGATCAACTGCTGGCTGCTGCGCGACCTGCGCACGCCCTTTGGCGGCACGAAGCAATCCGGGCTCGGCCGCGAAGGCGGCACCGAAGCGCTGCGCTTCTTCACCGAGCCGAAAAACATCTGCATTCGCTATTGAGAACGCCGCCGTGAAGAGCCCCCTACAGAACCTCATCGACAGCAACCGCCAATGGTCCGCCGCCGTGCGCGCCCAGGATCCACGGTTCTTCGAGCGCCTCTCCCAGCAGCAGGCGCCACGCTACCTGTGGATTGGCTGCTCCGACTCGCGCGTGCCCGCCACGCAGATCGTGGACCTGCCGCCCGGCGACATCTTCGTGCAGCGCAATGTCGCCAACGTGGTGTCGCATACCGACCTCAACTGCCTGAGCACCATCCAGTTCGCGGTGGACGTGCTCAAGGTCGAGCACATCCTCGTCGTGGGTCACTACGGCTGCGGCGGCGTGCAGGCGGTGCTCGATCAGCGACGCCTCGGCCTGGTGGACAACTGGCTGCGCCACGTGGGCGATGTGGCGCAAAAGCATTCCACCATGCTGTCGTCCATCGACATGATGAATTTGCGCAACAGCCGGCTGTGCGAACTCAACGCCATGGAACAGGTAGTCAACGTCTGCCACACGACCATGGTGATGGACGCATGGGAACGTGGCCAGAAGCTCTCCGTGCACGCGTGGTGCTACAGCCTGTTCGACGGCCACGTGAACGACCTGGGCATGCATGTCAGTTCGCGCGACGAACTGTGGCCCGCCTACGAAGGCGCACTTCAGCGCCTCGGCACCGTGCCCGAGTTCAACCGATGAGCGACGTCGTCCGCACCGATCAGGCACCGGCGCCCGTAGGCGCGTATCCGCATGCGCGGCGCGTGGGCGACCTGCTGTTCCTCTCGGGCGTGGGGCCGCGCGTGCCGGGCAGCAACGCGATTCCCGGCAATGTCCACGATGCCCAGGGCAAGCTGGTCGGGTACGACATCGAGGCGCAGTGTCGCCAGGTGTTCGCCAATGTCCGCGCAGTGCTCGAGGCCAGCGGCGCGCGCTGGGAGCAACTGGTCGACGTGACGGTGTTCCTTACCGACATGGCGAACGACTTCGCCACCTACAACCGGCTCTACGCAGAGTATTTCGCCGGCGTGGATGCCTGCCGCACGACCCTGGGCATCACCGCCCTGCCCACGCCCATCGCGATCGAACTCAAATGCATAGCCGCCTTGCCGCCTGACGTTCCATAAGCGCGGCACCCATGAAAAACCCCGACGCGAGCGTCGGGGCTTTTCGTTGCCGGACTGACGATGATCAGTGGCTGGCCGTGGTCGCCGGCAGCGTGGCCTTGGCGGACTTCTTGGCGGATTTGCCCTTCTTCGCGCTCGACTGGGTTCCGTCGGACTTGTGGCTCTTCTTGTGATGCTTGCTGCTGGACGCGGCCGGCTGTGCCGAGGCCGCCTTGGTCGCGGGCGCAGCCTGCGGGGCGGCGTCCTGAGCCAGCACGGAACCAGAGAGGGCAACGCCTGCCACGAGCAGGGAAGCGATCGCGAACTTACGCATGATGATGAGCCTCGAACGTCGGTTGCCGCGGACCCGGCCGGACCCCGGCAACACGGGCGGCGCGACGGCTGCAACATGGCATGTTTCGCCAGCGGCTGGAATGGAATTATTCGAGGCGTCGCGCGCGATTTTCCTCGCGCGGATCTTGACTTTCCGACTCCCTAACGCGGCTCGAATCTTCTTGCGCTCAGGCCAGGCACTGGTCCAGCAATCCGGCGATGGTTTCCTGCAGGCGCGCAGCCTTGGCCTCGTCGTATTCGAAGCTGTCTTCGTCCATGTAGTTGAGCTGTGCCAGTTCCAGCTGCACCGCGTCGATGCCGGTGCCCGGCCGGCCGTAGTGGCGGGTGATGTAGCCGCCCTTGAAGCGGCCGTTGACCACGAAGCTGTATCGCGACTGCTTCTCCAGCGCGGCCTGCAGCCGCTGCTGCAAGGCGGGCGTGCAACTGGCGCCATCGGCCGTGCCGACGTTGATGTCGGGCAGCTGGCCGTCGAACAGCATGGGCACGCGGCTGCGGATGGAATGGCCTTCCCACAGCACGACGCGACCATGGGCTGCGCGCAGCCTTTCAAGTTCTTGCGACAGTGCGCCGTGGTACGGATGCCAGAACTCGTTTATCCGCTGTTGAATTTCATCCGCCGCAGGTTCCTCGCCATCGCGATAGAGCGGCTCGCCATCGAAGCCGATGGTGGACACGAGGCCGGTTTCACGTCGCCCCGGATACAGCGCCTGGCCATCGGCAGGACGGTTGAGGTCGACCACATAGCGCGATGCCACGGGACGCAGCAGGCTCGCGCCGAGCGCCCTCGCCAACGGCTCGTACAGACGCCCGACATGCCAGTCGGTGTCGACGGAGCGCCGTGCCGTCGGCAGCATGCGCCCGGCGATGGCGGCGGGAATGTCGCTGCCATCGTGCGGCAGGCTGATCAGCAGCGGTGCGCTGCCGCGGTGGAGGCTGTATGTACTCATCGGCGAAGTTTAACGCGTCGGCTCAGGACAGCAGCACCAGCTCCTCGGCCGAACTGGGATGGATGGCGATGGTGTTGTCCAGGTCGCGCTTGCGCAGCCCCATCTTCAGCGCGACGGCAAATCCCTGCAGGATTTCCTCGGCGCCCGGCCCCAGCGCGTGGATGCCGACCACGCGTTCGTCGTCCCCCACGCAGACGATCTTCATGAGACTTTGCCCGGCGTGTCCGGCTACCGCCCACTGCAACGGCGCGAAGCGGCTGCGATAGACGCGCACCTGGTCACCATGGAGCTCGAGCGCCTGCGCCTCGGTCAGGCCGGCCATGCCCAGTGGCGGTTCGGCAAACACCACCGTGGGCGTGTACTCGTCGTCGAGGCGGCTGCCGGGCTGCCCGCCGAACAGGCGATCGGCAAGCCGGCGACCGGCCGCCACGGCCAGCGGCGTCAGCTCGGCGCGCCCGCTGATGTCGCCCACGGCGCAGATGCCGGGCACGTTGCTGTTCTGCCACGCATCGATGACGACATGTCCGGCTTCGTCCACCTGCACGCCGGCGGCATCGAGATCCAGGCGATCGCTGTTGGGCACGCGCCCGAGCGCCCACAGCACCGCATCGTAAGGACCACTCTCGCCATGGACCTCGTCGTGCAGCACCAGTCCGCCATCGTCGCGGTGCAGACCGGCGACTTTCACGCCCTGCGTGATCACGATGCCCTGCGCCTGCATGTGCTCTTTCAGCGCGGCCACCGCCTCGGCGTCAAAATCGGCCAGCAGTCCGCGGCGGACATGCATCGAGACTTCGCTGCCCAGCGCGCGCAGCAGGCCGGCAAATTCCACCGCGATGTAACCGCCGCCGACGATGGCGATGCGTTGCGGCAGGGTGCGCAAGGCAAAGATGTCGTCGGACACCATGCCGAGGTCGAAGCCGGGCACTTCCAGCCGTCCGGGCCGGCCGCCGGTGGCAATGACGATCTGCATCGCGCGCAGTTCGTCGCCGCCGGAAGTAGCCACCGTGTCGGCCGCGACGAAGCGCCCGGTTTCGGCGTACACCTGGATGCCCGCCTCCGCGAGGCGCCTTGCATAGCGTTGCCGGATGCCGTCGATATAGGTCTGCCGCAACTGCCTGAAATGCTCCCAGTCGAGGGGGCCCGGGGTGGAGGCAAAGCCATAGTGCAGCGCCAGTTGCTGTTGCTGCGCGAGCTGCGCGGCGAACCAGAGCGCCTTCTTGGGCACGCAACCGACGTTGACGCAGGTGCCGCCCATGGCGCCCGGCTCCAGCAACGCCACGCGGGCGCCGTGTCGCGCCGCGCGGAATGCGGTGGCGAGCCCGCCGGACCCCGCGCCCAGCACGATCAGATCGAAGGTGTCGGCCATGCCTGTCTCCCGTTGCAGCGTGCACCCTAGGCCAGCGAACGAGCAGGCCGCGTAAAGGTCACACCCGAAAACGCGCCGGTGCGTACGGCGTCGGGTCGATGGCCGGCGTGCTTCCTCGCATGAGGGAGGCGACCAGTTCGCCCGTCGCTGCCGACATGCTGACGCCGAGCATGCCGTGCGCCGTGGCGAACATCAGGTTGGACCAGCGCGAGCTGGGGCCGATGATCGGCACCTCGTCCACGCTCATCGGTCGCCACCCCCACCACTCTTCGAGCAGCTCGGGCCCTTCAGGCTCGTGCAAGCCGGCGGCGGCGCCCCGCCGCAATGCATCCAGGCGGGTGCGATTGAGCCCTTCGGCATAGCCGGAGAACTCCATGGTGCTGCCGAGACGGTAACCGCTGGCCCAGGTGGTGACGCACACGGCCGCCTCGCGCAGCACCAGCGAATGGCGCGGCGCCAGCGCGGGACGCGTATAGGTCAGCGAATAGCCCTTGCCGGGCTGCATGGGCAGATGCAGGCCAAGCGTCTTGCCAAGCAGCGGGGACCAGGCGCCGAGCGCCATGACGAGGCGGTCGCCGGAAAACGTACCGCGCGTCGTGCGTACCTGCTCGATGCGTCCCTCGCGGGTGTCGAAGCCGTCGATGCGTGCAGCCGTTTCGATCGAGCCGCCCAGTTCGACGACCCGTCGCGCCAGCTCGGCCGCATAGCGATCGGGGCGCAGGTGGGCATCCTCGGGATGGAACAGGCCACCGGTCACCCCGGGCTTTACCGCCGGCTCCATCGCCTCGACTTCGTCGCCGCGCAGCCGCTGCACTTCCACGCCGAGCTGGTCCAGCACGCGGGCATGGTGCTGCTCATCCTTCTGCAGGGCCGCTGCGCTGCGGTACACGTAAAGCTCGCCGCCTTCGCCGAACTCGCAGGCCAGCCCTTCGTCGCGAACCAGGGGCGCGAGCAAGGCGCGCGAACGCTGCAGGATGGCCGAGCGCGCCATGGTGGCATGCTCGAAATCGCGCCAGTTGCAGTGCCGTGCAAAGCCCAGCAGCCAGCGCAGGCGCGGGCCGTCGAAACGGGGGTTGAGGTAAAGCGGGGCGTCGGCGCGAAGCATGGAGCGCAACGCCACGCCGAACATGCCCGGCATCGCCAGGGGGGCGGCATGGCTCGGGGTGATCGTTCCACAATTGCCGTGCGAACTTCCGCAACCCGGGGTACCCTGCTCCAGCACACGCACGGTAGCCCCGGACTTCAGCAGGTAATAAGCACAGGCCAGGCCGATAACGCCGCCGCCAAGAATCAGAACATCACTGCGCGAAGCATCCATCACGTTATTGTAGCGTCGCATTTGCCCAACCCTAGCCCCGGGGACCTGAGCATGACCCTGTCCGATGTGAAGTCCAGCAACATGATGTGGCTGAGCCGAATCTCCCTGGCAGGCGCCACCACCCTGGCCATGCTGCTTTCCGTCGGCGCCCTCGCCTCGGGCCAAAAGCAGCAGCAACCACAGCAGCAGGAACCGCGGCCCGCCACCGCGTCGTCGGAGACACAGGTGTCCCGCGACCTGTTCACCGAAACCGCGCACATCAAGAACGACCTGGGTCGCTATCTGTACCTGCGCGAGGCGATGCCGCAACTCACCAAGGACGACCGCCTGATCGACCAGCAATTGCTGGCCTCGGTGGAGGACGAGCTTGGCCTCTACGACGAAGCCAACCTGGACTTCCCGTTCGACAACCGCGTGCAGACGCCCGTGCCCTTGCCGGTGCCCGCCGACTGGCAGATCGCAGACGCCGCGGAGCAGATCGCCAAGCTCGCCAGCGGCCGGCGCATCGTGATGATCAACGAAGCACATCACGACGCCCACACCCGCGAGCTGACACTCGCCCTGCTACCCAAACTGCGCGCGGAAGGATTCACCCATTTCGCCGCCGAGGCCCTCAGCAACGGCGACACCGGGCTGATGAAGCGCGGCTATGCCATCGCCAGCAGCGGCAGCGAGTACCTGCACGAGCCGCTGTACGGCGACATCATCCGCGAGGCTATCCGGCTGGGCTTCCAGGTCGTGGCCTATGAATCGGACGCCGACAAGTTGTCCGACCGCGAGGCCGGACAGGCCCGCCTGCTCTACCACGAGGTATTCGCCAAGGATGCCAAGGCGCGCCTGTTCGTGCATGCAGGCTACGCGCACATCGACAAGGCGCCCGGCAATCTCGGCGGCACCATCCAGCCCATGGCCATGCAGCTGAAGCTGCTCACCGGGTTCGATCCGCTTTCGATCGACCAGACGCGCTGGCGCGACATCGGCCCGATGCCCGATACCGACCTGTACAAGCAGCTGTACACGCTGTTTCCGGTGGAGCGCCCGTCGGTACTCCTCAGCCGGCAGAACGGGAGCGTGTGGACATCCGACCCGACCCGGCACGACGTGGACGTGATCCTGCCCCCCTCGGGACACGAGCGGCGTCCCCACTGGCTGGGCCTGGACGGCGCGCGGCAAAAGCGGGTGATCACCAGCGAGATGTGCCAGCGCCAGCTGCCCTGCGTGGTCGAGGCGCGCTACGCCAACGAATCCGACGACGCCATTCCCGCCGACCGTTATGTCTTCCTGACCGAAAACAGCATGAACTCGCTGTACCTGCGGCCCGGCCAGTACAAGCTGCGGGCCTGGGACCGGGACGGCCGCACGGTCAGCCAGCGCAATCTCACCGTCGACAAGCCCGGCTCATGAGGCCCCGAGACCCGATCTCGCGTAATCACTGAGAACTTTCGTACAACTTGTTGATTTGCTAACCTCGGCCGCAATCCATGCCGAGGGGAAGCATGATGCATCCGGACCTTGCCGAGCCGTCCTTATGTCCGCCAGCAGCATGGCGCCAGGGGCGGTACCTGCTGCTGGGAGCCGCCCTGTTGTTGCTGGCCGGCTGCGCCAGCGGCCCCAGCAAGCCGCAGCCCACCTACAAGGATTCCCGCTCCTCGCTGGCTGATCTTCCGGCGCGCGCCCCGGGCAACCCGGGCACGGCCAACGACGTGCTGTTCCGCGCCATCGCCCTGGTCGGCACGCCTTATCGCTGGGGCGGCAATACCCCTGATGGCGGCTTCGACTGCAGCGGACTGGTCGACTACATCTACCGCAACGCGGCCGGCCTGATGCTGCCGCACAGCTCGCGCGAAATGTCCCAGCTGAGCGGCGCGCAGGTGCGCCAGATGAACGACCTGATCAGCGGCGACCTGGTGTTCTTTGCCGGCAGCGGCGGCATCAGCCATGTCGGCGTATACGTGGGCAAGGGGCGCTTCGTGCACGCACCCAACAGCGGCGGTACCGTCCGGCTCGACGATATCGACGGCCCCTACTGGCGCGACCACTTCGCCTTCGGCAAACGCCTGCTCGACTGAGATCCAGAGGCCAGGCCTATCGTCGCCATCGAAACATTGAATTGTACGCAATTGAATTTTGCACATAGGATGGCTCCCATGAAACGGCAACCGACCCCCGCTGACCTGCTGCTGGACCAGCAACTGTGCTTCGCGCTGTACGCGGCATCCCGCTCGGTCACCGGCCTGTACCGGCCGCTGCTGGAGCCACTGGGGCTGACCTACCCGCAATACCTGGTGATGCTGGTGCTGTGGGAACGGGATGGCCTCAGCGTCCGCGAGCTGGGCCAGCGCCTGCAGCTGGATTCGGGAACGCTCACGCCGCTGCTCAAGCGCCTGCAGGCGGCGGGTCTGGTTGACCGCCAACGACGTAGCAAAGACGAGCGTGAGGTTGAAATCCGTCTTACCGGAGCCGGCCTCGCCCTGCGCGAGCAGGCCACCGACGTACCGGCATGCCTGGCCCAACGCCTGAACCTGTCGATGGACCGGCTGCAAGACCTGCGTGACCAACTGAAGCAATTTACCCGGCAACTCCAACACACCCCCACCGAGGATTGACCCATGAGCAGCACCAAGATTCTTTACACCGCCACCGCCACCGTCATCGGCGGCCGCGAAGGCCACGCCAAGAGCAGCGATGGCGTACTCGACCTGCAGCTGGTCGTACCGAAGGAACTGGGCGGCCCGGGCGGCGCCGGCAGCAATCCGGAACAACTGTTTGCCGCCGGCTATGCGGCCTGCTTCGAGGGCGCGATGCGCTTCGTCGCCCGCCAGAAGAGCATTGCCCTGAAGGACGCCTCGGTGACCGCACATGTCGGCATCGGCCCGCGTGAACCGACCGGCTTCGGCATCGCCGTGAAGCTGGATGTGAGCCTGCCGGGCCTGGACCGCGCCGTGGCGCAGGAACTGGTGGACGTGGCCCATCGCGACATCTGCCCGTATTCGCATGCGACGCGCGGCAATGTGGATGTGACGATTACGCTCGTGTAAGCGTGCTTCACATGGCGGGAATGACGACGGCACCGTGAGGTGCCGTTGTTGTTTGCGTGTGGCGATGGGCGGGCGATGTTCGGATAGGGGTAGGCGCCGTGGGTGTGGCGCGGGCGACGCCAGCACAAGGCATCGTTGGTTGTGGGCTCGTCATTCCAGCGAATGCAGGAACCCAGTGACTTGGCTGTCTGGTTGTCGCGGTGGCGCGATCGGGCCAAGTCGTGTGGCCTTTTCTTCGGCTCGTTCGCAGGCGCAGTCGCCAGCTTGCCGCTTGCGCAGCGGGCGTTTCGACCTCCTGCCGGAGGCCGAGTCACTTTTCTCTTGCTGGCCCAAGAGAAAAGTAACCCAAAGAGAATGGCCTCAAGAGCTCGCGGCCCAGCGTTGGATACAGGCCGGAACGGTCTCAGGGTCTCGACGCGGGACACCTCCGCCTCTACATAGCCGCTTCACTGCAATGCGCCTCAGCGGAGAGGACTTAAAGCCGAGCGCTGCGCGTTTTTGCTCCCTCTCCCATCCGGGGAGAGGGTTGGGGTGAGGGGCGGGTGCTCGCGGAAGCGCTGCTGGCTCGCGCCTTGGTTCTTCGGGGTCCCCGTATGACGCGGCGGGCGGGTGGAGGAAAGCCCGCAGGGTGGCTCGCATGGATGCGAGCCAGTTTGTCGTCAGGGCAGGAAGCCCTGTCGACAAACCCCGTAACCCGCCCGCGCACCTGGAGGGCCAAAGGCCCGGAAGGCGCGGCATCCGGGGGGCCATTTCTTTTGGTTACTTTTCTTTGGGCAAGCAAAGAAAAGTGACCCGGCCTCCGGCAGGAGGACGGAAGCCCGCCGTCCCACGGGGACTCCCTTCGGTCGCAGGCGAGCCCGGTCGCGGTATCGCGACACCCGGCGAACAAAGTCACTGGACGACCAGCCTTCAGCTGTTGAGAGGCGCCTCCTGCTTTCGCAGGCATAACGAGCCAAAACAAAAAAGCCGCCCCCTGAGGAGCGGCTTTTTGCAGACCAAGAACCTTGCCCCTCCCTGCGAAGGAGAGCAACGAGGAACCCTTAGTGCGCCTCTGCACCCGGCGGATGCGCATGACCATGCGCAATCTCTTCCTCGGTGCCTTCGCGTACTTCATTGATGGTCACATCGAAGTTCAGCGTCTTGCCGGCCATCGGGTGGTTCAGATCCACGTCGACCGTGGTCATGCCCACCTTCTGCACCACCACCACGCGGTGGCCGCCTTCCTTCAGCGCCAGCACCGTGGTCATGCCCGGCTTGAGCTTGCCGCCCTGCTGGAAGTACTTCTTGGGCACGCGCTGGGTCATGCCCGGCTGGCGCTCGCCATAGCCTTCGGCCGGGGCGACTTCGACCTGCAGGCTTGCGCCGGCCTCGTGGTCTTCCAGTGCCTTTTCCAGGCCGGGGATCAGCTGGCCGTGGCCAAGCAACACCCACAGCGGCTCGTTGCGATCGAGGGAGCTCTCGACCTTTTCACCGTCCACCGTCAGCGTGTAGTGGAGCGAGATGACCTTGTCCTTGCCAGCCTTCATTGCATGTCTCGTGATGGATCAAAACGGGGATTCTACCAGTCCCCCCGCCTAGCCGTCCGCCCGGCGGGCGCCCTGGCCGAAACGCACGCCATGCGCCTCCGGCCCCAGCCAGGCCAGCAGGGCCAGCAGCACGGCCACCACGGCGATCCACAGCGACATGGCGAACGCCAGGTCGCCGCCGTGCCGCTGCGCCAGCCAGAGCTGGGCGTTGGCCGTGACGGCGGCCAGCAGGTTGCCGGTTTGATAGGCGAAGCCGGGCAAGGTGCCGCGCACCTCGTCCGGCGAAAGCTCGTTCAGGTGGGTCGGGACGACGCCCCAGGCGCCCTGCACCATCACCTGGATGAGGAAGGCGCCCAGGGCCAGCAGCAGCAGGGAACCGCCGTGGGTCCACAGCGGAATCACCGGTATGGCCAGCAGCGCGGCCAGCGTGATGGCGCGGCGCCGACCGATGCGCTCGGACAGCGCGCCGAAAAACAGCCCGCCCACCAGCGCGCCCAGATTGAGCATGGCCACCAGCATGAAGGCCGCCCCGGAGCCGGTCGGCAAATGCAGGCCCACTTCTTCGAACGTGTGGTACAGATCCTGCGAGCCATGGCTGAACATGTTGAACGCCATCATCAGCAGCATCAGGTAGATGGCGAGCTTCCAGTGGCCCTGCATGGCCTCGAACAGGCCGCGCTTCGCGCGCGCCTCGCGACCCTGCTGCCATACCTCCGACTCCGGCACCGAGCGGCGGATGTAAAGCACCAGCAGCGCCGGCGCCGCGCCGACCACGAACAGGCCGCGCCAGCCGATGTGATCGATCAGCAGCCAGTTCGCCAGCGCGCCCAGGAAGAAGCCGCAGGGGTAACCGCTCTGCAGCAGCCCCGACACGACGCCGCGCGCCTTCGGCGGGATCGACTCCATCGCCAGCGAGGCGCCGATGCCCCACTCGCCGCCCATCGCCACGCCGAACAGGAAACGCAGCACCAGCAACATGGTCAGCGAAGTGGAAAACGCGGTGGCGAGCTCGAACAGCGAAAACAGGATCACGTCCAGCATGAGGATCGGGCGCCTGCCGTAGCGGTCGGCCAGGCGCCCGAACAGCAGCGCACCCAGCGGCCGCGCCGCCAGCGTGAGGAACAGGCCGAAGGTCACCTGCGCCTTGTCGACGTGGAACTCCTGCGCCACGCCGACGATCACAAAGGTGAGCAGGAAATAATCGAAGGCGTCGAGCGTCCAGCCCAGGAAACTGGCCAGCACGGTATGGCGCTGGGTGGTGCTGAGCTCCCGCAGGGGCGCGAACGGCGACATGTGCAACTCCATCACAGTGGTCGTGTCCGCCGGCGCGGCACGCTGGGTGCCAAGCGAACCATCATGCTCGCGGCGAAGCAAGAGCAAGCGTCGGCGTGGATGGTTCCGTGCCGGCCGACGTACTAGGCTTCACCCTGAACAGTCATGGAGTCGGCTGACATGATGCCCATGGACATCACCGCGCGCGATCGCATTGCCGAGTCTTACGACCACTGGCTGCAGCGTCGCTACGCCAGGGCCAAGCTCGCCACCGATCCCGCTTACGCCGCCACGGCCGAGCTGATCGCGGACAAGCCGATGCCGCTGCTCGACATCGGCTGCGGCATTGGCCTACTGGGGCAGTACCTGCACGCGCGCGGCATCGTCACGCAGTACCTCGGCCTTGACTCCGACCCGCGCAAGATCGAGGCGGGCACGCGCGCATTGCACCAGGCCGGCCTGCAGCCGGCGCTGCAATTACGCCAGGCCGACGGCACGACGGCGCATGGCGTGCACGGGCATGTCGTTTTGCTCGACGTGCTGCACTACCTGCCGGCGGCGGGCCAGCGCGCCATGCTGGAGAACGCCGTCGCACACCTCGCGCCGGGCGGCCTGCTGATCGTGCGCAATGTGCTGCGCGAATCCAGCTGGCGCTACTACGTCACGCGCGGGTCGGAGTTTTTCCTGCGCATCAGTGGCTGGATGAAGGTGGGCGCGCAGCACTACCCCAGCGCGGACGAATTGCGGGCGCCACTGGAAGCGGCGGGGCTCCAGGTAAGCCTGCGATCCCTGCACGGCAGGACGCCGTTCGACTGCTATCTGCTGGTGGCGCACCGCCCGTTCTGAACGGCTGGAACGCCTGTTCAGGGCCGACGGGCGCGGCGGCCACAATTGCGCTATACTGCACGGCACGGTGTATCGCCGTCCCTCCCTCATTGAATACTGCAACGCGGTTCTAAGAACGCTCCGGGTTGCTCAGGAGCTTCCATGTCTTTCGAATCGCTGGGCCTTGCGCCCGCGTTGTTGCGCGCGCTTGCCGATCAGGGCTACGCCAATCCCACCCCCATCCAGGCAGCGGCCATTCCGGTCGTGCTTGAAGGCGGCGACCTGCTCGCTGCCGCGCAGACCGGCACTGGCAAGACGGCCGCCTTCGCGCTGCCGCTGCTGCAACACCTTTCCAACGCCGGCGCCACGCAGACGCGTCGCCCGCGTGCCCTGGTGCTGACCCCGACCCGCGAGCTGGCTGCCCAGGTGCATGACAACCTGCGCGACTACAGCAAGCACATGCGCGTCAGCAGCACCACCATCTTCGGTGGCGTCAGCATGGGTCCGCAGATGCAGGCGCTGCGTCGCGGCGTCGATGTCGTCATCGCCACGCCGGGCCGCCTGATCGACCACATGCAGCAGCGTTCGCTCGACCTGTCCGGGGTCGAAATCCTGGTGCTGGACGAAGCCGACCGCATGCTCGACATGGGCTTCCTGCCGGCGCTCAAGCGCATCCTGGCCGCGTTGCCGCGCCAGCGCCAGACGCTGCTGTTCTCGGCCACCTTCGCGCCGCCGATCAAGGCGCTGGCGATGCAGTTCATGCACCAGCCGCGCGAAGTGTCGGTGGCACCGCCCAATACGGTGGCCACCACCGTTACGCATCACGTGCATCCGGTCGATGCCGCCAAGAAGCGCGACCTGCTGCTGCACCTGCTGTCGCAGGACAGCCGTCGCCAGACGCTGGTGTTCAGCCGCACCAAGCACGGCGCCGACAAGCTCGTGAAGTCGCTGGAAATGGCCGGCCTGCGCGCCGCCGCCATCCACGGCAACAAGAGCCAGAATGCGCGTACGCGTGCACTCAGCGACTTCAAGACCAACCGCACCACGGTGCTGGTGGCCACCGATATCGCCGCACGCGGCATCGACATCGACCAGCTGCCGATCGTGATCAACTTCGACCTGCCGATGGTGGCCGAGGACTACGTGCACCGCATCGGCCGCACCGGCCGCGCCGGCGCCGACGGCATGGCCGTGTCGCTGGTGAGCCATGAGGAAGCCGGCCTGCTGCGCGACATCCGCAAGCTGCTCAAGCAGGACATCGCCATCAGCGACGTGCCCGGCTTCGAGCCGTCGCATCCGCTGCGTACCGATGCCGCCGCACCGCGCCCGGTGCAGGGCCAGAGCCAGCGCCAGGCACGCCCGCCGCAGCGCCAGGGCAAGCCGTCGCATCGTCCGCACGGCCATGGCTATGGCCAGTCGCAGGGTGGCGATCGCCCGGTCGAAGGCAACCGCAATCGTCAGCGCAGCCGTCGCCCGGCGGCAAAGGCCTGACCCCCGACTCCCCCGCCCTGCCGGGCGGGGGAGTCAGTCCGCGCGTATGCGCGAGGTGAGGACGTGGTCCTCCCACACGCCTGCGATCTGCAGGTAGCGCCGGGCATAGCCCTCGCGCTCGAAGCCAAGCCGTTCCAGCAGGCGCGCACTGCGCTCGTTGCGCGGCATGTAGTTGGCCATCACGCGATGCAGGTCCATTTCGCCGAATGCCCAGGGCAGCGTGGCGCCGAGTGCCTCCTGCATGAGCCCGCGTCCCTGCCATGGCGCCGCGATGCTGTAGCCGAGGTGGCAGGCCTGGAAGGCGCCGCGCACGACATTGGCAAAGGTCAGCGAGGCGATGATCTCGGTTTCGGCCAGGTCGAACACGAAGAACGGATAGGCACGATCGAGGCGCACGGCCTCGCGCGCTTCGGCCAGCGTCTGCACGCAATGCGAAAGGGTGTAGTACGCCGCTTCGCGCAGGGGTTCCCACGGCGCCAGGTGATCGCGGTTCTGCACGCGATAGCGCAGCAGGCGTGACGCGTCGGACGCATCGCCCAGGCGGATGCGGCTGCGTTCGGTGGTGATGGGATGCAGCAGGTTCACAGGCGCCCCAGTGCCCTCGCGTGATGACGCAGGTGATCATCGATGAAGCTGGCGATGAAGTAGTAACTGTGGTCGTAGCCCGGATGACGTCGAAGCAGCAGCGACTGCCCGCCTTCGGCACACGCCTGGTCGAACAATTCGGGTTTCAGCTGCGTCGCGAGGAAGCCATCGGCTTCGCCCTGGTCGATCAGGATGGTGCCGTCGAAGGTCCGGCGACGCACGAGCTCGCAGGCGTCGTACCCAGCCCAGGCCGAAGCCTCCTCGCCAAGGTAGCGCGGCAACGCCTTCTGGCCCCACGGCACCTGGCTCGGCGCCACGATGGGTGCGAAGGCAGACACCGAGCGGTACTTCCCCGGATGGCGCAGCGCGATGGTCAGCGCGCCGTGTCCGCCCATCGAATGCCCGGTGATGCCGCTGCGCTCCCCGTCCACCGGAAACTCCCGCGCGATCAGCGCCGGCAATTCGCTCGCGACATAGCTGTGCATGCGGAAGCGCGACGACCACGGCGCCTGCGTGGCATCGACGTAGAAGCCGGCGCCCTCGCCGAATTCCCAGTCACCCCTGGCACCCTCGATCGCGGTGTCGCGCGGACTCGTATCGGGCATCACCAGGATCAGGCCCAGTTCGGCGGCCAGCCGCTGCGCGCCGGCCTTGATGGTGGCGGTCTCCTCGGTGCAGGTGAGGCCGGCGAGGAAATACAGCACCGGACACTCTTCGTGCGCGGCCTGGGGCGGCTGGAACAGCGCGAAGCGCATCGGCCCGCCGCAGCTTTCCGAATGATGGCGATAGAAGCCCTGCACGCCATCGTGGCAGCGCTGCTCGGAGATGGTTTCGATCCCTGCCATGGTGAGTCTCCCTATGGTCGCCGCGTGGCGAAGGCTCAAGTCCGGGGTGCGAACAGGCTCAGCGTTCCTGGTCGGTGGGCCGCATCAGCACTTCGTTGATGTTGACGTGCGCCGGGCGCGACACGCAGAACACGACGGCATCGGCGACGTCGCCGGGCTGCAGCTGGCGCATGCCTTCGGCCCACGCATTGATGGCGGCCTGTACTTCGGCGTGGCCGATGTGCTCGCGCAACTCCGTCTCCACCACGCCCGGCTCGATCACGCTGACGCGGATGTTGTGCTGGTACACCTCGCGCCGCAAGGCCTCGCTGAAGCCCACCACGCCGAATTTGCTGGCGGAGTAGCCGGCCGAATTCGGATTGGCGATGCGACCCGCCGTCGACGCAATATTCACGATGTGACCGTCGCGTCGCGCGCGCATGCCGGGAAGTGCCGCCTGCGTCGAGGCGATCAGGCCGAGCACGTTCAGCTCCAGCATGTGGCGCCACCGGCCCAGGTCCGCCTCGGCCACCGGCTCGAGGTACATCACGCCGGCGTTGTTCACCAGGATGTCGAGGCGGCCGTAGCGCGCTTCCGTCTCGGCCACGATGCGCTGCGCTTCGCTTTCCGAGGCCAGGTCGGCCACCAGCAGCAGTGGTTCGGCCCCGAGCGCCTCCAGTCGCGCCGCAAGCGCTTCCAGCCGCTCGCGCCGCCGCGCCGCCACGGCCACGCGCGCGCCTGCCTCGGCCAGCGCCAACGCGGTGGCCTCGCCAATGCCGGATGAGGCACCGGTGACCAGCGCAACGCGACCGTCGAGACGTCGGGACATGGGAATTCCTCGGTGAATGGGCTAGCCGGGTGGAAGAAAAGGCCTGCCGCGACGCAGCAGCCTGTTACAATAGCGTCATTCTCCCGCATGCCGCCGTGCATGCCATGTCGAGGTTCCCCCATGTCCTCCCCGTCTTCCGATTCCCAGCCGGCAGCCGCCGGTTTCGCTGCGCTTGGTCTTCAGCCGGAGGTGCAGCGTGCGCTTTCCGACGTCGGCTATGAATCGCCCTCGCCCATCCAGGCCGCCACCATTCCGCCGCTGCTGGCAGGTCGCGATGTGCTCGGCCAGGCGCAGACCGGCACCGGCAAGACCGCGGCGTTCGCGCTGCCGATCCTCTCGCGCATCGAGCTGAAGCCCGGCAAGCCGCAGGCGCTGGTGCTCGCGCCCACGCGCGAATTGGCCATCCAGGTGGCTGAAGCGTTCCAGCGCTATGCCGCGCATCTTCCCGGCCTGCAGGTGCTGCCGATCTACGGCGGCCAGAGCTATGGGCCGCAGCTGCACTCGCTCAAGCGCGGCGTGCAGATCGTGGTGGGCACGCCCGGCCGCGTGATCGACCATCTCGAGCGCGGCACGCTGGACCTGTCCGAGCTGAAGTTCCTCGTGCTCGATGAAGCCGACGAAATGCTGCGCATGGGCTTCATCGACGACGTGGAAAAGGTGCTTCAGGCCACGCCGCCGGAACGCCAGGTGGCCCTGTTCTCCGCCACCATGCCCGCGCCGATCCGCAAGATCGCTCAGCACCACCTGAAGGATCCGGTGGAAGTGACGATCAAGTCGTCCACCACCACGGCCGCTAACATCCGCCAGCGCTACTGGTTTGTCAGCGGCATGCACAAGCTCGACGCGATGACCCGCATTCTCGAGGCCGAGCCGTTCGACGCGATGATCATCTTCGCGCGCACCAAGTCGGCCACCGAGGAACTCGCCGAGAAGCTGCAGGCACGCGGCCTTGCCGCCGCGGCGATCAACGGCGACATCGCCCAGCCGCAGCGCGAGCGCGTGATCCAGCAGCTGAAGGACAGCAAGCTCGACATCCTGGTGGCGACCGACGTGGCCGCGCGCGGCCTCGACGTGGACCGCATCAGCCACGTGATGAACTACGACATTCCGTACGACACCGAAAGCTACGTGCACCGCATCGGCCGTACCGGCCGCGCGGGCCGCAGCGGCGAGGCGATCCTGTTCGTGACGCCGCGTGAAAAGGGCATGTTGCGCGCGATCGAACGCGCCACGCGCCAGCCCATCGAGGAGATGAAGCTACCGACCGTGGAAGCGGTGAACGACGTGCGCATCGCCCGCTTCAAGCAGCGCATCAGCGACACCCTGGCGGTCGGCGAGCTGGGGCTGTTCCAGCAACTGATCGAGCAGTACGAGCAGGAACACAACATCCCGGCCATCGAGATCGCCGCCGCGCTGGCGCGCATCTCCCAGGGCGACCAGCCGCTGCTGCTGACGCCGCCGCCGAAGCGCGAATTCACCCCGCGCGAGCACGCCCCCCGCGAACACGCCGACACCCGGCACGCGGCACGCGAAAACAGGCCGCGCGACCGCGACAGCGCGCCGCGCGAGTTCGGCACGCGCCCGGTGCGTCCGCATCACACCGAGGAAGGCAAGCGCACCTATCGCGTGGAAGTGGGCCATGAGCACGGCGTGAAGCCGGGCAACATCATCGGCGCCATCGCCAACGAAGCTGGCCTAGAAAGCGGCTTCATCGGTCGCCTGAGCATCCGCGGCGAATACAGCCTGATCGACCTGCCCGACGGCATGCCCAAGGAAGTGTTCGAACACCTCAAGAAAGTGTGGGTGAGCCAGCAGCAGTTGCGCATCAAGGAATGGGACGGCGACGACAGCGGCGCCAGCGAGGCCCCGTCGCACAAACCGGGCGGTTATCGCCCTGGCGGCTTCAAGAAGCCGCACGGCGGCAAGCCGCGTCCGCACGCCCATGGCGGCGGCAAGCCGCCGCGTCGGGCGAAGTAGGCCCGGTACCCCTGCCCCGCCATGCCGGCCCGTGCCGGCACGGCGGGAGACCCCGTGATCGTTCGACTGGGGTGACGCTGCGTTCACCGCACGCGCGCTGCATTTTTTCGCCAGGCGCCTACCCTAGGGTGGTCCCCCCGAGGTAACCGCCATGGCCCCGCTACCCAGCCTGTATGTCTCCCACGGATCCCCGATGACCGCGATCCAGCCGCGCCAGGTCGGCGTGCGGCTGGCCGAACTGGCCAGGACCCTGCCGCGTCCGCGGGCCATCGTGATCGCCACGGCGCACTGGCTGGCGCGCCAGCCGCACGTCGGCGGCGCCGCACGTCCGGAAACGATCCATGACTTCCATGGATTTCCGCGCCAACTGTTCGAGATCCGGTATCCGGCGCGCGGCGAGCCCGCCCTGGCCGCGCGCGTGACCGAGTTGCTCGACCAGGCCGGCCTGCCCACCACGCTCGACCCCACCCAGGGACTGGACCACGGTGCCTGGGTGCCGCTGCGACTGCTGTATCCGGACGCCGACATCCCGGTGGTGCCGATGTCGATCCAGCCGCAACTGGGCCCTGCCCATCAATACGCCGTGGGTCGCGCACTGGCGCCGCTGCGCGACGAGGGCGTGCTGGTGATCGGCTCGGGCAGCATCACGCACAACCTGCACGACTTTCGCGCCGGCTACAGCGAGGAGCGCGAGGCGCCCTACGTACGCCCATTCATCGAGTGGATCGAGCGCAAGCTCGGCGAGGGTGATGTCGAGGCGCTGCTCGACTATCGCCGCCAGGCGCCGTTCGCCGAACGCGCCCATCCCACCGACGAACACCTGCTGCCGCTGTTCGTGGCACTGGGCGCGGCGGGCCGGCGGGCGCACGCCACGCGCATCGACGCCGGCATCGAGCATGGCCTGCTGGCGATGGACATCTATCGCTTCGATGGCGCCGTCACTGCACGATGATGGTGCCGACCATCATCGGGTGGATCGAGCAGTAGTAGGCATAAGTACCTGGCTTGGAGAACGTCACGGCATAGGTGTCGCTGGTGTCCAGCGCGGGCGACGTGGCGAACTGCTTGCCCGCGCTGGTGATCACGTGAGGTTCGTCGTCGCGATTCGTCCAGGTGACCCGCGTGCCTACGGGCACGGTCATGGTATTCGGCGCGAAGGCGAAGTTGCGTATCTCGACCTGCGACGTCGCCGCCTTGGCAGCCATGCACGGCGCCACAACGCAGCAGCACAGGCCGAGCAGCAGGCCTGCCACCGCGTGCCTCGAGGCCTTCATGACAACACCTCGTCGGTGAGCGCGAGCGCCTGGCTGCCGCGCACATGCCGCACTTCGCGAATGCCCAGGTAACCGTGCAGCGCCTCCGGCGGAACGTCCTTCATGGGCCCGGGCGCCGGACCGACGCCGGGCGCCGGCTGCGGATAGGCGGTGGAACGCGCGGTGTAGAACGTGATGTTGCCCTCCACTTTCTGCTGGATCTGGTGGATGTGGCCGTTGAGCACGCTCACGGAACCAAACCGGCGCAGGTAAGACATGGCTTCGGCACTGTCGTCGGTACCCCAGCCCCACGGCGGATAGAGCGGCCACAGCGGCATGTGCGCAAAGACCACCAGCGGTGTTTCGGCGGACCGGCCCGCCAGGTCCTTCTTCAGCCACGCGAGCTGGTCGGCACCGAGCGAACCGAGGCCACCGGCCTTGAGGTCCAGTACGTTGATCAGGCCGACGAAATGCACGCCGCGGTGATCGAAGCTGTACCAGCCGCCCGGCTGCTGCCGCTCGCCATGGCGGCGGAAGAATTCGGCGCCGTTGTCGCCGATGACATCGTGCTCGCCCGGCACGTAGAACACTTTCCCCATGCGCTCCTCGCTCATCACGCCGGCCAGCGTGTCGAACTCCTCCGGCTTCGACAGATGGGTGAGGTCGCCGGTGTGCAGGACGAATTCCGGCGCCCGCGCCTGCGCGCGGATCATGGCGAGCGACTCGCGTAGCGTGGCGGTTACGTCCATGTTCGGTGCCTTGTGGAAGCCGATGTGCGAGTCGCTGATCTGCACGAAGCTGAAGCTGGCATCCGCGGCTGCGCCGGCGGTGCCCGCCGAGAGTGGTTGCGCGCGCAACACGCCGCCATGCATCAGCCATAGGGTTCCGGCCCCGGCCCAGGCCATGCACTTGAGGAAATCGCGGCGACCGCGGTCTTCGTTGTCTGTCGTGCCCTGCATGATCATCCACTCCCGGCAATAGGACGCCCAACGCGCCAACTGGCAATCAGGCCGGCATGCACCGTGCCCTCACCGAGCAATACCCGCCGCACGGCACTTCTATTCCGCGCTGCTGCCGGCTTTGCCCCCGAGGGCGCGCGCTTGGAATAAAGTGGCGCCACGGGAGGTATTCCCTGATATGCCCGTCGATACGCTTGCCAGCACGCCAGGCCCGGTTCCGGCACGGAGCGCCCGCTTCGAGTCGCTGGTACTGCCGTACCTCGATGCGGCCTACAACCTTGCCCGCTGGCTGGCCCGCGACGATGCCGACGCGCAGGACGTCGTGCAGGAGTCGATGCTGCGCGCCCTGCGCTACTTCGAAAGCTTCCATGGCGGCGATGCGCGGGTGTGGCTGCTCGCCATCGTGCGCAACACGTTCTACACGCTGCGTGCGAAGGCACCCCAGGACAGCGTGCCTGCCGACCGGGAAGAGGAAGCCCACCCGCTGGTCGACGAAGGCCCCTCGCCGGAAACGCTGACCTTGCTCGCGGTGGACATTGAAGCCCTGCAAGGCGCGCTGGCGCGCCTGCCGCCGCCATGGCGCGAAGTGATCGTGCTGCGCGAACTCGAGGAGTGTTCGTACAAGGAGATCGCCGTGATCACCGGACAGAAGATCGGCACCGTCATGTCCCGGCTCGCCCGTGCCCGTGAGCACCTGAGGACCGATTTGAGTGGCCACACCAGGGAGGTACGTCGCCATGATGTGCGATGACGCCAGGCTCTTGCTGCACGCCTACCTCGACGATGAGCTCGACGCCGCCCACAGCGCGTCGGTGGCGCGTCACATGCAGGAATGCGCGGCATGCACGGCGCGTTATGCCGCGTACGCCACGTTGCACAAGGCACTCGCGCAGCCGGCGCTATACCGCCGCGCGCCAGACGCACTGCGCCAACGCTGGCAGCCCGCCCGGGTCGCCAGCGTTGCCACCGCATCGCCACGCCAGCCCCGCCGCGCGAGGATGGCGCTGGCCGCAGCGGCGGGCTTCGCGGGCGCGCTGCTGCTGACCAGCCCGGGCTGGTTCCCGGCCTGGCGGCAACCCGGCGGCAACGACCCGGTCGTGGCCGAGGCGATCTCGGGCCATCTGCGCTCGCTGCAGGAGCAGCACCTGATGGACGTGGTGTCGACCGACCAGCACACGGTCAAGCCATGGTTCGAAGGCAAGCTCGACTTCTCGCCGCAGGTCAGGGACCTCTCCGGCGAAGGCTTCCCGTTGATCGGCGGGCGGCTGGACGCCCTCGAAGGGCACACCGTTGCGGCGCTCGTGTACAAGCGTCGGCTGCATGTGATCAACCTGTACCAGTGGCCGGCGGAGTCCGCCAGGGCCGCGCAGGAAGTCCAGCAGCAACACGGCTACACCATCATTCGCTGGAGCGCCGATGGCATGAACTATGTCGCCGTCTCCGACGTCAACCAGGGTGACCTGCGCCAGTTCGCGCTCGCCTTCCAGAATCAGCCGGCCACGCCCGGCGCACGCTGAGCCCGCGGGCGGATCAGGCTGCGCCGGGCGCCGGCGCTGTCCAGCTTGCCGGCGTCAGCGGCGACAGCCCGTGCGCGATGCGGGCCTTGTCGCATTGCGGGCTCTGGGCGCCGAACTCCCACGATGGCTCGACTTCGCGGCACACCGACGGGCGCCGCTCGTAGATGCCGCAATGGGCGGCCTCGCCCACCGTGCCCACCAGGGCCACGCAACGCGGGCGGGACGCCTGCGTGCCGCGCATGACCAGGCGATGCGGGTCGAGTTTTTCGGTCAGCTCCGGCGGTACCACGCCGCCCATGGACGCATCGGCTTCGGACCAATGGAACGCCACGCGAAAATGCGCGCAGCAGGCGCCGCACGTCAGGCAGGGATGAGGCATCAAGCTCGCTCAATGCGCACCCCAAGGCGCGCAGCAGGGGAATTCTAGAACGGCGGCGACTCAGGCGCAGCGATATCCGTGCCCGCTCAGGGGGTGCCGGCGAAGGTATTGCAGCTGGCCACGTCGCCACCGTCGAAGCCGGCGCGGAACCATTTCACGCGCTGCTCGGACGTGCCGTGGGTGAACGAGTCGGGCACCACCCGCCCCTGCGCCTGCTGCTGCAAGGCGTCGTCGCCGATCTTGCTGGCCGCATTGAGCGCCGATTCGATGTCACCCGGCTGCAGCCATTGCAGTCGCTGCTGGCTGTGGTTGGCCCACACGCCGGCGAAGCAGTCCGCCTGCAGTTCCTGCCGCACGGAAAGGCCTTCGGCGCCCTCCATCCGCGCACCACGGCGACGGGCCTGCTCCACCTGGTCGAACACGCCGATCAGCTTTTGCACGTGATGACCGACTTCATGCGCGATCACATAGGCGCGCGCGAAATCGCCGGAGGCGTGGAAGCGGTTCTGCAGCTCCTGGAAAAACGCCACGTCGAGGTAAACCTTCTGGTCGCCCGGGCAGTAGAACGGACCCACCGCGGTCGAGGCCATGCCGCAGGCAGTATTCACGCCGCCGCTGAACAGGTCGAGCTTGGGGTCGACGTACTGCTGGCCATGCGAGGCGAAGATGTCGCCCCAGGTCTTTTCGGTGGAGCCGAGGATCGCGCTGACGAAGTCCTTGGTCTGCGGATCGACCTGCGCGGGCTCGCCGGTGGGCGCCGCCGCCTGCCCGCCATTGTCCACCTGGCTCAACAGTGCGGTCGGGTCCTTGAAGAACACCAGCCCGAGGATCGCCAGGATGATGATGCCGCCGATGCCCATGCCCCTGCCGCCGCCGAAGCGCGGACCGCCGCCTCCGCTGTCGACCTCGACGTTTTCGCTGCGCTCGCCTTTCTGCCAGTCCATGAGTCGACCCTCGATCGCATGCCGCACGGGTATCGCCGTGACGATACCGCCTTGCGGCCCCTCCCGCCATCCGCCGCCGCTGGCTACAGTGCACTACCTTTTCCCTGAGCGCCCGCCATGACCCAGCATCTTCCCGCCATCGTCGTCCTGCTCACCATCCTGCTGCAGGTCGGCACCTTGTGGGCTACCGGCCATGCGCGCGGCAAATACGGCATCCAGGCACCGGCCATCAGCGGCCACGAGGGCTTCGAGCGGGCCTGGCGCGTGCAGATGAACACGCTGGAATCGACGGCGATCTTCCTGCCCACGCTGTGGCTGGCCGCGCAATATGGCTACCCGCTGTGGGGTGGAGTGGCCGGGTTGGTGTGGGTGTTCGGCCGCGTGTGGTACGCGGTGGCGTACCTGCAGGATCCGGCCAAGCGCGGCCCGGGTTACATGGTGGCATCGGCAGGCTGGCTGGCCGTGCTGGTGCTGGGCGTGTTCGGGCTGGCACGCGGCCTGCTCACAGGCTGAGGCGAATCCTCGGCCAAGGCCGGGCTCGCTTCCTGGGCGAAGCGAGCCTGCCCGGCGCTGCCGCCGGCCTCACTCGACCCGATGGACCCTGAGCCGCTCGATGCGCGCGCCGTCCATCGCCACCACCTCGAAGTGCAGGCCTTCGCTGGTGAAGCTGTCGCCCACGCTGGGCAAGCGGCCGAGCTGTTGCAGGACGTAGCCGGCCAGCGTCGAGAAGCTGTCGTCGCCGGTGAGCTTGAAACCCGGCAGATGTTCGACCCGACGCAAGTCCAGGCTCGCATCCAGCAGCCAGCTGCCATCGGCCTCCTGGACGGCCGATGGATCGCCACTTCCCTCATCGGGAAATTCACCGGCAATCACTTCCAGAACGTCGGTGGGCGTCACCAGTCCAAGCACGCTGCCGTATTCGTCCACCACCAGCGCCACCTGCAGGGTCGAGCGGCGGAATTCCTCGATCAGCCGCAGCACGCTGAGCGATTCGAGCACGGTCAGCGGTTTGCGCACGACCTGCTCGACATCGATGCTGCCATGCTCGAGCAGGCTCGCCAGCAGGTCGCGCGAAGACGCCACGCCCACCAGCTGGTCCAGGTCGTCCCCCGCCACCGGGAGCCAGGCGTGACTGGAGGTGGCCACTTCCGCGCGCAGTAGCTCGGCGCTCTCGCGCGGATCGATCCAGTTGATCTCGGGGCGCGGCGTCATGATGGAGCGCACCGGACGGTGCGCGAGATCGAGCACGCCCTGCACCATGGCCAGTTCATCCTTGCCGAACACCGCCATGTTGCCGTCGGTCGCCGTCGCCGCGGCGTGCGGCGCATCGGCTTCATCGTCGCCCCCCACGCCGCCAAGCAGGTTGAGCACGGCCGTCGCGGTGCGGTCGCGCAGGGAGCGCGCGCTTCCCAGCAGGCTGCGCTGGCGATTGCGGCGCATGGTCTGGTTGAAGGCCTCGATCAGGATCGAGAAACCGATCGCGGCGTACAAATAGCCCTTCGGAATGTGGAAGCCAAAAGCTTCCGCGACCAGGCTGAAGCCGATCATCAGCAGGAAGGACAAGCACAGGATGACTACGGTCGGGCGCGAATTGACGAAGGTCGTCAGCGGCTTGCTCGCGCTGATCATGAGGATCATCGCCAGCACCACCGCGATCATCATCACCGACAGGTGATCGACCATGCCCACGGCCGTGATCACCGAGTCGAGCGAGAACACCACGTCGAGCGCGACGATCTGCGCCACCACCAGCCAGAAACGCGCAGGCACGCGCTTGGCCGCATCACTGTCGTCGCCGGCTTCCAGCCGTTCGTGCAGTTCGACCGTGGCCTTGAACAGCAGGAAGGCACCACCCAGCAGCAGGATGATGTCGCGCCAGGAGAGTGACACGGCGCCCCACTCGACGATCGGCGCGGTGAGCTTCACCAGCCACGACATCGCCCCCAGCAGCACCAGGCGCATGAGCAGGGCCAGCGATAGGCCGAGCACGCGGGCCTTGTCGCGCCCGCTGGACTGCAGCTTGTCGGCGAGGATCGCGATGAAAACGAGATTGTCGATGCCGAGCACGATCTCCAGCACCACCAGGGTGAGGAGACCGGCCCACGCAGTAGGGTCGGCCAGCCAGTCAAAAGCGAACATGGGTCGGCACCGGGGCGCCGGTTTCCTCCTTGGAACGTCCTGACACTATACAGGGCGCTCTTGTGAACGCCGTGCAGGCCGCGTCGACGCCCGTGCCAAAGGACAGGATTGCGCGTGCGCGGCGGCAAGGGCTAGCGTGTCCATGTCAGGTGGCGAGCGCGTTGCGTCCTGGCCGAAACATCCCGCACGCGTGTACGCAGGACCCGTCCTCGATGGATGCGAACCGATTCAAATACGGCCCCGTTTCACCCGCATCCGCATCGCCGGTTTCCTCGGCGCCAGGCGTCTGGCATGCACTGGGCCTGATCGCGCTGTACTTCGCCCTGCAACTGGCGGTCGGCGGACTGGTGGGCATGGCCGTCGGCGTCGTTTCCATCCTGCAACATCACGACTCCATCACGACGGTGGTGGCGCAAGGCCGGGCATGGCTGGCCCATTCCGATGCGACGGCCATCACGGTGATGGCGACCCTGCTGGTCTCGGCATCACTGATCCTCCGGCTTGCCCGCCGCTGGTGGCCACGCCTGTGGGCGCAGGCTGAGCCGCCCGGTTTGGGCTTCACCCTGGCGTCGCCGATCGGCATGTATTTCGCCGCACTCTTCGTGGGCGTGCTCACGCCCGTCATCGGCGGCATGCTCACGCAATGGCTGGCGCAAGGCCATGATGTCAGCCAGGACATCAAGCAACTGGGCGCCAATACTTCGCTATGGCTGCGGCTGCCGCTCGCGCTGCTGGTGGTGAGCCTCGGCCCGCTGGTGGAAGAGCTGCTGTTCCGCGGCGTGTTGCTTTCGTCCGTGGCGCGCCACGTCGGCAACGGCTGGTCCATCGTGCTGACGGCCGTGCTGTTCGCATGCGTGCATCTGCCGGACCTGTCCTTTCTCTGGTACGCGCTACCCAACCTCACCCTGCTGGGCCTGATGCTCGGCTGGTTGCGCGTGCGCTCCGGATCGATCTGGCCGGCCGTGCTGGCCCACGGCATGAACAACCTGCTGGCCGTGGTGTCCTGGTTCGTGATGACGCCAGGGCACTAGGCTCCCGTCGGTCAGCCGCCGATCAGCGCATGCGCGCGCAACAGGCGCGCCGTCTCGAACACCGGCAACCCCATGACCCCGGAATGGCTGCCGTCGAGATGTTCGACCAGCATGGCGCCGTGCCCCTGGATCGCGTAGGCGCCAGCCTTGCCGAACGGCTCGCCGGTAGCGATGTAGGCAGCAACCACGGCCTCGCCCATCTCGGGCATGCGCACCCGCGAGAGACTGGTATCGCTCCACTCGCCCGCGTGACTGACCAGCCATACGGTGGATATCACCTCGTGCACGCGGCCGGCCAGCCGGCGCAGCATTGCCGCGGCATCGGCGGCGTCGACGGGCTTGCCGAACACTTCATCGTCGAGCACGACCTCGGTGTCGGCGCCAAGCACGAAGGCGCGCGCATCGCCCAGGCTGGCCAGCCCGGCCAGCGCCTTTTCGCGCGCCACGCGGCTGACGTATTCGCGCGGTGATTCCGCCATCGCGCGGTGCTCGGGTACGTCGACGTCCACCAGGCGAAAGCTCACGCCGATCTGCTCGAGCAACTGGCGGCGACGAGGCGACTGCGAGGCGAGATAGAGCATGGCGAACGCGTACCCGGTGGCGTAAGGACGCCTAAGGTCGCATATCCCCCGTCTCGAGGAAACGCTGGTGCCAGGAGAGCGCCTCGTTCAACAGGTGGGGCGTGTGCTTGCCGCGACTGTCGTGCAGGGCGCGATTGAAATAGTCCTGCAGCAGCGGACGGTAGTCCGGATGCGCGCAGCGCTCGATGATGACCTTCGCACGCTGCCGCGGCGACAACCCGCGCAGATCGGCCAGCCCCTGCTCGGTCACCACCACGGCCACGTCGTGCTCGGTGTGGTCCACGTGGCTCACCATCGGCACGATGCACGACACGGCGCCATTTTTCGCCGTGCTCGGCGTAAGGAAGCACGACATGAAGCCATTGCGCGCAAAATCGCCGGAACCGCCGATGCCGTTGATGATGCTGGTGCCGGCCACGTGGGTGGAATTGACGTTGCCGTAGATGTCCGCTTCCACCATGCCGTTCATGGCGATGCAGCCGAGGCGGCGCACCAGTTCCGGATGATTGGAGATCTCCTGCGTGCGCAGGATGATGCGCTTGCGGAAGAAATCGAGGTTGTCGAGGAAACGTTCGATGCCCGCCGGGCTCAGCGAGAACGACGTGGCCGAAGCAACGCTGAGCACGTCGTTGGCCAGCAGGTCGAGCATGCCGTCCTGGATGACTTCGGTGAACGCCGACAGGCCTCTGAATCCGCCGTCGCGCAAGCCGCCCAGCACCGCGTTCGCGATGTTGCCGACGCCCGACTGCAGCGGCAGCAGCTGCGGCGAGAGACGTCCCCTGGCGATTTCGTGGCGGAAGAAATCGATGAGGTGGCCGGCAATCTGGCGCGAGCCTTCGTCGGGCGGCGAGAAGGCGCTGTTGCGGTCCGGTGCATGGGTTTCCACCACGGCGATGACCTTGGCCGGATCGAGCCGCAGGTACGGCTCGCCGATGCGGTCATCCGGTTTCAGCAGCGGAATGGGCTTGCGGTCCGGCGGCAGGGCCGTGCCGTAATAGACATCGTGCATGCCCTCCAGCCCCATCGGCTGCCAGTGGTTGACCTCCACGATCACCTTGTCGGCGAGATCCAGCCAGGTCTTGTTGTTGCCCACCGACGAAGACGGCAACAGCCGGCCATCGGGCATGATCGCCGTCGCCTCGATGACGGCGAGATCGAGCTTGCCGAAGAAGCCGAACCAGGCATATTGCGCGACGTGGCTGAGATGGATGTCCAGGTAATCCATCTCGCCGCGATTGATACGTGCGCGCAGCTCGGGGTCGGATTGATAAGGCAGGCGCAGGTCGATGCCTTCCGCGCGCGCCAGCTCGCCGTCCAGCTCGGGTGCGGTGGAGGCACCCGTGAGTACGCGCACGCGAAACGGCTCACCGCGCTCGTGCGTCGCCACCATGCGGGCCGCCAGCGCCTGCGGCACGGCCTTGGGATAACCCGCGCCGGTGAAGCCGCTCATGCCGATCGTCATGCCGGGATCGATCAGCTCGGCCGCCTCGGCGGCCGTCATGACCTTGCTGGCGAGCCCGGCGTGGCGAATGCGCTGGTCCATGGAGGCTGCTCCTGAGATGCCATCCAGCCATGTTAGCGCCCGGGTACGTCAAACTCTTGGCAAGCCCGACGATGGTCGGATGCAGCCAGCCGCTCAGAACGCGATGCTGTACTCGCGAAATTCCAGCTCGCGCTTCCATCCCAGCGACTCGTACAGGCGTTGTGCCGCCTCGTTGGTGTGGGCCGTGCTCAGCGACATGCCCACGGCGCCCGCCGCACGCGCGTAGTCGGCCGCCTCGCGCAGCAGCGCAACCGCAACGCCGCCCCGGCGTGCCTGCGACGCCACGAAAAGATCGTTGAGCAGGTATTTTCGTGCTGCACGGACGGACGAAAACAACGGATACAGCTGGGTAAAGCCGATGCCATCCCCTTGCCCATCGACTGCCAGCAACACCACCGATTCGTGGTGCTGGAAGCGCTCGGCGAGGAATCGCCTGGCCAGCCCCGGATCCGCCGGCTGGCCGTAGAACTGCCGATAGGCATCGAACAGCGGGGCAACGAGATCAAGGTCGTGGATCGTGGCCTGGCGTACCGCGAAGGACATGCCCAACTCCCCATGCAAGTGGAAGACGCAGGCCGAGTATGCGTGGATTGGCCCGTGCGAATCCAACCGGGTACGCGAGGGCCGCCCTCGGCTTAGGCCCGATGGTAGGGATGCCCGGACAGCAGCGTGGTGGCGCGATACAGCTGCTCGGCCAGTAGCAGGCGCACCAGCATGTGGGGCAAGGTCAGGGCGCCCAGTGACCAGCTCTGGTCGGCGCGCGCGAGCACCTCGGGTGCATGGCCATCGGGACCGCCGATGAGGAAGGCCACGTCGCGGCCGGACATGCGCCACCGGGCCAGCTGCGCGGCCAGTTCTTCGCTGGACCAGGCCTTGCCGCGCCCGTCCAGCGCCACCACGTGGATGTCGCGCGGCAGTGCGGCGAGAATCGCCGCCCCTTCGTCCTGGATCGCGCGCGCGTCGTCGCGCCCCTTGCCGCGCGCACCGGGCTTGAGTTCAACAAGTTCCAGCGGCAGCTCGTGCGAGAGCCGCTTGCGATATTCGGCGAAGCCCTCGGCCACCCAGGCCGGCATGCGTTCACCGACGGCGATCAGGCGCGCGCGCATGCGTCATGGCCGATGCAAGGGAAAACAACGTTCCGCGCCGCGCGCAGGGCGCTGCGCGCGGCGAGTGGCACCCTGGCGCGGACCATCAGCCCACGCTGACGGCTTCGTGTTCGATCTCGCGGTCGCCCACGGTCCACAGCCTTTCCAGGCCGTAGAACTCGCGGATACGCGGCAGCATGACGTGCACGATCACGTCACCCAGATCCACCAGTACCCACTCGGCTTCCTGCTCGCCTTCCACGCCGAGCGGCATCACGCCCGCCTTCTTGGCGAACTTGACGACTTCGTCGGCGATGGATTTCACGTGGCGCGCGGAGGTGCCGGACGCGATGACCAGCAGATCGGCGATGGAGGTCTTGCCGCGGACATCGATTTCACGAACGTCCTTGGCCTTCAGTTCGTCGAGCGCGTCGATGACATGCTTGCGAACGACCGCCGTGGTGGCGGATTTGGTGCTGCGCTGGGAAGTCTGACTCAAGTGCGGTTGCCTCGATGCGGGATCGATACGCGGGATGGCGCGGCGCCAGTATACCGCCCCGGCCTGAAGCGAACGTCAAGCGAGGCTGTCCCGTGCCTGGGCATATTCCTTCAGCAGGGTCTCCACCAGCGCCGCGGCAGGCATGGCCCGGCTCATGCTTGCGGCCTGGCCGCACCACTCGGAGATCAGGTCGCCCCGCCCGGCCGCGGCCGCCGCACGGCGCAGCGGAGCCGTGAGGGCGTTCATCACCGGATAGGCCGGGAACCGCGACTCGTGCGCCCTCATGGCGTCCACGTAACGATTGCGCAGGCCGCGCGCCGGACGTCCGGAGAAGCTGCGGATGGTGGTCACGCGGGTGTCATCGACGGTCGGGAGATCCTGCTTCCAGGCCGCGGCGGCAGAGGATTCGGGGCAGGCCAGGAACGCGGTGCCCAACTGGCTGACCGTGGCGCCAAGCAACTCCGCCGCCAGCATGGCGCGTCCGTCCATGATGCCGCCGCCCGCCAGCAACGGGACCTCGACCGCCCGGGCGGCCAGGGGCAGCAAGGCAAACAGGCCGATCATGCCCTCCTCCGGCTCGTGCAGGAAGGTGCCGCGATGACCACCGGCCTCTGCACCCTGCAGGCTCACCGCATCCACGCCGAGCTCCGCCCAGGCGCGTGCCTCGGCCACCGTGGTGGCGGTCCCAACGACGGTGATGCCCAGTCGCTTCAGTTCACGCAACTGTGCCGGTGTCAGCAGGTTGAAGGTGAAGCTGGCCACGGCCGGGCGCGCTTCGCACAAGGCGGCGAACTGATCCGAGAAACGCGGTGCCCAACGTTCGGGCAGGCTGGTGCGCACCGCCAGCCCTTCGCGCTCCATCAGCGTGTCGAGCGTGGCGCGGGCGAAATCGATCGCGGGCTGGTCTTCGTGGAATTCGTCCGGCAGGACAAAAAGATTGAGCGCGAACGGCTGGTCGGTCAGTTCGCGGATGCGCGCCGCATCGTCGAGCAGCGTCTGCGGCGCGAGGTAGCCGGCGCCATGCGAGCCGAGCCCGCCTGCATTGGAGACGGCGGCCACCAGTGCCGGCGTCGATGCGCCGGACATCGGCGCAAGCACGAGGGGTTGCCTGATGCCGAGCCGGTCAAGAAACAAGGAGGGCATGGTGTCTACTCCGCAACTTGCAGCGACGTATTACACCATGCCCTGGTGACGCCCTCGTTATCGAGGGAGCGTCCGGTCAAGCGGTCCGCGCTCAGCCACCGCTGGTGGGCGGCGTGGTGGTTTCCGCCGGGGCCTTCTTGTGCTGTTTCTTGTGGTGCGTGCTGCTCTTGGTGGCGTCCGTGGCGGAACCCTTGGCGTCACTCTTCATCGAATCCATCGAGTCGCTGCTGGACTTCATGGCATCCGAGCTGGACTTCATCGCGTCCGAGCTGGACTTCATGGCATCCGAGCTGGATTTCATCGCGTTCGAGCTGGACTTCATCGCGTCCTTGCTGGCGTCCTGGGCGGTCTGCGCCGGGGTCGAGCTCTGCGCCATGACGGGCGACATGGCGAGACCGAAGACGACCGAGGTCGCGAGGGCGAGTACGGCGTAACGGGAAACTTTCATGGGTACATATCTCCTGAGGCGGTGAAGTAACCGTGCGGCGGCGCCGCACTTCCATGGAGCTGCCGATGCCTTCCTTCCTGGATGGCGCCGGCGATCCGGAGCTGGCTAAAGCCGGTTCCGGTCACGCCGCATCAGCGATCCTGTGCGATGCGAACAGCCCGTCCCTGGTCCGTAAAACCGATACCCAAGGCGCAACTTCCATCGGCTGCGCACCCCAGGCAGCGCAAGGTTATACCTCCGCATAGCGAAGGAAACGGTCGGGCCAATGGGTCGTTCAGCATCAATATCAACAGGCCGTGGACACGCCGGAGGCTTTGCTGCGCCGCTCACGCCATGGCGCGGACATGCCGGGGTACGGATGGGACAGGCGCGGCCTTGCCAGCCGCGCGACCTGGCGCCGCCGGCAGCCCGGCGTGCAGGCATGTCGTTGGTCAGGGCCAGGTGTTGCATCGCGACATCCCGTTCAGTGAGTCACGCCGTTCGCCTTGCAGGCCGCGCCCGGCTGCGGTCGGCGCAACGGAAGGCGACATGCATCACAGGGCACGTCGCCCCGCCGGCACCGGCTACCTGAGCGCAGGCTGCAGCAGGCGCCCACCCATCAGGGCGTTTGCCAGCACGACGACCAGCACCGCAATCGCATGGGTCAGCAGGTCGGTGGCCGCCACGGCAAAGCCGTGACAGATCTCAAGCAGGGCCGCCGACGACGCCGCGCTGGCGAGGCCGATCATGACGGCGGTCAACACGGGCCTGAGTGGACAAGCCTGCCGCAGCAGCCAGATCAACAGCGCCGACAGCGGTATCGAGAAGCTGATGATGAACATCAGGCAGTCGCCGGCCTGGTGCACGCTGGCCACGGGCGCCCCGGGCAGGATCCAGTCGCGCAGGCAGCCGAGCCCGCTCGCACCCACCCACAGCAGCAGCCCCGGCAACGGCAGCCACGCCCAACGCGCCGAGCGCCCCGGCACGCCCAGCGTGAACGCGACCCAGGCCGCACACACCGCGGTCACGATCGCGCCGATGCCGGCCATGGCGATGTCCGGCTCCATGCTCCAGCGACGGATCATGTGCGCGGCCCCGAAATGCCACAGCAAGCCGGCCGCGATCGCCGCCACCGCCAGCAGCCAGCCGGCGGTGCGCAGCCAGGGCGGCAGCAGCCGCCGCACCGGCGTGAGCTGGTCGCCCAGTGACTCGATCAGTGACTCGGTGAGTCGCGGCTCGGACATGATGCTCAGGGATCTCCGTGAAAGTGGGTACGCAGCGCCTTCAGCGCGCGATGCAGGTTGACCTTCAGCGCTCCGGTCTGTCGGCCGGTATGCGCAGCAGCTTCGGCAAGCGAACGCTCCTGCAGGCCGAGTTGTTCGACCGCTTCGCGCTGCCCCGGTGGCAGGGAAGCGATGGCCTTGCGCAGGCGCCGTGCCTCCTGCTCGCGCTGCGTCGCCGTGGTGGCGTCGTCCGCGTCCGGGTGCGCCTCCAGCGCGTCATCGTCATGCAGCTCGCGACGACCACGCCGGCCGAGGCTGCGCAACGCGTCGACGGCGCGGCGGCTCGCAATGGCACTGAGCCAGGCATCGTAGGAACGGGCCGGGTCATAGGTGTGGCGCACGCGATGCACCGCCAGCAGGGTTTCCTGCACCACGTCGTCGAGCTGATCGAGCACCACGCCCTGCCGGCGCGCCGCCGCGCGAATCAACGGCACCGACTCGGCCAGCACGCGTTCGTAGGCACGTCGATCACCCTCCTGCGCCGCCGCCATCCACGCCGCACGCCGCCGTTCCGGCGAATCGCTGGCGTTGAGGGAGGCGTCAGTCACGGTGGGACAAGTCCTTGCCCAAGCGGGAAGAACGCTATCTAGAACCATCGTGCCAGTGGCGGTCAAGCTGGATGTCATCGGCGCATCGGTATCGAGGTCTCATCTTTTACCTTCGACGCACAGCAGGCGGACGTTACCTCGATGTCCGCACATGGCCCGCGGCGGCCGTCCAGCCCGCATCGTCGACCTCGCCATTCCGTGAAGATTTCGTTTTGTTGCGAAGGCTTGCCATGAGCGTTGCCTGCGCGACCTCGCCACCTGGACGCGGCGGTGCATGCCGTGGGCTCATGAACAACCAGGATGCCGCGAGCTTCAGCAACGGCATGGCTTCACCGCGATCGCCGCTGCCGCGACAACGCGGGCCGAGGTAACCATGCCTGGCACGCTGGCGAATAATGTGTGGAGTTCCCATCGGATGCTGCCCGCATGATCGTGTTGATCCTCGCCTACCTCGGCGGCGTACTGACCATTCTCAGCCCCTGCATCCTGCCGGTGCTGCCGTTCGTGTTTGCACGCGCCGACCGCCCCTTCGCCCGCAACGGCCTGCCGATGCTGCTGGGCATGGCGCTGACGTTTGCCCTCGTGGCGACGCTGGCGGCGCTGGGCGGTGGCTGGGCCATCCGGGCCAATCAGTATGGGCGCATCGTGGCCATGGTCGTGCTGGCCATGCTCGGCCTGACCCTGCTGTCCAGCCATCTGGCCGAGTGGATCAGCCGCCCGTTCGTGGCGCTGGGCAACCGGCTGACGCAACGCGCGGACAGCGACGGGGATTCGGTGTTTTCCGCCGCGGGCCTTGGCGTGGCCACCGGCCTGCTGTGGGCTCCGTGTGCCGGCCCGATCCTCGGCCTCCTGCTGACCGGGGCCGCACTCAATGGCGCCAGCGTGCAGACCACCCTGCTGCTGCTCACTTATGCCGCCGGTGCCGCCACTTCGCTTGGGCTGGCCCTGCTGATCGGCGGGCGCGTATTCGCCGTGATGAAGCGCTCCCTTGGCGCCGGTGAATGGGTGCGTCGCGCGCTGGGCGCGCTGGTGCTGGCGGGCGTCGCGATGATCGCGCTGGGCGTGGATACCGGCCTGCTGACGCGCGTGTCGCTGGCGAGCACGGGTGGGATCGAACAGAAGTTGATCGACGCGGTGAAACCCGCGCCCGCGCCGCAACCCGCCCTGAAGCCAGGTGAGGCGCTGCCGGTCGAAGGCGAGCTGCCGTCGCTGGCAGGCGCGACCCAGTGGCTCAACAGTCCGCCGCTGACGGCGCCGTCGCTGCGCGGCAAGGTGGTGCTGGTCGATTTCTGGACGTACTCGTGCATCAACTGCATCCGCGCACTGCCCTATGTCCACGCCTGGGCCGACAAGTACAAGGACTACGGCCTGGTGGTGATCGGCGTGCATGCGCCGGAGTTCGCCTTCGAGAAGGAACCGCAGAACGTCAGCAAGGCGGTGAAGGATCTGGGCGTCAACTATCCCGTCGCGCTGGATAACGACTACGCGATCTGGAAGGGTTTCAACAACGAATACTGGCCGGCGCATTACTTCGTCGACACGCAGGGCCACATTCGTCACCACCATTTCGGCGAAGGCGAGTACGACCAGAGCGAGGACGTGATCCGCCAGTTGCTGACCGAGGCGGGCCAGAAGAACCTGCCGGGCGGTTACGTGCAACCCGGCGCACAGGGCGCCGAGGCGGCGGGATCGGGCGACGCCACGCGCTCGCCGGAAACCTACGTGGGTTATGCCCGTGCGGAAAACTTCGCCGGCGGCCAGGTGGCGCACGACGATGCATGGACCTACCGCGCACCCGGCACGTTGATGACCAACCAGTGGGCGCTCGACGGACGCTGGACGGTCCGCGATGAAAACGCCCGGCTCGACGGCGCCAACGGCCGCATCGTGTACCGCTTCCGCGGACGCGACCTGCACCTGGTGCTGGGCCCCGGCAGCGACGGCAAGCCCGTGCGTTTCCGCGTGCACATCGATGGCAAGGCGCCAGGCGCCGACCACGGCATGGATATCGATGCGGACGGCAACGGCACGGTGACGGCGCAGCGCCTGTACCAGCTGGTCCGCCAGGCCAGGGGCAGCGACGAACGCACCTTCGAGATCACCTTCCTCGACCCGGGCGTGCAGGCCTACGCCTTCACCTTCGGTTGAGTCGTCCAACACGCCAGATGGAGGTAACCATGTCTCGCACCCAGGACATCGTGATGCTGGAACGCCGTCGTTTCCTCGGCGTGGCCGTCACGGGAGGCGCCATCGCCGCAGTCGGTGGCCTGCTGTGGCCGCTGCTGCCCGGGCGTGGCCCCGCCGCCAGCGCGGCCATGGCCACTGCGCCCGCGACCCAGGGCGATGACGTGCTGCTGGAATGCTTTGCCGACGACGGCCATCACCTCGGGCCCTGCCATGTGCGCAAGCTCGTGCTCAACGATGCGCAATGGCACCAGCGGCTGAGTGACGACGCGTACTACGTGATGAGGCGCGAGGGCACCGAACGCGCTTTCAGCGGGCAGCACGAAAAACCCGCCGTGCCCGGCCTGTATCGTTGCCCGGCCTGCGACACGGCCTTGTTCGACGCCGCCACCCAGTTCGATTCGGGGACCGGCTGGCCCAGCTTCTGGCAACCGATCGCGAAAAAGAACGTGATCGAGCGGCGTGACAGCACTTTCGGTTTGGAACGCACGGCCGTGAGTTGTGCCGGTTGCGACAGCCATCTGGGCCACGTGTTCGATGACGGCCCGCCGCCCACCGGCTTGCGCTACTGCATGAACTCGCTGGCGTTGCGCTTTGTGCCGCACAGGTCCTGAGTGAGGCGACGGCAGCTAGCGGCGGTACGGGGCGAGAACCGCGGGATCGTCGAACAGGCCGCAAGGCAGCAGGTAGCGCGGGTCGCGCCCTTCACCGAGCAGCTCGCGCACGCGCGTGGCGGAAATTTCCAGCGGCGTCACCGCCAGTTCGATCACCCGGCCGGCCGGCAGCGTGTGCAGCGACGTCGCATCATCCACGCGTCGGGCAGCCAGCTCCCGCTCGAGCGCCTCGGGCAGGGTCGCTTCCACCCCGGGCCGGTTAAGCACGCCGACATGCGCGACGTCGAACAGTTCGCGCCAGCGGTGCCACGAGGTCAGCCCCGCAAAGGCATCCGCGCCGATCAGCAGCACCAGCGGCCGGCTGCCTTGCTCGGCGCGCAATTCGGTCAGCGTATCGATGGTGTAGGACGGGCCACCGCGCTCCAGTTCGCGCGTGTCCAGCGACAGGCGCGACTGCTTCTGCAGCGCAGCCCGCAACATCGCCACGCGTTGCGCGGCATTGGCAATGGGCGGCGTCTTGAGCGGTGACACGTTCGCCGGCATCAGGCAAACGTCTGCGTCGAGCAGTTCGGAGGCTTCCCATGCGACGCTCAGGTGGCCCAGGTGCACGGGGTCGAACGTGCCGCCGAAAATCGCCAGCGGACGCGCGCTCATCGCCCACTCCCGATGCGGGGGATGGCCGGGGCAAGCACTCGCCCCTCACCCTGCACGGCAGGGACAACCGGCGTGAACCGGCTCATGACAGTGCCGACGCCGCGCGCGGCTCGGCAATGGCGGCAATCAGGCGCTCCGCCTCCAGCCACGGATTGCCCTGCTCGCGCCCCTTGGCCATGCGGTCGATGCGCGCCGCGCGCGCCAGGCATTGCAGCCAGTGTTCGCGCGGCGCGCGGCGCAGCGCCTTGCGGAACAGCTGTTCGCGCGCGGGCCACAACCGTTCCGCACGCGCCTGCGCGGCGAAGTCGCGCGCATTGGCCAGGCGCAGCGCCAACTGCAATTGATTGACCAGCCAGCCCATCAGCGCGATCAGTTCGTCGCCTTCCGCATGCAGCCCGGCAAGGATGCGCAGCGCGCGACCACCCTCGCCCGCAAACGCGGCGTCGGTGAGCTTGAAGGCGTCGTAGCGGGCACTGTCGGCGACGAGGTCTTCCATCTCCTTCAGATCGATCTTGCCCTGGCCGTGCAGTACGACCAGCTTGTCGATCTCCTGCGCCGCAGCGAGCAGGTTGCCCTCCACGCGTTCGGCCAGCAACGCCGCCGCGTCCGGCGTGGCGGCCAGACCGCGCGAGGTAAGCCGCGCGCCGATCCAGCCGGCCCACTCGTTCGGGCGCGGCGCATTGAACACGACCAGCGCGCCGGCCGCGTCGAGGTTCTTGGTCCATGCCCCCTCGTGCTTGCTGCTCCACTCGGTGGCGGTGATCAGCAAGCTCACGTCGGGCGGCGGGTTGGCGCAGAATTCGTTGATCGCCTTGGCGCCTTCGGTACCGGGGCGACCGGTGGGAAGGCGCAGGTCCAGCAGGCGGCGGCTGGCGAACAGCGACATGCCCGCCGCTGCGCGGGCCAGGTCGTCCCAGTCGAAATGGTTGCCGACGTCGAGCACTTCACGCTCGGCGTAGCCGAGCCGGCGGGCCTGGGCGCGCAGGGCATCGGCGGCCTCCAGCACCAGCAGCTCCTCGCCGGCCAGCAGGTAGACCGGCTGCAGGCTGTCGGCGGCGAGGGACTTCTGCCATTGGGCGGCATTGAACGGCATGACGACTCAGTGCGTGCTGGATGCCGGGGCCGGTGTCGCCGCCCCGGCGGTCTGGGCCGGATGCCGGGTCGCGGCCTGCAGGCGGAACAGGATCGCCTGGATCATGTCGTCGTTGAGGCTGCCGCGGATCGCGTCGACCTGGGCCGTGGTGCCGATCGTATTGGTCGCGTCGTAGCTGAACTCGCGCGACATGTCGATGCGCTGGCGCGGGATCATGATCTGGCCGGTGCCGTCATGCACTTCGAACTGCACCTGGTAGCGCACCGTGTATTCGGTGACGCGCGCCTGGCCGCTGACCGTGAGCGTATCGGTGCTGAAGATCGCCACGGGCACGTTCAGGTCGGCGATGCCGGTGCCTGCCTGGTCTTCCACCGTGACCCCCGAGGCCACCAGCGCACGCGCCAGGCCGCGCTGCAGGTCGTTGTTGCCGGCGACCACCACATGCACGCGCTGCATGGCCGGTGGCAACGCCGCGCTCTGGCGCAGGTGGAATCCGCACGCTGCCAGCATGAGGGTGGACACCAACCACAGCGAAGCTTTGAACACACGGCTCATGGATTTCATCCTGCGACGATGTTGACGATCTTGCCGGGCACCACGATCACTTTACGGACAGTCTGGCCTTCAAGGAAGGCGACCACCTGGGGATGCGCGCGGGCCAGTGCCTCGGCCTCTTCCTTCGAAGCCTGGGCCGCGACCTCGATGGTAGCGCGCAACTTGCCGTTGATCTGAACCGCGAGGGTCAGCGAGTCGCGTACCAGCGCGGCGCCGTCCACCCTCGGCCAGGACTGGTCTTCCAGCACCGATTCCGGGTGGCCCAGCACCTGCCACAGCGCGTGGCTCACATGCGGCACCACCGGATTGAGCAGCAGCACCATCGCTTCCAGCGCCTCGTGGCGCACGGCGCGGCCCTGCTCGCTCTGGTCGTTGAACTTGTTCAGCGCGTTGAGCAGTTCCATCAGCGCGGCGATGGCCGTGTTGAAGGAGTGGCGGCGACCGAGGTCGTCGCTGACCTTCTGGATCGTTTCGTGCACCTGGCGGCGCAACGTCTTCTGGCCGGCGTCCAGTGCGGACGGATCGACCACCGGGTGATCCGGCTGCGAGGCATGCGTGGTCACTTCGCGCCAGAAGCGGCGCAGGAAGCGGGCCATGCCTTCGACGCCGGCCTCGCTCCACTCCAGCGACTGCTCCGGCGGCGCGGCGAACATGGAGAACAGGCGCACGGTGTCGGCGCCGTACTTGTCCACCATCGCCTGCGGGTCGATACCGTTGTTCTTGGACTTGGACATCTTCTCGGTGCCGCCGATCTTCACCGGCTGGCCGTCGAGCTTGTGCACGGCGCCGACCACGCGCGCCTTCTCGTCGCGCTGGATCTCGACGTCGGCCGGGTTGATCCAGTCCTTCGAACCGTCCGCGTTGTCGCGGTAGAACGTCTCGGCGATCACCATGCCCTGGCACAGCAGGTTGGTGGCCGGCTCGTCCGCCTGCACCAGGCCCGCGTCGCGCATGAGCTTGTGATAGAAGCGGAAGTACAGCAGATGCAGGATGGCGTGCTCGATGCCGCCGATGTACTGGTCCACCGGCAGCCAGTAGTTGGCGCGTGCGTCGACCTGATCGTTGGCACCCGGGCTGGTGTAGCGGGCGTAGTACCAGCTCGACTCCATAAAGGTGTCGAAGGTGTCGGTTTCGCGCTCGGCCGGGCCGCCGCACTGCGGGCACGTCGTCTTGCGCCACTCGGGGTCGGCCTTGATCGGCGACTGCACGCCGGAGAACGCAACGTCTTCCGGCAGCACGACCGGCAGCTGGTCTTCCGGCACCGGCACGGCGTCGCAGGTCGCGCAATAGATCACCGGGATCGGGCAGCCCCAGTAGCGCTGGCGGCTCACGCCCCAGTCGCGCAGGCGCCAGTTCACGCGCCGCACGCCCTTGCTTTCGCGCTCGAAGCGCGCCGCCATGGCGTCGAAGGCCTGGTTGTAATCCATGCCGTCGAACTCGCCCGAGTTCACCAGGTAGCCGCGCTCGGTAAACGCGCTGTCTTCCTGGATGCTCTGCTCGAACGATTCGATCAGCTGCACGGCGGCCGAGGCTTCATAGGCGTCCATGTTGCCGCCGCCCAGCGCCGCGCGCATCGGGTCGGCCCCGACACCCCGGGACAGGTCATGCTGGATCTCGGCCACGGCGTCGAGCACGGCGCGGTCGACCACCACCATGCGGATCGGCAGGCCGTACTTCTTGGCAAACTCCCAGTCGCGCTGATCATGGCCCGGCACGGCCATCACGGCACCGGTGCCGTAGCCCATCAGCACGAAGTTGGCCACGAATACCGGGATCTTCTCGCCGGTGAGCGGATGGATGGCTTCGATGCCGGTATCCATGCCGCGCTTTTCCTGCGTCTCCAGCTCGGCTTCGGACACGCCGCCGTGCTTGAGCTCTTCCAGGAAGGCGGCCAGCTTCGGGTTGTCCCGGGCAGCCTTCAGCGCCAGCGGATGCTCGCCGGCGATGGAGACGAAGGTGACGCCCATCAGCGTGTCGGGACGCGTGGTGAAGACGGTGAGCGGCTCGCCCTCGCCCGCCACCTCGAAATGGATTTCCAGGCCCTCGCTGCGACCGATCCAGTTGCGCTGCATGGTCTTCACGGCATCCGGCCAGCCGGGCAGCGTGTCCAGGCCGTCGAGCAGCTCCTGCGCATAGTCGGTGATCTTGAGGAACCACTGCGGGATCTCGCGCTTTTCCACCAGCGCGCCCGAGCGCCAGCCGCGGCCGTCGATGACCTGCTCGTTGGCCAGCACGGTGTGATCCACCGGATCCCAGTTCACCACCGCGTTCTTGCGGTAGGCCATGCCCTTCTTCATCAGCCGGGTGAACATCAGCTGTTCCCAGCGGTAGTACTCAGGGCGGCACGTGGCGAACTCGCGGGTCCAGTCATAGGCAAAGCCCATGCGCTGCAGCTGGCTGCGCATGTGCTCGATGTTCTGGTAGGTCCACTTGGCCGGCGCGGTCTTGTTCTTGATCGCGGCGTTCTCGGCCGGCAGGCCGAACGCATCCCAGCCCATGGGCTGCAGCACGTTCTTGCCCTGCATGCGCTGGTAGCGGCTGATCACGTCGCCGATGGTGTAGTTGCGCACATGGCCCATGTGCAGCGCCCCGGAGGGGTACGGCAGCATGGCAAGGCAGTAGAACTTGGGCCGCGAGGCGTCTTCCCTTACCTCGTAGGCGCGCTGGTCGCGCCAGTATTGCTGCGCGGTGGTTTCCACCGACTGCGGCTGGTAGCCCTGTTCATTGCCCTCGGGGGAACCCTGATCCTGAATGTCCTGCATGTGTCCGGCGCCGTGTGTTTTCTGCTGGCAGCCGCCGGCCTGATCCGATGGCTGCTGGGAACTCGGCAGACTAGCAGAATTGGGCCCTGATCCGCGCCAAAGAGGGGCAAATGCCGGCGAACGCCGGCGTCAGCTGCCGGGACAGGCCGCCGCCTGGCCGGAGGCCATGGCGCCCGCCGCGGCACCGATCTGGCCCGCCAGCCGTGCCACGGCACGCTGGTGGCCTTCCACCAGGCGGTCATAACCGCTGCCCACCGGCTCGCTGATGCGGCTGGTGCAGGCCAGCGGCTCGCCACCCTTGAGCGGGCGCACGCTCCATGCGGCGTCGATGAAGGCGTAGCTGCCCGGCACCGAATCGAACCGGCGGATGTCCAGCTTGATGCGCAGCCCGGCCTTGCCGCTGCCAGGCAGGCCGCTCATGTCCTGGGCGTTGAAGCCATGCACCAGGTCGGCCGCCACGGCGCTGCGCACCTCGTCGCCCAGCGGCGCGACCCAGCGCTCGCCCTGCAACACGGCCATGCCCTGGCCACCCTGCCGGACCACCAGCGGTGGCTGGTCGACCTGGGGCGGCACCGATACCGGCAACAGTTCGAACTGGAAGGCGGGCGAAGCGGGCGCCGCGGGCTGCACGAGATCACCGGCGGGCGGCACCAGCGTGTAGAAGTGCGTCGGGGCGGAACCGCAGGCGCCCAGGGCCAGCGCGCCAATGCACGCGGCCAGGCTCCAATATCGCGCACGAATCATGGCTTGCTCCCTTGTGGCTGCGCGCCGGGTGACGGGGTGGCTGCGGGCGGCGCCTCGGTCGGCCTGGCGTCGGCCCGGCGCCCACGCAACAGCGCGTCCGGGTGGTCACCCAGGTAATCCGTCAACACACGCAGCGAACGCGCGGCGCGCTGCAGTTCCTGCAGGGTCCCGCCGAGGTTCTGCTGCAGCTGCGAATCGGGCGACAACGCATTGTTGGCGCTGCCCAGCGTCTGCTGCGCGCCACGCAAGGTGGTCTTCAACTCGGGCAGGACATCGCCGTTGACGTGCTTGAGCGTGCGATTGAGCTCACCCAGCGACTGGTCCAGGTTCCGGCCGATGCTGTCGAACGGGATCTTCTGCACCTTGCCCACGATATCCGCCACCTGCTCCTGCAGCTTGTCGAAGCTGCCTGGCGCGGTGGGAATCTCCAGCGGCTTGGCGGTACCGTCGAAGGCCACCTTCGGGGCGTTGGGCAGGAAGTCCATGGCGATGTAGAGCTGGCCGGTCAGCAGGTTGCCCGTGCGCGCCTGCGCACGCAGGCCATGATCGACCAGCCGGCCCATCATCTGCGACATCTGCTCGTCGTCGCCGCGCGATTTGGCCAGCGCCACCAGCTTGTCGTGCGCCTTGCCCAGTCGCTGCGGGTAGACCACGGCGCCGACCACGGTGAAGAAGGCCTGGGTCTTCTCGTCGAAGTCGAGGTTGATCGACACCACCCGGCCGAACGACACGCCGAGGAACTCCACCGGCGCATCCACGACCAGGCCACGCATGGACTGGTTGAAGCGCATGCGGATGTAGCGCGGCTCACCGTCCGGCGGGGCCATCGCCGTGGCGCGGTTGTTGAAGAGCGTGTAGGCGGCATTTTCGTCCGCGGGCGTCGCATCATGCGGCCCCGCCGGGTCCTGGAACGCCACGCCGCCGGCCAGCACCGTCGCCAGCGATTGCGTGTTGACCTTCAGGCCATCGGCGCCCAGGGACACATCCACGCCGCTGGCATTCCAGAAGCGCGTCGAGCGGGTCACGAACTGGTCGTTCGGCGCATCGACGAAAATCTGCACGGTCACGCCCTTGCCGTCGGTATCCAGGTGATAGGACGACACGCGCCCGACCTGGATGCGGCGGTAGTAGATCGGTGAGCCGATGTCGAGCGAGCCCAGGTCGTCCGCGTGCAGGTCAAAGGTCCTGCCCAGCGCACTATGGGTGACGGTGGGCGGTGCCTCCAGGCCGATGAAATCGTCCTTGGGCTCCTGCGACTCGCCCACGTCGGCGCCGATGAAGGCACCTGACAGCAACGTATCGATGCCCGATACGCCGCCCAGGCCGATGCGCGGGCGCACTACCCAGAAGCGCGTGTCCGCCGTGGCAAAGCCCTCGGCGCTCTTTTCCAGCGATACCTTGGCCACGATATGGGAGCGATCCTGGCTCAGGCGCACCGTGGTCACGCGACCGATCACCACGTTCTTGTACTTCACCGGGGTCTTGCCCGGCTCCAGGCCCTCGGCGCTCTGAAAGCTGATGGTGATCGCCGGGCCGGCCTGTACCCATGCATGGATGACCAGCGAGAGGCCCACCAGGGCCGCCACGATCGGCACCAGCCACACCAGCGACGCGTTGATGCGCGGGCGCTGCACGACCGGTTCGGGCAGGTCGCCGTTGGTGATCGGCTTGTTTTCGTCAGTCATCGCTTTCCCTGCCATCCCAGATCAATCGTGGATCGAACGTCATCGAGGCCAGCATGGTGATCACCACCGTGAGGCCAAAGAACACCACTCCAGGCAGCGGTTCCACCAGACTGAAGAAGCCAAACTGCACCAGCGCGGTCAACAGCGCCACCACAAAGACATCGAGCATCGACCAGTAGCCGATGAACTCGACCAGCCGATACAGCTTCGACCGCTGCCGCTGGGCCCACTGGCTGCCGCGCTGCGAACTCACCAGCAGCAGCGACAGCGCGAAGAATTTGAGCATGGGCACCACGATGCTGGCCGTGAAGACGATGACCGCCAGGTCCGGCGACCCCTTCACCCAGAGCTCGACCACGCCGCTGAGAATGGTGTTGTCGTCCACCTCGCCCAGGCTCGCCGTGCGCGTGATCGGCAGCACGTTGGCCGGGATATAGCAGAAAAACGCCGCCAGCAATAACGCCCAGGTCCTCGTGTAGCTGGCCGACTTGCGTCGATGCAGGGCCGAGCCACAGCGCGGGCATGCCGCGTCGGGCGTCGCCACGTCGCGGCACACCAGCCCGCAGACGTGGCAACCGATCAGGCCCAGTTCGCCAGCGCGCGGCAATGCGTTCATGCCGGACGCTCCTCGGTGACGTCCCACAGCCTTCGCACGTCGATGCTGGAAAACGCCGTGATGATCACCATCAGCACGCCATAGGCAAAGATGCCTGGGTTGGGGATCACGTCGAAATACATGCGCGCCTTGACGATGGCCACGAAGGTGCCGAGCACGAACACTTCACTCATCGTCCACGGCCCGATGCGGTAGAGCGTCACCATGGCCAGGCGGAATCCCGGTGCGCGCTGGCCCCGGCGGGCGAACAGCAGCACCCAGCCAAGCAGCAACATCTTGCCGATCGGAAAGAAAAACAGGGTGCAGGCGGTGATCACCGCCACCACCTGCGCATGTTCGCGCCACATCATCACGATGCAGCCCCACAGCGTGGCACTGATCATCTGGCCGCTGAGGCCCAGCGTCACGATGGGCCAGATGTTGGCCTGGACAAAGGCGATCATCGCCGTCAGCACCAGCGCCAGCATGCCCCGCACGCCAAGGCTGTGGTGCCGCTCCAGGATGGCATCGCAACGGGCGCACCGCGCCACCTCGCCACACACGAGCGTGCGCCGGTGATACACCGTGTCGCAGTGCTCGCAGATCCACAGCGTGGGTGGCGCGATCCTGGGTTTGATGCCTTGCGCTGGCATGGTCATTGGGGGATTTTCGCAAATATCGATGCAAAGCGCTGATCCGGCCGCCAAAGCCGTCTCGGGCCCGTTCTTCCAGGCCGCCGCAGGCCCTTGCGCCCTTGATATGCTGGCCGGCGCCCTGATCTGAGGCCCATCCGTCAACGGGAGTTCCCTGTGAGTGCCACGACCGCCGATGCGCATGTTTTTGAAGTGCGCGAGGACAATTTCGAAGCCGAGGTGCTGCAGGCCTCGCTGACCACCCCGATCCTGGTGGACTTCTGGGCAACCTGGTGCGGCCCGTGCAAGACGCTCGGCCCCATGCTCGAGAAGCTCGCCGCCGAGTTCAACGGCGCGTTCCGGCTGGCCAAGGTCGACGTGGACAAGTCACAGCAGCTGGCGGCCATGTTCGGCATCCGCAGCATTCCCACGGTGATGCTGGTGAAGGACGGGCAGATTCTTGACGGCTTCGCCGGCGCCCTGCCCGAGGGCCAGCTGCGCGAATTCCTTTCGCGCCACCTGCAGCCGTTCGACGGCGCCGCCAACGACGACGCCGAGCCCGAGGCGATCGAGTCACCCGAAGAAGCCATCAACCGCATCCAGCAGGCCATGGCCGCCGAGCCCGACAAGGCGGAACTGAAGCTGGATCTCGCGCTCGCGCTGATGCAGGCTGGCCAGGCCGACGCCGCCGAAGCCGAACTCGGCTCGCTGCCCGCCAACCTCGCCACCGATGCGCGCGCCGTACGCCTGCGCAGCCAGCTCGACCTCGCCCGCGCGCTCAAGGGCGCGCCGTCGCTGCCGGAGCTACAGCAACGCCTGCAGGCCGACGGAGCCGACTGGGCGGCGCGCGATCTGCTGGGCGTGCGCCTGCTGTTGGAAGGCGACGCGCCCGCTGGCCTGGAACAGTTCCTGGCCATCCTGGAAAAGGCACGCGACTGGAATGACGGCCAGGCCAAGAAGCGCCTGCTGGCCGCGTTTGCCACGCTCGACGACGCCGAACTGGTGGGCCGCTACCGCCGCCGGATGGCATCGCTGCTGTTCTGACCAAAGAAAAGGCGCTGCACCACCTCCCGGTGATGCAGCGCCTTTGGCCGTGCGTGAAAGCGCTTTACGGCGAACCGACCGCGCTGCCCGCGCCCTGGCCAATGTTGCGGTCGAGGAACTGGGTTATGCGATCGAACAGTTCGGTGGCGTGCTTCTCGTCGTAGAAGCCATGCCCTTCATCGGACTTGTACAGCCACTCGTGGGCGATGCCGCGCTTCTGCAGGGCGGTGTGCAGGTTTTCACCCTGGTTGGGCAACACCGTCGTGTCCTGGCCACCCACGACCAGCATCACGCTGGCCTTCAGGTGATCGAGCTGATTGATCGGGGAATGCGCAGCCAGCTGCTCTGCGTTGTCACCCATGCGCGAACGCCAGAAATTCCCGTCCCTGAGGCTTTCGGTGGCGTTGCTGCGCTGCTGCGACAGCGGCAGGTCGTAGACACCGACGTAGCCGATCGCGCAACGATAGAGATCGGGTTCCTTCACCGCGCCTTCCAGGGCGGCATACCCGCCGTAGCTGCCGCCAAAGATGCAGATGTGGCCCGCCGTGGTGATGCCTTGCTGGATCGCCCAGTTCGTGCCGTCGGTCACGTCGTCCTGCATCTTGCCGCCCCACTCCCGGTAGCCGGCGTGCGTGAACCCTTCGCCATACCCACCGGAACCGCGATAGTTCACCTGCAACACGGCGTAGCCGCGGGTGGCCATCATCTGCACGTATTCGTCGAACTCCCAGTCATCCCGGATGCCATAGGGGCCACCGTGGATGTACACGACGAGAGGCATGTGCTTGGCCTGCTCCTTGCCGGGCGGCGTACTCAGGTAACCATGGATCGTCAGCCCGTCGCGCGCCTTGAATTCGATCGGCTGCTTGGCCGCCATCAGGTTCGGATTGATCCATTCCGCGCGCTGGAACAAGGGCGTGATATCGCCCGTGGCCTTGTCCCAGAGGTAATACGTACCCGGATCCATGTCCGACGACGCCAGCGCCACCGCCTTGCTGCCGTCATCGGTGCTGGAAACGATGCGCACGCTCTCGCCCGGTAGCTTCTTGGACAACGCGCTGATCGCCTTGATGGTGTCGGTGCCGGCGACAAACGCCGAAGCCGCCGGCGTGCCCGGCGTCGAATAGACGCCTACCACGTCAAAGCCATCCAGGCTGCGAATGAGCCCGTCGGCCTCGACGGTGTCGCTCGTCCACAGCGGCTCTTCCATCGTCTTGCTGGCAACGTCCCAGGAACACAACGCTTCGACGGCGCCCTTGCTGCGGCACCACATGTAGACGTGGCTGTCGTCCCTGCTGAAGGTCGCGGGCCAGGGCACGTTATGGTCGGTCGTTGCCTGGTACAGCAAGGCCCACGGCTTGTCCTCGCCCTCGCGGTAATAGACCTGCAGGTTCGAGTGCACGTCGCGACCGTAGGCAAAGCGCACGACACCATGGTTGTCGACGACAAAGCTGGCATCACGCACCGGCGCCGTCGCGACCTGATGCTTGCTGCCGCTGTTGACGTCCATCTTGAAGATCTGGGTGAATGCGCCCTCGACGCCGGTTTCCCAGGGCGTCACGCCGATCAGCACGTGATTGCCATCCCCCGTGCGCAAGCGATCGATCAGTTCGCCGTAGGCGTACTCCGATTTCGGCTGCTGGATGTGAGTCGCCTTGACCGGGCCGCCCGCGCGATAACCGAACAGGATCTGCGGGTTGCTGCCATCGGCGTTCATGGCCATGATTTCGCCGGTAGAGAAGGGCCTGTCCCAGCCGGCGACCTTGGTGCCCTCGGTGTAGAGCACGCGGTTGTTGTTGATCCACCAGAAGTTGACGACCTGGTTGCCTTCGCGCGGCGTCACCATGCCGCCCTTGTGCGTGGTCAGGTCGATCAGGGCCAGCATGGGCTTGCCCTTGACCACGGTGGTCGCGGCAAGGTGTTTGCCATCCCCTGAAATCTTTACGTCGAGATACTGCTGGTGACGCGCGAGATCGGCCATCGAGACCGTGCCCGCCACCGCCGGCCACGCCAGTAGACAAAGCACGCCGCATGCCGCGCGCCTGAAGAGCTTTTCCATGCAATCCCCCTGTGGCGCGGCGCCCCTTGCGCCGTCGCGTGTCGCAAAAGTATAGACACGCGAACCGGCAGTCAAAGCGACCCCGATCCCGCCAGCGAACGACCGCGGAAGCTCACGAAGCTTGCAGGCACATCGCCCATACGCGAGCGTATGTTTGCGTTATACTGCGCCCCTCCTCGCCCCTGACCACGTTATGCGCGCCTCGACCTTCCGCCGGCTGATGAACCTCTGGCCACCGTTTTTCTTCAACAGCATCCGCGTGCAGTACGTGAGCGAGGACTGGTCGGAATTGCGCGTGGTGCTGCGACTGCGCCCGTGGAATCGCAATTACGTGCGCACCCAGTTCGGCGGCAACCTGTTCGCCATGACCGATCCGTTCTGGATGCTGCTGGCCATGCACCAGCTGGGCAATGACTATTTCGTGTGGGACAAGGCGGGCGCCATCGACTTCGTGGCGCCGGGGCGCGAGAACGTGTACGCCCACTTCCGCCTCGAACCCACGGTGGTGGATGAGTTGCGCGCCGAGGCGGCCGGCGGCCACAAGGTGCTGCGCTGGTTCACGGTGGACGTGACGACGGCCAGAGGAGATGTCGTGGCGGTGGTGCGCAAGCAGTTGTATGTGCGCCTGAAGCCGAAGGCGCGCGTCGAACCCATCGTTGGCACCCGCGTGCCGAGCGCAGCGCCGTAGGCCAGCCTGTCGCCTACAATGCGGCGTCCCCATTCCCGACGCCACTTCATGCCCCGACTGCGCCTCAAACGCTATCTGTTCACCGGCCTGCTTACCTTCATCCCGCTATGGGTGACGTGGGTCGTCTTCAAATTCGTGCTCGGCATGCTTGCCGGCATCGGCGCGCCGCTGGTCTCCGCCCTGCTCGGCTCGCTCTCGCCGAGCTCGCCCAAGGCAGCGGCTGCGCTCAACAGCGCGCTGATCACGTCCGTGCTGGCCCTGCTGCTGACGCTGGTGGTGCTGTACCTGCTCGGCTGGCTGGCCAACCGCATGATCGGCAAGCGGCTGTTCGATGCGTTTGACGCCCTGCTCGCGCGCATCCCGCTGGTCCAGACCATCTACGGCGGCACCAAGAAATTGATGGCGGTACTGCAACAGAAGCCCTCGGGCGTGCAGCGCGTGGTGCTGATCGACTTTCCCCGCCGCGGCATGAAGGTGGTCGGCTTCGTCACGCGCGTGATGATCGAGGACGGCACGGGCCGCGAGATGGCGGCCGTGTACATCCCCACCACGCCCAACCCGACGGGCGGCTACCTGGAAGTGGTGCCGGTGGACGAACTCACGCCCACCGACTGGACCATGGACCAGGCCATGGCCTTCATCATTTCCGGTGGCGCCGTCGCGCCGGACACCCTGCCCGCTTCGCCCGCCACCCTGCGCGATGCGCAGCAAGACCCAGCGTGAAGCGGCGTCACCCGGTCGCGCCGACGCTACCGGGATTTGCCGCAATGAACGCCCAGGCCGCCAACCCGGCGGCCGCCAGGCCCCCTGACCTTTGACACTTTCTGGACCGTGACTTGCGGCCTAGCCTCAAAAGTCAGACATGCGATACGGGGTAGCGTCCGGAACCCACGCGATCGCTGCCACCTGGCCAACGAACCATCGAGGGAATTTATGACCAAACCGTATATGAAGCCCATCGCGCTCGCCGTCAGCGTGGCCCTGTCGTTGAGCGCCTGCGGCAAGCACGAGGAGGCCGCAAAGGCCCCGGCTGCCAGCAGCACTGCGCCTGCCGCCGCCGGCACGGCCGCCACGGCGGCTGCCGCTCCCAAGAGCGTGTTCGACATCAGCGAGCTGGACAACACGATCCAGGCTTGCCAGGACTTCAACGGTTTCGTCAATGCCAAGTGGGTTGCCGCCAACCCGATCCCGAACGATCGCACCCGCTGGGGCGCGTTCGACAAGCTGGCCGATGACAGCCTGAACACCCAGCACGAGATCGTCGACGCGGCCGCCAAGGATGCCGCCAGCGCCAAGGCCGGCTCGATCGAACAGAAGATCGGCTACCTGTACGCCTCGGGCATGGACGACGCCGCCATCGAGAAGGCCGGCTTCGACCCGCTCAAGCCCAAGCTCGGTGAAATCGCCGCGATCAAGAGCGGCAAGGACGTCGCCAGCTACATCACCAACAGCTTCAGCCACGGCGACATGCAGGTGTTCCAGTTCGCCTCGGGCGCCGACTTCAAGAACGCCAAGATGCAGATCGGCTTCACCCAGGAAGCCGGACTGGGCCTGCCCACCAAGGACTACTACGCCGACCCGAAGTACAAGGACATCCGCGACGCCTACGTCGGCTATATCGCCAAGTCGCTCGAGCTGACCGGCGTGGCCGAGGCCGACGCGAAGAAGCAGGCGGACCAGGTGCTGGCCTTCGAGAGCGAGCTGGCCAAGGCATCGCTGTCGCCGGTGGAACTGCGTGACCCCGCCAACGAGTACCACTTCGTGAGCGTCAAGGAAGCCGACAAGGTGACCCCGCACTTCAGCTGGGAAGATTTCTTCAAGGCGCAGGGCGTGACCATCGACAAGGGCTTCTCGCTGTCGCAGCCGAAGTTCTTCGCCGAGTTCGACAAGCTGCTGGCCACCGCGCCGGCGGACCAGTGGCAGGCCTACCTGCGCTTCCATGCGATTGACGATGCCGCGCCCCTGCTGAGCAAGGCGTTCCAGGACAACAAGTTCGAGTTCTACGGCAAGACGCTGGCCGGCCAGCCGGAACAGAAGCCGCGCTGGAAGCGCGTGCTGGGCGGCGTGAACGAGTCGATGGGCGAAGCGCTGGGCCAGCTGTACGTGGCCAAGGTGTTCAAGCCCGAGGCGAAGGAGCGCGCGAAGGAACTGGTCGACAACGTGCGCAATGCCCTGAAGGAGCGCATCCAGCACCTCGACTGGATGAGCGACGAGACCAAGGCCAAGGCCATCGCCAAGTGGAACATGTTCCTGCCCAAGATCGGCTATCCGGAAAAGTGGCGTGACTGGTCGGGCCTGGAGGTCAAGCAGGGCGACTACTACGGCAACGTCATGGCCGCGGCGAAGTTCAACTACAACTACGACCTGTCCAAGATCGGCAAGCCGACGGACCGCCTCGACTGGGGCATGACCCCGCAGACGGTCAACGCCTATTACAACCCGACCGACAACACCATCAACTTCCCGGCCGCGATCCTGCAGCCGCCGTTCTTCTACGCTGACGGCGACGACGCCATCAACTACGGCGGCATTGGCGCCGTGATCGGCCACGAAGCCAGCCACGGCTTCGACGACCAGGGCAGCCAGTTCGATGGCGAAGGCAACAACGCCAACTGGTGGACCGATGCCGACAGCAAGCAGTTCAAGGCGCGTACCGACAAGCTGGTGCAGCAGTTCGACGCGTACACCCCGGTGCCGGGCAAGCCCGAGATCCACGTCAACGGCAAGCTGACCCTGGGCGAAAACATCGGTGACCTCGGCGGCCTCAACTCGGCCTACGACGCGCTGCAGATGGCGCTGAAGAAGAACCCGCAGGAAGCCGGCGGCAAGATCGACGGCTATACCCAGGACCAGCGCTTCTTCCTCAACTGGGCCCGCGTGTGGCGTGGCAACATCCGCGACAAGCAGCTGATCCTGCAGATCAACACCAACGAGCACGCACCGGCCTCGCTGCGCGCGATCGGCGCGCCGTCCAACATGGACGTGTTTGCCAGCGCGTTCCAGTGCAAGCCGGGCGACGCCATGGTGCGTTCGGGCGACAAGCAGGTGAAGATCTGGTAAGTCCCGGCGTCGCGGCCTGAGCCGCGACCTCGCCTCAAGGGAAAGGCGTCGTGCGAAAGCACGGCGCCTTTTTTCTTGCGTGGTCCAGCACGACCGCGTCAGGCGGCGGAACGCACGCGCCTCGCCTCATACGCCTTCAGATGCGCATAGGCCGTGCTCAGCATGGCGAACTCCTGCTCGTCGGCATGGGCGCGCGCCAGCAGGTCGCCCACGACGTGATCGGCCTCGATCGGGCCGCCCTGCTCCAGGTCGCGCATCATCGACGCACTCAGCGTCGATCCCGCCTCGGTCAGCACCGAGCGTGCGCGTGCCAGCACCGCATCGGCCGGTGCGTGGCCGTTGGCGGCGGCGACGCGGTGGCAGTCTTCAAGCAGGTGCAACGTGGCCTGCAGGCCGCCCGGCGCGGCCACGATGTCACCGACCGGCGCGCGCATCAGGCAGGTGATGCCGGCCAGCGAGGCCAGGAACACCCACTTGTCCCACATGTCCTGCAGGATGGTGGTGCTCAGGCGCGGTTCGAAGCGTGCTCCCGCCATGGCCATGGCGATGCGCTCCACCCGCGGCGAGCGGGAGCCGTCGCGCTCGCCGAAGGTCAGGCTGTGCGACTGGTTGAGATGACGCACGGCGCCCGCCGCATCCAGCGTCGCGGCGATGACGCACTGGCCACCGAGCACGCGATCGGCGCCGAAGCGCGCGTCAAGCAGGTCTAGGTGCCGCATGCCGTTCAACAGCGGCAGTAGGGTCGTCTCCGGCCCTACCGCGGGCGCCAGGTCGTCGATGACCTGGGGCAAGTGGTAAGCCTTGCAGCTGAGCAGGACCAGATCGAAGTGCCCACGAAGTTGGCCGGCCTGCACCGTCGGTGGCGCAGGCAGGCTCGCGTCGCCCAGGCTGCTGCGCAGGACGAGGCCGTGCTGTGCCAGCGACGCCGCGCGCCCGGCGCGCACGAGGAAGGTCACGTCCTGCCCGCTCTCGAGCAGCCGTCCCCCGAAATAGCCACCGGTGGCTCCCGCACCCACTACCAGCATCCGCATGACATCGGTCTCCCGCTTTCCAGACTCATCAGGCTAACCGAACCCTGCCGTCCGTTATCGGACTGGGCATGCGCGCCGTCCTGGCGGTGCCTCGGCGGCAGCGCCCGTCACGCTATTGCAACTCATTCTCATTCCCAATAACATTTAATGAATGCTTGGCCGTCGGCCAGCCCAGGGAAACGACGATGGCCGTGCCGCTCGCGCCCACCAGGCGCGCTCGACGGCCCCTCGAACCGCAAGAAAACACGCCCGGATCGACGCCCGCCATCGCCAGCCGTCATCCCCGTCCCCCTGACGGCTGCTGACTGATCCCCCGTTCACCTCATTGGATGAGTTTCTCCATGGCCCACATCAAGAGCCGCAAGCACCCTGTCACCCGCACTGCCCTGGGCGCCGCGACTGCCGCCACCCTGATCACCGGCCTGGCCATGGCACACCCCGCGCTGGCGGGTGACACGACGCCGGATGCGGCCACGACCACCGAGACCAGGAACCTGCCGGGCGTGCAGGTCGATGGCACCGTCGCCAACGACTACAAGGTCGACAAGGTCTCCTCGCCCAAATTCACGCAGCCGCTGCTGGACACCACGCAGACCATCAACGTGATCAGCCGGCAGCTGATCCAGGAACAGGGCGCCTCCACGCTCACCGAAGCCCTGCGCAACAGCCCGGGCGTGGGCACCTTCTACGTCGGCGAAAACGGCACCACGTCCACCGGTGACGGCATCTACATGCGCGGCTTTGACACCTCCACCAGCATCTTCGTGGATGGCGTGCGCGACCTGGGCAGCATCTCGCGCGACGTGTTCAACATCGAGCAGGTGGAAGTGACCAAGGGCCCCGCCGGCACCGACAACGGTCGCACGGCGCCCACCGGCGCGATCAACATGGTGAGCAAGCAGGCGGAACTGGGCAGCGGCGTGACCGGCTCGGTCTCCTACGGCAGCGCCGATCGCCGCCGCGCCACCGCCGACTGGAACCAGTCCATCGGCGACAGCTCGGCCTTCCGCCTCAACGTGATGGGCCAGGACAGCGGCGTGCCGGGGCGCGACAAGGTGGAGAACAACCGCTGGGGTGTGGCGCCGACGCTGGCATTGGGCCTGGGCACGGCAACCCGTGTCTACCTCGACTACCTGCACGTGAAGCAGAACAACGTGCCCGACGGCGGCGTGCCCACCATCGGCCTCCCTGGCTACAGCAGCCCCGACCCGAAGCGTCCGCAGATCGGCGAGGCGCCAATGGTCGATTCCTCGCACTTCTACGGCACCACCGCCGACCATGACCATGTCACCGCCGACATGTTCACCGCGCTGGTCGAGCACGAGTTCAGCGCCGACATGGCGCTGCACAGCACCACGCGCTGGGGCCGCACCCGCGAGGACTACCTGCTCACTTCGTTCATGGGCAGCGCGGCAAACCTGCTGACGCCCAACCTCAACGATCCATCGACCTGGACCCTTGCGCGCAGCAACCCGACGTTCAAGCACCAGGCCAACCGCATCATCACCAACCAGACCAACCTGACGGCGAACTTCGACACCGGTGGCATCACGCACAACCTCAGCACCGGCATCGAGCTCACGCAGGAAAAGGCCACCACGGAAGGCATCGCAGCACTCAATGGCACGACCTGGCCCGCTGCCAACCTGTATGCCCCGGACTGGGATGTGACGGGCCTGGCCTACGGCCCCACCGGTGCCTACAGCAATGCCAAGACCAACACCGCTGCCGGCTACGTGTTCGACACGCTGAAGTTCAACGAGCATTGGCAGTTGAATGCGGGCGTGCGCCTGGATCACTACGACACCGATTTCACCAGCCAGGTGCAGTGCGGCGCGCGCAATGCGCCGGCGTGCGGCAACCTGCCCCTCGGCGCCGTCGTGCCGGGCCTCGATACCAGCAAGAGCGACAACCTCTTCAACTGGAAGCTCGGCCTGCTGTACAAGCCGGCACCGAACGGCAGCATCTACGCCAACTTCGCCGTATCGGCCGAGCCGCCGGGCGGCGCCACGCTGACGCTGAGCAATGCAGCCAACAGCGCGGACAACCCCAACCTCGATCCGCAGAAGGCGCGCACCGCCGAAGTCGGCGCCAAGTGGGAACTGCTCGACCACCGCCTGCTGCTGACCGGCGCGCTGTACCGCACCACGGTCACCAATGACCTCGTGCAGGATCCGGTCACCCTGCTCTACTACCAGGTCGGCAAGAAGCGCGTGCAGGGCGTGGAGCTCAGCGCCGTGGGCAAGCTGACCGACAACTGGGCGGTCAGCGCGGGCTTCACCACCATGGACACCAGCGTGGTCAGCGGCACCGCCGTGAGCAACGACGGCTCGTCCGACCTTGCCTATACACCCAGGAGCGCCTTCACCAGCTGGACCACCTACCGCCTGCCCTTGGGCCTGACCATTGGCGGTGGTGCGCGCTACGCCGGCGAGATGAAGCGCGGCGTCGACGGCGCCATCGGCACCCCGAGCTACACCGAAGCCTATTGGGTGTTCGATGCCATGGCATCGTACCCGGTGAACAAGTCCTTCGACCTGCAGTTGAATCTGTACAACCTGTTCGACAAGGACTACGTGGCCGCCATCAACAAGAGCGGCTACCGTTACACGCCTGGCTCGCCGCGTTCGGCCATGCTCACGGCCAACTTCCGGTTCTGACCCCGTCCTGGCATCGTCATGCCGGCGAAGTCCGGCATGACGCGCGCGGAGTATCCAAAGCTTCCAGGCTGCTTTCGAGGAACGACCATGCTGCTGCACATCCCGGACATCCTCGATCGCCAGCAGGTCACCCGCATCCGCCAGGCGCTGGACCGCGCCGACTGGACCGACGGCCGCGAAACCGTCGGCGCGCAAGGCGCCCAGGTAAAGCGCAACCTGCAATTGCCGGACGCCTCGCCGTTGCGCGAAGGACTGGGGCGCGTCGTGCTCGACGCGCTCGCCCGCCACCCGCTCTATCACGCCGCCACCCTGCCCCGGCGCACGCTCATGCCTCGTTTCAACCGCTACGAGGGCGGCGGCCAGTATGGCTTCCACGTCGATGGCGCCGTGATGGCGCTGCCCGATGGCGAGCAGTTGCGCAGCGACATCTCATGCACGCTGTTCCTGGCCGATCCGGAGGAGTACGACGGCGGCGAACTGGTGATCAGCGACACCTACGGCGAACACGAAGTGAAGCTGCCCGCCGGCGACATCATCATTTACCCCTCGAGCAGCCTGCACCGCGTCGCACCGGTGACACGCGGCGCACGCCTGGCGGCCTTCTTCTGGGTGCAGAGCCTGGTGCGTGACGACCACCGGCGCCGCATGCTGTTCGAACTGGATACGTCCATCCAGGCCCTCACCCGGACCGGCGCCGATGCGCAGGCCGTGTTGCAGCTGACAGGCGTGTACCACAACCTGCTGCGGCAATGGGCGGAGAGCTGATGCAGGCTCATCCGCTGCGCTGAAGCCTGCCGCGAGCGGGAAGACGTGCCTTCCCTCAGCCAGCGATGCCGGAGGCGGCGCCCCCAGCGACTAATCCTTCTACGCGACGCCGCGGCAGCCTGGGCTGCGCGCAGCACGCCCCTTGCTTACCAGCAGGCAGCCGTCCCGTTCGAACCGGAAACCGTGCGCGTGCCGGTCTGGTCCAGCGTAAGCGTTCCGCAGCGCGCATCGCGGGCGGCCTGGGTGCCCGTCGGCACGGCCGTGATCGTATAGGCGGTCGCGGTCAGCACGGTGGGCGCCGGATAGGTGTAATTCGCGCCCGTCTGCGTGGCGCTGGCGCAACCGGGCAGCGTGTACGGATTCGCAGTCGCGGTGCTCGGATCCTGGTCGTAGCGCAGATAGGTCGTGTAGTAACGCTCCATGTAGTTGGCCACCTCGGACAGGCAGCCCTCGGCCGCCACGCGATTGGCCTTGGCGATGTGCGACACATACGACGGATAAGCAATCGCCGCCAGGATGGCAATGATCGCCACCACGATCATCGTCTCGATCAGCGTGAAGCCGAGCTGGCGCCAGCCCGGTCGTCGCGCGTGCGAGCTCCACAGTCCATGCGCGGGGGCTGCACCAGTCAGTGAGGAAATACCTTTCATCATTCGATCCTTTACTGGTTGATCAGCTCACGCCAGGACACACGCGTCGTGCCGCTGGTCGATCCCGACGTCTGGATGCTGCTGTTGCTGCCGTTGTCGAAGCTCATCAGCATGGTGCCGCCGACGAAGATCGGGTTGTTGGGCAAGGAGCTAAAGCCGATGCCGGCCGCCGGCGTACCATTGACCGAGTCCGACGAGTTGATGGACCCGTCGCCATTGATGTCAAAGAAGTTCGACTGCGGATTGGTACCGGTGAACGGATCCACCGCCATGACCCAGCCGCTGCCCGAGGGATTGCAGGCATCGGAGGCCTTGGGAATGCGCGTCGTGCCCAGCAGCAGGTTGCCCTGGAACTGGTTGGGCGTGACCATCCGCTCGCCCTGCGCCGTGATGTTGGGAGCGAGGTTCCCGCTCGCATCCAGGCCCGGCGACAACAGGTCGATATACCAGCCGGACTTGCCGGTCATCGAGGTCGCGTTGGTGGTGGTGGTGACGGTGCGCGATCCCGGCGCCGAGCCGGACGCAGCCGTCTCGGACGTGATCGACCGCTGGGCCAGCGAACTGCGCCCCATGCTCGAGGTGATCGCCGGGTTGTTGCTCGTGCCGGACGTGACGACCAGCCCGTACCAGGTCTGCGTGCTCAGGTCGGTCAGGTCCGTTGCGGTCAGGTACTTGCCGGTACCGAAGAACAACCAGACATTGCCGGTCTGCGGATCCTTGCCGGCCAGCATGCCCGACGTGATGGGCTGGGCCTTGTTGCCCGAATCCTTGGCCGTGAACAGCTTCACGCCCGAGCTGCTCGGCGTGGCGGTCAGCGTCGAAAGCCCGGTGTTCGGATCGACGGACACCGTATTGAGCGTGAACGACCAGACATTGCCATCGGCATCGCCGGCATACGCCATGGTGCTGATGCCGTTGTTGGACGGGTCGATCCACACGGCGGGCGCCGCCAGGCCGCTGGTATCGGTCGTGGCATGCACGTTGAGGGTGCCGTCCGAGAGCTTGAACTGCAGCAGCGCAGCCGTAGCCGCGGGGCTGTTGTAACCGTTGCCCATGAGCACCGACCAGGTGCCATCGGCGGTCTGCGCGATCACGGGCTTGCCGGTCATCTGGCCGATATAGGTGCTGTTGGTGAGGCCATCGCCGGACGAACGCTCCCACAGGAACTGGATGTTCGCCGGGTCGGTGACGTCCAGGGCATACACCGTCTTGGCCAGGCCACGCCCGGTCGTACCCACCAGCACCGTCTTCCAGGCGCTGCCGATATAGACGTCAGCGACGGTGAGCTCGCCGTCATTGAAGAACTCGTGCGACACGTTGGTGCCGTAGTCGGTGCTGGACAGGTCGGTCAGGTTGCTGGTGATGACCGCGCCAGGCAGGTAGGCATACGTTTCAGCACCGGTGCTGGCGTTGAACGCGTGCAGCATGCCGTCGTTGGCGGCGACATAGATCAGGCCCGTGCGCGACGCCTTGTTGCTCGCATAGGTGGCGAAGCTGGTCGACCCGGTGAAGGTCTGGTTGTTGAACTGGTTGGTGGAGGGCGCGCCCACGTACACCGGCTGCGAATTGACGATGTCGCCGATGGGCGTGTCGCGGTTGCGGAAGGCACCGCCGCTCTTCACTTCCTGCGTCGCATCGCCACGCAGGTAGTTGATCATGTTCGTCTGCAAGGACGTGCTGGCACCCAGCGCATTGAGCTGGGCCGTCGACAATGCCGGCAGCGTGCCGTCGGCAGCCACCTTGAACGCCATGTAGGTCAACGACGAGGGGTTATAGGAATAAATGTTCCTGCTCGCGGCCGCCGGCAACACGTTGGATGCGGTCCAGCTGGGCGTGGTCGAAATGGCACCGGTGGTGGAGTTGATGGCGAGCGCCTTCAGGTCACCTTTCCACTTGGCCGTGTAGTAATTGGCCTGGTAGGCGACCGTTCCCGTCTGCAGCTGCGTCGAGTTGGCCGCCAGGCTGGCGCCGGTACCGACGCGCTCGGAGGCGCGCTTGAGCGCATCCTTCAGGCCATTGGTAAACGACTGCGGCGTGGTCGCCGAATAGAAGCCACCGTGGCCGTTGACCGCGGCATGCGCCAGGTCGGCGATGTTGTTGATCGAATTGGAAGCCGGCGCGGGCCACGCGAAGCCGCTGATGGCCTTGGTCGTGTCGCCATTGGCCCAGGCGAAGACCTGATTCATCGGAATGGGCGTGACCTTGTCCGCATACAGCGGAGTGAAGCCCAGGCCGAGGGTGAAGGTGACCATGTGCTGCCAGAAGGCAGGGTCTTCCGTGCTGGTGGGCACTTCGTTGGCCGTGCTGCTGCGCAGGTCCGTCTCCCAATACTGCATCGCCACGTCGGCGAGCGTATTGGAGGTGGAACCGGAGTAAGGCGCGGCGGGCGAGTACGTATAGTTCTGACTGTTCGGCCCGGTGACTTTCGTGCCTGCCACGTTGTCCGCGTTGTTTGCCGGGCTCGGATTGTAGTTCGTCTCGTTCCAGAAGCCGTCCGTGGTCAGGATCGTATACGCCTGGCGACAGGCCAGCTCGGTGGGGTCATTGGGATTGGGGTCGGTCGACATCGTCGACCAGGGCTGGCTGGACTTCTGGTAATACTGGCCCACCGAGTCCAGCGCCACACGCAACGGCGTGGAATTGTTGGGCGTAATATTGTTGACCCAGGTCCAGAAGTACGCTTTTTGCGTACCCGTGGAACCATCGCCAAACGGCTTCACGGTGGCGATGTAGTTCCCGTTGTAGCTATTGGTATAGCTGACGGCCTTGATGTCGTTGGTGTTGTTGTTATTGATCGAGCCAAAGCCGACGCGGTACTTGGCGTCGATGCCGACGAACGAATTCATCAGGCCGCTCTTGGCCATCAGGATGCGGGTTCGGTAGTACGAGAACCAGTTGGCGACGTTCTGCTGGGTCGTCGTGCCGTCGTCACAGACCAGCTGGTTCGCCGCGGACAGACTCGCGCAGTCGCCGGTCTTGCCCACATAGTGCTGGACGTACGGCCCGATGGCCGGACCGGTGGTATAGGTGAAATAGTACTTGAAGGACGAGACCGTGTTCGTGCATGTCTGGCCGCTCAGGGAATCGCCGTTGTTGCAGCTATACGTCGTGTTTGAATTGGCAGCGATGATGGTTCCCTGATTGGAGCCACTGGTCTTCTTGCACTGGTTGCCATTGATCAGGGTGTACTGATTGGGGCACGAATACGTCGTGGTGCCCGTCGCGGCGTACGTGGAGGTCGTGGTGATCGTGAAGCGCGTGTAGTAGTTATAGGTTCCCTTGTACTGCGTCACATCGACGGCCGACTGGTCGAGAAATCCATCGTTGAAAGCAGAACCTACGCCGCCGGTCGGCGCATTGTAAAAGTTGGTGCCGTTCGCCTTCGGGGGCGGCAAGTAGGTAACCGCCGGGTTGTAGTACGTCCCGTTGTTGGCGGAATTCCGGTAACCGTCCGTCGAGGTGCTGCCATTGGCGATATCGCTGGGCAGGTAGCCCTGGTCCGGCATGTAGTCGGACGCCATCGATCCGGAATCGTCGAGCATCAGCACGATATCCGGCGGCAGCGATGCCTGGATGATCAGCGGCGCCTTGTCGATGGTCACGGCCGCATAAGCGGGCTCGCTTGCCACCCCCAGGCCACAGACCACCAGGCTGGTGCAGAACAACTTGCCGAGAAAACCGGCAATCTTGTTGCGCAGTCGAAATGAGGTGTTCATGGCGGCTGTGCTCTCGAAAGGAAGCGACATGGAAAGGTTGCTCATGCTGTATCGGTGACCAGGGCTGTCGATCAGCCCTGCTTGATCATGGCTTGCAGGGTCACGACCGCGCGGTTGCCCACCGTGGCGGGGTCGCCGCTACGCGCGGTGACCCGGTAGTACACCGCGGTGGTCGAGGTGCCCTGGGCACCGTAGTTGTGTGCATTGGCCGTCTGGTTGTAACCCGTACTGGTGTTGGGGTCGTACCAGTTGCCCATGTTCTCGATCACATACTGGGGCTGGCCGGTGGAAACCGCGCTGGCGGTGAACTGCCCCGTCCCGGTGCCCGAGGTCACCGAAATGATCTTGGTCGTATCGAGATTGGGATCATTGAAAGGATTGGCCGGGCACACCACGCCGCCCGCCTGGCAGTTGCGCGCGATGTCGCCCGGATTGCTGGCGATGCGGGCGGTGGCGGCGCGTATGGCCGCTTCCGCGCTCTGGAACGCAATCTGCCGGTCGTACATGTTGGACGCCATCTTCTGCTGCATGATGGTGCCGCGCACGGCGGCAAAGCCCACCAGGGTGATCACGATCAGCAGGATCAGCGCCACGGCCAGGGCTACGCCATCCTGGCGGCCCTTTGCGCCGCACCGGGCGCGCCGCATCCGCGCCCCCGGCATGCCCCTGCCGGAACGATGCGCATGAGCAGCCGCGACGACAACGCCATCCTGGTGACTGACCGCACGAGCGGACGAACTGCTGCGTGAAAGGACGTGGCTCATGTCAGCGTACCCGGTTGCGCACGGTGGTCGTGGAGGTGAACGTGCGGGAGATGGGCTTGATGTTGGTACCGGCCCGCTGGTCGGTGCTGGTCATGACCAGCCTGACCTGCACCGCGTCCACGGCAGCCCAGTTGGCGACCAGGTCGGCGGTCACGAAACTCGCATTGCCGGTCTGGTGGTAAGTAATGTTCATGGCCGTCACATTCCTCACCATTTCCGAGGATGGCGTCGTCAGCGCCGCAGCCGTGTTGGTCAACGCGATGCGATACAGCGAACTGCCGCCGACCGCGTTCTGGCCGACGTACCAGTCAGCCGCGGTCAGCTTGGCGATCTGTGCGTTGGGCGCAAAGGCGTAGCTGCTGCCGCTGCTGCACACCGTGGGATAGCTCAGGTCGGTGGTGCAGTTGCCCGGCGTGCCGCTGGTGGCATGCGTGAGCGTGCCGGCGGCCACGTTCGAGAGTTGCACCACCGCGCCGTGGTCGGGATCGCAGACCACCACCACGTCGCCGGTCTGCAGGTCCGACGTGGTTTCATTGATGGTGAACGAGCCGGCCGGCTCGCTGTCGGTCTTCACGCTGACGCCCGAGCCTTCGAGGCCGAGCAGCATCAGCGAATCCGTGTTGGCGACGCGCGTGGCGCCGGCCGCCTGCACCGCCGTGTCGGTCTGGCTGCTGGCGAAGCCGACGATGGTGTTGTTCCAGTTCGCCCACCAGGTGGTGCCGCCGTTGTTGGGGCCGTTCTTGAGCACGTTGGCCATGCGCCCGCTGGTGGTATCGCAACCGGTCAACCCGGCACTGCGAATATCGCGAGCCATCATTTCAAAGGCGATGCGCGAGCTGTCCTGCACGTCGCCCAGCGCCTTGTTGGTCCGGTATACCTGCTGGTTCGACAGGAACACGCTGCCGACGCCCGCGATGACGACCAGGCCAAGCAGCATGGACACCATCAGCTCGACCAGGGTAAAGCCCGCGGTCGACTTGTTCGCGCAGACTGCCGCTCGCCGGCTGGCGTTGCGATGGGTGGAACGCATCTTCATAGCATCGCCCTGGTCACGACCGTCTGTGTACTTGAACCGCCCACGCCCGCCCGGCTGTCATCGAAGGTGATCGTGATGGTGCAGTCGCCGGCAGCCGAGCAGTTGATCGCCCCCGTCGTGGTGGCGGCCACGCCCAGATTGCTGCCCAGCTGGTTGCACCACTGGCTGAGCTGCGCCGCGGCCAGGCTGGCCGTGCCCGTCGGACAGGCATTGGCCTTGAGCGGCGTGGTGGTGTTGTAGGCGGCGCCGGTGGTCGCATTGGCGTAATCGGCACGCATGGCGTCCAGGATCGAGTAACTCGAGATCGTCGCCATGCTGCGCGCCATGGCGCTGTTGTTGGTGGACAGGGACATCGCCTGCAGGGCGGCGATGCCCAGGAACGCAATGGACAGGATCAGCACGGCCACCAGCACCTCGATGAGGCCGACACCCGCCTGCTGACGGCGTCGACGACCGAGGCCAGCGCGTGCGCCCGCCTGGCGATGCCCCGCCCCGGCCAGGCCGCTACGCATCATCGATGCAGGAAGGATTGAATGATTCATTAGGGGCAAGCTCCCGACGAAGTCGTCACTGTGATGATCGACCCGGCAGTCATGGTGATGACGCGATGGTTATTGGTCAGGTTGAGCGAGCTGGTGCAGATGTCCGCCACCGCGCCGCCATAGGGCGTCGATGCACCGATGGTGTAGCCCAGGCCCTGGCCGTTGAAGCGCAAGGCCGTCATGTTTCCGCTCAACTGCACCGGAGCCGTGATGCCGACCGTGCCGGCGTGCACCTGCGCCGTGGTGGTGCCGCTGGTCATCACATACACGGCACCGGCCAGCGTGCCGCACTGGGTACCCAGCGTGTCGGACGTGTTGCTGGCCGCGGAGTTGCTGCAAAACTGGGCGTTGGCGTTGCGCTTCACCGCCTCCATGCGCGCGGTGGTGAGCGCGCCGACCACGTCATTCGCCGCGGTCGTGAGCTTGTTGGTGAGGATGATGGAATTGAAGCTGGGCACGGCAATGGCGATCAGCATCACCGCGACGGCCAGCGTGATCATCAGCTCGACCATGGTAAAGCCGCGGCCACGACGTACTGCCCGGACCGCACGCAATGCCCAAGCGTTGCCCCTTGGACGGGCGCCATGCACCTCGCGCAGGGCCAACCCACGCTCCCACGGTCGACCGCCGAAGGCACTCGCCTCCGGCATCTCGATCAACGAGTTACCACGCCGACACGACAAGACTTGCATGGATTCCCCCTGGTTCCCCAGCCCTTAATCTATCCGTTGCCCCCTCGCGGACCAGTCCTCGGCCGACAGGAGGGAGGAATTTTCCGACAAGTGGCAATCCCTTGACCCACAACGGTGATGGGCATCACAAGGCTTCAGGCAGGGATGAAAGCCAGCCCCGCGTATCGGCCTTGGCTGGCTGCATGGCAGATTTCACGCCACGGTTCATCATCGCAGGGCGCACCTTCCAGCGACGCGGGCCCTCGCATGCAGACCTCGTGCCTGCCTGGAATCGGCACGCCCGCGAGCGTCACGGCCGGTCTTGCCGCTTTCGCTAGGCATCCACAACCACTGGGCGGATAATTGGCGGTCCTTGCAGCTTGCGGTACCCCTGATGTTCGTTCCCGGTCAACGATGGATCTCTACCGCCGAGCCTGAGCTCGGCCTCGGCACTGTGTTGCGCGTCGAAGGACGCGGAGTGCAGGTGCTGTTCGCCAAGGCTGGCGTGCTGCGGCCTTATGCAGTCGACTCGGCGCCGTTGGTGCGCGCGGAGTTCCGTCCCGGCCAGCGCGTGGCGGGCAAGGGCCTGGCCTTCCTGGTCGAGCGGGTGGAGATCCGCGAAGAGCTGCTGATCTACCGCGGCGAAGGCCGCGAGCTGGAAGAAGGCCAGCTCGACGATGAACAAAGCGTCAGCCAGGCCGACGATCGCCTGATCGGTGGCCGCACCGACCCTGTCGCGCATTTCGAACTGCGCCTGGAAGGCCTCAAGCGGCGCGCCGCTGCTCGCCGCTCGCCGGCCTGGGGCCTCGGCGCGGCCCGCATCGGCCTGGTGCCGCATCAGTTGCGCGTGGCCGGCATCGCTGCCTCGCGTCGCCCGCCACGGGTGCTGCTGGCGGACGAAGTGGGGCTGGGCAAGACCATCGAAGCCGGCATGATCATTGCTCGCCAGCTGGCCACGGGTCGCGCCGCGCGCGTCCTGCTGCTGCTGCCGGACACCCTGGTCTACCAATGGTTCGTCGAGCTGCTGCGCCGCTTCAACCTCAGCTTTGCGATCTACGACGAGGAACGCTGCGAAGCGCTGGATCAATCCGGCGACGGCCGCAATCCGTTCGAGGACGAACAGCTGGTCATCGCCGACTTCAGCTTTCTCGAGCAATCGCCCAAGCGTGCCCAGCAGCTGCTGGCGGCGCCGTGGGACCTGCTCGTGGTGGACGAGGCGCATCACCTGGCGTGGTCGCCCGATGTGGCCAGTCCGCGCTATACGCTGGTGGAAAAGCTCGCCGAGGCGACGCCCGGGGTGATCCTGCTCACCGCCACGCCGGAGCAGCTCGGCCGCAGCGGCCATTTCGCGCGCCTGCGCCTGCTCGACCCGCAGCGCTACCACGACCTGGATGTCTATCTGTCCGAAGCGGATGCCTTCCACAATCTGTCGAAGATCGCCGACCGCCTGCTCGATGGCCAGGCACTGGACGATGCCCAGCGCGCCACGCTGCACGACGCCTTCGCCGGCGACGAGCCGCTGCTGTCGTTGCTGTCCGACACCACCCGGCCCGAGCACGCGCGCGCCATTCTCGCCGCGCTGATCGACCGCCACGGCACCGGCCGCGTGATGTTCCGCAACCGGCGGGCCAGCATCGGCGGCTTTCCCAAACGCCTGCCGGTGTGGCACCTGCTCGAGGCCGCCACGCTGGGTGAAGATGGCCGCCAGGCCCTGCTGGCCGAGTTCCACGCGGACATCCAGCAACCGGCACCGGCCCTCGAGATCGACTACGGCGCCGACCCGCGCCTGGAAGCCCTGGTCACCCTGCTCGACGCGTACCCGCAGGACAAATTCCTGCTGATCTGTCGCAGCCAGGCCAAGGTACTGGCACTGGAAGAAGCGCTGCGCACGCGCACCGGCGCGGGCATCGCGCGCTTCCACGAGGGGCTCGGCATCGTGCAGCGCGACCGCAACGCGGCCTACTTCGCGCAGCCCGATGGCGCCCGCCTGCTGCTGTGCTCCGAAATCGGCTCGGAAGGTCGCAATTTCCAGTTCGCGCACCGGCTCGTGCTGTGGGACCTGCCGCTCGATCCCGACCTGCTGGAGCAGCGCATCGGCCGCCTCGACCGCATTGGCCAGAAGCACGACATCAGCATCCACATCCTGGCCGTGGCGGACAGTGCGCAGCACGTGCTGGCACGCTGGTATGACGAAGGCGTGGATGCGTTCCGCTCCAGCCCCGCCGATGGCCGCGAACTGCTGCGCCGATACGGCGAATCACTGGCGCAGCTGGCCGCCGATCACGCCCGCGGCGACGACAACCGCGACCAGGAACTCGAGGTGCTGCTGGCGGAAACGCGCGGCAGCCACGAGGAAATGGCCGAACTGATCCGCGAAGGCCGCGACCATCTGCTGGAACTGGCCGCCAGTCGCGACCTGCACGCGGACGAACTGCAGCAGGCGTTCACCCGCGAGGACCACGACCCGACCCGCGATGCGTTCATCCAGGGCCTGCTCGAGCGCTTCGGCATCCACGCCGAGGAACTGGGCGGCAAGGTCTTGCTGCTCGACCCGCAGTATCTCTCCACCGATGCCCTGCCCGGCTTCGCCGAGGGCCCGCAGGCGGTGACGTTTGCGCGCGAGGTCGCACTGGCACGCGAAGAGCTCCCCTTGCTGCGACTGGATCATCCGCTGGTGCTGGGTGCGCTCGACCTGGCCCTGTCCAGCGAGCAAGGCAATGCGGCCTTCCTGGTGGATGACGCATTGCCGCCGCGCACGGCCTTGCTGCAGGCGGTGTACCTGCTGGAATGCGTGGCCGACCGCAAGCTCGATGCGGAGCGCTTCTTGCCTACCCAGCCCGTCGTCGTCACGGTCGATACGCGGCTGGCCGAACGCGCCGACTTCCGCCCCGGCGACGTGGGCTTGCGCAAGGCGGCCGACCGCAGCATCGAAGTGCCGCGTTATCGCAAGTTCCTCACCAAGCTGGTGCCGCCCATGCTCGAACGGGCCGAAGCGCTGGCCGCCGAGCGCGCGCAGGCCAGCATTGCCGAGGCCCTGGCCCAGGCCACCGACACGCTCGATGCGGAACTGTCGCGCCTGATCGCCCTGCGTGACGTCAATCCTGCGATCAGCGAGGCGGAAATCGGCACGGTCGCGGCGGAGCGCACGGCACTGCTGTCCGCCCTGCCCGAATCGCGGCTGCGGCTCGATGCCGTGCGCTTCGTGGTCAGCCCGGACTTCCTCGCCCTGCGTTGACGGACACCTCGCCGGTCACGCGCCGGCGAGGGAGAAATCCACGGCCGCCGCCGCATGCAGGGCGGCGGTATCGAACAGCGGCACGACGCTGTCCTGCGGCCCCACCAGCAGGCCGATCTCGGTGCAGCCCAGGATGATGCCTTGCGCACCGTCCACCACGCATGCCGCCATGACGGCGCGGAAGAACGCCCGCGATCGCTCGCTCACGACGCCGGCACACAGCTCTTCATAGATGATCCGGTGCACTTCCCGGCGCACATCCGCGGGTGGCACCACGCAACGGATGCCGAACGCGTCGCGCAGGCGTCCGCGGTAGAAGTCTTCTTCCATGGTGAAGGCCGTGCCGAGCAAGGCGACCGTGCGGATACCGGCGGCGCCGATGGCCGCGCCGGTCGCGTCGGCAATATGCAGGAATGGCAGCGGGGTGGCCTGCACGATGGCATCGGCCACCTTGTGCATGGTGTTGGTGGCCAGCACGATGCATTCGGCGCCGCCCGCCTCGAGGCGGCGCGCCGATGCGGCCAACACCTCGCCGGCGCGCGTCCAGTCGCCCTGCCGTTGCAAGACTTCGATGGCGGCGAAGTCGAGGCTATCGAGCAGCAGCCGCGCCGAACTGAGCGGGCCCAGCCGGCCACGCACGCCACGATTGATCCACTGGTAGTAGAGCACCGTGGATTCCCAACTCATGCCGCCAATCAGGCCGATGGTACGCACGCTTGCAGTCCTCCGCGGTCGCGCCGGCGCGCGCCGCCCAGGTCATCAGGTCGAAGCCGGCGCCGCGGCGGCGATGTGCATGCGCCGACCGACGCCGAACCACTTGTATGCCGCCGACAACGAGGCTATCCAAATCGCGCCCACGTACAGCGCGACGCGCGTGTCGGGGCTCACCCCCAGCATGACCACGACGAAGGCGAGAAAGGCCAGACAGACCACCCCGCTCAACGGCCACCAGCGCAGGCGGAACGGCATCGGCGCCTCCCCGTGCCGTCGCTGCCAGCGACGGAAGCTGTAGTGCGCCAGCAACACCATCGACCACGTCCACACCGTATTGAACGAGAGCACCGACATCATCTTCTTGAAGATGTCTTCCGGCAGCAGGTAATTCAGCAGCACGCCGAACACCAGGCAGACCAGGGTCACGATCACCGCACGGACCGGCACGCCGTGCGCGTTGACGTGCGTAAGCATGGCCGGCGCCTGTCCCTTGCTGGCCAGGCTGTAGAGCATGCGGCTGCCTGCAAAGGTCGTGCAGTTGAAACCGGACAATGCCGCCGTGATGACCACGAAGTTGATCAGTCCCGCCGCCTGCTGAATGCCGAGCCTGGCAAACGTCGTCACGAAGGGACTGCCCGTGGTGCCCAGCGCGTCCCACGGGTACAACGCCATGATCACGAACAGCGCGCCGACGTAGAAGATCAGGATACGCCACAGCACCGAGTTCACCGCGCGCGGAATCGTGCGTTCCGGCTGTGCCGCCTCGCCGGCCGCGATACCGATGGTTTCGATGCCGCCGAAGGCAAACACCACCACCGGCAAGGCCATCACCATGCCGGTGATCCCATGCGGCAACCAGCCACCGTGCTGCCAGAGGTTGCCCAGCCCCATCGGGCGACCGCCATTGCCCCAGCCCAGCGCAATGATCGACAGACCGCCGGCAATCATCAGCATCACGGCGAGCACCTTGATCAGGGTGAACCAGAATTCCATTTCGCCGTAGACCTTCACCGCCATGAGGTTCAGGCCGCCGATCAGCACGACGCTGCCGAACACCCAGATCCACTGCGGCAGCTCGGGGAACCATTGCTTCATGTAGATGCCCACGGCGGTACTTTCCGCCATGCCGACGCCCACCATGAGGATGAAGTAGTTCCAGCCGGTGAGGTAGCCGGCGAACGGGCCCAGGTATTTCTGCGCATAGACGCTGAACGAGCCGGCGACGGGATCGCGCACGGTCATCTCGCCCAGGGCGCGCATGATGATGTAGATCATCAGGCCGCCAAACAGGTAGGCGAACAACACGGAAGGACCCGCCAGCTTGATGGCGTCGGCCGAACCCAGGAACAGGCCCGCGCCAATGGCCATGCCCAGCGCCATGAATGTGATGTGGCGCGGATTGAGTCGGCGCTGGAGATGCTGCGTCATGGAATGGCCAAGGAAAGAAGTAACGTGCGATCAGCGCCAGAGGCTGCGCCGGGGCTTGATGGGCAACTTGCCGCGCCAGTACTGGATCAGCACGTAGCCACCCAGCATGCCGCCCAGGTGGGCGAAGTGCGCAATGCCCGCCTGTGTACCGGTGACGCCAAGCACCAGTTCGTAAAGTGCGTAGAGCGTGACAAACAACCATGCCGAGATCGGTATCGGCAGCAGGATCAGCATCATCTTCGCATGCGGGAACATCATGCCGAACGCCAGCAGGATGCCGAAGATCGCACCCGAGGCACCCAGCGTGGGATAGAACCCGCCGGTAAACCACTTCACCACCACCAGCTGCGCCAGTGCGGCGACCAGCAGGCAGACGAAGTAGTACAGGGTGAAGTTGCGCGAACCGAACAGGCGCTCGATCTGCCCGCCAAACATGTACAGGGCGAGCATGTTGGACAGCAGGTGCAGCGTGCTTCCGTGCATGAAGGCGTAGGACACCAGCTGCCACGGACGGAACCCGATGGAAACGATGCCATCGGCCGTCTGGGCCACCTGGTCCGGCCCCCACGGCCACAGCGCGAAGTGCATCAGCAGGGTGTCACCCATCAGCTGCTGCAACAGGAAGACCGCTACGTTGGCGATGAGCAGGTTGCGGGTGACGGGGGGCAGATCGAAGGGCATTCGCGACCAGTTCCGGAAAAATCCTTCCAAGCGTAACCGCACGCGCCGATTGCCGCCACGCGGACGGTCACCAGGGACACCTCCGATCGCGGCAAGCCACGCCATGCTGCCGGCCGGCGCCGGATCGCCACGACCGTGGCCGGCCGTGCACCCGGGCGGTTGCGTGCAGGCGCGCCGGACGACCCAGGCCTGCCCGACGCGTACCGCTCCCTCCGCCTGCCCTTCGAGGCTTGCGGAAACCTAACAGCGATTGTCCACGGCGCAGGCCCCGCACACCGTAGAATGGTTGCCATGAGCGACTTGCCACGCCAGGTCCTGCTTGCGGGCGCCACCGGCCTCACCGGCGGCGCGCTGCTGTCGTTGCTGCTGGACGATCGCGGCATCGAGCACGTGCTGGCGCCGACGCGGCACGCGCTGCCGCCGCATCCGAAACTCGAGAATCCGGTCGGCATGGTGGCCCACCTGGCGGGACAACTGCACGGCCAGATCGACACGGTGTTCTGTTGCCTGGGCACCACCATCCGCCAGGCCGGTTCGCGCGAGGCGTTCCGCATGGTCGACTACGACCTGCCCCTGTCACTGGGGCGCCACGCGCTGGCGCTGGGCGCGCGCCATTACCTGGCCATCAGCGCGCTTGGCGCGAATCCCGCTTCGCGGATCTTCTACAACCGCACCAAGGGCGAACTGGAGCTGGCGCTGCAGAAACAGGGCTGGCCCCAACTGACGATCGTGCGTCCGTCCCTGCTGCTGGGTGCGCGGCGCGAGTTTCGCCTGGGCGAGCTCGTCGCCAAGCCGCTCTCGCGCGCCCTGCCCGGCCGCTACCGCGGCATCGAGGCCACCGCGGTGGCGCGTGCGCTGCTCAAGCTGGCCGGCATGCCGCGAACCGGCCTGCGCATCGTCGAATCCGACGAACTGCACGCGCTGGGCCGTTGACCGTCCCGCAACCGCACGCATAAAAAAAGGCCGCCCTGGGGCGGCCTTTGACTGCGGAGCATGTGCAATCAGCTGCGGGCGAGCGCGCCCGGGCGCTTGGCGCCGGCGAAACGCTGGGCCCAGTACGACTCGTCCAGGCTGTCCACGCGCACGGTCTTGCCGCGCGAGGGCGAATGGATGAACTGGCCATTGGCGATGTAGATGCCGACGTGCGAGATGCGGCCCTGGCCGCGACGACCTGCCGTGCGGAAGAACACCAGGTCGCCCGGCTTCATGTCGCCACGGTCCACCTTGAAGCCGGCGACGAACTGCGAGGCCGAGTTGGTCGGCAGTTCCAGGCCCACGGCATGGGCGAACACGTAACGGACGAAGCCGCTGCAATCGAAACCGGTGGAGGGATCGCGGCCACCGCGCACGTAACGGATGTCGCGCAGCTGCATGGCAAGGCCGACGAGGGTCTTGCGCAGATCGGAGGTGTCATTGCCCAGCGCGGCCACGCTGTCGACGCCCGAGCCCGGCATGCCGTCAGCTTCGAGCTCGTCTTCTTCCACGGCCCAGCCGGAGGCATTGCCCTTGGCGGCCGGCGCGCCTGCGCTGGCCTGGGCGGGAACGACGGACTGCGCCAGCATCGTCGCCGGGGCGAACACCGGCAACTGGCCCAGCAGGTTCGGCGTGACGTTCACCGTTGACGGTGCACTGACGGTGCCGAGAGGAGCAGCAAACAGCGGAAGGGAGGTCAGCAGTGCACCAGCAAGCGCAGCAGCGGCGATCAATCGCTTCGTTGGCATGTGGGACAAATCCCTTTGCAGTTCATGGGTTAAGCCGTCGTTGGAGCTGGCGGCCGTGATGACCATGTGAACTTAGCAAAGGGATATAGGCCGTATGTTCGATTGGGGTTAACTAAACCCCGTCGTTTCGAAACTTGGCACGGCCCATGCTTTACAGGTAAAGCATTGATCTAAATAAGAAAATGTACCTAACGTGATTACTTTTTGATCAATTAGTAAACTAATTAGTCAATTCGGTACCGTATGTTTCAGCTGGTTTTGAGACGTACGCCAAAGATGGCCGTACCGATGCGTATGTCCGTGGCACCCTCGGCAATCGCCAGCCCGAAATCGCCACTCATGCCCATGGAAAGTCGTGGCAGGTCATGGCCTTGCTGCCGGGCCTCGTCGCGCAACAGGCGCAACTGGCGGAAGCAGGATCGCACCGCCCCGGGGTCTTCGGACTGCACTGCCATGGTCATCAGGCCGCGCACGCGCAGGGTGTCGAAGCCGCGCAGCGCATCCAGCAAGCCCGGCAACTGGGCAGGCGGCAGGCCTTGCTTGCTCTCTTCCGGCGAGGTCTTCACCTCGACCAGCACATCGATGCGCCGGCCTTCGTGCTGCAGTCGGCGATGCAGCGCTTCGGCCAGTTCCAGCCGGTCCAGCGACTGCACTTCACTGGCGAGGCGCGCCACGTCGCGGGCCTTGTTCGTCTGCAGGTGGCCAATGACCACCCACTCGATGTCGCAGCCGGCCAGCGCCTCGGCCTTGCTGCGAATCTCCTGAACCTTGTTTTCGCCGAAGCGCTTCATGCCCAGCGACATCGCGGCACGCACCGCCTCGGGACCGAAGGTCTTGCTGACCGGCAGGATCGAAACTTCGGACGGATCGCGACCTACCGCATGGCAGGCCGCGTCGACGCGCTCGCGCACGGCGGCCCAGTTGGCCGCCAGGTGGGAATAGTCGTCCGGAACAGAGTTCATCGCTGGCACACCCTGGAAGTCACGCGCACGTCGGATGCCGTCGCCGGCCCGCTGCCCCTGCCCCTGCCCCTGCCCCGGGGCGCGCCGGCCGGCGCCGGGCCCGGCCCTGGCCGGGACGGCGACGCCAAAGGTCAGCGCTTGGCGCCCTGCTCGTAATGGCGCGCCACCACGTCGGCCACGACCATCGACACTTTCTTGCCGGTGGGAATGTGCAGGAACTCGTTCGGGCCGTGCGCGTTGGAATGCGGACCCAGCACGCCGGTAATGAGGAACTGCGCCTTGGGGAATTTCTCGCCCAGCATGCCCATGAACGGGATGCTGCCACCCTCGCCCATGTAAGCGGCCGGCGCGCCGAAGTAACTCTGCGAGGCGTTCGCCACGGCGGCTTCCAGCCAGGGCGACAGCTGCGGTGCGTTCCAGCCGCTGCCGTCCTTCTCCAGCTTGAAGCTGACCTTGGCGCCGTACGGCGGATCCTTCTCCAGCAGTTCCTTGACGAACTGCCCGGCCTTCGCGCCCGACAGTGTCGGCGGCACGCGCAGGCTCAGCTTCACGGCCGTCTTCGGGCGCAACACGTTGCCGGCGCTCTCGAGCGGGGGCAGTCCATCGGCGCCGGTGACGGCCAGCTGCGGGCGCCAGGTGCGATTGAGCACCAGCTCGGTCAGGTCTTCGGTGACCGGCTGCATGCCCGCCACGAACGGGAACTTGTCGTACACGGCCGTGCCCAGCACCTCGGCCGACGTCCTGGCCTGCTCGACGCGCTGCTGCGGAATCTCGACGTAAAGCTCCCTGGGCTTGATCGTGCCGGTCTGCGGATCTTCCAGGCGGCTGAGCAGGTCGCGCAGGATGCGGAAGCTCGACGGCACCACGCCCGAGGCGTCACCCGAATGCACGCCCTCTTCCAGTACCTGGACGGTCAGCTCGCCGCCGGTCATGCCGCGCAGCGAGGTGGTCAGCCAGAGCTGGTCGTAGTTGCCGCAACCCGAATCCAGGCACACCACCAGCGACGGGTTGCCGATGCGGTCGGCCAGGTGATCCACGTAGTACGGCAGGTCGTAGCTGCCCGACTCTTCACAGGCTTCGATCAGCACCACGCAGCGCGCGTGCGGAATACCCTGTTCGCGCAGCGCCAGCAGCGCGGCCAGCGAACCGAAGATCGCGTAGCCATCGTCGGCGCCGCCGCGGCCATACAACTTGTCGCCTTTCAGCACCGGCGTCCACGGACCGAGGCCTTCCGCCCAGCCGGTCATTTCAGGCTGCTTGTCGAGATGGCCGTACAGCACCACGGTGTCATCGCCGGTGCCCGGCACTTCGATGTAGATGAGCGGGGTGCGGCCTTCCAGGCGCACCACCTCCAGCGTGGCACCGGGCAGCGACGGCAACTTGCTGCGCGCCCAGGTCTCCATCAGCTTGACCGCTGCATCCATATAGCCGTGCTCCACCCACTTGGGATCGAACATCGGCGACTTGTTGGGAATACGGATGTACTCGACCAGCTGCGGCACGATCTCGTCATCCCAGAGTCCGCTGACAAATCGGTTGAGGCGAGCGGTATCCATGGGGCTGACTCCTGCAACGGGGGAAAGCCCGAATTGTATCAGCGCGGGCGAGAAACCCGCCGCTGCCTACAGGCCGGGGACGGGGCTCGCACAGGCATGGCTCACCCTTCCCCACAGCGATCGTGCGGGCCTGCCGACTGCCATTTGCTGTCTGCTTGGGCAGAGTCGCCATCGCGGCCGCTACGGATGCCGCATTCACTCACAGGGAGAACAGCCGTGTTGCACAAGATCGCAGCCTGTCTTATCGCTTTTGCACTGAGCCTGCCGGTTTTCGCCGCGACGCCGGTGAACGTGAACAAGGCCGACGCCGCGACGCTGGCCAAATCACTGGACGGCGTGGGCGCCACCAAGGCGGCCGCCATCGTGGCCTGGCGCGAGGAGAAAAGCCCCTTCAAGAGCGTCGATGACCTCTCGCAGGTGAAGGGCATTGGCCCGGCCACGCTGCAGCGCAATCGCGACGCCATCCTGCTCAGCGACGGGCCTGGCGACAACAAGGCGGCCCCCGCCAAGGCAGCCCCCGCCAGGGCCAAACCAAGCCGGCCAAGCCCTTCGGCGAATAATCAAACCAGTCAGTAACTTGCGTACAGAAACCGCGCCATCGGCCGGCGCTGGCGACGCCGGCCGGTTGCGCTACACTCGCCCGCCTTGCCATCCGTCCGGGCCATCATGATCGTTCCGCGCTACCGCATTGCCGCGTCAGCCATCGCTGGTGCCGGCCAGGGTCTGTTCCTCGAACAGGATGTCGCGGCCGGACAGATCGTCACCGCACCCGATGCCATCGACCGCACCTACACCTATGCCGAGCTGACCGGCTCACCCGAGATGCAGGCCCAGCTTTATGCCAGCGCGCGCTGGTTCGAAGACCGTTACACGGTGTCGCCGGACTGGCCGGACGAGTGTTACGTCAACCACAGCTTTGCGCCCACCGGGCTGTGGCATCTGGGTTTCATCTTTGCCGCGCGGGACCTGCCCGCGGGCACCGAAATCACCGTGGACTACCGGCACCTGCTCCCGCCCGGCGAGGAGGAGGCCTTCGTCGACACCGAGACCGGCCGCAGGATCGTTGGCCTGCCCTGGATCGAAAGCCTGACCACGAGCACGCTCGCCCTGGCGGCGCTACTCGATGGCACTCGTATTGCATACCCAAGCCCATGATCGACATACCTGTTATCGAGACGGCGCGCCTGCGCCTGACCGCCCTGGCCGAGCGTCACTTCAACGATTACGCTGCCATGCTGGCCGACCCGGCCAGCACCCGCTGGGTGGGCGACGGCCTGCCGCTGGACCGCACCAATGCGTGGCGCTCGCTCGCCATGCTGATCGGCCACTGGCAGCTGCGTGGATTCGGCATGTGGGCGCTCGAACTGAAGGCCACCGGCGAGTTCATCGGTCGCGCCGGCCTGATGCGCCCCGAAGGCTGGCCGGACCTGGAGCTCGGCTGGATGCTCAAGCCCGAATTCCGGCACCACGGCTACGCCACCGAGGCCGGCAGCGCCATCCTCGAGTTCGCCTGGCATACGCTCAATGCCCCTCGCGTCATCAGCCTGGTCAAGATAGGCAACGAAGCCTCCGACCGCGTTGCCGAACGGCTGGGCGGCGAACACATCGAAGACATGGACTTCTTCGGCGCCCACAACCACGTGTTTGCCTATTACCGCCCCTACGCCGAACAGCGCCGCGCCTGGGCATGAGCCAGCTGCTGCGCCTTCCGCCGGAGATGCTGCATACCCGGCCACTACCTGAAGGTGGCGCGATCATCACCGAGATCGCCAGCGGCCCCGCCAACGGGGACTGGCAGTGGCAGCTGACCATGGTCAGCATCGGCCAGGATGTGGCATTTCCGACACATGCCGACATTCGGAGGCAGTTTGTGCCGTTGGACGCCGCTGTCGAGGTCACTTTTGCCGACGGCCGGACCCAGCAGCTGAACCGCTTGCAGATGGCCGGTTTTGACCGCGCGAACGACCCGGAAACCTGCATCCCTGCCGCCGCCACCCGCGCCTTCAACCTGAAGCTGAAGGACGGCGTCCAGGGCGAGCTGATCGCCCGACCGCTCAATGGTGCGATGGTGCTGGTGGCACCCCAGGGCTGGCGCTGGTTCGTCCTGTTGCTGTCGGGCGGCGCCAACGTGATCGCCGATCACCGCTCCCAGGTCATGTCACCCGACGACATGCTCTGGATCGACCCGATTCCCGGTCACCCGGTGCGCATCGAAGGCGGCGGCGAGCTGGTGCTCGCGCGCGTGCCAGCCCACTGATTTCCCCGTACCGGCGGCGCCGCGCAGTTCAGAGCACTTCCGACAAGCCGGCGCGACGCGAGGAGCCACCCAGCGAACGCGCGACTTCCGCCAACGCGAACAGGCGCGCCATCCGCGTCCACCCCAGCACCACCACCACGAGCTGGCTGAGCAGGAACCCGAACAGCAGGCCATGCGTGCCGACGGCGGTGGTGTGCGCCCGCGCCAGGCCGATGGCAAGCGCCATGGCGAAACCGACCAGGGTGATCAGCAGATAGGTCAGCAGCGTGGACAGCGGGCGCCGCAACAGTTGCAGCAGACCACGCATCATCGCCACCGCCGCCGATCGCAAGCCGGCATCCGCGATGAAGGCGGCGCGGGCGGATTCGACCCACGCCTGCGCAACCACTACGACCAGGCCCGACACCCACCACGCCACGTGCTGCGCCGTCATCGCACGCGATTCCAGCACCGCCGCATCGCTGCGGTCATCGGCGATATCCAGGCCCAGCCGGACCAGCCCTGCGGCCGCCACATACAGCAGCAGTGACAACAGCAACAGGCGGAACATGCGCCCGTATTCCACCAGCCCGCCTTTCAGCAAGGCGCCGAAGCCGAGTGCGCGCGCGGCGCGACCACTCGCCACCACCATGCCGTTGAGCCAGGGCAGCAGCAGCGCGACGAACAGCAGGCTGGCCAGGAGCGCACCATGCAACATGGCGTGCTCGCCAGCGAGCTCATGCACCAGGTCGCTGAACATCAACGCATCGAACTGCTGCGCGCACGCGCGCGCATGCGTCGAGTGATCAAGCAGGCCGCCGAGCGCGCCCATCAGTGGCAACGCCGCCAGCACGACCGGCAACAGCAGGAACAGCACCCACAACAGCAGCAGCCGCCATTGCAGCGCGGCGAAGGGTGCGCCCATCACGGCGCCGGCATCGACACGACGGGAACTCTTGTAAGCCATCACAGCGTCACCACGAATGCGTAGAAAGCCTGCAGCGCGGCCGCCACGTCGGCGGTCCATCGGCGCGAGGCGGAGGTGTCGGACTTGACCGTGCGACTGTCATTGAGCTTGTTGGCGTCGAGCAGGATCTTGCGCTCGCGATCAAGCTCGGCCGAGACGATCCTGGTCGGTCGGGTGAACACGAAACGGGCCCAGCGACGATCGTCGTCCCAGCGCACGTCCTCGTTGCTGCCGTCGGCGAAGATGACCCGCAATGTCTGCGGCACCGGCGCACCATCACGCACGACGGTCACCGTACCGCGCCAGAGGAACGGCCCGGCACTGCCCGATTTCGCATGCGGGTGGGCCTGCTTCCACGCGTCGCGCTGCTTCTCGACCTGCGCATCGCGATCGTCAGCCACCAGCTCGCTGCGCTCGCCCTGCTTCACCCAGCTGCCCGCCTGCGGCAGGACTTCCTGGTTGTCGATGGCTTCGACGCGATCGTCAATGCGCGCCGTGCCGTACACATAGTGGTCGAAGATGTCGTTGACGTTGCGGGCGTCGCCGGACACCTCGATCAGCACCGCTCGCAGATCAGCCACCGACGGGTGACGGAAGTGCCAGCGGCGGTAGTACTCGCGAAACGCGCGCTCCATCACGTCCTTGCCCAGGCGCTCCTCCAGGTCGTGCATGGCGGTGGCCGTGCGCGAATAGACGGTGCCATAGCTTGAGCTGGAATAGCGGTCCCAGCTGTTCTCGCCCAGGGGATCGAGGGCACGGTCGAGGCCGGCCCAGCGACGCTCGTAGGAAAACACTTCCATGGAAGGGGTGATGCCCGCGCGCCGCAGCCACGAACCGGGCGCGAGAATGCGCTGGTCGCGCGCGCGCAACATGCGCTGGTCCCAGTACTCGTTCATGCCTTCGTCGAGCATGGGTTCCTCGAATTCATTCGAAGCGAGCAGCCCGTAGAAATAGCCGTGGCCGAATTCGTGGATGGTCACGAAGTCGATGTCCCACTGATCGTAGGTGGCCGGGTCGATCTTGCTGTAGCCCTCGGCCGTGAAGAACGTCGGGTATTCCATGCCGCCCGCTTCGTCCGCATTGAACGGCGGCACCACGGCGGTGACCGTGCGGTACGGATAGGCGCCCAGCGTGCTGGAGAAATAGCTGAGCGAATCGAGCGTGGCCTTCAGTACCGGGGGCGCACTGGCGGCGTATTCCGGCGGATAGATCACGCGCACCGCGACCCGGGGACTCCCCGGACCCTGCCAGCTGCCGTCCAGCGTCTTGTAGCCCTTGGCGGCGATCCACGCGAAGTCGTGCACGTCGTCCTGCCGGAAGTGATACGTGCTGGTGCCGTTGCCTTCGATCGCCGCGCCCTGCGCTTCTCCCACTGCGCCGACCGTGTAGCCGGTCGGCACCGTGAGGCGCACGTCATAGCTGCCGAAATCCGCGTAGAACTCGCTGTTGAAATGGAACTCGTGCACGTTCCAGCGCACCTGCGTCGCGCCACGCTCGCCCGGCAGCTCGAGCACGCCGATCTTGGGAAACCATTGCGCCACGAGATTGAAATCGCCCCACCAGCCGGTGCGCTCGACCACGCGGGGCAGCTGGCTGAGGAAATCGATGTCGAGCGTCAGCGTGCCGCCGGCCGGCACCGGCTCGGCCAGGTCGATGCGCGCCACCGTCTGGTCGGTCGCCGGACCGTCGTCGGGATGCACGAAAGTCCACTTGAGCGCCGCGTTGCCCTGCTGCACGCGCTTGAGGTCGATCCAGCCCCATTCGTTCTTTTTCAGCGTGGCCGCGCCGCGGGAATGGCCGTGGGCCGTGAGCACGCTGCGTTCGGTGAAGAACGTGCTGCCCTCGTTCTGGAACGCGTTGAGGTAGAGGTGCAGGTAGACGCGATCGATCGGCTGGTCGCTGCGGTTGCGCCAGGTCAGCTGTTCGCTGCCCTTGATGCTGTGCCTGGCGGCGTCCAGCTCGGCGTCGATGCGATAAGCGACCACGCGATCCGACAGGGTTGCTTCCTGGCCGGTGCGCTCGCCGCCCCATGCCTCGGCGGCGCTGGCGACACGAGGCGCGGCGGCGTGCGGCCGGGCAAACGGGACCACCACCGGCGGCGGCGCGACAACCGGCACCGTGGTGTCCTGTGCGTAGGCACTCCCCATCATCGCCAGGCACCACGCCAAGACTGGCCATCGGCCGAAACTGCCTACCATCCGCTTCCCCATGTCACCTTCCCCCGAAGGAACGGGCAGCCTGCGGCATCGACGCACGATGCTCCTATAGGCCAAAGGTCACGCTTGCGCGGCAGTGCGGCGTCGTCAGTAGACGTCGCGGCGGTAACGCCCTTCGTCTCGCAACTGCGCGACCTTGTCGTCACCCAGCACATCGCGCAAGGCGGCATCGACGCCCGGCGCCATGCCGGCGAGACTGCCGCAGACGTAGATGGCCGCGCCGCTGGCCACCCACTGGCGGAGTTCTTCCGTGGCACCGCGCAGGAGGTCCTGTACGTAAACCTTGCCTGCGCCATCACGCGACCACGCCAGGTCCAGCCGCGCAAGATGGCCGTCACGCTGCCACTGCTCGATCTCGTCGCGATGATAGAAGTCGTGTGCGGACTGTCGTTCGCCGAACAGCAGCCAGTTGCGCGCATGGCCTGCCGCCTCGCGCGCCTTGAGCAGGGCGCGCAGTCCCGCCAGGCCGGTGCCGTTGCCGATGAGGATCAGCGGGCGATCGTCGCGCGGCGCGTGGAACCCGCTGTTGCCGCGGATGCGCAGCGCGATCTCCCCACCCACGCAGGCGTGCTCGGCCAGCCAGCCCGAGCCGATGCCCGGCGTGCCGTCTTCGCGCCACATGCGCCGCACCAGCAGTTGCAGCGAGCCGTCGGCAGGCAGCGACGCAACGGAGTATTCGCGGTGCGGCAGCGCCTGCAGTGCCGCCACGATGTCAGCCGCGCCCAGCTCGCTGACGTCATCCGGCGCAGGCAGGTGGCTGCTGGCCAGCCATTCCCTCAGCGTGGCGCGCTGTCCCAGGTGCTCGACCATGACGTTGCCGTCGCGCGGTTGCTGGGCGAGCCAACGCTCGACCTCCTCCGGTGCGTGCCTTGGCCCGATCTCCACCAGGTCGCCGGCGTGCCAGGTGGCTTCGCCGTCCAGCGGACGCAGGGCGAGATGAAAACACGGGCCACCCGTGCCTTGTGGATTGAGTAGTCGCCGTTCCACCAGTTGCCAGCGCTGGTAGTCGGGACGCACCCAGTCCGGCAGTTCGGCTGCGCCGGACAACAACGAGAGATGGTGTTGCCAGTGGCGCAGCGCGGACGGGTCGCCATCGTCCACCTCCACCGCGTCGAACCACGATTGCGCACCGCCGCGCTGCAGCCAGTGCTGCAGCTGGCGCCCGAAGCCGCAAAAATCGTCGTAGTCGCTGTCGCCCAGCGCCAGCAGTCCGTAGTGCAGATGGCCCAGCGGCAACGGCGCACGCATCCAGCGGCTGACGAAATTCGCGGCGCTGTCTGGCGCATCGCCTTCGCCGGTGGTGCTGACGATGAAAAGCATGCGAGCGCACCGCGCCAGGCGGTCCGCATCGAGAGAGCCCAGCTCTACCAGGCTCACGGCCACGCCCGCCTGCTGCAGGCTCGTGGCAGTCTGCTGCGCCAGTTGTTCGGCATGGCCGGTCTGGCTGGCGAAGGCGATCCACAGTACGTCGCCCGGCGGCGCCTCGACCGAACGTTCCGGTACTTCGCCCGGGCGCGCTACACGGCGGCGTCGCTGTGCCAGCCATGCGGTGAACGCGCTCCACGCCACCAGCACGGCTGCCGCCACCAGCCAGCGTCCCTTGCCCGGGTCATGCCACTCCCATTCGCCTGAATGCAAGGCGAGCAGGCCGACACCCAGCACGGCCAGTGCAGCGAGCAGCACGCGATTGCCCCACGCCATGCGTTCCGTTGCTGCCGCCACCGGATGATTCACGATGCGAGCGCCTCGGCAAACGCAGGAGTAAGGCGTTCCTCGAGGCCGTGCTCGCCGTGCAGGATCAACAGCACGGCCAGGCCGCGCTGGCGTGCGAAGGCGAGCCCCTGCTCCGGTCCCAGCACGGTCATCAGCGTGCCGATCGGATCGGCCTGCATCGCCTCGTCGGCCAGCACGCTCACCGAGGCGACGGCGTGCGCCACGGGCCATCCACTACGCGGGTCGATGTGGTGCGAGAAGCTCATGCCCGACGCCGCAAACGTGCGGCGGTAGTTGCCGGATGTCGCAATGGCCCGGTTGCGGAGCGTCAATACCTGGCTCAGCTGATCCATGCGTTCCACCGCGCCTGCCGCTGCGCCGGGGCGTTCGATGCCGATGCGCCAGGGCGAACCGTCCGGCTTGGTGCCCTTGCCTTTCAGTTCACCGCCGACTTCCACCAGCCACGAAGCCACCCCCATGCTGTCGAGATAGCGCCCGACCCGATCCACGCCGTAGCCCTTGGCCACCGAGGAAAGGTCGAGATAGATGCCACCTGGCTGGAACACGCCGTGGATCGAGGCATCGACCTCGACCTTCCACCAGCCGACGCGTTCACGCACGGCGGCGATGGCCTGCTCCGAAGGCGGCTCGCGACGTGGCGCATCGGGACCGAAGCCCCACAGGTTCACCAGCGGCCCCACGGTCGGGTCGTAGGCACCATCGCTGGCACGCGCCACCTTGAGTGCATGAGCAATGACCTCGAAGCACTCGGCCGGCAGACGCTGCCACGTACCCGCCGGCGCGGCGTTGAAGCGCGACAGCGCGGAATGCGGCTGGTAGGTGCTCATCTGCCCGTCGACCAGGTCGAGCGTGGCCTGGATGCCGTCCTGCAAGGCCTGCGCAGCCGATCCCGCCGGCAGCACGGCGCGCACCGTCCACGTGGTGCCCATGGTGTGGCCGTGCATGACCTGCACGGCCGGGATCGCGGATGGTGGCGTGCCGACGTGCATGATTATTGCGGCAGCACTTCCAGCGTGGCCGAATACGACAGGCGACGCTGCCTGGCCGGCTTTGCGCTGGTCTTGTCGTCCTGCGTGCTGGCGTTGATCCAGTACATGCCGGCGTGCGGCCAGGTAAGGCTGAACTTGCCGTCCTTGCCGGTGGTGCTGTCGAGTTCTTCCTGCGCATTGCGATACCGCGTATCGCCGGCGATGGCGGTGACCTTGAGGCCGGCCGCCGGCTTGCCGTCCAGCAGCAACTGGAAGGTGGCCGCCTCACCCGCCGCCAGGTCGGTGAACTGCGTGACGGGCACCAGTTCCAGCCCCTTGCCGCCGGGCCGGAGTGCCTCGCCGCCGGGCTTGCCGTTGGTCACGAAGGTTTCCACCCGGTTGATCGATTCGGACACGTCGACATTCTTCGCGCCGGCCGGAATCTCCTTCGCCAGGTTCGCCGCCTCACCTCGCCAGCGCTTCTTTTCGCCATTCAATTCATAGCTGGCGAACAGGCCATCGTTGACGGAAGCGATCTTGTAGGTGCCCGGCTGGGTGAGATGCACGTCGAACACGCTGCGGTACTGGCCGGTCAGCGCGTGCTCCGGTCTGGCCGTCTGGCCGTCCGGCGCGGTAATCGCCACGCGGTCCAGTGCCACCGGCATATGGTCGGGATAGAACAGGTCGTTGGATACGGCCGCGTCCACCGTGACCCAGGGGTCGGCGCCGGACACATTGGTCGCCGAAGGCACCATCCACATCTTGTGTGCCTGCGCTGCCAACGGCAGTGCCATGGCCAGCGCCAGCACGCTCCACTTCATCGTGTGCCTGATCATGTCGCTCTCCGGAATCATGGGCTGAGGTCGAGCTTGACGGCGCCGAGCTCGGTGCTGCCTTGCGCGACGAGCTGCTGCGGCGCGCCGGCCGGCCAGGTGAACGGCAGGCGCACGACTTCGCGCCCGCCGACTTCCCGCGCGGCTTCCACCACCAGCTCGTACTTGCCCGCCGGCAACTGGCCCAGCGGCGCCTTGCCTTCATGGAAGCTCAGCTTCTGCTCGCCGGACGGACGCGTGGCGCCGGAGACGCCATCCACCGGCATCTGCAGCTCGCGGCCGCCGCGGCGCCACCACTGGCGCAGCTCCGGCAGCCACTTGGTACCGGCGCCTTCCTTCGATTCCTTCTGCGCGTACCACACGGCCAGCTGCGAGGCGACGCTGTGATCCTCGCGCTCGATCCACACGGCCGCATACGGGCGGTGGTACTCGGCCACGTCGAGTTTCGGAACCTGCACGGTCACGTTGAGATCCGCCGCCACCGCGGGCGCGGCAAGCAGCAAGGCAGGCATGGAGAACAACAGGCGACGCATGGGCATTCCCCGTCAGTGAATGAAGATCAAGGCCAGCAACAGCGGCAGCACCAGGCCGAAGGCCACCAGCGGCCAGGTGGCGCCGCGCTGCGCGGCATGCATTTTCAACAGCAACAGGCCGGTGACCGAAAAGATCACGCAAGCCAGCGCAAACACATCGATGAACCAGCCCCAGGCGGGGCCGGCATGGCGTCCCTTGTGCAGGTCGTTGAGATAGGCGAGGACGCCGCGACTGCTGCGTTCGTATTCGACCTTGCCGCTTGCGCGGTCGATGCTGAGCCAAGCATCGCCGCCCGGCCGCGGCATCGACAGGTAGATGTCGTCGGACGACCAGTCACCGGTTCGGCCGTCGAGGTCGACATCCAGCGCGCCGGACAGCCAGTCCGCGACGGCGGCAGGAAGCGCGGCGCCCTTGCGCTCGTCATCGCCGGCGATCGCGTGAAACAACGGAGCGGGCAAGCGGGCCTCGCGGTGCACCGTCTGCGCCTGTGCCTCGATCTGGCCCGCATGATTGAGCGTGAAGCCGGTGATCGCGAACAGCAGCATGCCCACCAGGCACAGCGCGGAGCTGATCCAGTGCCATTGATGCAACTGCTTGAGCCAGAAAGACCGGCCCGGCGCGTTCTGGTTGGGGTGCGACCGCGTCGCTGCTGCCATGCCGTGTTCTTGCCTGTCCGATCCGCGCGATGGTGCATGAAGGGCCATGCAACGATGGCGCCCGCAAGCTGTCCCAGCACATCGTCAGGGCGCTAAGCTGCCGACTCCGGCCGCGCTCCCTGACTCCACGCCGGGATCTTGCCACAAATGAGAATCACTCGCAATTATGCAAGACCCGGTCGCCCGGCGACCTGTCGCCACGCCGCCTGCCCCCACCGGACTTCAACATGCGTATCTTGATTGCCGAGGATGATCCGTCCATTGCCGCCGGCGTAAGCGCCTCGCTGCGCCAGGGCGGACACGCCGTGGACAGCGTGACGGATGGCGCCAAGGCCGATGCCGCGCTGCGCGACACGCCCTACGACCTGCTCATCCTCGACCTTGGCCTGCCCCAACTCGATGGCGCCGACGTGCTGCAGCGCCTGCGCAAGCGCGGCACCGGCCTGCCGGTGCTGGTGATCACCGCGCGCGAAGGCTTGCGCGAACGCGTGCGCGTGCTCGACCTGGGCGCAGACGACTATCTGGTGAAGCCGTTTGCGCTCGCCGAATTCGAAGCACGCGTGCGCGCGCTGCTCAGGCGCTACACCGCACAGGGCGCACCTGAGCTGACGCTTGGCCGGCTGCGCCTGGATCTGCCCGGCCACCGCGCCTGGATCGACGAGACACCGCTCGAACTGACCGCTCGCGAATTCGGCCTGCTCGAGGCCCTGGCGGCACGCCCCGATCGCGTCACCAGCCGCGCCCAGCTGGTCGAAGCGCTGTGCAGCTGGGACGAGGAACTCACCGACAACGGGCTGGACATCGCCATCTACCGCTTGCGCCGCAAGCTGGTCGATTCCGGCACCCAGGTACGCACCATCCGCGGCCTGGGCTACCTGCTGGAAGAGGTCAAGGAAGCCAAGGAAGGCAAGGCATGAACGACGCGGCGCCCAGGCCGGTGCACGAACCCTGGCTCTACCGCATGGTCGAGCCGGATGGCCGTCCGAGCCTGCGGCGCCGCCTGCTGGCATCGCTGCTGGTGCCGCTGATGCTGCTGCTGGTGCTGGAAAGCCTGGTCACTTACAGCGGCGCGCTGATCTATTCCAACCATGTGCACGACCGTGACCTCGCCGACGATGCAATGACGCTGGCGCAGATGCTCAGCCAGGAAGACCTTGGCGGCCAGGTCGCGCCGCAGGCGCGCTTCCTGCTCGAATACGCGCCCGAGGGACACAACTACTTCAACGTCAGCAGCGAAAAACATGGCTTGCTGGCCGGCAGCCCCGAGCTGCGGCCGGCGTCGCTCACCCGTGCCGCGCTGGACGGCGAGCCCCAGCTCTATACCACGCTGATCCGGCGCCGCGAGCTGCGCGCGGCCACCGTGCGCATTCCCAACCTGCACGATCCGAGCGACCGGCTCACGGTGACCATGGCCGAGACCTTCCACGACCGTCACCAGCGGGCGCGGGAGATCCTGCTGCTGAGCATTCCGGCACAGGCCATCCTGATCGCCAGCGTGTTTTTCCTGGTGCTTTACGGCGTGCGCGTGGGCCTGCGCCAGCTCGACCCGCTCACGGCGCGACTGGCCAACCGCGAGCATGACCTCTCGCCCATCGGCGATGCCGACGTGCCGGTGGAGATCCTGCCGCTCACGCGCACCATCGATGGCCTGTTTGCGCGACAGCGCGGCATGCTCGCCCTGCAGGAGCGCTTCATCGCCGATGCCGCCCATCAGCTCAAGACCCCGCTGGCGGGCTTGCGCGTGCACGTCGAGCGCGCCCAGGCCGACCCGAGCAAGGAGACCGTGAGCGATGCGCTGCACCACATCCTTCGCCTCACCCAGCGCGCGAGCCGCACCTCGAGCCAGCTGCTGGCACTGACGCGTGCGCAGTCACCGGAGCTCAGCGAGGTCGGTGTGCAGTGCCTGCTCGATCTGGCGCAACTGGTCCCCGAATTGCTCGGCCTGCGCGTGCACGATGCCATCGCCGCAGGCGTGGACCTGGGCTACGAGGGCCCGGCGGGTCCCCTGTGGATCGACGGCGACCGCCTCTCGCTGCAGGAAATGCTCGACAACCTGATCGACAACAGCCTGCGCTATGCGGGCCGCGACAGCATCGTCACGGTGGGCGTTTCGGTCTCGTCGGACGGCGCATGCCTCAGTGTCGAGGACAACGGCCCCGGCGTGCCGCCGGCCTTCCTCGAGCGCCTGGGCGAACGCTTCTTCCGCGTCCCCGGCATGACCGAGGAAGGCACCGGCCTGGGCCTGGCGATCGTGCAGCGCATCGCCGAGCGCCATCGCGCCCGGGTGCGCTACCTCAGCGGCGCCAGCGGCGGCCTGCGCGTGGAGGTGGTGTTTCCGCCGGCGCGCACGTCGAAGGCCCTGGGCTGAGCGCCCACGTCGGGGCCACAAAAAAACGGCGGCGCATCTGCGCCGCCGCTGTCACACACATCCCCTGCATGGGAACTACCTGAGACAAACCGTCAAACAAGCGCCGCGGGGATCGCTCCCCGCGGCGTCGCATTACATCGCCTTCTTGGCCTTGGTCAGCAGCTGGTCGAGCAGCGCGACGGCCAGGTCGATCTCTTCATGCGTGATGTCGAGCGACGGTGCGAAGGTGATCACGTTCTTGTACCAGCCGCCCACGTCGAGCACGAGGCCGATCTTCTTGCCGTTGTGCTGCAGGTCGCCGGCCAGGCCGATGTCGACCATCTTGTCCAGCAGCGCCTTGTTCGGCGTGAAGCCGTCGTCGGTGCAGATTTCGGCACGCAGGGCCAGGCCGAGGCCGTCGACGTCGCCGATTTCCTTGTGGCGCTTCTGCAGGTCCTTGAGCGCGTCGAGGAAGTGGGCGCCCTTCTCGGCCACGGTCTTCTCGTAGTTCAGCTCGTAACCCATCTTGATCACTTCCAGGCCCAGCGAGGTGCCCAGCGGGTTGGAGTTGAACGTGCTGTGGGTGGAGCCCGGCGGGAAGATGGTCGGGTTGATCATCTCTTCGCGCGCCCACAGGCCCGACAGCGGGTTGAGGCCGTTGGTCAGCGCCTTGCCGAACACGATCACGTCCGGCGTCACGCCGAAGTGCTCGATCGACCACAGCTTGCCGGTGCGCCAGAAACCCATCTGGATTTCGTCGACCACCATCAGGATGCCGTACTGGTCCAGCACCTTCTTCAGGTCCTTGAAGAAGTTCATCGGCGGGATCACGTAGCCGCCGGTGCCCTGGATCGGCTCGACGTAGAAAGCGGCGTATTCGGCCTGGTTGACCTTGGGGTCCCACACGCCGTTGTATTCGGTTTCGAACAGGCGCGCGAACTGGCGCACACACGCATCGGAGTATTCCTCCGGCGTCATGCCCTTCGGGCGACGGAACGGATACGGGAACGGGATGAACATCGCGCGCTCGCCGAAGTGGCCGAAGCGGCGGCGATAGCGGTAGCTGGAGGTGATCGACGAGGCGCCCAGCGTACGACCGTGATAGCCGCCCTCGAAGGCGAACATCAGGCTCTTGCCGTTCTTGAAGTTGCGCACCAGCTTGAGCGAATCCTCCACCGCCTGCGCACCGCCGACGTTGAAGTGCACGCGGCCCTTGAGGCCGAACTTCTGCTGCGCGTCGACCGCGATGGTCTTGGCCAGCTCGATGCGGGTCTGGTGCAGGTACTGGCTGGCGACCTGCGGCAGCACGTCGATCTGGCGCTTGAGCGTGTCGTTCAGGCGCTTGTTGCCGTAGCCGAAGTTGACCGCCGAGTACCACATCTGCAGGTCGAGGAACGGCGTGCCGGCGGTGTCGTACATCCAGCTGCCTTCGCCGTGGCGGAAGATCTTCGGCGGGTCGACGTAGTGCACGGTATCGCCGAACGAGCTCCACTCGGCCTCGTCGGCCAGCAGCTGCGCATCGGGAATCACAACGCCGGCAGCGTTCTTGTCGTAAGCGTTCATGGGAAAGATCCGGAAACGTTCAGGTAGATAGTGGAATGACCGGGTGGGGACCCGGTCAGAAGGAAGAAACGGCCAGCGCGGGCTCGTCCTGCGTGGACTCGGCCAGCAGGCTGCCGTCGAGCAGGCGCGGCAGCATCTCCAGCGCGTCCTCGAAGCCGGTGATCGGCACATAAGGAATGCCGGCGGCGCGGCAATGCTCGATCAGGCGATGCTTGGCAAACACGAAATCGACGCGATCAGCAGCGCAGAAGTCGGAGGCGCCATCGCCGATCAGCAATGTCTTGGTGCCGTTGGCACTGGCCTTGGCCGCCACGGCGCACTTGCAGGTACCGCTGCGGCAGCCCTCGGCCTGGAACGGCGAGGTGAGCTGCCACTGGCGCGGCGGCACGGCCGGCGCCAAATGGTTGGCAGCCAGCGGCATGTCGTCGAGGCCATAGCGGCCCAGGATCTTGTGGATGGCGTAATCGAGGCCGTCGCTGACCACGCGGATCGGGGTGGACAGCTCACGGGCCCGGGCCACGAAAGCCGGGAAGGCGTGGTCGATCCACAGCGAGGACAGGTGCTTGTCCAGCTCCTCGCGGGTCATGTCCAGCAGGGCCACCTGGCCGGTCATGCAGTCGCGCGAGCCGATGCGGCCGGCGCGCCAGTCCTGCTCCAGCGTTTCCCAGCCCGGGCGGCCGAAACGGTCGAGCAGCGAGTCGATGACGTCCTCGACGGAAATGGTGCCGTCGAAATCGCAGAGAATGGTCCAGCCAGTCACGTATAGCTCCGCCTTGCAGAATGGCAACACCATAGGTACCTACCCCTTTCGGCGCCCTTTCTTTCCGAAGGAAACTGCGCGACAACAGGGCCCTTCAGGACCCATAAGCCTCCTGAAGGGTAGGTCCGGTATGCTTGAGCGTCCCTTGGCGCTGTCGCCGGTCACAAGCCCACCCACTTGTCACCTGAACCATCAGGAATTTCGTGTTTCAGCGTCGAAACAACATGCAACTGACCACCTCGGACGTCGTGCCACGCAGGCTCCCCTGGCTGGCCGCCGGCCTGTTCGCGTCGGCCCTGGCCGGCTGCTCGGTGGCGCCCCTGCCCGAACTGAAGCCGCCGCTGCCGGACGCCTGGCGCAACGCGCCGGCCGGCGTCGCGCCGCCGTCCGCCGACCTTCGCGGCTGGTGGCAGGCACTGGGCGACCCCGAACTCGATGCCCTGATCGACCGGGCCCTGCAGGGCAATCTCGACGTGGCACAGGCCGCCGAGCGCATGCGCGCGGCCCGGCTGCTGAATCGCCATGCCCACGACCCGTACCTGCCTTCGCTGCACGGGCGCACCAATGACGTGATCGACCCCGACACCACGGCGGCGTACTTCGTGGCCGGCTTCGACGCGCTGTGGGAACTGCCCCTGTTCGGCGCCTGGCAAAGCGCCAAGCGGGTGGCGCAGGGCCAGTTCGACAGCGCCAACGTCGCGGTGCGTGGCGCACAGGTGACCCTGGTCGCCGAAGTCAGCCGGCGCTGGATCGAATTGCGCTCGGCGCAGCAGCAGGCGCAATTGCTGACGGCCGTGCGCGACGCCCAGCAGGAAAAGCTCCGCCTGCTGCAGGTGCGGCAACAGCTGCAGCTGGTGTCGCCGACCGAAGTCGCCCAGGCGCAGGCGGAACTGGCCCGCGCGCAGGTGGCCCTGACCGAACCGCTGCAGGCCATCAACAGCAATGTCCAGCAGCTGGCCGTCCTGCTGGGCCAGAGCGAACCCGACCCGCAATGGCTGCAACCTGGCGCACAGCCCCGGCTGGGTGACTGGCAGCTGACCACCGCCCCTGCCGACATGCTGCGCGCCCGTCCGGAAATTGCCGCGGCCGAGGCCGACGTGCTGCGTGCGGCCGGCGAACTGGGCATGAGCCGCGCCGACATCTACCCGCACATCGGCATCGGCGCCTCGCTGCAGTGGTCAGCCAACATCGCCAGCAACTATCGTGCGCATACCGGCGAGGCGATCTTCTCGTACGGACCGATCATCGACATCCCGCTGTTCGACTGGGGCCAGCGCGTCGCCAATGCCCACGCCAAGGACCATGAACTGCGCGCCGCCGTGCTGGCCTATCGCCAGGCCGTGCTGGTGGGCGTGGCGGAAGCGGAAACGGCAATGGGTGACCTGGAACAGTTGCGCGGCCGCGAAACGGCAACGCAACAGGCCTTGGATGCAGTGAAGACGAGCATGTCGGCCGTGCGCAAGCGGACCGAACTGAAGCTCAGCAGCAACCTCGACGTGCAGGACAGCCTGATCGAAGGCCACAAGGCCGAACTGGAAGTCGTCAACGCGATCGCGGCGCGCGACCTCGCCTACGTGGCGCTGTACAAGGCGCTTGGCGGCGCCCCCGTACCCACCCCGCCGCTGCCGCGGAGCGTCGACTGATGGTGGCGCTGGCGCGCAAGACCCTGATCTACGAATGGCGCCGCTTCCTGCCGGCGATTCTCGCGGTGGGCTTTGCCGGCCTGCTGCAATTGCTGCAGGCCGCGCTCGTGCTCGGCATCTTCGGTAGCGCCAGCGTCTATATCACCGGCTCGTCGGCGGACCTGTGGGCCGGTTATCCCGGTACCCAGAGCGTCAACCTTGGCCGCTCGATCGATGCCGGCGTGGAAATGCGCCTGCGCATGGACCCGGCCGTCACGGCGGTGGAGCCGTTCCATTGGGTCGACGCCGACTGGCGGGGTCCCAATGACACCGGCGGCGTGTCGGTCTTCGTCTCCGGCATCAATGCGCGTCCCGACGGCATGCTGTTCGCTCAGGCGCTGCCGCCGGCCCTGCGCGCCCGACTGAACGAGCCCGATGCGGTGATCGTCGATCGCGCCGACCTGGACAGCCTCGGCGTCGGCGTCGGCGACAGCGCCGTGATCAATGGTCACCGCGTGCGCGTGGTGGGCGTCAGCAACGGATTGCGGGCGCTGGGCGGCGTCAACGTGGTTGCCTCGCTGGCCACGGCGACGACGCTGGATACCGACCCGTCCAATGCCAGCCGCATGACCTACTTCGTGGCCAAGGTGCGCGTGCCCGAGGACGCCGACGACGTGGCCGCACGCCTGCGCGGCAATCGCGCCTTCGGCAATTACGACGTGTGGACCGCCCGGGACTTCGCGCGTCGCTCGCAGCTGTACTGGATGTTCGATACCGGCGCCGGCGCCGGCGTGCTGTTCCTGGCGGGCATCGTGTTCCTGGTGGGAGCGGTGATCACCAGCCAGACCCTGGTGGCCGCCGTGATCGGCTCCGTGCGCGAATACGCCACGCTCAACGCGCTGGGCGTGGGCGTGGGCGCGCTGCGCAAGGTGGTGATGGAGCAGGCGTTCTGGGTGGGTGCGCTCGGACTGATCGGCAGCACCGTGCTCGGCCTCATCGCGCTGGTCTTCGCGCACAGCCGCAGCGTGCCGGTGGCGCTGGACCCATGGACCGCACTCGGTTGCCTGGCGCTGGGCATGGGCCTGGCCATCGTGTCGGGGCTGGCGGCCATGCGCAGCCTGCATCGCGCCGATCCGGCCACATTGCTGAGGTAAGCGATGAACAGCGCGCTGGCACAGCCCACCTCTTCCATTTCCCTGCAGGCGCGCGGCGTCGGCAAGTCATTCACCTCCGGCCAGGTGCGCAGCACCGTGCTGCACGACCTCACGCTGGACATCCGCGCCGGCGAACTGACGCTCATCTCGGGCCCGTCCGGCTGCGGCAAGAGCACGCTGCTGGCCATCCTGAGTGGCCTGCAACGCCCCGACAGCGGCCAGGTCAGCGCCCTCGACCAGGACCTTGGCCTGCTCGACCTGCGTGCCCTTGAACGCTTCCGCCTGCTGCACACCGGCTTCGTGTTCCAGGGTTTCAACCTGTTCCCGGCGCTCAATGCGCTGGAACAGGTGGAACTGCCGCTGAGCTACCTGGGCCTGGCGCCCCAGGAGGCACGGCGTCGCGCCATGGCCTCGCTGGAGGAAGTCGGCCTGGGACCGCGCATGAGCCTGCGCCCGTCCGAACTGTCCGGCGGCGAGAAGCAGCGCGTGGCCATCGCGCGCGCGCTGGCCAAGCGGCCCGACCTGTTGTTCGCCGACGAACCGACCAGTGCGCTGGACGCGGCGAACGGCCAGACCATCATCGACATCCTGCATCGCATTGCGCGCACGCACGGCACCACCGTGCTGTGCGTAAGCCACGATCCACGCCTGGTGGGCCACGCCGACCGCGTGCTCGCCATGGAGGATGGCCGTATCCTAAGCGACCGTGTGCCGTCCCCGTCGTCGACGCCGATGCCGGGTACCGAGGAACCTACTGCATGACCTTGCGCCCGCTCCACCCGTTGCTCGCCCTGGCCATCGCCGCCTCCCTGCTGGTCGCCTGCTCGCATGGCGACAACGGCAAGGCCGGCACCGAGGCGACAGCGCCTGCGTATGCGGCAGTGGCGCGCGGGCGCATCGACATCGAAGGTGGCCTGCTCAAGCTCGGCATGCCGCGCGAAGGCGTGGTGGCCGAGATCAAGGTGCGCGAAGGCGACCACGTGCACAAGGGCCAGCTGCTGGCCGTGCTCGATACCCGGCCGGCGCAGCTGGCGGTGAGCGCCGCCGAGGCCGAGCAGAAGCAGGCCCTGGCCCAGGGGCGGTTGCTCGACACGCGCCTCAAGGCGGCGCAGCAGCGCGCCAGCCGGCTTGCCGCCGCCGCGGCCGCAGGCGCGGCCGACGGCCAGGGCGCCGACGACGCCCGCGAGGCCGCCCAGCAGTTGCAGGGCGAACTCGACAGCGCCCGCGCGGCCGCCACCATGGCCACGCAGAAGCTCGATGCCGCACGCTACGAACTGGCGCAGCGCAGCCTGGTCGCACCGGTCGATGCGCAGGTCGTGGAGCGCAGCATCCAGCCCGGTGCCGCCGTGTCGCCGCAGACGGGCCCCGCCTTCGTGCTGCTGCCCGAAGAGACCCGGCTGGTGCGTGCCGAACTCAACGAATCGTTCGTCGGCGCCGTGCACGAGGGCATGCAGGCCCAGATCGTCGACGACAGCGGCAGCGGCGTACCCACGTTGACCGCGCACGTGAAACGCATCGGCACGGTCTTTGGTCCAAGCGCGCTGGAAGAAGATCCGCTCATTCGCGCCAACACGCGCACGGTCGAATGCGTACTGGCCTTCGACCAGCCGCCGCCCGCTTCGCTGCGCATCGGGCAGCGTGTCATCGTGCAGTTCGTCAGTGGCAGCGGACAGCCCGCCAAAGCCGGCCCCTGAGTCGCTTGCGCGATGTTCGGACATACGCCACGCCTCGCATCGATCAAGGCGCCCATCCTGCGCAGCGTCGTGCTGATGCTGGCACTGGCCGTCACCGGTGCCGCCGACGCCGACAATGTCACGGATGGCCCGGAAGACCTTTTTGGCGTCGGCATCCAGCGCATGCCTGCGTGGCTGGGCTCGAGCGATCATCGCAACCAGCCCATTCCCTATGTGCAGGCCGAGCTCCCGTGGCATATCACGCTGTCCACGCTGGACGGGCTCACCGTCGACCTGATCCACGGCGAGCACTGGCACGGCGGCCTGTACGGCAACTACATGTGGGGCCGCGACCACGATGAACTGGGCCCGCGGCTCGGTGGCATCGTCGACTCGCTGTCGCCGCGCCTCAACGGCGGCGGCTATCTCGAATACCAGGTCACCGTGCCGCTAAGCCTGGGCGCCACGCTCAGCCACGACACCCAGGGTGCCGGGGCTTACCTCAACATGTATGCCGACTACGACCTGCCCGCCGTCGGCTATTTGAACCACAGCCTGCAACTGCAGTGGCAGGTCATGAACGGGCCGGCCATGCGGCGCTTCTTCCAGGTCACGCCCGAGCAGGCGACGCAGCTTGGCGTGTCGCCGTGGTCACCGGGCGGCGGCAGCCAACAGGTCGCGCTGGAATACGACGCCTACATGCCGACCAGCATGCACACCGGCTTCGCCCTGGCAGTCAATTACACGCGCTTGCTGGGCGATGCGGCGGACAGCCCGCTGGTGCGCCATTTCGGCTCGCCGAAACAGCTCAGCACGACACTGGCGTTCGTCTACCGGCTTTGAGCCGCTGCGAATGCACGGGAGTGGGGATGGAGGGTGGCTGGTCCTCTCGCCGCCCCGCCCCTGCACTCGCGCCAGGATTTACCGGTCGTCCCGCGTCCAGATCTGCCCGTCCACTTCGTGCACGGGGAAACTGGCGATCGGCTCATAGGCCGGCGGGCAGGTGACCGCGCCCGTGCGCACGTCGAAACGCGCCCCATGCCGCGGACACTCCACCTCGAAGCCGTGCACTTCGCCACCGGCGAGATCGCCGCCGTCATGGCTGCACACGTCCTCGATGGCGTAGAGGTCACCGTCGATGTTGTAGACCGCGATGGCCGTGTCGCCGTCCCATACGACCCTGAACTCGCCCGGCAGCATCTCGCTGCGCGTGCCCACGAAGATCCAGTCGGCGAGGTTCATGCCACCACCTCGTGCAGCGGCTTGCTCATCCAGACGAAGCGCAGGCCTTCGCAGCGCGGAATGCCGAAGCGGGCGTCGCCATACGGAAACTGGCGCGTCTCCCCGGTGAGCCGATAGCCGCGCCGCTCGTACCATGCGATCAGTTCGGCGCGCTGCTCGATCACCGTCATGCGCATCGACTGGCTGCGCCATTGGTCGCGCGCGACGCGCTCGGCTTCCGCCAGCAGGCTGCGGCCAAGACCGGCCTTCTGCAGATCCGGGCTCACCGCGAACATGCCGAAGTAGCCTTCGTCGCCATGCTGCTCGATATGGCAACAGGCCACGGGCACGCCATCGCACTCGGCCAGCAGGATGCTGCTGCCCGGCCTGGCGATGAGTCCGGCGACGCTGTCGGCGTCGGTGCGCTGGCCATCCAGCAGGTGGCTTTCGGTGGTCCAGCCGCGCTGGCCCGATTCGCCACGGTAGGCGGACTCGACCAGGGCAACAATGGCGGCGACGTCGGCGGCAACGGCCGGACGGTAGTGGGGGCGCACGAGGGTAGTCATCCGCTGATGATAAGACGCAGCCGGCGCAATCGCACTGCACAATGACCTTCGACACTGGGCGCGCTCTGCAGCCCCTGCCTAGCCTGTCCGATGGGGCAAGTCGCCCCGAGCACGAACCATCGGCCGTCCGGATGCGCCAGGCGCATCCCCTCAAGGGAGAATCCATGAAGAACCGCATTGTGAAACCGCTCGCGCTCGCCGTGGGCATGGCCATGTGCACCGGCGTGCTGGCGGCCCCGACGGCTCCCTTCAACGTAAAGGAGCTGGACACCACGAGGAACGCGTGCAACGACTTCAACGGCTTCGTCAATGCGAAGTGGATAGCCGCCAACCCGATTCCCGCCGATCGCACGCGCTGGGGCTCGTTCGACGCCTTGCGCGAGGCCAGCCTCAACGTGCAGCACGCCATCGTGGAGAAGGCCGCCAAGGGTGCGGCCCACGCCACGCCGGGCTCCATCGAACAGAAGATCGGTTATCTCTACGCATCGGGCATGAATGAAGCCGCCATCGAAAAGGCGGGCTTCGACCCGATCAAGCCGACCCTGTCCAGCATCGAGGGCCTCAAGAGCAGCGCCGACATTGCCGCCTACATCCGCGACAGCTACGCCAAGGGCCAGCCGGTGGCCTTCCGCTTCTACGGCAACCCGGACTTCAAGGATTCCACCCGGCAGATCGCCTATGCCGCCCAGGGCGGCCTGGGCCTGCCCACCGCCGACTACTACAGCAAGCCGGACTTCGAGAAGATCCGCGCCGCTTACGTGGCCCACGTCGCCCGCACGCTCGAACTCGTCGGCGTGAGCGCGGCCGACGCCGAAAAGCAGGCCAGCGCCGTGATGGCCTTCGAGACGCGCCTGGCGTCCGCGTCGCTGGTGCCGACCGAATTGCGCCAGCCGGAAAACCGCTACCACTACGTGAGCATTGCCGACGCCGACAAGGTCACGTCGCATTTCGAGTGGGCGTCGTTCTTCAAGGCCCAGCACGCCGACGTGACGGCGGGCTTCTCGCTGTCGCAGCCGAAGTTCTTCGCCGAGTTCGACAAGATGCTGGGTGACGTTCCGGTGGCCGACTGGCAGGCTTACCTGCGCTTCCACGCCATCGACGAGGCCGCACCGTTCCTCTCCAAGGCCTTCCAGCAGGAAGACTTTGCCTTCAACGCCCAGACGCTCAACGGCCAGAAGGAAATGAAGTCGCGCTGGAAGCGCACGCTCGACAGCGTCGAGGAAGGCATGGGCATGGCGCTGGGCCAGCTGTACGTGGCGCAGACCTTCTCGCCCGCTTCCAAGGCGCGCGCACAGGAACTGGTCGGCAACCTTCGTGCCGCCTACAAGGAGCGCATCCAGAACCTGCCGTGGATGAGCGAGGCGACCAAGCAGAAGGCGCTGGAGAAGTGGGCCAGCTTCACACCCAAGATCGGCTACCCCGACAAGTGGCGCGACTGGAGCGGCCTGCAGATCGCCCAGGGCAACTACTTCGGCAACGTGGAAGCGGCCGGCAAGTTCAACTACGACTACATGGTCGCCAAGATCGGCAAGCCGGTGGACCGCACCGAATGGGGCATGACGCCGCAGACGGTCAACGCCTACTACAACGCGCAGAAGAACGAGATCGTGTTCCCTGCCGCCATCCTGCAGTCGCCGTTCTTCGATGCCAAGGCCGACGATGCGCTCAATTACGGTGGCATCGGTGCCGTGATCGGCCATGAAATGGGCCATGGCTACGACGACCAGGGCAGCAAGTTCGACGCGCAGGGCAACAACGTCAACTGGTGGACCGACGAGGACCGCAAGGCCTTCGACGCCCGCACCGACAAGCTCGCCGAACAGTTCAACGGATACGAGGCACTGCCGGGCAAGTACGTCAACGGCAAGCTGACCATGGGCGAGAACATCGGCGACCTCGGCGGCCTCAACGCGGCCTACGATGCACTGCAGATGGCACTGGCCAAGAACCCCGCCGAAGCGCAGGGCAAGATCGACGGCTACACGCAGGACCAGCGCTTCTTCCTCAACTGGGGTCGCGTGTGGCGCGGCAACATCCGCCCGGAAGCGCAGCTCACCCTGCTCAACACGGACCCGCACGCACCGTCGCAGTTCCGCGCCATCGGCGCACCGTCCAACATGCCCGCCTTCGCCCAGGCGTTCCAGTGCAAGGCCGGTGACAAGATGGTTCGCGACAGCGACAAGCAAGTGAAGATCTGGTAATCAGCCCAAGGGCGGATGCCCAGGGTTGGAAAGCAAGGCGCCGCGGGAAACCGCGGCGCCTTTTTCCTGCCAGTCGGCCTCGCCGACGACGTGGCGTCACATCAGCAGCTTGCGCACTTTCAGCAACGCGGTGACGAACGCGTCGATCTCTTCGCGAGTGTTGTAGAACGCCAGTGAGGCGCGCAGCGTGGCCGGCACCTGGTAGAACTGCATCAGCGGATGCGCGCAGTGGTGGCCCGAGCGCACGGCCACGCCCTGCAGGTCGAGCAGGGTGGCCAGGTCCGTCGCCTGCGCACCTTCGATCAGGAACGAGATCACCGGCTCCTTCTCCTTCGCCTCGCCGAACAGGCGCAGGCCGGGAATCTCGCGCAGGCGCTCGGTGGCATAGGCAAGCAACTGCTGCTCCCAGGCATGGATCGCTTCGAATCCAATCGATTCGTAATAGTCGATCGCCGCACCAAGGCCGACAAACCCGGCGATATTGGGCGTGCCGGCCTCGAACTTGTGCGGCGCCTCGGCAAAGCTGGTGCCGTCGAAGCGCACTTCGCGGATCATCTCGCCGCCACCGAAGAACGGCGGCATCGCCTCGAGGTGTTCCTTGCGGGCCCAGAGCGCGCCGGTGCCGGTCGGCCCCAGCATCTTGTGACCCGTGAGCGCGTAGAAATCGCAGCCCAGTGCCTGCACGTCGACCGGCCGGTGCGGCACCGCCTGCGAGCCATCCACCAGCAGCGGGATGCCGCGCTTGCGGCATTCCTTGGCGATCTCGCGCACCGGGTTGACCGTGCCGAGCACGTTGGAGACATGCGTGACGCAAGCCAGCTTCACGTCGGGCGTGAGCATCTCGACGTACTTCTCGACGATCAGCTCGCCCCGCTCGTTGATTGGCGCCGGCTTCACGATGGCGCCGGCACGCGCGGCCACCAGCTGCCAGGGCACGATGTTGGCGTGGTGATCCATCACCGTGGTGAGGATCGCGTCGCCCGCCTTGAGGCGCGGCAGCGCATAGCTATAGGCGACCAGGTTGATCGACTGCGTGGTGCCGGAAGTAAGGATCAGTTCGTTGGACGAGGTGGCGTTGATGAAGCGGGCGAGCTTGTCGCGCGCGCCTTCGTAGGCCGTAGTGGCTTCCTCGCCCAGCAGGTGGACCGCGCGCGACACGTTCGCGTTGTGTTCGCGGTAATGGTTGTCCACCGCCTCGATCACGCTCAGCGGCTTCTGGCTGGTATTGGCGTTGTCGAAATAGATCAGCGGCTTGTCGTGCACGGTGCGCGACAGCAAGGGAAAGTCGGCGCGGATGCGCTGCACGTCGAAAACGGTCGGAAGCGATTTGGTCTGTGCGTTCATCGTGGTGATTTCGCCTTGTTGCCGAACATCGTGACTACTGCCCTTGCCGCACCAGGCTTCAGCTGGAAGGCAGGCGCGCCAGCAGCTGGTGGTTCAGGTGCTCGCGCAGGCCCTGCTGGGGCAGCGACTCGAACACCGCACGGCAGAAGGCTGCCGTCAGCATCGCCCGTGCCTCGACCAGCGGAATGCCACGCGAACGCAGGTAGAACAGCGAGCGTTCGTCTAGCTGGCCGACGGTGGCGCCATGCGCCGCCTTGACTTCGTCGGCGTAGATTTCCAGCTCGGGCTTGGTGTCGATCTCCGCCTGCCCGGAAAGCAGGAGGTTCTTGCTGCTCAGGCTGGCATCGCTGCCGTCGGCACCTTCAGCCACCACGATGGCGCCACGGAATACGCCGCGCGAACGCCCGTCCGCCACGCCGCGCCATACCGATTCCGACGCCGTATTGAGCGCCTGGTGGCGGATGGCCATCTGCGTGTCGATGTGCTGGCGACCATGCAGCACGAAGACGCCGCGCGTATCGAGCCGCGATTCGTCGCCCGCCAGCGCCACATGCAGGTCATGGCGAACCAGCGAACCGCCAAGCTCCAGCAGGTACAGGGACGCCTGCGCCTGTGTGTCGAGCTGCACGCTGTCATGGCGTATCAGGGTGCTGCCTTCGGCGGCGTCCTGCAGCGCCACGTGCTGGAGGCGCGCGCCCTTGCGAAGCACGACATCCGCCACCTGCGTCCCGAGATGCTGGTGCGCGGCGCTCGCCGCGTGGTGCTCGACCAGCGACAGCTCGGCGCCCTCGCCCAGTTCGATCACGTGGCGGACGTGCCAGGCCAGGTCATCGTCGGCCGCCGCCCCGATGAATAGCAGGTGCACGGGCTGGGCGATCTTGGCGCCGGCCGCCACGCGCAGCACCACGCCGTCACCGGCCAGCGCCGCGTTGAGGCGCGCGAACTCGTCGCCGCCCTCGCGGTAATGGCGCGACAGTGCAAACCGCAGCGGCTCGGCATCGCCCTGCAATGCCTGCGACAGCGGCTGCAGGCTCAGGCCCGCAGGCAACGCGTCCACCCGCGACAGGTCGGGCCGGAACACGCCGTTGACGAAGACCAGCGACGGACCATCGATGCCCGGCAAGGCGAACGCCGCCACGTCGACCGCACGCGCGGCCGCCTGGTCGTCGCCGGGCGCGAAACGACGCTGCCCCAGCGCGCGCAGCGCGGTGTACTTCCAGGCCTCCATCCGCGTGTCAGGCAGGCCGCCCGCCGCGAAGGCATCCAGGTTTTCGCGTCGCGCCGCAGCCAGCCAGCCGATCTCGCTGCCCGGCAGGCGCGCCTGTGCCGCCGCCTCCAGCAGCGAATCGACAAACGGCGTGCGTTGCGGCTCGCTCATGCCGAGGCTCCCGTCAGCTCGGGATCGTGGTCGGCGACCCACGCGTAACCGTGCTCTTCGAGCTTGAGCGCCAGTGTCTTGTCGCCGCTTTCGACGATGCGTCCGTCGGACAGCACGTGCACGAAATCGGGTTCGATATAGTCGAGCAGGCGCTGGTAATGGGTGATCACCAGGAAGCCGCGCTCGGATGAACGCAGCGCATTGACGCCCTGCGCCACCTGCTTGAGTGCGTCGATGTCCAGGCCCGAGTCGGTCTCATCGAGGATCGCGAGCTTCGGCTCCAGCACCGCCATCTGGAAGATCTCGTTGCGCTTCTTTTCGCCGCCCGAAAAACCTTCGTTCACCGCGCGATGCAGCAGCTCGTCGGAGATCTGCATGATCTTGAGCTTCTCGCGCACCAGCTTGAGGAACTGCATGGAATCGAGTTCCGCCTCGCCACGCTGCTTGCGCTGCGCGTTGAGCGCGGCACGCAGGAAGTAGGTGTTGTTGACGCCGGGAATTTCCACCGGGTACTGGAAGGCCAGGAACACGCCGGCGGCGGCACGTGCCTCAGGCTCGAGCGCCAGCAGGTCGACGCCGTTGAAGGTCACCGTACCGGCGGTCACTTCGTAACCGTCGCGCCCGGACAGCACGTGGCCCAGCGTGGACTTGCCGGCGCCGTTCGGCCCCATGATCGCGTGCACCTCGCCCGCGTTGACGGTGAGCGTGAGGCCCTTGAGGATGTCCTTGCCCTCGACGCGGGCGTGCAGGTTTTCGATTTTCAGCATGTCTCGTTCCTGGTCTGGAGCCCCTCTCCCACCGGGAGAGGGGTTGGGGAGAGGGTTCGGCATCGCCGCGACGTTTGCGCGCGCCGTACCCTCATCCGCCCTTTGGGCACCTTCTCTCCCACGGGGACGACCTTCGGGCCGCCGGAGGGAGAAGGAAAATCATCAGCCGACCGCGCCTTCCAGCGACACTTCCAGCAGCTTCTTCGCTTCCACCGCGAATTCCATCGGCAGCTCGCGGAACACCTGCTTGCAGAAGCCGTCGACGATCATCGACACGGCGTCTTCCTCGCCGATGCCGCGGCTGCGGCAATAGAACATCTGGTCGTCGGAGATCTTGGAGGTGGTCGCCTCGTGCTCGACGATGGCGCTGGGGTTCTTCACTTCCATGTACGGGAAGGTGTGCGCGCCGCACTTCTTGCCGATCAGCAGGCTGTCGCACTGGGTGTAGTTGCGCGCGCCTTCGGCGCCCTTCTCCACCTTCACCAGGCCGCGGTAGCTGTTGTTGCTGCGGCCGGCGCTGATGCCCTTGGACACGATCTTGGACTTGGTGCCCTTGCCGATGTGGATCATCTTGGTGCCGGTGTCGGCCTGCTGGCGATGGTGCGTGAGCGCCACCGAGTAGAACTCGCCCACCGAGCGGTCGCCGCGCAGCACGCAGCTGGGGTATTTCCAGGTGATGGCCGAGCCGGTTTCCACCTGGGTCCAGGAGATCTTGGAGTCGTCGCCGCGGCAGTCGCCGCGCTTGGTCACGAAGTTGTAGATGCCGCCGACGCCGTTCTCGTCGCCGGGGTACCAGTTCTGCACGGTGGAATACTTGATCTGCGCCTTCTCCAGCGCGACCAGCTCGACCACCGCCGCGTGCAGCTGGTTCTCGTCGCGCATCGGCGCCGTGCAGCCTTCGAGGTAGGACACGTAGGCGCCGTCTTCGGCGATGATCAGGGTGCGCTCGAACTGGCCGGTGTGGCCGGCATTGATGCGGAAATAGGTGGACAGCTCCATCGGGCAGCGCACGCCCTTGGGGATGAACACGAACGAGCCATCGGAGAACACCGCCGAGTTGAGCGCGGCGAAATAGTTGTCGCCCGTGGGTACCACGCTGCCGAGGTACTGCTGCACCAGCTCGGGGTATTCGCGGATGGCTTCGCTCATCGAGCAGAAGATCACGCCGACGTCGGCCAGTTCCTTGCGGAAGGTGGTGCCGACGGAGACCGAGTCGAACACCGCATCCACTGCCACGCCGGCCAGCCTGGCGCGCTCGTGCAGCGGCACGCCGAGCTTGTCGTAGGTTTCCAGCAGCTTCGGGTCGACTTCGTCCAGCGACTTCGGACGGTTTTTCGGCGAGGCGTAGTAGCTGATCGACTGGAAGTCGATCGGCCCGATCTTGAGCTTGGCCCAGTGCGGCGTCGGCATGGTCAGCCAGTGACGGTACGCCTTCAGGCGCCACTCGGTCATCCATTCCGGCTCCTGCTTGAGCGCGGACAGCTGGCGGATGATGTCTTCGGACAGGCCCGGCGGCAGGCTGTCGGTTTCAATGTCGGTGACGAAGCCAGCCTCGTAGCGGCGGCCCAGCGCGGCCGCGACTTCGGCGTTGTCGCGGAGCGTGGGGGAAATGTCGCTGCGTTCGGAGGTTTCGATGGTCATGATGGCATTCGTGTCGGTGTCGGTCGCTGGCGTGGTGGATGGCCGGGGGCTCATCCGATCAGGGTCGCGTCGATGCGGCGACTGGGTGGCTTGAGCATGTCGGACAGGCTGACGGCGCGCAGCGCGGTGTCGACCATGCTGTTTACGTGCTGCCAGTTGGAGCGAACGCCGCATTGCGACTCGCGGTCGCACAGGCCTTCGGCGAGGCTGCATTCGGTCATGCCGATGGGACCCTCCAGCGCCTCGACGATCTGGGCCAGGGTGATCTCGTGCGCAGGACGCGCCAGCCGGTAACCACCGTTGACGCCGCGGAACGATTCCACCAGTCCGGCATGGCCCAGCGACTTCAGCAGCTTGCTCACGGTGGGCAGCTCCAGGCGCGCCTCATCGGCGATCTGCGCCGTGCTGAGCACGTCGTCGGGATGGGCGGCGATGCAGGTCATCACCACCGTGGCGTAGTCGGTCAGGCGGCTGACGCGGAGCATGGGGAGGCTTGGCCAGGGCTGCGGGAATCGGGACCAAAATGGTACTGATTAATGATACGCCGGTCAACGTGGTAGCGCCGCACCAAAAGGGGGCGCATGGACACGCCAACGCCCCATTCCTGCGCAAGCAGGATCTCCCGCCAGCGCCACCCCGCGCCGTCACCACCGCGAGGCCGGGGGCCCGGCACCTTTGCAACCCACTGAAGACACTCGATTCCTGCGTTCGCCGGCAGGCCGGCACCCGGGCGGGCAGCGCGCACGCCTGCGCCGGACCACCCCGTGGCACGCATCATGCTGCACTGCCACATACAGACCGCACGGGGAGCGATGGGGATGAAATGGATCACGGCGATCATCAAGCCTTTCACGCTGGACGACGTACGCCAGGCGCTGACCGACGCGGGAGTGACGGGCATGACCGTCACCGAGGTCAAGGGCTTCGGCCGCCAGCACGGGCATACCGAGCTGTATCGCGGCGCGGAATACGTGGTGGATTTCCTGCCGAAGCTGAAACTGGAAGTGGCCGTGGCCGACGAACAGCTCGACCACGCCATCGAAGCCATCATGGGGGCCGCACGCACCGGCAAGATCGGTGACGGCAAGATCTTCGTGAGCGCGCTGGAACAAGCCATTCGTATCCGCACGCAGGAGGTCGATGCCGATGCGCTTTGACCGCAAGGCCTGCACGGCCGCGCTTGGCCTGTCCGGCCTGTTCGCCAGCCTGCCGGCGCTGGCGCAGGCGGCCGCCCCCGCCCATATCGACAGCGGCGACACCGCCTGGATGCTCACCGCTACCGCCCTGGTCCTGCTGATGACCATCCCGGGGCTGGCGCTGTTCTACGGCGGCATGGTGCGCGCCAAGAACCTGTTGTCGATCCTGATGCAATGCTTTGCCATCACGGCGCTGGTGACCGTGCTGTGGCTGTTCTACGGCTACTCGCTGGCCTTCAGCACGCAAGGCATGCAGGCCGGCGCGACCAACCTGCACTCGTTCATCGGGGGCCTGGATCGCATCCTGCTGGCGGGCCTGAAACCCGATTCGCGCTACCAGACCGTGCCGGAAAGCGTGTTCGTGATGTTCCAGCTGACCTTCGCGATCATCACCCCGGCACTGATCATCGGCGCCTTCGCCGAGCGCATGAAGTTCAGCGCCCTGCTGTGGTTCAGCGGGTTGTGGCTGAGCATCGTCTACCTGCCGGTGGCGCACATGGTATGGAGCGGGCCGGGTTCCTTCCTGGGTGACCTGGGCGTGCTCGATTTTGCCGGCGGCACCGTGGTGCACATCAATGCCGGTATCGCCGGCCTGGTCGCCTGCCTGGTCATCGGCAGGCGTCGCGGCTATCCGAACGTGCCGATGCCGCCGCACAACCTCGGCTACACGGTGGTCGGCGCCAGTCTGCTGTGGCTGGGCTGGTTCGGCTTCAACGCGGGCTCGGCGGTCGCCGCCAACGGCAGCGCCGGCATGGCCATGCTGGTGACCCAGGTAGCCACGGCCGCAGCCGCGCTCGGCTGGCTCGGTGCCGAATGGCTGGCGCATGGACGACCGAGCGTGCTGGGCATTGTGTCGGGCGCCGTGGCGGGCCTCGTGGCCGTCACGCCCGCCGCGGGCACGGCCGGTCCGGGTGGCGCGCTGGTGCTGGGCCTGGTCGCCGGCATCGTGTGCTTTTTCAGCGCCACGCGGCTCAAGCACCGGCTGGGCTATGACGACTCGCTGGACGTGTTTGGCGTGCACGCCATCGCCGGCATCGTCGGCGCCCTCCTCACCGGCCCGCTGGCGTCGCCCCGGCTGGGTGGCTTCGGCACGGTCACTTCGCCGTGGGGACAGCTGTGGATCCAGGCCAAGGGCGTCGGCTTCACCGTCGTGTGGAGCGCGCTGCTGAGCCTGCTCATCCTCAAGCTGATCGACTGGACGCTGGGCCTGCGCGTGGACGAGGAACAGGAGCAGCTCGGCCTCGACCTGGCCCTGCATGAAGAGAAGGCCTACAACCTGTCGTGATCCGTGCGCCCTCTCCCCGCAGGGGAGAGGGTTGGGGTGAGGGGCCAATCTTGCGCAAAGACTCGATCGAAGCTGGCTTTGTAGCAGCATTCCCGCAAGCGCCCTCGCCTCACCTCGGTCCTCTCTCCCACAGGAACTGCTTTCGGGTCGCCCCCAGGGGAGAGGAAGGAAGCGCGAAGAGCCGCTAAGCTGCAGGCCTCATCACTCGCCGTACGCCATGACCACCGCTTCCGACCGCGCCGCCGCCCGCCTCGCCTGGACCCGTGCCACCCTCGGCGACGCTACCCTGATCCTCGAACCGGCCTCGGCCGACGCCAGCTTCCGCAGCTACTGGCGCACGCGCCACAATGGGCAGAGCTGGATCGTGATGGACTCGCCGCCGGCGCTGGAAGACCCGCGCCCGTGGCTGGCGATCGGCGAGCGCCTCGCTGCGGCCGGGCTGCATGTGCCCGCGGTGCAGGCGAAAGACCTGGAGCAAGGCTTCCTGTTGATCGAGGACCTCGGCTCGCGCCTGTACCTGCCGACCCTGACCCATGACAACGCGGACCGGCTCTATGGCGATGCCATGGACGCGCTGCTGCGCATGCAGACCCGCATGGACTACAGCGACCTGCCGCCGTTCGATCACGCGATGCTGGTGCGCGGCCTGGAAGTGATGCCGGAATGGTTCCTCGGCCGCCATCTTGGCCACACCCCGGATTGCGATGAGTGGGACGTGCTGGAAGCCGCCTTCGACGTGGTCATCCGCAATGCGCTGGAACAGCCGCGTTGTTTTGTTCACCGTGATTTCCACAGTCGCAACCTGCTGCTGGTAGAGAGCAACAATCCCGGCGTGATCGATTTCCAGGGTGCCCTCGCCGGGCCGGTCACCTATGACCTCGCCTCGCTGTTGCGCGACGCCTATATCGTCTGGCCGCGCGAACGCGTCGAAGGCTGGGTGGAGTCATACCGCCTGCGCCTGCGAGAGGCCGGGCTCATCGACGGCAGCGTGGGCCGCGAACGCTTCCTGCGCTGGTTCGACCTCACCGGCATGCACCGCCACATCCGCGTGCTCGGCCAGTTCTATCGGCTGTGGTACCGCGATGGCAAACCGGGTTATCTCGCCGACGTGCCGCGCGTTTACCAGTATGTCGTGTCGGTGGCGCGCAGCTATCCGGAGCTGGCCGCCTTCGTCGCGCTGCTTGAGCGACATGCGCACGGCCGTGACCTGACGCAGGCCACGGCCGCATGAGGCACGCGCTGATCTTTGCGGCGGGCCTGGGCGAGCGCATGCGTCCGCTCACCAACCACACGCCCAAGCCGCTGCTGCCAGCCGGCGGCAAACCGCTGATCGAGTGGCACCTGGAAAAGCTCGCCGCCATCGACGTGCGCTACGTGGTGATCAACACCTCGCACCTGGCCGAACAGTTTCCCGAAACGCTGGGCGACGGTTCGCGCTGGGGCCTGCGCATTCGCTATGCCTATGAGGGGCCGACTCCGCTGGAAACCGGCGGCGGCATGCTCAACGCACTGCCCCTGCTCGGGCCGGAGCCCTTCATCGCGCTGAGCAGCGATGTCTGGACCGACGCCGATTTCGCCAGCCTGCCCGCTGAGCCGAAAGGCCTGGCACATCTGCTCATGGTGGACAATCCGGCCCACCATCCGCATGGCGATTTCTGGCTGGACGAGCACGGCCTGCTGCATGACGACGAGGCGCGGCCCGGCCTCACCTACAGCGGCCTGGGCGTGTTCCGCCCCGCCTTCCTCGACGGCTGGCGGCAGCTGATCGCTCCCGCGGGAGACGACGCACATCGCCCGCCCGCCTTCAAACTGCGGCCCTTGCTGCACCACGCCATGTCACTGGGCAAGCTCGGCGGCAGCCATCACCGCGGCGCCTGGACCGATGTCGGCACGCCCCAGCGCCTGGCGGAACTGGACGCGCGCCTGCGCAGCGGCAGCTGAGCGAAAGGTGACCCGGCGCAAAATCCTGCCGGCTGGATGCCTCCGGCAGGCGGCGTTATCCTAAACTCCTCGGTTCTGTAGAACGCGTGCCTTGCGCACGACAGGCCACCCGGCCGGCCACGCCCTCCCGGCTTTGCCTGCAGGACCGCCTCGTTCTCATTGCAAGGTGTCGAAGATGTCCGAACTGTGGTCCCACCTGGTCAGCTGGTTTGCGAGCCATGGCGTGCTTCCGCTGCTGCAGTTCCTGCATATCGATGGCCTGGCCGGCGATCCCCTGGACATCGCCGAATCGCTGCTGATCGCCACCCTGCAGCTGGGCATCATCGGCCTGGTGTTCCGCCCGCTGGAAAGCCTGGTGCCGGCGGAGCGCTGGACCGACCGCAAGCTCACCCGGGTCGACTTCCAGTACACGGTGATGATGCTGGTCGGCATCTTCCCCGTCTTCAGCTACCTCGTGCTGACGCCGGTCGCCAACTACTTCGGTGGCCCCGACACCGGACCCGGCGACGCCAGTGCCTCGCCCCTGGCCATCACGCACTGGCTGCCGGGGCTGAAAGCACACCCGCTGCTGCTGTTCTTCTGCTACTACGTCGTCTACGACTTCGTGTACTACTGGATGCATCGCCTGCAGCATGCGCTGCCGTGGTGGTGGGCGCTGCACAGCATGCACCACAGCACGCGCCAGATGAGTTGCTGGACCAACGACCGCGGCAGCCTGATCGACGGCTTCATCCAGTCGATGATCCTGGCCACGGTCGGCATCGTGATGGGCGTGGAACCGGACCAGTTCGCCTGGCTGGTACTGGTCGGCGAACTGGTGCAGAACTTCTCGCACGCCAACGTGCGCATCGGCTTCGGACCCGTGTTCAACCGCGTGTTCGTGGCACCGAAGTTCCATCGACTGCACCACATGCTGGTCGATCCGACGCGCCCCAAGCTGCACAACTGCAATTTCGGGCAGGTGCTTTCGGTCTGGGACGTGCTGTTCGGCACGGCGCTGTACAACGAACCGCCGCGCCCCACCGGCGTCGGTGATCCGATGGTCGATGCAGACAACGAGCACAACCTGATCGGCCTGCACTGGAACGCCTTCCGGCGCTTCTGGGGTGCGGTGCGTTCGCCGGCCGGCTGGAAGTTCGGCGAAGTGGCGTTCGGCCCGGACTACGTGCCGATCCCGGTCGAGCAGCTCGACCTGCATGCGCTTGGCCACCACGTGATGCAGCCGGCCACGCATCAGGCGCCCCACGCGTCCCCGGCGGACCAGACCGCCACGGCTGCCGGCGTCACCGAGGATGCCACCGCGGCCTGAGCTCTCGCGGGACCCGCCTCGGCATACGCAAGCTCCAAAAAAAAAGCGGCCCGGAATGTTCCGGGCCGTTTTTCCATCTGGCGTTTGCGGCGCCGCGCTTACGGGCGGCGTGCAAGCTCCGGGTTTTCCTTGGTCCTGGGCATCAGGTCCTGCTTGGACACGCCGAGCCAGAGCAGGATCGGGCTGGCGACGAAGATCGACGACAGCGTGCCGACCAGGATGCCGATCAGCATCGTGATGGCAAAGCCATGCACCACCGGGCCACCGAAGAAGAACAGCGCGGCCATGGTGATGGCGGTGAACAGCGCGGTGATGATGGTTCGCGACAGCGTGTTGTTGATCGAGCGGTTGAGGATCTCCTCCGGCTCGGCCTTGCGGGCCAGGCGGAACAGTTCGCGCACGCGGTCGAACACCACCACCTTGTCGTTGATCGAGTAACCGATCACCGCCAGCACCGAGGCCAGCACCGTGAGGTCGAACTCACGCTGCACCAGCGCGAACACACCCACCGTCACCAGCGCATCGTGGAACTCGGTGACGATGGCCGCCACGGCGAAGCGCCACTCGAAGCGGATGCCGAGGTAGAGGCCGATGCCGAGCACCACGACGATGGCCGCGATGATGCCGTCGCTGCGCAGTTCCTCGCCCACCTGCGAACCGACGTAGTCGCGGCTCTTGAGCTTGGCGTCGGGGCGGCTGGCACGCAGCATGCGGGTGACGTCGTCGGCGATCTTGTCCAGGTTCACCTTGCCGCTGGCGTCGAGCGAGCCCGGATCATCCTTGGGCTGCATGCGGATCGACACTTCCTTGGAGCCGCCCAGGCTCTGCACGACGGCATTCTCGAGCCCGCCCTTGGTCAGCGCCTCGCGCACATCGGCGATCTGCACCGGCTGGTCGTAGTCCACCACCAGCGACACGCCGCCGGTGAAGTCCAGGCCGTAGTTGAGGCCCTTCACGGCGATCAGTGCGATGGAGGCGACGATCAGCGCGATGGCGATGCCGACGCTGAACTTCCTCATGCCGAGGAAGTTGATATTGCTGTTGTGGTTGAAGATTTCCATGTGTGCCTGTTCCTCTTCAGACCGACAGCGTCTTGAGCTTGCGATGGCCGTGGATCGCCGCGGTAATCGCGTGCGTCACGGTAACCGAGGTGAACATCGAGGTGAGGATACCGATCAGCAGCGTCACGCCGAAGCCCTTGATCGGGCCCGAACCCATGGTGGTCAGCGCCAGCGCGGCGATCAGGTGGGTGACGTTGGCGTCGAGAATCGTGGCCCATGCCTTTTCGTAACCCGCGCGGATCGATGCGAGCGGCGTGGAGCCGTTGCGCAGTTCTTCACGCACGCGTTCGCAGATCAGCACGTTGGCGTCGATCGCCATGCCCAGCGTCAGCACGATACCGGCGATGCCCGGCATGGTCAGGGTGACGCCGATGCCCGACATCACCGCCACCAGGATCACCAGGTTGAAGAACAGCGCCACGTCGGCGACCAGGCCGAACAGCTTGTAGTAGATGGCCGCCGCCAGCAGCACCAGCGCCAGGCCGATCAGCACGGCGCGCAGGCCCTTCTGGATGTTGTCCTGGCCAAGGCTGGGACCGATCACGCGCTCCTCGACGATATACACCGGCGCAGCCAGCGAACCGCCCCTCAGCAGCTGCGAAAGCTCGGAGGCTTCCTTGGGGCTGCGCAGGCCCGTGGTCTGGAAGTTCTTGCTGAAGACGCCGTTGATGGTGGCGTAGTTGATCACTTCTTCCGTGACCTTCGGCGTGCGCACTTCCTTGCCGTCGACGGTCTGGACGTCATACGTGGTCTCCACGTACACCACGCCCATGCGCTTGCCGACGTTGCCGCTGGTGAAGTCCAGCATCTTCTTGGCGCCAGCGGCGTTGAGCTCGACCGACACCGCCGGCGAACCGGACTGCTGGTCGAACGTGCTGGTCGCATTCACCAGCTGGTCGCCGGTGACGATGACCTGCTTGTTCAGCAGAATCGGGCGACGCGAGCCGCGCTCGTAGAACAGTCGCGCGTTGGGCGGCACGGTGCCGCTGCGGGCCGCTTCGGCAGCCTGTGCGTCGGTGCCGCCTTCGGCGCGGTATTCCAGCGTGGCGGTCGCGCCGATCAGCTTCTTGGCTTCGGCGGTGTCCTGCACGCCGGCCAGCTCGACCACGATGCGGTTTTCACCCTGCTGCTGGATGATCGGCTCGGACACGCCAAGCACGTTTATGCGGTTGCGCAGCGTGGTGAGGTTCTGGCGGATGGTGTTGAGCGACATGTCGCGCAACTTGTCCGGCTTGATGGCCGCAGTCATCACGAAGCGGTCCGCGGTGGCGGCGCCGTCCTTGACCGCGATGTCGGGGAATTCCACGGCGATCGCGTTGGCTGCCGCCGTGCGGTCGGCATCCGAGCGCAACACCACGGTCACGCCCTGGCCGCGCGTACCGTTGCGCGCCACCGAGTCGTAGCGGATGTTCTTTTCGCGCAGCAGGCTGCGGATGTCGTCCGCATAACGCGTTTCCTGCTTGTCGATCATGCCGTTCTGGTCGACTTCCATCAGGAAGTGCACGCCACCCTGCAAGTCGAGGCCCAGCGGCATGGACGTCGCGCCGATGGCCCGCAGCCAGCGCGGCACGGTCGATTCGAGGTTCACGGCCACGGTGTAGTTGTCGCCCACCGCCAGCTTGATCGCGTCGAGCGCGGTCTTCTGTACGTCGGCATTGGCAAAGCCGGCGATCAGCTGGTCGCCCTTGGTGGCGTCCTGCGTGACCGAGATGTTGCCCGGCACGATCTGGTGCTGCGCCAGGGCGGCCAGCACCTTCTGCTTCAGCGCCTCGTCGACCACCGCGTCGTGGTTGCCGGTGACCTGCACGGCTGGCACCGGCAGGAACACGTTGGGCAACGCATAGACAATGCCGAGCACCAGTACGATGGCGACCAGCGCATATTTCCAGCGTGGAAAATCACTCATGCCTTGAATCCGTCAAAAAGCCGCGGCGCGAGGCAGGCCACGGCGAGCAATGCTTCTTGTAGGCCGGGACCCCTCCGCCCCGGCAAGCCGTCAGGACGACTTCAGCGTGCCCTTGGGCAGCACTTGCTGCACGGCACCCTTCTGCAGCTTGATTTTCACGTTCGGCGCGATTTCCACCGTGATGAAGCTCTCGCCAACTTCTTCCACCTTGCCGGCGATGCCGCCGTTGGTGACGACCTCGTCGCCCTTGGCCAGCGCCGACACCATGTTGCGGTGCTCCTTCTGGCGCTTCATCTGCGGGCGGATCATCAGGAAATAGAACACCACGAACAGCAGGATCAGCGGCAGGAACGTCATCAGCGGGTTCGGTGCCTGGGCGCCACCAGCAGCCGGAGCCGCCTGGGCGATCACGAAGGACATCGGAAGATTCATCAGCTTGTCTCGTAAGTGGCGGTGCCGGCAGGATTTTCTGCCAACACCTGATAAAAGAACCGTGGATTATGCCACGCGCCCCCGGGCCCTGCATGCGCCACAAGGCCGCCCCGCCAGCAGTTCTGGCGGCGGGCAGCGCGCTTTCCAAGGGGATCGACCGGGAAGCGACGGCCCGGGCTCCCAAGTCCCCTGCCCTGACCGGCCGTCCAGGGCCGGGAGCCAGGTCGGAAGCTAGGCCGCGACGCCAGCCTGGCGCCGGGCATAGAAGGCCGCCACGAAGTCATCCAGCTGGCCGGCGGCGATGGCTTGCCGCAGCCCTGCCATCAACCGCTGGTAGTGCCGCAGGTTGTGCATGGTGGCGAGCTGGCTGCCGAGGATCTCGTTGCAGCGGTCCAGGTGCCGCAGGTAGGCACGGCTGAAGCCGTTGCTGCAGGCGTAGCAGTCGCAGCCTTCCTCGATGACCCGGGTATCGAGCGCGAACTTCGCGTTGCGGATGCGCAGCGTGCCCTCGTCGGTGAACAGAAAGCCATTGCGCGCATTGCGGGTGGGCATGACGCAGTCGAACATGTCGATGCCGCGGCGCACGGCCTCCACGATGTCCTCGGGCCGACCCACGCCCATCAGGTAGCGTGGCTTGTCTGCTGGCAGCAACGGCACGGTGAAGTCCAGCGTGTGGTTGCGCTCGGCTTCCGGCTCGCCCACGGCGAGGCCGCCCACGGCATAGCCGTCGAATCCGATGTTGACCAGGCCTTCGGCCGAGCGACGGCGCAGGTTCTCGTACACGCTGCCCTGCACGATGCCGAACAGCGCGTTGGGATTCTTCAGGTCATCGAATGCGCGACGCGAGCGCTCGGCCCAGCGCAGGCTCAGCTCCATCGAGGTGGAGGCGACCTTCTCGGTGGCCGGGTACGGCGTGCATTCGTCGAAGATCATCGCGATGTCCGAATCGAGCACTTTCTGTATGCGCATCGATTCTTCCGGCGACAGGAACACCTTCGAGCCATCCACCGGCGAGGCAAACGCCACGCCTTCCTCGGTGATCTTGCGCTTGTGCGCCAGCGAGAACACCTGGAAGCCGCCCGAGTCGGTGAGGATGGGTTTGTCCCAGCCGATGAACTTGTGCAGGCCGCCGAACTGCTCCACGACCTCCAGCCCCGGGCGCAGGAACAGGTGAAAGGTATTGCCAAGGATGATCTCGGCGCCGACCTCGCGGATATCCCGCGGCGTCATCGCCTTCACCGAGCCATAGGTGCCCACGGGCATGAAAGCCGGCGTTTCCACCGTGCCGCGCCCAAACGTGAGACGGCCGCGACGGGCCGCGCCATCGGTGGCCTGGAGTTCGAAAGTCATGGAAGTCATTCGGGGGATTATCGCGTGTTCGGGGGATTCGTGCTTTGGAGGGGGGCGTTTGGTCGCTTTTTGTCGGCTCTGCGGCGCTCAAACAGGCGTATAGCGCACCCGCTTCTCGCTCGTCATTCCTGCGAATGCAGGACGAGCCTCATAACAGCGGCGCTGGTCATCCAGAGACTGGGGGTTCGGTTGTCGCGTAATCGCCGGCGGGCTCGCCTGCGGCGGAAGGGAGTCCCTGTGGGACGGCGGGCTTCCGAGCCGCTGCCGCGGCCCGGGTTACTTTTCTCGGTCCGGCCAGAGCAAAAGAGGCCACCTCGATGTCACACCTTCCGGTGTCGCGCCGACGCGATCGGGCTCGCCTGCGGCGGGCTTCCGACCTCCTGCCGGAGGCCGGGTCACTTTTCTCTGTCTGGCCAGAGAAAAGTAACCAAAAGAGAGGCCACCCCGATGGCGCGCCTTCCGGGCTGACGCCCTCCAGGTGCGCGGGCGGGTTCCGGCGGTTTGTCGACAGGGCCTCCTGCCCTGACGACAAACTGGCCGGCATCCCTGCCGGCCACCCTTCGGGCTTTTGCCTCCACCCGCCCGCCGCGCCACAGGGGACATGAAGGGCAACCCCCCAGAGCAAAGTCAAAAGCAAAAGCCGAAGGCTCGAGCAGCGCTCCGCGCTGCTCGAGCCTTCGGCTTTTGACGTGCGGGGCCCCTGTGCGGCGGTGAGGGACGGACGATCAGGCCCGCAGGGGGATCGACAGGGATGTCGATCCCTTTTCGTCGGGGCAGGAGCCCCGTCGAAAAGCCCGGCCGGCCCTCACGGACTTGCCGGGCCATCGGCCCGGCAAGCGCCAAGCGGGGTGCTCTTTCTTTTGGTTACTTTTCTTTGAGCAAGCAAAGAAAAGTGACCCGGCGACCGGCAGGTCGTCGGAACCCCGCCGGAGGCGAGCCCGATCACCGCCACGCGGCAGATTCAGACACCCGCCCCTCACCCAAACCTCCCCCGGAGAGGAGAGGGAGTGAGCCCCGGTGCTTATGGGGACTGCGGCAGGATCAACATCGCATCGCCATACGAGAAGAACCGATACTTCTGCTCCACCGCGTGGCGATACGACTCGAGCATGAAGTCGCGCCCCGCCAGCGCCGACACCAGCATCAGCAAGGTCGATTGCGGCAAGTGGAAGTTGGTCAGCAGGCCGTCGATGCTGCTGAACTTGTAGCCGGGGAAGATGAAGATCTGCGTTTCGCCGGCGAAGGGCTGCAGCTCGCCGTCACGGCTGGCGCTTTCCAGTGCGCGCACCACGGTCGTGCCCACTGCAAAGACCCGGCCGCCTGCCGCTCGCGTGCGGCGGATCTGCTCCACAAGGCTCGCGCCGACGTTGAGCCACTCGCGGTGCATCTGGTGATCCTTGAGCTCTTCCGCACGCACGGGCTGGAACGTTCCGGCCCCGACGTGCAGGGTCACGTAGCCGAACTGCACGCCGCGCTCGCGCAGCAGCGCCAGCATGGCCTCGTCGAAATGCAGGCCCGCGGTCGGTGCGGCCACCGCGCCCGGCTCACGCGCGAACACCGTCTGGTAACGCTCCATGTCGCTGGCGTCGGCGCGGCGCTCGATGTACGGCGGCAAGGGCATCTCGCCGAGTTTCAGCAGCAGGCGCTCAAGGGAATCGGGCGACTCGAAGCGCAGGCGGAAGAACTGGCCCTCGCGCCCGAGCACGGTGGCATGGCTGCCATCGGCCAGCTCGATGCGGCCGCCCTCCTTCGGCTTCTTGCTCACGCCCAGTTGCACCATCGCCTCGTGCGCACCGGTGACCCGCTCGATCAGGATCTCCACCGCGCCGCCGGTCTCCTTGCGTCCGTACAGCCGCGCGGGCAGGACGCGGGTGTCGTTGAACACCAGCAGGTCGCCTTCGCGCAGGAACTCGGGCAGGTCACGGAACAGGCGGTCCTGGCGCGACTGTGCCTCGGCGTCGAGCACCAGCAGGCGGCTGGCCGAGCGTTCGGCCAGCGGCGCCTGGGCGATCAGCTCGGGCGGGAGTTCGAAATCAAAATCGGTTTTCTTCACGGCGGTGCTTGAACGTCGAATAGGACATTATCGCGCAAAACCCTGATTCGCCGGGGCCACGCGCGCCTCAAGCCTTGTTGCCGCACCGCTTTGCCGACTCGTGCGCCCGGCCACGCGGTCGGATCAGAGCCAACCTTTCTGGCGCGCCAGCCGGTACGCCTCGATGCGATTGGTGGCGCCCAGCTTGCCGATGGCCTCGGACAGGTAATTGCGCACGGTGCCATGCGAGAGGTTGAGCTGGCTGGCGATGTCATTGGCGGACTGCCCTTCGCCGGCCAGGCGCAGCACCTGGCGCTCGCGATCGTTGAGCGGGTCGGCTTCGGACCACGCCTCCAGCGCGAGCTGCGGATCGATCGCGCGGCCGCCCCGGTGCACCATGCGCAACGCCTCGGCGAGGTTCTCGGCCGGCGCATCCTTCAGCAGATAGCCGGACACGCCCGCATCCAGTGCGCGGCGCAGGAAGCCGGGGCGCGCAAACGTGGTCACGATGATCACCTTCATCGGCAATGCGTGGCGCTGGATGCGCTGGGCCAGTTCCAGCCCGGTCAGGCCAGGCATTTCGATATCCGTCACCAGCACGTCGGGCTTGAGGCGCTGCAACTCGCGCCACGCTTCCTCGCCATCGGCGGCCGAACCAAGCACGTCGATATCCGATTCGAGGTTCAGCAGTGCGGACAATGCGCCGCGCACCATGGCCTGGTCTTCGGCCAGCATCACCCGAATCATGCGGCGCTCCCGCCGGTCATGCTCGTGCGCCTGGCGTCCAGTCGCGATGGCCACCCGAAGCGCGAATGCCTGCCCATGTTCCGGCCCTGCGTGCCGCGCGTTCCGTCGTCGCTGATCTGCATGTGTCGATGCCCTGCCTGGTTGATAAGCCGCGCGCCGCTCCCGCAGACGCACGTTGCCCGCCGACGATCATGTGGCCTGCCGTTCCTGCCCGGTCCACCGCGCTGCCTGGACCGCCTCTTGCGGCGCAGGCGCAGCGCCCTTGTCCCACGGCAGCGTGCGCACCCGCAGCGGCACGCTGATCACCAGGCGCGTACCGAGGCCGGTGGGCGATTCGATGTCCAGCGTGCCGCCCAACGCCCGCACACGCTCGCGCATGCCGTTGAGTCCATTGCCATGGCCGTCGATACCGCCGCGTCCATTGTCTTCGATGCACAGACGCAGCACGTGGTTGACGACGACGGTGGTGACCCGTGCCTGCGTGGCGCGTGCGTGGCGCGCGATGTTGGTGACCGCCTCGCGCAACACCAGCGCGAGGCCGCGCTCCACATCCACCGGCAGCGACGGCGGCAGCTCGCCGCACTCGAGCGTCACCGCCGACGATTCCAGCATCAGGCGCGCTGCGGCCAGCTCGGCGGCAAGGTCGGTGGCCCGGATGCCACTGACGGCGGCACGTACTTCGGACAGCGCATGTCGCGCCACGCGTTCCGCCTCTTCCATTTCGCGCCGCGCCGCCTCGCTGTCGCGGTCGCGGTCGAACAGCTTGCGCGACAACTCAAGTTTCAGCGTGATCAGCGAAAGCGTGTGGCCCAGCAAGTCGTGCAGGTCGCGGCCGATGCGTTCGCGTTCGGCCGTGGCGGCAAGCCGGCGCACCTCGTCGTGGGACAGGCGCAGCTCGGCGTCCTTCTCCTCGCTGATGCGCTCGGCGTTCACCACCATGCCGACCACGAAGGTAGTGAAGGGGATCGATATCACCGCCTGCCACGGGTAGTGCAGCAGCCACGCCTCGGTCAGGCACGCCACGTTGAGCACGGCGAGCGCCTGCATGTAGTGGCGCAGGCTCATGCGGGCGCTGCACAGCATCACGCAGCCATAGACGAAGTAGGTGAGCGCGCTGGGATACCACGGCAACAACGCGAACGTCATGGCGATGAGCACCAGCGCATAGCGATAGGACTCGCGTCGCGAGGAGACGCAGCACTTGGCGTACAGCAGCAGGAAGGCCGGATAGCTCAGCAGGGTCAGCCATACCCAGGTCCAGGTGAATTCGCCGAAGGCGGGAACCAGGAAGACCCAGAACGACCACAACAGGTGCACCGAATCCAGCCAGGGCGATTTGCCCTTGCGCACGTTGTAGGCCACCAGCGAATCCGGCGCAGGATTGAACCAGGCACGTATGGATTGGCGCACGGTCCCCACCTCCCTTGAGCGCTGACGCTGTCCCGACATGCTACTTCAACCGACCCGCCGCAGGCGCCGCGCCGCCAGCAGGCAGAAGGCAATGGTGTACCCCGCCAGCACCAGCACGTGCGGCCACACGGCGACGCGAGCGAGGCCAAGCGCGGCCAGTGCCAGCGGCTGCAGATGCGCGCTCGGCCACAGCGGGGCGATCTTCTGCAACACCGTCGGCAGCATCGGCAGCGGAATCCACAGGCCGGACAGGAACGACATCGGCAGGTAGATCAGGTTGAGCACGCCCGGCGCCCCCTGCCCCTTCACCAGCACGCCGACGAACATGCCCATGGCACAGAACGGCAGCACGCCAAGCATGCCGGTGAGCAGTAGCAGGCCGGCCTGCGCCACCGAGATGCTCACGTGCGCCAGGCCGACCGCCATCACGAGCAGCCCCGCGACCACCCCGGCGGCCGCCAGCATCGCCATCAGCATCTTGCCCAGCAGGTAGGCGCCTGCAGGCATGGGCAGCGCACGCTTGAGCATCAGCAGGCCATTGTCGCGCTCGGCCGCGATCGACACGCCAAAGCCGAACAGGCCCGGACTCATCACGCCGAACACACCGTAGCTGGCGAGCAGGTAGCGGGCCGTATCGGCGTTGCCCCCATGATTCATCACGATGCCGAACAGCAGGTAGAACATGGTCGGAAACAGCATCACCGGCAGCATGAAGCCCGGCGCGCGGAAATAGCGCAGGCATTCGCTGCGTGCTTCGGCGACATAGGCGCCAAGCTCGCAACGCCAGGACATGCGGCCATCGCCGGTGGACCAGATGATCGTGTGGTCGGCATCCATCAGGCGGCCTCCTGTTCCATCGGCTCGCGGGTCATTTCGGTGAACGCCTCGGCGAGCCCGGCGCGCAGCACTTCCAGTCCAGCTAAGCCAGGGTCTGCATCCAGCAGGCGGCGCAGCACGCTCTCCGGCGCATCGGTGCGGATATCCAATCGGCCGCGATCACTGTCCACCGCGGATACATGCGGCCGGCAGGCAATGGCGCCGGCGTCGAGGTCGCTAACGCAGCGGATGCGGGCAAGCGAAACGCGTGAGCGCAATGCATCGACGCTGCCCTCGCTGAGCACGCGCCCCTTGGCCAGCACGACCACGCGCTGCGCCAGCGCCTCGGCTTCCTCGAGGTAATGGGTGGTGAGCACCACGGCGCAGCCTTCCGCGACCAGCGCGCGAATGGCCGTCCACAGCTTCTGCCGCGCGTCGATGTCCATGCCGACGGTCGGCTCGTCCAGAAACAGCAACTCGGGGCGCCCGCACAGGGCCAACGCGAATTGCACGCGTCGCTGCTGACCACCCGACAGCCCGGCGTAACGACGCGGCAAAAGGTCGCTGACCCCGGCCAGCTCCGCGGTTTCGGCCAGCGTTCGCGGCGCGGGGTAGTAGCTCATGGTCAGGCGCAACAGTTCCGCCACGCTCAACGTGGAAGGCAGGTTCGCCGACTGCAGCATCACGCCCACGCGCCGGCGCGCCTCGATATGCTGCGGATCCCTGCCAAACAGCTCCACGCGTCCGGCATCGGCACGCGTCAGCCCGAGCAGCAAGCCGATCGCCGTGCTCTTGCCTGCGCCGTTGGGACCCAGCAAAGCGAGTAGTTCGCCGCGGTGCAACATGAGGTCGAGACCGTCCAGCGCCGTTAAGTTGCCGTAACGTTTGACTGCGCCAGCCAGGCTGGCGACCGCGGTAAGCTGCTGTGTCATGGGCCCTCCTCCTTGGCCGCCATGCTAGGCGCGGCAAGGATTTGCCCGCAGTCGCCAGCGTCAGCCAACGCAGGTGACAAGCGTCACCCGGGGTACCGGCGGCGACACGGCCGGGTTATGCTCAGGTGGCCGTTGCACTGCCACATCCCCGTTGGAACGCAGTGCGGCAATGGCTCTCGCGAGCCGTGGAGACGCTGGGTCTTGACGCGTTTCCACCATGCATTCATTGACACATCGACGCGCATGCCAGCGGGACGGCGGGCCAGTCGATCTTGAGGAGAAACCCATGGGCGTGATTGATCAGCTGCGCGAACTGCGCGAATTCGGCGGAGCGCCGCAGACCACCGGCCTGGACGACGCCACCATCGAACGCTTTGCCGCCAGCCATCCGCAGCTGGCCCAGGCGATCGAGGAAGCCGTCGCGCGCCATCGCGAGCTGCGTGCGGAACTGGGTGATTTCCTCAGGCTCGACGAAGCGGAGCAGCTGGCGCAGTCGCAGGCCGAGTTCGTCAATTTCTATCCGGACGACGCCATCAACCGCTACCTGCCGGCCGCAGCGCGTGGCCCGTGGGTCGTCAGCCTCAAGGGTGCGGTGATCCACGACAACGGTGGCTACGGCATGCTCGGCTTCGGCCACAACCATCCGGCCATCGATGCCGCGCTGGCGCGTCCGCAAGTGATGGCCAACGTGATGACGCCGAGCATCTCGCAGATGCGCTTCACCCAGGCCATGGATCGCGAACTGGGCCGCAACCGCGGCAGCAATCCCTACACGCGTTACCTGTGCCTCAATTCCGGTTCGGAGTCGGTCGGCCTGGCCTGCCGCATCGCGGACGTCAACGCCAAGCTGATGACCGATGCCGGCGGCCGCCACGCGGGACGCACCATCAAGCGCCTCGCGGTGAAGGGTGCGTTCCACGGCCGCACCGACAAGCCGGCGCTGTACTCCGACTCCACGCGCAAGACCTACCTGCAGCACCTGGCCAGCTACCGCAACGAAGACACGTTGCTGACCGTGCAGCCGTACGACGTAGCGCAGCTCGAAGCGGCATTCGCCGATGCCGAGAAGCATGGCTGGTTCATCGAGGCGATGTTCCTCGAACCGGTGATGGGCGAAGGCGATCCGGGTCGCGCGGTGACACCCGAGTTCTACCAGAAGGCCCGCGCGCTCACCGAAGCACATGGCAGCCTGCTGCTGGTCGACTCCATCCAGGCGGGCCTGCGCGCGCATGGCGTGCTGTCGATCACCGACTACCCGGGCTTCGAGAAGCTCGCGCCGCCGGACATGGAAACGTTCTCCAAGGCGCTCAACGCGGGCCAGTACCCGCTGTCGGTGCTGGCAGTCAGCGAGCGCACGGCCGGCCTTTACCGCAAGGGCATCTACGGCAACACGATGACGGCCAACCCGCGCGCCCTGGACGTGGCACTGGCGACGCTCGGCGAACTGACCGCCGACGTGCGCGACAACATCCGCGTGCGTGGCCATGAGTTCGTCGACAAGCTCAATGCGCTGAAGAACGAACTCGGCGGCCTCATCACCAAGGTGCAGGGCACTGGCCTGCTGTTCTCCTGCGAGCTGGCGCCGGAGTTCAAGTGCTATGGCGCCGAGTCCATCGAGGAATACATGCGCGAGCGTGGCGTGGGCGTGATCCATGGCGGCACCAACTCGCTGCGTTTCACCCCCCACTTCCTGGTGACCAGCGCCGAAGTGGACCTGGTGGTGTCGCACGTGCGCCAGGCGCTGCTGGAAGGCCCACGCAAGCTCAAGGCCGAAGCGGCCTGACGCCGGGTCGATACCTGCGACGATGCTGAACGCAGCGCACCGCAGGTCGCCCTGCCCCCTCCCGCCCGATGCACCGGCGAGCATAGACTTGCGCCACCGGCAGCAGCCGGTCATCCCAGGAGGGTACGCACATGTCCTCGCGTTTGAGCCTGATGATTGCCAGCGTTGCGCTGGCCTTTGCCGCCTCCACCGCTTTTGCCGCGGAGCCGGCTGCCAGCAGCAGTGCAGCCGCCAAGGCACCCAACTCGCAGCAGCAACGCATGGCCGACTGCAACAAGCAGGCGACCGGCAAAAAGGGTGACGACCGCAAGACGTTCATGAGCAGCTGCCTGAAGGGCGAGGCACCGGCCGCCCCGGCCAAGCAGACGCAGCAGGAGAAGATGAAGTCCTGCAATGCCGATCCGCAGGCCAAGTCGCTCAAGGGCGATGCCCGCAAGGAGTTCATGAGCACCTGCCTGAAGGGCGACGCGGCCCCGGCTGCGCACTAAATCCATGGTTTAAGCCATGAGGGTGCCGGCGACGCCCGACACCCTTTTTGTGCCCGCCACGCGGCGTAGGCGACAATCGCGCCAGCTTTCGCCGCCGGGGTCCCGCATGAAGATCGTCGAAGTCCGCCACCCGCTCATCCAGCACAAGCTTGGCCTGATGCGCCGTGCCGGCATCAGCACCAAGGAATTCCGCGAGCTCGCTTCCGAAGTCGCCGCCTTGCTGACCTACGAGGCCACCAAGGACCTGGAGACCATCGAGCAATCCATCGAAGGGTGGGCTGGCCCGCTGACCGTGCACCAGATCAAGGGCAAGAAGATCACCATCGTGCCGATCCTGCGCGCCGGCCTTGGCATGTTGCCGGGCGTGCTCGACCTCATTCCCGCAGCCAAGGTCAGCGTGGTCGGCCTGCAGCGCGACGAGGAAACGCTCAAACCCGTCACCTACTACGAAAAGCTCACCGGTCGCATGGACGAACGCATCGCGCTGATCGTCGACCCCATGCTGGCCACCGCGGGCACCCTGGTGGCCACGGTGGACATGCTCAAGGCCGCCGGATGCAGGCGCATCAAGGGACTGTTCCTGGTGGCGGCGCCCGAAGGGCTCAAGCGGATCGAGGCTGCCCATCCCGACATCGAGATCTATACGGCCGCCATCGACGAGCGGCTCAACGAACACGGCTACATCCTGCCCGGGCTCGGCGACGCCGGCGACAAGATCTTCGGCACCAAGCCGCTGCCAGCCAGCTGAGCAGGCGCCGGACGACCGGCCTCGGGCGGACCACACGCCACTGCTGCCGGAACGGCGGCCTGACCTTCCTTCGCGTCTTCCGCCTTGCTTCCACACACCGGCCTCGCCGCCCGCGGCGGGGCCTTAGTTCCGTGGGGGTAATGGGAAGTGCCGCACAAAAGTCATCGGAACGTCATCTCGGCATGACATTTTTGCCGCAGCTTTCCGCCCGCCAGACAACAACCTAACGAATTGTTTTAACTGCTCTTTTTTGCCATCGGCAGCTAAAGTTGCAGCGCGGTGAGCCGACAGCACATGCAGTGCCCTCACCAGACGACCCCATGTTCAACCGACACTCGTGGATCTACGGACTGACCCTGCGCCAGCGCCTGCTGCTGCGCCTGTTGTCCATTCTCGGCCTGCTCGCCGTGATGTGCGCTGCCGGCGTCGTGCAGTTGCACCGTGCCGATACCCGCATCCAGAGCCTCGTGGAAGGCTCGCTCAGCCCGGTGGCCGATGTCGGCCGCTTGCAGAACGACTACAACAGCAGCCTGCAGGTACTGGTGCATGCGGTGCTTTCGCAGTTGCCGTCGGCAGTGGAGGACGCACACACGCGCATCCATGCCGATCGCGTGGACGCCGAACGCCACTGGAGGCCCTTGCTGGCCAGCGAGCTGGCACAGGAACAGGCCCAGGCGTTGAAGCTCACCGCCGGGCATCGTGCGGAAGCCGACCGCACCATCGACGAAACGCTAGCCCTGCTCGATGCCGGCCAGTTCGAGCTGGGCGCGCTGAAGTTGAGCACGGAAGTGCAACCCGCCTACGAGCCGCTGCAGAGCGACTTCGGCAACCTGTTCCAGGCCGCGCTGGCCAAGGGCAACGACCAGGTGCAGAGGCAGCGCCAGGCCGATCGCCAGGGCATGATCATCCTGCTCGCCTTGCTTGGCATGACGCTGCTGCTGGTCGTCGTGCTGGACGTGACCCTGATGCGAACGCTGATGCGGCGGCTGGACCTCGCCATGCAGGTGGCGCAGCGCATCGCCTCGGGCGCGCTGGGCGAGCGCGTGGATGTCGGCGTGAACGATGAACTCGGCCGGCTGCTGCGCGCGCTCGCCTCGATGGATGCACAACTGACTGACGTGCTGGTCCAGGTACGCGCCAGTGCCCGCTCGGTAGACGAGCGCGCCCATCGTCTTGCACACGACAACCAGGCCTTGAGCCAGCGCACCCAGGCGCAGGCCGCCAGCCTCGAGCAGACCGCCAGCTCGATGGCGCACATGGCCCAGACGGCCGTGGAAGGCGCGGGACATGCCGACGGCGCCGCCCACGCGGCGAGCGAGGCCGTGAATCACGTCGACCAGGGTCGCCAGGTCGCCGACGAAGCTTCCGATTCCATGCACGACATCCAGCAGGCCAGCCACGCCATTGCCGAGATCGTCGACCTGGTCGACAGCATCGCCTTCCAGACCAACCTGCTTTCGCTCAATGCTGCCATCGAGGCGGCCCATGCCGGCGAGCGCGGGCGTGGATTTGCGGTGGTGGCCGCCGAAGTGCGCCAACTCGCCCGCAAGTGCGTGGAGGCCGGCCAGGAGATCCGCCGGCTCGCCACGCGCAGCACCGAGGCCGCGGCCGTCGCACGGATGAAGGTCGCGCGGTCCGGCGAGTCGCTGGACGGCATCCTGCAGAGCATCACGCGCGTATCGGGCCTGGTCTCGCGGATGTCGGGCGCCGGCCAGTCGCAGGTCAGCGGGATTACCCAGGTCAACCGCGCCGTCACCGAGATGGACCGGATCACCCAGGCCAATGCCGGCCTGGTGGAGAACATCAACGTCACCGGTCGCGAGCTGGCCACGGACGCCGAGGCGCTGCTGCGCCAGGTTGCCTACTTCGTTCTGCCCGATGACCGGCACGACCACCACGGGCAGGCGCATGACGCACCGCCCCCACCCGCAGTGACGCGCATGCATCAGGCTGCCGCGGCAGCCTGACCACGGCCAGGGCATGACAGCCAACCTCCTCCGCACCGAATCCAGGCGTGCCATGCTCGAGCGTGCCCTCGCCGCCGGAAGCCTCACGCCGGTGTTCCAGCCGCTGGTGCGCGCCGACACGCTGGAAGTGGTCGGGCACGAAGGCCTGAGCCGCTGCGCCTTCATGCCTGCCGACTTTTCCATCCTCGACCTGCTCGACCTCGCGCGCACGGAGGGACGCCTCGCGGACGTGGAGCTGCATGCGGCACGCACGATCTGCCAAGAATTCGTGGCGCATGCCAGCACCGGCAGGCTGCTGGTGAACCTCAGCGCGCACGCGATCCTGCAAGACGCGTTGCGCCCGGACGACGTGCTGGCCACGCTCACGGCCAGCGGGCTGGACCCGGCGCGCGTGACCATCGAAGTGACCGAGCGCGACGTGGTGGAAAATCCGGCGCGCCTGGCACACGCACTGGGCTACCTGCGCGCGCACGGCATGCGCATCGCGCTCGATGATTTCGGCAACGGCCACTCCAACTTCGAGATGTGGAACGAGATCCATCCGGACGTCGTCAAGATCGACCGCTACCTCATCAATGGCCTGTCGCGCAGCGCGGGCCGGCTCGCCATCGTCCGCGCCCTGTGCCAGGTCGCCGAGACACTGGGAACCGACCTGGTCGGTGAAGGCGTGGAGGATCCGGCCGACCTGCGCCTGCTGCGCGACCTCGGCATTCCCTATGCACAGGGCTTCCTGATCGGTCGGCCGGCGCCGGTGCCCGTCATGGAAGCAAGCGCCGAAGCAAAGCAGGTGCTGCGCACCTTGTCGGTTTCCGTGCCACCGCGCCCGCGCGGCCCGATCACGCAACGCCCGACGCAAGTCAGCCACCTCCTGCTCGAAGCGCCCTCGGTCGATCCGGGGCAGACCAACGAGGAAGTCATGGCCTTGTTCGTCGATCACCCGGAACTGCACGCCGTGGCCGTGGTGAGGGAAGGACATCCGATCGGGCTGATCAACCGCCGTCTTGTCAACGAACGCATGGCCCAGCCTTTCGCACGCGAACTGCTGGCGCGAAAGTCATGCACGGCTCTGATGAACACCGCACCGCTGGTCTGCGACGAACAGCGCAGCCTCGAGAGCCTGGCCGACGTGCTGCGCGGACAGGACCAGCGTTACCTCAGCGACGGTTTCATCGTTACCCATGCCGGCATGTATCGCGGGCTGGGCACCGGCGAGGCCCTCGTGCGTCGCGTCAGCGAATTGCGCATTGACGCCGCACGCCATGCCAATCCGCTGACCTTCCTGCCCGGCAATATCCCCACCACCGAACACCTCGAGCGCCTGCTCGATGGCAGTGAGCGATTCGCGGTGGTGCACGTGGACCTGACGGATTTCAAACCGTTCAACGATCACTACGGCTACTCGCGCGGTGACGAGATGATCCGCCTGTTGTCGAGCCTGTTGAGCGAGCACGTGGACGGCGCGCTCGACTTCGTCGGCCATATCGGCGGCGACGATTTCGTGGTGCTGTTCCAGAGCGCCGACTGGGCTGCGCGATGCCGGCGCATCATCACGGCATTCAATGCGCGCGCGCCGCTGCTGTTCGACCCCGACGATATCGCGCGTGGCGGCCTGCGCGGCAAGGACCGGCGCGGCCAGACGCAGTTCTTTCCCTTCACCACCGTGGTCATGGGCGCGGTCGAACTCTCGCCACCGCTGCCGCAGCGCGTGCAATCGATCGCCACGCTGGCGGCCCGGGCCAAGCGCCACGCGAAACGCGCCAACGGCGGCCTGCACGTCTTCGTGCGTGCAGGCGCCACGGCGTAGGCGCGCGCCCGTGGCCCGATCCGGGCCGCTGCGCGCACCACGGACCATCAGCCGCGGAAACGATCCGTCGCCTGCACCAGCTCCGAGATATTGCCCGGTTCGAAGGCCGAGTGGCCGGCGTCCTGCACGATGCGCAGGTCGGCTTCCGGCCAGGCGCGATGCAGGTCCCACGCACTGCGCATGGGGCACACCACGTCATAACGCCCCTGCACGATCACGGCCGGAATCTTGCGGATCCGCTCCACGTTGCGCAGCAACTGGTCGTCGTGCTCGAAGAAGCCGCCGTGCACGAAGTAGTGGCACTCGATGCGCGCAAAGGCGAGTGCGAACTCGTCCTCGCCGCTCGACTCGATATAGCCGGGGTCCTGCCACAGATAGCTGGTGGCGCCCTCCCAGACCGACCAGGCGCGCGCCGCATTCAGGCGCACCTGCGGGTCATGGCTGGTCAGGCGGCGATGGTAGGCACTCATCAGGTCGCCGCGCTCGGCTTCGGGGATGGCCTTGAGGTACGACTCCCACACATCCGGATACAGCGCATCGCAGCCTTTCTGGTAGAACCATTCCAGTTCCCAGCGGCGCAGCATGAAGATGCCGCGCAGCACCAGCTCGGTGACGCGATCCGGATGGGTCTGTGCATAGGCCAGCGCCAGCGTGGAACCCCACGAACCGCCGAAGACCTGCCACTGGTTGATGCCGAGGTGCGTGCGCAAACGCTCGATGTCGTTGACCAGGTGCCAGGTGGTGTTGTCGGTCAGCTCGGCATGCGGGGTGGACTTGCCGCAGCCGCGCTGGTCGAACAGCACGATGCGATAGACGGCCGGATCAAAGAAACGACGGCACTTCGGGTTGGTGCCGCCGCCGGGGCCGCCATGCAGGAACACCACCGGCTTGCCGTTCGGATTGCCGCTCTGCTCGTAGTACATCGTGTGCAGCTCGGAGACCTTGAGCATGCCGCTGTCGAACGGCTCGATCTCTGGATAAAGGGTACGCAGCGCCTGCGACATGCTCATGCTCCTGAACCAACGGGGGACGGCCAATAAGGCTAGCACGGCTCCCCGCTGGCGGCGGTGCAGGCGTCAGGGACGCCCCACCGTCAGCACCGTGAAACTGTCGGGCACCATCGCCGGCCGGCCACCGCCGGCGGCCGGCGGCGACACCCACTGTGCCGCCGACAGGTACAGGCGGTGCCGTTGCGCGTCGAGGGCCAGCGTGCGCGCGCTCGGTTGCGTGGGAATGGTGGCCGCCACGCTGTAGTGATCGGCATCGTCCTGATGCACGGCCGTGATCGTGCCGCTTTCGCCGTTGGAGCTGAACACCATGGACGAGCCCGCGTCGAACACCACCGCGTCCGGACCCTCGCCAATGGGCACGCTCGCCACCAGCCGGCCACTGTCGGCATCGACCACCGCCATCAGCTGGTTGTCGCACACCGAGAACAGCCGGTGCTTGGCCGTGTCGATGGCCAGCCCGCTGGGTGACTCGCACTTGCCCAGCTTCCAGCTGGCGACCACGGCGTTGCTGTGGCTGTCGATCTTCACCAGCTCGGCGCGATCTTCCACGTTCACATAGACATGACCCGCCTCGTCGGTCACCGCGAACTCGGGCTTGCCCGCCAGCGCGATGGTCGCCACCACCGCGTTGCGCGCCGGGTCAATCACGCTGACCGAATGCCCTTTGCCGTTGAAGGTGAGCACGTGCTTCGACGACGCGTCATAGAGGATGGCATCGGGCTTCTCGCCGGTGCCGGTGATGGTGGCGAGCACGGCCAGCGAGGCCAGGTCGAACACCGTCACCGAAGCCGTCTGCCCGTTGCTGGTATAGCCGCGGCCGAGCTCGGGGTCCAAGGCAATGCCATGGACGCTGGACGTACCCGGAATGGTGCCGATCAGCTTGTCCTGGTCCACGTCGACCACCTGCACGCGATCGCCACGACTCACGAACAGGTGGCGGTGCTGCGCATCGAAAGTCAGGTAGTCCCAGCCGCCCGGCCCACCCAGCGGCAGGCGTGACAGCACGCGGTAGTCGGCCGGCGGCGCAGCCGCGGCCACGTGGGAGGCGCCCAGCACGAGCAGGGCCGAGGCCAGGGCGATGCGTAGAGGTCTTTGCATGGTCGGAGCCATCCGGGCCAAAGGTCCGCTGAGCATGCCCCAACCGCCTTAGCGCCGCCTTAGGGCCGCCCGTGGGCGGGGTGCGGGGCCTGCGCAGACGTCCCGGCCTATTCGAACAGCTTGCCCGGATTGAGGATGCCCCTGGGATCGAACACCTGCCGCACGCCACGCATCAAGGCGATCTCCGCCTCGCTGCGCGTGCTGCCCAGATAGGCCCGCTTCACCAGCCCGATGCCGTGCTCCGCCGAGATGCTGCCGCCATGGCGCTGCAGGGTATCGGCCAGCAACCTGGTGACGCGCTCGCACTGCGCGATGAAGTCGTCCTCGGCCAGCTCGGCCGGACGCAGCACATTGATATGCAGGTTGCCGTCGCCGATATGGCCGAACCACACCACGTCAAAGTGGGGATATTCCCGCGCCAGCAGGCTTTGGATTTCCTGCAGGAAGGCCGGCAGGGCACTGATGCGCAGCGAAATGTCGTTCTTGTACGGGCGATGCGGCGACAGACTCTCGGTGATGCCTTCGCGCAGCCGCCACAGCGCGGCGGCCTGCGCCTCGCTCTGCGCCATCACGCCATCGCTGATCCAGCCACGCTCCATGCCCAGCTCGAAGGCCGCCAGCGCGGCGTCCCGGGATGCCTCGTCAGCGTCGAACTCGGTGACCACGTAATACGGATGCTCGCCGTCGATGGCGCGCTGCGCGCCGTGCGCCAGCACGTGTTTCAGGGCGGCATCGGTGAAGAATTCAAACGCCTGCAGCGTGAGCCGCGCCCGGAACAGCGCGAACACCGCCATCAGCGCGTCCATGTCCGGCAGGGCCAACAACATCACCTGCGATGGCGGCGGCGGATCGGTCAGCCGCAGGCTCGCCTCGACCACCACGCCCAGCGTGCCCTCCGAGCCGATCATCAGCTGGCGCAGGTCGTAGCCGCTGGAATTCTTGATCAGGCCACGATTGAGCTGCAGCAGTTCGCCATTGCCGGCCACCACGGTGAGCCCGGCGATCCATTCGCGCGTATTGCCGTAACGGATCACCCGGATGCCGCCCGCGTTGGTGGCGATATTGCCGCCGATGGAACAGGAACCGCGGGCGGCGAAATCCACGGGATAGACCAGGCCGTGCTCGCGCGCCGCCTCATGCACGGCATGCAAGGTCATGCCCGCCTGCACGCTCAGGGTGCGGTCGACCGCATCGAAGCCCAGCACGCGGTTCATCCGCTCCACGCTCAACACCAGTTCGCCGCTGGCCGCCACCGCCCCGCCGGAGAGCCCGGTGCGCCCGCCCGAGGGCACGATCGCCACGCCCTGCTCGTTCGCCCAGGCCATGATGGCCTGCACCTCGGCGACTTCGGCGGGCAGCGCGATGGCCAGCGGTTTAGGCGTCCAACGCCGGGTCCAGTCGCGCCCGTAGTGCTCCAGGTCGGCCGGGTCGGTCAGCAGGCGAAGATTGGGCAGCCGGTGGATGAGGTCGGCCAGGCGAGCATCGGTCATGAAAGCGGTCCCCACGGTAAGGGCCAGCCTGCCAGCGGCGGGCCGCAGCGTCCAGTGCTGCGATGCCGCAAAAACGTCCCGAGGTCTGGCATAGTGAAGTCGTCCTCTCCTGCGCAACGGCCCATGAAGACCTCGTTCCCGAAACAAGACATCAAGGTGCTCCTGCTTGAAGGTGTCAGCCGCAGCGCCGTGGATGCCTTCCATCGCGCCGGCTACAGCCAGCTTGAATTCCATGAAAAAGCCTTGCCCGAGGCCGATCTCAAGGCCCGCATCGCCGACGCCCACATCGTCGGCATCCGCTCGCGCACCCATCTGACGGACGACGTGCTTCAGCAGGCTAAACGGCTGATTGCCGTGGGCTGTTTCTGCATCGGCACGAACCAGGTGGACCTGGGCGCCGCCCGCCGCCTCGGCGTGCCCGTGTTCAACGCGCCCTACTCCAACACCCGCAGCGTGGCCGAGCTGGTCATCGCCGAGACCATCATGCTGTTGCGCGGCGTTCCGCAGAAGAACGCGCTATGCCATCGCGGCGGCTGGACCAAGTCGGCGGCCGGCAGCTTCGAGGCCCGCGACAAGGTGCTGGGCATCGTCGGCTACGGCCACATAGGCACCCAGGTCGGCGTGCTGGCCGAAAGCCTCGGCATGCGGGTGATCTTCCACGACATCGAATCCAAGCTCTCGCTGGGCAACGCGCGCGCCGCCGACAGCCTCGAAGACCTGCTGGAACGCGCCGACGTGGTGACCCTGCACGTGCCCGAAACGCCGGCGACCCAGATGATGATGGGCGTCGCCCAGCTGTCGCGCATGCGCGAAGGCGCACTGCTCATCAATGCCTCGCGTGGCACGGTGGTCGACATCGACGCGCTGGCCGCCGCGCTGCGCTCGGGCCATCTGGCAGGTGCCGCGGTCGACGTGTTCCCGGTGGAGCCCAAGGGCAATGACGACGCCTTCGTTTCGCCGCTGGTGGGCATGGACAACGTCATCCTCACCCCGCACATCGGCGGCAGCACGCTGGAAGCCCAGGACAATATCGGCATCGAAGTAGCCAGCAAGCTGGTGCGCTACAGCGACAACGGCTCGACCCTGTCGGCGGTGAACTTCCCCGAAGTGTCGTTGCCCGAGCACCCGCGCAGCCGACGCCTGCTGCACATCCACCGCAACGTGCCCGGCGTGCTCTCGCGCATCAACGAACTGTTCTCGTCAGGCAACATCAACATCGACGCCCAGTTCCTGCAGACCGACAGCGAAGTGGGCTACGTGGTGATCGACGTGGCCGCCGATGAACGGCAGTCCGGCGTACTGAAGGACCAGCTCGCCGCGATTCCGGGCACGCTGCGCAGTCGCGTGCTGTACTGACCCGGAACCTCGCCTAGCGGCGGCGAAACACGCGCAGGATGGCCCGCATGTTGCGCCGGTCCATCTTGCCCAGGCCCATGGCCGCGCCACGCGCCTCGGTTTCGGAGCGATAGCGATAGCTGGTCTGGCCATACCGACCGGGAATCGCCTCACCCGCAGTCACCAGGTTCCAGTGGCCCTGCCACTGGCCGTCGGTATCCGGCCCGAGTGCCCACGTTTCGACGCTGATGGAACTCATGAGAGTTGCCTGCCGGGGTGTCTGCCCACGCTAGTCCTCCTGCGGGCAAGTTACAACGCTCGCCAGATCGCATAACAAAACTGTCCGCGGGAAGGAGTAGGCTCAACGGACTGGGTGTTGCTGACGCCTGCATCAGGTCCGCCACCCTCGACTTACTCCTCGCCTTCATCGGGAGCAGGCCTGGCCTCAACCAAGCGCCGCCCGGCATCCGTCTGCGCAAAGTTGATCTCGGTCGTGATGGACGCGCCGCCCTGCGAGCACGTTCCGACACGGCTCCATGCGTTCCAGACGGCTGGCCCGTGATCGAATCACTACATCGTCGCGATTCGCACCAAGGCGAAAGTCCGCCCGGCAATGCCCTACCGATCCACGTTCGGAGGCATCCTGCATGTACCCGCATTCGCTCCAGGCACCCGTCGCCAGCCTGATGGCCGCGCTGTCGGTCGCGCTGCAAGCCCCGGCGCCGGACCACACCGCGCCACCGTCGCTGCTGACACCCGATCAGTGGGTGCTTCTGCGCAGCATCCGTGTGCGCAGCCCGGTCTCGGTACTCGTGCCGGGCCACTTCGCCGATATGCGCCACCTGCTTGAGCAACACCTCATCGCGTTAAGCCGGACCCAGGTCTGCATCACCATGCGAGGCATGGAGTCCCTCTGGTACCACCGCCTGCACTGAGCGGTGCCATCGCCGTCCAGCTACGTGCAGCCTCCCTCGCCATGGACACCTATGACCATTCCATCCGTCATCGACAAGACCACGTTCCGCTACTGCGGTTATCTGATCCGCTGCATCGGTGAAAGCTTCACTGTCACCCTTGCCGGCGACGAAGTGCTTTATCAACCCTATCCCGGCTTGCGTACCCGCCTGGGCGGAGATGCGTTTGGCCCGTGGATGCTCGAGCAGGCGAAATCCTTTGTCGACGCGCATCGCGCAGGGAAAGTGTGACGCGTTCGCCCGTGCTTCCGGCCACGTAGTTCGCATGGAACTCCATGCGAGGATCGACGCCTCGCTGCGCCTGCCGGAGATCAAGCAGCGCCACGCATCAGCGCCATGGCCACCAGTGCAAGGAAGCCGCGTTACGGCCGCACACGACTGCCAGCACGCACCTGGCGCACCAGCTCAAGCCGCCGTGCGCGATCCTCCGCCTTGCACTTGTCCTGCGCCGCCAGCAGCACTTGCCTGTGCGTCAACGGCACCGGAGCCAACTCCGGCTTGAGCACGCCGAAATAGCGGGCAACCCGCATGGTCAGTTCCTGCCATGGCCCTCGCAGGGGCGCAGGTGCATGCGGTGATTTGACTGCTGCGGTCATCATGATCACGGCCTCGACCGCGTACGGCGGCTATCGCCGGCCACAGGAATGTGCCCGACCCGCCCACTGTGCGCCGGGTGACATTAGGACACTGTCATGGGTTACCGGTGGTCCGGCGAACAAGTTCAAGAGGAAGGATCGCAGCACATCTTTGCTGCCGCTCAACGAAGAACTCGCGAGACAAGTCGGGTCAGCGTGGCTGACCCGTAAATCTGACATTGCCGATTGGTCGGGACGGCGGGATTCGAACCCACGACCCTCTGCCCCCCAGGCAGATGCGCTACCAGGCTGCGCTACGCCCCGATGATCGGCAAGACGACTAGTCTACCAGCTGAGCCGGTAGTACCGGAAGCCTTAGAGCTTGCTCAGCGACGCAGTAGCGCCAGCACTTCTTCCAGTTCCATGCGCACCTGGCGCACGATCTGGTGGGAGATGCTCGACTCCATGCGCGCCTGCGGGCCTTCCAGCCGCGCGCGGGCGCCGGTGATGGTGAAGCCTTCGTCGTACAGCAGGCCGCGGATCTGCCGGATCATCAGCACATCGTGGCGCTGGTAATAACGGCGGTTGCCGCGGCGCTTGACCGGATTGAGGGCGGGAAATTCCTGCTCCCAATAGCGCAGCACGTGGGGCTTGACGCCGCACAGGTCACTGACCTCACCAATGGTGAAGTAGCGCTTCGCCGGAATGGCGGGGAGTTCGGTGTTATTCCCTTGGTCCAGCATAGCCCTCGACTCGCACCTTGAGTTTCTGACCCGGTCGGAACGTCACCACCCGGCGGGCGGAGATGGGAATCTCCTCTCCCGTCTTGGGGTTGCGCCCCGGTCGCTGGTTCTTCTGTCGCAGGTCGAAATTGCCGAAGCCGGACAACTTGACCTGTTCACCCTTTTCCAGTGCTTCGCGGACCACCTCAAAGTAGGCGTCCACGAATTCTTTTGCCTCACGCTTGTTGAGGCCAACTTCGAGGAAAAGGCGCTCTGCCATCTCCGCCTTGGTCAGCGCCATCTTATCCTCGCAATCTCGCCTTGCATGCCGTCTCCAACGCTGCGACTGCTTCACGTATGTTACGGTCGGCGTCGTCGTCAGTAAGGGTGCGTGAAGCGTCCTGTAAAATCAAGCCCATAGCGAGACTCTTTCGGCCCGCTTCGACCCCCTTGCCGCTGTAGCGGTCGAACAGGCGCAGCTCCTTGAGCTGTCCGCCCAGGGCCTGGCGCACGACCTGCTCAACTTGTGACCAGCTGACCTCTTCCGGGACGTCCATGGCGATATCCCGCCGCACGGACGGGAAGCGGGGCACCGGCTCCGCCTTGGGCAGGCGCCGGCCCAGCACCGGCTCCAGCTCCAGCTCCAGCACGTGGACATCGGCGCCCAGATCCAGGACCTTGGCCACCTGCGGGTGCAGGGCGCCGAGGTAGCCCACGGTGACGCCGTCGCGGGTGACCCGGGCGCCACGGCCCGGGTGCAGCCAGGCCGGCAGGCCGTCGGCATGGACGGCCCAGCGCCACGGCTCGCCACCCCAGGCGATCAGCGCGTCCAGGTCACCCTTGAGGTCATGGAAGTCGAGCGTGCGGGCGGCTTCGCCCCACTGCTCGGCCTGGGCCGTTCCGCAGGCCACCATGGCCAGGGTCGGGGTCTCGGTCGGGGCGTCCTTGCGGGCGGCGGCTGCGGCGTCGATACGGAACACGCGGCCCAGCTCGAACAGGCGCACCCGCTCCTGCTGGCGCGCCCGGTTGTGGGACAGCGCCACGATCAGGCCGGGCAGCAGCGAGGGGCGCATCACGGCCAGGTCGGCCGACAGCGGGTTGGCCAGCGGCACCAGCTGCCCGGTCATGCCCCAGCGCTGCAGCAGGTCGTGGCCGACAAAGGCCAGGTTGACCGCCTCGTAGTAGCCACGGGCCGCCAGCTGCTCGCGCACGGCCAGCTCGTTGAGGCGGGCCTCGGCTTCCACGGCCAGGGTCAGCGCGCCGGCCGGCGTGTGGGTGGGAATATTTTCGTAGCCATGGATGCGCGCGACCTCTTCGATCAGGTCCTCTTCGCGCTCGATGTCGAAACGGCTGCTCGGCGCGGTGACACGCCAGCCATCCGCCTGCGCTTCGACCGCCATGCCCAGCGCGGTGAAGATGCGCGCCACTTCGGCGTCGGCTACTTCAATGCCGAGCACGCGCTTGAGACGCGCCCGACGCAGCACGACCGTGGCCGGCTGCGGCAGGTCGGCAAGGTTTTCGGCGACCAGCACCGGGCCCGCCCTGCCGCCGGCGATCGACAGCAGCAGCTCGGTGGCGCGTTCCAGTGCACGTTGCGGCAGCGCCGGATCGACGCCGCGCTCGAAGCGATGCGAGGCATCGGTGTGCATGCCCAGTTTGCGTGCACGGCCCATGATGGCGGCAGGCGCAAAATGCGCCGATTCCAGGAAGACATTGTGCGTGTCATCGGTGACGCGCGAATCGAAGCCACCCATCACGCCGGCCACGGCGAGGCCGCTGCGCTCGTCGGCGATCAGCACGAAACCCTCGTCGAGCTTCGCCTCCGAACCGTCGAGCAGCTTCAGCGTCTCGCCGGCGCGCGCATGCCGCACCACGATGTCGCCCTGCAGCTTGTCGTTGTCGAAGGCGTGCAGCGGCTGGCCCAGTTCGAGCATCACGTAGTTGGTGACGTCGACCACGGCGCTGATCGGGCGCAGGCCCGCGCGGCGCAGGCGCTCGGCCAGCCACAACGGCGTGCGCGCCCTGGTATCGATGCCTTCGATGATGCGACCGAGGTAACGCGGCGCATCGGCGCCGGCCTCGAGGCGGATGCCACGACGCGCGTCGCTGGCCACCGGCGCGGCGGCCTGCTCGCCCGTCTTCACGCGGCTGCCGAACAAGGCCGCCACATCGTGCGCCAGGCCGTAGAGGCCCAGGCAGTCCGGCCGATTTGGCGTCAGCTTCAGCTCGATGCTGGCATCGGGCAGGCCAAGATAGGCGGCCAGCGGCTTGCCCACCGGCGCATCGGCCGGCAGTTCGAGCAGACCGGAAGCATCGGCATCGATGCCCAGCTCTTTGGCCGAGCACAGCATGCCGAACGACTCCACCCCACGCAGCTTGGCCCCCTTGATATTGATGCCGCCCGGCAAAGTCGCACCGACCATCGCCAACGGCACCTTGATGCCCACGCGCGCATTCGGCGCGCCGCAGACGATCTGCAGCGGCTCGCCCTGCCCCGCGTCCACCTTGCACACCTGCAGGCGGTCGGCTTCGGGGTGCTTTTCGGCGCCGACGATTTCGCCCACCACTACGCCATCCAGGCCTTCGCCCAGCGGGGTGATCTCTTCCACTTCCAGGCCCGCCATGGTCAGCGCATGGGCCAGGGCCGCGCGGTCAGCCTGGATCTCGACCAGTTCGCGCAGCCAGTTCTCGGAGAATTTCATGCGTGTCGATTCCTGCCGCGAATTAGGCGAACTGCTTGAGGAAGCGCAGATCGTTCTCGAAGAACGCGCGCAGATCGGAGACGCCGTAGCGCAGCATCGCGAAGCGCTCCACGCCCAGGCCGAAGGCGAAGCCGGTATAGCGCTCCGGGTCGATGCCGCAGTTCTTCAGCACGTTCGGATGCACCATGCCGCAGCCGAGCACTTCCAGCCAGCGCGTGCTGCCGTCTTCGGCATCCCAACGGATGTCCACTTCCGCCGAGGGCTCGGTGAAGGGGAAATAGCTGGGACGGAAACGCATCTCGAAATCGCGCTCGAAGAACGCGCGGATGAATTCGGCCAGGGTGCCCTTGAGATCGGCGAAGCTGGAAGTCTCGTCGACCAGCAGGCCTTCGATCTGGTGGAACATCGGCGAATGGGTCTGGTCCGAGTCGCTACGATAGACCTTGCCCGGCGCGATGATGCGGATCGGCGGCTGGCGCCCCTGCATCGAACGCACCTGCACCGGCGAGGTATGCGTGCGCAGCAGGCGACCGTCGCCGAAATAGAAGGTGTCGTGCATGGCGCGCGCCGGGTGATGCGGCGGGAAATTCAGCGCCTCGAAGTTGTGCCAGTCGTCCTCGATTTCAGGACCGTCGGCGCGCTGGTAGCCCAGCCGCGAGAAGATCGCGCTGATGCGCTCGAGCGCACGGGTAATCGGGTGGATGCCACCGCGCTCGCCGTCGCGGCCGGGCAGCGTGATGTCGAGTTTCTCGGAAGCGAGGCGACGATCGAGTTCAGCCTGCTCGAGCACCTGCTTGCGGGCGGCCAGCGCATCGGCCAGGCGGTCCTTGACCCGGTTGACCTCGGCGCCACGCGCCTTGCGCTCGTCGGGCGACAGCGCGCCCAGCGCCTTAAGCGCGGCGGTGACGATGCCGCTCTTGCCCAGCAGGCCCACGCGCAGCGCATCGAGCGCCTCGAGCGTGTCGGCCCTTTCGATATCGGCCAGCGCCTGCGCGGCGCGGCTATCCAGATCGTCCATAGAGATGCGCTTCTCGCTGCTTCCCCTCTCCCCTTCGGGGAGAGGGCAGGGTGAGGGGCCACTCTCGCGATATCGCTGGTTCGAAGCGTGCTTCGATTGAGAATCGGGGCAAGTCGTGTCCCCTCACCTCAGTCCTCTCCCCGGAGGGAGAGGAAGCAAAGTCGCGAGCAACCCAAACAAAAACGGGGAGGAGGCGTTTGGCCTCCTCCCCGCTTGATCACATCATATCGTCAGTGCGCAGTGCGCCGGACGATCAAGCGGCCAGACTGGCCTTCGCCTTTTCTGCGATCGCGCCAAACGCCTTGATGTCGTGCACGGCGATATCAGCCAGCACCTTGCGGTCGACGGTGATGCCGGCCTTGGCCATGCCATTGATCAGGCGGCTGTAGGACAGGCCGAACTGACGGGCGGCAGCATTGATACGCACGATCCACAGCGCGCGGAACTGGCGCTTGCGCTGCTTGCGGCCGATATAGGCGTACTGACCGGCCTTGATGACGGCCTGGTTAGCAACGCGGAAGACTTTGCGACGGGCGTTGTAGTAACCCTTCGCGCGGCCAATGATCTTCTTGTGACGACGACGGGCGGTAACGCCACGCTTTACACGAGCCATGGTTTATCTCCTCGCCTTACAAGTACGGCAACATGCGTGCTACACCCTTGGTGTCGCAAGCCTTGACGTGGTTGGTGGCACGGAGACCGCGCTTACGCTTGGTCGACTTCTTGGTCAGGATGTGCGACTTGAAGGCGTGACCGGCCTTGAACTTGCCCGATGCGGTCTTGCGAAAACGCTTCGCGGCCGCCCGGTTGGTCTTGATCTTGGGCATCGGAATGCTCCTTGAGTGGGGATTGGGACCCCGGTTTCTGACTGATCTGGCGGTGACCCGCTGGGCCACGCTTTCCGTCCTGCCACGATCGGTTCACGACCCGTCCGTATGGGTCGAACCGGCGATTATACGGAGGGATGGGGGGATTTGCCAGCCTTGATGCTTGCCGCAGTCCAACTCCCTCCCCCCTGCGGGGAGAGGGTTGGGGTGAGGGGCCGGCCTAGCCTCAGTACATGGCCGCCCGCAACGCCATTCCGGCTCACACCGGAAAGAAGGGTTGGAGAGGTTACCGCGAGCACCCGCCCCTCACCCTGCCCTCTCCCCGGAGGGGAGAGGGAAAAGCCGGCTTCGGCTCGGAGCTTCGGCGGCCGCAGAAGAAAAAAGCGGCCCTCAGGCCGCTCTTTCGATTACTGCTTCTTCTTGGGGCCGATCATCATGACCATCTGACGGCCTTCCAGGCGGGGGAAAGACTCCACCACGCCGTTCTCGCCCACGTCTTCCTGGATCTTCTTGGCCAGGTTCTGGCCGAGGTCCTGGTGGGACATTTCGCGGCCGCGGAAGCGGATGGTGACCTTGACCTTGTCGCCTTCCTCGAGGAAGCGAAGCATGTTGCGCAGCTTGATCTGGTAGTCGCCCACGTCCGTGACCGGACGGAACTTCACTTCCTTGATTTCAACCTGCTTTTGCTTCTTTTTGGCCGCCTGGGCCTTCTTCTGGGCTTCGAACTTGAACTTGCCGTAATCCATGATGCGGCAGACCGGTGGGTCGCCGTTTGGCTGGATCTCGACCAGATCCATGCCCGCTTCCTGTGCCAAGGCCAGCGCCTCGTCGCGGGTAAGGATGCCGAGCTGTTCGGAATCTGCGCCGATCACGCGTACGCGCGGGACACGGATCTCAAGGTTACGGCGATTGCCCTTTGTGTCGGTGGTAGCGATACCACAATCCTCCAGAAGAGTTCTTAAAAGTGCCGTCCCGCGCGCTTAGCGGCGGGTTTCGGCTTCCAGGCGTTCGATAAACGCGGCCAGCGGCATGCTGCCGAGGTCCTCGCCCGAACGCGTACGCACGGAAACGGCCCCTGATTCCTTCTCGCGATCTCCGACCACCAGCAGGTAAGGGACTTTCTGCAACGTATGTTCGCGGATTTTATAGCCGACCTTCTCATTGCGCAAATCGGCCTGCACGCGGAAACCTTTATCGACAAGGGTTTGCGTCACTTCGCGGACATAGTCGGCCTGGGCGTCGGTGATGCTGAACACGGCAGCCTGGATCGGCGCCAGCCAGGCCGGCAACAACCCGGCGTGGTGCTCGATCAGGATGCCGATGAAACGCTCCATGGAGCCGACAATGGCACGATGCAACATCACCGGGTGACGGCGCTGTGAATTCTCGTCGACGTATTCGGCACCCAGGCGCTCGGGCATCATGAAGTCCACCTGCATGGTGCCGACCTGCCAGGCACGGCCGATGGAGTCCTTCATGTGGTACTCGATCTTGGGGCCGTAGAAGGCGCCCTCACCCGGCAATTCTTCCCACTTCACGCCGGCCGCAGCGAGCGCGGCGCGCAGGGCGTTCTCGGCGCGATCCCACACGTCGTCGCTGCCGATGCGCTTGTCCGGGCGCAGCGCGATTTTCAGCCCGATGTCCTCGAAACCGAAGTCGCCGTAGACCTTCATGGCCTGCTGGTGGAACGCCGTCACTTCGGATTCGATCTGCGCCTCGGTGCAGAAAATGTGGCCGTCGTCCTGCGTGAAGGCGCGCACGCGCATGATGCCGTGCAGCGCGCCCGAAGGCTCGTTGCGATGGCAGGCACCGAACTCGCCGTAACGCACCGGCAGTTCACGGTAGCTGTGCAGGCTGGTGTTGAAGATCTGCACGTGGCCCGGGCAATTCATCGGTTTCAGGGCGAACGTGTGCTTCTCCGACTCGGTGAAGAACATGTTTTCCTGATAGTTGTCCCAGTGGCCGGACTTCTTCCACAGCGACACGTCCAGCACCTGCGGGCAACGCACTTCCTGGTAGCCGCTGCTGCGGTACACGCGGCGCATGTGCTGCTCCACCTGCTGCCAGATGGCCCAGCCGTTCGGGTGCCAGAACACCATGCCCGGACCTTCTTCCTGCTGGTGGAACAGGTCGAGCGCCTTGCCGATCTTGCGATGGTCGCGCTTCTCGGCCTCTTCCAGCTGGTGCAGGTGGGCCTTGAGGTCCTTGTCGCTGAGCCAGGCGGTGCCGTAGATGCGCGTGAGCATCGCGTTGTTGGAATCGCCGCGCCAATAGGCGCCGGCGACCTTCATCAACTTGAACGCGCGCAGCTTGCCCGTGTTGGGCACGTGCGGGCCGCGGCACAGGTCGGTGAACTCGCCCTGCGAATAGAGCGAGAGCTCCTCGTTGGAGGGAATACCCTGGATGATTTCGGCCTTGTATTCCTCGCCCAGGCCGCGGAAGAAACTGACCGCTTCGTCGCGCGACTTCACGCTGCGCGTTACCGGCAGGCCTTCCTTGACGATCTTTTCCATCTCCGCCTCGATCTTCACCAGATCGTCGGGCGTGAACGGGCGCTCGTAGGCAAAGTCGTAGTAGAAGCCGTTGTCGATGACCGGGCCGATGGTGACCTGCGCGCCGGGATACAGGCGCTGCACGGCCTGCGCCAGCAGGTGGGCGGTGGAGTGGCGCAGGATTTCCAGCGCCTCCGGGCTCTTTTCAGTGACGATCTCAAGGCTGGCATTGCGGTCGATCGAAAAGCTGGCATCCACCAGCTTGCCGTCCACCTTGCCCGCCAGCGTGGCCTTGGCCAGGCCCGCGCCAATGGAGGCAGCGACATCCTGCACCGTCACCGGGTGCTCAAAGGGGCGTTTGCTGCCGTCGGGTAGCGTGATCTCAATCATGTCCGTACCTGTGTGCACACTCCAGCCGGAGCGTGCTCTTTAGTGAAGAGTCCGGCCGTGGCTGGCCGGTATTGCCCTGCCCACCCGGGGCGGGCGCGAATAAAGCCCAAAAAAAAGAGCGCCATGCGCCCTTCCTGCAAGACAAGGCGTGGCGAAATCAGCGTTGGAAGGTCGTAGTTGCCATGTCACACGCTCGACCGGCGCATTCGCGCGAGCCACCTTGTCTCCGAGGGTTTGTAGCAGAACGCTAGTTTAGCCCAGAGTGCGCTGTCAATTCAGCGTCCGCCGCGCCGTGCCATCCCGCGCGGGAGCGATAAAATGGCCGGACCGTCCCCGGAGATTCCCCCATGCGCATTCTCGTGACCGGCACGGCCGGCTTTGTCGGCGCCGCGCTGGCCGAACGCCTGCTGTCACGCGGCGACGAGGTCTATGGCATCGACAACCATAACGACTACTACGATCCGGCGTTGAAGGAAGCCCGCCTGGCGCGCTTCGCCCGGCACCCGAACTACACCCACCTGCGCGCCGACCTCGCCGATGCGGACGCCGTGAACGGCGCCTTCGGGACGTTCAGGCCACAGCGCGTGGTCAACCTCGCCGCCCAGGCCGGCGTCCGCTATTCGCTGAAGAACCCGCAGGCCTATGTGCAGAGCAACCTGGTCGGCTTCGTCAACATCCTGGAAGCCTGCCGGCACGGCAAGGTGGAACACCTGGTCTACGCCTCGTCCAGTTCGGTCTATGGTGCCAACCGCAAGCTGCCGTTCGGCATCCAGGACGCGGTCGATCACCCGGTGAGCCTGTACGCCGCCAGCAAGAAGGCCAACGAGCTGATGGCGCATACGTACAGCCATCTTTACGAGCTGCCCACCACCGGCCTGCGCTTCTTCACCGTCTACGGGCCATGGGGCCGACCCGACATGTCGCCGATGCTGTTCGCGGACCGCATCAGCCGTGGCGAACCGATCGACGTATTCAACTACGGCAACCACAGCCGCGACTTCACTTACGTCGACGACATCGTCGAAGGCGTGATCCGCACGCTCGACCATGTCGCCCTGCCGGACCCGGCGTACGACGCGCTGCATCCCAACCCCGGCACATCCAGCGCACCCTATCGGGTCTACAACATCGGCAACGACCAGCCGGTGCAGTTGCTGCGCTTCATCGAGCTGATGGAGCAGCACCTGGGCCGCACCGTGGAGAAGCGCCTGCTGCCGATGCAGCCTGGCGACGTGCCCGACACCTGGGCCGACGTCTCCGCGCTGCGGCGCGACGTCGGTTACGCACCGCATACCTCCATCGAAGACGGCGTAGCGCGCTTCGTGGCGTGGTATCGGGAGTATTTCGACCGGTGAGTGCCGTGGCGCGGGAAACGCGGGCGAGACACTCGCCCGCCACCCTTCACGATCTCCCGCTCAGAACGGCTTGGCGATCACCAGGAAAATCACGCCCAGCAACACCAGCACCGGCAGTTCGTTGATGAGGCGTAGGGTCTTTGACGAGGGCGGCGCCACACCCTGCCCGCCGCGCCCGAGCAGGCGACCGGCCCAGATGAAATAGGCCAACAGCAGCGCGACGAGGCTCAATTTGGCATCGATCCAGTGCATCGAGGCCACTACGTTTGGCAACAGCGCAGGAAACACCCGCCAGCCCTGCCACAGGGTCAGGCCGAACAGGAACGCCATGCCGAACATGTGATGCCCGAAGCGGTAAAGGCGGCGCCCCATCAGTACCAGCCTTGCGCGCACTGCCGGCTCGTCGCCGGCCTCGGCGATATTCACCAGGATCCGCGGCAGGTAGAACACCGTGGCCATCCAGGCCATGACGAACAGCAGATGAAAACTCTTGATCCACAGGTAGGTCATTGACTGCTCCCTTCGCGCAAAAAGAAACGGCGCGGGCCCGAGGCCCGCGCCGTTTCATCGGTATTGGTGGGCGGTACAAGGATCAAACTTGTGACCCCTACGATGTCAAGAAAACCCTTATTTTCCATGATCTTAGGTTGGACTTGGCCTCTAGAGAACTCCCGTGCACACCTCAGGAGTTCACAACATGGCAAATGTCCGCTCTCTTCCTAGTGGCAGTTGGAACGTACAAGTACGCATCAAGGGTCAGGCCGCGAAGTCTAAGACCTTCCCCACAGAAGCTGAAGCCAGGTCATGGGCAGCCGAGCAAGAAGCAGCCACCAAGCAGCACAGGACGCACACCGTCTACACCCTAGGCATGGCCTACAGGGAGTCGAAGCTCAGGGGCAAAGGGAGCTATGACCACGCTCTGGTGATCATCAAGCAGCTCTCGGAAGCCTTCCCTCAGGCTCTCCATGAGATCACTCCTCAGATAGTCAATGACTTCAAGCTGGACCGCCTGAAGAGGGTGAAGTCATCCACTGTCAGGACTCAGCTTGCCTTCTTATCTCGGTTCTTCAGGTTCGCCAAGCGAGAGCTTCTTATCGACGTGGCTAACCCTGTAGCGGATATAGCCCTGCCCTCAGCCTCGAAGCCGAGTGACAAGGTGCCGCCGTCCGTGCGCTGTCCTTCGATGGCCACTGTATCGTTGATGTCTCCCTGATGGAGGAACCGCCTGAGAGACTTCCCACGGAAGGACAGAACCGGCGGAGTCAGGAGCGTGAGGGTCTTGCGAAGCAAGCTAGAACGCTCAGGGATCAGGGCTGTAACCCCCGCTCTACCCCTCAGAGGATTCCGGGCAATTCGGGACAAGAGGTAGGCGGTTAGCTCAGCGGTAGAGCTGAGGCGCAGCCGAAGGGCACATGGCACATGTGCTCCTACCTTCACTAGGTAGGGTTCTTTCCAAGAGGGACAGCCACTTAGGCCCACCCATGCACACTGAAGCATGTGCATGCCCTATCTCCGTTCACTCTGTGCCCATTGCATGCTGTGAACGAGGGGCTTATTTTGTGAACGTTCTCTAGGCCAGAAACAAAAAAGGAGACCCCGTCGGGCCTCCCTTTTGCCCCGCTCGATCAACGGGTTACGAATTGGTGGGCGGTACAAGGATCGAACTTGTGACCCCTACCATGTCAAGGTAGTGCTCTACCGCTGAGCTAACCGCCCGAATCTCGCACGGCGTACCGCGCGAGCCGCGCAGTATACGTGAGCAGGCGCCGGTCGACAACCATCCCCGCCACACCGGGTTCAACGCAGGGCCTGCTCGCGTAGTTGGTGGATCTGGTCGCGCAGGCGGGCGGCTTCCTCGAACTCCAGGTTCTCGGCGTGCTTGTACATCTGCGCCTCCAGCTTCTTGATCATGACCGAAGCCTGATCGGCGCTGAGTCCGGCGTACTCGGCGCCCTTCTCCGCCACGGCACGGCGCTCGCCACGGCCGCCGCGGCCACGCGACGCCCCTTCGCTGCGCGCGCCCTCCATGATGTCGGCGATGCGTCGCACCACCGACTGTGGCGTGATGCCGTGCGCCACGTTGTAAGCCTCCTGCTTTTCGCGGCGGCGGGCCGTCTCGTCCATGGCCGCCTTCATCGAGCGGGTGATGTTGTCGGCGTAGAGGATCGCCTTGCCGCGCAGATTGCGCGCGGCGCGGCCGATGGTCTGGATCAGCGAACCCGTGGAGCGCAGGAAGCCTTCCTTGTCGGCATCGAGGATCGCCACCAGCGACACCTCGGGCATATCCAGGCCCTCGCGCAGCAGGTTGATGCCCACCAGCACGTCGAACTCGCCCAGGCGCAAGTCGCGGATGATTTCGACGCGCTCCACCGTCTCGATATCCGAATGCAGGTAGCGCACCTTGACCCCGTGCTCATTCAGATACTCGGTGAGATTCTCGGCCATGCGCTTGGTCAGCGTCGTCACCAGCACGCGGTCGCCCATGGCGACGCGCTTGTGCACTTCACCCAGCAGGTCGTCGACCTGCGTGCGCACCGGGCGCACTTCGACCTCGGGGTCGACCAGGCCGGTCGGGCGCACCACCAGTTCGACGATGGCGTCGCCGGACTTCTGCAATTCGTACTCGCGGGGCGTGGCCGAGACGTAGATCGAGCGCGGCGCGCGACGCTCCCATTCCTCGAAGCGCAGCGGCCGGTTGTCCATCGCCGACGGCAGGCGGAAACCGAACTCCACCAGCGTCTCCTTGCGCGAGCGGTCGCCCTTGTACATGGCGCCCAGCTGCGGAATGGTGACATGCGATTCGTCCACCACCAGCAGCGCATCGGCCGGCAGGTAGTCGAACAGCGTCGGCGGCGGTTCGCCCGGACCCCGACGCGTCAGGTGGCGTGAGTAGTTCTCGATGCCCTGGCAGTAGCCCACCTCGGCCATCATCTCGATGTCGAAGCGCGTGCGCTGGTCCAGGCGCTGCGCCTCGACCAGCTTGTTGTCCTTGTACAGCTGCTCCAGCCGTTCCTTCAGCTCGACCTTCACGGTCTCGATGGCATTGAGCACGCTCTCGCGCGTGCTCGCATAGTGCGTGCGCGGATACACCGTGTAGCGCGGCACCTTGCGGATGGTTTCGCCGGTCAACGGATCGAACAGCGACATGCTCTCCACTTCGCCGTCGAACAATTCGATGCGCAGCGCCTCGGTTTCCGACTCGGCGGGAAACACGTCGATGACCTCGCCGCGCGCGCGATACGTGCCGCGCTTGAGTTCCATGTCGTTGCGCGTGTACTGCAGCTCGGTTAGCTGATGGATCAGGGCGCGCTGGTCGATCCGCTCGCCCTTGGCCAGGATCAGACGCAGCGAGAGATAGTCTTCCGGATCGCCCAGGCCATAGATCGCCGACACGGTGGCCACGATGATGGAGTCCTTGCGCGACAGCAGCGCCTTGGTCGCGGCCAGGCGCATCTGCTCGATGTGCTCGTTGATGGACGCATCCTTCTCGATGAAGGTGTCCGACGCCACGACGTAGGCTTCCGGCTGGTAGTAGTCGTAGTAGCTGACGAAGTATTCCACCGCGTTGTGCGGGAAGAACTCCTTGAACTCGCCATACAGCTGCGCCGCCAGGGTCTTGTTCGGCGCCATCACGATGGTCGGGCGCTGCACCTGCTGGATCACGTTGGCGATGGTGTAGGTCTTGCCCGAGCCGGTGACGCCAAGCAGGGTCTGGGCCGCCAGGCCGGACTCGAAACCCTCGGCGAGCTTGCGGATGGCCTCAGGCTGGTCGCCCGATGGGCTGTAGGGGGAAACGAGTTCGAAACGCTCGGTCATGACGGTCACATGCGGGTGCCTGACGGCATTTTAAATCGGCCCTGCTGACAGCGCGTGTCAGCAGGCTGGGACATGCGGCGCGTGCAGCGACGACTGCCGCCACCCGATCGCCGGATTAGCCTGCGCGTTCGGATGGCGCAGGGAGTGGCGCATGAAGCATCGACGAGGCCAGGACGGCTTCACCCTGATCGAGCAGATCGTGTGCGCCGCCATCGTACTTGCTCTCAGCTGCATGGCCGCGCCGGCGCTGGGCCAGCTGCTGAGCCGCAACCAGCTGCAGGCCGCGCAGTCGGATCTGCTGGCCGCCCTCGGGCATGCGCGCGCACTGGCCGCCCACAGCGGCCGTCGGGCCATGCTCTGCCCTTCCCGCGACGGGGAGCATTGCGTCGATGGCCTGAACTGGGAGGACGGCTGGCTATCCGGGCACTACCGCAGCGGTCGCACCGACCAGCTCGATGGGCCGCCTTCACGCGCAAGCGGGGGCTATGCCCGACTGACCATCCTGAGTACCGCCGGCCGCCGCAACGTCCGCTTCCAGGCGGACGGAAGCGCCGGCGGCAGCACCGTCACCTTCACGCTGTGCCGGCAAGGTCGCGCCGACGGTGCGCTGGGGGTCGTCGTGGCCAATTCCGGTCGCGTTCGCAGCGCCACCGCCACCGCCGAACAGGCCGAGCGCTGCGCCCACGGCGGCTGAGACCGTGGTCGCCCGCCACGGAGACAAAAAAAACAAGGCCCTGCATCGCTGCAAGGCCTTGTCGAATATGGCGCCGAAGCTGGACTCACAAATCAAGCGATTTAGCCAGTCTTCAGGTTTCCGAGCAAAAGTTACTCTCAAAGTTACTCACAAAAGGGCCAAGTACTCCCGTTTTGGCCTTGGTGACCGATCGGCAGGATCTGCCTGGAAGGCCGGGGTGGGGTGGACTTCCTTTTATGACGTCAGATAGCTCGGGGGACTACGCCGCAGGTGGTAAGGATCAGGCTCCCCTATAGCCCTATATTCGGGCAGCACTCAAGGTGCATATCACTCACAGGGGAAAACTCATGAAGCGGATCGCCACGCTCTCAGTACTGGCTGGGCTGGTCTTGGCGGCGTTTGTGTTGCCGACCGCCACCCTGGCTAGGGGCAGCCATAGCAGCGGCCATACTTCGTCGCCCGTCCATGTCAGTGGCCATACGACGAAGACCGGCACCTACGTTCCAGCTCACTACCGCACGGCTCCCGACCAAACGAAGCTGAACAACTGGTCGACCAAGGGGAACGTGAATCCCTATACGGGTAAGGAAGGCACCAAGAACCCGTACGGGCATTGAGCTCTCTTATAACGCAGCCCAACAGTCAGGCTCAAAGGAAACCACATGGCCATTGTGCTAGGCGGTGCAACGGGCGTTCTCATCTAGCTACAGCGCCTCGGGCACGACCACCGCTGCAGGCTAGGAAACGCGAAGCACCCAGCGCATGCCGCGAGTCATCAGCTCTTGCTCGGTATATCCAAGGTCGAGCGCCTTCCGCATGAAGGGATGACTCGTATGGCTGGGGTCAACCACGCCCCACCAGTGTTCGGGCAGCGTCTTGCTCACTACGATGAACCGTTTTTTGGACTCGCCGTCGCTGAGGATCTGCTGGAAGTAAGCATAGCGCCGCTTATTGATGCCATCGGTGAAGCTGGCAACCTCGTATTCCTCTGCGCCAGCGGCGCGCATTTTTGCAACGAACTCCGCTTGGGAATAGACCAAGTGTCCCCATGGCTCGGGCACATAGTTCAGGAAGTGTGACCCGGTATCCGCCGTCCAGATCGGATCGAACTGGATGTAGAGGTAGCCACCAGGCTTTACGCATCTCAGGAGTTCATTGAGAGCGGCACCGGGATCAGGGATGTGCTCGAAGGTGTTGATCGAGATGCCAATGTCGGCCAGGTTATCGCGCAGGATTAGGTCCATCGCGCTAGATGTGATGAAGTCGATCCGCTCGGCATGGAAGGGAAAGCCGTGCTTTTGATGTTCTGCCGCCACATGGGCGGCAAAAGTGCCGCCGCGCAAAGCGGTGTACTTGAAAATGTCGGTCGCGAGAACGCGCCCGAAATGACTGCTGAGCAGTCCAGAGTGCATGCCAACCCCAGCGCCAAGCTCAAGCGCAACCAGCCTTGACGCTTCTTCGGGCGTGGATATTCCCATCAAAGGAAAGTGGTTCACCAAGACTCGGACATCTTCATCGTGCTGAGCGAAATAATCGTCAGGGAAGTCTTTAATGGGTGGGGCGTTTAGGACGACGTTGTCCGCGTTTTCTAGGCTCATGGGCTTCGTCTTCGGTGGTCGAGTGCGCCGAGGAGATCATGATATCGCGAAGGGACGCTGGCTCGATCCGACTGCGCGATCAGATGGATGGACCACCCCAACCTTTGCGGCAAGGGTGGCGGACGTGCAGGGTTGGCGAACCGGCTCAAACGGATACCGGCAGCCCGAAGGCTGCCCTACACGCCCACCATAGAAACGGGCGTACTGCGCAACGGGCACAAAAAAAGCGCCTTAGGCGCCGTTGCGCCGTCTGAAATTCAGGTCGCCAAACCTGGTCGCCGAATTGGCGGCGACAACTAGACAATACGCCGAACTAGATTGATTTCAAGTGGCTATTGATAGGCCGCATGACCATCACGTCTGTTTCTTTCGCGGCTTGAATGGCCGTAACGGCTCGGGTCGGAGCCGACGGGCAAGATCGGGTGACAATCCCGAAATGGGCATTGCTGGTCTCGCTGCTGGAATTTCCGTGCCCTGATGCCAAAAAGGACTGTTAGAGATTGCCGCATAGAGCGCGGCCTTCTCGTAGAGCTTCTTGCCCATGAAGCGGCGCGGCCTGATAGGAAGATGGGGCGCATCCGTCTGGAACTTGCGCAGGCTAACGCCGCAGTAGCAAGCTGCCTCCGGCTCCGTCAGCCAGTCCTTGCCTTCGAGCTTGATTGACGAAACATCACCCATTGTGTTCTCCATGGCATCAGGGAGGCGGCGTGATGTCAGTCTTCCTCGCCCATCAGGTCCAAATTCACGCTGTCGTCGATGGCCATCTACACGGACGCCGGCAAGTCAGAACCGAAATTCCGCCGTGGCGGAATAGGCGTTGACATGTCCGAAGTCACGACCAAGATCGTAGTAGTCGTAGCCGATGCCCAGGCTCCACGATCTGGAAACGTTGTAACCCGCACCAAGCCCGAAATAGTCCTGGGTGATGTTTTGCGACTGCCGAAGCGCAATGCCTGAAGACGAATACTTGGATGTCGTCCTGGGTTGGAACCAGCCACCACGTGCTGACAAGTACCACGATGGGTTGAAGTTGTATTTCAGGTTGCCACCCAGCAGCCATCCGCGAGCAGAAAATGAGCCCTGATAGGCGGCCTGCTGGGTCTTGCCGTTCAAGTCGGTGTAACTGTAGCTGCCACGCTGGCTCGCTTGCCCCAGATCGGCGTAACCAGCCTCTATGCCGTAGTCCCACACGCCATGCCAGGCGTATCCCAGGCGAAGCGCACCCTGCGTATCGGTCTTATCCCAGCCGCCGGTGAGCGAATTGCTGAAATTGGATTGTCCTAGATTGCCGTTGATGAAGAATTGTCCGTCTTGCGCCATGGCCATGGCGGATGCCGATGAGATGACGAGAGTTACGGCCACCACAATTGTTTTGGGCTTTTTCATCAATGATCGTCCTTGCTGATGGGTTAGGAGGCTTGAGAACGCATGGTGCCTCGGTAGGGCAGTCTCGTTGCGAGTGCAGAGTCACCGACAGGTTCTTGCCAATCAAGTTCCGCAACTCCACCTCGCCAGACTCCACGACGTGAGGTCGGCCGCGCAATTCCACCGGAAGAGAGTGAGGCCCGGTCCAAGTTGGCCTCTCACATGTTGCAGGCCGCTGGATAGGGGCCGCAAGAGGTCCGACGTCTCCCCGCGATCAAGAGCTCGCGCAAAGCCAGCTCTATCACATTTTGCATGCCGTCAGCCTTTTCCTACGGACGCACCGGTCTTCAACCTACAGCTGTATGCGACACGCTCGAAGGCAGCTGACGCCTGGGAGGGGGCTAATCAAACGGGCGACCAAACTGCGCAAGTGCCCACATCGCCAGAAGGTAGAGACTGATCAGCGATTGAGTCCCGGCAACAGTGCGAACCCAGCCACGCGCCGTGAGCCGGGAAATCGCGAGCGCGGGAGACAGGGAAATGCCCTCCCTCTCGCCTCAAGTGTGCATGGCCGCCCCTCCATCTACTTCTGGCCAGCCCAGGCTTGAAGGTTAAAGAACTGGCTAGGATGCCTCGACGTCAACCACAGGCAACACCTCCACCTGAGCCTGCCTACGGAGTCGGTGGCGAGCACGAATGACTGGTCGCTCTATACACGTGTAGGTGAGCCAAGACACACCAAACGCTAAGACAATCAGGAGAATTCGCGCAGGCCACCCGTCAGTCCACAACCCGCACAATGCTAGCGCCCATTGGATCGGAAAGTGGTTCAGGTACACGCCATAGCTGATATTTCCAAACACTTCATCCAGCCTTCTATACCGGACCTTCGATAACAACGCGACCGCCGGTATGCCGATGATCAGTCCAACAACCATCTCGATGTTGTAGTGAGCATCGAACCGGGAAGTGAGGACGATGGCTCCAAGAAGGCCCCAGGATGCAATCCATGCTGCGCCAACAAGAATTCTCTGAGTGCGTGTTGCGGATGTCCGCATAAAGCTACCGCACAAGAAAATAAACAGAGTCCCGGCTATCAAGCGATAGCCGTACATGTCTGTGTCTATGACTCCATAAAAAGCCATAAGAAAGACAACGAACGAAAGGACAAACGACGTAGTCCGAAATCGCCAAAGGATCAGGGCCGGAGCCAGGATGTAGAACGTGAACTCGAGACCAAGCGTCCAGGTCGGCGGGTTCATCGGCTGAACCCAGTCGCTCAGCATGTAGAAATTGGTTGGGACCATGAGGGCGTTCATTGCCACAGCCTGTGGCGAAATGCTAAGCCATGGCGCGATTTCCCCCTTCCCCATCCAGATGAGAACAATACAGATGACGAGATAAAACAAGTACTGTGGGAAGAGACGCATTACGCGGTCGAGTAAGAATGCTGGAGTCTTGGCTATATCGTTGTAGTGCTTCTCGATCAGAGCCGTCGTCACGTAGCCACTTATGACAAAAAACGAAACGACAGCCACGACACCCTGGCTTGCACCATGGAACCAATAGCCCGAATGTGAAATTAAAACCGCTATTGCAAGAAGAAGTCGGAACGAGCCCACAGAGCTTCCATCGATATGGCGCAAGCTACGATGATAGCTGGGCAGTGCCTGGCTGGCACTCAGCTTCCCCGACGCCTACCTAGCCTTGGAATCAACCAATATTGCCGCCTAGCCCAAGGCAGGGCCTACGCATCCGCGCAATGTGATGGCATCATCGATCCAGATCGCCCCATGATCTGCCGATCCCCCTTTACAAGGACCATTGCGCGTGAAGCAAAGCTCAATCGAAGAAATCGAGATCTGGCGCCGTGATGTCCGGTCGACAACACCGACTAATCCAGCACTGTACGGATGGAATTCCTTTTCACAGTGTGACGAGGACGGCATCATCCGCGAGTGCTTGCGGCGCATTGCTGATGTCGCTGATCTCAGCAAGACGTTCATCGAAGTAGGTTGCGCCAATGGCCTGGAGAACAACACTCACCAGCTGCTTCTGGACGGATACCGAGGTTGCTGGGTCGACGGCGACGACGCGCATATTCGGCACATCGAAGAAGAACTTGGCACGCTTAATAATTCATGTCTGTTGGCGCGTCACGCTTTCATCAATCTGGACAACAGCCAGGCTCTAGTTGAGGAATTTCGTGAATTCTTAGGCACGGAAGATATCGATTTCTTTTCGTTCGATACTGATGGAAACGACGCCTATCTTGTCGAAGACGCCCTGAAGACGATAAAGCCAAAGCTCATTTGCGTTGAGTACAACGGAAAATTTCCTCCACCCACACGACTGGTGATGAAATACAACCCGAAACATCAATGGGCCTTCGATGATTACTACGGAGCCACGCTGCAGTCATGGGTGGACATTCTAGAGCCCCATGGATATCGGCTCGTTTCCTGCAATTTGAGCGGCGTAAACGCCTTCTTCGTACGCAATGATGTCGCCGGCGGATTTGACCACTACTCGACACAGCAATTGTTCCAGCCGTGTCGCTACTGGCTCATTGGCATCACTGGTCACCCGCACACGCTCAAATGGCTGCGCCAAATTGTCAATGACGGCCAGGCATCTCCTCGTTAAGCAGATCAAGTAGCGATCACGGGCGGTGATTCGGAGTAGATGAAGCTGGACGGAGGATCAAACCACTGCGCCAGCACAGATGCCGTTGACGTCGCTCCGATTTTCGGACACGTTGAAACTAGAGATGAGCTGACGTCACGGTGCTGAATCCGCTGTTCTCCGATTGATATAGCGCCCGCAGTAGGCAGGCCCCCTTGTGGGGCCTGTTTGCGCCATTTGGACGCTGCCTAGCCGGCCTTTCTCCCAATGGCTACAACCTTCCCACCAGCCCTCAATCCATCCAAATAGTCCGCCCACGCCTGCATCATGCGCTTGCGCTCTTCCAGGTACTGGGCTGCATGGGTAGGGGCGATGTTACTCCCAAAGTTACTCACCCAAAGGTGGCGATGTCCTGGGACGGAGCTGGACGAATCTGGACGAGCGGGCATAAAAAAACCCGCTAAATGGCGGGTTTCTTTACGGTTTCAGGACGGCATGAGACGTCTTGGAACTCTTATTTGGCGCCCGAAGCTGGACTCGAACCAGCGACCCCCTGATTAACAGTCAAGTGCTCTAACCAGCTGAGCTATTCGGGCGGGGTGAGCTGGATAGTTTGAATATCCAGCGCCGGGCTGTCAAGACGTCTGGCGCCATGAAAACGCCTTCAGTGGACCGCTTTGTCCGTGATCACCCGGTAGCAAGGCTCGTAGGCCGTACCGCCCGGAAGCTTCATGCGGTGCTGCACGACGAACGCCTTGAGCAGCTCGTCCAGGGCGCGCATGACATCGCCGTCGCCGTCGATGTCGAACGGACCATGTTCGTCGATGGCACGCATGCCCTCTTCCTTCACATTGCCCGCGACGATGCCGGAAAAGGCGCGGCGCAAGTCCGCCGCCAGTTCATGGCGCGGGCGATCGCGATGGATGGCCAGCCCGCGCATCGCTTCATGGGTCGGACGGAACGGCAACTGGAACGCATACGGAATATTGAGCGCCCAGTTGAAGAAGAACGCGTCCTTGTTGTCCAGCCGATGGTTGCGCACCTTGTCGATGCCACGAACCATGGCGCGCGCCACGGCGGCCGGATCGTCGACGACGATCTGGTAATGCTGGGCCACGCTGTCACCCAGGGTAAGGCGCAGGAAGCGGTCAATCTGCTCGAAGTACGCCGCCGACTGCTTCGGCCCGGTGAGGATCAGCGGGAACGGCGTGCCGGCGTTGTCCGGGTGCAGCAGGATGCCCAGCAGGTAAAGGATTTCCTCGGCCGTACCGACGCCGCCCGGGAACACGATGATGCCGTGGCCCATGCGCACGAACGCCTCGAGGCGCTTCTCGATGTCCGGCATGATCACCAGGTGATTGACGATCGGGTTCGGCGACTCGGCCGCGATGATGCCCGGCTCGGTGATGCCGATGTAGCGGTTGCTGCGACGGCGCTGTTTGGCGTGGGCAATGGTGGCGCCCTTCATCGGGCCCTTCATTGCGCCCGGGCCGCAACCCGTGCAGATGTCCATGCCACGCAGGCCGAGCTGGTAGCCCACCTGCTTGGTGTATTCGTACTCGTCGCGCGAGATCGAATGGCCGCCCCAGCACACCACCAGGTTGGGATCGATCTGCGGCTTGAGGATGCGCGCATTGCGCAGGATCTCGAACACCACGTGGGTCAACCCCACGCTGTCGTCGAGGTCGAAGTTGCCCTGCTCCATCTGCGTGGAGACGTAGACGATGTCGCGCACCACGGCGACCAGCAATTCGTTGATGCCGCGGATGATCTGGCCGTCGACGAACGCCTGGGCCGGCGCGTGGGTCAGCTCGATCTTGATGCCGCGGTCCTGCTGCAGTACCTGGATGTCGAAGTCGGGGAACTGCTCGAGGATGGTGCGCGGGTCGTCGCTCATGCTGCCCGAGGTCAGCACCGCCAGCGCGCAGCGGCGCAGCAGGGCGTGCAGTCCCGAGCCACTGGCGTCGCGCAGGCGCGCGACTTCGTTGCGGGACAGGATGTCCAGGCCACCGGCGGGCGAAATGCGCGCGCTGACGGTGGCGGCTCGACCGGACTTGCCGGCTTGGATGTCGTTCATCGAAACATTCTCCTGGCCGCGCCCTCGCGGCTTGTACGTCCGTACGGAACTTGGCGGACCGTGTAGCTTCCCGCGCCGGGCATGGCAGGGTCAAGTCGCCCGGTCTCGCCCCGTTCACCCAATAAAAAGCCGGCGCCCTCGCGGACGCCGGCCAGACTTCAAACCTTCGCAGGCAAATGCGCTTAGAAGGTGTACTTCAGGGTCAGCAGCACCGACCAGCGCTGGGCCAGGTCGTCGTTGTTGTTGATGTACGTCGGCACCGGCAGCGGCTGGTAGCCATTGCCCTGGGTGTAATTGGTGCACGACGGCTTGCCGCCGCAGTCGATGTTGTAGATGTACTTGCCCGTCTTGGTGTCGATGCCGTAGTAGTCGGCCAGTGCACGACCGCCCGGGAACGCCACGCGCTTCTCGATGCCCCAATGCTTGTTGAGCATGTTCGTGAAGTTGTAGACGTCCAGGCGGATGATGCCCTTGTTGCCCTTGAACAGGCCCGGCACTTCCTGGCTGAAGCTCAGGTCGATCTGGTTGATCCAGCCGGCACGGTCCGCATTGCGGCGAGCCACTTCACCCTGGTGGTCCTTCAGGTAGTCGTTCTTCTGGATGTACGCGTAGAACGAGTCGATCAGCGCCTGGCTGGTGCCCGGACGGAACTCGACGTCACCCGGACGCGGGATGTAGACCAGGTCGTTGGTGTAGCCGTCACCGTTGGAGTCATTGCCGAACGTCCAGCTGTACGGCGACGCCGAATGGCCATCGAAGAAGATGCTGGCGCTGCTGTTGTAGTCACCCCAGAAGCGGTGCTGCCAGTTCAGCGACGCAATCACGCGACGCGGAATCGAGTAGTTCGACGTGCTGGCCACGTTCTCGTTCGAGTTGTAGACGTAGTTGTTGCTGTAGTTCGAGTTCGCCACCGACGACGTGCCCGGGTTCACCTCGGTCGCATGGCTCCAGGTGAAGCCGACCATGCCCGACCAGTCTTCCGAGAACGGCTTGCGCAGCGAGAGCGCAATGCTGTCGGCGCTGCCCTTGCTGGTGTTGGCAAGGTTGATCACCTGGCCCGAGAAGGCCGGGTTGGCGTTGGCGCGCACGGACTGGCCCTTGCCGGTCGGATCCAGGCCCTGCACCTTGTAGTACGAGTTGCGGCCATCCGGGGTCACGAACGTCGGCGCACCCAGGTTCAGGTTCTGGAACCAGATGGCATCGCGCTGGTCGATGTGTTCCCAGTCGGCCGTGGCGATCAGGCCGTACCAGGGCAGCTCACGATCGACGCCCAGGCTGAACTTCCACGCGGTGGGGATGTTCCAGCCCGGCGAGATGGTGTTGACCGTCATCTGGCCGGCGCCGCCTGCACCGTTGTTCTGGGCATGCGGATCCGGGCTGAACGCGGGCAGCGGCACGCCATTGGCGCCGTTGCAGGGCGCGGCCTGGGTCGGACCGCAGTTGTACTGGGTCTGGGTGATGCCCGAGTTGGAGAAGATGTTGCCCAGCCACACGCCCGGCTGGTTGGTCACGAACAGGCCCGCGCCACCACGCAGCTGCGTCATGCGCTCGGTGTTGAACGCATAGTTGAACGACATGCGCGGTTGCACCACGCGGTTGCCGTTGATGGTGGTCTGGTTGGTGCGACCGAAGCCGCCCGTCGCCGCACCCGTGGCCGGGTTGACGCCCGGTGCCGCCGCGAACTTGGCGTTGTAGAGCGGCTGGTCGTCCATCAGCGGGATGTCGACGCGCACGCCGTACTGCAGCGACAGGTTGCTGGTGACCTGCCAGGTATCCTGCAGGAACACGCCCCACTGGTTGAGGTTGTAGCGCGCCGCCACGTCGTCCAGGGCCAGGCCGTTGGCCGGGCGGTTGTAGCGGTACTGGTAGTACTGGCCGGCGGCGAAGTTGGCCAGGCCGGTGGTGCCCTTCGGACCCGGGACATCTTCGAAGATGTAGCTACCGAAGTAGTTCTGCAGGAACAGGTTGTAGTACTTGTCCTTTTCGTAGTCGAAGCCACCCTTCAGCGTGTGGTCGCCCAGATAAAGGGTGCCGGCCCAGGCCGCATTGGTGGTCTTGACCTTCAGCACGTTGGCCTGGCTGGAGAATTCGGTACCGAACTCCACCGCGGGGCCACCGAACGCCACCGGGTAAACGGTGATGTCGGGCATCGCCACGCCGTTGTACGGACCGCGGTTCTGCGCGAAATCGGCGTACGACAGCGTGGTGTCCGTCGAGAAGATGTCGGACCAGTCATCGTAGAAGTGCAGCGCGTAGCTCTTGTTGTCGACGTTGGTCTTGTACCAGCCGCTGGACAGCACGAGCTTGGTGGTGCTGCCCGTGATGACCGGCTTGTTTTCCTTCGTCTCGCTGTAGGTCAGGCTCGCGCGATGGTTGTTGGTGATGTTCCAGTCGATCTTGCCGAGGTAGCGCTTGTCGATCAGGTTGGAATTGCCGCCACCCACCGAACCGATGTCGGTCAGGCCGTACTTGGCGGCGATGTCACGCACCTGCTGCACCTGGGCGTTGGTCAGCCCCTTGATCGGCGTGGCCGCGCCCGAGTCCTGCGGACCGTACGGGCTGCCCGAACCGACCTGCTCGCTCTTTTCCACCGAAGCGAAGAAGAACAGCTTGTCCTTGATGATCGGGCCGCCCACGGTGGCGCCGCCGGTCCACTGGCGACTGAAGCCGGCGTACTCCTTGTCCAGCTCGTTGTTGCCGATCATGTCGGTGTTCTGGAACGCGTAGTACACCGAGCCGTGGAAGTCGTTGGTACCGCTCTTGGTGACGGCGTTGATGTTCGCGCCCAGGCCGCGACGCGTACCCACGTCATAGTTCGCCGTCGAGATGTTGTATTCCTCGATGGTGTCCTGCGAGATCGGCGTGCCCAGCGTCGGCAGGCCGTTCGCGTTCAGGCCGAACGGGTCGTTCGCGCTGATCGAGTCGACGGTGACGTTGTTGTAGCGGCTGTTCTGGCCGACGGCCGAGATTTCGCCACGGGCGCGGTCGGTGATGGTGATGCGCGGGTCGAGGCGCACGACGTTCTGGATCGAGCGACCCGGCGTCGGCGTAGCGTCGAGCTCACGGCGCGACACGTTGGTCGACAGACCCTTGTTGTCCGGGGTGAAGGTCTGCGACAGCGCGGTCGCCGACACCGTCACGCCGGAAAGATCCTTCGCGGCCACCGCGGAGGCGCCGACCGTCAGGTTGACGGCGGTGTCCTGGGCCAGCTGCAGGTAGACATTGTCCTGCTCGGTGTTCACGCCGTCCTTGTTGACCTTCACGTCGAACGGGCCGCCCACGCGCAGGCCCTGGGCCGAGTAACGACCGCTGGCATCGGTGGTGGTGGTCTTGGTGGTGCCGGTCGGCTCGTGCACGATCTGCACGGTGGCGCCGGCAACCGGCTGGCCGTTCGCGTCGAGCACGCGGCCACTGATCGAAGAGGAGGTGTCCTGCGCCAGCACGGGCGAAGCGGCGAGCAACGTGGCGATAGCCAGCGGCAGGAGTTTCGTGCGCAAAGAGTGGTTCATCGAGATTCGATCCCTGAGAAATTCGCAAAAAAAGGCATGGGATCAGCACAGAGAGATCCCATGCCTCTCCGCCACCGTCTTAAGCGGCTGATTCCCCTAGATTATTTGATGAGCTCGGGGCGCTCGGAGAAAGCCACCGGCCTGAGCCATCACGACGAATGTAGGCGTAATATATTACAAATTCGTAAAGATTTGACGAATTTCTCACAATTCCGCACGAACCTGGCGCGAGCTGGCGCAAGCTCTTGACCGGGCCGGAGACTCCGCCCGGGCACAAAAAAACCGGCGCCTCGCGGCGCCGGTTTCGATCGGACGGGTGGTAACAGGCGATCAGAAGAACGAAGCGCCCACCGTCACCATGAAAGTCCGCGGTTCCAGCAGCGAGTAGTACGGAGCCGACGTCGCCAGCGGCTTGCCGTCCGGACCCAGGTAGCCCGCGCTGTTGTTGGCGAGGAAGGCCCCCGCATTGTTCGCGTTGGTGAAGGCGTGGTGGTCAGTGATGTTGGCCACGTTGAACTTGATGTAGGGCTTGCGGAACCAGCTGGCCCAGTCGGAGAAGTTGTAGCCGGCATTGACGCCAAAGGTGCTGTAGCCGCCCACCTTCTCGGTGTTCATGAAATCGCCGTACATCGAGCTGTGGTAGTTGCCATAGATGCTCATCCACAGCGGGCCGTTGTCATAGCTCAGCGCCGTGTACACCAGGTTGCGCGGCGTGTTGAACAGCTGCTTGCCGTCGGTGGGGTAGTACACGTACATGCCTGCCTTGTTCTTGCCGGCATTGAGGTCGCTTTCCACCGTGGCCTGCGTGTAGCTGTACGAACCGTAGAGCTTCAGCTGCTGCGTGAAGTTGAAGCTCGCTTCGGCATTGAAGCCCTGCTGCTTCACGCGGGCAATCTCGGTGTACACCGGCTCGCCGGTGAGCTGGTCCTTGGCCGAGATGGTCTTGTTGTTGAAGTTGCTGCGGTAAATCATCGTGTTGACCGAGAAGCGGTCGCCGTAGAAGCGATAGCCCAGGTCGTTGTTCCATGCAGACTCCGGCTTGTTGGCCGCCGTGCCGGTGATCTGGTTGAGGAACACGGCGCCATTGGGCGGTGCGCGGAAGGTCTCGCCGAGGCCGTAGTAGAACTGGTTGTTCTCGTTGGGCGAGTACTTCACGCCGAGGGTCGGCGTCACCTTGTGGTAGGTGCCCGACAGGTCGGCGTCGCCAAAGGCCTTGCCGAAGCCACCGGCCGAGCCCGGGTTCTCATACGCGAAGCCGGCGCGGTCCACGTGGAGGTACGCCGCGCCGGCGCTGAACATCCACTGGTCGTTCGGCGTCCAGGTGTCGGTGATGAAGCCCTTCTTGATCTCCGTCGTGGTGTATTCCTGGTAGGCGCGCTGCACCTGGCCATCGGGATACAACACGAAATCGGAGTCGCCCCAGATATTGTTCGGCACGCCGGTGGCCCAGCTGGCCATGCTGAACGCGTCGTTCTGCTGCTGGCGCGAGCGCTCGTACCAGAAGCCGTACTCGAGCGAGTTGTTGAGGCTCAGGTCCTGGTTGAACTTCACCACCACGCCGGGGCGATACGTCGTGCTGCTGCTGAAGCCATACACCAGGGCCTTCTTGCCGTTCGGCCCGGTGACGATCTGGCCATCCTGGTTGAGATCCTGGTGCGCCGATTCGTACTGGTTCAAGGTCGAGTTGGTGGTCTCGGCGAAGAACGAGTTGCCCGTGCCGCCGCCGCCGTCGCCGAACTGGAAGTACGGCACGACCGACAGGCGCAGCGTGTCGGCCAGCTTGAACTCGCCGTCGAGGCTGGCCATGTAGTTGCGGAACGGATTGGTGTGCAGCTGGTAGTACTGGCTGTCGCCCGGCGTATAGGTGGTGTCGTAGTCGTAGAAATAGCCGTGCTTCTCGACGTCGGCCTTGCCCACGCTGAAGTAGTTGTTGCGCACTTCACGGTTGTACTGCAGCGAGGCGCTGACGGAGTTGTTGTCGTCGATCGTCCACAGCGACTTGCCTTCCACCTTGGTGACCTTCAGGTCACCCGCGCCGCGCCACTTGTCGACCGAGTTGTCCGAGTACGACAGCCACGAACGCACCGGACCCAGGTCGCCGGTGTTCAGGCGCACGAAGGTGCGGCGATAGTCATGCGAACCCACCGACTGGGTGACGTCCAGGCCCGCGGTATGCGTGGGATCGATGGTTGCCCAGGCGATGTGGCCACCGGCCGCGCCGGAGTCGGGCATGTCCACGTCGGGAATGCCCTGCAACACGGTGATGTCGCCGTAGTTCTCCGAGTCGCCGTACTCGGTGGCGAACACCGCATAGCTGCCTGAGTCGGTAATCGGCGCACCGTTCACCGTCATGCCGATTTCGCTGGAGCTGAAGCCGCGGATCGAATAGTTGCCGTCCGACAGGCCGGTCACGTCATCGGTGGACGAGTTCACGCCCGGGATGCTGCTGATCATCTGGGTGAAGTTGCTGCCCGGCGGAGCCTTCACGATCGCATCGCGGCCGATGGTTGAAACCGCCTTGGGCGCCGTCTGCACCGACATCAGGCCGCCACCGAGCGAAAGGCTCTGCGCTTCCACCGTCACCGTGTTCAGCTGCTGCACGCGCTTGGTGTCGTTGGACGTGGTGGTGTTGGAGGTGCTCGACACGCTGGTGCGCTGCGCCGCTTCCTTGTTGGCGGCGGGCTGGCCGTCCTGGGTGGCTGCATCCTGCGCGGAAGCGGCGCCGGCGGCCAGACAGAAGACGGCAGCGATCGCCAGGGAAAGGTGGTTTCGTTTCATCATCGACAGTTCCGAAAGTTGCGAAATTGGCGTGAGCCGACTGCCCGGAGGCAGCCAGCAAACGGTGAGGGGAAAGGGGCTAACGCCCGGCAGGAAAATCTTTCGAGCGATCGAAAGAACACGCGCAACTGATTGGCGGCAAACGCAATTTCATGCCATTTAACGTAATTTTAAGCGTTTCCTCCAGGCGTAAAAAAACCCGACCGGCGAAGATCGGGTGAAATTACGAATTCAGTCAGACGCGATTGGCCGATGACGCGGAAACACCCTGAGGCGCACCAGCCAATGCGGTCAGCATTGCAGGGGAATTTTACAGGATATTTACCGAACGATCACGGTTCGCGCGTCGATCGACAGCGAACCGTCAGCTGGCAGTTCACGCGGGCGCCGGTATCCGCGCGACGAGGCACGCGTTCATGCGTGCCACCGATCCTCTCACTTGCCCAGGTAACGCGCGCGTTTGGCCGGCTTGAGCGTGGCCAGGTCGAGCATCACCAGACCGTCGACGCAGCCGGAGAATCCGGGGTCTTCACCGAAATCCAGAAACTGCACGCCTTCGGACTCGACCAGGTCGACATACTGGCGATACAGCACCGGCAGGCTGACGCCCAGCGCATCGAGGTGATGCTTGAGCTTGCCCAGTCCCTCGGCGGGATCCAGGCCGGCGAGCGCATCGCGCACCAGGTCGATCACCGCCGGCGACACCACGAACGGCTGCCGCGCCGATGCCAGGCCCGGCGCGCCGAAGTAGTGCTGATGGGCCGCGGCAATCCACTCGCGCGCTTCGCGCGGCAAGTTGACCGACATGCTGACCGGGCCAAACAGGTAGCGCAGTTCGGGGTGGCGCTGCAGGTACAGGCCGATGCCCTGCCACAGCTGATCCAGCGCCCGCGACCGCCAGTACGCCGGCGCGATGAAGCTTCGGCCCAGCTCCAGCCCCTGCGCGAGCCGCGATTCCAGCGCCGGCGAATAACTGAAGAGGCTGGAGGTGTACAGGCCTGCCAGGCCGCGTTCGTCGATCAGGTGCCCGCCATGGCCGAAGCGATAGGAGCCGACGATGCGCAGCACCTTCGGATCCCACAGCACGAGGTGCTCGTAATGCGGATCGTAGGCGTCCAGGTCGCGACGTGCGCCGGTACCCTCGCCCACCTTGCGGAAGGTCAGTTCGCGCAGGCGACCGATCTCTCGCAGCACCACGCTGTCCGAGGTGCCCTTGAACAGCAGGATCTGCTTGCCGTCATTGAGGTCAGCCAGCTTCTCGGCCTGCGCCTGCAGTTCGGCTGCCACGCGATCGGTCGGTTCCGGATGCGCCAGCGGCGCCTGCCCGCCGAAGATCAGTCCGCGATGCCGCCCCACCCGATACACATGGCGGCGCATCAACTTGGCGGCGCGTTGGGCCGAGTCGCCGCTGTGCTGGGCCAGCTCGTCCGCACTCACCAGGGCGCCCACGCTGAAACCGATGCGCCGGCTGACCGGCGAGATGGCTTCGCGCGGAAGCATGGCCGTGCTCAACGGCTTGGCCAGCATCGACAGGCCATAGAACATGGCCGAATTGCGTGCTGCCACGTGGATCGGCAGCACCGGCGTTTTGGAACGCATCGCCAGGCGGGCAAATCCATCGGACCAGCGGCCGTCCCTGACGCCGCCGGGACCCATGCGCGACACTTCGCCGGCGGGAAACACGATCAACGCCTCGCCCTGCTCCAGAGCGCGATAGATGTCGCGCATGCGCGAAGCCGCGCCCTTGCCGAAGACATCGACGGGCAACAACAGCTTGTCCAGTTGCTGGATCGACATCAGCCAGTCGTTGGCGAGGATGCGTACGTCGCTGCGCACGGAGCCGACCAGCTGCAACAGGGCCAGCGCATCCATCATGCCCAGCGGATGGTTGGCGACGATCAGCACCCCGCCCTCGACGGGGATGTGCTCGCGTTCGCGCGGATTGACGTGGTAGCTGACGCCCAGCAGTTCGAGGGAGCGTTCGACAAAGTCGAAGCCTTCGACCTCCCCCAACGCCGTTAGCGTGCGGTTGAAACCATCCTGATCGGCCAGGCGGCCCAGCATGCCGGCGACCGGCCGGCGGATCAGGGGGTGCTGCGCCAACCACGGCAGACGTTCGGTGAGGGTCTGTTCAACGCTGAGCATGACCGCCTCCTGGGAATTATCCCGAATGCTGGTAGCGGATTATGACAGCAAGGTTATGCGGAGAGGTCCGAAAGATCACGCGGCCGGCAGCGGCCGCGTTTCAAACGGCCAGATGCAGGTAGGCCGCCACGCCGCTGAGAAACATCTGCACCGACAGCGCAATCAGCAGCATGCCCATCACGCGCTCCAGCGCGGTGAGCACGCTGTCCCCCAGCCAGCGGTACAGGTAGGTCGAGAACAGCAGGATCACCGCCGTTGCCAGCCAGGCACCCAGCAAGGCAATGGCCCAGTCCGCGGTGCGGCCCGGCTGCGTATTGGTGAGCAGCAGCAAGGCGGCCATGGCCGAAGGGCCGGCCACGCCGGGAATCGCCATCGGCACGATGAACGGCTCGCCCTCGCTCGGCTTGCCGAAGATGCCGCCGCCATCGGCCGGCGGAAAGACCATGCGGATGCCGATCAGGAACAGCACGATGCCGCCGGCAATGCTGATCGACTCCTGCCGCAGCTGCAGCAGCTTGAGGATGTGCTGGCCGCCGATGAGGAAGACCAGCAGCACGCCCAGGGCGATCAGCAGCTCGCGCACCATCACGTGGCGGCGGCGCTTGGGCGCCACGTCCTTCAGCAGGCTGAGGAAGATCGGGATGTTGCCCAGCGGATCCATGATCAGGAACAGCAGGATCGCCGCCGACAGCGTGGTCATCTGTGCTTCCATTCAGTGCCGCTCCTGTCGCGCCGTCATGCCGCTGGACGCAGGTCGAGCACCGCGCCACGCGCAGCGCGCGCCTGGGCGCCAAGCAGGTAGACCGCCGCATCGGCCGCCGCATCCGGCAACGGCTGGACGGTGGTGTCTTCGCCAAAATAGGCCGCGCGACGCAAGGTGGTGCGCATCGGCCCGGGCAACAGCGCATGCACGCGCAGCGGGGTCTTCTCGGTTTCCTGGTGCAGGATCTCGACGAAGCGCTCCAGCGCCGCCTTGGACACGCCGTAGCCGCCCCAGTGCGCGCGCTGCATCAGCGCAGGGTCATCCAGCACGAACACCGCGGCACTGTCTTCCGATTTCTGCAGCAGCGGCATGCATGCCTGGGTCAGCGCGAACGGCGCGGAGACATTCACGTGCAGCGCGCGCAGCCAGTCGTCCGGCTTGTGCACGGCCAGCGGGGTGAGTCCGTTGAAGCTAGCCGCCGCGTGCACGATGCCGTCCAGACGTCCAAAATCACGCGCGAGGCCATCGGCCAGCGCTTCATAGTCGCGCGGCGTGGCCACTTCCATGTCCAGCGGATGGATGATCGGCTCGGGCAGGCCTTCGCTGACCATCGCGTCATAGAGTTGCTCGAGCTGGCGCTTGCGGCGACCGGTGATGACCACCGTGGCGCCCGCACGCGAGGCCGAGCGCGCCACGGCAGCACCCAGCCCGCCATAGGCGCCCGTCACCAGCACCACCCGGCCGGCCAGCGCGTGGCCAACCGGCGCCCAGCCTTGCGGCAGACGTGCAAGGGGCAGCGCCATCAGTGCGATGCTCCGGCCACGTCGGCCACCATGCGCGCCAGCTCACCGGAGGCCTTGAGGTCCTCGATGATGTCGCAGCCACCGATCAGCTCGCCCTCGATGAAGAGCTGCGGGAAGGTGGGCCAGTTGGCGTAGTGAGGCAGCGCGGCGCGCACCTCGGGATCCGCCAGCACGTTGACCGCATGGTAGTCCGCGCCGGCGTCCTTGAGCGCCTGCGCGGCGCGGCTGGAAAAGCCGCACATGGGGAACTGTGGCGTGCCCTTCATGAAGAGCACGATGGCGTGATCGGCCAGTACGGCCTTGATTCGCTCGTTAACGTCCATAGTCTTGGAATTCATCATTACAATGCGCGCAGATCGATAGTGTATCAGTCGTGCGTCGGTGGCCGCCCCTATGGCCTGCCCGACCCGGCTTCTTTCCTCAGCCAACGCCCAGGAGCCAACTCATGGCGATCGAACTCCCCCCCTTGCCCTATGAAAAGAACGCGCTCGAGCCGCATATCTCCGCCGAGACGCTGGAATACCACTACGGCAAGCATCATCAGGCCTACGTGACCAACCTCAACAACCTGATCAAGGGCACCGAGTTCGAAAGCGCCTCGCTGGAAGACATCATCAAGAAGTCGTCCGGTGGCGTGTTCAACAATGCCGCCCAGATCTGGAACCATACCTTCTACTGGCACTCGCTCAGCCCGAACGGCGGCAAGGATCCGACCGGCAAGCTCGCCGACGCCATCGCCAAGGCCTTCGGCTCGGTCGAGAAGTTCAAGGAAGAATTCACCAAGTCGGCCGTGGGCAACTTCGGTTCGGGCTGGACCTGGCTGGTGCAGCGTGCCGACGGCTCGCTGGGCATCGTCAACACCTCGAACGCGGCTACGCCGATCACCGGCAGCGACAAGCCGCTGCTGACCTGCGACGTGTGGGAACACGCCTATTACATCGACTACCGCAACGCCCGTCCGAAATACCTCGAGGCGTTCTGGAACCTGGTCAACTGGGATTTCGCGGCCAAGAACCTGGCCTGATAGCCCTGACCGGAAAACGAAGACGGAGCCGGCAACGGCTCCGTCTTTTTTTTGGGGGTTCCGATCAGCCGAGCTGGCGTACCGCCGGATCGGCCTGCTGATCGCGGTGCAACGCGTGCGCGATGCCGGCAAGTCGATCCACTAATTGCCGCGCATCCATCGCGCACACCGTGGCATGCCCGACCTTGCGACCGGCGCGCGGCTGCTTGCCGTAGTCATGCCAGTGCGCATCCACGGCCTCGAGCACCGGGGCCGCATCGGGCAATTCGCCGATCCAGTTGAACATGGCTGACAAGCCGCGGGCCGAAGTGTCGCCCAGCGGCAGGCCCAGCACGGCACGCACGTGGTTCTCGAACTGGCTGGTCAGCGCACCTTCGATCGTCCAGTGGCCGGAGTTGTGCACCCGCGGTGCCATTTCGTTGCCGAGCAGCTCGCCATCCTTCACGAACAGCTCCAGCGCGAACACGCCGACGTATTCCAGCTTTTCCGCCAGCGTGCGGGCCAGGCCAGTGGCACGCGCCTGCAGGGACTCGATGTCCGGCGCCGGTGCCAGGCTAAGGGAAAGCACGCCGTCGGTATGCCAGTTCTGGGTCAGCGGCCAGGTGCGGAAATCACCGTCGCGCCCGCGCACGGCGATCACCGACAGTTCGCGGTCAAACGGCACGAACGCCTCGAGGATCAGGCCGTGCGCCGCCGCCTGCGCGCCCAGCGCGGCCCAGGCCGCATCGGCATCGGCCAGGGTCTTGATGCGGAACTGGCCCTTGCCGTCGTAACCGAGCCGGCGGGTCTTGAGGATGGCCGGCGCCCCGATGGTCGCCAGTGCCTGGTCCAGGTCAGCACGGGTATCGATGGCCTGGAACTCGGGGGTGCGCAGGCCGCATTCGAGGAACAGGGTCTTTTCCGCCAGCCGGTCCTGGGCTACCGCCAGGGCGCGCGGCGCGGGAAACACGGCCACCTTGTCGGCCAGCCAGTGCGCGGTGTCCGCCGGCACGTTTTCGAAATCGAAGGTGACCACGTCGACCTGCCCGGCGAAGCGCCCCAGCGCCTCGAAGTCGGTCCAGTCGGCCTTCACCAGGGGTGCCACCTGGCCGGCGCAGGCATCGGCCGCACTGTCCACCACGAGGGTTTTCACGCCCAGTGGCGCGGCGGCCAGCGCCAGCATGCGGGCGAGCTGCCCGCCGCCCAGGATGCCGAGTACGGGTTGGCGACGGATCGTCACGCGCGCGGATCCGGGGCATCGAGCACGCTTTGCGTCTGGCGTGCGCGATAGGCATCCAGCGCCGTCGCCAGCGACGGATCGTGCAGGGCCAGTACCGAGGCCGCCAACAGCCCGGCATTGACGGCACCGGCGCGACCAATGGCCAGGGTGCCGACCGGGATGCCCGCCGGCATCTGGGCGATGGACAGCAACGAGTCCATGCCGTTGAGCGCCTTGGACTGCACCGGCACGCCCAGCACCGGCAAGCGCGTCTTGGCCGCGAGCATGCCTGGCAGATGGGCCGCGCCACCGGCGCCGGCAATGATGACCTGGATGCCACGGCCCGCCGCTTCCTCGGCGTACTGGAAGAGCAGGTCCGGCGTGCGATGCGCGGAGACGACGCGCACTTCGTGCGCGACGCCCAGTTCATTCAGCACGCTGGCCGCGTGCTCCATGGTTTCCCAGTCCGAACGGGAGCCCATCACGACACCGACGCGCGGCGGGAGGGAAGTCGACGTCATGACCCAAGCCATCCAAAAGGGGTTATTGTACGGACTTTCCGCGTTTCGGCACGATCCCGCTCCCCATGGACAAACGCCTGCTCGATATTCTCTGCTGCCCGGTCAGCAAGTCCCCCGTCCGCCCCCTCAGCCGGGCCGAGCTCGAAGCCCTCAATGCCGCCATCGGCAACGGGCAGGTCGAAAGCGTGGCCGGGGTGGCCGTCAGCGCCGCACTGGCCGAAGGCCTTATAACCACCGATCGCAAGGTCATTTACCGGGTCGACGACGGCATCCCCGTGATGCTGCCGGAAGAAGGCATCGGAACCACCCAGCTGCGGGACTTTCCAGCCGCCGCCTGAGGCGCCGGCATGGCCGCCGGCGCAAGTCCGTGCGGCCCCCTAGGCCATGTGCCATAGCGCGACCGAGCGCATGGCGGCGCGTCCCGTTTTCGCTTATTGTAGGATCGCCTATTGTCGCGACGGGCTGACCTGATCGCGCGTCGGCATCACTTCAGGGGTGGGGCGATGAAAGACGCCAGTGAACCTTCCAATATCGTCAGCCTGAGCCAGCGCCTGGACCCTTCCAGCGAGCGCGGAGGCGCCCTCTTGAACAATGTCCGGGACATCGCGGGCCGTCGCCTGCAGATCTTGATCAACGGCATGTTCGAGCATGTCGACGATGCCCTGTTCGATCTGGCCGAAAAAGCCGAGAACAACGCCGCGCAGATGCACTACTTCGACGGCATGCGCGAAGTGCGCAAGCGCCGTCCGATGGTCGAGCGCAGCTTCCTGGCGCAGGTCTCGCGCGACCTCAGCGACTTTGCCGCCAATTACCGCGGTGGCGCCGGCGGCCAGGGCGGGTCGGTGTTGCCGATCGGCTCGGTGGAGCTCTCGCTGGTCGCGGACAACGAACTGGAAGAGTCGCTGGCCATCACCAGCATGATCGGCAAGAACGAAACGCGCCTCACGCGCGAACTGTTCGCCGTGAACCAGCGCCTGTCGGTGATCTACGGCGGCATCCAGATCGAAGACTCCAGCAACCCGGTCGGACCGGCCGTGCTCTCCCAGGCTTTCCGCCAGGCGATGCGCGAGCTGTCCGCGGAAATGCGCGTCAAGCTCATCATCTACAAGCTGTTCGACCGTTATGTGCTGGCTTCGCTCGATGAGCTCTATCAGGAGATCAACGGCGAGCTGGTCCGTGCCGGCGTGCTGCCGCAGCTCCGCCACGATGTGGCGCGCGGCGGCAATGCCGCGAAGGGCGGTGCCTCCGCGGCACCGGCCGGCGGCGAGACAGCCGAGGCCGCCTTCCTGGCCGAGGACGAGGGCGCCGCGTCGAACGAGCTGCTGCAGACGCTGCGGGCCCTGTTCAGTGCCCGCCGTGGCGGCGGCGATGCGGGGCGCATGCCCGTCGGCGCCATGCAGATGCCGAGCGCGAACGAACTGATTGGCGCACTCAGCGTGCTGCAGAGCCAGGCTGCGATCAATCAGCAGCTGCCGCTGCATGCCAGCAATGCCCTCGAGCTGGCCAGCGAAGTACAGCAACTCAAGGAGCACCTGCTGTCGCAGATCGGCTCGCTGCGCGGCGAACGGCCCAGCCAGGTGTCCACCATCGACGAGGACACCATCGATCTGGTCGGCATGCTGTTCGAGTTCATCCTCGAGGACCGCAACCTGCCGACCGAGATGCAGGTGCTGCTGGCACGCCTGCAGATTCCCTACCTCAAGGCGGCGATCCTCGATCGCAAGCTGTTCGCGCACCGCCAGCATCCGGCGCGCCGCCTGCTCGACAACCTGGCGGATGCCGCCAAGGGCTGGTCGACCGAATCCGATCGCGACCACCGCCTGCACGACAAGATCAAGTCCATCGTCGACCGCCTGCTGCAGGATTTCGACGACGACCTGACCATCTTCGAGCGCCTGTGCGTCGAGCTGCAGGAATTCCAGGACATCAGCCGCCGCCGCGCCGAACTGGCCGAACAGCGCGTGGCCGAGTCGACCCGCGGCCGCGAGAAGCTGGAACAGGCGCGCCGTCGCGCCGCCCGCGAAATCCTCAGCCGCATCGACGGCCATACGCTGCCGCCGCTGATCCACGGGATCCTGTCGCGCGCGTGGGCCAACTACCTGGTGCTGACCATCCTGCGCCAGGGCGAGGAGTCGCCGGAATTCCGCGACGCGCTTCGCTTCGCCAACGATTTCATCGACAGCACCAAGCCGGCCCGCACGCTCGACGAGCGCCGCGCGCTGCGCCAGATGCTGCCGGGCATCGAGCGCTCGCTGCGCCGCGGCCTGGCCAACGTGGCGTTCCAGGAAAGCGACATTGACCGCCTGCTGGCGCAGCTGCATACCTACTACCGCCACCAGCTCGGCGAAGCCGTGCCGGAGGCCGAGGTGCAGGCGGTGGAGGAATCCACCTCGCTGCCCATTCCCGAGAGCATCCAGCCGATCGCGGAGTCCGAGGCCGAGCTGGACCGGTCCGAGCCGCAGCCGGAACCGGCGCTCGATACCCCGGAAATGCTGCTGATCGCCGAGCTCAAGCCCGGTACGTGGCTGGAGTTCCTGTCCGACCCGGAAGCCATCGAGCGCGCCAAGCTCTCGTGGATCAGCCCCATGAGCGGCCGCTACCTGTTCGTGAACCGGCGTGGCCTGAAAGTGGCTGACTACGCCCCGCACGAACTGGCCTCCGCGCTCACCGGCGGCACGGCCCGCGTGCTCGATTCCACGGCCCTGTTCGACCGCGCGATGGATGCCATCGTCGGCCGCCTCAGCCAGCCCGCCACGGCGAACAGCCCCGCGACCGAATGACTTCAAACGCCCCTGCCTCACCCTCGCCCGAGTTGATTCGGGCGGACGTCGAGCGTGCCTTTGCCGAAGACATCGGCAGCGGCGACGCCACCGCCGACCTGCTTGCGGCCGATGCCCTGGCCCATGCCACCCTGACCTGTCGCGAGAATGCGGTGATGGCGGGCATCGGCTGGTTCAACGCCAGCTTCCGCCAGCTCGACCCGGACGTGCAGATCGAATGGACGCTGCAGGACGGCGACCGCGCCAGCGCCGGCTCGGTGATCTGCCGGCTTCGCGGCAAGGCCCGGCCGCTGGTCAGCGCCGAACGTACGGCACTCAATTTCCTGCAGCTGTTGTCGGGCACGGCCACGACGACGGCGGCCTACGTGGCGGCGGTCGCCGGCACCGGCGTACGCGTGCTCGATACCCGCAAGACCGTTCCCGGTTTGCGCCTGGCCCAGAAATACGCCGTGCGTTGCGGCGGTGGCCACAATCACCGGGTGGGCCTCTACGACGCCATCCTGGTGAAGGAGAACCACATCATCGCCGCCGGTGGCATCGGCGCGGCAGCCGCGGCGGCGCGGCGACTGCATCCGTCGCTGCTGCTGGAAATCGAAGTGGAGAACCTCGACGAGCTGCAGCAGGCACTCGCCGCCGGCGCCGACCGCATCATGCTGGACAATTTCTCCCTGCCGCTCATGCGCGAGGCGGTCGCCATCGCCAAGGGCCGCGCGCAGCTGGAAATTTCCGGCAATGTCGACCTGACCACCATCGGCGACTACGCACGCACCGGCGTGGATTTCATCTCGGTGGGCGCGCTGACCAAGCACGTGCGGGCGGTCGACCTGTCGTTGCGCCTGCAACTGGACTGAGTCCGGCCGCACGGGCCGGGCATCCATGCGCATCTCCCCGCCGCGAGCCTTGCAAGCGGCCGGCGACGGCTACACTCTCAAGCCATGAGCGAACTATCGGACCTGTTCCTGTTGCTGGTGCTGCTGTCGATAATCGGACTGTGGCTGAAGCTCAGCCGCGCCCGCGAGCTGGCGACCCAGGAGGCACGCGGACAATGCCGCCAGCACGGCCTGCAACTGCTCGACGAAAGCGTGGGGCTGCGCAGCCTGCGGCCGCGTCGCGTGCATGGCGGCTGGTTGCTGGAACGCTGCTACACCTTTGAAGTGAGCATCGACGGCAACGACCGCGAACCGGGACGGCTCTGGATGATCGGCCGCACACTGACCGGCCTGAGCCTGCCCACCATCCAGAGTCATCTGCCGGGGACCCGGTCGGATCACGTGCCGCCCGCCGGGGAGAGCAATGTCGTTCCGCTGCGCCCCCGCATGCGCGACGACAACCGCCTCCACTGAGGCGGCCGTCCCCTGGTTACTTGACCACCCGCAGGAACGGCGCGCTGCGCTTGGGCTTGTCGCCGGCGTCGTCACCCTCCGGCGTGGGCGGCGTGTCGTCCGGATCGGGCGACGACGGCGGCGGATTGTCGCCACCCTCGTCGGCCGGAAACATCATGCCCTGCCCGTTTTCCTGCGCGTAAAGCGCCAGCACGGCCTGAATCGGGATATGGATGTTCTGACTGACGCCGGAGAAGCGCGCCTGGAAACTGATCCAGTCATTGCCCAGGTCCAGGTTCGCCACCGCCCGCATGGCGAGATTCAGCACCACCTGGCCGTTCTTGACGACCTGGGGGGGCACTTTCACCCCCTCGCGCCCCGCATCCACCAGCACGTAGGGGGTGAGATTGTTGTCGGAGATCCAGTCGTAGATCGCCCGCAGCAGATACGGGCGATTGGAGGACATCGGCGGAAGCTTGTCGTCGGTCATGCAGAAACCTGTTGATGACTGGGCCAGGGCGGGGTCCGGCCCTGGCCCGGCCGGGAGTTCGATGGAGTGTATGCCAACCGCGGCCGGGATAAAGGCGCAAAGCCCGCCCCGGACGCCGGCGGGCCCGTAGCGTCGATGCTGCAGTGCCACAAGGGCGGGAAAGCGGTCGGCCCCTTCCCCCGGGGGCCGCCCCGTTGGCTCAGGGCCGCATGGCCTTTTCTTCCGCCGTCATGCTGCGCGCGTATCCCTGGCTGGCGAACAGCCGCTCGCCATAGTCGAGGATCGGCTTGCCCTCGCGCCCTAGGTCCACGCCCAGCCAGGGCAGGCGCCAGACCACCGGCGCCACCAGGCAGTCGGTCAGGCTCATCTCGGGATTGAGGAAGAACCGCGAGGCCTTGAACAGGGGCAGTGAAGCGAGCAGATGCTCCCGCAGGCGCTTGCGGGCGGCATCGGCCGGCCGGCCGCCGGCGCGGATCGCGTCCACCTCGGGCAGCCAGTCCAGCTCGATGCGCACGGTCGCCAGGCGCAGGCGGGCGCGGGACAAGGGATCGATCGGCATCAACGGCGGGTGCGGGTAGCGCTCGTCCAGGTACTCGCAGACGACGGCCGTGTTGTAGAGGGTCAGGTCACGGTCGACCAGGGTCGGCGTGGTCCCGTAAGGGTTCAGGTCCAACAGGTCTTCGGGCGGCCTGGCCGGGTCGACCTGCACCCGTTCGTAGCTGACGCCCTTGGCGGCGAGCACCAACCGGGTGCGGTGGCACTGGATGCCATCCGCGGTGGTGTACAGGGTGAGTGCGGTACGCGAACGAGCGCTTTGGACCATGCGCGATCTCCCCATCGACATTAAGCGCGTACGGCGGCACTAGGCCGCCGTACCTCAGGCTATGGCACGACGCCTCAGTGGACGTCCTTCCAATATTCCTTCTTTAGCAGATATGCCAGGAAAGTGAAGCCCGCCAGGAAAAGCAGCACCCAGATGCCGTAACGCTGGCGCTGCAGCGCGGCCGGCTCGGCCACGTATTCCAGGAAGGCCGTCAGGTCGCGCGTGGCCTGCTGGTACTGGGCCGGCGTGAGCTTGCCGGGCTGGGTCAGCTCGAGCTTTTCGACCTCGTCGCCGCCTTCCTTCTTCACCGCGGTCTGCAGTCCCTGCAGCTCCCACAACGGGTTGGGCATGGACGCGTTGGCGAACACCGCGTTGTTCCAGCCCACCGGACGGGTCGGGTCCAGGTAGAAGGAGTTGAGGTAGCCATAGACCCAGTCGGCGGTCTTGGCGCGCACTTCCAGCGAGAGGTCCGGCGGTGCCTTGCCGAAGAACTGCTGGGCCGAATCCTCCGGCATGTGCGAAATCACCACGTCGCCGAACTTGGCACCGGTGAAGTTGAGGTTCTTCATCACCTCGTCTTCGCTGAGGCCGAGGTCCTCGGCGATACGCGAATAGCGCGCGTACTTCAGCGAGTGGCAACCGACGCAGTAGTTGAAGAACAGCTTGGCGCCGCGCTGCAACGAAGCCTGGTCGCGGACATTGGTGCCGGCCGAGGGCAGGCCGCCCTCTTCCGACGCCATCGCCGAAGTGGTGCCGACCAGCAGGCCGAGCGCAAGCGCGAGCGAGGAAATGGTTTTCTTCATCAGGGACGGTCGCTTAGTCATGGTCAAACACCACCCGCTCCGGGACCGGCTTGGTCTTTTCCCAGCCGAAGTGCGTGTAGCACCACAGGAACACGAAGTACCCGAAGTAGAGGAACGTCATCACGCGACCGAACGTGTTCTCCCAGAAGGTCGCATCCGTAGGAGCCCACTCGACGAGCTTCTCGCCCACCACGCCCGCGCCCACCAGGGCCAGGCCGATAAACGAGCCAGCGAACGTCAGCAACGCGACCTTGAAGCCGGTGCCGCGATAGCGGATGGAGCGCACCTTGCCCGCATCGATCCACGGCAGCAGGAACAACAGGGCGATCGCGCCGAACATGCCCAGCACGCCCCAGAAGGCCGTGCCGAAGAACGACGGGATCATGCGCAGGATCGCGTAGAACGGAGTGAAGTACCACGACGGCTTGATGTGGGTCGGCGTGACCAGGTTGTTGGCCGGGATGAAGTTGTCATGCTCCAGGAACCAACCGCCAACCGTCGGCGAGAAGAAGATGATGAATGCCGCGATCATCAGGAAAAAGCCCACCGCCACCAGGTCATGCACGGTGTAGTACGGGTGGAACGGAATGCCGTCGGCCGGCTTCTCCGGATTCCAGCGATTGCCCTTCGGGCCGTGCTTGATGTCGACGCCGTCAGGATTGTTCGAACCCACTTCGTGCAGCGCGAAGATGTGCAGCACCACCAGCAACAGCAGCACCAGCGGCAGCGCGATGACGTGCAGCGCAAAGAAGCGGTTGAGCGTGGCGTCGGCAGGCAGGTAGTCGCCCATGATCCACTCGACCAGACTGCCGCCGATGAACGGGATGGTGCCGAACAGCGAGATGATCACCTTGGCGCCCCAGAACGACATGTTGCCCCACGGCAGCACGTAGCCCATGAAGGCCTCGGCCATCAGCACCAGGAACACCAGCATGCCCAGCAGCCACACCAGTTCGCGCGGCTTCTGGTAGGAGCCGTACATCAGGCCGCGGAACATGTGCAGGAACACCACCACGAAGAACAGCGAGGCGCCGGTGGAGTGCATGTAGCGGATCAGCCAGCCCCACTCCACGTCACGCATGATGTACTCGACCGAGTTGAAGGCTTCCGCCGCACTCGTCTTGTAGTTCATGGTGAGGAAGATGCCGGTGACGATCTGGTTGACCAGCACCACGATGGCGAGCACGCCGAAGTAATACCAAAGGTTGAAGTTCTTCGGCGCGTAGTACTCGGTCATGTGCTTGCGATACACCGGCATCAGGCCGGGGGCTCGCTCATTGACCCAGTCGCCGAGGCGCGTGAATACGTTAGCCATCAGCCGGCCTCCTTCGGATCCACGCCAATCTGGATGTGCGTGTCGTCCACGAAGTGGTACGGCGGCACCAGCAGGTTCTTCGGCGCCGGAACGCCCTGGTAGACGCGGCCGGACATGTCATAGCGCGACTTGTGGCAGGGGCAGTAGAAGCCGCCCTTCCACTCGGGGTCGAACGGCTCGGGCTTCATCACGGGGACGAAGTCGGGCACGCAACCCAGGTGGGTGCACAGGCCGACCAGCACCAGCCATTCGGGCTTGATGGAGCGGGCTTCGTTCTGCGCGTACTTGGGCTGCTGGTCGGCCGAGCCGCTGTCCGACTTGGCGTCGACCAGGCGGGCGTTCTGGCTGGGCAGCGCGTCGAGCTGCTCCTTGGTGCGATTGACCACGAAGACCGGCAGGCCACGCCACGGGTAGGTGACCTTCTGGCCTGACTCGATCTTGCTGATGTCGACAGTGACTGGGGCACCTGCGGACTTGGCCCTCGCACTGGGTTCCCACGACTTGATGAAGGGCACGACTGCCGCGACGACTCCTACTCCACCAACCACGGACGTGGTTGCTGTCAGGAAGCGGCGGCGGCCGTGATCGACGACTTCGTTCGCCATCAGGCTCTCCGGTACATAATGCCATTGAGACGCGGAACTGGAGTTCCACAGGTGCTTGCCAAGCGAGTCGCGACGTCAGGCAGCGGGAACATGCGCTGCGAACCACCCCTGCACTCCGGGACATCAAGGGCACGAGGCACCAGCGCGGCAGGCAGTGTAGCGGTACACAACCACGGCCTTCGCTTCCGGTCACCTCGCGCACCCGGTGAACCCGGAGCGACCCGCTTCGCAAGCGCCAGCGAAATCCGGCACCCGCAAAAATCGCGTTAGTGTAGCGTCAGGGCCTGCCTCGTACAATAAAACCACGGCGCCAGCCGCTTTCGTCCACTCATCGTCCCAACGCCTTGTCACGAATCACATAACGACATGAAACATGCCGCTGGCACGCTCGCCTTCATCGCCCGCTTCGTGGTCCTCGGGCTGGCGGTCGCGTTCGTGATCAGCCTGGTGTGGCCCGGCGTCGGCAACAACCTGCGTGCCCGCTTCGGCATGCAGGGCGCGGGCGCCGAGTCGCCCGGCATGTCCACCGCCCCGGCGCGTGCGAGCGGCCCGGTGTCCTACGCCGACGCGGTGGCCCGTGCCGCGCCCTCGGTGGTCAACATCTATGCCAACAAGATGGTGACCGAACAGGCCGTGCAGATGTACACCGATCCGGTGCTGCAGCGCCTGTTCGGCGGCCGGCCCGCCGGCCCGGCCTACAAGCGCCGCGAACAGAGCCTCGGCTCGGGCGTGATCGTCAGCAGCCAGGGCTACGTGCTCACCAACAACCATGTGATCGCCAACGCCGACGACATCCAGGTGCTGCTCTACGACGGGCGCGTGGCCAAGGCCAGGGTCGTGGGTGCGGATATCGAGACCGACCTTGCCGTGCTGAAGATCGATGCCAGCAACCTGCCGGTCATCCATATCGCCAACCACGACCCGGTGCGCACCGGCGACGTAGTGCTGGCCATCGGCAATCCGCTCGGGCTCAACCAGACCGTGACCATGGGCATCGTCAGTGCCATTGGCCGGCAGCTGAGCAGTGCCAGCCCGGAGGACTTCATCCAGACCGATGCGGCGATCAACCTCGGCAACTCCGGTGGCGCCCTGGTCAATACCGAGGGCGAACTGGTTGGCATCAACACCTTGCTGATCGGCAAGGCCGCCAATGCCGAAGGCATCAGCTTCGCCATCCCGGTGACCAACGCCAAGAAGGTGCTGGACCAGATCATCGACACGGGGCGCGTCGTGCGTGGATGGATGGGCGCGGACTACACCTTCGTACCCGTGGCGGCGGACAGCGGCCTGCCCGCGGCCGCGCGCGGCGCCCAGGTCACGGACATCTATCCGGGCGGCCCGGCCGCGCAGGCGGGCATCCAGCCGCACGACATCCTGCTGCGCATCGGCAGCGACGACATCGTCGACCCCACCGACCTGCGGCGACACGAGGCCGCGCTCAAGCCCGGCAGCAAGGTCCAGGTTTCGGGGCTTCGCAACGGCACGCCCTTCCATACCGAAGTGATCCTGGCGCAGCGCCCGCCGCTGACGCCGACCGCCTCACTGGATGGTTGAGAGACCCGCCACGGCCGGCGCGTGGGTCGCGGCCGGACGGATGGCCTGCCTGTAGCGTTTGCGCAAGGTGCCGACGCGGTCGACATAGACCTGGGTTTCGGCAAACGGCGGCACGCCGTTGTACCGCTGCACGGCCCCGGGCCCGGCGTTGTAGGCCGCGGCGGCCAGCCGCTCGTCGCCCCTGAAGGTATGCAGCAGCAAGCCCAGGTAACGTGCGCCACCGCGAATGTTCTGGGCGGTGTCGAAGGCATCCTTGACGCCCATGTCGAGCGCCGTGCCCGGCATCAGCTGCATCAGGCCCTGGGCGCCCTTGAGGGACATGGCCCGCGGATTGAACGCGCTCTCGGCATGGATGATGGCGCGCAGGAAAGCCTCGTCCACGCCCGACTCCACGCTGGCCACGCGGATGACTTCGGCATAGTCGGTCAGGTTCAGCGCCACGGAGTCCCAGCGGATGGTCGAGTGCAGGTTGCACGCCACGCAGGTCGCGATGTAGCTGAAAAGCATGGTGACGGCGCGACCCTGCTGTTCGGCGGGACGCAGGTTGGTGTATTCCACGCTGCCGTCCCGGCGAACCACGCGATACACCGCCCCGCGCAGCACGCGATCGCCCGTCGGTGCCGGCGGCTCCGCCGCCACGCTGGTGGCGGGCTTCGGGGCCTCGCTGTAGTTCCATTGCCCGGGCACCCCCGACGACCCTGACGACGCGGATGACCCGGCCACCCGCGCCGTGGTTTCCACGCCTCCCTGGACCCGGGCCAGCGACGCCTCGCTGGCCGGGGGCGGGCTGGACGGGGAGCGCGCCGAGGTTTCGGCACTGCCCTGCACGCCGGCCAGCGACGGTGCCGTCACCCTGGGTGCGGGCTTGCGGCGGGCAGGCTCCGGCGTGCCGGCGATGCGGACGCAACCGCTGTAGCCGGCCGCACTGCTGCTGAACACCACTTCTCCCGAGCCACCGGTACAGCGATACAGCGCGCCGGCATGGCTGCGGGCCGGCAGGGCGAGCAGGCACAGCACCGCCAGGCAAGCGGCCGCTGCCCTGAGCAGGACGCGCCGCCCCGTCGGCAGCCGAGCCGGGCTGGTCACACTGTCCCCGTCGGAAGCCGCGCCACTGCTGCGGCCGTCACCCGGTCATGCACCCACATACATTCCCCTTCCGCACTCCCCTGCGCGCCTACGTGCCGGGCCACAGGCCTGGCGGCAGTGTGCCCCCTGCCACCGCCGACGCCAAGCAGGACGCGGTCATTTCGTGCGGCGGGACAAATTTGCCGCCCGGACCACCCTGGCCCGGCCGCCCGGTGACCACGCAAGTGCTTGATCAGGCTTGGCCGTTCAGCTGGCGGGCATGACCCTGGACGCGTAAACTGTGCGGTTCGGCGGCCATCCCCCGGCGCCCAGGACCACGGTACCAAGACCCATGACCGGCAAGCTTTTCATCAAAACCCACGGTTGCCAGATGAACGAGTACGACTCGGCCAAGATGGCCGACGTGCTCAAGGCCTCGCATGGACTGGAACTGACCCAGGACGAATCCGAGGCGGACGTCATCCTGATCAACACCTGCTCGATCCGCGAGAAAGCCCAGGAAAAGGTGTTCAGCCAGCTCGGCCGATGGAAGGAGCACAAGCAGGGCGGCAAGCCCGTGCTGATCGGCGTGGGTGGCTGCGTGGCCTCGCAGGAAGGCCAGGACATCATCAAGCGTGCGCCGTACGTCGACCTGGTGTTCGGCCCGCAGACCCTGCACCGCCTGCCCGAGCTGATCGAGGCGCAGCGCGCCAGCGGCAAGCCGCAGGTGGACATCAGCTTCCCGGAGATCGAGAAGTTCGATCGCCTACCCGAACCACGCGCCGAAGGCCCGACCGCCTTCGTGTCGATCATGGAAGGTTGCTCCAAGTACTGCTCCTATTGCGTGGTGCCCTACACCCGCGGCGAGGAAATCAGCCGTCCGTTCGACGACGTGCTGGTGGAAGTGGCGCAACTGGCCGGCCAGGGCGTGCGCGAAGTGAACCTGCTGGGCCAGAACGTCAACGCCTACCGCGGTCCGACGCACGACGGCGGCAGCGCCGACCTGGCGGTGCTGATCCACGCCATCGCGCAGATCGACGGCATCGGCCGCATCCGCTTCACCACCTCGCATCCGCTGGAGTTCTCCGACTCGCTGATCGAGGCCTACGCCAACGTGCCGCAGCTGGCCAACTACCTGCACCTGCCCGTGCAGGCCGGCTCCGATCGCATCCTCGCCGCGATGAAGCGCGGCTACACCGCGCTGGAGTTCAAGCAGAAGATCCGCAAGCTGCGCGCAGTGCGCCCGGACATCTGCGTTTCCTCCGATTTCATCGTCGGCTTCCCCGGCGAAACGGATGACGATTTCGAGAAGACCATGAAGCTGGTCGGCGACATCGGCTTCGACCAGAGCTTCTCCTTCATCTTCTCCTCGCGCCCCGGCACGCCGGCGGCAAACCTCACCGACGAAACGTCGTCCGAGGTGAAGCACGCCCGCCTTGCCCGCCTGCAGGCCACGCTCAACGAGAACGCGCGCCAGATCAACGAGGCCATGGTCGGTACCGTGCAGCGCGTGCTGGTGGAGAAAGTCAGCAAGAAGAACCCGAACGAGTTCACCGGCCGCACCGAGAACATGCGCTACGTGAACTTCCCCGGCAACGCGCGCATGATCGGCCAGTTCATCGACGTGGTGATCACCGATGCCATGAGCAACTCGCTGCGCGGACGCGTGAAGCTGGCGGACGACGCGGTCGCGCTGGCATCGTGACGGCCCCGCTGACGGTCAGGGAAATCGGCGCCGAGGAGTTCGCGCTGGTGTGGCCGCTGTTTCGCAGCGTGGTCGAAGCCGGCGACACCTACAGCTATCCGCCCGACCTCAGCTTCGAGCAGGCGCGCGAGTGGTGGGCGACGCCGCCGAGCCGCTGCTTCGTCGCCGAGCGCGGCAAGCTCGTGCTTGGCTGCTACATGCTCAAGCCCAACCAGCCCGGCCTCGGCGACCACGTGGCCAATGCCGGCTACATGGTGTCGCCCGCCACGCGCGGACAGGGCGTGGCGTCGGCCATGTGCGAGCATTCGCTGACCCAGGCCCGCGACGCTGGCTTCACCGCCATGCAGTTCAACTTTGTCGTCTCGACCAACACCACCGCCGTGCGCCTCTGGCAGCGCCACGGTTTCCGCATCGTCGGCCAGGTGCCGGGCGCGTTCCGCCACGCGGCGCAGGGCCCGACCGACGTCTACGTGATGCATCGACACCTCTGATTTCCCATGAGCAACGGCCTGAACCAACGCGACTTCACCCTCGAGCCGGAAGACAACGCGCGGCTCGCCAATCTCTGCGGCCCGTTCGACGAGCACCTGCGCCAGATTGAGCTGCGCCTGGGCGTTGAAATCGACCATCGCGGCAATCTGTTCCAGGTGATCGGCGAGGAAGACGCCGCGCGCGCCACCGAAAAAGTGCTGCGTGCACTCTACGAGGGCACCGCGAGCGAGTCCCTGACCGGCGCCAAGATCAACCTGCACCTGGCCGAATCGGGCATCGACGCGATCGTCAATGACGCGGCCGAAGGCGCGCAGGACGTGGCCATCAAGGTGAAACGCGGCGTCATCAAGGGCCGCGGCCCCAACCAGGCCCGCTACCTGCACGCCATCACCACGCACGACATCAGCTTCGGCGTGGGTCCTGCCGGCACCGGCAAGACCTATCTCGCCGTGGCCAGCGCGGTGGAAGCTCTGGAGGCCAACCGGGTGCAGCGCCTGCTGCTGGTGCGCCCCGCGGTGGAGGCCGGTGAAAAGCTCGGCTTCCTCCCCGGCGATCTTTCGCAAAAGGTCGATCCGTACCTGCGCCCCCTGTACGACGCGCTGTACGAGATGCTCGGCTTCGAAAAAGTCGCCAAGCTGATCGAGCGCAACGTGATCGAGATCGCGCCGCTGGCCTATATGCGCGGACGCACGCTCAATGACTCCTACGTGATCCTCGACGAGGCGCAGAACACCACCGTCGAGCAGATGAAGATGTTCCTCACGCGCATCGGCTTTGGCTCGGTGGCGGTGATCACCGGCGACGTCAGCCAGATCGACCTGCCGCGCCACGTCCGCTCGGGGCTGCGCCACGCAATCGAAGTGTTGCGCGGCGTCGATGGCATCAGCTTCACCTTCTTCACTTCGCGCGACGTGGTGCGCCATCCGCTGGTGGCGAAAATCGTGCGTGCCTACGAAGCCTTCGAACAGGCCTCCGAGGAGCCGCCCAAGTGAGCGCCTCGACGCTGCTGCTTGCGGTTGGCTACGCCGCGCCGCGCAAGGGCGTGCCCGCGACCGCCTCCTTCCGTACCTGGGTGGAAGCCACGCTGCGGGGCGCGCGGCGGCGCAAGGCCACCGAACTGTCGATCCGCATCGTCGGTGAAGCCGAAGGTCGCTCGCTCAACCGCGACTACCGGGGCAAGGACTATGCGACCAACGTGCTGTCCTTCCCCGCCGAGCTGCCGCCGGGCGTGGTGTTGCCGCTGATCGGCGACCTGGCGATCTGCGCCCCCGTGGTCGCCCGCGAAGCGCAGGAGCAAGGCAAGGCGTCGCGCAATCACTGGGCCCACATGACCGTGCACGGCGTACTGCACCTGCTCGGTTACGACCACATCGAGGACGCCGAGGCCGAGGCGATGGAGGCGCTGGAAAAGCGCATCCTGGCCAGCCTTGACATCGCCGATCCCTACGCCGCCGACGGCGAAAACTAGCCACGACGCGCCGCGTCGTCCCGGTGGACGACCATCCGGGCCACGTCGCCATGCGTTTCGCGCGTCGACCACGCCACGCATCACCGATCACTGTCACGGTACGGTCTCAAGTCATGCCGCAACGCGTCATCGACATGTCGATCACGTGTCAACGCCGGGTCAAGCAACTTCATTTCTTGAACTGCGATCTAACTGATTCTGAGCATCTCCAAGGCTAAAGACAGGCGAGGTTCATCGCCGACGGTCTATTCCTGTGTCGGTCCGGAACTGACGCATCGCATCAATCAGGAACCGTCGCCCCCGACGATTCGCGGCACGTAAGCCACTCCTTCCGGATCTCAACCATCGGCCGCCATCCCACTTGGGATGTGCTCTCCCGCCCTGCCTTGGCGCACGGGCGCAGGCGTCTGCACGACGTCGATTGCCAGAGGCGAATGATTTGAAGACCGAACTGCTGCCTACCGAACGCATGCCCCATGCCGCCGCACCACCCGGCAGGCTCGCTCCCATTCGGAAGTCTCCGCTCGCCTTCATTCCGCGCCTGGCCGGTTACAGCCTGATGGGATTCATCGCGTGGCTGCTGCTGTCCACCCTGGTCGAGCCATGGGTTTCCACCAGTGCCACGCGCGCCGTGCTGAATGCACCGGCGATGCTGATCACCACGCCGATCAGCGGCACCGTCAGTGCCCTGTACGCGCAGGACGGACAACCGCTCGCACCCGGCCAGACCATCGCCATCGTGAGGAACAGCACCGTCGCGCGCGACGCACTGACCACCTTGCTCACCCAGAGACTGGATCTGCAGGGTCGCCTCGATGATCTCAACCATCGCATCGAGGCCGACCAGCGGATGCTGGAATACGTCGGCAACCAGTATCAGCAGTACCAGCACGCCAACGTGGCGCAGCTCAAGGGCAGCTATGCCTCGCTGCAGGCCCAGCAGGATGCCGCTGCCGCGAAGCTGTCCGAACTCGATACCAAGTATTCGCGCGCCATGGCCCTGCAGCGCGACGGCGCAGTCAGCGCGGCCACCGTCTCGGCGGCGCGTGCCCAGGCCGACGCAGCACGCAGCGAGGCCGATGCGCTGGACCAGAATGCTCACCGGATCGGCGCGAGCATCGATGCCGCCCAGCGCGGGGTCTACGTCTCCAGCGGCGAAGGCAGCAACACCCAGTTGCCGCAACTGATGCAACGGCAGGCCGACCTGCAGAACAACATCAAGGACGAACAGGCCCAGATCGATGCGCTGACCACCCAGCTGGCCAATCTCAACCAGTTGATTGCCCACGAGGACGAGCGCGTGCGTGCGCTCTCCGACTATGCGGTCAAGGCCTATGCGACCGGCACCGCGCAAGAGGTCGTCGCACCGATTGGCACCCAGGTGGCGGCCGGCGCCACGCTGGTGCGCGCCACCGACTGCAGCAAGACCGATGTCGTGGCGGTATTCCCGGCGCGCATGGCCGGGCGCCTGAATGTCGGCACCCGACTGCGCGTGCAGATCGACCAGGCCGGACAGCCGCACAGCGCCCACATCAGCCAGCTGCTGCCCACGGCGAAAGAATCCCTGCAGAACAGCTACAGCGCGCCGTTTCCTTATGCCGAGGACGGTTCGGTCTATGCGCTCGCGCAATGGGACGACTTCGACGCCGCCCATTCGGGCCAACCGCCCTGCACGCCAGGCCGCAGTGTGACGGCGAGCCTGCGCTGAACCTGATCGAAGGAGGCCGCCATGTCCATGCGATGGAGTCACCTTGCAAGCCTCGCCCTGATGCTGAGCGCCGTCGCATCCCGCCCCGCGCTTTCCACTGACGCCGTACAGCAGCTGGCGGACAGCAGTTGCACTGCCTTGCGCGCGGCCGCAGCGGCCATGCCAGGCGACGGCCCGATGCTGCTGCCAAGCTACCCCGGGCTGCAGCCGGGCTCGGCAAGGGCGCTTGAAAACGTTGCCTTCGTCTACGACAACGCGCTCGCCGGCATCGCACTCACCGCCTGCGGGAGCCCGGCGCAGGCGCGGCGGATCGCCGATGCACTGCTGCTTGCGGCATCCCACGATCCGAGCTTCAGGGACGGGCGGCTGCGCAACGCCTATCGTGGCGGAGTCGCCAGCGGCGGCAAGGTCGAACTGCCCGGTTACTGGGAGACGCGCGGCAACTACTGGAGTCAGGATCCGTATCAGACGGGCACCGCCACCGGCAATGTCGCGTGGGCCGCGCTGCTGCTGCTGACCGTCTACGACAGTAGCCATGACCGGCGCTATCTGGACGCCGCGGTGGCCCAGCTGCGCTGGATCCAGGCCCACGCCAGCGGTGCGGCCCCGCCTGCTTACGAGGGTGGCCTGTTTGGTTATGACAACGCCCAGCGCGCGCAGCACTGGAAGGCGACCGAACACAACCTGGACGTCTATGCCGCTGCGACCTGGGCCAGCCGCGACAGTCATGACGCGGACCTCGCGCAGCAGGCGAAGCTGGCCGAAGCGTTCGTGCAGTCGATGTGGGACAACACCGGGCATCGCTTCCTGGTCGGCACGCTGGACGACGGCAGCACGCTGTCGCGCGACAAGTCCGGGCTGGATGCACAGGCATGGCCCCTGCTTGCGTTCAACCCGCACCCGGCCGAGTGGAACCAGGTCTGGTCGTGGATCGATTCACAGCATCGCAGCGGCGATGGCTACGGCTATCGACGCCAGCCCGATGGCGTATGGACCGAAGGCAGCGCGCAGGTGGCCGCGGCCCTGCAAGCCAGCGGCAAACCCGTGCCCGATAGCTTGTGGCGACTGATCGCCGACCAGCGCGGCAGCGGCGGCATGCTCTACGCCACGCCGCAACCGCGCATTGCCACCGACTTTGCGATCGGCCCGGACTCGACCTACGCCGACTTCTTCTACTACCACCTGCCCCATCTGGGCGCGACCGCCTGGGCCGCACTGGCGGCCAAAGGCTGGAATCCATTCACCGGCCGCCCCATCGCCCGCACGGAGAACCCGACATGAGCCCTCCCGTCGATCTGATGAGCCTGCTCCAGGTGCTTGGCCTGACCGCGCTGCTGGGCATCGGCATGGCGCGCTTTGCCAATCCGCGTCGCGCGTTCGACCGGCTGGTGTTCGGCGTGTTCTCCGGCGCGTTGTTGCTGCGCTACGCGGTCTGGCGCAGCGCAGAAACGCTGCCTGATGCCAGCCACGGCGTCGCCAGCGTGTGGGCTTATGTGTTTTACGCCTTCGAGATGGTCTCGATCATCTACACGCTGGCAGCGATCGCGGTGATGGTGCGTCGCCGCGACAACCGTCCGCAGGCCGACGCCGGCGAAGCGCGGCTGCGCGCGGCCGGAAGCCGCGTGCCGGCGGTGGACGTGTTCATCGCCACCTACAACGAGGACCTGGAGATCCTGGAAAAGACCATCGTCGCCGCCAAGACGATCGACTATCCACAGGTCAACATCTGGGTGCTGGACGACACCCGACGCGACTGGCTGCGCGACTACTGCACGAGGCTCGGCGTGAACTACGCGCGCCGGCCCGACAACACGCATGCCAAGGCGGGCAATCTCAACAATGGGCTCAGGCTCTCCGCGCAACACACCAATGCGCCATATATCCTTGTGCTGGACGCGGACTTCGCGCCGCAGAGGAACATCCTCTACCGCATCCTCGGCCTGTTCGCCGAGCCCGGCGTGGCGCTGGTGCAGACGCCGCAGTTTTACTACAACGCCGATCCGATCCAGCACAACCTGGGTGCCACCGACAGCTGGGTGGACGAGCAGCGCGTGTTCTTCGACGTATTCCAGCCCTCGCGCGACGCCTGGGATTCGGCCTTCTGCGTCGGCACTTCGTTCGTGGTGTCGCGCCAGGCGATCACCGAGGCGGGCGGTTTCCCCACGGACAGTGTGTGCGAGGACATCCATACCTCCTACCTGCTGCGCAAGGGCGGCCACATCACCCGCTGGCTCAACGAACGACTGTCGGTCGGGCTGTCTGCGGAAGGGCTGATCGAATACATCAACCAGCGCGGCCGCTGGTGCCTTGGCACCATGCAGGTGGCCATGCTGAAGGAAGGTCCGCTGCGCGGCGACGGCTACCGCCTGGTGGATCGCCTGCACTACGCGCACGGCATGCTGCACTGGATCGGCAAGCCATTCCTGCTGCTGATGCTGGTGGCGCCGGTGCTGTACTGGTATTTCGGCATCGCGGCGTTCTACACGACGCCGGGGCAGTTCCTGTTCTACGGCCTGCCGGCGTTGATCGGCTTCTGGTTCTACGGGCCGTGGATCACCGACCGCAAGACACTTCCCATCTTCACCGAGGTGACCCAGCTGGTGGCGGCTTATGCCGTGACCATGACCATGATCTCCGCGCTGCTCCGTCCGTTTGGACGTCCATTCAAGGTCACCGCCAAGGGGCTCGACCGGAGCAAGGTGGTGGTGCACTGGAAACACGCGGGCTTCTTCATCCTGCTGATGGTCTGCCTGCAGGCCGGCGCGGTGAACACGATGCTGCATGCGCAGATGAGCGACGGCACCCTGTTCAACCTCGGCTGGACCCTGATCGCCCTGGTATTGGACCTCGCCGCGATCATGGCCTGCGTCGACCTGCCGCGACTGCGCCGCGAGGAGCGCTTCCCGTTCCGGCGCACTGCCCATTGGCGGCAGGGCGACCACGAGGAAGCCAGCGAGTTCATCGACATTTCGCTCAGCGGTGCCGCCTTGCGTCGCGGCGGCGTGGTTCCGGCCCCTGGCGAGCGACTGAGCGTGCGCGTACCCGAAGTGGGCTGGGTGCCTGCGCGGGTGGCGCGCCACACCAAGCGCCGCCTGTGCGTGCGCTTTGAAACCGACGAGAGCATGCGGCACCGCCTGATCGCGCTGATCTTCAGCCAGGCGCCACACAACATCCCGGTCAAGGCGCGCCCGCTCCGCGCCTTCCTGCAGCTGGCGCGCCTGGCCGGCATCTCTCCCGCTCCGCCGCGATGACCCCGGAGACCTTCATGAAGCCATTGATCCTTTCCGCCTCCCTCGCCGGCTGCCTGCTGGCCGGCTGCAGCATGGAGCCGACCTACCAGCGTCCGTCCATGCCCGTGCCGGACAGCTACCCGGCGCACACCACCGCGACCGAGGCGCCGGCGCAAGCGGCCGACCTGGGCTGGCGCGAGTTCTTCAAGGATCCCGTGCTGCAACGACTGATCGAGATCGCCCTGGGCAACAACCGCGACCTGCGCGTGGCCGCCGCCAACATGGCCGAGGCGCGCGCCGGCTATGGCGTGGCCCGTTCCAGCCTGTTCCCGGAGATCGACCTGCAGGGCTATGCCGGTCGCCAGCGCCTGCCCGGCATGACGCAGCAACCGAGCAACGGCCTGCTCGGGCCCATCCAGAACAACCGCGGCAGCGCGTCCACCTTCAACACCTACCAGGTGCAGGCCGGCATGACCAGCTATGAGCTGGATTTCTTCGGCCGCCAGCGCGCCTATGTGCATGCGTCGGGCAAGCTGGCCGAAGCCAGCGCCGCCGATTACCAGGCGGCACGGATGGCCCTGATCGGCGAAGTGGCCAATGCCTATCTTTCGCTCAATGCCGACCGCGCCCTGCTGCAGCTGGCGCAGCAGACGCTGGCCGCACAGCAGCAGCATGCGGAGGTCATGCAGAAGGCCTTCCGCGACGGCGGCGTGTCGGAATTCGACATGCGCCGCTCGCAGACCCAGGTGAACACGGCGCAGGTGGATGTGGAGGACATGGGCACCCGCATCGCCAAGGACATCAACGCCTTGACCGTGCTGATCGGCCAGCCGCTGCCGCCCAGCTACGCCACCCCGAGCCTGTGGCAGGCGCCCCTGCTGACCGACGTGCCGGCTGGCCTGCCGTCCTCGCTGCTGGACCGTCGCCCCGACATCCTGGCCGCCGAGGATCGCCTGCGGGCGGCCAATGCGGACATCGGTCGCGCCCGCGCCGCGTTCTTCCCCAATATCGCGCTGACCGCTGCGCTGGGCGTGTTGAGCGGCAGCCTCTCCAACCTGTTCGGCGCCAGCTCGCTGGCCTGGAATGGCGCCGCCTCCGCCGCGATGCCGTTGCTGGACTGGGGCCGGAACAAGAACGAGCTGTCGGCCAGCAAGGCGCGCTATGGCGGCGCCACCGCCGCCTACGAGGGCACGGTGCAGCAGGCCTTCCGCGAGGTCGCCGACGCACTGGCCGTGCGCGACCACATCGTGCCCGAGCTCAAGGCGCAGCAGGAGCTGGTGGACCAGTCGCAGCACGTCTACGGGATCTCGCAGGTGCGCTTCAAGGAAGGCCTGGACGACTACATCGCGACCCAGGATGCCCAGCGCTCGCTCTATGCCGCCCAGCAGAAACTGGTCAGCCTGCAGCTCGACCAGGCGGTTAACCAGGTCAACCTCTACAAGGCCCTGGGCGGCGGCTGGAGCGATGTCCGCAACGGCACGGCGGGCGTCGCGAAGGCACCAGCGGCGCGACCCGCCACGGCCAGCGACCGTTGAGCCAGCGCCGGCGCCCCTGCGTTTGAGGCGCGCCGTAGCGGTCGCTGCCTGCCCCGCCTTGCCCGGGCCTCGCCCGCTTGTTCCTGAATCGTCACGGATTTTCCGCTAGACTCAGGGTCCCGCCCCGCATTGGGCTGCACCCGCAAGAGTAATGAACGAGGACCCTGGCAGTACCAGCGGCCCGGCCCACCGCAAATGGTGGGATCGACTGGGCCACCTGTTTTCCGGCGAGCCGCGCAACCGGAAAGAGCTCATCGACGAGCTGCGCACGGCCCAGGCCAATGGCCTGCTGTCCAACGACACCCTCACCATGGTCGAGGGCGCCATCAAGGTGACTGAGCTCAGCGTGGACGACGTCATGGTCCCGCGCTCGCAGATCGTGATGCTGTCGGCCGAGGCGCCGCTGTCCGACATCCTCGGCACGGTCGTCGACTCTGGCCATTCGCGCTTCCCCGTCCATGGGGAGGACAAGGACGAGATCCTGGGCATCCTGCTCGCCAAGGACCTGCTGAAGTTCGTCGGCGACGGCGACCACTTCGACATCAGCAGCGTGCTGCGTCCTGCCGTGCTGATTCCCGAATCGATGCGCCTGAACGTGCTGCTGGCGGAGTTTCGCCATACGCGCAATCACATGGCGCTGGTGGTGGACGAGTACGGCGGCGTCGCCGGCCTCATCACCATCGAGGACGTGCTCGAACAGATCGTCGGCGAGATCGACGACGAGCACGATGACGAGGAAGAGCCCAAGCTCATGCACGAGCAGTCGGGTGGCGGCTGGGTGGTCAGCGCGCTCACGCCGATCGCCGACTTCAACGAACAGGCCGGCGCCGATTTCTCGGACGAGGAGTTCGACACCGTGGGCGGCATGTGCACTTCCGAGTTTGGCCACCTGCCCGAGGTAGGCGAGGAAATCGCCATCGGCGACTACCTGTTCCATGTCACCGAGGCGGACGACCGGCGCGTCCAGGCGTTCCGCGTCATCCGGCGGACGGAAGCCTGAGCGTGCGTGCCACGGGCAGGATGCCGGCACCGGCACACCGACACGCGCTGCGGCGGCTCCTTTCCGGCGTCGCCGTGCTGCTGCTGTGCTGCCTGCTCGGGTGGACGCCGCGCGCGCACGCCGGCATCGCCAGTGCGCCGGGCGCCAACCTGGAGGTTTCGCTGGTCACCTACGGGCCCGGCGAAACGTACTGGGAGCGCTTCGGCCATGACGCCATCGAGTTGCGCGACAGCGTCAGCGGCGAGGAGGTCACGTTCAACTACGGCGTGTTCGATTTCGACGAGAGCGGCTTCCTGCTCCACTTCGCCGCTGGACGCATGCACTACATGATGGACGCGGCGCCCAGCGAGGTGGACCAGCAGTACTACGCCAGCGTCGGCCGCTCCGTGACGCGCCAGCGCCTCGCCTTCACGCCGTCGCAGGCAGCCGACCTGCGCGATTTCCTGCTGTGGAACCTGCGCCCGGAAAACGTGCGCTATCCCTACGACTACTACATCAACAATTGCGCAACCCGCGTGCGCGACGCGCTGGACAAGGCGCTGGGCGGCACGCTCAAGCGGCAACTCGAGGCGCGCGCCGGCGGCATGACCTACCGCCAGCAGACCGCGCGGCTGATGAGCAACGAGGCATGGCTGATGCTCATCCTCGACCTGGGCCTGGGCCCCTACGCCGACCAGCCGCTCAACGCATGGCAGGAAAGCTTCCTGCCGATGGTGCTGCAGAGCGAAAGCAGCCATGTGCAGGTCAGTGACGGCATGGGCGGCACGCGCCCCCTGGTGCAGGCCGAACAACTGTTGTCGCCGAACCGGCTGGTACCGCCGCCGGATCGCGCACCGGATCTTCGCCTGCCCCTCGCGCTGGCGGGACTGGTCTTTGCCGTTCTGCTAGTGCTGTCGGCCCGCACCGCGCCCACCGTCCATGCGCTGCTCGCCTCGTTGTACCTGGTGCTCGCCGGCCTGGTGGGTCTCGCCCTGCTGGTGCTGTGGACGCTCACCACGCATCACTCGGCATGGGCCAACGCCAATCTGCTGCTGTTCAATCCGCTGGCATTCGTGCTGCTGCGTGCGGTGTGGCGCGCGCGCCGCGGCGTGGCGCCGTCGCGCCTGGCCCAGGTGGTGATGACCATCCAGCTGCTCTCCGCGCTGCTCGCCATCGGCCTGCACCTGCTGCCCGGCATCGTGCAACAGAACCAGCCATGGCTGCTGTTCGCACTGCCCTGCTGGCTGGCGCTGGCCTGGACTTCGCGCAAGCCCTCCAAGTAACCGGAGGGCTGCTCCTCTCACGGAGCGACTTCAGTGAAGTGTTGCAGCGTCGTTGACCGCGTGCGGCGCGGCGAAATCGGTCAGTCCCATCCGCTTCTCCATCTCAGGTCCAAGCGACCGGGCAAAACTCGCCGTCAGGTGCTGTGAATCGCGGAAAACCACCTCGCCATTCAATTCTGCGCGACAACGTCCCTGCGGACAGATCTGGTCAGTCAGATCAATGGTCCGCACGTTGGCGAATCGGGCGCTCGCCTGCTGCAACCACTCAAACACCTGCTGTCCATGGTCATCGAAAGCCGGCGCATCGCAGACTTGCAGAGCACCCAACCACTTCGGGCGTCCGGCGTGGCTGGCCAGGCAATTGGGGCCGTCAAAAGGGAGATGCGGCGTGCTGCGCAAGATATAGATGCGACCCGCAGCATGACTGATCGAACTCAGCACGCGCGCCGTACCATCGGTCCATTGCGGCTGCGTGAACGCCACGGTAGATACCGTACCCAACACGACGACATCGGGCTTGATCGCCGCCACCTGCTGCAGTGCTTGCCGCCGCCAGGACGAACACTCGGTGTAATCGCGCCCAATACGTGCATAGAAGAGTGGTTCGTCCACCATGGGGCAGGAGGACTTGGTCAGGACGATCACACGCCAGTCAGCCCGATCAAAGATGCCGGCAAGCGCGGGAAACCACTGGCCGGCGATACTGTCACCCATGAGTACTGTCGTGTGGGCGGCATCCTTTGAGCCGAAGGTGCACATCAGCACCCTGTCACTGTGAAACCAGTCATCGCACCCCATGGCGTAGATGGGCGGCGCATCAACGCGGGCGCTTGCATAGCGCTGCGACTCCGGCGTCTGTGTCCTGACCAGGGCGGAGGTGTACCAATGCATGGAAAGCACACTGGCGGCGAGCATCGCCCCAACTGCCGCGATCAAAGCGACGCGACGGTGCTTCAGCCAGTACTCCTGATGGCGGACGGGCGACTCGACCAGCCGATACGAACCGACGGCCAGGCTTAGTGAAGCCAGTATTTCGGCTCCGCGAACCCAGGGGCTGTGAGATCCAGTGATGGCCAAGCCCAGCAGAAGCACTGGCCAATGCCACAGGTACCACGAGTAGGACACCCTACCCATCGCCTGCAGTGGCCACCACGCGAGTAGCCCGGGCGCGCCGTGCCGATGTTCGCCCAAGCCCGCCCACAAGACGGCTGCAGCACCCGCCGTAGGAAGCAAGGCGCGCCAGCCTGGATAAGACATGGAGGCATTGAACATGACCCCAGAGCCAAGGATCACCAGCAGTCCCAGCCAGCCTGTCCAGCGCCTGATGGCCACGACCGATTCCGCGGCTCCCGGATTGCCCTCGGCGGACGTCCCCCTGCTGCAATGAAGCCAGACGAGCGCGCCCACGGCGAATTGCCAGGCACGCATCGGCATCATGTAGAAGGCAAGCTGGGGAAAGCGCGGAGTGAGCAGCAGGCAGCTGATAAAACTCAGCGTAGCCACCACCACCATCGCCAGCTTCAGGCGAGCAACGTGCGGCGTCCCCAGATCCCGCCCGAGCACCCAAACCAGCAAGGCTGGCCATAGCAGATAGAACTGTTCCTCCACGCCAAGCGACCAGGTATGCAGGAACAGGTTGCTGTCCGAACCAGCGGCAAAGTAATCCAGTTGCGCCAGCGCAAAATGGATGTTGCTCAGCCACAAGACGGCCATGGCGGCCGCACTCGACTGTTCGAGCTGCTCCGCGGGCGCCAGCACCACCGCGGCCACCGTCGACGAGATGGCGACCATGACAACCAGCGCCGGCATGAGTCGGCGCAGGCGCCTCAGGTAGAAATCCGCAAACCGGATACGTCCCGTGTCTGCTACCTCCCGCACTAGCAATCCGGTAATCAAATAGCCGGACAAGACGAAGAACACGTCCACGCCGACAAACCCACCTGCGAACCAAGACGCGCCGGCATGGGCGGCCAGTACCAGCATGATTGCAACAGCTCGAAGTCCCTCGATATCACCGCGGAAGCCCAGCCGATACTCGTTCGCTCTCATCGATTCTTCAGACCACACCCCTTGATGGACTGGATCATAGCGTCTAGGCCCGCCCGGCGGCGCCCGGCCACCCGGAAACGTGAAATTGCCCCGGACGACGGAGAAGAGGCATCATGCACTCCATGTCGTCATCACTTCCTTCCATGCCAGTTGGCCCTGCGACCCGCGGCTCGATGGTGGTCAACTGCGTCGCCTACCGTTTCGACGGCCAGCGCATCGGCGACATCGGCCTGGACGAGATCAGCGAGGTGCTCAAGGCGACCGACACGTTTGTCTGGGTGGGGCTGCATGAGCCGGACGAGCCACTGCTGGACAAGCTGCAGGAGGAATTCGACCTGCATGACCTGGCCATCGAAGACGCCCAGCACGCACATCAGCGCACCAAGATCGAAACCTACGGCGACTCGCTGTTCATCGTGGTGCAGACGGCCCAGCTGGTGAGCGGGCACATCGCCTTCGGCGAAACACATATCTTCATGGGCGCGCGCTACCTGGTGACGGTGCGCCACGGTGCCTCGCTTTCCTATGCGCCGGCGCGACGCAGCTGCGAACACAGCCCCGACCTGCTTGCGCTTGGACCCAGCTACGGCCTCTACGGCGTGCTCGACTTCGTGGTCGACAACCTGCTGCCCATCGTGCGCGACTTCCGCGAGGAACTGCAGGAGCTGGAGAAGGACATATTCTCCGACACCTTCAAGCGCAGCACGGTCAGGCGCCTTTACGACATGCAGCGCGACCTGATGACCCTGCGCCTCGCCGTCGCGCCGCTGCAGGACATCATCAGCCAGCTCGTGCGCATGCATCCGCACCTGATACCCGATGAGTTGCGCGCCTATTTCCGCGACGTGTACGACCACGTGTTCCGCGTCAACGAATCCATCAGCGCCATGCGCGAGATGCTCGCCGCGGCCATCAACGTCAACCTGTCGCTGGTGACATTCGGCCAGAACGAAGTGATGAAGCGCCTGGCCGGCTATGCGGCCATGCTCGCGGCGCCCACGCTGATCACCAGCTGGTACGGCATGAACTTCTCGCACATGCCCGAGCTCAACAAGCCGTGGGCGTACCCGCTGATCATCGTGCTGGTGATCACCCTGGTCGGCGGCATCTACGCCTTCCTGAAGCGCGCCAAGTGGCTTTGACGGGGCCCGGCTAGCCGTCCGGCGCGGCTGCGCACCTCGAAAAAAAAAGGCGGCCCGGAGGCCGCCTTTTCGCTTACTTGGAGGACGACTTCGCCGTCTCCGGCGCCGTCCACTGCTTCAGCCACGCATTGACCGTTTCATGCCACTGCACGCTGTTCTGCGGCTTGAGCACCCAATGGTTCTCATCGGGGAAGTGCAGCAACTGGCTGGGAATGCCTCGACGCTGCAGCACCGTGAAGGCGCCCAGGCCCTGCGTGTCGGGAATGCGGAAGTCCTTGGCGGAGTGGACCACCAGCATCGGCACGCGCCAGTCCTTGACGTGGTTGACCGGGTTGAACTTCTCGTAGTTCTCGGGGTGCAGGTACTGCGGACCGCCGTTCTCGCGTTCCTCGAACCACAGTTCTTCGGTGTCGTAGTACATGGCACGCGCGTCGAACACGCCGTCATGGTCGACCAGGCACTTCCACGGCTCGTTCCACACGCCGGCGATCCAATAGATCATGTAACCGCCGTAGCTGGCACCCAGCGCACAGGCGCGATCGCCGTCGAGGAAACTGTACTTGCCCAGCGCGGCCTTCCAGCCAGCCTTGAGGTCTTCCAGCGGCTTACCGCCCCAGTCACCCGAGATCGAGTCGGTGAAGGCCTGGCCATAGCCGGTGGAACCGTGGAAATTGATGGTGACCACGGCAAAACCCTGGCCCGCGTAGGTTTGCGGATTCCAGCGGTAGCTCCAGCCATTGCTCATGGCACCCTGCGGGCCGCCATGGATGATGAAGGCCACCGGGTACTTCTTGCCTGCCTTGTAGTTGGCCGGCTTCACCACATAGCCCTGTACGGTCTCGTTGTTCCAACCATTGAAGGTGAAGAACTCCGGCGCACCCATCTGCGCACTCTTCAGGCGGGAGGCGTTGTAGTGCGTGACCTGCTTGAGGCCCTTGCCATGCAGGTCGGCCACGTACAGGTCGGCCGAGCGCCGGAGGTCGTCGCGCTGCACCAGCAGGCGGGACTTGCCCAGCGCATAGGCACCGACATCGCCCTCGGTGACCAGGGTGGTGACCTTGCCGCTGGCCACGTCGATGGCGAACAGCGGGTGCTGGCCGTTGTCGTCAGCGGTGGCGTAGAGCGTCTTGCCATCGCCGGAAATCTGCAGGCCGCCGGCCGAGCGGTCCCAGTTCGGCGCCACTTCGCGCTTCTGGCCGGTGGCCAGGTCCAGCGCCATGATGCCGAAGCGGTCAGCCTCGGACACCGGCGTCTTCATCGCCAGGTAGTACAGCGTCTTGCCATCCGGCGAGGCGACCGGGAAGGCATCCCACGCTTCGTTGGCGGCAGTGAGATTGCGCGGCTCGGCCGAGCCGTCGGCCGGCACGGTATAGACGTCGAAATTGGTCGACCACGCTTCGGTCTTGCCGGCGATGCGCGCGCCGAAATAAACCGTCTTGCCATCCGGCGAAAAGCTGAATTCGCCGTCGTCGCCAAACGGCTTGCTCGGCACGTCACCATCGATGCCGCGACTGAGCAGTACCGGCTGTCCCTCGGTGCTGTCGAGGTCAGTGATATACAGCTGCGCCCGACGACCGTCGGCCCAGGTGTCCCAGTGGCGCACGAACAGTTTGTTGTAGACCGTGCCCGAAGCCTTGTCGGCGGCGCGGGCGTCCAGGCGCCCCTTGGTGCAGGCCAGGTCGGCGCAGTCGGTGAACACGCCGAAGGTCAGCAGCGCCTTCTTGCCATCGGGCGACAGCTTGTAGCCGTCGATGTCGATCGGCGCATGGGTGACCGGCACGGCCTGCGCGTCCGCGGCCTTGCCGCCGGCGCCCAGCGGTCGGCGCCACAGCTGCGCCACGCCGTCTTTCGGGGCAACGTAATAGAACGCACTGCCGTCCGGCGCCCAGCGCGGATCGGACGCCTTGTCGACCAGTTTGGCCGGCTCGCCGCCCTTCTCGAGGTCGAGCAGGTAGATCGAGGTGACGCCCTTGTTGGCCGCGTAGTCGGTCGCACGCACGGTATACAGCGCGTAGCGGCCGTCCGGCGACAGTTGAGGGTCGCCAACACGGTCCATCATCACCAGGTCATGGATGTTGAACGGGTGAGGGCCGTGGCTTTCGACCTCGGCCGCCACGGCGGAGGTAGTGGCCAGCGCGAGCGCCAGCGCGACAAACAAGGGTTTCATGGAGGGTTCCCGGGGTGCTGCGAAAACGCTGACGGTAAGAGCCCATGGCGCGCAGTGCAAGCTACGGCCCCGTACGCAGGATGCTGTTCCGGTGGGGCGGCCACTCTGGTGCACTGCCCTGGGGGCGGCAAACGCTGCCGCCCACTTCAAGCATGCCAAGCGGCTAACACCGCCTGCGGGGGCTCGAAGGCTTGCTGGCGATGGCGGTGACCACGGGGTGATGCAGGGATGGGCGCAACGGACCCGGCCGTCTGGAAGCCCCCGATCCCGCCATAGCGCGGCCTGCGTCACAAAATTCCAAGACAACCGGCCCTCCACGCCACCCTGGCGTCAGCACGCCGCATGGTTGGTACAAAACGTGCGTCCCCAAGGGGACACCAACAGGGGAATCCACCATGCTGCGCCAGCGCCTTTCCGCCGGCTTCACCTTGATCGAGCTGATGATCGTCGTGGCAATCATCGCGATCCTCGCCGCCCTGGCAATTCCGGCTTATCAGGATTATGCGATTCGCGCCCAGGTCTCGGAAGGCATCAGTCTTTCGACCGGGGCAAAGGCGGCTGTATGGGATTTCTTTTCCAACACCGGGCGCCTGCCGCCCAGCAACCGCTCGGCGGGGTTAGTGTCCGCCGCGTCCATCGCAGGCAACTACGTATCGAATGTGGATGCGACGGGCGGCAAGATTCAGGTCACCTTCCATGGCCCCAAGGCAAACCAGCAGATCCAGAATCAGCTGCTGGTGCTGTCGCCAATTACCCATGCCGGTAGCATCGCCTGGACCTGTACACCGAGCACGCTGAGCGCGAAATACCTGCCCACGGTCTGCCGTCCCTGATCGCCGGCACAGCGATAGCAGAGCACCGCTGCCAGCCATCCCTGGCATAAGCGCGTGGTCGGGCTGGAGCCTCGCCTTACCGTGACACCGACGGCCGCCAAGCGCCCAAACTGACAAAAAACGTCACTTGGTGCCCCTGGCAACCACATGGAGCAACCTGCTACACCGGTCGCATTTTGACGAACACAACCCCCATGCGTAGCCCTGCTTGTGGGCATTCGTGACGACGTGCACAATGAAAGAACCCCCGCTTATGCGGGAATATCAAAGCGGCAACAATGGCATATAAGCTGCTTCAGTTGTCGCGAGCTTCCTGGTCGTTCCGACCGCAAGTATTGGGAACCAATCCCGCCTAGGGGGATTCGGGACTGGGGCTCAGGGGGCAGTACCTACGGTTAGCTAACCAAAACAGAGGAATCACCATGAAGACCATCCAGAAGGGTTTTACCCTTATCGAATTGATGATCGTGGTTGCGATCATTGCCATCCTCGCCGCGCTCGCCATCCCGGCTTACCAGGACTACGTGATCCGCACGCAGGTCTCGGAAGGCGCGGTGCTCAGCGATGGCGCCAAGACGGCCTTCGCAGAGTTTTACAGCAATAAGGGCGCGTTCCCGACTGTAAACGCTTCGGCAGGCCTGGCCACTGCCGTTTCGATCGCCGGCAAGTACGTGACGTCGGTTGCCGTCGCCAACAATGGCAAGATCACTGCGACTTTCAACCAGCCAGACGCCAACTCGAAGATCCTGAACAAGCTGCTCGTCTATTCTGCGATTACCAACGCGGGTAGCATTTCCTGGAGCTGCAAGGCTTCCGCAGGCACCACAGTCGACCCGAAGTATCTGCCGACGGTTTGCCGTTAATCGCAGCATCGCTTCAAGTTGATCCCGAAGGGCCGCCCGGTGCGGCCCTTCTCTTTTGAGCCAGGGCCATCCATGCCACGCAGCCGTGGACTTCTCATTGCGCTGACCGCCTGCAGCCTGTTGATTGTGGCTACATGGGCCTACCTGCCGGGCCTTCATGGCGGCTTCCTGTTCGACGACTTTATCAACCTGCCTGCGCTCGGCGCCGAAGGCCCCGTCCACGGCTGGGCAGCGTTCTGGCGCTATATCACCTCCGGGCAGGCCGACCCCACCGGTCGCCCGCTGGCCTTGCTCAGCTTTCTGCTTGATGCCCGCGACTGGCCCGCCGACCCGCTGCCGTTCAAGCGCACCAGCTTGCTGCTGCATCTGTTCAACGGCGCCCTGCTGACTCTGCTGCTGCGCAACTTGGGCCACGCGCTGGGGTCAGTGGAATCCGCCGCGCTTCGCCTGCGTATCGACCTCGCTGCCTTGCTGGGCGCCGGCCTCTGGCTGCTCCACCCGCTCCTGCTGTCGACCACGCTGTATATCGTGCAGCGCGAAGCGATGCTGCCAGCCACGTTCACCCTGCTCGGCCTGCTGGCGTGGCTGCACGGCCGGGCCGCGCTTCTTGGCGGGCGCCGTGCGGCCGGACTGGCCTGGATCGCGCTTGGCCTTGGCGCCTGCACCGTGCTTGCCGTGCTGAGCAAGGCCAATGGCCTGCTGCTGCCGTCGCTGGCGCTGGTGATCGAGTACGCGCTGTTGCGGTCCAGTGACATGGGAGGTGCCGCGACGCTGAACCACGCATCCAACGACACAAGCACAGCCTCTTCCCCACAAGCCTATCGCCTGGCGATGTACGTGTTCGCCTGGTTGCCGACGTTGCTCACGGCAGGCTATCTGATACAGCAAGCCATCAAGGGATTTTCGCACGGTGTCGCTGGCATCCGTCCCTGGACCCTGGGTCAGCGCCTGCTGACCGAGCCGCGCGTGCTGATGGACTACCTGGAGTTGCTCTGGTTGCCCCGGCCGTTTACCGCCGGATTGTTCAACGACCAGATCCAGGCATCGTCGTCGCTGTGGTCACCCGCAACCACGCTGCCCGCGCTGCTGGGAGTCATTGGATTGATCGCGGGTGGTTGGCTGTCGCGCAGGAAAGCCCCCGCCCTCGCCACGGCCCTGTTGTTCTACTTTGTCGGCCAGTCGCTGGAGTCGAGCACGATTCCGCTGGAACTGTATTTCGAACACCGCAACTACCTTCCGGCCATGCTGATGTTCTGGCCCCTGGCGCTATGGCTGTGTGGCATCAGGCGCGGGACAGCGCCACGGGAAGACGAAGCCAGCCGCCCACGGGTTCGCCTGTCCCTCGCCCATCCCGCATTCGGGAAATATCGCATCGCCTTCGCGCTGGCCCTGGTGGCCATGCTGGCGCTGATGACTCATGCACGGGCAGAGCTATGGGGTGATCCGCATGACCAGGCCCTGCTGTGGGCCCGATTCAATCCCGACTCGCCACGGGCGCAAGCCAACGCGGCGCAGGCGGAAATGGGCGCCGGTCACCCGGAGCGGGCCGTGGCCAGGCTCCGGTCGGCACTCCAAATGCACCCCAGCGAACCGCAGCTGACCCTGAATCTGCTCGCCGCCGAGTGCCAGCAGGGCACCGTGACCACCGCGACACTGACTGCGGCCCAGGCATCTCTGGCCACCTCGCGCGATCCTGGCGGTCTTCTCACAAGCTGGTTCGAGGGTGCGATAGCCCAGGCGGCAACACCCACCTGCCCCCAGGCCAGTCTGGACAATCTGCAAAAGCTGCTTGACGCCGCCTTCGAAAACCAAGAGCTCATGGAACACGCTGGCCGCCGGCAGGATCTATATTATCTGCGAGGTCGCATTGCGCTGGCGCGAGGCGATGCGGCAGCCGCGCTGAGCGATTTCGACAAGTCGCTGGAGCAGGAGGTTCGAGCGGCGATCGCACTCCGTCAAGCCGCGCTGTTTGGAGCGCAAGGTTTTCCGGGCCAGGGACTGGCGCATCTGGACTATTACGCGCGTATCCGCCAGCGGGAACAGAAGCCTGCGCCGAGCATGGCGCGGATTCATGCATGGGTGCTCGAGCGACAGAATTATTGGGGCAATGAGCTCACCCAATTACGTGCCACTCTCGCTGAAGACGTTGCTCGACAGGTTACCCAAGGCCAATGAATTCCGTACTCCGCATGTTCACAATCAGTTTTCGACGTCGTGGAGACGCCGGCTGGCTTGTCATCGCCATTGCACTGGTCATTGCTGGCGCGATCTATAGTGCCGGCCTGTCCGGCACTTATGTGTTCGATGACTATCCCAATATCGTCGACAACAAAGGTGTCCAGCCGTCGGATTCAAGCTTCCCCTCACTCATTCGTGCCGCACTTTCATCACCATCCAGTGAGTTCAAGAGGCCTCTCGCGTCGCTGAGCTTTGCATTGAACTACCTGATGACGGGCCTTGATCCGTACTGGATGAAGGTCACCAACCTGGTCATCCACTTGCTCAATGGCGTCCTGGCATTCCTGCTGACGCGCACTCTGTGCACTGCCACTCGCAGTCCATGGCGCACCCGGACGATGCCGTCGGCTTCCGCGTTTCGCGCCGAAGACGGCTTGCTTGCCGCATTGATTGCGGCTGCCTGGCTCCTGCTACCTATCAACCTGACCGCTGTCCTTTATGTGGTTCAGCGCATGGAAAGCATGGCGAACCTGTTCGTGCTCGCGGGCCTGCTCGGCTACGTAAAGGGGCGGATGAGCATGCAACGCGAGCACAGGCGCACGGCCTTGCCGGAGGATGGCCAGCCGTCACCGGCATGGACTGAACGAGGGCTCCTGCTGTGCGTCACCAGCATCACGCTACCAACGCTTCTCGGCCTGCTCGCCAAGGAAACAGCCGTCATGCTGCCCTTGTATGCGCTGCTCGTCGAATGGGTGCTTTTCCAGTTTCGCAGTAGCGGGTCCAATGGACGGGACAGGCGTGTCGTTGGGCTGTTTCTCGTCCTGCTTCTGTTGCCGATGCTTGTGGGGTTGGCTTGGTTGCTCCCAGGCCTTCTACAGTCGGAAGCCTGGACGACCCGCGACTTCACGCTGCGCACGCGACTGCTTAGCGAGTGCCGAATCGTCATCGGCTATCTCAAGTGGACGCTATGGCCAGCGCCGAGTGAACTTTCCTTCTACCACGACAATTTTCGCATTTCTTCCGGCCTGCTTTCCCCCTGGACAACGCTGGCCAGCTTCGTCGCCTTGATCGCCCTGCTGGTCATGTCCATTTGGCTTCGCTTTCGCCAACCTCTGGCAGCGCTTGGCATCCTGCTTTTTCTTGCCTGTCACGTGCTCACTGGAACCGTCCTGCCACTCGAGTTGGTCTATGAACATCGCAACTATTTTGCGAGCTTTGGTGTCTTGCTCGCAGTAGTGCCATTGTTGATCGGGCCACCTGGCATAGGGGTCAGCCCAGTTCGCCTCAGACTCGCTCGTCGCGCCCTGCTCGCGTGTCTTTTTCTTTGGTGGACTGGGATGACCGCCATCACCGCCCAGGCATGGGGCAACCCCTTGCGGCTGGCGATCGAACTGGCGGCACGTGGACCCGAGTCCCCCCGTGCGCAATACGAACTCGGCCGCACCTACATCATCTACTCCAAGTACGATCCGAAATCTCGTTTTACCGTGTTGGCCAACGAGGCACTTCAGAAGGCAGCGAGCATTCCCAATTCGTCAATCTTGCCGCTACAAGCCTTGATCTTCATGAATTCCCGCATGCATCTGCCGTTGGACGACCAATGGTGGGACGCCATGATCACCAAGCTCAAGGATCGCAAGCCGGGAGTACAGGATGAAAGCTCTCTGGGGGCGTTGACCCAGTGCGCGCATGACGGCCAGTGCGACCTACCTCACGACAGGATGGTCGCAGCCTACCTTGCAGCACTTTCTCACCCCCATCCAACCGCACGTCTGCTCGCGATGTACAGTGATTACGCATGGAACGTCCTCGGGGACCGCGCACTGGGCCAGCACATGATTGCCATGGCCGTAGAGACGGCCCCGAAGGAGTCGGCATATCGCCTCACGCAAATTCGCATGCTCCTGGCCCAGGAGCGCACGGATGAGGCGCGGGCGGCCTTGAACGGCTTGCGGCAGCTGAATATAGGGGGCCAGCTTGATGTCACGGTCAGCGAATTGAGTCGCGCCATTGCGCAACAGGATCGATAACTTCTCGTGAACTCGTCAGGACGCGGTGAATTGCGCTCGCCCGCCCAAACCGCCAGATCGATAGCTGCTGATACTCTCAAACTGGACTACTAGCTAACTTGAGCGACCCCCGCACAACGCCCATGCCCCTCCCGGTCCGTCGTGGCTGGCGCAGGATGGCCCGCGCGACACTTACAGCCGCTGCACTCGCCGCGCTACTCCTGGCGGCATGGCAATACCGGGCACCCATCTGGCATGTCGTGACCTCGACCAATCCATGGCTGCTTGCCCTTTCAACGTTGCTGGCGCTCTTGTCGAACTATTTGACCGGAATGCCCTTTCAAAGCTTTCTGAAACAAAGCGGCATCGAAATTCAGGCCCGAATTTCCTGTTACCTGCAGCTGGTCGTTCAAGTCACCAAGTACATCCCGGGCAACATCTGGGGTGCCCTGCTTCAAGCACAACTGATCGGCAGCACGCGTGTCGGCAGTCTATTCCTGGCTGGCATCGACACGAGTGTGTTCTTCATGATGACTGTTGGCTCAACGGGCCTTGGCCTGCTTGTCTATTGCCACAGTGCAGCACTTGGATGCCTGGTGGCCTGCGCCGGGTGGTTGTTCTCCGCAGCGATCGCCTCGTCCGCTTGGCTCGCCCGGCTTGTGAGCCGCACTGCGAGGGTCTTTGGCAAAGAACTATCAGCCACCCCCAGTGACTCGAGCTTTCGTGAAGTTGGACGGCTATTCATGTGGGCCGCCATTCACTCAATGATCATGCTGGCATCCATTTTTGCACTGCTCATCGCAACCACCGGTTACGGCGGCAATGACCTCATCGTGGGCGCAGCAAGCATCTGCCTGGCCTGGGTTGCAGGGACGATCGCCATTGTCGTCCCGAGTGGCCTGGGCGTCAGGGAAGTGGCCTTTGTCTATCTCGCCAGCAAACTCGGAGTGTCAGCAGACGTGAAGTCTCTTGCAGCCATCGCCATTATCGCGCGAGTGACGCTAACCTTGCCCGACATGCTTGCCGCGGCGATCGTTGCGATCGTCGAGGCCCGAAGCGCCTTGTCCAAGGGGCTCCGTAGCCGGACCCTCTAGCCGATCATCGGGCATCGTGCATCAAGATAGGTCGAGGAGCCGCGTCTTGCGCGCAGGCACACCTACGTACACGGCGCCACTGTCCAGATTGGTGATCACCAGGGTCATGGCGCCCACAACTACGAAATCTCCAATTGAAGCACCCGACATGATGGTTGCGCCCGCCCCTATCCAAGAATAGGAGCCAATTCGAACCGTATAGGTCGTCTTCGGGAAATGGTTAGCCAATGGCGACGCGTGGCGCTCGCCAGGGTCGCTATGGGTGATGACCTGGACCCGCGGCGCAAGCGTGACACCTCTCCCAAGGATGACCCTACCCTCGAGGTCGATAAGGCAGCCTGGGCCAATGAAAACATCGTCTCCCAAGTCTAGGTTTGAAAAGCCTTGGCGCAGATTGATGAACTGACACTCGCTGACACGGACATTTCGTCCTATTTGTGCGCCAAACAGCGCAAGCAGACGCCCGCGCAGCTTCGGGTGGATACACCAACGAAGCAGCTTTTCAATGATGAGAAATATGCCGTGCCGTATTTGGTCCGCCATCAATTCCTCCCTCTCGACATTCTGGCCGGCGCCGGATTCGCCGCAACCTAACCGCGCTTGCTGAGTACCCAGACGTATCCGGGAAAACACCAATAGGCCAAATGCACCCAGAGTCCAGCAACGATACCCTTAAGCCTCGAATTCACCATATAGCGCGTGCCATATCGATCCGGGTCCGCGAGGACTTTAGAGGTGAAGTCATTGACTAGAAATTCGCCAGTCAAGCGGCGCAACCCGAAAAGTGTCAAATGACGCTCGTGATAGAAACGGCCCCTTCCAAGAATTCGCAGGTATCTATGCGCCCAGCTCACAGGAACAATCGACAGGAACGGCAACTTGTAATGCTGCTCGATGACGCACCAACGATTTGTCGCGGCGAAATAACATACGCCGTCTGCTGCCAGAACGCGGCGTATCTCTCTCATCATTTGCACGGGGTCGGGAACGTGTTCGTAAACCTGGGAGCAAATGATGATATCCATGCTGCCATCTGGAAAGTCCAGCGACATGGCATCACCAACCTCAAACGAGGTGTTGGCGGCGGAGCAACGCTCCCTCGCAAGCTCGATGGCGTCCTGGTCTATGTCAATGCCGGTTGAGTGCGCCACGCGCGTGGACAGCACCTCATCAATGATTCCTGTTGAACACCCCACGTTCAAAACTCTGGCCCTGGCCAATCGCTCAGGGCCGAGCGCTTCTTCAAGGACGGCGAGCATGGTCAGCGCCTTGCGTTGCCTTCCTTCGACGGCGTGCATCGCCGCATTCCCCTTCGAGAACCCGTACTGGTAACCGCGCTCCGTCATGCGTTCTCCTGGGTGGAGGAGTCCACCAGGCCAAGCGTTCGACACAGCTTGTTTGCATCCATGGAAAATCTCTTCCCGCAGTCAAGCATGGCCGAACGCATGCGCTCAGGAGCCTCGCCAAGAGCACTGCGAATGGCCTCCGCGTAAGACCTGGAGTCAACGGAATTGGCCACGACACCGACATGATGCTCGGCCATCAGATGGGGCAAATCGCCGACAGGCATTGAAATGACCGGCAACTGCATTTTCATAGCATCGGAAAAAACGACCGGAATGCTCTCTATTCGCGATGGAAGAAGCAAAAAGTCCGCCTCGCCCAAAGCATGCGCCGCCTCATCACGATCGAGGAATCCGCTCAACCTAATGGGCCGCCCCATTCCCTGAAGCGCCTCGACTCGATCACGCACGAGGCCTTCCAGTGGTCCACCGCCAGCGATGTGCACCTCGGCAATCCGAGACCAACTACCCTCGTCCAACTCCGCCATGGCTTCGAGCAACAAGTCGACTCCCTTGTTGGGATGCCAGCGACCGAGAAACAGCAGGCGATAAGGTGGTGCACTCGCGAGAGGTCGCGTTCGCACCTGATCAAGGCGTCGCGTGCTAGGCAGAAACTCAAACGGGCAACCACTGATGCTCTCGGCATCTTGTCCGAGGCGCAGGCCGTCAGCAAAGCGATGCGAAGCATTCCTGATGACCTTGCGCAGCACCGATCGCACGATGGGAGTCTTCCCTAGCGTCCAAATGTCGCTGCCCAGCGCCCACACCGAGTAGGGCACGCCATGTCTCCGCGAAGCCTCCAATGCCGCCCAGCCCGAAGGCAATGCCCAGAAGGCAAGGACATGGGCCACTCGGCCATCGCCACTCGCGGCCAAAGTCTCGGCCCGGAGTGAGCCAAGCGTGCCAACGATGGCCGGCCAATCGGTCACGCGCAGTGGAGACAGCAATGACAAGGGGCGGCCCGGCGAAGTGAATCGACGAACCTGCACTGCTCCCATCGGCGCATCGACTCCCGCCCGCTCCCCCGGCGCCACGACTCTCACCGGCACCCTCGCGGCGAGTTCCGATGCCACATCTGCAACAAAGGCACCTGCCGCTTCGCTACCGTCACCGGCCTGCGGGAAGGAAGTCGTGACGATTAACAACGTGTCGCGCATCAAGGTTTGCGAACCTCCATGACGTAGCCCGTCGCCATGGGGCCCCAATCTGGCCAAAGGCGGCTGGCGAGCGACGCCGTCAAATTAACGACGAGTACGGCCAGCATGGCTACCGGCAACAACAGAATTCCCACCACACCTCGACGCTCGTATACGCCGCCTGCTATCGCAAGAGACGCCAGCAGGCCCGCAGCGCGAATTGCGTGCCCCGTCTTGGTGATCGATACCACCTTCAACCCGGCGCGCTCCGCGTCACGACGCAATCCATACTCCGTGAATCGCTGAAAGTCGTACGGAGCATCATGCAGGGGGTACAGGAATGGCATTGAAACCCATGCCCGCCCACTCGGTTTGAGGACCCGGCAAATCTCGACAATGACATTCAAGGGATTCGGCACATGCTCCAACACTTCAAGACAACAAACGCCGTCAAAACAGGCGTCCGCGAATGGAATCGATGCAGCGTCGGCGAACACGTGCGGACGAGAGCCGTAGAGATCGCGCCCGGTGGCTGGATAGTCGAGGGCCACATAGTCCACGGCGCCTGAACAGTGGGCCTTCAACCACTGGTCCGCTGCGCCGACATCAAGCATTCTGCCCATGACTTCAGAGACGCCCGTCGGCACCTGCCTCCGACCCAGCAGCCATTGCGGGTGAATGGGAGTGGTCTTGAGCCAGCCCAACGATGATCGCAGCCACTTCATGTCCTGTTGGGGCGAACGTAAGTCAGTGAAGTGATTTGCTCCGACACCAGGCCGATCAGAAAAATGATGACCGATGCACTCCACAGCAAGGTGCTCATATTCGTCAGGCGCCCACCATGAACAAAGGTCCAGGCGTAGTTCGTACAACCAAGCAGGAAGAACAGGACGCTCGCCGGAGCGAACAGCTTCAGCGGCGAGTAAAGCGTGGCGATCTTGAAGATGATAAGCAAGAAGCGGATACCGTCGCGAATCGGCTTGATATGGCTCTTGCCTACCCGCTGTGCTGCTTTGATCGGCACGTAGGCGACCGGATAGGCGCTGCGGAAAAAGGCCATGGTGCTGGTTGTGGGGTAGGAAAAGCCGTTCGGCAACAGGTGCAGGAATTCACGGAATCGGTCTGCGCGCACTGCGCGATAACCTGAGGTCAGGTCGGCAACCGTGTGGCCGGTCATGCGGGTAGCCAGCCAGTTGTAGATGGTATTGGCCACGCCGCGTCCCACGCCGGCCTGACTACTCCAGTCACGAGCGCCAACCACCATATCGAAGCCCTGGTCCAGCTTCTCCAGGAGGCGCGCAATATCGGCTGGATCGTGCTGACCATCGCCATCCATGAAGACCAGGATGTCGCCGTTGGCTGCTCGCGCCCCTCGCTTGATGGCAGCACCGTTACCCATCGAATAGGGTGAAGACAGACAGAGAACGCCGCTGGCTTTGCAGATGTCGCGAGTATCGTCATCAGAACCATCGTCAACCACGATGATTTCTGCCTCAGGCTGGGCAGCCCGAAGACGGGGCAAAAGGTCTTTCAGTGCCGCGCCTTCATTCTTGGCGGGCAGGACAATGCTGAGGCGACTCAAGAGGGTTCCCCCGATAGTGACGCGGAATCATAACCTGAGGATGGCTGGCAAATTGAGGCAGATTTGACGGTTGATGCACCGTGAGTCGAGGGCGTCGCCAGCCTTCCCCCGGGTCAACCCTTGATCAGTGTCCGCACGGCGGAGATGACGCGATCGCTATCCTCGTCAGACATGGCTGGCGACAGCGGGAGGCTGACTGTCTGGCGCCCCAATCGCATGGCGTTCGGCCACTGCTGGGGGCGCCATCCAAAGCGCTCCTGGTAGTAAGGATGCTCCGGCACCGACAGGTAGTGCACGCCGGTGCCGATGCGCTGGGCATTCATCGCCTCGAGGAAATCGTCCCGGCTGATGCCGCATTGCGCCTCGTCAACCATGATCGTGTAGAGGTGGTAGCCGTGCCGCGTATCCGCCTCAGGCGCCGCCGGCAGGCCCAGCGGCAAGCCCGCGAAGGCCTCGTCATAACGCTGCCACAGCTCGCGCCGGCGCAGCCAGTTCTGCTCGACGCGGGCCAGCTGATGGATACCGATCGCCGCCTGCAGGTCCATCATGTTGTACTTGAAGCCGCACTCCACCACCTGGTAATGCCGGTAACCCTTGTCACTGAATCGATGCCAGGCGTCCTTGCTCATGCCATGCAGGGCCAGGATGCGGGCCCGGGCGATGCGCTCCTCGTCCCGGCCAAGGATCATGCCGCCCTCACCGGTCACTACGTTCTTGGTGACATAGAAGCTGTAGCAGCCGAAATCGCCGAAGGTGCCGGCCGCCCGCCCCCGGAATTCGGTCTCGATGGCGTGGGCACAGTCCTCGATCACGACCAGGTCGTGCTGCTCGGCGATCGCCATGATGCGATCCATGGCGCAGGGACGGCCGGCAAAGTGCACCGGCAGGATGGCCCGCGTGCGCGGCGTGATGGCTGCCTCGATGGCACCCGGGTCGATGTTCTGGGTGATGGGGTCCACATCCGCCAGCACAGGTGTCAGCCCGGCATGCAGGATGGCGTTGACCGTGGCGCAGAACGTAAGCGGCGTGGTGATGACCTCGCTGCCCGGCTCCAGGCCTGCGGCAACCAGGCTCACATGCAACGCCGCAGTACAGGAATTGACCGCAGCCACCTGGCTCGGGCGTGCACCCCGCCAGGCGGCAAAATCCCGCTCGAACTGGGCCACACGCGGGCCGGTCCCCAGCCAGCCTGACCGCAAACAGGCCTCTACCTCGGCAATCTCAGCCTCCTCAATACGAGGGGCGCCAAAGACCAGGAAAGGAGGCTGCGATTCAATATTGGACACTGGCTGAGGTCTCTGGGCGAAAGCGGCATTTCTATCGCAACCAGATGGGAAGGTCCATGCCCGAATGGCCAGTTTGGGCATGTCTGTTGCTTGACTTCAACTGGACGCCAGCGGCGGCGGGCGATCTGTGCACCCCATCACCTTCGAAACAGCCCCCCGTCGCTGCTGCGTGACCTACCCGCCCAACTGGGGTAAATTCCCAGTCAATCAGGGGGCTGAGCCAAATCGCTATGTCTACGCTAATGCAACCCTCGCTCGCAGGCCTGTCGGGCATGGCGCGCAGGCTGGTCTCGGAAGATGTGCTGCCCGAAGCCGACGTGCGCAAGGCAATGGCCGATTCGGTCCAGCACAAGACCACGCTCGCCGCGTGGCTGCTGGACCACAATCTGGTGGACAGCGCCCGCCTCACCCGCATCGCCTCCGACGAGTTCGGCATGCCGATGATGGACGTGAGCGCCCTGGTCCCGGCCAACATGCCGATCAACCTGATCAGCGAGGCGCTGGTCAACAAGCACCACGCCCTGCCCCTGTTCAAGCGCGGCAAACGCCTGTTCGTGGGTATCGCCGACCCCATGCAGTCGCATGCGCTGGACGAGATCAAGTTCCACTCCAACTGCATGGTGGAACCGATCCTGGTGGAGCGCGGGCAGTTGCTTCGCTCCATCGAGACCCTGCTCAACGCCATGAGCAACGCGGTGCCCGACATGGGCAGCGGCGATCTCGACGACCTGGCCCTGGAAAGCGGCGACGACGAGGCCGAGTCCACCGGCATCGACGCCACCGCCAACGACGACGCGCCGGTGGTCAAGTTCGTCAACAAGATCCTGGTCGACGCGATCAAGCGCGGCGCCTCGGACATTCATTTCGAACCCTTCGAGACGCAGTACCGCGTGCGCCTGCGCATGGATGGCATGTTGCGCGCCGTGGCCAGCCCGCCGATGAAGCTGGCCGCCCGCATTTCCTCCCGCATCAAGGTGATGGCGGGCCTGGACATCGCCGAGCGCCGCGTGCCGCAGGACGGCCGCATCAAGCTCAACCTGTCCAAGAGCCGCGCGGTGGACTTCCGCGTCAGCACGCTGCCGACGCTGTTCGGCGAGAAGATCGTGATGCGTATCCTCGACGGCTCGGCGGCCAAGCTGGGCATCGATGCGCTGGGCTATGAGGACGTGCAGAAGCAGCTCTACCTCGAAGCCATCCACAAGCCCTATGGCATGGTGCTGGTGACCGGACCGACCGGCTCCGGCAAGACGGTGTCGCTCTATACGGCGCTGAATATCCTCAACACGGCCGAGCGGAACATCTCGACGGTCGAGGATCCGGTGGAAATCCGCGTCGAAGGCATCAACCAGGTGCAGCAGAACGTGAAGCGCGGCATGACCTTCGCCGCGGCCCTGCGCTCCTTCCTGCGCCAGGACCCGGACATCATCATGGTGGGCGAAATCCGCGACCTGGAAACCGCCGAGATCGCGGTCAAGGCCGCCCAGACCGGTCACATGGTGCTTTCCACCCTGCATACCAACGATGCGTCGCAGACCATTTCGCGACTGATGAACATGGGCATTGCGCCCTACAACATCACCTCGTCGGTGACCCTGATCATCGCCCAGCGCCTGGCCCGCCGGCTGCACGAGTGCAAGAAGCCGATGGACTTGCCGCCGCAGGCCATGCTCGCGGCCGGCTTCACCCAGGAAGACATCGATGCGGGCCTGACCCTTTATGAGGCGCGCGGCTGCGACAGCTGCAACGAGGGCTACAAGGGCCGCGTCGGCATCTACCAGGTGATGCCCATGCTGGAGGACATCCAGAAGATCATCCTGCAGGGCGGCAATGCACTCCAGATCGCCGAGGTCGCCCGCAAGGCGGGCATCAACGACTTGCGCGCGTCCGCCCTGCTCAAGGTCAAGAAGGGCGTCACCAGCCTCGCCGAGATCGATCGCGTCACCAAGGATTGAGGTCCGGCCTGGCCAGACAGGGCCTTTCGTCACACCAAAGATGCGCCCGGTGCCACGAATTGCTCTACGGGAATGACTTAAGCTGCAAAATCAGGTAGTCGCCATCGTAAGGCGACCCGACCGTACCAGCAGGGGGAATCGCAATGGCCACGGCCACCGCCACCGCTAAGAATGTGAAGACGCTCGGCGCCCAGCGTGCCGAAATCAGCAAGATGACCACGTACGACTGGGTCGCGCTGGACAAGCGCGGCAAGCGTATGAAGGGCGAAATGCCCGCGAAGAACGCCTCGCTGGTCAAGGCCGAGCTGCGCCGCCAGGGCATGAATCCGCAGACCGTGCGCGAACGGGGCAAGCCCCTGTTCGGCGCCAGCGGCAGCACGGTCACACCGCGCGATGTCGCCATCTTCAGTCGCCAGATCGCCACCATGATGGCCTCGGGCGTGCCGATGGTGCAGTCGTTCGAGATCATCGCCGACGGCCAGAAGAACATCCGCTTCAAGAACATCCTCAACGATGTGAAGCAGGGCATCGAGGGCGGTTCGGCCCTGCATGAAGCACTGGGCAAGTACCCGGTGCAGTTCGACGAGCTCTATCGCAACCTGGTCCACGCCGGCGAATCGGCCGGTGTGCTCGACACGGTGCTCGATACGGTCGCCACCTACAAGGAGCGCACCGAGAGTATCAAGGCCAAGATCAAGAAGGCACTTTTCTATCCGGTGATGGTGCTGGTGGTGGCACTGCTCGTCAGCATGGTCTTGCTGCTCTTCGTGGTTCCCGTGTTCTCGCAGACCTTCAAGGATGCGGGCGCGGAACTCCCGGCACCGACCCAGGTGGTCATCAGTGCCTCCGAATTCATGAAGTCATACTGGTGGCTGGTCATCGGCAGCATCGTCGGTGGCGTCGTCGCCCTGATGATGGCCAAGCAGCGCTCGACGAAATTCGCCCATTTCCTCGACCGCGTGATGCTGCGACTGCCGGTGATCGGCAACATCCTGCGCCAGTCGGCGCTGGCCCGTTTCGCACGCACGCTGGGCGTGACGTTTCGCGCGGGCGTGCCCCTGGTCGAAGCGATGGACGCGGTGGCCGGCGCCACCGGCAGCATTGTCTATGGCGAGGCCGTCAAGCAGATGCGCGAGGACGTCGCCGTCGGCCATCAGCTGCAGCTGTCCATGCGCCAGACGGGCCTGTTCCCCAACATGATGGTGCAGATGGTCGGCATCGGCGAGGAATCGGGCGCGCTGGACCACATGCTGTTCAAGGTCGCCGAGTTCTACGAGGAAGAGGTGAACAACGCGGTCGACACGCTCTCGAGCCTGCTCGAACCGCTGATCATGGTGATCCTCGGCGTGCTGGTGGGCGGCATGGTGATCTCGCTGTACCTCCCGATCTTCAAGCTCGCAGGCACCGTGTAAGCTCTCGCATCCAGGCCCCTCTCCCGCTGGGAGGGGGGCCTTTTTTTATAGCCTCTGGAACCGCACATGCTCGAACTTCCCCTCTGGGCCTGGATCCTCGCCGCAGGCGTGTTCGGCCTTCTGGTCGGCAGTTTCCTCAACGTGGTGATCCTGCGCCTGCCGGAACGCATGAAGGCGGAATGGCGACTGGATGCGCTCGACACGCTCGAGCTTGAAGCCGAAGAAAAGGTGCTGCCGCCTGGCATCGTTCGCGAACCTTCGCACTGCCCGCACTGCAAGCATCGCCTCGCGGCACGGGACAATATTCCGTTGTTCGGCTGGCTGCTGCTGCGTGGCCGTTGCCGCTACTGCAAGGCGCCCATTTCCATCCAGTACCCGCTGGTCGAGCTGCTGAGCGGCGTGCTCAGCGCGGTGATCGTGTGGAAGTTCGGGCCCACCTGGCCGGCCCTCGCCGGACTGGTGTTCACCTGGATGCTGATCGCCCTGGCGGGCATCGACTTTCGCACCCAATACCTGCCGGACCAGCTCAACTATCCGCTGCTCTGGCTGGGCCTGCTGCTCGCCTTGCTACCGATGTTCGTGCAGCCGCCCGCGGCGATCGTGGGCGCGGCTATCGGCTATCTCAGCCTGTGGAGCGTGTACTGGCTGTTCAAGCTGGTGACCGGCAAGGAAGGCATGGGTTATGGCGACTTCAAGCTGCTGGCCGCGCTGGGTGCCTGGATGGGGCCGGCCGCCCTGCTGCCGGTGATCCTGCTGTCGTCGCTGATCGGTGCGCTGACCGGTGGCGCGCTGATCGGGCTGCGCAAGCATGGGCGCGACATTCCCATGCCGTTCGGCCCATTCATTGCGGCGGCGGGCTGGACCTGGTTCGTCGCCGGCGACTGGCTGTGGTCGCACTACGCCCAATGGACGGGCCTGCGATGAGCGAGCCGCGCCGCAGCTACGTGATCGCCCTGACCGGCGGCATCGCTGCCGGCAAGAGCGCCGTATCGCGGCGCTTCGAGGCCATCGGTATCCACGTCTATGACGCCGATGTCGCCGCCCGCGAGGTCATCGCGCCAGGCACGGATGGCCTGGCCGCCGTGCTCGCGCGCTTCGGCCATGGCGTGTTCGATGCGGGCGGCCAGCTCGATCGCGCCGCGATGCGCCAGCGCGTTTTTGGCGACGACGAAGCGCGCCGCGCGCTGGAGGCGATCACTCATCCGCGCGTGCGCAGCTGGCTGCACGAGCGTGCCCTGGCCGACCGTGGTCCCTATTGCCTGCTGGCGATTCCGCTGCTGGCTGAAAACATCGAGCACTATCGCTGGGTGGACCGCGTGCTGGTGGTCGACGCTCCCGAAGCCGTCCAGCTCGAGCGCCTGATGCAGCGCGATGGCATCGACGAGGCCCTGGCCAGGCGCATGATCGAGCGCCAGGCCAGGCGCACGCATCGCCTGGCGCTGGCGCACGACGTCATCGAGAACGATGGTGACGAGGCGCGGCTCGACCACGCCGTCGCCCAGTTGCATGCGCGCTACAAGGCGCTCGCCGCCGGCCGCTGAGAGCAGTCACCAGAAGCCACGGATCCCCGCGATGCCCTGCCCGCCCAGTCGGCGCGCCATCGCGGCATCGCCGGCCGTCATGCCGCCCAGGGCATAGACGGGAACCGAAGCCGCCTCGACCATCGTCGCAAACCGCTCCCAGCCCAGGGGCGGGTGGTCGGGGTGCGAGGCCGTGGCCGCTACCGGCGACAGCGTGGCGAAGTCCGCCAGCGATGTCGCTTGCAGCAATTGCCCGGCGTCGTGGCAACTGGCGCCTACGTACTGATCGAGGGGCAGCGGTCGTTCGACCAGGGCATCCAGCTGGGCAGCCTTGAGCTGCACGCCGACACCGGCACCCAGGCTGCGTGCGCCCTCCACATCGCCGCTCAGCAGCAGGCTCGCTCCGTGCTCGCGGGCCGCCGGCAGCAGGCTCGCCGCCAGTTCGCGCACCCGCTCGCGCGGCCAGAGGGGAAAGCGCAGCAGGATCAGGCGTTCGCCCCGCAGCATGGCCTCGTCCAGCCGGCGCCGCCATGCATCGAAGGCTTCGACCGGTACGTCGGCGGGCGTGATCGGGTAGCGCTGCGGCAGCTGCAAGGCGCGCAGGATAGGCCGGTCGGCGGGCGCGAGCATGGCGACGTCGACGTGCGCCGGATCGCGCCATTGCAGCGCCTGCCCTTCCAGCGACACGGCTTCGCCCTGCCAGCGGGTGACGGTCCGCGCGTCCAGCAGCAGCGACTTGTCGCCATAACGCCAGGGTACGCGGATCAGCGGACCGGCCACTTCCGCCTCCACGCCGAGTTCCTCGCGCAGCTCGCGGACCAGGCCCGCCGCGGGCGCCTCGCCGTCCTCCAGTTTGCCGCCCGGAAACTCCCACAGGCCGGCCAGATGCTTGCCAGGTGGCCTCTGCGCCAATAGCACGCGGCCACGGCCATCGAGCATGACGCCGGCCATCACGTGCATCGGCCGTTCACCCGTGGAAGACAACGGTAAACCGCCGCGGTCAGTCGTTGCGCACGTATTCGACCATGTCGAAGTCATAGGCGTGCTCGGCGTCCTTCTTGTGATGGACGCGCGAGACTTCGGTCCAGTCGCTGAAATGCACGCCGGGGAAGAACGTGTCGGCGCCGTCGACAGCGGCGTTGACCCAGGTGAGGTAGAGCCGCTTGGCCTTGGGCAGCGCTTCGGCGTACACCTCGCCACCGCCGATGACCATCAGGCCGGTACCGCCGGCCCGGGCCACGCCCTCGGCCAGGGAACGCACGGTGATCTGGCCCGGAAACGGCGCCTCATGCTTGCGGCTGAGCACCAGGTTCGTGCGGTCCGGCAGCGGCCGGCCCACGGCCACCGCGGTGTTGTACCCCATCAGCACGTACTTGCCGAGGGTCAGCTGCTTGAACCAGCGCAGGTCGTCCGGCAGGTGCCAGGGGAGCTGCCCCTTGCGGCCGATGGCGAAATTCTCATCCAGAGCGGCGATCAGCGAAATGGCCATGGAAATCCTTGATCATCGACAAGTGGGACGGCTCGCGTCGCCGGGCCGATGGCGCCGCGCCGGCCGATCTTAGCAGGATGCGCTGACGCAGCCACGCCCCTCATGCCGCTGGCCGATCAAATTACACGGCCACCGGCGCCCGGATCGCGGGATGGGGTTCGTAGCCGGCGATGGCGATGTCCTCGAACCGGAAATCGAACAGCGAGCGGACCTCGGGATTGAGCTGCAGGCGCGGCAACGGGCGCGGCTCGCGTGACAGCTGCAGGCGCGCCTGCTCGATGTGATTGTTGTACAGGTGCGCATCGCCCAGCGTGTGGACGAAGTCGCCGACGCCCAGGCCGCACACCTGCGCGATCATGTGGGTCAGCAGCGCATAGCTGGCGATGTTGAAGGGCACGCCCAGGAAGATGTCGCCGGAGCGCTGGTACAACTGGCAGCTCAGCTTGCCGTCGGCCACGTAGAACTGGAACAGTGCGTGGCAGGGCATCAACGCCATCTTCGGCAGTTCCCCCACGTTCCACGCGCTCACCAGCAGGCGACGCGAATCGGGATTGCGACGGATCTCGTCAACCACCCAGCGGATCTGGTCGACCACGCCGCCGTCGGCCGTCGGCCATGCGCGCCATTGCTTGCCGTAGACCGGGCCAAGCTCGCCCTGCGCGTCAGCCCACTCGTCCCAGATGCTGACGCCGTGTTCCTTGAGATAGGCGATATTGGTGTCGCCCTGCAGGAACCAGATCAGCTCGTGGATGATCGATTTCAGGTGCAGCTTCTTGGTGGTGACCAGCGGAAAACCCCGGGCCAGATCGAAGCGCACCTGCCAGCCGAACACGCTGCGCGTACCCGTGCCCGTGCGGTCGGCCTTTTCGGTGCCATGGTCAAGCACGTGCTGCAGCAGATCCAGATAGGCGCGCATGCGCTTACTCCTTGCCGGGAAGCGAAACGGTGTAGGGACGAAGCGTCGGCGCCTTGCGCGACATCACCAGCAGCACCACGCCGGCGATGATCAGCGGCAGCGACTGGATCTGCCCCATGGTCAGCCAGCCCCAGGCCAGATAGCCGAGCTGCGGGTCCGGCACGCGCACGAACTCCACGCCGAAACGGAAGCAGCCGTACATGAGGCCGAACAGGCCAGACACCAGGTAACGCGGCCGCGGTTTCAGCGACACCAGCAGCAACACGCTGAACATCACCACGCCCTCGAGCAGCATTTCATACAGCTGCGAAGGATGCCGCGGCAGCGCATTGAACTGCGCCAGCGTGGCCTGCCACTGCGGATGCGTGGCGGCCCATTCGACGTCGGAGGCGTGCGCATTCGGGAAAATCATCGCCCACGACACGTCGCTGGGCTTGCCCCACAGTTCGCCGTTGATGAAGTTGCCCAGGCGCCCCAGCCCCAGGCCGATCGGCACCAGCGGCGCGACGAAATCCACCGTGTCGAAGAAATGCATGGCGTGCCGCCGCGACCACCACAAGCCTGCGGCCAGCACGCCGAGCAGCCCGCCATGGAAACTCATGCCGCCGTCCCAGACCCGGAACAGCGCCAGCGGGTCGGTCCAGATCCAGTGGATGTCGGCGTAGAACAGCATGTACCAGACGCGGCCGCCGACGATCACGCCCATCATCGCGTAGAACGCCAGGTCGCCCAGCGCATCGCGCGTCGCCGGCAGGCGGCCCTTGAGACGGCGGTACTCCGCCAGGCTCCAGGCGCCCAGGAAACCGCAGAGATACATCAGGCCGTACCAGTGGATCTGCAATGGCCCCAGGTGAAAGGCGACGGGGTCGATGGCTACGGTGTAAGGCTGCGTCATGGGCAAGCGTGGCGGCGTCAAAGCGTCAGTGTAGCGGGCCGCGCCCGACAAGTGACCCTCGACGCTGCGCGGGCATGCATGGATTGCGGCGGCATCGCGCGCGAGCACGGGCAGACCGGTGGCCTTTCAGTCCACGCCCCGGCAGCAGGGCTCTCGAGGCCCGCATTGAATGGCGGCGAAAGCGCGCGCGACCTTGAGGGAACTTTTCTTGCCACTAGCAGCTGAATATGGCAATCGGGTTGCACGCACCCGTCACTTTGCTTTAACTTCGGACTTACATCGCTTGTCCCCCAAGTCCGGCGATGCCACGGCGTGCAGGCCCCTCCCCAGGGCGCTACGCGCTTTCCCCATATCCAGATGCCCAGCCCTCGCGCGCTGGCTGACGGCTATTTTTTGTTCGGAGTTTCAAAACAATGAAGCAAAAGACACTGCTGGCTACTGCCATCGCCGCGGCGCTCGTGCTGCAGACGTGGTCGGTCGCCGCACAGGATGCTGCCCCCGCCCAGGCTGATCAGTCCTCGCCCAAGAGCCTTGAGACCGTCACCGTTACCGGTTCGCGCATTCGCAGCGTGGACGTGGAAACCTCGCAGCCGATCTTCACCATGGATCGCGCCGCGATCCAGGCGACCGGCCTGACCAATGTCAACGACATCCTGGCCCGCATGCCGTCGGCCGGCACTCCGGACATCACCCCGCAGGACACGCTGTCCTCGGGCGCCGACGTGGGCGGCCGCTACGTCAACATCCGCAACCTCGGTTCGCAGCGCACCCTGGTGCTCGTCAATGGCCGTCGCTGGAGCACCAGCCTCAGCGGCCTGACCGACCTCTCGACCATCCCGGTTTCCATGATCGATCGCATCGACATCCTCAAGGATGGCGCGTCCTCGATCTATGGCTCCGACGCCATCGGCGGCGTGGTGAACATCATCACCAAGGAGAAGTTCGACGGCGCCGAAGCCAATGTCTACTTCGGCGAGAACGGCAAGGGCGACGGCAAGACCCAGAACTACGACTTCACCTGGGGCCACAGCACCGAGAAGAACTCCATCATCGTCGGCGCCGCGTACCAGGACACCGATCCGATGTGGAACAAGGAGCGCGACGAGACCAGCTATGCGCAGGGACCGCGCCACCCGAACGCTGGCCTGGGCCTTGGCCCGTGGGGCCGCGTGGTCGATCCGAACACCGGTGCCCAGTACGTGATCAACCACGGTTCGACCGCCACCGGCAACCTGGCCAACTACCACCTGTACGACCCGACCAGCACGGCCGACAAGTACAACACGCAGAAGGACATGACCTTCCGCGCCGGTTCGAAGCTGAAGAACCTGTACGTGCAGGATCGCTACAAGCTCACCGACAACATCACCCTGCGTGGTGCGGCCAGCTACAGCACGCGCGACACCTCCAGCCAGCTGGCCGGTTATCCGTTCCAGTCCGGCGTGGCTGACGACCCGGTCGTGATCAGCGGCCAGAACGCGTACAACCCGTTCCCGGGCCAGGACGTGGAGTTCTTCCGCCGCACGGTTGAAATGCCGCGTGTCACCTGGGCCAACTCCAAGCTGGCGCACATCGACCTGGGCGCCGAAGGCTACTTCCAGTTCCTGAACCATGACTGGAGCTGGGACGCGGGCTTCACCTACGACCAGAACAAGATCAAGCAGACCACCACCGGCAACATCTTCCTGCCGAACGCGCGCGCGGCGCTGGGCCCGACGTCCGTCGTCAACGGCCAGCTGCAGTGCGCCAACCCGTCTGATGTCGCCGCCGGTTGCGTGCCGTGGAACATCCTCGCCGGCCCGGGCGGTACGCCGCAGTCGGTGTGGAACTACGTCAACCACATCAGCACCGATCGCCAGACCAGCTACACCTCCGACTGGAGCGCCAACGTCTCCGGTGGCCTGTTCGACCTGCCGGCCGGCACGGTCAGCCTGGCCGTGGGCGTGGAGCATCGTGGCGAGAAGGGCAGCTTCCGTCCGGACGCCGCCGACTCGGCCGGCCTGACCACCAACCTGGCCAGCGCCCCGACCTCCGGTGCGTACAACACCAACGAAGCGTACGCCGAGCTCGACGTGCCGCTGCTGCGTGACCTGCCGGGTGCCCAGGAACTGGGCCTGAACGTCGCCAGCCGTTACTCGCACTACAGCAACTTCGGCAGCACGACCAACAACAAGTACAGCTTCCGCTGGCGTCCGTTCGCGGACCTGCTGGTCCGCGGTACCTGGGCCGAAGGCTTCCGTGCGCCGACCATCAGCGACCTGTACGGCGGCACCGGCCAGAGCTTCGAGTCGTTCCTGGATCCGTGCGACACCAAGTTCGGTGCAGCCGCTTCCAACTCGGCCGTGGCACAGCGCTGCTCCGCTGCCGGCGTGCCGGCGAACTATCGCCAGATCGACCAGGCCGGCGCCCAGATCAGCAGCTCGGCGGGTGGTCAGACGCCGGTGGCCTTCCTGTCCGGTTCCAATCCGAACCTGCAGCCGGAGACCTCCATCACCCGTACGCTGGGCCTGGTCTACAGCCCGCATCAGGTGGAAGGCCTGGACTTCACCGTGGATTACTACAACATCTACGTGAAGAACATCATCTCGGCCGTCGATGCCAACGACATCGTCAACCTGTGCTACGTGCAGAACGATCCGTCGTACTGCTCCCGCTTTACGCGCACGCCGACCGCCACCTCCAACCTGGTGGCTGGCTCGATCAACTCGCTCAATGAGAGCCTGGCCAACCTCGGCACGCTGAAGACCGAAGGCTACGACGTCGGTATCCACTACCGTCTGCCGGAAACCTCGTTCGGCCGCTTCCGCATCGCTTCGGACAGCACCTACCTGACCAAGTACGAAACGGTCAGCGGTCCGGGCGCCACGCCGGTCAACCACGTGGGCTTCATGACCAGCAGCACCAGCCTGTTCGGCGAAGAAGGCATGTACCGCCTGCGCTCGAACCTGCAGCTCGACTGGGACTGGAAGCAGTTCGGCGCGAGCTGGACGGTCCGTTACTACTCGGGCCTGAAGGACAAGTGCTACACCGCCACGGTGGAATGCAACATGCCGACCTACACCAACCCGGCGCTGGAAGGCGTGGGCGTGAGCCAGAAGGGTTCGGTCGCGTTCAACGACGCGCAGTTCCGCTACACCGCCCCGTGGAAGGGCACCTTCAGCGTTGGTGTGAACAACATCTTCAACAAGAAGGGTCCGTACTACTACGCGGTCACCACCTCGGGCACCGGCAGCTCGCCGTACAACCCGGCGTTCGACATCGACCGTTACTTCTACGTGTCGTACAACCAGAAGTTCTAAGCTCGCAAGAGCCGGACTTCCGGATGAGGCGGGCCTTCGGGCCCGCCTTTTTTTTGCGCGGAACGACAGCGCGCAAGTGCGGCCAGGCCGCCGGCGGTCAGCGCATCAGAGGAGCACGGGCTGGTCCGGCAACTCGTCGGGCCTGGCCTTGTCGTTGCCCGGGAAGTGGCGCCGCAGCAGTGCATGCGCTTCGGCGATGCCTTCGAGGCAGCCGTCGCGCCAGGCGCCCTGCGCAAAGCGCGCGAGCATGTGGTCGCGTATCGCGTCCCACTCCGACTGGGTCACCACGGCGGCGATACCGCGGTCGGCAATGATCACGATGCGATGTTCGGCCATCAGCACGTACAGCAGCACGCCGCTGTTGTGCTCGGTGTCCCACACCTGCAGCTGGGCAAATACCTGCCGCGCGCGCTGGTGCGCATCGAGCCCTTCCAGCACGGCCAGCGGTGCGAGGCGCGATTCGATGGCGAAGCGAATCTCGCCGCGGTGCCCGCGCTCGCCCTCGCCGATGGCCTGCGCCATCTCGTCGAGCAGGCTCTGTGGAAACCGGCGACGCAACTGGAACCAGCCGTCGAACAGGTTCATCAGCAAACGTTGCATGCGCGCCATGTCACCAGCTCCCCGACGAACCACCACCGCCGAAACTGCCGCCACCGCCGCTGAAGCCGCCGCCACCGAAGCCGCCGCCGCTGCCGCCGCCAAAACCACCGCCGCCGAAACCGCCGAAACCGCCCCAGCCGCCGCCACCGATCGAGCGTCCGGCACCCGCCGGCAACAGCATCAGCGCGCCACCGATCAGCGCGCCCATGATGCCCGCACCCACCGAGGCCGCCAGCAACCAGACCAGCCCGCCGGTGATCGCCGCGCCGAACGGCGTGCGCAACCAGATGGCCGAACGCCCGAACAGGTTGCGCAGGAAAAAGGCCGCGAACACGCCGATCAGCAAGGCATGGCCGAAGCCGGATCCATGTCGCTCGCGATTGGCGCTTTCCACCGGCGGCGGCAAGGCCTCGCCATTGACCAGCTGGGTCAGCGCGCCCACCGCGTCGCCAATGCCGCCGAAGTAGTCGTTGGCGCGAAACCTGGGCGCGATGTATTCGCGGATGATGCGCGCCGTCGCCGCATCCGGCACGGCGCCTTCCAGGCCATAGCCCACTTCGATGCGCACGCGCCGGTCGTTCTTGGCCACCAGCAGCAGCAGGCCGTCATCGGTGCCCTTGCGGCCGATCTTGTTGGCTTCGGCCACGGCCAGCGAATACTCGGCGATATCCTGCGGCTGCGTGGTCGGCACCATCAGCACGACCAGCTGGGCGCCCTTGGCCTTCTCCAGCGCCACCAGCTGCGCGTCGAGCTGGTCCACCTGCTGGGGCGTGAGCGTGCCGGTCAGGTCGGTGACGTGGCGCGCCAGCCTCGGCACGTCGTCAGCGGCATGCAGCAGTGCCGGCGAGAGCCAGCAGGCCATCGCCAGCACCCACAACAGGCGCGTCACGCGCCGCATCACGTCAATGCGCCGAAGCGGCAGGCGCGGGCGTGTTGCCGAAATCGACCGTCGGCGCCGTCGAGATCGCCTTCTCGTTTTCCACCGTGAAATTCGGCTTGACCTGGTAGCCGAACATCTTGGCGGTGAGATTGTTGGGGAAGGTGCGGATCATCGAGTTGTACTGCTGCACCGATTGCACGTAGCGATTGCGCGCCACCGTGATGCGGTTCTCGGTGCCTTCCAGCTGTGCCTGCAGGTTCTGGAACAAACCGTCGGCCTTCAGCTGCGGGTAGTTCTCCTTGACCACCATCAGCCGCGACAGCGCGCTGGAGAGTTCACCCTGGGCCTGCTGGAACTGCTGCAGCTTCTGCGGATTGTTCAGGTCATCCGTCGTCAACTGCATGCTGCCCACCCTGGCGCGGGCATTGGTCACCTCGGTCAGCACCTTTTCCTCGTGCTGCGCATAGCCCTTCACCGTGTTGACCAGGTTGGGCACAAGGTCGGCACGGCGCTGATATTGGTTGACCACTTCGGACCAGGCCGCCTTGACTGCCTCGTCCTGGCGCTGGATGGCGTTGTAACCGCAGCCCGACAGGCCGGCGGCGACCAGCAGCAATGCAAGGGCACGAAGAAGTTTCATGAGTCTGCTCCCGTCCAATGGAAGCGCCATTGCAACACTGCCCGCGCAGCGGCGCAATCGACCGTCTTCACCGGCCGGTGACGCTCGCCGGCTAGCATGGGGCCGCCGCCCAGGCCCCTGCGGCGGCCGTTCCCGTGTTGCCAGACGATCGCAGGAGGCGAGCAAGCCATGCGGCAGCTGATCGGTACAGGCCTGTTGACCCTGGTGGTGCTGGCGGGATCCGCGTCCGGCGCATCGGCGGCATCCATGGACGACCCGCTGTCCCGGCAAATCCTCGCCGCCATGGCCCGCTCGTCGACCTGGGGACATCCGGACGAATTCGGCGAGTACACCGGCATGAACTACTACGCCAACGGCAACTACGCCAAGGCGATGACGCGCTTCCTCGACAGTGCGCGCTATGCCGACAAGCTTTCGCAGCTCTGCATCGGCCTGATGTATCTCAACGGCGAAGGCGTCGCCAAGGACCCCGTCGCGGCCTATGCCTGGGTCGCCATCGCGGCGGAACGCAACTTCCCGCAATTCGTCGCCACCCGCGACGCCATCTGGAACCAGCTCGACGCCGGCCAGCGGGAACGTGCCAGGGCATTGCAGGACACGCTCTACGCCCCGTACGGCGACCCGGTCGCCAAGCCGCGCATCATCCGCGAGCTGCGCATGGCCCGCGCCGAAACCATCGATCACTACCTGGGCATCCCGACGATGACGATCGCACCCGGGGGGCCGGCACCCCCATGCGGCGGCAACACCATCTACGGCGCCCCCATCGCAGGCTGCAGCGGCGACTTCTACGCCGCCTGGCGCTGGCAACCCGAGCTGTACTTCAAGGTGCGTGACAGCGTCTGGACCGGCACGGTGTCGGTGGGTGACGTGCAAGCCATCAAGGACCCCGGCTCAGGCCACTAGGCCCGGCGCCCGCTTCAGAACCAGCGCGGCGCGAGCACCAGGCCCCAGCTCAGGGCCGTCATCACCAGCAGCAGGAACACCGCGGCCGAGCCCATGTCCTTGGCCCGTCCGGCCAGCTCGTGGAATTCCGGGCTGACCTTGTCCACCACGGCCTCGACGGCGGAATTGAGCAGTTCGGCCGAGAGCACCAGCATGGGAAACATCACCAGGGCGATCTTTTCCAGCCCGCCCTGGCCCAGCCACAGCCCGAGCGGAACCAGCACCACGGCCAGGCACACTTCCAGGCGGAACGACGCCTCGTGGCGCCAGCCTGCCTGCAGGCCCTTCATCGACCACTTGAAGGCGTTCCAGATTTGCCGGGGTCCGCGAAAACCGGTGGCGGCCATGGAATATCGTTCCTCTTGAGATGGCGGCCGGGCCGCCCGCCCGCAAACGGCGGGCACAAGCGGCGAATGATGCCACAGGCGCCCCGCACGCGCCGACCCGCCCGTCCTTCGTGCGGCAGCGCAACGTGTCCTGAATGACGGATAGGTTACCCTTCGGCACTTTGTGACCCAGTTCCGGGTTGCGCGAGCCGGCCACCCGTGGCCGTTGTATGAACCGTGTACGGACAATTGAATGGCAACCCAGAATCCAGCGGTCTCCCAGACCCGCTCCTTCAGCACCGTCTTCCTGATCGAGATGTGGGAGCGCTTCGGCTTCTACGGCATGCAGGTGTTGATGGTCACCTACATGATGAAGAAGCTCGGCTTCATCGATACCAAGGCCAACCTGGTGTGGGGCGCGGCCGCCGCGCTCATCTACGCCACGCCCGCCATCGGTGGCTGGGTTGGTGACAAGCTGATCGGCACCCGCCGCACCATGGTGACCGGCGCCGTCGTGCTGGCCCTGGGTTACGCGATGCTGTGGATTCCCTCGAACAATCCCACCCTGCTGTATTGCGCGCTGGGCGTGATCATCGTCGGCAACGGCTTCTTCAAGCCCAACGCCGGCAACCTCGTGCGCAAGATCTACGAGGGCGACGACGTGCGCATCGACAGCGCGTTCACCATCTACTACATGGCGGTGAACATCGGCTCGATGGTCTCGATGACGGCCACGCCGTGGATCCGCAACTACGTGGGCGAACACTACGGCGACGCCATGGGCTGGCACACGGCGTTCGGCGCCTGCGCCGTGGGCCTGGCGCTGGGCCTGGCCAACTACTCGCTGATGTACCGCACGCTGGCGCACATCGGTTCGCCGTCCGACGAAAGGCCGGTGCAGGCCGGGCGCGTGCTCGCCCTCGTGGCCGCATCGCTGGTGCTGGTCGCGGTGTCGGCCTTCATCCTGCAGAGCCTGCTGGCGGCGAAGATCTGCGTGTACCTCGCCGGCATCGTGATCCTGGGCATCTTCGTGCACCTGATCCGCGGTGCCGAGAAAAGCGAACGCGCCGGCCTGATCGCCGCACTCGTGCTCACCGTGCAGACGATCTTCTTCTTCATCTTCTATGCGCAGATGGCGACATCGCTGAACCTGTTCGCGCAAAAGAACGTCAACCTCTCGTTCGACCTGTTCGGCACCCACCTGTTCAACTGGATCCCGGAGCAGTACCAGAACCTCAACGCGATCTGGATCGTGATCCTCAGCCCGGTGCTGGTGCTGATCTACAACGGCCTCGGCCGCGTGGGCAAGGATCCGTCGGTGGCGTTCAAGTTCGCCCTCGGCTTCGGTGCCGTGGCGCTCGGCTTCTTCATGTACGGCTTTGGCGCCCTCAGCGCGGTCGATGGCCAGGTGTCGTCGTGGACGATGGTCTGGGGCTACGGCTTCTACTCGCTGGGCGAACTGCTGGTGAGCGGCCTGGGCCTGGCCATGATCGCCCGCTACGTGCCGGCGCGCATGGGTGGCTTCATGATGGGTGCGTACTACGTGGCCGTGGGCATCTCGCAGTACCTGGGCAGCGTGGTGGCCAATCTCGCCGCCATGCCGGAGAACATCAGCAACCCGGTCGAATCGCTCAACATCTACATCGGCCTGTTCAACAAGCTCGGCTTCGTGGGCATTGCCTGCACGGTGATTGCCGTGGTGATGCTGCCGCTGATGAACCGCCTCTCGCGCAGCCACGCCGGCGCGCAGCTGCCGCTGCCGGCCGTGCATAGCGAAGAGGTCTGACCCGTCGACCCTCTCCCTGTCCAGCGCGAGGGCAAGGTCATTGAAGCCACCCGGGGCGTGCCCCGTGGTGGCTTTTTTTTCGCCGGTAGCCTGCGCCCGCCGGCTGAGGCGACGGGAAGAAGAAGCTAGTATCGCGCCCATGAAACGCCCTACCTCACAGCAGCGCATCGGCCCTCGTACCCTGTTTCGCAGCCTGGCCTGGCTGCGCATCTGCGCCATCGCCGGCCAGAGCTCGGCCGTGCTGGTCTGTGCGCTGTGGATGCAACTCAATATCCCGCTGCTGCCGCTGCTGGTGGGTATCGGCGTGCTCGCGGTGTTCGCGGTGTTCGCGGCGTGGCGGCTCGCCCAGCCCTGGCCTATCCGCGAATGGGAAACCATCGTGCATGTGGCGGTGGATACGCTGATCCTCGGCTACCTGCTGCATTTCACCGGCGGCGCGAGCAATCCGTTCATCGCATTGCTGCTGGTGCCCATTGCGCTCGGTGCCGCGGCACTGTCGGTGGGCGGCGTGTCGGCGGTGGCGGCGCTTGCCGGCGTCGCCTACGCCGTGCTGCTGTTCTGGTACGTGCCATTGCCCGTGCCGATGGGCGGAACATCCGGCGGCTTTTCCCTGCACGTGGTCGGCATGGGCGTGAACTTCGTGATCATGGCCTTGCTGCTGGGCTTTTTCATCAACCGCCTGGCGCGCGCGGTGCGCCTGCAGCAGCTGGAGGTCCAGCGCGTGCGTGAGCGGGCGCTGCGCGACGAGGGCATTCTCGCCATCGCCACCCAGGCCGCCGGTGCCGCGCACGAACTCAACACGCCGCTGTCGACCATGCGCACGCTGCTGCCGGAGCTGCGGCGCGAGCATGTCGGCGATGCCGCGCTGGCGGACGATCTCGCCCTGCTGGAAGGCCAGGTCGACCGCTGCCGCACCATCCTTCGCGAGATGGTCGCCTTCGGCAAGGCCCAGCTCTCGCAGGAGCCGGAGCAGATCACTCTCGCCAGCTTCATCCACGGCTGCCTGGAACGCTTCCAGCTGTTGCGGCCGGAAGCCGAGCTGACCCTCACCCAGGACAAGGACGCGGCACGCATCATGCTGCGTACGCCGCCGGGCCTGCGCCACGCCCTGCTCAACCTGCTCAACAATGCGGCCGATGCCTCCGCCATGAACCAGTCCCAGGCCGTGGCGCTGACGGCTCGCCGGGATGGCGGCTGGCTGGAACTGATCGTGAGCGACCAGGGGCCGGGCTTTTCCGCCACCGGCGAACTTGCCGTGCTGGGCCAGTCGCAGAAGCAAACCGGGCTGGGCATCGGACTGGCACTCGCCGAGGCAACCGCCGAGCGCCTCGAGGGTGAACTGACTACCAGCAACAGCGAGCACGGCGCACAGATGACGCTGCGGCTACCGCTCGCGGTGATCGCGGCGCCATAATTGCTGCGGCAGATAGCCACAGAGGCACATCGCCCCATGTGCATGCGTTGTCGCACCGGCAACAATGGGCGCATGCGGCCCCTGGCCGGTGGAGAACCCCATGAGTGACCAGCAACTCCTGATCATCGATGACGACGTCACGTTTGCCCGGGTCCTGGCGCGCGCGCTCAGTTCACGCGGTTTTGAAGTCATCACGGCGAGCAACGCCGACGAGGCCCGCGCGCTGACGCGCCGGCACCAACCCCGCTACTGCGTGCTCGACCTGAAGCTGGGCGACGAAAACGGGCTCCGGCTGATCCCGGAACTGCAGGCGATGGTGCCGGAAATCCGCGTGCTGCTGCTGACGGGCTATGCGTCGATCGCCACGGCGGTGGAAGCGATCAAGCGGGGCGCGCACGACTATCTTGCCAAGCCGGTGGACGCCGATGCGGTGGTCCGCGCCCTGCTCGACGGCGATGCCGGCGGCGCGGACGACGATGTCGTGGACGCGCCCGAGGCACCGCTGGCCCTGCGCCGCCTCGAGTGGGAGCACATCCAGCGCGTGCTGACCGAATGCGACGGCAACATCTCCGAAACAGCGCGCCGGCTCGGCATGCACCGCCGCACCCTGCAGCGCAAGCTCAGCAAGCACCCGGTGCGCGAGCGCCCGGACAGCGAGGACTGATCGTCATGCGCGGGCCGCCACGGCGTCCCGCAGCCTGGTTCAGGGCGAGCCGGACGAATCGCCGGACGGCAACGGATCGGCGGTACCGTCGTTCTCGTCGCCATAGATCGCCACGTGCGGCACGCCGTCCGCGCCGATCCACCCGCGGTACATGCCGTCCGTGTTGAACGGCATCGCCACATGGCCGTCGGCATCCAGCGCAATGGCCCCGCCGTTGCCGCCCATGGACGGGATTTCCTGGTTGATGACTTCGGCGGCCGCGCGCTTGAGCGGCACGCGCATCTGGGTCACGCGCATGCACACTTCGTGCGCGGCGACCGTCCGGATGTAGTACTCGCCCCAGCCCGTGCCCGACACGGCGCAGCCGGAATTGGCATAGGTGCCGGCACCGATGAGCGGCGAGTCACCCACCCGCCCGAAGCGCTTGTCGTTCATGCCACCGGTGGACGTACCCGCCGCCAGATGCCCCTGGAGGTCGAGCGCCACGGCACCGACCGTGCCGAAGTGTTTGGCCGTCTCGACGTCTGTATGCTTTGCATGCCCCGCGTCTTCCCGCAAGGCCTTCTGCAGCTGCTGCCAGCGCTCTTCCGTGCGGAAATAGGACGGATCGACCAGCTCGACGCCCACCTCGCGGGCAAATTCTTCGGCACCATCGCCGACCAGCATCACGTGCTGCGACTTCTCCATGACGGCGCGCGCCAGCAGGATCGGATTCTTCACGCGGTGCACGCCCGCCACCGAACCGGCCTCCAGCGTGGAACCGTCCATCACGGCGGCATCCATTTCGTTCTTGCCGTCATGGGTGAACACCGAGCCCTTGCCCGCATTGAAGTTGGGATCGTCCTCCAGCACGGTGATTGCCGCCGTCACCGCATCGATGGCCTGCTTGCCGGCCTTCAGCTGGGCGTAGCCGTTCTTCAGCGCCAGCGTCAGGGCCGCGCGTACCGCCCTTTCCCTGGCCGGGCTCATTTCGCGCTTGATCACGCCGGCGCCACCGTGGATCACCAGCACCGGCGCGGAGGCATGGCTCATGGACGCGATGCCCAGCGCTGCGACGGCGGCGACGAGACGGCTGGACTTCACGGACGGCACTCCCCGGGACAATGAGGGCAAGTATAACGACCAGCCCCCTCGACACGCGCCCGTATGGCTTGCGATGGGCGCCATGCGCACCCGGGGCCACGAGGGAGGCATCCGGCGGCCCTGCGACCGTCGGAAGGCATAAGCGGCCATCATTCCGTCGTATCCTTGGCAGCTGGCACTCCCTGCAAGAAGGCATCGCAATGGACAAGGTTTATGCAAGCGCGGCGGAAGCTCTCGACGGGCTGCTGTTCGACGACATGACCATCGCCGCCGGCGGCTTCGGCCTGTGCGGCATCCCCGAGAACCTGATCGCCGCGTTGCTGGCGGCCGGCACCAAGGGTCTGACCATCGTCGGCAACAACGCCGGCGTCGATGATTTCGGCATGGGGCCGCTGCTCAAGACCCGCCAGGTCAAGCGCGTGTACGCCTCCTACGTGGGCGAGAACAAGGAATTCGAGCGCCAGGTGCTGGCAGGCGAGCTGGAGCTGCACCTGGTGCCGCAGGGCACCCTGGCCGAGAAACTGCGCGCGGGCGGCGCCGGCATCCCCGGCTTCTATACGCGCACCGCATTCGGCACCAGGCTGGCCGAAGGCAAGGAAACCAAACTGTTCGACGGCAAGGAATACGTGCTGGAGGAAGCGATCCACGCCGACGTGTCGATCGTCAAGGCATGGAAGGGCGACCGCCTGGGCAACCTGGTGTTCCGCGAAACGGCGCGCAACTTCAATCCGATGATCGCCACCTGCGGCAAGCTTTGCGTGGCCGAAGTGGAAGAACTGGTCGAGGTGGGCACGCTCGATCCGAACAATGTCCACGTGCCGGGCATCTACGTCGACCGCATCATCAAGGGTCCGTCGTACGAGAAGCGCATCGAGTTCCGCACCGTGGCCGGCGCCAACACCGGCAAGGAAAGCCCGATCCGCACCGCCATGGCGCAACGCGCGGCGAAGGAGCTGCAGGACGGTTTCTACGTGAACCTGGGCATCGGCATCCCGACCCTGGTGGCCAATTACATTCCGCCGGGCATGGACGTCACGCTGCAGTCGGAGAACGGCCTGCTCGGCATCGGTCCGTTTCCGGATGACGCGCATGTCGACCCGGACCTGATCAACGCCGGCAAGCAGACCATCACCACCCTGCCCGGCTCGAGCTTTTTCTCCAGCGCGGAATCGTTCGCGATGATCCGCGGCGGCCACATCGACCTGTCGATCCTGGGCGGCCTGGAAGTGTCCTGCACCGGCGACCTCGCCAACTGGATGGTACCGGGCAAGATGGTGAAGGGTCCGGGCGGCGCCATGGACCTGGTCAGTGGCGTGAAGCGCGTGGTGGTGCTGATGGAGCACACCGCGAAGGACGGCTCGCCCAAGATCAAGGATCAGTGCGACCTGCCCATCACCGGCAAGGAGTGCGTCGACCTGATCATCACCGACCTGTGCGTGTTCGCGGTCGAGAAGGGCAAGGGCCTCACCCTGCTCGAGCTGCACGACGGCGTGACGCTGGATGACGTCAAGGCGAAGACCGGGTGTGCGTTTGCAGTGAGCGCCTCGCTGCGGCAGTGACGGCCGCACCGGCACGCAGCGCGCTGGTCGCCTCCTCGCGTGAGGCCAGCGCGCCCTGACTAGGCAGCGGCCGGCATCGACTCGGGAAACTTGATCCGCGCGATGTGCCTGCGGTCTTCGCGCGTCTGCAGCTCCAGCGGCCAGTGGAAACGCTCGCTGATGCGCTGGGCAATGGCCAGCTCGAAGCCATGCCGGTTCGCGGCCGACGGCGCCGGCGCTTCGCCACGATGCGTCACCGTCACCACGCCCGGCATCACCGCGATCACCACCGTGCCGCCTTCGGCCTGCTGGCAGGCATTGCGGATGAGCTGCCAGCAGAGCACGGCGAAGACCCGGGGCGAGCCGTGCAGAACGAAGCGGGCGGGCTCCTCCAGCTCGATGGTTATCGGACGCCCTTCCAGCATCTCGAGCACGTCGGGCAATTCATGCCGCAGCACGTCGTTGACCACGAAGTCTTCTTCGGTGAGGCCGTTGTCCGATTCACGCGCGAGGATCAGCAACGCTTCGACCAGCGCCTCCATTTCGCGCGTCGAACGCTTGATGCGCTGCACGGAGCGCTGGCCGAATTCACCCAGTGACAGGTCGTCGGCCAGCATGTCGGCGGACATCTTGATCACCGTGAGCGGGCTGCGCAGTTCATGGCTGGCATCACGCGTGAAGTTGCGCTCGCGCTGGCTGTAGCCATCGATGCGGCTGGCGAAGCCGTACAGGCTGCTCGCCAGCGTCGCCACGTCGGCATCGGTGGGGTCGGGCAACTTGTCCGGGTGCCAATGGCTCAGGTCGGGCGACAGGTCCTCCTCCCAATGGCTGACCGCGCGCGCCAGCCGCCTGACCGGCGCCCACTGCCGTCGCACCGCAAACCAGGCCAGCGCGCTGATGATCACGATCAGCGTGAGCACGGCACCCACCGGTGCGACGTTGTAGATGCCCATCAGGCACGTGATCACGATGGCCAGCAGTTGCAGGCCAAAGATGATTGCCATGCGCCTGTGGAACAGGCCACGGCGGAACGCGCCCATAGGCTGGGAACGGCCCCTGCTCACCATAATCAATTCACGCAGGCACGGTCATGCCGGCTGTGACGCGGAGGCCACCTCGGATTCGAGATCGGCAAGGCGATAACCGGCGGAGTGGATGGTATGCAACAGCGGGCGCTCGAACGGTTTGTCGATCACCCGGCGCAGGTTGTAGAGATGCGAGCGCAAGGTATCCGAATCGGGCAGCGTGTCGCCCCAGATCTCGCGCTCGATATCACGCCGACTCACCACGCGCGGTGATTCGCGCATGAGGATGGCCAGCAACTTCAGCCCGATCGGCGAGACCGTCAACTCTTGCCCCGCGCGCACGAGACGCAAGGTGGCGGTGTCGAGCGTCATGTCGCCCACGGTGAGTATCTCGGTGGACACCTGGCGTCGGTCGCGACGGATCAGCGCGCGCAGGCGTGCTTCCAGCTCACGTACTTCGAACGGCTTGACCAGATAATCGTCGGCGCCGGCTTCCAGGCCGACCAGCTTGTCTTCCAGCGTGTCGCGCGCAGTGAGCATCAGCACGGGCGTGGATTTCTTGGCGTCGCGGCGCAGCTTGCGGCAGACGTCAAGGCCGTCCATGCCCGGCAGCATCAGGTCGAGCACGACCACGTCGTAGCTGTTGGACACGGCCAGGTGCAAGCCACTGACACCATCGGCGGCGTAGTCGACCGAGTAGCCACGGCGCTCGAGAAACTCGCCGACCATTTCAGCGATCTGGCGGTTGTCTTCCACCAGCAGGATCAATCCTGATTGTTCGTCGCGTGAGCTCATCCTTACCTCCTGAAGCAGACTTCACAAAGGTGAACAGCTAACGATCCGCATCGTGAGGGCCACGTGAAATCCGGCCATCACGATTCACAGCGGGTTGTGACCATGTTCACGTTAGCGCAACAGCGGCCCGAGCGCCTTCCAAATGTTGTCCAGCACCTGCGGCTGCGCGGCGCCAACCGGGTGCAGGCCATCCTCCTGCATCAGCTCGGGCCGCAGGGCCACGCCCTCGAGCAGGAAGGGCACCAGGGCGGTCTTTTTCTCCCGCGACAGCCCGGCATACACGGCGCGCAAGCCGTCCCGGTACTGCGGCCCGTAGTTCACCGGCAGCTCGATGCCTACCAGCAGCACGCGGGCACCGGCTTTCTGGCCGGCATCGATCATCGCGGCCAGGTTGTCGTGGAGCGAGGCCAGCGGCAGGCCGCGCAGGCCGTCATTGGCGCCCAGTTCGATCACCAGCACCCCCGGATGGACCTTGTCCAGCAGCGCCGGCAATCGGTTTCGACCGCTCAGCGAGGTTTCGCCGCTGATGCTGGCATTGACCACCGTCCAGGCCGGCTCCATCTTCGACAGGCGGTCGCCCAGCAAATGCACCCAGCCGGACTCGACCGGAATGTTGTGCGCGGCGGACAGCGAGTCGCCAAGCACGAGCACGGATTTCGGCGGGGCCGCATGGGCGGCGCCGACGGCGCCCAACAGCACGAGCCCCCACAGGGCCGGCTTCAGCAGAGCCGGCCAGCAAAGGAAACGACGCATGAGTGGTAATGCCTCCGTGTTATCCCGGGACGTCCTGTTGGACGCGGTCGATGTTAGCAAGTCGGTCCAGGGGCCCGAAGGGCGACTGGATATTCTCACCGGCGTCTCGCTGCAGGTACGCGAGGGCGAGAGCTTCGCCATCGTCGGCGCCTCGGGCTCGGGCAAGACCACCCTGCTCGGCCTGCTGGCCGGGCTGGACCTGCCCAGCAGTGGCCATATCGCGCTGGACGGGCATGCGCTGGAGCGCCTGGACGAGGAAGCCCGGGCGGACCTGCGGCGGCGGCTGGTGGGCTTCGTGTTCCAGTCGTTCCATTTGCTGCCTGCGCTGACCGCCGAGGAAAACGTCATGCTCCCGCTGGAGCTGGAAGGCCGCGACGACGCGCGGGCACGGGCGCGCGAGGCGCTGGCGGCGGTGGGGCTGACGCCGCGGCGGCGCCATTACCCGGCGCAGCTCTCGGGCGGCGAGCAGCAGCGCGTGGCGATCGCGCGCGCCTTCGTGCACGGCCCGCGGCTGTTGTTTGCCGACGAACCCACCGGCAACCTCGACCAGCGCACCGGCCACCACATCAGCGACCTGATGTTCGATCTCAACCACGACCACCGCACCACGCTGGTGCTGGTGACGCACGATCCCCGGCTGGCCGCGCGCTGTACCCGCCAGGTGGAACTGGACAATGGACGCGTCATCACGCCGTCCCGTCCGGCGACGGTGGTGGCGCCGTGACCGGGGGGCGCGCATGAAGCTGCTGGCGTTGTCGCTGCGCACCCTGCGCCGTGAATGGCATCTGCCCGAGCTGCGCACGCTCGGCGCTTCCCTGGTACTGGCCGTGGTCGCGCTGGGCGTGGTCGCCACGCTGGCCACGCGCATGGAGCGCGGCGTGCTGGCCAGCGCGGCCGAACTGATCGGTGGCGACCTCGGCATCAGTTCGCCACAGGCGCTGCCACCGACGTTCGCGGCGCAGGCGGCGCAGCGCGGCCTGCACGTCACCCAGGGCGCCAGCTTCCCCAGCGTGGCCTTCGCCAACAACCAGAGCCAGCTGCTGGACGTGCAGGCCACCGATGCCTCGTACCCGTTGCGCGGCACGCTGGAGCTGCGGGACGCCCGCGGCGGCAGCCATGCCGGCAACGGGCCCGCAGCCGGCACGGTCTATCTCGATCATCGCGCGCTGGTCGCACTCGGGCTCAGGCTGGGCGATGTCGTGCAACTGGGCGGCCGCGAGCTGCGCATCGCCGGCGAGCTGCTGCGCCAGCCCGATGGCGGCGAACTGGTGGCGATGGCGCCGCGGGCCCTGATGAACGTCAGCGACGCGGCGCAGGCGGGCCTGCTCGGCGTGGGCAGTCGCGCGCGCCATCGCCTGCTGGTGTCGGGCCAGCCCGCTGCCGTGCAGGGCTGGCGCGACTGGGTACAGGCCCGGGCGCTGCCGCAGGGCGCCGAACTGATCACGCCCGAGCAGACCCAGGAACGCATGCGCAGTGCGTTTGACCGCGCCAGCGCCTTCCTGCGGCTCACGGCGCTGCTTTCCGCCCTGCTGGCCGGCGTGGCCATTGCGCTCGCCGCGCAGCGCTATGCGCGCCGCAAGACCCATGAAGTGGCCCTGCTGCGCGCCCTGGGTACGCCACGCCGACGCGTGCTTGGCCTGCTGGTCGGCACGCTGGGCCTGCTGGCCATGCCGGCGGTGATCCTTGGCTCCCTCATCGCGCTGGGGCTGGCCCAGCTGAGCTGGCATTTCGCCAGCCAGCTGTTCGCCACCGTGCCCACCGTATTGCCGCTGGGCCCCGCCGCCGCGGCCGCGCTGATCGGCCTGGCCGTGCTGGCCGGCTTTGCACTGCCGCCGCTGGCGCGGCTGGCCGAGGTGCCGCCGGTGGCCGTGTTCCGCGAAAGCGCGGCGCGGCGCGTGCGGCGCTTTGATGCGCTGTACCTGGTGCCGGCGCTGGTGGCGCTGCTGCTGATCTGGAGCCAGAGCGGCTCGGCGAAACTGGCCGGCATCCTCGCGGTGAGCCTGCTCGGCGTGGCGGTGGTCGCGGCGCTGCTGGCCGCCCTGCTGCTGTGGGTCGCGCGGCGCGTGGCCCCCGGCGCCCACCCTGCCTTGCGACTGGGGCTGGCCGCACTGGCCCGCCGGCGGGGCATGAGCCTGCTGCAGGCGACCGCGCTCAGCCTCGGGCTGGTCGCCCTGCTGCTGCTCGCCATCGTCGCCCCGGCCCTGCTGGAAGGCTGGCGCAGCGAGCTGCCCGCCGATACGCCCAACTGGTTCGTGCTGAACCTGCAGGACGACCAGCGCGACGGCTTCGCGCAGGCACTTGCCCGCATGGACGGCCACAAGCTCAACATGCTCCCGCTGGCCGTCGGCAAGCTCACCGCCATCAACGGCCATCCGCTCGACCGGCTGCAGTTCAAGGACGAGCGCGCCAGGGACTGGGCCGATCGCCAGCTGCGCCTGTCGTGGGCCGGCGAGCTGCCGCCCAGCAACGAAGTGGTTGCCGGGCGCTGGCATGGCGACCGTCCGGCGCAGGCCGAAGTGTCCATCGACACCATGTGGCGTGACATGTTCGGCCTGAAGGTGGGCGACCGCATGAGCTTCGACGTCGGCGAGGGGCATCTGGAGGCGCGCGTGGGCAGCATCCGCCGCGTCGACTGGAGTTCGTTCCGGGTCAACTTCTTCCTGGTGCTGGACCCGGCCCACGCCAGCCGCCTGCCCCACACCTGGATCGCCAGCTTCTACCTCCCCGCCGGCCACACCGAGGCGCTGGCGCAGTTGTCGCGCGACTACAGCAACCTCAGCCTGATCGATGTGGACGCCATGCTCGACCGCGTGCGCGACATCGTGAACCGGGTCGGCGCCGCCGTGCGCTGGGTGCTGGGCTTCAGCCTGCTGGCCGGGGCGCTGGTGCTGGCCGCCGCGCTCGCGGCAAGCGCGCAGGAGCGTCGCCACGAAGCCGCCCTGCTGCGCACGCTCGGCGCGCGGCGCGTGCAGCTGCGCGCCGCTGCCGCCTGCGAATTCGCCTTGCTGGGACTGGTGGCCGGCCTCACCGCCGCCGCTGGCGCGGCCGGCACCGGACTGTGGCTAGGCCATGCGATCTTCCACATCGAAAACTTCGTGCCGCCCTTGCTGCCACTGGTGCTGTCCGCACTCGGGGCGGCAGTGGTGGTGATGCTGCTGGGCCTGGCCGGCACGCGACGGGTCAGCCGCACGTCGCCCATGCGTCTGTTGCGGGAGAGCTGAGCATCTGCTCGACTGGCCGCGATCCGCACCGGAGTCCATCGCATGACCCTCCCGTTCCGGCACCCCGCGCCGGCATGAATGCCTTACGCCCCTGGATTAGCCGCCTGAGGCAGGAGCGGCTGCTGCTGTGCTTCGCGCTGCTCGCCGTCGTGCTGGCCGTGGCCGACCCGCGCCCGCTTGCCGATCACCAGCGCTGGCTGCAGTTGCCGACCCTGGCGGGCCTGCTGGGCCTGCTCGTCTGCATCCAGGGCATTCGCGACAGCGGACTGGTGCAGCACGCGGCAGCGGCCCTGATCGCACGCGCGCACTCGGTGCGCGGGCTGGCGCTGATGCTCGTCGGCACCACGGCCCTGCTGTCGATGGTGCTGACCAATGACGTGAGCCTGTTCCTGATCGTGCCGCTGACGCTGGCGATCGGCGCCATCTCCAACCTGCCCGTCATGCGCATGGTCGTGCTCGAGGCGCTGGCGGTGAATGCCGGTTCCACGCTCAGCCCGATCGGCAACCCGCAGAACCTGTTGCTGTGGCAGTACGACCACCTGCCCTTCCTGCGCTTCGTGCACGCCATGCTGCCCGCATTCGCCACGATGTTCCTGATGGTGGCTGCGCTGACCCTGCTGTGGATGCCCAAGGGTCGGGTGCACGTGCATGCCGAGGACGTCGACGGCCACCCGGTGTCGATCGCCCAGGCCGGCCTGTCGATGCTGGCGCTGCTGAGCATGGTGATGATGATGGAGCGCGGCCACGCCGTGCTCGGGGCAACCCTGCTGCTGGTGCCGTTTGCGCTGCTGGAGCGCGGCACGCTGGCACGCGTGGACTGGCTGTTGCTGGCGACCTTCGCCGCAATTTTCCTCGGGCTGGGGCACTTCGCCGAACTGGCCATGGTGCAACACGCGCTCGATGGCCCCGACCTGGACCACCCGCTCACGCTCTATGTGAGCGGCATCGCCGCCTCGCAGGTGATCAGCAACGTGCCGGCCACCGTGCTGTTGCTCGGTCATGCGCCGCACGCCATGGCGCTGGCCGTGGCCGTGAACGTGGGCGGCTTCGGCCTGGCCATCGGCTCACTCGCCAACCTGATCGCGCTGCGACTGGCGAAACAGCCGCACGGGGCGCGGCTGTTCCACCTGGTGTCGATACCCTTCCTGCTGGTGTGCGCGCCGCTGGTGTACTGGGTGTACCGCTGGCTGGGCGCGTAACCGGCGTCAGTCGTCTTCGCGCGGCACCTTGACCTTGCCCTGCACGCCGGAGTGGCTGACGTCGCCACTACCCTTGGCGCCCACGCTGAAGTCGCCGTGCACGTCGCGCACGCGCAGGTCGCCGGAACCCAGCGTGTCGACGCGCACGTTGCCGCCGACGCGCACGATCGAAACGTCACCGGAACCGACGCTGCCCACGCGCGCATCGCCGCGAACGCCATCCACCTTGAAGTCGCCCGAACCGACCGAACCAACGTCCAGGGTGCCGACGTCGTGCACGTCCACGTCGCCCGAACCGATGCTGGCCGAGAACGGACCACTGATCCTGCTGACGTGGACATCGCCCGAACCCACCTGGGCCTCGAGGTTCGTCAGGCCGGTGGCCCAGGCATCGCCCGAGCCGACGTTGAGCACCACCGGCATCTGTGCCGGCAGCTGCAGGTCCAGTTCGAGGTTGTCGTAGCTGCGCCCGAACATGCTGATGACCATGCGCCCCCTGGAACCCGCCTCGATGATCAGGCGATCCCCCTCGCGTCGCTGCGTCACCGTCAGCTCGTCGAGCAGCTTGGGATCGGAGGCACAGGCGCGCCCGGTCAGCTGGCCACCCTTGGCACTTTCGCTGCCGCTCACGTGCAGGTCGTGGCTGTGCAGGTCGACCTGCACCGAACGCACGCCGTTGAGGTCGAGCGTCAGGTTGCGTGGCGCCTGGTATTTGCAATCCTCCGCCTGCGAAGCCAGCGGGGCGAGGAGAAGAGCGGCAAGCAGAAGACGGCGCATGAAGGACTCCTTGGTGAACGGACGCTGATGGGATGTGCCCGGCAGCGAAAAGGTTGAAGGCTGCCCGCCATGACTTCCGCCACGGTCAACGCGCTGGCCCCCAGGTACGTTCCTGCCAGCACATCCATCGTGGAAGTCACTCATCATGCAGCGCAAGACCTTGCTCGCTTCCGGCCTGGCCATGCTCATGGCCGGCGCCGCAACCTTCGCCTCGGCCCAGGCTGCCGCACCCGCCGCGCCCCCGGCCAAGGTTGCACCTGCCGCCAAGGCTGCCCAGCCGGGCGACGACGGCGGCCACGACCACGACTTCATGGGCGGCCGCGGTGCTGGCATGGGCCATGCCGGCATGGACGGCCACCACATGGGCGGCCCGGGTTCGGCGGTCATCGAGGACCTGCGCGCACTGGAGCGCCTGTACCTGGCGAGCGGTCGTGCCAAGGAGCTGCCGGCCCTCTACAACGAGGTGCTGGCCAAGTCACAGGATCCGGGCGTGCGCACCTACGTCTACCACCACCTGGCCCGCGCGCAGATGGCGCCCGCCAACCCGGACCAGGCGATTGCGACGCTGCGCAAGAGCCTCGACGAGAACCTGGCCAACGATGCCAGGCGACGCGCCGAATTCGAGAAGATGCGCAGCGAATGGGAACAGCGCCACGCGCCGGCGAAACCCGCCGCGGCGACCGCCAGCCAGCCATAACCAGAAGAAGAACCGATGCCGCCGGCACAGGCGGCGTCCTGCCCTGAGGCACGGGAACCCCAGAGCCCGTGCCTCTTTTTCAGCTCGACGGTTCGTCCATGCGCTTGGCCAGCTGCCAGAGCGCTTCCTGCCCCGCCAGGTCCCGCTCCGCCAGGCCGTCACCCTGGTCGCGCGCCAGTTGTTCCATGCGGCGGAAACGGCGTTCGAACTTCGCGTTGGCGTGGCGCAATGCCTGCGAGAAGTCCACGCCGCCGTGTCGTGCCAGGTTCACCACCACGAACAGCACGTCGCCGATCTCGTCCTGCAGGCGCTGCGGATCGCGGCCATCGGCGAATTCGACGCGTACCTCCTCGACCTCCTCCAGCAGCTTGGCGATCACCGGCTGCTCGTCCGGCCAGTCGAAACCGACGCGCGCGGCGCGCTCCTGCAGCTTGAGGGCGCGTTTCCACTCCGGCAGGCCGCGCGAGACGCCGGCCAGTGCGCTGTCGTCGTGGCTTTCGCCCCGCGCGGCGCGTTCGGCCGTCTTGATGTCTTCCCACGCCTGCTTCTGCGCGTCCAGATCGTCGTAACGCTCGGCACCGAACACATGCGGATGGCGTCGCACCATCTTGTCGCTGATCGCGTGGGCTACATCGGTGAAATCGAACAGCCCGGCTTCCTTGGCCATCTGCGCGTGGAAGACGACCTGCAGCAACAGGTCGCCCAGCTCGTCGCGCAGGTCGCGCCAGTCCAGGCGGTCGATCGCGTCGGCGACCTCGTAGGCCTCTTCGATCGTATACGGCGCGATGGAGGCAAAGTCCTGCTGCACGTCCCACGGACAGCCGTCCTGCGGATCGCGCAGGCGCGCCATGATGGCGAGCAGGTCGTCGAGGCCGTGCCGCACCGCGTCGCTCATGGGGCGTCCAGGTCAGCCAGCGCAAGGCGGGCCTTCCAGTCGATGGCCAGGTCGCCGACGGCGATGAATTCCGGATTGATCAGCGAGTCGCCGCGGTTGTAGCGCAGCGGCTCGCCGGCGAGGTCGAGCACGGCGCCGCCGGCTTCCTCCAGCACGCTCTGCGCCGCCGCGGTATCCCATTCACTGGTGGCGCCGCGGCGCAGATAGACGTCCGCGTCACCGCGTGCCAACAGGCAGAATTTCAGCGAGGAACCCAGCGACCTGGTCTCGTAGTCGTCACCGATCAGCTGCAGCAGCAAGGCAGTGCCGGCACCACCGTGGGAGCGGCTGCCGGCCACGGCCGGCGGCTGCGCCAGTGCGCGGGTACCGATACGTTGCCAGGCGGCATCCTGCTTCGCCTGCATCCAGGCGCCCTGGTCGCGGGCCGCGGCATACAGCTCGCCCGTCACCGGCGCCAGCACCACGCCGAGCACGGGCTGGTGGTGTTCGATCAGCGCGATGTTGACGGTGAATTCGCCGTTGCGCTTGACGAACTCGCGCGTGCCGTCGAGCGGATCGACCAGCCAGTAGCGCTGCCATTCACGCCGTTGCGACCACGGCGCCGCGCGCGCCTCCTCGGAGATCACCGGCAACACGCCGTCAAGCCGCCCCAGCCCGGCCGTGATCACCTGTTGTGCGGCGAGGTCGGCGGCGGTCAGCGGCGAATGATCGTCCTTGCGCTGCACTTCGAAGTCGTCGCCGTACACCTCAAGGATGGCTGCACCGGCATCGCGGGCAATCGTGGCGACCTGTTGCAGCAGCGTGGAAAAAGGAGCGTTGCTCATGTGGGAAGAAACCGTCCGGCAAGGTATTCGCGCGCCATGAACAAGGCCGCGATGGATCGCCCCTCAGTGACTTCATCGCGCGCAATCAGCGTGTGCAGCTCGGCCATCTTCCAGGGCACCACCTCGAGTTCCTCCGGCTCGTCGCCTTCAAGGCGCTCGGGGTAGAGGTCCTGCGCCAGCACCACGTGCGCCATGTGCGTCATGTAAGACGGCGACAACGACAGGTTGTGCAGGATTTTCAGCTTGCGCGCGCCATAGCCGATCTCTTCCTTCAGTTCGCGATCGGCGCCCTGCTCCACGGTCTCGTCGCGATCCAGGCGCCCCTTGGGCAGGCCCAGTTCGTAGCGGCCCACGCCGGCGCCGTACTCGCGCACCAGCAACACCGTCTCGTCATCGAGCATCGGCACGATGATGACGGCGCCCAGGCCACTGCCCTTCAGCCGTTCGTAGATGCGGCGTTCGCCGTTGGAAAACTCCAGGTCGAGGCGCTCGACATGCAGGAAACTGCTGTCACGCACGTCCTGGGCGGAATGGATGATGGGTGGCTTGCGCATCGGGGCATTCTATCCCTTCGTGGCCTGACGCAGCCGTGACAGCACGCTTTCGTGCAGTGCCGGCGTACCGGCGAGCACGCTGCGCGTGTCCAGCGTCAAGGCCTGGCCATCCAGGTCGGTGAACACGCCACCGGCCTCGCGCACGATCACCGCCAGAGCCGCGATATCGAGGATGTTCACGTCCGATTCCAGCACCAGGTCCAGGCTGCCGCGCGCCAGCAGGTGGTAGTGGCAGAAATCGCCGTAGCCACGAATGCGATTGCTCCCGCGGATGAGCGCGCCCAGCACGTCCCAGCGGGCATCGGCGGTCAGCGACTTGATATTGCCGACGGACAACGACGCCTGCGACAGGCTGTCGGTGGCCGCCACGTGCACGCATTCGCCTTCGTACCAGCTGCCGCCGCCCACGCTGGCCCACATCGTCTCGCCATAGACCGGGGCACTGGAGACGCCTAGCACCAACTCGCCGCGCTGCATCAGTGCGATCTGGGTGGAGAAGAACGGCGTGCGGCGCACGAAGCTCTTGGTGCCATCCAGCGGATCGACCAGCCACAGCAGCTCATGGTTGCCTTCTTCGCGCCCGAACTCCTCGCCATAGACGGAGGCTTCGGGCAGCGCCTTCTGCAGTACCCGCCGGATGGCCAGCTCGGCTTCGCGATCGGCCACCGTGACGGGCGTGTCGTCACTCTTCAGCTCGATGTCGACGCCGCGCTTCCAGTAGTGCCGCAACACCTCGGCAGCGGCCTGCGCCGCATCGCGTGCCGCCTGCAGCGCGTGAGGCAGGTTCAGTTCGCTCATCGCTTTCCCTCGGGTAGGGCGGCGGCCAGGCCGCCGCTGTAGTTGATGTGCGTGACACCGCGGGCGTCCGTGGTACCCAGGCCGGACAGCCAGCGTTGCAAGCCCGCATTCGGTTCGCGCGGTTTCGCCTCGGCCGTGAACCGTCGGCCCAGCGGGCTCAGCTGCAACCGCCCGGCGACCTGCAGCGGACCGCTGCCGTCGTCGTGCAGCGTGCCTTCGACCACACCCTTGCTCGAATGCAGGGTCAACAACAGCGTGCCGAGCGGTAGCTCGCCCAGCCGCGGCACGCGCATCGCCGCTGGCTGCCAGGTGATGCTCGCATCCATCTCCAGCGGCCAGCCGCCACTCAGGCGCACGTGCCCGGCCGTCATCGCCAGCGTGCCGCGAGCCTGCCCGCCGGGCAGGCTGGCAGCCGCGCCGAACAGGCCAAGGTCGGCACGCATCTGGACGTCCGTCCACACGGCCTCCGTGGCGCTGCCACCTTCCATGCTGCCGGTGAAGTCGAGCCGGGGGCCATGCATGTCCACGCGCAGTCGTTGCTCGCCCAGCAGGGCCAACCGCGACAGCTGCCAGTTCACGCGGCCGAGGTTTTCGTTCCTGGCGGAGAGCACCTGCCCTGCCGCACCGTCCCACAGCGAGCCGCTGACATCGCTCAGGCGCACACCGTTCAAGCGTGGCGCCAGCAGCGGCATCGCCCAGCTCGCGGGCAGAAACCACAACAGGGCAAAACCAGTCAGCAGCAGGGCCAGCAGGCCGACCAGTGCAGTGCGCCAATGCTTCAAACCGGCTCCCTGGGGTTCAAGACTTGAGCGTATACGCCAGAAACGCCGATCATAGCCGGATGAACACGTTCCCCGCTGCCGACGCCCTGGTGCGTCGCGACCTGAGCCATCTCTGGCATCCCTGCACGCAGATGCACGACCACCTGACGGTGCCGATGGTGCCCATTGCGCGCGGCGAAGGCGCCTGGCTGATCGGCACTGACGGGCGCCGCTATCTCGATGGCATCAGCTCGTGGTGGACCAATCTGTTCGGGCATGCCAATCCGCGCATTGCGGCGGCACTCGCCGAGCAGGCCCGCACGCTCGAGCACGTGATCTTCGCCGGCTTTACCCACGAGCCGGCGGTGGCGCTGGCCGAAGAACTGGTGCGCGTTGCACCGCCCGGCATGGAACGGGTGTTCTATGCCGACAACGGCTCGGCCGCGGTCGAAGTCGCGCTGAAGATGAGCTTCCATTACTGGCTCAACCAGGGACACGGCGAAAAGACGCGCTTCATCGCGCTCACCGGCAGCTACCACGGCGAAACCCTGGGTGCGCTGTCGGTGAGCGACGTGGCGCTTTATCGCAAGACCTATGCCCCGCTGCTGCTCACGCCGATCCTGGCGCCCTCACCCGACACCTACGAAGCCGAGCCTGGCGAGAGCGCCGCCGAGGTGGCACGCCGCCGCCTGGGCGAGCTGCGGCAGTTGCTGGAGCGGCACGCCCACGAAGTGTGTGCAGTCATCGTCGAGCCGCTGGTGCAATGCGCCGGTGGCATGCGCATGTACCACCCCGATTACCTGGCCGGCCTGCGCCAGTTGTGCGACGAATTCCAGGTGCACTTCATCGCCGATGAAATCGCGGTGGGTTTCGGCCGCACCGGCACGATGTTCGCCTGCGAGCAGGCGGGCGTGTCGCCGGATTTCATGTGCCTGTCAAAAGGGCTCACCGGCGGCTTCCTGCCGTTGTCCGCGGTGCTGACGACCACCCGGGTGTACGAGGCGTTCTACTCCGAGTACAGCGCCGGCAAGGCGTTCCTGCATTCACACAGCTACACCGGCAACCCGCTGGCCTGCCGCGTGGCGCTCGAGACGCTGGCCATCTTTCGCGAGGAACCGGTGCTCGCGCGCAACCGCGACCTCGCGGCACACATGGCGGCCAGACTGGCCCCGCTGAAGGACCACCCGCACGTGGCGGACGTGCGCCAGACGGGGATGATCGCCGCGGTCGAGCTGGTGGCCGACAAGGCCAGCCGGCGCCCGTTCCCGCCGTCCGAGCGGCGTGGCCTGCGCGTGTATCTGCATGGGCTCGCGCACGGTGCGCTGCTGCGCCCGCTGGGCGACATCAGCTATCTGATGCCACCCTACGTCGTGACGACGGAACAGATCGACCAGCTGGTCGACGTGGCCGTGGCCGGCATCGAGCAGGCCGTGGCGGGTTGACCCGTCACGGCACGGCGGCGGACCGCTTCAGTGCCCGCCGCGCACGGTGATGCTCGGGTCGAGCATCTGCAGTGCCCGGGCCGTGTTGGGCTCGCCGGTGCGCTTGATGTCGTCCTGGGTGTAGCTGTTGCCATGGACCGGCAGGCACGTGCCCGGCTTGGCCGGAATCAGGCTGCCCGTGGTCTGCAGGCAGCTGCGGTCACCCGGCTTGGGCAAGGGCTGCTGGGCCACTTTGGCGGGCGCGTAGGGACTGACCTGGCCCTCCGGCAAGGCGTGCATGTGCGCGCTGTCGGCGGCTGGCTGGGTGGCATCCTGCGCGATGGCGGCCGTCGTCATGCCGAAGGCGACGAGCACGGCCAGAAGGATGGGTTGGCTGGGTTTGTTCATGGTCTCCGCCTCCGGGGACAGGATCGGGCCTGCTTGCATGCTGCGCCTGTGACGTCCGGCAGGCAATTGCCTGTGCAGGGCGATCTCCCGCCCATTCAGCTTTCGCCCCGCAAGTCGCAGCGGGACGACGCACGGCACGTCACGTTATGCTCGCTTCTTTGCCGACTAGAACGCTTCATGCGCACGATCCGCATACATGTCGACCAACCGCTTGCCGCCGGCCTCGAGCTGGGCCTGCCTGCCCAGGCCGGCGAGCACGTGGTGCGGGTCCTGCGGCTGGTGGCGGGCGACGGCATCACGCTGTTCAACGGCGACGGCTTCGACTATCCGGCCGTGATCCAGGCCGTCGGCAAGCGCGAGGTGACGGTGCAGGTGCAGTCGTCGCAAGCGGTCGACAACGAGTCGCCGCTGCCGCTGACCCTTGCGCAGGGCGTGGCCCGCGGCGAGAAGATGGACCTGATCGTGCAAAAGGCAACCGAGCTTGGCGTGGCGCGCATCGTGCCGCTGCTCACCGAGCGCTCCGAGGTGAAGCTGGATGCCGGTCGCTCCGAAAAGCGACTGGCCCACTGGCGTGCCGTTGCCGCCAGCGCCTGCGAGCAGAGCGGCCGGGCCCGCGTGCCGGAAGTGACCCCGGCGGTCTCGCTCGACGCCTGGCTGCGGGCGCTGCCGGATGACGGCTCGGTGCGCCTGGCGCTGCTGCCCGAAGGATCGCAGCGGCCGGGCGAGCTTCGCTTCGGCCCGGCTGGCGGCATGCTGGTGGTGGGTCCCGAAGGCGGACTGGGCCAGCGCGACGTGGCCGCGCTCACCGAAGCGGGTTTCAGCGGACTTCGGCTCGGCCCCCGCATCCTGCGCACGGAAACCGCCGGGCTGGCGGCCCTGGCGGCCCTGCAGGCCCTGCACGGCGACGTCTAGCCGCCGGGCAGTGCCGCTTCAGCCGGCCAGTTCGAGCAGTTCGACCAGTTCGGCCTCGATGCCTTCCAGGTCCGGGATGACCGCGACGTCGTCGCGGACCAGCACCTGCGCCTTCACGCCCGGCGGCAACGGTGAGCCATCGTGCGTGGGGATGATCAGTTCGGCGTTGAGCGTGGTCAGGCGCGGGAAACCCTGCGTGATCACGGCCACGAACGGCAACTCGGCATGCCCGCTCAGTGCCTTGAGCACGGCCACGCGCACGGCCTGCTCGCCGTCGCCTTCGCCCGCACCGGCAAGGGTGCTGAACGACAACAGCGGCACGCGCCAGCCACGCCACGCGATGCGGCCGAGCAGCCACGACGGCGCACCTTCGACCGGCTCGGGCGTCGGCAGCGTGATGACTTCGGCCACGGTGGCATTGGGCAGCAGCAGGCGCAGGCTGCCGACTGGCACCAGCACGCAGCGGATTTCACGGGGTAGCGGTAGTTCGCTCATCGCCGGCCCTCCATAGACATCTCCTCGACCAGGCGCGCCGCCAGCTCGGCTGGCGTGCCGGAATAACTGCTCAGGCGCTCGGCTTCGATGCCGCTCACCATATCGGCGAAATGCCCGTCCATAGACGCCTCGACCCACACCTGGCCACCCCTGTCATGGATGGCCTGGCAGCCGCCCACGGCATCGTTGGCGTGGCCGGCAAACACGATGGCCTGCGCGCTGCGACCGAACACGTTGGCAGCCATGGTGAAACTGGCATCGATCGGCAGGCTCTGCATGTCCTCGCCGTCCAGCGGACGCAGGTCGACGCGACCATCGCGATAGACCCGTGCCTGCAAGTGTTCGGGCACGACCAGCACTTCGCCGGCGCGCGCTCGGACGCCCGCTGCCGCTACCTGGACCGGCAAGGCGCTGTGCTGCGCCAGCTTTTCGGCCAGGGCATCGACCGGCTTGCCGCCCAGATGCTGGACGTGCAGCACGGTCATGCGCAGATTGCCCGGCAGGCGCGACAGGAATGCGCACACGGCGTCAGTGCTGTCCGCGGCGGCGCCGAGCACGAGGATGCGGCCGATCGCGACGTCGAGGTCGTCCAGCAGCATTTCGTGGCTGCCCTCGCTGATCACCGGCGCAATGGCTTCTTCGATCGACACCAGCTCGAGGCTCATGCCCGGCTCGATGGCGGAATCCGCGGCGTCGCCGCCGTCGGGCGCGAGAAATTCGGCTGCGCTGAGCTTTTCGATGTTGAACGGCATCGCGCGCTCGGCCGTTGCCACGGGCACCTCGTCGTCTTCCACCAGCGCCCAGCTCGACGCGCCGCTGAAGCTGGGCGCGCGCACGAGTTCGGGCGCCTCGACCGACGCGGCAGCGGCCGGCATGAAGGATTCATCCAGCGGCGCCAGCGCCAGGTGGTCGAGCTGGAACGACGGCATGGCGACGACCATCGAGTCCTGCCCGGCCGGTTCGACCGGCGCAGGGCCCTGCGTCATCAGCGCGTCGACGTCGAAGTGTCCGTCGTGCAGCGGCGGCAGTTCGTCTTCGGCAGCAAACTTGAGGCCCGTGCCGAAGTCGTCTTCCGCCGCAAGCGGCTCGTCGGCCGCCAGCAAGGCCTCCAGTTCGGCCGCGAGCGATTCGGATTCGGCCACGGCTTCGGTGCCTTCCAGCGGCAGCGGGTCGTGCCCGGTCACCGGCTCGAACGCGATAGCCACGTCAGGCGTCACGGCCGGCGCAATGGCGACGGCGTCGACCGCTTCCACCGGCGTCGCCGCAAGCTCCGCTTCCTCGACGACCGGGACCTGCGGTGCGTCCTGCGGGCGCGGCGGATCGAGGTCACCCTGGGCCATGACCTTCACGGCCAGGTGGCGCGCCCAGCGCGCGCGATCCCAGCCATCGAGGCGTCGGCTGGCCTGGGCGTCGTTGAACACGACGCGCGGCCGGTCGCCTTCGATCACGTCATGCAGGCGGTCGAGATCCTCGTCGGCATCTTCGTCGAGGTTAACCACCACTACTTCGGCGCCCGTGCCGATCAGCATTTCGCGGCTGAACGTCGAGAGTGCGCCTTCGTGCACGATCCGCGCGCCGCGCTCGCGCAGCGCGTCACGCAATTGGCCAACCAACTCCTGGTCGTCGAACAGGAGTGCAACCGCGGTGGCCGATTCAGTCATTGAGCGACTCCATGGCACGCTGCTCGAGCACTTCACCGATCTGCACCAGCAGCTCGGCCTCCTGGTACGGCTTGCCGAGGTAACGGTCCACGCCGATGTCGAACGCACGCTGGCGGTGTTTGTCGCCGGTACGCGAGGTGATCATGATGATCGGCACGTCGCGCAGGCGTGGGTCGGCCTTCATGTGCGTCGCCAGTTCGTAGCCGTCCATGCGCGGCATCTCGATGTCCAGCAGCATCAGGTCCGGCACGCGCTCGTGCAGCTTCTCGATGGCGTCGATACCGTCCTTCGCCGTGGTGACTTCGTACTCGTGGCGCTCCAGCACGCGGCCGGTGACCTTGCGCATGGTGATCGAGTCGTCGACCACCATCACCAGCGGTCGGACGCGCACCTCTTCCACCACCACCGGAATGGCGGCACTGAGGCCCTCTTCCAGGCGTTGCAGGCGACGCGTCATGCCATAACGAACCAGCGGCGCGAGGTCGAGAATGATCAGCACCGAGCCATCGCCCATGATCGTGGCGCCGAGGATGCCCGGCACCGAACTGATCTGCGGGCCCACCGACTTCACCACGATCTCGCGCGAACCGATCACGCCGTCGATGCGGATCGCGGCGCGCAGGTCACCCGCACGCGTCAGCAGCAGCGGCAGTTGCTCTTCGTCGCCACCGTGGCCACCCACGATGCCGAGCAACTCGGACAATTCGTGGATGTCGTATTCCTCACCGCCATAGGAGAACGTCGGCTCGGGCTGGGCCAGGCGCTGGGCGAGTTCGTCCGGACTGATGCGCGCCACGCCCTGCACCGAGGTCATCGGGATGGCAAACGTGGCTTCACCGATGCGGACCAGGATGGCCTGGGTCACCGCCAGCGTGAACGGCAGTCGCAGCACGAAGGTGGTGCCTTCGCCGCCCTTCGACTCGATCGAGAGGGCGCCACCGAGCAGCTTGATCTCGTTGGCGACCACGTCCATGCCCACGCCGCGGCCAGCGAGCTGCGTCACCGCGCTGGCGGTGGAGAAGCCGGGCTGGGTGATGAGCGCGAGCACCTGGTCATCGCTGATCCTGGCGTCGGCGCGGATCAGGCCGCGCTCGATGCCGCGCTTGCGGATTGCCTCGCGGTCGAGGCCCCGGCCGTCGTCGGTCACGCGCACCACCACTTCGGTGGCTTCGCGGGCCACGCGGATGCGCACGGCACCTTCGGCCGGCTTGCCCGCCTTGCGACGTTCGGCCGGCGACTCGATGCCGTGGGCGACGGCATTGCGCAGCATGTGCTCGAACGGCGCCTTGATGCGGTCGAGCAGGTTGCGATCCATTTCGCCGTGGGCACCCTCCACGTACAGCTGGGCGCTCTTGCCTTCTTCCTGCGCCGCCTGGCGCAGGGTGCGGCGGAGGTTGGGCACCATGGTGTCGAACGGCAGCATGCGCGTGCGCAGCAGGCCGTCCTGCAGTTCCGAGCTCACGCGCGACTGCTGGATCAGCAGCGTCTCGGCCTGGCGGGTCAGTTCGTCCAGCATGCCCTGGATGGACACAAGGTCGGATACCGACTCGGCCAGTGCGCGCGAGTACTGCTGCAGCTGGGAGAAGCGGTCGAGCTCGAGCGGGTCGAACACCGCCATGCCTGCTTCGCGGTGCTCGCGCTGGAAGCGCGCGATGATCTGCGCTTCCGTTTCGATTTCCAGCATGCGCAGCTGGCTGCGCAGTCGCTGCACGGTCTGGTCGAGTTCGACCAGGTTGAAGCGATAGCCGGCCACCTGCTGCTCGAGGCGCGAACGGTAGATCGCCACCTCGCCCGCATGATTGACCAGCGTGTCGAGCAGTTCGGCGCGGACGCGGATCTGTTCCTGCGGCGCACTGGTGCTTTCTTCGCGTTCTTCCGGCAACAGCTCGGGCAGCTTCAAGCGTTCCGGGAACGGCACAATCGTCGCCGACGCCGGCGCCGCCTGCGTCACACCGCCCGATTCGCCGGCCATGGCCACGAAGCGTTCGATCATGGCGCGCGGATAGGCAACCGAATGGCCCTGCGAGACGCGCTGCACGATGCCGTGCAACTGGTCGAAGCCAGCCTCCAGCGCGGCAATGAGTTCGCCGATGTGCGCCGACTCGGGCTGCAGCGGACGCTCCAGCGCGGTTTCGATGGCGTGGGTCAGGTCGCCGACTGGCACCAGCCCGGCAATGCGCGCGCCGCCCTTGAGGGTATGCAGGTCGCGCTGCAGTTCGGCCACGCACTCGATCGCCGACGGCTCGGCACGCCACTGGGCGAGCACGCCGTCGGAATGGTCGAGCAGTTCGCGTGCCTCTTCGATGAAGATTTCCAGCAAGTCCGGATCGATCTCGCTGGGCGACAGCACGTCGGGACCGTCGAGCACTTCGGGCGTCGCCGCCTCGACTGCCTGCGGCTCGTCGGCAACTTCCCCGACGGCATGCTGCACGCTTTCAACCAAGGCGACGGGCGCCTCGACGGGCTCCTCGACGACAGGCTCGTCATGGGTGGCCGGCGCGGCATCGACTGCAGCGATCTCGTCAATCGCCTCGTCGACGGACTCGGTCAGGGCGGCATCGTCCAGTTCGAAATCAAGCGCGATGGCATCGCCGATATTGCTGGCAACGACGTCGTGCGTCGGCTGATCCAGCCCCACCACGTCGTCGTCCAGCAAGTCGGCAAAGGCGGCTGCAAAATCGTCCTCGTCGGCGCCGCTGGCAGCGGCTTCGCCGGTGGCTTCGGTAGACAGCGGCGCATGTTCGGCCGATGGCAGGTGGGCGTCGAGATCGAACTCGCCCAGGGCGGCCATCAGTTCGTCGGCATAGCTATCGGACGAGGTCGCCGGCGCCACGGTGTCGACCGCGCTCCGGGCCGCGTGGCCGGAAGCATCGGAAAGTGCCGCATCGAGCGAGGCCGCCAGGATGCTCTCCTGCTCGGCGTCGTTGGCCGGCACGATCGATTCGGCGAGATCGTCCGCATGCGGCTCGAACAGCACGTGGGCCACCTGCGGTTCCGGCTGGCTGTCGCGCAGCTCGGCCAGGCGCTGGATCAGCGCCGAGATGTCCGGCAGCTGCGGCGACGGCGCGTCAAACTGCCCCATCACGTGATCGACCGCATCCGCGCTCTGGCTCAGCAGGTGCACGCCCTCTTCCGACAGCGGCTGGTTCGCCGCGCGCAGGCGCTTGAGCAGGCTCTCCAGCGGCGACAGCAGCTGGGTCAGCAGCGGAATGTCGACCATGGCAATGGCGCCATGCAGCGTATGCACGGCGCGCAGCAGGCCGTCGTCGACGCGCAGTTCGCCGTCCACCCGGTTGATCGTGGTGCGAATGGTCTGCAGGTACTGCGCCACTTCGCTGCGCAGGATTTCCAGCAGCACCGGGTCGATCGGCGGCATCACCGGTGCTTCGATGATGTCGCTGGCAGGCGCCGCGGGTGCCGCCGGCGTGGTTTCGATGTTGGCCAGGCTCGCCGACGGAATGCCGGCCGCGGCGGCTTCGGACCGCGGTACGCGACGACGCACGATGCGACGCACGGTTTCCATCGCGGCGGGCGCGATGTCCGCGATGCGGGCGTCTTCCTGGCCGGCGGACAGCCGCTCGGCGGTGTCCATGATGGCGCCGAGCGGCGCGGTCAGTGCACTCTCGCCCATCAGGGAGGAACGCAGCTGCGGCAGCGCATCGACTGCCGCGCTGACCAGTGCCTGCACGCCTTCGTGCGGCGGGATCGACTGGTCCAGCACGCGGTTGAGCATGTTCTCCACCTTCCAGGCGAACTCGCCCAGCAAGGTGGCGCCGACCAGGCGTCCGGAACCCTTCAGCGTGTGGAACGAGCGGCGGATCGGCGTGATGGCGTTGAGCTGCAGCGGATCGGCCAGCCAAGCCTGGCGGGCGGCATGCAGACTGTCGATCTCTTCCTGCATTTCCTCCAGGAAGATGTCGCGGATGTCGTCGTCGATGCCGGCCGTGCTGGACTGGAAGCCCGCCTCGGCGTGCGATGCGCCGCCTGCCGGCACCTGCTCGACGATTTCCTCTTCGATCTCGATCCAGTCCTCGTCGCTGCCCTGGACAGCTTCCTGCGGACTGACATGCTCGGTGTCGGCCAGCCGCATGCCCGTGAGCTCGTGGGCATGGGGGGCCGGTGTTTCGCTGTGGCCGACGATGAGGCCGGCGAGATCCTCGCCATGGGCAAGGCTGACCGTCTCGGAAAGCTCCGGCTGGTTCGCCAGCGCAGCCGTAAGCGCTGCGTCCGCGGCCCGCGCGACGTGCTCGGGTGCCTCGTCCGGCGTAGCCACTGGCGCCGGGCGTGCCGCCGGCGGCGGCCAGTAGCCGAGCGTGCTGAGGCTATGTTCGGCGACGTCGAGGATGTGCTCCAGGCCGCCGCGATGCTCGCGCGCCGCTTCGAGGTAGTACTCGAGCGCGGCCAGCGCATCGGCCAGGTGATCCATCTGCGCGCTGCTCGGCACGCGGCGGCTCGCCAGCAGTTCATTGCCGACGAAGCGGCCAATGCCTTCGGCCAGTTCGGCCGGGCGCGGCGCCGACAGCATGCGCATCGCGCCGGCCACTTCGTCCATCATGCCGCCGACCTCGGCCAGCTGCTGCGGCTGCCAGCCCGACTCGACGTAGGCAACGATGGCTTCCTTCACCTTGCCGGTGTTGGCGGTCGCCTCGTGCATCAGCGTCGCCAGGATGTGGCGGGCCTCGCTGCGCGGGAGCATCGCCGTCGCGCTGCCTTCCGGCACGCTTTCCTCGTCGGCACCCAGGCTTTCGATGTGGTCGTCCAGCGACGCCTCGACGTACAGCAGGGCACCGGCGACGTCGAGCAGCAGCTCTTCGTCAGGCGCGCGCACGCGGTTGGCGATTTCGTCCAGCACGCGGCGCTGCTCGTTCACGACGCGGCGCGGCACGCCCAGGGCCAGCATGCCCAGGGTGTCGCCCACGCGATCGAGTACTTCGGTCTGGCTGGCCAGCTGCGTCGGATCGGCGTCGGTCTGGCGCAGGAACAGGTCCAGCGATTCCTTCACGCGCAGCAGGTCGTCCTTCAGCGCCTTCGCCACGGAATCGAGCAGGGCCCGGTTGTGGCCGGACATGGAACCACGGGCATGTTCCACTTCGCCCGCTTCCGGCAGCAGTGCGTCGAGCGCATAGGTCTGGCGCAGCAGCTCCATGCGTGGACTGCCCTGCTTCACCTGGCCGACCACGTACAGCAGCTTGCGCGCCAGTTCATCGGCGTCGCCGCCGCGCAGGCTGGCTTCGCCCTGCTCGACCAGCTGGCGGATGCTCCGATCGACCTTGCCGATCAGCTGTCGCACTTCGCTGGCCTGGTTGCGCAATGCACCCTGCTGGACGCCTTCGAGCACGCCGGCGGCGATCCACCACAGGCGACGCCCGGGCACGCTGTGGCAGCGCGCCGTGATCGCATCCAGCGTCTGCACCATGCCGGTCAGCTGCTGGCCGTTGTCCTGTCCGCGGAACCATGACAGCAGCTGCTGCTGGAAGCGCAGTCGCAGCGTGGCCACTTCATTGCGCTGGCGCTCGGGCGCCGCGTCATGGGCGGCCACGGGCGCCTGCGCCGGCAGCGCCAGCTCAAGATTGGGATTGAACAGCGCCGACTCGTGCAGCGCCTGCTGGCCGCGGCTGTAACGCAGGTCGTTGAGCAGCGGCAGCAAGACCACCGGCACGTCGCGATGGCCGCCGGACAGGCGTTCGAGGTAGTCGGGCAGCTGCATCAGGCCGCGCATCAGGGCCGCATAGGCGTCCTCGCGGTCGGCGACGTGGTCCTCGAGCAGCGAGATGGCGAGTGTCTCCATCTCCTCGGTGACCATGGCCGCGCCATACAGCTCGACCATGCGCAGCGTGCCCTGCACCTGGTGCAGGCTGTCGGCGCAGGAACGCATGGCATCCCGGTTGCCCGGGTTGTCGACGTAGGACTCCAACGCCTCGCGGGCGGATGCCAGCGTCTCGTCGAGCTCTGGCTTGACCCACTGCAGGGTGGTGAAATCGATATGGTCTTGAAGTCTCATGCGCCCCTCTCACCGGCCACGTAACGGTTTGTCACGCAACCGTCGAGGTTGCCCCCTGTGAAAAACGTTTTGTGTCAGCCCGGCAGCTTGAAGTGGGCCACCGAACGCCGCAGGTCACTCGCCAGCTGGGCCAGGTAACCGATCGAGTCGGCCGTCTGGCTTGCGCCCTGCGAGGTCTGCGAGGTGATTTCCTGAATCGCGTTCATCGATACCGAGATGTCCGTTGCAGCGGTCGACTGCTGGCGCGCCTGGGTGGAGATGTTCTGAATCAGCGCGGACAGGTCGTGCGACACGCGCTCGATGTCACCCAGTGCGCTACCGGCATCTTCCGCCAGGCGGGCACCGGCCACCACTTCCGCGGTGGTCTGTTCCATCGAGTTCACCGCTTCGTTGGTGTCGGACTGAATCGTCTGCACCAGCGTTTCGATTCGCTTGGTTGCGCTGGCGGAGCGTTCTGCCAGTCGCTGCACTTCGTCCGCCACCACCGCGAAGCCGCGGCCAGCCTCACCCGCCGACGCTGCCTGGATGGCGGCGTTCAAGGCGAGGATGTTGGTCTGCTCGGCAATGTCGTTGATCAGTTCCACGATCGAGCCGATTTCCTGCGAGGACTCGCCCAGGCGCTTGATGCGCTTGGAGGTTTCCTGGATCTGGTCGCGGATCGAGTCCATGCCCGAGATCGTCTCGCGCACCACTTCGGCGCCGCGCGAGGCGATTTTCACCGAGCGTTCGGCCACGTCGGCCGATTCGGCGGAGTCCTTGGACACGGTATCCATCAGGCTGGCGATCTGGTTGATCGCGGTGGTCGCCGTGCTGATGCGCTGCGCCTGGTGCTGTGCGGATTCGGCCAGGTGGCGCGCGGTGGTCTGCGTTTCCTGGGCCGAGGACGACACCTGCTCGGACGTTTCGTTGATCGTCGTCACCAGGGTGCGCAGCTCGTCGATGGCGTAGTTCACCGAGTCGGCGATGGCGCCCGTGATGTCCTCCGTCACCGTGGTCTTGACCGTCAGGTCACCTTCGGCGAGCGAGCCCATTTCGTCCAGCAGGCGCATGATCGCCTCCTGGTTGCGCTGGTTGAGTTCGGCACTGTCCTGGAAGCGGCGGCGCTGGTCGGTAACGAGCTGGACCACCAGCACGACGATGAAGGCCACTGCGCCGAAGGCACCGAGCACGCCCCACCACACGTTCGGGAACAGGCGGCGCAGCGGCAGCTTGCCGACCTGGTCGGCCAGTTCGTTCGCGCGCAGCAGCACGTTCTGCGAATCCAGCGAGGCCTGGTTGCCGGCCCGCTTCACTTCGCTGAGGTTGCCCGCGGCGCCGACCAGCTTGCCGACCGGGTCCTGCACGTTCTCCCACTGCGACTGCATGTCGGTGAGGATCTTGCGTGCGTTGGTGTCGCCCATCGAGCGCACGCCCACTTCGGTGTTGCCCTCGAGCAGGCCCTTGAGCACCGAGCCGTAGAGCTGGCCGTCACGCGCCAGGCCGTCAGCGGCCGGCTGGGAGGCATCGCCACCCTGCAGCACTTCCTGCACTCGGCGGATCATGCGGTCAGCCAGCAGCATCTGGCGCGCGGACGTATAGGTCTGCTCCGCGCTGCCGCCGCGCTGCTGCAGGATGTTCACCACCTGCTCCATGCTCGAGTTGAGCAGGGGCAGTTCGCGCGACAGGGTACCGGCACGCTGCGCCGAGTCGAGCACCAGGGCCTTGTTGGACAGGATCTTGCCGATGTCGGCGTCGAGCTGGCCCCAGGCATTGGACAACGCGGCGACGGCACGACCGGCCGGCGTGGCGTTGTTGTCGGCATACGGCTGCATGCCGCTCTTGTCGTCGCCCTTGTTCAGGTGCTGCACGGCCGAGTCAATGGCATTGCGGTTGGTTTCGAGCTCCTTGAAGGAGTCGACGTTGCCGTCCGCCGCCTCGAGCGCGTATTTGGCGGTCTGCTGCGACAACACCTGGATCTGCGTGGTCAGGGCGATAGCCTGCCGATCCTCGCTGTTCCTGATGTTGAGCATCACGAAGTCCACACCCGCGAATCCGATCGCGATGACCAGCGCAATGATGAGGCCTGTATAGCCCCGCTCCTTGCCCACGCCCCCTGTAGTGCTCATTTCGTTCACCTCGCCCGTCTACACCCCGCCGCCCTTGCCGGCGAAGGCGTCGGATCATCGCCCTGATTCCGGCCGTGTCGCGCCGGTCCTACCCTTGATTGAACAGTTGCCTGGTCAGGCCGCAGCCTGACGGAAGTCCGGTGCGCGCACCAGCTTGCCCATGCTGAACACGGCCAGCCGTGGCTCACCCACGCGATTTTCGACGAACCGCGCCAGGCGCGGGTCGTCTTCCTGCTGCGAAGCCCGGCGCTGCTCGGCATCGACCGTACGCTGGCCGAACACTTCATCCACCATCAGTGCCACGCTGCCTGCGCCCTGGCGCACGACCAGCAGGCGGGTGCGCTCGGTGTGCTGCGTGCGGTCGCCGAACAGGAAGCGTGCCAGGTCGATGACCGGCACCAGGTTGCCGCGAACGTTCGCCACCCCGAGCAGCCAGGCCTGGGTACCCGGCACCGGCGTCAGCGCCGGTACCGCCAGCAACTCGCTGATTTCGTCGATGCCGCTGACGAACAGGCGGCTACCGGCGCGAAAACCGATGCCGCGCCAGAGGCCCGGGGCCTCCAGCTTCTCGGGCGTATCGGAAGCGTGCGCCAGCGAGAGTCGTTCGTAACGGGCCAGTATTTCGAAGGGCGAGAGCGTGGCGGTCTGGCTCATCATCGCCTCAGGCCGCGCTCGGCAGCAGGTCGTTGATGCAGGCCAGCAGATCCTTCTCGTTGACCGGCTTGGTGATGAAGGCGCGCGCACCCTGGCGCAGGCCCCACACGCGGTCGGTCTCCATCGATTTGGTGGTGATCATGACGATGGGCACGGCGGACGTCACCGGGTCACGCGTGAGCGTGCGCGTCGCCTGGAAGCCATTCATACCGGGCATGATGACGTCCATGATGACCAGGTCGGGCAGCTGCGCGCGCACGCGCTCGATGCCTTCCTCGGCGTTGCCGACAGAGTCGACCTGGTAACCCGCGCGTTCGAGCAGCGTGGTGAACACGCGCACGTCGGTCGGCGAGTCGTCGATAATGAGAATATTGGCCACAGGTCCCCCTCAGACCCTGTAGTCGCCGGTATTACACCGTGCTGACATGTCGATGGATGGCACCCAACAGTTCATCTCGCGTGAACGGTTTGGTCAGATATTGTTCCGCGCCCACGATGCGCCCGCGAGCCTTGTCGAAGAGACCGTCCTTCGAGCTGAGCATGATGACCGGCGTGCCGCGGAACTGCGGATTGTTCTTGATGAGCGCGCAGGTCTGATAGCCGTCGAGGCGCGGCATCATGATGTCGACGAAGATGATCGCAGGCTTCTGGTCGGAGATCTTGGCGAGCGCCTCGAAGCCGTCCACGGCGGTCAGCACGTCGCAACCCTCTTTTTTAAGCAAGGTTTCGGCTGTGCGCCGGATGGTCTTGGAGTCATCGATAACCATGACCTTCAGACCGGCCAGGCCATTTCCACTGGTATTCAAGTTCACAACACCCCCCTGCGACCCGCCCCAGGCTCAGGTAAATCGCGCAGCTGCCGGCACCAGGCCGTCAGCCACATAAATGGTCCGAAAAACGCAAAGTTTCCTACGACACCGATCAACTCAGCCGGCAGGCACTCTGCGTTGCTGTTTACCGCCTGCCCGACGTGACGTCAAGCTGAAATCTCATGTGAAGCGCCTTGCGTCGTTGAATTGGGCGATCCGTCGACGCCTTTGCATGCCCTTCCATCGACCCGTGCAGCCGGTCGCTTGCGTCGCTTGCCGACCTGCCGCCACCGGCGCCGGGTCGCCCCGGAGGCGCAGGAAACCCCTGAGCGGGCACCTGGGCCGCGTCTCGACATACACTCGCACGCTCTCGCCTGGTCAGTGCCGGGCGGGGATCGTGAACTGGATCTACTACCGGAGAATGACGATGACCCTTTCGGTCGCCGTGCTGATGGACCCGATCGGTTGCATCAAGATCGCCAAGGACACCACCTTCGCCATGCTGCTGGAAGCGCAACGGCGCGGGCACCGGCTGTTCTACATGGAACAGGGCGACCTGGCGGCGCGCAGCGGCGAACCGTGGGCCCGGCTGGCCCCGCTCTCGGTGCGGGACGACGCGTCCGGCTGGTTCATGCTCGAGGAGCCGCGCTGGCGCGACCTGCGCGAGATGGACGTGGTGCTCATGCGCAAGGACCCGCCGGTCGACGCCCAGTTCGTCTACGACACCATGGTGGCCGAGCTGGCCGAGCGCGCCGGCGTCACCGTGGTCAACCGCCCCCAGGCCCTGCGCGACTGCAACGAGAAACTGTTCGCGATGCATTTTCCGCAGTGCATGGCCCCCACCCTGGTCTCCCGCGATGCCGCCGACCTGCGTGCGTTTGTGGCGACCCATGGCGAAGTCGTGCTCAAGCCGCTGGACGGCATGGGCGGGCGCGGCATCTTCCGGGTCAGCGCGGGCGACAGCAACCTCAACTCCATGCTGGAGACCCTGATCGCCGCCGGCCCGCACGGGGCGCATCGCCAGTTCACCATGGTGCAGAAATACATTCCCGAGATCACCTCGGGCGACAAGCGCATCCTCGTCATCGATGGCGAAGCGGTGCCCTACGCCCTGGCCCGCATCCCGCAGGGCAGCGACTTCCGCGGCAACCTGGCCGCGGGCGGGCGCGGCGTCGGCGTGCCGCTGAGCGACCGCGACCGCTGGATCGTTTCCCAGATTGCCCCCGAATTGCGCCGTCGCGGGCTGGTGTTCGTCGGGCTGGACGTGATCGGCGACTACCTCACCGAGATCAACGTCACATCGCCGACCTGTGCGCGCGAACTGGACGCCCAGTTCGGGCTTAATATTGCCGGCCAGTTGTTCGACGTCATCGAGCACACCCGAACCGGAACCCGCGCTGCGTGAGCCAACCTGCTGTCCGCACCGGTGCCGACATGATCGGCGCCACCCTGCTTTTCTCCCTGTTGCTGCATGGCGTGCTGGTGCTCGGCATCACCTTCACCTATGTGAAGGCGAAGCCGGGCCTGCCCACGCTCGACGTGACCCTGGTGGACGTGGCCAACCGCGAGGCGCCCGACAAGGCCGACTTCCTGGCCCAGGCCAACAACAGCGGCGGCGGCGAAAGCGACAAGGCGGCGCGGCCGTCGCAGCTGGTGTCCGGCCCCATCCCCAAGGCGGATGCCGGCGTCGCGCCGCAGCCGGTCGAGGCGAGCGCGCCGCGCCCGCAGGAGGCCACCCCGGACAAGCTGCTCACCACCACCGGCAACAGCCGGCTGAGCGTGAACACCAGCAGCGCCAGGCTGGAGCAGACGCCGCAGGACCTCCCCGAATCGCCCAGCGAGATCCGGCGCAAGCAGGAAATGGCGCAGCTCGCCGCCGAAGTGCGCGACCGCAACGAGCAGTACGCCAAGCGCCCGAAGAAAAAGTTCATCTCGGCCAACACCAAGGAATACGCCTATGCCGCCTATATGCGCGGCTGGGTCGACCGGGTGGAGCGCGTGGGCAACCTCAATTACCCCAACGAGGCGCGCCGCCGCGGACTGCATGGCGACGTGCTGCTGACGGTGACCCTCGGCCGCGACGGCTCGGTCAAGGCGATCGAGGTGGTGCATAGCTCGGGCCAACCGCTGCTGGATGCTGCCGCGCAGCGCATCGTGCGCCTGGCCGCGCCGTTTCCCACGGTGCCCGAGGACAAGGACCACATCGACGAGCTGAACATCACGCGCACCTGGCAATTCACGCCCAACGACGTGTTGCGCAGCCGCTGATCCGGCCGGCCAGCTCTCACGACGCATTCACGCCATGCGCGCGGCGGGCGAAAGATCATCGACGATCGCGCTATGGGGTGGCAGCGAACAGGTTCTACAATGGCGGCATGATCGCCTCCATCCCCCAACCGCCATCGCTAGCCGGCCATTTCCTGATTGCCATGCCCAGCCTGGCGGAACCGCCGTTCTCGCGTGGCGTGGCCTTCATCTGCCAGCACGATGAAGACGGTGCCGTGGGACTGCTGGTGAACCAGCTATCCGAATACCGCCTGGGCGACGTGCTGGCCCAGATGAAGCTCGACTGCAACGACCTCGAGCTCGCCGACGCCGCCGTGCTGATCGGGGGCCCGGTGGACCAGGAGCGCGGCTTCGTGCTGCATCGCGAACCGGGCCACTGGGAGTCGAGCTACCGCATCAATGGCGACTGGTCGGTCACCACCTCGCGCGACATCCTGGTGGCCATGGCCAATGGCGAGGGCCCGCGCCTGGCGGTGATGGCGCTGGGCTACGCCGGCTGGAGCGCCGGCCAGCTGGAGCAGGAACTGAAGGACAACACCTGGCTCACCGTCGAGGCCAGCGAGCGCGTGGTGTTCCATACGCCGCTGGAGGAGCGCTGGAGCGCGGCCGCCGGCCTGGTCGGGGTGGACCCGCTGCAGTTGCCCGGCTACGCGGGACACGCATGAGCTGTGTGTTCGGTTTCGACTACGGCAGCCGCCTGCTCGGCGTGGCCGTGGGCAACCGCTTCACCGGCAGCGCGCGCGCCATCGCCGCCATCGCCGTGCGCGACGGCGATCCCGACTGGACCCGACTCGACGCGCTGCGCCGGGAATGGATGCCTGACACCCTCGTGGTCGGCCTGCCCCTCACGCTGGACGGCGAGGAGCAGCCCGCCAGTCGCGGCGCCCGCCGCCTGGCCGACAAGCTGGGCCAGCGCTACGGCCTGCCGGTCGAGCTGGCCGACGAGCGCCACAGCTCGCGCGAGGCAGCGCAGCGTTTTGCCAGTGCGCGCGCCGCGGGGCTGAAGAAACGCCGCGATGCTGCCACCATCGACGCCGAAGCCGCCGCCGTGATCCTGGAGCGCTGGCTGGCCTCGTCTCCGCCCGCGGCCCTCGACCGCTAACCCGCCCACCTGACGACCCGCCCCTCATGAGCCAACGCCTGCGCCATCTCACCACGCTGGAAAACCTGCCCCGCGCCACCATCGAGCGCCTGCTCGATCGCGCGGAAACCATGCGGGATGGCTGCGCCCACGGCACGCGCAAGCTCGACCTGCTGAGCGGCCGCACCATCCTCAACCTGTTCTTCGAGCCGTCGACGCGCACCCGCACCTCGTTCGAGCTGGCGGCGCGCAGGCTCGGTGCCGACGTGATCAATTTCGATATCGGCTTCTCCTCCACCAGCAAGGGCGAGGAGCTGTTCGACACGCTGCACACGCTCGAAGCGATGCACCTTGACGCCATCGTGGTGCGCCACAAGGTCTCGGGCACGCCCGAAGAACTGGTGCGCCACGCCATGAGTGGCGTCTCGGTGATCAATGCCGGCGACGGCAACCGCGCGCACCCCACCCAGGGCCTGCTCGACGTGCTCACCATCCGCCAGCATCGCCCGGACTTCAGCAAGCTCACCGTGGTGATCTGCGGCGACGTGAAGCACTCGCGCGTGGCGCGCTCGGACGTGCATGCGCTGACCGCCATGGGCGCGAAGGAAATCCGCCTGTGCGCACCGCGCGCCCTGATGCCCGAGGCGGAGGAGTTTCCCGGTTGCGTCATCACCGACGACTTCGATGCCGCGGTCGAAGGCGCCGACGTGGTGATCATGCTGCGCCTGCAAAAGGAGCGCATGGTGGCCACCGACCTGCCCGACGAGGCCGCCTACTTCACCCGCTATGGCCTCGACAACCGCCGCCTGGAGCGCGCGGCCAAGGGTGCGCTGGTGATGCATCCGGGCCCGCTCAACCGCGGCATCGAGATCGCCACGGAAGTGGCCGACGGGCCGCAATCGCGCATCCTCGAACAGGTGGGCAACGGCGTGTTCGTGCGCATGGCCGTGCTGGCCGAGGTCCTCGGTCGCTGAAGCGGCGGGCCCGTCCGGGCCCGCAACCCCGGCGGCTGCCGGCCCAGGTGCACCGCGGCACCGGCCGAATGCGGGCATAATGTGCGCCGCAACATCACATCTGAATCAAGGGAATAGACATGCGATCGACGATGCGCTTCGTGGCGCTGGGCTTCGCCGGCGTGCTGCTGGCTGCATGCCATCACAAAGACAAGGACGCTCCGCTTGCTTTCGTACCGGCCGACACGCCTTACGTGGTGGCCAACCTCGACGTGCTGGACGACGACACCCGCAAGGCGCTGCTCGCGCAGGCCAACGCCCAGCTGCCCGCGCAGCTGGTGCAGCTCAAGGCCAGCGCGGATGAAATGGACGACAGGGATCCGGACTCGGCGCGCCTGCTCCGGGCGATCATTGCCGAGCTCGACGGCAGGACCATCGAGTCGTTTGCGCAGAATGCAGGCCTCAACATCAAGGGTCGCTCGGCCTTCTACGGCCTCGGGCTGTCGCCCGTGGTCCGCTTCGAACTGATCGACCCGAAGGCCTTCGACGCCTTCGTGGCGCGCCTCGAAAAGGCTTATGGCAAGGCGTTCGACACCGCCACCATCGGCGCCCAGAGCTATCGCAGGCATGTGTCCGCGGAGACCGGCCTGCAGGTCATCATCGCGGTCATCGGCAAGCAGGCCGTGGCCACGATGCTGCCCGCCGACGCGTCGGAGGCCACGCTTCGCCTGGCCATCGGCATGGACCGCCCGGCCAAGAACCTGCAGGACGACGGTCGCCTGGACAAACTCGCCAAAGCCAAGGACTACAAGCCCTGGGCCATCGGTGAGCTCGACCTGGCGCGCGCGCTGCCGCTTGCGCTCGGCGGCAAGGACCCGATGTTCAATGCGCTGCGCAAGGCGCGTGCCGAGGCCGAATCGGCCCGCACCGGCGAGCCGGTGGCCAACCAGCTGCAGGTGACGCCAAGCTGCGAAGGTGAGGCCGCGCGCATCGCCACGCGCATCCCGTCGGTCAGCTTTGGCTATACCAGGCTCGACGAAAAGCACCAGGACCTGCGCTGGGACATGGCGCTGGCCGACGACATCACCAAGGCCTTCTCCGGCCTGAAGGTGGAGCTGCCGGGCCTCGGCGGCGCCAGCGCCGCACCGTTCGATCTCAGCCTCGCCCTGCCGGTGGCGCAGCTGCGCGCGTTCCTGGGCGCACAGGCCGACGCCGTGGCAGCCAAGCCGTTTGCCTGCCCTGCCCTGGCCGACCTCAACGACGGCTTCGCCAAGATCGGCTCGCTGTCGCAGCAGGCGGCGGTGCCGCCGGTGGGCGACCTGCTCGGCGTGCGCGTGGCGCTGGACAGCTTCGATGCGAGCCATGCCGAAGAGCTGCCGAAGTTCAGCGGCCGCATCCTGGTCGGAACCTCGAACCCGGCTGCGCTGCTGGCCATGGGCCAGATGCTGAGCCCCAGCCTGGCCCAGCTCAAGGTCACCAACGACGGCAAGCCGGTCGCCCTGCCCGCGGACTTCACCGCACCACTGGGTACACCGGTGTGGGTCGCCATGGGTCCGAAGGCGCTGGCACTGGCCGTGGGCCCGGGCGAAGACGGCAAGCTCGGCGAAACGCTGGGTGCGCGGACCGGTGATGCCGGCCGCCTGGGTCGCCTGCACGTCAATGGCGACATGTACGTCGCATGGGCCAACGCGATGGCGCAGAGGGCCGAGCGCATGGCCGAACTGGCGGCCTCCACCCCGGCTGACAACCCCGATGCCGCGGCCGCGGCGAAAGCCAATGCCGCGGGGTCCAGGGCGCAGATCGAGACGATGCGGGCCGACGCCGCACGCATCAAGGCGATCGGTGGCGACGCGATCATGGCCAGCGATGGCCTGGTGGTCACCTACCAGACCGAACTGAAGTAACTCCGGCAGCGCAGCGACGACACCAACGGGGCGCCCTGGCGCCCCGTTTTCATTGCATCAGATGGAAAGCGCCGCCCGCCGGTACTGGCGCACGATGCTCAGGCCCAGTGCCAGCACCAGCAACACCATCACGATGACGAAGATCACCAGGCCCAGGTGGTCGCCGCGCAGGCCCTGGTCGAAACCGGCCGGCAGCATGTCGCCCTGGCTGAAGGTTACGGCGGCCATGCCCGTGTAATGCATGCCGCAAACGGCGGCGCCCATCACCAGCGCGCTGCCCAGCATCTGCAGCTTGCCGCGCAGGTTGAAAGCGAGCCACAGCGCCGCCATCGACGCCACGATGGCCACGGCCACCGACAACGCCACGAGCCAGATGTCATAGGTCACCTGCGCCGACATCAGCATCGCCGACATGCCCAGGTAATGCATGCCCGCCACGCCCAGGCCCATCAGCGTGCCCGCGCCCAGCAGGTGGATCCAGCGGAAGTGGGCGCTGCCGGCAATCGCCAGCCCGAGCGAGCACGTCACCACGGCGATCAGCGCGGAAATGGCGGTAAGGACCGCGTCATAGGTCGCTTGCGCGCCGATGCTGCAGGCGAGCATGGCAATGAAGTGCATGGCCCAGATGGCGCCGCCGCCCATGGCCATGCCGGAGGCGAGGGTGGCGCCCCACCGCTGTCCGGGCGTGCGCGCCAACGGAATGCCGAGCGCAAACTGCAGCGCAGTAAAAGAACCCAATACCGACACGGCGTACGACAGACCAACCAACATGTAGTTGTAATGCTGATGCATGTCCTGCATGAAATCCCTCCGTCGAATCGATTGCCCAGGCCCCATGAAGCGCGGCGACATGGCCGCAGCCCTCACGGAGCAAGTTCGAACACACACTCCGGCGAACCGTGGCAGTGGCAGCTGACCTCGTTGACCGCCGGCATGGCGCTGGTCACGGCGTCGGCCAGCAGCCCCTCGATGAAGCCGCAGAAAAAGCGGTCGCCCGACAGGCCGCCCGGCTGGCATAGCGGGCAGCCGCGGATATGCAGCTGCTCGCCGCGCAAGTCTGCGGCGACCAGTTCGCGCAGGGCCGGCAGGGCGATGCGGCGGAGTGCATCGCCGACCGGCAGCCGCGCGCCCAGCGCAAAGTCACGGCGGAACACCCAGGCGCCCGCCCGCCGGCCAGCGAGATGCAGCGAGGCCTCCCGCGTCTCGGCGTTGACGGCGTACTCGAGATTGATCAGCCACGGAAAAATCCGCGGGTAGTCCTTGGCGAGGTTGGGCAACATCCGCTCGACCCGCGCGACATCGGCCCCGGACGGCATGCCGAAACCCAGCGCGCGTGGCACACCGTGCACCCGCTCCGGCTCGACCACCACCTCATGGACCGGCGGCACGGCGGCCACCTCGGGCAGGCAGCCCGTGGACTCGTAGCGAATCACCCTGGGATGTGCGCCCAGTGCGCCCTCGAGCGCGGCCCGACGCTCGTCGGGCCCGCGCAAAACCAGCGTAAGACTCGTGCCCCGTGCATCCGGCTGCAGTCGTTGGCGCACCAGCACGTGGTCGTGCTCGCTGACGATGCGGCCCAGTTCCACCAGCAAGCCTTCCCGGCGTTCGGATAGCAACCGAACTTCCAACTCGGCCATGACTCCCCCCGAAATCAAGCCCGTGACTCAATGTTTTCTTCGAACAATGTGCCGGATGACCGGACGTTTCACAAGAGATTTACCGACACCAGAAACGCTCGCGGTTTACGCGTGCGCAAACGTCATGCTGGCGTCAGCCACGGCGTTGCGGGGCGCCGGAAAATGCGGCTTGCGTCACATGCCGCGTGCAGCTTCTTTCGAACAGCCAGCGAACGCCAAAAACACCCGCCCTTCGCAATCGTAATCGCGCACTGAACAGTTCCGGCCACCAGCCATCGGTGATTCATGTGCCGGCTGCTTCCATGGATCCACGGAGGCTACGACCTCGTGGCAACCGTCTGTCCCTGACAGAGCTCCCCAACCACCGGAGATTCCCATGCGTACGAACAACCTGTTTCGCAAGACGCTGATCGCCGCCGGCCTCGTTGCCGCCTTCTCGGCCGTACCGTTCGCGCAGGTTGCGGCACAGGACGCAGCGATGAAGTCATCGGACAACCAGACGGTTCCCGACAAGACGGCCGATGCATGGATCACCACGAAGGTGAAGTCCGAGCTGGCCTCGACCAAGGGCGTCAAGAGCACCGACATCTCGGTGTCCACCATGGACGGCGTGGTGAACCTGACCGGTACCGCCATCAGCGCCACGGAGAAGGCGAAGGTCGAGCAGGTCGCCAAGAAAGTGAAGGGCGTGAAGAGCGTCGACTCCAGTGGCCTCATGGTCAGCGATACCGCCAAGTAAGCGCTCGCACGCCGCGACTGGCGGCAGCTGAAACAAAGAAGGAGCCCCAAGGGGCTCCTTCTTCTTGCCCGTCCGTCGTAGCGGATCAGCGCCGCAGCAGGCCGCCGCTGAAGTTCTGCGAGTCGCGCGTCTCTTCCAGTTCCACGCCATCCAGGCCTTGCGAAAGCGTGTGCGCGTCGCCGCCCTGCGCGAGCTTGATGCGCAGGCGCACTTCGTTGGAGCTGTCCGCGTGACGCAGGGCGTCCTCGTACGAGATCTCGCCTGCGTGATAGAGCTCGACCAGGCTCTGGTCGAAGGTCTTCATGCCCAGGTTGGTGGATTCCTTCATCACTTCCTTGAGCTTGTGGATCTCGCCCTGGCGGATGTAGTCCTGCACCAGCGGCGTGCCCAGCAGGATTTCGACTGCGACGCGGCGCGCCTTGCCGTCGGGCGTGGGAATCAGCTGCTGCGCGACCACGCCCTTGAGGTTGAGCGACAGGTCCATGAACAACTGCGAGCGACGGTCTTCCGGGAAGAAGTGCAGGATGCGGTCCATCGCCTGGTTGGCGTTGTTCGCATGCAGCGTGCACAGGCACAGGTGACCGGTTTCGGAGAAGTTGATCGCGTGCTCCATCGTCTCGCGCGTACGCACTTCGCCGATCATGATGACGTCGGGCGCCTGGCGCAGCGTGTTCTTCAGCGCGTTGTCCCAGCTGTCGGTATCAATGCCCAGCTCGCGCTGGGTGATGATGCAGCCTTCGTGCTTGTGCACGTATTCGATCGGGTCCTCGATGGTGATGATGTGGCCCGTCGAGTTGGCGTTGCGATAGCCGATCATCGACGCCAGCGAGGTCGACTTACCGGTACCGGTGCCGCCCACGAAGATGATGATGCCGCGCTTGGTCATCGCCAGCTGCTTGATCACCGGCGGCAGGCTCAGTTCCTCGATCGTCGGGATCTTCGACTCGATCCGTCGCAGCACCATGCCCACGCAGTTGCGCTGGTAGAAGCACGACACGCGGAAGCGACCCACGCCCTGTGCCGAAATGGCGAACTGGCATTCGTGGGTCTTTTCAAATTCCTCGCGCTGCGAGGGCGTCATCACGTTCAGCACCATGTCGCGCGACTGCTGCGCGGACAAGGGGCTCTGGGTGATCGGCACCACGCGGCCCTGCACCTTCATCGAGGGCGCCACGCCGGCCGTGATGAACAGGTCCGACGCCTTCTTGTGCACCATCAGTTTCAGGAACGAGGTGAAATCGAAATCACTCATGGCACGGACCCTCTGGGTTTCAACTCAAACGACCAACCGCTTATTTGAAGATGTCCTTGTTGCGCGCATAGCTCGCCGCCTGCTGGCGGGTCACCAGGCCGCGCTTGACCAGGTCCTGCAGGTTCTGGTCCAGCGTCTGCATGCCGTACTGCTGGCCGGTCTGGATGGACGAGTACATCTGCGCCACCTTGTCTTCGCGGATCAGGTTGCGGATGGCCGGGATGCCCACCATGATCTCGTGCGCCGCCAGGCGGCCGCCACCCACCTTCTTCAGCAGCGACTGCGAGATGACGGCGCGCAACGATTCGGACAGCATCGAGCGCACCATCGGCTTTTCGCCGGCGGGGAACACGTCGATGATGCGGTCGATGGTCTTGGCCGCCGAACTCGTATGCAGGGTGCCGAACACCAGGTGGCCGGTTTCCGCGGCGGTCAGCGCCAGGCGGATGGTTTCAAGGTCGCGCAACTCGCCCACCAGGACGTAGTCCGGGTCTTCGCGCAGCGCCGAACGCAGCGCCTCGTTGAAGCCGTGGGTGTCGCGATGCACCTCGCGCTGGTTCACCAGGCACTTCTGCGAGGTATGCACGAATTCGATCGGATCCTCGATGGTGAGGATGTGGCCGTATTCGTTCTTGTTGATGTGGTCGACCATCGCGGCCAGCGTGGTGGACTTGCCCGAGCCGGTCGGGCCGGTGACCAGGATCAGGCCCTGTGGCTGCTCGATCAGCTCGCGGAAGATCGGCGGCGCGCCGAGATCCTCCAGCGTGAGCACCTCGGAGGGAATGGTACGGAACACCGCGCCGGAACCGCGGTTCTGGTTGAAGGCGTTGACACGGAATCGCGCCAGGCCGGGAATCTCGAACGAAAAGTCGACCTCGAGGAATTCCTCGTAGTCGCGGCGCTGCTTGTCCGACATGATGTCGTAGATCAGCGAGTGCACCTGCTTGTGCTCGAGCGCCGGGATGTTGATGCGGCGCACGTCGCCGTCCACACGGATCATCGGCGGCAGGCCGGCGGACAAGTGCAAGTCCGAGGCCTTGTTCTTCACCGAGAAGGCTAGTAGTTCGGCGATATCCATCTGGCGTTCCCCTCAACCCGATCATCTGGATGGCATGCTGCGGCTGACCGCACGGGTGGGGTTATCCATGGACGCGGCACCGCGGCGCAAGCGCACGAATGCCGTCCGAACGGTCCAAACCCGATTCCCCATGCAGCGCGCCGATACTACTCGCGGCAAGGCCCGGGCCACCAGTCTTTCCTAAGCCCTACTGTCGAAAGTGGGAACCGGGTTTGCAGAAGGTCCGCGGCCACGGCGCTGGCACCCGCACTTCCGCCACGGGACGGCCAGCCCCTGGCTCCGGTAAGGTAGCGCCCGCATTGGCGAGGAACCTGCATGGCACGTATTGCATTCATTGGTGGCGGCAACATGGCGCGCAGCCTGATCGGCGGCCTGCTCAAGACCGGCGTGGCCGCCTCTACCCTGACGGTGGCCGAGCCCCGGGCGGACGCACGCCAGGAGCTGGGCCGGGAGTTCGGGGTCGCCTGCTATGCCGAAAACCGCCTCGCCGCGGCCGATGCGGACGTGCTCGTGCTGGCCGTCAAACCGCAGATCATGCCGGCGATCCACACCGAACTGCTGGATATCCTGCCGCGCCGGCGACCGCTGCTGATCTCGGTCGCCGCCGGCGTGCGCATCGACCAGATCGAGCGCTGGTTTGGCCATGCCCTGCCGATCGTGCGCTGCATGCCCAATACGCCGGCCCTGATCGGCGCTGGCGCCAGCGGGCTGTGCGCCAACCGCCGGGTCAGCCCGGAGCAGCGCGCCCTGGCCCAGCACATCATGGGCGCCGTCGGCCTGACCCAGTGGATCGACGACGAATCCCTGATGGACACGGTCACCGCCATCGCCGGCTCCAGCCCGGCCTATTTCTTTGCCCTGGTCGAGGCACTGGAAGACGCCGCCTTCGCCCAGGGCATGCCGCGCGAGGTGGCGCGTGCGCTGGCCGCCCAATCCTGCCTCGGGGCCGGCCGCATGCTGGTCGAAAGCGGCGAGGACCCCGGCGTGCTGCGCCAGCGCGTCACCTCACCCCACGGCACCACGCAAGCCGCCCTGGAAAGTTTTGCCGCCGACCATTTCAGCCAGGTCGTCGCCCATGCCGTGGCCGCCGCCACGCGCCGGGGCGGCGAACTGGCCGCAGCCCTGGATCCTGCCCCGTGAGCTATCTCGTCAACGCCCTGTCGTTCCTGCTGGAACTGGCCTTTGGGGCCGCCGCCGCGCTGTTCGTGCTGCGCCTGCTGGCCGAAGCCAGTCGCGCGGATTTCCACAATCCGCTCAGCCAGTTCGTCTACCGCACCACCAACCCGTTGCTGGCCCCGATCCGGCGGGCCATACCCAACTGGCGCCGCATCAACGTCGCCGCGCTGCTGCTGGTGTGGCTGATCATGCTGGCCAAGCGCGTGGTGCTGTTCGCGCTGACCGGCCTGTTCCCGCATGTCGGCGGCCTGCTGTTGCTGTCGGTAGCCGATACGCTCGACTTCATCCTGATGTTCTACGTGGTGCTGATCTTCATCTGGTCGCTGATGAGCCTGTTCCAGGTCGAGCACTACCATCCGGTCTACCGCCTGGCCGGCAGCCTGATCGATCCCCTGCTGCGCCCGTTGCGCGGCAGGCTGGTCGCCGGCGGCCTCGACTTCGCGCCGTGGGCGGTGATGATCGTGCTGATCCTCGCCCGCCTGCTGCTGGTGTCGCCGCTGGCTGACCTGGGTACGCGCCTGGCCATGGGCCTCTGAGCTTTCCTGTCCGCCTGCCTGCCTTTCCCACCCACGGAAGTCCCGCCATGAACACGACTTCGCCTTCCTTCCGCCGCTGCCTGCTTGCGCTCGGCATCGCCGCCAGCATGTCCTGCGCCTGGGCCGCCGACACCGCGACCACGGCCGCACCGCCGGCGGTGAAACCCGACGTGGTGGCCGCCAATATCGACACCACGGTCAAACCCGGCGACGACTTCTTCGCGTTCGCCAACGGCGGCTGGCTGAAGAGCCACCCGATTCCGGCCGCCGAAGTGCAGTGGGGCATCGGCCAGGTCGTGCAGGACGACCTCTACGCGAAGCTGCGCCGGATCAGCGAGGCGGCCGCCGCACAGAAGTCGGCCGCCGCCGGCAGCGACGAGCAGAAGGTCGGCGATTTCTGGACCACCGCCATGGACCAGGCCCTGGCCGACCGGCTGGGACTGTCGCCGCTGAAGGGCGAGCTGGCCCGCATCGACGCCGTGCACGACGTCAATTCGGCGCTGGATGCGGCCTTCGCCCTGCAGCCGCTGGGCGTGGACGTGTTCTTCGACGCCGGCGTCTCGCAGGACGAAAAGGCCAGTGATGTCATGGCCGTCCACCTTGGCCAGGGTGGCCTGGGCCTGCCGGAGCGCGATTACTACTTCAACACCGAACAGGGCGTGGCGAAGGCGCGCGTGGCTTATGTGGAGCACCTGCACCGCATGTTCCGCCTGCTCGGCACGGCCGACGCCGCGGCCCGCCAGAGCGCGACCCAGGTGATGGCTTTCGAGACCGCGCTGGCCAAGGTGTCGCGACCGCTCGCCGAGCTGCGCGATCCGGAGAAGAACTACAACAAGATGTCGCCCGCGGACCTGACCGGCAAATACACACCGGCCATCGCGTGGAACGACCGCCTGCGCGGCTGGAACCTGCAGGCGGGCAGGGTGATCGTCGGCCAGCCGGAGTTTTTCAAGGGCCTGCAGGCCTTGCTCGCCCGGACCCCGCCCTCCGTGCTGCGCGACTACCTGCGCGTGCACCTGGCCGATGCCTATGCCAGCTTCCTGAGCCAGGACATCGACAACGAGCATTTTGATTTCTACCGTCGCGTGCTCGCGGGCCAGAAGGAGCAGAAGCCGCGCTGGAAGCGTGCGATCAACGCCGAAAACATGGCCATGGGCATGATCCTCGGCCGTATCTACGTGAAGGACTATTTCCCGGACAACAGCAAGCAGCGCTACAACGCGATGGTCGAGGCGATCCGCACGGCCTACGGCGAGCGCATCGACCGCCTTGACTGGATGAGCGCCGCAACCAAGGCCAGGGCGCACGAGAAGCTCGCCGCCGTGACCAAGAAGGTGGGTTATCCGGACAAGTGGAAGGACTATTCGGCGCTGGCCATCGGCCGCGAGTCGTATGCGCAGAACATGATGAATGCGCAGCGCTGGGCCTTCAACGACATGGTGTCGAAGTTCGGCAAGCCGGTGGACCGCGCCGAATGGGAAATGACCCCGCAGACCTACAACGCCTACTACAACCCGTCCAACAACGAGATCGTGCTGCCGGCGGCGCAGTTCCTGATCCCCGGGTTTGCCGACAACCAGATCGATGACGCAGTGGTCTACGGCTACGTCGCCGCTTCCACCATCGGGCATGAACTCACCCATGGCTTCGACGATGAGGGACGGCAGTTCGACGCTAAGGGCAACCTGACCGACTGGTGGACCGCGCAGGATGCCGCCCGCTTCAAGCAGCGCGCCGACGTGATGGTGAAGCAGTTCAATGCCTATGAACCGCTGCCCGGCCTGCACATCAACGGCGAGGCGAGCCTGGGCGAGAACATCGCCGATTTCGGCGGCCTGATGATCGGCCTCGATGCGTTCCACAAGACCGAGCAATTCAAGAAGGGCGAGAAGATTGCCGGCTACACGCCGCTGCAGCGATTCTTCCTAGGCTATGCGCTGGGCTGGCTGTCGCAGGAACGTGAAGCGATGCTGCGCCAGTCCCTGCTCAGCGACGTGCATGCACCGGCCAAGTGGCGCGTCAACGGGCCGCTGTCGAATATCCCCGAGTTCTACCAGGCGTTCGACGTGAAGCCGGGCCAGCCGATGTGGCGGCCGGAAACGCAGCGCGTGCGCATCTGGTAATCCGGCGCTGGCCGTCTTGCTGCCCCGGGCCGCCAGGCCCGGGGCAAGCGGCCACCTGGCGCCCGGGCAGTGACGCGAAGTGGGTGCTTCCTGCCTTCCCCGGATACGAACCCGCTTGCCGCACCACGGGCGCACGGGCAGCATCAGCCGCCGCGGCGTTCCACCCACTGCGCAATCACCGCATGCAGCGCGTCGAGCCCGTCGAACAGGGCGGCCGGCCCCGGCTGCAGGATCAGCGGTGACTTGATCTCGTGGATGGCGCCGTCGCGCACCGCCGGGATCGACTCCCAGCCGGTACGCGCGGCCACCTTCTCGGGGCGGAAACGCTTGCCGCACCAGGAGCCGAAGATGATGTCCGGCGCCTGCCGCACGACCTCGCCCGGGTCGGCCAGGATGCGATGCTTCGCCAGCGACTCGGCCGCCATCTGCGGAAACACGTCATCGCCACCGGCGATGCGCACCAACTCGGCCACCCAGCGGATGCCGGTAATCAGCGGGTCGTCCCATTCCTCGAAATAGACGCGCGGACGCTGCCGGAACTGCGCGGCGGCCGCCTGCACCTGCGCGATGTGCTGTTCCGCCTGCCGGGCATAGGCATCGGCCTTGTCCGCCGCGCCGACCATGGCACCGAGCCGGCGGATATACGCCAGGATGCCGTCGACGCCGCGATGGTTGCTGATCCATACCTCGACGCCCGCCTTGATCAGCTCGCGGGCGATATCGGCCTGGATGTCGGAGAAGCCCACCACGAAGTCCGGCTGCAGGGCGAGGATTTCGTCGATCTTGGCGCTGGTGAAGGCCGAGACCTTCGGCTTCTCCTTGCGTGCCCGCGGCGGACGCACGGTAAAGCCGGAAATGCCGACGATGCGATGCTCTTCGCCGAGCGCGTAAAGCACTTCGGTCGGCTCTTCGGTCAGGCAGACGATGCGTTGCGGGTAAGCGTCGGCGTTGCGGTGCTGTTCGGTCACGCGTTCAATGTCCCAGCACGGTCACCGTGATCTTGCGCTGGTGCGGATCAAGGCGGTGCTCCCATAGATAGATGCCCTGCCACGTGCCCAGCTGCACGCGTCCCGCGTGCACGGGCACCACCAGGCTCACGCCGGTCAGCATGGCCCGCACGTGGGCGGGCATGTCGTCCGGGCCTTCCTCGTCGTGGCGGAAGATGGTGTCGCCGTCCGGCACCGCGCGCGTGAGCCAGCGCTCCAGGTCCTCGCGCACGGTCGGGTCGGCGTTTTCGCTGATCAGCAGCGAACAGCTGGTGTGCGGGCTGAAGACATGGGCGATGCCGGTATGCACGCCGCTGGCCGCCACCAGGTCACCGACCTTGTCGGTGATCTCGGTGAAGCCGCGGCCGCGCGTGTGCACGACAAAGCCATTCTGGGCGACGTGATCGGCGGGCGCTGCACGCATGCTTCATGCCTCCCAATGGCGGGGTCGTACGCTCAAGGATAGAGCAGACGGTGGGTCCAGGTCTGGCCGTGACGGCTCCAGCGTTCGCGTTCGTGCAGCCGGAACTCCGCGCCGTACCAGAATTCGACCATGTCCGGCTCCACCACGTAGCCGCCCCAGTGGGGCGGACGCGGCACGTCGCGGCCTTCGAATTCGTGTTCATAGCGCGCGAAGCGCTGGTGAAAGGTCTCGCGGTCGGGCAGCGTCTGCGACTGCAGCGAGGCCCAGGCACCCAGCTGGCTGGCCCGCGGACGGGAGGCGAAGTAGGCGTCCGACTCCTCGGGCAGCAATTTGCGGGCCACGCCTTCGACGCGGACCTGCACGCCTTCGCGCAGCCGCTTCCAGTGAATGCACAGGGCCAGCTGGGCATGCGCCTCGAGCTGGGCACCCTTGTCGCTTTCATAGTTGGTGTAGAAGCGGAAGCCGCGCTCGTCGACGCCCTTGAGCAGCACGATGCGCGAGCTCACGCGGCCCGCGGCATCGACCGTGGCCAGGTTCATCGAGGTAGGCTCGGGTTCCCCTCCCGCAGCGGCCTCGTCCAGCAGTTGCAGAAAGGTGTCGAGAATCTCTTGTTTCAGCATTGGGTCTTGAATCGTGGCGGACGCGCGCCATCATGGCGTACATGTCTCCAGATGCTAGCACGCAGAATTCAACCCTGGCGGGGCACTTGCTGGATCAGTACGCCGGCCGCATCGCCCGTGCCAGGCGCCCCTACCTGCTGGGCCTTTCCGGCCTGCAGGGCAGCGGCAAGAGCACGCTGGCCAGGGAAATGAAGCTGCAGGCCGAGGCACGCGGCTGGGCCGCGGAAGTGCTGTCGCTGGATGACTTCTACTACTCGCGCAGCGAGCGCGAGCTGCTGGCACAGCAGGTCCATCCGCTGCTGCGTACCCGCGGGGTGCCGGGCACCCACGAGATCGAGCTGCTGCTGTCGGTGCTCGCCGCGCTGCCGCAGGCTTCGGAAAAGCTGCCGGTGGACTACCCGCGCTTCGACAAGGGCCGCGACACGCGCATGGCGCCCTCGCGCTGGCCCCGGGTCACGCGTCCGCCCAAGCTGGTGATCCTCGAAGGCTGGGCGCTGGGCGTCCGCCCCCAGCTGCAGTCGGCACTGGACGCACCCGTCAACGAACTGGAGCGCAGCGAAGACCCCGAAGGCGCCTGGCGCCACTGGGTCAACAAGCAGCTGCGCGCCTATCAGCCGCTGTGGCGCAAGCTCGATGCCCTGATCGTGCTGCAGGCACCGCGCTGGGACATCGTGCGCAAGTGGCGCAGCGAGCAGGAGCAGGAACTGCTGGCCCGCCACGCGCCGCTGGCGATGGAGGCCGAAGCGATGGCGCGCTTCCTGGCCCATTTCGAACGCCTGAGCCGCCACGCGCTGGCCACCCTGCCCGAGCTGGCCGATACGATGGTGGAGTACGACGACCACCGCCACGTACTCGCCCTCCACCACGGCTGATCGTCAGCCCATCGGTTCGACCATCACCGCGGTACCGTAGGCGAGCACTTCGGTCACGCCTTCGGCGACGTCGTTGGCGTCATAGCGCATGGCGATCACCGCGTTCGCGCCATGCTGGGCGGCGTGGCGCAGCATCAGCTCGAACGCTTCCTCGCGCGCTTTCTCGCACAGCTCGGTGTAGATCGAAATATTGCCACCCACCAGCGTCTGCAGCGCCGCGCCGAGGTTGCCGATCACGCTGCGCGAACGCACCGTGATGCCGCGCACGATGCCCATCGGGCGCACGATGCGGTAGCCGGGAAGATCGTTGCTGGTGGTGACCATGTGGAATGGAATGCTGGCGGGCATGGGGTTTCCTCCTGGGATGGACGTGTCTTGTCTTGACGGTCAGCCCGGCGCATGCCGGGATGACGAAGTGATGCCGAATTCAACGGGCATGCTGCAACAAGGCCGCATAGCCTTCGCGCGCATCGGGCCAGCGCGGCACGAATCCGCTGTCACGCAGTCGCGCATTGCTGAGGCGCTTGCTTCCCACGCCCGGCGGCGCAGGGCCGTCGGCCGGTCTCGGTGCGCCGATGATGGCAGCGAGGTGGTCGTAGAGCACGTCCAGTGGCAGCGGCGTGTCGTCGACGCCCAGGTAAAGCGGCATCGCCGCGCGCAGCGACAGCAGATGCACGATGGCCGCCGCCGCGTCGTCCACGTGGATGCGGTTGGCCCAGTGCGGCACTTCGCGCGGCACCCGCACGACACCTGCCCGCAGGCGTTCCACCAACTGCAGCCGCTCCGGTCCGTACAGGCCAGCCAGGCGCAGCACGACGGACGCTAGCGGCTGCGCGGCCAGCCAGCGCTCGGCTTCCAGCAGCACCGCGCCATTGAATCCCGGCGGGTCGGGCGCGGTGGTTTCATCGACCCATGCCCCGCCGTGTTCACCATGGACGGCGCTCGAAGACACCAGCAGCACGCGCTCGAGAACTCTGCTATCCAGCGCATCGAGCAGGTAGCGCAGGCCATCGACGAAGACCGCACGATAGGCGGCCGCGTCACGCGCATCCGGGGCCGGCAGGTACACCAGCCGGGTGATGCCGTGCGGCAGTCCGCGCAAGGACTCGGGCAGCGTCAGGTCCCCCGCCAGCCAGCGGATGCCGCCGGCATCGGGCGCCTGGACGCTGCGGCGCAGGGCCCACACCTCGTCACCGCGCGCCAGCAACCGCTGCGCCACGCGCAGGCCGACGTCGCCGCAGCCGGCGATCAGCACGCGCCCGCTCATGCCGGCCACCGCGCCGGCACGCCCTGCCGTGCGCCTTCGCGCCTGCTAGCATTCGCCCATGAATCCATCGTGCAACCTGTTCATCGTCGGGCCCACCGGGGCCGGCAAGACGTCCATCGGACGTCGGCTTGCCGAGCATTATGGTCTGAGCTTCGTCGATCTCGACCAGGAGATCGAGCGCCAGTGTGGCGTGCCGGTGAGCACGGTATTCGAGATTGAAGGCGAGGCCGGCTTTCGCCAGCGCGAAAACCAGCTGCTCGACGAGTGCAGCCGTCGCCGCGGCGTGCTGCTGGCCACGGGTGCCGGTGCGGTGCTTGATCCTGCCAATCGCCGCGCGCTGGCCGAACGCGGCTATGTGCTGTGGCTGCAGGCGACCCTGGCGCAACAGCTCGAGCGGCTCGCCCAGGACCGGCAACGGCCGCTGCTGGCCAGCAGCGATCGCGCGGAACGTCTCAAAGCGATGGCGCACCAGCGCACGCCGCTTTACGAGGAAATCGCCGACCTGGTGATTCCCGGTGCGCACGAGCACGTCCACGCCGCGAGCGCGCGCAGCATCCTCCTGATCGACCAGCACTGGCAGCGCCAGCACGCCGCATGACGACGACCACCGACTCCCGTCTGCGCACCATCGAAGTTGCCCTGGGTAGCCGCAGCTATGCCGTCTCGATCGGCCCCGGGCTGCTGGGTGATCACGTCCGCTGGCGCAGCGCTTTGCGCGGGCGGCATGCGCTGGTAGTCAGCAATACGACGGTGGCGCCGCTGTATCTCGATCGCGTCGCGGAAGGACTCGATAGCCTGCACTGGTCATCGTTCCTGCTCGACGATGGCGAGGCGCACAAGACCTTCGCCAACGTCGGCCGTGCACTGGAAGCGCTGGCCCAGCTGGGCGCCACGCGCGATGCCTGCGTGGTGGCACTGGGCGGTGGCGTGGTCGGCGATCTCGCCGGCTTCAGTGCGGCCTGCTGGATGCGTGGCATCGATTTCATCCAGATGCCCACCACGCTGTTGTCGATGGTCGATTCTTCGGTGGGCGGCAAGACCGGCGTGAACCTGCCGGCCGGCAAGAACCTGGTCGGCGCCTTCCATCAGCCGCGCGCCGTGGTGGCCGACACCGACACGCTGGCCACCCTGCCCGATCGCGAATACCGCGCGGGTCTCGCCGAAGTGGTCAAAGGCGCGGCCATCGGCGACCCCGCCTTCTTCGCATGGCTGGAGCAGCATGCCGCCGCGCTGATGGCGCGCGAGACGGCGCCACTGATCGAAGCCATCGCGCGCAAGGTGCAGTACAAGGCGGGCGTGGTGGCCCGCGACGAAACCGAACAGGGCGAACGCGCCCTGCTCAATCTCGGCCACAGCTTCGGCCACGCGCTGGAAACCGCCGGCAAGTACAGCGTGCTGCTGCACGGCGAGGGCGTCGCCGTCGGCATGCTGCTGGCGGCCCGGCTTTCCGAGCACCTGGGCATGAGCGGGGCGGCCGACACGGCGCGCCTGCATCGCCTGCTGGCCGCGCTGGACCTGCCCACCGCCATCCCCGCCGGCATGGACCCGGCCCAGTTGCTGGCGCTGATGCGGCTGGACAAGAAGAATCTGGCCGGCACGCTGCGGCTGATCCTGTGGCGCGGCATTGGCCGCGCGGAGATCGTTGGCGGCGTGGACGAACAGGCCGTGCTGTCGGTACTCCGGGCCGCCACCGGCTGAGCGCGGGCGCGCCTGCGGCGAGGCCGCGCTCGCTACCATGCCGCTGGCCTTCTAGAATGCAGGCCTTGCGGCCACCTTCCGCCACCCTCGACGCCAGACATCCATGCGCCTCTACCTGCAAGCCATGCCCGCCACCACCGAGGCGCCGCGCTATGTCCAGATCGTGCTGGAGCAGGACCTGCTTGGCGGCTGGACGCTGTATCGCGAAACGGGCGTACAGGGCGGCAAGGCCACGCTCAAGCGCGAGCAGTTCCTGGAACGGGACGACGCCATCGCCGCCTTCGAGAAGGCGCGGGACGCACAGCTCAAGCGCGGCTTCCGCCTGATGTTCAGCCAGGGCCTGGATGGCCCGTACGGCTCCTGAGGAGTGCGTGATGAGGAGTGAGTAGCGAGAGGGCACCGGCCACGGCGCGCGCTTCATCGCCCGACGCCATGGTGCTCCCTCGCTCCGCCCTGCCCTTGCCCGCTTCCCCCTACCCAGGTTCACCCATGACTGAAGCGCTTAAAAACGATCGTTTCCTGCGTGCCCTGCGCCACGAGGCCACCGACACCACGCCCGTGTGGGTCATGCGCCAGGCCGGCCGCTACCTGCCCGAATACCGCGCCACCCGCGCCCGTGCCGGCAGCTTCATGGCGCTGGCGCAGAACCCGCAGCTCGCCTGCGAGGTGACCCTGCAGCCGCTGGAGCGCTTCGAGCTGGACGCGGCCATCCTGTTCTCCGACATCCTCACCATTCCAGACGCGATGGGCCTGGGGCTGAGCTTTGCCCATGGCGAGGGTCCGCAGTTCGCCCATCCGGTACGCACGAAGGCCGACATCGGCAAGCTCGGCGTGCCCGACATGGAAGGCGAGCTGCGCTATGTGATGGACGCGGTGCGGCTGATCCGCCAGGAACTGCATGGCCGGGTGCCGCTGATCGGCTTCTCCGGCAGTCCGTGGACGCTGGCCTGTTACATGGTCGAGGGCCATGGCTCGCGCGATTTCGCCCAGCTCAAGGCCATGTGCTGGAACGATCCGGCCCTGGCCCATCAGCTGCTGGAGACCCTGGCCCGGTCCGTGGCGGCCTACCTGATGGCCCAGGCCGCCGCCGGCGCCCAGGCGCTGATGGTGTTCGATACCTGGGGCGGCATGCTCGGCCCCGCGCCGTACCGCGAGTTCTCGTTGCGCTACATGGCCCAGGTGGTCGACGCCCTGAAGGCCGATGCGCACAGCCGCGAGTTGCCGGTGATCCTGTTCTCCAAGGGCGCCGGCCAGCATCTGGCCGCCATGGCCGACACCGGTTGTGCCGGCCTGGGCGTGGACTGGACCATGGACCTGGCCGATGCCCGCCAGGCCGTGGCCGGGCGCGTTGCGCTGCAGGGCAACCTGGATCCGGCCGTGCTGCGCTCCAACCCGGAAGTGATCCGCCGTGAAGTCCGCCGCGTGATGGACAGCTACGGCAACCACCCCGGCCACGTGTTCAACCTGGGCCACGGCATCACCCCCGAGGTGGAACCCGAGCACGTGAAGGTGCTGGTGGACGAAGTGCACGCCTACGGGCGGCAGTTGCGCGGCTGACGCTTTCTCCCTCTCCCCTGAGGGGAGAGGGCCGGGGTGAGGGGCGGGTGCTCGCGGGAGCGCCTCCTGCCCCACAGAAAAGCCCCCATATTTCAATCAGGCGTTTGGGCCAGCCCCGACCCCTCACCCCAGCCCTCTTCCCGGCGGGGAGAGGGCGCAAAAGAGCGGTGCCTTTGGCACCCCACGCCCCCCGCCCGTACAATCGACCCTTTCACGCCAATCCCGTCGCGCCAACCCCGGCGTGCAACCGCGAGCCCCCGATGGACAAGAGTTTCGAGCCCAGCCTGATCGAGTCGAAGTGGTATGCCCGCTGGGAAGCCAGCGGCGACTTCAAGCCCTCCGGTCGTGGCGAGCCCTACTGCATCCTGCTGCCCCCGCCGAACGTTACCGGCACGCTGCACATGGGCCATGCATTCCAGCAGACCGTGATGGACATGCTGGTCCGCTACCAGCGCATGCGCGGCATGAACACGCTGTGGCAGGTGGGCACCGATCACGCCGGCATCGCGACGCAGAAGATCGTGGAGAACCAGCTCGCCGTCGACGACCGCACGCGCCATGACCTGGGCCGCGAAGCATTCGTCGAACGCGTGTGGAAGTGGAAGGAAGAATCCGGCTCCACCATCACCAACCAGATGCGCCGCATCGGCGCCGCCGCCGACTGGTCGCGCGAACGCTTCACCATGGACGAAGGCCTGTCCGCCGCCGTGCGCAAGGTGTTCGTGGACTGGTATCGCGCCGGCCTGATCTATCGCGGCAACCGCCTGGTGAACTGGGATCCGCTGCTCGGCACCGCCGTGTCCGATCTCGAAGTGAACAACGTCGAGCGCGAGGGCCACCTGTGGTCGATCCGTTACCCGACCGTCGACGGCAGCGACAGCGTGGTGGTCGCCACCACGCGTCCGGAAACCATGCTCGGCGACGTCGCCGTGGCCGTGCACCCGGAAGACGAGCGCCATGCGCGCCTGATCGGCAAGCTGCTGCGCCTGCCGCTGACCGGCCGCGAAATCCCGGTGATCGCCGACGACTACGTCGACCGCGAGTTCGGCACCGGCTTCGTGAAGATCACCCCGGCGCACGACTTCAACGACTATGTCATCGGCCAGCGCCACAACCTGGCACCGATCAACATCTTCACGCTCGACGCCAAGGTCAACGAGAACGCGCCGGAGAAGTACCGCGGCATGGACCGCTACGAGGCGCGCAAGGCCGTGCTGCACGATCTTGAGGCCGCCGGCCTGCTGGTCGAGACCAAGCCGCACAAGCTGCAGGTGCCGGTGAGCCAGCGTTCGGACGCGGTGATCGAGCCGATGCTGACCGACCAGTGGTTCCTCGACCTCACCTCCGAGGTGCAGGCCGATGGCCGTCCGGGCGGCCGCAAGGCCATCACCGAGCCGGCGCTGGATGCCGTGCGCGGCGGCGAGATCAAGTTCGTTCCGGAGAACTGGAGCACCACCTACACACAGTGGCTGGACAACATCCAGGACTGGTGCATCAGCCGCCAGCTGTGGTGGGGCCATCGCATCCCGGCCTGGTATGACGAGGCCGGCAACATCTTCGTGGGCGAGGACGAGGCCGACGCGCGTGCGCATGCCACGGTCGCGCCGGTCGGCGCGCTGCGCCAGGACGACGACGTGCTCGACACCTGGTTCAGCTCGGCGCTGTGGCCATTCTCCACGCTCGGCTGGCCGGCCGATGGCCCGGTGAAGAACGAGCGTGGCGAAGTCGTCGCCAATTGGGCAAACGACCAGATCTTCCTGCCCAGCGCCGTGCTGGTCACCGGCTTCGACATCATCTTCTTCTGGGTCGCACGCATGGTGATGGCGACCAAGTACTTCACCGGCAAGGTGCCGTTCCGCGAGGTCTACATCAACGCCATCGTGCGTGATGCGGAAGGCCAGAAGATGTCCAAGTCCAAGGGCAATACGCTGGACCCGCTGGACCTGATCGACGGCATCGAGCTGGAACCCCTGGTCGCCAAGTCGACCAGGTCGTTGCTGATCCCGCAGGTGCGCGAAAAGGTCGAGAAGCGCATCCGCAAGGATTACCCGGCCGGTATTCCCGCCATCGGCACCGATGCGCTGCGCTTCACCTTCGCCGCGCTGGCCAGCTACAGCCGCACCATCAACTTCGACATCAAGCGCGCCGAAGGCTACAAGGCGTTCTGCAACAAGCTGTGGAACGCGGCGCGCTTCGTGCTGATGAACCTTGAATCCCCACTCCCATCGGGAGAGGGTTCGGCCAGCGCGCAAGCTTCCGGCACTGCCGTACCCTCACCCCAACCCCTCTCCCGGGGGGAGAGGGGCTCACAGCCGGTGACGGAAGCGGAGCGCTGGATCCTCACGCGCCTCAAGCAGACGCTGATCGACGTCGAGCAGCACTTCGCCAGCTACCGCTTCGACCTGCTCGCGCAGGAGCTGTACGAGTTCACCTGGAACGAGTTCTGCGACTGGTTCCTGGAGCTGTCCAAGCCGGCCTTGAACGGCGATGACGCCGTCGCTGCGGCTTCCACGCGCCACACCCTGCTGGTCGTGCTCGAGACCATCCTGCGCGCGCTGCACCCGATCGTGCCGTTCATCAGCGAGGAGATCTGGCAGTCGGTGGCGCCGAAGCTGGCCCTCACCGAAGAGGGCCTGATGCAGCGGCCGTGGCCGCGCGCCGACGAGATCACTGCGGACGACGCGGCCACCGCCGAGATCGAGTGGTTCAAGAACGTGCTGAGCGGCATCCGCCGCATCCGCGCGGAAATGAACATCGCCCCGGGCAAGACCATCCCCCTGCTGCTGGCCGACGGCGATGCCACGGATCGCGCGCGCGCCGCCAAGTTCGCCGCGCAGATCAGCTTCCTGGCCCGCGTCGAGGCGCCGCAGTGGATCGAAGCCGGCGCCGACGAACCGGCTGCCGCCGCGGCGGTGGTCGGTTCGATGCGCGTGCTGATTCCGCTGGCCGGCCTGATCGACCTGGGCGCCGAGAAGACGCGGCTGGGCAAGGAAATCGCCCGCATCGAGGGCGAGATCAGGAAGTGCGAAGGCAAGCTGGGCAATGCCAACTTCGTGGCCAACGCGCCAGCCGAGGTGGTGGCGCAGGAACGCCAGCGCATCGCCGACTGGGGCGTCCAGCTCAACGCCTTGCGCGAGCAGGCGCAGAAGCTTGGCTAAGTAGCGATTTACTCCCTCTCCCCGGCGGGGAGAGGGAGCAAAAGCGCAGCTCTCCGCTTCAAGTCCTCAACGCCATGGCGCGTTGCAGTGAAGCGGCTGCGCAGAGGCGGAGGCGTCCCGCGTCGGGGCCCGAAGACCGTTCGGGCCTGTATCCAACCCTTTGCCACGAGCTCGTCAGGCCATTTCTTTGGGTTGCTTTTCTCTGACTCCGGGCATCCTGCCCTCCGCCCTTCGGGCCGGCTTCGCCGTTCGCCCGCGCTCCTGCGCGTCCGTGGGCCAGCAAAGAAAAGTGACTCGGCCTCCGGCAGGAGGTCGAAACGCCCGCCGCGTAGGCGGCACACTGGCGACACGGCTTGGGAACGAAGCGAAAGAAAGGGCCACCCGATCACCGCCGATCCAAGCCACCACGACCACCCGCCCCCTCATCCCGACCTTCTCCCCCAAAGGGTAGAAGGGGCTAGCGCAGCGCTACGCCGGCAACAGATCCAGCGCCATCACGATGGCGTCTTCGCGCCCGTCCCTGGCCGGGTAGTATTTCGGTCGCCGGCCGATCTCGCCAAAGCCCATGGCCGCGTAAAGCTGCTGCGCCACCGGATTGGACGGCCGCACCTCGAGGAACACGCGCGTCGCGCCATTCCAGCGGGCGATATCGATCAGGCGGCGCATCAGCAGCCGCCCCAGGCCCAGCCCACGATGGGCAGGGCCGACGCAGACATTGAGCACGTGCGCCTCGCCGGCGGCCACCGACAGCACGCCATAGCCGGCGATCTCGCCTTCCACCCACATCACCCAACATGGATGGCCGGCCTTCAGGCAGTCGCCGAAGATGCCCTGCGTCCAGGGAAATTCGTAGGACGCGGCCTCCATCTGGGCGACGACCGGCAGGTCCTCGCGGCGCATGGCGCGGATCTCGGCGACAGGACGGGGCACGGCGACCATGCAGGGTTACTCCACCGGCAGGGCCAAGGCGCGCCGCAGACTGCGCAGCGCATTCCACAGACGGCGCTTGCCGGCTCCGGAGGCCAGTACGCCAGCCGGCTCGTCGGCCAGCACGATATGGGCGCGGGCCAGGGCCGCGGCGGGCAGTTCCCGGCCCAGCGCATGTGCCTGGGCCTCGCCAAACACCAGATAGGCCCGCACCTCGGGCACGGCCGGCAACTGGCCCTGGGTCACTTCGAAGCGCGGCGCCCGCGCCACGGCGGGACCAAAGGCCATCAGGGCGCGACCCACCAGATCCAGCTCACGCGCGGAACAGCCGGCCGGAAGCAGCACCGCGCAATCGCCCGGAGCCCCGCTGGCGACGGCTGCGGCCGCAGGCTCGCCGGCCACGACAGGCACGGCCGGTACCCGTCGCACCCAGGGCGTGACGCCCAGGGCGCGCAGCAGGCGCTCACGGTGGGCCGGCGAGGCTTGCGCGAGCGCGGCCATGGTCAGGCGGCCCCGCGGCGCCGGCGGCGGGTGGCGCGACCCCACAGGGTCATCACCGGGCCGGACAACAGGTAGAGCGTGAACACCACGAACAGCACGCGCGGCGGATCGATGAAGAACGGCACCAGCACCAGCACGCCGACGATGATCCACAGGAACGGCACCCGGCCATCGCCCATCGGCAGCGACTTGAAGCTGTAGTAACGGAAGCGGCTGACCATCAGCAGGCCCACGACGATCGCGATCACCGGCGTGACGAAACACAGTTCCTCGCCGAGGATGCCGAACTTGTCCATGCTCCACACGAAGGACATGCACACCGCGGCCGCGGCCGGGCTGGCCAGGCCCTGGAAATAGCGCTTGTCGATCACGCCCACCTGGGTGTTGAAGCGCGCCAGGCGCAGCGCGGCGCAGGCCGCGTAGATGAATGCGGCGGCCCAGCCGATCTTGCCCCAGGTCGGACCGAAGTCACGCAGCGCGGACAGCGACCAGGTGTACATCACCAGCGACGGCGCCAGGCCGAAACTGACCAGGTCGGACAACGAGTCGTACTGCACGCCGAACTCGGTCTGGGTGCCGGTCAGCCTGGCCACCCGGCCATCCATGCCGTCCAGCAAGGCGGCCACGAACACGGCAATGGCCGCCGCGCTGAAATCTCCCGCAATGCTCACGATGATCGCGTAGAAGCCCGCGAACATCGCACCGGTGGTGAACAGGTTCGGGAGCAGGTAAATGCCCCGGTGCCGCGGGACGCGGACTGGCGTACTGTCGCTCATGAATCAATCCGTGACGGAATGCGCGCAGTGTAAACCATCCGCCGCTTGAGTCCTGACAGAGGGGGTGTTAACTAATGCGCACCCTGTCTCAAGCCCTGGAGAACACCATGCGTCGCCCGCTGATCGCCGCTGTATTGCTCCTCGCAGCGCCCCTGGTCGTCGCCCAGGCGTACAAATGGACCGATGCCAACGGCACCGTGCACTACTCCGACGCGCCCCCGCCGCAAGGCACCAAGTACAGCAAGGTGACCACCACCGGCACGGTGGAACCGCTGGTGGCGCCGGCTCCCGCCGCCAACAACGAGGCCGGTGCCGAGGGTGGCTCCGAGGTCGTGCCGAAGCGAAACACCGAGCCGATGGCCGATACCCCGGAGAACCGCACCAAGCTGTGCGCCTCGCTCAAGGCCAATATGGAGACGCTGAAGGCCAGCGGCCCGGTGATCATGCAGGACGGTGGCCAGCAGAAGGTGATGAGCGCCGACCAGCGCAAGCAGCAGCAGTCCACTGCCGAGGCGCAATACCAGCAGTACTGCTCCGGCGGCTGAACCGCCCGGCCAGGCCCGGGCTCGGGCGGGGCCACCGATGATGGCCCCGCCTGCGGAGTAAGCGCCGCGGATCGTTATAATCGGCCTCTTTCTCCGCCGGATCCGCTCGCATGCGCCTTAGCCAATTCCACCTGGCCACCGTCAAGGAAGTCCCCGCCGACGCCGAAATCGCCAGCCACCGGCTGATGCTGCGCGCCGGCATGATTCGCAAGCTCGCCGCCGGCCTGTACAACTGGTCGCCGCTGGGCCTGCGCGTGCTGCGCAAGGTGGAAACCGTGGTGCGCGAGGAAATGGACCGTGCCGGCGCCGTCGAAATGCTGATGCCGACCATCCAGCCCAAGGAACTGTGGGAGGAAAGCGGCCGCTGGGCCAAGTTCGGTCCGCAGCTGCTGAAGATCAAGGATCGCAAGGAGCAGGAGTTCTGCTACGCGCCCACGGCCGAGGAAGTGGTCACCGACTTCGCGCGCAACGAACTCAAGAGCTACAAGCAGCTGCCGGTCAACTTCTACCAGATCCAGACCAAGTTCCGCGACGAGATCCGCCCGCGCTTCGGCGTGATGCGCGCACGCGAGTTCCTGATGAAGGACGCCTACTCCTTCCACCTCTCGCAGGAATCGCTGCAGCAGACCTATGACGCGATGTACCAGGCCTACGCGCGCATCTTCACCCGCCTGGGCCTGAAGTTCCGCGCCGTGCAGGCCGATACGGGCGCCATCGGCGGCAACGCCAGCCACGAGTTCCAGGTGCTGGCCGAATCGGGCGAAGACGCCATCGCGTTCTCCGACGGCTCCGACTACGCCGCCAACATCGAGAAGGCCGAGGCGTTGGCACCCGCCGACGCGCGCCCTGCCCCGGCCGCGGCCTTGCAGCGCGTGGACACGCCGACGCAGAAGACCATCGACGACGTGGCGGCCTTCCTCAAGGTCGCGCCGCAGCAGTGCGTCAAGACCATCATCGTGCGCGGCACCGATGGCCTGGTCGCCCTGTGCGTGCGCGGCGACCACGAGGTCAATGAAGTGAAGGCCGGCAAGCTGGCCGAGATGCCGGGCGAATCCGTGCTGGCCACCGAGGAGGAAATCCTCGCCCTCACCGGCACGCGCCCGGGCTTCATCGGACCGGTGGGCCTCCCGGCCGGGATTCCGGTGATCGTCGACCGCAGCGCGGCCGTGCTCGCCGACTTCGTCTGCGGCGGCAACCAGGACGGTACCCACTACACGGGCGCCAACTGGGACCGCGACGCGCGCGTGGTCCGCGTGGAAGACATCCGCAAGGTGGTCGAGGGCGATCCCTCGCCGGACGGCAAGGGCACGCTGCGCATGGCCCGCGGCATCGAGGTCGGCCACGTGTTCCAGCTCGGCAGCAAGTACGCCGAGGCGTTGAAGGCCACCGTGCTCGACGAGAACGGCAAGGCCCAGGTCATGCTGATGGGCTGCTACGGCATCGGCGTCAGCCGCATCGTCGCGGCCGCCATCGAGCAGCGCCACGACGACGCCGGCGTGATCTGGCCGGAGGCGATGGCGCCGTGGCGCGTGGCGGTCTGCGTGATCAACCCCAAGAACTCGCCGGAAGTCGCCCAGGCCGCCGACGCGCTCTACCAGCAACTGACCCAGCGCGGCGTCGAAACCGTGCTGGATGACCGCGGCCTGCGCCCCGGCGCCATGTTCGCCGACATGGAGCTGATCGGCATTCCGCATCGCGTGGTCATCAGCGAACGCGGCCTGGCGGCTGGTACGCTGGAATACCGTGCCCGTGACGAGGCGGAAGCGCGCGCCATTACCCAGGACGAGCTGTTCGCATTGCTGGGCTGAGATAATCGGAAATCACCCGTTGAAACGGCCGCGCAAGCGGCCGTTTCCATTTTCGCCATTGCCTCGCCGCAGCCGTCGCGATGCGCCGCATTAACCCGCTCCCCGGCATTTACCGATTAACTGCAGCATGCCGGAATGGCCGACCACTCCCCATCAGGGCCACCATTATGGGATTTACCCGCCTGGCCCAATGGCAGATCCCGCTTTGCATTGGGAATATATATCGGTGAGAATCAAAAGCTCTTAATGGAGGCATTGCACGCATCGCAGTGCCTGATCACGCAGCCAAATACCCACTCCCCGGGAGTTGCCCATGGCAGTCGATATCAAGAACCTCAATCACAATCAGCTCAATGACCTGATCAACAAGGCCCAGCTGCGCCAGAACGAACTGCGCAAGGAAAAGGTGGGCAAGCTGCGCGAGAAGATCCACGCGCTGATCAAGGCCGAGGGCTATACGTTTGAGGACATCTTCGGCCACGGCCGCGCCAAGGTGCGTCGTACCGGCGTTACCGTGGCACCGAAATACCGCAACCCGGCCGATCCGGAACAGACCTGGTCCGGCCGCGGCAAGCGCCCGCGCTGGTTCAATGACGCGCTGAAGGCCGGCAAGAAGGAAAAAGACCTGGCGATCTGATCGCCATCGGTCCACCCATGAAAAAACGCCGGCAAGCTGCCGGCGTTTTTCATTGGGGCATGCGCATCAGAGTGAACGGCGCGGCGCTATCAACAGGTCGCCGAACAACAGCCCTGCCACCAGCGCTATCAGCAGCGTCATGAGCAACAGGCTGGTATCCATGCCCAGCGTGGTATCGCGCTCCAGCAAATAGGACACGCTGCGAAAACCGACGCTGCCCGGCACCAGCAGGATAATCCCGGGCTCGCGAATGATGGCCCCCGGCCGCTGCACGAAACGCGCATAGGCATTGGCCAGTCCGCTCAGCGTCAGGCCGCCCAGGAAAACGCCGAACGGCGCCGCCGGAATCTTGCCCGCCAACGCACCGCCCCAGCGCGTGGCCAGGTAACCGAGCACCACCGCGGCCATTACCACCAGCCAGTCGCGGCGTGCGGCGCGAAAGGAAATGGCGAACGCGAAGGCGCCGATCAGCAAGGCCGGATAGTCGGTCCAGGCGGGCAGCGGCGGCAGCGCGTAGTCACGGCCTTCGACACCAAACGCATGGCAGAGCTGGGTACCCGCCACAGTGCCGAAGGTGAGCTTGATCAGCGTGGCAATCGCACCACCCATGCGGGCGACACCGGCCACCAGGTGCTGGCTGGAGATCTCGCGCACGGCAGTGGTGAGCGCCATGCCCGGCATCAGCACGATCAAGCCGGCCAGGATCACCGACTTGATCGCCAGCGGCACCACGAACTGGCTGACCATGATGGCGATGACCGCGGCCACCAGCGCGCTGATCGCCTCGCTGGCGACGGCCAGGCGGGGACGCGTCGCGGACAGCACGGTAATCGAGCCGATGATCAGGCCGATCAGGGCCGAGGTCAGCAGGTCGGCCCAGGAACTGTGCAGCAGCAGCGCCACCACCGCCGCCGCGGCCAGGCCATAGCTGGCGGTCACGCCTGCCTGCGCCCGGCGCGTTTCGGGGCGCCCGAGGTCGCGCAGCAGGCGAAAGCCTTCGCGCAACTCGAGATCGCCGGCGATGACCTTGTCGGCGATCGCATCGGCGTCGCACAGCCGCGCCAGGTTCACGTCGCCCGGCGCCAGCCGCATCACCTGCGTGACCTGCGCCACGTCCTGCTCGCCCTGGGCCAGGTCGGTGAAGGAAATGATGATTGCCGTAGGGCTGGACCAGACGTCCGCGACCAGCCCCAGGCGCTGCGCCGCGCCGGCGATCGCGCTTTCGAGGCGTGGCGCCGCGGTTCCGTACTGGTGCAGGCGACGGGCCAGTTCCAGCAGGAAGGCAATGCGCGTATGGAGCGGCGCAAGCACCGGCGGCGTGACGACGGCGGGATGGGTCATGGCACGCACGACCGCCGGCAGGCCGCCGCGCGCGGCGACGAAACGTCGGGAATGAGGAAGGCGTTCGACATGCCGTTAGTAGAACTGATTGGCATGGCGGTTGTCAGTGTCGTCCTTCACCGGAACACGCCGGCGTGGCCATGGAGGGCGCGCCTTACGGCGCCGCCCTCACCCGCAACGTGGTGCCGTCGACACCCACGACCTCCACCGTGCTGCCTGCCGGCAGATCTGGCCCGGTGACCAGCCACAAGCCGTCGCCGACCTTCGCCTTGCCACGCCCGTTGACGATGGCCTCGGCCAGCACGTAACGCTGGCCGATGCTCTGTTCGCCACGGCGATTGAGTCGCGCGTCGCCCGGCTCGTGGCGCATCAGCTTCGGGCGCACGGCGTACCAATAGACGGCGCACGACACGAAGGCCAGCGCGACGAAGATCAAGGCCTGGCCCAGCATGGACAGCCCGGGCGCCAGCAGCACCGCCAGGCCGGTGACGCCGGCGGCGATGCCGATCCACAGCATGAAGTAACCAGGCAGCACGACCTCCACGCCGATCAACACCAGCGCGAGGATCCACCACCAGTAATGCAGGGCAAGGTCTTCCATCATCGTGCCCCGCTCAGCCCATCGCCGGCGGCACGCGACGGGCGCCGCCGGCCTGCTGCTGGCTCATCGATTCCTTCGCCAGTTCGGCGATGCCCGCGAGCGAACCGAGGATGCCGGTGGCTTCGATCGGCAGCAACAGCATCTTCTGGTTGGGCGAGTTGGCCATTTCCTTCAACGCCTCGACGTACTTGTTGGCGACGAAGTAATTGAGCGCGTTGACGTTGCCGTTGGCGATCGCTTCGGAGACCATCGAGGTTGCCTTCGCTTCCGCCTCGGCCGAACGCTCGCGGGCCTCGGCCGCACGGAAGGCGGCCTCTTTCTCGCCCTCGGCGGCGAGGATCACCGACTGCTTCTCGCCTTCGGCCTTGAGGATCGCCGCCTGCCGGAAGCCCTCGGCATCGAGGATGTTGGCGCGCTTCTCGCGCTCGGCCTTCATCTGGCGCGCCATCGAATCGATCAGGTCGCGCGGCGGCGCGATGTCCTTGATCTCGATGCGGTTGACCTTGACGCCCCATGGGTGGGTCGCCTCGTCCACCACGCGCAGCAGCTTGGCGTTGATGGCATCGCGCTGGCTGAGCGATTCGTCCAGGTCCATCGAGCCGAGCACGGTGCGGATATTGGTCATCACCAGCGCCAGCGCCGCCTGTTCGAGATTGGCCACTTCATAGGCGGCCTTGGCGGCGTCCAGCACCTGGTAGAACACCACGCCGTCCACGCGCACCACGGCGTTGTCCTTGGTGATGACGTCCTGCGAGGGCACGTCGAGCACCTGCTCCATCATGTTCATCCGGCGTCCGACCGTCTGGTAGACCGGGATGAGGAAATGCAGGCCCGGGCTGAGCGTGCGCGTGTAGCGCCCGAAGGTCTCCACCGTCCATTCGTAACCCTGCGGCACGATGCGGACCAGTTTCGCCAGCACGATCACCGCCACGACGACTATCACCAACGCGAACAGCTGACCCATTGCCCGATCCCCACATCCATGAAAGATGGCCGGAGTATAGGTGAGTGCCCGCTTCCGCGATAACGGCCTACTTCGGCCCCAGCGGCAGGAGCAGGCTGACGCGCAGGCCGCCCTCTTCGCGGTTGGCCAGGGCGATGCGGCCGCCGTGGGCTTCCACGATCTCGCGCGCCAGGGCCAGGCCCAGGCCGGTGCCCGAGCGCTTGGTGGAATAGAACGGCAGCAGTGCCTGCGCCAGCACCGTTTCGCTCATGCCGGGCCCGTGGTCGGCCACTTCGATGCGCAGGTCGCGGGCAATCACCGCCAGCGACAGGCTCACCTCGTCGGCGGCGCTGCCCGATTCATGCGCGTTCTTGATCAGGTTGATCAGCACTTGCTCGATCTGCGCCGCATCGAACCAGCCCGGCTGCTCGGGCATGCTGCCGCGCAACTGGAACCGGCAATGCAGCGACAGCCCGTCGAGGAATGCCTGCCACACGATGGTCGACGGCTGCGGCGCCGGCAGCTTGGCGAAGCTCGCATAGCCGGCAATGAAACCGTGCAGGTGGCGCGCGCGCTCGCCGATGGTGGCGAACACGCCCGGTAGGCGCGAGGTGTCGCCACGCCTTGCCAGTTCCGCGCCCGAGTGCGCCAGTGACGAAATCGGCGCCAGCGAGTTGTTCAGCTCATGGCTGATCACGCGGATGACGCGCTTCCACGTGGCCACTTCCTGTCGCGACAACTCGCGCGTCATGCGGCGGAACAGCTGCAGGCGGTGGGGCCTGCCCTGCAGGCGGAAACTGCGTTGCGACAGATGGAAGGTTTCCTCGCCGCCATCCATTTCCACGCTGAGCAGCGCATCCTCGCCGCCGGCGACCGCCCGGCGCAGCGCTTCGGGGGCGCCGCTGAGCAGGTCCATGAAGTCCAGGCCGTGCAGCGTGCGGCCTTCGTTGAACAGGTGGCGCGCCGCGATATTGGCGTAGGTGACACGTCCGCTCGCATCGGTGAGCACCAGCGCCACCGGCGTGTTCTGCACCACCGTGTCGAGCAGCAGTTCGCGCTGCGCGAGGTGCTGGCGCTGTTCGCGCAGGGTCTGCCCCAGTGCGTTGTGCATGCGGATCAGCTCACCCAGTTCGTCGCGACGTGACGACACGATGGAAAAGCTGAAATCGCCGTCGCGATAGCTCGCCACGGCGCCTTCCAGCGCGCGCAGCAACTTGGTGATCGGCGAGATCACGCGGTGCCCCAGCCAGAGCGACAAGGGCAGCAGCAGCACCACCGAAACCAGCAGGCCGCCATAGAAACCGAATCGCCCGGGCGCCCCGAGATTGACGCCCAGGTCCTGGTGCATCCACGCCAGCACCTGCGGCAACGGCCATTGGGTGACGCCGGCGTACACCAGCGCGCCGGACACGGCGGCCAGGCCAAGCAGAAGCACCATGCGCGACTCGAGCGAACTCAGGCCGCGCAGCATGCAGGCATTCCGGTGAGGTGAAGCGGACTCAATGGCACGCGCCGTAAGCTCCCATCGGCACGCAATTCACATGGGGACCGTGGCCATTGTTGATGATCACGCGGATCGGCGTCTGGTCGGGCGGCGCATTGTCCCTGGGCGGCTGGCTGCTGAATTTGAAGCGCCCGGCATCGGCCGCAGCCGCGCTCAGCGCGTCGCGATAGGCACCTGCAGCGGTGGTGGCTGGCGCCGGCGCGTTCCAGTGGTCGCTGGCCTGCCCTGCCGGTGGCACGACGCCCTGCGCTGCGGCGCTGGCGCACAGCAGGCTGGTCATCAGCATCAGGTGGCGACAGCGCATGGCGGACTCCATCGGCACAGCCGACATCATCCTCGCCATCGCGGTCGCCGGCAATCGTGACTGCCGGCCCTGCCGGGCAAGCGCGGACGGCCGCGCCACGGCCCGGCGTCCATGCCACGCGCGCGTTGCCGTTGGGCAGGCCCATGCTCAGGCCTGGGCCAGCCCGTAGCGCTCCATGCGCCGGTACAGCGCCTGGCGCGACAGGCCAAGGGCCTGGGCCGCGCGGCTGACCACGCCACCGGCCTTTTCCAGCGCGGCCTCGACCGATTCGCGGCTGGGCTCGTCGAGGTTGCGCACGACGGACGGGCCAAGCTGCGGCAGGTTCAGCTGTTCGGGCGCAATGCGGCCATCATGGGCCAGCAGGGCGGCGCGCTCGATGGCGTTCTTGAGCTCACGCACGTTGCCGGGCCACGGATAGGACAGCAGCGCGTCGCGCGCAGCATCGCCCAGCTCGGCGCGGCCGTCGAGGAAGAATTCGGCCAGCGGCAGGATGTCGTCAATGCGCTCGGCCAGCGGGGGCAGGTTCACTTCGATCACGTTGAGGCGGTAGTAGAGGTCCTCGCGGAAGGTGCCCGCGCGGATCATCGCCTTGAGGTCGGCATTGGTCGCGCTCAGCACGCGGACTTTCACGTGGCGCGTGCGCCCCGAACCGAGCCGCTCGAACTGGCCGGTCTCCAGCACGCGCAACAGCTTCACCTGGCCGGACAGCGACAGGTTGCCGATTTCGTCCAGGAACAGGGTGCCGCCGTCGGCGAGTTCGAAGCGGCCTTCGCGTGCCTTGTTGGCGCCGGTATAGGCGCCCGCTTCGGCACCGAACAACTCCGCTTCGATCAGCTCACCGGGCAGCGCGCCGCAGTTCACCGCGATGAAGGCGCCGCGCCGGGCGCCCGAATTGGCGTGCACGATCGCGGCGATGCGCTCCTTGCCCGCGCCATTGGGGCCGGTGATCAAGACCGGCACTTCCGAGCGCGCGACCTGGCAAGCCAGCTCCAGCGTGCGCGCCATTGCCTCGGAAGCGAACACGATGCCGTCCAGGTCGTAGCGACGCTGCAGGTCTTCGCGTCGGCGACGGCGTTCGTTGCGCGCGCGAGCGACTTCCCGCGTGGATTCGGAAAGCTCGAGCAGGTTCTCCACCGTGGCCAGCAGCTTGGCGTCGTCCCAGGGCTTGGCGAGATAGTCGGCGGCGCCTGCCTTGACCAGTTCCACCGCGGTTTCCAGATGCGTCCATGCGGTCAGCAGGATCACCGGCAGGTCGGTGTGGCGCTGGCGGATGGCGCGGAACAGCGCGATGCCCTCCTCGCCCGAGGTGGTGTCGGCGGTGAAGTTCATGTCCTGGATCACGACATCGATCCGCTCGCTCTCCAGCATCGCCAGGCCCTGCTCGGGCGTCAGCGCGATCAGCGGGCGGATCTCGTGCAGGGAGAGCGCCAGCGAAAGCGCCTCACCCACGGCCGGGTTGTCGTCGATGATCAGTACGGTTCGCATTCGTCGCTTGCACATGTAGACGTGGATGCAGCTCCACGCCAAAAGGTTGACACGTTCGGAACAATTCGTCGCCGGGGCACCTCCCTCTCCCCTCCGGGGAGAGGGTCGGGGTGAGGGGTCAATCTGGCGAGAATGCTTGATCGGAGCGCGCTTCGACCAGGCGTCATCGCAAGCACCCGCCCCTCACCTCCGTCCTCTCCCCGGCGGGGAGAGGACGCAGGGCGAGCCTCAGCCCTTGGCCGCGTGCGCCGGCGCCTTGCCGGCCTTCACCGAGGCAATCCAGGCGTCGACGCGCGCCTCGAGCACGTCCAGCGGCAGCGCGCCGCCGCCGAGGATCTCGTCGTGGAAGGCGCGGATGTCGAACTTGTCACCCAGTTCCTTCTTCGCGCGATCACGCAGCTCCAGGATCTTCAGCTGGCCCATCTTGTACGCCAGCGCCTGGCCCGGCCAGGTGATGTAGCGGTCGGTTTCGGCCTGCACGTCCGGCTCGTCCTGGCTGGAGTGGGTATGGAAGAAATCGACCATCTGCTGGCGCGTCCAGTGCTTGTAGTGCACGCCGGTGTCCAGCACGAGGCGATCGGCACGCAACAGTTCGTCGGACAGGCGGCCGTAGTCGGACAGCGGGTCCTTGTAGAAGCCGATGTCCTTGCCCAGGCGCTCGGCATACAGCGCCCAGCCCTCGATGTAGGCGTTGTAGCCGGCCTGCTGGCGGAACGGCGGCAGGCCGGGCAGCGTCTGCGCAATGGCGATCTGCATGTGATGGCCGGGGACGCCTTCGTGATAGGCGGTGGACTCGATGGTCAGCAGGCTGCGGTTGGCGAAGTCGCTGGTGTTGACGAACACCTTGCCCGGCCGCGAACCGTCCGGCGTACCCTGCTGGTATTCGGCGCCGGCGGCCTCCTTCTCGCGGAAGGCCTCCACCGGCACCACTTCCACCTTGGTCTTGGGCAACAGGCCGAACAGCTTGGGCAGCTGCGGCTGCATGCCTGCAATGTAGGTGCGGTAGTGGTCGAGGATGTCCTCGCGCGAGGTCGGGTGCGTCTTGGGGTTGGTCTTGAGCGAGGCACGGAAGCTGGCCAGGTCATTGAAACCCTGCGACTTGCCGATCACCGTCATCTCGTCTTCGATGCGCTTGACCTCGGACAGGCCAAGCTCATGGATGCGCTCGGGGCTCTCCTTGGTGGTGGTCATCTGCTCCACCTGGAAGCGATAGATCGCGTCACCGTTCGGCAACTGCCACACGCCCGGCTGGGTGCGACCGTGCGGTGCGTAATCCTTGGCCACGAACTGGCCGAGTTTGGTATAGGCAGGACGCACCTGCTGGTCGATGGCAGCCAGGATTGCGTCGTGCAGGCGCTTCTGGTCGGCGGCCGAGACCGACTTGGGGAAATGCTTCAGCGGCTCGGCGAACACGCTGTCCATGCCGGCCGGCTTGCCGATGCTGTCGATCTGCGTGACGACTTTTTCCAGCAGGTACTTCGGCGGCATCATGCCGTCCTTCTGGCCCTGGCGCGCCACGTCGATCACCTGATCGAACAGCGCGGGCACCGCCTTCAGGCGCGCGAGGTAGTCCTCGTACTCCTTGGCGTCGTCGAACGGAATGGAGCTGACGAAGCCGGCCAGTCGCAGGTGCACGCCGCTCATCTGTTCCAGTGGCATCTCGTCGATCTTCAGTTCATGCGCCTTGAGCGCGTCCTGCAGCTGGCGAACCATCAGCTGCTGGTTGAGCTTGTCCTCATCGGAAAAGCCGCTGGTATCGATGGCCTGGAAGCGCTTGAGGAAGTCCTTCGTCTTGGCGTACTCGGCCTGCTGCTGCGCCAGCGATGCATTGCTCCAGCGGTCGTTGTAGCGCAGGTCGCCCAGGATCGTCGCGAACTCCGGCGCGGTTTCCAGCGTGTGCTGCCACTGCTCGGCAAGCAGGTCGTTGAGCGCCTTGACGCGCGTGGGAACGTCCGCCGGAGCGGCCTGCACGGCAGTCGCACAGGCGACCGTCATCAACACACCCGCCAACATCATTCGCGGTCCGATCTTCATGCATGCACCTCTGGGGTTGAGATGGGCCTATTGTCCATGGCCCGCGATGGCACAACCCGTGCCGAACCGCATGGTTCGGCACGTTGGTTGCCGGTCAGACTATACCGACCGGGTGGCCACCACCGGCGGTACCGCCGCCGCCCGCATGGCCGGGCCCAGCACGGCCAGCTGGCCGATGGCCCACAGCAACAGGGCCCCGACCGGGAAATAGATCGCCGGCAGGCGGGGCAGCTCGTAGTGCACCATCAGCAGCAGGTTGATGCCGTAGGCGAGCACCATGCCGAGCACGATGCCGATGGTGGCGAGCAGGAAATTCTCGGTCTGGAAGTAATGCAGGATATTGCGACGGGTGGCCCCCAGCGCACGACGCACGCCGATCTGCCGACGACGCTGCGCCACCCAGAAACTGCCGAGGCCGACGATACCCAGCGCCGTCACGATCAGCAGCGCCACGCACACGCCCACCAGCAGGCCGGCCATGGCACGGTCATTCTGGAAGAACTCATGGCGCATGTCGTCGAACACATGCTTCTTGAGCACGACCCGGTGCGGGTTGATCTGCTTGAGCTTGGCCAGCGCGGCGGCCAGCACGCGCTCGCGGTCCTGTGGCGCAACCGTGCGGATCACGAACTCGCCGTTGGATATGCGCATCGGCAGGATCATGCTGTAGCTCGCGGCCGCGTCGTCCCAGATCGACGGCCGCACCAGCTCCTTCACCACGCCCACCACGGTCAGCGGATAGTCGGAAAGATAGATCTGCTTGCCCAGCGCCTGCTGGCCCGGCCACAGGCGCTCGGCCATCTTCTGCGTGATCAGGATCACGTGGGGAATCGACTTGGCGTCCTTGGTTTCGGCCGCCTTCACCACATCGTCGAAATCCTTGTATTCGTCCGACCTCAGGTCGCGGCCGGCCACCAGTTGGGCGCCCAGCGCCTGCACGATGTTCTCGCCCGAATACATGGTGGCGTTGAGCGTGGACAGGCGCTGCTTGGGGTCGAGCTTGATGCCGCCGTTCGACGACGAGCGGCCGAACGGCACCTCGTTGACCGAGGCCACGTCGGAGACCCCGGGAATCTGCCGCAGCGCGGCCAGGTCTTCCAGCGCGCGCGCCTTCTGGTCCTTGCTGGCGCCGATGTCGGCCAGCGCGATATGCACCAGGCGGTGCTCGTCCACGCCGCTCTGCATGTTCATGCGTTCGAGGCGTTGGCTGATGATGAACACCGCGTTGCACACGATGGCGCAGGTCAGCGCGATCTCGATGATCACCAGGAACGCGGTGATCTTGTGGCGGCGGAGCGTGGAAAGAATGGGAAGGATGTCCATGGCGTCGTCCTTACTGGCTCTTCAGTTGGAGCGCGGGAGTGATCTGGCAGGCGCGCCAGGCGGGCAGCAGGCCCGCCAGCAGGCTCGAACCCAGCGCCAGGAGGAAGGTGATCAGCAGCATCGACGCATCGAGGTGCGCCAGCGCGGCGTAGTCGGACGGCTGGCGTCGCACCAGCCACAGCCCGAGGAATGCCAGCAGCAGGCCACCGAAGCCGCCCGCCAGGCCGATCACGCCGGACTCGACCAGCAACTGCGAGAACACTTCGCGCTTGGAGGCACCCAGCGCACGCCGCACGCCCAGTTCCCCCGAGCGGCGCAGGAACTTGGCCAGCATCAGGCCCACCGTGTTGACCAGGCACACCAGCAGGAAACCGAAGGCCAGCCAGGTCTGCAGGCGCACGTCGCCGGGCACGACCTTGTTGATGTCCAGCCAGGCCATCAGCCCCGGCAGGCGCACGTTGACCGGACGCTCGAAGCGCCCCAGCGTCTTCTGCTCCTGCGCGTAGTGGGTCAGGTATTCCTTGTATGCGGCCACCTTGGTCGCGCTGTCCAACTGCACCCAGAACTGCAGCCACACGCACGGCTGCGTTTCGGCGTGCTCGTCGGAACCGCCGCCCGTGCCCCAGCAGTCGGTGGAACCGTTGTGTTCGAAGCGCACGTCGCGCGACGTGCTCAGCGGCACGAAGACATCCTCGGACGCCGAATAATTGCCCATGTTCAGGTCGTAGAAATGGGGATTGGGGCGCCAGCTGTCGAGCACGCCGACGATGCGGAAGGCGGTGTCCTTCATGCGCAGCGTCTGGCCCGTGCTGTCCTTGCCGCCAAACAGCTTGTCGTTGAGCGTGCGCGAGATCACCACCACGCGCGATTTGCTGTTGTCGTCCGCCTCGCTCCAGCCGCGCCCGTACAGGAACGGCACCTGGAACATCGCGAAGAAGTCGCTGCTGGTGTAGCGCGCATCGCTGTAGAACGGATCCAGGCTCGACTGCGCCGGTTGCACCGGCACCGCGCCGCCGGTCATGAGTGCCTGCCGGTCGGCGCGCTTGGACCGCAGCAGGTTCATGCCGTCGATCCAGGTCACCTGTTCCGGCGGCGGCTTGGCGGGCTCGTAGCCATCCATGTCGCGCGGATCAAGCTGTGGATAGAACAGCGTGCCGCTGCTGCCGGGCAGCGGATCGCCCGACAGCACATGCAGCACGGTGAGCGTGGTCATGCTGGCTCCAATGCCCAGCGCAATGGCCAGCACCATCAGCGCCGTCAGTATCTTGTTGCGCTTGAGGCTGCGCAGCGCCAGGTCCAGGTAATAGCCGAACATACGTTTCCCCTCTCCGTTGCCCCGCGGTCACACCGACCGCGTGGCTTCCACCGGCGGCACTCGCGAGGCGCGCAGCGCCGGCGCCAGTACCGCCCCTTGTCCCAGCAACAACAGGATCACCACGCCCATCAGCAGGTACAGCAGCGACAGGCGGTGCATCTCGAAACGCGTGACCAGCCACAGGTTGATCGCCACGGCCAGCAGTGCGCCCACCAGCACGCCGCCGGAACTGATCAGCAGGTTCTCGGTCATGAAGTAGTGCAGGATGTCCTGCTGCGTCGCGCCCAGCGCGCGGCGCACGCCGATCTGCTTGCGCCGCTGGCCCACCCAGAAACTGGTCAGGCCCACGATGCCCGCCGCCGTGATGGCGAGCAGCGCGATGCAGATCACGCCCATCAGGATGGCCATGCCGCGATCGCGCTCATAGGCCTTGGCACGCACCTGCGCAAAGCTCAGCACACCATCCTCGTCATTGATGATGCGGCGCGGGTTGTGCTCGAACAGGGCCTTGGGCGTGGCGCGCATCGCCGCGTCGAGCTGGCCCGGTTGCGTGCGCACGATGTAGAACGTGCCGAGCGATACCGCCAGGCGCTTGGGGATCAGCACCGAGCGATAGGCGAAGCCCGATGCCCAGCGTTCCACGCTTTGCGCCTGCAGCAGCTCCACCACGCCGACGATGGTGGCCGGACCGCCGATCAGGTAGATCGTCTTGCCTACCGCCTCGCCACCGGGGAACAGCTTCTCCGCCAGCGCCCGGGTCACGATCACGACCGGCGGACTCAGGCGATCGCGCATGTCCATGCGGGTGATTTCCTCCGCACGGAAGTTGCGGCCGGCGATGAGCTTCAGGCGCAGGGTATCGATGAAGTGGTCATCGGCGAAGTAGATCGTCGCCCCCGAGGTGTCCTGCAACTGGTCGGGCTTGAGCTTCACGCTGTCGTCCCAGCCGCCGCCACGCAGCGGGTAGGAATTGCTCGGCGTCACCTCGGCCACGCCGGGAATCTGGCGCATCACCGCAAGGTCCTCGCGAATCTTGGCATCGGCCTGTTCGGACGTGTACGAGCCCACCCACTCGTTCTGCACTATGAAGATGTTGGCCTCGTCCAGGCCGCTCGGCTCGGACAGGTGCGACACGCGCTGCTGGATGATGAAGAGCGCATTGCAGACGATGGCGAGCGTCAGCGCGATCTGCATCGCGATCAGGAAGGTGCCCGCCTTGTGTCGACGCAGCGCGGAAAGAATCGGCTTGATCTGCACGGTTCGCTCCTCGCCTCAGTTGGACTTCAGTTGCCAGGCAGGCTGCACTTGCGCCGCCCGCCAGGTGGGATAGAACGCCGCCAGCACCGTCGCCGCGATCGCCAGCAGCAGGGTCAGCGCGACCAGCGAAAGGTCCAGGTGCGCCAGCCGCGCGATCTGCGGCTCGAACACCAGGCCGATGCCCATGATCCCGGCACCCGTCAGCAGCATCCCCAGCAGGCCGCCGGCGAGGCCGACCATCGCCGCCTCGGCGAGGAACTGCCGGTAGATGGCCCCACGCGACGCCCCCAGCGCGCGGCGCACGCCGATCTCCGGGGCGCGCCGCATGAACTTGGCCAGCAGCAAGCCGATCGTGTTCACCAGGCAGATCACCAGGAAGCCCAGCGCCAGCGACAGCGAGATGCGGCTCTCCGGCGGCACCGCGTGTTCGTAGTCGAGCCAGGCATGCACGTCGCGCAGGCGATTGTTGGGCGCCCAGTTGAAGCGGCCCGCGCGCCGCTGTTCCTCCGCGTAGCCCTGCAGGAACTGCTGGTAGGCCTGGACCTGCGCGGCCGTATCCAGCTGCACCCACGGGCTGATCCACACGCACTCGCCGCGCAGCCAGCTGTCCCAGTCGTCACCGCGCTTGCCGTCGCTGCCGCAACTGTTGTTGCCGTAGGTATCGATCTTCTGTTCGACCGCGTGGGTAAACGGAATATAGATCTGCGACGGGTCGGCGAAGGCATTGCCGCTGAACATGTCGAAGAAGCGCGGCTTGGGGTCCCAGTTCTCGGTCACGCCCACGATGCGGTACTGGCGATCGTCCAGCGTGATGCGCCGGCCGACGCTGTTCTCGCCACCGAACAGCTTCTGGTTGAGGCTGCGGCTGATCACCGCAACCGGTTCGCGCGCATCGTCTTCGGAGACACCCCAGCCGGTGCCGTACTGGAACGGCACGTCGAACATCGGGAAGAAATCGCCATAGGTCGCATAGCCGGTGGCCTTGAACGGCATCTTGTGCGCGTTTTCCGGCATCACCGACAGGCCCACCTGGAACAGCAAGGTCTGGCGAGGTGCCTTGTGGGCACGCATGAGGGCCATCGCGTCGGTGTAGTTCAGCGCATCCGGCGGCTCGCCGTGGCGGTTGTACTGGGGACCGCGGTTGTCGATCTGCGGCACGAACAGCTGCGACGACTTCTGCGGTATCGGGTCGCCCGACACCGCGCGGAACACGGCATACGTCACCATCGATGCCGCCACGCCGAAGCCGATCGACATGATCATCAGCGCCGTCAGCAACGGATTGCGGCGCAGGCTCGCCACGCCCAGTCGCAAGTTGTGCACAAACATGCCGCTCATCGTTACCTCATGTTTCCCGCCAGGCCTTCCAGATCTGTGTCTTGCTTCACCACGCGCCGGTCAGACCGAGCGCGTGGCTTCCACCGGCGACACCCGCGAGGCGCGCATGGCCGGCGCCAGCGTGGCGCCCTGCCCCAGCAGCAACAGCGTCACCACGCCCACCACCACGTAGACGACCGACAACCGCGCCATCTCGAACTGCGTCACCAGCCACAGGTTCATGCCGATCGCGAGCACGGCCCCAATCACGACGCCGGCCATGCCGATCAGCAGGTTCTCGGTGAGGAAGTAGCTGACAATGTCGTGCTTGGTTGCACCCAGCGCGCGCCGCACGCCGATCTGCTTGCGACGCTGGCCGACCCAGAAGCTGGTCAGGCCGACGATGCCCGCGGCCGTGATGCCCAGCAGCACCAGGCACACCACGCCCATCAGGATGGCCATGCCGCGGTCGCCCTTGTACGCGTATTCACGCACCTGGGCGAAGCTGCGCACGCCGCGCTCGGAGGGAATCACCCGCATGCGGTTCGCCTTCACCAGCGCCGCCGGCGCCGCCTTCAGCACGTCGGCCAGCTGGCCGGGCCTGGTGCGGATCAGGTAGTTGGTGAACGAGCTGGTGAGCTGCACGGGCTGGATCAGCGAGTTCTCGTAGAACGAGTCCGACCAGGTGCCATTCCACGGCACCTGCAGGCGCTCCACGATGCCCACGATGGTGCTGGGCGACTTGGAGTCGCCGATGTAGATCACCTTGCCCAGCGCCGAACCTTCCGGATACATCTTCTCGGCCAGCGCCTTGCTCACGATGATCACGGCCGGATCGGGCACCGCCTGCGGATCGGCTTCCACGATCTCGTCGGGGCGGAAGTTGCGTCCGGCGATGAGCTTGAGCGCCATGGTCGGCAAGGCGTGCTGGTCACCGAAGTACTGCGTGGTATGCGCCTTGGAATTCTTCGCATCCGGGTCGGTGCGCACGCCGGTGGACCAGCCACCGCCGCGCAGCGGATAGGAGTTCAGCGATACCGCGTCCTGCACGCCCGGCAGCTGGCGCAGTGCCTGGAGGTCGGCCTTGATCAGCGGCGAGGCCTTGTTTTCCTCGGTGCCGACAAAGCGGCTCTGGATGGCCATGAGATCGCTTTCCACCATGCCGGTGGGGCGCTGCACGCGATCCAGTCGCTGATGGATGATGAAGATCGCATTGCAGACGATCGCCAGGGTCAGGGCGATCTGCATGGCGATGAGGACAGTGCCTGCCTTGTGGCGCTTGAGCGCGGCGAGTATGGGCTTGATCTGCAGCATGGTCGTCGCCTCAGTTGGATTTCAGCTGCCACGCCGGCTGCACCTGTGCGGCGCGCCACGTGGGATAGAAGGCCGCCAGCACCGTGGCCAGCACGGCAAGCAGCATGGTGAGCAGCACCAGCGAGGCATCGAGCGTGGCGAGCTTGGCAATGTCCGGTTCGAACACCAGGGAGATGCCCATCACTCCCACACCCGTGAGCACCAGGCCCACCACGCCGCCGGCCAGGCCGACCGCGGCGGCCTCGATCAGAAACTGCAGGTAGATCTCCTTGCGCGTCGCTCCCAGGGCACGCCGCACACCGATTTCCGACGCGCGCTTCATGAACTTGGCCAGCAGCAGGCCGACCGTGTTCACCAGGCAGATCAGCAGGAAGCCGAGCGACACCAGCAGCGAGACCTTGGCCTCCTGCGGCACGACTTTCTGGTTATCCAGCCACTCCGTCACGTTGCGCAGGCGCGTGTTGGGCGCCCAGTTGAAACGGCCGGCGCGCTGCTGCTCGGCGGCGTAGCCATTGAGGTACTGGCGATAGGCATCGGCCTGTGCAGTCGTGGGCAGTTCCGCCCAGAAGCCCAGCCAGACGCATTCGGACTTGATCCATGCATCCCAACCCTTGCCCGGATCCTTGCTGCAGTTGTTGTTGCCGTTGCTCGGCGACTGCAGCTCCACGGCGCGCGTGAACGGGACAAAGACTTCGATCGGATCATCAAAGCCATTGGTATTGGTCACGTCGTAGAACACCGGCTCGGGGTTCCACTTGGCCGTCACGCCCACGATGCGGTAGTCGCGACCGTTGAGGCTGATGTTCCGGCCCACGCTGTTGGCGCCATTGAACAGCTTTTCGTTGAGCGCCTTGCCGATCACCGCCACCGCGGCGTGCGACGCATCCTCGTCGGCCGTCCAGCCATGCCCGTAAAGGAACGGAATGTCGAACATCGGAAACGCGTCGGCATACCACGCGTAGCTGGTTTCGCGGAACGGCAGCATGGAAGGATCCGCCGGCACGATCGCCATCGCCACGGGGAACAAGGCCGTCTGCCGCGTGGCGCGCTTGTCGCGCATCAGGTTGATGGCGTCGGTGTAGGTCATCGCGTTGGGCGGCTCGCCCTTGTTGTCCTTCAGCGCATCCGGCCCCCAGTTGTCGATCTGGGGCACGAACAGCTGCGCGGACTTCTGCGGGATCGGGTTGTTGGAGGTGGCGCGGAACACCGAGTAGGTGGTCATCGACGCCGCCACGCCGCAGCCGATCGCCAGCACCATCAGCAGGGTCAAGAGCGGGTTCTTCCTGAGGCTGCGCAAACCAAGCTGGAGGTAGTAGGCGAACATGGTCGTCCTTCACAAGGGGGAAGCCGCCTCCCGCCGTGGCGGGAGGCGTGGTGGTGGCGGTTGCGTCAGGCCGGCGAGTTGGCGCGTGCCGAGTGCACGGCCTGGTGGAAGCGCGGGTCTTCCGCCAGATCGACCACCTGGCCGTCGATGATGTGCACGTTGCGCTGCGCGCGGGCCGCCAGTTCCGGGTCATGCGTCACCATCACGATGGTGGCGCCCTCGCGATGGATCTCTTCCAGCAGCTCCATCACGCCACGCGCCATCTGCGTATCGAGGTTGCCGGTCGGTTCGTCCGCCAGCAGCAGGCGCGGGGAACCGGCAAGCGCGCGCGCAATGGCCACGCGCTGTTGCTGGCCGCCGGACAGTTCCGCCGGGTAGTGCTTGGCGCGCGAGGCCAGGCCCACGCGCTCGAGCGAGTCCATGATGCGCTGCTTGCGCTCGGCCGCCTTCATGCCGCGGTAGCGCAGCGGCACTTCGACGTTGTCGAACACGTTGAGGTCGGGGATCAGGTTGAACGCCTGGAAGATGAAGCCGATCTTCTCGTTGCGGATCTTCGAGCGCTCGTTGTCGTTGAGGTTGCTGACCTCGACGCCGTCCAGGTGGTATTGGCCGCCCGTGAAGGTTTCCAGCAGGCCGGCGATGGTGAGGAAGGTGGTCTTGCCCGAGCCGGAGGGACCGGTCACGGCAACGAACTCGCCTTCGTTCACGTTGATGTTGAAATCGCGCAGCGCGTAGGTCTCCACCACTTCGGTGCGGTAGACCTTGGACAGGTGAGTCATCTTGAGCATGGTTACGTCCTTCGGTGGTGGTTAGTTGCTGATGGCGACGCGGGCCGCGCCCTTGAAGCTGTCGGTGCCGGAAATCACGATGCTGTCGCCTACCTTCAGGCCATCGAGGATTTCCACCTTGTCGATGCTGCTGGCACCGACGCGGATGGGATGCTTTTCGGCGATGCCGTCGCGCACGAGGTAGGCGTAGCTGCCGCCCGATTCGTCCACGAACGAGCCGCGCTGCACGGTGAGCACGTTGTCGCGCTTGTCCAGCAGGATGCGCACCGACAGGCGCTGGTTCTGGCGCAGCTGCTTGGGCGTGGCGCCGTCGAAGCGCAGCCGCGCGGCCACTTCGCCATTGACCACTTCGGGCGAAATGGCGCTGACCAGGCCCTTCCAGGTGCTGCCGTTGCCGCTGATCTCGCCGCCCATGCCAATGCCGAGGTCGCGCGCGAAGCTTTCCGGCACCTTCATTTCCACTTCGAGCGCGGACAGGTCGATGACGCTCAGCAGCTGCGCGTCCTTGGCCACGGTGGCGCGCTCGGCGATGAACAGCTGGCCGACCTGGCCGTCCACCGGCGACTTCACGTTGAGGTCGTCCACCTGGCGCTGCAGGTCCTTTACCAGCAGCAGCTGGCGATCGTGCGCGAGCTTCTTGGACTGGATGTCGAAGTTGAGGCTGTCGTTGTCGGTGCCGAGGTCGGCCCTGGCATGGGCCAGCGTGATCCTGGACTTCTGCAGCTCGTCCTTGGCCTTGTCCACGTTCATGCTTGGCACCGCGCCCTGCGTGAACGCCTTCTGGTAGCGCGCCAGGTCGCGCTCGGCGCTCTGCTGGTCGATCTGCGCGTTGTCGTAGGCCTTCTGCAGTTCGCCGCGCTTCTTGCGGGCGTCGATCTGCGCGCGCATGTAGTCGACCTGCATGGCATCGGCGGCGCTCTGCTCCTGCGCCAGCTTGTTGGTCAGCTCGGGGCTGTCGATGGTGGCGAGCACCTGCCCCTTCTTCACCGCGTCGCCCGCGTGCACCTTCATGGTGACGGCGCCGCCGTAGGTCGCGTACATCGTGGGACTCACCGCCGCCACCACCTTGCCCTCGGCGGCGATGTCGCGCACGAACGGGCCGCGCTCCACCGTGGCGAAGGCCAGGCGCGAGCTGCTCACCGAGGCGTCGGCCGAGAACAGGCGACCGATGCGCGGGCCAAACACGGCCAGCAACGCGAGCACGGCCACGCCACCGCCGATCAGCAGCAAGCGACGCTTGCGATTGGGTTTGACCTCGACCAGCCGGTCTTGGGCGGAGGTGTCACGAATCATCGATGTGTCCCTGGCCACGGACAGCGCGGCCCCTGACCCTTGTCAGCAAGCGGCGTGCCAAGCGCCAGGCGATGATTTATGGCTGTACTATCAATCTGTTACGGGACACCCGGCGGCGCGGACAGTTGTCCGCGGACAGAAGCACGGACAGGCGGACAGGCCGGCCCCGGACGGTCACCCCGGGGCCGGCTCGAGCTCCACCGCCGCGGCGCGCGCCACGTCACGGGCAATACTCCGACCGAGCGGCGAGACCCGGGGCAAGGGTTCCGCCTCCAGCAGCTGCAGCGCACCAAGCCGACGACGCCGGAACGACAGCAGCTCGGCGCCGGCCGCGCGCCACGACAGCCGCTCGTGCTGCAACGAGGCCGGCGGCAGCGCCTGCCCCTGCACGAGCAAGGCGTCCCAGGCAAGGTAGTCGGTGTCGGGCAGCAGGTGCAGGCGTGCGCAGGGGCGACCGCTGGCATCGATGCAGTCGATCCATTCGCGCGGGCCATCGCGGCCGATCAGGCTGCAGGCGACAAGCTGCCGGGTGCGCAACAGAGGTGCCAGTTCGCGCCGCGCCACCAGCCAGCCGACCGGCGCGGGCAACGCATGGTGCTACAGCGGGCCGGCGCGCAGGTACAGCACCGCGCCCAGCAGCGGCAGGCGGGCCATCAACTCGGGCCCCGACATCCACACCGCGCAGCGGCTGACCGGCCAGGCCGCCGTGCCGTGGTCGGGACAGAAGGGTGCGAGCGTGTGTGCGAGCCAGCCAAACATCGTCATTCTCCGGTGGGAGCGACCCGGCTGGCGTTCCGCAGGAACGGCGTGGCGATAGGCCTTGGGTGATGCCCGGCCGCAAGATCGGGCGCAGGCGGATGGGCATCCCTGCCCGTGCAACTGTCCTCGAGGGAACCGGGTTACTTGGTGAGGATCAGCTTGTCGTTGCGGGTGAGTCGCAGGTGGTACTCGTTGCCCTGGTGCTGGATGACCAGTTCGCGCTCGCCCTTGAGCAGCAGCTGGCTGGAGACGCGCCGCACGGCGCCGAGGCCGGCGATGGTCGCCGGCTTGAGGCCGGGCACGGGCAGCGCATGGCCTGGCGCATTCGCGCCCGTCGGCAGGGAAAGCACGCTCGTCGACATGGTGATGCTCCGCATCTGGAAGTGACGATCAGATGATAATAATTCTCATTTGAGTGTCAACTGCCTGCGGCGCCGCGCGTGCCCGCGATTCAGTGTCCGGCCTGGCCTGGACCGGGCGCCGCGGCCCGCTCCCTGGCCAGGCGCGCCTCCAGGGCGGCGCGGCCTGCCGCGGCATAGGCCCGGCAGGCACCGGCGTCGACCACGGGATCAGGCGCTACCCCGGCGTCGCGGCGCGCCACTTTTTCCAGGAAGGCGCTCTGGTCCGGATGGGGTGTGATGAGGAGGTCGCACGGCAGCGCAGCGATGGCATCGATGCTGTGGCGGAACTCCTCCACGCGCCGCGGATGCGCGGCATCGTCGGTGAAGCGATAGCCATCCGCACTCACCGCACTGAGGCTGTCGGCGTAGACCATGGACAGGCAGCGACCGGCCTCGCATGACTGCCATGTCCAGGTGGTGCTGCCTGGCGTGTGGCCCGGCGTGTAGTGCGCGGTGAGTACGGTGTCACCCACGCGCACGCTGCCGCCATCAGGCACCGTCATCACCGACGCCACCGGCGCAAAGGTCGGCGCATCGCCGAATTGCGGATCGTCCGGATCATTGCCGCCCAGCATCAGCGCCTTCGCTCCCGCCACGCTCGCCTGCACGCGGGCGCCGCTGTCGCGTGCCAGCGCGGCCACGGCGCCGGCGTGATCGCCATGGGCATGCGTGTTGAGGATCACCCGGATGTCCGTCAGGCGGAAGCCAAGCGCCTTGATGCTGGCCTCGATCTGCGCGGTATTGCGCGCGAGCGGACCGTCGATCAGCACCAGCCCCTGCGGCGAAGCGATGAGGATCGCGCTGAGGCCACGCGTACCGACGTAGTAGGTGTTGCCGTGGATGCGGAAGGGTTTCTGCGGCTGGCTCCACGCGGCAGGCTCGGCGTGCGCCGCGGCAACCGCGACGGCGCCGAGGCAAGCGAAAACCATGCAACGGATCAAAGGCTTCATGCGTGGGGTCCCTCCAGGAGGCAGTGGCAGCGACCCAGCATCGATGCAGCCCTGGCCCACCGAACGGCCACCCGCGGGCGGAACGCGGGCGACCCATGGCACTTGGCGGGCAGCGCGTGCGCTGCCAGCCCCCTGCCGCGACTCAGGCCACCGCCTGCTCGATTCTCCGGAGCACGCCCGCGTCCAGCTTGCCCACCACCTCGAGCGCGCCCAGGTTCTGCTCCAGCTGCTCCAGCCGGCTGGCCCCCAGCATCACGGTGGAAACGTGCGGATTGGCCAGGCACCACGCGATGGACAACTGCGCCATCGACACACCCAGGTCGGCGGCGATCGGTACCAGCCGGCGTACCTTGTCGAGCCGGTCGCCACCGCTCTCCAGTACGGCCTCGCGCAACCATTCGTAGCCCGGCTGCGCGAGACGCGCATCGGCAGGCAGGCCGTCGTTGTACTTGCCGCTCAACAGGCCCGACGCCAGCGGCGACCAGATCGTGGTACCCATGCCGTAGGTGTCGTAGAGCGGCGCATATTCCTGCTCCACGCGTTCGCGATGCAGCAAGTTGTACTGCGGCTGCTCCATCACCGGCGCAAACAGATAGTTCTCGCGCGCCACGCGATGCGCCTCGGCAATCGCCTCGGCCGGCCATTCGCTGGTGCCCCAGTACAGCACCTTGCCCTGTCGCACGAGCGTATCCATCGCAGCGACGGTTTCCTCGATCGGCGCATCCGGATCGGGGCGGTGGCAGAAATACAGGTCGAGGTGTTCCACGCGCAGGCGTTCCAGCGCCTGGTGGCAGGCCTCGATCACATGCTTGCGCGACAGACCGCGCTGGGTCGGCCGCGGACTGTCGACCGCGCCGAAGAACACCTTGCTCGACACGCAATAGCTGTCGCGTGGAAAGCGCAGATCGGCCAGCACGTCGCCCATCAGGGTTTCGGCGACGCCGTTGTTGTAGGTCTCGGCGTTATCGAAGAAGTTGATGCCGTGGTCGTAGGCCATCGCCAGCAGGTCGCGCGCCAGCGAGCGCCCCACCTGCTTGCCGAACGTCACCCAGGCGCCGAACGACAGGGCGGAGAGTTGCAGCCCGGATTTTCCAAGACGTCGATATTGCACGGGGGTGCTCCGGTTTCGTGGGGATGGACCAGCATGCCAAGAGCGCGTGGCCTTCGTCCATCGCCGGGACGCCGGCCAAGCCTATACGCGGCGCCGACGCGCGCCGACCTAAGCTCACCCGCTTGCCACTGCAGCACCCACGCCAACGGAGTCTCGCCATGTCACATATGCAGGGTTGGGCGGTTCAGCAGGCGGGCCAGCCGCTGGTCCTCTCCTCGTTCGATCTCGGACCGCTCGGCGCCGAGGAAGTCGAGGTGGCGGTGGATTACTGCGGCATCTGCCATTCCGACGTCTCGATGATCGCCAACGAGTGGGGCATGTCGCGCTTTCCGTTCGTGCCCGGACATGAAGTGATCGGGCGCGTCACGGCCCTGGGACCGCAGGCGAAAGGCCTCACGCTTGGCCAGCGGGTGGGTATCGGCTGGAACGCGGAGAGCTGCATGCACTGCCGCCAGTGCCTGTCCGGCCACCAGAACCTTTGTGCTGCGGCAGTGCCGACCATCGGCGGCCACCATGGCGGCTTCGCCGACAAGCTGCGCGCCCACTGGGCGTGGACGATCCCGCTGCCGGACGGTATCGACCTGGCCAGCGCCGGTCCGCTGCTGTGCGGCGGCATCACGGTGCTCAAGCCATTCCTTGCGTACGGCATCAGCCCGAGTGCGCGCGTCGGCGTCGTCGGCATTGGTGGCCTGGGCCACATGGCGGTGAAATTCGCCCGCGCCTGGGGCTGCGACGTCACGGCCTTCACCTCCACCCCGGCCAAGGCAGACGAAGCGCGCAGCTTCGGCGCGCAGCACGTGGTGGCCAGTCGTGATGCCAACGCCATCAGCGCCATCGCCGGCTCGCTCGATCTGCTGCTGGTGACCGTGAACGTGCCACTGGACTGGAACGCGCTGCTCAACACGCTCGCTCCCCGCGGCCGCATGCATGTGGTCGGCGCCGTGCTCGAACCCATTCCGGTGCCGGCGTTCTCGCTCATCATGACCGAGCGCGAGGTCTCGGGTTCGCCGACCGGTTCGCCGGTCGACATCGCCACCCTGCTCGCGTTCGCCGCGCGCCACGATGTGCGCCCGCAGATCGAGCTGTTCCCGATGGACCAGGTCAACGAGGCACTCAGGCACCTTGAAGACGGCAAGGCGCGCTACCGGATCGTGCTCGAGGCCAAGGGCGCCTGAACGCGCTGACGGCGCTGGCGACATCCGTCGCCAGCGCCGTCCATGCGATTACGGCAGGTAATGGACGTCCATTCGGCTTTCGATGCCCTCGTCCGCCTCCGGCCGCCGCAGCGTGCGGCGCAGCTGCTCGCTGGTACCCCAGGCCTTCAGCGCCGCAAGGACGGTGTCGTCCTCGCCCCCCTTGCGGAAATAGAAGTCCAGATGGCGGTAATCGTCACACGCCGACTCGCAGTGGAAGCTGGAAAAACCCACGGCCTGGATCTGCCCGAACTCGTTGACGACGATGGCCGCGGCAATGCCGCCGCAATCGCGTGACGGGCAGGCGGCGAACAGATAGCGCTTGTCCGACAGCTGCACGACGTTCTGCGACTCGCCGCCCAGGCCGTACAGTGCCTGTTCGCTGAGCGAGCGTCCGGACTTGAAGTAGCTGACCTTCGCCGCCCCCGTGAAGTGCCCCAGCGCGGACACGAAACCCTGTGCCCGCACCAGCTCGCTGGCGCTGGGACACGTCGACGGGTCGATCAGCCGGCATGGTCCCTGCGGTGCACCAGCCGCCGATACCGACAGCGGCACGAGCAGGAACAACGCAATCAGACCTGCAACCTGAAGAAGCCTGCGCATGGGAACCCCCTGTAGGGCCAGAGCCCTCAACTCGTTGAGACATGGAACCCCTGACGGGTGCCACCGGCGCGTTCAGCACACGCCGGAGCCGGCATCGGGCGACAGCCCACGCCAGAAATCCACCGACTTGCAAGCGAGGGCCTCAGGCAGCGCCAACGCAGCCGCAGGAGGGGACGCCCGGCACCATGGTGAGCAGCGCGCCGATCAGCAGAAGGCTATGCGCGGCCTGCGAAGATCGGCATGCCGAGGCCATGGACTGGCGTCCCGCCGGTGGACTCGACCGGCCATAACACTGCCCTAGCCGGCCGGCGCTGGCTATAGGAATTGTGCTTAGGTACAGCGCTGGCCAGGTGCCCTCATGGTTGCAAATGACACCATCGGTCACGCGGGATGGACGTCCAAACAGCGGGCATCCGGGGGAGCCGCCTGCACCGACGGACGGCTGGCCGCCCTACGCCGCATCCGTGGCCCCACCCACGGGAACCTCCCGCGGGGTGCTGGCGGGCGCCTGCAGGCAACGGTCACGCAGGCGCAGGCAGGGCCGCTCGATGCCGTAGTGGAGCAAGGCCCCCGACGCCAGCACCGCCACGGCGTAGCCGGCAAAGCTCAGCACGCCGTGTCCATCCAGCGACGGGCCAAACGTGGCCTGCACCAGATGGAAGATGCCCTTGTGCGAGAGGTACAGGCTGTAGGAGGCGAGTGCGAGCCAGCCGGCGCCGGGAATCCTCAGCCGGCCGAGCATGCCGTGCTCGCCTGCCCCGCTGAACACCAGCAGGCCAAACCCCAGCGACAGCAGCGGGTATCCCAGCAGGGTGGCTGCCAGGCCGACGCGGTCCTGGAACAGGCCGATCGACGCCGCGATCACCAGCAGGCCGGCCACCAGCACCCTGTTGGCGCGAAGCTGCCAGCGTGCCCACATCGAGGGCCGGTAGACCTTGATGACGGCGAGCACCACACCGGCGAGCAGGCCATCGAGGCGCGACCAGGTCGGGTAGTAGATGCGTTCGAGAAAGTAGCGTCCGAACGTCACCTCGTCGCCGCTCGCCCGCAGCGGCGCCATGTCATGCAGCCAGACGTAGCCACGCACGACCATGCCCGAAGCCACTACGACCGCACACGCGATCGCGAACACGGTGACCGACGGCCGGCGCGTCAGCCACCAGGCCAGCAGCGGAAACACCAGGTAGAAATGCTCTTCCACGCACAGCGACCACACATGCGAGAACGCCAGCCGGTGCTGCGCGTCGATCAGCAGGTTCACCGAAAAGGTGAGGAACTGCCACAGCGGCTGGATCCCCGGCGCCTCGCGGAAAGCCGGCCACAGGAAATAAACCGCCACCACCAGCAGATACACGGGCAGGATGCGAAAGGCGCGGCGCAGGTAGAAATCGGTGAACGAAAGCGTGTGGCCCTCCGCCAGCGGCTTGAGCAGCTGCGAACCGATCAGGTAGCCGCTGAGCACGAAGAACAGGTCCACGCCCATCCAGCCGTAGCTTTCCACCCCGCCGAAATGACCCCAGCCACCGATGATGTAGGAGTGGAAAATCATCACCCACACGATGGCGATGGCGCGCAGCAGATCCAGTCCCGGAAGGCGGCTCATCGAATTCCCTTTGGCTTGTTGTGTGCGCAGGTACGGCGACGCAGGCATCGGCGCGGCCGGGGCGACACTATAACGTCAGCCGACTCGCCCCGCGGCGTGCCGTGCGATGGCGGGGCCGCTGCGCCGTGGGAGACGCGTGGCGGCGTCGTGCTGCCGCCACGCCGTGCGCTGTTGCAGGCTTCGCTCGCTTGCGAAGGCGTTACTCCGCCTTGAAGCTGGTGACCGTCTTGCTGGTCTCCATGTTGACCGACTTGGTGTGCAGGATGATGGCGAGCCCGTACTGCTCCAGGTAGCTGTAGCGGACGGTGCCCGTGACGATGCCGTTGACGTTGAGCGACTGGCAATCGACATCGTGCGCGGAGCCGGCAATGTCAGGGTTGAGCTGCGAGGCCGGATAGGGGTTGCCCGCGGTGCATTCGTACTGGACGCCCACCGGGGCCGATCCGGGCGTGCTGTACGCCTGGGTTGCCGAGTAGGTCGAATGGGCAGCTTCCATCGCCGCGTCGAAATGGGAGATGTTGGTCGTCTCCGAAAAAGCCGGCATGGTCGCCGCACCCACCAGCACCGACTGCGACCGCAGGTCGATGAAGCCCCGATAGCTCAGCGCGAACACCGTCGCCTGCTCGAAGCCGTTCAACTTGGACACGCTCAGGTGCTTCACCAGGCCATGGCCGGCATTCAGATACAGGCTGTCGTTTTCCGACGACATCGGCACGGCCGCGCCGACTTTGTCGATCACGATCTTCGAGTCGATGGCAATGCGCTTGAAGTTCGACGGCTTCGCACCGCTGCGCTGCACCAGGTCAAGCACGTTCTTGGGCAGCGTGTCAGGCGAGTACTGCTGGTTCATATAGGCTTCCTTGTCGTGCAGCGCCGTGCCGACGGAAACCGCCTGGGCGCTGCCCGAAACTTCCGCAGCCTGCGCAACGGTCGCGCCTGCCATGGGCGCTACTGCACATAGAGCCAACAGGCTCTTTGCAACGACATTCATTGACTTCCCCCTGGGTGCAAACTGCTGTTGCGTGGTCGAGCAGGCCGTGCAGTCGGGGCTGCACCGGCGCGTGCCGTGCCACCCCGCTGCAGCAACGAAACGCTGCGGCATGATCATGCACAAAGCCCGACGGAACGCGCAAGGCGCGTCGCGCCGACGGTGGCTCGGCCAGGCAACGAAGGGCTGCCGGGCACCGCCTTCAGTCGCAGCAACTTGCGATCAGCGGCGGCCGCGGCAACGAACGCGTGTGGCTACAACAGGTGCAGCAGCGCGCCGAGCAGACAGGCCGCGAACACACCGGCCACGACGTCGTCCATCATCACGCCCAGCCCGCCCTTGAGGCGACGATCGAGCCAGCCGATCGGCCAGGGCTTCCACACGTCGAACAGGCGAAACAGGGCGAAGCCCACCACCACGCTCCACCACGGCGCGTATAGCGCGGGAACCAGCGCGATCCACAGGCCGACGAATTCGTCCCACACGATGCTGCGGTGATCGTCCACGCCCACCGCACGGCCGGCCACGCCACACGCCCACACGCCAAGCACGAACGCCACCACCACGGTGAACACGTAGAGCTGCAGCGGCAACGTGCGCAGCAGCAGCCACGGCAGCACGGCAGCCAGCGAGCCGAACGTCCCCTGCGCGACCGGCGCGAGTCCCGAGCCCAGGCCGCAGGCCAGCCAGCCTGCGGGCGTGGCGAGCAGCAGGGAGCGTTGCGCGGGGGTCAGCGTTTTCTTGTCGCTCATGGCGCGAAATGATCCCAGCCGTGGCGGGTGATTTCCAGCCAGCGCCCGTGCTCGTCGCGAACGCGCACACCTGGCGTATCGACCATGCGGCCGATCCGCGTGGCGCCACAACCCAGGCGCGCCAGGTCGGTCTGCACATCGGCGACCCTGGCGGCGGGCACGGTGAAGCAAAGCTCGTAATCATCGCCGCCGCTGAGCGCGAAGTCGCGCGCGGCGGCTTCATCGAAGGCGCCAAGCAGCATCGACGAACGCGGCAACAGCGGCGCATCGATCTCCGCGCCCAGGCCGCTCGCCGCGCAGACATGGCCCAGGTCGGCGACCAGGCCATCGGAGATGTCGATGCAGGCCGTCGCGCGGCCACGCAGGGCGAGGCCGGCGGCCAGTCGTGGCGTCGGGCGATGGAGGCGCTCGATCAGGAAGGCGGCGCGACCGTCCCCCTCGTCCACCCGCGCGCCCCGCTGCAACAACTGCAGGCCGGCGGCCGCATCGCCGAGCGTGCCGGTGACCAGCACCACGTCGCCGCTACGCGCACCGCCACGGGCCAGGGCCTGGCCGGGCGGCACGAAGCCGTGCACGGCCACGCTCACCGTCAACGTGCCCCGCGTGGTATCGCCACCGATCAGGGCCAGCCGATGCGGCTGGGCGAGCTGCGCAAAACCCTCGGCGAAGCCATCGATGAATTGCTCGATGCCTTCACTCGATGCGGATGGCAGGGTCAGTGCCAGCAAGGCCCACGCCGGGCTGGCGCCCATCGCGGCCAGGTCGGAAAGATTGACCGCGAGCGACTTCCAGCCAAGGTCGGCTGGCGCCGTGCCCCGCGGGAAATGCACGCCCTCGACCATGGTGTCGATGGCGATGGCGATCTCCTGCCCCGCGGGCGGCGCGACCAGCGCGGCGTCGTCGCCGATGCCAAGCTTCACATCCTCGCGCCCCTGGGCGGTGCGTTCGCGGATGCGGTCGATCAGGCGAAATTCCATGGCTTGCGACCTGTATGGAGCGGCAGGCGCTGCTGCCGCGGTTAACGGCTGAAGACCAGCGTGGGACTGCCGTGATAAGTGGTTTCCAGCCACAGGCGAAAACCTGCCTTCTCGGCCACGCGGATCGACGGCAGGTTTTCCGGGGCGATGATGCACACGGCACGGCGCGCCGCCAGGTGCTGCTCGCTCCAGGCGACGACGGCACCGACCGCCTCGCTCGCGTAACCCTGGCCGTGCGCATGCGGCGCCAGCACCCAGCCGAATTCCAGCATGCCCTCGAGCGAAGGCTGCATGTCGCGCCAGAAGTCGGCAAAGCCGATGTCGCCGATGTAGCGGCCGCTGTGCTTTTCCTCGACCGCCCAGTAACCGTAACCGAGCAGGCTCCACAGGCCGAGGTACTGCAGCAGGCGCTTCCACACTTCCTCGCCGGTGAATGGGCGACCACCGATATAGCGCGTGACCTCCGGATCGGACCAGATCGCCACGCAGGCGGCATGGTCATCGGCACGATGTGCGCGCAGGCGCAAGCGTCCGGTCTCGATGACGGGTACCAGCCCCTCGTCCACGCGCCCGTGGTCGCCGGGCATCAGCCGCGCTTTTCCGTGGTGCGCAACACGCCGGCCAGCTTGTCCAGCACGCCGTTGACGTAGCTGTGGCCGTGGTCGGCGCCGAAGCGCTTGGTCACTTCGATGGCCTCGTTGATGATCACGCGGTACGGCACGTCCGGGCGGTACTTCAGCTCGTACGCGGCCAGGCGCAGGGCAGCGCGCTCGATCGGGTCGATCTGGCCGACCTCGCGGTCCACGTACGGCTTGAGGCTCTCGTCGATGGCGTCGATGTGCTTTTCCACGCCGTGCAGCAGATCCTCGAAGTACTCGAGGTCGGCCACTTCCATGTCCTGCTCGTGGCGGAACTGGTCGATCACCGCATTCATGTGGCTGCCGCTGAGCTGCCAGGCGTACAACGCCTGCAGCGCGCGGCGGCGGGCACGCGAGCGTGCGGCCAGATCGATGCCTTCCGGACGTTGGTTCATCACAGCTTTCCGTACAGATTGACCATCTCGAGCGCGGCCATGGCCGCATCGGCGCCCTTGTTGCCGGCCTTGGTGCCCGAGCGCTCGATGGCCTGCTCGATGCTGTCGGTGGTCAGCACGCCGAACGCCACCGGCACGCCGGAGGCATAAGCCGCCTGGGCCAGGCCCTTGGCGCACTCGCCGGCCACGAAGTCGAAATGCGGGGTCGAACCGCGGATCACGGCGCCCAGCGCAATGACCGCGTCGTACTTGCCGGAGTTGGCGACCTTGTGCGCGGCCAGTGCGATTTCCCAGGCGCCAGGCACGCGGATCAGCTCGATCGCCTCGTCCTTCACGCCATGGCGGACCAGCACGTCGCGCGCGCCGGCCACCAGGGGCTCGACCACGAAACCGTTGAAACGGCCGGCGACGATGGCAAAACGGCCTTTGGGCGTGGCGAAATCGCCTTCGATGATCTTCATGGGTATGCGCTTCCTGAGGGCTCGGTGGCCCATGCGGGCCGGATATTTTACGGGATTTGGGGCAACTTGCCCGGATCGGGCCGGGAAACCGCCCCGGAAAGGTGCGGATGGCCGCGAAACGCCAGGCTGGCCTGCCCGGCGGCCACGCGCAGCCGGGCCGGCACGCCAAACGGCAGGGTGAACTTGTCCGGCTCGTGGCCGAAGGGCATGCCGCGCACCACAGGTACGTGCGCCACCGCGCTGATGTGCGCGAACGCCGCGTCGATGTCGTAGCCGTTGTCGTAGCCGTGCGGCCGGCAGTGGGTGAAATGCCCCAGCACCAGCGCGCGCTGGCGATCGAGCACACCGGCAAGGTGCAGCTGGTACAGCAGCCGCTCGATGCGGTACGGCGGCTCGCCGACGTCCTCGACGAACAGGATGCCGCCCTCGATGTTGGGGAAATACGGCGTGCCAAGCAGGCTGCACACCAGGGCGAGGTTGCCGCCCCACAGCGGTCCTTCGACGTCCAGGTCGGCGGCCGCGGGCGAGACCCAGCTGGCAGTGGCTTCGGGCTCACCGGCGGCGCGCCAGAAGTGTTCCCACATCAGCGGGTTCAGCTCGGGCGCCCCGAAATCGGCACCGAGCATCGGCCCGCCAAAGGTCACCAGGCCGCTCCGGGCATGCAGCGCCATCTGGATCGCCGTGAAGTCGCTGTGCCCGACCAGCAGGGTGGAGCTGCCGGTCAGCCGCTCGCGCAACGCGCCGTAATGGATGTGCTCGAGCAGTCGCGTGGCGCCGTAGCCGCCGCGCACCGCCAGCGCGATGTCCGGCAAGTGCGGCGCGATGGCCAGCCGGTTGAGGTCGGCCACGCGCTCGGCGTCCGTGCCGGCGTAACGATGCTCGACCCGGTCGAGCACCTCCTGCCCGTCCACGCTGCAGCCGGCGGCTTGCAGGCGCGCGATGCCACGCGTCATGGCGTCGCGGTCGTGCGGGTAACCGGAGGGGGCAATCAGGCGGATTCGGGTCATGGTGTCAGCGCGTGATGGGACGTCGTGGAGTATGCCGATGGAAACATGGCGCCCGTGGGGCGGGATAGGGCCAGACCCCTCGCCGCCCGGAGCTGCCTGCCATCGGCCCGCTCAAACGTACTCGACCACTTCCAGCCCGAACCCGCCCAGGCCCACCATCTTGCGCGGCGTGCCGAGCACGCGCAGCTGGCGGATGCCGAGGTCGGCAAGGATCTGCGCGCCCAAGCCAAGCTGGCGCCACTCCTGCTGCTGGGCTTCTTCCGGCGCCTGCGCGGACGGCTGCCGGTTGAGCCGTCGCAGCAGCGCATCGGCGGTGTCTTCGCCGGAGAGCACCAGCAAGGCGCCGCTGCCTTCGTCGGCGATGCGGCGCAGGGCCGAGGTCACGGTAAGGCCGAGGTCATCGCGCTGCAGATGCAGCACGTCGGACAGCGTGTTGCGCACATGCACGCGGGTCAGCACCGGCGCGCCGCCCCTCACCGTGCCGCGCACCAGCGCGAAATGCAGCCCATGGCGGATGGCATCGCGATAGGCAACCAGGCGGAACGGGCCGAACTCGGTCTGCACGTCCTCCTCATGCACCCGCTGCACGGTCTTCTCGGTTTCGAGGCGGTAGCGGATGAGGTCGGCGATGCTGCCGATCTTCAGACCGTGCTTCTTCGCAAAGACCTCCAGCTCGGGACGGCGCGCCATCGAACCGTCCTCGTGCAGGATCTCGATCAGCACGGCCGACGGCTCCAGCCCCGCCAGCGCGGCAAGATCGCAGCCTGCTTCCGTATGCCCCGCGCGGGTGAGCACCCCACCCGGTTGCGCCGTGAGCGGAAAAATGTGACCCGGCTGCGAGAGATCCTGCGGCTTCGCGTCGGACTTGACCGCCACCTGGATGGTGCGCGCGCGGTCGTGGGCCGAGATGCCGGTGGTGACGCCCTCGGCCGCCTCGATGGAGACGGTGAAATTGGTCTGGTACGGCGAGGTGTTGTCGACCACCATGGGCCGGAGGCCCAGCTGGCGCGTACGCTGCTCGGTCAGGGTCAGGCAGACCAGGCCGCGCGCCTCGCGCACCATGAAGTTGATGTCTTCCGGCCGCACCATCTGCGCAGCCATGATCAGGTCACCCTCGTTCTCGCGGTCCTCGTCATCGAGGATGACGACCATGCGGCCGGCGCGGATGTCTTCGAGGATTTCGGGGATGGTGTTGAAGCTCATGAGTCGGATTCCGTGTGGTTTTTCCTTCTCCCCTCGGGAGAAGGTGCCCGAAGGGCGGATGAGGGTGCGGGCGGAGCGCCATGTGCAGGCTCACGCAAGCGCCGCACCCTCGCCCGCAGGGAGAGGGTGTCAGGCGAAGCCGTGCTGCTTGAGGAACGCCTCGTCCATACGCGGCGCATCGCCACTGGCGATCAGCCGCTCGATGTAGCGCGCCACCACGTCCACTTCGAGGTTCACCGCGTCACCGGCCCGGCGTGCATGGAAGGCCGTGTGTTCCACCGTGTGGGGAATAAGGTTCACCCCGAAGCGATGCCCGGCCACTTCGTTGACGGTAAGGCTGGTGCCATCGATGCAGATCGAGCCCTTGGCCGCGATATAGCGCGACAAGGCCGCCGGCACCTCGAACACCCAGCGCAGCGAGCGGCCGTCCGGGGTGATCGACACCACTTTGCCCACGCCATCGACATGGCCGGAGACGAGATGGCCGCCCAGGCGGTCGGCCAGGCGCAGGGCCTTTTCCAGGTTCACCGGATCGCCCGCCTTGTGCTTGCCCAGCGTGGTCAGCGACAGCGTTTCGTTGGAGACATCCGCGCTGAATCCGCGTGGCTCCAGCGTCACGGCGGTCAGGCATACGCCGGAGACGGCAATGCTGTCGCCCAGCTGGACGTCGGCGAGATCGAGGTCGGCGGTGTCCACGTGCAGGCGCACGTCGCCGCCACGGGGTTCGAGCCGCGCGATGCGACCCACGCTCTGGATGATGCCGGTAAACATCAGCGCACCTCCCGGCCGAAGGTGGCGAATTGGCTGTGACGATGCTTGGACATGAAACGTTTCCCGCGTAGTGAGCATGCGAAAAACGCCCCAAGGCGTCTGGCAGGCGCGCGCCCACGAGGGCGTGCACCATACCGTCTTCTCTCATCCGGACTATCTGGAGGCTGTCGCCAGCTTCCAACCGTCGGCTCCGGCATCGGACCGGATCTGCTGACCTTCCGGGAACACCGGAAGCGCTCGCGGGCTCACACCCGAAGGTGCCTACCGCCGGTGGGGAATCACACCCCGCCCTGAAGACGTCGTTGTCGTTGTGCCGGCGAACCAGCGGGGTGAGTTTAACACCTTCCCGGGCCGCGGCCGTTCGGCCAGTGTCCGCCGCGGAGAACAATGTGTCGCCCCTCGCGTGAGTGCCGCTCTGGCGGCCAGGGGTTACAGGCCCATCGCCTGCCCGGTCGCCCGCCGATAGTCGCGCAGCACCTGGTCCATCACCCAACTGGTCCGCGCCCCGCTCTCGGCCGTCGAGGGGCAGGCGCCCTTGTGCCCGGTCAACTCGGCCACGATGGTCTCGATCAGCGGTTGCTGGATGTGCAGCGGATTGGCGACGCGGTATGCCTGCACGCCCTCGGCGTTTTCGACGCGAATCGGGCCATCGCCGAAGGTGGCGAACGAGATGCGGCCGCGGTCGCCCACCACTTCGATCTGGTCGTGATGCCCGTAGCTGCCGAAGTGCCACAGGCCGGTACCGAGCACGCCGTTGCCGAACGCAAACGACATCGCGACAGTGTCTTCGACCGGATACGCGGCCAGCTGGTTGCTGGCCTGGCCACTGGCCGAGGCGATGGGCCCGAACAGCCAGTCCAAGATGTCCAGCGTATGGCAGCCGATGTCCATGAATACGCCGCCGCCGGAAATTTCCGGTCGCACATGCCACGGCAGATTCGCCGGATCGTGATAGCGCGGGTGGTGCGGCTCGTGCAGCACCGTGTTGACGATGCGCGGCGTGCCGATCACGCGGTCGTCATGGATCAGTTCGCGCACCTTGAGGAAACGCGGCAAGCGGCGGCGGTAATAGGCGACGAACACCGGCACCTTCGCGTCGCGGCCGGCGCGGATGATCGCCTCGCACTCGGCGTGATCCATCGCCATCGGCTTTTCCACGTACACCGGCTTGCCCGCGGCGATGCTCATCAGCGCGTATGGTTTGTGCGTCGATGGCGGCGTGGCCACGTAAACCGCGTTGACCTCGGGATCATCGATCAGCCTGGCCGCATCGTCGTACCAGCGGGGCACGCCGTGGCGCTGCGCATAGTCGCGCGCCTTGTCGCCATCGCGGCGCATGACGGCGACGAGCGATGAACCGGGCACCTTGCCGAAGGCCGGCCCACTCTTCACTTCGGTGACGTTGCCGCAACCGATGATGCCCCAGCGAATGGCCGTCTCGCCTGTCATGTGGTCTTGAACTCCTTGCCGAGGAACTGCTGGTGATAGGCGTGAAACACGTTCACTTCGGGATGCTTGGCACGCTCGACCAGGTGGGCGCGCAAGGCTTCGCGCACGTCCGGTGCCAATGAGGACAGGTAGTCCAGCGTGTACTCGGTGTGATCGAGCACGCCGAAGTGCAGGGTCGGCGGGCGCATGCGCGAATGAAACCCGAGGTGGATCGTGATGCGTCGGTCCTGGAGCACGCCGCCATAGCCGCGATGCACGGCATAGTTGTTGTAGAACACCGCCTCGCCGGGCTGCAGCACGAGCTGCCTGCCGCCGCTCAGCTCCGGCGCATCGACCGGCGCCATCTTTTCGGTGTTGCCGAACACCGCGCGCTCTTCGGCGTTGAGCTGCCGGCGGTGACTGCCCGGCACGATCCAGAGGCAACCGTCCACGGTCAGCGGCATGTTCATCTGCACGTAGTTGTACGCGTAGTCGTCACTGAACCAGGCCGTGTCGATCTGCTCGTCCGGCACCTGCAGCACGTCGCGGTGCCAGCCCTGCCGATAGTCGATGCCGGCCTCGCCGTAGAACAGGGAGGCGCCGTCGATCACGATGCCGTCACCGAGCAGGTCCCGGCACGCCGCCAGGATATCGGCATTGCAGATGATGTCCTGGATGCCGCGGATCGCCTTGCCCGGCTGCAGGAATTGCAGGTTGCTCATCCGTTGCGCATCGCCGCGCGCCCGACGCGCGTCGTCCACGGCCGCGACATAGCGAGCCACCTGTGCGTCGTCGAGGATCTTGCGCACCAGGTAGCCCTGTTCGCGGAAGAGCGCGCGCTCCGCGTCGGTCAATACGCTCGTCTGCATGGGCTGCGGCTGGGTCATGCCTGGTACCTGTGGTGTCGATGGCGGGTGGCGCGCCTCAGGCGACGGGACGCATGAGCAGGCGCATGTCGTCACCGATGGTACGGCGATCAACGGTGCGCAGTTTCCAGCGGTCCGCCATGTCTGCCAGTGGCGGAAGGCACAGCAGCGGCCGTCCGCTGTCGCCGAGCAACAAGGGTGCGACGTAGATCAACAATTCATCGACCAGCCCGGCGGCGAACAAGGCGCCACAGAGGGTCGGGCCCGCCTCTACGTGCACTTCGTTGCAATGGCGGCGGGCCAGCTCCTTCATCGCGGCCATCAGGTCGATGGCGCCGTCGCGCATGCCCACGGCGGCCAGCTCGGCCTTGCGCAGGCGCTCGTCATGCGGCGTCGCCTGGACATCGTGCAGGATCAGCGTAGGCGCCTCGCCATCCAGCACATGGCTGTCCGGCGGCGTGCGCAGCCGGCTGTCGAGCAGAACGCGCAGGGGCGGCGCGAAGGCTTCGCCGTCGGGCAGGCGTACCGTGAGTCGAGGATCGTCCGCGGCGATCGTGCCGTAGCCCGTGAGAATGGCCGAACTGCGGGCGCGCCAGCGCTGCACGTCGGTACGCGCGGCCTCGCCCGTGATCCACTTCGACTGGCCATCGGCGAGCGCCGTGCGCCCGTCCAGGCTCATCGCGAGTTTGACGCGCACCCAGGGCCGCCCGCGTTCGATGCGACTGAAAAAGCCGATATTGAGCTCGCGTGCCGGCTCGCGCATGAGGCCGGTATCCACCGTGATGCCGGCGTCGCGCAGCCTGCCAATGCCGCGACCGGCGACCTGCGGGAACGGGTCTTCCGTGGCGACCACCACGCGTGCCACGCCGGCGGCGACCAGCGCATCGGCACACGGCGGCGTGCGGCCATGGTGGGCGCACGGTTCGAGCGTCACGTACGCGGTGGCACCGCGCGCCCGCTCAGCCGCCTCGCGCAGCGCGAACACTTCGGCGTGCGGCTCGCCTGCGCGCTGGTGGAATCCGGTCCCCACCACCTGATCGCCATGGGCGATGACGCAACCGACGCGCGGGTTGGGCTGGGTGGTGTACAGGCCGCGCCCGGCCAGGCGCAAGGCATGCGCCATGTGGGCGTGATCGAGGGCAGTGAAGGCGTGCGTCATGGCTCGACTCTGGCTTCCTCTCCGCTCCGGGGAGGGGACTAAGGTGAGGGGTGGGTGCTGGCGGGAGGCTAGCAGAAGAGCCCGCTTTGACTGGACGTCTTCGCGGGACCGTACCCTCCCCCCAACCCCTCTCTCCCACAGGGACCACCTTCGGGTCGCCGCGGGAGAGGGGCAAAAGCAACATCGATCGAAGCAACCCTTCTCCCTCCGGGAGAAGGTGCCGGTCCCACGGGGACTCCCTTTGGTCGCAGGCGGATGAGGGTTCGGGCGGAGCGCGGGATTGGAAGACTACGCAAGCCCCGCACCCTCACCCCAACCCCTCTCCCAAAGGGAGAGGGGTCACGGCTCAGGACTTCTTGCGCCGTGCCACGCTCTCGCCCAGCAGCGACAGCTGCAGCGCCTCCAGTTCCGGCAGGTCGCGTTCGAGCTTCTCGATTTCCTCGCGGAAGGCCTGCACGTCCTCGAACTTGCGGTAGACCGAGGCGAAACGCACGTAAGCCACCTGGTCCAGCTGCTTGAGCTCGCGCATCACCAGCTCGCCGAGCTGGCGCGAGGGAATTTCCCGCTCGCCGCTGCGGCGCAGGTCATTGACGATCTCGCGCACGGCCGCGTCCACCGAGTGGGTCGGCACCGGCCGCTTCTGCAGCGCGCGCTCGAAACTCACGCGCAACTTGCGTTCGTCGAAGGGCTCGCGGCGCTCGCCGCTCTTCACGATGGTGGGAAGCTTGAGTTCCGCCGTCTCGAACGTGTTGAAGCGCTCGCCGCAGTGGGGACACTCGCGACGGCGACGCACGGTGGCGCCGTCCTCGGCAAGGCGTGAATCGATCACGCGGGTGTCTTCGTGCTGGCAGAAGGGGCAATGCATGGGTCTAGGAGTGCGGAATGAGCAGCGAGAAACGGGACGATGCCTGGTTACTCACGACCCACTCCTCTTCACTCGTTGATTGCTCTCAGCCGTACACCGGGAACTTGTGGCACTGCGCCGTCACCTTGTCGCGGACCTTGGCCAGCACGGCCTCGTCCGTCGGCGCATCCAGCACGTCGCAGATCCAGTGGGTCAGCTCGACCACGTCCGCTTCCCGGTAGCCGCGGGTGGTGATGGCCGGCGTGCCCACGCGCAGGCCCGAGGTGACGAAAGGCTTGCGCGGATCGTTCGGCACGGCGTTCTTGTTGACGGTGATATGCGCCTTGCCCAGCGCCTCCTCCGCGTCCTTGCCGGTGATGTCGCGACCGATCATGTCCACCAGCATCAGATGGTTCTCGGTGCCGCCGGAAACGATCTTGTAGCCGCGCTCGATGAAGGTCTTGGCCATCGCCTTGGCGTTCTTCACCACTTGCTCCTGGTAAGCCTTGAACGAAGGCTCCAGCGCTTCCTTGAAGGCCACCGCCTTGGCGGCGATCACGTGCATCAGCGGGCCGCCCTGGATGCCGGGGAACACGATCGACTGCAGCTTCTTCTCGATCTCTTCGCCGGCGTCCTTGGCGACGATGATGCCGCCGCGCGGGCCGCGCAGGGTCTTGTGCGTGGTGGAGGTGACGACGTGCGCATGCGGCACCGGGCTCGGGTACACGCCAGCGGCGATCAGGCCGGCGACGTGGGCCATGTCGACGAACAGGTAGGCGCCCACCTTGTCGGCGATGGCGCGGAAACGTGCCCAGTCCATCACCTGCGAATAGGCGCTGAAGCCGGCCACGATCATCTTCGGCTTGTGCTCGACGGCGAGGCGCTCGACCTCGTCATAGTCGACCAGGCCCATCTCGTTCACGCCGTACTGCACGGCGTTGAACAGCTTGCCGGAGATATTGACCTTGGCGCCGTGGGTGAGATGGCCGCCGTGCGCCAGGCTCATGCCCAGGATGGTGTCGCCCGGCTGCAGCAGCGCGAGATACACAGCCTGGTTGGCCTGCGAGCCGGAGTGCGGCTGCACGTTGGCATAGGTGGCGCCGAACAGCTGCTTGAGGCGCTCGATGGCGAGGCGTTCGGCCACATCCACGAACTCGCAGCCACCGTAGTAGCGCTTGCCCGGGTAACCCTCGGCGTACTTGTTGGTCAGCACGCTGCCCTGCGCTTCCATCACGCGCGGACTGGCGTAGTTCTCCGAGGCAATGAGTTCGACGTGGTCTTCCTGGCGACGGGCTTCGTCGGCCATGGCCTGGGCCAGTTCATTGTCATAACCGGCGATCGTCTCGTGCTTCGGAAACATCCTGACCTCGTGGGAAAGCTTGCGGGTTTGAACGAGAAAGTGTACCGCCCCCAGCCCCTTGGGGCCATATCCGCCCGATTCCCGCAGATCTTGTGCCGCCGGCCGTTCCTGAACCCGGTAGCGGCACATGCCGGCAGCCCGGCCCCGGGCGCAGCATACGGGGATAACCCGACGGAGTGATCCCCATGAGGTACCGCAGCCTCGGCCGGCACGGCCCCAAGGTTTCCGCCCTCGGCCTCGGCTGCATGGGCATGTCCGGCATGTACGGCGCGGCCGACCGCGGCGAAAGCATCGCCACCATCCACGCCGCGCTCGACGCCGGCGTCACCCTGCTCGACACCGGCGACTTCTACGGCATGGGCCATAACAAGTTGCTGATCGGTGACGCCCTGGCCGGGCGGCCACGCGACAGCTACCAGCTCAGCGTGAAGTTCGGCGCCCAGCGCGGCCCCGCCGGCGACTGGCTGGGCTACGACGCCCGTCCGGCAGCGGTGAAGACCGCGCTGGCCTATACGCTGCAGCGCCTGCGGGTCGACTACATCGACATCTACCGCCCGGCCCGGCTCGATCCCAACGTGCCGATCGAGGACACCGTGGGTGCCGTCGCTGACCTGGTGAAGGCCGGCTACGTACGCCATCTGGGCCTGTCCGAGGTGGGGGCCGAGACGATACGCCGCGCCAACGCCGTGCTGCCGGTGGCCGACCTGCAGATCGAGTATTCGCTGATTTCGCGCGGCATCGAGCCGTCGATCCTGCCCGCCTGCCGCGCGCTGGGCCTCGGCATCACCGCCTATGGCGTGCTCTCGCGCGGCCTGATCAGCGGGCACTGGTCGGCGGATCGCGGCACCGACGCCCGCGACTTCCGCACGCACAGCCCGCGCTTCCAGGGCGGCAACCTGACCCACAACCTCAGCCTGGTCGACGCGCTGCGCCAACTGGCCGACGCGCGCGGCATCAGCGTGGCGCAGCTGGCCATCGCCTGGGTGCTGGCCCGGGGCGAGGACATCGTCCCGCTGGTCGGTGCCCGCAGCCGGGCGCGCCTGCAGGAGGCCCTGGTGGCGATTGACGTGGACCTGGATGCGGACGATCTGGCCGCCATCGAGCGGGCCGTACCGCCCGGCGCCGCTGCCGGCGAGCGCTACAACAGCCAGGGCATGGCTTCGCTGGACAGCGAGCGCTGACCTGCTGCGGGCGGTAGGGCGGCAACCGCCCTCCGCCGCCCCGATGTCACCGGCAGCGCTCCACAAGCCGCTATAATGCGCGGTTTGTTATCCACTGAAGTTCGCACCGCCAGCCCCCTGCGGCCGGCGTCGTGCACGCCGCCGGAGGCTCCATGCAATACATCTACACCATGAACGGTGTCAGCAAGATCGTTCCGCCCAAGCGCCAGATCATCAAGGACATCTCGCTGAGCTTCTTCCCGGGCGCCAAGATCGGCCTGCTGGGCCTGAACGGTGCGGGCAAGTCCACGGTGCTGAAGATCATGGCGGGCGTGGACAAGGACTTCCAGGGCGAGGCCCGTCCGCAGCCGGGCATCAAGGTCGGCTACCTGGCGCAGGAGCCGCAGCTCGATCCGGAGAAGACCGTGCGCGAAGCGGTCGAGGAAGGCGTGTCGGTGATCCTCGATGCGCAGAAGCGCCTCGACGAGGTCTACGCCGCCTATGCCGAGGAAGGCGCCGACTTCGACAAACTGGCCAAGGAACAGCAGGAGCTGGAAAACATACTGGCGGTGAACGACGCCCACGCACTGGAGCGCCAGCTCGAAGTGGCCGCCGACGCACTGCGCCTGCCGCCGTGGGACGCCAAGATCGGCCCGCTGTCCGGTGGCGAAAAGCGTCGCGTGGCGCTGTGTCGCCTGCTGCTGTCCAAGCCCGACATGCTGTTGCTCGACGAGCCCACCAACCATCTGGACGCCGAGTCGGTGGACTGGCTGGAGCAGTTCCTGCAGAACTACCCCGGCACCGTGGTGGCGGTCACCCATGACCGCTACTTCCTCGAGCACGCGGCCGAGTGGATCCTCGAGCTCGATCGCGGCCGCGGCATTCCGTGGAAGGGCAACTACACCGACTGGCTCGAGCAGAAGAGCGAGCGCCTGGCCCGCGAAGAAGCGGCCGAAAAGGGTCGCCAGAAGGCCCTCGCGCGCGAGCTCGAGTGGGTGCGTTCGGCGGCCAAGGGCCGTCAGTCCAAGGGCAAGGCGCGTATCAACCGCTTTGAAGAGCTGAACTCGGTCGAGTACCAGAAGCGCAACGAAACGAACGAGCTCTACATTCCGCCGGGCGAGCGCCTGGGCCAGGAAGTGATTGAGTTCAAGGGCGTGTCGAAGTCGTTCGGCGACCGCCTGCTGATCGACGACCTGAGCTTCAAGGTGCCGCCCGGCGCCATCGTCGGCGTGATCGGCCCCAATGGCGCCGGCAAGTCCACCCTGTTCAAGCTGATCACCGGCCAAGAAACGGCGGACGCCGGCGAAGTGAAGCTGGGCCACACCGTCCAGCTGGCCTACGTGGACCAGTCGCGCGACAGCCTCGACCCGAACAAGAACGTGTGGCAGGAAATCTCCGACGGCGCCGACATCATCACCATCGGCCGCTACGAGTTGCAGTCGCGCGCCTATATCGGCCGCTTCAACTTCAAGGGCACCGACCAGCAGAAGATGGTCGGCAGCCTGTCGGGCGGTGAGCGCGGTCGACTGCACCTGGCCAAGACCCTGATGCAGGGCGGCAACGTGCTGCTGCTCGACGAACCGTCGAACGACCTCGACGTCGAAACGCTGCGCGCGCTGGAAGACGCGATGCTGGAGTTCCCCGGCTGCGCGATGGTGATCTCGCATGACCGCTGGTTCCTGGACCGCATTGCCACGCACATCATCGCGTTCGAAGGCGACTCGCATGTCGAGTTCTTCCCCGGCAACTACAACGAGTACGAAGCCGACAAGAAGCGCCGCCTGGGCGACGAGGCGGCCGGCCCGCATCGCGTGAAGTACAAGAAGCTGGCGTAAGCGCGCCGTTGCTCCCTCTCCCCTGCGGGGAGAGGGCTGGGGTGAGGGGCCACGGTTGGCCCCAACCCCCAAAAGAACGCGATTCAGATCAGCGATACCGCAAGATTGTCCCCTCACCCTACCCTCTCCCCGGAGGGGAGAGGGAACCGAGCAGCGAGGAGAACCCGATGCACTTCATGCAATCCCTGCAACAGGCATGGGCTGACCATGACTCTCTCGTCTGCGTCGGTCTCGATCCCGAGCCGGCAAAATTCCCCGCGCACCTCAAGGGCCACCCGGACGCGGTGTTCGAATTCTGCCGTGCCATCGTCGATGCCACCGCCGACGTGGTCTGCACGTACAAGCCGCAGATCGCCCACTTCGCCGCGTTGCGCGCGGAAGATGCACTGGAACGGCTGATCGCGCATATCCACGACCGGCATCCCGGCGTGCCGGTGATCCTCGACGCCAAGCGCGGCGACATTGGCAGCACGGCGCAGCATTACGTCACCGAAGCGTTCGATCGTTTTGGCGCGGATGCGGTGACGCTCAATCCGTATCTCGGCCGCGACTCGATCCAGCCGTTCCTCGACCGTGCCGACAAGGGCGTGATCCTGTTGTGCCGCACGTCCAATCCGGGCGGCGCGGATTTCCAGGCGCTCGACTGCGGCGGCCAGCCGCTATACCTGCGCGTCGCCGAAACCATCGCGCGCGACTGGAATGCCAACGGCAACTGCGCCCTGGTGACCGGTGCCACCTGGCCGGAAGAACTGGGCAAGGTCCGCGCCGTCGTCGGCGAGATGCCCTTGCTGGTGCCGGGCATCGGTGCGCAGGGCGGCGACGTCGAAGCGGTGCTGAAGCACGGCCGCGGTGCTGATGGCACCGGGCTGATGATCAGCTCCTCGCGCGCCATTCTCTACGCCGGCAGCGGCGAGGATTTTGCGCAGGCCGCACGCCTGGCGGCGATCGAACTGCGCGACACCATCAATCGTTTCCGCTGACGGTCGCCGATGGTGACCTAGGGCACTACCTGCCCGGGCACCGGCATCGCGGTGGCGCCCCGCAGCCGGCCGCCGACATCGGGCGCATGCCTGTCAGCGCGCGGCCGGCAGGTCGTGAATCATCTGTTGCGCCAGTCCTTCGTAGTTGTAGTCGAAGTGGTGGTCGCCCTTCTTCGCGTAGACGGTGATCCAGTCGGGAAGGTTCGGCTCGGCGCAGACGGTGTCGTCCTTGTCGTCCAGCCCGTAGTAGCACACCACCGGCGGACGGCCATCCAAGGCCAGCAGCGGCGCCTTGGCGCCGGAGTGATGCACCGGGTTGACCCACTGGAAGAAGTCCTGCGTATGGGTCTTCCACCAGCCCTCGCGCATATAGCCTTCCATTTCGATCTCGAAGCTGACGTCCTTGCTGGGAGACAGCATCACGATCTGCGCGATGCGGGCGCGCCCTTCCGGGCTCAGCTGGTCGACGATCGAAGGCAGCACATCGGCGCCAAACGAGAAGCCGATCAGCCAGATGCGCTGCTTGCCGCCCTGCGCCACGGTGCGCGCGATCAGTGCATCGAGGTCAGCCGCCGAGTCGGCCGCCGAACGCTCGCGCCAGTAGTACTGCAGCAGGCTGACCCCGACCACCGGGATGCCATGCGAGGCAATGATCTTGCCCAGCGACTGGTCCAGGTCGCGCCAGCCGCCATCGCCGGAATAGAAGATCGCCACCACGTCCTCGCGCCCGGGCAGCGGCGTGACGCCGGCCTTGGCCGGCACCGTCACCATCGACTCGTCCATGCTGGCGTGATGCCATGGTTGCCACGCCCACATGCCTGCCGCCGCGGCGACTACCAGGACCGGCACGGCCCACTTCCAGAATCGTTTCAACGGCGCACCATGCCTGAGAGTCCACCCGAGATAAGGCTCGCCAGGTTGGCGAAGACCAGTGGTAAGGCGATCCCGTTGGGCACCGCCAGATAGCGGGGCTCCCACACCGGGTCGAATTTGTCCTTGTACTTGTGCAGGCCGCGGAAGTTGTAGAAGCGCTCGCCGCGACCGAACAACATCGCGCCCAGGCGGCTCCACAAGGGCGCGCTGCGGCGGTTCTGCAGGCCCGACAGCGGCGCCATGCCGAGGTTGAACCACTGGTAGCCCTGCAGCCTGGCCCAGGTCATGAGTTCCACGAACAGGAAATCCATGATGCCGGAGCTGCTGTCGGGCAGGTGGCGCATCAGGTCGAGCGAAGCCTCTTCCTTGCTGTCGGTGAGGAACAGGTTGGCGAACGCCACCAGCTCCTCGCCCTGCCACACCAGCGCCATGGGCGTACGTACCAGGTAATGGGGATCGAACGTGCCCAGCGAGAAGCCCTTCTCGCGCACGCGCTTGTCGCGCATCCACGCATCGGAAATGCGCTTCAGGCGCGGCAGCAGCGGGTGCACTGCCTCGGCCGGAATGACCTCCATCCGCAGGCCTTCGCGCGTCAGCTTGTTGATGGTGTTGCGCAACACCTTCTTCGATTTGCCGTCGAGGTTGAAGCTGGCCAGCGGCACGCGCGCTTCCTCGCCGATCTTGAGCAGGTTCATGCCCGTTTCGAGATACAGGTCCAGGTCTTCCGGGCGCACCTGGTAGAACAGCGGCCAGCCGCCAGCGCGTTCGCACTGGTCGCGGAAGGTCCACACCAGCTCGCGCCGCGCTTCCTCCGACTCGCCGACCGGGTCACCCATGGCGACCCAGCTGCGGCCTTCGACGTCGTACATGATGAAGGCCTTGCCTTCCGGGTCGAACAGCAGCGTCTTGTCGGCCATCAGCGCGAGATGCGCCTGCGCCGACGAATAGTTCTTGATCAGCGGCAGCGCGCGCTGCAGATCGGCCTCGCCCGGCAGTTGCAGGTCGGGCCGCGCCGGCCGGATCAGGTTGGCCAGCGCGAACAGCAGGCCGGCGGCGGCGGCACCGACCAGCGCACGCAGCGCGCGCGGCGCGCCGCCGTGATAGAAGCTGAATTCCCACCACAGGTTGTTGCTGTATTCCACATGCTTGTAGCTGAAGCCGACCAGCCAGCCGGCGCAGCCGAGCACGGCCAGGATGGCGATGATCCATCCCCACGAAAAGCTCGCACTGAACAGCGAGGCACGGCGATAGAACAGCTCGTGCGCGGGCGCCAGCGCCAGCGCGAGCAGCGCCAGCAGGATCGCTTCCTCATAGTCGATGCCCTTCAGCAGCGACAGCACCGCACCCAGCACCAGCAACACCAGGGTGAGTACGTAGGCCGCATCCAGCCGGCGCTGCAGGCCGCGCGCCAGGATCAGCAGCATCATGCCGACCACGCTGCTGAGGAAATGGGAGACTTCCAGCACCGCCAGCGGCAACACGTCGCGCAGGATCGCCATGCGCGTGGGCAAGGCCGAGGTTGCGCTCGAGAACAGCAGCACGGCGCCCGACACCAGCGTCAGGCCGGCGAAGAACGGCGGCAGCAGGCCGGTGAACCATGGCGCGAGCAGCGCCTTCTGGCGCAGGCCGCGCGCTTCGCGCCACAGCACCACCACGGTGGCGGCGAACAACGGCAGGAAGTAGTAGATCAGGCGATACGCGGCCAGCGCGCCGAGGATCGGCGCCTCCAGGCCCTGGTTGCCGGTGGCGCCGAAGCCCGCCAGCATCACTGCCTCGAACACACCCAGCCCGCCCGGCACGTGGCTGACCAGGCCCGCGATCTGCGCCAGCACGAAGATCGCCAGGAAATGCCCGAAGCCGGTATCGACGTCGTTGGGCATCAGCAGGTACAGCACGTAGGCGGCCAGGCCCCAGTCCACCGCACCGGTGATGATCTGCTTTGCCGCCGTCTGCGTGGAGGGCATGCTCAGGCGCCAGCGCCACACGCGCAGCGGCCGGCGCAGCAGGAGGTTGCCCAGCAGCCACAGCAGCGGAATCAGCGTGAGCACCGCCGCCACCGGCAGCCGCCAGTTCGACAGCGGTATCGACGGCGGCACCGGCACCAGCAGCAAGGTCACGCCGGTCAGCGCACACAGGCCAAGCCAGAAGCTCAGCGTGCAGTACAGCACGACCCTTGCCACCTCGGCGGTGGAAAGGCCCGCCTGGATGTAGAAGCGGTAGCGGATCGAACCGGAGATGAGCAGCGCCATGCCCAGCGCGTTGCTGAAGGCATAGCTGATGAAGGAAATCAGGCTGACCTGCGGGCCCGGCAGGCGCTTGCCGATATGCGCCAGGCCGAACCAGTCGTACAGGATCATCACCCCGTAGCTGCCCGCCGTGAGCAGCACGGCCAGGGCGACACGGTAGTTCTCCAGGCCGTGGACGTAGCGGGCGACTTCGCGGTAGCTCACCTCGCTGGCCAGCCGGTGCAGCGCCCACAGCGCCAGGCACAGCATCGCCACCGAAAGCAGCGGACCGGCGAGCCGACGCAGCCTGGCCATCAGGCCAGGTCGAACCAGCGTGTCCCCGGTTTGCGGGGCATCCACCCCTGTCTGCTCCACCACGCGTTTACCGCCTCCACATCGACCATCGCGCAAGACTTCGCTGCGACCGCCTAGGATAGCCGGTCAAGGCGCATTCCTGTTCGATCGTGCCATGGGTGGATGACATCTGGTCGCGGCCCCTTCAGGTAGGCCGCGACCGTTCGGCTCAGGCCTTTCTATTCGACCCGCTGGCCATCCGGGCGACCCAGCGATAGAGCACGAAGACGATCGCCGCGAAGGCGATGCCGCCGATCCATTGCGCCGCGCCGGCGAAACCCTCGCCGACCAGGGCCAGCGGGGCACCCTTGCCGGACAGGCCGACTATGAAGGCGATCACGACGCCGATCACACTCTCGCCCACGATCAGGCCCGAGGCCAGCAGCACGCCCAGCTGCTTGGTGGCTTCCGGTTTGGCGGCACGGTCCGCGCGACGGTCGAAATACCAGCCGACCACCGAGCCCACCACCACCATCAGCGTGCTGACCGTAGGCAGGTAGATGCCCAGGCCCACCGCCAGCGGCGGGATGCGCATGTGCTTGGTGGTACGCGCCAGGATCTCGTCGACGATGATGATCGCCACGCCGATCCAGATGCCGGTGACGATCAGGCTCCAGTCGATGTTGCCGGTGATTACACCGTTTGCCAGCGCCGAAATAAGCCCGGCTTGCGGCGCCGGCAGCGCATGCGCACCGACGCCCGCTACGCCGACAAAACCATAGGCCTTGTTGAGCAGGTCGAGCACCGGCGGAATCACCGCGGCGCCGGCCACCACGCCGATCACCAGCGCCACCTGCTGCCGCCACGGCGTGGCGTCGACCAGCTGGCCGGTCTTGAGGTCCTGCAGGTTGTTGTTGGCGATGGCCGCCACCGTGAACACCACCGAGGTGATGAACAGCGCGAACGCCACCAGCGCCTTGCCCGCCTCCGGAGCCACATGCGGCTGGACGAACGCCACCAGCAGCAGCGAGGCGGCGATCACCACCAGGATGCCCACGCCCGACAGCGGGCTGTTGGACGAGCCGATCAGGCCGGCCATGTAGCCGCACACCGTCGACACGAAGAAGCCCATCAGCACGACGAACGCCACGCCGCCGATGGCCAGCACCGCCACGTGGTCACCCAGGCCGCTGGTGGTGCCGAAATAGCCGAGCAGCCAGCCGATCGGCAGGAAGCAGGCCAGCGTGATCAGGCCCACGATGCCGATCGGAATGTCGCGCTCGGTGCGCGGCAGCGAATCGGCCTTGCCGGCCTTGCGCACTTTCGAAGCGGCCATGGCCGACGTGAGGCCGCTGATCACCGGCTTGACCAGTTTGGCCAGCGTCCAGATCGCCGAGACGCCGATGGCGCCGGCGCCGACGAAGCGCACCTTGTGGCTCCAGGTGCCCTGGGCCAGGTCCGCCACCGTACCGGAGGCCTGCGCCAGCAACGAGTAATGCGGCACGCCCCAGCCCCAACCGATCAGGGCGCCGATGAGCATGGCGATGCCGACCGACAGGCCCACCAGGTGGCCGATGGCGAACAGAGCAAACGACAGGTTGAAGTCGTAGCCGCTCACCGCGCCCTTGTTGCCGACGCGGAAGTACTGCACCACGTCGCTGGCAAACACCTGGGTGGCCACCACGACGGCAAACACCGCCGAGACGATCGAGCCCCACAACACGGCGAGCAGGCCGGCGCGGCCCTCTTCCACGCTGTCGGCATTCGCCTCGTCGCCGCTGCCCACTTTGAGCACCTCGGCGCAGGCCAGGCCTTCCGGGTACGGCAGGTCCGAGGTGGTCACCAGTGCGCGGCGCAGCGGGATCGAATACATCACGCCCAGGATGCCGCCCAGCGCGCAGATCGCGAACGAGATCCAGAACGGAAAGCCGGTCCACCAGCCGATCATGATCATGCCCGGCAGCACGAAGATGATGGAGGACAACGTGCCGGCCGCCGAGGCGATCGTCTGCACGATGTTGTTTTCCTGGATGGTCGAGTCCTTGAACCCGCGCAGCAGCGCCATGGAGAGCACGGCGGCGGGAATCGAGGTGGCAAACGTGAGGCCTGCCTTGAGGCCGAAGAACACGTTGGCCGCGGTGAACACCACCGTGATCAGGACGCCGAGGATGAGACCCCGGACGGTCAGTTCCTTGCGCGACTCGGTGCCTGGATGATTGCCGCTCACGAAAGTCTACCCGTCATGTTGGTGTTCCCCTGGTGGCCGCCCGCGGGCGACGTGAATGCCGTGCCCGCCGCCAGCGGCGGGCCAGCGCGTAGGTTTGCCACATTTTGGGGATGACGCAAGGCTTTTTGGCTCCCTCTCCCTCCGGGCGACCCGAAGGGGAGGGAAAGCGCTCACTCGTCCGCGCCCGGGTCCTGGCCCGGGAACAGCACGTCGGTATAGCCGAACTTGCTGAAGTCGGTGATGCGCGACGGGTACAGGCGCCCGATCAGGTGGTCGCACTCGTGCTGCACGACCCGTGCGTGGAAGCCCTCGGCATTGCGGTCGATGCGCTCGCCCTTGGGGTCCAGGCCCTGGTAACGGATCAGGGTGTAGCGACTGACCGCCCCGCGCAGGCCCGGCACCGAGAGGCAACCCTCCCAGCCTTCTTCCATGTCCTGCGAGAGCGGCGTGATCAACGGGTTGAGCAGCACGGTGCGCGGCACCGCGGGCGCGTCCGGGTAACGCTCGGAGCTGTCGAATCCGAAGATCACCAGTTGCAGGTCGATGCCGATCTGCGGCGCCGCCAGGCCCACGCCGCCGGCGTCGTGCATGGTGTCGAACATGTCGGTGATCAGCGCATCCAGGCCCGCACTGCCGATCATCGCGTCAGGCACCGGTGGCGCCACCCGCAACAGCCGGGGATCACCCATCTTGAGGATCTCGCGGATCATCGAAGCTTCTCCTTTCGCCAGTTCGCCGGTCGCCGGTGACCATCCGCCGGGGCGGTCAGTTTACGCGCCAGACCCCACGCACGCGCAGTCGTGGCGGGCCGGCATTCGACCAAAGGCTAATAGTGGCGGGCGCATAATGGCATTGACCCCCGGGACGGCCGGGACGACCCTTGCGGGGGACTGTCCAGGAGCCAATGCGCATGCATACCGTCGCCGTCAAACCGAGCCCGGCAGGAAAAATCCTGTGGGCAGTGATCGCCATCGTGGGGGCCTGGTGCCTGGGCGTGGTCGCCCTGCGCCGCGGCGAACCCATCAATGCCATCTGGCTGGTCGCTGCAGCCATCGCCGTCTTCGTGATCGGCTACCGCTTCTACGGCAAGTTCATCAATGACAACGTGCTGCGCATGGACCCGAGCCGGGCCACGCCGGCCGTGCTGCGCAACGACGGCCTCGACTACGTGCCCACCGACCGCTGGGTGGTGTTCGGACACCACTTCGCCGCGATCGCCGGCGCCGGCCCGCTGGTGGGACCGGTGCTGGCCGCCCAGATGGGTTACCTGCCGGGCACCTTGTGGATCCTGTTTGGCGTGGTGTTCGCCGGCGCGGTGCAGGACTTCATGATCCTTGGTCTCTCGGTGCGCCGCGATGGCCGCTCGCTGGGCAACATGCTGCGCGACGAACTGGGCCCGGTCGCCGGCGTGGTCGCCATGTTCGGCGTGCTGGTACTGATGATGATCGTGCTGGCCGTGCTGGCCCTGGTGGTGGTCAAGGCCCTGACGCACAGCCCATGGGGCACCTTCACCGTGGCCTGCACCATCCCGATCGCCCTGCTGATGGGCATCTACCTGCGCTGGCTGCGTCCCGGCAAGATCCTCGAGGTCTCCATTATCGGCCTGGTGCTGCTGCTGGCGTCGATCTGGTTCGGTGCGGCCGTCGCCGCGTCGCCGACCTGGTCGGTGGTGTTCGATTTCGATGCCCGGGCGCTGGCCTGGTTGCTGATCGCCTACGGCTTCTGCGCCTCGGTGCTGCCGGTGTGGCTGCTGCTGGCACCGCGCGACTACCTGTCCACCTTCCTCAAGATCGGCACCATCATGCTGCTGGCGCTGGCCATCTTCCTGGCCGCGCCGACCCTGCAGATGCCGGCGGTGACCCGCTTCATCGACGGCACCGGCCCGGTGTTCCAGGGCAACCTGTTCCCGTTCCTGTTCATCACCATCGCCTGCGGTGCGGTGTCGGGCTGGCATTCGATCATCGCCTCGGGCACCACGCCCAAGCTGATCAGCAGCGAAGCGGAGGCACGCATGATCGGCTACGGCGGCATGCTGATGGAGGCATTCGTCGCCATCATGGCGCTGGTCGCCGCCGCGTCGCTGCATCCCGGCGTGTACTTCGCCATGAACTCGCCCGCCGCGCTGATCGGCACCACCGCGGAACAGGCGGCCACCACCATCAGCCAGTGGGGCTTCGTGGTGACGCCGGACGACCTGCTCAACACCGCCAGGGACATTGGCGAGAAGAGCGTGCTCAGCCGTGCCGGTGGTGCGCCGACGCTGGCGGTGGGCATGGCCCAGCTGCTGCACGGCATCATCCCGGGCGAAGGCATGATGGCGTTCTGGTACCACTACGCGATCCTGTTCGAGGCCCTGTTCATCCTGACCACGGTGGATGCCGGCACGCGCGTGGGCCGCTTCATGATCCAGGAGATCGCGGGCCTGGTGTACAAGCCGCTGCAACACACCGAATCATGGACCGGCAACCTGCTCGCCACGGCCATTTGCGTGGGCCTGTGGGGTTACTTCCTGTACCAGGGCGCGGTCGATCCACTGGGCGGCATCAACACCTTGTGGCCCTTGTTCGGCATCGCCAACCAGATGCTGGCGGCGGTGGCGCTGATGCTGGCCACCGTGGTCACGGTCAAGCTCAAGCGCGAGCGTTACGTGCTGGTACCCGGCATCCCGGCGACCTGGCTGGTAGTGTGCACGCTCACCGCCGGCTGGCAGAAGCTGAGCGGCCCGATCAGCTTCACCGCCGCTGCCAACAAGTACGCGCAGGCCATGCAGGACGGCAAGCTGCTGGCGCCCGCCAAGAGCATGGCCGAGATGCAGCGCATCGTGACCAACAATTATGTCGATGCCGCGCTCACCGGCATCTTCATGCTGCTGATCCTTACCATGCTGGCCTTCGCGCTCAATGCCATCGGCAAGGCATGGCGCGTCAATCACCCGACCGCGCACGAGGAGCCCTACGTACCGTTGGGCAGCGTGCCCAGCGCATGAGGGCCAGCACGATGAAGCCGAACCTGCAGGCGATACGGAAGTGGGCGGTGCAGACCGCCCGCCTCTGCTGCGGCGTCCCCGATTACGACGTCTACGTGAAGCACCTGCGCGAGCACCATCCCGATCGCCCGGTGCCGAGCTACGAGGAGTTTTTCCGCGAGCGGCAGATCGCCCGCTACAAGGGCACCGGCGGGCGTTGCTGCTGAGCCGGCGCGGGTTCCGCCAGGGCCATGCCCCGCCGGGGCATGGCCTTTGTCGTGTGGGGGCTTGCGCGGTGCTGGGCATTCCGCGCGGTTCCCATCATCATCACGCGGTGACCCTGCCCATCCCCGTTCCATTCGCTCGACCATGACCGAACACCATCTCACCCAGCCCACGTCCGAGGTCGAGGCGCAGCACAGCCTGGGCCTGCGCGTCATTGCCATCTACAAGGCGGTGAAAACCGTCGGCTTGCTGTTCGTGGCAGCCTTTGCCTTCCACCTGGACCGCGAGCAGAACTTCGAAAAGCTGGTGCACTGGCTCGAGCACCTGTCGCTCACCGACAGCAACGGGCTGCGCTGGCAACTGGTGGGCCTGCTGCAGGCAATGGGCCCGAGCAAGTTCGTCGCCATTGGCCTGGTGGCGCTCGCCTATGCGGCGATCTTCGCCACCGAAGGCACCGGCTTGTGGCTGCGCAAGCACTGGGCGGAGTGGTTCACGGTGATTGCCACCAGCTCGCTGATTCCGCTGGAGTTCTACGAGACCTTGCACCGCTTCACCTGGCTGAAGCTGGGCGCACTGCTGGCCAACATCGCCATCGTGGTGTACCTGGTGAGGATCGCCATGCAGCCACGGCCACCCAGGGCGAAATAAGCCCCCAGGCATGGCCGCGCTCCGGCGCGCCGCCGCTAGACCTCGTGATGCAAGCCTTCCGCCTGCAGTGCCGCGCTGCGCGGCGCGAGTTCCACCAGGTACATAGCCGCGAGGATCAGCACACCGCCGGCAAGCATGCGCCAGGTCAGCACGTCGTCGCCGAAGCTCACCGCGAACCCTGCGGCGAACACCGGCTCCATCGTCATCACGATGGCCGCGCGGGTGGGCGACAGGTGCGCCTGCGCCCAGGTCTGCACCAGCATGGCGCCGGCGCCGGCGGCGATCGCCATGTACACCACGGCGATCCAGGCACCGCGGTCGGGCGGCAAGGCGGGACCGGACGGCAAGGTGGCGATCAGGCAGATCGCGGCGATCACCATCACCTGCACGGTGGAAAGTGCAAACGCGCTGCCCGGGCGCGACCACGTGCCCAGGCCGACGATGTGCAGGCCATACAACGCCGCCGAGGCCAGCGTGAGCCACACGCCGTAACCAATGCTCAGGCCATGCAGGGCCAACAGGGCCAGGCCGCCGACCGACAGCAGCACCGCGATCCAGGTGACCGACGGCAGGCGCTGGCGCAACAGCACCGTGCCCAGCAAGGGGGTGAACACCACGTACATCCCGGTGGCGAAGCCACTGATGCTGGCAGACGTGTGCTCCAGGCCGAAGGTCTGCAACAGCTGCGCCACGCCAAAGATGGTGCCGAGCGCGATGCCCTGCCCCCACTCGCGACGACTCAGGCGCAGCAGGTGCCTATGAAACGGCAGCGCCATCGCCAGCACGGCGATGGCGAAGCGCACGGCCAGGAAATCCGCCACGGCCATGCGCGCGACCAGGTCCTTGATCAGGAAAAAGGTGGAACCCCAGATCGCCGTGACGGCAATGAGCCCGAACGTCGCCAGCGTCGCCTTGCGCGAAGACGCGCCGCTCATGCACCGCTCCCCCTGGTCAGCCGTCGGCGGGCCAGCCGCCACAGCTGCCCGGGAATCTGCAGCAGGAAGTGGCTCCAGATGCCCAGCCACACCAGCGCCGACAGCCACGGCTTGCGCGCATCCGGATCGAACTTGCGGAACCAGCGCCACATGCCGCGATGCTTGTGGCGGCTCACGAACACCGGGCGATGCCGGCTCGAACTGCCCTTGCCATGCAGCACGCGCACATCGCCCGCCAGCATCACGCGGTAGCCGGCATCACGAACCCGACGGCACAGGTCCAGGTCCTCGCAATGCAGGAAATAGTCTTCGTCGAACCCGGCGAGATACTCGAACACGCGGCGCGGCACCAGCATCAGCGCGCCGGATACCGCTTCCGCTTCCACCAGCGACCCGGGCATCGGGCCCTCGATGTTGACGCCCTCCCCCTCGCGATGGAGCATCGTGGTGAGCGCACGACTGAGCAGGGGATCACGGCGATGGGATGCCGGATCGGGCACGCCGTTCTCGTCGCAGACCACGGCGCCGATCAGCCCGGCACGCGGATGCGTGGCGAGGTGGTCGACCAGTTGCTGCAGCGTGCCGGTGTCGAGCAGGCAGTCCGGATTGAGCACCAGCAGGGATTTGCCGTGCGCCTGCGCGGCGCCCCGGTTCACCGCCGGCCCGAAGCCGAGGTTCGCGTGGTTGTAGATCACGCGCAGGCGCTCGTCGCTTTCATGCGCACGTGCAATGGCCTGCGGAATGCCATCGGACGAGGCGTTGTCGACCAGGATCATTTCCAGCGGAACATCGCACGCGAGCACGCGGCGCACGCAGTCGCGCAGCGAGGGCCCGCTGTCGGCGGCCACCACGATCACACTGACCGGCAACACGGAGGAGGAGTCGGGGTTCACTGAAGTATTCACTTCCACAAGTATGCGCGAGACAGCATGTGTCTGGCACGTGAAAGGGGTCACCGCATGGCCAATCCAATGCCGGAGCTAGCGCCGACGTCCCCGGCCGAGCACCTCGTGCAACGGCGCCGGCACGCCGTCGCCGCGCCTGGCCAGCCACGGCTGCCCGCCCTCCCAGCCGCACAACTCCCAGCCAGACACACGATGCATGCGCTCGCCGTGGCGGTCCCACAGCACATCGCCGCGGCCGCCCGGCAGGCTGGCGACGAACCAGCGCCCGTCGGGTCCGAAGCAGCAACGGGCGCTGACGCGCTCGATCACCTGCCCTGCCGCGAACACGTAGCGCCCCTGGCCGGCACCGATCGCCTCGTAGCGCACCGGGTCCCCGTCCGGATCGGTGAACTCGCCGCCGACTTCGCCCCATGCGACGCGGACCAGTTCGATGATGTGCGCCCGCGGGCCCGTCGGTGCGAGCGCCAGCTCGCTCCATTCGGGCGACGCCGGCGCATGCGCGACGCGCCTGACCGGTCGGTCGAGCAGCGATTCCATCAGCGCCACCAGCGAAAAGCCGACCAGCGCACCCAGCAGGGCCGCGCCCCACGCCACCAGGTCGCCGCCCAGCGCACGCTGCACGGCGAACAGCAGTCCTGGCAGCCCCCAGCGCAGTCCGCGCCGGCAACGCGCGGCGTAGTGCACGATGCGTTGCGCCAGCAGCACCGCACCGAGTGCCAGCAGCAGCAACACCGACAGATCCGCCCACCACGGCAACAGCGCGACCAGTCCGGTCCACGCCGCCGCCGGCAGCACGCGCCTCAACCAGCGGGCCAGCACTGAAGCCACCCTAGGGCCTCGAGACAGAAGCAGGCCACGCCAGCAACCCATGCAGGTTTCCGGCGTGGCCGCGGTTCATCAGCCGCACCACGCCCGTGCATTGCGGAACATGCGCATCCACGGCGAATCCTCGCCCCACTTCTCCGGATGCCAGCTCATCTGCACGCTGCGGAACACGCGCTCGGGATGCGGCATCAGGATCGTCGCGCGGCCATCGGCTGCGGTGAAGCTGGCGAGGCCGCCGGGCGATCCGTTCGGGTTGAGCGGATAGTCTTCGGTCGGCTTGCCGCGGTTGTCGACGAAGCGTGCGGCGCCACCGGCCTTGGACGGGCTGCAACTGTAGGGGAAGCTCACGCGGCCTTCGCCGTGCGCCACCGCCACCGGAATGCGCGAACCGGCCATGCCCTTGAAGAAGATGCTCGGCGAATCGAGCACTTCCAGCGTGGCCAGGCGCGCCTCGTACTGCTCGGACGCGTTGCGCAGGAATTTCGGCCAGTGCTGCGCACCGGGAATGATGTCCTTGAGCTGGCTCATCATCTGGCATCCGTTGCAAACGCCCAGCGCGAAGCGCGAGGTGTCGGCAAAGAACGCGCTGAATTCCGCGCGCAGGTATTCGTTGTAGAGGATCGAGGTGGCCCAGCCGCGACCCGCGCCGAGCACGTCGCCGTACGAGAAGCCACCGCACGCCGCGAGGCCGCGGAAGTCGGCCAGCTTGATGCGGCCGCTGGCGAGATCGGACATGTGGACGTCCACTGCCTCGAAGCCCGCGCGCGTGAACGCCGCGGCCATTTCGACCTGGCCATTGACGCCCTGCTCGCGCAGCACCGCCACGCGCGGCCTGGCACCCCTGGCGATGTACGGCGCGGCGATGTCCTCGGCCGGATCGAAAGTCAGCTTCGGGCTGATGCCCGGGTCGGCGTCGTCAAGGCGCCACTCGTTTTCCGCGTCGGCGGTGAGCGGGTTGTCGCGCAGGCGCTGCATCGCGTAACTGGTTTCGTTCCAGGCCTCGAACAGCGTGCGCCAGTTCCACTTGAAGACCGTGTCGCCGTTGTGGAACAGCTTGATGCCCAGCTTTTCTTTGGGACGGCCGATGCGATAGGCCATGCTGGTGAGGCCATGCTTGACCAGCAGCGCCTCGAGCGCCTCGCGGTTGGCCGTGGCCACCTGCAGCACCGCACCGAGCTCTTCGTTGAACAGCGCGCGCAGCGTGGCTTCGGCCCAGCCGTCGAGCTGGATTTCCAGGCCGCAACGGCCCGCGAAGGCCATTTCCAGCAGCGTCACGATGACGCCACCGTCGGAGCGATCGTGATAGGCCAGCAGCAGGCCGCTCGCATTGGCCTCCTGCACCAGCTCGAACAGCGACCTCAGGCGCCTGGCATCATCGAGATCCGGCGGCACGCCACCGCCACGGTTGAAGACCTGGGTGAGCGCGGAACCACCGAGGCGATCGCGGCAGGCGCCGAGGTCGAGCAGCCACAGCTCGGAATCGCCGCGATCCAGCCGCAGCTGCGGCGTGAGCGTGCGGCGCACGTCGGTGACGCGGGCGAAGCCGGTGATCACCAGCGACACCGGCGAGATGGTGCGCTGCTGGGTGTCGCCGTCCTTCCACACCGTCTGCATGGACAGCGAGTCCTTGCCCACCGGAATGGAGATGTCGAGCTCCGGGCACAGCTCCATGCCCACGGCCTTCACCGCATCGAACAGCGCGGCGTCTTCGCCCGGATAGTTCGCTGCCGCCATCCAGTTCGCGGACAGGCGCACTTCGCCGAGCGAGGCGATCGGCGCCGCCGCCAGATTGGTGATGGCCTCGCCCACGGCAAGGCGCGCCGCATCGGCACTGCTCAGCAGGGCGACCGGCGCGCGTTCGGCCATCGCCATCGCTTCGCCGGTGTAGCCGTCGAAATCGGTAATGGTGACCGCGGCGTCAGCCACCGGCACCTGCCACGGCCCCACCATCGGGTCGCGCGCATTGAGCCCGCCCACGGTGCGGTCGCCAATGGTGATGAGGAAGCTCTTGCTGCCCACCGTGGGCAGGCGCAGCACGCGCAACAAGGCCTCGTCCATGCCGATGCCGGTGAGGTCGGGCACCAGGTCGATGCGCGGCTTCAGGCGCGTGGCATCGCGGTGCATGCGCGGCGGCTTGCCGAACAGCACGTCCATGGGCAGGTCGATGACGCTGATGTCGGTGCGCGGGTCGTGCACGACCAGGCGGCGCTCGGCCGTCGCGTCGCCGACCACGGCATACGGGCAGCGCTCGCGCGCGCAGTACGCTTCGAACTCGGCCAGGTCCCCGGCACCGATCGCGAGCACGTAACGCTCCTGCGACTCGTTGCTCCACACCTGCATCGGCGACAGCGACGGGTCGTCGCACGGCACGCGGGAAAGATCGATGCGGCCACCGACGCCAGCGTCGTTGAGCAGTTCCGGGATGGCGTTGGACAAGCCGCCCGCACCGACGTCATGCACGCTGACGATGGGGTTCTGGTCGCCGCGCGCCCAGCAGCTGTCGATCACCTGCTGGCAGCGGCGCTCCATCTCGGCGTTGTCGCGCTGCACGGAAGCGAAATCGAGCTCCTGGCTCGAGGTGCCGGAAGCCACCGACGAGGCGGCGCCACCGCCCAGGCCGATCAACATGGCCGGACCGCCCAGCACGATCACCTTGTTGCCCGGCTGCACGTCGCGCTTCTGCACGTCGCTGGCGCGGATGTTGGCCAGGCCGCCGGCGATCATGATCGGCTTGTCGTAGCCGCGGCGCACGCCGGCTTCGCCGGTTTCGTGCTCATAGGTACGGAAATAGCCGCCCAGGCACGGACGGCCAAACTCGTTGTTGAACGCGGCCGCGCCCAGCGGGCCGTCGCGCATGATCTCGAATGCGGTGGCCATGTGCGGTGGCAGCGGACGCTCCACTTCCCATGGCCGCGGCTTGCCGGGAATGCGCAGGTCCGACACCGAGAAACCGGTGAGGCCTGCCTTCGGCTTGGCGCCGCGACCGGTGGCGCCCTCGTCGCGGATCTCGCCGCCCGCACCGGTGGCCGCGCCGGGCCACGGGGCGATGGCGGTGGGATGGTTGTGCGTCTCCACCTTGATCGCGTACTCGACGCGTTCCGGACGCGAGCGCCACACGCCGTCGGTGCCGGCGTAGAAGCGCATGCCCTGGTACCCCTCGATCACGGCCGCGTTGTCCTTGTAGGCGGACAAGGTATGCGCCGGCGAGTGCTGGTGCGTGTTCTTGATCATGCCGAACAGGCTCTTGTCCTGCGCCACGCCATCCAGCGTCCAGCTGGCGTTGAAGATCTTGTGGCGGCAATGCTCGGAGTTGGCCTGCGCGAACATGAAGAGTTCGGCGTCGGTGGGGTCCCGGCCGAGTTCCGCGTAGCGTTCGGCGAGGTAATCGATCTCGTCGTCGGCCAGCGCCAGGCCCAGCTCGGCGTTGGCCTTGGCCAGCGCGCCCCGGGCATCGCCACCCAGCGCGACATGCACCAGCGGACCCGGCTCGCCGGCGAGGAACAGGCCTCGCGCATCATCCAGGCTGGTCAGCACCGACTGAGTCATCGCATCGTGCAGCACGGCCATCACGGCGTCGTGTTGCGGCGCGCCCGCTGCCGGCAGGCCGGCGACCTGCCAGGCGACGCCACGCTCGACCCTGCGCACGTCGAAGCCGGCGCCATGCAGGATATCGGTGGCCTTGCTCGACCACGGCGAAATGGTGCCCAGGCGCGGAACCACCCACAGCGACGCCGCTTCAGGCGTGGCGTCCTTGGCTTCCAGCACTTCCAGCAGGCGGCGGCGCTGTTCGCCCTCCGGCATGCGGGCGGCGTCGATGAAATAAACGAACCACGATGCCTGCACGCGCGTGCCACGGTGAATGGCTTCAAGGCGCGCGTTCAGGCGTTCGAGGCGAAAAGGCGAGAGGGCGCCCTGCCCGTCGAGTGCGATCATTCGGGGAACGGGAGCTATGCGAAAACGCCTATTGTACCCCAAGGCGGGTCAACACTACCGCGACGCAACATGCCGCACGCCCGGACCGACCCCGCGCCGTCGATGCAGGCCCGGCGAGGGGACAAGTCACTGATTGCATTGCCGACGCCGCAAGGGCGCCGGGGCGTCAGCCGCCCTTGCCGAGCAGCTGCAGCATTTGCTCCGGCGTCACGTAGCCGCCGAGCAGGCTGCCGTCTTCGGCAATGATGGTCGGGGTGCCGGTGACGCCCAGCTTCACGCCGAGCTCGAACTCGTCCTTGACCGGATTGGCGCAGCTGTTCGCCTTCGGCGCCTTGCCCTGCTTGGCGGCGGTGAGCGCCGCCTTGCGGTCCGCGGCGCACCACACCGACACCATCTCGTTGTAGGTCTCGGTGTTGCGGCCGGCGGGATTGGTCACGCCGTCGCGCGGCCAGGCCACGTATTCCACCGCGATGCCGGCCTTGTTGAAGGCCGCGATGTGCTCATGCAGTGCGCGGCAATAGGCGCAGTTGACGTCGGTGAACACGGTGACGCGATAGCGCGGATTGGCCGGCGCAAACACGATGCGCTCGGACGCCGGCAGCTTGGCCAGCTCGGCCTTGCGGAACTGCGCCCAGCCGTCGTCGCTGATGTTTTTCTTGGACGTCAGGTCCAGCAGGTCGCCATGCATCAGGTATTTGCCATCGGCACTCACGTAGACGAGCTGCCCCGAGGCAATCACCTGGTAGAACCCCGGCATCGGCGCCGGCTTGATCGAATCGACGCTCACGTTCGGCGCCAGCGACAGCACGGCCTTGCGCACGGTGCTTTCCGGGCTCGCCGTCGCGCCGTCACCGGCGGCGCAGGCGTTGAGCGCAAACCCGCTGACGCACAGGGCCAGCAACCACTTCTTGAACATCGCAAACCTCTTGGGCATGCGTTTCCACGCGGGAAACGCCGGGGGCTGCCATTCTCGCACAGCGCCATGAACCGTTCCGCCGGCCATTTGGCACCCCCGAAGCGCGATCGCCGCGGCTAGCCGCGCGGATGATGCTGCGCGTGCAGGCGCTTGAGGCCTTCCTTCGCCACCAGCGTGTAGATCTGGGTGGTGCTCAGCGCGCTGTGGCCCAGCAACATCTGCAGGGCGCGCAGGTCCGCGCCGTGGTTGAGCAGGTGGGTGGCGAAGGAATGCCGCAGCACATGGGGCGAAATGCGCCTGGATACGATGCCCACCTGCACGGCGTAGCGTTTCACCAGCGTCCAGAACATCTGCCGCGTCATGCCTTCGCCGCGATTGCTGAGGAACAGCGCCGCCGGCTGGCGTCCCTTGGCCAGCTGTGGCCGCGCGCCCGCCAGATAGGCCTCGATGCGTTCCGCGGCAACCTCGCCGATCGGCACGAGGCGATCCTTGCCACCCTTGCCGGTGACACGGACCACGCCCTGGCGCAGGTTCAGCGACGCAAACGGCAGCTCCACCAGTTCGGAGACGCGCAGGCCGGAGGCGTACATCAGTTCCAGCATGGCGCGGTCGCGCAGGCCCAGCGTGGTGCCGAGGTCCGGCGCATCCAGCAGGCCTTCGATCTCGCGCTCGGCCAGCGCCTTGGGCAGGCTGCGCGGCATCCTGGGCCGCTCGATCAGCAGCGTCGGATCCTCGAAGCCGGGCTCCGTACGCGCGAGAAAGGCGTAGTAGCGCCGGAATGCCGACTGCCGCCGCGCCAGCGAGCGCACCGCCATCGGCTGGCTGCCGTGATAGGCGGACAGATGCTGGCGCTGCGCGGCGCGCAGCCCCAGGCCGTGCGCCGCCAGCCAGCGCGCCAGCGACTCCAGGTCGCGGCGATAGGCTTCAAGCGTGCGGTCGGCCAGGCCATCCTCGGACCAGACCCGCTCGACAAAGGCGTCGATGCTGCGGCGATCCGCTTCGGCGATACTTGGTGATTGCTCCTGCATGGACGCGATGCTGGCCGCCGGCTGCCTCGCGCGCAAGCACTCCCCGCCAACGGTTGCCATCGATGAATGCCTACACCCCTGCCGCCGTCGTTTATTGCCCGCTGTGGCGCCGACTGCTCGCCCTGGTCTATGACCTGCTGGCGGTCGTCGCGATCGTGATGGTGGTCGGTTACGTCTGCCAGCGGCTCACTGGCGGCAACCTGATCAGCACCGACGGCCAGGTGCAGATCGCGTGGTGGTATCGGCCGCTGCAGGCGCTGGTGGTGGCGGCGTACTTCGTGGCGTCGTGGCTGCGTGGCGGCCAGACGCTCGGCATGCGGCCATGGCGCATCCGCATCACCGCGGCCGATGGCGGCCGGCTCGCGCCGGCGCAGGCGCTGGTCCGCCTCGTGGTAGCGGCGCTGCCGCTACTGTTGCTGGAACTGGCGCCATGGGTCGGCCTGCGCGGCGCGCTGTGGGCGGTCGCGACGGCCTGGGTCGGCGGACTCGGCTGGGCGGCGATCGATCCGCAGCGGCGGGCGTTCCACGACGTGGTGGCGCGCACCCAGCTGCGCCGCATGGGCTGATCTTCACGGCGGGCTGAGCTCACTCGGGCAAGATGGCGCCATGCCGCGTCCTGCCCAGACCAGACCCACGCAAGCCCAGTTGCAGCAGGTCAACGCGGGCTTCTACGACATGCTCTGGAGCGGATCGCGCCTGACCGATCCCTGCCGCTTCAACACCTGGCCGCTGGTGCGCGAGCTGAGCCTGGCGCTGCCCCGTCGGCTCGAAGTGGCGCCGGGCCTGCGACCGCGACTGCCGCTGGATGGCACGGTTTTCGTCGATCTCAGCCACTCGGCGCTGGCCCGGCTGCATGCCCGCGGAGCCCGCGCCGCCCGCGGCGTCATCAGCGCCCTGCCCTGTGCCGATGCGGGTTTCGACCTGGTCTGCGCGCTCGACATCCTTGAACACGTAGTGGACGACGACCAGGCCCTGCGCGAGCTGGCGCGCGTATCGGCGCCCGGCGCCTGGATGCTGCTGTCGCTGCCGCTGCACCCGGCTGCCTGGACGGATTTCGACGAACTGGTCGGGCACTACCGCCGTTACGAACCGGAGGACATCGCGCGGCGGCTGGCGACCCATGGCTGGCGGATCGAGCGCAGCGCGATCTACGGCATGCAGTCTTCGTCGCCCCGGCTGCTCGGCCTGGCGCAGCATTACCTCACCCGGCAGCCGGAACGGGCCACCTGGTGGTACGACCGGGTCTTCATGCCGCTGGGTCTGCGGCTGCAGCGGACCCTGCACTGGCGGCCCGGGCTGGGCACCACCCAGGGGGTCGATGAGGTGCTCCTGCTGTGCCGTCGCGTAAGCGACTGATTCAACAGGACTGAGACGATGCGGCAGTGCAACAGGACGCCCGCAAACCGGGTAAGATGAGGTCTTCAGACGCTCCCGGTTCGACCCCATGCTCTATCAGATCCATGAGTGGCAGCGTGCCTTCCTCGGCCCGCTGAGCCATTACGCCGACGCCAGTGCCAAGATGTTCAGCGACCTCACCAGTCCGCTCTCGCACATGCCGGGAGCGCAGCGGCTGGCGGCCGGGTACGAACTGCTGCACCGGCTGGGCAAGGAATACGAGAAGCCGTCCTTCGATCTTCCGCAGGTCACCGCGCACGGGCAGGAAATCGCCGTGATCGAACGCGTGGTGCTGGACAAGCCGTTTTGCCAGCTCAAGCGCTTCAAGCGCTTCAGCGACGATCCGGAAACCATCGAGCAACTGAAGACCGATCCGGCCGTACTGGTGGTGGCGCCGCTGTCGGGCCATCACGCCACGCTGCTGCGCGACACCGTGCGCACGCTGCTGCAGGACCACAAGGTCTACATCACCGACTGGGTCGATGCGCGCATGGTGCCGGCCAGCGCAGGCCCGTTCCATCTCGACGACTACGTGGCCTATATCGAGGAATTCATCCGCCACATCGGCGCCAGCCAGCTGCATGTGATCTCGGTGTGCCAGCCCACCGTGCCGGTACTGGCCGCGGTATCGCTGATGGCCGCGCGCGGCGAGGAAACGCCGCTGAGCATGACCATGATGGGTGGCCCCATCGAGCCGCGCAGCAACCCCACCGGCGTCAACAACCTGGCCACCACGCGTCCGCTGAGCTGGTTCAAGGGCAACGTCATCCACACGGTGCCGTCGAACTACCCCGGTGGCGGCCGCGAGGTGTATCCCGGCTTCCTGCAGCACGCCGGCTTCATCGCCATGAACCCCGGTCGCCACGTGAATTCGCACTGGGATTTCTACGAGAACCTGCTGCGCGGCGACGAAGACGACGCCCAGGCACACCGCAAGTTCTACGACGAGTACAACGCCGTGCTCGACATGCCGGCCGAGTATTACCTCGACACCATTTCCACCGTGTTCCAGCAGTTCCTGCTGCCACGCGGGCTGTGGGACGTGGCAGGCGAACGGGTGAAGCCCGAGGCGATCACCCGCACCGCCCTGCTGACCATCGAAGGCGAGCTGGACGATATCGCCGGCCTGGGCCAGACCGAGGCTGCCCACGACCTGTGCAGCGGCATCCCTGCCGATCGCCGTGCGCACCGCGTGGTCGAAGGCGCCGGTCACTACGGCATCTTCAGCGGGCGTCGCTGGCGCCAGACGGTTTACCCGCAGGTGAAGGATTTCATCCGCAAGTTCGATCGCGCCGCGAAGTGATCCGGCGCGCCCCGGCCCGGGGTCGGTGCGAGGCGGCGGCTTAGCCGCGCGCGAAGAAACTGCGGAAGGCCTGCACGGTCCGCGCGATGCCTTCGTCATCGACGTCCAGGTGCGTGACCAGCCGTAGCGTCGGCAGGTAACCGATGCTGATACGCACGCCGGCCTCGCGCAGATGGACGTCCAGTTCGCGCAGCCGGTCGGCCGGCACGTCGACGAACACCATGTTGGTGAACTGCCCCAGCAGCTTCACGCCGGGAATGACGCCAAGGCCGGCGGCGAGGCTGACGGCGCGGGCATGGTCATCGGCCAGGCGGGCCACGTGATGGTCCAGCGCATACTGGGCGGCGGCCGCCAGCATGCCGGCCTGTCGCCAGCCGCCACCGGCGACCTTGCGCCAGCGGCGCGCCTTGTCGATCAGCGCGGCCGAACCGGCCAGCACCGAGCCCACCGGTGCACCCAGCCCCTTGGACAGGCACACCGACACGCTGTCGAACAACTGCGCGATCTCGCGCGCCGGCACGTTGCTGGCCACGGCCGCGTTGAACAGGCGCGCGCCGTCCAGATGCAGGCCCAGGCCGCGCTCACGTGCAAAATCGTGCGCGGCACGCAGGTAGTCCATCGGCAACACGCGCCCGTGCCAGGTGTTCTCGAGGGTCAGCAGGCGCGTGCGCGCGAAATGCGGGTCCACCGGCTTGATCGCCGCGGCAACCTTGTCCAGCGGCAGCGTACCGTCACCGTCGTGAGCCACCGGTTGCGGCTGGATGGAACCCAGCACCGCCGCGCCGCCGCCTTCGAACTTGTAGGTATGGGCATCGGCGCCGACCAGGTACTCGTCGCCGCGCTCGCAGTGCGACATCAGCGCCAGCAGGTTCGACTGCGTGCCGGTGGGCACGAACAGGGCCGCCTCGAAACCCAGCTCGGCCGCGACCCGTCGCTGCAGTGCGTTGACGGTCGGGTCCTCGCCGTAGACGTCGTCGCCCACGGCGGCGTCCAGCATGGCCGCGCGCATGGCGGCGGTGGGACGGGTGACGGTATCGCTGCGCAGGTCAATCAGGTCCACGACGGTAGCTCGCTCCAGATGCAGACCCGAAGCTTGAGCCCTCGCCCGCAGCGGAGCAAGCGCCCTGCGCGAGCCGGGCTCGCCATGCCGCTTTGTTCGCCCGACTCGCGCAGGAACGCAGCTTTGCATCAGGTGCGCCGGCGGACCCGGACACCCGGGCGACCGCCGCCCTGCGCATCAGCCGTACTTGCGGAAGTACAGCCAGGCGACCAGGGCGAGGATCAGTGCGGGCAACAGGTTGGCCAGCAGCGGCGGCACGCCGTAGACGGTGCCGAAATTCACCATCGCCTTCTGCAGGAAATACCAGCCGATGGCCAGCAGCATGCCGATGAACATGCGTTTGCCCAGGCCGCCCGAGCGCAACGCGCCAAAGGCGAACGGCATGGCGCACAACACCAGCACCAGCACGTTCAGCGGATAAAGCGCGCGAGTCCAGAACGCCGAGGCATACACGCCCGGGTTCTGCCCGTTCTCTTCCAGGTAGTTGATGTTGCGTCGCAGGTCGCGCATGGGCAGGTACTGCGGCTGGATCACCGACTGCTCCAGCACCTGCGGGTTGAGATGCGATTCCCAGCGCTGGCTGGCTGCCACCGAAGAGTGCGTGCCCTGCTCATCGAGCGTGGTGCTGCGCACTTTGCTCATCACCCACTGGCGACCGTCGTGTTCGGCGGACTGCGCCCAGTCGAAACGGGTGACCTGGCCGTCCGGCGTCAGCGTGAACACGCGCACGTCGTGCAGTTGCACGGTGCTGTGCGTGCCGGTGCGCTTGGCCGTCCAGCCCTTGGCGTTGATGATGCGCTCGCCGTCGCGCGCCCACAGGCCCGAGCTGCCGCCCATGCCGACCGTATTGGACTTCAGGCGCAGCTGCATGGCCTGCGCCTGCTGGTCGCCCCACGGCGCCGCCGTCTCGCCAAGGATCACCACGCCCACGATGAGCACGGCCACCACGCCCATCGCCGAGAGCGCGATGCGCAGCTTGGAAAGGCCGCAGGCGCGCAGCGCCGTCAGTTCGTTGCTGCCGGCCAGGCCGCCGAGGCCCAGCAGGCCGCCGATCAAGGCGGCGTTGCCGAACATCTCGTACAGGCGGCGCGGAAACGTCACCAGCACGTAGATGATCGCGCTGGTCAGCGTGTAGCCGTTCTTGCCCACGTTGCCGAGCTGGCGCAGGAACTGGACCACCGCATCGAGGCCGGTGATCACCAGCCACACCATCAGCATCGAGGACAGCACCGTGATGCCGACCAGCCAGTCGACCCGCTTGATGCGAAGCGCGGCGATCATGCAGCCGCCTTGCGCGGCCTGCGCTCGATGTACTGGCTGCGGAACATCCACGCGGCGAGGCCGAACACCAGGAAGCTCACCATCCACATCGGTCCTGCATGGTGCCAGTGGCCCTTGATGATCTGCCCGCGGCACAACGCCAGCAGCAGGTAGTAAAGATAGAAGCTCAGCACGGCCAGCAGCAGGCGGCCGAAGCGCGGTTCGCGCGGCGTCGCCCGCGACAGCGGCAGCGCCAGCATCAGCAGCACCAGGGTCATCGCCGGCGCGATGGTGCGCCAGGCGAACTCGGCGCGCGCATCGCCCGTTTCCACGCGCAGCAGGGCCAGCGTGCCCAGCGAGTGCGCGGGATCCTCGTCACTGTTGTCCGACTGGATGCTGGACAGCGAGGCATCGTTGCGCTCGTACTGCATCTTGCGCCAGTTGTCGGCGCCCAGCGGAATTTCGTACTGCCAGCCCGCGTGCAGCGCCAGGAAGCGGCCATTGCCGTCGCTTTCCTGGTAGAGCTGGCCGGTCTTGCCGGTCACCAGCTTCACGTGCGGCACCTTGTCCTTGCCGACGCGCTCGGTGGCGATGAAGGTGTTGCCGAGCTGGCTGCCGTCACGGCTGAGCTGGTCGACGAAGATGATGCCGCCCTTGCCCGGCAGTTCGGTGAAGCGACCGGCATCGAGACCGGCGGCGATCACCGAGCGGTTGGCCGCGGCGACCAGCGCATCGGACGTGCGCGCCGCCCACGGTCCCAGCCACAACGACACCGTGCCCACGAGCAAGGCGACTGCCAGCGACAGGATGGCCATGGGGCGCAACAGTCCCGTCGCGCCCATGCCGGACGAGGCCAGCACGTGCATCTCGCTCTCGCGGTACATGCGGCCAAGGCCAAGCAGCACGCCCAGGAACGCCGACAGCGGCAGCAGGGTGGTCAGGCCGTCGAGCATGTTCAGGCCCAGCACCTGGAACATCACGCTGGCCGGGAAACTGCCGTTGGCCACCTGCTGCAGCACGTGCGCGAACGAGGTGCCGGACATGATGGCCAGCAGCACGATGGCGGTCGCGGCTACGGTCTGAGCCAGCTCACGCAGGAAATAACGGTCGAGGATGCTCAGAAACGGCCCTCACGCACACAATGGCCCGCGCCGCCCGGGGGTCGCGCGCAGGGCGGGAAACAACGCTGAAGTGTAAGGGCTATCACCCGGGTCATGGGGACAGGTTCTCGACATGCGATAACATAAAGGGCTTGGCGCCGCCCTTTCCGGGGTCGGCAAACCTCAAGTCTAGCCTGTCCGGGCCTTTCCGGACCTTTCCGCAGGACGTTTTCATGACTCTCCAGTTCAGCCTTGGCTCCGCCGCTCCCGAATCCGTCGACACCCCGTGCGTGGTGGTCGGCGTCTATGAGAACGGCGTACTCACCAGTGCAGCCGCCCGCGTGGATACCGCCGCGCACGGCGCCATCAAGCGCCAGGTGGAGAGCGGCGACATCACCGGCAAGGCCGGCACCACCGCCCTGCTGTTTGCGCCCGAGGGCGTGACGGCCAGGCGCGTGCTGGTGGTGGGACTGGGAACGCAGAAGACCTTCGACGGTGCACGCTTCCAGCGCGTGATCATCGAAGCGGTGCGTGCGCTCGGCCGCCTGCCCATCGACAGTGCCGCCTGTTACCTCACCGACGTGGACGTGCCCGGCCATGACGCCGCCTGGCGCGTGCGCACCGCCGCACTGGCCGCCGACTACGCCGCCTATCGCTACACCGCCACCTTCAAGCCCCGCGACAAGAGCGCGCAGCCGGAACTCGCCGCCCTCACCCTGGCCGCGGGCAACGATGCGCAGGCCGGCCTCGACCAGGCCGTCGCCATCGCCGCCGGCGTGCGCTTCGCGCGCGAGCTGGCCAACCTGCCGCCGAACATCTGCAATCCCGCCTACATCGCCAGCCAGGCCGAGCAGTTCGCGGGCCGGCACGACAAGGTGAGCTGCAACGTGCTCGACGAGCACAAGATGGCCGAGCTGGGCTTTGGCTCGCTGCTCGCCGTGGGCCGTGGCTCGGCCAACAAGCCCAAGCTCGTCGTGCTCGAATACAAGGGTGGCGCCGAAGGCGACAAGCCCTACGCGTTCGTCGGCAAGGGCATCACCTTCGACACCGGCGGCATCAGCCTCAAGCCCGGCCCGGGCATGGAAGAAATGAAGTTCGACATGGGCGGCGCCGCCGGCGTGCTCGGCGGCTTCATCGCCGCGGTGGAACTGGGCCTGCCGCTCAACCTCGTGTGCGTGGTGCCGGCGGTGGAAAACATGCCTGACGGCGACAGCTACCGCCCGGGCGACGTGCTGACCAGCCTGTCGGGCCTCACCATCGAAGTGCTCAACACCGACGCCGAAGGCCGCCTGATCCTGTGCGACGCGCTGACCTACACCGTGCAGACGTTCCAGCCGAGGGTGCTGATCGACGCCGCCACGCTGACCGGTGCGTGCGTCGTCGCCCTGGGCAAGCACGCCACCGGCCTGATGAGCAAGCATGACGACCTCGCCGCCGAGCTCGTCGCCGCCGGCGAGCAGACGCTCGACCGCGCCTGGCGCCTGCCGCTGTGGGACGACTATCAGGTGCAGCTGGAATCGGGCTTTGCCGACGTCGCCAATATCGGCGGCAAGAACGCCGGTGCGATTACGGCGGCCTGCTTCCTGGCGCGCTTCACCGAAGGCCAGCGCTGGGCGCACCTGGACATCGCCGGCACGGCATGGGATGAAGGCCGCAAGGGCCTGGCCACCGGTCGCCCGGTGTCGCTGCTGGTGCAGTGGCTGATCAACCAGGCCAGCCAGACCCAGAAGTGAGCCACGGGGGAAGGTGCCTGACGCCTTCCCCCCACTCGTCACTCCTCGTCACCCACTGCCCGGTTCGCCCATGCCCCGCGCCGACTTCTACCTGATCGACAAGCCGCGCTTTCGCGAACAGCCCCTGCTGCTCGTGTGCGAGCTGGCCAAGCGCGCGCACGCGACGCAGCAGCCGACGCTGATCCTGGCGCGCGATTTCGCGCAGGCCGAGGCGATCGACGAACTGCTGTGGGAATTCGACGAGGACGGCTTCATCACGCACCAGCTCGCCGGCGACGATGACGACGTGCATACCGCCGTCCTGATCGTGCCGCCCGGCATCGACACGCCCGATCGCCCGCTGCAGATCAACCTGCGCGAACAATGCCCGGCCGGCCATTGCGACCGGGTGCTGGAAGTGGTCGCCGCCGATCCGGCGGAGCGCGAGGGCTCGCGCACGCGCTGGGCCGAGTACAAGCGCCGGGGCTTCGAGGTCAACAAGTTCGACATGTAAGGCGGCAGCCGCGCCGGCCGCGTCAGTCGCCGTCCGCGTGCGCCTGGATATCCGCCGCCGGTGCACCCAGCTGCTCGGCAATGGCATCGGTCAATTGCTCGCCGGTGAGCGGCTTGCGCAGGAAACCGTCCATGCCCGCGGCACGCGCGCGCGCTTCCTCGTCACCGCCCGAGCGCGCGGTGATCGCCACGATCGGCAAGCGCTGCCCCGCCTTTTCGCGCTGGCGGATCAGGCGCGCGATCTGGAAACCATCGATGCCGGGCAGGTCCAGGTCCAGCAGGATCACGTCGCATGACGCCTGGGCCAGTTCCGCCAGGGCGCCGAGGCCGTTGCCGACGTAGCGCACTTCATGCCCCTGGCGCTCCAGCAGGCCGCGTATCACCGCCGCGACGATTACATCGTCCTCGACCAGCAGCACGTGCCATTGGCCGGCCGCCTGCCCTTCGCCCCGCGTCGCCGCGACCGTGGGCGGCTCCTGCGCCACCGCCAGCGGCAGGCGCACGTGGAACGTGCTGCCGTGGGCAACCTTGGATTCCAGCTCGATATTGCCGCCCATCATCGCCACCAGCTCGCGGCAGATCGCCAGGCCCAGGCCGCTGCCGGCGCGCCGCTGCGGCCCGGTGACCTGTTCGAAGCGCTGGAACAGGCGCGCCTGGCTGGCCTCGGGAATGCCCGGGCCGGTATCGATGATGCTGAAGCGCAGGCCGTCGTCGGTGCGCCGCACGCGCACGGTGACGCCGCCATGCTCGGTGAACTTGAGCGCGTTGTTGGCGAGGTTGAGCAACACCTGCTTGATGCGCACCGCGTCGCCGATCATGCGGTGCGGCAGCTCGTCGGCGATGTCGATGTCGAAGCGCAGTCCCTTGGCGCGGGCCTGGCCAAGTTCCAGCTGCGCCACGTCGTTGACCAGTCCGCGCGGATCGAACGGCGCGTTCTCCAGTTCCAGCCTGCCTGCCTCGATGCGCGCCAGATCCAGCGCGTCGTTGAGTAGCTTCAGCAGCATGCCGCCGGAACGCTGCATCGCCTCGGCAAAGCCGCGCTGGGTGCCGCTCAGCGGCGTGCTCAGCAACAACTCGGCCATGCCCATCACGCCCGTCATCGGCGTACGGATCTCGTGGCTGAGCGTGGCGAGGAATTGCGTCTTCGCGGCGCTGGCCTGTTCGGCCAGGCGACTGCGCTGTTCCGCCAGTTGCATCTGGTGGCGCTGCGCCAGCCGGCGCCGCCATGCCTGCAAGGCCAGCCAGACCAGCAGCACGACGATCACCAGGTAACCGCACCAGGCCCACCAGCGCGCCCACGGCGGCGCCTGCACGTGGATCGTGAGCGGCACCGGCAGGTGCGCCCACACGCCATCGGCGCCGGCCGCCATCACGTCCAGCGTGTAGTCGCCCATGCCCAGGCCGGCGAAATCGCGCTCGCCGCGGCTGCCCGTGTCGACCCAGCCCGCATCGACGCCGCTGAGGCGGAAGCGGTAGCGATTGGCCGCGGGGTCGACATAGGAGAACACGCGCGACTCGATGTTGAGCCCGCTGTCCTTCCAGCCCAGGAACAGTTCGCCGGACACCGGCACCGGCAGGTTCTGCAGCTCGCCGTCGCGCCGCACGCTGATGCGCGTGAGCGTGACGGGCTGCGGCGTCACCGCCTCGTCGACGCGATTGGGATTGAAGCCCATCACACCGCCCAGCGTGGGCGCGTAGATGCCGCCGTTGGGTGCGCGCGCGAAGCCGCGCAGGAATTCGCCGTTGCTGAGGCCGTCCTGCAGGCCCAGCTGGTGGAAGCCGCCACTGCGCGGATCGAATCGCCACAGTCCATCGCGTCCGAACACCCATACGCGCCGGTGGCGGTCGACGGCGAGGTCGACCACGTTGATCGACGGCCACCCATGCGCCGCATCCACCTTGCGATCGAGCCGCAGCCCGTCGCCGTCGTAGTGGTAATGCTCCAGGCCATCGGGCCGCGCCATCCACATGCCGTCGTCGGTAAAGTCGAACGCGTCCACGGCCTCGCCGCGCGTCACGCCGGGCACCGGCTCGAAGTGATCGTAGGTGCGGTCCAGGCGCAGCATGCCGGCATCGCTGGCGTACCAGAACACGCCATCGTGCAGCGTGATCTGGCTGCCCCAGCGAGCCTTCTCTTCTGCCGGAACGAAGGGCACCGGCGTGACGGCGAGCGTGTCCTGGTCGACCCGGAACAGGCCTTCGCCAAAGGTGCGGGCATAGAGCTTGCTGTCCGGACCAAGCTCCACCTCGAGCGGATGTTTCATGCCCTGGCTGCTGGCGGGCACCATGTCGAGCTTGCCATCGCCATAACGGAACAGCGCGCCCTGAACGGTGATCCACAGGCGCTCGTGCGCGTCCTCGGTCATGCCCAGCACGTCGCCGCGCAGGCCCGACAAGACGTGCTCGACCTTGCCGGTCGCCGGCCACAGGCGATCCACCCGACCACTGCGTTCGCCGACCCACACGGCGCCATCGCGCGCACGCGCCACGGCGTAGGCGACCGAGTCGCGCAGGCTGCTGTCGTCGTCGGGAATATGGGTGAAGCGGCTGACGCTGTTCCAGCCCGGCGCGAGATAAGCCACGCCGCCGTCGAACAAGGCGATCCACAGCCCGCCTTCGTTGTCGTGCTGGACTTGCCATACCCAGGTGCCGGGGAGGTTGCCGTACAGCACCGGCTGGTTCACCACGCCTTCGATCGGATCGTCCTTGCCGTTCTGCAGGAACAGGCCGCGCTGAGTGCCTATCCACAGCCGCCCGGCGCGATCGCGCGCGCTGCTGAGCACGTTGGTCTCGGGCACCTGGCCGCGCCCGACCTGCCGCGCGATGTCGTCCTTGCCCACAATGAACAGGCCATGCGACGAGGCGATGCGCACTTCGTCGCCATCGCCCTCGATGCGCCACGCATCCAGGGCCTGCCCCGCGACCCCTGTGGTGACGGCGTGGAAGTCACCCAGGCTGTCGCGGCGGTACACGCCGTTGTCGCTGCCGACCCACAGTTGTCCCTGGGCGTCGACGTAGAGGGCACCCACGGTGCCCAGCGCGGTGGCATCGCCACCGGCCACCACCACGTGGTCGAAACCACGCCCGTCGACGCGGAGGCGGTCCAGACCCACGGCGGTGCCGACCCAGAGCGTGCCGTCGCCGGTCTGCGCGATGGACCACGCCTTGTCGCTGCCCAGGCTGGACGGATCGCCGGGGTCGTGGCCCCAGTGGCGGAAGCTGCCGGCGCGGTCGTCGTAACGGTTGAGGCCCGCCTCCAGCCCCGCCGCCCACAAGCGCCCGCCGCGATCGAACAGCAGGGCCGAGATGCCGTTGTTGAACAGCGACTGCGGGTCGCCCACGTCATGGCGGAACACCCTGAAGCGCACGCCGTCGTAACGCGCGATGCCGCTCTTGGTGCCAAACCACATGGCCCCGTCCGGTGCCTGCACCACGGTGTACACGCTGCTGCTGGGAAGCCCTTCGGCCGTGCCGTAGCGCCGGAACTGCGGCGTGGGCCGCGTGCTGGCCGCGGGCGCGGCAGGCGCCACCGGCGGCGACGCCGTGGGCACACTCCCCAACAGGAACGCACTGAGCAGCAAGGACGGCAGCATGTTCTCCCCCAAGTCGATCGATCATGCCAGAGCCGTTGTGTCAGGACGAGCCGCGCCAGGTAAACCCGGCGTTGGCCGGCGCGGGCAGCGCCTGCGCCCGTCGCCGGTGCCGCGCGCCACGATCAAGGCTTCGTGAAAGGGCCTCACGGGCGCCGCGACCGGACAAGCTCTACCATGCGGCCATGTCACGTCGACTGCGCTGGCTGATCGCCGCCATTGCCCTGGCGGCCCTGCTATGGCTGCTGCTCGCCATCGCCGAGCGCGCGCTGGCGCTGGCACAACGCTTCCTGGGCCTGCCCGCCTGGCTGCAATGGACGCTGGGCAGCGTGCTGGCCGCGTTCTCGATCGCGGGCCTGGCCGTGCTGTGGTGGCTGGTGCGCCCCCGCCGCCGGCCAAAGCCGATGCCGGCACCGGACCGCGGCACGCTGGAACAACGCCTCGAGCGCCTGCAGTCCCGTGGGGCCGAGACCCAGGCGCTGGACGAGGAACTGGCGGAACTCGATCGCCGTCGCGCCACCGGGCGCGTCTACGTGGCGCTGTTCGGGCAGATCTCCACCGGCAAGTCGACCCTGCTGCGCGCCTTGTCGCCGTCATCGACGGCGCGCAGCGACGTGCGCGGCGGTACCACGCGCCAGGTCATGCACGTCGACAGCCAGCTGCCGGACGGCCGCATGCTGGTCGTTGCCGATGTGCCGGGCAGCCGCGAGGCGGATGGCGTGGCCTACGAAACCATGGCGCGCGAAGAGGCCCTGCGCGCGCACGCGGTGGTCTATCTGTGCGCGGGCGATCTCACCCGCAGCCAGGCCGAGGAAGTGCGCTGGCTCGCCGCCTTCGGCAAGCCCCTGGTGGTGGCGCTGAACAAGGCCGACCAGTGGAGCATCGACGAGCTGGACCTGCTCAGGCAACGCCTGCGCCAGCAGACCACGGGGCTGGCCAGTGCCGTCGTCGCCGTCAGCGCGGGCGGTGCGGAACGCTTCCAGCGCCAGCTCGCCGACGGCGGCATCGAACAGGTCGAGCGCCAGCGCAAGCCCGCCATCGAGCCCCTGCTCGACGCCCTGTCCCGCCTCGTGGCCGAAGGCGCCGAAGGCCTCGAAGCGCAGCGCGAACACGCGGTGCTCGCCGGCCTGCACGAACGCACCGGCACGCTGGAGGCAAAGACGCGCGCGGCCGACAGCGAACGCATCGTGCGCAAGTACGCACGCCGTGCCGTGGTGGGCGCCATGGCCGCGGTGGCACCCGGCAGCGACCTGGTGATCCAGGGCGCGCTGGCCGCGGCGTTGACGCGCGAACTCGCCGCGCTGCATGAGGTGCGCGTCAGCGATGTGCAGATCGACGACTTCGTGCAGCAGGCCAGGCTCAGCCTGCGCACCGGCAGTTCCATCGTGCTGGCCATCGCGGGCAACGCGCTCAAGGCGTTCCCCGGACTGGGCACCCTCGGTGGTGGCGTCCTGCATGCCTTTGCCTATGCACTGATCTTCGACAGCATGGGTCGCGCGCTCGCCGCATCGCTCGCCGAACGCAAGGCGCTGGACCAGCAGGACGCCGGCGCGCGGCTCCAGACCCTGCTCAGCGACAGTGGTTCGACGCGCATCCGCCAGCTGGCGACCCTGACCATGGATGCCTGGCGGGAACGCGACCATGCGCCGTGACGAGCGGCCGTCCCGCCGCCCGGCCGTGCCCACCACCGGGCAAGGCCAAGATGTCACGGCGGAAACAATCCGTTCCGATCGTGCCGCTGGCGCCACCCTTCCGGATCATCCAGACTTTCGCCCATGCCCTGGTCACGCCTGACAAGACGAGCCCTGTTCGCCACCGCGATCGCGTGGCTGCCACTCGCCGCCGCGTTCGCCGCGCCGACGACGTATCACTACGACACCACCCATAGCCAGATCGTCTTCAGCATCGACCACAACGGCTTCTCGCGGCCGTTTGGCCGGCTGCATATCGCCCAGGGCTGGCTGCGCTTCGATCCCGACGACTGGAGCCAGTCCGCCACCGAACTCGACATCGACCTGGCCAGCCTGGACATGGGCGACGAGGCGTGGAGCGCGGCCGTGCGCAAGCCGGCCTACCTCGATGCGGAGCGCACGCGCTATGCCCATTTCGCCAGCACCTCGGTCGAGCGCAAGGACGAGCAGCACGGCGTGCTGCACGGCACGCTCAGCCTGCGCGGCGTGACGCGGCCGGTGGACCTGGCGTTCACCGTCAACCGCGTGGGCGCGACGGTATACGGCCTGCACACCATCGCCGGATTTTCCGCCACCACCCTGCTCAACCGCGACGATTTCGGCATCACCGCCAACGCCAATTCGATCGGCCACGGCGTCAGCGTCTGGCTCGAGCTGGAAGCCATCCAGGACGATCACGCGCCATCCAACAAGGAGTCACCATGAGTCTTCGCAGCAACCGTCGCCAATGGGGCGCGGTCGCCAAGTCGTTCCACTGGATCACCGCCCTGCTGATCATCGGCAACGGCATCTTCGGCCTGTGCATGGAGCTGGCCGGATCGCCGATGCGCAAGATCAACTGGCTGGCGCTGCACAAGTCCATTGGCCTGACCGTGCTGGCGCTGCTGCTGCTGCGCGTGCTGTGGCGCTGGCTTGATGGCCGCCCGCAGGAAGATCCCGCCCCGCGCTGGCAGAAGGTCGCCGCTCACGCGGTCCACGGCCTGCTGTTCCTGCTGATCGCCGCACTGCCGCTCAGCGGCTGGTGGTTCAACTCGATCGTGGGCAAGCCGCTGCAGTTCTTCAAGCTGTTCAACCTGCCTGCGCTGGCCCAGGCCAACCGCGACATGAGCCCTGTGGCGCATGCCGTGCACGAATACCTGTTCTGGTTCCTCGTGCTGGTGCTGGTGCCGCATATTGCCGGCGCGCTCAAGCACCACCTGGTCGACCGCGACAACACCCTGCTGCGCATGCTCCCCTTCCGCCGCCTGCGCAACGGCGCCCCATCCCAAGGAGAACACTGATGAACCGCCTGGCTTCCCGCTTCCTCGCCCCGCTGCTGCTCACGTTGGCCCTGCCCGGCCTGGCCAGTGCCGCGGACTACGTGACGCAACCGGCCGGCAGCAAGCTTGGCTTTGCCGCCAGTTTCCAAGGCCAGTCGTTCGATGGCACGTTCGCGAAGTGGACGGCGGCGATCAGCTACGACGCCAGCAAGCTCCCCGCGTCGAAGTTCGACGTCGAGGTGGACCTCGCCAGCGTGAAGACCGGCGACAGCGATCGCGACGGTGCGCTGCCGGGACCCGACTTCTTCAACGTCGCGAAATTTCCCAAGGCCCATTTCGTCACCACCGGCTTCCGCCAGAACGGCGCGCAGGTGATCGCCGATGGCAACCTCACCCTGCGTGGCGTGACCAAGCCGGTCAGCCTCAACGTGACGTTCAAGCCGCAGGGCGCCGGCGCCACGCTCGATGTCACCGGGTCGGTCAAGCGCCTCGACTTCGGCGTGGGCACCGGCGACTACGCCGACACCTCGGTGATCGGCGCCGACGTGAAGATCAACGCGCACCTCGTACTCACCGCCAAGTAATTCGCCAGCATGGCGACCGACTCGCTGTGGCGGCGCCTGCGCGGCTGGCTGAAGCCGGACGCGCAGGCTGCCGGCACGCGCGGGGCCATGCACACGGGAGCCGCCTCATCGCGCGTCACGGCGAGCCTGCGCAGCCTGCTCGACGACCCCACCATTCCGGACGCGATCCGCAGCGAGCTGGCCGGCGATTTCCGGCGCATCGAAGCCATGCTGGAACGGCTGGAGCGCGGTGAACTGCATGTGGCCGTGTTCGGTCGCGTCTCCGTTGGCAAGTCCGCCCTGGGCAACGCACTGCTCGGTCGCGAGCGCTTCGCCGTCGGCGTGCTGCACGGCACCACCACGACGGCCCAGCAGGCCGTGCTCGACGAAGCGAACCAGGACGGCCTGGTGCTGATCGACACGCCCGGCATCAACGAACTGGATGGCGAAGCACGCGAGCGACTGGCCTTCGACGTGGCCGAGGTGAGCGACCTCGTGGTGTTCGTGGCCGACGGCGACCTCACCCGCGACGAGCTCGACGCCATCCACACGCTGGCCGCCACGCAGCGCCCGCTGCTGCTCGCGCTCAACAAGGCCGACCGCTACGGTGCGGACGACATCGCCGCGCTGCTTGAACGCTTGCGCGAGCGCACCGCAGGCTTGCTGCGCGCCGAGGACGTGATCGCCGTGGCTGCCCGCCCCGCTGCCGCCCATGCCATGCCTGCGGACACGCACGCCCCGGAACAAGCGCCGCTTCCCGATGTGGCGGCATTGCGCGAGCGGCTGCTGGCGATCGCGCGCCGCGAAGGCAAGACGCTGTCTGCGCTCAACGCCGGACTTTATGCAGGGCGACTCACCGACCAGGTCAGCGCGCGCATCGCCCGCAGCCGTCGCGAGCTGGCCAGCCGGGTCATCCGCCAGTACTGCCTGGCCAAGGGCGTGGCCGTGGCCCTCAACCCGATCCCCATCGCCGACCTGCTGGCTGCCGCCGGGCTGGATGCCGCGATGGTGGTGCAGCTGTCACGCGTCTACGGCCTGCCGTTGACGCGCAGCGAGTCCGGCCGGCTGGTCGCGGTGATTTCCGCGCAGCTGGCGGCGCTGATGGGTGCGATATGGGGCGTGCAGCTGGTCGCCTCCGCGCTCAAGGGAGTCAGCACGGGGCTGTCGGTGGTGGTGACTGCCGCTGCGCAGGGCGCGCTGGGCTGGTACGCGACGGTGCTGATCGGTCGCGCGGCCGAACGCTACCTGGTGGCGGGCAAGTCGTGGGGTGAACAAGGCGCCAAGCGTGCCGTCGCCGACATCGTCGCCAGCCTCGATCGCGATTCGATCCTGCGCGAGGCGCGCGATGAAATCCTGCGGCGACTGAAGTCGCGCTGAGGCCCGCCGCCAGGGCCAGCCCGGCGTGCGCTCAGCCCGCCACGGCCAAAAACGAGCGCACCGCCGCCGCATCGAACGGCCAATCGAGCTCACGTCCGTCCTGCATGTCCCGCAGCACCGGCACACGCACGCCGTAGCGGTCTTCCAGCGCCGCATCGTCGTCGACCCACACGCTGTCGAAATCCGGCGCCAGCGCCTCGGCCATCACGGCCAGCGCCTGGTCGCACAGATGGCAGTAGTCCCGCTGGTAAAGCACATATCGCGTCGACATAGGCCGCGGAAGATACCCGAGCCCTGCCGATCCGGCGAGCGCCACCGTGGCGGTGGCGCGGGGCAGCCACCGCGTCGTACCCAGCCGGGTGTCACTTGCCCGGCTTCACCGGGCTGCGCCCACTCTTGCGACGGGCGGACGTGGTCGTCAGCGGTGCCAGGCGCGATCGGCCTGGATCTTCAGGGCGCGGCGCCAGGACGCCGCCCGACATGCACGCTGCACGTGCAGGAAGAGAAGCCAGGGGCATGCCGCCGCGCTGTGCTCCATACGCGTGCGCACCCTTGCCGTCGCTGCGGCGCGGCAACCATGGCGCGGCAGGCCGCGTAGAATGTGCGGCTCTCCCCGCCCACTCTGCGTGTGTCCATGGCTGTCAGCGTATTTGACCTGTTCAAGATCGGCATTGGTCCTTCCTCATCGCACACCGTTGGCCCCATGCGCGCCGCCGCGCGCTTCGCCGAGCGCTGGCTGGAAGAAAAAGGCGTGCTTGACCGCGTGACGCGCGTGCGTGCCGAGCTTTATGGCTCGCTGGCCATGACCGGTCGCGGCCACGGCACCGACAAGGCGGTGCTGCTGGGTTTCGAAGGCGCGCATCCGGATACGGTCGACCCCGACCACATTCCCGAGACGCTTTCGCGCATTCGCACGACGCATCGCCTGCGCGTGCTGGGCAAGCACGAGATCGAATTCGAAGAGAAGCGCGACCTGGTGTTCAACAAGCGCCAGAAGCTGCCGTTCCACACCAACGGCATGCGTTTTTCCGCCTACGACGCCGAAGGCCACGAGCTGGCCACGCGCGACTACTACTCGGTCGGCGGCGGCTTCGTGGTGAATCACGACGAGGCGGCCGAAGACCGCATCGTGGCCGACACCACCGAGCAGCCCTATCCGTTCTCCACCGGCGACCAGTTGCTGGCGCTATGCGAGAAGCATCAGCTGTCCATTGCCCAGCTGATGATGGAGAACGAGAAAGTCTGGCGCAGCGAGGCGGATACGCGCGCGGGCCTGCTCACCATCTGGAAGGCGATGCAGGACTGCGTCAACCGCGGCCTGCGTTCACCGGGTGTGCTGCCGGGCGGCCTGAAGGTGGTGCGTCGCGCGCCGGCCATGGCGGCCGAGCTCCGCAGCGAGCCGGAAGCCGCCCTGAAGGACCCGTTGACCATCCTCGACTGGGTGAACCTGTACGCGCTCGCGGTGAACGAGGAGAACGCCGCCGGCGGCCGCGTGGTCACCGCGCCGACCAATGGCGCGGCCGGCATCGTGCCGGCGGTGCTGCACTACTACCACCGCTTCTGCCCGAAGTCGGACGAGAACGGCATCGTCGATTTCATGCTGACGGCCGCCGCCATTGGCATCCTCTACAAGGAAAACGCCTCGATCTCCGGCGCCGAAGTGGGCTGCCAGGGCGAAGTGGGCGTGGCCTGCTCGATGGCCGCGGGCGGCCTCACCGCCGCACTCGGCGGCAATGTGCTGCAAGTGGAGAATGCCGCCGAAATCGGCATGGAGCACAACCTCGGCCTGACCTGCGATCCCATCGGCGGCCTGGTGCAGATTCCCTGCATCGAGCGCAACGCGATGGGTTCGGTGAAGGCGATCAACGCCAGCCGCATGGCGCTCAAGAGCGACGGCAAGCATCGCGTGTCGCTGGACAAGGTGATCGCCACCATGCGCGACACCGGGCGCGACATGAAGGACAAGTACAAGGAAACGTCGCGTGGCGGACTGGCCGTCAATGTGATCGAGTGCTGAGCGCCATGGCCAGCTTGCCGCTTACGCAGCGGGCGTTTCGACTGCCTGCCGGCAGGCGGCACGCCGGCGACAACGCCCCGCCGACCCATGCGAAGCACCCAGCAAGCACCCCTTTCCACAACCGCTTCAGCCACTTGCCTGCCGCACCACGCAACCGACCATGACTCCCGGCGGGCTGACAGCGGCGTGACGGGTCTGTCATCATCCGCCCCTTGTGTGTCGCCCCGGTGGCGGCCCGTCGATCCACTGCACTGGGGACCTGCATGTCTCAATCTCCGATCCGACGCGACGTCGGCCCGTTCGCCCTCATGCTTACCGGCCTGGGTTCGATCATCGGCTCCGGCTGGCTGTTTGGCGCCTGGCGCGCGGCGGGACTGGCCGGCCCGGGCGCCGTCTGGGCCTGGGTGCTGGGCGCGGCCATCATCATGACCATCGCGCTGACCTATGCCGAACTGGGCGCCATGTTCCCCGAGTCGGGCGGCATGGTGCGCTACAGCCACTATTCGCACGGTTCGCTGGTCGGCTTCATCGGCGCCTGGGCCAACTGGATCGCCATCGTCTCGGTGATTCCGGTGGAGGCCGAGGCATCGGTGCAGTACATGGCGTCGTGGCCGTGGCAGTGGGCGCACGACCTGTACATCCACATGCCCGATGGCCGCGGCGAACTGGCACCCGCCGGCCTGTCGATTGCCGCCGTGCTGGTGATCATCTATTTCCTGGTGAACTTCTGGAGCGTGAAGCTGTTCGCGCGCTCCAACACCGCCATCACGGTGTTCAAGCTGGTGGTGCCGGCCGCGACCGGCCTGGCGCTGATCGCCAGCGGCTTCCACAGCGAGAACTTCGCGGTGGGCGTGCATGGTGATGCACACTCCATCGACTTTGCCGCCGTGCTCACGGCTGTGGCCACCGCGGGCATCGTCTTCAGCTTCAACGGTTTCCAGAGTCCGGTGAACCTGGCCGGTGAAGCGCGCAACCCGGGCAAGAGCATTCCTTTCGCGGTGATCGGCTCGATCGTGCTCGCCACCATCGTCTACGTGATCCTGCAGGTGGCCTACCTCGGCGCAGTGCCGCCGGAGATGCTGGCCAAGGCAGGCTGGCACGGCATCGACTTCCGCTCGCCGTTCGCGGAGCTGGCGATCATCGTCAACCTGCACTGGCTGGCGATGCTGTTGTACGTAGACGCGTTCGTCAGCCCCAGCGGCACCGGCATGACCTATACCGCGACCACCGCGCGCATGATCTACGGCATGGAGCGCAACGGCACGCTGCCGAAGCTGCTCGGCCGCCTGCACCCCAAGTGGGGCGTGCCGCGTCCGGCCATGTGGTTCAACCTGGCGGTGTCGTTCCTGTTCCTGTTCTTCTTCCGCGGCTGGGGCACGCTGGCGGCGGTGATCTCGGTGGCCACCATCATTTCGTATCTCACCGGCCCGGTGAGCGCGATGACGCTCCGCCGCACGGCACCCAACCTGCATCGTCCGCTGCGCATCAGCGGCCTGCCGGTGCTGGCCGGCATCGCCTTCATCATGGCGACCGAGTTGCTGTACTGGGGACGCTGGCCGCTCACCGGCGAGATCATCCTGCTGATGGTGGTGGCCCTGCCCGTGTACCTGTACTACCAGGCGAAGTCCGGCTGGCACGATTTCGGCCGGCAGATGAAGGGCGCCTGGTGGCTGATCTGCTACCTGCCGACGCTGGCGCTGGTGTCGTGGCTCGGTAGCGACATGTTCGGCGGCCAGGGTTACCTGCCCTACGGCGTGGACCTGGTGGTGGTCGCGGTGATCGGCCTGGTGTTCTACCTGTGGGGCGTGAAGTCCGGCTGGCGCACGCCGTCGGTGGAACAGGCCGAGCAGGAAGCCCTGAGCAACCCCGTGCACCACTGAGCCATCGGTTCCGGGCGCACCCGAAACGCGCGGCGAGAGCCGCGCGTTTTTTTATGGCCTAGGCCAGCGCCAGCACATCCCCGAGCAAGGCCTGCGCCGTCACCTCGGGCCCCGCGCCCGGACCCTGGATCACCAGCGGCTGCGTGTTGTAGCGCGTGGTGCTGAGGGCGAACTGGTTGTCGGTGCCGTACAGGCGCGTGGCCGGATGATGAGCCGGCACCTCGACCAGGCCCACGCGCGCACGGCCGCGCTGGTTGAGGCGCGCCAGGAAGCGCAGAGCGCCACCACGAGCCTGGGCTTCGGCGTAACGCGCAGCGAGGGGTGCGTCGAGTTCCTCCAGCCGCGCAAGGAAGGTGTCGACATCGAGCTGCCGCAGGCTTTCCGGCACGAGGCTTTCCACTTCGACTTCGTCCGGGCGCAGGGCAAAGCCGGCGCAGCGGGCGAGGATCAGCAGCTTGCGCGCCACGTCCTCGCCGGACAGGTCCGAGCGCGGATCGGGCTCGGTATAACCCAGCTCACGCGCGCGACGCAGCAAGGTCGAAAACGGCTGGCTGCCGTCGTACTGGTTGAACAGGTAGGAAAGCGAACCGGAGAACACGCCCTCCAGCGTCAGCAGCGCATCGCCGCAATGACGCAAACGGCGCAGCGTGGAAATCACCGGCAGGCCCGCACCGACCGTGGCCGAGTCGCCGTAGCGACCGCCCTGCGCCAGCGCCGCCTGCAGCGCGCGCCAGCCCGGCAGGTCACCGCCGGCCAACGACTTGTTGGCGGTGACCACGTGATAGCCGCGCGCCAGCCAGTCGGCATGACGCGAGGCCAGCGTGCCGCAGGCCGTCGCATCGATGATGACCTTGACCGGCGCGTCGGTGGCATCGAGCGCGTCGAGCAAGGCGGCATCGTCGCGCGCGTCGCCATGGGATTTCAGCTTCTCGCGCAGCTGGCGATCGGCCAGATGTTCAGCGCGGACCTGCTGGCGACGCGAATTGGCCGCACCCACCAGGCGGATGGATGACGCCGCCGGCGTATTGAGCAGCTTGAGGAAGGCACCGCCCACCACGCCGGTACCCAGCAGCACCGCGGCGATGGCCGACGACGCCCGCGGTTTCGCCGCGGGCCCGGTCTCCCGCTGCAGCACCGCGCTCACGCGCTCACCCGGCGCTTGACGGCACCCACGGCCTCGGCGCGCAGCAGCGCGGCGTCCAGGTCGCGCAGCAGGTCATCACCGTCCTCGATGCCGACGGAAAGGCGCAGCAGGCTGTCGGCAATGCCGGCGGCGCGGCGCGCTTCCACGGCCATGGAGGCATGCGTCATCGACGCGGGATGGGCGATCAGGCTCTCAACGCCTCCGAGCGACTCGGCCAGCGAGAAGTGTTGCAAGCCATCGACGAAAGCCGCGATGTGCTCGACCTCGCCCGCCAGCTCGAAACTCAGCATGGCGCCGAAACCTTGCTGCTGCCGGGCTGCCAGCGCATGGCCGATATGGCTCTCGAGGCCCGGATAGTAGACCTTGCGCACAGCCGCATGGCCGTCCAGACGCTCGGCGATGCGCACCGCGTTTTCCTGGTGCTGGCGCAGGCGGACACTTAGCGTGCGCAGGCCGCGCAAGGTGAGGAAGCTGTCGAACGGCGCCCCGGTAAGGCCATTGCAGTTGCCCCACCACTTCAGCTGCTCGGCCACCGCGGGGTCGCGCGCCACTACGGCGCCGCCCACCACGTCACTGTGGCCGTTGATGTACTTGGTGGTGGAATGCACCACGACGTCCGCGCCCAGGGCCAGCGGCTGCTGCAGCGCCGGCGACAGGAAGGTGTTGTCCACCACCACCAGCGCGCCGACCGCGTGCGCCGCCTGCGCCACGTGACGGATATCGGTGATGCGCAGCAGCGGGTTGGATGGTGTCTCCACCCAGATCAGCGCGGGCTTCGACGCCAGGCCTTCGGCCAGCGCATGGCTGCTGGTGAGGTCGATGAAGCGCACCTGGAAGCGGCCCTTCTTCGCCCATGCATCGAGCAGGCGCCAGGTGCCGCCGTAGCAATCGTGCGCTGCCAGCACCAGCGCGCCGGCCGGCACCAGTTCCAGCGCCAGCGCCACCGCCGCCATGCCACTGGCCGTCACCACCGCGCCTGCACCCTGCTCCAGCTCGGCCAGTGCGTTGCCCAGCAGGTCACGCGTGGGATTGCCGCTGCGCGAGTAGTCATAGGCGCGCTTGCCGCCGAGGCCGTCGAACGCATAGTTGGTCGACAGGTGCAGCGGCGGCACCACGGCGCCATGCTGGGTGTCGGATTCGATGCCGGCGCGCACGGCGCGGGTATTGATACCCGGCGGGGTATTTATGCCCGACTGGGTACAGGGGGCGGTGGTGTCGCTCATGGTGAATCTCCGTGCGTGCTTCTTGCTCTTGGGGTCTGTATCAACAGCCGGCCAGCGCTTCGCGCAGCAAAGGTGCGAGGCGATCGGTTTCCTTGAGGAAGGCATCGTGGCCATACGGCGACTCGACCACTTCGAGCGTGGCCGGGCCATGCAGGCGGCGCTGCAGCTCGCACAGGTCGGCCAGCGGCACCAGGCGGTCGGACGGGAAGCCGATCAGCGTGGCGGGCGCGGCGACGCGCTCGGGCGTCACGTCGTGCAGGTCGATGGATTCGGACAGCGCGAGGAAGCGTTCCACGTCGAAACGCTCCACGAAGCGGCGGCCGGCGTGCTCGAGGTAATCCTCGACGGGGAAATGGAAGCGGCCGTCGCGAAATTCCGGCGCCGCGGTAAAGCGCCGGGCAAACTCCTCGCTGCCGCGATAGGTGGTCATGGCGAGCTGGCGAGCCAGCGCCAGCGCCTGCCCGGGCTGGCCGCTTTCCAGGCCGAGCCGCACGATGCCGCGCTGCACGGAGCGCTGCGCGGTGGCCAGCGGATGCGGGCGATGCGCGCCGGCCAGCAGCACGAGACGGCCCAGCGCGTACGGGTGGCGCGCGGCAAACGCCAGCGCCACCATCGCGCCGTACGAGGAACCGATGAACGCATGCGCACGCCCGATGCCCAAGGCATCGACCAGGGCGGCCAAGGCGTCGGCCTGGTCTTCGCTGGAAACGGCCTGCACGCCACCGAGATCCGCCGGCGTGATCCAGTCGATGGAGAGCACGCGGAAGCGGTCCAGGTCCAGCGATTGTCCGGCGCCCACCTGCGCCTGCCACCAGCCCGGCGCGGCCTCGCTGTCCAGCGCCACGACGTCGCGGCTGGCGGAGATGCCGCCCTGCACGATCACCGTGGGCGCATCAGGCGCGCCGCACCACAGGTAGCGAACATCCACTTCGACCGGCGCGCTGCCGTACTTGGGCGCGACGGAAACGCGGCGGGCGCATCGCTGGGTGGTGAGGTCCGGCCGCTGGGCGCCGGCAGCCACGGGAAGCGCGGTCACGGCGGGAGGAACGGGTTGCGGCTGGCTGGACATCGTCTGTTCTCCGGTCGGGCATCGCGCTGCGGACCGGAGAAGAGAGCAAGGCACGGCCGGCAAACGCGCGGCGGTGCTGACCTGCCCTCATCTCGCGGCTGGCGCCCGAAGCGCCGCCGCAGGAATTGGCACCGTTGCGGACTGTCTCCGCAGGTTGCCCCGGCTTCAAAGGGCCTGTCCCTCCGCCGGTCTCGATGAGTAAGGGGGAATCTAGCGACAACCGGATGGCGTGTCAATAGACGTCTAAACGTCTAGGCGCATAAACGTCGGTCAATTGCCGTGGCATACATGGCTTCGCGGGCCGCCGTGCCCCGGGCGCGCCCCGGGGGCACGGCGGCGCATGCCCTATTGCTTGACCGCGACGTAGGACATCGTGCGGTCCTGCAGCTTGTTGTCGTAGGTCACGTCCATGCTCTTGCCATCGGCGGATACCGTGGACTTGATGACGGCGATGACCTTGCCGTCACGCTTGTCGGTCTCGACGATGGTCGACTTGCCCATCTGCTTGACCATCACGCTGGTGATGCCCGGATCACCCTTGAAAGGTGCTTCCGTACCGTCGGTCTTCACCTCGTAGGACTGCCCGGTCGGCGTCGTCATGCTCAACATGCCGCCGGCATTCTTGTAGGTGAAAAGGATGCCGTTCTCAGAGATGTTGTCCATGTTCGCCATCACCCAGGAACCGGACAGGGCATGGGAACCAGTGGGACCCTTCGCCACCTGCTTCATGTCGCCGCTGCCGGTCACGGGCGCCGAGTTGGTGTTGCTGCTGTCGGTGAAGTCGACATGGGCGGTCTTGCCGTCCGCGCTGACCTTGGTGGTCGCGGTCACCACGACCTTGCCGCCCTTCTTGTCCGTCTCCTTCACCGTGTGGTCGTCGACCACCTGGATCGCCATGGTGTCGAAATAAGGATGGCCGGTGACCATCTGGTCCTGCCCATCGGCCTTGATGTCGATCGCCGGCACGCAGGTCTTGCACTCGTACTTGCCGTTCTGCAGCACGACGACATCGGGTTTCTTCGACATCTGCACCTTGCTCATGTCGACCTTCCACGTGCCGTCGAAGGCGCTTTGTGCCATCGCGCACACGGGACAGAGCAGGACCAGCAGCAGGCCCGCACGCAGTGATTTCTTCATGATTGCGACTCTCCGGATGTGGAATGTGGCCGGGCGTTGCCCACCGCCCCTGACTGGACGTCGCTGTCGCCTGGCATGACTCCCTTCGGAACCCGGCCCCGCGACCGTACGCCCTGCCCCCATGCCCCACAATCGGCTGAAAGTCCTAGGAAAACGGCCGACTGCGGCCGCTCTTCGCGGTTTGCGGGAAAGCGCCCCGGCTGCAACACTGCGCCTCCCGTCCAGCCCATTGCCAAGCCCATGTCCCTTGCCGCCAACGCTGTCGTGCTCCTGGTCGCCCTGCTGCACGTGTGGTTCCTGGTCCTTGAAATGTTCCTGTGGGACCGACCCTCGGGACGGCGCGCGTTCGGCCTCACCGCGGAATTCGCCGCGCAGTCGAAGGTGCTGGCGGCCAACCAGGGCCTGTACAACGGCTTTCTCGCTGCAGGCCTGTTCTGGGGCTGCTGGCTGGGCCGCAACGGCACCGACATCAAGCTGTTCTTCCTCGGCTGCGTGCTGATTGCCGGCGTGTTCGGCGGCTTCACGGCAAGCAGGAAGATCCTGCTGATCCAGGCCCTGCCGGCGCTCATCGGGCTGGCCCTGGTGGCACTCTCCTGAGCGCCCCGGCAAAGACGACGACGGGCCGCTGTGCCATGCTTGATCTTCGCCCGCACCCACGAATCGCCCCATGAACCACACCCGGCAGGAAGCGGTCGGCGATCGCTTCGACCCCCAACGGATGCAGCACGCGCGCGAGCGCAGCTGGGCCGCACTGCACGGCATCCGCGAGCGCATGCGCCCGGGCATCAGCGAAGACGAGGCGAAGGCCGAGGCGGCCGAGGTGTTTCGCCAGCTGGGCATGGAGCGCCTCTGGCACCCGGTGATCATCCGCATCGGCCCGAACACCACGCGCACGTATCGCGAGCCATCGGACCCGTCGGTACGCCTTGGCGAAAACGACATCTACTTCGTCGACCTGGGACTGGTCTTCGAGGGGCACGAGGGCGACGTCGGCGACACCTTCGTGGTCGGCAACGATCCGCAACACCACGCCTGCGCCGCAGCCGCGCGCGAGCTGTTCCGCACGGTGGCCGAGGCCTGGCGCACACAGGGCATGACCGGCGAGGCGCTCTACGCTTTCGCCAGCCAGCGCGCCGAGGCCATGGGCTGGCGCCTGCACCATGAGGTCAAGGGCCATCGCGTCAGCGATTTTCCGCACGCCGTGCACAAGGCCGGCGACCTTGGCGAACTGGGCGAACGACCGTCGGACGGGCTGTGGATCCTGGAGATCCAGATCACCCACCCGAGCGAACCGTACGGCGCGTTCTTCGAGGACCTGTTGACCACCGGATAGGAGGGCACGACATGATGACCGGCGATCCTGTCCTGGCAGGCGGCTGCGACTGCGGCGAGGTGCGCTACCAGCTGATCGGCCCGCCGCTGTTCGTGCACTGCTGCCATTGCCGCTGGTGCCAGCGCGAAACCGGCACCGCGTTCGCCCTGAACGCCATGATCGAGACCGAGCGGCTGACCCTGCTCCGGGGCATGACGGAAGTGATCATGACGCCATCGCACAGCGGCATGGGCCAGAAGATCATGCGCTGCCCCGGCTGCCGCCTGGCGCTGTGGAGCCACTACGGCGGCGGCGGTGATGCCGTCGCCTTCATCCGGGTCGGCACGCTGGACGAACCCCACCGGGTCAGCCCGGACATCCACATCTACACCACCTCCAAGCAGCCCTGGGTGGTGATTCCCGCGGGCCTGCCGGCCGTGGAGGAGTTCTACCGGCTGGACGACTACTGGCCGCCGGAGAGCCTGGAGCGGCGACGCATCCTGCGGGAACAGCGGTCCCGGCCCCAGTCTTGATAGAATGGCCGGTTCGCGAGCCCAGATACCGCCATGTCCACCCATCTCACCGAAACCCGCCGCCGCCGTACCTTCGCCATCGTCAGCCATCCTGACGCGGGCAAGACCACGCTGACCGAAAAGCTGCTGCTGTTCGGCGGCGCGATCCAGATGGCCGGCTCCGTGAAGGGCCGCAAGGCCGCCCGCCACGCCACCTCCGACTGGATGGCGCTGGAAAAGGAGCGCGGCATTTCGGTGACCTCGTCGGTGATGCAGTTCCCCTACGAGGGCCGCATCGTCAACCTGCTCGACACCCCGGGCCATGCGGACTTCTCCGAAGACACCTACCGCGTGCTCACGGCGGTGGACTCGGCGCTGATGGTGATCGACTGCGCCAAGGGCGTGGAGGAACGCACCATCAAGCTGATGGAGGTGTGCCGCCTGCGCGACACGCCCATCATGACTTTCATCAACAAGCTCGACCGCGAAGGCCGCTCGCCGATCGAACTGCTCGACGAAGTGGAATCGGTGCTGGGCATCGCCTGCGCCCCGCTCACCTGGCCGATCGGCATGGGCAAGCGCCTCAAGGGTGTGTACCACCTGCTGCTCGACGAAGTGCACGTGTTCGAGCAGGGCAAGAACTTCACGCGCCAGGACTCGACCATCTTCAAGGGCCTCGATGCCCCGGGCCTGGCCGATAAGATCGGCGCCGAGGCGCTGGCCGAACTGCGCGACGAACTGGAACTGGTGCAGGGCGCCTCGCATCCGTTCGACATCGGGCTGTACCTCGCCGGCAAGCTCACGCCGGTGTTCTTTGGTTCTGCCGTGAACAACTTCGGCGTGCAGCTGCTGCTGGACTTTTTCGTAGAGCACGCACCCGGGCCGCGTCCGCGCGCCACGCTCACGCGCGAGGTGAAGCCGGAGGAAGAACGGCTCACCGGCTTCGTGTTCAAGATCCAGGCCAACATGGACCCGGCGCATCGCGACCGCATTGCCTTCATGCGCGTGTGCTCGGGCACCTATACCGCCGGCATGAAGATGATCCAGACGCGCACCGGCAAGGAAGTGCGCATCGCCAACGCGCTCACCTTCATGGCCAGCGACCGCGAGATCGTGGAAAGCGCCTATCCCGGCGACGTGATCGGCCTGCATAACCACGGCACCATCGGCATCGGCGATACCTTCAGCGAAGGCGACCTGGTGAGCTTCACCGGCATCCCCAACTTCGCGCCGGAACTGTTCCGCCGCGCCCGCCTGCGCGACCCGCTCAAGATGAAGGCGCTGCAGAAGGGCCTGGCCCAGCTGTCCGAGGAAGGCGCCACGCAGTTCTTCCGCCCGCTGATGAGCAACGACCTGGTGCTCGGCGCGGTCGGCGTGCTGCAGTTCGACGTGGTGGCCTATCGCCTCAAGGACGAATACGGCGTCGACGCCAGCTTCGAGAACGTCACCGTCGCCACCGCCCGCTGGATCCATTGCGACGACCCCAAGAAGCTCGAGGAATTTCGCGAGAAGAACGCGATGAACCTCGGCATCGATGCCGCCGGCGAACTGGTCTACCTGGCGCCGTCGCGGGTGAACCTGCAGCTGGCGCAGGAACGCTGGCCGCAAGTGCGATTCTCGGCCACGCGCGAGCACGCGACCTCGGTCGACCTCTAGGCGCCGCGCCACCCGGCTCCTCCGGCACGTTCGTCGGGGGAGCCAGCCGCGGTGCGCATCTGCGGTGCGCGCTGCTACCCTGCCCGCTTCAACAGGGGGAGCAGTGCCAATGCAAGCAGGACAAGCCGTCTTCACCACACCGACCAACGCCACGGGCTGGCAACGCTGGCTGGTGTTCTCGCCGTTGGCGCGCATCGTGTTCTTCACCGCGATGATGTTCGTGCTGTACAACGTGGTCCACATGGGCGTCGCCGGCCTGGGCATGCTCGGCAAGGGCGTCGATCCGCTGACCCGTTCGCTGGCCGTGCTGGCCTTGTCGCTGGTGCCGGCGCTGGTCAGTTATGTCGTGCTGGTCAAGGCGATCGAACGCCGCCCCATGCGCGAATTCACGCTGCGCGACCTGCCCTCGCTGGGAACGGTCGGCCTGCTGCTCGGCAGCGGCCTGTTCGGTGCCGTGGTGCTGGTGCTGTGGCTCGCCGGCAGTTACCACGTGACGGGCACGAACCCCGGCGTGGACTGGGTACCGGCCGTGCTGATCACCGGCATCGGTGCAGGCGTCGGCGAGGAGATCATCACGCGTGGCGTGCTGTTCCGCATCGTGGAGGAAGGCCTCGGCACGTGGTGGGCGCTGGCGATTTCCGCGCTGTTCTTCGGCGCCGCGCATATCTTCAACCCGGGCGCCACGGCATGGAGTTCGCTCGCGATCGCGATCGAGGCCGGCGTGCTGCTCGCCCTGCTCTACCACGTCACCCGTTCGCTGTGGCCCTGCATCGGCCTGCATGCCGCGTGGAACATCATGCAGGGCACGGTGTTCGGCATTCCCGTCTCGGGCACCGAGGCACAGGGCTGGTTGGTCTCCAACCGCACCGGGCCGGACTGGCTGAGCGGCGGCGAGTTCGGCGCCGAAGCTTCGGTGGTGGCCTTGCTGCTCTGTTCGTGCTGCTCAGCGGTGCTGCTGGTCATCGCCATCCGCCGCAACACCATCGTGTCACCCGGCTGGCGCCGCACCGCCTGATCGGTCAGGCGTGCTTCGCGCGCGGCGCCACCCACATGTCGATGCGGGCACGGAACACCTCCTGCCCGCCATCGTCGTGCACGCGGACGGCTACCGGCCACGCATAGCCGCTTGCTGACTCGGTGGCGGCGCCCATCGGCATCGCCACGGCATGCATGGTGCCCCTGGCCTTGGCCAGGTATTCCACCGTCATGCCCCGCGGAATCCAGCGCATGGCCGGCGGGATGGTCACGTCGGTCATCATGCCCGCGGTCAGTTCGGCCACGTTGCACAGGGCGATCGCGTGCACCGTGCCGATGTGGTTGTGCACGCGGCGACGATCGCGGATATCCACCGCGCAACGCCCCGGCTCCAGCGCCACGAAACGCGGCGCAATGGTGGCGAAGTACGGTGCCTTGAAGCTGATCAGGCGCCCATACAGCCAGCGACCGCCCGGCACGGCAAGCAATCGGCGATAGAGCGACAGTGCCTGGCTCATGGCAGTCTCCCGCCCGGGCGGCGCTCGCGCTCCGCCCGGGTTACATGAGGTGGTTGATCAGGCCGCGTCGGCGAGCTTCTTGTTGCGGTCGGCGCGAGTGACCGCCGCACGCAGCTCGGCCGGATCGAAGTCGTCGACCGCAATGAACTCGGACACGGCTTCGCGCACGCGCTTGAGCAGCTCGAATTCGGCCGCGCTGATCACGCCGGCCTGCAGCGCCTCGGCGAGCTGGCCGATGTACTCATGCGACTTGAACTGGCCGGCCTTCTGCGCCTTGCCGAACTTGCGCTCCACCGGCTCGGCGGCGATCACGTCCGGCAGCAGCGCGTTCATGCGGCCAATGGTGTTGTTGGCGGTCGGCGTGAGGTAGGTCCATTCGGTCAGGCGGTCGCGCGCTTCGCCCGGCGCGGTGATCAGCGCGGCAACGCGACGACCCAGCCGATCGGACGGCGGCACTTCGCGGCGACCCAGCGGGAACACCAGCGCGCGCAGCAACCACGACACCGGACGCACCGGGAAATTGCGGATCGCGCCATCCAGTGCCATCTGCATGCGCCACACGCACTCGTGGAACGCCCACGCCAGCAGCGGACGATCCGCTTCCGGCCGGCCGGTGTCCTCATAGCGCTTGAGCATCGCACTGGCGATATACAGGTAGCTCAGCACGTCGCCCAGGCGGGCGGACAGCTTTTCCTTGAACTTCAGCTTGCCGCCCAGCACACCCATGAAAGTGTCCGCACACAGCGCCAGCGCCGCCGAGTAGCGGTTGAGCTTGCGGTAATAGCGACGCGTATAGGCGTCACCCGCCGTCTCGCCGAAGCGCGACCCGGTGAGGCCCAGCGTGAAGCTGCGCACGGCGTTGGAAATGCCGAAACCGATATGGCCGAACAGGGCGCGATCGAACGTGCGCAAACGGTCGCCGTAGTCGGCGATCGACAACGCCTGCATTTCCTTCAGCACGTAGGGATGGCAGCGGATGGCGCCCTGCCCGAAGATCATCAGGCTGCGGGTCATGATGTTGGCGCCTTCCACCGTGATGGCGATCGGCACACCCTGCCACGCCCGGCCCGCATAGTTCTTCGGACCGAGCTGCACGGCTTTGCCGCCATGCACGTCCATTGCGTCACCGGCGATCACGCGGCCCCATTCGGTCGCGTGGTACTTGGCGATGGCCGACGGCACCGCCGGCTTCTCGCCGCGATCCACGGCGGCGGCCGTGGCGCGCGACAACGCCGCGGTCGCATAGGTGAGGCCGCCAATGCGCGCGAGCGCCTCTTCCACGCCCTCGAAGCGGGCGATGGAAAGGCCGAACTGTTTGCGCATGCGCGCATACGCGCCGGTGGCCGCCACGGCGGCGCGCACGCCACCGGTGGCATTCGAAGGCAAGGAAATCGCGCGACCCACCGACAGGCACTCCACCAGCATGCGCCAGCCGTGGCCGGCCATGTGCGGACCGCCGATCAGCACCGACATCGGCACGAACACGTCCTTGCCATGCAGCGGACCGTTCTGGAACGGCACGTTCAGCGGGAAATGGCGCCGGCCGATTTCCAGCCCCGGCGTCGAGCGCGGCAGCAGCGCCAGCGTGATGCCCAGGTCTTCCTTGTCGCCCAGCAGCTTCTCCGGGTCGTAGAGGCGGAAGGCCAGGCCGACCACCGTGGCGATCGGCGCCAGGGTGATGTAGCGCTTGTCGAAGGTGAGCTTCATGCCCAGCGTCTCGACACCGTCGACAACCTGCTTGCACACGATGCCGAAGTCGGTGATCGAGGTGGCGTCCGAACCCGCATACGGGCCGGTGAGCGCGAAACAGGGAATCTCCTCGCCGATCGCCAGGCGCGGCAGGTAGTGGTTCTTCTGCTCGTCGCTGCCGTAGTGCAGCAGCAGCTCGGCCGGGCCGAGCGAGTTGGGCACCGCGACGGTGGAAGCGACCGTGGCCGACATGGTGGCCAGCTTCTGCAGCACCGCCGAATGCGCCAGCGCCGAGAAACCCAGGCCGCCGTACGCCCTCGGAATGATCATGCCGAAGAACTTGTACTTCTTGACGAAGGCCCAGACCTCCGGCGGCAGGTCGGCCAGTTCGTGGGTGATCTGCCAGTCGTCGAGCATGCCGCAGAGTTCTTCCACCGGGCCATCCATGAAGGCCTGCTCTTCCACGCTCAGCTCGGGCCTGGGCTGCTTGAGCAGCGCATGCCAGTCGGGCTTGCCGGAAAACAGCTCACCCTCGAAGCCGACGGTGCCAGCCTCCAGCGCGGTCTGCTCGGTTTCGGACAGCTTGGGCGTCACCCGCGCGAACATCTTCAGCAACGGCGCGCTGATCTGCTTGCGGCGGAAGCCGTCCATCAGCAGCGGCACGGCGATGAGCAGTTCGATCGCCAACAGCAGGACCATCGTCCACGGAGCACTGGCAAGCAGGCCGACCACGACGGTGGCAATCACCGTGGCGATCGCCCATGTGCGCAGGCTGGTGCGATGGTAGGCGCAGGTGCCGGTGGCGATGAGCGCCGCCAGCAGGGTCAGGATCACGGACATCACAACACCTCGTTACGGATGACGACTTCGCGGATCACGGGCATCTCGCGGGTTCAGGCCACGGCCGCATCGCTGCGGCCGGGGGTGGCAAGTTTTTGCACGAATCGTGCGATTTCGCGGGTGAATGCGTCGTTGGCGTCGCCGGCCACCATGTGCGTGGCGCGCGGCAATTCCACGTGCTCGGCATGCGGGACCAGCTGCATGAACTCGTTGACGTTGTCGCGCGAAACCACGTCGCTGCGTCCGCCGGACAGCAGCAGCACCGGCACGCGCACCTTGGCCGCGGCGGCCATCAGGCGGGGCTGGTAACGCTCGCTCTCGCTCACCAGCCCGCCAAGCAGGGCCGGGTCCCAGTGCCAGCGCAGGCGGCCATCGGCGCCCTCGCGCAGCAGCGGACGCAACTGGTCTTCGCTCTTGCGACCGGCGCGATGCGGCAGGTAGCTGGCGATTTCCTCGGCCGCCTCCGCATAGCTGGCGAAGCCATCAGGGTGCGCCTGCATGAAGGCCAGGATCCGTTCGACGCCGGCGGTTTCCCAGCGCGGCGTGATGTCGACCAGCACCAGGGCGCGAAACGCCTCGGGATCGATTTCGCCGGCGATCACCAGGCCCAGCAGACCACCCATGGAAGCACCTACCAGGATCGGCTTGCGCAGCTCGGCATGCGCCAGCAGGCGCAGGTCGCCGACGAATTGCTCCATGTGATAGTCACCACCCGCCAGCCGGCCGCTTTCGCCATGGCCACGGCTGTCGAAGCTGACGCAGCGATAGCCCTGGGCCGCGAGTGCGGTGGCCGCGCCGCGCCAGGCACCGCGCGTCTGGCCGAAGCCATGGGCAAACAGCAGCGTCGGGTCGCCAGCCGGATGGCGCACTTCCACCGCCAGTTCAAGGCCATCGGCCGCGCTGACGCGGTGAATCGAGGTTTCTGAGGGGTTGATGTCTACCATACGCATGAGTATGTAGTTGCTTCCCGACGCCGTCAATACGCACTGCACCGTCAGCGGCCCACGATTCAATGACTTGCATCCGCGCCGATTACAAAGAGGCTGACTGGGGCTACCATGCGCGTATGAATGTCAGCGCAAAACCCGAACGCACCCGCCTTTCCGCTGAGGATTGGGAAGACGCCGCCCTCAAGCTGATCGCCGAACAAGGCGTCGGCGCGCTGGCCGTGGAGGCTCTCGCCCGCCAGCTTGGCGTCACCAAGGGCAGCTTCTACTGGCATTTCCGCACTCGCGAGGCCCTGCTGCAGGCCGCCCTGGAGCGCTGGGAGCAATACGGCGAACGCGAAGTCATCTCGCAGATCGAGTCCATGCCCGATCCTCGCGCGCGCCTGCCGGAGCTGTTCCGCCGCGTGGCGCACGAACTGGCGCCCCACCGGGTCTATGCCGCCCTGCTCAAGGCGCTGGACCATCCGCAGGTGGTGCCGGTGATGGCGCGTGTCTCGCAGCGACGCATGGAGTTCCTCACCAACATCTACCGCGAGGCAGGCCTGCCCGCGGAAGAAGCGCTGAACCGCGCCCGCCTGACCTATGCGGCCTATGTCGGCTTCCTGCAGCTCAACTTCACGCTGGGCCTGCCACGCATCAGCCACGACGAATTCGATGCCTACGTCGAGCACATGATCCGCACGCTCACGCCGGCCTGACCTTTCGTCAGGCAGCATCGCTCGCGCGAACGCCGCCCCCGGGCGGCGTTTTCTTTGGGCCCCTGGCCACTGGTATTCCACCGGGCAAAGTGGTCTGCAGTTGCATCTGTAACTATCGGGTTGGGCGGAGATTTCCGGGTGCGCCCAGTTGCATTTTGCTGCGTCGAACCTTGCCATGCCAGTGCACGTAAGTTAGCGTTTCTGTTCTTTTTTGGCTTAAGACCAGAGTGAGGAAATGATGTCGAGCAAGCTGGCAGCGCTGCAGCGCTGGGTTGATGAGGTCGCGGCGCTGACCCGTCCCGCAAAGATCCATTGGTGCGACGGCTCGGAGTCCGAGTACCAGCAGCTGGTGCAGCAGATGCTGCAGACCGGCGACCTGATCGAGCTGAACCAGCAGACCCACCCGGGCTGCTACCTGCATCGCTCGAGCCCCTCCGACGTCGCCCGCGTCGAACACCTCACCTTTGTCTGCACGGGCGACGAGCAAGACGCGGGCCCGAACAACCACTGGATGGCCCCGGCCGAGGCGCACGCCAAGATGGACGCGCTGTTCGAAGGCTGCATGGAAGGCCGCACCATGTACGTCATCCCGTACTGCATGGGCCCGATCGATTCGCCGCTGGCACGCTGCGGCGTGGAGATCACCGACAGCCCGTACGTGGTGATCAACATGCGCACCATGACGCGCATGGGCGCCGCCGCACAGGCGCGCATCGAGCGCGAGGGCAGCTTCGTGAAGGGCCTGCATTCCACCGGCGAGCTGGATCCGGACCGCCGCTTCATCATGCATTTCCCCGAAGAGCTGACCATCAAGTCCTATGGCTCCGGCTACGGCGGCAACGCGCTGCTGGGCAAGAAGTGCCATGCACTGCGCATCGCCAGCTACCAGGCACGGTCCGAAGGCTGGCTGGCCGAACACATGCTGATCGTGGGCATCGAAAACCCCGCGGGCGAGACGCACTACATCGCCGCGGCGTTCCCCTCGGCCTGCGGCAAGACCAACCTCGCGATGCTGATTCCGCCGGAGGGCTACCGCAAGGAAGGCTGGAAGGTGTGGACCGTGGGCGACGACATCTGCTGGATGCGCCCCGGCGCGGACGGTCGCCTCTATGCCATCAACCCGGAAGCCGGCTACTTCGGCGTGGCGCCGGGCACCAGCGTGGCGACCAATCCCAATGCGCTGTCGACCATCGCGCGCGACACCATCTTCACCAATGTCGCCGTAACGGCGGACAACCAGCCGTGGTGGGAAGGCCTGCCCGGCACGCCGGTCACCGACTGGCAGGGTCGTCCGTACGACGCCGCCAATGGTCCCGCCGCCCACCCGAATTCGCGCTTCACGGTGAGCGCGAAGCAGTGCCCGACCTGGTCGCCGCATGCCGAGGACGCCCAGGGCGTTCCGATCAGCGCCATTGTGTTCGGTGGCCGCCGCCCGTCGCTGATCCCGCTGGTGTTCGAGGCGAATGACTGGACCCACGGCGTGCTGATCGGCGCCGCGATGGGTTCGGAAACCACCGCCGCCGCCACCGGTGCGGTCGGCGTGCTGCGCCGCGATTCGATGGCGATGAAGCCCTTCGCCGGCTATCACTACGGCGACTACTTCCGCCACTGGCTGTCGTTCGACCAGGCGGGCGCGAAGCTGCCGAAGATCTTCCACGTCAACTGGTTCCGCAAGGGCGACGACGGCAAGTTCCTGTGGCCGGGCTTCGGCGACAACCTGCGCGTGCTGGAATGGATGATCGACCGCGTCGAAGGCCGCGCCACGGGCGTGCAGACGCCGATCGGCACGGTGCCGGCCAGTGATGAGCTGAAGCTCGCCGAGCTGGCCCTTGATCGCCGCACCGTCGACACGCTGCTGGGTGTCGACAACGAAGGTTGGCGGGCCGAACTGGCCGCCATCGGCGACTACCTGCACAGCTTCGGCACGCGCATGCCGCAGCCGCTGCACGACGAGCAGCAACGCGTGGCCAGCGCGCTGGCGGCGGCCACGGCGCCGCGCGCAGCCATCGCCTCCTGACCCCAGCGCCTTCCAGCGGCCGCCCCGCGCGGCCGGTGGAGTGCCCTGCGGCACGCCCCTCTAAACCTTGCCACGCGCACGCGCATCCAAGCTGGCAAGATGATTGCAGCCTGCCCTGCCAACGGAAGCCCGATGCCGCCTGCGCCCGCCGCGGAGCCCACCGACACGGACGACGTGCACGCGGCCGCCGCGGGTGATCGGCAGGCCTTCCACCGGCTTTATCGACTGCACGTGGACCGGATCTACGGCGCCATCTACCGGCTTGCCGGCTACGACCATGCGCGTGCGGAAGACCTGACCCAGGACGCGTTCGTGCGGGCCTGGCAGAAGCTGGCCGGCTTTCGCCACGAAAGCGCGTTCGGCACCTGGCTCTACCGGCTCGCCGTCAACGTCGCGCTGATGGACATCAGGGCGCGCGGCGCCGACCCGGTCAGCATGATGGATGAAGACAGCATCCCGGATCGCGGCGAAACGCCGTTCTGCGCCGCCGAGCGCGAGGAGCTCGAACGCGCCATCGGCAGCTTGCCGCCGCGCGCGCGCGCCGTGCTGGTGCTGCATGACATTGAAGGCTGGCGGCACGAAGAGATCGGTGCCGAGCTGGGCATGGCAGTGGGCTCGTCGAAAGCGCAGCTGCATCGCGCACGCGGACTGCTGCGGAAAGTATTGGGAGAACGCTCATGAACGAATTCGAATGGCTCCGCCAGACCCGCGCCCTGCGCGAACCGGTGACGCCCCGCCGCGACCTGTGGCCGGACCTCGATGCCGCGCTGGATGCCGCAGGCACGGGCGCGCCCCCGGCGCGCCGCCGCTCGCAGCGATACCAGGCCTGGCTGCTGGCCGCGAGCTTTGCCGGCATGGCCTTGTTCGCCGGCGGCATCGCGGTGCACCTGCGCGATCGTCCGCTGGCCACCAACACGGCCAGCGTCACGCCGGATGCCGCGCGCTGGCGCCCGACCGACCCACGGCTGGCCGGCGCCGCCGTCGAGCTCGACGCTGCCAGCATGGAGTTGCGCCAGGCCATGCAACAGGCGCCCGGCTCGCCCGCACTGCAGCGCCTGCTGTTCCGCACCCAGAAGCAGCAATCGCAATTGCGTCAGATGGAACACCAGGCTGGTTGAGTCCAGAGGAGCATTCACCATGAAATCCGCACTCTTCGTTCCACTCCTGCTCAGCCTGTCGATCGGCCAGGCACTGGCCGATACGCCGATCAACCTCAGCCACGACGCCACGCCGAACGTGCGCGTGAGCATCAGCAACGTGAAAGGCTCGGTCAGCGTCACCGCCTGGGATCGCAACCAGGTGGAGGTGAGCGGACGCCTCGGCGACGGCGCCAAGCCGCTCGCCATCGCGGGCAGCAGCAGCGACATGTCGATCAAGGTGGAATCGCAGGGCAAGTCCGGCTGGTTCAACTGGAACAGCGACACCTCGATGGCCGCCAGCACCCTCGAGGTGCGCGTGCCCAGGGGCGCCTCGCTGGATGTCGACGTGGTGAGCGCACCGCTCAGCATCGATGGCATCGACGGCGGCAAGATCAAGGTGAACACGGTCAGCGGCAAGGCCCGCGTGAACGCCCGCACGCCTTCGGCCGATGTGGACAGCGTCAGTGGCAGCATCGAACTGGCAGGCAGCGCGACCAAGGTGGCACTGCAGACCGTCAGCGGCGACATCCTCGCCCCCAACGTCGGCGACGAGGCCGAGCTGCAGACCGTGTCCGGACGCATTCGCGTGAGTGGCGGGCCGTGGCGCAAGCTCAACCTCAGCACGGTCTCCGGCGACGTACAGCTGGCCGGCGGCCTCGCGCCGAACGGCAGCTTCGACGTCGACAGCATGAGCGGCGACGTGCAACTGCAGATTCCCGCCAGCACCTCGGCCACGATCCACGCCAACACCTTCAGCGGCGACCTGCGCAGCGACTTCGGCACGGTCCGCAAGGTCGAGCATGGGCCTGGCAGCGAACTGCAGACGACCACGGGCGCCGGCAACGGCAAGATCAGCATCGAAACGTTCAGCGGCGACCTGCGCATCCGCCGCCAGGATTGATCCGCCACGCGGGCAAACAAAAACGCCGGGCAGGCCCGGCGTTTTTCATGACTTGCGGATCGAGCTGCGCGGGACTGCGCCAGCCCGCCTCAAAGATCCTGGTGGTACTGCACGTAAGGCGTGCGCGACTGGTCCGGCTCCGGACCCATCGGGGTATTCACCGCACTGCCGGACGACCAAAGGTTCTGCGCACCGATGCTCAACTCACCCTGCCACGGCAAGCGCCAGGTCACGCCCAGGTCGATGCTGCTCCAGCGGCGATCCTGGTTGTAGCCGGCTCCGGGAATCGCGGTCTCGGGCTGCATGACGCGGCCGACGATGCTGCCACTCAGCGGGCCACGGTCGACGCCGAAGCTCAGCGCCTTCTGGTCGAGCGTGTTGACGCCCAGCAGGTTGCCCGGCAACAGGCGCACGCGACCCACGCTGGCCCCCAGGTCGATGCCGCTCTTGCCATCCAGCGCAAGGCGTCCACGCGCATTGAGTTGCGTGCTGCCGTCAAAACCGGACAGGCCATTCACGCCCGGCGTGACGCCTGGCAGCAGGCGGGGCAACGACGTGTTGCCGGGAACGCTGTCGGCACCCACGCTGACGCCCAGGCTGTAGCGACCGCCGTTGTAGGTGGCGCCCACTTCACTGCCGATCACGCGCGGCGCCTGGTTGTTGACCCAGTTGTGCTCGCTGACGCCCAGATGCGCCTGCAGGTTCGGAGCCAGGCCGTATTGCAGGTCGCTGGACAGCACCGAGGCGGCGTCCACCGCACGGAACTGCAGCGGCGCGTCGGCGCGCTGCGCGGACGTCAGGTTCTTGCTGTCGACCTTGAGCGCCAGCCAGTGGCCGTCGGCACCACGCCACAGAGGCACGCCCACGCCAGGGCCGATTTCGGCCACCTGATCGGGCTTCTGCATCAGCAGGCGGTTCGCCACGTCGAATGAATCGCTGGCCGCAGACTGCCCTGCCGCGACAAACGGCATGAGCAACAGTGGCAATGCAAGCAACAGACGACGCATGTACGCGAAAACCCCCGCGGGCCTTTGACTATCGGGACGGGTCGCCCCCTCCCAGAGACGATCGGGACTAAAGATAGCACATTTTACTTTTTGCTAACACCAAGAATTTGCGCCCCGCAAAGAGACCTGGTTCCCGGAATCACGCTTTTTTGACATCCGGAAACGCACCAGGTTCCTCATCTGGCGGGGGCGGCGACAAAGCTGAACGGAGGCGCGATATAGTCCGCCTGTCGACAACGCGCGGATCCGCCTGCGACTGATGACTTCGGTTCCTACCAGCAACGTGAACCTGCCCTGGCGCGCGGATGGCGACATCGCTGCCATGCATGCGGCCGTGGAGCGCTTGTTCCGCGCGACGGACGCTGCCAGCGTGCTGGAAATCTGCGAGGCCATGCTGGGCGAACTGGACGCCCCGGGCCACCTGCACTGGCGCCTGCTGGGCGACGAGGAGCCGGTCGAAGGCGACACCACCCGGCTGGACCTGGCCGAGGACCCGCAGGGGCTGCGCACGCTGGTGCTCGAACTGCCCGCGGGCTCCATGCCCGAACCGTTGCGCGAGCATCTGGCCTGGATGGGCCGGCTGGCGGCATCGCGGTTGCGCCAGCTTGCGGAGACCTCGCGCCTGTACGAGGCGATTTCACGCCTCGCCCTGGCCGAACGGCTGCAGCGTGCGCTCTACGCCATTGCCGACCAGGCCGGCGCCGAGCACAACATGACCGAGATGATGCATTCGCTGCATGCCATCCTCGGCAGCCTGATGTACGCGGAGAACTTCTACATCGCGTTGTACGACGCCGCGACCGACAGCGTGCGCTTCCCGTACTACGTCGACACCATGGACAAGGACCCGCCCTCGCCCGACGCGGCGGTGCCGTTGCAGGACATGCGCCACAGCCTCACCTGGAACCTGCTGCAGTGCGGCCAGGCGATCATGGGTTCGGTGGCCGAACTGACCGAGCAGTTCAAGGGCCGCTTCGTGCTGCTGGGGCCTGTCTGCGAGCACTGGCTGGGCGTTCCGCTGCTGCGCGACGGACGCGTGGTGGGCGGCATCGTGATGCAGAGCTACCGCGAGGACACGCACTACTCGCAGCACGACCGCGAACTGCTCAGCTACGTGGCCAAGCACGTGCAGACCGCGCTGGAACGACGCGAGGCCCATCAGGAACTGGAGCGCCGCGTTTCCAGCCGCACCGCAGCGCTGCGCGAGGCCAACCGCGTGCTGCGCCAGCAGGTGTTGCAGCGCCAGCGCGGCGAACGCCTGCAGGCGGCGCTGTTCCGCATCGCCGAGCTGGCCAATGCGTCCGAGAGCCTGGACAACTTCTACGCCGCCGTGCACCGCGTCATCGGCGGCCTGCTGTACGCGCGCAATTTCTACATCGCGCTGCTGGACGAGGAGCAGAAGAACCTCAGCTTCCCCTATTCGGTCGACGAGTTCGACACGGTGCGCCTGCCGCGCGCGCATGGCCGCGGCGTCACCGAGTACGTGCTGCGCCACGGCAAGCCGCTGCTGGCTGATCCGGAGGAGCTCGAACGCCTGTCGCGCCTGGGCGAAGTCACCCATCGTGGCTCGCGCTCGGTGTGCTGGCTTGGCGTGCCGTTGATCTGGGGTGATCGTGCGATGGGCGTGCTGGCGGTGCAGAGTTACTCGCCCGAGCACACCTACGATGTGCGCGACCAGGAACTGCTGACCTTCGTCGGCTACCACGTCGCCAACGCCCTGCAGCGCAAGCACACCACCGAGTCGTTGAAGCAGGCCTACGCCAGCCTCGAGCGCCGCGTCACCGAACGCACGCGCGCACTTGCGCTGGCCAACCGCGACCTGCGCGAGCAGATCGCCGAACGCGAGCGCGTCGAGCGCCGCCTCAAGTACGAAACGCTGCACGACTCGCTGACCGGCCTGCCCAACCGCACCCTGCTGCTGCAACGCCTGGAGCAGGCCCTGCAGCGCTACCACAGCGATACGCAGGAACTGTTCGCCGTGCTGTTCATCGACCTCGATCGCTTCAAGGTCATCAACGACTCGGTCGGCCACCTGGTCGGCGACGACCTGCTGTTCCAGGTGGGTGGCCGCATCCGCGCGTGCCTGAAGACGCGCGACGTGGTGGCGCGACTGGGTGGCGACGAATTCGCCGTGCTGGCCGAAGGCATCACCGATCCCAAGATGGCGCTGCTGATCGCCGAGCGCATCATTGACGAACTGCAGACACCCTTTCGTCTCGGCGCCAAGGAGATCTTCACCTCGGCCTCCATCGGCATCGCGCTGCCCAGCCCGCATTACCAGCGGCCCGAGGAACTGCTGCGCGACGCCGATGCCGCGATGTACCGCGCCAAGGACGAAGGTCGACACCGCGCCGCCGTGTTCGACGACCGCCTGCGCCGCGAGGCACTGTCGCTGCTGGAGATGGAAGGCGACCTGCGCCGCGCACTGGGCCGCAACGAATTCGTGCCGTTCTACCAGCCCATCGTGGCGTTGCAGAGCGGGCGCACGGTCGGTTACGAGGCGCTGCTGCGCTGGCGCCATCCCGATCGGGGCCTGCTGACGCCGGCCGACTTCCTGGCGGTGGCGGAGGAGAGCGGTTGCGCCGAGAGCATCGACTGGCAGATCTTCGACCAGGTCTGCGCCCAGGCCGAGGCGCTGGCCGGCAACGAAGGCTTCGTCAGCATCAACGTGTCCGGCCGGCATTTCCGCTCGCCCGACCTGGACCGCCGCCTGCTCGACCTCATCCAGGCCCACCGCCTCCCGCCGAGTTGCCTGCGCATCGAGGTCACCGAGCGCGCGCTGCTGGAAAACGCCACGCAGGTGAAGCGCATGCTGGACAACTTGCGCTCGCACGGGGTGAGCATCGCGCTGGACGATTTCGGCACCGGTTACTCGTCGTTGAGTTACCTGCACCAGTATCCGATCGAGACGCTGAAGATCGATCGCTCCTTCATCGTCGAGCTTCCGCGCGAAGGCGGGCACGGTACGGCCGTGGTGCGCGCGATCCAGGCGCTGGCCGATTCGCTGCAGATGCAGGTGATTGCCGAAGGCATCGAGGACGAGGAGCAGCGCCAGGCGCTGCTGCGCATCGGCTGCCGCTACGGCCAGGGCTTCCTGTTCGCCACGCCCAAGATGGCGGAGGTGTGGCTGCAGCGCGAGCACAATTTCGCGCTGCCCTGAGACGACACGACCGGCACGTGGCCGGTCGCGCGATGAGGCGGTTTACTGCGCGGTGCTGGGCGCGCTCGCGCCCGGACTCGGGCTCAACAGGTGCTCGGCGTCGATGCGGTCGAAGGTGTAGCGCTGCGCGCAGAATTCGCAGATCACCTCGATTTCTCCTTCCCGGGCCTCCAGCGCTGCCTCGACTTCGTCGCGCCCCAGCGAGCGCAACACCGCCTCCACGCGCTCGCGCGTGCAGCTGCAGCCGAAGGCCAGCGGACGGGGTTCGAACAGGCGCACCGACTCTTCGTGATAGAGACGGTAGAGCAACTGCTCGGGCGGCGTAGCCAGCAATTCCTCGCGGCCGAGGGTGGCGGTGAGGTGCTGGATGCGCGTCCAGGCATCCTCGTCCTGCGCCGCGTCGTAGCCGCCCTCGTCGGGCATCTTCTGCAGCATCAGGCCAACCGCATGTTCGCCGTCGGCCGCCAGCACGATGCGCGCCGGCAACTGCTCCGACTGGCTGAAATAGTTCTCCAGCGCCGAAGCGACGTCGGGATGCTGCAGGTCCACCAGGCCCTGGTAGCGCTGGCCACGCTCGGCGTGACCGATGGTGATCGCCATGATGGCCTTGGGCATGGCGGTGAGATCCAGCGATTCGGGCAGCGGATCGGACCAGCGTGCCAGGCCGCGCAGGCGCCCCTGGTCGGTGCATTCGGCGAACAACAGGCGCAGCGGGCCGCCACTCTTCAGTTCAACCGACAGGGAACCTTCCAGCTTGATGTTGCCGGTGAGCAGCGCACTGGCGGCCAGCGTCTGGCCCAGCACGGAACGCAGCACGCCCGGGTACGCCGAGCGGCCGGCGACCTCGCGCCACGCCGGACCCAGCCGGACGAGCACGCCGCGCACGCCGGCGCGTTCGAGCAGGAAACGGTGCAGCACATCTTCGACAAGTACGGTTTCCACAGCCGGGACCTCACAGGAACAGTCTCCCCAGATGGGGTCGCCTTCGCCACAGGACAACGGTGGCGGCCCGGCGATGGGGGAACCGGGCGGCATCTATATACTGCCGCGAACCTCGTCCACGCGCCGCCATGACCCCACGACGCTCGCCAGCCGCCCGCCTGCTCCGCCTGTTCGCCATTCTCGCCGTGTCCTGGCTGGGCCTGACCTGGCTGGCAGTGCTGGTGCTGCGCTTCGTGCCGCCCTGGACGTCCGCCGTGATGATGGAGCGCCGGGTCGGCGCGCTGGTCCACCGCGATCCCGGCTTCCGGCTGCAGCATCGCTGGGTGCCGTGGGCGCAGGTTTCGCCCTATGTGCCGCTGGCGATGGTGGCCGGCGAGGACCAGAAGTTTCCGTTCCACCACGGATTTGATTTCGACTCCATCCAGGACGCGATGGATGCGGCCGACGAGGGCCGCCGCCTGCGTGGCGCCAGCACCATCAGCCAGCAGACTGCCAAGAACCTGTTCCTGTGGAACGGCCGCAGCTTCGTGCGCAAGGGGCTGGAGGCGTATTTCACGGTGCTGATCGAGCTGACCTGGCCCAAGCAGCGCATCCTCGAGGTCTACATGAACATCGCCGAGCTCGGCGATGGCATCTACGGCGTGGGTGCCGCCAGCGATGCGTTCTTCCGCCAGCCGCCGTCGCGGCTGGGCCCGGCCCAGGCAGCCCGGCTGGCCGCCGTGCTGCCCAGCCCCCGCCGCTTCCGCGTGGACCGCCCTTCGGGCTATGTGCTGGGCCGGGCCAACTGGATCCAGCAGCAGATGGCCCAGCTGGGTGGACCGGGCTATCTGCAAAGCCGGCAGCCGCCGCGGGTGCAACGACAGCGCTGAGGCTCGCCGCCACGCCGTGGCTGCACTAGCATGCGGCCACCAGCCAGGAAGGTCCGCGCCACTCATGCCCAGCCTCGCCGTCGTCGTACCTGCCTACAACGAAGCCGCCGTGCTGGAAGAGTTCCACGCCAGGCTGGGCCGCGTCCTGGACGAGCTGCCGCTGGATGGCAGCGTGCTGTATGTCGATGACGGCAGCACCGACACGACCTGGCAGCTGATCCAGGGCCTGATGGCGCGCGACGCGCGCGTCGGCGCCATCAAGCTCTCGCGCAATTTCGGCAAGGAAGCGGCCCTCACCGCAGGGCTCGATCATGTCGACGCGGATGCGGCCGTCATCATCGACGCCGACCTGCAGGACCCGCCTGAACTGATTCCCTCGCTGGTGGACCAGTGGCACGCGGGTTTCGACGTGGTCTATGCCACGCGCACGGCCCGCGCCGGCGAAACCGGCCTCAAGCGCCTCACTGCCGCCCTGTTCTACCGCGGCATGGAGCGATTGTCCGACACGGCCCTGCCCCGCGACACCGGCGACTTTCGCCTGCTCTCGCGGCGCGCACTGGAGGCCTTGCGACAGCTGCGCGAACGCCAGCGCTTCATGAAGGGGCTGTTTGCGTGGATCGGCTATCGCCAGACCGCGGTGTACTACCTGCGCGAGTCGCGCCAGGCGGGCGCCAGCAAGTGGAATTACTGGCGGCTCACGCAACTGGCGATCGAGGGCGTCACCTCGTTTTCCACCGCCCCGCTGCGCCTGGCGACATGGGTGGGCCTGATGTCATCGCTGCTGGCCTTCCTCTACGGCGCCTGGGTGTTCGGCAAGGCGGCGCTGTTCGGCGACCCGGTCCATGGCTATCCGTCGCTGATGGTGGTGATCCTGTTCCTTGGCGGCGTGCAGTTGCTCGGGCTGGGCGTGGTCGGCGAGTACCTGGGCCGCAACTATGCCGAGAGCAAGCAGCGCCCGCTCTACTTCATCGAGGAACAGCGCGCGCCACGACGCGCAAGCTGAATCGTGGCGGCTTCACGTCGACGCTACACCTGCTCGCGAGGGCGGCGCTAGACTCATCCCATGCGGCCGTCCGTCGCCGCGTAGGAGGTTCAAGCATGCGCCAAGTCAAGCATTTGCTGGAAGGCAAGGGCAGCGACATCTACAGCATCGCGCCGGACGCGCCCGTACTCGAAGCGATCAAGCACATGGCAGAGCGCCGGGTCGGCGCGCTGCTGGTGATGCGAGGTGAACGGCTGGTCGGCATCCTTTCCGAGCGCGACTATGCCCGCAAAGTCATCCTGCAAGGCCGGTCTTCAGCGCAGACCGCCGTTTCCGAGATCATGAGCAGCCCGCCCCTGACGGTGGGGCCGGACACCGACGTGTTCGACTGCATGCGCCTGTGCACCGACAGCCGCATTCGCCACCTGCCGGTGGTGCGCGATGACCACGTGGTGGGTGTGATTTCCATCGGCGATCTGGTCAAGGAAGTCATCGACGCGCAGGCCGAACAGATCGAGCAGTTGCAGCGCTACATCACCAGCTGAGCGAGGCGACCCGCTCACGCTTCGGCCGTGCGCGCCTGCCCTGCACCTGCCGTTCCGCCCTGCTGCTCCGGCAGCAGGTCGGGGGAACGGCCCGCGCGCGCGGCCACCCAGGTCGCCAGCGCGGAAATGGCTGCGCCGATGCCGGCCATGCCGGTCACCGCCACGCCCAGCGTCCCCAGCACACTGACTCCGCTGGTGACGACCACGTCGCCGAAGCGCCAGATGGTGGTCTCCACGAAGTTCTTGCCCTTGTAGCGGGTCTCGCGGGGAACGCGGGTATAGAGCGCGTCGGACGCCGGCTTGGTCATGCCGTAGGCGAACCCCCGCGTCCCCACCATCATGACCGCGAGCATCGGCACCGCCATGCCGAACAGGCTGATGTTGCCTATGCCGAGCGCCACCACGAACAGCAGCAAGGCAAGGTTGACCAGCGCAGGCACGACCAGGCCCCAGCCGGCCCCCTTGCGGACCAGCAACCAGCGCGTGAGGGTCAGCTGCAACAGGGCGCCCAGGATGTTGGTGGCCCAGTCGAGGTTGTAATAGAAGTTGGTCCGGGCAATGCGATCCGGGTAGTGCGCGTTGGTGTAGTCGGCCATCAGTGCGTAGGCCAGCGTACCGATGCCATCACCCAGCACCATCAGTACGGCCATGTAGCGCAGGAACGGCCGCGTCCACAACTCCTTGATGCCAGCCCACAGCGAACCGCCGACCGCTTCGTCATGCGCGCCCGCAGAGCATTGGTCGAAACGCGTGGACAAGGTGAGCAGCAGGGCCAGCGCAGCGAGCAAGGCGATCGCCGACACCACCAGCAAGGCCGGCACGCCGATCACGCCGACCAGCAACTTGCCCAATCCCGGGCCACCCACGGCACCGGCCATGCCTCCCAGCGCGATGGTGGGAAATACCCGCCTGGCCTGCGCGCTCTGGAAAATGTCCGCCATCAGGCTCCAGAACAGCGAGACGACGAACAGGTTGAACACGCTCACCCAGACGAAGAACACCGAACCGAGCAGGCGTGCCCCGATGCGATCCTGCAGTACGAAGGCCGGCACGAACGCGACCAGGCAGAGCACGAAGAAGCTGTAGCTCCAGCCCAGCAGGCGCTTGCGTGGAAAGCGCGCCACCATGGCACCGAAGACGGGCGTCAGCAGGAGCATCACGACGAAGGTGATGCCGTAGAACAGGGGCAGTTCCTTCGAGCCGACGGCGCCGCTGAGCTGTTCGCGCACGGGCCGGACAATGTAGTAAGCCATCATCACGAAGAAAAAGGCCACGGCCGACAGGGTCAAGGCGCGGCCTCCGTTCGCTGCGGCGGTTCGGGGGGTGTTCACCGGCGTTTCCAGCGGGGGTCCCGAACAGACTAGCATGCGTTGACGGGGGGCACGGACAGCAGGGGGCGTGCGTGGATTACGACTACATCATCGTCGGTGCCGGTTCGGCCGGCTGCGTGCTGGCCAACCGGCTGAGCGCGCAGGCGGGCAAGCGCGTGCTGCTGCTCGAGGCAGGCCCCAGCGACTGGAATCCGCTGATCCATATGCCCGCGGGCATCGCACGACTGGCCAATATCCGCAGCCTGAACTGGAACTACCGTACCGAGCCCGAGCCGCACTTGTTCGGCCGCACGCTGTGGTGGCCGCGCGGCAGGACGCTGGGCGGATCGAGCTCGATCAATGCGATGTGCTACGTGCGTGGTGTCGCCGCCGACTACGACGGCTGGGCGCGCGCCACGGGCGACCCTCGCTGGTCGTGGACACAGGTGTTGCCGTGGTTCCTCAAGAGCGAGGACAACGCCCGTGGTGCCAGCGCCCTGCATGGCACGGGGGGACCGTTGGGCGTGAGCGACCTGCGCTACCACAACCCCTTGTCGACGCTGTTCGTCGATGCGGCGGCGAGCGCCGGCTTTGCACGCAACGACGATTTCAACGGTCCGTCCCAGCAGGGCTTTGGGCTTTACCAGGTCACCCAGCGCAACGGCCGACGCTGCTCCACCGCCGCCGGCTACCTGCAACCCGCGCGCACGCGGCCCAACCTGCACGTGCGCACGAAGGCCGCGGTGGCACGCGTGGTGATCCACGACGGGCGCGCCGTCGGCGTGCAGTTGCAGGGCGAGCGCCGCGTCATCGAGGCGGGCGAGATCATCCTTTCCGGCGGCGCCATCAACACGCCGCAGCTACTGATGCTCTCCGGCGCGGGACCGGCCGATCACCTGCGCGCGCACGGCATCCAGGTCGCGGCCGACCTGCCGGAAGTGGGCGCCAACCTGCAGGACCACCTGGACATCTGCACGCTCGACGGCAGCACGCAGCCCATCACCTACGACCGTCTCAACGAACTGGCCGCGGGCTGGCGATTCCTGCGCCATCGCGACGGCCCGGGCAGCTCCAACGTGGCGGAGGCCGGCGGTTTCGTGCGCAGCCGCCTGGCCACCGACGAGCGCTGCGACCTGCAGTTTCATTTCGTGCCCGCCCTGCTCGACGACCATGGGCGGCACCGCCTGCCCGGCTACGGCTATACCGTGCACGCCTGCTATCTGCACCCGCGCAGCCGCGGACAGCTGCGGCTGCGCTCGGCCAACCCGGCGCAGCCCATCGCCATCCACGCCAATTATCTCGGCGACCCCGAAAGACATGACCTGCAGCAGATGATCGAAGGCGCCAGGCTCTCCCGCGAGATCCTCGCGCAGCCCGCGTTGGCGCCTTATCGCGGCGCGCCCGTGTTTCCGGAACGGGCCCTGGCCAGCGACGCCGAGTACGCCGATTTCATTCGCCGCAAGGCCGAAACGATCTACCACCCCGTCGGCACCTGCCGGATGGGCAGCGATGCCGGGGCGCCGTTGGACAGCGAGCTGCGCGTGCGCGGCATCGCTGGCCTGCGCGTGGTCGATGCCTCGGTGATGCCCTGCCTGCCCAGCGGCAACACCAACGCCCCTGTCATCATGATCGCCGAGCGGGCCAGTGCGCTGATCCTGGGGGAAACCTAGCGGGGGCAAGGGTCGGCCCGATCCAGCCGCCATTCCCGGCTCAAGGATTGCCGTGCAACCTACGGAATAACTGGGATTTTTGCCCCCACCTGAGGTAATCTCGGCCTCGCGTCATGGAGGGATCCGGCTCGCAACCACCTGGCCCGGCCCCGCCCGGGGCTGTTTTCGTTCCATCGGTGCCGACCAGGCGCCGCCAAAGCGCTCGAGTAGCATGACGTTTCGCACGATTTCATTGACGATCGCCGCGGCGCTGGGCCTGTCCAGCGCGCCGCTTTCCGCCCGCACCCCCAGCCCTCCGGTCGAGCTTGTCAGCGCCGCCGCGCCGGCGCAGCCGCTGCCGCCCGACCGCATGAAGGACACGCTCACCTCGTACCAGCAGTGGCTGCAGCGACTGGATCAGCGCAACGCGGTGGCGGGCCTGGCCACGGCCGTGGTGATGGACGACAAGGTCGTGTTCGAAGACACGATCGGCTACGCCAACGCCGCCACCCGCGAGCCCGTCACGCCCGAAACGGTGTTCCGGCTGGCGTCGCTGTCCAAGGCATTCGCCACCGCGGTGACCGGCGTGCTGGTGTCCGATGGCAAGCTGAGCTGGGACACCAAGCTGACGTCCGTGCTGCCGTTCTTCCGGCTCAGCAACGACACCGCCGCCGATCAGGCCACGGTGCGCGACATCCTCGGCCAGCGCCTGGGCCTGCCGAAGAACACTTACGACAACATGCTCGAGGACAACGTCCCCTACGAGGAGTTGGTCCGCAAGCTCGACGAGGTCCACCTGACCTGTGGCGTGGGCCAGTGCTATGGCTACCAGAACGTCGCCTTCAGCCTGATCGGCGACGTGATCTATGCGCAGACCGGCCAGTTCTTCCCGCAGCAGGTCGACCGCCGCATCTTCTTCCCGCTCGGCATGAAGACCGCCAGCTATGGACGCGAGGCGCTGGAGGCGAGCAAGAGCTGGGCGCGCCCGCATCGCCCCGCCGGTGGTGGCTGGTCGCCGTTCGAACCGAAGGAAGCCTATTACCGGGTCGCTCCCGCCGCCGGCGTGAACGCCAGCCTGCGTGATATGGAGCAGTGGTTGATCGCGCAGATGGGCGGTCGCCCCGACGTGCTGCCGCCGCAGTTGCTCGATACGCTGCACACGCCGGAAGTGGCCACGCCCGTCGAGACGCGCTCCACGCCCTGGCGCCGCGCCCGCGTGAGCGACGCCCACTACGCCCTGGGCTGGCGCGTGTTCGATTACGGCGGCGAGACGCTGGTGTTCCACGCCGGCGCCGTCGAAGGCTATCGCACGATGATCGGCTTCTTCCCCAAGTACCACGTGGGCATCGTGACGCTGTGGAACTCCGCCGGTCCGGTGCCGTCGGGACTGATGCCGATGGTGTTCGACGGGCTGCTCGGCCTGCCGCATGTCGACTGGGCCGGCATCGAGAGCGATGCGCCCGCGGCCAGGACCGCGGCAACCGCCAAGGGCAAGGGCAAGACCCGCAACAAGACCAAGACGGCCACCAGCAGTCACGGCCAGAAGCGCTGAGTCCAGGCCCACCGCCGTAACCCCGGAAACGAATGAGGCGCTGCACGAAACCGTGCAGCGCCTCATTGCTTTCGGGGCGTGCCGCGCGTACGCGGCACGCCTGTCGTCAGTTGAGCTTGAAGACGATGCGACGCTTGTCCTGCGAAGGAACGGGCGTGCCGTCCTGGGTCGCCGGCTGGTACTTCCAGCGCGTCACCGCCTCGACCGCCGCGCGATCGAACACGTGGCGCGGCTCGGCATCGAGCACCTTCACGTCATCGACATTGCCCTCGGCGGTCACCGTGAAGGTCAGCTCCACCCAGCCTTCCTGGTTGGAGCGCACGGCGCCCACCGGATAGCGCGGGTTGACGTTGCGAACGAGCACCGGGCCATGCGTTGCCGCCGACGCCGTGCCTTCGCTGGCCGCCGTTGCACCGGCAGCTTGCGACTGACGAGCGCTTGGCTCGGCCTGTTGCTGGGCGACGCGCGTCTGTGCGGCCCTCTGCTGCTGCTCGGCCAGCGCCTTCTGCTGGGCTTCGGCCGCAGCACGGTCGGCCTCGGCCTTGTCCGCCACGGCCTTCTGCGCCGCCAGCTGGCTCTGCTTCTCCTTGTCCGACGCCAGCTGCTGCTCGCGATCCTGCAGCTTGCGCTGGGCATCGAGCTTGGAGCGCAGGATGGTCAGCGTGTAATTGGCCGGATCGGCTTTCGCCAGCAGGTCGATCTGCCGCTGCGCATCGGAGAAATCACGCTGGTTGATCGCCTGCTCGGCCAGGCTTGCGCCCACCGGGAAGGTTTCGCGCAGCGCATCGGCGGCCACCTGGTTGCCGGGCTGCTTCTCGAGCACCTTGAGATAGAACTCGAACGCATTGTTGCCGGCAGGGGCGAGCAGGCGCTGCTCGTTCACCGCCTTGCGCGCCTCGGCCAGCAGCTGGTTCAAGCTCATCGCCGCCACGTTGACCGGCGGTGGCGGCGCCGCCCGGGCGGCCGTGACGGGCGTCGACGGATGCCCGCCCGCATCGGATTCGACCAGGTCCTGGTGCGGCTTGATAATGAGGAACCATGAGGCAGCCGCAAGCACGGCGACAACGGCCACGATGGCAATGGCAGCGGGCCTCACGGCCCCGCGCGCACGACGGCGCGCATAACGTATGTATCGGGTATCCATGATCTCTCACCGAGTGGCATCAGATACCCGCGCTTTTTCCCCCTGTGGATCCAGGAGCGGGAGCCTCCCCAGGCCCCCGCGGCGCGGATGAGTGAAAGGTAACCGTAATGCAGCATGACGGCAAATCGCACGTCGCCGCGAAATGCCTGGATCGACGTCGCAGGATTCGCATCTGCACACGCGCGGGGCGATCACGCGCGGAGGGACTAAGACTTTTTCTTACCCCGGAAACGAAGCGTCCCGGCATGGGCCGGGACGAATCGCTCTTTCAAGGACTCCCCCCGCGCTGGGCACCGCGGGGAGAAAAGTCGGTGAAGCTTATTTATATATGTTGAAGCTTACTTCTTTGCAGCCTTGGTAGCCTTCACCACCTTCGCGGCGGCGGCCTTCTTCACGGTGCGCTTGGCGGCCTTCTTCGCCACCTTCTTCGCGACCTTCTTCACGGCAACTTTCTTGACAGCAGCCTTCTTGGCGGCCGCCGGGCGCTTCTTGGCGACAGCCTTCTTGGCGACCTTCTTGGCGGCAGCCTTCTTGGCGGCCGGCTTGCGGGCAACCGGCTTCTTCGCGGCGGCCTTCTTCACGGCGGTCTTCTTGGTCGCCTTCTTGGCGGCCGGCTTCTTTGCAGCGGCTTTCTTGGCAGTGGCCATAGTTCGTCTCAGCTCCTCATCAGTTGGCAGTGGTTGCCCAGTAAAAGCATGTAGGAACGCCTCCACGAGCAGATCGCTATTGGTGGCGTGCCGAAGATTGTTCACCTGACGACGGGTGCGTTCGTCAGACAAGGGCCTCAGTACGTGCAACGGAATCGAGACCGTGATCTTGCGTACTGCGCCGGCCTTTTCTCCATGATCGACATAAGGCTTGATGAATTTCGATGTTGCCATGGCACCCGTTCTCCGTGTTCCGATGCGAAAGCTATTCCTGAAGATTTCAACTGTCAATTGATTTTAGCTAGGAAATCAATCCGTTTCATCCACCCCAGGGAGGGTCCAAACCCCCACCGGGCAAGGCCTCAGGGGGTTGTCAATGCATTTTCAATCAGACGTCCATACTGCCAAATTTCAATATGGCCTGGTAATGCAAACCTGGATGAAAAACGCTTAAAACAAGGCATTTCTTCCACTCGCCCCGATTTGGGTGTCGCACGCTTGCTGAGCGACAGAAGCGCGGCCTGTCGCATGATCCATGAGCCTTCCCGGAGGCCCAAATGGATGAACGAAAGGCGACCGAAATGACCTTCCGGGCCCTGGCCAACTTCCCCCTCTTCAACCCGTCCCGGCGACCTCCAGCGTCGTCGAACGCGGGACGGGAGGGTCCATCGGGTTGCCCCGGGATCCGCATCGACCACCCGATTCGGTCACTTCGCCTTGGACATCTATCGGCATGGCCGGCCAAGACTTGTGCGCTTCCAGGCATCCTCGCCCGACGCGTTTTTCGGCTTCGTCGATCGAGCATCCGTGGCGGGAGCGACATCGAATCGGGCTGCATGCATGCCCAAAAAGATGCCGGCCGCTTGAGGCGGCCGGCATCGGGTAAAACATCGGGCACTGGCGCTTAGTGGTCTTCGCTCTCGACCAGCTCGGCGTAGGCATCGGCGTCGAGCAGCTCGTCCAGCTCACCGCGGTTGCTGGCCCGGACCAGGAAGATCCAGCCGTCGCCGAAGGCGTCTTCGTTGATCGTCTCCGGCTTGTCGTTGAGGGCTTCGTTGACCGCCACGATCTCGCCCGAGACGGGGCTGTAGATGTCGGAGGCGGCCTTGACCGACTCCACCACGGCCACGCCGTGACCGGCCTGCACGCTCGCGCCGATCTCCGGCAACTCCACGTACACCAGGTCGCCCAGCTGGCCCTGTGCATGGTCGGAAATACCCACGCGCACCAGGCCGTCGTCTTCGACGCGGGCCCATTCGTGGGACTTGAGGAATTTCAGATCGCCGGGAATCTCGCTCATGATCGAATCCAGTCGTTGATGTCGGGTCAGGGGTGAAGCGCCAATTCTAGCCGCTTCACCTGATGGGCAACACGGGCCAGCCACAGCCCCGCTTGCGCTCAAGGTTCAGATGCCCTCGCAGGGCTTGCCGTCACGCACGAACGGGTACTTCACGATGCGCACCGGCACCTCGCGGCCGCGGATGTCGACGCGCACGTCGCCCGGGTCGCCGGCCGGGATGCGTGCAAAGGCGACGGCCTTGTTGAGCGTCGGGGCAAAGCTGCCCGACAGGATTTCACCGGCGCCGTTGGCGGTCAGCACCGGCTGGCCGTGGCGCAGCACGCCCTTCTCGTCCAGCACCAGGCCCACCATCACGCGCTTCACGCCCGCGGTCTTCTGGGCTTCCAGCGCGGCGCGACCGATGAAGTCGCGGCCCTCGTCGAGCGCGATGGTCCAGCCCAGGTTGGCCTCCCACGGCGACACGGTTTCGTCCATGTCCTGTCCGTACAGGCTCATGCCCGCCTCGAGGCGAAGCGTGTCGCGCGCGCCGAGGCCGGCCGGCGCCACGCCCGCGGCGACCAGCGCCTGCCACAGCGCCACGGCATGCTCCTGCGGCACGATGATCTCGAAGCCGTCTTCGCCGGTGTAGCCGGTGCGCGCCACGAACAGCGGCATGCCGTGCGGACCCTGCGCCGCGGCGGCGGCGAACTTGCCCAGCTTGCCGATGCGCTCGTGGTCGATCTCGGCGAGCAGCCCAATCGCCTTGGCGCGGGCGTTGGGGCCCTGCACGGCGATCATGGCGAAGTCCGGGCGCTCCTTCACCTGCACCTCGAATGCCTTGGCCTGCTGCTCGATCCAGGCCAGGTCCTTGGCGCGGGTGGCGGCATTGACCACCAGGCGGAAGAACTCCTCGCCGAGGAAGTAGACGATCAGGTCGTCGATGACGCCGCCCTTTTCGTCAAGCATGCACGAGTACAGCGCCTTGCCCTGCACCTTGAGCTTGTCGACGCTGTTGGCCAGCAGGTGGCGCAGGAAAGCGCGCGTGCGCGGGCCGTGAAGATCGACGACGGTCATGTGGGAGACGTCGAACATGCCGGCGTCCCGGCGCACCACGTGGTGCTCTTCGATCTGCGAGCCGTAGTTGATCGGCATGTCCCAGCCACCGAAATCGACCATGCGCGCACCAAGGGCGCGATGGGTGTCATTGAGTATGGTCTTCTCGGTCATCGCAGGGGTGCTCTGGGGAAAGAGCCATTATCGCCGCTGCCACCTGCACATTCCAAGCTGAGCGGCGCATGGCAGCCATGCGTCGGCGTATCCATCGACATGCCTTGCAACGCAACACGACGGCCACGCGGCGCGCCGTGTCGCGGACATCCCGGGTCCGCCGTCATCCCGGCGAACGTCGGGACGACGGCGTGCCGATTCCGGCCGGTCGGTCAGTGCGGCGGGCGCGGCGCCATGCCGGCAAGCAGTTGCTCGACCACCTGCTCGGCCATCTGCTCCGCTCGCCATCCGGCCGTGCGCAGGTGCAGCTCGGCCGCCTCGGGCGCCTCGTAGGGCGAGTCGATGCCGGTGAAGTTGATGATCTCGCCGGCACGCGCCTTGCGGTACAGCCCCTTGGGATCGCGTCGCTCGCATTCTTCCAGCGTGGTGTCGACGAAGACCTCGAGGAACTCGCCCGGGTCGAACAGACTGCGCGCGAACCGGCGCTCACCCTGGAACGGCGAGATCACGCAGACCAGCACGATGAGGCCGGCGTCGACCATCAGATGCGCCACCTCGGCCACGCGGCGGACGTTTTCCACGCGCGCCTCGGGGGTAAAGCCGAGGTCCTTGTTCAGCCCGTGGCGGAGGTTGTCGCCGTCCAGCATGTACGTGTGGTAGCCCAGCGCGTGCAGGCGCCGCTCGACCAGGTTGGCGATGGTGGACTTGCCCGCGCCCGACAGGCCGGTGAACCACAGGCAGTGCGCCTGCTGGCCCTTGCTCGTGCTGCGCGCCTCCTTGTCGAGGTCGGTGTGCTGCCAGTGCACGTTGGCGGCGCGGCGCAGGGCAAAGTCCAGCATGCCGCAGCCGACCGTGGCATGGGTCTGCCGGTCGATCAGGATGAAGCCGCCGAGCGTGCGGTTGTCCGCGTAGGACTCGAACGCGATGGCGTGATCCAGGTCGATGTTGCAGTAGCCCACCTCGTTGAGGTCGAGCCGGCGCGCCGCCAGCTCGGCCTGGGTGTTCACGTCGACCTTGTGCTTGATCGACGAGATGCGCGCATTGACCGTGCGCGAGCCGATCTTCAGCCAATAGGCGCGATGGGGCAGCAGCGGCTCGTCGCCCATCCACAGCACGTGCGCCGCGAACTGGTCGGCCACCGGCGCCGGGCGCGCCGCGTCGGCGACCACATCGCCGCGGCTGATGTCCACCTCGCGATCGAGGGTGAGCGTGATGGCCTGCCCGGCGTCGGCGTGGGGCAAGTCGCCATCGGCGGTCACGATGCGCTCCACGCGCGCGCGCCGCATCGCGGGCTGCACCACGATCTCGTCGCCAACGGCGATGCGCCCGCCGCTGACGGTCCCCGCATAACCGCGGAAGGAGGCGTCAGGACGGTTGACCCACTGCACCGGCATGCGGAACTCGGCCGCCTGCGTCGCCGCCGTGTCGGCCGACTCGAGCAGCTCCATCAGGCACGGCCCCTGGTACCAGGACATCCGCGCCGAGCGCCGGCCCACGTTGTCGCCGGCCGGCGCCACCACGGGCAGGCAATGCACAGAAGTGATGCCCAGCTGCGCGGCCAGTTCGCGGTACTCGTGCGTGATGGCGGCGTAGATGTCCTCGCGGCAGTCGACCAGGTCCATCTTGTTCACCGCCAGCACGACCTGGCGGATGCCCATCAGGGCGCAGATATAGGTATGCCGCCGCGTCTGCGGCAGCAGCCCCTTGCGAGCGTCCACCAGCACCACCGCCAGTTCGGCGTTCGAGGCGCCCGTGGCCATGTTGCGCGTGTACTGCTCGTGCCCCGGGCAGTCGGCCACGATGAAGCTGCGCCTAGCCGTGTGGAAGTAGCGGTAGGCCACGTCGATGGTGATGCCCTGCTGGCGCTCGGCATCGAGGCCGTCGGTCAGCAGGGAGAAATCCAGCACGTCGGGCGCATCGGCGTGCAGCTTGCGGCTGTCGCGCGCCAGCGCGGCCAGCTGGTCCTCCGGCACCATGCCGGCGTCGTAGAGCAGGCGGCCGAGCAAGGTGCTCTTGCCGTCGTCCACGCTGCCGCAGGTGATGAAACGCAGCTGGGTCGCATCCTGGGCCGCGGCGGGGCTGGTTGCCAACGTTGCCATCAGAAATAGCCCTCCTGCTTCTTGCGCTCCATGGACGCGCTGGCGTCGTGGTCGATCACGCGGCCCTGGCGCTCGGAACTGCGCGACGCGGCCATCTCGTCGATGATCTTGTCCAGCGTGTCGGCACGGGAAGCGACGGCCCCGGTCAGCGGGTAGCAGCCCAGCGTGCGGAAACGCACCTCGCGCATCGCCACCGCCTCCCCCTCGCGCAGGATGAAGCGGTCGTCATCCACCATGATCAGCGCGCCGTCGCGCTCCACCACCGGCCTGGGCCTGGCGAAATACAGCGGCACGACCGGGATGTTTTCGCGGCGGATGTAGTGCCACACGTCCATCTCGGTCCAGTTGGACAGCGGGAACACGCGCACGCTCTCGCCCTGGTGGATCTGGGTGTTGAAGGTGTGCCACAGCTCCGGCCGCTGGTGTTTCGGGTCCCAGCGATGCTGGGCGTTGCGGAACGAGAACACGCGCTCCTTGGCCCGCGATTTCTCCTCGTCCCGGCGCGCGCCGCCGATGGCGGCGTCGAAACCGTACTTGTCGAGCGCCTGCTTGAGGGCGGCGGTCTTCATCACGTCGGTATGCACGGCCGAGCCATGGGTCAATGGCGAAATACCCTGGCGCACGCCGTCTTCATTGACATGCACCAGCACCTCGACGTCGCCGGCAGCCGCCACCTGGTCGCGAAAGGCGATCATTTCGCGGAACTTCCACGTCGTGTCGACGTGCAGCAGCGGCATCGGCGGGCGCGCCGGATAGAACGCCTTGCGCAGCAGGTGCAGCAGGACGGACGAATCCTTGCCGATCGAATAGAGCATCACCGGGCGCCCGAAGGCGGCCGCCGTCTCGCGGAAGATGTGGATGCTCTCGGCCTCGAGCGCGTCCAGCTGGGACATGGGTGACATACGTTGTTTCACTGGCCTTTGGCTTGGTTGCCCCGGGGCACGGGTGTCATCCGGGAGAAATCTAGCGGAAATCGCGCGGGCGGACATGGCGGCGCGCAACGAAACACGGATCAACGCGCCTGGCGCGCCCACGCCGACCGCGGCAGGCAGGCCGTCACCTGACGTGCGCAGCACTCCGCTAAGATCCGAAAATGGCTCCAGCGAGCACATCGATGGCGACCGGAAGCGCACAACTCGATGCCACGGCGAAGCCGCCATGCCTGCGCGTGGCGGGGGACTGGACCTTGGTCCACTACGCCCGGCTCGAGCAGGCCATCGCCGCGATCAGCCTGCCACTGGCCAGCGATACCACCGTCGACCTGAGCCAGCTCGGGACCCTGGATACGGCGGGCGCCTCCTTGCTGGTGAACCTGCTGGGCGCGGGGCGCCTGGCCGATCTGGCACGCGAGGCCCCGGGCCTGGCCGCCGCGCGGCGTGCCCTGCTGCAGACCGTCGGCACCGCGCTGGACGACTATCGCGTGCCGGCGAAAAAAGTGCGCCGAGGCAACGCCGTCATCGAGGTGCTGGCGCGCATCGGCCGCACCATGGAAGCGGTCGGGCACCAGCAACGCCGGCTGCTCGGTTTCGTCGGCCTCACCCTGGAGACGCTGGCCCGCACGATCGGGCGGCCGCGTCGCTGGCGCGGCACCGCGCTGCTGGCGCACCTGGAGCAGACCGGCATGGACGCCGTGCCCATCGTCGTGCTGCTCACCTTCATGGTCGGCGCCGTGGTGGCCTTTCTCGGCTCGACCGTGCTGGCGGACTTCGGCGCCACCATCTACACCGTGGACCTGGTGGGCTTTTCGTTCCTGCGCGAGTTCGGCGTGCTGCTCACCGCGATCCTCATGGCCGGGCGCACCGCCAGCGCATTCACCGCCCAGATCGGCTCGATGAAGGCCAACGAGGAGATCGACGCGATCCGCGCGCTCGGCCTGGATCCGATGGAATTGCTGGTGTTGCCGCGCGTGCTGGCGCTGCTGGCCGCGTTGCCCATGCTGAGCTTCCTGGCGATGATCGCCGGCCTCGTGGGTGGCGGACTGGTCTGCGCGCTGGTGCTGGATATTCCACCGGTGATGTTCATCAGCCTGCTCAAATCGGACATCGGCGTACGGCACTTCCTGGTCGGCATCGCGAAGGCGCCCGTATTCGCCTTCCTGATTGCGGTGATCGGCTGCCTCGAGGGCTTCAAGGTCACCGGCAGCGCCGAGTCGGTGGGCGCACACACTACCTCGAGCGTGGTGCAGTCGATCTTCGTGGTGATCCTGATCGATGCCGTCGCCGCGCTGTTCTACATGGAGATGGGCTGGTGAACGCGCTGGCCGAATCCATGCCGGCGGCACCGGTGATCCAGGTGCGCGACCTGGTCAACCGCTTCGGCAACCAGGCCGTGCACGAGCACCTGGACCTGGATGTGCGCCGGGGCGAGATACTCGGCGTCGTCGGCGGATCGGGCACCGGCAAGTCGGTGTTGTTGCGCAGCATCGTGGGGCTGCGCCGCCCCACCTCCGGGCGCGTGCACGTCTTCGGCCAGGACCTGCTGAGCCTGTCGCCCGAGCAGCGCTCGCTGGTGGAGCGGCGCTTCGGCGTGCTGTTCCAGAACGGCGCGCTGTTCTCGTCGCTCGACATTGTCGAGAACGTGGCCATGCCGCTGATCGAACACGCCGGCCTGTCACGCACCGAGGCGCAACAACTGGCCGGCGTGAAGCTGGCCCTCGCCGGCCTGCCCGCCAGCGCGGAAACCAAGTCGCCGGCCGAGCTTTCCGGCGGCATGGTCAAGCGCGCGGCGCTGGCCCGCGCGCTGGCGCTGGACCCGGAAATCCTTTTCCTCGACGAACCCACCGCGGGCCTCGACCCGATCAGTGCGTCGGCCTTCGACCAGCTGATCCTCACCTTGCGCGATGCGCTGGGCCTCACCGTGTTCCTGGTCACCCACGACCTGGACACGCTCTACACCATCTGCGACCGGGTGGCCGTGCTGTCGCAGAAGAAGGTGCTGGTGGCCGGCCCCCTCGACGTGGTGGCGCAGAACCCCGACCCGTGGGTGCAGTCGTACTTTCATGGCCCGCGCGGGCGCGCTGCCGAAGAAGCGCATGACGCCGGACCTTCACCCGAGGTGACGTGACATGGAAACCCGAGCCCATCATGTGCTGATCGGCCTGTTCACCGTGGTCGTGGTGGCCGCGGCGCTGCTGTTTGCGCTTTGGCTGACCAAGTCCAGTTCCGACCGGCAGTTTTCCTACTATGAAGTGGTCTTCAACGAAGCCGTCAGCGGCCTCTCCGTGGGCAGTGCGGTGCAATACAACGGCATCAAGGTCGGCGATGTCACCCAGCTCAAGCTTGACGCCACGGACCCGCGCAAGGTACTTGCGCGCATCCGCCTGGGTGGCGACACGCCGGTGCGGGAGGACACCCACGCCAGGCTCGCCTTGACCGGGGTGACCGGCCTGGCGGTGATCCAGCTGAGCGGCGGCTCGCCGCAAAGCCCGCCGCTGCAGTCCAAGGACGGCAACCCGCCGGTGATCATCGCCGACCGCTCCCCGCTCAGCCGCATCCTGGCCAACGGCGAAGACCTCGTGGTCAATATCAACGAGGTCGTCGCCCGTGCGAGCGAACTGTTGTCCAGGGACAATCTGGATCACATCAGCCGCACACTCGACCACCTGGACCAGGCCACCGGCGCCGTTGCCGACCAGCGCGAGGACATCCGCCAACTGCTGCAACAACTGGCCCAGGCGAGCAGGCAGGCGAACGAGACGCTGGCGCAAACCGACCAGCTGGTGCGCCATGCGAACGGCCTGGTCGACAACCAGGGGCGCGCCACGCTGGACAGCGCCAGGAACGCCATGGCCTCGCTGGAGCGCGCGACGGCCCATATCGACCAGCTGCTCAGCGACAACCATGCCGCACTGAATGGCAGCATGCAGGGACTGGGCGAGGTAGGCCCGGCCGTGCGCGAGCTGCGCGACGCTGCCGGTTCGTTGCGCGGCATCACGCGTCGGCTGGAAGAGAATCCGTCCGGCTACCTGCTGGGCCGTGACCGCAACAAGGAGTTCGTGCCATGAGGTTGTTCGCCCTCTTCGCCTGCACGGCGTTCACCATGCTGCTGGTCGCCTGCTCGGTGTTCCCCAAGGCGGAGTCGCCGGATGTCTACCGCCTGCCGGCCACACCCCTCCCCCGTCACGCAGGGAATGGCGTGACGTGGTCGCTGCGCGTGGACACGCCGCAAGCCGAGCGCATGATCGACAGCACACGCATCGCCGTGCTGCCGCAGGGCAATGTCGTGAGCGCCTACAAGGGTGCGCGATGGAGCGATAGCGCGACCATGCTGTTGCGCAATCGGGTGGTCGATGCCTTTCGCGATGACGGCCGCATCGGCGCGCTCAGCACGGATGACAACAGCCTGCAGGCAGACTATGTGCTGACCGGCGACCTGCGCGCCTTCCAGTCGGTCTACCAGGGTGGCCAGCCGGTGGTGACGATCGAGTTCGATGCCAGGCTGGTGCGCACGGACGGCTTGCGCATCGTCGCCGCGCATCGCTTCGATGTCACCCAGGTCGCGGCAGGCACCGCCGTGCCACAGGTCGTGGCGGCGTTCGGACAGGCCAGCGATGCACTGTCGACGCAACTGGTGGCGTGGACCATGCAACAGTCGCTGGAGCCGCGCGGCGGGCGCTCACCCTGACGTCCGCCGCATCGTCGGCAGGCGTGGCGGAACGAACGTGGGTGTTCAGCGCCTGCCCGACATGACAAGGCGGAACGTCAGGTTGAGGCGCGCACCGGTCGCGGCACTCGTGCGGGGCAGATCGTGCACATAGTGCTGCTGCGTGTCGCCCGCCATTCGCAGCAGGCTGCCGTGGCCCAACTCGATCACGCGCACTTCGCGCCGGCCATCCGCGTGGCGCGGCTTGAGGCGAAAGCGCCGCACGGCGCCCAGGCTCAGTGAGGCAATCACGGGTCGCTCGCCCAGCTCCGGCTCGTTGTCGCTGTGCCAGCCCATCGAGTCGTTGCCGTCGCGATAGAGGTTGGCCAGCACGCTGTTGAAACGGGCCCCACTGGCCGCCGCGACCCGATCACGCAGTGCCGCGAGCGCCGGCGTCCATGGATGCGGTTCGAAGCGCGTGCGTGAATAGACGTACGTGGCGTCCGCGTCGCCGATCCAGCAGCTCAGCCGGGGCGAATCCACCTCGCGCCCGTAGATGCGGATGCGGTGGGTTTCCCAGGGAATGCCTGCCTGCAATTCCGCCAGCAGCGCATCGGCGTCGGCCGCGGACAGCCACCGCGGCCATAGCGACAGCTCCCCGCCTGGCAACGGCAAGGGCTGCCAGGTGTCGGTCGTCGGAAGGTCAAACAGGCTCACGCCACCACTCCACCATCGAACCCGGCGACGGATCAGCCAATGGCCGGAAACGAGGGCTCGACGTCCAGCGTCGCGGCGCACACAGAGGCGAGCTCCAGCAGACGCAGGTCCGACCCGCGCGCGCCCACCAGTTGCAAGCCCACCGGCATGCCATTGGGCAGGTAACCCATGGGGATACTCACCGCGGGGCACCCGGCGAGGCTGGCGAAGCTGGTCAGGTCTGCCTGCGAATCGGGTACCGGGCCATCCAGCGGAAACGCGCCTTGCGGCGTGGTGGGCAGGACCAGCACGTCGATCTGGGCGAACAGTCGCCGCATTTTCAGGGTGGCGGCATCCAGCACGCGATCGGCCGTGGCGTAATCGGCGGCGCTCTTGCCGGCCGCATAGCCGAGCAGCCGCCGGAAGTGTTCCGACACGCGGCGCTCGGGGTTGGCCAGGTCGTCGGCGAAGGTGCCCAGCATTTCCGCTTCCATCAGCAACAGGCCGGCGCGGCGCGTGCGCGAGAAATCCCAATCGGAAAAATCGACCGTGCGGCGCTCGCCCAGTTCGCGCGGCCATTTCGCCAGCGCGGCCTCGAACAGGGCGATCACGTCCGGCTGCACGCCCAGGGCATCGAGGTTGGGCAGGAAGCCGGCCCGCAGGCGGCCCGGCTCCCAGTCCGGCGGCGACAACGCCACGCGCCGGCGGCGCGAGCGTGCGTCGTCGGCGTCATAGCCGGCCAGCACCTGCAGCAGGACGGTGAGATCGTCCGCACTGCGGGCCAGCAGGCCGACGGTGTCCAGCCGGCGCGCGGCGGGCACCATGCCGCGGGCCGAGATTTCGCCATGCGTGGGCTTGAGCGCATACACGCCGCAATAACTCGCCGGGATGCGGATCGAACCCAGGCTGTCCGACCCCACCGCCGCCACCGCCAGACCCGCCGCCACGGCCGCCGCCGCGCCGCCCGACGAGCCGCCCGCGGTAAAACCGTGGCGGTGGGGGTTGTGGGTGGGCCCGTAATGCGGATTGTCGGTCACCGCGCCCAGCGCGCCCTCGTCCATGTTGGTCTTGCCGACCAGCACCGCCCCGGAGGCGCGCAGTCGGGCCACCGCATGCGCATCCTCGCCGGCCGGTGGCCGACGCCCGGCCAGGCCAGCGCCCGTGGGCCAGCCGGCGGTGTCGAAATTGTCCTTGAGCGCCACCGGCAGGCCGTCCAGCCGGCCAATCACCCCGTCGCGGCGGCGATGCTGGGCCGCCAGCGCCTGCTCCTGCAGCATCGCCGGACTCAGGCTGACATACGCATTGATCTGCGGGTTGATGCGCTCGATCGCCTCCTGGTAAACCTCGGCCAGCCTCTGCGGCTGGACCCGCTCCACCGCCAGCCAGTGGAGCAGCTGACACATCGTGGCCCGACGGAGGTCGAGGTCGCTGATCGGGGGCTGTTGATTCATGGTCTCGTCCCTGGGGCTTTCTGCTTGGAATTATCGCCACCGGTGATGAAGGGTTTGCAAGGATCCATCGCGCATCCGTTGCCCACCACGTCCCGAACCCGGACAATGCCAGTTTGCCCGTTCCATACGTGAAGGAACGGTACCGAGACGTCACTGCCAGATGGGGCCCGCCATGAGCGACCGCGAAACAATGGAATACGACGTCGTCGTCGTGGGTGCCGGCCCGTCCGGGCTGTCCTTCGCCATTCGACTAAAGCAGCTCAAGCCCGACCTGACCGTCTGCGTCATCGAGAAAGCCTCGACCATCGGCGCGCAGATCCTTTCCGGCGCGGTGATCGAACCGCAGCCGCTGGACGCGCTGCTGCCGGGCTGGCGCGACAACCCGCCGCCGATCTGCGTGCCCGCCGGCGAAGACGAGTTCCTGCTGCTCAGCAAGACCGGCTCGCGCCGGTTGCCGGTGCCGCCGGGCATGAACAACCACGGCAACTTCATCGTGTCGCTGGGCGCCATGTGCGCGTGGCTGGCGCCGCAGGCCGAAGCACTGGGCGTGGACGTGTTCCCGGGCTTCGCGGCCGCCGACACCGTGTTCAATGACGACGGCTCGGTCGCTGGCGTGCGCATCGGCGACATGGGCGTGGCCAAGGACGGCTCGCACAAGCCGGGCTACACCCAGGGCATCGACATCAAGGCCAGGGTCACCGTGCTGGCCGAAGGCGCGCGCGGCAGCCTCACCAAGCAGCTGATCAAGCGTTTCGCGCTGGACAAGGACAGCGACCCGCAGGGCTATTCCATCGGCATCAAGGAACTGTGGCAGCTGCCGCCGGGCCGCGTGACGCCAGGCAAGATCGTGCACAGCTTCGGCTGGCCGGCCGACAACCATACCTATGGCGGCAGCTTCCTGTATCACCTGGACAAGGATCGCATCTCGCTCGGCTACGTCAGCGGCCTGGACTACTCCGACCCGAACTACCAGCCGTGGGAAGCCTTCCAGCAGTGGAAGAACCACCCGTCGGTGAAGGCACTGCTCGAAGGCGGCAGCATCCTGTCGGCCGGCGCGCGCGCCATCGTCACCGGCGGCTACCAGTCGCTGCCCAGGCTGGAGATGCCGGGCGCCCTGTTGATCGGCGACACCGCCGGCCTGCTCAACGTGCCCAAGATCAAGGGCACGCACCAGGCCATCAAGAGCGGCATGCTCGCCGCTGAACACCTGGCCGCGAACGACCTCAACCCGGCCGGTTTCGATGCCAGGTTGCGCGGCTCGGACGTGATGGCCGAACTGAAGAAGGTGCGCAACATCAAGCCTGCCTTCAAGAAGGGCCTGTGGTTCGGCATGTTGAACGCCGCCTGGGAAACCGTCGTCGCCGGCGCCTCGCCGTGGACGCTGAAGAACAAGGCCGACTGGTCGTCGCTGCACAAGCTCGGCCAGCAGGAAGAACCCAAGCGGGACTACGTGCAGCCGCGCGAACTGCCGCCGCGCGACCGCCTGGCCGCCGTGTACTTCGCCGCCACCGAGCACGACGAGGACCAGCCCGTCCACCTGCACGTGGCCGACACTTCGGTGTGCGTCACCAAGTGCGCGGTGGAATACGGCAATCCATGCACGCGCTTCTGCCCCGCCGGCGTTTACGAGATCGTCGACGACGAAGCCGGCAAGCGCCTGCAGGTAAATGCCGCCAACTGCGTGCACTGCAAGACCTGCGACATCAAGGACCCCTACGAGATCATCACCTGGGTAACGCCAGAGGGTGGGTCGGGGCCGAATTACCAGAACTTGTGATGTGAGGGCACGGCGCTGTCCACCCGACTGACATGGCGTCTCAAACGCCTGCATTACACGCTGCAGCGCTTTCGCGGAAGCATAGCTCTGCGCGGATGGCGCGGGACGTTGGCTCGTGCGCGCCAGGAATTTGAGCGCAGACCCGCCGTGGACGACTCGTTGCAGGTCGCACCGCTGGTGATGCCGTTCGAGCCTTTCGTGCTGCCCACGTCCGAAAGTCCGCTTGTCTCGGTGATCATTCCGATCCACGGCAAGCTGGCATACACGCTGGCCTGCCTGAGTTCGATCCAACGTCATCCGCCGCGCGCCCCATTCGAAGTCATCGTGGTCGACGATGCCTCACCTGACGACAGCGCCGAAACCCTGGCCCGCGTGGGCGGTGTGCGCCTGCTTCACAACGAAACCAATCTGGGCTTCGTCGGGAGTTGCAACGCCGGGGCCGCGATTGCCCGCGGCGAATACCTGCTATTCCTCAATAACGATACGCAGGTCATGTCGAACTGGCTGGATGGCCTGCTGGACTGTTTTGTAGAGAAGACAGATTGCGGCATTGCCGGTAGCAGGCTGGTGTACCCGGACGGCAGGCTGCAGGAGGCGGGCGGCTTGATCTTTGCCGACGGCAGCGGATGGACCGTGGGGCGATTCGAGCAACGGGATGCACCTTCATGGCGCTATCGGCGAGAGGTCGATTACGTCAGCGGCGCCTCGCTGATGATCCGCCGCGACGTCTTCGAGCGCGTGCGTGGCTTCGACATCCGCTACACGCCGGCCTACTACGAAGACGCCGATCTCGCCTTCGCCATTCGTCACATGGGACTTCGCGTCTACTTCGAACCGGCAAGCACGGTGGTTCATTTCGAAGGTATCTCCGCCGGCACCGATCTGCAGGCGGGCATGAAGCGCCATCAGGTGCCCAACCAGGCCAAATTCCTGGAAAAATGGGCGACGGTGCTGCGCAACCAGCCACCGGCCGGCACCCCCTTGCCACGCGCGCTACGGTGGCGCCGCAAGGGGCGCATCCTGGTCGTCGACAGCATGACACCCGATCCCACGCGCGATTCGGGATCGTTGCGACTGTGCGCCATCCTGAAGCTGCTGGATGCCCAGGGCTGGGATGTGTGCTTCCTGCCGGACGATGGTCGCGCCACCGATAATGAAATCCGCTCACTGGGCGCCCTGGGCACCGAAGTGCTGAGCCGCCCCTGGGTATCCGAGCTGCCCCACTGGCTGATTGAGCACGGACGTGACTTGCACGCCGTCATTTTGTGCCGCCACACCGTCGCCGGCCAGTACGCCTCCTTGGTACGCAAGCACGCACCCAAGTCGCGACTGCTGTTCGACACGGTCGACCTGCATTTCCTGCGTGAGCAGCGTGCAGCCGAGCTCAGTGGCAGTGCCACCATGGCCCATCAGGCCAAGTCGTCACGCAAAAGCGAGGTGGCCCTGATCGAACAATGCGACGTGACGTTCGTAGTAAGCCCACACGAACAAGCACTGCTTGCGGCAGAGCTACCCCATGCCAGGGTTGAAGTTCTCTCGAACATTCACGAGGTTCATGGCTGCCACAGGCCTTTTGCGGAACGCCGTGACCTGGTCTTCATCGGTGGCTTCGGTCACCCACCCAACGCGGATGCCATCCGCTGGATCGCCACGGACATCCTGCCCGCACTGCGCGCCCGCCTGCCCGATATCCGCATCCACGTACTCGGCGACATCCCCGACTCGGCACGCAGTGAACTGGCCACGCCAGGCCTGGCATTGCACGGCCGGGTACCGGACCTCGCACCGTGGCTGGAAGGCGCCCTTGCTTCACTGGCCCCGCTTCGATTTGGGGCGGGAGTCAAGGGCAAGATCAACATGGCAATGAGCTACGGAGTGCCGGTCATTGCGACCCCCTTGGCCGTGGAAGGCATGCAACTGCGTGATGGCCAAGACGTACTGGTCGCGCAGGACGCACCGGCGTTCGTGGAGTCGGTGGTGCGCCTGAGTAGTAGCGAATCCCTGTGGAACGAACTGTCGATGCAGGGCCTTGAGAATGTGCGGAACCACTTCTCAGCCGCTGCCGCCGATGCCACCTTGCACCGAGCACTGGATTGACCCCCGTGCTCCTAGGCCGGACCATCACGCATCACCCAGGCTGATGTCCATGTCGCTACCCAACATTATCAAACACCCCCTTTTCCATCTGCTGCGTGCTGGCTTTCGGCTCACACCGATGCCCGCAGCGACGCGTGACCGTCTGCGGCAGCGATTTCTGGAACGCCATGCCGATTTCGTTCCGCAGGGCCCACGCGGCCAGTCGCCGGACAGCCGGCATCAGGCACATCGACCATTGCGGCACTCGGCCGGACGTGCCTTGGGCTATGCACCCTATCGTGCTGGCACGCTCCCCGACGCGTTGCCTGCCACGCTGATTGCGTTTTATCTCCCGCAGTTCCACGCCATTCCCGAGAATGACGTCTGGTGGGGCACGGGTTTCACCGAATGGAACAGCGTGACGCGCGCATTGCCCCAGTTCGAGGGTCACCTGCAGCCGCGCCTGCCCGGCGCGCTTGGTTTCTACGACTTGCGCCAGCCCGAGGTCATGCGGCGGCAAATGCAGTTGGCGCGCGAATACGGCATTGGTGCCTTCTGCAGCTATTTCTACTGGTTCGCCGGCAAGACGCTGCTCGAGGACCCGCTACGGCAGTGGCTGCAGGATCCGACGCTCGACCTGCCGCTCTGCCTGTGCTGGGCCAACGAAAACTGGTCGCGCCGGTGGGATGGGCGTGCCGACGACATCTTGATCGGCCAGCAACACAGCGTCGAGGATGACCTTGCGTTTATCGCGCATGTGTCGCGCTATCTCACCGACCCTCGATATCTGAGGGTGGAAGGCAAGCCGATGCTGCTTGTTTACCGCCCCGGCTTGCTTCCCGACCCAATGGGAACCGCGCAACGCTGGCGTGAATGGTGCCACGCTAACGGCATAGGCGAGATCCATCTCGCCTATGTACAGAGCTTCGATCGCGTCGACCCGCGCAGCATCGGTTTTGACGCGGCTGTGGAGTTTCCACCTAACAATACGACGCTCAAGGCCATCACTGGTCAACTGACGCTGATCAATCCCGGCTTCCACGGTGACGTCCACGACTGGCGTGAACTGGCAACCGCGGCCATGAGCACGCCAGATCCGGCCTACCTGCTCTATCCCGGAGTGAACCCCGGCTGGGACAACGAGCCGCGCCGCAGTGGACGCGGCCGCGTCTATGCTCATGCTTCGCCACGCGGTTATCGCGACTGGTTGCGCCATGCCATCCACACGGCCAGGCGACGAGCGCCTGCATCGCCAATGGTGTTCATCAACGCCTGGAACGAATGGGCCGAAGGGGCCGTACTCGAGCCTGACGCCCGGCTCGGCCATGCGTGGCTGGAAGCGACGCGCCAGGCTCTTTCCGAGGCTGCCGCGCCATCACGTGCCCCGGACCCCCGTCCCTGCGCGGTGATCCATGCCTGGTATGTCGATGTGCTTGACGAGATTGTCGGCGCACTTCGCGCCACTGGCATCGACTGGCGCGTGGTGATCACCACGGCCTACGAACGTGAGCAAGAGGTCCGAGAGCGCGTGGCCCGCCTCGGACTGGATGCGGAAATCGAAGCAAGCGAAAATCGCGGTCGCGATATCCTGCCTTTCCTGATCGTTTGCGACCGTCTTCTCGACGAGGGCGCCGAGGTGGTGCTGAAGCTGCATACCAAGCGCACCACACACCGTCAGGATGGCGATCGCTGGCGCCAGGAACTGATCGAGAAACTGCTCTCTCCCGAACGTGCGGCGCGCATCGCCTCGGCCTTCCGTAGCGACCCCGGCCTGGGCATCGTCGCCGCCGAGGGTCATGTCCAGCCCTTGGGTCCCTACTGGGGCGCAAACGAGGCCAACGTACGATACCTGTGCACTGCACTGGGCCTCGGCGCCCCATCCCCGGAAACCGACGATTTTGTCGCTGGCAGCATGTTCTGGGCGCGCCTGGCATCGCTGCGACCGCTGCTCGACGCCCATCTGGGGCTCGGGGAATTCGAAGACGAAACGGGCCAGGTCGACGGCACCATGGCGCACGCCGTGGAACGGGTCATCGCGCTCACGGTGCAGCGCTGCGGCGGCCGGCTTGCCGAGGCCGGACCGCTGTGTGGCCTCGCCCGCGACGCCCGCGCCCCCGGTACCTATCCCTATGCGCGCCGCAGCGGCTGATTTGAAGCCCGGCCGGAACATTCGTGCCCGGATGGGCCATCGGCTAGAATACGGCCTTTGCATCACCATTTTCTAAGCGCCCATGGGGCGTACGGTAGAAGGAACAGCAGATGAAGATCCTGGTCGGCTACAAGCGCGTCGTGGACTACAACGTGCGCATTCAGGTCAAGCCCGATGGCACGGGCGTGGTCACCGATGGCGTGAAACTCTCCGCCAACCCGTTTGACGACATCGCGCTGGAAGAAGCGCTGCGCCTGCGCGAAAAGGGTGTCGCCGAAGAGGTCGTGGTCGTGGGCATTGGTCCGGCCGACCTCACCGCGCACCTGCGCAACGGCCTGGCCATGGGCGCCAACCGCGCCATCCACGTCGTGACCGGCGATGCCGTGCAGCCGCTGACCGCCGCGCGCATCTTCCAGAAGCTGATCGAGAAAGAACAGCCGGGCCTGGTCATCCTCGGCAAGCAGGCCATCGACGACGACGCCAATCAGACCGGCCAGATGCTGGCCGCGTTGTGGGACCGCCCGCAGGCCACCTTCGCCAGCAAGGTCGAGATCGCCGACGGCAAGATCACGGTGACGCGCGAAGTCGACGCCGGCCTCGAAGTGATCGAAGCGGAACTGCCCGCGGTGATCACCACCGACCTGCGCCTCAACGAGCCGCGCTTCATCAAGCTGCCGGACATCATGAAGGCCAAGTCCAAGCCGATCGACAGCATCGAGTTCGCCTCGCTCGGCGTGGAAGCCAACGACCACCTCAAGACCACGCACTACGCCGCGCCGGCCAAGCGCAGCAAGGGCGTGATGGTCAAGGATGCGGCCGAACTGGTCGCGGCGCTGAAGCAGAAGGGCCTGCTTTAAGCAGCCTGAAGGAGACAACGACATGTCCAAGATCCTCGTCATCGCCGAACATCTGAACGGCAAGCTCAACCCCTCCACCGCGCGCGCCGTGAGCGCCGCCGCGGCCATCAAGCCCGAAGCCATCGACGTGCTGGTGCTGGCCGATAACGTCGACGCCCTCGCCGCCGAAGCGGCGAAGATCGACGGCGTCAGCCGCGTGCTCACCGTCGCTCGCGCCGAGAACGCGCACCCGCTGGCCGCCGTGCTGGCTCCGCAGATCGCAAAGGCCGCCGCCGGTTACAGCCACGTGTTCGCCCCGTCGACGACGTTCGGCAAGGACGTGCTGCCGCGCGTGGCCGCCCTGCTCGGCGTGGCCCAGGTCAGCGACGTGATGAGCGTGGAAGGCGCGCACACCTTCAAGCGCCCGATCTACGCCGGCAACGCCATCATCACGGTCGAGGCCGATGCGGGCAGCACCGTTGTCGCCACCATCCGTACTGCTTCGTGGGCCGCTGCCGCCAGTGGCGCGAACAGCGCACCGGTCGAGGCACTCAAGCTCGACGTCGCCCTGCCCTCGCACACCCGCTTCGTCGAGCTACAGTCGGGCAAGAGCGATCGCCCGGACCTGCAGAGCGCCAGCAAGGTGGTCTCCGGCGGTCGCGGCGTGGGCTCAAAGGAAAACTTCGAGGTCATCTACAAGTTCGCCGACAAGATCGGTGCCGCCGTGGGTGCCTCGCGCGCAGCAGTCGACGCCGGCTATGTGCCGAGCGACCTGCAGGTGGGCCAGACCGGCAAGATCATCGCGCCGGAGCTGTACATGGCCATCGGCATCTCCGGTGCCATCCAGCACCTGACCGGCATCAAGGACGCCGGCACGATCGTCGCCATCAACAAGGACGGCGAAGCGCCGATCTTCGAGATCGCCGACATCGGCCTGGTGGGTGACCTGTTCAAGCTGCTCCCTGAGCTGGAAGCCGCGATCGGCTGACCGCTTCAGCGCCCCGGCAACGGCCTCGCCGTCCGGGGCCGCTGCCGGTCCCGGCACATCCTGCGTTCCAGGCGCGCGCGCCGGCCTGCCTACGCTCCCGACAAGCCTGGCTAGCGGAGCCAGGCCATCAGACGTCGGTCTGGAGGCACGGCTGCCCGGAAGGGTAAACTGACCGCTGCTGCTCCGTGCCACCCTCCGTCGCCCCAGGCCGAAGACACCGGTGCGTGCACCCGGGCCCGATCGGCTCGCCCCCCGACGGCTCGCCGCCGGCACTTCGAGCTCTCTCCCCCATCTTTGAAATAAGGACGTCGTTGACATGGACCTGCGCTGCTTCAAAGCCTATGACATCCGCGGCCGGGTTCCGGATCAACTCGACGATGAGCTGGCCCGACGCATCGGGTTCGCCCTGGCGCAACAGCTCGATGCCGGCCCGGTGGTACTCGGGCGCGATGTGCGCCTGAGCAGCCCCTCGCTGCAGACGGCGCTGGCGGACGGCCTACGACGCGGCGGACGCGACGTCATCGACATCGGCGTGGGTGGAACGGAAGAGGTCTATTTCCAGACCGCACACCTGGGAGCGGCCGGTGGCGTCATGGTGACCGCCAGCCACAATCCGATGGATTACAACGGCATGAAGCTGGTACGCGAAGGCTCCCGCCCGATCAGCGGCGATTCCGGCCTGTTCGCCATTCGCGATGCCTGCGAGCACCCCCTGCCCGACCGCCCGGTCTCGGGCCAGCAACGCACGCATCACGATCGTTCCGCCTTCGTCGAGCATTTGCTCGGCTACCTCGAACGGGAAACACTGAAGCCGCTCAAGATCGTGGTGAATGCCGGCAATGGTGGCGCCGGCCTCGTCGTCGATGCGCTTGCCCCGCACCTGCCGTTCGAATTCATCCGCGTGCACCACACGCCCGACGGCAACTTCCCGAATGGCATTCCCAATCCGCTGTTGCCCGAATGTCGTGCCGACACCGCCAAGGCGGTCGTGGAAAGCGGCGCAGACTTCGGCGTGGCCTGGGACGGTGACTTCGATCGCTGCTTCTTCTTCGATGCCACGGGTCGCTTCATCGAGGGCTACTACCTGGTGGGCCTGCTCGCCGCCTCGATGCTGCGCAAGCACCCGGGCGCGAAGATCATTCACGACCCCCGCCTCACCTGGAACACCATCGAGATGGTGCGCGCCGCAGGCGGCATTCCGGTTATGAGCAAGACCGGCCACGCCTTCATCAAGGAACGCATGCGCGCCGAGAACGCCATCTACGGCGGCGAAATGAGTGCGCATCATTATTTCCGCGATTTCGCCTACTGCGACTCCGGCATGATTCCGTGGCTGTTGATCGCCAACCTTGTCTCGTCGACGGGCAAGTCTTTGGCAGAGCTGGTCGAGGACCGAATGTCGACTTTTCCCTGCAGTGGCGAGATCAACTTTAAAGTTTCCGATGCAAAAGAAGCCATTGCGAAAGTCCTGAGTTTTTACGCCAGCGGCCAGCCGGCCCTGGACTACACTGACGGTGTAAGCGCTGATTTTGGTAACTGGCGTTTCAATCTGCGTAGCTCAAACACCGAGCCACTACTAAGGCTAAATGTGGAAAGTCGCAACGATGCCGCATTGATGGAGCGGCGCACGCGAGAGATCGGCAGTTTACTGGCGTCGTGAAGCATCCAGTTCGATCGAGTTCCACAAAACCCTTTTGGGAATGGACGTTTATGCTCCACTGGCATAGCGTCGTTCTATCAGACACATCACGCGCGGGAAGCGATCACGGTTACTTCCCTCGCGAGCAAGCGCCAAATTCCCCTCATCACTCACATCGGTGATGGATTCCGCCACGCGCCGATTCCACAGAGCCAGATCAGGCTGAACGCCGTCAACATCGAGGCGACCCATCCGCACACTTTGGACAACGCCACTAATGGCCGTTTGCGAAGCCCGCCGAAGGACTTGATTCACCCGAAGCCCGGTTCGTTGCGCTTGCGTGTCTACAGGCAGATCTCGTAGCCATTGCTTCGAACGATTCGTCCGTCAATGGAGCTGTGCCGCCCCTTGGTGTTGCGGGCAATCTGAGCTTGGATGCCGCGCCGTTTCAGTGCTTCGTCGAAGTCCCGCTGGTCGCTACCTTTGTCTGCACCCATCGCGGCGCAAGCCTTCACTCCAGCCCGAGTCGGCAAATCGAGCGTCCCTTCGCGCTCGCTGGTGCTGCTGGCGTGGCCCAAGTCGACGGCCACTATCAGGTCGATACGGCTCTCCAGCAGGGCATTGGCCAGGTAACTTGCCTTCGCTTCGTTGCCTCTGCCTATTCGGATCAGCCGCGGGCCCGGGCCGGTAGATGACGCGTGCATCACATTGCGGCACGTTTGGCCCTGAAAGCCATCTCCGTCGTCGCCTCCGTCTTCCGGCCCATAACTCATGTGCGAGGCCCATGCCTCAGCTGCGTGCCATCCATGGAAAACTGCTCCTCACTCTACAGCTCCCGCAACCACCAACCGAGTGAGCCCCCACAGGCGCATCCACGTCGGGTCCGACGACTCAGCGAAGCAGCAGCTTCGTTTCCAGTAGATCCATCCGCTTCAGCTCACCGCGCACGCTGCAGACCGCCTACAACGGTGAGGCTGGCAGAAGGCGCTTCGGCGGATTTGACCAGCGGTCGCCCTTGGCGTGTCTGGTGGCCGGCGTCCCGTCGAGCTCGCCATGCATCCCATCCTCCAGCACGCGCAGCTTGCAGATCGGACGAGCGCTCGGCACGCGGCCTTCCACGAACGCATAGGAAAGCGCGTCAAGCCAAGGGAGGTCAGGGCTACGCATCGGACAGAGGGCTCTGCGATAGAGGGCTACTACGACCGCTTCGAGGCGCGGGAGTTTCTCGACGGCCTGCTAAACTTGACTCCGATTCGAAGACAGCACTTGAATTGCTTGCTCCATATTGGCCAAGGCAAAACTTGCTTCGAAACGCAGATGGAGGATTTTTGTATCGCCCGATACCCTCATCGTCGATGGATAGATTTGTGGCAAAGCGACGTTTTCAATAGATCGAACATGAGCAGCCGTAATCAGGGGATGGATAATGGCCTTACTTCAAGGCGAACCGCAGAACAAGTCGGCAGGCTTCCCGTCGTTGGTTGTTCTAGGGATAATCGCCACCCTATCGATTTATTTCCCTTTCCTCGCGTCGAACGCCCACATATCCTCGGATGGGCAATTTGCGCAGTTCTTCGATAATGGCTTCCATTGGAGCGACCGCTACATTGGCGGCTGGCCAAGCTACGCCGACCCCAATAGTTTTGCCTTCTATTTCCTTAAATATCTTTTCCCCGCGAATCAAAAGGGGTTCGACTACTTCACGCTCTCGGCGATATTCATTTTCGCCATGGGCAACAGTTGTCTCGCGTGGTCGCTGACGCGCTCGCGCGCGGCATCCATCCTTGCGGTCATGTGCGCTCCCGGACTGGGCTTCCTGGTGGCGCATCTTGGGCATACGTCCATGTTGCACGCAGCCGCTTATGTACCATGGATGCTGCTGGCTGGCCTAAGGTTGTCCACGCGCAGTGTGGCCTGGCCTGCATGGGTAGCCCTACTAGCGGTAGCAACCGCCCTGTCACTCGCCACTGGCCACACCCAGATAACCGTTTATGGTCTGTCGGGATGTGGCTTGGTCGCGATGCCACTGACGCACCGGCCGTCCAAAATCATGTCTGTCTATGCGCAGATAGTGTTAGGCGTCACATTAGGCGCTGCACTTTCGGCGGCTTTCCTCGTTCCAGCGCTTGGGTTTGTTGCGGACTCGCTGCGCGCCTCCATAGACTCAGAGACTCTAAGGCAGTTCAGCCTGAGGCCATTCGAACTGGGCATCAATATATTCCCGTACCTGGCGGGTGGAGACATGGGTAGCGCCGCGCCAACTCCTTACGCGGGCACCGATCTAACTAACAATTGGTCGGAGAACATCGCCTACATCGGCGCATGCATTCCCTTCCTAATACTCATCGGCGCCAGAGAGCTTTGGTTCGACCTGGTCGGACGCAAGCTCATCCTAGCCTTCGTTCTGACGTCAATCCTTGCCTTGGCGCCATCCTTGACGAATCTCTCCGCTTGGCTTGTACATGTGCCCGCCTTGTCATTGTTTCGTGCATGGGGAAGGTGGCAAATCGTTTCGTCGGTTATTGCCTTGCAACTAGCATGCATGGCGTTTGCACGCATGACCTCGGCTTCTTTGCCAGTAAAGGTCAGGGTCCGGCGAGCGGTCACCGCAATACTGCCGCTAATTGCGACGATAGCGCTGTTTCGCACATGCACGTCTTGCTCGACTTCAATTGACTTGATTCAACTGTTTACCGGTCCAACTTTGTTCCAGTTCTTGACGCTCTCGCTCATAGCCATCGTGAGCGTCGCCTGGGGCATCAAGGGTTTCGGGCAAACAAACTTCCTTCTCGTCGCTCCGATTCTCATCGCGGCCATCGAACTCCTCAACCTCGCTCGTCACGCACCATCCACCAATATTCTCGGGAACAAACACGACGACGCGCATATCGAGGTGCTTTCGCAAACAAAAGGCCTGATCGCGACCACAAAAGGACGACTGTTAACGCTCTCCGGCTGGACCAGCCCGAACCTATCGCCGGACATCGCGCGAGCGGCAGGGATCCCATCGCTTAATTGGTACGGGCCACTGCTATCCAAGCGCTTCGCTGAATTGGTAGGAATGACACTCGGGGGATGGACACAGCCCAACGTCATGTCCGAGCAGAACCAAGTGTTGGACCTCTATGGAGTTTCGATCGTCGAGCCCTACGTGCCAAATTCCGCGCCTGAGATTCCACGAGGACAGGAACTCTATCCGCCCGCGCGATGGGCACCGGTTCAGACAACTAATCCCGCAGGCCTCATTTTCAACACGCGCAGCCTGCCCCGCATCCGCCTGGTAGGTGAATCAATCCTGCTGTCGGACCCGCAGATTTTGAGCGCTCTGCAAACGTCTCGCTTACAAGACGGGCGAGCTTTCAGGGCCGCGAGGACTGCCTTGGTGGAAAATGTCAACGCTGTGCTGAGCGGCAACACGGTTCCTGTGCCGCGGTTAAAAATTGCGGACGAGCAGGTGGAACGAGTTGCGGTAACACTCGAATCTGACAATCAGGCTCGCATCATGCTCGTGATCGGAGACAACTATTCACCCAACTGGACTGCTTGGGTGGATGGCCGTCCTGCAGCTGTCGCCCGTGTCAACTACAATCAGATTGGCGTGATCGTTCCGGCGCATACCCGCTCTATTACCGCCGAATATCAGGACCCGCTCTTGAGGCTCGGTATTGTGATCAGCGCGTTCGCGGCCCTGCTGACCACGTTGACGGGACTGTACGGAGCACGTGTGTATTCAGCGAAGAATCGGGGACATGAATAAAAGCAGCATTGCCATTGTTGTTCCAATGTACAACGAGGCGTCCAATATCGAGCGGTTCTTCGATCGCCTTGTCCCGGCCATGACGTCGCCGAATGTAGCGCTGCGCATAATCTGCGTGGATGACGGGAGTTCAGATGATGGCGTAGCCCGCGTTACGCGACGCCTCCGGACACTGCCCGAAGGCGCGTGCGTCGTGCAGTTGTCGCGCAACTTCGGCAAGGAGGCCGCGCTCCTGGCGGGCTTGGATGCGGCACTCAAGACCGACTGCGACGCAGTTGTCATGATCGATGCCGACCTTCAGCACCCGCCCGAAGCGATCACGGCACTTATGGAAGCGTGGAAAGAGGGCAGCGAAGTGGTGATCGCTTCGCGCACATCGCGAGCGGGCGACTCCATATCTCGGCGCTTCATGACTCGGCGCTTCTATCGGCTCATCAATTGGCTCTCCGATATTCCCATGGTGGACGGCGATGGCGATTTCCGCCTCCTATCGCGCGCTGCTGTCGAGGCGCTGTGCAGCTTGCGCGAGCAGCACCGGTTTACCAAAGGCCTATATTCGTGGATCGGATTTCCGGTCGCGCGCATTCCAATTGAGTTCGAGTCGCGCGAGGCAGGCGCAAGCAAGTTCCGCCTCGGTCATCTTATTGCCCTGGCCGTCAATGCAATAACTAGCTTTTCCGTCAAACCATTGCGTCTCGCCATCATCGCTGGCCTCATCATTGGCGCACTATCACTCGCGACGGGCACCTGGATTACATTCCAGACATTTGTTCACGGCCGGCAAGTGCCAGGGTACGCCTCGATCTTCTGCGGCATGATGTTCCTAGGCGGCGCGCAATTGATTGGCATCGGAGTGCTGGGTGAATACGTCGGACGTACCTATATCGAATCAAAGTCCCGCCCACCCTATATGGTGCGGCGCGTGATCTCGCAGGAGAAGCAATGAACCGCTCACTGACAAATGCCATTCGCTGGATGATGGACGAGCTTGTACCAGCAGGAATCAGGGACAGCCGAGTCTTCATGTGGCCGTTCTATTGTTTGGCCTACAAGACGCTCAAGCCCGCGAAGTACATGCGCTTCAAGTCCAACGTTTGGACAATGGGTTCGGACGATTACGCTGACTTTTACCGAAGCCTCAATTCGGTGTCGAGAAACCGCCTGACGGATAATAACCACGCCTGCGTCGAGCAGATCGTCGCCGACTCCAGGGACGCAAAGAGCGTATTGGATGTGGGGTGCGGGCTGGGTTACCTCCTAAACCGTCTGCGTGAGGAATCACGAAGAGCCGAGCTAACCGGCGTGGACCTACTCAACGAGGTGCCAGGATCTACTTTTAGCTATCATCAGGCTTCCGCCGACGCTTTACCGTTTCCGGACAATGCTTTCGATGTCGTGCTATGTACGCATGTAATCGAACACGTGATCGATCCGACCAAGGTGGTGCGGGAGTTGCTCCGCGTTGCGCGCGAGAAGGTAATCATCGTGACACCACGCCAACGGCCCTTCTATTACACGCTTGACGAGCACATCAATTTCTTCTTTTATGCAGAGCAACTTGGCCGTCTTGCGCCTGGGCTGAATAGCACGACTCGGGCACTATCGGGCGACTGGTACATGGTCATACGAAAATGAACCTAGCCATCGTTTGCTACGCGACTTTTCTCGCGACATTACTCACTGGCGCGCAGATTATGTTCAAGCTGTTTGCGATCAATCGCCGGCTTGACGCTTTCTATTGGCCACAGTATCTACCCCTTACCGGGGCGCTGACACTGTACTTTGCGGTGTTCGTGATCTATGCACATATCCTGAAACGCTTGCCGCTTTCGTTACTCTATCCGACCTATACAGCCTTATCGGTGCTGCTCACGTACGCGGCGAGTACTGCGATTTTTCGGGAGCAGGTAACGGTCCGTTCTTTGGTGGGTTGCGTAATGCTGGTCGGCGCGGTCTATCTCATCGCCTCACCCGCATCCAAATAGGTCGGAAAATGCCCACGCTCGGCGGACAAATGGCGAACATCAGAGGATGGGGAACAGTGGGCATTATTGCGTTGATCGCTGCGTGTCAGCGGCACGCCCCTTCGGATGTCAGCCCTCCTGCAAGTGTCCAGATCGCTTCTCCGCTAGGGCGTACCTATTTTGATCCAGCCGACGTTCGCATGGCTTACGGCGAACAGTCAGGCAGCATTCTTCGGAACGCGTCGGTCGAATTCGCGATCATGGTCTCAAATGGAAGCACTGAGACGCTCTTAGCCAGCGGGGAGCATCCGGTTGTCATTTCGTATCTATGGCTGTCGCCGAATGGCGAGGCGAACCCAGGCGCCAATGAAACTGTAATTCCAGCGAATATCGAGCCGGGGCGAGACTTGCTTGTGAAATTCAACGTCGTTGCACCGACGGCAGCTGGCGACTACATCCTCAAAGTCGTGATGAAGCGCAAGAACGCGAACGAGTTTGAGCAAGGTGGCCAGGCGCCGCTGCACTACAACGTAACTGTTCATTGATGCTGCGTGCCACGTACCGCAGAGCAGCAACGCGTGACACCAGCGGCCGCTAGATCGCCTCATCGCGACAAATCTATAGACCTGGCCACGTTTCTCGCCTTCTGCAGCGCTTGATTGCTGCGGCTTGCGCGGCTGGGTCATTCAGTTCGCTTGCCGCGGTGTGCGGCCGAGACCAGCATGCGCTGCTAGTGAATTTGGTACCGTTATTCGTTCGCCCAGCGCTAACTGACCGCCGGGCCTGCTATCGGCGTTACGATGGCCTCACCATCATTTTATCATCGCCTCGTTCAGCAACTCCGCGTTGAGCTGTGCGTCGTTTTGCATCTGCTTCAGGCGCCGGTTCTCGTCCGGCAACTCCCTGAGTTGGGAAAGCACCGATGCATCCATGCCGCCTAGCTTACTACGCCACTGGTAGGAGGTTGCCGAGCTGATGCAGTGCACACCACCCAATTGCGTCACCGGCGTGCCGGCCTTGGCTTGCTTGAGCACGGCTTGGAGTTTGTTGTCGAATCGAGACTTCCCTACGGAACATCCTCGGATCTGACGATGAGGAAAATTCACTGTTGACGTTAACGAACCGGGAGGGGGTTGCCCTTGCGCTGCCGATTCAGAGTTCCGCAAAACCCTCGTTACAACTGGTGCGCCCGCGCAGCAGCGCGAAATTGCGGCGCGCGAACCATCGTAGGGATATCGATAGCATCGAGCCAGGAAGTGTTCCCTGGCGGCATCTCAAGGCCCGCATACAGCGCAAGATGCCTTGTCATCCCAAGGCAGCGTGCGATGGAGTTTTGTACCAGCGAGACCTTTAGTTACGGCCAAGGCTTGTAGAAAGCCATGCGAAATGTTGCGGCCGGAGATAGAACGTGTTGGTCGTCGCCTGCGAAAGTGGTACGAGGCTGTTACTGGCAGCACGGTATTCGTAAGCGGTATACCCACGCTCGGTGAGGAACGCGGTGACGCGCGTGTAGTCGTTGTTTTCGATCAGAAAAATCGGGGGCGATGCCTGAATGGTGTCAGCCATACCTTGTAAGACATCGAGCTCCCACCCCTCTGCATCGATCTTGCAAACGCTTGGACGCAGATTGAATGTATCCATGGGCGCTATTGCGATCTGCAGGGTTTGAAAGGATAGCTCCCTACCATAGGACTGGAGCCTCTCTTTAACCCAGGAAATCTCAAAATGAGAAACACTGAGCGATGCTTCCTGAAAGTAGGGCTCTCCATCCACGTAGGGGATAACCAGGTCAAGCCTACCTGAGGACGATCCACAACCCATCAAATGGTATTCGAATAGTCCTTCAGTCATCAGATGTGTTTTTAAATGCTCCAACGCCGCGGCATAGCGCGGGTTGGGTTCAAAGGAAACAACCCTTCCCGGATTGCAAGTACACATAAATGAGACGACAGATTGTCCCGCATTGGCTCCTACATCCACGACAACAGGATTCTGGATCGTCAAATTTCGGAAGAAGTAGAAATCCGTCTCGTGGGGAACTCTTGAATCCCATTGCCTTTTGATGTCAGAGATAGCGTCCATTGTTTCCCCTAACCCCATACCATGAAGTACAAGCGGTGCCTTCTACCGAAATTAAGCGAAAGCCACTCCGGCAAATGGCTCAGTTTTGGGTGAAATTCAACACGCACGCGGCTCCTGGCTCAGGTGCTGCACAATTCAGGTCGGCGATTGATACATCCAAGCGAGCGTCTGCTTCAGCGGTATGACAACAATATCTCCGATCAGCTGCCTCAACTTATCGTTGGAACCCACTAGCCGCTTTACCTCATTCTCGCGAACAAACTGCGGGTTAACGCGAACATCGATCCGGTACCCCGCAAGTTCCTCCATGATCTGAATCGCCTCCGTCAGCGAAGTACCTACTCCAGAGCACAAATTCACGGTCTGTCCAATGGCATTCGATTCCAACAAGCGCCGATAGGCGCTCACCACGAAACGGACGTCTTGAAAGTCTCGAAAGACGTCTATATTGCCAAGTTCAATGGACTTTTCGCCTCGACGAAAGTGCTCAACGATCTTGGAAAGCAAAAACTTATCAGACTGCCCTACCCCGGTGTAATTGAACGGACGAGCGAGCACTATTGGCAAACGATCCATCCAAAGCCTCGCCATGTACTCCATCGCAAGTTTACTTACGGCATAGTCGTTAGCCGGCGCTGGCGCGACGTCCTCGGTGATCGGCTCAATATCGGTGTTGCCATAGATGTTCGCACTGCTGGCGAGAAGCACAGCTCGCGGTCTCTTCGGACTTGAAGCCAAAGCCTCGAGCAAATTCCTTGTGCCGAGAACATTGGTTCTATAAATGGCGTCCACATCTCCATGCGCCACAAACGCTATAGCGGCGAGATGGACAACAACGTCAGGTTGAACGCGCATGACGAGATCATGGACTGCCCCCCTGTTACACAGGTCTACCGATCTCTCGGCTCCGACGCCCCCCTCTTCGTGCGATGCCCCGAAGACGACGTAACCTGCAGATTCCAATTCCGCAACGAGATACTTGCCCGTAAATCCACGACTCCCAGTGATGAGAGCCGTGGGCTTGACACCATTATCAGAAGGATTGGCCACGTTCGTTCCGGCGCAGGTCAGCCTTCACCATCATGTCGCAGAGCTGTTCGAGTGTGGTCGTCGGCTCCCAACCCAACTTTTCCCTGGCCTTCTGCGGATTTCCGATGAGCAAGTCGACCTCGGCCGGCCGATAAAACTTTGGATTGATACGAACCAATACCTTTCCGGTGGACACACACACACCCGTTTCATTTTCGTCTTTGCCACGCCATTCGACCGGAATGTCGGCCCCCTTGAATGCAAGCGTCACAAAGTCACGTACAGTCACCGTGCGGTTGGTAGCGAGAACATATGTATCGGGCTCGTCCGCCTGCAGCATGCGCCACATGCCTTCGACGTACTCCTTGGCAAAGCCCCAGTCGCGCTTGGCATCGAGATTGCCCAACTCCAGCACATCCAACTTTCCAAGCTTAATTTTTGCTGCCGAGTCTGTAATCTTTCGCGTCACGAACTCGCGTCCACGAAGTGGTGATTCGTGATTGAACAGGATGCCGCTGGAGCCGAAGATGTCATACGACTCTCTATAGTTGACCGTAATCCAGTGCGCATAAAGCTTGGCTACACCGTAAGGGCTACGAGGATAGAACGGCGTGTCCTCCCGTTGAGGGACAGCCTGCACCTTGCCAAACATTTCGGAAGTCGATGCTTGGTAAAAGCGGATCTTCGAGTTGACCATCCGGATGGCCTCGAGAAGGTGCAGCGCACCAACCGCTGTAATCTGTGCCGTGGTGGTGGGCTGATCAAACGAGACACCGACGAAACTCTGCGCGGCCAGGTTGTAGACTTCCGTCGCCTCGGACAGCTGCAGTAGACGCACCGCCGAACCCGTGTCCGTAAGGTCATACTCGACGAGGTTCAAATTGGGATGCTGGGCAATGCCTAGCTCTTCGATTCGCCAAAAATTGACGGAGCTGGTCCTTCGATAGGTACCAAAGACCCTATAACCTTTTTCAAGAAGCAACTGCGCCAGATAGGCGCCATCCTGCCCAGAAATACCTGTAATCAACGCCGTCTTCATACCGCTCCGTTCCCGTCTGTTCGCCCGGCAAGCCCTCAGGACTTGCCAAATGTTGCTCAATGGATAGGTTACCGGGACAAAAGTGAGCCCCAGCGTGTGGCCCCCGCGACGATGGATTATCGTCTACGCGCAGTGGAATCCGCTACCCGCCAATTCAGCTCAGCGCCGCCCCAAAATGCGTCGAATGAACGGTTGCCTACCTGGCTCCGTCGTTGCGACCATTGCCGATGCCTGCGCATTCTCTCGGCGAAGAACCACGCAAATACCCCGGACCATTAGATCTTCCTCGGAATACCCAAGCGCACGGGCAGCGCCGAAATTGGGGTGTCGCAAATGCGACTCATCCGCGACGCCTTGCCATTCCTGATAGGACAGGACCTTCACCTGACTCAGGCCGGTCTTGAAAATGCGACGAAACGTATCCAGCCGCACCTTGTTCATGGCATGGAGAAAATCACCGACCTCCTCGTCATTGGACCCGGCCTCGCGCATTCTCAGGGCGTATTCATCCTGCGGGACGAGCAAATGCTCCCAGGGGGTGGGCACGCGATGGAAGAAATGGCTTCCCGTATCGCAGCTCCATATCGGATCGAACGTCAAATAGGCCAACCCGCCAGGTTTAAGTACTCGGATGATTTCGGCGACGGCCCTGCTCGGGTCCGGAATATGCTCTAGCGCATTGAACGATACGACCAAATCGAACGCCGCATTCTTGTAGACAAGGTTCATGGCATCGCCCGCGTGAAACTCCAACGAACGCGCATTGAAGGGCTCGTCGTTGCGCTCGAATTTCTCACGGAGAAGCTTGATGAATTCGCCGCCGTAGCGTGCGTTCTGATCGATGAAATCAGTGCAAATCACCCGTTTGGCGATTCGAGTGAGAAACGCGCTGTGCATGGCGCCCCCTCCCCCGACATCGAGAGCACTTTCGAACGCCTGCGCTCCCGATTTGAAACCAATGGCTGCAAGCATTCGGTCATATTCCTGCCGATGCGTCGCGATGTCGTCTTTTTCCTGATAGTCCATTCATCCACTCCCGTATACCCGGAACTAGGAACCCTCGAAGCGGGCCTCAGCAAATGCGACAACGGCAATGCATGGCAATTGTGGACACGCCTTTTGCCGCTACGACGGCGATTAAGCTGTATCAGGCTACACCCGCCAGACCCATTTTTCGCTTCACACCAGGCCGAAGTCCAGATCGGCCGGAACAGCTCGTCGAAGCGACGCTCCTTAAATTCGCCCCGCCAACTGGGCGAGCAGGGCGAACACGTCTTCGTCGCAACCCGGCCCTAAACCGCGCCGTCGACCGTAACAATCCCATCGCCATGCAACCCTGACGCTCGCTCCAGATCCGGTGATCCATGAACCAGGCCATGAGCAAGTACTTGTGAGACAGGTCGCCGGCGCTTTGCGATTACGTCCTTCAACGCGTGGCTCTCCATGGCCAGCTCGGAATACATTCACTTGAGCTGGTTGGGCTCGGCATCGGGACGCTGCACCTGCTGCAGATCCTTGTCCGGTCCAATCCCTTCGACCCACCGCAGCAAGGCTGCGATATGACCTTCAGTAAATTTGCTACTGCGCAACGTCAGGTCCCCGCTTACTTGCTTGCCTGGAGAGCCTTGATAGTGCGTGGAGCAAGTTTACGGAGAGTCGACACTGGCTTTAACGCATGATTTGAACAGACACCATTTACGCATTCTTACAATCGCCCAAGATGTCAGATGCAACCATAGCGAAGCGCTGAGCCAATCGATCCCAGCCGTAACTTTCGGCAAGCTGCCGTCCTTGGGCAGCGTGCCGGGTAGCAAGCTCGGCGTCGTCAATATAGCGAGCCATGGCCTCCATCACCGTGGCCACATCATTTGCCATCAGACCGTTTTTCTCGGGCGAGACGAGTTCCGCAAAGGCCGTGCAGCTGGTTCGAGCAATGACGGGCGTACCGGCCATCCAGGCCTCCAAGAGCACGATACCGAAGCTCTCGCTGTCGCTCATGTTGACGAGGCAGCGTGCCTCGGCAAGCGCACCAATGACCACGTCCCGCGGCTGCGCGCCGTAGTAGGTCACAAGGGATGCGTCCACTGGAGCGCCGTCATCATCTGGCCCGATCATCACCAAGTCGAAGCTGCGGCCCGTTTGGCGGAGTCGCGATGCGGCCTCGATGATCATCGCGTAGTTCTTGGCGCCGGCCTTGCGACCAAGTACCAGCATGAACGGGCGTCGCTGCGTATGGAGCGCCCGGAACGCCTCGACTCCGTTGAAGATGGAATCCGCAGAGAAGTCCGCAGGATCAAGCCCCCCACCGGGCAGCACGACGCTATTGGCCCCAATTTTGTCGAAGAAAAGCGGTTTGCTTTGTGACGGCGCCGCAATGACCGCATCGGCGTGGCGGAAGGCTTCGTAAAAGGACTGCCAATGGTAGTAACGATCTTCCATATGAAAGTGCGGAAGTACGATGCACGGCACGCCATGGCACCGCGAGGCGTGTACTCCGTCTACGGCGGTCGAGAACGGCACCCCCTGTACAAGAACAAGGTCGAATTGAGGCAGGTTCTTTCGCAACCAGCGATCGCGGGATGTGGAATGAGGGCCTCGTATCTGATCGAAAATTGCATCGATCGCGGGGTCCCGCATCTCAGCGACCTCTATCAAATCCGAAACCCAGCGATCCACGTTACCCTCCTTGGCGCGCACTTCCATGCCGACGCCAAGATCGATGGTGATGTCCTCATTGGCCGTACCAAACGAGAGCGACGTGGCGATGAAAGACAGAACTCTCGGGTCGGACGCTTCGCTCAACACTGCCGTCGAACACAGTTCGACGATGTCGCTGGCCCGAGGCAAATCGACCGTAAACTCGAACTCACCATGGACCGAGATCGCGCGCAACTCCTTCTCGTGCGCGCGCACCGATATGGTCTGAGTGCCCTGAGGAGATACGCCTGCAATGGTCAAGCGTGTCGCATTGTTGGGAACCCGTATCTGGGCATGCCGGCTAGCCCAGCACATTGCATCGGCACGGCCTTGCGCTCGCTCGGGATGGTTCCAACCACCCAACAGGCCCGGGCGGTCGTCTCGTTTGGCAAGACGTCGGCCCAGCTCAAGCGATTCATTCATCCACACTGCGTGCAACTTGCGGGCTGCTTCGAACGGATCAGAGCGTCCTTCATCGACAGGGAAATAGTGCACCACACCTATTCCATCCGGCATGCCATCCCGATCCTCGGGATGGTCATAGACGGCCGAAAAGTGCAGGTGATCATGTATGGCACCTACATGGGTGCTCGCAATCTCGATCTGCAGGCTCGCGTTCGCGCGGAGCTGCTCCAGCAGCCTGAGCATGAACGTTTCCGCGCCGCCTCGCGGCGGATCCGCGAACCGGTAGGTGAGGACCAGCATTCGCGCCATACCCTGGCCAGGGATGAGCTTTCTCAACTCGCGCCGGAATCGCCCACCCAGCAACTCCCAATCCAGCTCTTCCTCGGCAAAACGCCGGCAAAGCGCGGACATTCGCTGCCTTTGCTCAGCATTGCCGATCAACGAACGCACGGATGCCGGGAATGTGTCGCTGCCAGCGATAACACAATGCACGCCGTCGACGGCATCGTAGCCACGAACACCCACCGCCGAGGTAACCATCGGCAGACCCGCAGCGAAGAAGTCAGGCACCTTCAGGCTGGAGCCACCGCCGTCGAACAGCGGATTGATCGCCACGTCTGCCATGCCCAGCGCCGCGAGCTTTTCCTCGTCCTCTAGAAAACCCAGCAAAAGGACATTGGATGGAAGCCTGTCGCCGGCCACCGCATCGCAAACGCTACCCGCCAATGCGAACGAGATTTGCGGCAATTCCGGCGCCAGCTCTTCGATGATGTAACGCGCAGCCCGAACGTTCGGGGGATGGGAACTACCGAGGAAAATCGCCAACGGTTCATTCCGACCACTGCGGTTGGAACGGACGAAGTTGGGGCGCAAACGCACTCCGTTCTCGATCACCATGCCCTTGATCGCCGGCATCCGGGTACCAAAGCCGTCAAGATCAGACTGCGACACGCAAACGAGCAACTGGCTGCGCCGGAACATCGCCGCCTCCATCCGCTCGACCTCGGCAAGCCAGCGCTCACCATCATCACGATGCGCGTAGAGGGCGCGCTTGAGGTCAACCTCAATGTTCTGTGACGAATAGACGACTGGAACATCGAGCGGAATATCGTCTAACAACGCAGCCAGATAGCACTGTTCGAACAAGATGATATCGGCATTCGGCAGGAGCTTCAGAAACCTGCCCCTGTATCGGGAGTCCCCACCACATTGCAAGCCTGAGACTACATCCGCGACTGACACGGAATAACCCTGGTCAGCTTCGACCTGAGCCAGCCTGTGCGCTTCGGACTTCGGGATCGCAACCTGGAGGACACCATCATGTATGCGCCTGGACGACTCCTGCAGGTCATCAGTCATGCACAACAACGTCACGTCGAACTCTCGCCCCAGCTCACGCAGGAGCGCCGAAATGCGTACTTGGCCGCCACCCATGGGTCGATCGACGGAATAGTCGCAGACACTAAGTATCTTTCGACGAGGCCGGCGAGCTTCCCGTTGCCGGATCAACCCCTCCAGATCGCCAGCGACGCGCGACGCAATGGCCTCCCAGCTGTAGGACTCGACGACAAATTCGGCACCCTTGGCAGACAAACGGTCGGCGTGCACGGCGTCACCAAGGACGCGGCTTAGAGTGATCGCAAATGCGTCACTCTCGCTGACGACGATATGTTCGCCGTCGACCAACGGCAGGCCACGCGCACCAACTGTTGTGCTGACGATTGGCGCGCCATGCGCCAGATAGTCAAGCATCTTCAGATTCGTTCCTGCACCTGAGAAGAGCGGATTGATGGCCGCACCACAGGTGCTCAACAGGCGCGTCTTTTCAGCCTCGTCAACAAAACCCAAAAGCTTCAGGTTTGCTCGTTGCGGACCCAAATACGCCTTGCATACGCTGCCGATCACGTTGAATGTGATATGCGGAAGGGCTGGCGCTAGTATGTTGCCAATGAAGTCGAGAGCTTCGACATTCGGCGGGTGAACGCTACCGAGAAACAGAACCTCATTGCGGCTCCGGACATAACTGACGTCCTGGTCATTCGGCTCGAAACCGTTGGGGGCCCTGAAGATTTTCGAAGCCTCGAATCCGAACTCGCGTTCAAACGTATCGGCCTCTTCATCGCTGATAGCCAAAAGGGCTTCGCAGTGCGCGATCAGTTCCGTCTCCAGAAACTTCACGAACTCAGTCGCGCGAACCCCGATGTCACCTTTGAATATCTGCCTCGCAAGTTGGTACTCAACGTTGTAGGCGTTATAGATGCGAGGAATTCCATCACTTCCCATGCCGCGATCATATGGCACGGTGAAAGGAGACTCATGGATGATGAAGTCCACGCCAACAGCGTGCTCCGAAATGACCCGAGACATCTGCGTGTCGAATGGGTAGGCGAGCGCCACCGCGAGCGCTGAGCATTCGGGCCCTATTCCCTCCGAAGATAGCTGCCAATGAATCTGATCAGCCTCAGCTGGCTTGGGAACACGAATTTCCCTGAAGCAATCGCTGTGTGTGATGGTCTCCAGCGAAGCATTCGGGAAGGTAGCCGAGACGAGAGTGATATCGAAACTCTTGCTGAGGTGCTTGTAAAGATAGAAATAGCGCTGCTCACCTCCACTGGATGGCGGCGTAAATGCGGGGAAAAAATTGATCACGAGCAACCGACGTCGCCGAGCAGGCGAACTTGTTGCCGCCGAGCACTCCACGCGCGCCCCAGCTACTGATTTGGCATGCTCATACATCATCTCGATCTCAAAATCCTCAGCCGCGTCCGGTCGTCATGGAGTCGCCTGGTCTTTGCAACTAGCGCTTATAGGCCACTATCGCGTAGTCGGGCGCGGCACGCAGCAGCGCCAGAAGCTGGTTGAGCTGCGGGGCAGCCGCCGTCTCGGCGGGGACGTCCTCGATTTCAACCACGCCGCGGTTTGCTGTCAATCGCTCTATGGAGACGTCGGAGAATCCCCTGGCGCGAGCGAGCCAACTCAGCAGCGGAGGCGGAATGGGATTGCGATGGGTCGGGTCGATATAGAACCACTGTGTGGCCATCAGCAGGTTCTCTGGATTGGGGGTCTCCAGTATCAGTATGCCGCCAATGCGAAGCACCCGGAACGCTTCATCGAGCAGCTCCAGGAGCACATCAAAGGGAAGATGCTCGACGAGGTGCATTGACGTGATCGCGGAGACTGAGTCCGAACTCAGGCTGCGGAGGTAGACCAAGGCATCCTGCTCGGTGACATCAAGATCACTCGCCTTACATTCGGCGAGCATCACCTTATTCAGATCAACGCCACATGACTTGATACCGTGCTCTCGCAGAAGCTCGAGCCATTCGCCGCGCCCACACCCCAAGTCGACTACCAAGCCGGCGGACGTCTCGCCGACTGCATGGCGAACGGCTGGAAGGTAATGCTCTACGCGACTCTTGATGTCTTCTCTCGTCCCGCGAAATTCGTCCTCGAATGAGGCATAAAGCGCATCGTGTGCGTTCGGGACCGAAGATGGTTCTGACTGGTTACGATCGGGAAGCTCACCGCCACGACTCGCCTGAACAGTTCCACGCTCAACCACGTATCTAAGTTCCAACAGGCTTCTTGCACTATCAGTGTGCAGGCGCTGGAGCTCACCCTTGTGCTTGGCCAACTGATTCTCTAGACGGCCAATTGCAGTAGCAACCAGGCTTTCCTGCTCCGAGGAGCTTTGCGCAAGTCGTTCGTAGAGGCGCGCCAAGGCCACTCGCGACTGCCCCGTAACAAGTTGCAACTCCGAGTTGAGGTTGTCGATCTTCTCGCCTGCCTGGCGAATCGCCTGGTCGCGCTCTGGCAATGCGGACTCCAGAATTGCGCTAATGGCCTTTTCTTCTTGTTCGATCTCTTGCTTGTGCTGCTCGATCTCTTGTTCCTGGCGCTCGATTCGGCGCAACATGCCTGCCGCGAATGCATTGACATGATGACCCAGATGTTGGACCTCTCGAGCCTGGACAGCCCCCATTCGATCGAGTCGCCTCAGATACGCTGGCAAGCGGACGAAAGCATGTAGCCAAGCGAGGGGGCGCCCAATGAAGCGCTTTTGCGACCACTGCTGAAGCTTATACGGCAATAGCAAGCCCTCGACATGTACGCCACGTGACATGCCTTCCGGGGAGAACCGGATATCTCCTAAAATATGCACCTTGTTGCGTATGCCATTGCGGAGATCGCTCAGACATGACGCCAGTCCATCGGGATCCGCAGGGCGGCGAAGTAATGCACGATAGGCCGTCTCCACGAAATCCCGATCATCCAGATCGACAAGGTCGCTCAACGCGTAGGCCTGTTTGATGACCACGCGCGAGGTCGCCGGCACCCAGTGGTCGTTCGCTTCGACGGCCCCGTCATCGGGCACTCCGCTTGGAGCCGCATCGTCGTGACGCCTGCGCTGGACTACTTCGTCCTGGATTTGCCGCATGAGTTGATCAACATTCATACTCTATTCTCTAATCGTCACAGGCTTCCCCCGCCCCGCCCTTTGCTGGTAGCGGTACGAACGGTGTCAGCCCGGCAATTCCCGTATTGACAATTCTTCTGGTGGATTCCAGGCCACACCCACAAACATCGGTCGCGATACATTCGCCACGGTAAAGACGAGGGCAAGGTCCTTCCATTCGTAGTTGTTGACCAGGTGCGTTTCAGTGCTCGATAGCGCTATGGATACAGAGTACGTGCCGACACCTATGTTCATCGGAAACCGAACTTCGAAGCTGTAATTGCGTCCTTTTCGTACGTTCGTCAGCCCATGCCCCGTGTGGTGGGTGTTGGTACCGAAGACCGATTGACCAAGCCTATCCTTGATGACGTAACCGATAACAAGGCTCGGGATATCCGCATTTGCGTGCACCCTAACCGACAAGGTTACGCTGTCTCCAACTCCAACCAACTCGGTGACAGCACCATTTGCATCCAACAACTGGACGTCAGCAATGGTAGCCTCGCCAGTGCCGGACACCGTCGCCACACCGCCATCGTCGCGGCGCTCTTGGCGAATGGTTTTCGATTCGCGCTCTGCAATGATGGCGTTGTAGTAATCGATGACCTCCTGGGGCTGACTGTCGAGCAGCATACGGCCACGATCCAGCAGCACGGCCCGATCGCATAGACTCAATACGGCCGATCGATCATGCGAAACAATGAGCAGGGTCGTGCCCTGCTCACGAAATCCCTTGATCCTCGCGAAGCATTTGTGGACGAAGTACGCATCGCCCACGGAAAGTGCTTCGTCGACGATGAGAATGTCCGGACGAACCGCTGTGGCCAGACTGAAGGCCACGCGCATCTGCATGCCACTTGAATAGGTGCGAAGCGGTTCATCGAAATATGCGCCGATCTCAGCGAACGCCTCGATGTCCGGCATCACGGACTCGATGTCGGCCCTTGTCAAACCCATGAGACCACCGCTGTGCCAAACGTTCTGGCGGCCAGTGAGATTGGGGTCGAATCCCATGCCCAGTTCCAAAATCGCGGCGATGCGCCCACCAACGGACACTCCACCCTCAGTCGGATGCAGTGTGCCGGTGATCATCTTGAGCAGCGTGCTCTTGCCCGCACCGTTCTGGCCCACGATACCGATGGCTTCACCACGGTGGATGCTGAAATCCACATGGCGAAGCACCCAATGCTCCTTGAAGCGGCTACTGGCAAGACCAAACCAGCCAGCGAAACGCCACCATTCGCTGGAGTACTCGCGATAGGACTTGCCAACGTTGGCGACACGCAGAATGACATCCGTCATAGCACGTCCACCATTTGATTGGAGGCTCGTCGAAATACGAACAAGGAAACGCCGAGAAGCGCCACAGCCAGGGCGGCGACCCACGCCAAATCTGCAAACGGTGGCGGTTTGTTGAACACCACTACATTCTGAAAGCCGACTATGACCGGGAACATCGGATTGAACTCCAAGACCTTCCTGAAGCCCGCCGGCAGCACGGCAGAGAAGTAGACGACGGGTGTCATCCAGAACCAGATCTGCAATACGACCACCATCGTCTGCGCCACATCGCGAACGAAAACATTCAAGACACCAAGGAATATCCCCAGGCCAAGCCCCAGCGCAACCACGAGTATCGCCAGGAAGGGAAGCCATAGCACTTGTGGTCCCGGGAGGTGCCCGAGCACAAGCAGTACCGCGAAGATTGCGATGAATAGCAGACCTGCGTTCACCAGCGCAGTACCTGCGACGATCACTGGCAGGCACATTCGCGGGAATACGATCTTTCGCAAAAGTTGCGCATTATCCACGAACACGTTGATGGAGCGACTCAGTATTTCACTGAAGAGCGACCAGCCAAGAATACCGGCCAGCAAGTACACGCCGTAGGCATAGCGATCGCTCACCCCAGGCATCCTTGCACCCAGCACTTGAGAGAATACGACGGCGTAAATGACTGCCTGGGTCAGGGGCTGCAGGATTACCCATGTCGCGCCCAGCTTGCTTCGGGCAAAGCGCGCGCGCATTTCATTGACGACCGACGAAGTCACGAAGTGGCGATAGCGCCATACCGCTAACAAGATGTCCTTCATGAATTCCCTGACGTCGTGAATGGCGCCCCAGGCCGGCGCCGATAGATGTTGTCTAGGCGGGCGGTCATCGCGGTCACACACGCCTCCACGGAGAGCTGGCGACGGACGTCTTCGGCGGCCTTGGACCCCTTCGCCTTTGCCTCGGCTGGCGCCGCCACCACGCTGCGCATCAATGCGGCCGCGTGATCCAGATCAGGTTCGGCCCAATACTGGTTCTCTGGGTGGATATACGCGCCCGGCGGCACCGGTGCCATCCGGAAGTTCACGAGATAACTGTTGTCATCGGTCATGAACTCCAGATTGCCCGAGTATCGGGTTCCGATGACAGGCTTGCCCAACCGCATGCTTTCGGCAAGGCCGAGACCGAAGCCCTCGGAGCGATGTAGCGAGACGTAGGCGTCGCAGCAACGCTGCAAGGCGTGCAGATGTTGACGATCGATAATGTCGTCGCGAACGATGATTCGCGAGTCACCCTTGATAGACGCCATGAGCTCCCGAAACCTCTCGGGGTAACTATGGCCGTTGCTCGACTTAAGCAGCAGGCACACCTTTTCGCAGCGATCAGGAAATGCGCGCTGAAAGGCTTCGACGGTACCCAGCGGGTTCTTTCGTGCAAGTGATGAATGAAAGTCGAACGTGCAGAGGAAAATAGTCGCATCTGGATCCAGCCCGAAATCGGCGCGCTCCAGGCCGCTATCGTTGACGTCACCCAATGGCACCGGCACTTTGAATACGGGCTTATGCGTAGCGGACCGCACGGCCTGCTCGACGAAATCGGAGGCAACCATGACCTCGTCAACATCGTCCAGGGCTTGCAGCCAAGCTTCTGGGAACTTCTCCAGCTCCCAAAACCAGCAGCCGATGACATATCGATCGCCACCGATCGACCGGCGAATGCCCTGCATGATCTCGCTAAAGTGGTCCGGATTGGCAAAAACCAAGTCGACGGGATATGGCGCGGACGATCCGATATAGGCATCGAGGCTGTCGTCGTTCTGACTGTGCGGTACCCCCAGAGCGATATCCCGAAGCGCCACGGGGTAACCGACGGACATCAGTGCGCGCGTATGCAAACGAGCATTCTCACCCAGGCCAAACTGTCCTTTGGCGAAAGCGTGGACCGTTACACCACCATGCCATGCCTTGCTCACCCGCGCAGGCGCGAAACGATGAACCTCCGCGCCACTGGCCTGTTGGATCACCCAACGATCGGAACGCAAGAACGCGGTGCCCTTGTATGCAGAGGTCTTCAGGCCCGCTGAAACGCGCCGTCTCCACGCTGAGGGTACGATGGAGAGCGCGCGGGAAAGCCATGCCTGTCTTCGCACCCAGGTTAGGAGATTGAGCAGAGCAAAACTGTTTGTGCGATGCAATCCGATGGGATTCATGTGCAACGTCCTCTTGCAAACGAGGACCACGATGTTCGACGGTCCGCGCGGCAATCCTTAACCACGTAGTGCTGCGTTCAATTCGCCTCGGAGGTCCTCAATGTCCTCGACCCCTACGGAAAGACGTATCAGACTGTCACTGATACCAAGGCGCTTGCGGTTTGCCGCCGGGATCGAAGCGTGAGTCATGATCGCAGGATGCTCAATAAGGCTTTCAACGCCACCCAGCGATTCGGCCAGTGCGAAGAGCTCACAACGCTCGAGCATTTTTCGCGCTGCGCGCAGGCCGCCCTTTACCTCCACCGAGATAATGCCGCCAAAGCCGTCCATCTGACGTTTGGCCAGCGCGTGCTGCGGGTGTGATCTCAGGCCTGGATAGATGACTCTGTCAATCGACGGATGCTTTTCCAGCCAATTTGCGAGGCTCAAGGCACTCTGACAGTGTGCCTTCATGCGTAGATGAAGTGTTTTCAGGCCACGCAGCGCGAGGAAGCTGTCGAAAGGCCCAGCAACGGCACCGACCGAGTTTTGTAGAAAACCCATCTGCTCTGCAAATTGCTCATCCCGCGCCACGACGATTCCCCCAACCATGTCGGAATGACCATTGAGGTATTTTGTGGCTGAATGAAGAACGAGATCCGCCCCATATTCGATGGGGCGCTGGAGCATGGGCGAGCAAAACGTATTGTCGACGACGAAGATAAGCCCATGCTTGCGGGCGAACTTGCCAATTTGTGCGAGGTCCACCAGCTTCAGCATGGGATTGGTCGGAGTTTCAACCCAGATCATCCGGGTATTGGGCTTGAGCGCGGCCTTCAGAGCCCCGCTATCGTTCAAGTCGACAAAACTGAAATCCAACCCAGCGGAGCGACGCCGAACGCGCTCAAAAAGCCGATAGGTACCGCCGTAGAGGTCATCCATGGCGATGACGTGGCTACCGCTATCCAGCAGATCCAGCACGGTCGCAGCTGCAGCCAGACCGGAGCCGAAGGCAAAACCTGCTTTACCCCCCTCGAGGCCGGCTACGCACCGCTCATAGGCCATGCGCGTAGGATTTTGCGTCCGGGAATACTCGAAGCCCTTATGCTTTCCCGGGCTCTCCTGCACATAGGTGGAGGTGGCATAGATGGGCGTCATGATCGCCCCGGTGGTCGGATCGGGGCTCTGCCCGGCATGAATGGCCAAGGTACCTAGGCCGAGCTTTTGTCCCTTCTCACCGGTCTTCATATGGTTCGCATACCCCCGACAGGGGCCTCTTAGCCAAATTAAGGGACAACATCTTACCCTTTGCCCCTCCCCGCCCGATACGGGGACCTAAAACGGTTCCTAAACGATCGCCACAAACGGGGCCTGTCTACGATGACTGGATTGGCTTGGTCGGGCGATCAAGAACGGGCATCATTGGTGAATGCCTGCGATGGGCCCCCATGGCCTGCGCACAGTTCAGGATGCCGGAAGCAGGAATCCGGACAGGATAAAAATGACCCTTTTTCGAGACCCCGCAAAAACCGTCCTGGTCACCGGAGGAGCCGGCTTCATCGGCGCAAACTTTGTTCTGCAGGCCATCAGCGATGGCCTGCGCGTCATTAACCTGGACAAGCTGACTTACGCCGGGAACCTGGACACCCTGTCCTCGTTGACGGGCAATGACCGGCACCTGTTTGTCAAAGGCGATATCGGCGATCGCAAGCTTGTCGCACAACTCCTGGCCAGCCACCGGCCTGACGCGATCGTGAATTTCGCGGCCGAATCTCATGTTGACCGGTCTATCGACGGGCCCGCGGCGTTCATCGACACCAACGTCGTCGGCACGTTGGGTTTGCTCGAGTGCGCCCGCGATCATTGGAGCGACCTCGATGGTGAGGCGCGACTGAAATTCCGCTTTCTGCACGTATCGACGGATGAGGTTTACGGCTCTCTGGGCGCGGAAGGCAAATTCACGGAAACAACCCCGTATTCGCCCAATTCACCTTATTCCGCATCGAAGGCAGCCTCCGACCACCTGGTTCGTGCTTTCCATCACACTTACGGGCTGCCGACAGTTACCACCAACTGCTCGAATAATTACGGGCCTTATCAGTTCCCTGAAAAGCTGATTCCTCTCATTATCCAGAAGGCGTTGCGGGGTTCACCACTCCCGGTCTACGGCGATGGCTTGAATGTTCGTGACTGGCTATTTGTGGGTGACCACTGCGCTGCCATTGCGCGCGCGCTCGAGTCGGGCCGCGTGGGTGAGACATACAACGTCGGCGGCAACGCCGAGCGTGAAAACATCGTCGTGGTGAAGACCATCTGCGCGCTGCTGGACCAACGGATTCCCCTGACCAATGGCGCAAGTCGCGAGTCGCTGATTACCTATGTGAAGGATCGCCCGGGGCATGACCGTCGCTATGCGGTTGACTCAGGCAAGCTCCAGCGCGAGCTTGGCTGGCTGCCATCACGGACGTTCGAAAGTGGCATTGCCGAAACCGTGGACTGGTACCTCAACCATCAGGCCTGGACCCGTCGCGTGCTGGACGGAAGTTATCGCCTGGAAAGGATCGGCGCATGAGCACGAGAAAAGGCATTATCCTCGCCGGTGGCTCGGGCACCCGCCTGTACCCCGTCACCCAGGCGGTCAGCAAGCAGTTGCTGCCGATCTACGACAAGCCGATGATCTACTACCCGCTGGCTACGCTCATGCTGGGCGGCATGCGGGACATCCTGCTGATCAATACGCCGCATGAGCAGGTGCTGTTCCAGCGCTTGCTGGGCGACGGCTCGCAGTGGGGCATCAATATCCAGTACGCCGTCCAGCCCTCGCCCGACGGGCTGGCGCAGGCCTTCGTCATCGGCCGCCAGTTCCTTGCCGGCCAGGCCAGTTGCCTGGTCCTGGGCGACAACATCTTCTATGGCGAAGGCCTGACGGATCGCATGCGCCGGGCATCGGCCCGCGAACAGGGCGCCACGGTCTTCGGCTACTGGGTGAAGGACCCGGAGCGCTATGGCGTCGCCGAGTTCGACGACCAGGGCCGCGTGATCGGCCTGGAAGAAAAGCCGGCCAAGCCCAAGTCCCACTACGCGGTCACCGGCCTGTATTTCTACGATGGCAACGCCTGCGACTACGCCGCGGCACTGCAGCCGTCGATGCGCGGCGAGCTCGAAATCACCGACCTCAACCGTCGTTACCTTGAGGACGGCACGCTGCACCTGGAACAGCTCGGGCGCGGCTATGCGTGGCTGGACACCGGCACGCACGAATCGCTGATGGAAGCGGGCAACTACATCGAGACGATCGAGAAGCGCCAGGGCCTCAAGGTGTGTTGCCCCGAGGAAATTGCCTTCATCAACGGATGGATCGACCGCGAGCAGCTGCAGCGCCTGGCCGCCCCGATGATCAAGACGGGCTATGGGCAGTATCTGAGCGAGCTGTGCGAGCAGGGGGCTTCGCGATGAAAGTGATCGAAACAGCGCTGCCCGGCGCACTGGTCATCGAGCCCAGGGTGTTCGGTGACTCCCGTGGCTATTTCTACGAGAGCTTTCACAAGGAAAAATTCCGGGACATCGGGCTGGACGTGCGCTTCGTCCAGTCCAATGTCTCCAGCTCGACGCGTGGCGTGGTTCGCGGACTTCACTACCAGTGGCCCAACCCGCAAGGCAAGCTGGTCAGCGTGCTGCAGGGCGAGGTGTATGACGTGGCTGTCGACATTCGCCGCGGCTCGCCCACGTTCGGCCAATGGACGGGGGTGATGCTGACCGCAGACAACCATCGGCATTTCTGGGTGCCGGAAGGCTTTGCGCACGGATTCTGCGTGGTATCCGAAACCGCCCTCTTCACTTACCAGTGCACGGCGCTGTACGACCCCTCGGCCGACCGTGCCGTCCACTGGGACGATGCCGCGCTGGGGATCGACTGGCCGGTGAGTGAGCCGCTGCTTTCCGAGAAGGACATCAAGGCGCCCAGCCTGGCGGACGTCCCGGCGCACCTGCTCCCCGAGTACGTCGTGTGAAGACCCTTCTGCTTGGCGCCAACGGTCAGCTGGGGCGCAGCTTCATCCAGCATGGTGGACTGGCCGGACTGGGCCAGCTGGTGGCGGCAAGCCGCGACGGCCGTCAGTTCGACGGCGCCGACATCGCGGCCATCGACCTGGCCGAGCCCGCTCGGCTTGGGCACGCACTGGACCGGGCCCAACCGCAGATCATCATCAACACTGCTGCCTATACGGCGGTGGATCGTGCCGAGAGTGAGCTCGCCCTGGCACTTCGCGTGAATGGCGAGGCCGTGGGCGTAGTCGGCGACTGGGCACGACGGCACGACGCGCTGGTGGTTCACTACTCCACCGACTACGTGTTCGCCGGGGACCGTCCCCACCCCTATGCCGAGGACGCAGCCACCGCCCCGCTGGGCGCCTACGGGCGCAGCAAGCTGGCCGGCGAGCAGGCCCTGCGCGACAGCGGAGCCCGGCACTTCATCCTGCGCACCTCGTGGGTCTACTCGGTCCATGGCCAGAACTTCCTGCGCACCATGCTGCGGCTGGCCAGGGAGCGTGACGTCCTGCGCGTCGTCGCGGACCAGCATGGCGCCCCGACCAGCACTAACCTTATCGTCGAAGCCACCCTGGCTGCACTGCAGCAATGGCGGCAGGGCTCTGTCAGTGAACAGGCGGCCATGCAGGGCACTTACCACCTGGTCGCCAGCGGGGAGACCACCTGGCACGAGTTCGCCAGGTCGATTTTTGGCGTGGCGCAAGCCCTGGGACTGATTGCCCGGCAGCCCGAGGTCGAAGCCATCAGCACGGCGCAATTCCCTACGCCGGCCAGGCGACCGGCCTACTCCGTGCTCGATAACCGTGCCTTTCAGCGACAATTCGCCTTTAAACTGCCCTTCTGGCGCGACGGACTCGAGCCGGTCATGCGGCAACTTGCAATCAATGGATCCTAACGAACTATGTTGATACCTCTTATCCTCAGCGGCGGTAGCGGCACCCGACTCTGGCCGGTGTCACGCAAGAATCTGCCCAAGCAATTCTTGTCGCTGACGGGCCAGGGAACGCTGTTCCAGCAGACAGTGGCCCGCACGCAGTTGCTCGAAGACGTACGTGCTCCGATCGTGGTGGCCAGCGAGGACCATCGCTTCCTGGCCGCCGAACAGCTGCTCGAGTCAGGCATCGCCGATGCGAAGATCATCCTGGAGCCAGTGGCCCGCAACACGGCACCGGCCATCGCGCTGGGTGCGCTGCTGGCTGTCGAACAGGACGCTGACGCCATCCTGCTGATCCTGCCGGCCGACCATCTGATCGGCGACTCCGCGAGCTTTACCAAGGCGGTGCAGCTGGCCCTGCCGGTGGCCCGCGAAGGCTGGCTGGTCACCTTCGGCATCCGCCCCGACCGACCGGAAACCGGCTTCGGATACATTCGCCGCGCCGAATCCATCGGCGAGGGTGCGTATCAGGTCGCCAAGTTCGTGGAAAAGCCGGTGCTGGCCACCGCCGAGGCCTATGTGGCCGATGGTGGTTACGACTGGAACTCCGGCATGTTCCTGCTCAAGGCTTCGCGCTTCCTCGAGGAGCTCGGGCAGCACGCCCCCGATATCCTGCAGTCGGTGCGCCAGGCCTACGCGTCGGCCAAGGCCGACCTGGACTTCGTCCGCGTCGATGCGGAAGCCTTCGCACGGGTGCCGGACAACTCGATCGACTACGCCGTGATGGAAAAGACCCAGCGCGCGGCCGTCATTCCGGTCACCTGCGACTGGAGCGACATCGGCTCGTGGTCCGCACTCTGGCTTGCTGGCGTGCGCGATGCCCAGGGCAACCTGCGCGAGGGCGATACCATCGCGGTCGACACCACCAACTCGCTGCTGCGTTCGCACGACCGGCACCTGCTCGCGACGGTCGGGGTGGACGACCTCATCATCGTCACCACGCCCGACGCCACGCTGGTGGCACACCGCGACTCGGCGCAGGACGTCAAGCGCGTGGTGGACGAGCTGAAGGCCGCGGGCCGCAGCGAGCACTCGCTGCACCGCATCGTGCGCCGCCCGTGGGGCAGCTACGATTCGATCGAATCGGGTGACCGCTTCCAGGTCAAGCGCATCGTCGTCAAGCCTGGCGCAGCGCTCAGCCTGCAGAAGCATCACCACCGCGCCGAACACTGGATCGTCGTCTCCGGCACCGCGGAAGTCACCTGCGATGATCGCGTGTTCCTGCTGGGAGAGAACCAGAGCACGTACATCCCGCTCGGCAGCGTGCATCGACTGCGCAACCCCGGAAAAGTCTCGCTGGAACTCATCGAGGTCCAGTCCGGTAGCTACCTGGGCGAGGACGATATCGTGCGACTGGAAGACGTCTACGGGCGCTCCTGATCGCCGCACCCGATGTTCACGGGAAGCCGCGCACGTAAGTGCGCGGCTTTTTTTGTTGCTCCCGTCGCACGCCGCTTGCGGGTGCATGACAACAGGGGCGCGCTATCTGGCCGGCCGCCGTCAACGACCTTCCGGGTCGGGCCGTTCACCCATGACAAAGGCAAGCCACCACCGCTAACCAGGTTCCCACCCAGAGCTTCCCCGGTGAGTACGTGGCCAGATTCATCGACCGCGACCACACCAATGGCCGGATCGTGGCGATTACCGTGCTCTAGCGGCGAGGCGCCTTGGACGCGCGCCCCGCTTCATCCGCTGCTTACTCCACCGTCACCGACTTGGCCAGGTTGCGCGGCTGGTCGACGTCGGTGCCGCGCAGCACGGCGACGTGGTAGGCGAGCAGCTGCAGCGGGACGGTGAACACCGCAGGCGCGATGAAATCGCCGCCGCCGTTGATGCGCAGGGTGACGCCGCGGGCCGTGTTGCCTTCGAGGCTGGCTTCACCATCGGCGAACACCAGCAGTTCGCCGCCGCGGGCGCGCACTTCCTGCAGGTTGGACTTGAGCTTGTCGAGCAGCGGACCGTTGGGCGCGACGGCGATCACCGGCATGTCCTCGTCGACCAGCGCGAGCGGGCCGTGCTTGAGTTCGCCGGCAGCGTAGGCCTCGGCGTGGATATAGGAGATTTCCTTGAGCTTGAGCGCGCCTTCCATCGCCACCGGATACTGGGCGCCACGGCCGAGGAACAGGGCGTGCTGCCGATGGATCAGATGCGCGGCCAGTTCCACCACCTGCGGCTCGAGCTTGAGGGCATCTTCGATGGCACGCGGAAGATGCTGCAACTGCGTGCACAGGTCGGCGTAGCGCGACTTGTCCAGCCCGCGCTGTTGCGCAAGGTGCAGCGTGAGCAGGCCGAGTGCCGCCAGCTGGGTGGTGAAGGCCTTGGTGGATGCCACGCCGATTTCCGGACCGGCGCGCGTCATCAGCTTGAGGTCGGCCTCGCGCACCACGGAAGACTCCGGCACGTTGCAGATGGCGAGCGTGCCGAGGTAGCCGCGACGGCGGGATTCGCGCATCGCCGCCAGCGTATCGGCGGTTTCGCCGGACTGGGAAATGGCCACGAACAGGGTGCCATCGGGCACCACGGCCTCGCGATAGCGGTACTCACTGGCAACTTCCACGCTCACCGGCAGGCGCGCGTGTTCTTCGATCCAGTACTTGGCCACCAGCCCTGCGTGGTAGCTGGTGCCGCAGGCGATGATGTGCAGGCCACGCGCCTTGGCCAGCAGGTCGTCGCCATCCACGCCGAAGATATTGGGCAGCACGCCATGCGGGCCGATGCGCGCTTCCAGCGTGGCGGCCACGGCGTTCGGCTGCTCGAAGATTTCCTTCTGCATGTAGTGGCGGAATTCGCCACGCTCGACCGCGTCGGCAGACAGTTCGCTCTCGTGCATGGCGCGTTCGACGCGCTGGCCATCGAGCCCGAAGATCGCCACGCTGTCGCGCGTGATGTCGGCGACATCGTCTTCTTCGAGGTAGATGATCTTGTTGGTGACCTGGATCAGCGCCTGCGCGTCGGAACCGAGGAAGTGCTCGCCGATGCCCACGCCGACCAGCAGCGGCGCGCCGTGCCGCGCGCCGATGACGCGGCCGGGCTCCTTGCTGCTGACGACGGCAATGGCATAGGCGCCCTCGAGTTCGCGCACGGTGGCCAGCACCGCTTCGCGCAGGCCCATGCCCGCCTCGACGTGCTCGTTGATCAGCGCCGCCATCACTTCGGTATCCGTTTCCGAGGTGAACGCGTGGCCACGTGCCTGCAGGTCGGCGCGAAGGCTGGCGTAGTTCTCGACGATGCCGTTGTGCACCAGCGCCACGCTGCCGGCCATGTGCGGATGCGCGTTGGCCTCGTTCGGCACGCCGTGCGTGGCCCAGCGCGTGTGCGCGATGCCGGTGCCGCCCGGGAACGGTTCGGCCAGGTAAAGCGCTTCCATCTCGCGCACCTTGCCCTTGGCGCGCACCCGGCGGATATCGCCGCTGTCCAGCACGGCCAGGCCGGCGGAATCGTAGCCCCGGTATTCGAGCGCCTTGAGTCCTGCGATCAGGAGCGGTGCGACATCACGCTGGGCCGCCGCGGCAACGATTCCACACATCGAGTGTTACTCCTTCGAAACAGGTGCGACCAGCGTGGCCGTGGCCCGCGACTTTGTCGGTTTCCTATTTCAGCAAACTTTCATGGCCACCGGCTGTCAGGCCGGTGGCCCATCGTGGGCGCCTGGCACGGCGCGGTTCAATGCACCTTGCGGCGTAGATAGTTCAGCAGATCGATGCGCGTGATCAGGCCGAGGAACTGCTCGCCGTCGGTGACGATCGCGACATGCCCACGCTCGAACACCGGCAACAGCGACTCAATCGGCGAGCGCACGTCGAGCATCTGCAGGTTGCTGATCATCGCGGTGGACACCACGTCGCGGAACTTCGACTCGTCCGCATGCACGTGCATCAGCACGTCCGATTCGTCCAGGATGCCGACCAGGCGACTGCCATCCATCACGGGCAGCTGCGACACGTCGTAGAGCTTCATGCGCGTGTACGCCGTCATCAGCAGTTCGTTCGGCCCGACCACCACCGTGTCGCGCTGGGCGAACGGCCGCAGCAGCAGGTCACGCAGGTCGCCGTGCTGCTCGCGCTCGATGAAGCCGTTGTCGAGCATCCAGTAGTCGTTGTACATCTTCGACAGGTACTTGTTGCCGGTGTCGCACACCAGGGTCACCACGCGCTTGGGCGTGGTCTGCTCGCGGCAATAGCGCAGCGCGGCAGCCAGCAGGGTGCCGGTGGACGAGCCGCCGAGGATGCCTTCCTTCGCCAACAGCTCGCGCGCGACCAGGAAGCTCTCCTTGTCGGGAATCGCATAAGCCTTGCGCACGCGGGTGAAGTCGCTGATGGAGGGCAGGAAATCCTCGCCGATGCCTTCGACCATCCAGCTGCCGGACTTGGCCGAAAGCGTGCCCTCGTTGATGTACTGCGCCAGGATCGACCCGACCGGGTCGGCCAGCACGAACTCGGTCTCGGGCGAATGCTCGGCGAAGAACTTGGACAGGCCGCTCAGCGTGCCCGACGAGCCGCAGCCGACCACGATGGCGTCGACCTTGCCGTCCAGCTGCTCGAGGATCTCCGGGCCGGTGGTGGCGATATGCGCCGCCGGATTGTCCGGGTTGCCGAACTGGTTGATGAAGTACGCGCCCGGCGTTTCGCGCGCGATGCGCTCGGCCATGTCCTGGTAGTACTCCGGATGGCCCTTGGCGACGTCCGAGCGGGTGAGCACCACCTCGGCCCCCATTGCCTTGAGATTGAAAATCTTCTCGCGGCTCATCTTGTCGGGCACCACCAGGATCAGGTGGTAACCCTTCTGCTGTGCGACCAGGGCCAGGCCCAGGCCGGTGTTGCCGGCCGTGCCCTCGACCAGGGTATCGCCGGGGCGAATCCTGCCGGCGCGTTCTGCTCCTTCGATCATCGACAGGCCGATGCGGTCCTTCACCGAGCCGCCGGGGTTGGCGCTTTCCAGCTTCAGGAACAGCTCGCACGGTCCGACGTCCAGGCGCTGCGCGCGTACCATCGGGGTACGTCCGATCAGTTCGAGGACACTCTGGTGGACCGTCATGGGGGCTCCTGGCTGTAGTTCCCGGTCGCGTCGTGCGGGCCGGAAGGGAAGCTGATGATAACCGAGCCCCGGCAGCCACTTTCCAGACGGCGGATACGCAGCGGCCCCGGAAGCCGTTCCCTTGCGGGTGGCACCGGGGCCGCATTCATGCGAAACCTCGCAGATTCAGTTGATGCGGTGCGCGCGACTGTCCCACATGCGCTGGAGCCGCTCCTTGGCGTGGAGTTTCTCCTTCTTCATGCCCGATAACGTCATGTCATCGATGGGCAGCACGCCGATTTCGGCGTCGTGCACCTTGCTGTCGAGTTCCTGATGGTGCTGGTACAGCCGACGGAATTCCGCGTCGGCTTTCATCAAGGCTTCGACATCATCACGCTGCTGGTTTTCAAACATGATTCGACCTCCTCTGGAGAGAACGACGGACGCGTGAGAGGCGCGCCCGCAGACGGTGAATGACACGCAAACACCCGCGATCCATGCCGGATGACCGGTCCATGGAGCGCGTTGAAGGGGAAGGATGAGTGCATGATTCAGGTCAGTGGCCCGGGGCGCGAAAATGCACCCCGGGAACTTGACCCTACTCCCCGGCCAGAGGTCATGCAAGCGTCACAAAGGGCCTGGCCGAACGCACGCATCGCGCAAGAAAAAGCTGTCAGAACAGCATTTTGCAGGAATCAAACACGGTCTTTCGGTTTATTGAATGGAGCACCGCGCCGACGGCTTTCTCAGCGCGCACCGACGCCAAAAGCAAAGGCCGGCGGGTTGCCCCGACCGCCCTTTGCACCAACGCCGCCGTTGTCGGGCGGCGTCGCCTACTTGCCGTTCTTCTTGGCGCTGTCGTCGGCCGGGGAGCTGCTGTCGCCCTGCATCTGGGCGCGCATGGCCCGGGCTGCCTGGGCGGCCAGGTCGGCCTGCTTCTTGGCCGCGTTGGCGACCTTGGCCTGCGCCGCGGCCAGCTTCCTGGCCTGTTCGGCCTCGGCCTGGGCCTGGGCGGTGGCCTCGGCACCGGCGGCCGCCTGGCGGGCGGCCTCTTCCGCCGCCATCTGGTACTGCAGGCGCTGGCGTTCCAGCTCGCGACGGGCCTGCTCGGCCTCGCGGCGGCTGCCGTCCAGCTGGATCTGGTCGTGCTCGCGGTCGAGGCGGTTGATCTGCAGCTGCGCCTCCTGCAACTGGGCCGTGGCGCGCGCCAGGTCGACGCGGCGCTCGGCCAGGTAGAGCGCATGGGCACGGTCGCGCGAGCGCGCCTGCGCCAGCTGGTTCACGGCGTCACGGGCGCGGGCCTGTTCGGCCTGGGCATAGCTGCCCAGGGCCGGGTCGCCGGCGAGCTGGTCGAGGCTGTTGTTGAGGCGGGCCACGTCCATGTCGTCCTTGGAGGCGTGGGCCACGCCCACGGCGGCCAGCGCCAGCAGGAGTGCGGAAAGTCGAAGGGTCAGGGTTTTCATCGGTGGCCTCCCTGGTCGCTGTTCGACTGCGGCACGGTCTGGAAGCCCTGCCCCGCGGGGAGCGGCTCCAGCAGTGACGAACTGGCCGGCGCCGGCATGTCGGCAGGCGGCTGCTGGGCCGGCAGCGCCGGGTTTTGCGTGTCGCTCTGACGCTGCTCGGTGGCCAGCGACTGCTCGATCTGCGCGCGCAATTGCTGGTTGGCCGAGGTCTTGTTCTGGATCTGGGCGCGGGCCGCCCCCAGGCGGGCCTTGGCCCTGGCCAGCTCGGCGTCGGCCCGGGCCTCGTCCGCCAGCAGGGCGGCATCGTCGTACTTCCGATTGGCCATGGCGCCCTGCGCCTGCTGGAACTTGTTCTGGGCGAAATCCAGGTCCACGGGCGCGTAATCGGCCGCATCCGCGTCGCGCGCGGCCTGCAGCTGCACCTGCGCCTGGTTCATGATCCCGTCCGGCGGCGGTGTCGAGGCGCAGCCGGAAAGCGCCAGCATGAGGGCCAGCGCCAGGGTCGAAACCGCCATGCGGGCGCCTTTGGGGCGTCCGGACAGCGGGAAAAAGATGTGCACCATCACTCAGTCCTCTCGGAGTGTCACAGCGTATTGTGGGCGGGCATAATCGACTTTAGCAATGCGCGCGGAATTAGGGGATTCGAGTGGACATTGGTTACTTCCTCAAGCTAATGGTTGACAAGGGCGCGTCGGATATGTTCCTGACCACGGGCGCCCCCGTGAACATAAAGGTGGAAGGCAAGCTCTACCCGCTGGGGAACACCGGCCTGCCGAGCGGCATGGTCAAGAAAATCGCCTATTCGCTGATGGACGAGGGCCAGGTACCCCAGTTCGAGCGCGACCTCGAGTTGAACATGGCGCTCGCGGTGAAGGAAGCCGGCCGTTTCCGCATCAACGTGTTCAAGCAGCGCGGCGAAGTGGGCATGGTGATCCGCGCGATCAAGAGCGAAATCCCCAGCATCGACCAGCTGCAGCTGCCGACCATCTTCCGCGAGCTGATCATGGAGCCGCGCGGGCTGATCCTGGTGGTGGGCGCCACCGGCTCGGGCAAATCCACCACGCTGGCGGCGATGATCGACCACCGCAACCAGAACTCGTCGGGCCACATCCTCACCATCGAGGATCCGATCGAGTACCTGCACCGTCACAAGAAGTCGATCGTCAACCAGCGCGAAGTCGGCCTGGACACGCACAGCTACCACGAGGCCCTGCGCAACGCGATGCGCGAGGCGCCCGACGTGATCATGATCGGCGAGATCCGCGACACCGACACCATGGAAGCGGCCATCGCGTTCTCCGAGACAGGCCATCTGTGCCTGGCCACGCTGCACTCGAACAACGCCGACCAGACGCTGGAGCGCATCCTCAACTTCTTCCCGGAATCGGCACACAAGAACGTGCTGATGAATCTCGCGCTCAACCTGCGCGCGGTGATCAGCCAGCGCCTGGTCGTCGGCAAGGACGGCCGCCGCCTGCCGGCGACCGAAGTGCTGCTGAACACGCCGCTGATCCGCGACATGATCCGCCGCGGCCAGATCCACGAGGTCAAGGAGGCCATGGACCGGAGCCTGCAGGAAGGCATGCAGACCTTCGACCAGTCGCTCTACCGCCTGTACAAGGAAGGCCGCATCGAGCTGGAAGAGGCGCTCAACAAGGCCGATTCGCGCGACGGCCTGGCGCTGAAAGTGCGCCTGTCCGAAGGCGCGGGCAGCGAAAACACCGAGCTGGTCGGCAACGACCCGTACGGCCTGGGCTTCTGAAAGACCCACGCGGCGCGGCGGGCCACGGGAAGGACCCCTCGCCTTCCCGCGGCCCGCCCCCGTGATGGCTCAGTCGGTTGCCGGTGCGTCCGGCTGGGCCTCGGGCACCGCCTGCTGGAATGCCTCGAGCGCGAGGCAGGCCTCGTTGATGCGCCGGATGGTCGGGTAGTCGTCCAGCGGCAGCTTCCAGCGCACGGCGTTGTAGACCTGGGGGATCAGGCAGGCGTCCGCCATCGTCGGCGTGTCGCCGTGACAAAAGCGCCCCGTGGCCACGTTGCCGGCCAGCATGCTTTCCAGCGCCTGCAGGCCCAGGGTGATCCAGTGCCGCGACCAGACGCCCTTGGCCGCGTCATCGGCCTCGAATTGCGTGACCAGATGCTGCAGCACCCGCAGGTTCGCCAGCGGGTGGATGTCACAGGACACCGCCTGTGCCAGTGTGCGGACGCGGGCCCGGCCAACCGGATCGGCCGGCAGCAGCGCCGGCTCGGGCCGGGTCTCTTCCAGGTATTCGATGATCGCCATGGACTGGGTGAACACCTGCCCGTTGTCGACCAGGCAGGGCACCAGCTCCTGCGGGTTGAGCGCCTGGTAATCCGGCGCATGCTGCTCCCCGCCGTCGCGGACCAGGTGCACCGGCCGCGACTCATAGGCCAGGCCCTTGAGGTTCAGCGCGATACGCACGCGGTAGGCGGCGCTGGAGCGCCAGTAGCCATACAGGACCAGATCCAGGGCCATATCACCATGTCCTTTGCGGAAAGACGGAAACTGCCAGCGCCTTAGGATACCTTCCCGGCGGTTTGCATCGCCGCCGGGCGGGCAGGACAATAGGCGGTTCGCGCCTCCGGGCGTCCCGTATTCATGCCATCCAAACCTGGGAGTTCCGCCGTGTCCGTTACCCGCATGAGCGATCTTGATCTGCGCGGCAAGCGCGTGCTGATTCGCGAAGACCTGAACGTTCCCATCGAAAACGGCCGGATCACCTCCACCCAGCGCCTCGATGCGGCGCTGCCGACGCTCAGGCTCGCCCGCGACGCCGGCGCCAAGGTCATGGTGCTGTCGCACCTGGGTCGCCCCAAGGAAGGCCAGTTCGACGCCGAGTCCTCGCTGGCGCCGGTAGCCAGGTGGCTGGGCGACAAGCTCGGCCAGCCGGTGCGCCTGGTTGCCGACTACCTCGATGGCGTCGAGGTCGCCGATGGCGAAGTGGTCGTGCTCGAGAACTGCCGCATGAACGTGGGCGAAGGCAAGGACGACGAGGCGCTGTCCAGGAAGTACGCCGCCCTGTGCGACATCTTCGTCATGGACGCCTTCGGCACCGCGCACCGTGCGCAGGCCTCGACCCATGGCGTGATCAAGTTTGCCCCGATCGCCGCCGCCGGCCCGCTGCTGTCGGCCGAGCTGGACGCGCTGGGCAAGGCGCTGGAACACCCTGCCCGCCCGCTGCTGGCCATCGTGGCCGGCTCCAAGGTGTCCACCAAGCTCACCCTGCTCGAAAACCTGATCGGCAAGGTGGACCAGCTCATCGTGGGCGGCGGCATTGCCAACACCTTCATTGCCGCCATGGGCTACTCGGTCGGCAATTCGCTGTACGAGCCCGATCTCATTCCGGCCGCGCGCAAGGTCATGGCCGACGCCCGGCGCCGCAACGCCGACGTGCCGGTGCCGGTGGACGTGGTGGTGGCGCCTGAGTTCTCCTCGCACGCCCCGGCCACGGTCAAGCCGGTGGACGAGGTGAAGGACGGCGAGATGATCCTGGACATCGGTCCGGAGACCGCGCGCCGCTACGCCGAGATGATCGCCAAGGCCGGCACCGTGGTGTGGAACGGCCCCGTCGGCGTGTTCGAGTTCGACGCTTTTGGCGCCGGCACCGAAACGCTGGCCCGCGCCGTTGCCGCATCGCCGGCGTTCTCCATCGCCGGTGGCGGCGACACGCTGGCGGCGGTGGACAAGTACGGCATCGCCGACGACATCTCCTACATCTCCACCGGCGGCGGCGCCTTCCTCGAATTCCTGGAAGGCAAGGAATTGCCGGCCGTCGCGGCGCTCCGGGCCCGCGCGGGTCACTGATGCTCTGCCTGTTCGACCTCGACGGCACCCTGATCGATTCGGAGCTGGGCATCCTCGGCTGCGTCCGCCACGCGCTGACGCAGCTGGGCGTGCCGCATCCGTCCGAGCTGCGCCACTGGATCGGGCCGCCGCTGCGACATAGCTTCGCGCCGCTGCTCGACCACGATCACGACCGCATCGAGCAGGCGGTGGATCACTACCACGAGCGCTTCCACACTATCGGCTGGCAGGAGCACACGGTGTATCCGGGCATCGAGGCGATGATCGGGCAACTGCAGGCGGCCGGCCACCAGCTGGCGGTCGTCACCAGCAAGCCGGAGCGCCACGCCCGGCCGATCATCGAGCACCTGCCGTTTGGCCAGGCGTTCAGCCGTCTGTATGGCCCGGACCCATCCAGTCCGCATAGTGAAAAGGCCAGCATGATCGCCGCTGCGCTGGCCGACTTCGGTGCGGCACCCGGACAGGCCACCATGATCGGCGACCGCCACTTCGACATTGACGGCGCCGTGGCCAACCGCGTGCGCAGCGTGGGCGTGCTGTGGGGCTTCGGCAGCCGCGAGGAACTGGAAAAGGCCGGCGCCGACGCGATTGCACGCGACCCACAGCACCTGGGCGAACTGCTCACCGCCGCCGACTGAAGCGGAGTTTGCGGGAGTACAAAAAAAACGCCGCGGTGATCGCGGCGTTTTTTCATGCCCCGTCGGTGAGGCGGGATCAAACCCCGCCCTGCGCCCCTCCCCGAGGGAGGAGGGGCGAGCCAGGCATCAGCCCACCACGCGCTTCACGGCGTCGACGACGTGGGCCACGGTGAAGCCGAAGTGCTCGAACAGCTTTGGCGCCGGCGCCGAGGCACCAAACGAGTTCATGCCGACCACGGCACCGTCCAGGCCGACATACTTCATCCAGAAGTCGGCCGTGGCCGCCTCGACCGCCACGCGGGCACGGCACCAGCCCGGCAGAATCGCCTCGCGGTATTCCAGCGGTTGCGCGTCGAATACCTCGGTGCACGGCATCGACACCACGCGCACCGGCACGTCCTGCTGCGCCAGCGTGCGGGCCGCTTCCATCGCCAGTTCCACTTCCGAGCCGGTGGCGATCAGGATGGCCTTGAACTTGGTGTCCTGCGGATCGGACAGCACGTAGGCGCCTCGCGCGATGTCGGCCACCTGCTGCGCGCTGCGCTGCTGGTGCTTGAGGTTCTGGCGCGAGAACACCAGGCAGGCCGGGTTGCCCTTGCGCTCGATGGCCGCCTTCCAGGACACCGCCGATTCCACCGCGTCGCACGGACGCCACACCTGGTTGTTCGGGATGTAACGCAGCGAGGCGAGGTGCTCGACCGGCTGATGGGTCGGGCCGTCCTCGCCCAGGCCGATCGAGTCGTGGGTGTACACGTGGATGGCGTGCGCCGGGATCAGTGCGCTCATGCGCACCGCGTTGCGGGCGTAGTCGGAGAACACCAGGAAGGTGGCGTCGTACGGGATGAAGCCGCCGTGCAGGGCCAGGCCGTTGGCGATCGCGGTCATGCCGAACTCGCGCACGCCGTAATAGAGGTAGTTGCCGCCGGCATCATGGCCGTTGCCGGCGTCGATGCTGCCCTTCCACTTGGTGAGGTTGGAGCCGGCCAGGTCGGCCGAACCGCCGATCAATTCCGGCAGCAGCGGCGCGAACGCCTCGATGCTCATCTGCGAGGCCTTGCGCGAGGCCACTTCGGGGCCGTCGGCCTGCAGCTTGTCGATGAAGGCCTGCGACCTGGCGGCCCAGTCGACCGGCAGTTCGCCGCTCATGCGGCGATTGAACTCGGCCGCCAGTTCCGGGAATGCCGCCGTGTACTTGGCCACGGCGTCGTGCCAGGCCTGCTCGCGGGCGGCGCCGGACTTCTTGTGGTCCCAGCCGGCATAGATCTCGGCCGGGATTTCGAACGGCGCGGAACGCCAGTCCAGCGCATCGCGGGCGCCAGCGACTTCAGCCTTGCCCAGCGCCGCGCCGTGGCTCTCTTCCTTGCCCTGCTTGTGCGGTGCGCCGAAGCCGATGATGGTGCGAGCGCAGATCAGGGTCGGCTTGTCCGACTGCGAGGTGGCTTGCGTCAGCGCCTGCATGACCGCCTCGGCATCGTGCCCGTCGACGCCACGGATCACGTTCCAGCCGTAGGCCTCGAAGCGCTCCGGCGTCTTGTCGGTAAACCAGCCATGCACTTCGCCGTCGATCGAGATGCCGTTGTCGTCGTAGACGGCGACCAGCTTGTTCAGCTTCCACGTGCCGGCCAGCGAGGCGACTTCGTGCGAGATGCCTTCCATCAGGCAGCCATCGCCGAGGAACACGTAGGTGTGGTGATTGACCACCTCGTGGCCCGGACGGTTGAAGTGCGCGGCCAGCACCTTCTCGGCCAGCGCGAAGCCCACGGCATTGGCCAGGCCCTGGCCCAGCGGGCCGGTGGTGGTTTCCACGCCTGGGGTTTCGCTGGCTTCCGGATGGCCGGCAGTCTTGGAGTGCAGCTGGCGGAAGTGCTTGAGCTGCTCCATCGGCAGGTCGTAGCCGGTCAGGTGCAGCAGCGCGTACTGCAGCATCGAGCCGTGGCCATTGGAGAGCACGAAACGATCGCGGTTGAACCACTTGGGATTGACCGGGTTGTGCTGGAGGAAGTCGTTCCACAGCACTTCGGCGATGTCCGCCATGCCCATGGGCATGCCCGGGTGGCCGGAGTTGGCCTGCTCCACGGCGTCCATGGCGAGGGCGCGCACGGCATTGGCGAGTTCGCGGCGGGTTGTCATCTAAGGGTTCTCCGGGGAAGGCGGCGATTAAAAACGTCTATTGTCGCCGATCCTCGCCAGCCGTGTCGCCCGCCGGCGGGCCACCCAGCCCGGAAAGTCAATTAACCCAGCCTTAATAGTGTACTAACAAGTATTGAAACTCCCTGGCAGGCGACCCATCTAAGCGTCTGCACTGTTTCACGCAGGTGCGCGGGCCACGCCTGACCGAACCCCCGGCAACGTGGTCTGGACCCAATAAGACGAAGAGGATTCCCCATGAAGAAGACGCTTTTTGCCCTTGCCCTCGCGACCGCCGGTGTCGTGGCCGTTCCGGCCGCCTTTGCCCAGGACGCGGGCCAGACCGCCCAGCAGGGTTGGTACGTGGGCGCGAACGCCGGTTACGGCCAGGTGCAGAAGGGGCCCTACGACAACGGCGACTTCGCCGGTGGCGTGAAGGGCGGCTACCGCTTTGCGATCAACCCCGAGACGTCGCTGGGCATGGAAGTGGGCTACGTGTACCTGGGGCGCTCCGACGCCCGTGGCGCGTATACCCAGAACTACCAGAACTTCAACGGCAACAACGGCCGCTCCAAGCTGCAGGGCGCGACCGCCGGCCTCGACCTGCGCTACAACTTCAACCCGAGCTGGTACGGCGAGCTGCGCGGTGGCGCGTTCTTCGCCAAGGGTTCGGGCCTGACCAACGACAAGTTCAACCCGCAGATGGTCAACTTCAACAGCACCAACTACTACGCGGGTGCTGGCGTGGGCTACAACATCACGCCGAAGTGGAGCGTGGGCCTGAACTACGACTACTACCAGGCCAGCGAGAGCGACAAGAACATCCACCTGCCGACCAGCCTGTACAGCGTCAGCGCGGAATACCGCTTCTGATCGTCGCAGGACCGGGAAACAAGAACGGGCGCCTCGCGGCGCCCGTTTTTTTCCTGCATCGGCAGCAGCCGGTGACGCCTTACTTGGCGTTCCACTGGCCCAGCGCGGCCAGGCCGTTGTCGCGGGCACGGGCCAGCACGGTCTTCTGAGCGTCGGCGTAGTTGGCCTTCATGTCCTTGGCCCACAGCTTGAGCGCGGCCTGCTGCATGGCGCGGCCGTAGGAGAAGCTCAGCGGCCACGGGTGCGGACCCATGCGGTTCATCGCATTGAGGTGGGCGGTGGACTGCTCGTCGGTCTGGCCGCCCGAGAGGAACACGATGCCGGGCATGGTGGCCGGCACGGTGGTCTTGAGCACGCGCACGGTGGCTTCCGCCACTTCCTCGACCTCGACCTGTTCGTCCGCGTCCTTGCCCGGGATGACCATGCTGACCTTCAGGATGGTGCCTTCCAGCAGCACGTTCTGCTCGTACAGGGCATTGAACAGGCTGCGCAGCACGGCTTCGTGCACTTCGTAGCTGACTTCGATGCTGTGGTCGCCGTCCATGATCACTTCCGGCTCGACCATCGGCACCAGTCCGGCTTCCTGGCACAGCGCGGCATAGCGGGCCAGCGCGTGGCAGTTCGCTTCGATCGCCGTCGACGACGGGTTGTCTTCGCTGATGTTGATGACCGCGCGCCACTTGGCGAACTGGGCGCCCAGCTTCACGTATTCCTGCAGGCGCTCACGCAGGCCGTCCAGGCCTTCGGTGACCACGTCACCCGGGAAGCCGGCCAGCGGCACCGGGCCCTTGTCCACCTTGATGCCCGGGATGATGCCGTTCTTCTTCATCACCTGGGTGAACGGCACGCCGTCCTTGGTCGACTGGCGAATGGTTTCGTCGTACAGGATCGCGCCGGAGATGTGCTCGTTGAGGCCCGGCGCGGTGAGCAGCAGCTCACGGTAGGCGCGGCGGTTCTCCTCGGTGTTGTCGATGCCAACGGCCTCGAAACGCTTCTTGATGGTGTTGGTCGACTCATCGATGGCGATGATGCCCTTGCCGGGCGCGACCATAGCGAGGGCAACGCTTTCGAGATCTTCGATGCTCATGACAACTCCGGATACTTAGGCGGTGTGGGCCGCACAAGGTGGTGCCGCCCCTTGGGGGCGGCGAGGCTCAAAGCCCGCGATTATATGCGAACTGGCCGTTCAGGGCCGGAGTACCCCCTGAACGGCGCCGGCGGCGCCCCTGGCGCGCCTCAGGCCTGGTCGAAGCCCGGCAGCTTGCAGGCGTTGATGACGCCCTGTTTCTGGGCCGGATCGGCCGGCAGGTTGAACGGCACGATGAAATAGGTGGACACCGGCTCGCTGGTGCGGTTGGTCAGCGACGGACCGTAGCGGAAGTTGCTCACCACGCTCTTGGCCACCGTGCCCAGGTCACTCTGCGGCACCACCTTGCGCACCGTGACGCCCTGCGGCACGCCATCGGAGCCGATCATGTAGCTCACGGCCACGCAGCCGGGCTTGTCCATGTTGCTGCCGGTGTTGGGAATATCGGCATCGACCTTGGTGTTGAGCATGATCCAGTACGCCTGGATATGTTCCGGGCCCACCACGCGTGCCTGCGACTGCGCCAGCAACGGCCCGGCACCGGCCATGGCCAGGGCCAGCAGCAACGCCTGGCTGCAGCGACGTGACATCGTGTTCATGGAAAACCTCCTGCGCGTGGGTGGGGGGACATCGGCCCGGATTCTAGCCACATCGGATCGAAGCCGACGTCCAGGGCCACGCTTACAGGTCGCGCAGGCACTCCACCACGCCCTCGGCGCCGACCGAAAGCAGCTTGAGCGTATTGGTGCCACCGCCCTGCCCGATGTGGTCGCCATGGGTGAGCAACACGCGGTCACCCTCGCTCAGCTTGCCTTCCACGTAGAGCTGGCGCACGGCCTCGCGGGCGGAACCGGCAGGCGTCTGCGAGGTGTGGGTGAACTTGACGGCCTGCACGTCGCGGAAGACCGACATGCGGCGGCGCGCATCGGCGAACGGCGACAGCGCATAGATGGGCACGGCGCTGCGGTAGCGCGACAGCCACTGGGCGGTGGCGCCCGACTCGGTCAGCGCCACGATGGCGCGGACCCCCAGCTGGCTGGCCAGCATCATCGCCGCCAGCGCGATGGCCTGGTCGGTGCGGTCCAGGTGGTGGCCGGTGGTGCTGAGGTCTTCCTTCGGCTCGAACTGGCGCTCGGCACCGAGGCAGATGCGGCGCAGTGCGGCGACCGCCTTGTCCGGATGCGCACCCGCGGCCGATTCCTCCGACAGCATCACCGCATCGGTACCGTCGATGACGGCATTGGCCACGTCCATGACCTCGGCGCGCGTCGGAATGGGAGAGCGCACCATCGATTGCAGCATCTGCGTGGCGGTGATCACCGCGCGATTGCGCTGCACCGACTCGCGAATGATCTTCTTCTGCAGGCCCGGCAGCTCGGCGTCGCCGATCTCCACGCCCAGGTCGCCGCGCGCCACCATCACCACGTCCGAGGCGTCGATGATTTCGCCCAGCACGGGGATCGCATCGGCGCGCTCGATCTTGGACACCAGCGACGCCTTGCCGCCCGCCTCTTCCAGCAGGCGACGCGCTTCATGCATGTCGTGGGCCGAACGCACGAACGACACGGCCAGGAAGTCGGCACCGATTTCGGCGGCCAGCTTGATGTCCGCCCGGTCCTTGTCCGACAGCGCCGCGACCGACAGGCCGCCGCCCTGGCGATTGAGCCCCTTGCGGTCGGACAGGCGCCCGCCGATCAGCACGCGGCAGCGCACCTCGGCACCGGCCACGGCTTCCACGGTCAGTGCGACCAGCCCGTCGTCGAGCAGCAGCACATCGTCCGCCGCCACATCGTTGGGCAGTCCGTAATAGCTCACGCCCACACGGGTGGCGTCACCCAGCGGCGCACCGGGGCTGCAGTCGAGCACGAAGGTGTCGCCGACACGCAGCTCCACCGGGCCATTGGCGAAGCGCTCGACGCGAATCTTCGGACCCTGCAGGTCGGCCAGCACGCCCACTTCGCGGCCGAGCTTGGCGGCCGCATCGCGCACGGCGACCGCGCGCGCGCGGTGATCATCGGGCTGGCCATGCGACAGGTTCAGGCGAACCACGTCGACGCCTTCGGCGATGATTTTTTCGAGCATGCCCTGCGCATCGGTAGCGGGGCCGAGGGTGGCAACAATCTTTGTGCGGCGCAGCGGATTTTCATTAGTCATGCTTCGAGGCTAGCAGAACTGTCCGGTTGCGCCAGAGGGTTTGCGCCGGCGTTTTCGACGCTGCCGCACGCGTGCAAGTGGACTGCTGGTGGCATGCGGACCACAGGCGACCACTGGTATTACCCATCGACAAAGAAGACAAGGAATGCGTGATTGACTGGTCTGCTTGGCCAGCGTCGGGACGTCCAAACACTGGTGCCATGTAAAGCCAGCGGCGCGCCCGTTCGCAAGCGTGACCGACGTCACCCGCAGGAACCGGCGCGAGCGGCCGCAAAGGCCATTCCAAGCACTGCCATCGCCTTATTGCACAGCAACAATTTCGTCATTGCAGTGGCACGGGCTATGCCCGGAGTCGTCCGCGCCGGACGCCGCCTGCAGACGCCATCGGGGCACCTGGGTGGCGATCGACGTGTTGCGCTAGGATTTCCGCATGGATCGGGGGATCCACTGCCAATGGAACTGGGGAAACACGCCATGTCACGACTTTCCTGCACGGCCGCAGCAGCTGTGCTCGCTCTCGTGTGCGCCGTCTTGCCGAAGACCCTCCTGGCCGGGGAGCGGGATACCGCGTCGACCAGCGACTTCATCCGACCCGGCGAATTCACCAGCGTCAGGCTGTCGCCGGACGGCAAATACATATCCGCCCTGGTGCCCCGCCCCAACATGCAGTTCGAGAACATGCTGGTGGTGATCGACACCGCCAGCGGCAAGCCGTTGTCGAGCGTGCGCGCCAGCAGCCGCAACGAGATCCTCCAGTACCGGTGGGTGAACGACCATCGGCTGGTGGTGGCAGCGGCCACGCGCCTCGGCAGCCTCGAACGACCGTCGTATACCGGTGAACTGCAGGCCATGGATGCCGACGGCCAGCACTATGTGTACCTGTTCGGCTGGGGTGGCGATGTTGGCGGGAGCAGCAACCATATGCAGCATGGTGCCATCGCCCGCGCCGCCTTTGCCGACCTGCTTCCATCCGCGCCGGCGGACGATGACCGCTACCTGCTGGTGCAGACCCAGCCATTCACCAACGATCGCAAGGGAAGCATGCCGTCGATCGAAAGGCTGGACGTGGTCAACGGCGAAAGCCGGCGCATCCTGGGCGGGCCTGCACCCCATGCATGGATGACGCTGGACCATACCGGCGAACCCCGCGCCGCCAGCGGCGGTGGCTACTTCCACCCGCTCCTGTGGACGCGCGACGCGGGTGGCGAATGGGTCCTGCGTAACGACGCACGCTCATCGCACGAAGCCATCTGGCCCATCGGGTTCAATCGCGACAACAGTCGGATGTATGTCCAGGTGACGCATGCGCAGGGCCCCGATTCCATTGAGTTGATGGACCTGCACAGCGGCGAGCGCTCGCTGCTCTACCGCGGCGAGTTCGCCGACCCGGGCGACTTGCTGCCCACGGCGGACGGCAAGGACTTCTTCGGCGTGATCACCGGGGACGGTGTGCCTACGATCCACTACTTCGACCGGCACAGCATCGAGGCGCAGATCATCGACGCACTCGCCGGCAGTTTTCCGGGGCAACTGGTCCGGTTGACCTCATTCACCCGCGACGGCCACCTGGCCATCGTCCATGTGAGCAGCGATCGCAACCCCGGCGACTACTACCTGTTCGACCTCGAGAAGAAACAGGCGCGCTATCTCTTCAGCCAGCGTCGCTGGCTGTCGCCCAAGCGCATGCGGCCGATGCAGCCCATTGCCGTCACCGCTCGCGATGGCGTCGTCCTGCACGGCTTTCTCACCGAGCCCGCCGGCAAGGGGCCGTTCCCCATGGTGGTCTTGCCCCATGGCGGCCCGCATGGCCAGGCCGACGCGTGGGCGTTCGACGAGGAAACCCAGCTGTTGGCAGGCCATGGCTATGCGGTCTTGCAGGTCAACTACCGCGGATCAGGTGGCTACGGAGCGCAGTTCGAGCAGATGGGCTATCGCCAGTGGGGCCTGTCGATGCAGGACGACGTCACCGACGCCACCCGCTGGGCCGTCAGCGAAGGTCACGCCGATGCCTCCCGCATCTGCATCTATGGAGGCAGTTACGGCGGTTACGCCGCGCTGGAAGGCGCGGTGCGCGAACCCGGGCTCTACCGCTGCGCCGTCGGCTATGCCGGCGTGTACGACCTGCGCATCCAGCTCGACAGGAGCGACACGCAGCGTACCGACGCGGGCGTGGACTACCTGCACGACGTGCTGGGCGACGATCGCGCGGACTTGCTCAAGCGATCCCCTATCGCCGGCGTCGATCGCATCAAGGCCGACCTGCTGCTGATCCACGGCGGCATGGACGAGCGGGTTCCATATGCGAACTTCAAGGCGTTCACCGCCGCACTCGACAAGCAGGGCAAGCATTACGAGTCTCTCACCGAGTCACGGGAAGGGCATGGCTTCTTCCTGCCCGAGCACCGTCTGGCGATGTACGACAAGCTGCTCGACTTCCTGGACCGGCATATCGGCACGGGAGCGGAACCTGCCAAGGCCGGCGTCGCACCATGACCTGTCCAGGGTCGCGCAACGAAGCGACCGACGTGGGCACGCCGGGTTGAATCGAAACAGCCATTCCAGGGAGGATCCATGCGTACGACGAAAAGGTTGAGGCTGGCTGCAGCAGTCCTGGTAGCTTTTGCGTGCGGCGGCAGTGCGTGGGCGCAAGGCGCCACGACCGGGAAACCATCCCTTTCCAGCGTACCGATCAGCGACTTCGTGCGTCCCACGGACTTCTCGCAGGTCACCCTCTCACCGGATGGCAAGTACATCGCCGCCGTCGTGCCCAAGACGGGCAATCCCCATGAGAACTACCTGGCGATCATGGATGGCGCCACGGCGCGACTGCTGCACGCCATTCCGGCCGGCACCAACGCGATTGTCGCCAACTACTTCTGGGGCGAGGACGACCGCCTGATCGTGTCCCTCGCCATCCACAGCGATGAACTCGATACACCCATGCTCACGGGCGAGCTGTTCGCCATCGACCCTGATGGAACCCATCAGATCGAGCTGTTTGGATATCGCGCCGGCGGCAGTCACGGCGCCGAGAGCATCGGCAGCCTGATACGAGGACCCGAGCGACGCTACGCATCGGCGCAGCCGATCAGCACCCGCTATGTCGACAAGGACCAGATCCTCATCGGGGTCTACGAATACTCGCACGCCAGCAGCGGCAGCTTCATCGACATCGACCGCCTGAACGTGCGCAACGGCAAGACCTCGCAGATCGGCCAGTCTCCTGCGCGCAACGCCGGCCTGAAGGCCGACCACGCCGGCCAGGTACGCGCCGCGTATGCCGACAACGATTTCTCGGGCCAACGCCTCTGGATCCGGGCAGACAACGACGCCCCATGGCAGCTGGTCAACGAGCCGGCGAAATCGCAGGTGGAGATCACGCCGCTCGGCTTCAATCGCGACAACAGGAAACTGTATGTGCGCGTCACCGATGGCGACCGGCCCGATGCCATCGAACTGATGGACATGACAACGCGGCAGAGAACCCGGCTGTACCAGGGGAAGTCCGCCAGCCCGGGCGATCTGCTGCCCACGGCCGACCGGCAGGACTTCTACGCGGTCATTACCCGCGATGGTCGACCTGGCTTGCACTACTTCGACGACAGCAGCGACGACGCGCACCTGGGCCAGGCGCTCGCGCAATCGTTCCCCGGACAACTCGCCTACGTCTCCAGCTTCACCCGCGATGGCAAGCGCGCCATCGTCCGGGTCACCAGCGATCGCAACCCCGGTGACTACTACCTGTTCGACCTGAACAGCCGCAACGCGCAATTGCTGGTGCATGCCGAACCCTGGATCGACCCGCGGCAGATGCGCCCGATGGAGCCCATCGAGGTGCCGGCGCGCGACGGCATCACCATGCATGGCTTTATCACCCTGCCCGCTGGTTCCAAGCCTTTCCCGCTGGTGATCCTTCCACACGGCGGCCCGCATGGGCCCTTCGACAGCTGGGGCTTCGATCCGGAGGCACAGCTGCTGGCCAGCCGTGGCTATGCCGTGTTGCAGGTCAACTATCGCGGCTCCGGCGGCTATGGCACGACTTTCCAGAAACTCGGCTACCGCCAGTGGGGCCTGAGCATGCAGGACGATCTTACCGACGCCACCCAGTGGGCGATCCGGCAGGGCTACGCCGACCCTCGCCACGTCTGCATCTATGGCGCCAGTTACGGCGGCTATGCAGCCCTCGAGGGCGCAGTGCGCGAACCCGATCTGTACAAGTGCGCTGCCGGCTATGCGGGGGTGTACGACCTGCGTGTGCAGATGGACAAGAGCGATACACAGCGTAGCGACATGGGCGAGGCGTACCTCCGACTGGTGCTCGGCACGGACCGCCGTGACCTGCTGCGGCGCTCGCCTCTCAGCGGCGCGGAACGGATCAAGGCCGACATCCTGCTGATCCACGGCGAAGAAGACCAGCGCGCGCCGTTCAAGAATTTCCAGGAGTTCACCAAGGCGCTGGACAAGAACGGCAAGCACTATCAAACCCTGGTCGAACCCAAGGAAGGCCATGGCTTTTACGTGCCAGCTCATCGCGAGCAGGCCTACCAGAAGTTGCTGGATTTCCTGGGGCGCAACATCGGTCCGTCCGACGCGGCATCGGTGAGTGACACCACGACGAACTCATCCGATGCCGGGAAGAGCAGCGCCAACTGACATACGCTGTCGTTCCAGCGGGGTTCGACGCCCAGGCGTCGATCCCCAAGCCTTCACCCCTTGGCCAGGGCGAGGTTGAGCACTTCGGCCAGGCGACGGCCGGCTTCACGCAGGCGCAGTTCGGCCACCGGCAGTTCCCTGTCGACATAGGCCTGGTCGATCTTGTGCCCGTCGGGGTAGATGCCGCGGCTGATTTCGCACGATTCCTCCGCCCACTGCGCATAGGCGTTGTCCTGCGGCGGGATGGCCGGCGGCAAGGTCACCGCGCCGCGGGCATCCAGTTCGTTGGCATAGGTCTTCCAGTCCAGGCCGCGCGTCTTGAGCAGGCCGGAGTCCCACACGCTGTGCAGGTTGGTGCCCTTGCCATCGAACTGCACCTGGTAGGTGTTGCCGCCCTTGTCGTCGCGGGAGCCGCCATGCAGCGGCTGGTGTTCGTCGCCGATGAAGTGCACCACGAACTTCAGCGCTTCCAGGCGCGCGGCGTCGGGCTGGCTCTTGTCGCCCAACACCTTCACGTAATGGTCGATGCCGGCCACCACGCACTGGCCGTCCTTGCAGTCGCGCGGCGGCGTGTAGTTGCAGTCGCCGGAGGTGAAGTCGACGTAGTGCAGCGCACGCGTCTGCTTCCACAGCGCGTCCTGCGCGGGATCGTTGCGGATCTCGTCTGCCCAACTGGCGATGTCGGCCAGCGATTTGGTGTGCTCGGCCGCCAGCAGGTGTTCCACTTCCGCCGCTGCCGCAGGGCTCAGGTGACGCTGGGCCAGGTCGGCGACGACGCTGTGGCCCAGCGGCCCCCAGGCCTGCGCCACCGGGGCCAGGGCGAGGCAGGTGAACAGGGCAAGCGCGGATCGACGCAGGAAGGGCATGGCGGCACGGGCTCCAGGATCAGGGGCGGCGAGTTTGCCACAGCCCGATGACAGGTTGGCGCCAGCCTGGTTCAGCCGGCGCGGGGCACCGAAACCTGCTGGCCGTCGGCGTCGCGCACGGTGACATCCACCGCAATGCCCTGCCGCACGCTTTCGGTCACGATGCAGAAATCCTCGAACTGGGCGACCACGCGATCGAGGTGTTCGAGCGACGCGGCCGCGTCGGCCAACTGGAGGTCCACCGCCACGTGCTTGATGCGCAGGCGGCCGCGCTCGTTGCGGGCCAGCGTCGTGGTCGCCTTGGCGCGCAGCGTGCCCGGCGCGTTCTTGTACTTGCGCAGCGCAAACAGCAGGCTCGCCGCCTGGCAGTTGGCCACGGCTACCGCCAGCAGGCGCGAGGGGTTGGGACCGGCATCGTGGCCCAGCGGCGAACTCTCGTCGGTCATCAGGTCCGGCACGGTCGTGTTGTCGAAGCGCACCCGGAACTCGTAATCGCCGGTCTGCTCCAGGTTGATCTCGAAGGACTGCTCGACGTCGCTCATGGGGTGCTCCTTGGGGGGTCGGACGCTGGGGGGAGGTCCGATTCAACCGCGTTATGGCTTTCCTGAACAGCCCCGGGGTGAGGCTGCCCCCCGGTTCAGGCTAAAATGGACGCTTTACGGTGGCCGCAAGCCGCCATTGTTCGCCATCTCACCCCGGAGGACGCTGTCCCATGGCCATCAAGGTCGCCATCAACGGTTACGGTCGCATTGGCCGCAATATCCTGCGTGCGCTGTACGAAGCCGGTCGCACCAACGAGATCCAGATCGTCGCGATCAACGACCTCGGCGACGCCGAGACCAACGCGCACCTGACCCAGTACGACACCGCCCACGGCAAGTTCCCGGGCACCGTGTCGGTGGACGGCGGCGACCTGATCGTCAACGGCGACCGCATCAAGGTCTGCGCCGAGCGTGATCCGTCCAAGCTGCCCTGGGGCACCCTGGGCGTTGACGTGGTGCTCGAGTGCACCGGCCTGTTCACCTCCAAGGCCAAGGCCAGCGCGCATATCGCCGCCGGCGCCAAGAAGGTGATCATCTCCGCGCCTGGCGACAAGGACGTGGACGGCACCTTCGTGATCGGCGTGAACGAAGACAAGCTCACCTCCAAGCTGGAAGTGATCTCCAATGCTTCGTGCACCACCAACTGCCTCGCGCCGCTGGCCAAGGTGCTGCACAACAAGATCGGCATCGTGCGTGGCCTGATGACCACGATCCACGCCTACACCAACGACCAGGTGCTGACGGACGTGTATCACTCCGACCTGCGTCGCGCCCGTTCGGCCACGATGAGCCAGATCCCGACCAAGACTGGCGCCGCCGCCGCGGTGGGCCTGGTGCTGCCGGAACTCAACGGCAAGCTGGACGGTTTCGCCATGCGCGTGCCGACCATCAACGTGTCGGTGGTCGACCTGACCTTCGACGCCGCCCGTCCGACCACCAAGGAAGAAATCGACGCGGCCATCAGCGAAGCCGCCAACGGCGCGCTGAAGGGCATCCTGGCGGTGAACACCAAGCCGCTGGTGTCGATCGACTTCAACCACAACCCGGCCTCTTCCACCTATGACGCCACGCAGACGCGCGTCATGGAAGGCACGCTGGTCAAGGTGCTGTCGTGGTACGACAACGAGTGGGGTTTCTCCAACCGCATGCTCGACATGACGATCGCGCTGATGGCTGCCAAGTAAGCCGGCAGCCTGCGCTCAGCAAGGCGGCCACCTGCGGGTGGCCGCTTTTTTTTGCTCGCGGAAAGCGGGCATGTCGTCGCCGACGTCCCCGCCCCGTGCGGTCAGTCCAGGGCCGCCAGCGCAGCGTCGTAGTTCGGCTCCTGCGCAATCTCGCCGACCAGTTCGCTGTGGAGCACCTTGTCGTTCGCATCGAGCACCACCACGGCGCGCGCGGTCAGGCCGGCCAGCGGGCCCGAGGCGATGGCAACGCCGTAGTTCCGGATGAACTCATGGCCACGCAAGGTCGACAGCGTCACCACATTGGCCAGGCCTTCGGCGCCGCAAAAGCGTGCCTGCGCGAACGGCAGGTCCGCGGAAATGCACAACACGACGGCATCGGAAAGCTGGCTGGCCTTTTCGTTGAAACGACGCACGGACGTCGCGCAGGTCGGCGTGTCGATGCTGGGGAAAATGTTCAGCACCTTGCGCTTGCCGCCGAAGCTGGCCAGCGAGACGTCGGACAGGTCCTTGCCGACCAGCGAGAAGGCAGGCGCCTGCTCGCCACTGGCGGGGAAATGGCCATCGACCTGGATCGGCTGGCCCTTGAGGGTAACGTGGGACATAAGGCACCTCGCTGGATGGGGGCCTGAGAGTAAAACACGTCCGATGGCCTGAAGACGATAGCGCCGCCGCGCGCATCGGCCGCTTGCGGCAGACGACGGCCCGGACCCCGCACACGACGGGCAAGGCGGTCTTGTGGACGGGAGGGCCGGTCAGATCGTGCGCGAATAGCGCGGCGACTCCGACTGACGATGCAGATAGGCGTCGAAGCACATGGCGACGTTGCGCAACAGCAGGCGGCCCCTGGGCGTGACGCGGAGCATGGTGGCATCGAGCGTCACCAGCCCATCGGCCGCCAGTGCATGCAGTCGCTCCAGCTCGGCTGCGAAGTAGTCGGCAAAGGCCAGCTGGTAGCGCTGGCCGAACGACGGCATGTCGAGCTCGCCGTGGCACATGATCTGGCCGATGACCGCGCGACGGATGAGGTCATCGCGGCCGAGCGTCAGACCCCGCGCGACGGGGACATGGCCTGCATCGAGCGCGGCCTGGTAACCGGCAAGGTCACGCGCGTTCTGGCTGTAGCTGTCGCCTATGCGACCGATCGCGCTGACGCCCAGGCCAACGATGTCGCAATCGCCATGCGTGGAATAGCCCTGGAAATTGCGCTGCAGCGTGCTCGCCCGTTGCGCGCGCACGAGTTCGTCCTCGGCCCGCGCAAAATGATCCATGCCGACGTAGACGTAGCCGGCCGCGCACAGCACCTCCAGTGCGCGCCCGAACAGCGCCAGCCGGGCGGAAGGATCGGGCAAGTCGCCCGCCTCGATCTGCTGCTGCGCCTTGAACAAGTGCGGCATGTGGGCGTAGCCGTAGACGGCGATGCGGTCGGGCGACAACGCGATCACGGCTTCCAGCGTGCGCGTGAAGCCTTCCAGCGTCTGGCGCGGCAGGCCATAGATCAGGTCCACGCTGACCGAAGCAAAGCCTGAGCGGCGGGCGGCTTCGAGCACCTCGCGCGTCTGCGCCACGCCCTGGATCCGGTTGACGGCAACCTGCACCGCAGGATCAAAATCCTGGATGCCCACGGACAGGCGATTGAAGCCAAGCTCACCGAGCGCACGCACGTAGTGGCCATCGGCATAACGCGGATCGACTTCGATGCCGAATTCGCGTTCGGCGTCGCTACTGAAATGGAAATGACGGGCGAGCGATCCCATCAGGGTCCGCATGCGCCGTGCGTCCAGGAAATTGGGCGTGCCGCCGCCGACATGCAGCTGCCTGACCGTGCGACCGGGGTCGAACAGCGGCCCGACCAGGCTCAGCTCTTTCTGCAGGCTGGTCAGGTAGACGTCGGCCCGTGCCGGATCGCGCGCAATGATGCGGGTACAGCCGCAGTAGAAGCACGGGCTGAAGCAGAACGGCACATGGACGTACAGCGACAGCGGTCGCGGCCCCGGCGCTGCATTCGTTGCCCGGATGGCAGCACGCAGGGCGGCTTCACCGAAATCGGCGTGGAACTGCGGAACGGTGGGATAGCTGGTGTATCGCGGGCCGGCCGTATCGTGGCGGGCGATGAGTTCTGGGTCGAACGCAATGGCAGTCGTGGGATGACGCATGGACGGCAGTATCGCCGTCAGCTCGCGCCTGGCCTTTGATCCGCATCATCCCCCTGCGACATGGCACGACGTAGCCCGTACGCCATCACGGTGGCCGCGGCTACGCCTCGCCCTTGCCGGCGGCCTACCGCTTGAGCGGCGTCACCTGCTGCTCAATGGCGCCGAAGATCGACGCGCCGGCGCTGTCGGTGACATCGATGCGCAGGCTGTCGCCGAACTTCAGGAACGGCGTGGTCGGCTTGCCGTCGCGCAGGGTTTCCACCGTGCGCTGTTCGGCGAGGCAGGATGCGCCCTTGCCGGTGTCTTCATTGGCGATGGTGCCCGAGCCCACGATGGTGCCCGCGGTCAGCGGGCGGGTCTTGGCGACGTGCGCAACCAGCTGCGCGAAATTGAACTGCATGTCCACGCCGCACTCCACCTCGCCGAACCACTGGCCATTGAGCCAGGTGCGCATGGGCAGGTGCAGCTTGTCGTCACGCCAGTGGTCGCCGAGTTCGTCGGGCGTCACCAGTACGGGCGACAGCGCGGAGCGCGGCTTGGACTGCAGGAAGCCGAAGCCCTTGGCCAGCTCCGCGGGAATCAGTCCGCGCAGGGAGACGTCGTTGACCAGGCCCACCAGCTGGATGTGTTCCGCCGCCTGGGCCGGCGTGACCGCCATCGGCACGTCGTCCGTCACCACGATGACTTCGGCTTCCAGGTCGATGCCGTAGTCCTCGCTGGGCACGACGACCGGGTCGCGCGGCCCCAGGAAACCGGCGCTGGTGGCCTGGTACATCAGCGGGTCGGTGTAGAACGATGCGGGCACCTCGGCGCCGCGCGCACGGCGCACGCGCTCGACATGCGGCAGGTAGGCGCTGCCATCCACGAACTCGTAGGCGCGCGGCAGGGGCGCTGCCATGGCGCCCATGTCCAGCGCGAAGGCGCCAGCGGCCGTGCCGTTGTTGAGTTCGTCGGAAAGCGCGTTGAGCCGCGGCGCGGTGTTCGACCAGTCGTCCAGCGCCGCCTGCAAGGTGGCTGCGATGCCGGTCGCCCTGACTGCCTGCTGCAGGTCACGGCCAACCACGATGAGCGTACCGTCGCGGCCGCCTTCCTTCAGGGAACCCAGTTTCATGCCTCTACTCCGTAGGCCGCGCCTTCGCTGCAGCCCTTTCCTGTGCTTGGTGGATGCGGTACTTACTTGCCGGTGAAGTGCTTGCGGATGCCCTGCCAGCACTCATGGTAAGTGCCCTGCAACTGCGGGGCTTCCAGCGCCTGCCGGGTGGGGTGAATCACCCGACGCGTCTCGAACATGAAGGCCATGGTGCCGGTGATCACGTCGGGTTTCGACAGATCCGCGGCGGAAGCCTTCTCGAACGTCGCCGCATCCGGTCCATGCCCGCTCATGCAATTGTGCAGCGAAGCGCCGCCGGGCAAGAAGCCCTCGGCCTTGGCGTCGTAGGCACCGGTGATCAGGCCCATGAACTCGCTGGCGATATTGCGGTGGAACCACGGCGGCCGGAAGGTGTTCTGCGCCACCAGCCAGCGCGGCGGGAAGATCACGAAATCCATGTTGCTGACCCCGGCCGTGTCGCTGGGCGAGTGCAGCACCAGGAAGATGCTCGGGTCCGGGTGGTCGTAGCTGATCGAGCCGATAGTGTTGAAGCGGCGCAGGTCGTACTTGTAGGGCGCGTAGTTGCCGTGCCAGCCGACGACGTCGAGCGGCGAGTGGTTGATCGCCGCGCGCCACAGGCCGCCCTGGAACTTGGCGACGAGTTCGAACGTGCCTTCGACGTCCTCGTAGGCTGCCACCGGCGTGAGGAAGTCGCGCGGATTGGCCAGGCCGTTGCTGCCGATCGGGCCGAGGTCCGGCAGGCGCAGCAGCGCACCGAAATTCTCGGCGATGTAGCCGCGCGCGGCCTCGTCCAGCAACTCGACGCGGAAGCGTACGCCGCGCGGGATCACCGCGATCTCCAGCGGCTCCAGCTCGATCACGCCAAGCTCGGTGGCCAGGCGCAGGCGCCCCTGCTGCGGCACGATCAGCAGCTCACCGTCGGCGTTGTAGAAGAAACGACCTTCCATCGAACGATTGGCCGCATACATGTGGATGCCGACGCCGGACTGCTCGCCCGCACCGCCGTTGCCGGCGATGGTGACGATGCCGTCGATGAAGTCGGTCGGCTCGGAGGGTAGCGGAAACGGGTTCCAGCGCAGCTGGTTGGGGCTGGCGGGCACCTCGCCGAAGCGATTATGGAAGCGTCCCGGCGGCATCGCCTCGAACGGCTGATGCATCGCGGCGGGCCGGATGCGATAGAGCCAGCTGCGGCGATTGCTGTGGCGCGGCGCCGTGAAGGCCGTGCCGGAGAGCTGCTCGGCATACAGGCCATGCGCCACGCGCTGGGGCGAGTTCCGCCCCTCGGGCAGCACGCCGGGCATGGCCTCGGTGGCAAATTCGTTGGCGAAACCGGGTTGGTAACCTTTGCTGACCGTCTCAGACATGCGTCCGCCTTCTGCTTCTAGAGCCCCTCTCCCTCCGGGAGAGGGGTTGGGGTGAGGGTTCGGTTTTCGCTGGCGCTCAAAATGGATTCGAGCACCATCTCGGTTTGCTTCAAGACCTCATTGTCCCAGTACCGCAGGACCTTGAGGCCCAGTGATTCAAGATAACGGGTGCGCGTCGCGTCTACGTACTCGTCGTGCTGCGAACCATCGAGTTCTACGATCAGCCCAACGGCCTCGCAATAGAAATCCACCACATAAGGAGGGATCGGATGTTGGCGCCGGAATTTCAGGCCATTCAACCGGGCTGCACGCAAGTGTTGCCACAACCTTCGTTCGGCAACGATGGCTGCTCCGCGCAGCTGACGCGCCTGGCCTAGCGTCCGTGTTGGCAAGGGTGGCTTCCTGCCTTCCCGCATCACCGCACCCTCTCCCCAACCCCTCTCCCGGAGGGAGAGGGGCTTCAGAGCCCAAGCCTTACAGGAAGCCGCGCTTCATCTGGTCGCGCTCGATCGACTCGAACAGCGCCTGGAAGTTGCCTTCGCCGAAGCCCTCGTTGCCCTTGCGCTGGATGATCTCGAAGAAGATCGGGCCGATGTTGTTCTGCGTGAAGATCTGCAGCAACTTGCGCTGCTTGGTCTCCGGGTCGGCGTCGATCAGGATCTTGTTCCTGGCCAGGCGCGGCACGTCCTCGCCATGGTTGGGAATGCGCAGGTCGATCACGTCGAAATAGGTATCGGGCGTGTCGAGGAACTGCACGCCCCGCGCGCGCATCGCTTCGACCGTGTCGTAGATGTTGTCGGTGAAGCAGGCAATGTGCTGGATGCCCTCGCCATGGTAGGCGTCGAGGTATTCGTTGATCTGCGACTTCGGGTCGCTCGATTCGTTGAGCGGAATGCGCACGATGCCGTCCGGCGCGGTCATCGCCTTGGACACCAGGCCGGTCTTGGCGCCCTTGATGTCGAAGTAGCGGATCTCGCGGAAGTTGAACAGGCGCTCGTAGTAGTCCGACCACTTCTGCATGTTGCCGAAGTAGAGGTTGTGCGTGAGGTGGTCGATGAAGGTCAGCCCGAAGCCGGTCGGGTTCTGGTCGGCACCCGGGATCGCCTCGTAGTCGCCGTCGTAGATGCTGCCGGCGCTGCCGTAGCGGTCGACCAGGTACAGCATGCAGTCGCCGATGCCCTTGACCACCGGCGCATGCACCGCCTTGGTTGCTTCCTTGTCGAGCATCGCTTCGCCGCCATTGCCGAGCACGGTGGCGAGCACCTCGGTGGCAGGCTTCTTGAAGCGGATGGCGAAGCCGGCCGCGCAGGGGCCGTGCGCCTTGGCGAAATCGGCGGCGAACGAATCGGGATCTTCATTGACCAGGAAGTTCACGCCGCCCTGGCGGTAGACCGTGATCGCCCGCGACTTGTGCCTGAGCACGGCGCTGAAGCCCATGTTGCCGAACAGCGCGTGCAACTCGGCGCCGCGGCCAGCGGGGGCGGCAAATTCGACGAACTCGAAACCGTCGATACCCATGGGGTTTTCGAAGGTGGTGACCTGCATGCCAAGATTGGGCTGCGCGCTCATGGGATTCTCCTGATGGATCCAAGCTCTATGGCCCAACGCCAAGCGTGCGACCATCGTCATCATCCCAGCGTTATAGTTACATATGAAACCATTTGCAAGGAGCGCCGCAGCAGTGCCCGAAGATCGCCATCCCGACCATGCACCGCTGGAACTGGAGCATTTCCTGCCGTACCGGCTCTCGATCCTGTCCAACACGGTCAGCCAGGCCATCGCCGACGACTACCAGCGCCGCTTTGACCTCAGCATGACCGAGTGGCGGGTGATGGCCGTGCTGGCCCGGTTTGACGGCCTGTCGGCGCGCGAGGTGGCCGAGCGCACCGCCATGGACAAGGTCGCGGTGAGCCGCGCCCTGGCCCGGCTGGTGGAATCCGGGCGGGTCAGTCGCAGCACCCACGATGGCGACAAGCGGCGCTCGGTGCTGGGCCTGAGCGAGGCCGGCTGGGCCATCCACGACGAGGTGGCGCCGATGGCCCGCGCCCACGAGCGCGAACTGCTGGCCAAGCTGGACGAAGACGAGCGGGCGTGGCTGATGCGCATCCTGGACAAGCTGCAGGAGCGCTGAGCCCGCCCTGGCCGCTCCCTGCGGACAGGGAGGGGCCGCATCACTTCACGCCGTGCATCAGCCGGTTGATCAGCGGCGCGACCAGGAACAACAGCACGCCGGCACCCAGCAGCGACCAGAAGCCGAAGGTGTAGCCGCTCAGCGCGGAAGCCACGGTCATCCCGCTCTCGCCGCTCACATGGCCGGCGAAGATGCCTGACAGGTTGTTGCCGATGCCGGTGGACAGGAACCAGCCACCCATGCCGAAGCCGACCAGCCGCACGGGCGCCAGCTTGGTCACCATCGACAGGCCGATCGGCGACAGGCAGAGCTCGCCGACGGACTGGATCACGTAGACCATGAACAGCGTCCAGAACGGGATCTTGCCCGCTTCACTGACCAGGCTGGACAACGCGAACATCAGCAGCAGGAAGGCCAGGCCATTGAAGATCAGGCCCAGGCCGAACTTGCGCGGAATCGACGGGTTGCGACGCCCCATGCGCACCCAGGTCCAGGCGATCAACGGCGCCAGCGAGATGATGGCGATCGAGTTCACCGACTGGAACCACGCGTTGGGGAAAGTGAAGCTGCCCAGCTGGCGATTGACGATCTGGTCGGCGAGGAAGGTGAACGAGCTGCCCGCCTGCTCGAAGAACATCCAGAACAGCACGTTGAAGACGAAGATGATCAGCATCGCGATCACCCGGTCGCGCTGCACCCTGCCCTCGCGGATGCCTTCGATCAGCAGCAGCAGCGACAGCCCGGCGAACAGCACCCCAAGCACCCAGGCGAGCACGGTCGCCGCGGCCAGGGTCTTCTCGTAGTCCACCGCGCCGTTGACCAGCACCGGATGGACCGCCCCGACCGCCAGCAGCGCCCGGGTGACCTGCCCCGAGAAGCCGCCGCCCATCAGGAAGAACACCAGCGGCACCGTCACCGCCACGCCGATCAGCACATAGACCACGCGCATCAGGCTCTCGCCGCCTACAGGCGGCAGCCCGACGTCCTTGAGCCCGCGACGGCCGATCCAGAACCAGACCAGGCTGATCAGCATGCCCACGCCCGAGGCGATGAAAACGTATTTGTAGCTGGGCATGGCCTGGCTGCCGAACACGGTTTCGGCGAGGTACTGCGTGATCACCGGCGACACCATGGCGCCGAGGTTGATGCCCATGTAGAAGATGGTGAAGCCACTGTCGCGGCGCCCGTCCTCGACGCCGTAGAGCTTGCCGACCATGGTCGAAATGTTCGGCTTGAACAGGCCGTTGCCGGCAATGATGGTGGCAAGCCCGAATTCGAAGACGTGCTGGTTGGGCACCGCGATCGCGAACAGGCCCAGGGTCATCACCGCGGCGCCCACCAGGATCGAGCGCTGGTAGCCCAGCACGCGATCGGCGATGTAACCGCCGAAGATCGCCGCCGCGTAGACCAGGGCCAGATACGCGCCGTAGGTGCGGCTCGCGGGCGCCTGCCCTGACTGATCGCCGCCAAAGAACTGCGCCACGATGTAGAGCACCAGCGCCCAGCGGATGCCGTAGAACGCGAAGCGCTCCCAGAACTCCGTCATGAACAGCATCCACAACGGCCGCGGATGACCCAGGGTCTGCGGGTAGTCGGGCACCGGCGGTGCGGTAATGGCCGTCTGACTCATACCTGTCCTCTGGGCGAGGGTCGGCACGGCGCGCGCGGACCCGGTGGCTGGCGACCCGGAGGTTTAGCCGGGTGCTGCCTGATCCGTCAAATGCAGCGCAACATTTTGCGAATCCGCCGGCGGCGGCCTGCTCAGCGCACGCCGCCCATCAGCCGGTTGATCAGCGGTGACACCAGCAACAGGAACACGCCGGCGCCGGCCAGCAGCCAGAAGCTGAAGGTGAAGCCGCTCAGCGCGGAGGCGGCGGTCATGCCGCTCTCGCCACTGATGCGGCCGGCCAGCAGGCCCGACAGATTGCCACCCACCGCCAGCGACAGGAACCAGCCACCCATGGCCACCCCCACCAGGCGCGGCGGCGCCAGCTTGGTCACCATCGACAGGCCGATCGGCGACAGGCACAGCTCGCCTACCGTCTGCAGCACATAGCAAAGGGTCAGCGGCCAGAACGGAATCAGCCCGCCATGGCCGGCGACCACGCGCGACAAGGCGAACATCAAGGCGGTGAAGCCCAGACCGTTGAACACCAGGCCGAGGCCGAACTTGCGCGGAATCGACGGCTCCAGGTGGCGCCGGGCCAGGAACGACCACACCTGGGTCACCAGCGGGGCCAGCACGATGATCGCCAGCGGGCTCACCGACTGGAACCAGCCCACCGGGAACATCCAGCCACCGAACATCTCGCGGTCGACCATGTTCGCCGCCAGGAAGTTGAACGACGTGCCGAGCTGGAAATAGAACATCCAGAACAGGATGTTGAAGGCGAAGATGATCAGCATGGCGATCACCCGCTGCAGTTGCACGCGATCGTGCCGCATCGCCTCGACGATCAGCATGGCCGCCACGCCCACGAACAACAGGCCCAGCAGCCACTGCAGGCCACTGCCCCCCACGAACGCCAGCAACAGATAGACCAGCGGCACCGCGACCGCCACGCCGAGCGCCACCCACGCCACGCGCACGCGGCTGGCCGCGGCCGGAGCCGGTCGGCCGACACCGTGCAGGCCGCGCCGACCGAACCAGAACCAGCACAGGCTCAGCAGCATGCCGACGCCGGCCGCGCCAAACACCAGCCGGTAGTTCTCCTGCATCGGCGTGTCGGTGAAATAGCTGGCCAGCCAGCCGGTCAGCAGCGGCGCCAGCAAGGCGCCACCATTGATGCCCATGTAGAAGAGGGTGAAGCCGCGGTCGCGGCGATCGTCGGTGGGGCCATAGAGCTGGCCTACCATCGAGGAAATATTCGGCTTGAACAGGCCGTTGCCGACGACCACCATCGCCAGGCCGAACAGGAACAGCTCCCTGCTCGGCAACATCACCACGAACAGGCCCAGCCCCATCACCAGCGCGCCAAGCAGGATCGAGCGCTGGTAGCCGATCACCTTGTCCGCCACGTAGCCGCCGAAAATGCTGCTGGCGTAGATCAGCGCGGTATAGGCGCCATAGATCTTGCTGGCCCACGCCTGGCCGGCGGGGTCGCCGTGGTAGAAGTGCGCCACGATGTACAGGGCCAGCGCCCAGCTGACGCTGTAGAACGCGAAGCGCTCCCAGAATTCGGTCATGAACAGCATCCACAGTGGCCGTGGATGCCCGAGCGTCTGCGGAAAGTCGGGCACCGGCGACGGCGCGGTAACAGCGGTGTTGCTCATGCAAAATCCCCTGGAAACTGGCCGGCGCCTGGCGCGCCGGCCCTGGTGGTGGGCCGGGAGGTGTAACCGGCTGGCCTGGCCCGGTCAAACGCGGGCAGCGGGAGGCGCCGGATCACGTACCCAGTTCGGTGCGCACTTCCAGCAGCTCGGGAAAGAACTCCAGCTCCAGCGCCTTCTTGAGGAAGGAAACGCCCGAGGAGCCGCCCGTGCCGCGCCGGTGCCCGATGATGCGCTCCACCGTTTTCATATGGCGGAAACGCCAGAGCTGGAAACTCTCCTCCACGTCCACCAGCTGTTCGCACATGTGGTATTCCGGCCAGAACGCAGCACGGTCCTCGTAAATGCGCTTGAGCACCGGCAGCAGCGCCTCATGCCGCTGATACGGCTGGGACCAGTCGCGCTCGACCAGCGTCGACGGCACGTCATGGCCGCGGCGGGCGAGATAGCGCAGGAATTCGTCGTACAGGCTGGGTGCCTCAAGCACGGCCCGCAGTGCGGCCTGCGCGGACGGGTCATACGCAAACACCTGCAGCATCTGCGCGTTCTTGTTGCCCAGCAGGAATTCGATCTGGCGGTATTGCAGGGACTGGAACCCCGACGAAGCGCCCAGCACGCCGCGAAACTCCAGGTATTCGGACGGCGTGAGCGTTTCCAGCACGGCCCACTGCTCGAACAACTGGCGCTGCACCTGCTTCACCCGCGCCAGGATCTTCAGGCAGGCGTCCAGCTCGTCGCGCCGCAGGTGGTCCAGGGCCGACTTCAGCTCGTGGATGATCAGTTTCATCCACAGCTCGGCCACCTGGTGCTGCACGATGAACAGCATCTCGTCGTGGTGCGGCGGGTCGCTCAGCGGACGCTGCGCACTGAGCAGCAGGTCCAGCTTCAGGTAACCCCCGTAGGTCAGTCGCCCGTTCAGGTCGAGTTCGATTCCGGCCTCAAGGTCGCGCTGGTTCTCGGTCATGGCCTTCCTGCTTGCAGTGGAATGCCCATGTTAACCGCTGCCGGGGCGGGGGCCGTACCGCCGCGAATGCTGCGCTGTACCTTGCAGCGCAACATGCCTGCCTGTTATCAAATGCGGTCTTGTCAGGACCTTACGCGTGCCTGGCCCCACTGGATGGGCTGCCGCTTCCCTGCACCAATATCCCCACCATTACTCACTCCGGGAGCGAGTCGTGTCCATCGCCGCCAAGTTCGAAATCGAATACCTGCAGTATCTCGATGCCGAGGGCAAACAGGTCCGGGACGACCTGCCTGCCTTCGCCAGCGACCTCGACCACATGGTCGAGCTGTACAAGCTGATGCTGTCCACCCGCGTGTTCGACGCCAAGTCGGTCGCCTTGCAGCGCACCGGCAAGCTCGGTACCTACGCCAGCTGCCTGGGCCACGAGGCCGCGCACGTGGGCATCGGCAGCGCCATGCGTCCGGAAGACGTGTTCGCGCCCAGCTACCGCGAATACGGCGCCCAGCTGTACCGCGGCGTGCAGCCGCGCGAGGTGTACATGTACTGGGGCGGCGACGAGCGCGGCAACGACTACCAGAACGAACCGGCCCGCCACGACTTCGCCTGGTCGGTGCCGATCGCCACGCAGTGCCTGCATGCCGCCGGCAGCGCCCTGGCGTTCAAGATCCGCAACGAAAAGCGCGTGGCCGTGTGCACGATCGGTGACGGCGGCTCGTCCAAGGGCGACTTCTACGGCGCCATCAACATCGCCGGCGCGCAGAACCTGCCGATGGTGGCGGTGATCGTGAACAACCAGTGGGCCATCTCGGTGCCGCGCAAGATCCAGTCCGGCGCGCCGACGCTGGCGCAGAAGGGTATTGCCGCCGGCCTGCACTGCATCCAGGTGGACGGCAACGACATCATTGCCGTGCGCAAGGCCATGGGCGACGCGCTCGATCGCGCCCGCAACGGCGAAGGCGGCAGCGTGCTCGAACTGGTGACCTATCGCCTGTCCGACCACACCACCGCCGACGACGCCCGCCGCTACCGTGGCGAGCAGGAAGTGAAGGACGCCTGGGCCAAGGAGCCGATGAAGCGCCTGCGCAACTGGCTCGTGGCTAAGGGCGTGTGGGACGACGCCAAGGAAGAAGCCTGGAAGAACGAGTGCGACGAGTGGATGGACAACGAGGTCAATGCCTACCTCGAGACCAAGACCCAGCCGGTCACGGCGATGTTCGACTACACCTTCGCCGAAGTTCCTGCCGATCTCGCCAAGCAGCGCGATTACGTTCTCTCGCTCGAAAAGAAGGCCCATTAAGTCATGGCACAGATCACACTTATCGAAGCCGTCACCCAGGCGCTGGCCTATGAAATGGCCCATGACGACAGCGTCGTCGTGCTCGGTGAGGACGTAGGCGTCAACGGCGGCGTGTTCCGCGCCACCCAGGGCCTGCAGGAAAAGTTTGGCGAACTGCGCGTGCTGGACACGCCGCTGGACGAGACCACCATTGCCGGCGTCACCGTGGGCCTTGCTGCCCAGGGCATGAAGCCGGTGGCCGAAGCGCAGTTCGAAGGCTTCATCTACCCGATGATGGAGCAGATCGCCTGCCACGCCGCCCGCCTGCGCAACCGCACGCGCGGCCGCATCACCGTGCCCGCCGTGTGGCGTGCACCGTGGGGTGGCGGCATTCGCGCGCCCGAGCATCACTCCGAAGCGAACGAGCACCTGTTCACCAACATCCCGGGCCTGCGCGTGGTGATGCCGTCGTCGCCGGCGCGTGCCTACGGCCTGCTGCTCGCCGCCATCCGCGATCCGGATCCGGTGATGTTCTTCGAGCCCAAGCGCATCTACCGCCAGTACAAGGAAGAAGTGCCCGATGACGGCGAGGCGCTGCCGCTGGACGTGTGCTTCGTGCTGCGCGACGGCACCGACGTCACCATCGTGACCTGGGGCGCGCAGGTGAAGGAAGCGCTGGAAGCCGCCGATGAGCTGGCCGCCGATGGCATCAGCGCCGAAGTGATCGACGTGGCCACGCTGACCCCGCTGGACTTCGACACCATCGCCGAGTCGGTGCAGAAGACCGGCCGCTGCGTGATCGTGCACGAGGCGCCCAAGACCGCCGGATTCGGTGCCGAGATTGCGGCCCGCATCGCCGAGGAATGCCTGTACGACCTGCTCGCCCCGGTCGAGCGCGTCACCGGTTTCGACACGCACATCCCGCTGTTCCGCCTGGAAATGAAGTACCTGCCGAGCACCGAGCGCGTGGTGGAAGCCGCCAAGCGCACGCTGGCAGCAAGCTAAGATCTTTCCGCGCTCGTCGTCCCCGCCAAGGCGGGGACCCAGCGCCTCGAACCAAGACACTGGATCCCCGCTTTCGCGGGGATGACGACCAAACAAATTCGCGAGAATCAACATGGCCGACATCAAGACGTTCTACCTGCCGGACCTCGGCGAGGGCCTACCCGACGCCACCATCGTCGAGTGGCACGTGAAGGAAGGCGACACCATCAAGCTCGACGCCCCGCTGGTGTCGATGGAAACGGCCAAGGCCGTGGTCGACGTGCCGTCGCCCTACACCGGCAAGGTCACCAAGCTGCATGGCGCCGCCGGCGACATCATCGACACCGGTTCGGCGCTGGCCGAATTCGAGCCCGACCCGAACGCCAAGCAGCGTGCCGAGGCCGAGTCCACCGGCCATCACCATGGCCCGAAGAAGGGGGCCGGCAGCGCCACCGCCGACGCGCACAAGGTGGTCGCCTCCGACGAGGGCGGCGAACTCGACAGCAACGACGGCGGTGACCGCGAAGACGAAGGCACCGTGGTCGGCGCCATGGTCAGCGGCAGCCACGTGCACGTCGAACAGGCCGCCAGCATCGGTGGCGTCAAGGCCGTGCCGGCCGTGCGCGCCCTGGCCAAGAAGCTCAAGGTCGACCTCACCCGCGTGCGCCCGAGCGGCGCCGACGGCGTGGTCACCATGCAGGACGTGAAGAACGCCGCCGCCAACGGCACGGCCGCGCTGGGCGCTGCCCCGGCACGCGCCGCGGTGCCGGCCTCGGCCGGTCGTCACCTTGCCCCGCAGCTGCCCGAGCCGGAGCCGGCCCGCACGGCCACCTCGCTCGCCGGCAAGCCGGTGCGCACGGCCCCGCCGAGCGTGCAGGCCAGCGGCCAGCCGGAACAGCTGAAGGGCGTCCGCCGCAACATGGCGCGCGTCATGGCCGAGGCCCACGCCAACGTGGTGCCCACCACCCTGGTGGACGACGCCGACCTGCACGCCTGGATCGGCAAGCAGGACATCACCGCCCGCCTGATCCGCGCCATCGTGGTGGCATGCAAGACGGTGCCGGCGCTCAACGCCTGGTTCGACGGCAAGAACCTCACCCGCACGCTGCACCCGCACGTGGACATCGGCATCGCCGTGGACACCGACGACGGCCTGTTCGTGCCGGCGCTGCGCAATGCGGACGTGCTCGACGGCGCCGGCGTGCGCGCGGCGATCAAGCGCCTGCGTTCGCAGGTGGAAGACCGCACGATTCCGGCTTCGGAGCTCTCGGGCTACACCATCAGCCTGTCGAACTTCGGCATGTTCGCCGGTCGCTACGCCACCCCGGTCGTGGTGCCGCCCACCGTCGCGATCATCGGCGCCGGCAAGCTCAGCCATGACGTGGTCGCCGTGATCGGCGGCATCGAAGTGCATCGCCGCATGCCGATCTCGCTGACCTTCGACCACCGCGCCGCCACCGGCGGCGAAGCCGCGCGCTTCCTCAAGGCGCTGCTGGACGACCTGTCGCTGCCGAACTAAGGCGACGCCAGTGAAGAAAAAGCCCCGGTCATGCCGGGGCTTTTTTTTGCGTTGCGTTCATCGACGCCGCTCGCGCGTCGGACTGCGCAAGCGCATGTCCGTCCATACCGACCGGCTCGGCCTGTCTCCCAAGCGTCAACGGTTGGGCCACCTGGCACATCGATTGCGTTGACGACGCCTGCACCCATCGGCGCTATACGATCCGCGGACAGCAACGGCCGGGGCCGCGCCATGCATCACAGCAGACTGTGCACGATCGTCATCGACTGCCAGACCGACAGCCTCGCTGCGGCCGCTGCGTTCTGGAGCCATGCGCTGGGCAAATCCGTGGTCACGGTCGACCAGGACGGCGATGGCAAGTACGCCGAGCTCGCCACCGAGGACGACGAACCGATCATCCTGCTGCAACGCGTGGACCACGACAGCCGCGTGCACCTGGACATCGAGACGGATGACCTGGAAGCCGAGGTGGCGCGACTCGAAAAACTTGGCGCCCAGCGCGTGGCCTTTGTGCGCGAGCGCTGGTGGGTGATGCAGGCGCCCAGCGGGCATCGCTTCTGCGTGGTGCGTCCGCAGCGGGACCGCTTCGGTCCCCATCTGAATCGCTGGGAATAGCCCGCCGCAGGAACGCCTTGTCCGCCGCCTCAGTAGTCGCGGATGTCCAGCGCCACGAAGGCGCGCACGCTGTAGCCGGCAGACGTCTGGGGCCACGGCAGCGAGGCCAGCAGGCGGTCACCGGCCGGCCACGGCGCATTGTCGAGCAGAGCCTCGGCGCTGACCTGCCCGTCGTCGCCGCGGCGATGGAACAGGCGCACCCAGTGCAGCTCCGGGGTGAGCGCCTCGCCCTGCAGGGCGGCACGCAGCGCAGGCACCAGTTCGTCCGGGGCGGCGACGTCGTCGCGGCTCGACAGTGGCGGGCCGATGAACACGTCCCAGGTGCGCACGCCCATCTCCCAGCCCTGGATCTGCAGCCGGCGATCGTCGGTGACATACCAGCACGCCGCCAGCACGACGTGGAACACGCCACGCTCGAACGCCACCAGCGCATCGAGGCAACCGGCCTCGCCACCACCCACGCCGGCAAAGCTCTCTTCGATGTGGCGGTCTTCGCTGAAAACGACATCGACGTCCAGGCGGCCCGGCTCGCCGGCGGCCGCCTCGTGCCAGGTGGCGCGCACGGCGGGGAAATCGCCGTCGGTCATCAACCATTCTTCGTCCGGCTCCAGCTCGACGTCATGCCGCTCGAACAGGCGAAGCAGGTATTTCTGCAGGGTCGTGTCGTCCATCGAACTTCCTCGTTTCACTCAGTGCGCGCGGCGACGCCACATCAGCTGGCGCACGACCAGCGCAAGCAGCAGCACCAGCACGCAGGCACCGTAGCCATACAAGGCCGGCAGCACCTGCTGCCAGATCGCGCCGCTGGTACGCCCGTACTGGCCCATGCCCGGCACCACCGCGGCGTCAAACGCCATCGCCGCACACTGCCAGGCGGCAAAGGCAGCCAGCAGCAGCACGGCCACATCGAAGACACGGCGCGCCGCGATGCGCGGCAGATCCCGTGGAAACGTCCAATAGGCCCAGCCGAGCACCAGCAGCCAGGGAGCCAGCAACAGGATGGCGAGATAACGCATGGATCAGATCACTCCGTAAACGCCATGGCCGCCGCGCTCAATCCTGCGCGGCGAGCTGTTCGAGTGCCCCGCGCAAGCGCTCGAGGGCTTCATCACGCGCCTGCTCGCCGTCATAGGTCGGCGTGGTCGCCACGGCCTCGCCGTCCAGCTCCAGCGCCAGCGCGAGGGGCTGCACCTGCAGCACGGCCGAGGTCGAACCGAGCTCCTTGATGCGCTTCTGCAGGCTGCCGGCGGCCTTGGGATCGGCGAACGACCGGGACAACAACAGTTCCTCGCCATCGGCGGAGAACAGGCGGAAACGGAAGCTACCATCGGTATCGCGAAAACTGGCGAAGCGCGGCATTTTGCCCGCCTTGGCCGCCGGCCTGGCCGACGACCACGTCGCCACGGCGATGCCCGAGCGCAAGCCGAGCGCATCGCGCAGCTCCAGCAGCTTCGGCCCGGCGATGGCGCGTGCCTTGCGCGCACCTTCCTGCAGGATGTCCTCGATCATCGCGGGACGGGCGATCAGCGCGTCATAGCTCTCGCGCATCGGTGCCACGTCCACCTCGATGCGTTCGAACAGGACCTGCTTGGCCTCGCCCCAGCCGATGCCATCGACCAGTGCCTGGCGGAACGCCGCCGATTCGGCGTCGCTGGCGAACGCGCGGAAGATGGTGAACAGTGACGAGCTGTCCGGGTCCTTGGCTTCACCGGGCAGGCGCGAGTCGGTGACGATGCGCATGATCGATTCGCGCAGCTGCTTCTGGCCGCCCGCGAACAGCGGGATGGTGTTGTCGTAGCTCTTTGACATCTTGCGCCCGTCGAGACCGGGCAGCGTGGCCACCTGCTCTTCGATCACCACGTCGGGCAGTGCGAAGAACTCGCGGCCGTAGATGTGGTTGAAGCGTTGCGCGATGTCGCGCGTCATCTCCACGTGCTGGATCTGGTCACGGCCCACCGGCACCTTGTTCGCATTGAACGCCAGGATGTCCGCCGCCATCAGCACCGGGTACATGTAGAGGCCCGCGGTGACGCCCGCGTCGGCGTCCTCGCCGGTCGCGGTGTTCTTGTCCACGGCGGCCTTGTACGCATGGGCGCGGTTGAGCAGGCCCTTGGCCGTGACGCAGGTGAGGAACCAGGTGAGCTCGGGAATTTCCGGGATATCGGACTGCCGGTAGAACGTGACCTTCTGCGGATCCAGCCCGGAAGCCAGCCACGTCGCGGCGATTTCCAGCCGCGAACGCTCGATGCGCGCCGCGTCGTCGCTCTTGATCAGCGCGTGGTAGTCGGCCATGAAGTAGAACGCATCGACGTCGGCACGCTGGCTGGCGGCAACCGCCGGGCGAATCGCGCCGACGTAGTTGCCCAGGTGTGGCGTGCCGGTGGTGGTGATGCCGGTGAGTACGCGGGTCTTCATGTGCACTTCTTTGTTCGTGTGTTGGGTCGGGGCATTCAGCGGATCAGCGTGGACTTGCCGAACAGCGATTCCACCAGGTCCACCGCGAGGCGCGCGGTCTGGTTCTTCTTGTCGAAGGCCGGGTTGAGTTCGACGATGTCCAGCGAGCCGATGCGGCCGGTGTCGGCAATCATCTCCATGCACAGCTGCGCCTCGCGGTAATTGGGGCCGCCGCGCACGGTGGTGCCCACGCCCGGCGCGATGCTCGGGTCGAGGAAGTCCACGTCGAAGCTCACGTGCAGGTGCGTGTTCTCGTCCACGCCGGCGAGCGCTTCTTCCATCGTGCGCTTCATGCCGACTTCGTCGATGTGGCGCATGTCGAAAATGCCAACCTTCGCCTCGCGCACCAGTCGCTTCTCGCCCTCGTCCACCGAACGGATGCCGATCTGGCGATACACGTCGGGCGAGGTGGCCGGCACATGGCCGCCCAGCTCGACCAGCGCCCGGGGCCCGTTGCCGCACAGGCAGGCCACCGGCATGCCGTGGATGTTGCCCGACGGCGTCGCCTCGGCCGTATTGAAGTCGGCATGCGCGTCCAGCCACAGCACGCGCAGGCGCTTGCCCTGTTCGCGGCAGTGGCGCGCCACGGCGCTGATCGAACCGATGGCCAGGCAGTGATCGCCACCGAGCATCACCGGCAGGCGGCCGTCCTTCAGTTCGGCGTAGATGGCGGCGTGCACCGCCTCGTTCCACGCGACCACTTCCGGCAGGTGGCGATAGCCATCCTGCGGCGGCAGCCAGGGATTGAGCGGCCCCTGCAGGTTGCCGCGATCGACCACGTCCAGGCCACGCCGCGCCAGGCGCGCCAGCAGGTTGGCCACGCGCAGCGCTTCCGGGCCCATCGAGGCGCCACGGTGGCCCGCGCCGATGTCGGTGGGAGCGCCGATCAGGGAGAGTGCCTTGTTGCTCATGAAATCTCGTCAGAGTGGACCGGAATCGGCGGCAGCTTCGCGCACCAGCGGAAGCTTTTGTTGCCGCCATGCGTTGAGGCTGCCATCAAGCACACGTACATGGCTATAGCCCAGGGCCTGCAGGGTCTCCTGCGCACGCGCCGCGCGGAGCCCGGACACGCAATACACCACGATCTCACGGTCGCGTGGCACGCCGAGCGCGCCGGCGCGGCCGCTCAGCTGTTCCACCGGGATATTGAGCGCGCCGGGGATGTGCCCATCGCGGTACTCGTCGGCGTGGCGCACGTCGAGCACCAAGGGCGCCTGTCCGGCCTGCTGCAGCTCCATCAGTTGCCCGGCGGCCAGCGGGACGTCCGCCGCCGTGGCCGCGCTCGCCCCCGCCAGCATGAGAAGGACGGCCAGGTGCGCGTTGCGCATGCGCAGTTCCTCACAATGGTGCCGGCAGCAGGAATCGAACCCGCGACCTACTGATTACAAATCAGTTGCTCTACCAACTGAGCTATGCCGGCGAAGGATGCGAAGTCTAGCAGGCCCATGCAGATCAGGGCCAAAGCCGGCTCAGAAGCAGCCGGTGCTGTGCGAGCCCACGCCGTGCAGGCGGGCGCGCCAGTCGGAGCGACCGTTGTCGGCCACGACCACGTCCAGCCAGTACTCGGGCACGCTCTCGGTGCGCTCGCTCATCTGGGCCGGGAAGCCGGCGCTGACCACCTGGTCGCGACGGCGCCGCGCGTTGGCCGGGTCCTTGAACAGGCCCAGCGAAATGGTGTTCGACTGGTCGCCGGTGCTCACGATGAAGTAGTCGCCGACGTTGGCCGCGCCGAGCCGGCGCCCCAGCTCCAGCGCCTTGTCGCGATTGCCGGCGCCCGGGAGGTAGACCCACCAGCCCGTGGTCTGGGTGGTCTGTTCCTGGCGCGAGCGCATGCGGGCCGCCTGGCTGCTGAGCGCGCTGCGGGCGTTGCGCAGGTCAATCGGCGTGGCGAACGGGCCCAGCGCCATGCAGGTGTAGGTGGTCTGCCGCGGCGCAGCCGGCTGGGCCGGCGCCGGCGCGGACGCGGCAGCCGCCGCCGCGGTGGCCGATATGGGCGCGGCGGGAGCCGGCGTGGTGGCGGCCGGCGCTGGCGGACGCTCGGACAGCAGCCGCAGCGTCGGCACGCCCGTATCGCTGGCACTGCGGCCGTGCACGTCGTCCTGCCCAAGCAGCAACCAGGCGCCTACCGCGATATTGAGGGCAATCAGCAGGACAAACAGCAGACGCAGGAACATCGTCGATCCGTCAGGCAAATGACAGCAGCCGGCATTCTAGAGAGCCGGTGCAAGAGGGAAATGTGCGTCCGACCACACGACCAGACCGCGCAGGACGCTGTCCGCGCTCAGGCTCGCGGGCACGGACAGCAGGAACAGCAGGGCTTCGGCGTCGCCGCCGCCCAGGACCAGCGCTGGCGAGCCGCCCAGGGCCGGCGCCATGCGCGTCACGAAGCGCTCGATCAGCGCGGCCGCGGCATGCCAGCAACCGGAGGCCACGGCGTCAGCCGTGTTGTCGGCCACGTCGCGCAGCTGGCCCGGCCGCTCGACCTGCACGCGCGCGGTCGCGCCGAGCAGCGACTGCTGCATCAGCTGCGGTCCGGGCGCGATCAGTCCGCCCAGGTGCAGCCCATCGGCGGTCAGCGCATCGAGCGTCAGGGCCGTGCCGACACCGGCCAGCACGCAGGGCGCCAGGCCATCGGCACGCGCGGCCACCATGGCGAGGAAGCGATCCACGCCCAGCCGCGACGGCTCGGCATAGGCGTTGCGCACGCCGCACGCCTCGGCCGGCGTGCGCACCCAGGCGCAGTCGCGGGCAAAGCGCGCCGACACCACGGCGGCCACCGAGGCCTCGCGCTCGCCGTCGACCACCGAGGCGCCGAACACGTCGCGGGGCACCGGCAGTTCGCGCCAGGCCTCGTGCAGCACCAGGGCGACGTCCTCGTTCCAGCCCACCGCACCTTGCGCGTGGCAGCCGTCGGCATCGCGCAGCGCCCACTTCAGGCGCGTGTTGCCAAGGTCGAGCAGCAGCCTCATGCGCGGCGCACCGAGACATCGGCGCTGTCGATCGAGCGCACCCCGCCCGCGGTCTGCAGCAGCAAGGCGCCACGCGCATCCACGCCGGCGCCGATACCGTCGAGCTCGCCCAGCGCGCCCTGCAGGTGCAGCGTTTGGCCACGCAGCAGATCGTGCCCGGTGTATTCCTCGACGAACGCGGAAAAGCCCTCGCGCTCGAACTGCGCCAGCCCTTCGATCAGCGCGACGATCAACGCTGCCGCCACCAGGTTGCGATCCGGGGCTCCGCCGTGGGCGAGGCCGGCCAGGTCGTGCACCGGCTGGCCGGCCTGCGCACGCAGCGCCGGCGTCAGGCGCACGTTAAGGCCAATGCCGATGACGGCCGCGCACGGCCCCTGGTACTCGCCACTCAGTTCGACCAGGATGCCCGCCAGCTTGCCGTCCGGGCTGAGCACGTCATTGGGCCATTTGAGGCCAGCGCCGTTGATGCCCAGCGCGGACAATGCGCGCATCACGATCACGCCCACGGCCAGCGACAGCCCCGACAACGCGGCAAAGCCGGCGTCGAAGCGCTTGAGGCAGGAGAGATAGATATTCATGCCCGGCGGCGACAGCCAGCTACGCCCCCGTCGCCCGCGACCGGCACTCTGCGTCTCGGCGAGCATCACGCTGAGGTCGGGCAAGCTCGACAGGCGGCGCTGGATCTCGCTGGAGGTTGAGTCGATCTCCCAGTGCAGCTCCAGTTCGCCGAGCCGCTGGCGTGCGGCCGGCGACAGTGCGGCGCGCAGTTCGGCGAGACTCAGCAACTGCACCGGCCACGGCAGGCAATAGCCGGCGGTGCCACGCGATTCCACCGGCACGCCGCGCGCGCGCAAGGCCTCGACCTGTTTCCAGATCGCCGCGCGGGTCACCCCGGCGCGCTCGGCCAGCAGGGCGCCGGACACGGTCTGTCCACCCGCCAGCGCGGTCAGCAGGTCCTGGGCTTGCATCAGTGCACGACCATGCCGGGCCGGTCGCGTCGGCGACCACCTTGGAAGCGTGCACACGGGGCATGGAGGTGTGGCATCCGCCGATTCTAGCCTGCCGCGCCAGCGCTCCACAGGCCGGCGCATGGCTGGCGTCCCATGACTTCTGGGACTCGCGGGTGGCGCCGAGGGCCTCCCAGGCACTGGCATTGGGCGCCCATTTCTGCCAGCATCCAGCCTCTGTATTGCGGATCAAGGGGTTGAGCCGCCATGGGCGTCGGGAAGTTCCTACTGGGCTGTATTCTGAGTGTCGGCGGCATCCATGCTGCGTCGGCCGCGGATGCGGACACCCAGGAGCTGAGCTCGATGCTGCATTCGGTGGACAGCGCCAGCAGCAACCACGATGGCGGCAGCAACGGCAGCGGCGGCGATGCCCTCGGCATTTCGCACGAGAGCGCCATGCCCGCAACGCCCTCGTCGTCAGCGAGCAGCGAAAACTGCCCCTCCAACAATGCCCCGGCCGCCGCTCCGCGTGGCCGCCGCGCAAGCCTCGGCTGGCAATCGCTGCTGCCAGGTTCGATCCAGTAACACCCCCGGCCTGTGGCGGCATCCTGGTGGCGCCGCCTGAGCGCCTTCGTCACCCCTCCTCCTCTTGCTGAACCGGACTGGCAGCGCGCGCTGCAAGCGTGCCCACTGGCCTGCCGGCTGGACGCGGCCCGACAGGCCGAATTGCGCCAGCTGGTTTCGGTCTTCCTGGCGCGCAAGCGGTTCTTCGCCCTCGCCGGGGCCGAACTCGACCAACACCTTCGCACCCTGATTGCCATGCAGGCCTGCCTGCCCGCCGTGCAACAAGGCCCGCGCGCCTTGCGCGGCTGGCGCGACGTGCTGGTGTATCCCGGCGAGTTCAAGGTGCGCCGCAGCCACCACGACGAGCACAGCGGCGTGGTGATCGAAGGCGATGACGTGCTGATCGGCGAGGCCTGGGAACGCGGCCCGCTGGTGCTCTCGCTGGCCGACGTGCAACTCGACCTCGAGCGACCGTGGGACGGTTACAACGTGGTCGTCCACGAGATGGCACACAAGCTGGACATGCTCGACGGACCACCGGACGGCGTGCCGCCCTTGCCGGCGAACATCGCGCGGCGCCAGTGGATCGTGGCGTTCCAGCGCGCATTCGACCATCTCTCCGACGATATTGCGCGCGGCCGCGATACATTGATCGATCCCTACGCGACCGAAGGCGCGGACGAGTTCTTCGCGGTGGTGAGCGAGCTGCACTGGTCGCAACCGGGTGTACTGCGTCGCGCCGATCCGTCGGTGGCGGATCTGCTGGCCGCCTATTACGGATCGTCGCCGGCACCCGGCTGAGGTTGTGTCCGACGTTGACGGCGCAACGCGCCAGCACCGGCGTATCAACATGCCGTATCGCGAGATTGGCCCCTCACCCCAACCCTCTCCCCCAAGGGGAGAGGGAGCAGTTCAGTGCATCGCGAACGATCTTGATGAGCGAAGCCCGGCAAAGACAGATGCCAAACGCGAAGTCACTTGACTCCTGCCTTCGCAAGAGTGACGACCTGAAAGCACGAACCAGAAGAGAGCGGGACGCAACAACAAAACATCCCCCGGCCCCGTTAGCCCGGCGGCAACTTCACGCTGAAACGCGCGCCGTTGAACTCGGGCGAACGATCGACGCTCAATTCGCCCTGGTAGGCGCGCACGATGTCCTGCACGATGGAAAGTCCAATCCCGTGCCCCTGCACGCGCTCATCGCCGCGCACGCCACGTTGCAGCACCGTCTCGATCTTGTCGTCGTCGATGCCGGGACCGTCGTCTTCCACGCTCAGCCACAGGCCTGGACGCTGGCGCCCGGCCACCGGGCGCATCTTCACCACCAGCAGCACGCGGTGACGCGCCCACTTGAACGCGTTTTCCAGCAGGTTTCCCATCAGCTCGAGCAGGTCGCCCTGCTCGCCGTAGAACGCGGCGTTGTCGTCGATGTCGAATTCGCACAGCACGTTCTTGGCGGCGTAGACCTTTTCCAGGCTCTGCACCAGGTCCTCGGCATGACCGGCGATCGGGATCGCGGTGGTCGCAAAGGTCTGGCGCCCGGAAGTCGCAGCGCGGGCGAGCTGGTAGGCCACCAGTTCGTCCATCTTGCGTACCTGGTCGAGCGCGTGGTCGCGCAGGTCCGATTCACCGCTGACGGTTTCCAGCCGCGAGCGGATCACCGCCAACGGCGTCTTCAGGCTGTGCGCGAGATCGGCGAGCGTGTTGCGCGTGCGCACGCGCTGCTCGCGCTCGCTGTCGATGAAGGCGTTGATGCGTTCGGTAAGACCGGTGAGCTCGGCCGGATACTGGTCGCCCAGGTGTTCGCGCTCGCCGCGTTCCACGCGCGACATTTCGCTGGCCACCTTGCGCAACGGCGTAAGGCTCCAGCGCAGCAGCAACATCTGCAGCAGGATCAGCATCACGCCCAGCGAGGCCAGCCAGAAGATCAGGCTGCGCCGGAACACGGCATTGCGCCCTTCGAGCTGGTCCTCGGTCTGCGCCACCATGAAGGTGAGGTGCACCGACTTACGCTCCGAGGTGTCCAGCGCGACGCCATAGGTGTAGTAGTACAGGCGCCCCATGCGCGTATCGACCGGGCCGACGAACTTCCCGTCGCCCGGCGGCAGCGGATGCAGGAAGCCGAAATCGCGCCCGATTGCCGAGGGTGATTCCCACTTGAAGCCGTTGTCGCCGATGGCCACGGCATACAGGCCCGAGCCCGGACGCGAGAAGCTCGGGTCGGGCGGCGTGTCCGGCAGCAACACCTTGCCCGAGCGACCGACTTCGGTACCCGCCAGGTAGGCCACGACGAAGTTCTGCAGGCGATCCTGCAGCCCCTTCAGTGCACTATCGGCAGCCGTGCGCGTGAGCGTGAGCCCGACCACGCCCAGGAACGCCGCCAGCACGAAGCTGGTGGCCAGCGCCGCCCGCCCCGCCAGCGAGAACGGGCGGCGCGGCGGGGCTGGATCACTCGTCTTCGGCTTCGCTGCGAGGGATGGCAAAGCGGTATCCGCGTCCACGTACCGTCTCGATGGGCTTGAGGTTGCCTTCGGGGTCGAGCTTCCGGCGCAGTCGACCGATGAAGACTTCCAGCACATTGGAGTCGCGGTCGAAATCCTGCTGGTAGATGTGCTCGGTGAGGTCGGCCTTGGAGACCAGTTCACCGGCGTGCAGCATCAGGTACTCGAGCACCTTGTATTCGTAGCTGGTCAGGTCGACGACCTTGCCTTCCACCGTCACCGTCTGCGCGGTGGTGTCGAGCTTGATCGGGCCGCAGGCCAGCACCGGCTTGGACCAGCCGCTGGCGCGACGCACCAGCGCGTTGATGCGCGCCAGCAGCTCTTCGACGTGGAACGGCTTGACCAGGTAATCGTCCGCGCCGTGCTTGAGGCCCTCCACCTTGTCCTGCCAGCCGCCACGGGCGGTAAGGATCAGGATGGGATAACGCTGGCCGGCCTCACGCAGCGCCTTGATCAGGTCCATGCCCGACATCTTGGGCAGGCCCAGATCGATGATGGCCAGATCGAAGGGCACCTCGCGACCGAGGTAGATGCCTTCCTCACCGTCCTGAGCTGCATCGACGGCAAAACCATCGCGCTTCAGACGCGCCGCAAGCGTTTCGCGCAGGGGCGCCTCGTCCTCAACCAAAAGGATGCGCATCAGTGTTTCTCCTTGTTGCTCTCTCCGTCAGCGGACGGGTTCTTGGTCGAATCGGTGGAAGCCGGGGCCTTGCTGGCTTCCGTGGTCACGGTCACTACGCGAACATGACCCGTCGGGGTCAACACCTTCACACGATGCTCAAAGGACCCACGGCCACGTCGCACGGTACTGGCCGACAGCACCTTGCCGCCAGTCTCCTGCTGCACCTGGGCCACGGCCTGCTCCAGCGACATGGCCGGCTCAGCGGTCTGCACCGCCAGCACGGCGGCGCTTGCCGACAGCAAAATCAGCAGCGCCGACGTTCGCAGGATTGTTTTCATTTCGTTAATCAAGCCCAGGTGAACTGGCGGGAACGGTAGGCATCGTCGTTCAGACTATGAAACCGGGGCTGAATATTGACCGGATGGACCGGCGGCGTCACGCGGCCACCCGTTGCGGGGCCATGGCCTGCTCGATCAGCCCCCAGTCGGCGCCCGCCAGATGGGCACCCTCGCTCAGGCGCCGGCGGAAGCCGCGGGCACCCGGTTCGCCCTGGTACAGGCCCAGCAAGTGGCGGGTGATGTGCTTGAGCGCGGTGCCGCGGGCCAGCTCGGCCTCGATGTAAGGGCGCATGCGCAACAACAGGTCCTCGCGCGTGGGCAGCGGCTCGCCGTACAGAGCCGCCTCGACGTGGGCCAGCACGTAGGGGTCGTGGTAGGCCGCGCGGCCCAGCATCACGCCATCGACCTGGGTCAGATGGGCCAGCACGTCTTCCACCGTGGTGATGCCGCCATTGATGACGATGACCAGCTGCGGGAACTCGCGCTTGAGCCGGTACACGCGTTCGTAGTCCAGCGGCGGGATCTCGCGGTTCTCCTTCGGGCTGAGGCCCTTGAGCCACGCCTTGCGAGCATGCACGACCAGCACTTCGACACCGGCATCGATCATCGTCTCGGTGAAATGCTGCAGGTCGGCGTATTCGTCCTGGTCGTCCACGCCGATGCGGCACTTCACCGTGACAGGCACATCCACCGCATCGCGCATGGCCTTCACGCAATCGCCCACTACCGCCGGCTCGCGCATCAGGCAGGCGCCAAAGCGGCCCGACTGCACGCGATCGGAGGGACAGCCCACGTTAAGGTTGATCTCGTCGTAGCCCGCGTCCATGCCGTAGCGCGCCGCCACGGCCAGTTCATGCGGGTCGCTGCCGCCCAGCTGCAAGGCCACCGGGTGCTCCTGCTGGCTGTGTTCCAGCAGGCGCAGCTGCCTGCCGCGCACCAGCGCGGCGCTGGTGACCATCTCGGTGTACAGGCGCGCGTGCGGCGACAGCAGCCGATGGAAATAGCGGCAGTGCCGGTCGGTCCAGTCCATCATAGGGGCTATACAAATGGAATATGGACCATTTTCCATAAAGGTATAAAGTGTAAAAAGAAAAATATGAACCTTAATTAGTAAACTATATTGATGCAAGCGTTTGGTGCGAACTGAAGAGTGTGATCCTTGTGCTTCCTTTGCAATTCGCCTTCGAATCCATCAGTCGTCACCGCTTCTCTGTTGCGCCGAATGTCCAATGGGCTCGGGCCATGATACGTGGGATATGCGCTGCGCGCTCCGAACGATTTACGCCGCCAGCGGATGTGTCGCAAATGGGCATTGTTCGCCTGCGATGCCATTGCAGTTGACCGGCAACTATCGGCCAACACCGGAAGTTCAATTGATTGAACAGACTTCTCTGTAGCTGTCGTTCATTTCGGAGTTTCTCGGAGATGCATCGTGGCCAACACCATCTGCCAGCAGCCAGATGTAGTTGTCGGCCAACGCCGGGACCAGAACAACGCGCGCTAAGCTAGGCATCCGTCGCTTGTTCGATATCCCATCGTTGGTACCCGCGACGTGGTTAGTATGGCGACCCGTCCTTATGCCTGTAGCCACTTTTGCCAGAGTAGCGGCCGGAGGTAAATACCATGTCGATGTCCGAGTACTCGCCATGGTCCTCGTCATTGCGTGAGCCGACGACAAGAATTTCGGCATCGTCGGTTGAGCGGTTTTGCAGGCAATGCCCATCGCGTTGTCCTGCCGGGAATCCCGCGCAGTCGCCGGCGCGCAGTATGTCCTCGCCCTTGTCTGTAACGAGCACGAGTTCACCTGTCAGTACGTAGACAAACTCGTCTTCGTGTGAATGCCAGTGGCGCTGGCTTGACCAGACGCCGGGAGCAAGCCGGAATAGAGACACGCCGAACTGCGTGAGTCCCGCGGCATCGCCGAGGCGGCGCCACTCGCGCAGCTTGCACGGCTCGTCATGTGGAGGCGGGTACCGTGTGCCGGAGCTGCGTGGCGCTGCATCCTTGTCAATCTTGGGCATAGCACTCTCGATCTGTGGGAACTGATGGTGGACGATCATACAATCGACTCGAGGCGAATACTCCTCGAGCCCGAGCGCTCTATGCAGATGCGCCGCGCTGTGATCAAGAATTCGCCTTACGCGCTGACTTCGCTACGTGTTTTAGCGGCGGCAAAGTGCGGATGTGCGTCGCTTCCTCAGCCGACAGTTCGATACTGCGTCGCGTGAAGTCGAGCACCATGCGAAGTTGCTCTTCGGTGAACTGCGCCCATAGCGCCTGAGTTCGCTGCGCCAGTCGTTCGTAGTAGGCAAAGATTGGGCGCACACGTGCCTCGACAGCAACGACGCGCACTTTGCGCCGATCGACTGGGTCGGCCTCTCGGCGCACGAAACCAGAGCGCTCTAAGCGATCGATCAGGCCCGTGACGGCTCCGGACGTGAGTCCGGTGGCTACAACAAGCTGGCCCGGCGTCATCGCCTCTGGCCCAGCCATGACAATGAAGTCGAGGCACTCGAGGTCCGAACTGGACAGTCCCACCCGCTCGGCCACCGCCGCGCTCAATAGCACTCCCTGCGCGCTCATGCGGCGAACCTCTCGGTTTAGCGCCTGCAACAAGCCTGCCTTCTTTGTTCCGACACTTGACATGGTTACTCCCGTCTCTTAGAGTCACTGTATCTTAGTTACTAAGATACTTACCTTCATGAAATCTTAACAGAAGGAGTAGCGCCATCATGAAAGCTCTGATCATAGGCGACGGCGTTGCCGGCCCGGCTACTGCTTTGTTCCTGCAGCGTATCGGCATCCGGACAGAAATTCACGAGCTGCGTTCCGCGGGTACTCAGGACGAAGCAGGCCAGTTCCTCGGTCTGGCGCCCAATGGCGTCGGCGTGCTGGAAGCCCTGGGCTTGGGCGACCGTCTGTGTGCATCGTCGTTGCCAATGCCAACTTTGCAGTTCGTCAACAGCTCGGCGCGTACGTTAGGCGAAGTTCGCTTCGGAAACGGCCGGCATTGCGGCGTGACGATCAAGCGCAGCGAGCTGCATCGCATTCTGCGCGAGGAAGTGCGACGCAACGGCATCGCCACGCACTACGCGCACAAGCTCGTTGGGCTCGAGCTCGGCAACGACGCCGTGCGGGCACACTTCGCCGATGGCAGCAGTGCCACGGCTGACCTACTCGTGGGTGCCGATGGCATTCACTCTTGCGTTCGCCATGCTCTGTTTCCCCTCGCAAGAGCGCCAGCGCCGACCGGCTTGGCAAGTTGTGGAGGCTTCACATACTGCGAGGATCTGGCACCCACGCCACAGGGTATGCAGATGGTGTTCGGCCTCCGCGCGTCCTTTGGCTACATTATTTCGTCATCGCACGAGGTCTACTGGTTCAGCAACCTCGACGCGGCCACGCTGGAGCGTGACAACTTGCTCGATGCCGACGCGTGGCGTCGCTTGCTACTGCAAGTGCATGCCGATGACGGTCCGGTTGTGAATAAGATCCTGAGGGCGCCGTGGAACAGTTTCGGTCGCACCGACATCCACGACATCGCGACCTTGCCGAATTGGTCGCGCGGTCGCGCGGTGCTGATTGGCGATGCTGCGCATGCTACAGCGCCACACGGCGGACAAGGCGCTTCGCTGGCGCTCGAGGACAGTGCCTGGCTCGCCAACTGCCTGAGCAAGGTACAGCGCGGTGCTGACGTGGAGCCCGCTCTACAGCGTTTTCAACAGGTGCGGAAATCGCGCGTCGAGCGGATCGTCGCCTGGTCGCGGCGCTCTGGCGCGCAGAACGCGCCCAAGAATCCTGTCGCTCGCTGGCTGCGCGACCAGTTAATGCCGCTGGCATTGAAGGTCTTTGCTAGTCCCGCGCGCACGGCTTGGGTATACGAATACGAAGTGCCACAGGTCGCCTGCGCTTAGCTCCGCGGAACCTCGGAGAGAGGCGGTGTGATGACGCGGATGTAGGAACTTTGTGCTCCGCGACTAGATCGAATGGTTTACTGGAGATCCTCCCGGATCGATGATCTCGCGGCTCTCCTCGCCTTGCAAAAAGGCTGTTCGTCCGCAGTGGACGAAACCGTATGGAGAGAATCCGCTCTTGCCCCTACCAATATCTTAATCCACCGGGGGCTTGTGGCAAGCCCCCGGTCATGAGTCTTAATCGCCAGTCAAAATTAACTTACAAAATCGGGTGTGGCGGAATGAGAGTGTTGTTAACGAACATGAATCGCGCAGGAGCATTGAACCAATGGGTTGGATTTGTGGAGAAGTTACGAGCATTCGGTGCCAAGGGATGTGATGCACTGACCGCGGCCGTGATGCTCGTCGGAGTGCGGCTATGACTGAGCATGCAGTGGTGATTGCCGGAGGCGGTCCGACAGGGCTGATGTTGGCAGCCGAACTCGCGCTTGCGCGCATAGATGTCGTCGTTTTCGAGCGGCGCGTCAAACAGGATGTCCCCGGCCGGAGTGCGGGCGGTCTGCATGCACGCACCATCGAGGTGCTCGATCAGCGTGGAGTCGCGGAGCGCTTCCTCACGCAAGGGCAGATCATGCAAGTCGCGGGCTTTGCGATGATTCCGCTCGACATCAGCGATTTCCCAACGCGCCACAACTATGGGCTCGCGCTGCCTCAGGAGGGCATCGAGCGCGTGCTGGCCGCGTGGGTCGACGAACTGGCAGTACCGATTTATCGCGGAGTCGAGGTGACGGGCTTTGCCCAGGATGACACCGGCGTCGACGTCGAGTTGTCCGACGGTCGTTCGTTGCGAGCGAAGTACTTGGTCGGATGCGACGGCGGCCGCAGCCTCATCCGCAAGAGCGCCGGCATCGACTTCGCGGGGTGGGAACCATCCGTCAGCTACCTGATCGCCGAGGCCGAGATGACCGAGGAGCCGGCATGGGGCATCCGCCGCAATGATCGGGGCGTCAATGCAATGCGCAAGCTGGAGGATGGGAAGCGAGTGGGCGTGGTGGTGAACGAACCGCAGGTCAGGCAAGGCAGCGAGCCGACTGTGGACGATCTTCGCGAGGCGCTCATCGCCGTCTACGGGAACGACTTCGGCGTTCACGACGTCACGCTCCTCTCGAGGTTCACTGACGCGGCACGGCAGGCGACGTCGTATCGAGACAGACGCGTGCTCTTGGCCGGCGACGCGGCACACGTGCATTCGCCGGCCGGTGGACAAGGACTCAACATCGGTGTCCACGACGCTGTGAATCTGGGATGGAAGCTGGCCCAAGTGGCCAAAGGCATATCACCTCAAACCCTGCTCGATACCTACGAGGCCGAGCGGCACCCGGTCGGTGCGCGCGTACTTAAGAACACCTTGGCGCAAACGGCGCTAGGGCGCGGCGACGAACGGACGAAGGCTCTACACGAGAAAATGTCGGAGCTGCTTTCGATGGACGAGCCGCGCAAGCGATACGCCGCGATGATGTCTGGTCTAGACATTCACTACGACCTGGGTACCGGACATCCTCTGCTCGGTCGCCGCATGCCCGATCTTGACTTGGTCACCGAAAACGGCGCGCGGCGCATGTTCACGCTGCTGCACGATGCCCGACCCGTCCTGCTCAATTTCGGCGAACCCGGCACCCTCGACATCGCTCCATGGGCGGATCGCGTTCAACGGATCGACACTCGATACGCTGGTGCGTGGGAGCTCCCGGTAATCGGCGCGGTCGCTGCTCCTACTGCCGTATTGATTCGGCCCGACGGACACGTGGCGTGGGTCGGAGACGACACGGACCAGAGTCTGCGTGACGCCCTGACCACTTGGTTCGGACCGCCTGCTTCGGCGTAGCGCACTCGGTGCAGGGTAGATGTTGAAGGAGAAATATTATGCGTATCCATCCGATCTTCGTTGGACTTGCATTGTTTTGTACTCTGTCAGGCTCTTCACTGGCACAGACTGAGCAACCTGCGTTTACGCCCAGCCAGAATATCTATCGATTGCCTTTCGCCGATGGAACGCGCGTCAAAGTCTTTGACGATTTCTTCACCCATCGGCCGTCCGGCCGCAATGACCTGTTCGCGGTCGACGGCCAAGCTCCTTATCACGTAGTGGCAGCAGCATCGGGGCGTATCGTGGCCATCCAGGATGGATACAGCGAGCAACAGTCAGGGCGCGCGGCGAAGGACTGTCACAACAACTATGTTTGGATTGCTCATCCAAATGGCGAATGGACGAACTATTCGCATATCGCCCACAACACGGTCACCAGGGAGGCCGGACTCAAAGTCGGCGACTGGGTGAAGGCGGGACAGTACCTGGGCGACGAGGGTGCCGTGGGTTGTTCGATGCTTGACCACGTGCACTTCGAGGTAGCCATTCCCAACCCCGAGAAACCCATCGATTCGGGGGGATTCTTAACCGATAACGAAAATGGAAAGCGGGAGCGGAACCCGCGCTTTTGCGGAGTCCCTGGAGGCTTCGCTGTGAAAGGGGCCACCTATCAAGCACGGCCTTGCTGAGGTTCAGTACTTGATCGGCTCCTCAGAACAGATCACGTCTGTAGGCTACCGCATAGCTGCCCTTCGCGAAGGTCCGCAAGGGGTCGAACGGCGACCGCTGACCACCACGGTGCAAGTGACTCGAACGGCTACATTGTCAACGCGTTTCCGCCGAAACGTTCCCGCGTTCTACCAGCGACCGAGTCTGGTTAATCGACGACATTGCGGACAATCTTGATGCACCAGAAATGCACCAGATGGCCAGAAAGCCGCATAACTATGCGATTTCGGTTCGATCCATCATAGGAGCCGTCAATAGGCGAAAGTCGGTTCGATTGATGCCATGCATGCTGAATATTTTACCCGGATAGCATCGCCACGGCCTCTCGCCGGCATCCCGGCACGCAATGGAAGCTCCGGATCGGGCCAAAAGTCGCACATGCGCTGGCGCAACGACCCCACGACGCCCCTTCGTGGGCCAGAGCTCCGGCCCGGCTCCGCCTGGCTGCCCAGGCCACAACCCATGGCCGTGCGTCGCCATCGCCGACGGTGTTGATTCGCCCTAGACATCGTCTTCGCTAAAAAGCATGACGTTCTGGCGACATGCCTCTCCGCGCGTCTGCCTGGCCTGGTGAATCAGGCCAAGGGCAGCGCGCGCTCTGCGAACCCCACGCGTCTCCCGCCGAAGCAGCGGGCGAGACACGCGCCTGGCGCAGAGATGGACGCAACCGCCATGACGGCACATTCGACCACCTGAGGAATACATATGGGCAGCGGCACGATCACTACGAAAGACGGCGTTGAAATCTTCTACAAGGACTGGGGCAGCGGGCAGCCCATCGTCTTCAGCCACGGCTGGCCGCTCACGGCAGACGACTGGGATGCGCAGATGCTGTTCTTCCTGAGCCACGGTTACCGGGTGATCGCCCATGACCGGCGCGGACACGGGCGCTCCACGCAGACACCCGATGGCAACGACATGGACCACTACGCGGCGGATCTCGCCGCGCTGACGGAAGCACTCGATCTGAGGAACGCCGTGCACGTCGGGCACTCCACCGGCGGTGGCGAAGTGGTGCATTACGTGGCGCGCCATGGCATGGAGCGCACGGCGAAGATCGCACTGCTCAGCGCCGTGCCCCCCATCATGGTCAAGACCAAGGACAACCCGGGCGGCCTCCCCATCGAAGTGTTCGATGGCTTTCGCACACAACTGGCGGCGAACCGGGCCCAGTTCTACCTGGACATCGCATCAGGTCCCTTCTACGGCTACAACCGGCCCGGCGCCAAACCGTCGGAAGGCATCATCAACAACTGGTGGCGACAGGGCATGATGGGCGGGACCAAGGCCCACTACGACTGCATCAAGGCATTCTCCGAGACCGACTTCGTCGACGACCTGAAGAAGATCACGCAGCCTGCGCTCGTGCTGCATGGCGACGATGACCAGGTCGTGCCTTACCAGGACGCGGCCGTGCTATCGGCCAAACTGCTAAAGAATGCGACGCTCAAGATCTACCCCGGCTTCCCCCACGGCATGCCGACGACGCATGCGGATGTGATCAACGCGGACCTGCTCGCCTTCATCAAGGGCTGAGTCACGTGCTGCCTCCCCGCACGGACGCGGGAGGCTGCACCGCCCATCCATGGCCCACAACGCCTGGAGGAGAACGCCATGAGCCGACCACCCCTGCCCCCGTTCACGCTGGAAACCGCAACGCAGAAAGTGCGCCTGGCAGAAGACGCTTGGAACACCCGCAACCCCGCGCTGGTGTCGCAGGCCTATACGCTGGACAGCCAATGGCGTAACCGCAACCAGTTCATCAAGGGTCGCGAGGCGATCGAGGCATTCCTGACGCTGAAGTGGCGGCGCGAACTCGATTACCGCCTGATCAAGGAGCTATGGGCCTTCCGTGACAACCGCATCGCCGTGCGCTTCGCTTACGAATGCCACGACGACAGCGGGCAGTGGTATCGCAGCTACGGCAACGAGAACTGGGAATTCGACGAGGAGGGGCTGATGCGGCTACGCCTTGCCAGCATCAACGACCTTCCCATCGCCGAAGCGGATCGCAAATACCACTGGCCGCTCGGGCGCCGCCCCGACGATCATCCCGCGCTGTCCGACCTGGGCTTCTAGACGGCCACGACGCGGGGCCCTGTGCCCGGCACTTCAGGCCGCGGCGTCGCCGGGCGGCGGTGCGGCCGGCGCGGCCTCTTCCTGGGTGGCGACCACCGTGGGCCTGACCCCGACAGTCATGCTCGGGAAGACATCGTCGCGACGGATCAGCGCGTGATAGAGCGCTGCCGCCATGTGCCCGAGGATGGTCAGGAAGAACAGGTACGCCACGTAACGGTGTGCCAGTCGCAGCCACGCAAACAGCGTCGGGTCGGCCGGCAGCAGGGCGGGGAGATGCCATGAACGTCCCGACAGGATGGGATAGCCGCCGGCGGACAGCATGGCCCAGCCGATCAGAGGCATCGCCAGCATCAGGGCATAGAGAGCCCAGTGCGATGCGTGCGCGAAGAACTGTTGCCACGCCGGCATGTCGGCCGGCAGCGCCGGTGGGCGATTGCGCAGGCGCACTCCCAGGCGAATCAGCGCCAACAGGAAAATCGCCAGCCCCAGTGGCTTGTGGATGGCAAGCAGCCACTGGTGCCTGGGCGCCAACGTATCGACCATGCCCACGCCGATGAACAACATCGCCAGGATCAATAACGCCATGGTCCAGTGGAGCAGGCGCGCCAGCGGATGAAAGGATGTGCGTGCGTTCATCACTTGCGCTCCGATCGGCGTGCGCCGGCGCTGGCTGCACCGGGAAGATGGCCTTCCTCGCTGGTGCGACGCAGATACGAATCGGCATAGGCCGCCGAGCGCGCCGGCAGCAGCGGGTCGTCGGAGATGCGCATGCCAGTGGGAAGAATGGTGGGGTCGTAGTTCACGTCGCGGCACGGGCCACCGTCCTGCGCCTGTTCGCTGTCGATGACCAGCGTACCGGCGTCGACGGTGGGGCGATCCGCAGGCCACGCCTTGGTGGCATCGTTGGTGGGATCACCCGGCGCCGCGAGCGTCAGCAGCAGATGCCAGCGCTGCGGACCGGCGGCAAGGCGTCGTTGCAGGTCCTGCGCGAGGTAATCGTTGTCACTGGCGTCAGGCACGTTGCTGCCATCGTCCCTGGCCTCGGGCACCACGCGCCAGCGCACGGCATGGCGCTGGCCGGATGCGTCGACCAGGTAGAACGCATCGAGGCTGTAGTAGCTGTCGGTGGCAAAACTTGCCGATGGCTTCACCGCTTTCGCCCAGGTCAGGAACGCTGCGGTCTCCGGGTGCGCGGCAAAGAAGGCACCCATGCGCGCGCCATCGGGCTTGCCCGTGGCGGGATCGGGCCGACCGGCTTGCAACATTTGATAGAAGGCCTCGGGCGTGGCCACGACGAACACCGGCATGTTGTTCATCGCGGTGCGCCACTGCTGGCCGTTTGCCAGGCTGAAACGCAACGCCAAGCTGCGCACCTGCGTGCCACTATCGGGCGCATAAGGATTGCCGCCGGGAATCGCAAAGCGTCCCACCACCGGCGTGCGCCCCGCGGCGAACACCGTCGCGGTGGAATACACCGCCGCCGTGCCGTTGCTTTCGAAATAGCCACCTACGCAAACGCCCTTGGCGTGATTGCGCCGATAGCCCGGGTGCAGGCCGCCGTTTTCTTGCAGGGCATCCACGATGCGGTGCGGCGTCAGCCGCTGCGGGCTGAGCCAGCCACCCACAAAGGCAAAGGCCGCGGCGAGCAGCAGCACCGCGGCAGCGATCACCGCCCAGCGCCACGGCTGTCGTGCCCGGCGTGCGACCTCAAACGATTCGGACATGGAACGCTCCCCACCTGGCAATGACTGTGCTCAAGAACAGATTCGCCCGACCACCGTGCAGGGTTACCCGCGCGCAACGGGGTCATGCCCCGGCGCCGCCATTGTCGCAGGCGCTTTGCGAGCGCAACGCGAAAGCCGTTCCCGGCGTGCCTGCGGCGAAACAGGACATGACAGGCATGCTTGTCGTCGCCTCCTCGTGCGCCGGTCAGGCCGGAAATCGGCACGGCGCAAAATGAGGGGTGGCGACGACCAATCTGGGTAACCCTCCCGATGTGGCGCGGCGCGTGGATCCGTAGTCTGGCCTTGCAGCTTGAGCACGAGCTGCATACCACGAGGAAATCGTCATGCCGCGCTATATCGTCGAACGTTCCTTCCCCGACGGGCTCTCGCTGCCCACCAATGCTTCCGGTGCCGCCAAGTGCGTGGAGATCGTCAACACCAACGCCGAGGAAGGCGTCACCTGGCTCCACTCGTACGTGAGCGAGGACAAGACCCGGACTTTCTGCGTCTACGATGCACCCACGCCCGAAGCCATTCGCCAGGTAGCGCGCCGCAACGAGCTGCCCGTGAACCAGATCACCGAGATTTCGGTACTCAACCCGTACTTCTATCTCAGCATGGCCGGAGCGAGCAGGGCCTCCGCCAACCGTACGGTCTATCGGGCACCGTGGCGCCCGTTCCGCTACTTCCTCTGATAGCGCGAACGGCCTAGGAGAATCGGCGTCTCTTGCCCGTCACGGGTAAGTGCGACAATCGACCGGTTCCCAGGAGTTCACGCGGTGGAACTGATCGAACGTGACTACGCCTTGCAGCGTCTGCTGGACGCTCTCGAGCTGGCGCGGCAAGGCGCTGGTCGTACGGCTCTGGTATACGGCGAAGCCGGCATCGGCAAGACGTCGGTGGTGCAGTGCCTGGCCTCCGCGCATGTCGATGGTCGTATTCTGCTCGGCTGGTGCGAGGCCTTGTTCTCCCCGCGCCCGCTCGGCCCGTTCTACGACATGGCCGATCTCTTCAGCGCGAAGACGCAGGAGTTGCTCGGGCGCGAGGGACGCCGCATGGAATTGTTCGCGTCCCTGCTCGCCGATCTGAAGGAGTTCGACGGCACCACGCTGATCGTGCTCGAGGACCTGCACTGGGCCGATGCCGCCACGCTGGACCTGGTCAAGTACCTGACGCGACGCATCCAGCATGCCCGCGTGCTGCTGGTGCTGACCTACCGCGACGATGAACTGAACGAGCGGCACCCGCTGCGCCTGTTGTTCGGCGACCTGCCGACGGATGCGGCGGTGCGCATTCCGCTGCTGCCGCTGTCGGAAGCGGCAGTGGGCGAGATGGCCCATCGGACCGGCCGCTCGTCGGACGGGCTGTTCGCCGCGACGGGCGGCAATCCGTTCTTCGTTACCGAGGCGTTGAGCGCCGACGGCCTGCCGGCCACGGTGCGTGACGCCGTGCTGGCACGCGCGGCGCGACAACCGACTGCCGTGCGCGCCCTGCTCGATCTTGCCGCCATCGTGCCGGCTCGCGTCGACGTGTCGATGGTCGATGCGCTGCTGGCGCCCACGCGCGAAGACATCTCCGCGGCGCTGGCCTCGGGCCTGTTGTCGTCGCAGGGCGGCACCTATGCCTATCGGCACGAACTGGCGCGCATCTCGATGGAGCAGGCCTTGCCGCACCCGGTGGCGGCGGCCCTGCACGAGCGCGTGCTGCGTTATCTGGAAGCGCGCGGCGGCGAGCTTCCGCTGGCGCGACTGGTGCACCACGCGGCCGGCGCGGGCGATGCAGCCGCGGTGATGCAGTACGCGCCGCGGGCTGCGGCCGATGCGGCGATGCATGGCGCGCATTGCGACGCCGCGTGGCTGTATGGAAAGGCGCTCGCGCATCCCGAGCGGTTGTCCGACGAGGAGCGCGCCGAACTGCTCGAACGCCATGCCTACGAGTGCTACCTCACCAGCCAGATCGACTGCGCCACCCATGCCTGCGCTTCCGCGCTGGCGATCTGGCGCAAGCTGGGCAACCGGCGCCAGGAAGGCCACATGCTGCGCTGGCTCTCGCGCATGTGCTGGTTCGTCGGCAGCAATGCCGATGCCGAGGCCTATGCGGATCTTTCCGTGCGCCTGCTGGAAACGCAGGGCGACGAAACCGAGCTTGCATGGGCACTGAGCAACCGTTCGCAGCTGCACATGCTGGCGGGCCACACCGGCGAGGCGATCGCCTGGGGCAAGCGGGCCATCGAACTGGCGACACGGCACGGCGACAACGAGGTACTGTCGCACGCGCTCAACAACGTGGGCACGGCGCTCACCGCGCGCGCCCATCGCGAAGGCATGGCCATGCTCGAGCAAAGCCTCGCGCTGGCGCTCGAGCACGGTTACGGCGAGCACGTGGCGCGGGCCTACGCCAACCTCACCAGCACGGCCGTGACGACCCGCGACTATGCTGCCGCGGGCTGGTTCATCAGCCGCGCCGGCGCCTATTTTTGCGAGCACGACCTCGACTCCTGGTCACACTATGTCATGGCCTACCAGGCGCGCCTGGATTTCGAACAGGGCCGCTGGGATGCCGCGGCCGCACTCGCCGACCAGCTGCTTGCACGACCTGACGTCACCATCGTCACGCGCATTCCGACCATGACCGTGCTGGCACGCATTCGCATGCGTCGTGGCGATCCGGGCGCCGACGATCTGCTGGAGGAAGTCTCCGAGATCGCCTGCGCCACCGGCGAACTGCAGCGGCTGGCGCCGGTCGCGGCCGCGCGCGCCGAGGCCGCATGGCTGCGCGACGAGGACGCCACCGCCGACCCGATCGTGCAACAAACCTGTGAACTGGCCGAACGGCTCCACGATCCGCGCGCGCTGGGCGAACTGCTGTTCTGGTGTCGCTGGACCCATGGACACTGGCACGCCACGGGCGAGATCGACGCGCCCTACGCGCTTCAGCGCGAAGGCCGATGGGACGCAGCCGCCCTGGCGTGGCAGGCACTCGGCTGCCCCTACGAGCGCGCCTTCGCGCTGCTGGAGGGCGACGAGGCCGGCATGATCGAAGCGCTCGCCACGCTGTCGGCGCTGGAGGCCACCGCCTCGCTGCGGCGCTGCCGCGAGTGTCTCTATCGCGCCGGGGTGCGAGGCATGGCGCGCGGCCCACGCGCCAGCACCACGGCGAACCCGGCCGGACTGACCATTCGCGAGCTGCAGATACTGGCCCTGCTGACGCAAGGTCTCTCGAACATGGAGATTGCCGGTCGCATCGCACGCTCGGAAAAAACCGTCGAACATCATGTCTCGGCGGTCCTGCGCAAGCTCGATGCGCGTACGCGCAGCGAAGCCGTCGCCATGGCCGGACGGCTTGGCGTTGGCGGCGTGCACTGAGGCCCGAAGGCGTGCGCGCGACGCGATGCGCGCTGGCATGGTTGTTGCCCGTAGTGCGAGCGGCGCCGCGTTCACCTGCGCGCCATGTGAAACAAGGGAAACTGCGCGACTGTTATTGCGAGATTCCGTCGGTGCGACTCATGCAGGCTGATACCCCCTCCCCTTGCCGCCGACGCGCGCGTTGCTGGCCAGGCATCGCATCGCTGGTGATCGGCGTCGGCGTGGCCATGACGATCCATGCAAGGGATGGCGAACCAGGAACCACCCGGCACCCGTCGCAGGCATCGGCCGCTGGCCAGTTGTCCATCCAGATCAACGACGACCGCTTCACGCTGGCGGCGGCCAAGGTTCCGCAGGTCTATCTGTTCGGCGTCATCGATGCCGATGCGCCCAACCGCTTCGCTGCCCTGATGAGGTCGTCGAAGATACCGCCGGGTTCCGACGTCTATCTGAACTCGCCCGGCGGCGACCTCAATGCAGGCCTGAGCCTGGGGCGACTGTTCCGTTCCGGCACCATGTCCACCCACCTGGGCACACCAAGGCGCCCATTGCGTTCGGGCGCGCCGCCCACCACCGCGCTCTGCACCAACGCCTGTTCGTATGCCTACATGGGCGGCCTGTACCGCTGGGCACCGTCGGGCAACGACCGCTTCGGCGTGCAACCTGTCGACGCGGCCGGCCAGAAGGCGGGTGACGACGGCCGGGCGGCGGATGCACTGGATTCCTATCTCAAGGACATGGGCGTCAGCCCGGCCGCACTCGCGCGGGACCCTGCGAGTTCAGGCGGTGAAGTCACCTGGCTCTCCGCCGAGCAGATGATGTCGACGGGACTGGCCAACAACGGGCGGCTCCCGCCCACGGCGATCTATCACCTGATGTCGGGCGCGCCGTATCTGACCCTGAGCCAGACGGCCCGCGATGGCGAACATCGGATCACCATGCTGTGCAAGCCCGACGGACTGACGCTGACGGCGTACTACATGATTGGCGGCGAGCGCTCCAGGCGGATCGCGGCGCGCGGGGCGCATTCCTATTTCGAGATCGACCTGCAGCCCTTCCTGCAGGAGGAACGCGAGAGCATCAGCGCGGTCAACCAGTCGGTGGTCATCACTCGTCCCGTGCCGCTGGACCAGCTGGCGCATCTGACGGCGGCGCGCTCGATGGGCGCCTGGCTGAGCGACAAGGGCGGCGCGGTGCGCTATGGCTTCGCGCTCGAGCTCGACCCCGTCAAGGCCCAGCTCCGTGACTTCCGCGCCAGCTGCGAGCAGGCGACCAGGCCGCAGCGCTCGAAAAAGACCTGAAGCGTTCCGCTATGTCGCGAAACCGAGGTTGCGACGACTTCGCGAAGAACACGCTGCGGAGCCGCGTTCCGACGGCAAGGCCGCGCAACGCATGCGTGAGCATGCTCGCCTTCCTGCCGTCGGTCGCCTGACTCCACGGCCCTCGCTCAACGCGCTTGCTCGCGAGGCCAGTACTCCCGTTCGATGATCGGATACAGCGAGGCGGTGAAGCGCCCCGCATCGGCGGCAGACAGATGCGACCACTCCGGCAGGTCATACCCGCTCAGTTCGGGGTAGTCCGCGAAAAAGATGCCGGGTGCGCCCGTACTGGCGATGAGCACGTCCCAGGTCTTCTCGCGCGGAAAGACCTTGTTCTCGAAAGCCAGGTACGGACCAGCGCTCGGCATCCGCACGAACAGCACTTGCACGTGGCGTGCACGCAACTTCGCCACCGCCGCCGCCGTGCGCGTGATCTGCTCCTTGATGATGCCCGGCATCTCGGCTGCCGTCGGTGCGCCGGGTGGCGGCGGACCAAAGCGTTGCATCCAGATCTGCCTGGCAAGATCGCGATATTCCGGATCGGTTTCCACCTTGCTCCACAGATGGCAGTTGCGATCTGCCTCCATCGTCATCAGCTTGCGCACGTCGACAAACGGATGCCGTCCGGGCCGCACCGGCCAGGCCTGGCGCTTCAGCACGGTGAACAGCGCGAAGTCGGGATCGTCGAAGGCGAGATAGGGTTCGACCAGGTGCATCGACAGCCACTGCCCGGCCCGCTGCGTCGGCGTCTCCTTGCGAAAGTATTTGACCAGGCCGGGCCGATACTGGAAGCCGCTGAAGAACACATCCGGCGCAATGCCCACCAGCAAGCGTCCGGTAAACCTGGGATCGTCGGCAAGGTCCTCGAGTGCAAACAGCGGCGAGGTACCTTCCAGCGCTAGCTGGATCGGCCGGCTGCCCGCCAGGCGTTCCCACACCGGCAACTGCACGTCGAACAGCACGCGCGACGCGCCGATCAGCACCGTGGCATCGCCCTCGCCCTGGTCAATGCGACGACGCTGCATCGCCCACAGGCCGTTGCTGTTGCGGTAGCCCGGGGTGGCGCCAAAATCCCGCCAGCGCCACTCCCACGCCGCCAGCAGCAGCACCGTCAACACGAGCGCGACAATGAAGATGCCACGCCAGGGGCGCTCGGGCACATCCCTCTCGGGCACGGGTTGCGCGACGCCGGGCCGATCGGACGCCGTCAGGCGTACGAAGCCCGCTCGTTCAAAACTGGAAATAGATGAATGCATTGCCAGTTCCTTGGGAAATGATGATCGCGAAGGCCATCAGGGCCCAGGTGACCGAAAGCACCGATGTCGGCGCGCGCGCGACCACCGACTCGAGCGTGCGCGTGCGCATCAGCCAGTGGGCGGTGACGATGCCGGCGATGATCCCGCTGACCGTGACCAGATACACCGTGTCGAGGATCGGAGCCGCCGAGCCGTTCTGCCCGAACATTCCGCCCAGCACGACGCCCGCCTTGCCGAAAGTCTTGGCGCGAAAGAACACCCAGGTCACGTTGATCAACGCATAGGTCAGCAAGCCGAACCCCAGCAGCGCGATTGGGCCGGGCCGATAGCCGGGAAAGCGCGTGCGCAGTGCCCGCTCGGCCGACAGATACAAGCCATGCAGCCCGCCCCACACCACGAAGGTCCAGCTGGCGCCGTGCCACAGGCCGCCGATCAGCATCGTCGCCATCAGCGCCAGGTAAGTGCGCGGCTCGCCGTGGCGATTGCCGCCAAGCGGGATGTACAGGTAGTCGCGCAACCACGACGACAGCGTGATATGCCAGCGTCGCCAGAAGTCCGAAAAGCCGATCGCCGCATACGGGAAGCGGAAGTTGTCGGGCATGGCGAAGCCAAGGCACATCGCGACACCGATCGCGGTGGTCGAATAGCCGGCGAAATCGCAAAAGATCTGGCCGCTGAAGGCCAGCGTGGCCACCCAGGCGTCGAGTGCGCCCGGAATCGCGGCACCGTCATACACCAGTTCCGCCGGATGGGCGAGGAAACTGTCCGCCAGCACCACCTTCTGGAACAGTCCCAGCGTGATCAGCGCCAGGCCAAAGCGCAGCTGGCTCGAACTGGCGCGACGCGGTTGCGCAAACTGCGGCACCAGTTCGGTTGGCCGCATGATCGGCCCGGCCACCAGGTGCGGAAAGAACGTCACGAACAGCGCGTAGTCGAGAAAATTTCGCGCCGGTTGCGCGCGCCGCAGGAAGATGTCGAGCGTGTAGGACATGGTGGCGAAGGTGTAGAACGAGATACCCACCGGCAGCACGATGTCGTACGCCGGCGGCCGGTAGTCCACGCCAAGCCCCGCCATCAACGCGCTGAAGTTCGCGAGCAGGAAGCTGCCGTACTTGAAGTAGGCCAGCATGCCGACATTCGCCACCACCGACAGCAGCATCCAGGCGCGCCTGCTGGCAGGCCTCTGCGCGCGCACCAGGCCCTGCGCGGCGTACCAGTCGACCACGGTCGAGATCCACAGCAGGATCACGAAGGGCGGATTCCAGGCCGCGTAGAAGATATAGCTCGCGATCAGCAGATTGATTTTTTTCGTCACCCAGTTCAACGGCAACGAGTGCAACAGCAGCACGACCGCGAAGAACACGATGAACGTGAGCGAGTTGAAAACCATCACCGACCCCCTGCACTTTTCCGAACGGTGGAGTAGCGGGATCTACGGCAGGCTTGCATGCATGAGAGCGCGGTTCTGCAAGGCGATCCGTCGCTGGTTGATCGACACGAAGGTTCGATCAACGGACCAGCAGCGCGTGTGCCGATGATCCGCCACCGCAGGCGCGGCAAGCCATTGTGCCACGTGTCTTGTCTTGTCGTGCCGATCGCGACGAGCCTTCGGCGACAACACGAGCTGACCGTATCAGCGATGTAACACTTCGTGATGGCGCGCAGCCAGGACGACAGCGTCGCTGGGCCACTCCATCGAGGCGCAGGCAATCGGAGCAGGCCTCGAGCGAGCGGATGCTTGTTGCATCCACGATCCACTTTCGAGCTGCCTGCCCTGGACGGAGGCATGCACGAAGGCATGTTCTTCGCTGTAGCTCGCTGCGATACCTTCGAGCCGCGAGTGCGCGCCAGCGGTCAGGCGTCGGTCCTTTCCTGCCATTTCGTCGCATCAACGCCCATCACGATAAGCCACAGGCAAAACGATAGCTCGGCGACAAATCCAAGCACCTTGAGTCCGTTTGCCACATGGCTGGCGAGTGGCGTCAGGAAGAGCAGCCAGCCAAGACCGGCGAGCATCAGGAGCACGCCAAGCAGCCGCGGCAGGAAGCTTGACCTGAAGACCAGGTAGCCGATCAGCAGGCAATAGGGCCCGAAAAATGCCAGCGAGCCGACACCAGGCGAAAGGACGTGGAAGATGCCAAGGACCTCGACAACGCATCCGGCAAGACTGAAAAGCGCCGCCAGCAGGGAAAGTTTCGCGTTCACCCGCTTGAACATGACGTAGAGAAACAGCGTCAGGGCGACATAGAGCAGGTGCGCTGCGAGTGTGACGACCTCGTAGGCAAGCGGTCGCCCTCGACCGACCCATACCTCGGCGGCGATGGCGGTCAGAAAGTACAGCAAATAGACCACGCCTGTGATCCTGGCCATCAGGCGCGGCGAGGCTTCTGCGAACCGATCCGACATGTCAGTCACTTTGATTCCTCAGACCATGGTCATACGCGCCGGCCAGGCCCCGACAGCGAACCTTGGATGGGCGACAGCCGCGAGACGTTCGCATGGAGCTCTTTCCCACCAACTAGCGGATGGATTCAAGCGCCCGACGCCAGACCGGTTCGCTGGGAAACGGGATCCGCACCGAAACACTCTTTTTCTTTCCGTCAATGGACACCGCACTCTTCTCGGGGATCCCGTGCACGAAGGCCTTCAGCTGCGGGAGCATCGCTCCGTCCATGAAGATCGAATAGTCCTCGCCACGTCTGAGGGTTCTGGAAGATCCCAGCCCTGGCCAGGTCGTTGGCCACGGGACCGACGTGCCCGGTGCGTAGTGGTAGTCCCACATCATGACCTCCGCATAGGGCGGCAACCATTTTTCGCTGCCGGGAAAGTCCAGCGAACAAAGGGACGCGTTCAAGTCGAGCAGCGCCTGCGGAGGCGGGGCAACCACCCTGTACCACGGAAATGGCTTCGACGGCTCGCACTCCAGGCCAACCACCTCGGTAGCGACGAAGCCCCTGGCGTCGTGGAAGTAGAACTCGGCCACCGGCTGGTCGGTGACACCGCGCAGGTCGTAATGATGTTTGAGCTCCGTGCCGCGAAACACCTTGCCCGCCTGCTGCCTCAGCGCTTCCAGCTCCTTGGTCGACAGTCGCTTGAAGCGGTAAGCCCGGTCACCGCCATCCTTGCCAATAAAGATCGCGTCGCCGTTCTCGTAAATGGCCAGCCGCGGTGAATCGGCGCCCAGCACCATCGACCATGGGTCGAACTCCATGACGACCAGGAGCGGCTCCGGCCCCTCGAACGGGTTGAAGTCCGCGGCAGGACAAAGCCTCGACAAAGCCAGGCCGATGATCAGGCAAAGCAGGCGCTTGGTCACGACACCCCCGGATGATGCTTGATTGCAGCGAAGGTCCACAGCCTGGACCGGCTTTCCAGTCACATCGGCCTCGCGCCTGTCCTTGGCTAGGGCATTCACTCCTATTCAAAACGTCTTTCGGTTGCTGGCTATCTCCCGCAGCACTTACGGCGACTGCCCGCCCGCCAATGGATCCATCCCCCAAGTCCGCTTGGTGCCGCAAGCGGACGCTCGGATTATGGCTCCCCCTTGAATGCCGACGCCAAGGCGTTCTCGCCCTCGGCAGCAAACCGCCGTGAAAATTCTTCCTGCAGGAAATCGACGAAGCGGCGCACGCGTGGCGGCTGAAACACGTTGGGGTGGTACATCGCGTGGATGGGGGATGGCGCGGACCAGGCCGGCGCATGGACGAGCTTCAGCCTGCCAGCGCTTACATCCGCCGCGACTGCCCAAAGTTGTCGATACGCAAAGCCGCGCCCCAGGACCGCCCAGGTGCGTATCACCTCACTGTCAGTGCACTCGTGATAGCGCCGGACGCGTACGACGTCCTCGCCGAGTTGCCACTCGTTTCTTGGCCCCGCATGGGTGGTCAATACCAGCGTGGGCAGTTCGGCGAGTTCCTCGGGTTGTGTTGGCATGCCGTGGATTTCGATGCATGCGGGCGATGCACATACCACGCGCCAGCTGTCGGCAAGATGGCGCGCGACGAGGTCGCTGTCCGCCAAAGGACCCACGCGTATGGCGACGTCGACATCGTCCGGCACGAAGCGCGAGAGCGAGTCCGACAGCGTCAGCACCACGCGCACGTCGGGGTGAAGCTCCATGAAGCGGTTGAGGATATGCACCAGCAGGTTGCGCCCCAGATCGGACGGCGCCGACACCCGCAGCGTTCCGCTGACCGCGTCGGTGCCGCTGCGCACCGCGCGCTCGGCCTCCTTCATGGTTTCAATCGCGACCCGGCAGGAGGCGATGTACATGCGCCCCTCATCGGTCAGGCGCAATTGACGCGTCGTGCGCTCGAACAGCCGCGCCCCCAGCATGGTCTCCACCCGTTGCACGCAGGCGCTGGCCGCAGCAGGAGAAAGCCCCGCCCGACGCCCGGCCGCCGAGAGGCTACCGAGGTCGGCCACGTCGACAAGAAGCTGCATGTCGCTGAAGCGGTTCATGAGTTCCAGCCCTGGTGCGGGAGACCTGGGCTGGATCATCTTCAAATAGCATTTGCAGGTCAATCAAAGAGAAGACCCATTATCAAATCCAAATGCATGAGCGACGATCCGACCCACCCATCTACCGGAGGTGTCGCCATGTCGATCGCCAAACGCCTGCTTATTGCCTGCCTCGTTGCCTGCATGGCCGCAGCGCCGGCCTTGGCTGCCCAGGACGCCATCAGGCCTGGCGAAAGCACCGGCCACGGCATGGTTCCCAAGGAACTGGTCGGCGCGTGGACGCTGGTCCGTTGCGACAACGTCTATCCCGATGGCCATCGCGTGGAGCTCTACGGCCCCAACCCCACGGGTATGTGGCTTATCGACTCGCAGGGCGACTACATGATGCAGATCGTGCGCGCCAAGCGCATGCCGTTTGCAGCCAACGACAAATCCAAGGGCACGCCTGCGGAGTATCGCGCCGCCTCGATGGACAGCAATGCCCACTACGGTCACATGAGCGCCGACGCCCAGGTCTTGCACAGCGAAATCGTGCACGCGTCGTTCCCCAACTGGGACGGCCGCATCGGCAAGTCCAGTTACACCATCCATGGCGACGAGCTGACCTATACCGTCGCCAAGCCATCCAGCGGTGCTGCTGAAGGCGCCCGTGGCGAAGTCGTGTGGCGCCGCGTCCATTCATAGAGGCGCATACCGGCGAGGCGACGGCCGTCGTATGGAGATGCGCCCTGGGGTAAGGCGCATTTCCGGGATGGCCTGGGATGTCCGCCTGGGTAGGAAGCGGGCCACACACGCGGCCGCTGGGCGGGACTGATGTCTTCCGAAGTGACATATCGGTCCGACCCGCTTTCCGTCACGATGAGATCCACCAGGACCGATGGACCCTCGGGCATGTGCGCAACTCCTTCAACAGCGGCGAACAGATTCGTGTCGTTCGGCTTGAAATCCTTGACTGTTTGCCACGGAATCACCTGACCACGTCCTGGATCGGCCCCAGTCGGGCAGGCTGCGAAGTCGGCCCGGATTACATCCGACGCCCTCCGGTTATACGCCATCTCATAGCCAAAACGATGCGCCAATGCGCAAAAGTCCTGGCTATCGAGCAACTCGGCCGCTTCGGCGCAAAAGCGCAATAGGGATCGCTGATCGATCTGGTGATCGGTGATCGGTGATCGGTGATCGGTGAGCAGCATGTCGCCGTACCCCTTTACTTTTCATGTCCCCTTCGGGTCGGAAGTGGATAGTTCCTCAGTCCGCATCTGCCTCGAGCAACTTACCGACAGGCTCGGCGCCGCCAACGATTTCTTCGGTGCGTGGGAAGGGGCGTCCAGGCCGCCTCTTCCAAGCCGGGTGGCGAAGCGCGCAGCGCTTCGCCACCTCCGCCCACTGAGACCAAAGGAAGCGTTGACCTCCACACGCATGGCGCTGATTACGAGCAAAATTCCAGAGGTAACGTCCCCGGCACTGTCAACTATAAATAGGCCATCGGATCGCATCATCGACTTCATCAACTACGCGTCGCCTCAAAGAGAAACCAGGTGCGTCTCTCCGCCTGATCTATCCAGTTCTCCAACAAGCTGGCCGAAGCGACGTCGCCCACTTCATCGCAGAGCCCATGTGTTTCTCGCATGTAGGTCGACAATCGCAGGTTGTCCTCGCGAAGCTCGGCCAACATGTCCGGCGGAGTGACGTAATCCGCATCGCTATCGCTCAGCCGCTGTAAGCGAGACAGATGACCGACCGACCGGATCGTAGTTCCTCCAAGCTTGCGGACTCGCTCCGCGATGTCATCGATAGCACCAAAGAGCTCTGCGCCCTGATCATCCAGTAACAAATGGAAATCCCTGAAGTGCGGACCGGACATGTGCCAATGAAAGTTCTTGGTCTTTACATAGAGACAAAAGACATCCGCAAGCAGCGCATTCAGCTCGCCAGCCAAGCTGGCGACTATCTCTTGTGGGAAATTGCTACGCGTCCGCAACGGCGACATGCGCAGGTCCTTAGGTTCGAAATTGTTCATAGCGATTCCTCGATGATTCGTGCCTTAGAGCGCTAGACGTTGTTGCTAACGGCGATCGCACAAATTCCGCTGATCCGGTCCCAAAAGCGTCAGATCGTGACGTTTATGGCCATTACCGCCTTGTGCTTTGGGCGGTTGGAGGCCAACTCTCGTATGCCCACGCATTCGTAGACTATTGAAGGTAGAGGTAAGATCACTTTGTGGTATCGCAGATGTCCGATCCGCAAAGGCGCGGACCACTTCCACACCGTGCATCGTTGCGATGTACAGGGCTGCTCTGGATCGATAGCAAGCGCTCCCAAGAACGAGGCAGACCCCTGCCGTCAAATGACGGCAGGGGACGTGGCTGATATGACGAAGCTCGTGCTTCCGCGTCCGATCAGTTCAGGTGCTCACGGATGCCTTCGGCGATCTGATCAAGGGCCGCCTCGGTCGTCGGGACCTTGCGCAAAGCGTTGAGTGCAACAAAGTCGTGGATCGTTCCGTTGTACTGCACAGCCGCCACCGGAACGCCGGCATCCGTTAGTTTGCGCGCGTAGGCCTGACCCTCGTCACGGAGCGGATCGTTCTCCGCCGTAATGACCAGTGCAGGCGGAAGACCGGTCAGCTCATCCTTGCTTGCACGCAACGGCGAGACATACGGGTTATCACGCGTCTTGGCGTCAGGCGCATAGAGATCCCAGCCGTACTTCATGAAAGCACGCGACAAAAAGTAGCCATCCGCAAACTTCTTGTAGGACTCGCTATCGACACTGGCGTCGGTCGCGGGTACAAGCAGCACCTGATAGGCAATCTTCGGGCCCTTGCGATCCTTGGCCATGAGAGAAATAGCCGCCGTCATGTTGCCGCCGACCGAGTTACCCGCCACCGCGATGCGGCTGCCGTCTGCGCCGATCTCCTTACCATGAGCTGCCACCCACACCAGTGCGGCATAGGTCTCGTCCAACTGCGTCGGAAATTTCGCCTGTGGCAGCGGGGTGTACTCGACAAAAACGCCGACCTGGCCAGATTTGACGACGAGGTCGCGCAGCAGGCGCTGATGGTTGTCAAAGTTGCCGACGATCCAGACGCCGCCATGGATGAAGAACAGGACGCCGGGGTTGGCCGCAGCGTGATCTGGCTTCATGATGTAGATCTTCACGGATTGACCGTCTTGCGTAATTGTCCGTTCCGTCGTCGTCACACCAGACATATCGACGGGCGTCTGGTTCTGTAAGGCCGTCAGGATCTCCTGCGGCTTCGGCTGTGGAAGCTGCCAGAACGGACTCGGATTCTTGCTGAGTTCGGTGAGGAACGACCGGACGGTTGGATCCAGGTGTGTGTTGTTCTTGAAGTCTTCGGCGGAAACGGACTGAGACATGACGGCTGCTCCGATGATGAGGGCCCAAAGGCCGTTGATGCGTTTCATGGTGTTCTCCGTGAGCGAGTGACTTGACTCGGAGAAGCTCCGAGATGGGTTCGTCTTCTGCGACATCAGTCGATGCCGAGGACGAACGCATCTAAGCAGCACCATCGAACGAACGACATTCATGCCAAGGTATTAGCGAGCCGAACATGGAGCACGGATTGCGCCTTAAACTGCTGTTTCCAAGCGTTTTCTCACGCACTCAAGTGGAGGGTTACGCACGCCTCCATACTTTTGTATAAGCCTTTTCCACCTTTGCTTTTCGTACTCGATGCCCAACCATCATGGCCACCACCACAAGAGGCATCGCCATGTGCACTTTCAAAACGTCCGACGGCACCAATATCTACTACAAGGACTGGGGAACCGGACCGGTCGTAGTTTTTTCCCATGGATGGCCGCTGTCTTCCGACGCCTGGGATTCGCAGATGCTGTTCCTGGCAACCCACGGCTATCGGGTGATTGCGCACGATCGCCGTGGCCACGGACGCTCGGATCAGACCTGGCATGGCAACAACATGGACCAGTACGTCGCCGACCTGGCCGAGCTTTTAGATCACCTGGATGTGCGCAACGCGGTGCTTGTCGGTCATTCGACAGGTGGTGGTGAAGTTGCACGCTATGTTGCAAACCAGGGCGCCCCCCGAGTGGGCAAAGCCGTTCTTGTGAGCGCGGTTCCGCCGATCATGGTGAAGTCCGCCAGCAACCCCAATGGCACGCCGCTCGAGGTCTTTGATGGTATTCGGCAGTCCGTGCTCCAGAATCGCTCCCAGTTCTATCTCGACCTGACGCTGCCATTTTTTGGGTACAACCGACCTCATGCCGAGGTTTCCGAAGGCATTCGCCAATCATTCTGGCTGCAGGGGATGATGGGAAGCATCAAGGGACAGTACGACTGCGTCCACGAGTTCTCTGAGGTCGATTACACAGACGATCTGAAGCGCATCCAAGTGCCGACACTGGTGATCCACGGCGATGATGATCAGATTGTTCCAATCGATGCCGCCGGCAAGCGCTCCGTCGAGCTCGTTCCCAACGCAAAGCTGAAGGTCTACACCGGCGCTCCGCATGGCCTGCCGATCACTCGCGAAGACGATCTCAATCGCGATCTGCTCGCGTTCATTCGGGAATGACCATTAAAATTGGCCCACCGACAGTCTTGCCGGTGGGCCAAAGGATTCGTACGGGTTTCGTCGGTCGTCCAGAGCGGTCGTAGCTGCTTTCAGTCGTGCTTGTAGCGAGAGACCGCCTCGCGAATGCCAAGCGCTTCTGCCATTCGCACCAAGTTCGCCAACGATTCGGCCCGCATCTTTCGCATCAGGTTTCCCCGATGGATCTTCACGGTAATCTCGCTCAGCTTGAGGCGACCGGCAATCTGCTTATTGAGAAGACCTGATGTTACAAGGCCAAAGACCTCGCGCTCTCTGGCGGAGAGGCTATCGAATTTGGCGCGAACGGAGGCAAAGGCATCGATCTCCGCTCTTCGGTTGCGATCCCGGATGGCAGCTTCTTGTACGGCCGCGAGCAATTCACGCTCCTCGAACGGCTTGGGTAGAAACGTGACCGCTCCGGCCCGCATGGCGCGAACCGTCATCGGAATATCTCCGTGGCCACTGATCAAAATGACGGGAATCGGCGTTTCACTCTCGACCAGTTCCTGCTGGAAATCCAGCCCATTAACGCTACCCAGCTGAACGTCAAGAACAAGGCAAACAGCCGTGTCGGCCGCATCACATGCCAGGAATTCCTCGGGGGTCGCAAAGCCCTGGACCCCATACCCCGCGGCACGCAGCAAGCTTTCCAATGACGACCTGACTTCTTCGTCATCATCCAACACGCAAATCAGTTCAGTTTCCAAGGCGCGCCTCGACCTGTTGGATGGACACCGAATGATCGAGCTACTAGTTGGCGAGAAGTGACCTGACTATTTTCAAGAGCACGTCCGGATCGGTCGGCTTCTCGAGGAATTCCGCAATTCCAAGGCGATTGGCAATCTCTCGCGTCTCGGGACTCGCGAACGCGGTCATCATGACTACCGGCAGCGGCTTTCCCTGATCGATCAGCACGCGCCTTAAGCCAAACCCATCCATTCCGGGCATGTGTAAATCCGTGACGAGGCATTCCAGCGTATCGATCAGAGGAGAAGCAAGCAGCGTCTCGGCGCTCGGGAAGGCACACACGCTGATGCCCTCGGAACGAAAGACAGCAACGATGCTGTCCCTCACTTCCTCGTCATCATCCACGACGCCTATGGTGTGAACCTGGCTCAAGCACAACTCCATGCCCTGTACAGGGACTTTCGGAGCCATTCTCCATGTTTTAGGTCCCGTTCTCTACCATCCGAATGTATAGGTGTAACACCGTCGCCTATGTGTTTTCCGGGGTCGCGGGGACGGTGAAAGTGACAGTCGCACCCGGCCCCTCGTTGTTTCTCACGATGATGTGCCCTCCTTGGGTCTCAATAATGGACCGACATATGGAAAGACCCATACCCATGCCTTCAGCTTTGGTCGTGAAGAACGGATCGAAAACCTTCCCAATGGCTTCCTGGGCAAAGCCCATACCGACATCTCGCACTTCAACGCGAAGCATGCCGGCAGGCGCGACACCAAGAAGGATCCGCAACTCCCTCTTCCGATCGGTCACGTCTCGCATGGCGTGTAGGCCGTTAACGATAAGGTTCACGAGAACCTGTTGCACTTGGACTCTGTCACCGAAGGCAAGGGGCAGAGTTCCTTCCGATGATTGCTTTAGTTTGACTCCCTGTAACTTCGCCTCATGCCGTACGAGTCCCAGAGCGTCCTCGACGATCTCTGGCAGACTGAAGCTTGCCGCGGGAGTCACGGTTTTCTTGGCTAAAGCCTTCACTCGCTTGATCACCTCTGCCGCCCGGTTCCCATTGGTCACAATGCGCTGAAGACTCGATGAAACTTCCGTGAGATCGGGTTCTTCCCGTAATAGCCAGCGTTCGCCCGAGCGGGCGTAGTTGAGGATCGCTGTGAGTGGCTGATTCACTTCGTGCGCGATGGATGCGGAGAGCTGCCCTAGAAGTGATACTCGGGCAGCGTGAGCAAGCTCCGCGGATGTCTGCTCTATTCGGGCGCGCGACAGGTTCCGCTCGGTCACATCGAAAGCCATGACCAATACATGTGCCCAGTCCCGGGAGTCCGGAAGGATATTGACGCGAAGGACCACGTCGACAACTTCCCCTGCCAGCGATTTCAAGCGGACTTCGTTCTCTGCGCCCATTTCGCCCTTACGTAGTGTCGCAAGTAGCTGTGCGATCGCAGGGAAACTCTCGGGAAGATATCGACCACACAGATTTGTCCCTGACAGCTTTTCGTTGCTGCCTGCTTGGAATAGCCGTACAGCGGCGGGGTTCGCGTTGCGGATAATGGCCCCCCGGATGGCGGCTTGAGTGACCTGCGGATTCGCCAATAGCCAATCCTCGAACTGGCTGATGTCTCCTGTGTACTGATCAAGCACGCGTTTGGTATCAAGCCAATTCGACTCCCAGGTAGCAAAGCCGGCTGTCTCGAATATGGTCCGATATCGTTGTTCCGAGGCGCGTCGCGCTTCGTCATGCTGTAGCTGCGCTGTGACATCCGCGCTCGACTCAATGACTCCAACAGGGCGCCCTCCATCATCCTTACGCTGGAGCCAACGGCTTGCCAGGGTAAGTGAGGCACCATCGCGGCGTGTACGAATCAGTTGACCCGTCCAGTGGCCTTCAAGATCAAAGGCAGCCTGTACTTCTTCCGAGGAGAAGCGGCACTTAAGAAGGCTCTCGCAATGCTTGCCTACGGCCTCGCTGCGCATCCATCCGTACAGCTTCTCAGCGCCATCGTTCCAATAGACGATGACATCGTCCTTGTCCCTAATGATGACGGTGTCGTGTGATAGCTCAAGAATTCTGGCCTGCTCAACCAGTGATGTGCGGGTAGCTCGGTCCCGAAGGATAAGGACCGTCGTCAACGAGATAGCGACAATGCAAACGACAAGGCGGATCAGCGCGCTGCTGTTGAGCTGCTCCCCATGTTGAAGGCCGAACGCCAGAAGCGTGAACGCGATGGCGACGATGGCAGCCGCGATAATGGCTCGCAAGCCGAGAGGGGCAACCAGAAAAATTGCCACGATGTAGACGACGGCGATAGCTCCATTTACCGTCGTGAACGCGTCAATCATGAAAACGGCGAGTGACAGAGCAAGGGCGCCGATGACCCGCAACTGGCTTTTCATGCGAGGTTCTCGAGAAAGCTGGTCAGCGACAGCATAATAAATGAACAGACGGTCGGTAGATGTCGGTCTGCCACCCCCGAGGTCTGCGTTCGAATGCTGTCTGCTTCGGGTCATTTCGAGTGCCTAGCCGTCTACGTAAGCGGTGGGACGTAGCAAACTGCCCAGGACGCACCCGCGGATCAAGCTGTTCGGGGAGTGCTGTGGTGTCATCGAAGCGTTACGGCGAGGGTCCGTCTTTAGGGTAGAAATCGAGATCCGCGTTCGTTGTGGCGGCACGCTCAGGGCCGTCGGCAGCATTGATGAGCCGGAGAACATGGCTGATGTCCCGAAATACTGAGAGTGGATCACTAGATGTCACGGCTTGTTTGCGGCTAGCGGCCAGCTGTCCGCGCAGTGCTGGGGAATCCTTCGTTGAGCCCGTGTCCTTGAGAAACGCAGGCTTGGTCGCCCAATCAAAGTTCGTGACATAGATAGATGGCGTAGACCAGCACGATGACCGAGTCGAAGACGGCGATTGGGCGCAGACGGGCCGCGTACGGCTCTTTCGAACTGGCTACGATCAATCCAACCAGCCCGGCTTTCTCGACACCTGCAGCCAACATCAGCGGAACGCGTAGTTCCGGGTGCCACGCGGCGTAGATCAATAGCGCTCCAAGGCTCGGTGCCAGCAAGCTCCAATGTCGCGTGAGCAGCCCGCCGATCCCATCGGCCGCATCGACTCCGAACAAGAGTCTTGTCCCGTGTGCTGGAAGTAGGAAGATCACGATCGGCAGCAGCGTAAACGCGCCGCTAACCAGTAGAACGATGCCAATGTGGTCGACGATCACGGTGATTCTCCGACGGCCAAGCCGAATGGTTCGTACAAGGGGACTTGCAGATCAGGGAAAGGTGCGGCGCATGAATTGCTCAAACAGCGAGTCAGGTAGCCATCCCTTCAGGCGAGGGATCCAACGGGCGAGCGAACCTACCCGGTAGCGCGGTGCCGGCACTTGGGCATGTACGGCCTGTGCGACAGCGGCCGCCACGTGCTCTGGCCGAGTGCGACTCATAAGGCCATCGCGGCGCATGCGCCTAACTAGTTCGGCTCGCCTCCCAGCGAACGGATTGTCAGCCGCACTGACTTCCCGGATCGACTGCTCGAGCGAGCCAGTGGCCACTGGGCTCGGACTGACAGTGCAAGCATAGAGGCCGAGCGGCATCAGCTCCTGGCGGAGCGATTCTGTGTAGCCCTCGAGAGCGAACTTGCTAGCTGAGTAGGCTGCGTTCATCGGAAGGCCGACCTCGCCTCCGATCGAGCTGATATTGATGATGCGACCCGAGCGGCGCTCCAGCATATGCGGCAAGACGGCTTGGACCATGCGCGCAGCGCCAAGAAAGTTCGTGTCCAGCTGGTCCATGAATTCGTGCCACTGAGTCTCTAACACGGCGCCGAAGAGGTCGTAACCGGCGTTGTTGATAAGAACATCGAGGTGGCCCTCACGCCGCAGCAGTTCTCCCACACATGCTTCGACCGAGGCCGCGCTAGTAATGTCGAGATTCAGCACGTCGAGGCCGCTCTGCGGCTCGCCCTCCACTGGGGCGCGCTGGGTCACGTAAACGCGATGCCCCCGTCCGCGGAGCTGGGATGCGATCGCAGAGCCAATCCCGCGCGTGCCACCCGTGACCAGTATCACTCGCGACTCATTCTTCAAGCTTTAGCTCCTGGCGAGCTAAAAGAGCTCGTCAATTGAAGTTCGGTCAAGAACGAATCGATGGCTTGGGTAGTTTCAGAGGGAGCGTCGACGACCGAGAGGTGGGCCGTTGGTAGTTCAATGAAGCGGCCGCGCGTCAACTGAGCGGCGGCGTGCCGAAGATCGTCCACCGGGTACATGGAATCATGCGTTCCGGCGACGAACAGGGTTGGCGCGGCAATGCTGTTCAGACGCGACGCCAGGTCTTCTCTTTCCAGCAGTACCGAGCGAACAGCCCGCGACAGCGCTGCACCGCTTACTCCCCGGATATGCTTGCGGAATCCTTCCATGAAAGCGGACTCACGCTTTCTCGTCTCGGGCATAAAGTAGGCGTCGGCCACGCCCTGTACGTATCTGTTGGTAAATTTCAGCCAGCGAGCACCCCAACTAACGAAGCTATCGCGCCAGCGCGCTCGAGTCTTGAAGACGGGAGTGTTCAGCATGACGACAGCGCGCGTGCGCCCGGGATGCTTTAACGCGAACTCGCCCGCAACGAGGCCGCCCCACGACGTGCCAATGACAACGACAGGCTTGACGATCTGGAGAGTGTCCAGCACCTGCGAAAGTGCATCCGCGCATTGCTCCATGCTGAAGCGCCCCGAGGACGGGCCGCTGGCGCCATGACCGGGGCCATCTATGAGGATCAGTCGGTGATGTTCACGCAGGTCAGCCACTTGCGCGTCGTAGATTCGGTGGTCAGCCAGAACCGAAGGCCAAAGGACCAGCACCTCCGACGAGGCCGCCGCGCGGTTAGGTATGCCGGTATCGTAAACCGCTAACCGACTGAGGTTGGTCAGGATCGACCGGGTCTTGACTGAATCGGGTTCGGAAGGCGTCATGGGGGCCGTCTCTGGAAGGGGTGAGGTCAGTGGCTCGAGATTTGCTGCGGAGCCCACGGGTCGCCCCGACAACCGAAGCGATGTTATAGGCGTTAACTTAGACCCCAAAACCACCAATGTCAACAGTGTTAACATGGACCTATGAATAAACCCCCCGAGTCCGCCGGTGGGCGCTATCACCACGGCGACCTGCGACGAGCCCTGCTTGAGGCTGCGGCGAAGGCTGCAGACATCGAGCACATCTCTCTCCGGGAGCTAGCCTCCGGACTGGGGGTCAGTGGCGCTGCTGTATACCGGCACTTCGCCAGCCGCGATGCTTTGCTAGCCGAGCTGGCTGCCATCGGCATCGCCCAGCTCCAGCAACGTTTTGCTGAGACATTCGATCTTCACTCGCCACCAGCAGATGCCCAGGAGGCGATTGCGCGCCTGCACCGCCTGGGCGTGGCGTACCTGCGCTTTGCCGACGAACAGCCTGCGATGTGGCGCTTGATCTTTGGTACGCATGCCGTCCAGGCCCGCGCCGAGGCTTTGCGCACGGGCAAACCGACTAGTTATTCATATCTGCCGGCGGCATTGCAGGGCCTGCACGAAGCCGGCCTAATGGTGGCTCCGCCGTCGCCCGGAGACCTGTTGTTCACCTGGAGCACTGTGCACGGTGCGGCAGCGCTACGGGTCGGCAACGTAGCTCCGGCGCAGGGCGAAGTCGAGCGCGTAGGCGCTGAGATTGTGCAACGTATTTTGCGCGGAATTGGCGCACGCCCTCAGCAGCCCTGAGCGCGGCAACGGCACGGCCGCCGGCATTTTCCACTGTGAAGTTCGTGAAGTAATGCCATGCCAAGGTATTTTATGTCCGCTTTGGGTCGGAAGCGGACGTTACGGCACTCCAGCATTCACGAAGTAACTCTTGCGCTCCGGTCCCTCTGCCGCAGAGCGCCAGGCGCAGGCTTGGCAGCCGCACCGGCCCATGCAAGGTTGGCTGCACCCCGACCTGCATCGACAGGATACCCATCGCGTCTGCCCTCTGCGCATCACGAAGAACACGGCAATATCAAAGAATCCGCGTGTCGCCGGATAGCGCAACTGGCCTTCGTGGGTCGGATCAGGATTCGAGTTCATGAGTCAGTCCCGCCATGCGCTTGACTCGAACTGCCTGCTGGTCCATGGCCGCATACAGCTGGCCCCACCACCACAGGCGATCTTGCGGTCGAACGGTACCCGTTGACTTGTTGACCATGCGCTCAAACGCCAACTGAGACGCGTCCTCGGACAATCCGCCTGTCTCGAGCCCACGCAGTTCTGCATCCAAAGACAGGAATGCGTCGACAAGCTGAGCTCGCGTGAGGGCCATGCCCGCTATCCTGCCCTTGCTTTCAGAACGGTGCGAAGGAGCCGCTTGCATAGACCGTTCACCTGCAACGTCCTGCTCTTCCGCAAGACGTACAGCTCTTCGATAGACGGTGCGTGCTTATAGGCCCCTCGCCGGAAGGGTCGGAAAAAATACCCGAACCTGGCGAGGGCACCGAGCATCATCGCCCGCCGCCTCGCCTGAGTCTTCGTGCAGCTTCCATTGCCGTGGCAAGTTGCTGCCTTCGAGACATCACAGGAGAAAGCCGCGTGTACGGCTCGCCGAACATGTAATCGAACAGATCAACGACGTATCGGGTGAGCCTGGAAAACCGGGACGGTTTGGACTGATAGCGAAATTGGCCAGCCATGAGCGTTACCTTTGGGGTTGGCGCCGTGCGAATGAGGCCAGGCGACTTGTGGCCTCGGTGGATCAGCTTCAAGTTCCGCCTATCCAGCGGAGACAGTGACCGAACTCGCCGCCGCATTCGATGCGTGCAAGATCGCGGACGCAAATCCAGGCAGGTGTTCCAGCAGGTAATGTGGTGGAGCTGGCCCCACCACAAACCTGGGCAGCTTACTGCTTGGTTGGCACATTCACCGCGTCAATCGCATGGATGATGCCATTGCTCGATGCGATATCCGACTTGGTAATGGTGGCCCCGCCAATGCGGAGCTTGTCGCCATCCTTGGTGATCGTCGCCGTCTGACCTTGCATCATCTTCGGCGTAGTGAGCTTCTCGACGTCCACGGCCGACGCGCGGCCCGGCAGGACGTGATACTTCAGCACGGAAATCAACTCCGCCTTGTTTTCCGGCTTGAGCCAGTTGGCCAGCGTGTCCTTGGGCAGCTTCTCGAAAGCCTCGTCCGTCGGTGCAAAGACGGTGTAAGGCCCCGTGCCTTTCAGGACGTTGGTGAGTTCTGCTGCTTCAAGGGCTTTTCCAAGGGTATGGAAGCTTCCATTGGCGGCGGCTGTGTCGACGAGGTTCTTGCTGCTAACGCGAGAAACGTTGGAATCGTTGTTGGACATGAGTATTTGCCTTCAGTGGAGATCCGCAAGGCGGATCCAGAGCGGACGAAGCCGAAACTCCGATACAGATCGGAGAAATACTCAGAGGGCGTTAGGGAGAGGACCGCGTGGCTGAGACGCCTGCCAAGGAGGAGACTTTCTATCCTGGCGCCCATGCAGGATGCGCGTGTAGTAGTTACGTAAGGGTTATGTGGTGACCGCGCGCAATCATGGTCCAACGATAGTTCGAGCCTTGCCGATGCCGCCGGCCATTGGCTACATCGACTTCGCGCTTCGTGGAATGTCCGCTCCAGGTCGGAAACGGACATTGTCGGCCTATCGATGGTGACCCGGAAGAATTGCGCTCGCTGGAGGTCCGCTGGTGGGTCAGCCGACTTTCCGGATCCAGAAACTCGATCCCACTCCAATCGTGGCGGAGACGTCACCGAGCGTGGCTTCCAGGAGCGGACGCTGGAAGTGGCTCAAATATATGCCTGCCAGTTCTACGTCGTAAAGGTGCGAGCCCGTAAGCAGCGCCCGAAGCACATACTGTTCGTTCCAGCTGCGCGCTTCTGTGAGCACCCACTGCTCTGGGTATTCGAGCGGAAGCCAGATGTCATGGATGTGGATCAAGACGCCCGGTCGAAGGCGAGGAAGCACATGGAAGAACAGGTGATTCACGTCTGAACCGGTCTTGCTGACGTGCGACGAGTCGATGAATAGCACGTCGCCGGACTCGAGCTGCTCGAAGGTGGCCATCCCGACGTCCTGAACCTTGCTCTGGACGAGTTGGACGTGGGGAAGCGTCGCCAAAAACGGGCGCGGGAACGGTTCGATGGCCGTCACGCTCATCGCGCCGCGAAAGTGGCTGGCCACCACATCGTTCATGACGATCGTGGAAAAGCCCGAGCCCACTTCGACGACTCTTCGCGGCGCATAGTGCCGAAGCATACCGGTCAGCATGCGCGCGTCCATCTCGCCGAACTGGCCGTTGTTAGGGTAATACCCGGCTGTGCCGTCAGCTGGCGCATCGGGGGCGAATCGACACTCGCGCATGTAGCCTCCCAACGGTCCGGCGAGCAATGTCGCCTGATGGTCGGGTCGAAAATCCAGCCCGGGCATGTCGGTTGGCGACTGCGTCTGCGGTGACCACACGCTAATCGCGCGGTCCCTGACTTCGGCGCGATCGACAATCGGCGAGTAGAAACTGGAACGCGTCACGTCCAGCCCGGCCCCCTCCTGTAGCACATCCTGCGCCCATCGCCGCAGCCGCATCATTCTTGTCAGCACCTTCGCTCCTTGGTTGTAGATCCTTCCAGATGATAATTCATGGCGATACGCCACTCACACTGGTCGCTTGTGCATACAGGTGCACGCAGTGGCAGACACGGTTTGATCCAAGCGTATCCATGGGGTGGCGAATCTCGCGATGGTGCTCTGGTAGCGCGTGCTGCATTCGGCAGGCCGCGGGTCGTCGTTGGCAATAATTCTGCAATGGACGTGAGTCGATGGCGTTACCACGGGCGTCGCCGGACAATTCAATGCCACTTGTGCCTCTTCCACCTCGGCCTGGTGATTCTCGGGCAAGGTCGGTGTCCGCTCCGGGTCGAAGGCGGACATTGATGCGGACTCCGGTCGGGTTAAACACCGGTGCAGGAACGCGTCAGCCAAAGTGCGGGCCTTGATCGGCGCCATGCCAGGTCACGGCTTGCTCGCCTACGGACGGTCTCGGCGCTCGGGTTACATTGTCCCCCTTCCATCGGCGGCAACGCCGCGTATTTCCCGATGCGCCGTTGGTTTAACGCGCAAATAAATTTTGCGCGGAAGCGATTTGAGTGAGAGGGCTGGCTTTTCGACGACGTGCCACGAGAACATGGCCAGGAGACAAGCCATGGGCCACGAGATGAGAGCATTTGCTGGTGACGACATGCCAGGCCATTGATGCGCCACAGCCTGCTGGATGGGAAATCCCCAAAGGTATACCCCATACGAATAGTCGTCGAAGCGATTGTAGCCGTGCCACGGAATGGCGTAGGCAAATGCAAATACAAAGCTGACCAACGCCGCCCCCATGGCAAATGGGTAAAGTTGGCTGTCTCGCAGGAGCCAGGCCAGGGCAATAGCCACCAATGCGACGGGCCAACCTACTGGTACCCACTGGCGATTGACGAAGCAGAAGGCGCCTACGGCAAAGTACGCGGCCAGATGGATAAAGTCCGGAAGCGGAACCAGTGGGATGTTGGAAGGCCGTAGCAGGCCCCAGACAAACAGCGCCACGATCAGAGTGATCGCCAGGTACCTGCGACCAAGGATTCCCAGAGAACCCGCGATCGCAACCCACAGATACATTCGAACCTCAGCGGGCAAGGTCCAGATCGAACCGTTGACCGCACCATCCATCGGGTTTCCGGTGAACACGCCAGGAAGGTGGTAAGCAAGATACCTCCCAAGCTCAAGATTCTTCGCGACGTAGTGCATGACCTGAGGGGCGTGCAGGTAATCCCGCAGCGGGAGTTCGGTGAAGGCCGCGCCAAGCAAAAAGGCTGAACCCAACAGGCAGAACGCATAGGCGGGGTAGATGCGCAGAAAGCGCGCCCACAGGAAACCGGGAAGATGACGGCGGCGAAGATAGCTACCGGTGATCATGAAGCCGCTGATGACAAAGAAGGCGTTGACCGCGAGGTCGCCCGAATAGATGCCCCAGCCGAGCCAAGTGAACAGATCAGGGTGTGTCGTGTCACCACTGATCGCCGGGCCGTGCCCATAGATCACCAAGCTGGCTGCCACCAGGCGAAGTAGCAGGAAGTTGTCCTGCTCCTGGCTCATTGCATCGGTGAGTGTCCGTACTCGAAATAGTCCCTTCATCCAACGTCTTCATTTTGCCCACGTCGACAGAGTTTACCTCGCGGTGAACTGCCTCTGCCTCGCGGAGAATCCTCTACATAGCTCGCGCCAAAGCAGCTACCACCGACCAGAGTCAATCAGCTCGATATCTAACCATGAGGGCCAGAGGCCTCAGTGATGGAGATTGTTGTCCCCTTGCAGTCTCGGCTTGCGTCCGTTCGGGTCGAAAGCGGACGCTCGAAGACCTGGCTATGCGGCGCTCGCGGGCCGTTTGAATGATTAGTCAGGCGGCTGAATCCGCAACAACCCCTTGGCGGCCAGCGTAAACAAAAGCGCACCGCCAACGAGTGCAGGCCATGCAAGATACAAAGCCACGGCCGGAAAATAGCGGGTCACCAACACGCCGGCCGCAAAGCCAAGCAGGACTCTCGCGACGATGAACATCCAAATTTCGCCGCCGCTCAGGTTTTGGACACGCTGACGATTTCCTTCGAGCATCGCTATTCCCAGGTTGACTGTTGCCAGGGCCTATCGTTCGAGCGGAGCGGACGAAGGTTCTGACGAGTGATAGCTGAACCTCGTACTTCGACGCGAAGGGTCCGCTGCGGGGCGCAGGCGGCCCCTACGTCGACAGCGACCAGTCCACCACTTCCATAACCGCGGAACCGATCAGATCGGGTCGTCGATCGACCGCGCGAGTTCGGTGAAGAGTTTCGGGCCGGTCTCGGTCATGTGCCAGCAGTCTTCCAGGCGGATGCCGAATTCGCCGGGAATGTAGATGCCCGGTTCGTCGGAAAAGCACATGCCAACTGCCAGCGGCGTGGCGTCGCCATGCACGAGGTAGGGCGACTCATGGCCGTCCAGGCCGATGCCGTGGCCGGTGCGATGGGGGAGACCCGGCAGCTTGTAGCCAGGGCCCCAGCCTTCCTTTTCGTAGTAGGCGCGCACGGCGTCGTCGATCGCACCCACCGGGGTACCCAGCCTGGCGGTGGCCAGCGCGATCTCCTGGCCCTTCTTGACGGTATCCCAGACCTTGCGCTGTTTCGCGGTCGGCTGGCCCATCACCCAGGTGCGCGAGATGTCCGATTGATAGCCATGCACGGCGCAGCCTACGTCCATCAGGATCACCGAACCCTCGTGCAGGGTCTGTGCCTGGCGCGAGCCGTGCGGATAGGCGCTGGCCTCGTTGATCAACACGAGGGCGAATTCCGGCGCGCCACCCAGGGCCATGGTGGCGGCATTCATCATGTCGGCAATCTCGCCGGGGCGCATGCCGGGGCGGACGTTGGCGTGGACGTAGCGCAGCGCCGCCAGGGTGACGTCGTTGGCGGTCTGCATCAGCGCGAGTTCGGCCGGCGACTTGATCAGGCGAACCGCTTTGACCAGGGCGTCGCCGGACACCACGTTGTACGCCCCTGCGCTTGCGTCGCGTACGCCGTCGACGATGAACAATCGCGTGGTCGCTTCGAAGGCGATCGGGCCGGAGGTCACGCCGCGGTCGCGAAGCGCGCCAACCAGGCGGGCGAACGGGCTCTCGTGCTCATTCCAGGGCCGCACGTCGCCACGCACCGCCAGGGTCTCGCGGATCGAGGGTTCTTCGAAGGCCGGGGTCACGACGACGATGTCACCTCGCGCCGGAATCACGGCGGCCGTCGCACGCTCCGAGCGATGCCACTGCACGCCGGTGAAGTAGTCCAGGCTCGAGCCCGACTCCAGGATCAGGGCGCCGATCTTCTGCTCGACCATCAGCCGTTGCAGCCTGGCGATCCGCGCCATGCGCTCTTCCACCGGAATCGGCTTGGCGCCGGTCGTCATCGAGGTCAATCCGGCCAGCCCATTCGGCGCGGTGGCCGCGGCCGGTGCGGCCTGCGCCGAGCGGCCGGCCAGCATGAGGGCCGTGGACGCGGCGGCCGTGGCGGCTACAGCTCCAGTGAGGAAGTCGCGACGACGCATGAAGACTCCGGACCGATGGCAAGGATGCTTCGCAGTATGGGGCCGGAGTCGGCGACGCGACTACTGCCCGCCATGGTGCCGAATGGCAGTTGCATCATCACCACGATCTCGTCCGGCGCCCTGCTGTCATCGCCCCAAGGGGCGCCACGAGGGACATCTCAAGTTGCCAAGGGATTGGTGGCCGGTCTCATCGAATGGTCACCGCCACGGTCGGACGCCCGGGCGGCCAATGCCCGCACCGTGGAGCTTGCGACCCGCCGGCTCTTCACAGGGACGCGAAGGACCAGGCGCGAGAATCGTATGGCGAGCCGGTTGCCTGCCGGAAAGCAAGGCTGGATCGGCGGCACCTCGATCCCGGCGGCATCACCACCGATTGACGACAAGGTCGATACGGCCGGTACCCGACCAACGAAACGCAAAGTCGTGAGGAAAGCTCATGCGCACTTCCCAATGGTCCATGGCTGCATTGACTGCGATGGCGGTCGCGGCAGTATCCATCAGCGTTTTGCCCCTGCCCTCAGCGGCGGACCATGCGGCGGCTCCGCACTGGTCCTATTCGGGTGACACCGGTCCCACGCACTGGTCAACCATGGACCCGGCGTTCTCCGCCTGCGCGACAGGCGCGACCCAGTCGCCCATCGACCTCGTGTCGAGCACTGCCAAGGCCGGCAAGGCGGGCGAGTTCCATATCGACTACGAGAAAGGCACCGTTTCCGTCGTGAACAACGGGCATACGGAACAGGCCAATGTGAGCGATCCCAAGGACACCGTGGCCTTCGATGGCGACACCTATCGGCTGGCCCAGTTCCACTTCCACACGCCGAGCGAGCACACCACCGACGGCAAGCGCTTTCCGCTGGAGATCCACTTCGTCAATCAGAATGACCGGAAGAAGATCGTCGTCGTGGGCGTCCTGGTCGAGCTTGGCAAGAAGAACGACAGCCTCGCTGCGCTGTTCAGCCACCTTCCTGCCTCCGGGGAGAAAGCGGCCACCGAGAGCAAGCCCTCCGTGTCGGTGGACCTTGCCTCCGTGCTTCCCAGGAATCATGAGGCCTATGTCTACAGCGGCTCGCTGACGACGCCGCCATGTTCGGAAGGCGTGCGCTGGATCGTGCTTTCGCATCCCATCCAGATGTCCCAGGACCAGATCCACTCGTTCTCGAAAATCTTCCCCGACAACCATCGCCCACTGCAAAAGGCGAATGGCCGGGAGGTTGATGACGAGACGGAGTGAGTGGCGCCAAGCGTCCTGATGCGCCTGGCGCCCGGGCTCTCGTTCTGAACCAGGAGCATTCCGCGAGGCGGGAAGCCCGCGGCGAGGTCACCGCAACGGCAACGCCGCTTCCCTACGGCCCCATGCTGGTCATCTGTTCCGCCACCGCACTGCCATGCTTCGCGCCAAGCTCATAACAATGCTTCCCGGCCGGATGGTCCCAGCGAAGCGCAGAGCCCGCCGGGATATAGGCGCCCGAAGACCGTCCCGATGGTTCGGAGGCGGCATCGAAGCTCGCGCACAAGCGGTACTTTTCGGCCCCGATGACGGCGTACTCGTAGGCTGCCCCGCTCACCGGGTCGCCGGTGAGGTTGCGTGCCATACCCAGCGATGCCAGGTCAGGCGGCAGGGCCTTGTGTTGCGACCAGTACTCGGTGATCTGCAACGAGATCACGCTCAGGTCGGACACCCTGCGCGAGTCCAGTCGCAGCGCACGTTGATGCATGGGCGAGCCGAGCACAAGGAGGCCCGCGAGAATGGCAGCCGCCATGCCGATGGAAGCCGCGACGGCAAGGATTCGCACGCCGGTGCGGGCCGTCATGCAACACGCTCGTCGGCACGCAAATCCCACAGGTAGTAGCCGAAGACGGTACAGGCAATGACGGCGGCGACGGCGACCTTGAGCACGAAGCGAACGGTGATTTCCCCGCCAAGCACGCCATCGACCAGGGTGATCAGGTCACAGATAAGCACCACGGCGGCAACGAAGAGGGTGAGATAGGTCAACCATCGGCGCACGGCGGACTGCCGTTTCACGGGCTGGCGGCTTACCTCGCCCCGAATCCTCGCGGACAGCCACAGGAAAACCGGGAAAGCAATCAGGATCGAGGCCACCGACCAGCGGATGCTTCGCGCAACGCCATTGCCGTAAGGAGTGGCCACGTCCGGAAAGCTGCGGTTGATCAGCTCAAACAGCAGGCTGCCGAAGTGGTAGACGCTCAGGTACAGCGTCGTGAACAGCACGAGATAGACGAACGCGTCCCGCGCCGACAAGTAGGGCCGCGGCCGGGGCACGGGTACGGCGAATTCCACCTCGGCAAAACTGCACAAGGCAGTGCGCACCTGCTCCGGCGCCCAGCCCGCATCCATAAGCGCCTTGTCGACGCTCTGCCTGGAGCAGCCACGCATGAGCGCGCTCCGCACGAACCGTTCCAGGTCCTCTGTGCTGCTAGCCATAACTTCCCCTGTTGGTGGTCAAGCACGATGAAACCAAAGATACCTGTTGATACGGGCTACGCAAGCTGCGTTCTGTGGCGACCATCGGGTGCCGGGCCTGCGCCCTTGCGTTCAACGCCGTGGATCTCATGGACTGCTGCGGGCTGAAAGCGGACGTCAAATGGCCTGTATCCGTCGGGGTCGTACACCATCTGACGAACGGCATCGAGAGAAAGCCCGGGCATCGGGTAAGGCCAGCCTGGCGTATTCGACGCGTCGACGTCACCTGGAATGACCATGGGATTTCGAAGTATCAGGACGGCCGCTTCGAAGTCCATCCCTTGGTCGTCGATCAGCCAGCACCTGGCGGGCGAATTCGCCTGCGGGCCCCCGGAGCGAAACCATGACCCACACCGGAAAGCCACGTCTGCCGAGGCGCGCTGCGCCGGCGGGTCAGCCGGACCAGGTGGTATCGGAAGGGTATGGCCCGACCTGCAGGGCGAACGGGGCGTTTTTGTCCGGCCGGCGTCGCCGCTGGATCGGCGCACCGCAGGATCTTGCAGTTCCCCGCTGCCACGAACTCGCCCTTTCATCGGTGGATCAGCGGTGTGGCAGCTACGTGACAGGCCCTCGCCCCGACGGCGGCCGTAAACCATATGGCCCCCATACGGCACTAACACCGGGCGCAGGCTTGTTTATGCCTCGAGCTGGAGCCGAAAGAAGCAAACGCGATCGCCAGAGGAAATCCACCCACCATGCTCGCACTCAGCCAGCCAGCTCTCGAAGAACGCCTCACGGCGGGACCGCGGCCCAGGCACGTCGTTCTCGGGGTAAACAATTTCTGCAACCTGCGTTGCGTCATGTGTGACGTTGGCACCGGCAATGCCGAGACCAACTTCGGCGCAAATCTGATGGGTGCACGGACGCGGGTCATGCCGTGGAAGCTGTTTCAACTCATCGCCGATGACATGGCGGCCTTCTGCCCCGAGGCACACCTGGGCTTCGCCTTCACCGAGCCGCTCGCCTGGCGGCCGCTCGGCGACGCGCTGGCCTATGCGTCTGGGCTGGGCTTGCATGCGACCGTCACCACCAATGGCCTGCTGCTGCCAAAGCGGGCAGCCGAGTTTGCGTCGGGCCGCTGCCGCAGCCTGTTCGTCTCGCTCGATGGTCCGGCGGCCCTGCATGATCGCATCCGGCGCCATGTCGGCAGCTTTGCGCGGGCCGTGGAGGGGATCCGTGCCGTAGCGGCGCTGGAGGGCGCGCCCGAAATCTCCGTCTTCTGCACGATCAGCGAATACAACGTCGGGCACCTCAAGACCTTCCTTGCCGACATGAGTGATCTGCCACTGAAACAGGTTGGGCTGATCCACAACAACTTCGTGACGCCGGCACTGGCCAATGAACACAATGCGCTCTATGGCGCGACCTATCCTGCGACGGCCTCGAACAGCTTCGAATCCGATCCGACGACGATCGACGTCGCTCGCCTGGCCGACGAGCTGGCCGACATCAGGGCGGCGACCTGGCCGTTCGCCGTCACGATCCACCCTGATCGCACGAGCGAGGCCGACCTCGACATCTATTATCACCACCCCGCGCAATTCATTGGCCGCCGTTGCCACGACGCCTTTCGCATCCTGATGGTCGATGCTGACGGCGAGTCTGTGCCTGTTCATGGACGGTGCTATCGGTTTCCGATCGCCAATATCCGCGACGCCGGCCTTGAAGGCATCTGGAAACACTCGAGCATAGAAGCGCTGCGGACAACACTCGCCGAGGCCGGAGGCCTTCTGCCCGCCTGCAGCCGGTGCTGCGGCGGTTTTGGCACTTAGCACCGGCCCCACCGCCTGGGCGCGCCGTTGGAACCGTCACCATGTCGGCCTGGGTCGTACCACAGGTAGAAACCACCACCGTCGGCAAGTCTTTGGGGCGGAAACAGGGCCCGCGCGCAACACACCCGGTTGCGCACGGTGCAATCGTTACTTCAGCACCCCGGTCGCGTACAACACGACGAAAGGTCCGAGGATCAGCACGACGGAGCCGAGCACGCAGAGCACACCCATACCAACGACGTTCCAGCTGGACTGGAAGGTGTATTGGCTTGACGAGGCGATGACCTGCTTGGTGAGTTGATACTTCTCTGCCACCTGCCTGGCGATGACCATGTACGCCACGGTGAAGGGAACACCAGACATCTTTTGCGGAAGGATTGGCAGGACCACCCACAGTGCCACGACAAGCACGGCGCCGAGTATCAGGGTCATGCGTGCTTCGGACTTCTTTCCAAGCGCCGCGAAGTTTCGATACAGGAAATAGATAAGCCCGACCGGGCCACCCAGGAATGCCCCGGCAGACGCCTGCGTGGGCGAGTAGAGAGCGATCGTGGGTGATGCAGCTTCTTTCAGTCCCGCCGGCGAAGCGATATACGTCTGGTCCGACATTCTTCCCCCTGCAATGCTTGGCTATCTGATGGACGGCCCGTCGGGCCCAATGACATGCCCCCTCCGGGATGCCACCGTACCAACCCGGCTGCCAGGCCCGGGCATCGCACTTTATCTGCTTTCCCGGAAACGAAGCTCATCCCGGAAATAGCCGACTCGGTGGCGTCGGTGGTCCCGGTCTGTCGCATGCCGTTGGCGATGCCGGCTAGGGGTGCGTCGCGCGACGTGGTGCACCTGCAACGTTCGAGGAGACCAACCCAAGTCCTCGCCAGAAATCCGGCGGATAGGAAAGTTCTGGTTGGCCTACCCAACCTCGCACGATGTCCAGCTCATAGCCGTTGTCGACGCGCTTGTATTCCACCGAGTTGAGTGCCAAGACGTCCCATTTTCCGATGAAGGTGAGACCGCTCAGTGACTCGGGGTAATACCCATGGCGTGCTTTATAAAGCTCGACAAGCGCGACAGCTGTCTTGAAATTCTGATCGCCAAACTGAGCGTCAGCTTCTCTCTTCAGGGCACAACCGGACCCCAGGAGCAGCGCAACGGCCAAGACTGCGGATACCAACACGCGAGAGGTCATGCAGGCGCCTGATGTCCTGGTGGCGTGATGCTCATCGCCGCGGCGGGCGATGAGCCTAGCGTCGCGCCAAAAACATTGGCGCCCGTCAATCACGCAGGTTGCGCAGTCATCTTCGGGTTGGAACCAAAGCGGTTTTCGCCGGAGGTTCCTTCCGTGCACGCAAAAACGAGATTGACGAACGGAACAATGATCCACCACCCACTATGGTCAGTGTCATGCATGCGTCGCACGCCCACTGCAATGCTGGGGATCAGGACTGCCAATTGGTAAATATTGACCAGCAGGTTCGGCCCTGATCGTGAACCAGCCAGCCCCGAGATGAAGCCAAGGGCGAAGCAGATGATCATGTTGAACAACACGAACATCCAGTATTCCTTGCGGCGGGCACGACCATTGAACTCGGCGTACTTCTTGAGTACTCCCAGATACCATTCCATGTGTTTCCATCCCCTGTTGAATGTGTGGCCATGGACCTCCAAGGCAGAGGCCCGGCCAATCCAGTATGCATGGATCGGATTTTTGTGCGCAAGTTGCGACACACCACCGGATCGTTCCACACGAAGATCCAGCACGAAGTGTGCGCCCCGCGTCGACGGCAGACATATCTCACGCAGACAGGAACAAGTCGCTGCCGATCGTTGATGCTACTCGCGGAGATCGATACGTCGCTTCGTGGCCGCATCCTCGAACACGGCCTGGTCCAATCGCCATTGGCCCATCGTTTCCGCCGCCATGACATACACCGTGCCCTTGCCCTTGGGACCCTCGGCACTGAAAGCGAGGCTGGCCTTTCCATCGGGCCCTGATATCTGGATGCTTCCCATGGGAATCCCCGTCTTGATCGGCGCGCCAAGCACTTGGGTTGCCCCGGGACTGACTTGCAACTCGCCGACGGCGAGCTTGTAGGCGTCGGAGTTCTTCATGGTGCTCGCAACGGTCCAGAAAGTGCCGCCAAACAGGAGGACGAACAGAACCGGAACGACAGCTCCCCACATGGCCCACTTTCGTTGCGCGACCTTGAAGTCTTCGACGCTTTCCCAGTGCTTGTTTTGCCAGGCCCAGGCACTGCCCTTGACCCCGAGCACGAACCACATCACGAGATTGACGAGGGGCACGAACATGAGAAAGGCGATGAAGGTGCTATTGCCTATGCCCCAGATCCAGGTAAGGAGAAAGGCACCCCAGTTCCAGCGATCAATCTCGGCTGGCACGATCGCCCTGGAACCACCCCCGGATGTGTTTTCCATCGTTCCCGTCATGTTTTCCCCCTGGAGCCGTCACGGCGATACAAACTAAACGCGTACTCGCGATGCCTGCTCGCAGTATGCATGTGGCCCCATGCGCGATCCATGGGCCGCGCCTTGCTTGCCCACATGCGCCGGTCCTGCAACCGTGCCTGGGCGCCAGGCTGGCTTGCGCCCGGAAGGCCTGCTCGATGTGCAGGCGGCCAGGCAATCCGCGTACGCCGAGGCTGAATAGCGGACTTCTCGCCGTGGCCGGACTAAACTCGGGAGCGGCCAGCCCGGGGATCCAGCACATCCCCTCGAAGCACCGGCGTGGCTGTCGCCAGACGGAGCCGTGCCATGGATGCCCGGCCGACCACGCCGCAGCTGGCTGGACGCGGAACCGCTTGTCGGTCGCTATCCATGCTGAAGGACATCAACGAGAAGCTGTTGCGTCCGCCATGTTCCGGACGCGGCATGACAGGACAGGCAATGATCAACAACGACGTACTGCGCAGCGTGCGCTACATGCTCGATCTCAGCGACATCAAGGTAGTCGAGATCACCAAGCTCGCCGATGCCGAATTCCCGATCGAGAAGTCGGACGTGCAGGCCTTCCTGAAGAAGGAAGACGACGAAGGCTACGTCGAGTGCAGCAATCGGGTGCTGGCGCACTTTCTCGACGGGCTGGTCTTCCACTATCGCGGCAAGGACGAAAGCCTGCCGCCACGACCGGTGGAGAAGCGCATCACCAACAACGTCGTGCTGAAGAAGCTTCGCGTCGCCTTCCAGTTGAAGGATGTCGACATGCACCAGGCTTTCGAGGACGCCGGCTTCCCGATCTCCAAGCCCGAATTGACCGCACTGTTTCGCCAGCCCGGCCACAAGAATTTCCGCCTTTGCGGCGACCAGGCGCTGCGCAACTTCCTCAAGGGCCTGACCCTGCGCGTGCGCGCCAACGACTAAACGCACGGGGCGTGCCCGCCTGCCAGGGCGGGCACGCTCGCTTCATGCTTGCATCACTGCAGGGCCGCGCCCGCCCTGCCACCTGGCGCGCGCGGTTGCCTCATGCCACTCAGGGCGACTTGGCGGACTGCAACTGTTCGACGATGGCAAGCGACTTGCTGACATGGTCCTGCGGATGCAGGTGGTCCGCTTCCGAGGAGAACACCGCCGCGATCTTGCCGTCGCGACCGATGACGAAGGTCGTGCGCGAAATGAAGCCGTGGTCGATGACCGCGCCACGCACGTCGGTCGCATTGGGCTCGGCCGCCGACATCTTCAGGTCGTAGGAAGCGGCGATCTTGCCTTCGGGGTCGGACGCTACCGGAAATTTGCCGGCGCAGTAGTTCGGGTCAGCCGAGAAGGCGTTGAGTCGCTGGATGCTGTCGGCCGACACGCCGATGATCGTCGCGCCGGCAGCGGTGAACTTCGCCGCTTCCGTGGCGAAGGCATGCGCTTCGATATCGCAGCCACCGGTATAGGCGGAAGGAAAGAAGTACACGATCACGGGTCCGCTCTTGAGCGCCTTGGCCAGCGTGATGGTGGTGGCTTTGCCGGCCTGGCTGGCCTGGGCGGTGAAGTCGGGTGCGGTGGCGCCCTGGCTGATCGCAGCGGACGCGGAAGTCGCCATTGCCATCGCGGCGATCAAGGCACCGGTTGCCAGCGAGCGATTAACAAGTTTGTTCATGAGCAGTAACCCTCGTCATACCAATGAAAGAGACAGTGCGGAAAACCTTGTTCGCCCCGCCACCCGGACTCGCGATGAAACGCCAGCCACCGACGGCGGATGCCCAGGCGACGGACTGCAGGCCGCCTGGAGCGCCTGCCATCGGTCGGGCGTCGTGGCGCCCGTATCGCAGGCAATGATGAGGCACTGGAGCGATGGCGTCGACGTCGGTCTGGGCTGCAGGAGGATCTGGGGTGGGTGCTCGCGCTGCGAGCAAAGGTTGCGTCCGGGAGCCACCTGGGCCGCCGCTGCCGATAACCTGCCCGGTCGCCCGCAAGTCCTTGCGCTGGCATGGCGGCGGGCGGCCGTAGCGGCATTCAGCAGGAAAGCGACCTCAGCAAGATGACCAACTGGACGATGCGGACCGACACGAACAGATAGGCGATGCCCAGTGCAATCTGCATCAACCGATGCGATGGCAGGCGTGCCAGCCTGCGCAGTCCATCGATAAAGTTCAGCACGACGAGAATGCAGCCCACGCCGGCGACCACGTAGCCGGCATACAAGGGGTTGTGCAAGCCGATGAGGTCGGTGGTATCGACCCGCTTCGCCGTTTCCAGCCCAGCCGTGATGATGATCGTTGCCACCACCACATTCCTGGCGTGGTCGAAGATGGCCCGCAGGCCGCCGCGATCAAACAGCGCTTGCATCGGTGAACCCGAGTCGCTCGCCATGAAGCATCTCCCGGCCTGGACAAGATCCGCAATCCGCCCTGCCCGCCCCGCATAGGAAGCGCGCGGATCGAGCATGCCGCCGGTCCGCCCCGGCAGCAAGGCCTGTTTTCATCCTGGGGTTGCATGTCGGCCATGTCGGCGGCCGGCGATCAGCCCGACCAGTGCGCGAGGCGAACGGCCCACTCGATCCTGGTGCCCGACATGTTCTGGCTCATTCGACTCTGGCGCGGAAATGAAAACACTCGATGCCGAAGCCCTCGCGGAAGTAGAACCGGTGGGCCTGCTCGCGGGTGACGCGGGAAACCAGCTGCAGTTCCGTGCAACCCAGTGCCTTCGCCTCCTCCTTCAGCCTGGCGATCAGTTGCGCACCGTAGCCGCGCGAACGCGACTGCTCGTCGGCGACGAGATCGTCGATATACATGAGCCGTCCGCAATAGAGCATGTTCATGATGCGATACGTCGCAACTGCCCTGACTACGCCTCCGTCCGCCAGCGCAAGCAGCCTCAGCCCGTCGCTGGCCATCAGCCCGCGGATGAGCGCGCCGTACTGCGGCCGCTCGAGATGGGGGCGCAGTTGCTGCATGACGTCGAAGGTCGCTGCAATCTGCTCGTCGGTGTCGGCGTGAAAGAGTTGCGTCGTCACGATGGATGCTGCCTCCTGATCCCGTTTCCCGATGCGCCAGCCGGTCTTCTTCCTCGCGCAACCGGCCGTGCACGCTGATGACTGCAGCGTAGCGGACGCGGGGCGGCGGTGAATACGCGCATCGGCGCGCAGATGCGGGCACTCAGCTGCCGAGGCGTTCCGTCACCAGGTCCAGCCACGCGCGCAGGCGGCCAAGTTGCCGCAGGTCGCGGTGATAGCCAAGCCAGGTGTCGCGCGATGGCGGATCCTCGCCGAGGTCGATGCGTGCCAGTCCCTTCGTCGCGTCACCCAGCGGCCGCGGCAGCACGGCAACGCCCACACCAAGGGCGCACGCCCTCGCCTGGACGTCGCGCGCGTTGCTGCGCAACGCCACCTGCGCCCGCGGCAATATGCGCTGCAGCCACGCCACATCCGGCATGTCGCCGAAGGCCACGTCCATGATGACCAGGCCGGTGCCGATGCCGTCGCCAACCTGCGGAGGCCTGGCGCCTTTCTTCGCGTAAAGGCCATACGGCATGCGCAGCAGCCGGCGCGACACCACGTCCGGCTCGTCGAAGGGGCGAATGCGGAAGGCCATGTCGGCTTCGCGTCGCGAGAGACTGAGGAAACGCGTATCGGTCATCAACTCCACGATGACCTGCGGATGAGCACGCGAGAACTCGGCGATGACAGGCGTGAGCATGTGCGCGGCAAACCAGTCCGAGGATGTCATCCGCAACACGCCTTCGAGTTGCTGTTGCTGGCCGGCCAGCGCGCGCTGGAATGCCAGCGCTTCTTCTTCCATCTGCTCCGCGTGCCGGCGCACGGCGGCGCCTTCATCGGTGAGCACGAAGCCCTCGCTGGTGCGCTGGAACAGCCGCTGTCCCACGGACTCTTCCAGCGCACGCAGGCGCCGCCCCATGGTCGGCTGGCTCTGGCCCAGCTTCCTGGCCGCGCCGCCCAGCGTGCCTTCACGGGCGATCGCCAGGAACACGCGCAGGTCGCTCCATTCCATCGCCGCCATGCCGTCACCTTTCCGCGCCAGCGGTCCCGAATACCACTCCATGCATTTTTGCATGGAACTTCTGCATTTTCTTTCATTTTCATGCGATTAGGTTTGGCGTAGCGTGGCTTTCAGTCCCGCTTCCCAGGAATACCCATGTCCCCGACCCCCACCATGAGTGCCGCCGTACTGGAGAGCCACGGCGCTCCCTTCGGCTACACCACGGTGGCGCGTCCAGTTGCAGCACCCGGCCAGTTGCTCGTGCGCATCAAGGCAAGCGCCGTCAATCCGCTGGACCTGAAGATCCGCGCCGGCCAGGCCAGCCACGCCCGGCACCCGCTGCCGGCCATCCTGGGCCTCGACCTCGCCGGCGTCGTCGAGGAAGTCGGCCCCGGCGTCACGGGCTTCGACGTGGGTGACGAGGTGTTCGGCATGACCGGCGGCGTCGGCGGCGTGCAGGGTTCGCTGGCCGAATACGCCGCCGTCGATGCATCACTCGTCGCCCGCAAGCCCTCGCACTTCAGCATGCGCGAAGCGGCCTCGCTGCCGCTGGCGTTCATCACCGCGTGGGAAGGACTGGTGGACCGCGCGGGGGTTCGCGCCGGCGACACCGTGCTGGTGCAGGGCGGCGCCGGTGGCGTGGGCCAGGCCGCGATCCAGCTGGCCCGCGCCTTCGGTGCGCGCGTGTTCGCCACCAGCTCGGCCGGCAAGGCGGCGGACATCGCAGGACTTGGCGCCACGCCGATCGATTACCAGGCCATCGCGGTGGAGGACTATGTCGCCGCGCACACCGACGGACGCGGCTTCGACATCGTCTACGACACCGCCGGCGGCGCCAGCCTCGACGCATCGTTCAAGGCGGTGAAGCGCTTCGGCCATGTGGTCAGCGCGCTGGGCTGGGGCACGCATGCGCTCGCGCCGCTGTCGTTCCGCGCCGCCTCGTACTCGGGCGTGTTCACCTTGCTTCCGCTGCTGACCGGCGAAGGCAAGGCGCACCATCGCGAGATCCTGCGCAAGGTTGCCGCGCTGGCCGAGTCGGGCCAGATCACGCCGAACATCGACGCGCGACGCTTCGACCTGACGACGGTTGGCGAAGCACACGCATGGCTGGAGCACCGGCAGGCGCAGGGCAAGGTGGTCATCGACGTCGGCGGTGAGCCGCCCGCCCCCGACAGCGCGCCATGATGCCGCAGCGACCTGCGCCGGCTCGTCATGAACGGGGCGCCGGGCGATGGCATAATGCGCGCCTCGGCTGCACTGGCAGCACTCGTCAGGCGCAGCGGCGCTGCGCCTTCCCCGGACGAGTCCGGCAGCGGCCCTGGCCGCTGCCCCGCTTGCAGCACCCTGTTCTCTGACGACGGTAACCGGCAATGGTGGCATTGGCGACGGAGCACGTGATCGACGTGCACCACTGGAACGACAGTCTCTTCAGCTTCCGCACGACGCGCGACCCCGGCTTCCGTTTCGACAGCGGCCAGTTCGTGATGATCGGACTGGAAGTGGACGGGCGTCCGCTGATGCGCGCGTATTCGATCGCCAGCGCGAACTACGAGGAACACCTGGAGTTCTTCAGCATCAAGGTGCCCAACGGCCCGCTGACCTCGCGCCTGCAGCACCTGAAGCCCGGCGATCCGCTGATCGTCAGCCGCAAGCCGACCGGTACCCTGGTGCTCAACGACCTGCGGCCGGGCAAGCATCTCTACCTGCTCGGCACCGGCACGGGACTGGCGCCGTTCCTGAGCCTGGCGCGCGACCCGGAAACCTACGAGCGCTACGACAAGATCGTCATCGCCCACGGTGTGCGCAACGTCAACGACCTGGCCTATGCGCACCACCTCGAGCACGAGTTGCCGCAGCACGAATACCTCGGCGAACTGGTGCGCGAGAAGCTCGTCTACTACCCCTCGGTGACGCGCGAGCCGTTCCGCCACCGCGGGCGCATCACCGATGCCATCGTGGACGGCGTCATGGGCGGGGCCATCGGCCTGCCGCCGCTCGATCCGGCGGTTGATCGCGTCATGCTGTGCGGCAGCCCGTCGATGCTGGACGATACCTGCGCCCTGCTCGATGGCCGCGGCTTCCAGGTATCGCCGCGCACGCGCGAGCCGGGCGATTACGTGATCGAGCGGGCCTTCGTCGAGAAGTGAGCGGCAACACGCGCGCTCAGTCGCGCACGCGCCCCTGCCCTTCATTGTCCCAGTAGCCGAAGATGCGCCGCGCGACGAACTTGTAGAGGCGCTTGCCGGTGGCGCGCCACAAGCGCGCATGCGGCGCAGGCGTGTCGAGGATGGCGCGCTGGCGTGCACTCAGTGCCTCGGGGCAATACGTGCGCTTGTGCTTGAGCAGGTGACGCACGTCCTCGCGCGCCAGCAGGCGGAACAGCGGACCGCGGCGACCGCGCGTCCACGCGATCTGGAAATCCACCAGCGCGGGCCGGCCATCCGTGCGCACCAGCCAGTTCGGTTCCTTGGCCAGATCGTTGTGGACGATGCCGCGGCGATGCAGCCGCGCCAGCAGGCGCAGCGCATCGCGGTAGTAGGCGCGATCGCGCGGTTGCGCCTGCTGCATCGGCGCACCGGCAATGTAGCCACGCAACAGTTCGCGTCCGTCCCAGCCGAGCAGGGCCGGCACGCCGTCGGTGCCGGCGAGCCTGGCCAGCGCGCGCGCCTCGCGGGCGGCGGCGCTGCGCGCGAACGCCCGCGCCCACCAGCGCGCCGCGCGGATGTCCCGACGGATCACCCGCACGCCATCGCGTTCGGCAATTTCGATGCGGCCAAGCTCGTCGGCCTTGAGCAGCGTGTTGTGCGAGTTGTCCACGGTGTTTCCGCAAGCCGGCGCCATGCGCCGCGGCTGGCGATATTGTGGCCCATCAGGCGACGAACCGCCGACTCTGCCGCCCCGTCGTTCATCGCAGGCTGCACGCAGCCGATATGCTGGCCCCGGCCATCCGAGGGAACGCCATGCTGGAATTTGCGCTCTATCTGCTCGCTGCCGTGCTGATCGTGGGAGGACTGGCCGGCACCATCCTGCCCACCCTGCCCGGCATCCCGATGATCTTCGGCGGCATCTGGCTCGTCGCCGCGCTGGATGGCTATCGCCACCTGGGCCTGTGGTGGCTGCTGGCCATCGGCGCGCTGGGCACGCTCGGCGTGATCGTCGACCTGGTCGCCGGCACGCTCGGCGCGAAGCGGGTTGGCGCCAGCAAGCTCGCGCTATGGGGCGCCGGGTTCGGCACCCTGGTCGGCATGTTCTTCGGCGTGGCGGGCCTGCTGCTCGGGCCGTTCGCGGGGGCACTGGCGGGCGAGCTGGCCTCTGGCACCAGCGTGCTGCGCTCGGCCCACGTCGGCGTGGCGACCTGGCTGGGCCTGCTGTTCGGCGCCCTGGTCAAGCTGGTCATCTCGTTCATGATGATCGGCCTGTTCGCCCTGGGCATGCTGGCGGGCTGAGAACCCGGTCGGCCCACCGCGACCTTCGGCACATGGCGCTCGCCGCCGCACGCCTTATAGGCTCGGCGGACCATCATCTGGGGAACGCCTCATGTCCAAACGCCTTGCACTCGCCCTGGCGGTATCGCTGGTCGCCGCCGGATCGGCCCATGCCGCCACGAAGCCACCCTCCTGGATCGAGCGCAGCAACACCGACGCCAAGGTGCTGCTCGACGTGCTGGCGCGCTTCAATCCCGAGTTTGCCTCGCAGATTGGCGTACCCGGCTTCGACGACAAGGTGGTCGACCTCAAGCCCGACGTCGATGTACGCATGCGCGCCGCACTGAGTGACGCCAAGGGCAAGCTGGAGAAGATGCTGGCAGGCGAGAAGGACGACAACGTCCGCCAGGACCTGCAGATCATGATCAAGGCCGTCGACCGGCAGATCGAGGGCATCGACCTCAATCACAAATACATGCTGCCCTACCAGGACGTGGGCCAGACCGTCTTCCAGGGCGAATTCGCGCTGCTGAAGGACGACGTGGACGCCAAGCGCCGCCCGTCCGCGGTCAAGCGCCTGGAATGCTACGTGGGCAAGGCGCCGGGCTGCACGCCCATCACCGAACTGGCCAAGGCGCAGACCACGGCGCGCCTGGGCGAGAAGGACCTGATCGGCCCGTACAAGAACGAAGTCGAGCAGAAGCTTTCCAACACGTCGCGCTACGCGCAGGGCATCCGCCAGCTGTTTGGCAAGTACAAGCTCGACACGCCCGAGGGCAAGGCCGCGCTCGATGCGCTGGACAGCCAGCTCAAGGACTATGACGCCTGGGTGCGCACCACCATCGTGCCGCGCCAGCGCGAGGACTTCCGCCTGCCCGAACCGCTCTACGCGTACAACCTCAAGCAGGTCGGCATCGACATTCCGCCGCAGGAGCTGATCAAGCAGGCGCAGCTGGAATTCGTCGAGCTGCGCTCGATGATGCAGATGCTGGCCCCGGTGGTGGCCAAGGCCGAGAACATCCCGTCCAACGACTATCGCGATGTGCTCAAGGCGCTCAAGCAACAGCAGCTCGGCAAGGACGACGTGGTGCCGTGGTACCACGAGATCATCGGCAAGATCGAAGACACTATCCGCCGCGAGCACATCATCACGCTGCCGCAGCGCAAGATGCAGATGCGCCTGGCCTCGGAGGCCGAGACTGCGGCCGTGCCCGCACCGCACATGGACCCGCCGCCCTTCATCAACAACCACGGCGAACAGGGTACCTTCGTGCTGACCATGGGCAACCCGGGCAACGGCAAGTCCGAGTCGTACGACGACTTCACCTACAAGGCCGCCGCCTGGACGCTCACCTCGCATGAGGGCCGCCCTGGCCACGAACTGCAGTTCGCGGCGATGGTGGAACGCGGCGTCTCGCTGGCCCGCAGCCTGTTCGCCTTCAACAGCGTCAACGTGGAAGGCTGGGCGCTGTACGCGGAATCGGAAATGCTGCCGTACGAACCGCCGGCAGGCCAGTTCGTGGCCTTGCAGGCGCGCCTGCAGCGTGCCGCCCGCGCCTATCTCGACCCGATGCTCAACCTGGGCCTGATCAGCAAGGAACGCGCGCACGACGTGTTGCACAACGACGTGGGCCTGTCCGAAGCGATGACCCAGCAGGAGCTGGACCGCTACACCTTCAACAGCCCGGGCCAGGCAACCGCGTACTTCTACGGTTACATGCGCCTGCAGCAGACCCGCCTGAACACCGAGCTCGCGCTGGGCAAGGACTTCAATCGCCAGGCCTTCAACGACTTCGTGATCGGCCAGGGCCTGCTGCCACCCGAGCAGCTCGCCGAAGCGGTGCGCACGCAGTTCATTCCATCCCAGAAGAAGAAATAATGATCCACGCCTGACGGGGCGCCCGCCTCCCGTCAGTCATCAAGGCCGCGCCTTCGGGCGCGGCCTCTTTTTTGGCGTGGCGGAAGCCGCTTCGGCGCTGCGCGACAGCCATTGCGCCAACCGTGCCGTGTCACGACAGAGCCACGGCGGCACGATGATGTAACCGCGACTCGGTGGCCCGCCCGGCTTGTGCTGGAAACGCACGGCACCTTCGCAGGCGAGCAGCTCGTCCTGGTCGATGGCGGCCAGCTTCAGCGCCAGGCCCTGCGCGGAGAGCCACGCGCACGGCTTCTCGCCGATATAGGCCATCAAGCCGCCGAACATCGGTTTGACGCGCAGGTCGTGCGGCCGCCCCAGGTGCGTGGCGGCGTCTTCGAGATCGCGGCGCAGCGCTTCGAGCCCGGCGTTCACACCGGCGCGTCGGGAATCACGTAGAACAGCACGGCGAGGTAATGCAGCACGCTGCCGGCCAGCACGAAGCAATGCCATACCGAGTGGTGGTACGGCAGCTTGCGCCACAGGTAGAACGGCACGCCCAGCGTGTAGGCCACGCCACCGGCGATCAGCAGCGCCATGCCGCCCGTCTGCAAATGCTCGCTCAGCGGCTTGAACGCGATCAGGCCGACCCAGCCCATGCCCACGTACATCAGCACGGCCAGCTTGCGATACTTCTTGAGCAGTCCCAGTTCAAGCGCGCTGCCCATCAGCGCCAGCGCCCAGATGATGCCGAACAGGCTCCAGCCCCAGGCACCCGGCAAGGCAATCAGCGTGAACGGCGTATAGGTGCCGGCGATCAGCAGGAAGATCGCGATGTGGTCGAGCGTGCGCAACACGCGCTTGGCCAGCACGCCGGGAATGGAGTGGTAGAGCGTCGAGGCCGTGTAGCAGAGGATCAGCGTGGTGCCGAAGATGGCACTGGCCACCACGGCCCGCGTATCGCCATACAGCGCAGCAAAAGCAACCAGCGTCGCCAGGCCGACGATGCTGAGCAGGATGCCGATGCCATGGATGACGGAACTGGCGAGCTCATCGCCAAAGGCATAGTGGGGGACAGTCGTGCCGGAAGTGGCGGACATGGGCAGTCCTCATCGGGGTAAGACGCAACGTACAGGAGCGTACGTGCCCCGCCACCTTAGCCGGCCCGCCCTCGAATGCAAGCCGAGCATGGGCCTGAAAGTCCGCGCGCGTGCCCCACGTCACTCGATGATGAACGCGCCGAACGCCACGCCCAGGTCCCAGCCCTTGCCCGTGCCGCTGAGCGCCAGCGAGACATTGCCCTTGGTCATCACGCGCGCACCGGCCGATTTCGCCGCACCCGCATGCGCACCGGCATCGGCGTAATGGCCCTTGATCTCGCTGATGCTGCTGACGCCGGAGAACTTGCCCACGCCGTTGTCGATCTCGCTCTTGCCGAAGGTCAGGCCGCCACCTTTCACGCGGATTTTCACATTCAGGCTTTGACCGTTGTTGCAGCGAACCGTGCCGCTGCCTTCGGCGGTCTGGTAGAACACCGACCAGCCCGCGAGGCGGAAATTCATCTTGCACTCGATGTCGCCCGCATGTGCCGGCGACGCCATCCAGCCCGCCCATGCCAGCGCTGCCGCGCCCAGGATCTTCCCCATCGTCATGGCCGTGTCTCCTCAGGATCGGATCGGTTCTGGAACAGGCGACGATGCTGGCAGTATCCGCCATCAGATGCGTGAATCGCCTCTTCACCCGGGCTGTACGCCAACCCAAGCCAGGCGCGACGAGAATAATCGGAGCGGGCGTCCCCTCTCTCTCCCCCGACGCCCGACTTAGCGCCCCGCCTCCCTGTGCGGGGCTTTTTTTGCGCCGGTCGCCGCCATCCGGCCAAATGGCGGCGGATGGACTACACCCGCATCGTCGGCAGGTTCTAAGCTGGACGCGGGCCAGGAATCGGGAGAACTGTGCGATGTCCACCATCGACCTACTGTTGCATCTGGATCACCTCGACCTGACGGTGGCCGCGCCACGTGCCGCCCTCGCCCTGGCGCGCCGGCTCGAAGCCCGCCTGGATGCCTTGTACGTGGCCGACCTGCCGGCCACCGCCTTCAGCCTGCCGGAAGCGGTGCCTGTCCAGCTCGAAGAGACCCAGCGTCGGGTGGCCGAAGCGCAGACCCAAGCGCCTGCCTGGCAACAGGCGCTGGCCGCGCATGGACTGGCCGGCACCTGGCGGGTGACCCAGGGCGATACGGCGCAGACGGTCAGCCAGGCGGCTTCCGGCTATGACTTCCTGATCATGGAACGCAGCCAGGCGCGCAGCGATGCACCGGTGGGCTTCGGCTCCGTATCGCGCTGCGTCTTCGCCAGCGGTCGCCCGGTGCTGGTGGTCCCCGACATCGCGCCGGTCGCGAGCATCGGCGCGAAGATCCTGGTGGCATGGAACGGTAGCCGCGAATCGGCGCTGGCGCTGGCCGCCGCGATACCGGTGCTGCGCAAGGCGGACGAGGTGCTGGTGCTCGACGGCAGCGAGATGAACGCCGAAATGCTGCCCGTGCTGCCGCCGCCGGGTTTGTCCGACTGGCTGCAGCGCCACAGTATCCAGGCCAGGATCGAAACGTTCGGCACCGGCCCCAGCCACGCGGCCGGCCCTGCCGTGCAGGCGGCGGCGCATCAGTTCGGCGCCGACCTGATCGTGATGGGTGCATGGAGCCGCTCGCGGCTGGCGCAGATGGTGCTGGGCGGCACGACCCGCCACCTGTTCATGCATGGCGATGTGCCGATGTTGGTGGCGCACTGAAAAAACCCCTGGCGCGGAAGCACCGGCCACTCCACCCAGAATAGCCTTCCATACGGCCACTTGCGCAAGTCTTTTTGACGGTCCTAGGCTGGAATCGCCACCGCACGATCCCACTGCGTCCCCACGCAGCGTCGCGGAGGCCATCCCAACATCGAACCGTCAGGAGGTCGCTCATGTCGTCCGCTAGCCTGGCCGTACCCCGTCATGCCCATCCCGACAGCCGGCGCATCGCCGCGCTGAGTGCCGCCATCGCCGTGAACCTCATCGCCCTGGTCGCCGCGATGCGGCCGATGGCGCCGCAGTGGATCGAGCAGGTCCGGCACCTGGCCGAAACCCAGGTCCGCCTGATCACGCCGCCGCCCAAACCGGTCGAACCGCCGGTGCTCGACCTCAAGCCCCTGCCCCGCACCGCACCGCAGCTGCGCGTGCAGCCCCGGACGGTGGCGCCTCCCGTCACCGACAGCAGCGAGGACAGCCCGATGGCGGTGGCGCCGGTGGAGCCCACCATCGCACCCACTACGGAGGCTCCGGCAAGCATCGGCACGGAACCGGTGGAAGCGACCCTGGCTTATCGCGCCGTGCCCCTGAAGTATCCGCCGCAGGCCCTGCACGCACGCATGCAGGGCACCGTCCTGCTCAAGGTGCTGGTGGATGAGAACGGCGTGCCGCAGGAGGTGGCGGTCGAGCACAGCAGCGGTTACCCGGTGCTGGATCGCAGCGCGCGCGAACAGGTGCTGCGTGGCTGGAAGTTCCAGCCGGCAACCGTGCAGGGCAGGACGGTGCGTGCGTGGGCGCGTGTCCCGGTCAGCTTCGACCTGAACCAGCTTTGATGGCGAACGGTTCGCCATCCGCCTGAGTCAAGGGAAGGCCCGGCCTGCGATCCACGCCAGGCCGGGCCACTCCACGGCAAGCGCTAACTCAGTGCGCCGACACCGGCGCCGGCGCGGCGGGCTTGCGGGTGGCGCGTGCGATGGCCCACACCACCGCAACCAACAGCAACACCGGCAGGCACAACGGCAACAGCGCCAGCGCCACGATCGGCGCCACCACCAACAGCACGACCCCGCCCAACAGCAGGCCGAGCGTCGCGCTGACCAACCCGAACAGGCCGCCGATCAAGGCAAATGTCAGCTTGAACACGGTGCCGACCAGGACGGCCGCCACCCAGAACAAGGCCAGCAGCATCAGGAGCACGGTAATCGCGATCATGACGTTTCTCCTTCCCGTATGACGGGGCGCCCGCCATGTCGTGCGGGCGGTCGAGGCCTGCTTCAAGGCCCTCGTGCAAATCATGTTGCGCCTTTGCAACGCTGTTCGCATGTCGCGGAAGTCATGCGCCCGACGCGCCTCGGCAGGCCGCCGGGTTACGGGACTTTAACGATACGCATGGTCCACTGCGGCCCGGTTTCCGTCGAGTCGTATCGCATGGCCAGACACATGCAACACCTCAAGACGCTGCGTGATATTGCGTTTGACTACGGGGTCGGCGCGCACCCCGACCTGGCATCGATGGCCCGGGACCTAAGCCGTCTCGTCCACCAGAACCGGCAGGCGCTGGGTGCCGACCTGGCCGACCTGCGCACGCACGCCAGCGGTTTCGAGCGCTGGCTGGTCGCCCGGCAGGTCAAGCCCGGCATCAGCGTGCTGGTCGCCGCCTGGCCGGCCAACCATGCCACGCCGGTTCACGACCACGGCGGACTGTGGGGCCTGGAACTCGCCTTGCACGGCGCGCTGGAAGTGGAGTCGTGGGAGCGCGACAGCCGCGGCCAGGCGCTGCGAATGCATGGCCGCGACTGGCTGGGCCCCGGCGATGCCAGCTGGCTCGATGCCGACGATCATTACGCGCGCCGCTGCCGCAACCTTTCACGCCACGACACCGCGCTGACGCTTCACGTCTATGGCGGTGATCTGGCACAGTACGTTGCATACGAACGAGCCGGTGAATCCGGCCCGTGGCTCGCCAAGCCGCAGCGTAGCGCCATCGCTGGCCACCTGTACGCCTGAGTCGCACAAGGCAATCATTCAAGGGAGTGGCATGTATCGACGGGTCGCCATCATCGGTGGCGGTGCTGCAGCGGCGGCACTGCTGAGCGAACTGCTGGAGCGCCAGCCGTCGCAGCCGTTGCATCTGGACTGGTATACCGGCGGTGGCACGCCGGCCCGTGGCGTGGCCTATGGCACGCGGTCGGACAAGCACCTGCTGAATGTGCGCGCGGCATCGATGAGCATGTTCGCCGGCAAGCCGCGCGGCTTCCTCGATTTCGCCCAGCGCGGCGACCACACCATCGCGGGCACGGATTTCCTGCCGCGTCGCCTCTATGGCGATTACCTGGAAGCGGAAGTGAAGCGCGCGCTGGACCATGCCGCCAGCGCGGGGCATGACGTGCGCGTGCTGCCGTTCGCGGTGGACTCGGTGGTGCCGGAGAACGATGGCGTCACCATCATCCACGGCGAGGAAAGCAGTCGCGTCGATGCGGCGGTGCTTGCGATCGGCTCGCTGCCACCGCAACCGCTGGGCGGCGTCAGCGAGGCGGCGCTCGCCAGCGGCCGCTATGTCACCGAGCCGTGGAGCTTCCTGGCCTCGGTGAAACCGGACCCGCGCCCGCGCAAGGTCGTGCTGGTCGGCCTGGGCCTGACCGCGGTGGACGTCCTGCTGGAACTGTCGGCGCAATGGCCGAACGCGGAATTCGTCGCCGTGTCGCGGCACGGCCTGCTGCCTGAGCCGCACATGGAAACCGCGTCCGCACCCGTGGACGACGGCAGCGAACTGATCGAGTCGATGCGCGACGCGCCGGACATCCGCACCTGGATGCGCCTGCTGCGCGAAGCGGCCGCGCACAGCAGCGACTGGCGCACGGTGATCGACAGCCTGCGGCCACACACACCGCTGTTGTGGCGCCTGCTGCCGGAGCCCGAACGCGCCCGCTTCCTGCGCCATGCCCGCTGGGCGTGGGAACGCGTGCGCCATCGCATGCCGCCGCAGGTGATGGCGTCGATGCAGGCGATGGAGCGCGCGGGAAAGCTGCACCGCCGCCGCGGCCGCCTGCAGGGCGTGGAGGTGGCAGGCGACAAGTTGCACCTCGAACTTCGCGCAACACATGGCGAGGCCCTGCACGTGATGGACGCCGACCTGGTGATCCAGACCGTGGGCCTCAATACCGACGTGCGCCGCACCAGCCATCGCCTGATCCGCCAGTTGGCGACCAACGGCCATGTAACGCCCGACCCGCTGGGGCTGGGCTGCCGCGCCACCACGGATGGCCATCTGCAACACGACGGCCGGGCGTGGCCGCATTTCTACGCCATCGGCACGCTGCTGCGCGGCACGCTGTGGGAGTCCACGGCGATGCCGGAAATCCGCCAGCAGGCCCGCCAGCTGGCCGATCGCATCATCGGCACCTGATCGACCCGCCAGGGGCCGCATGGCCCCCGGCATCCATCACTCAGGCAAAGCCACTGAGCACCAGCTTGCCGATCGTCGTTGCGCTTTCCAGCTGCGCGTGGGCCTTGCGCAGCGAGGCCGCGTCGATCGCACCGAGGTTTTCGCGCAAGGTGCTGCGCAGCACGCCCGCGTCGACCAGATCGGCCACCTCGTTGAGCAACTGGTGCTGCGCCTGCATGTCGTCGGTCTGGTAGAGCGAGCGCGTGTACATGAATTCCCAGTGCAACGACAGGCTCTTGGGTTTGAGCAGCTTCACGTCCAGTGGCGTGGCAGGGTCGTCGATCAGGCCGAGCCTGCCTTGCGGCTTGAGCAGCTCCACCAGCGCAGGAAAGTGCTGCTCGGTATGCGTGAGGCTGAGCACGCAGTCGACGCCCTGCGGCGACACGGCCCTCACCTGCGCCACCAGGTCGCCGCGATGGTCGACTACGTGATGCGCGCCCATCTCCCTGACCCAGGCGCGGCTGTCGTCGCGTGACGCGCTGCCGATCACCGTGACGTTGGTCAGCCGTCGCGCCAGCTGGATGGCCATCGACCCCACGCCGCCGGCGCCGCCCATCACCAGCACCACGCCACTGCGCGCGGAGCTGCCGCGCGGCACGCCCAGGCGGTCGAACAGCAGCTCCCATGCGGTGATGGTCGTCAGCGGAAGCGCCGCAGCCTGCGCGAAATCCAGCGTGGCCGGCTTGCGCCCCACGATGCGCTCGTCCACCAGTTGCAGTTCGGCATTGCTGCCGGGGCGGTCGATGGCACCGGCGTAGTAGACCCGATCGCCCGGCTTGAACAGGCTCACCTCCTCGCCCACTGCCACCACGGTGCCCGCCGCGTCCCAGCCAAGCACCTTGTCCGCGCCTTGTGGATCGACGCGCTGGCGGATCTTGGTATCGACCGGATTGACCGAGATGGCCTCGACCTTCACCAGCAGGTCGCGCCCGTGCGCCTGTGGCGCCGGCAACTCGACATCCAGCAGGCTCTGCGGATCGGCAAGGGGCAGGAGGTGTCGATAGGCAACGGCTTTCATGGTGCGCTCCGGGACGAAAGGGAAAGCTCGGGGAAGGATTCTGCGCCGGCCAAGGTCATCAAACAGTGGCGTGGCCATCGCCGGCGTGCAGGCGAGCGGACGCGGATGCTCAGGCACCCACGGCACAGGCAGCCGTGGACGCGCTGACGCGGCGGCGTTCCAGCGCCGCGCTCGAAAGCGTGGCGATGAGCCCCAGCAAGGCCACCGCCGCGCCGGCCATGCTCACGAACGGCAGGCCAAGACCGGCGTCGATCACCACCCCGCCGATGAAGGCGCCGATGGCATTGCCCAGGTTGAACGCCGCGATGTTCAGCGTCGATGCCAGGTGCGGGCCGTCAGCCGCTTGCTGCACCACGCGCATCTGCAGCGGCGGCACGGTCGCGAACGCAAACACGCCCCACACGAACACGGTGACGATGGCGGCGACGGTGCTGTGCATGGTCCAGGCAAACGCCAGCATCACCAGCGACAGCACCACCAGCACGCCTGCCAGCGACGGCATCAGGCGCCAGTCGGCCAGGCGCCCGCCGAGCATGTTGCCGATGGTGGTGCCGGCGCCAAACAGCACCAGCACCCAGCCGGTGGCGCCGACGCTTACGTGAGCCTGCTGTTGCAGGATCGGCGCGATGTAGGTGAACACGGTGAATACGCCGCCGAATCCCAGCACGGTCATCGCCAGCGCCAGCAGCACCTGCGGCTGGCGCAGCACCACCAGTTCGCGGCGCAGGTTCGGCGCCGGCAAGTCGGGCAAGGCCGGCACCAGTCGCCACACCGCGATGGCCGCCAGCACACCCAGCACGGTGACGGCGCCAAAGGTCGCACGCCATCCGGCCCACTGGCCGAGGAAGGTACCGAATGGCACGCCCAGCACGTTGGCCAGCGTCAGCCCGGTGAACATCAGCGCGATGGCACTTGCCGCCTGCTCGCGCGGCACCAGGTGCGAGGCCACCACGGCGCCGATGCCGAAGAACGAGCCATGGCAGAACGCCGCCACCACCCGCGCCACCATCAACAGGCCGTAGCCTGGTGCGATGGCGCACAGCGCATTGCCGAGGATGAACAGGCCAAGCAGCAGCAAGAGCGCATGGCGCCGTTCCATGCGCGCGGTGAGCGCGGCGAGGATCGGCGCGCCCGCGGCCACGCCCAGCGCATAGCCCGACACCAGCAGGCCGGCCGAGGAAATGCTCACATGCAGGTCGCTGGCCACTTCCGGCAGCAGGCCCATGATCACGAATTCGGTGGTGCCAATCGCAAAAGCCGCCACGGCCAGGGCAAACAGCGCCAGTCGCGACGATGCCGCATGGGCGGCGGACGGGAGGCGACCGGCGGCCTCCAGGGGGGTTGGGGAGTTCATGCAGGCAGTCCGGGGAGCGAGGCCCGCCACTGTGCGCCTTGTCGCCGACCCCGTGAATTGAGCAAACTAGAGACGCATCCTTTCCAAAAAGTTGAAGATGGTCGACTTCGAGGACATGCGGCTGTTCGTCCGTGCCGTCACCGATGGCAGCCTTTCGGCGGCCGGGCGGGAGCTTGGGCTGTCCCCGGCGGCCGCCAGCAAGCGCATGAACCGGCTGGAGCAGGCGCTGGGCGTGCGACTGCTGCAGCGCAGTTCGCGCCGCCTCACCCTGACCGAGGAAGGCAGCATCTACTACGAGCGCTGCCTGGCCATCATCGCCGACGTCGACGACGCCAATGCCGCCGTGGGGCTGGGGCAGCTGGAGGTACGCGGGCAGTTGCACGTGACCGCCTCGGTCGACATGGGACGCCAGTACATCGGCCTCATCGCCGCCGGCTTCGCCGCGCAGCACCCCCAGCTCAAGCTGCGCCTGACCCATTCGGACGCGATGCTCGACCTGTTCGAGCACGGCGTCGACGTGGCCGTGCGCAGCGGCACCATGACCGATTCGCGCCTGGTATCGCGCTTGCTCGCCCTCAACTTCCGCGTGGTCTGCGCCGCGCCGTCCTACCTGGCACGCCGCGGCCGCCCCGCCAGCGCCGATGACCTGGCAGGCCATGACTGCCTGATGCTGCATCGGCCCGGCCAGGCCATCCTGCCGTGGATCCTGCAGACGCCCGAGGGCCCGCGCACGCTGCGCATCGACCCCAGCATCACCTGCAGCGACGGCGACCTGATGCGTGCCCTGGCCGTGGCCGGGCATGGCCTGGCCTTCAAGTCGGCCTGGGATATCGCCGCCGATGTGCGCGAAGGTCGGCTGGTACCGCTGCTGGCGGACGTGATCCTGCCCGAGGCGAACATCTTCGCGATCTATCCCAGCCGCTGCTACCTGCCTGCACGCATCCGCCTGTTCGTGGATCATCTGCAGCAGGCGTTGCAGCAACGCGAGCGCGAGGTACTCGATACCGTGCGCAACGCAATGACCTGATCAACGACCTTATCCGCGTCATGACACGCTTCCTGCGAGGACCTCATGTCGAGCCACGGCAACACGCACACCCCGCCTGCTGAGCCTCGCGCATGTTGAGCACGGTCATCGGCGTGGTGGTCCTGCTGCTGCATGCCGCGGGCGTGCTCGCGGCCATGCACGCGGTCATGAATACGCGCACGCCGCAGGGCGCCTTCGCCTGGGCGCTCGGACTGGTGCTGCTGCCCTACGTCACGCTGGTGCCGTACCTCTACCTGGGGCGCAGCCGCTTCCACGGCTATGTCGACCTGCACCGCGTGCGGCGCGAGCAGATGCACGCGCTGGCGAACGTCCGGCTGGAGACGGGCGCGACCTCGCGCGAGGCCTGCGCACGCTATGCGGAAATCGCGCACATGCTGGGCACGCACTTCCATGCCGGGCAGACGCTGCGACTGCTGGTCAATGGCGACGCCACCTTCGACGCCATGCTGACGGCCATCGGCGAGGCGAAGCATTGCGTGCTGGTGCAGTTCTTCATCATCCACGACGACGCGCTCGGCCGACGCATGCAGCAGGTGTTGCTCGAGCGCGCGCGCGCCGGCGTGGAAATCTGCGTGCTGTACGACGGCATCGGCAGCCATGCGCTGCCGCACCAGTACGTGGACACGCTGCGCGATGCCGGCGTGTCCGTCCATCCGTTCGCCACGCAGCGGCGCAGCAACCGCTTCCAGCTGAACTTCCGCAACCACCGCAAGATCGTGGTGATCGACGGCAGGCGCGGCTTTGTCGGTGGCCTCAACGTGGGCGATGAATACCTGGGCCTGAAGCCGCCGCTGGCCCCGTGGCGCGACACCCACCTGCAGATCGACGGGCCCGCGGTGGCCGACCTGCAGCGCAGCTTTGCCGAGGACTGGCACTGGGTCACCGGCGCCTTGCCGCCCTTGCTGCTACCCCAGCCTGGCGAAGGCCATTCGCAGACCCTGATCGTTACCACCGGGCCCGCCGACCGGCAGGAAACCTGCTCGCTGTTCTTCGTTTCGGTGATCCAGGCCGCACGCAAGCGCCTGTGGATCACCACGCCGTATTTCGTGCCGGACCAGGCGGTGATGTCCGCATTGCGGCTGGCGGTGTTTCGCGGCGTGGACGTGCGCGTGCTGATGCCCTCGCGCCCCGATCATCACGCGGTCTTTCTTGCCTCGGGCCTTTATGCGCACGACGCCGTGCGTGCCGGCATCCGGGTGTTTCGCTACCAGCCGGGGTTCCTGCACCAGAAGGTCATCCTGGTCGACGACGACACGGCCTCGGTCGGCAGCATGAACCTCGACAGTCGCTCGTTCCGGCTCAACTTCGAGATCGGTGCGCTGAACGTGGACCGCCGTTTCGCCATGCAAGTGGAAGCCATGCTGCGCGAGGATTTCTCGCATGCGCATGAAGTGACTGAGGCGGAGTACCTGAGGGCGCCCTACCTCAGGCGACTGGCGATGCACGTGGCCCGACTGTTCGATCCGGTGCTGTGAGGGGCGCAGGCGCGCAACTCATGCGCGCGTCGCACCGCCGTGACGCAGATGCAGGGTGATGGTCAGCGCCGCTGCCGCCAGCGACATCACCGCAGCCGCCACGAACATCGGCGCATAGCGGCCGCCCGCCACGATCCATCCGCCAAGCGGACCCGTCACGCCCAGCGCCACGTCGACGAAGACGGAATACGCCGCCAGTGCCGCGCCGCGATTGCTCAGGCTTACGCGCGCCACCGCCTCCACGCCCAGCGCGGGGAAGATCAGCGAGAAGCCGATACCGCTCAGGGCCGCGCCGGCCATCGCGACGCCGACCTGGCCGGCGCTCGCCAGCACCAGCAGCCCCGTGCACTCGACCAGCAGCGACATCAGGGCCACGCGATAGCCACCGAAATGCGCGATGGTCCAGCCAAGCAGCAGGCGCACGCCCACGAAGCACACGCCAAAGATGCTGAGCGTGGGCGCGGCGCCGCTCCAGTGCCGGCTGGCGTAGAACAGCGTGATGAAGGTGGCGATCACGCCAAAGCCCACCGAGCCCAGCGCAAGGCTCATGCCGTAGGCTGCGACACGACCGAACACATGGCGCATCGGCAGCCGCTCGCCGGCCTCGACCCGCACGGCCGGTCGCCGCCACGCCAGCGCGAGCGCCAGCAGCATCAGCAGCAGGCCGGCGATGCCGATCATGATGAAGCCGCCGACCGATACCAGCACGACGCCCAACGGCGCGCCCACGGCGAGCGCCCCGTAGGTGGCGATGCCATTCCACGAAATGACCCGGGCCGTGTGCGCGCTGCCGACCCGGCCGATGCCCCACATGATGCAGCCCGTGGCAACGCAGCTCTCGCCCATACCGAGCGCAAGCCGGGCAAGCAGCATCACGGCGAACGAGATTGCCGGCGTCCCGCGGGCCAGCGCGGCCACGATCATCAGCAGGCCACTGGCGCCGCACGCCAGCATGCCGATCAGCGCGGCACGCCTGGGCCCTGCGGTATCGGAGGTGCGACCGGCGAAACCCCGGCTGAGCAGGGTGGCCACGTACTGGGTACTGATCACCAGGCCGGCGAGCACGGCCCCCAGGCCCAGGTCGTCGTGCACGAACGGCGGCAACACGGCCAGTTGCATGCCGACCACCAGGTAGGCCAGGAACGTGAAGCACACGACCTGGACGATGCGCAGCGTCAGCGGCAAGCCGCCTGCAGGGTCTTCAACAGCGGTTGTCATGGGGAATGCTGGGTGGAAAGTGGGACGCGCGAACCGCGGCGCGTGCCATGCGCACGCGCCACGGCGAAAACATCAGGCCGGGCGTCGACGCGCGAACAGCAGCCAGCCCAGGAAAACCCCCAGTGCCGCGCCGATGAATTCGCACAGCACGCGCAGGCCGAGGTTTTCAGGATCGTGCACCTGGGCCAGCTTGACCTTGAGCAGCTGCAGCGACTGCAGCCGTCCGTAATTGAAATAGAACAGGTTCCACAGATCGCCGCCGCCCGCCAGCACGACGCCCAGCAGGTAGGCCCAGCCGATTTCCAGGCCGACGCTCCAGCCCTGTGCCCGGCCCACCAGGCGAAACACCGCCAGCAGGACGAACCCCGCGACGACGGCGATGCCACCGGCTTCCAGGCCGCCGATCAGGCCGTCGCCCATCCAGGATTGGTCGTAAGGCATGCCCCTGTCCTCGTTGTTGTTGTTTGCCGGCATTATGCCTTTAGCGGGGTTTTCACGTAGGACATCTCCTACCGTGAACTCCGAACATCGCGGACATGGCACTCGTCGAACCCGTCACATCGCCCTAAGCAGCCAGCCCACTAGACTCTCGGGCCGCAACCTTTTACGAGCCTCGACGCGTCCATGAGCCACCCCATCAGCCGACACGCCGCCCTGATCGTGGTCGATGTGCAGCCGGATTTCATGCCCGGTGGCGCGCTGGCCTGCCACGAAGGCGATGCCATCGTCGCAGGCATCGGCGATCTGCTGAAACGGCGGGTCTTCCAGACGGTGGTGGCCACGCAGGACTGGCACCCGGCCGGTCACATTTCCTTCGCCAGCTCGCACCCGGGCCGGGCACCGTTCGAGCGTATCCCGCTGTATGGCCACGCCCAGACCCTGTGGCCGCCGCACTGCGTGCAGGAATCCGCCGGGGCGGCGTTGCACCCGGCGATCGACTGGTCCGGTGTAGACACGGTCATCCGGAAGGGCGAAGACCCCGCGGTGGACTCGTACAGCGGTTTTCGCGAGAACCACGGCCCCGGCGGCCGGCGCCCCGCCACGGGTCTCGCCGACTGGCTGAGCGCGCGCGGCGTGGATGAGGTCTACGTGTGCGGGCTGGCGCGCGACGTCTGCGTGCTGTGGACCGCGCAGGACGCGGTCGAGCTGGGTTACCGCACCCATGTGCTGTGGGATCTCACCCGCCCGGTATCGCCGGACAGCGACTTAGCCACGCGCATACGTTACGACCAGCTCGGCGTCGACCTCCTCGATTCGGCGGCGCTGGCCGGATAAACGCTCAGCCGTCGTTCTCGGTGGCGACGCTGAGGTGCGGCACGCCATCCTCGTCGAGGGTCACGGCGATCTCGATGGGCCGGCAGCAGACCTGGCAATCCTCGACATAGCGCTGGCTGTCCACCGAGTCGTCCACCAGGATGTCGATGGGCTCGCCACAATACGGGCAGTGGATCAGGACAGGCTCGGGCATGACGGACGCGCTCGCTGCCTGGCCGGGCTCAGCGCTTCGCCAGCGACAGCGACGAGCCGTGGGCATTGATGTCGATGGTGACGCTCTCGCCTGCACCCACCGTGGCGTCCACCCGTGCATCGCCGGGCTTGCGACAGGCGCCGGAATTGTCCAGCGTCACTGCATGCGTACCGCTGGGCAGGTGGAAGGCCACCTGCTCGCCGATCTCCAGCTGTGCGGCGTACTTGTCGTCGATATGGATCTGGCTGGAACAGCCGCCGCCGAACCAGCCGTTCTCGCGCACGACCAGCAAGGTGGCATCGCCGGCCCCGGGGGCCTGGTAGAGGAACACACGATTGGCCACCGCATCGCGAATCGCGGTGTCGTGGTTGTTCGCCGTGCCGCAGCCAGCCAGCATCATCGCTCCCACCACGCACAACATCGCTTTCATGGACAGTCTCCGGCTTGCCGAGGGATCGGCCGGAGCATCGCGGGCCGGCGATCAAACCCGCGTGAATCGCCCTCAGGCTGGCGGCGTCCAGGCCGATGGCGGCAGGATCTCGAACCATCCCTCGCGCGCGGTGCGCCGCGCCAGCTTGAGCACGGCCTTGTCCTTGCTGAGCAGCCAGCGCGCACCCGACGCCAGCGCCAGCTCGAGGAATTTCTGGTCGTCCGGATCGGCGCAGCGTGGCAGCTTCACTTCGTGGCGCGGCGCCAGCGCCGCCGCGGGCAAGCGCTGCGTCCAGCGATCGAAGGCATCGGCGGCGCCGGCCCGCGCGTCCTCTTCCAGCGCCAGCGCTGGATAGCCCAGCACCTCCAGCCATTCGTCGCGGCAGGCATCGTCCACCACGGCCTGCACCGCACCGGCCTGCAGCGCGGACCACAGCCGGGCGCATGCTGCGTCCCTGAACACGAACAGGTCCAGCGCGACATTGGTATCGAGGACGAGGCGGGGCGGGCTGGCGGGCATGGCGCGCATGGTGGCACAGCCTGGCGGCCATCCGCAGGTAAAATGGTGGCCCTTCCCCATCCTGGACCATCGTCATGACTGAGCGCCTTTTCGACGACTACGTGGTGCGTTCGACGGCGGTCGCCGAGGGCTCCCGCTTCACCGCTTGCCTGGTGGTGACACCGCGCGACCACAACGGTTATCCGGTCTATTACGCGGTGTGCGAAAACCGCAGCTTTCGCGAACAGGCGAAGGCCGAGCTGGCGGCCGCGAGCACGCTGGCCGCCGTACTCGCGCTCGAAGGCGATGGCACGCCGGTGTTTCCGGACGGCTATACCGGCTTCGACGACGAGCCGGCGGGAAGCCCGGCCGAATGACCTCGCTGAAGTACCTCGGCGGCTATCCGCCCGCCTTGCTCGACAAGGTGCGGCAGCTGATCGAGCGCGACGAACTGGGTGACTATCTGCAGCGGCGCCATCCCACGCGCCACGACGTGCAGAGCGACAAGGCCCTGTATGCCTACGCCAATGCGTTGCGGCAGGAGCACCTGCGTCATTCGCCCGGCATCGATCGCGTCTGGTACGACAGCAAGCTCGACGTGATCCAGCGTGCGCTGGGCCTGCACACGGCGATCTCGCACGTGCACGGCGGACGCCTCAAGGCGCGCAAGGAAATCCGCATTGCCTCGCTGTTCCGCGAGACCGCACCCGAGTTCCTGCAGATGATCGTGGTGCACGAACTGGCGCACCTGAAGGAACCCGAACACAACAAGGCGTTTTACCAACTGTGCGAATACATGCAGCCCGACTATCACCAGCAGGAACTGGACCTGCGGCTGCACCTGACCTGGCGCGACGTACTGGCCGCGCGCAACGCGTGAATGCATCGCGCCGCTAGAATGCGGCGATCACGCCGGGACGCGGCGTGCCATCCGAGGGAGTACTGACGTTCCATGGACCTGAGGCCGTCGCAGCTGTTCCATCAGCGCCCGCGCATGATCTCCATCGGGGGCCGGCCGTTCGTGAGCCGCGGCCTGACGCGGCGCATCGCGGACGACATCTACCACTATGCGCTGACCATTCGCTGGCCCACCTTCTTCGCGCTGGCCGCCACCATCTTCGTGCTGGTGAACGTGCTGTTCGCCTCCCTGTACCAACTGGGCGCGCAGGCGATCGCCAACCGATACCCGGACAATTTTGCCGGGGCCTTCTTCTTCAGCGTGGAAACCCTGGCAACCGTCGGCTATGGCGACATGCACCCGCAGTCGGTCTATGGGCATGTGGTGGCCACGGTGGAAATTTTCGTCGGCATGCTGAACCTGGCCCTGGTGACCGGGCTGGTGTTCGCGCGGTTTTCGCGGCCGCGCGCCAAGATGATCTTCGCGGACCATCCCGTGATCCGGCGCATCCATGGCCAGCAAACCTTGATGATCCGCGCCGCCAATGCGCGGCAGAACGTGATTGCCGCGGCGTCGGCCAAACTGCACCTGCTGGTGCGCGAGTCCACGCCCGAAGGTTTTCGCCTCCGGCGCATCCACGACCTCAAGCTGATGCGCAGCGAGCATCCGATGTTCATGCTCAGCTGGAGCGTGATGCATGTGATCGACGAGAGCAGCCCGCTGCACGGGCTCACGCGGGAAGAGCTAGCCTCGCTCGAGGCGGTGCTGATGCTCTCCATCACCGGCATCGACGAGACCACCTCGCAATCGATCCTGGCCCGCCAGCAGTGGCGTCACCAGGACTGGCGCTGGAACCATCGTTACGTCGACCTGGTGCAGGACGACGGGACCGGCGTCAGCCACATCGACTACAGCGTGTTCCACGACGTGCTGCCGGTGGATGAGGACGAGGACTCGGACCGCTTCTGAATGGCGCCCGCCTCCGGGCGGCGCCTCACAGGGTCAGCAGCACCTTGCCGATGGACGCGCGGCTTTCCAGGAAGGCATGCGCCTGCGCGCCATCGCGCAGCGGGAAGCGGGCGGCGATGTGCGGCTTGAGGTTACCAAGGCGGATCTGCTCGAACAGGGCCGTCGCCCGTTCGCGCCGCGCCTCGGCGCCGGTCAGCACGTTCCACAGGTCGCCGCCGGTGAGGGTGAGCGAGCGATCCATCAGCAGGCGCGGATCGACCGGGTCGGGGTCGCCCGCCGCCATGCCGTAGAACACCACGGTGCCGCCGATCCGTGCCGCCGCCAGGCTGTCGGACAGCGTGCGCCCGACCGAGTCGTAGACGACGTCCGCGCCATGCCCGCCGCTCAGGTCGCGCGCTGCGGCGACCCAGTCGTCATAGCCCACGGCCACATCGGCACCGGCCGCGATCACGGCATCGCGCTTGGCCTCGCTGGAGGCGATGCCAAGCACCACCGCGCCCAGCGTCTTGAGCATCTGCACCAGCAGCAGGCCCACGCCGCCAGCCGCTGCGTGGACCACGGCCACGTCATCGGGACGCACCATGAAACTGTCCGACACCAGGTACTGGGCGGTGAGGCCCTGCAGCAGCACGGCGGCGGCGGTATCGAAGCCGATGTCGTCGGGCAGCGGGATCAGGCGGTCGCGATCCACCGACACCAGCTCGGCGTTGGCGTAAGGCATGTCGGCGAAACCGACCCGGGTGCCGGCCGGGAACAGCGTGTCGCCCGCGATGGCCGTCTCCACCACGCCGGCGCCCTCGTAGCCCAGGGTCCACGGTGCCGTGCCGCTCAGGTGATAGGTGCCGTTGCGACGGTACACGTCGGCGAAATTGAGGCCGACGCTGTGCATGCGCACCAGCACCTGCCCGGGGCCCGGCACGGGATCGGCGCGCTCGGTCCAGCGCAACACGCCAGCCGGCCCGAAGCGGTCGAAAGTCAGTGCGTGCATGGGCTCAGGTCCTGGGCAGGGATAGTCGATAGCTGCAAAGCATGACAGCTTTGCCGGGTGGCCTGTGGGCACCGGCCTGGCCTAGCCGCGGGCTGCCCGGGGGCGCTTCCTTTCGCGAAGCTGTATTTTTTCGTCAACCCGTCGCAATATCACGCGTTGTTCACGCCCACTGGCCGTGACGTTCGCGGCGTATGCACAGGGAGACACGCCATGCGGCGCACCTTCGTCGTGGGATGCCCACGATCAGGCACGACCATCGTCCAGGCCCTGCTGGCGCGCCATCCTGCCGTCTACACGCTGCCGGAAACCGCCTTCTTCGAGCAGATGCATGGCGAGCTGGAGTGGCGCTGGGGCGACTCCCTGGCCCAGCCCAGCCGGCGCCGGTGGCGCCAGCGCCTAGGGTTCACCCGGCGCCACGCGCGGGAGTCCTTCGCCGCCCTGCACCAGCAGCTGACCGGCCAGCCGGCTTCGATGCGCACGCCGCTGCGGGTGGGGACGCTGTCGCGGCGCTTCATGCACCTGCTGGACCGCTCGGCCGCGGCCGACGGGCGCGGCATGTGGTTGGAAAAGACCCCCAACCACCTGCTCTACATCCCGGAGATCGAAGCGGTGGCGCCTGATGCGCGCTTCGTCCACGTGGTCCGGCGCGGGGCCGATGTGCTGGCCTCGCTGATCGACGTCTACCTGCGCTTCGAAAACGACCTCGTGTTCGGCGGGGGCACCGTGCACTGGGCGCGACGCTGGAACCGCGCGGTGCACATCCATGGCCAGCACGTGGGCCGCGGGCACCATCATTTCGTGTTCCTCGAGGACCTGGTGCGCCAGCCCGAGCTGGAATGGGAACGGCTCTGCGCCTTCCTCGACCTGCCGGTCGACGTTCCGCTGGACGACGCCTGCCAGCAGACCATCGCCGACCTCAACCACGAGCCCTGGAAGCACTCGGCCATCCACGGGCAGTTGCGCGAGGCCGATCGCAAGGTCGACAGCCTGTTCGGCCCCAAGATGCAGCGGTGGCTGCAGACCCACCTCGCCTCCTACGACGACCTTCGCGCCCAGTGCCGCGCCGACCTCGCCCGCGCCGCGGCGCCGCGGCACCTGGCCCATGAAGCAGCGGCGGTGCGCATGGGCGTCGGCTAGGCGCCCCGAAACGCGAACGGCCCCTCGTCGCCGAAGGGCCGTCCGTCTGGCGCTGCCGTGCCCGACGGCCTCAGCCCATCGGCACCGGCACCTCGCTGGCGCGGTTGAAGTCGCCGATCGCCTCGACCAGGTCAGTGACCGCCAGGCGCTCGACCTCGGTGAGGTCCGGGTTCCAGCTGTCGAGGATCAGCACCACGCGGGTCTCGCCGCTGCGGTTCCATGCCTCGTGCTCGAAGGTGTCGTCGAAGGTGACGCAGCGACCTTCCTTCCACTCGTGGATTTCCCCGCCCACGTTGATGGCGCAGGCGGCTGGCACGATCAGCGGCAGGTGCGTGACCAGGCGCGTGTTGGTGACGCCGCGATGCGGAAGGATGTGCGTGCCCGGCTTGAGCACCGAGAACAGCGTTTCGGGCGCGTGGTCGCGGATGCGCACCAGCGGCAGCGAGTCGAGCAGGGCCGAAGTGCGCGGGCAACCGGCACATTCCGCCTCGAAGCGTTCGCCATGGCGGTAGAAGAAGTAGCCGTCCCACGCGGCCGCCTCGGTGCCGGACGAACTCAGGTGGCCCTTGAGATCCTCCGGCGACTGTTCGCCCAGGAAGGGCAGCAGCGGCCGGTTTTCCGCCAGCACGGCGCGCAGTTCTTCGCGGATCATCCCGGTGGCGGCTTCGAGTTCGGCCTGCCACGGGAAACGCGCCGTGGGGTAATAGGCCTGGCTCGGCACGCCCGGGAAATAGAGGAATTTCGGCTTCTGGCGCGGATCCGGCAACGGTGCCGGCTGCTCGCCCAGATAGATCGAGAGGCAATGCTCCACGCGCGCCAGTTCGGACTGCCCGTAACGCTGGCGCAGCGGCTCGAGCACGGCATTGAAGACCTGCGGACGGCCGGCGTCGATGAAGCGGATGGCATGCTTCACCGCATCCTGCAGGCCGGGCGCGGTGCTGGCATCGTTCATCCAGCGCCCCTGCGACTGGGCGGTGTTGACCGCACCGAAATACGCCAGCAGCGCAGCATGCGTATCGCCCAGTTGTTCGAGCGCAAGGCCCAGGCGCAGGCGCACGACGAACTGGTCCGGAGCCACCTCCAGCGCGCGACGGAAGGTCTGTGCGGCGCCCCGCAAGTCACCGGACATCATCTGCGCCATGCCCAGCTGGTGCAGCACGCTGACATCGCGCGGCCGCGCCGTGTCGGCGGTCAGCAGCATGGCCACGGCACGCACCGTGTCGCCGCGCATGACGTGGCGGCTGGCCACGAACTGCAGCGCCTCCACGTCCGCCGGGACCAGCTCCAGCAGCCGCAGGAAGCACTGCTCCGCCAGCATTGCATTGCCCTGCTTCAACCCGTTGTGCGCCATCTCGCGCAGCGCCGCGGAACCCAAAGGCATTCCGCCATTCATCGCCTGATCTACTGCCATGCCCCGTCGCTCACCTCATGAGAATGCCGCGGCTGGGCCGCGGCGCGAGCAGGCATAATAGACCCGTTTCAACAGGCCGCGCGCACCATCGGCGTTCACCGGGGCAGCGTCGCGCAATGACATCCTGATCGGGAAAGCGATGAATCCGCGACTGCAGGGGCTGGCACCGGCCGCCACCCAACAAGTGATGATCGCCGGCCAGGCGCTGGACGCCGGCCGGGTGGACGAGGCCGACCAGCAGCTCACGCAGGTGCTGGCGGCCTACCCGGATCATCCCGAGGTGCTGCGCATGAAAGCGGGCATCTTCAGCATGCGGGGCCAGCACCCGGAAGCGCTGCGCACGATGCAGCGCGCGCTGGCGCAGCGCCCCCAGGACGCGCTCTACCACAACACGCTCGGGTCGCTGCTGGGCACGGCCGGCATGTACGAGGCGGCCATCGAGGCCCTGCACCGCACCTGCGAACTGCAGCCGGGCCTGCCGCTGGCCTGGTACAACCTCGGCGTCATGCTGACCAAGTGCGTGCGCAACGAGGAAGCAACCGCGGCGTTGCAGCGCGCCATTGCGCTGGCGCCGAACCACATGGGCGCCCGTGCCCTGCTCGCCGACTTGCTGCGCACGCGCGGGCTGGTCGATGAGGCGGCGGCCGAATACCGCAAGCTGATCGCCGAGCGTCCCTGCGAGGGCCTGGCCTGGTGGGGGCTCGCCGACCTCAAGAACCAGCGCTTCAGCGAGGCCGACGTGGCGCAGATGCGCGCCGCGCAGCTGCGTCCGGATGCCACCGAGCGCGACCGCATTTCCATCGGCTTTGCCCTCGCCAAGGCACTCGACGATGCCGGGCAGTACGCCGAGTCGCTGGATGCGCTGGCGCAGGCCAACACCATCGGCCGACGCCTGCAGCCGTGGAATGCCGCGGCGTTTTCCGCCAGCGTCGGCGGCATCCATGCGGCCTTCGAGGGTGCCCAGGCCAGCGCCCCGGCTCCGCTGGGGCAGGAAGTCATTTTCATCGCCAGCCTGCCCCGCTCGGGCTCGACCCTGGTCGAGCAGATCCTCGCCTCGCACTCGTCGATCGAAGGCGCCGGCGAACTGGCCGACCTGCCGCTGGTGCTGGGCGAAGAATCGCGTCGCCGCGGCAAGCCCTTTCCGCAGTGGGTCAGCGAGATGCAGGCAGCCGACTGGGAGCGACTGGGGCGGCGCTACCTGGAGCGCACCGCGCGCTGGCGGCAGGAACGGCCGATGTTCACCGACAAGCTGCCCAACAACTGGCTCTACATCGATGCGATCCGCGCGATGTTGCCAGGCGCGCACATCGTGCTGTGCCGCCGCGACCCACTGGAGACCTGCTTCGCCTGCTATCGCCAGCAGCTCGATGGCAGCAACGGCTATACGCGTACGTTCGAGGATATCTCCAGCTTCTGGCGCGATTTCGACCGCAGCGCCACGCTCGGCGCAGCGCGGCATCCGTCGCATGTGCGCGAGCACAGTTACGAGACCTTGCTCGAGGATCCCGAGGCAGGCATCCGCAGTCTGCTGGCATTCTGTGGCCTGCCGTTTGAAGCAGCCTGCCTGCAGTTCCACGAGAACCGCCGCGAAGTGCGCTCGCCCAGCGCCACCCAGGTGCGGCAACCGCTGCGGCGGGACACGGCGCGCACCGCCCGCTATGGCAGCCTGCTCGATCCCCTGCGCAAGGCGCTCGACCTGCCCCTCTGGCAAGCATGAGTCCACTCTCGCAGGCTTTTGGTCGCGCCGAGGAGTTCCTCGCCAGCTACGCGCAGCGCCTCGCGGCCGGCGCGGCCCCGGCCGCGCGTGACGGCCTGCTCACCGCGCTGTCGCTGGCCAGCGAGCAGGACTCGCTGGAATGCGCGCGGGCCCTGGTGCTACGTGGCGACCTGGAAACGGCGCGCGCCGTATTCGCGGCAGCCGCCATGCGCCATCCCGACGCAGCCGAACTGCAGCTAGGGCTGGCCGGGCTTTACTGGCAGATGCAACAGCCGGCGCAAGCCGAGTCGTTGCTGCGCGAATGGCTGCAGGGCCATCCGGCGGACACGGCCGCGACCTTCCTGCTGGTGCGCCTGCTGCGCGAGCAGGGTCGCATGAACGCCGCGGCGCGGCTGATGCTGCGCCTGTTCGAGCATGGTCCGCACGACGTGGACACGGTCATCCAGGCCGTGGAGTTGCTCGATGACTACAGCCGGCCACAGGAAGCCCTGCAGATCTGCGAGGCCGCCCTGGCAGCGGGCCCCCAGGATGCACGCCTGCACGCCTATGCCGGCATGCTCGGCATCCAGCTCGGCCAGTTCGAGCGCGTGCGCGAGCACTATCGCTACGTGCTGGACCACGAACCGCAGGCGGTCGAGTGGAACATCCCCATCGGGCTGTCGGGCCTGCAGCGCTATCGCGACGGCGAGCACCCGGATTTCGCCCTGTTCCGCGAGGTGCTGCAGCGCCCCGGCCTGAGCGACAAGGCCCGTACCCAGCTGCTGTTTGCCCTCGGCAAGGCCCACGACGACCTGGGCGACTACGCGCAGGCCGCCGCGTATTGGCGCGAGGCCAACGGCCGCGCCAGCGCCGACAGTTCGTGGTCGCGCAAGCTGTGGCAGCGGTCGATCGAGGCCCGCCTGGCGGCCGGGCCTTATCCGCTGGCCCTGGCGCCCGCTTCCGACTGGACGCCGATTTTCGTCGTTGGCGTGCCACGCTCGGGCACTACGCTGCTGGCGGAGCTGCTCGCCCGCCAACCCGGGGTCGTCAATCGCGGCGAACTGGGCTGGCTGCAGTCCATCGCGCAACGCCTCTCGCTGGCGCCCTCGCATGACCACGCCGCCTACGAGCAGGCCGCCGCGCTTTACACCGCGCAGCTGCACCAGGACGACACGGAAGCCAGCTGGTTCATCGACAAGCAGCCGCTGAACCTGCTGCACGTCGACCTGATCATGGCGCTGTGGCCGCATGCACGCATCATTCATTGCCAGCGCGATGCGCGCGACACCGCGCTCTCGCTGTGGTCGCAGTCATTCCACGACCGCGCCCACGATTACGCGTACGACTTCCAGCACATCGCGGCCGTCATCCAGGGTTGCCGGCGCCTGATGGCGCACTGGAACGAGCGCTACGCGGCATCGATCCGCACGATCCGTTACGAAGACCTGGTGGGCGCGCCCGACGACAGCATCGCGGACCTGGCCATGTGGCTGGGCATGCCGGCAGCCACGGTTGGCGGTCACACGTCGGCGAACCACGGCATCGCCACCGCCAGCGCCTGGCAGGCGCGCCAGCCGGTCTATACACGCTCCGCCGGCCGCTGGCGCGATTACGCGCCGTACGAGCCCGAGCTGCTGAAGATCCCCGAGCGCTGAGCGCACCCGCTTACGCTCGATCACCGGCGAGGGCCGCGTGCGAGGCGGCCCCGCGCTCAGTCTTCCGCGTCGACGGCATAGCCCCAGTGGCGCAGCATCGGGTCGAGGATCGGCAACAGCGGCTCGAACTCGTCGCGATACTTGTGCCAGCGCCCCAGGCCCTTGCGGTTCACCGGCTCGATCACCTGTGAATAGCTCGGCGTGGCGATGTAGGTCTTGTTGCGCGCGTGCTGGTCGAACTGCAGCATCGGCGAGGCATCCTCCAGCTCGAGGAACTGCGCGATGCGCGTTGCCTGCGCGGGAAATTCGCCCACCAGGTCCTCGTAGCGCGACACCAGCACCGACGGCTTGAAGGTTTCCACGTCTTCCAGCCAGCACGCCATCGTCTGCACATAGGCGCGCGACAACCGTTCCAGCGTGCTGCAGGCCGCCGCCAGGCCGCTGGACTGGAAGCTTTGCATGTAGCAGCTCAGCACGACATCGCAGGGATGGCGCACGGCGAGGATGATCTTCGCGTTGGGAAACAGCCGGTGAATCATCGGCAACCACTGCATGTTCAGTGGATTCTTGTCGACCAGCCGCGTGCCCGCGTTGCGCTGGATGCGCTCGCCCACCATCACGTCGTAGCGCTTGCGCAACTCGTCGCAATCGTACTGCCGCAGCACGCTGAGATCGTCCAGGATGCGGCGGTCATGGTTGCCCAGGATGCCGGCCAGGCAATTGAAGAACGGATTCTCGTCCATCGACTGCAGGCCAGGATGCGCGTCCAGCATCTGCTCCAGCAAGGTGGTGCCGGAACGCGGGAACCCCACCACGAACACTGGCGAGTCCTGCATGGCGGGCGCGGTATATGCCGGCCAGCGGGCATACTGCTCGGCCGATACGCGCGGCGCATCCACCGGCATGGCCGGGGCATCGGACCTGAAATACTCGGGCGAGTCGAAGCGGCGCTCGCTGGCTTCCAGCTGGTGGCCGACACGCAGCGCATTCATGCTCGCCTTGGTGTCGCCGAGCTGGTCGCAGACAGAAGCCAGCTGGAAATAGTGGCTGTAGTTGGTTGCGGACGCCGGCCCCGTTCGTTCGAGCAGGTCCCTGGCCGTGGCCGGATCCTTTCGGCGCGAAGCCAGCGTCGCCAGGATGTGGTTGGCTTCGTTGCGCTGGACGCCCGAGGTGTTCGCGTCCGCACGAATCACCTCCGCCAGTACGGCGTCGGCGTCATCCAGGCGGTTGAGGCGCTCATAGAGGGTGGCCAGCAACAGGCGTACGTCATGGTGGCCTGGCCAGCGGGCCAGCAGGTCTTCCAGCAATTCGGCCGCACCGGGAATCTCGTGCTTGAGGGTAAGCACCTGGGCCAGCTCCAGTTGCTGCTGGTCGCTGTCGAACGGCGCCCAATGGCGCCAGTGCCGCAGCAACTCCGCCGCACCCTCGACGTCCTGGCAATGGCAACAGGCACGCGCCGCGTCGATCCGTGCCTGCACCGAGTTGGGCTCCAGGTTCACCACATCGAGCAAGACGCTGCGGGCGGGCAGATAGTCACGCAGCTCGATCAGCTGCAGCCCGAGCTGGCTCTTGGCCGTGGTATTGCCCGGGTCCAACTCGACCGCCCTGGCATACGCCGTTACCGCTTCCCTGCGCGCGCCCAGCTCGGCCAGGACCGTCGCGTAGTTGTTCCAGTGGACGCTGCTCGCCGGCTGCAGCTGGGTCAGTTCGGCGTAGACCGGCAAGGCCTCCTGCGACCGGCCCTGAAATTGCAGGCTCAGGGCCAGGAACAGCAGCAGGTTTTCATCGCGAGGGGACTCGAGCAGCGCAGCACGGCTGAGCTGCTCGGCATGAAGGTGTTGGCCGGCGTTGATCGCTTCGGCTATGCGGGAAATGTCGTAGGAGGCCATGGCATCACAAAAAAAAGGGCCGCGTGAACAATCACGCGGCCCTCAAGGTTAACGCTTAAGTCAACGACTTAGAACTTGACCGTCACGCGAGCCCAGAAGTAGCGGCCCATCAGGTCGAAGTCGCTCGGGTCGGTGTTGGCATTGAGCGTGTTGTTCGCGTACAGCATAGGCGGCTGCTTGTCGAACAGGTTGTTGATACCGAAGTCGACGCGGGTGTTGATCGGCGCGATGTTGTAACCAACCGACGCGTCGTTGTACACCGTGGCACCGTACTTCAGGATCGTGCCGCTCTCGCCGTTCGGGAAGCTGTCCTGCGGCGAACCCGTCGCTGCGCCGTTCTGGAAGCGACCGATGTAGCGCATGCGCCACTCGGCACTCCAACCGCCCGACTGCCAGTTGACGAAGCCGTTTGCACGCCAGCGCGGGAACAAGCAGACGCCCACGTTATCCGGACATGCGGCCGAAGGGGCCGAGCCGTACGGCAGGAAGTGACCAGCGTTCTTATAGGTCACGCTGCCAGCAACGCCCGGAGCCGTCACCTGGTCGTAGTACTTCAGGTAGGTCGCGTTCACGCCAACGTTGAACTGGCCGATGTCGAACTGCGGCAGCTTGTAGTTGGCCGAGAAGTCGATACCCGAGGTGTTCAGCGCACCCAGGTTACCGGTCGGCTCAACCGTCGACTGCAGCAGCTGGCCAGCGTTCGGGCCGGTCGGCTGGCGCTGGATGTACTGGCAGTACACCGTCGAACCGGCGGCGCAGAGGTTCAGCAGGCTCTGCAGACCAACGGTGGTGATGGTGTTGCTCAGGTTGACGCGCCACAGATCAACGGTGGTGGACAGGCCCGGGACATACGAGGGGCTGTACACGAAGCCGAAGTCATACGACTTGCCATGCTCGGGCTTGACCGGGAAGCCGGCCACGCGCGAACCCTGGACAACTGCGCCCGCCTGGGTCTGCGAGACAACGTAGTTGTTCTGGAAGTTACCGGTGGGCGGCACGTTCGCGCAGGCGATGGCCAGCGGCGAACCAGCCGGGGCGCCGGCGTAGTTGGTGCAAGGATCGGTGTGGATCAGCGGCGCGTCCGAACCCGAGAAATACAGCTCGGTCAGGTTCGGGGCACGGAACACGTCTTCCATCGTGCCGCGCAGCAGCAGGTCGTCGATCGGCTTCCACTCCAGCGCGAACTTGAAGTTGTTCGTGCTGCCGAAGGTCTGGATCTTCGAGTAGCGGTCACCGATGGTCAGGTTCAGCGACTGCACGCCCGGCAGGCCGGCGAGGATCGGGATGAACGTTTCGGCGTAGACGTCCTTGGTGTTGTAGCCACCCTGGACGGCGCTGAGGCACTGGCTGCCGAGGATACAGCTGCCGGTGGTCGGGTCGATCACGAGCTGCGGAGCAGGAATCGTGTGCTGGTAGTCCTTGCGGTATTCAAGGCCAGCAGCCAGCTGCACGGCGCCGGCCGGCAGGCTGAACACTTCGCCGCTGAGGCCAGCGTGCCAAGTCTTCTCGAGCAGGTAGCTGTTCGACGGCGCGGTGACGTTGGCGGCCTTGATGGCTGCCACGCTGCCCGGCTGGTTGATGTCAAACGGGTTGAACTGGCAGGCCACCGGGTCGACGCCGGCCGGGCACGAAGCCGTACCGTCCGGGTTCTTGGTGGACGGACCGGTGTACAGCTTGGTCTGGTCGACCAGGCCAGCCGTCGTGGTCACGATGCTCTGGTGACCGTAGTTGTAGCCGAGGTCCCAGTTCCAGTTCTTGTCGAATACGGTGAAGTCACCCTTGAAGCCCGTGTTGATCTGGGCATCGCTGCGACCCACGCCGGCCATACGGAAGCCGTTGGAGGTCAGACGCGAGGTGAAGGCCCGGCCGTTGGCCGTGCCGTAACCGTTGCCGAACGGGTTGAAGGCGTTGTTCGGATCGATGACCGCGCCGGTCGAGGTCGAACCATAGACCGCCGGAGCCAACTGGAAGTTGGCCGAGGTCTTCTGGTAGATGGCGTCGACGTAGGCCGTCACGTGATCGGCGAGGTGGTATTCGCCGTTGATGAAGCCGCCAGTACGCTCCTGCGGGGTCATGATCAGGTTGACCGCCGCGTAGTTGTACTTGTCGGCGTTGCCGTAGCAGTGGTAGTTGGCCGGGGTGACGACCTGGCTGTTACCGCCGTGGTTGAGCGAGATGCGCGTGCAGTTCAGACCCGACGACGCCGCGAGGGCGGGCGAGATCTGGATGCGGCCGACCGGCGTGGAGGACGAACCACCGACCGAGACCGTGGTGCCCGAAAGGCTCAGCGCGTTCTTCGAGAAGTCGCGGTTGGCCGACAGGACGCCGTCCTGCTTGTTGTAGTTCAGGCCGGCCATGATGCTTCCCTTGTCGGACGTCTGTCCGAAAGTGAAGGTATAGCCGCTCTGGTCACCGTCTTGATGGTCGGACTGGCCGACGTTGGCGGTGAAGGTCGCACCCTGGTAGTTCTTGCGGGTGATGAAGTTCACCACGCCGCCGATGGCGTCCGAACCGTAGGTTGCCGAAGCACCGGTCGGCAGCACTTCGATGCGCTCGATCAGATCCGCCGGGATGGCGTTCGGATCCTTGCTGAGCAGGCGCTGGCCGTCGATCAGGATCAACGTACGACGCGAACCCAGACCGCGCAGGTTGATGGACGAGCCACCGGTACCGCCACCGTTGTTGGTCTGCGGGTTGACGTTGCCACCCGTCATGGACGGCAGCTGCTGCACCAGGTCGCCAAGCGTCTGCTTGCCGGTGGCCTGGATCTGAGCGCGATCAATCGTCACGACCGGGCTGGCGGTCTCGACGTCCACGCGGCGAATCAGCGAACCGGTCACGGTGACCGTTTCGAGCGTCTTGCTCTTGGTCTGATCCGGCGGCGTGGCACTGGACTGCGCGTCCTGCGCGAAAGCTGCGGTGCCGTAGGCGCTCGCTGCGAGCATGCCTACCGACAATGCCAGGCGCACCGACGTGCACAGTTTATTTTCCCCGAACTTCATGAGACACCCTCCCGAAATTATTTATTTATGACTGGGTTTGACAGAGATCCCCGCCTCAAACCCGCGCCCGAGTCACCCAAACTTTAGGGATAGACCGTGGAATACAGCGCTGCGCATTTATCACGCTTTACTTACAGATAGTCAATAAAATCTATACAGCAAGAATTTGCCGAGCCCCCTACGGCCATCGCAAAATGTTACGTCAGACGGCGATGGTCCGCACCGGTCCTGACCCATGTTTCCATGGTGCGGCGCGACGACCATCCGGGGAAAGCGGTGAAACCCAGGTGAAGCGGGCCCGGCCTGGCCGGGCGGGAAAAACCCATGCCGCTGATTTCACTTGGAATTATTCCGCACCGCTATCGTCTTCGAATCGCAGGTGCTTGACGCTGCGTCCCTTGCGCCGCACCAGCTTGAGGGCTTCTATACCTATGCGTATGTGGCGTTCGACGAATTGCGCGGTCACGCTGCGGTCGCTTAATTCCGTCTTAACACCCTCGGGAATCATGGGCTGATCGGACACCAGCAGCAGGGCGCCGCAGGGGATCTTGTTGGCAAAGCCGGCCGCGAAGATGGTTGCGGTCTCCATGTCCACGGCCATGCAGCGGGTGCGGCGCAGGTAGTCCTTGAACGCCTCGTCGTGCTCCCAGACCCGGCGGTTGGTGGTGTACACGGTGCCGGTCCAGTAGTCGTAACCCAGGTCGCGGATCATGGTGGAGACACCGCGCTGCAGCTGGAACGCCGGCAGCGCCGGCACTTCCGGCAGCAGATAGTCATTGGAGGTGCCTTCGCCGCGGATGGCGGCGATCGGCAGCACCAGGTCGCCGATGGCGTTCTTCTTCTTCAGGCCGCCGCACTTGCCGAGGAACAACGCCGCCCTGGGCTGGATGGCGCTGAGCAGGTCCATCACCGTCGCCGCGTTGGGACTGCCCATGCCGAAGTTGATCAGGGTGATGCCGTCGGCGGTGGCATTGGGCATCGGCCGGTCGCGGCCCTGCACTTCCACGCCATGCCACTCCGCGAACAGTTCCACGTAATGGCCGAAATTGGTCAGCAAGATGTGCTGTCCGAACTGCTCCAGCGCGGTGCCGGTATAGCGCGGCAGCCAGTTGGAGACGATTTCCTGTTTGTCCTTCATAAGACCCTTCGAGGTCAGCGCAGCCTTTCCCGCTGCGCGTTACCGGCGACGCCACGCCGGCAAGATGCCAGATCAGTGCGCGCATCTTACCTGCTGGCAGGCACCAAGCGGATCATCGGGCGCCGTCCGGGCCGTGACGCAGGCAACGTGCCGGCACTTCCCCGAGGTGCAGCAGGCCAGCATGGCGGGAACCCGCGGGAGCACGCCAGCTGGCTGGCGGCCTGCGCGCTGCCTTGATCGCCTGGCCGGAGTGGCCGTCGCGGGCCGCGCACCGGCTGGCGGGCGCCGGAATCGCCACTCCTTATATATGGACTGCTATCCGTCTGCGCGTTGGTTGCGCCTGCAACTGGTTTCGCGTCGCCTCGTCGCAGCCTGTTCGCTCGCCCCGATGCCACCGCGCGCCGCCCGCTTCCGGACGCCGCCGGAACCGCGCGTGCCGTGCGCTAGCCGTGGTGGATGCGTCCGATGCACGCGCGCAGCTTCAGTTGCATGGCTGCGGGGCGAGGGAAAGCAGCCTGGTACATGGCCCATAGGTCGGGGTCGGCAGCCATGACGGCCCATGCTATGTTGACCGCGCCAATCACTGGGGGGTGAGATGATGCGGATGGGTTTGGCCATCGATGCGTCCTGCGACTTGCCGCAGGCGTTTCTGCAGAAGCACAACATCGCGGTGATGCCGATCACCGTTCGCGTCGATGACGAAGTATTCCTCGACAATCGCAGCCAGGTCGAACTCCATCGCTTCCTGGATCGCAACCTCGGCAGCCGCAGCCATTCGGCGGAGACCGAGCCGTGCTCCATCGAGGATGTGCAGAACCTGTTCCTCGACAAGCTGGTGCTGGAGCAGGACTGCGTGTTCTGCCTCACCATCACCGCCACGCGCAGCCCCATCAACGAGCACGTGATCAAGGCGAGCTTCGCGGTATTGAAGAACTACCGCCAGGTGCGCGAGAAGAACGGCATCACCGGCCCCTTCCTGATGCGCGTCATCGACACGCGCAACCTGTTCGCCGGCGCCGCCCCCAGCATCATCGAGGCCGCCCGCCTGATCGACGCCGGCGAAACCCCCGCGGCGATCCGCGAACGCCTCACCTACATCGCCAACAATTCGTACGGCTACATGCTGCCGCGCGACCTCTACTACCTGCGTGCGCGCGCCAAGAAGAAAGGCGACCGCAGCGTGGGCCTGTTGAGCGCGATGCTCGGCACCGCCCTGGACATCAAGCCGCTGCTGCGTGGCTACCGCGGCGACACCGGCCCGGTGGGCAAGGTGCGCGGCTTCGAGCAGGGCGCGGAAACCTTGTTCAACTACGCCGCCGAACGCGTGCATGCCGGCCTGCTGGTGCCTGCGGTCTGCGTAAGCTATGGCGGTGAATTGTCGGAACTGGCCAACCTGCCGGGTTACGCCGGCCTGCGCACGGCCTGCGAGGAATGCGGCGTGGAACTGATGGAAGCGCCCATGAGCATCACCGGCATGGTCAACGTGGGCGAAGGCGCGGTCACGCTCGGCTTCGCCGCCGAGGAACATCTCGCCGAGTTCTAGGGCCCGACGGCGACGGGCGCAGTCACGGCAGGGCAGGCTCGCATGTTGCTTCGTCTGTGCACCTTGGTCTTGATCGCATGCCTCAGCGTGCCGGCCGTGGCTGGCACCACCTACAAGTGCACCGCGACGAACGGCAAGGTCGTCTACCAGGACCGACCCTGTCCCGCCGGCCAGCACCAGGAAGCGCTGCAGCTCGACGAGTCGGTACCGGTGACGCCACCGCCCCCGCCAGCACCACCGCCGGTCATTACGCCAGCCGAGCCTCCGCCTCCACCCGTGCCGTTCGAGCCGCCGGTGCCGCTGCCGGTGATGTATGCATGCCAGCGCGCCACCGATGGCAAGACCTACCTCAGCGAGCACGGCGATCCGCAGCCGCACCAGGTGCCGTACGGCATCCTGGGCGCGGGGTCCCTGCCGCTGTCACAGGCTTACGGCCCGCCCAACGGTGCCGGTGCGTCGGCGCCCGAGCTCAACCGCGGTCGCGTGAGGCCAGGCATGATCGCCAACTACTACGTCTGGGTGCAGGACCAGTGCCGCGAACTGACGCGCGACGAAACCTGCCATGCACTGCGCGATGCCTTCGACGAGAACGCGACCAAGTTGAGGCGCGCATTCAAGAGCGACCAGCCGCCACTGGAAAAGCGCGAGGAGCAACTGCGCGAGCAATTGCGCAACTGTTGAGTGGCACGCCCTGGGCACTTTTTGAGCAATGCGTCGCAAGTGCCCGCCGCGCAACGCGGCGAGGCAGTTGTCCACAGGCTTGCCACCAGGCTTTCCCCAACCGCTGTGGAAAACCCGCGGCAGCGCTGATGCAAAACTGACCACGATGGTGAAAACGTCGCCCTGGCGGGCACTTGGACTACCTATCCACAGGCTTGTCCCGCCATCGTCCACACCTGCTGTGGACAAGGCCTGCGATCAGAATCCGTAGTTGAGGAAGCCGCCGTCCACCGCCAGCACCTGGCCGGTGATGTAGCTGGCCGCGGGCAGGCACAGGAAGGCGATCGCCGCCGCGACCTCCTCCGGCTCGCCGATGCGGCGCAGCGGCGTGCGATCAAGCACCTCGTCCAGGTATTCGTCATCGGCCAGCGCGGGCTCCGAGCGCTGCGTGCGGATATACCAGGGCGCCACCGCGTTGACGCGGATGCCGTCGGTGGCCCATTCCGCCGCCAGGTTGCGCGTGAGCTGGTGCAGCGCCGCCTTGCTCATGCCGTAGGGTGCCCCCGTGCGGACGTGCGTCATGCCGGAGACGGAGCCGACATTCACGATCGCCGCGTTGGCGTGCTGCACCAGCTGGGGATGCGCCAGCCGGCACATCTCGAAGGCGGAGAACAGGTTCTGCTCGAAGATCGCACGGTAGGCGCCTTCCTCGTAGCCCAGCGTGGGCCCCGGCTGGTTGCCGCCTGCGTTGTTGACCAGCAGCGACAGCGGTGCGCCCAGATCGGCGACCCAGTCGAACACGGCCAGTCGCTCCTCCTGCTCGCCCAGGTCCGCGCCGAAGGCCAGCACCTCGATACCCGGGAAATCGTCGACGAGTTCCACCCGCACCTGCTCGAGGTAATCGCCGTCGCGCGCGACCAGCAGCAGGTTGGCGCCCAGGCCGGCCAGTTCGCGCGCGGCCGCATAGCCAATGCCCTTGCTGGCGCCGGTGATCAAAGCGGTATGGCCTTGCAGCTGCCAGGCGTCGGTGCGCGTATTCATGCGCCGAGCTTAAAACCACTCCCCACGTCACGCCTAGTGCGGACCGCGGTTGCCGCCTGCCGCGCTGCGCGGGACACTGGCGCAAACCTTCGCCAGGAACGCCCATGAAATGGTTGGCCCCGATGTTGTGCCTGTGCGCCCTCGCCGCCTGCTCCGGCAAGCCACCCACGCCGGTGTCCCAGCCCGCGGCGGCCAGCACGGCGCGCGTGGCCACGCCATGGGACGACCTCAAGAAGGACGAACAGCGTGCCCGCGACGTGCAGAAGACCGTCGACGAGCAGGCCGAGAAGCAGCGCAAGCAGATCGAGGCCGCCGAACAATAGCCACGCCGATGGCTGCATGGGGACTTGGCAAATCGACGTCCAAACGGGCATCGTGTCGGCCATGAACGCGACCCGCACCGACAGCCTCGACGCCGCGCCCCTGCTGGAGATCGACGATGCCAGCGTGATGCGCGGCAACCGCCTCGTGCTCGACCGCTTCAACCTGCGCATCGGCCTGGGCGAGCACACGGCCATCCTGGGTGCCAACGGGGCCGGCAAGTCGACCCTGGTGCGGCTGATCACCCGCGAGCTTTATCCCCTCGCGCGCGACGACGGCCGTGCCTCGATGCGCGTGTTCGAGCGCGAGCAGTGGCAGGTATCCGAGCTGCGCAGCCTGCTGGGCATCGTCTCCCCTTCCCTGCAGGCCGACTGCACCGGCGACGCCACGCTTGAAGTGGCCGAGGCCGTGCTGTCCAGCTTCTTCGCTTCGCGTCGGCTTGGCCTTGACCATCGCGTGACCGCGCCCATGCGCATGCGTGCCGACGAGGCCCTGGAGCATGCCGGCGCCACCCACCTGCTGGGCCGCACGATGGCAAGCCTCTCCACCGGCGAAGCGCGCCGCGTGCTGATCGCCCGGGCGCTGGTGCACCGGCCGCGCGCCCTGCTGCTGGACGAGCCCTTCGCGGGGCTGGACATCGCCAGTCGCCGGCGTTTCATGGAAAGCCTGCGCCGGCTCGCCCGCCACGGCACCACGCTGCTGCTGGTGACCCATCACATCGAAGAGATCCTGCCGGAGATCACGCAGGTCGCGCTGCTTCGGGAAGGCCGCGTGTTGCGCCATGGCGACAAGGCCAGCGTGCTTACCGACGATGCCTTGTCCGAAACCTTCGGCATGCCGGTGCGCGTGCATCGGCACGGCGATTACTACAGCGCTGCCATCGAGTGATGGCTTCGCAAGACGGCACAAGGCCCCGGTTCACGCCGGGGCCTTGTGCGTTTTCAGCGACGTCGCCGGGCTTCAGCGCGGCGAGCAGAAGCAATAGGCGTAGATATTCGGGCGACCCGCCGGTGCGGTGCGCAGGAGCTTGAGCTCCGGCGCCAGCGTGTCGAGGCGGCCGGCCCACGCGGGCAGGTGCAGGCCATAGGCCTGTGCCGTCTGCACCATCGCGTTCTCGTTGAGGCTGATCAGGAACTGCTCGAAGCTGCCCTGCGATTCCTCGACGTAACGCACCGGATACTGCTTGCCGAGCTTGGCGCGCGAGGCGGCCTCGCTCACCGCGTCGCCCAGGCCACCGAGCTGGTCGACCAGGCCGCGATCCAGCGCCTGCTGGCCGGTCCACACGCGGCCCTGGGCAATGGTGTCGATGGCGTCATAAGGCTTGCCGCGCGCCTTGGCCACCTGGCCGACGAAATCGCGGTAGCCCTTTTCGATGGTGGCCTGGATGACCAATCCCATCTTGGGATCGAGCGGGCGCGTGATGTCGAACGCACCGGCCAGCGGGCTGGTGCCCACGCCGTCGCTCTTCACGCCCAGCTTGTCGAGCGTGCCCGGCACGGTAAGCACCATGCCGAAGATGCCGATCGAGCCGGTGATGGTATTGGGATCGGCGTAGATGCGGTCGGCATTCATCGAGATCCAGTAGCCGCCACTGGCGGCCACGTTGCCCATCGACACGATCACCGGGATGCCCGCCTCGCGGGTCAGCGCCACTTCGCGGCGGATCTGCTCGGCCGCATACACTTCGCCACCCGGCGAGTTGACGCGCAGCACGAGTGCCTTGGTGCGCTTGTCGGTGCGCGCGGCACGCACGAGCGCGGCGGTGGAATCGCCACCCACCGAACCCTGCGGCTGCTTGCCGCCGGAGATCTCGCCCTCGGCCACGACCACCGCGACGCCGGGTGACAGCATGCCGTCGTTGTCCGGAAGGTCGGCGACGTAACCCTGCAGCGACACCTGGCGGAAGCCTTCGCCCTTCTTGCCGGCGGGCACGCCTTCCTTGCGCATCATGGTGACGAGCTCGGCGGGCGTGGCCACGCCATCGACCAGGTGCTGTTCCAGCGAAAGCTGGCCGAGGTCGCCACGCATGCGGCCGATCTGTTCCGGCAGGGTGTCGATGTCGCTGCGCAGGGTGGCGGCATCGAGCTTGCGCAGCTTGGCCACCTCGTTGACATAGGTGTCCCACAGGCCGCCCATCCAGAAGCTGTCCGCTTCCTTCGATTCGGGCGAGGCGTGGTCGAGGATGTACGGCTCGGCCGCGCTCTTGAACTGGCCCACGCGGAACAGGTGCACGTCCACGCCGAGCTTGTCGAGCAGATCCTTGTAGAACAGGCGGTAATTGGCCAGGCCGGTGATCATCACGCCGCCCTGCGGATCGACCAGCACACGGTCGGCATGCGCGGCGAGGTAGTACTGCCCCTGGTCCAGGCTGGGCGCCCACACCACGACCGGCTTGCCGGCGGCACGGAAGCGATCCAGCGCGGCGCCCACTTCATGCAACGCGGCGAAACCGCCGCCCTGCAGTTCGCCGGGTTCCAGCAGGATGCGCGTGATGCGGCTGTCCTTCGCGGCCGCGTCGATGGCACCGATCAGGTCGCGCAGCTGGATCTGCCTGGGCGGGTTGCCCGACAGGCCGGCCAGCGCACGATCCATCGCGCTGATGCTGTACTGCTCGACCAGTTCGCCCTTGGGCTTGATCACCAGCACGCTGTCATTCTGGACGACATGCGTGCTGCGGCTGCCCAGGTAGCCACCCAGCAGCACCAGCGCGAACAGGAACAGGAAGAAGAAGAAAATCAGGTTGAGGATGACCAGCCTGACCACGTTGATGCCGCGCCCGAAGGCGCAGAGAAAGGCCCAGAAACCGTTGGGGCGACGTTCCGTCATGCGAGGATTCCTCAGGATCTGCGCAACAGCGTAGCCGTTCGCGCGTCGAAGGTCATGTAGCGCCGACGGCACGGCTGCGCGCCCGCGCGTCGCACGCCGGCGTGAGCTTGCGAACCCGCAGGTTCAGGCCGGCCGCCGCCATTTTTCCCGGAAGGCATTGCGCCAGAACCGCGTGAACAGCAACAGCGCCGCCACGGTGAGGCCGGCGATCAGCCCCATCCACATGCCGCGTGCGCCCAGGCCGTGGCGGAACGCCAGCCACCAGCCCACCGGCATGCCGACGACCCAGTAGGCGAACAGGGTGATGACCATCGGCACCCGGGTGTCCTTCAGTCCGCGCAGCGCGCCGTTGGAGCTGACCTGGATGCCATCGGAAAACTGGAAGAAGCCCGCCAGCAGCATCAGCTGGGCGGCCAGCGCAATCACCGCCGCGTCATGGGTGTACATGCGGGCCAGCCACTGCGGCATGGTCAGCATCACGCCCGACGACACCGTCTGCACGCACAGCGCCAGTGCAATGCCGCAGAAGCCCGCATAACGCACGCCGCGCGCGTCGTTGCGTCCCACTGCATTGCCCACGCGCACGGTGATCGCCATCGACAGGCCCAACGGAATCATGAAGGCAACGGTGGCCACGCTCAGCGCCACCTGATGACTGGCCACCACGGTTTCGCCGAGCGTGGCGATGACCAGCGCCACGGCCACGAACAGGCCGCCTTCGGCCAGCAGCGTCACGGCCATCGGAGCGCCGATCTTCAGCAGTTCCAGCAGGACGCGTGGCCGGGGCCAGGCGAAGCCTGCACTCAGGCCGAGATCGCGATAGGCCGGATGCAAGGCAACGTAGAGCGCGAAGCCGATCATTTCCAGCCACAACACGATGGCGGTGGCGATGCCGCTGCCCAGCGCACCCAGCGCGGGCAGGCCCAGGCGGCCGTACATCATCACGTAGCCCAGCGGCGCCAGCACCAGCAGGCCGCCGAAGCTGAAATACATCGAGGGCCGCGTCATCGACAGGCCCTCGGACAGGCCGCGCAGCGCGAAGTAGCTGGTGAGCGCGGGCGCTGCCCAGCTGATCGCGTGCAGGAAGTGCGTCACGTCGGTGCGCAGCGTCGGCACCACGCCGATCCAGTCCAGCAACGGCGTGGCGTGGCGCACGAAGAACCACAGCACGATGCCCATACCCCATGCCAGCCACAGCGCCTGCACGAAGACGGCACCTACCTCATGGCGACGACCGGCGCCGTCGAGCTGCGCCACCGACGGGGGCACCGCCATCATCATGCCCAGACCACTGACCAGGGCCAGGGCCCAGATGCTCACCGCCGTCGTGACGGCCGCCTGCACATGCGCACTGAGGTGGCCGGCCAGCACCGCGTCCACGAAGTTGGGCCCGACGGCGGCGAGCTGGGCGGCAATGAGTGGCAGGGCCAGGCGTACCGTGGCGCCAACCTCGTGCGCCACCCTGGCGCGATCGGGGCGGAAAGACTGCATGACAAGACTCCTGGGCCGGGCATTCTAACGCACCGGCCCGCAGGCTCCCGCGCAGCGCCCCGCGGGCGAGGCCGACGGGAGCTGCCGGCGTCCACTGCTTGTGCCAACATCACGCGCTTGTCGAGCTCAGGGGAAGACACATGAAGAAGGAACTGGTGTCGTTCGAGGGCGTGCACTGCGCCAACTGCGGTGCATCCATGCAGGGCGAGTTCTGCCACGAGTGCGGCCAGTCGATCCACAGCGTGCTGCGGCCGATGCACCACATGCTGGAAGACACGCTGGACATGGTGTTGCACGTGGACAGCCGCGTGCTGCACACGCTGCCGCCGCTGCTGAACCGGCCCGGCTTTCTCACCATGGAATATTTTGCCGGCCGCCGGCAGCGCTACGTGGCGCCGTTCCGCCTGATGTTCGTGCTGTGCCTGCTGGGCTTTTTCTTCTGCCACCTGGTGATGGACAACGTCAACTTCTTCATGACCGATGCGACCACCACCGTGGGGACCGGCGATTTCGCCAGGGACACCACCCCCGATGCCGTGCGCGCCCGCTATGAGCAGATGCGCACCAGCGTCGATACCGCGACCACCGGTTCGAACCTCGGCGACAAGGCGCTCAAGCACACGCTGTCCACCGAGCGCGACCGCGCCAACCACCGCCTGGCCCAGCTCGGCGCCCCGCCGCTGGCGACTCATGGCACCAGCAAGATCGACTGGCCGACCGACCAGGTGCATGTGACCTGGCTGCCGGACGGTATCAATGCCAGCCTCAACCGGTCGATCGCCCATGCGTCGGCGAACTTCAAGGGCTTCACGGAAGGAGGCGAGGCGGGCGTCGAGGCCAGGGAGCGCGTGGTGGCCGGCACCTTTGCCGTGCTGCCGCAGACCCTGTTCCTGGTCATGCCGCTGTTTGCCCTGTTGCTCAAGCTGGTCTACCTGTTCAGGCGGCGCCTCTATATGGAGCACCTGATCGTGGCCTTGCACAGCCACGCCTTCCTGTTTCTGGCCCTGCTGCTGGGCATGCTGCTGCTGACCCTGCGCAGCTGGCTGGTGCCGCACGCCGGCTGGGTGGGGCCGCCGATCACCCTGGCCTGCTGGGCGCTGCTGATCTGGGCGCCGATCTACCTGCTGGTCATGCAGAAGCGGGTCTATCGCCAGGGCTGGTTCATGACCACGGTGAAATACCTGTTCGTCGGCTGGTGCTACATGTGGCTGCTCAGCATCGCGCTGGGGATCGCCATGTTGTTCGGTTTTGCGCACTGACGTCCCTGCATTTTTGTGACTTTCGTCACACACGTTTTGTGCGGTGGAACCCGTGCGCAGCGCACTGAAAAATAGCCTCGGCAGGGTTTTACACAGCGTCATGAGCCTGTCAAGGCAAGTCCCGTGCCTGTGGCAGTTGTGTGAACGGCAGCCTAGCAAAATTCGTAACTACATGAATTACAACGGTCTTTTTTCATGGTTAAAACTTGCACAGCGCGTCATGAAGGCCGTTTTCATGCGCCTGGAAGGCGTCCTTCAACGCTACATCCACAGACTTATCCACAGCTGCTGTGGATAAACAGAAAAGCTTCGTCCTGATAGTCACTTAGCCTCGATTCCTAGATGGCACGACAGCAACCCGTCGCAAGCCTCCGCCAACAGACCATTCGCCCGCGTACAGAGAATCCGGCCCGCCCGTCGCCGCCCATGACGGGCCGGTTACACTGGGTTGCCACGAGGTTTACATGCCCGCCGTCCTCCGCGTCGCCCTGCCCGTTCCGCTGCCTACCCTGTTCGATTACCTGCCGGCCACGGCGGGGCGGGCGGAAGTGGGCAGCCGGGTGCTGGTGCCGTTCGGCAAGGGCAAGGCCGTGGGCGTGGTGGTGCAGACCGAGGTGGAGACGGCCGTTGGCGCCACGCGGCTGAAGCGCGTCCTGCGGGTGCTCGACGACGCGCCCCTGCTCGACCCCGAACTGATGGCCACGCTGGCCCGCGCCGCCGACTACTGGCTCGGCGCCCCCGGCGAGGCCTACGCCAATGCCTTGCCGCTGGCCTTGCGCGAAGACCGCCCCTTGCCCGACCTGCGCGAAGAGGCCTGGGCGCTGACGCCGGCCGGCCGCAGCGCGCTCGACGCCGGCAGCCGTCGCGGCCGCAGCCGGGCCCTGCTGGACGTGCTGGCGCGCGGCCCGCAGGTCGCCGACGTGCTGCACGAGATGCTCCCCGGGTGGCGCGATGCCGCGCGTAGGCTGGACGAGGCCGGCCTGATCGCCCGCGCCGACGCCGCCAGTGCCGGGCCCGCCATCGTGTCGTCGGCACCCGCGCTCAGCACCGAGCAGCAGCAGGCGGTGGCCGGCATCCACGAGGCGCTTGGGCGCTTCCAGCCGTTCCTGCTCGATGGCGTCACCGGCAGCGGCAAGACCGAGGTCTATCTCGCCCTGATCGAGCAGGTCATCGCGCAGGGCAAGCAGGCGCTGCTGCTGGTACCGGAAATCGGCCTCGCGCCGCAAACCGTGCGCCGCCTGCGCGATCGTCTCGGCGTCACCGTGCAGGTGCTGCATTCCAATCTTGCCGAAGGCGACCGCGCCCGCGCCTGGCTGCGCGCGCGCAGCGGCGAAGCGAAGGTGATCCTGGGCACGCGTTCGGCCGTGTTCACGCCGTTGCCGCAGGCCGGCCTGATCATCGTCGACGAGGAGCACGACGGCGCCTACAAGCAGCAGGAAGGCTTTCGCTATCACGCGCGCGACCTTGCCCTGCTGCGTGCCCGCGCTCTGAACGTGCCGGTGGTGCTGGGCTCGGCCACGCCATCACTGGAGTCGCTGGCGAACGTGCAGTCGGGCCGCTACCGCGCCCTGCACCTGCGCGCGCGTCCCGGCGCGATCCGGCCACCGCAGGTGCAGATCGTGGACATGCGCGCGCAACGCCTGGACCACGGCCTGTCGCCGGCCCTGCTCGCCGCCGTCGCCGACACGGTGGCGCGCGGCGAGCAGGTGCTGGTGTTCCGCAACCGTCGCGGCTACGCACCCGTGCTGTTGTGCCACGCCTGCGGCTGGCATGCCGAGTGCCCGCGTTGCGAACACCCGATGACCTTGCACGCCGGCCGTCGCCAGCTGATCTGCCATCACTGCGACTATTCCTCGCGCGTGCCCGAGGCCTGCCCGGCCTGCGCTGCCAGCGATCTCAAGCCGCAAGGCCAGGGCACCGAACGACTGGAAGAAGCGCTGGTCGCGCGTTTCCCCGACGTGCCGGTGATGCGCATCGATCGCGAGACCACGCGGCGTCGCGATGCCTTCGAGCAGCTGCTGGAAGGTCTGCACGAAGACCGCCCCGCGATCCTCGTCGGCACACAGATGCTGGCCAAGGGCCACGACCTGCCCAACCTCACCCTGGTCGCCATCGTCGGCGTCGACGAGGGCCTGCTCAGCGTGGATTTCCGCGCCAGCGAACGGCTCGCCCAGCTGGTCGTGCAGGTGGCCGGCCGCGCCGGCCGCGCCAGCAAGCCAGGCCGCGTGCTGCTGCAGACCCATCATCCCGATCACCCCCTGCTGCGCCAGCTGCTCGCGCAGGGCTATGCCGCTGCCGCCGGCACGCTGCTCGAGGAACGTCGCAGCGTGCAGCTGCCGCCCTATGGCCATCAGGTGCTGCTGCGTGCGGAAGCGCACCAGCGCCAACACGTCGACGCCTTCCTGGCCGAGGCTTGTGCCGCGCTCGCCGACGCAGCGCTGCAGATCGCCGGCCCGATGCCGGCGCCGATGCCGCTGCGGGCAGGTCGTCATCGCGGCCAGTTGCTGATCGAGGCCGATAGCCGCAGCAAGCTGCACACGGCCTTGCGCCCCTGGTACCGCACGCTCGCGACGCTGCCTTCGGTGCGGCGCGTACGCTGGTCGCTCGACGTCGATCCCATCGATCTCTATTGAGACGGGACGGCGACGACACTTCCCATGATTCTCACCTTGACCGGAAGCATCACATGGAAGGCAACGACGCACGAACTCCCGACGCACGCCCCCACGTCGTCATTCTCGGCGGCGGCTTTGGCGGCCTGGCCGTGGCGCGCGGGCTCGCCGACACCCGCGCCCGCATCACACTGATCGACCGGCGCAATCACCACCTGTTCCAGCCTCTGCTCTACCAGGTGGCCACGGCCGGGCTTTCCGCACCGTCGATCGCCGCGCCGTTGCGGCAGATTCTGTGCAAGCAACGCAATGTCACCGTGTTGATGGACGAAGCGCTGGACGTGGACCTGTCGCAGCGTCGCGTCAGGCTCGCCAACGGCAGCGTGGACTATGACGCGCTGGTGGTCGCCACCGGCGCCACGCATGCCTATTTCGGACACGACGACTGGGAGCGCTACGCCCCGGGGCTGAAGACGCTGGACGATGCCTTTACCATCCGGCGACGCGTGCTGCTCGCCTTCGAGCGCGCCGAGCGCGAGGAGGATCCGGCACGTCGGCAGGCGTGGCTGAATTTCGTGGTGGTCGGCGGCGGCGCCACCGGCGTCGAACTGGCCGGCACGCTGGCGGAAATCGCCCGGCACACGCTGCCCCGCGAATTCCGTCGCGCCGACCCGCGCCAGGCCAATGTCCTGCTGGTGGAAGCGGGGCCACGCCTGTTGCCGGCGTTCGCCACCGATTTGTCCGACAAGGCACGTCGCCAGCTGGAGAAACTCGGCGTCGAAGTGCGCCTGGGCACGGCAGTCACCGGCATCGACGGCGATGGCGTGATCCTGGGCGATACGCCCTACGCGGCGCGCACCGTGCTGTGGGCAGCCGGCGTGGCCGCCTCACCGCTGGGCCGGTGCCTGGGCGCGCCGGTGGACCGCGCCGGTCGCGTGCAAGTGATGCCTGATCTCAGCCTGCCAGGGCAGCCGGAGGTTTTCGTCATCGGCGACCTTGCCAGCGTGACCCAGGCCAATGGCCAGCCCGTGCCCGGCGTGGCCCCGGCCGCCAAGCAAATGGGGCGCTACGTGGCCAGCGTGCTCAAGGAGCGTTGGCGTGGCGTACCGAGCCCGCCGTTCCGCTATCGCGACGACGGCGCGCTGGCCACCATCGGACGCATGGCGGCGGTGGCGCAGTTTGGCCGTCTGAAACTCTCCGGCCTGCTGGCCTGGTGGGTCTGGCTGGTGGCGCATATCGCCTTCCTGATCGGCTTCCGCAACCGGCTGGTGGTGATGCTGGACTGGGCCTGGGCCTACTGGACCTACCAACGCCACGCCCGCATCGTCACCGGCAGCGACGAAATCCGCGACGTGCACACACCCACGTCCAACGATGCGTAAAATCAGCCATTCCACCCCATGGATATTGACGTGTCCTCCCAACTCGAACAACTCCGCCAGTACACCACCGTCGTCGCAGACACCGGTGACATCGAGGCGATCGCCCGTTACCGGCCCGTGGATGCCACCACCAATCCGTCGCTGCTGCTGAAGGCCGCCGAGCTGCCGGCGTATGCGCCGCTGATCGACGAAGCCGTGCAGCGCGCGAAGGCGGACAGCCAGTCGCGCGAGCAGCAGTTGACCGACGCGAGCGATCACCTCGCCGTCGCCGTCGGCCGCAAGATCGTCGGACTGGTGCCGGGCCGCGTCTCCACCGAAGTGGATGCCCGCCTGTCGTTCGACACGCGCGCCACCATCGCCAAGGCCGAGCGCCTGATCGACCTGTACGAACAGGGCGGCGTCAAGCGCGATCGCATCCTGATCAAGATCGCCTCGACCTGGGAAGGCATCCGCGCCGCCGAGCAGCTGGAGAAGCGCGGCATCCAGTGCAACCTCACCCTGCTGTTCTCGTTCGAACAGGCGGTGGCGTGCGCCGAGGCCGGCGTGTTCCTGATCTCGCCGTTCGTCGGTCGCATCATGGACTGGTACGTCGCCAACACCGCGACCAAGAGCTATGCGCCGGACGACGATCCGGGCGTGCAGTCGGTGCGCCGCATCTACGCCTGGTACAAGAAGCACGGCTTCAGCACCGTGGTGATGGGCGCGAGCTTCCGCAATACCGGGCAGATCCAGGCCCTGGCCGGCTGCGATCGCCTCACCATCAGCCCGGACCTGCTGGAAAAGCTCGAACAGGACAGCTCGCCGCTGCCGCACGTGCTGGGCGACGATGGTTCGCGCGAGGCGCGCCTTGCGCCAATCAGCGAGGCCGCCTTCCGCTGGGGCCACAACGAAGATGCGATGGCCACCGACAAGCTCGCCGATGGCATCCGCAAGTTCGCCGCGGACCAGCGCAAGCTCGAGACGCTGCTGGCCTCCCGCCTCTAAGGCGCCGCCAGCAAGGGCAGCGGGCCGTCGCCCGCTTCCTTCCCGTCACTTCATGCCGTTGTCTTTCGCTTCCTGCGCGAGCTGGCCGGGCGCAATCTCCTCGCTCGACCAGCCACCGCCCAGCGCGCGCACCAGCTGCACGCTGGCGCGCAACTGGTTGGTCTGCAGGCTGAGCAGGCCGGTATGCGCATCGAGGTCGGCCACCTGCGCGGTGACCACGTCGAGGTAGCTGTTGGCGCCCTGCTTGTAGAGGCTGAGCGAGATCTTCAACGTGCGGTCGGCCGCCGTGGTCGCGTCCTGCTGGTCGACGATGGCGTCACCGAAGCGGGTCAGCAGCGACTGGTTGTCTTCCACCTGCTGGAATGCGGCCAGCACCGTACCGCGATAGCGCGCGCTGGCCTCGTCGAATACCGCATGCGCCGATGCCACTTGCGCGCGACGGCGCCCCCCATCGAACACATCCAGCAGCAGGCTCGGACCCAGCGCCCAGACCTGGCTGGGCGCGGTCAGCAGGTTGCCCCAGGCGCCGCTGCTGAAGCCACCTGCCGCACTCAGCGTCAACGACGGAAAGAACGCCGAGCGGGCCACGCCAATCTGTGCATTGGCTTCGGCCGTGCGCCGCTCGGCGGCGGCGATATCCGGACGACGCTGCAGCAACGTGGACGGCAAGCCGATGGGAATGACCGGCAATGCCGGCAGCTCGGTCTTGGCGTCGAGCACGAAACTCGAAGCGGGCTGGCCCACCAGTGCCGCTATCGCATGCTGCAGCAGGTCGCGCTGCGCCCGCGTCTGCGACAGCTGCGAGCGCGTCGAGGACAGCTGCGTCTGCGCCCGGTCAACGTCGAGGCCGGATACCGCGCCGCCACTCTGCAGCGCCTTGGTCAGCTGCAGCGCGCGCTGATACGCATCCACGCTCTTCTGCAGCAGATCGATCTGGCGGTCCAGCCCGACCAGCACCAGGTAACTGTCGGCCAGCTCTGCTTCCAGGCTCAGGCGCACCGAGGCAAGGTCGGCCGCCGATGCCTGCATCGAGGCACGCCCCGCCGCCACGTTGTCACGCACGCGCCCCCACAGGTCGACCTCGTAACTGGCCTGGCCGGTCAGCGAATAGGTGTCGTACCAGCTGGGCGAGGTGGGACCGCGCAAAGCCGAGTTGTCGGACTGGCGGTTGCGCACCGCGCCGGCGCCCACCGATACCTGCGGAAACAGGTCGGCGCGCACCTGCGCGAGGAAATCGCGCGACTGCTGGTAGCTGGCGAACGCCGCGGCCAGGTCGGCGTTGTGCGCGAGCAGCTGGCCTTCGAGGTCATCCAGGCGCGCGTCGCCGTACAAGGTCCACCAGCCTTCGCGCGGCAACTGGTCGGCGGGTGCAGCCGTGGTCCACGGGCCGGTCGGCTGGTAGTGCTCGTCCACCGGCGCCTGCGGCGGCTTGTAGGCCGGCGCCATCGAGCACGCGCCGAGCGCGAGCGTGGCCAGCAGCGCCGCAGCGATGTGCTCAGGCTTTTTCATGGGGCTTCGCCGCCGGCTGCGGGTTCCTGGCGATGTGCACGGGGTCGCCGTCGGCGAGGCCGTCGGGCGGGTTGCTGATCACGCGGTCGCCGGTCTCCAGGCCGGAACCCAGCTCGACCGACTTGCCGTAGTCGCGGCGGATCGTCACCGCCTTGAAGCGCACGTGGTCATGCGCATCGAGCGTGGCCACGCGCAACCCGTGGTCGTCGAAGATCAGCGCCTCGGCCGGCACGCGCATGCCCAGCGCGTTCGACGCGATGTTGAAACTGATGCTCGCGTAGCTGCTGGGCAACAGCTTGCCGTCCGGATTGTCGACCAGCAGCTGCACCAGGGTGGTGCCCGAGGTGGGCGAGATCGCGCGCGCGTCCGCCTCGACTTTCGCGGTGAAGCTCTTGCCCGGGTACTCCGGCACGGTGAGCGTGGCCTCGTCGCCGCGATGGATGCTGGGCGCGTAAACCTGCGGCACGCGTACGTACGCGCGCAGCCTGCTGGTGTCCGAGACGGCGAACAGCGGCATGCCGCTGCTGTCGGCGCTGATCAGCGCACCTACGTCGGTGTTGCGCGCGGTCACGCGGCCGTCGAACGGCGCAACGATGCGCGCGTAGGACTTGAGCGCCTTCAGCCGGTCGAAGTTGGCCTGCGCGGCGCTGGCCTGCGCCTGCTTGGCCGCGTAGTCGCCGTTGTACTGGTCCACCGACTGCTGCGACACCGAATCCGGATCGGTCGCGTGCAGTACCTGCCAGCGCTTGGCCGTGGTGGCCGCCAGCGCGGCATTGGCCCGCGCGCTGGCCAGGTCCGCCTGCGCCTGCAACAGTTGCTGGTCGAGGTCGGGCGTATCGATCACGGCGAGCAGGTCGCCGGCCTTCACCGAAGCGCCGATGTCCTTGTCCCAGGACTTCAGGTAGCCGCTGGTGCGCGCGTAGATCGGCGCATTGGCATAGGCGTCCATCTGCGCGGGCAGCTCCAGCGGCGCCTTGCCGTTGCCGGACTCCGGGCTGGTCACCACCACGGTAGGTATGGCCTGTTCGTCGGTCCACTGGCGCAGGCTGCGCGCATCGGAGATGCGCGAGGCGACCCCGACCACCACGATCGAGCCCAGCAAGACCACGCCGATGACGGCCGCGAGGCGCAGGCGACGCGGCGAGGGCTTCGTTTCCGGAAGGGATGAGAGATGCTCAGACATGGACGGGCTCCCCAGGAGCAATGGCCTGATCAGACGCGCGGCCGCGCTGCGCATGGACAATGGAAAACACCACGGGCACGAAGATCAGCGTGGCGGTGGTGGCAAACAGCAGGCCACCGATCACCGCGCGCCCCAGCGGCGCGTTCTGCTCGCCGCCGTCACCCAGGCCAAGCGCCATCGGCACCATGCCGATGATCATGGCCAGCGCCGTCATCAGCACCGGACGGAAGCGCACGAAGCCGGCCTCGCGCGCCGCCAGCGTGGCGTCGCCGTGGTGGGACAGGCGTTCACGGCAGAAGCTGACCACCAGCACCGAGTTGGCGGTGGCCACGCCCATGCACATGATCGCGCCGGTCAGTGCCGGCACCGACAGCGTGGTGCGCGTGACGAACAGCATCCACACGATGCCCGCGAGCGCGGCAGGCAGCGCGGTGATGATCACGAACGGATCGGTCCACGACTGGAAGTTCACCACGATGAGCAGGTACACCAGCACGCCGGAACCGAGCAGGCCGAACAGCAGTCCCGAGTAGGCATCGTTCATGGTCTGCACCTGGCCCAGCAGCGCGATGCTCGCGCCCTTGGGCCTGGACTTCCCGGTGTCCTTGATGATGCGCTGGATATCGCCCGATACCGCGCCGAGGTCACGTCCCTGCGTGGTCGCGTAGATTTCCACCATCGACTGGATGTTGTACTGGCTTACCACGATGTTGCTGTGCGAGCGTGCGACCTCGGCGAGCGCGCCCAGCACCTGCGGATTGCCGCCGCTTTTGGCGGTGATCGGCAGGTTGCTCAGCGCAGCCAGCGAGTCGAGCCGGTACTGCGGCACCTGCGCCGAGATCGGATACGTCACGCCGTTGTCGGGGTTGAGCCAGAACGTCGGCGCCACCTGCCCCGTACCCGACAGGTCCGCCACCAGGCTGCTGGTGACGTCCGCCTCGGTCAGGCCCAGCAACTGCGCGCGGGTGCGGTCGACGTTGATCTTGAACGCAGGCTGCGCCTGCGACTGCTGGATGCGCGCATCGACCACGCCGGGGACCTGGCGGATCTTGTTCAACAGCAGGTTCGCGTAGGCGAAATTGTCGGACAGGTGGAACCCGCGCACCTGCAGGTCGATCGGCGCCGGCGAACCGAAGTTCAGGATCTGGCTCACGATGTCGGCCGGCGGGAACGAGAACACCGTGCCCGGGAACAGGCGCGGCAGCTTCTCGCGCAGGGCCCGCACGTATTCGGCGGACGGACGGTGGCCGTCCTTCAGCGAGATCTGGATGTCGCCATCCTGTTCGCCCACTTCGCCGGTGTTGTTGTAGATGGTGTTGATCGAGCTGGCGTACTGGCCGATGTTGTCCACCATCGCTTCGAGTTCATCGGGAGGAATCACCTGGCGCACGGCCTTCTCGATATCGGCGAATTCCGCCGCCGTCACTTCCACGCGCGTACCCACCGGCGCCCGTGCGTGGATCAGGATCTGCCCGCCATCCACGTCGGGAAAGAAGTTGCTGCCCAGTCCCGGCAGCAACGCAAACGACAGCAGCACGAAACCGAGGAAGCCGAGCACGAACACCTTGCGGTGCTGCAGGGCCAGGTCGAGCAGGCCGCTGTAGCCGGCGCGGAAGCGCTCGAAGCGATCCACGAAGCCGCGCTGGAAGCGGCCCAGCGCCGAGCGCGGCGGCGGCAACGGCAGGTGCTGGCCGTGTTCGTCCACGGTCGGCGGATGCGCCAGCAGCAGGTACTTGGCCATGGTCAGCACCAGCGTTCGCGACAGGATGAACGAGAAGATCATCGCGAAGATCACCGCTTCGGCCATCGGCACGAACAGGTAGCGCGCCACGCCCGGCAGGAAGAACATCGGCACGAACACGATGCAGATGCAGCACAACGATACGAACGCCGGCACGATGATCTGCGCCGAGCCGTCGACGATCGCAGTGATGACGTCCTTGCCCTGCTCCAGGTGCCAGTTGATGTTCTCGATGGTCACCGTGGCCTCGTCGACCAGGATTCCCACGGCCAGCGCCAACCCTCCCAGCGTCATGATGTTCAGCGTCTGGCCGATGGCCGACAGCGTGAACACCGAACCGAGCACGGCCAGCGGAATCGAGGTGGTGATGATCAGGGTGGAGCGCCAGCTGCCGAGGAACAGCAGGATCATCAGGCTGGTCAGCGCCGCGGCGATGATGCCTTCGCGCACCACGCCGTCGATCGACGCGCGCACGAACAGCGACTGGTCGCCGATGGGCGTGACGGTCAGTCCGTCCGGCAGCGCGTCCTTCATCTGCCGCACGCGGTCGCGGATGCCCGCGACGATGGCCAGCGTCGAGGTGGAACCGTTCTTCAGCACCGACAGCAGGGTCGAGCGCACGCCGTCGACGTGCACGATGTTGGTCTGCGGCGGGCTGCCGTCGCGCACATGGGCCACGTCGCGGATGTAGATGGTCGTGCCGTTGACGCTCTTGACCGGCAGGTCCTCGAGCTCCTGCACGCGGTCGGCCGCGTTGTTGAGCTCCATCACGTATTCGTACTTGCCGATCTTCTGCGTGCCGATCGGGCTGATCTGCTGCTGGGCGGCGAGTGCATTGGCAACGTCCTGCGCCGACAGCCCGCGCGCATGCAACGCGGCGGGATCCACGTCGAGCTGCACCTGGCGCGTCTTGCCGCCGAACGGGTACGGAATGGCCGCGCCCGGCACCGTCACCAGCTGCGGACGCAGCAGGTTGAGGCCGAGGTCGCCCAGCTGCTGTTCGCTCAGGCCCTTGCCCGACAATGCCAGCTGCAGGATCGGCACGGTCGACGCGCTGTAGTTGACGATCAGCGGCGGCGTGGCGCCGGGCGGCATCTGCTTGAGCAGCGTCTGCGCGATCGCGGTGACCTGCGCATTGGCCACCGCGATGTTCACGCCGGGCTGGAAATAGATCTTGGTGATGCCCATGCCGTTGATCGATTCCGACTCGATGTGCTCGATGTCGTTGACCGTGGTCGTGAGCGTGCGCTCGAACGGAGTGTTCATGCGCCCGGCCATCTGCTCGGGCGTCATGCCGGTGAACTGCCAGGACACCGCGATCACCGGAATATTGATGTCCGGGAAGATGTCGGTGGGCGTGCGCAGCGCCGACATCACGCCGAAGATCATGATCAGCAGTGCAAAAACGACAAACGTGTAGGGCCGCGTGAGCGCGATCCGGACAATGCCAAGCATGCGGGGAGATTCCGTGCGCGAAATGATGCGTCGCGGCAAATTTTCGCACGCCACCTCCATCCGCGCTGCGCCGCGCGGATGAAGATATTTTCATGTTGCCGCGCCGGGAAGGCGGTCAGGCGTGCAGCGGCGTGACTTCCGGCACGGATCGCGACAGGCAGGTTCCCGGCTTCTCCCCCTCCGCCATCGGATAGCAATACAGGGTGAGACGCGCCCCGCCGGCCGCATCGCCGATGTCCAGCGCGTAGCCGTGCAGGCGCACGATGGCGCTGACGATGCTCAGGCCCAGGCCCGAGCCCGCGGTAGTGCGGCTGTTGTCGCCGCGATAGAAGCGACGCGTCACTGCATCGCGCTCGTCGGCGGGAATGCCCGGCCCGCTGTCGATGATGTCGATGCGCGGACCGCGGCGGTCCATGCTCGCGCGCAGGCTGACGCTGCCGCCCTGCGGCGTGAACTTGATCGCGTTGCCGACCAGGTTGGCAAGGGCCTCGAACAGCAGGTGCGAGTCGCCGCGAATCGGCGCCAGCGGCTGCACGTCCAGGGCGAACGGCTGGCCGCGGTCTTCCGCCACCGGCGCATAGAACTCGTGCACCTGGCGCAGCACGTCGGCGAGGTCGACCTCATCGAAGCAGGCTGCGCGGTGGCGGTCTTCCAGCTCCGATACGCGCAGCAGGGCGCGGAAACGCGTCAGCACGGCATCGATATCGCCGATGCACGCCTCCACCAGGGCCGCCTCGGCTTGCCCGTCGAGCTGCTGCTGCGTGCGATACAGGCGCGCGCGTAGGCGGGTGAGCGGCGTGCGCAGGTCGTGCGCGATGTTGTCGCAGACGCCCTTCACTTCGCTCATCAGGCGCTCGATCTCGCCAAGCATGGTGTTGACGATGCCGGCCAGCAGGTCCAGTTCGTCGCCACGACGGCTGACCGGCAGGCGCCGGGACAAATCGCCCTGGCGGATCGGATCGGTCGCTTCCTGCAAGGCACGGATGCGCTGCTCCGGCCCCCGCCGCAGCAGGAAGCCGCCGAGCAAGCCCGGGATGATGGTCAGCGAGATGCCCCACAGCAGCGCACGGCGAATGATCGCGCCGACGCCGTCGATGGTGCTGGTGTCCTTGGCGATCACCAGAGTCTGGCCATTGGGCAGTTTCGCCGCCAGTCCGCGTGCGCGCACGCGGTCGGCATCGCGGTCGGGCCGCGGCAGGCCGTGCTTGAGCAGGTACACCTTGCCGTCGGGCACCAGCGCGGGCGGCAGGCGGGCGATGTTGCCGGCGATCGGGCGGTTGTCGCGATCGAACAGACCCACCGACATGATGCCGTGGGGGTCGATGGTGCTGGCCGCGTCCACCGTGGCCGCCAGGCGGGCCGGTTCGGTCGCGGCGATGTAGTGCATGCGCTGCTGCAGCACCTGGTCGATCACGCCGTTGAGATAGCGCGTGGTCTCCCACTGGATCACCCCGACGAGGATGAAACCCCAGGCGGCGAACAGCGCGCCGTAGATCAGGATCAGTCGCGAGGTGGCCGAATGCCAGGCGTTGGGACGCACGTTCATGACATCACCGGAATGTTTTCGTGGCCCGCCACGAGCATGTAGCCCGTGCCCCGCACGGTATGGATGAGTGGCACCTGGCCGGCGCCGTCGATCTTGCGGCGCAGCCGGCCGATATGGACGTCGATCACGTTGGTGCCGGGATCGAAGTGAAAGCCCCACACCGTCTCGAAGATCATCGTGCGGGTGAGCACCTGGCCGGAATTTCGCATCAGGAATTCAAGCAGGCGGTATTCGGTGGGCAGCAAGGTCAGTGGCTGGCCGTGGCGATAGGCCACGTGGCTTACCAGGTCGAGCTCGAGGTCGGCCACGCGCAGGCGCTGCGCCGCCTGCGGCTGGCGGCGACGCAGCAGCACTTCGGCGCGCGCGGCCATTTCGTCGGGCGCGAACGGCTTGGTCAGGTAATCGTCGCCACCGGCACGCAGCCCACGCACGCGCTCGTCGACATCACTCAGCGCACTGATCATCAGCACCGGCGTGTCCACGTTGGCGCGGCGGATCTCGGCCACCACGTCGATGCCGTCCATGCCGGGCAGCATGCGGTCCAGCGTGATCAGGTCGTAGGCGCGCCGCGAAGCGCGCTCCAGCCCTTCGCGGCCATTGGCGACCCACTCGGCCAGCATGCCGTGCACGCTGAGCTCGGCGACGATTTCGCGCGCGGTCGTCTCGTCGTCTTCGATCACCAGGACTCGTGGCATGGCGGAATGGTCAGGGGCATCCGGTCTGAGGGCGCGGAAGCGGCCGTGTCTCCGCAAAGCCAAACGGCCCCGAGCGGGGCCGTTGGCATGTTACGCCGTTCGGTGGGCTTACGCGGCGAACAGCCCGCGCATCTTCTTCATGGCGTTGGCCTCGACCTGGCGGATGCGCTCGGCGGACACGCCGTACTCATCGGCCAGATCCTGCAGCGTGGCCTTTTCCTCGTTGAGCCAGCGGCGCTGGATGATGTCGCGCGAGCGCTCGTCCAGCTTCTGCAGCGCGCTCGCCAACGTATCGAGCTGGTTGTCCGCCTGGTCGGCGTCGGACACGTTCTCGTACGGGTCGGCGCCTTCGTCGATCAGGAACGCTTCCGGCGCCGGCTTGGCGTCTTCCTCGGCATCGGCCGGGGCTTCGAAGCCAATGTCGCGACCGGACAGGCGCGATTCCATCTCGCGCACCGTCGCTTCGGGCACGCCCAGGTCCTTGGCCACCGTGCGCACTTCCTCGGCGTTCATCCAGCCCAGGCGCTTCTTGCTCTTGCGCAGGTTGAAGAACAGCTTGCGCTGCGCCTTGGTGGTGGCGACCTTCACGATGCGCCAGTTGCGCAGGATGAACTCGTGCATTTCGGCACGAATCCAGTGCACGGCAAAACTGACCAGGCGCACGCCCTGGTCGGGGTTGAAGCGCTTCACCGCCTTCATCAGGCCGATGTTGCCTTCCTGGATCAGGTCCGACAGCTGCAGGCCGTAGCCGTTGTAGCCGCGGGCCACGTGGACCACGAAGCGCAGGTGCGACATCACCAACTGGCGGGCGGACTCCAGGTCGTTTTCATCGTTGTAGCGGCGCGACAGCGCCTGCTCCTCGTCCTGGCTGAGCACCGGAATCCGATGGACCGCCGAAATATAAGCATCCAGGCTGCCGACGACACTCGGCACCGGAAGGGTGGCGGTCACCAAAGCTTGAGACATGGATGGAACCTCCTGTGAGGGAATCAGCTTAGCACTCGGGTAGTGAGAGTGCTAAAGGCCCCGCAAGTTCAGGGGCCTTTTGTTGAACTGGATAGTACAGGAACTTGGGGCGCTCGTCCAGCAGGACGAGCCGGGGAGGTCGCACTTTGCCCGTCCCCCGGTTCAGGGCATGTGAAACGGCAGTTCAGCCGAATGCGGCGCGTGCCGGCAGGGACCAGTCGATGGCGCCTGCCCCGCGGCTTTCCAGATACCGGTTCGCCGCCGAGAAGTGCCCGCAGCCGATGAAACCGCGGTGCGCTGACAAAGGAGATGGGTGCACCGACTTCAAAACGCAATGGCGGCGGGCGTCGATCAGCTGGCCCTTTTTCTGGGCATACGAGCCCCACAGCATGAAAACCAGCCCTTCCCGCTCCCGGTTGAGGGCATCGATGGCGGCATCTGTGAACCCTTCCCAGCCCTTGCCCTGGTGCGAGGCGGCCAGGCCCTGCTCGACCGTGAGCACGCTGTTGAGCAGCAGCACGCCACGGTCGGCCCAGGGCGTGAGGCAGCCGTGGTCCGGCGCCGGCAGCTCAAGGTCGCGCCGGATCTCCTTGAAGATGTTCTGCAGCGACGGCGGGGCCGGCACGCCAGGGCGTACCGAGAAGCACAGGCCGTGCGCCTGCCCCGGACCGTGGTACGGGTCCTGGCCCAGGATCACCACGCGCACGGCCTCGAACGGGGTGTGCTCGAAGGCGGCGAAGATCTCCGGGCCCGGCGGGAAAATCACCTTGTCGGCCTGCTTCTGGGCACGCAGGAAATCGCCCAGTGCCTGCATGTCCGGTCGTGCCAGGTAGTCGCCGATGCGAGCCTTCCACGAAGGCTCCAGCCGGATGCGATGCTCGTTCACGCCGCCTCGTCGTGTTCGCGCAGGTGCTGCGACACGCGCAACTGGAACAGCAGCTTGGTCATCAACAGCTTTTCCTCGATCGGCTTTTCGACCAGGTCGTTGGCGCCGGCGCGCAGCAGCGCCGCCTGGTTGGCCGGGTTCTCGTCGCCGGTCATCACCAGCACGGGCAAGCGGCCCTTGCTGTAGTGGTATTCGCGGCGAATGCGCTCGAGCAGGTCGCCGCCGGTGAGTTCGCCCTTGAGGCTGACATCGGTGAGCACGATGTCGGCGCCCACCCCACCCTGCGCGCGCGCCGTTTCCAGCAGCGCCAGCGCGTCTTCGGCGCTGATCACGTGATGCACGGTCAGGCCGTGCTTCTCCAGGATGCGGCGGGTGGCGAGCGCGACCACTCGGCTGTCTTCCACGTACAGTACTTCGCCCTGGGCCGAGTCCTGCGGGCGCACGTAGCCGCGGATGAATTCACCCAGCGCCTGGAAGCCCAGCGACTTGTCGAAATAATCGGTGACGTGCTCGCCCAGCGTGCGGCTGTGCAGGCGGCCATCGACGTCGCCCGAGACCACCACGATGGGCACATAGGCCTGCGCCGCCGATTCGCGCACGTGGCGCGCCAGCTCAAGGCCATCCATGTCGGGCAGGCGCAGCGCGATGGTGATGAAATCGAACGCACCGCCTTCGAGCAACTCCTGCGCCTCGGCACCGGTGCCGCAGCCGATCACTTCCGATTCGGGCAGCTCGGCCTTCAGAACACGGGCGATCAGCTGGCGCACGACCTTGGAGCCGTCGACCACCAGCACCCGCGGCGCTGTGCCCACCACACGACTGCTGAAACTCGCACTCATCCCCTGTCACCCACGTATTGGCCGGCCTTCCCTGCCGGCGTCAGATCGATGCGCCCTCCGTGCACCGTCACTCCCAAGCCCGGCCGCCTGCACCGGCTACGCAACCCTCGCATGCCACCTCCGGCACGGCCGTGAGCCCGCGCACGGTTCAGGCCGCCTTGCGCAGCTGCCAGGCACTGACCAGCCGCGCGCCCAGCCAGCCCAGCACGGCCGCGGCCACCGGCACCGCGGCCAGCAGCCACAGCGGCAGCACGTCGATGTGCAGCTTGCCCGCATAGGCATGGCCCAGGCGCTCGACCGGTTCGGCCAGCGCCAGCTCGACCACCACCGCGAAGCCCACCGCCAGCAGGCCGGCGAACACGCCGTACCAGATGCCGGCGTAGAGATAGGGGCGACGGATGAAGGCGCGGCTGGCGCCCACCAGCATCAGTACGCCGATCTCCTCGCTGCGGCTGGCGATGTCCACGCGCACGGTATTGCCGACCACCAGCAGGACCGCCACGGCGAGCAGGCCGGCCAGGACCATCACCACGCGCTGCCCCACGCCCAGCAGGGCTTCGAGGCGCTGCCGCCAGGTGCCGCTGTCCTGCACCTGGTCCACGCCATGCATGTCGCGCAGCTCGGCCACCAGGCGGTCGACGCGGTCGGCGCTGGCGTCCGGCCTGGGCAGCACTTCGAGCACATAGGGCAGCGGGTTGTCGTCCAGCGTGTGCAGCGCGCCGGAAAAACCCTGCATCCTGGCCAGTTCGTCCATGCCCTGCTGCGGCGTCTTCACCGTCACGCTGGCGACTTCGGCGTGATCGCGCAGCTTCTTCGCCATCAGGTCGGCCGCGGTGCCGCTCTGGCCGACCTGCAGGAACGCGCTGATGGTCTGGTTCTGGCCCAGCGCCTCGCCCATCTTCTGCAGGTTGCCCAGCAGCAGGTAGAAGGTCAGCGGCAGCGCCAGCGCGATGGCCATCACCGCCACCGTCAGCAAGGTGCCGACCGGGCGCGAGGTCAGGCGGCGCAGGCTCGCCGCCGCGCTCCAGCCGTGGTGCTCGCGCCAGCTCGCCACCGGGCGCACGCGATGGCGACTGCCGCGGGCGTGCGTTTCGGCCAGCAGCGGGCTCTCGTTGAGCGGAACTTCGGGTTGCGTGCTCACAGCACCTCCTGTGCAGCCACGTCGGCGACCAGACGACCGTGGTCGAGCACGACCACGCGCTTGCGCATGCGCTTGATCAGCGGCAGGTCGTGGCTGGCGATGAGCACGGTCGTGCCCACCTGCTGGAATTCGGCGAACAGGCCCATGATTTCCACGGCGAGGGTGGGATCGAGGTTGCCGGTGGGCTCGTCGGCAATCAGCAGCATCGGCTTGGCCACGATGGCGCGGGCGATGCCCACGCGCTGCTGCTCGCCGGCGGAAAGCGTGGCCGGCAACTGGCGTTCGTAAGCCAGCAGGCCCACTTTCTCCAGGGCGGCGCGCACGCGCTTGCTGCGTTCGTTCGGCGCCATGCCGCCGATCATCAGCGGCAGTTCGACGTTGGCGAAGACGGTGCGGTCCATCAGCAGGCGATGATCCTGGAACACCATGCCCAGGCGACGCCGCAGTTTGGGAATGCCGGTGCGGCCGATCTTGGCCATGTTCTGGCCGTCGAGCGTGATCACCCCATGCGAGGGACGTTCGATCAGGCCCAGCAGTTTCAGCAGCGTGCTCTTGCCCGCGCCGGAGTGCCCGGTGACAAAGGCCATCTCGCCGGCCGCCACCTCAAAGGAAAGCTGCGACAGGGCCTCATGGCCGCCTTCGTAGCGCTTGCTGACTTGATCGAAGCGGATCACCGCGTGCCCCCGATGCCGGATATCGGAAGGATAAGGGAAGCGCGCGCGAAGGTCAGTCGCTTTGTGCAAGTTGGCTGCCGCGGGTTCAGCACGCGGCAGCGGCGGATGCGGACATCGCCATGCCCGTCATTCCGGCGCAAGCCGGAACGACGGGCGGATATCACTCAGCGGCCGGTGAACAGGCGGCTCAGGCGGCGGAAGAAGCCCACCTTCTTGCTGGCCTTGTCTTCGCCCGGGGTGCCGGCGGTGATCGCCACCTGGCGCGAAGGACGCGCGTGGCCGGTCTCGGCACCGTCACGCTCGCGCGAAGGACGACGCTCGCCGCGCGGCGCACGGCCACCTTCGGCGGCGTGGCGGCTTGCGCCGGCCTCGGCGGCCACCGGTGCCTCGCCGTCACGACGACGGTTGCGGCCACCGCGACGACGACGGCGCTTGCGCTCGGCCGCCTCGGCCGACTCGCCCGCGGGGGCGGCGGCGGGCACGGCTTCGGCCGGGATCGCCACCATGGCAGCGCTGCCTTCCGGCAGTTCCTCGACGCGCGGCTTGCGTGGTTCACGCGGCTTGTCGCTGCGCGGCGGACGCGCGCCATCGCGGCCACGGCCGTTGCTGCTGCTGCGCGGGCCCTTGTGCGGCGAACCATCCTTGGCGCGCACTTCCACCTTGTCGCCGAACGCTTCGCTGTCAGCGGCGGCATCGGCGATGAACTGGGCGTCCTGCTCACGCGGCTTGGGCATCACCAGCAGGTCCGGCTCGATGCTGGCCACCGGGATGCGCTGCCCGATATAGGTTTCGATGTCCGGCAGGCTCATCGCGTACAGGTCGCAGGCAAAGCTGATCGCGTCGCCCTCGGCGCCCAGGCGGGCGGTACGGCCGATGCGATGCACGTAGTCCTCGGCGTCCTGCGGCAGGTCGTAGTTGAACACGTGGCTGACCGCCGGGATATGCAGGCCGCGCGCGGCCACGTCGGTACACACCAGCATGTCCAGCTGACCTTCCTGGAAGCGCTGCAGCAGCTTCTGGCGCTTGAGCTGCGGCACGTCGCCGGACAGCGCGCCCACGCGGTAGCCCTGGCGCTTGACGCGATCGGTGATGCGCTCGGCGGCGGCCTTGGTGTTGACGAAGATGATGCTGCGCTCGGCGCTGGTGCGCTCGAGCAGGTTCAGCAGCAGCGGCATCTTCTCTTCCTTGGCGGGGAAGTAGACCAGCTGGCGCACGCGGTCGGCGGTGACGTTCTCGGTCTCCACCTCGAGCTTCTCGGCGTTGTGCATGTGCTCGTAGGCCAGCTCCAGCACGCGGTGGCTCAGCGTGGCGGAGAACAGCAGCACCTGGCGCTGCTCGCGCGCCGGCAGGCGGCGGAAGATGAAGCGCACGTCCTTGATGAAGCCAAGGTCGAACATGCGGTCGGCCTCGTCGATCACCATCACTTCGACGCTGTCCAGGCTGAACACGTGCTGCTTGTAGTAGTCGAGCATGCGGCCGGGGGTGGCGATGATGATGTCGCAGCCGTCCTTGAGCTGCTGGCGCTGCTTGTCGTAATCGACGCCGCCGTAGATGAGCGCGCTGCGCAGGCCGGTATGGCGGCCGATGGCCTTGGCGTCCTTCTCGATCTGGATCGCCAGCTCGCGGGTGGGCGCGATCACCAGGGCGCGCGGATCGCTGTCCTTGCGCTCGGCGACGGCCGGGGTGGTCAGCAGGCGATTCATCATCGCGACCAGGAAGGCGCAGGTCTTGCCCGTGCCGGTCTGGGCCTGCCCGGCGACGTCGCGACCGGTGAGGGCCACCGGCAGGGTCAGCGCCTGGATCGGCGTGCAGCGCGTGAAGCCGGCCTCGTCGAGGCCCTTCTGCAGCAGCGGATGAAGATCGAAGTTGGTGAAAAAAGTATCAGTGAGTACGGTTTGTGACATTAGATGATGGATACATTGATGCGGGCGTCGCACGACGGCGCGCCCGGCTCCCTGGCAGTGAGACGCTCGCGGGAACGGGTGGAAGGTCGGCGGGACCGGGGGCGTGGCGGCAGGCGGAATCCGAAGATCGCACGTGCCGGCAACACGTTTCCGTGGCTGGCGCCGGAGGGAGGCGGCAAATACCGGCAGCTCCGCTGGCATAGGTCAAAGGACTGCATCCCAAGAGTCTGGTTTCCAAGGGAAACCCTTTCACCTATGTCAACGGAACCGTCCGTGGCCGCCCTTGAATCGCTTGAATCGCGCCCCGAGTTACGCTGGAATGGAGACCTGCCGCAACGGCATCAGCCTTCTTCTACGGAACGACCCCGCGCTTCATGGGCAGCCCAGTGTAGCCGATGCTGGGCGCGAGGTTGTCAAACCCTTTCCCGCTACCTACGGAGAACCCGGTGAGCGACCTGATTACCCATGTAAGTGATGACGCCTTCGAGCAGGAAGTGCTCCAGTCCGATACCCCGGTGCTGCTGGACTTCTGGGCCGAGTGGTGCGGCCCGTGCAAGGCCATTGCCCCGATCCTCGACGAGCTGGCCCAGCAGTACCAGGGCAAGCTGCGCATCGCCAAGATCAACATCGATCACAACCAGAAGACGCCCCGTAACTACGGCGTCCGCGGCATTCCGACCCTGATGGTGTTCAAGAACGGCAAGGTCGAAGCCACCCAGATCGGTGCCGTCAGCAAGGGCCAGCTGGCCCAGATGATCGACAAGGCCATCTAAGTTTCTGAATTATTCCTGCCGCGGCGCTTTACGGCGCCGCGCGTCGGGTGCTAGATTCAAACCGTCAGCCGGGACAGTTCTGTCCCCCGCGCCATCCGCGCAACGTCCACCCTCCCTCCTGTAATCAACGGCACCCCGCAGAGGTTTGCCCGTGTCCGATATAGAAAGCAAAGAATCCAACGACGCCAAGAGCGCCGAGCCGAAGCCTGTGGCCGAGCCCCGCACCCGTGCACCGCGCAAGACCGCTGCTGCGGCTGCCGCGGCTGCCGAGGCCAGGGCCGAGAAGCAGGCCCAGCTGGACATGCCGCCGCCTCCACCGGTCGAGCGCTCCGCGCCGCCCGCTGCGGCTCCGGCACCCGTCCAGACCCCGGCTCCGTCGAACCAGGGTGGCGGCGAGCCTGCTGCCCAGGGCGATGGCGGCCAGCGCCAGTCGCAGGAAGCCCGCGAGGGCGGCCAGCAGCAAGGTGGCGGCAACCAGGGCCAGGGCTTCAACAACCGCAATGACCGTGATGGTCGCGGTCGTCGTCGCCGGCACGAGCGCAACAACCAGCAGCGCGGCCCGGGCGGCGGCGGTGGCGGTGGTGGTCAGGGCGGCCAGCAGCGCAGCAGCAACGGCCTGCCGGTCGATGACGACTACGCCGACGCCGGCAGCAACGACCGCCTGATCAACCTGACCGAACTCAAGCGCAAGAACGCGATCCAGTTGCTGGAATTCGCCGAATCGCTGGGCGTGCAGGAAGGCGTGGCGCGTGCCCGCAAGCAGGACGTGGTCTTCAACATCCTCAAGGCGCATGCCCGCTCCGGCGGTGGCATCTGGGCCGAGGGCGTGCTGGAGATCCTGCAGGACGGCTTCGGCTTCCTGCGCTCGGCCGACGAGTCCTACCTGGCCGGTCCGGACGACATCTACGTCTCGCCCAGCCAGATCCGCCGCTTCAACCTGCGTACCGGCGACTACATCACCGGACGCGTGCGCCATCCGAAGGAAGGCGAGCGTTACTTCGCGATGCTCAAGGTCGACGACATCAACGGCGATCCGCCGGAGGCGTCGAAGAACAAGATGCTGTTCGAGAACCTGACGCCGCTGTTCCCGCGCAAGGCGTTCAAGCTCGAGCGTGGCAACGGTTCCACCGAAGACATCACCGGCCGCATCCTGGACCTGGTGGCGCCGATCGGTCGCGGCCAGCGTGGCCTCATCGTGTCGCAGCCGAAGTCCGGCAAGACCATGATGCTGCAGAACATCGCCCAGGCCATCCAGTACAACCATCCCGACGTCCATCTGATCATGTTGCTGATCGATGAGCGTCCGGAAGAAGTGACGGAAATCGCCCGCACCGTTCGCGCCGAAGTGATCTCCTCAACCTTCGACGAGCCGGCCGTGCGCCACGTGCAGGTCGCCGAAATGGTGATCGAGCGCGCCAAGCGCCTGGTCGAGCACAAGAAGGACGTGGTGATCCTGCTCGACTCGATCACCCGCCTGGCCCGCGCCTACAACACCGTGGTGCCGAGCTCCGGCAAGGTGCTCACCGGTGGCGTGGACGCCAACGCGCTGCAGCGCCCGAAGCGCTTCTTCGGTGCCGCGCGCAACGTGGAAGAAGGCGGCAGCCTGACCATCATCGCCACCGCGCTGACCGACACCGGCAGCAAGATGGACGAGGTGATCTACGAAGAGTTCAAGGGCACCGGCAACATGGAAGTGCACCTGAGCCGCCGCATCTCCGAGAAGCGCGTGTACCCGGCCATCGACATCAACCGCTCCGGCACCCGCCGCGAGGACCTGCTGATCGAGCCGGACATGCTTTCGAAGATCTGGATCCTGCGCAAGTTGCTGCATCCGATGGACGAGCTGGCCGCGATGGAGTTCATGCTCGACAAGATGAAGAACACCAAGTCCAACGACGAGTTCTTCAATTCGATGAAGCGCTGATTCGTCAGCGCCACGTCGGGACAAGGGCCGCCGCAAGGCGGCCTTTGCTTTTCCGCCCCCGCCCCGGCGACGCGGGGCGCCAGGCCTAGGCTGTATGGCCTATTTCCGGCCGTTCCGGCCGACGACCTAATGGGCGCTGCCGCCCGGCTTTGCTCCAAGCAGGTACGCCACGACGCCCGGCGTCGCGCATCGCCCCTGCTTCATTGCGGACCGGAACGGGAAGCCTCATGCGCCACTCGCCCTTGCTCGTCGCCTCTTGCCTGCGCGCACCCCGCCTGTGTCTTTGCTCGTCGCACGCGCGCGCCGGGCTCCGCACGCTTATCTCTCCATGCGGTGAATGTCAGTCGTGACCAAGCACCTTCGCGCGCCGCGAAGGAATCCACCATCCAGCGAATGCGGGCCCATGGCCCGAGGGAGGTTTCCATGAAGAGCATGACACCCTGGCTTGTCCTTGCCCTGGCAACGGCCTGCGCCGCGGGCACCCACGCGGCCGAGGCGGCCAAGGCCACCGTGATCCGCGATTACACCGACACCGTGGCGCCGGCCGACCAGCTGGCCTACGAGGCGGGCATCAAGCGTTTCAACGAGTGCCTGAGCCAGCACGGTTTCAAATACACCTGGACCGCGTGGACCCACGAGACCGGCGATACCTACACCTATTCCTACACCACCGACCCGCTGCCGTGGAGCGGCTTCGACGCCATGCAGGCCGCGGGCAAGGCCTGCGACGGCGCGCTCCGTTCGGAGGTGAATCCGCACCTCAAGAGCGAATTCAGCGCGTTCATGGAGACCCAGCCCGACATGAGCCACATGGCCAAGGGCATGGGCATCTCGGCCCCGTACATCGAGGTGATCTACTTCAAGCTGAAGTTCGGCCACGAAAACCGCGAAGCCTTCACCACCGTGGTGAAGAAGATCGCCGCGGCCGCCGAGAAGTCCAAATGGCCGTACTACTTCGCGACCGCATCGGTCCGCGGCGGCGGTGGCGACGCACCGGACTATGTCGTCGTGCTGCCGTCCAAGAGCTGGGCCGACCTGGGCATGGACGACAACCCGCCGCTGTGGACGATGGTCGAGAATGCCTACGGCAAGGAAGAGGCGCAGGCGATGCGCAAGTCGCTCAACGACGCCGTGCAGAGCCAGGCTTCGCACGTCGACAGCTACAACGCCGAACTGAGCTACAAGGCCTCGGGCAAGTAGCCGCCCGCAGCTGCCGTCAGCCGACAGAGGCCGCCTTGCTGCGGCCTCTGTCGTTCATGCGCGCAGGGCGCGCGACCGCTCAGCCGTTGCCCCCGAAGTCGGTCACCAGCGAGACGCGGCGATTGGCCATGCCCTTTTCGCCCGACTCACCCGGGACGACCTGGCGATTCTTGACCTCGCCATAGCTCACCGCGCGCACCTGGCTGGCGCTCAGTCCGCCGGTGTTGATCAGGTAGTCGCGCACCGCTTCGGCGCGCTTGAGCGCAAGGCGCTTGTTGTAGCCCGGCGAACCCGATGGATCGGCGAAGCCTTCGGCGGTGACCACCGCCTGGGAATGATGCTCGCGCAACACCTTCGCATAATCGTCGAGCAGCGGCTTGTCTTCCTCGCGCACGTCGGACTTGTTGGTATCGAAATGCGCGACCGTGTCGACACGGATGCGTCCCGCCATCTCGGCGATCTGCGTGTCGTACTTGGCGAACTTCTGCTCCATCTCCTGCTTGATGGCATCGATCTCCTGCTGCTGCTTCTGATCGTTGCCACGCAGCTCGGCAATGGCGCTGTCGAAATCGGTCTGCTTGACGTAGCCCGTGCAACCACCAAGCGCTACGACGAAGACACCGACGATTCCATAACCGATCCTACCGCCCACGCTTGCCATGACCCATCTCCTCTCATGCGCGCCACGCTTGCGCGCACGCCGGCAGCGATGGCGTCGCAAGATGGTCGCGACACGGAAGTATCCACTCGGTATGTCAAGTTCGCGCCAATTTGACGTGTTCGGCACGACGCGTCTTTAGGCGCCGTGCAGCGCGCATACAGAAAACCATCGCCGCCTGGATGAACCACGCCGCGCCCTTCGCGCAGCGTGCGCCGTCGTCGGGAAACGCCACGTGAAGTCGCGCTAGCGCTCGTGCTCGATGTCCTCGGGCAGGACGACCCAGCCATGCATGCAGTCTTCGAACACCGATACGTTGGGCCGGGGAAACGAGGCATCAGCAAACGCGCCCACCGGAATGCCGACCAGATGATCGAGCCCGTCCAGCTGGTAATGCACGGTCGCGCCGCACGCGGGGCAAAAATAGAAGCGGGCCTTGCCGCCGGATTCGCCCACGCGCATGTAGCGCGACGAGCGACCGCGCGGCGTGACGTTCTCGGCCGCGAAGCGGGCCTGCACGCCGAACACGCTGCCGGTTCGTCGCTGGCAGGCATGGCAATGGCAGATGGAGACGCGCAGCGGCTCGCCGGTGGTCTCGACGGTAAGCTGCCCACAACTGCAGGAGGCAAGGCGCTGGGTCATGCGGTAGCCCGTTGATGCCGGTGGAAGGTCTGCCTTCGCGGCGAAGCGTAACGGTTTGCGCCGCGGGTGGCCTCAGCCGTCGCCGTCAGCTTCGTGCAGGCCCGCGCCGGCCCCGTCCAGCCACAGGCTGAAGCCGAACACCGGCAAGGCGCCCTGCATGAAGTCGAGATCCAGCGTGCGCTCGAAGCCGAGCCGCTCGTACATGCTCCACGCCACCCGCATCGCCTCGGTCGTGTGCAGCACCACGCGGGCGTGGCGCTTGTCCCGGGCGAGGCGGATGCAGGCCTCGGTCAGGGCCCGGCCCACGCCCATGCCCCGCGCGAGCGGGCTGACGCCTAGCAGGCGGATGCCCGAGGCACGGGTCACCGCGGTCGCGGTGCCGCCAGACCCATAGGCGGCCATGTCACCGAAATACACCACGCCGCCCACCAGCAGGCCGTCGCCGGTCATGGCCACCAGCACCCGCGTGTCGACCTTGGTCGCGAAGTCGCCGATGTTGGCCAGCATCTCGTAATAGCGCGGCTGCTCGACCGGCGAAGGGAAGCCTTCCAGCTGCGAATAGACCTCGACCATCAGCTGCCCGAGCGGGCCGTGTTCGTCGTGCCGGATGTCGCGAATGGTGAGTGGCGTCGTCATGGCAGTTTCCCGGCCCCTGGGTGCAGGGACAGGATACCCGCCAAGGCCGGGGCCCATGAAGGGACAGTCGGGCCGCCGGCCTCGCGTGCTACGGTCTGGGCGCCTGCCGCACGACCATGGAGCCAGCCAGTGTCCCGATTCTTCCTGCCGCTGCTTGCCGCCGTGCTTGCACTGTCCGCCTTCGCAGGCACGCCACCGGCCGCGCCGAACTTGCGCGTGATGAGTTTCAACGTGCGCGTGCCGGTGGTCTCCGATGGCCCGAACCGCTGGGAGGCGCGACGCGACCTGATGGTACGCACCATCCGCGAGCAGCACCCCGATGTGCTGGGCACGCAGGAACTGCACCAGGAACAGGGCGACTACATCGTGGGCAAACTGCCCGAGTACACCTGGTTCGGCATCGACCGCTTCGGCGGCCACGCCGACGAACACATGGGCGTGTTCTACCGCAAGGACGTTCTGCGCCTGAAGGATTCCGGCAATTACTGGTTGTCCGACACGCCCGACCAGCCCGGCAGCATCACCTGGGGCCATCCCTATCCGCGCATGGTCACCTGGGCGCTGTTCGAGGTGAAGGCGACGGGACGCACGTTCTACTACCTCAACACCCACCTGCCCTACCGGCCCGAAGACGAACCGGCGCGGATCAAGGGTGCGCAGGAAATCCTCGCGCGCCTGGTCCAGCTTCCGCCGGACGTCCCCATCGTGCTCACCGGCGACCTCAATACCGACGCCAGCAGCCCCACCTATGCACTGCTCGCCGGCGCCCTGCAGGACGCGCGTGCCAGCGCACCGCAAGTCGAGGGCCCGGCAGAAACCTTCCACGACTTCACCGGCCACGCCGACCAGCGCATCGACTTCATCCTGAGCCGCGGCTTTCGTGCCACGCGCTTCGCCACCATCACCACGCAAGAGAACGGACGCTATCCGTCGGACCACTTCCCGGTGGTGGCGGACCTGTCATGGAAGCCAGCGTCGCACTGATCGGCGCGTGGCAAGCGGTCACGCGGCCCGGCCATCGTCCCCGGGCAGCTTGGCACCGATCCATTCGATGATGAAGGCATTCAGCGCCACTCGCTCGGGCACCTCGATGCCGGCATCGCGAACGAAGGCGGCAGCCGCCTTGATCAGCGACTGCCGCGACAGGCTCGTGGCCTGGCGTGCCGCCGCCTGCTTCTGGCGTAGCTGGACGATGTGGGCCGACGGTCTCCCGGGCTTGGCGAACTTCTGATAGCGACGCAGTTCGTCTGCCGCCAGCGCGGTGTCGAACGCCGCCTGCAGCGTCGCCTTGCGCGCCGTCAGCAGCGCGACCAATGCAGCCACCGCTGCTGTCGGTACTCCAGCTTGAGCCAGTGCCGCAGGCACACTCGCATCCGCCTCCGTGGCTGCCGACGCGCCAAGACGCTCCAGCGACGCGAGCAAGTCCTGCTGGGGAAAACGCATGGGCGATGTCATGGGAGCACCTGGGCCGTTCAACCGGCAGCCATCTCGGCCAGCTTCGCCACCGTGTTCATATTGCGCGCCGTTCCCGCGCTGGCGGCAGGGATCTTCAGCTTGGAATGGGCCATGCCTTCACCGTAGCAGACATAGATTTCGCGCCGGCCGAGCTTGACGATTTCGTCCGTGCACCCGGTGATGCTGGCGAGCGCATCCGCCGGCGGCGCGGCTTCGATGAAAATGGCGATGACGCGATTGGGCGCCGCCTTCGGAAACGGATTGGCGGCAGCGACGGCGGACATCTCGGCCGCGGTGCGCACGTGCACGGCCACGGGCTTTCCGGCATGGGCATGCAGCCGCTTTTCGATCGCGGCCCGCACCTGCGCTTCGGACTTCTTGCTGCTGAAGACCACATTGCCGCTGGCAATGTAGGTGCGCACGTCGTCGAAGCCGGCGTCCTCGCACATGGCCTTCAGCTCGCTCATCGGCAGCTTGCCGGTGCCACCGACATTGACGGCGCGCAACAAGGCAACGAATGCAGTCATCTCGCTTTCCTCAGGCCAACAGAACCGGGCGCACTCAGGTGACGTCGCTGCCCAGGCGCAGATTGATGCCCAGCAAGGTGGCCAGCTCACGCATCGGCTCGGCGTCGCGCGTCAGCGTAATCCAGCCCGCATAACTGCCATCGTCGGTTTCCCGCGCCCACAAGGTATAACCATGCGGCGCGAGGCTGTCGTAGGCGGTGGCGAACAGTGATGCGGCGTCCACGTCGACATGGAACTCGTCATCTTCCGGATCGCCATCCCAGTCGATCGACAGGTTCCAGCGCGACACCAGCTCGTCGATGGCCTGCACCAGCGCCCGCGTGTCGTCCGCCTCCACCTGGAAGCCCGAGCGCCAGTCGATGACCTGCCCGATCACGCGCACCGGCTCGATCTCCTCCTCGTCGGCATCGCCCACTGCCTCGCGGTAGGCCGTGAACTGCTGGAACGCCGTATCGTCGTCGCCCGGATTGATCAGCAGCAACAGCTGCCAGACATGCGCGTCCAGCGAGTCATCGTCTTCGTCGTGCTCGTCGAAGTGGCGCTCGGTGTCGAAATCGTCGTCGGAGGAGTTCATGGGTGCTTGGCGGAAAGGCGAAGCTGCATGATCGCGCTCCCTGCGCCGGTTGCAAAGCGCCACGTGGCGATGCACCCGGCATGGCCGGGCCGGATCTGGCACGTAGGTGGCAGGGAAGCCCAGCTCAGTGACGTGAAGAAGCGCTCTTGCGCGCACGCTTGGTGGCGTACATCGCGGCATCGGCCTGGGCCAGCAGGCTTTCCGGGTCGCGGGCGTCGTAGGCGGCGGTGATCACGCCAATGCTGGGGCCGGCGTAGTCGATGACCTGGCCGTCCAGGTTGAAGCGGCCGGTGGTGGCGTGCTACAGGCGGGACTGCAGTGCCGCGAGCGTGGCCCCGGCATCGGCACGCGGCGGGCTGGCCAGCACCACGAACTCGTCGCCACCCAGCCGGGCGGCAAAGTCGCCCGCGCGCAGCGCGCCCTGCAGCCGGCTGCCGATGGCGACCAGGAAACGGTCGCCGGCATCGTGCCCGTACTGGTCGTTGATGGCCTTGAACTGGTCCAGGTCGACGAACGCCACCAGCAGCGCCTGCTGACCGGCCCCCAGCGAGGCCAGGCGCCGGTGCATTTCGTCCATCAGCGCGCGCCGGTTGGGCAGTTGCGTGGTGGCATCGGTCAGCGCACTCACGGCGAGCGTGTCGTTGGCATGGCGCAAGGCCTGCACCAGCCGCTCGCGCTCGACCTGCTGCGCGATCAGGCGCGAAAACATCTGCAACACCTGCTCGGCGCCATCGGCCAGCGGCCGGCGTTCGTCGCTGGCCGCGCACAGGGTGCCGTAGAGCGTGCCATCGTCGGTGCGCACGGCGGTGCTGGCATAGGTGGCGATGCCCAGTGCGCGAGCCGGCGCCGAGTCGGCCCAGCAGTGGGCGACGTCATCGGTATAGGGCAGGCCTTCCTCCAGCGCGCGTTTGCACAGCGTGCCTTCCCACGGCACCGACAGGCCCTCGGGAATCTGCAGGCGGCGCGTGTTGCGCGCAAACAGGATGTACTGGAAGCCCGCCGCCTGATCGATGGTGGTCAGGTAGGTCGATTCGAGCCCGGTGACGGTCTGCAGCAATTCGAGCAATGGCCGCACCAGCTCTTCCAGCGTGCGCGCGCTGGTCATCGAGGCCGCCAGCGTGCCCACGAAACTGAGCGCCGGCGCGTTGAGTTGGGACGTCGTGATCATCGCGGAATTCATCGGCGGCGGCGGGAAGTCATGGAGTTGGCCACAGGGCAGGACGGGCCCATTTCATCTGGCCGCGGCCGCGCTTGCAATGCCCCCGGGGCGGCGGGCCCGTTCAGTACACCCACGGGATCAGCCGCTTGGTGCGCGCGGCGTACTGCCGATAGGACTCGCCAAAGGCCGCCGCCAGCGCCGCATCCTCCTCGCGGATGCGATAGAGGTAGATGAACGTGGTGATGCCCATCATCACGACCACGCTCCACCAGTTGCCCAGCGCCAGCGCGAAGCCCAGGAAGCCCAGCAGCGCGCCCAGGTAGCTCGGGTGGCGTATGCGACGGTACAGCCCGGTCTGCTTGAGCTGGTGGTCGGTGCGCACGGCCACATTCGGGGTATGCAGACGGCCAAGCTGCATGATCGCCGCCGTACGGATGGCGATGCCGATGACCAGGATCACCAGGCCAGTGACCTGCAGGGGAACACTGTCCATGGCGCCTGCCCTGCCGTACGCCAGCGCGATGCTGATGGCATAGGCGATCGGGTTGCCGATCATCAGCAGCCTCAGCGACTGGCGATCACGATTTTCCGACTCGCTGCTCTTCAGGCGGAACACCACCATGGCATCGATGAAGAGCCAGACGAAGAAGACGACATAGGCGATCTCGCGCACAGTGTGCATGGCCTGCCCTGTGGGTCTGGCGTCGGAAGCGGACCTCGCCAGCTTGCCTCGCAGGCGCAGCGGCAACAAGTCCCGCCGGCGGCGGCATGCAAGGCTGGCGACGGGCGATCCCGTCGGCGCCTGTTCCACCACGACGAACGGCACATGAAACGATGGGTCGTGGCGATACATTGGCCGCCAGCCACGGGAGATTGCCATGCAGCGCGTCCTGCCTCACGCGATGATGTTGCTTGCCGTTGTTGCTGCCTGCACGGCGCACGCCACCGAAGACGTCGTGGCGAAGATCAGGCGCCAGTCGCAGGAGTTCTCCGATGCATCCGCCTCGGGCGATACCGCGACGCTCGCGCGCTACCTCGACGACCGCGTGGTCTTCATCAACGAAGGCGGCGACATCGCCACCAGGCAGGACATCATCACGCCCGGCCCTGCGGGACCCAAGGCGGTCAGCAACCGGCTCGTGCAATCGGACTTCCATATCGAACTGCACGGCAAGGTCGCCGTCACCAGTTTTACCGACAACGCCACCGTGCAACTCGGCGACCAGGCCATGCGGCCGCGCTTCCGTTCAACAGAAGTCTGGCTCGACGAGGGCGACGCCTGGCGCATGATTTCCAGCCAGACCGTGGCGCTCTCCGATGACCCGCCGAGCGTGGTGCTCGCTCCTGAGGCGCTGGACGAGTACGTCGGCACCTATCGGGCGGCGCCGGGCTTCACCGTCACCATCGCCAGGCAGGGCAACCAACTTGTCAGCGCCACCAATGGCGCCGCGCCCACGCCGCTGCTGGCCGAAGCGCGCGACGTGCTGTTTACGCCGGGCCAGGCGCGTGCACGCCGGATCTTCGAGCGCGATGGCCACGGCAAGGTGACCGGATTCTCGTCGCGGCGCGAAGGCCACGGTTTCGAGTTCCGCAAGGTCGGCTGAGCACCCGGCGCGCGCAGCGCGCTGGTCAGCGCCGTGTCGCCAGCACGCCATCCAGCGCCAGCTGCGCCTTGAAGCCCGCCTTCTCCAGCCGCCGGGCCACTTCGCGCGGAACGTCACGATCGCTGGTGAGCTTGTTGGGGCTGCCGGTGTAGTGGAACAGGCGTCCGTTGCGGCGGAGCACGCGGGCCAGCTGGTCGTAGAACACCTGCGAGTAGAGCTCCCCGGCGATGCCGAAGCGCGGCGGGTCGTGCAGCAGGGCGTCCACCGAAGCGTCGGCGATCTGCGTGATGGTCTGCGACACATCGGCATGGGTGAGCTGCAGGCGGCCGCCGCTGGCGGGCGCATCCGGATCGGGCGACCACGGGTTGAGCGTGCGCAACCACAACACGTCGGGGTTCTTCTCGAACGAATGGATGCGCGACACGCCCGCTTCCAGGCAGCAGGCGGCGAAGTAGCCAAGGCCGCCGCAGGTATCCAGCAGGACCTTGTTGCGCGGCTCGACCAGGGCCACCTTGCGGCGTGCATCCTCGAACGGCGACTCCTTCGAGGTGGGCAGCATCTTGATGCCGTCGATCTCGAACGTGGGCGCGCCCCATTCGGTGGGCACCAGCTTGATCAGCGAGCCGGAGAAGCGCGACACCGGCGTGAACTCTTCGCCATCCCAGTAGTAGATCGTGCGGTCCTTCAGCTTCGGGGGATACGGGTAGCGTTGCTCCATCCACGTCCACGCGTCCGCCTGCAGCAGCGCCTGGCCGCTTGAACGGCCCAGGTCCAGCGTGCCGGTCCAGTCGCCTGCACCGGCATCCCGTGCGGCCAGCAGTTTCTCCGCGACGGGACGCGTGAGCAGGGGACCTGAATAATGCGACACGGGGGCTGATCTCCTGGAACGAACGGGTGCAGCGGCCCGGGGCACCGGGGCTGGCGCCGGGCCGGGGCCCTGCCGATGCCATGGTTCGGCACGGTGCGGGGTGGCAAAGGCCAGCGATGATAAACGCTGGCCTCCCCCGGCTGACGCACCCGCCCAGCCCACCACCGGCCCACTCCGTCAGCTTGCCGCAAGTAACGGACCAAGCTGGCATTGTGCGCCAGGTCCGAGCATTGGCGACCGACTTATTGGCTATATTGTCCCGGTAGATTCTTGCGCCAAGGCATTCGATGGACAGCTCTAGCCACATGCCGCCTCCCGCACCCTGGAAGCGCCGCTCAGGCCCGCAGGGCACGCGGCTGTTTTCCGCCGAGGAACTCAGTCGCCTCGCGCGGGCGAGCGGCCCTGCGTCCGACGGGCGCGCCAGCGTCCGCGAGCCGGTGCTGGAAGGCCTCAACGAAGGGCTGGAAGGACATCGCTTTTCGCTGCGCCCCGGCCGCCAGACCATCGGCCGCCGCGACGACAACGACATCGTGATCGGCGACCAGAGCGTCTCCTCGGCCCATGCGTGGGTGATGAACCAGCAAGGCCACTACGTCGTGATGAACACGCTCTCCACCAACGGCACCTTCGTCAACGGCAGGCGCGTGCATGAAGCGACCATCAAGCATGGCGACCGCATCCGCTTCGGCCAGGTCGAGTTCGTGTTCCTGACCCGCGAGCCCGGCCAGCGCACACACGTACGCCTGTACGCGCTGGCGGCGGGCCTGCTGGTGCTGGCGGGCCTGGCCGCGCTGGCCTGGTGGCTGCTGTAGGAGCCGATGCATGACTGAACGCACCGCTCCGCGCGCCATCGGGCGCTATCGCATCGACGGCGTGCTTGGCGAAGGCGCCATGGCCATCGTGTATGCCGGTTTCGATCCGGGCATCGACCGGCCGGTGGCGATCAAATGCCTGCATCGCAGCATGGCCACCGATCCGGGCTCGCAGGATCGCTTCCTGCTGGAGGCACGCGCTTCGGGCCATCTGGTCCACCCCAACATCGTCACCGTGTTCGACACCGGCGAAACCGACGATGGCCGCAAATACATCGCGATGGAACGGCTGTCCGGCGAAACGCTGGCCAGCCGCGTCGCACGCGATGGACTGCCGCCGCTCTCGGTGACCATCGAGCTGGCGACGCAGATTGCCTCGGCGCTGGATTACGCGCATGGGCAAGGCGTGATCCATCACGACGTCAAACCCGAAAACATCATGCTCGCCGAGGACTGGCACTACGCCAAGCTCAGCGACTTCGGCACCGCCGAGCGCCGCGCGCTGCGCGATCCACGCCATGGCGGCGACCTGCAGATCGGCGGCACGCCCGCGTACATGGCGCTCGAGCGCCTGCGTGGCGAGCCCGCCGACGCGCGCAGCGACCTGTTTTCGCTGGGCGTGGTGTTGTACTGGCTGGTCACCGGCAAGATGCCGTGGATCGAAACGCAGGACCTCAATCGCCTGATCAGGGACCGGCAACGCCGGCCTCGCCCCACCATCGCGCCGATCGATCCGGCCACGCCCGCGATGCTGGTCGGCATCGTGCGCACCCTGCTGTCGCCCACCGCCGATGCGCGCTACCAGAACGGCGCCGAGGTCATCGACGACCTGCGCCTGGCGCGTCGCGAATACGAACGCTCGCACGAAGCGCCGCTGGCCGCGCGCATCATCTCGCTGCGCCTGCGCTGGATCGGCGGCCTCGCCGCCATCCTCTGCCTGGTGCTGTTGCTGGGACTGACGACGATCTATGCCAAGCAGGGCGACGCCGTCACCGGCCTGGCCCAGGACTTCGGCAGTTCGCTGGGACGCATGGTGGCCAGCGAATCGGCGGAAAACCTGCTGCTCGGCGATGACGCCGCCACCCGCGCGCTGGTGCTGGACATCGCGCGCAACAAGCAGATTCATTACCTCGCCATCGCCAATCGACAGGGTGCGGTCATCGCCAGCACGCGCGCAGCCGAGGTCGGCCATCCGTTCGCCAGCGCGCAAGCGAAACCACCGGCGGTCAGCAGCGCCGTCGACAGCTATCTGGGCTCCGTGGCCGAAGGGCCCCAGGGCAGCGAGATGCTGCTGTTCGACCTGCCGATCCGCTACCAGGACAAGCTGGTGGGGGAGTTGCGCCTGGGCGTGGGCAATGAGCCGCTGCTGGTCGCGCAGCGCACCACGCTATGGGTCATCGTGGCGGTGCTGCTGGTCACGCTCACGGCCGTGGTGGGCGCTGCCTACTGGCTGTTCCGCCGCCCGCTCGCCCTGCTCGGCATGCTCGGCGACGCCTTGATGCGCGTGGCGCGTGGCGACTACCACTACCGTATCCGCCTCGTGCGCCGCGACGAACTGGGGCGGCTGTTTGCCGCCTTCAACCTGATGAACAGCGCACTGCAGACACGCGAGCCCAAGGATGGCGCGCCCACGACCGGCCACGCGGCGGACGACGCCAGCCAGGTCACCCGGGTGATCGCGCCGCCGGAAGCGAGCAACGACCCGCGCTAGCGGCTCGCGGCGGCGCGCTGCCCGGCCGCTTCAGATCTGCTTGAGCCGGTGCTGCAGTTCGATCGCACGCGCACGGTAGATCGTCGCGCGTTCGTAGCCCGGGTCGATGGCCAGCACGTGGTCCCACAGCGCAATCGCCTGGTCCAGCTTCTGGTCGCGATACAACACCACCGCACGCTCGTGGTACGAGGCGAGCAGCTGCTCGCGCAATGGCTGGTTGGCGGTCGGCTTCAGGTGCGGATCGATGTTCAGCGCCTGATCCAGACGCGCCAGTGCCTGAATCTTCTGCCCCTGCTTGAGCAGGGCGTCGCTCTCCGCCTGCAGGCGCTGCGCGCGGGCCGCGGGCGTTTCGGCGGCGGCTGGCGCCGCCTCCGGCGCGGCGGCGGGCGGTGTCGCGGCGGCGGCCGCGGCGCTGCTGGCGGCATTGCGACTGGCCCCACCCGACTTCGATGAAGCAGCCTCCGGCAGCGGCGCGCGCGTGCCCAGGGTGGGCAGGCGCAGGGCATCGCCAGCCTTCAGCGTCGACGGATCGGTCGAGCCGTTGTAGCGAGCCAGCACCAGGAACAGGCTGGAATCGCCCAGATAGCGCGCGGCCAGCGTGCTGTAGGAATCACCCGGTTGCGCGACGTAAGCGCGCGACGAGGCGCCGAGCATGCTCTTGGGCTCGGCGGTGAGCTGGCGCAACAGCTGCTGCGCGGAGCGGTCGCCCGGGTACTTGGCGAGGAACTGGCGCAGCTGCTGCTCGCCCTCGGCATAGTGCCCGTGCTGAAGATAGTTGGTGGCGATCGCGCCGGGCGGCAGCGGCTGGGCCACTTCCGGCGCAGCCTCGGTCGTGCTCGCCGGTGCCGCGGTTTCGGCCGGATGCGAGCCGCTTACCCGGGACTTGAGCGCGCTCATCTGGGCGCAGCCGGCCATGCTCAGCAGGGCCACCGAAAGCACCAGCTGCGTCGCCAGCCGGCGGCCGGCGCGCGTGAAACCGATCGATCGAAGCAAGGTCACACCTCGTTGCGCATGGTGGGGGCCTGCTCGCCGGGCCATCGCCCCAGCGAGGCGACCCGGCGCAGCACCAGCCCGATCCTGTCACGGCATCGCCGCCACCATCCAGCGTAGCCGGGCCGCACGAGAATAAGTGCGACATTGTCCCCATCCCGGCCACCGCGTTCGACTGCCAGCGCCAGCGCCTCGCGCACGGCGTCGTGCTGGTCGGGGCGCCGCGCCAGCTCGGCCAGCTCGCCCGCGCTCAACTGCTCCCAGACGCCGTCGCTGCACAGCACGAAAGTGTGGCCGGGGCGCAGCTCGGCGCAGCCATGCTCGACGACGGGCGCCTCGGGTCCGCCAAGCCCCCGCAGCAAGCGGTGCTGATCGGGGTCGCTGGCCAGCTGCGATTCGACCAGCTCGCCCCGGCTCAGCTTGAGCTGGGACAGGCTGTGATCCTCGGTCCGCCCGATGCAGCGCCGGCCCTGGAAGCGGTATAGACGGCTATCGCCGACGTGTACCCACGCCACCCGTTTGCCACGGATCATCAGGGCCACCACGGTGGAGTGCGGCTCGCCGCTCGACAGGCCATCGCGTCGACGCCGCAGCTCGGTATGCGCTTCCTGGCAGAGCAATTCGAGGAACAGCGCGCCGGGCTGCTGCTCCCAGATGCGCTGCTCCCACAGCGCACGGGCCACCTGGATCACCCCGTCGGAGGCCAGCTCGCCCGCGCCATCGCCACCCATGCCATCGGCCAGCACCAGCAGGTGCACGTCCGCGGCCGCGTCATGCAGGCAGATCAGGTCGTCCTGTTGCGTCTCGCGCCCGCCGCGGGCACGGCCGGCAGCAACCCATCGGGTCGCATGAAAATCGACAGCACCGTCCATCGATCGTCTCCCCCCAACGCATGAGCGCCCCCTTCAGGCCGAAACCTGCCGGGACTTGCGCCGACCCTGCCCCTCATCCGCCCCCGCTACTCCGGGCCAGCTCGAGCCCAGTGTAGATAACTGCCGGAGCGAGTGCGATGGCCCGGGGGCGGCCCTCCCTGCACTTGCCCCACGGGCTGGCGTGGGCTACGGCGTTGCCGGCAATGGCCTTCCGGGCGCCCCGGTTGTGGGACGCAGCCACCGCAGCCTTGAAGCGATGGTCAGAGCGATTCACTACCCGGAAGGCCTGGACGTGGCACGGAGTGAACGCCCAGGCCCTCACATCGTTGCTTCCTCAGCCCGTGGACGGTGACTTGTCTCCAGGAACCGGCGCGCCCTGCGGCCTGATCGACACGCATTTGATGGCAGTGCAGTAATACCAGCTGCAGGCGCCCGATGCGGTGCAGACCTTCACCATGCAGCCATTCGGGTCGCACAGGGAGCCACCGTCTTCCGGCTGTACGGTGAACCGGTTGCCGACGGTATCGGTAAATACGTTGGCGGTCCCCTGCACCGGGGTCAGCGTCAGCGACTGCTGCGGTGTCGTCTTTGCAGTGACAGGCACCTTGGCGCCTGGCGTCTGCACCGACGAAATGTCTGATGCGAACAAGGCGACAGCCAGTCCCAGAAGCATCTTTCGAAAGATCATCGCGTTCTCCTTTCCAGTCCCTTTGAGTCGAGCGCCAGCCGAGATCAGGTCATGCCGGTGGTAGCCGGGGAAGAACTTCGTTCCGATGCGTGCCACCACGCCAGCGGCTCCCGCCCGCTGGCTGTCACCTTATGCGCCCGCTGATCCAGGCTCGCATATCGGATCAGGCCCGAAATGGCGTCGGCGTGGCTGGACAAGGAGGCGACCCGGGGAGCTCGTGAAGAAGGATCAGGAACATCCAGACCATGGATTGTCCCTGTCCCTCGGTTCGCCGACAGCGCCGGCGCTCAAGCTCTCATCAACCGTCACACGTCCTTGCTGAAGGCCCGGTATGCCGCGAGCGTATCCAGCGATTCGCGCAGCAACTTGATCTTGCCGCGCTCGGCGACCAGCCGCCCGGCATAGGTCTGGCGATAGATTTTTCCGGTGGAACGCACGGCCGCCTCAACGCTGTATTCGCCGAACGCCTGGTCAGGCGTTTCGATGAAAATGCGGATGTCCTGGAAGCGGAAGTCCGGCACGTTGGCCAGCAGGCTGGCAATGAACTTCTCGATCGCAGCCGGCCCCTGTGCGCGGGCGTCGATGCCCATCGAGGCGAGCGCCGGCAGTTCGAGTACACCGTCGTCGGCGAACAGTGCGGCCACGGCGGCCGGATCCTGTATCTCGGAAAGATAGGCCCGCAGCAGTTGGGTGGGAGTAAGCATGGGAGTCTCCTGATGAATGTTCAGATCTGCGCCGTGCCGCCATCGACAAACAGCTCGATGCCGTTGATGAAGCTGGCGTCTTCGGACGCAAGGAAGGCCACGGCCTTGCCGATTTCTTCCGGCTCGCCCAGGCGCCCCATCGGCACCACGCTGGCGAGCTGGGCAAAGAGGCCATCCTTGTGTTCCGGCGGCACCAGCCCGGCCAGGCCAGGCGTGCGTACCGGGCCCGGGCTGATCACGTTGATGCGGATGCGACGCGCCTTGAGGTCGAGCAGCCATGAACGGGCGAAATTGCGCACGGCCGCCTTGCTCGCGCTGTACACACTGAAGTTTTCGGTGCCCTGCAGCGTGGTGGTCGAACCGGTGAGAATCACGGCGCCACCATCCACCAGCAGCGGCAACGCCTTCTGCACGGTGAACAGCACGCCTTTGACGTTGCTCGCGAAGATGCGGTCGAAGTGCTCCTCGGTAATCGCGCCCAGCGGCAACATGTCGCCACCGCCAGCATTGGCGAACACGATGTCCAGGCGACCCGTCTCGCGCCTGATCCGGGCCATCACGCGATCCAGGTCGGCCAGGCTCGCGGCATCGGCCTGGATGCCCGTCGCCGCGTGGCCGATTGCAGCCACCGCTGCATCGAGTTCGGCCTGGCGCCGCCCGGTGATGTAGACCTTTGCACCGCGCGAAGCGAACTCCTGCGCCGTGGCCAGGCCAATGCCCGTGCTGCCGCCGGTGACAAGGGCAACCTTGTTGGTGAAGGACGTACTCATGGAAATCTACCTTTGCGTATGAGGGCTGATTGCCGACGCGCTTAACGTAGATCCGCGGTATTAGTTGATAAAGCCGCCACTAAAGCATTCTTTATCCACCCACATGGACAATCGCCATGGACCAGCTGCTTGCCATTCGCGCCTTCGCCCGCGTGGTCGAGGCGGGCAACTTCACCAAGGCCGCCGATTCGCTGCAGCTGCCGAAGGCCACGGTGAGCAAGCTGGTGCAGACGCTGGAGGCGCACCTGGGCGTGCAATTGCTCCAGCGCACGACGCGTCGCATCGTCGTCACGCCTGACGGCTCCGCGTACTACGAAAAGAGCGCGCGCGTGCTGCGGGAACTGGAAGACATCGATACCAGCTTCAGCGCCGCGCAGGCGCGTCCGCGCGGGCATCTGCGCGTGGACCTGGGCTCGTCGGTGGCAAGCCGCCTGCTGGTACCCGCGCTGCCGGACTTCCTCGCCCGCTATCCGGATATCCGCATCGACCTCGGCGTATCCGATCGCCACGTGGATCTCATCGGCGACAACGTCGATTGCGTGATCCGTGGTGGTGCGCTTACCGATCCCGGCCTGGTAGCGCGCACCATCGCTCGCGCCGGCTGGATCACCTGTGCTTCGCCGGAGTTCGTCAAGCGATATGGCAGGCCGAAGTATCCGCAGGACCTGGGAGAAACGCATCCGGTGGTGAACTATCTTTCCGCCCTCACCGGACGCCCGCTTCCGATGCACTTCGAGAGCAATGGGCGCCGGCTCCAGATCAGCCCCCGCCATGCCGTCGGCATCAACGAAAGCAATGCTCACTTTGCCGCGGGACTGGCGGGCCTTGGCGTGATCCAGACGTTCGCCTTCATCGCCCGCGATGCCGTCGCCAGCGGCGAGCTGGTCGAACTGCTGCCGCGCTGGCGACCCAGGCCCTACCCCCTGCATCTGGTCTACCCGCCCAACCGCCATCTGTCGCAGCGCCTGCGCGTGTTCATCGACTGGCTCGCGGATCGCTTCCAGGCGCAGCTCGAGCCCGGAAGCGCAAAGCGCTGATCACTTGAACAGGGGTCGGAGACACTCGGCCGATCAAGTGACCGGGAGCCCACGGTTTCGATAGGATGCCCCGGGCCGTCAGGCCGTGGAGTTGGACAGGGGAAGCACAGGCATCGCTTGCGCAGCGGATCCAGCCGCTGCCCGGCAGCGCCTTGTCCGCGCCACGGCACTTGCGGCAAGTGGCAGGCGTACTGATGCCTGCCTCGGCAACCACCACCCCCAGGCCGGGAACACCATGAAGAAGCTGGCGTCTGCACTGCTGCTCGTTTGCGCATCGGCGCATGCCTCCGATGACGGCTTGGCCCACGCCAACTACGCCCAACTCCAGGCGCAGGCGTTGGTGGCCTCGGCCACGACCTGGGGCCAGGACTACCTTCGGGCACTCTATGGCAACCCGGTGCTCAAGCAGGCCAGTGACCTGTTGCAACGCTGCGCGAAGCTGGCGCCCACGCCGCACGAGGAATTCGACGTAGTGGGTGTGGTCAAGGAAGACCAGCGCCTCGCCTACGCCCACGTGCAGCCGGAAACGCCGGTGACCGTATGCTTCCGCGACGGGCTCGCGCAGATCGATTTCCCCTCGGCCGGCGCGCATGCACCGCTGGCGGTCAGCCTGCACTACGAAGCCAGCCTGTGGATGCCGCTGTCGCCATTCCTGCCCCCGGGTGCGATTCCGCGGCCGCCCGCACCACCGTCGGCACCCGCTTCGCTGCCAGAGCGCATCAACGCACCCCCTGTGCAGTACCCGCTGCAGGCCCTGGCCGCGAACGAGGGCGGCACCGCCATCGTGCTGGTCGGGGTCAATGCAGCCGGCGGCGTCGATTTCGTCAGGCTGCAGACCTCGAGCGGTCGCGCGGACATTGATGCTTCCGCCATGGATCACGCCAGGCGCACGCTGTTCAAGCCCGCGATGGCCAACCTCAAGCCGATCGCCCGCACCGTCCGCATTCCCTACAACTTCAGCTTCGACGCGTGGCCCGCCGACAAGGCCGCCATGGTGGCCGATTACGTCCATGCCGTCGGCGATGAGATTGCCCGGCACTGGACGCCGCCCTCACCCGCCAGCGCGGGTTCCCACTGCGTGCTCGGCATCAGCCAGCAAGCGGACGGCACCATCACCGATGCCGAGCCGCTCGACACCTGCGAGCTCGACGACAACGCGCGCGCCTCGCTGGTGCAGGCGGTGAAGAGCATGGGCGCCCTGCCGACGGTCGGCTATGACAAGGTTTTCAGGCCGTGGTTTGTGTTCGACGTGGTGACGAAGTAAGGCCGCCGGCTTGTCGCGGAAGGGTCATAAAGAAAGATCAGAGAAAGCTTGCGGCGAAATATCTCTGACATCTTTTGCGTCTGCTTCAAAGAATTTGCGATCCGAGCAAACATTTGTCGTCTTTTTACGACTTACTAAGATTCCCGTGATGACAGTTCAACAATCACTCGCCTAATCTGGCCTTGCTCCCGAGTTGACTGGACGACTCGGACAAGCAGGCGACCGCCATACTGGCGGAGCACCATCAGCCTACTGAAAGGGGCTGGCTGGACAGACCGATGGGCGGCCGCGCATGGGCCGCCCATTTCCTTTTCTGCAGGTCGATCAGGTCACCTGAGCGACCGCGACCACAGCTCCTCGGAAACGATCGACAGGTTCTGGCCTTCGGCCCGCAGGGCCATCGCCTCTTCGATCTTTCGCCCGAAGCAGGAGTGGGTCCAGTCGCGCGAGCCGATCTCGCCGACGACGAGGAATCGCACGCTCTTCGAAACGGTCGGCTTCACCTGGCCTCCGCGACGCTGGATGGCTTCCACCACATCCCTGCGCTGCCCGAAGGAAAAGACGCCGGTCACGGCAAAGACGTGCCCGGCAAAGGTGATCTCGGGCGGCGGGTTGTCGAATGGAAGTGCGGTCGACAGGCTGGCGGAGCTGCCTGCCGCATGCGACTCGCCCCCGACCGTCCGGACCAGCACGTCGAGCAAGTCCTTTTCCTCGTCGCTGTCGAGCACGCCGTCGAACATGGCGCCCTGGACACGCTGGTACAGGACATTGAAAGGATAGACACCGATGAATTCGCGGTGGCGTTCGAGCCAGTCCAGCAGGAAACGGGCTTCCTGCAGGTTGACGGTACCGTCGGCAAGAATGCCTCGGCAGATGCCAATGAGCTCGTCGGTGCAGCGGTCTTGCCGTGCACGATCGGACATCGTCGGGATAGGTGCGCGAGAGCTGAAAATCCCCATCGCAGTGACTCCGCATCAGCACACAACCAGTTCCATGCGCGCAGCGATGGCTCGACTTTCGACGCAGGTGCGCGCGGATCAGCAATATCGTACCGAATGCAGCGACTGCGCAAGGCGCAAGCCATCCGATGCACAAGGCATGCGCCGGTGCCCTTCACCGGGTTTTCACGCGGTCGTAAAGCGCGGCGAAGAACAGGGCCACGTTCGCCGCGCGTCGTTCCAGATCCGGGGGCGTCCCAAGGCTGGCCCTTGATGCCAACGCCGAGGGAAGTCCATGGACGACGACGCCCCTGTCCCATCAACGCATGTGCCGCGTCGGCAAGCCCTGACAGGCGGCGAGACTTGCATTTGCTAATTTCGGCGTGTCACTCGCGGCGTTCTTCACGGGGCAACGCGAGTGACCATGGCAGCAATGTCATGAGGCGCGGGCCGCAGGTGTAACGAGCACCTACGACCCGCTAACCATTACCAACTAGACGAGAGTTGATCATGGCTGTCCACGATCATACGGCACCCGCACGCCCGTCGTACCCGACGGACGACGCGTTCACCGCGGGCTCCGCCGCCGACCGGCCAACGTCCGGTCCGGCACATTCGATGCGCCTCTCCACCCTCGATGACATAGCGTTGGCGCACCACGCGCTGGCACAACTGTGGCTCGAGGACGAACGGTTCCGCGTGGCCCGGGAAAGGCATATCCACGCAGAACCCATGGCATGGCCGCTCACACCGATGTTCAAGGAAGGCGTGAGCGTCGCCATTCGGTGTCTCGAACTGTACGCACTCCAGCTCGCCGGCAAGCAGAAAGCGAACGCGTAAGCGAGTCCGATGATCGTCCCCGCGGTGCATCGGCCAACCCGGCGATGCACCGCACCTGGCGATACCGCACGCCGCTACCTGTTGATCCCCTACACGGATCGCCGAAAGCGATGATCCCTCGATTCGCCGTGCCTGACGCCAACATGGGCCGTTGCTTTCTGTGTTGTTGGCATCCTCGCGCCACGCGAGCACAAGCGCGATCGGCGCTTCAATTGACCAGATCGACCAGCGTTTGTGCCTCACGAACGAGCGCTGGATACGCAGCCGTTCCAGGCAAGCGCCGGGCATAGCAGCGAATGAACGCGTTGCTTGCCTGCCCGTACCAGTCAACATCGGAAGCCGAGGGGTCATTCCTTGCCCTCGCAGCGGCGTAAGCGGCCTCCCGGGCCAGTGCTTTTTTGCTGTCCTCTGCGAACGCCGCCGCGCATTCGGGGATGGCGGGCGCTACGAGCAACTTCCTAAACAGCACAACTTTGTCTCCCTTCATCACCGCAACCAGGACACCTTCCGGCGACGCGGGTGCAGGGTCGTCCTGCGCCGGAACGTACAGCATTGCTCGGGCCAAACCGACACCCTGGAAGACGGGTAGCTCTGCGTATTTATAGAAGTGAACGTCATCGTCGCCGACGGCCATAGAATGAAAATCTTCGGAGGCAAACGCCTCGCCGAAGTCAGCCGTACCTCGCTTCGGCGGGTGCTTCAGAAGATCGGGGGTGTCCCGGAGCCACACCTGGAGTAACGGCACCGTCGTCACGACCGCCCTGGCCTTTCCATCGAAAGAGTTGACGGCGATGCCATCCAGCCCGCCAAAGCCCAGTTCCTGGAACAGCGTCTCGACGCTGTAGGTGCCGTTAGTCGGAAAGCCCGCCAGATGGATGGGTCCGACTATCCCCTGCATCATGCCCTGTAACTGCTGCAGCGCTTCCTTGTTCTTCTGATCCAACTCCGCATCAGACAAGTGGCTGCTGTTGATCTCCGCAATGGCCTTGTCCCTCGCCGCCAGATAGGCCGCAGAGGCGGAATCCATGGCATGCGAAGCGGAAGACAGCAGCGCGCATATCCATACCACTGCTACAGCGATCCTGCTCATAGGGGTCCTTGCGGTAGAAGCCCGAAAACTGAGAACGATGAAGTGGGAACAGGGTGTAGGCCCCAATACGGGCTCATTTCCCTTTGGAAACTCCTAAATTGCCCCTGACGCCTTTTCCTTAACCCGCTTCGGAGGCACCTTGAGCGGGATCATCACACCGAAGGATGTTGATGACGTGCCTCGACTGAAACCAGACCTCCAACCCAGGGGTGATGTCGTCGGTGCAAGAAGGCTGATTGTCCAGCTCGCCACGATACCAATCATCCAGGCGGCCTGTTACCTGCACCCACATGCGCTCGCCAAGGTCGACCACCTCGCCCCCTTCTTCGGCGACGCGGATGTAAAACCGGATCTTCGCCAGATCCCCGGGCCGAATGGATAAACGATCCGCCAGGGAGGGTATCCAATACGTTTCTGGTGCGGCGGCATGCGCGACCTCGCCGTCGTCAATCATCCAGCCGTCGATATCGATGGAAGTCAATCGCGGCAAGCTCACGAAGAATCTCCTGGTGCTTACGGCAAAAATCGTGTCAGGGACAATTTGCTCAGGAATCAACCTGGCACGGGTAATTGACCCTGGCACCATTTCCGGCCTGTTCTTGATCAGACGCTACGTTGCGGGTAGACGTGGTAACGATGCGGCCCCGTCTGCTCGACCACGACGCAGTCGCCGGCCTTGAGTTGGTGCCTCTCGAAGAATTCGCCCACCCAGGCGCGCCGCCGGAAGATTTTCTTGTCGCCGGCGATATCCGTGACAACCGGCTCACCGATGCCGGAATGCACTTCCAGCAACTGAGGGGCCCGCTCGGCGTCCGAACTGCCGCCGACCGAGGCCGCGGGGAACAGGTCCATGATGCCGGTGAGATACAGGTGATCGTTGTTGAGATTGCCCTGCGTCAGCTTGATGATGCCGTGTCGCATGTGCCCTCCGTGGCTTGATGGATTGATGAGGGAATGGGGTCAGAGACATTTCTCAATTTAATGTCGCTGACCCCTCTTGTTGGGTAGATGGCTAGGCGGTCAGGGATGAAGCTCAGGAAATGCGATCTTTAAGCCAGGCAAGGAGACCAGCCTCCAGCACCTTGCTGGCAATGACACCCGGACCCCAGAACGTGATGTTGGGTGGAGGATCCCGGTGAATGACGCCGGAGTGCCAGACGTAAAACATGCGGGCGTGGGCGTCCGTCCCCGCAAAGGTGTCGGCGTACCCGTCGAACTGCTTGGTATTCGTCGTGGATTTCACTTGTACGAAGGCTCGCTCGCCGGTGGTAGGCAACAGCAAGTCCAAGTCCACCGTCTTCTGTGAGCCGCCCGTTCGCGTCTGTCTCCGCCAGCCGCTGTGCGCAAAGATAAGCTCGACCATCAGTTCGAAATCCAGCGGGGCGAGCAGTCGAACCATCGCCAGGATCTGATCTAGCAACACCTTTTCGGTGGCCTCTGCTGCCACAAGTTCCGGAGTCTGTTCGTCGTTGATTCTGCGCAGCAGATAGGCCGTTTCGGCCACTTCGCAAATTGTCCCTCGATACATCTGAGTTCTAGTCAATTTGCCCGAGAGTCGGCTCACCAAAAGCGGCTCACCGCCAAGGCTCGTCTTCTTCCATCCAGCTACAGTTTGACGCACGCGGGCCCCATCCTTTTCAAGATCGGTCCCCGGAACGCCGTTCGGATGACACCACCAGAGATATCCCTTGGCGAAAGTAACGAAGATGGCGCTTTCGTCGGCCTCAAAGAACGTCTGGATTTGGCGAGCATCGTTCTTTCCCGTGCTTGCGTTCTTTCGCCTTTCGGCCCAAAACTCCTGAACTCCTTCCCAGTCTCCGCTCACGCACAGGTCCAGCGGCGTGGGGCTATAGCCAAACCTGATCGTTCCGGTTTCCAAGCAGAGATGTTCCCATTCACCTCCTTCGCCCAGCTTGATGAAATAGGCCTTGGTATTTGCCGGCAACCTATTCATCGTCTGTTCGCTCCCCGATACCCGGAATCCGGCCTAGGAGGTTCAGGAATATCTCTGCCCAGCTTGGCGTAAAGGTTGTTCCCAATCAGCACGCGGATGCCCTTGCTGGCGATTTCCAGATCAACGTTTGTATATCCCTCAGGCAATGCGCTGGTGAGATGTGCCATCCCCTTGTTTGCCAACTCGAAGATGGCCACTAGTGCGCGCTCACCGTGATCCCGTGGGCCTTCGTAGGTGTCGAGCGCCACAGAAGGAGAGAGACAAGCAGCATCGCATGGATGGGGCCGTCGGAGTCCAGCGTGACTGTCGCCCCAGGTTCGCCGGCTCTTTCTACCTTGTACTGGTTGCTGTTCCACCCGCCGCTGACCAGGTGGGTAGCGCCGAGCGTGGCGTCAAAGATGCGCTTGCCCGCGCCCGGCCATGGGGCACTGCCCATCATGGAAAGTCCGAAGACGCTTGGACCGAAGGTGATGGTGCCGCGCTGATCGGATCGCCCGGTGAAGGTGATATCGCTGAGCGTCGTCAGCGCCAGACTCTTCACCTCGCGATTGAACAGGCCGCTGAGAATGATCACGCGCTGATCGGTGACGCCATAGACGGTGCGCTTGCGCAGGTAGGCGTCGGCAAAGAAACGCCCGACGATCATGTACAAGCCGATCAACACAAAAGGGATGCCCCACAGCTCCATGATGACTGGCGCGTCCTTGGCGGAAGTCACCGAGTACTCCCAAAAGATCGCGAAGCCGCCCCACAGCAGGCTGAATGGTACCGCCAGGAGATCACTGGCACGGAAGAGCAGCCCCTGTTTCGGCACCCCATTCCAAAGCAACCGCTCATCCCGCCCAAGCTCCTGCCTGAGCGCCTGCTCACTTGAAAGCGACATCTTCTTCCCCCTTTTCCTTCGTTCCAAGCCGATAAGAGAACCTGTCCCCTTTCCTCCCACTACCCACTCGTGCTTTCCAAGGCCGCTCTTAAAGCGCTGAGAACCAGACTCGACTTTTCAACGACGGTCTCACTTACCACGGGGTCCGCACCGTGAATTATTGAATTGCGAAGAGTGATCAAATCCTTGAGCCTATCAAGGAGGCGAGCGTCGATCTTGTTATTGCGATACAAAATGTCCGCCAGCCTAGAATTCGATAATCGCCTCTGCGAGGTGGTCCTATATGCAATGGTCGAAAAAGCCTTATACGGATCCCCAGCAGCGAAGAGCAGATCCTCAATCTGATTATAGTTCCTCAAAAACGCCTCTAGCCCTCCCTTAGTTTCACTCGAGCGACTGGGGTCCAGTTTATTTTGAAGGCGCTGACTAGCCGCTTGAATTCTCTTGGGTGCTATAACGTCGAAGATAAAATAGGTTATGGCAAGAAGACTTACGACAAACGACGATTGAGCCGTGTTCACAATAATAGTGCGGACTGTTGGCTCACCGTAAGCTTCATATGCTATTGCCAAATTGGATAGGAGCAAAGTAAGTAAAACAAAGGCAGTAACAAACAGGAGAAGTAACGAATATCGCCGCTTCAGGCTCTCCACGACGTCCATCAACGTCTCATCTTCAAACTCCTCGCGACTAAGTTCGTTTCGAAAGAAGATAAACCCCGTGATGGTCAAGCCATATATCCCAGCTATCACCTGCGCGGAGGTAGAAAACAGATAAAGAACCTGGCTCTCATTTAATGAAATTAGATGCCGCTCCAAGCCTATTAGGCTTGTTGAAATAGATAGAATGAAGAATAGGCCAAGAAGTAAAAGCACGCTCTTTGCCGGCGACCAGTTCCGTTTCATGCAGCCTCTGATATCGACAGATAGACAATCGCACTGTGCACATTGAAAATAGATTGTCGGACGTCTTCTAGAATTAGACGCAGCAATGCGCACCATCACCCGCCGGACTTTGCGGCGGCATATGCCTTCCAGGCAAGCATCGCTCGGCGTAACCAATGGCGTTGCTCATACCTGACTCCGTCCTGTGCGGCCCCGCTAACACTTAGGCTGCTGGAGTAGCTGTCGCGGCCACCCTCATAAGCTCTTTAGAATGCCGAAGAATGTCAGCGGCACGGTCCATGCTGGCCTTATCATCCTCGGCGCCATTTAGCATCTTCTGTATCTCAACTAGAAGTTGAGCTTCTAACGCGTCAAGTGTGTAGTAGAAGGCCTCCGCTCCATGCTTATCGATATAGTCGCCGTAGTGAGGTAAGGCGACCTTAATGAGATTTTTGATCTTACCTTCATCTAGAAGACCATTGGGATTGACGCCGTTCTTTAGGGCATGCCATTGAATGACAGCATGGCTAGCCACTGCCTGCATTGCTGAGTACACGGCCCATACCATGGGCGAGACGAATGGCCGCGCCTTAGCAGCGCTAGCATGATCCAACTTTTTTGGATCGAATCCGAAACCAAGCATTTCAACGAATCGAAGAACCTTCTCGTCACGCCCTGCCATTTCCCCAATGACATCAACCCTTATTGCGGAAAGCGACGCAGCCAAAACCCTTACCTGGCCCAACGCCATTACTGATGCCCAAACCTGGTCCACCCCCTCGAGACGACGCTTGTCGATAGCAGCCTGTCGTGTGGACATTGTGGCGAGGGCGCCAGCCCTTAGAGCCTCGATTTCAGCCGCTCTTGCCTGCAGGACTGCACGGAGCTCGTCCTCGCCCCGTCTGTAGTCCGCGCGAGTCTTTTCGAGCTTTTCATTGAACTCATGCTCGACACGTTTCGTCAGACGCGTCGATATGAGGTTGCGCGCTAACCAGAGCCCTGCCGCGAATAGCGACGTCGTTGTAATTGCAGGAATCCAGGCCATAGCTAGAGCCCCAGTGAAGTTTGAAGAGAAGTGCGACGCAACGTTGAAATCAAGGGGGCAATTTCATCTGACAACGTAGCTCACCATCTCAATCGACGCACGGTCGTCTTCGACAATCGGTGCAAAAAAAAAGGCGGCATCACTGCCGCCTTCTCTGGACGCATGTCAGTACCTACAAGCCAATCTCAGCCACACTTGCTATACCCACAATTCAAGCAAGTCTGGCAGCCGTCCATCAGCACCAGCGCCTGGGTGTTGCACTTGGCGCAGAGGGTTGCGCCGGCCGGGAAGCCGGTGGAGGCTTCGGCGGGGGCGTCGGTGGTGGCGGCAGCGGACTTCTTGCCGCTGGCAGCTGCCTCGTAGGCGGCGCGCTTTTCGGCGACCAGCTTGCGGGTGGATTCGTCCATCTCCGGGTCGTGGATCAGGCCGATCATCTTCATGTGCTGCTCGATGACGGTGCCGATCTCGGCCACGATGGAGGGCATGTAGACGCCACCGGCCTTGAAGTAGCCGCCGCGCGGGTCGAACACGGCCTTCATCTCTTCCACCAGGAAGGTGACGTCGCCGCCCTTGCGGAACACGGCGGAGGTGATGCGGGTGAGCGCCACGATCCACTGGAAGTGGTCCATGTTCTTCGAGTTGATGAAGATCTCGAAGGGGCGGCGCTGTTCGTACGGGGTGCCGGCGTTGAGCACGATGTCGTTGACGGTGACGTACAACGCATGCTCGAACAGCGGCGACTTGATCTTGTAGGTGGAGCCGACCAGCGTCTCGGGACGCTCCAGGCTCTCGTGCATCTGGATCACTTCCGCCTTGGGCGCTTCCTTGGAAGCGGCAGGGGCGGCAGCGGCGGCGGGCGCGGCCTTGTCCTCGGGCTTGACGACGTTGTAGCCCTTGATCTTCTTTTCGATCTTGATCGCCATGGTGTGTGCTTCTTTTGGAGTAGTTGGCGGCGCGCGACGGCTTGGGTGGTCGGCAGGAGGGCCGTAGTCCCTTATGTTGGGACTGGGGCCAGGGCCTTAAAGGCGCTGGGTTCCTGCTTTCGCAGGAATGACGGGACGACTGAAGCGTCCTGTTCCCTTGGGTCCTGTCGGTGACTCTGGAACGACCCGGCCCGGCGGGTTAGCGCCGGGCCGGACCGCGGTACGGCTTACTTGCGGCGGGCGGTTTTCTTGGCGACCTTGCGGACCGCCTTCTTCACGCCTGCCTTCTTGCTGGCAGTGGACCTCTTGACCGCCTTGGCGGCCTTCTTGCCGGCGACCTTCTTGGCCACCTTCCTTACTGCGGCCTTCTTGGCCGTCTTCTTGCTGCTGACCTTCTTTGCGACCTTGCGGGCGACGGCCTTCTTGACGGCCTTGCGTGCCACCTTCTTGGCAACGCGCTTGGCCACGGCCTTCTTGACCGCCTTGCGGGCGCCCTTCTTGACCGCCTTCTTGGCGACCTTCTTGGCGACCTTCTTGGCAGCTGCCTTCTTGACCGCCTTCTTGGCGACCTTCTTGGCGGCGGCCTTCTTGACGGTCTTCTTCACCGCCTTCTTCACGGCCTTCTTCGCGACCTTCTTGGCAGCAGCCTTCTTGGCGGTCTTCTTCACCGCCTTCTTCGCAGCCTTCTTGGCCGGAGCTGCCTTCTTGGCCGGAGCCGACTTCTTCTTGGCACGGGCCTTCTTGGGGGCGGCCGGCGTCACAGCGACTGCGGCAACCTCCACCGGCGCATCAACAACCAGTGCGACGTCTTCTTTCATTGCGACTTCGGTATCGATGGACATGCTTGTAATCCCCTCCGACGTGGATTTTGGAACTTGTAGTGAGCCTTGCCTCTAGGTACCCGAAACAGCTTTCGCAAGCATGCCGGCACCTGGAGGCCAGGTCCCGGCAGCGAGTTTAGAACTTTCCGTAATACCCTTCCTTCAAGGCATCGAACAGGTTGGCGGCGGTATGCATTTCGCCGTCGTATTCCACTTCTTCGTTGCCTTTCAGTTCCACAACGCTACCGTCTTCCAATTCGAAGCGATAGAGGGTGCTCTCAAGATCCGCTTCCTTGACCAGCACGCCCTGGAAGGCGGCGGGGTTGAAACGGAAGGTCGTGCAGCCCTTCAGACCCTGCTTGTAAGCGTAAAAATAGATGTCCTTGAAGTCTTCGTACGGGTAGTCCGTGGGCACGTTCGCCGTCTTGGAGATGGACGAGTCCACCCACAGCTGGGCGGCGGCCTGGATGTCCACGTGCTCCTTCGGCGAGATGTCGTCGGCCGAAACGAAGTAGTCCGGCAGCTTGGCGTGGGCCTCGCTGGAGAACGGCATGGCGTCCGCGTTGATCAGCGCGCGGTAGGCCAGCAGCTCGTAGCTGAAGACCTCGACCTTTTCCTTGGTCTTGCGGCCTTCGCGGATCACGTTGCGCGAATAATGGTGGGCAAAGCTCGGCTCGATGCCGTTGCTGGCGTTGTTGGCCAGCGACAGCGAGATGGTGCCGGTGGGCGCGATCGAGCTGTGGTGGGTGAAGCGCGCGCCGGTCTCGGCCAGCTCGGCCACCAGGTTCGGGGCCACGCTGGCAATGCGCTGCATGTAGCGGCTGTACTTGGCGTGCAGCAGGCGGCCCGGAATGGTGTCACCCACCTTGTAGCCGTCGGTGACCATCTCCGGACGCTTGCGCAGCATGTCGCCGGTGACGGTGTAGTCGCGCAGCAGCACCGGGGCCGGGCCCTTTTCGCGGGCAAGGTCGAGGGCGACTTCCCAGCCGGCCACGGCCATCTCGCGGGAGACGTCCTCGGTGAAAGACACCGACTCGGCGGTGCCGTAGCGCATCTTGAGCATGGTCAGCGTGGTGCCCAGGCCCAGGAAGCCCATGCCGTGGCGACGCTTGGAGAGGATCTCGTCGCGCTGCTGCGGCAGCGGCAGGCCGTTGATCTCCACCACGTTGTCGAGCATGCGGGTGAACACCTTGACCACTTCGCGGTATTCGTCCCAGTCGAAGCGGGCCTTGGGGCCGAACGGGTCGCGCACGAAGGTGGTGAGGTTGACCGAGCCCAGCAGGCACGAGCCGTACGGCGGCAGCGGCTGCTCGCCGCACGGGTTGGTGGCGCGGATGTGCTCGCACCACCAGTTGTTGTTCATCTCGTTGACCTTGTCGATCAGGATGAAACCCGGCTCGGCATAGTCATAGGTGGACACCATGATCATGTCCCACAGGTGCCGCGCACGGATGTGCCCGTAGACCTTGCAGGCGACCAGGCCGTCCTCGCGCTCCACGTAGTTCTCGTGGGTGGGCCATTCGCGCCACACGACCTTGGCGGCGTCGGCCAGGTCGATCTCGCCCTGTTCCTTGACATGGATCGGGAACACCAGCGGCCAGTCCTGGTCGTGCTCCACCGCCTGCATGAAGCCGTCGGTAACCAGCAGGGACAGGTTGAACTGGCGCAGGCGGCCGTCTTCGCGCTTGGCGCGGATGAATTCCTTCACGTCCGGATGGGCCACGTCGAAGGTGCCCATCTGCGCGCCGCGACGGCCACCGGCCGACGACACGGTGAAGCACATCTTGTCGTAGATATCCATGAAGGACAGCGGGCCGGAAGTGTACGCACCGGCGCCCGACACGTACGCGCCGCGCGGACGCAGCGTGGAGAACTCATAGCCGATGCCGCAGCCGGCCTTCAGCGTGAGGCCCGCCTCGTGCACCTTCTCCAGGATGTCGTCCATGGAGTCGCGGATGGTGCCCGACACGGTGCAGTTGATGGTGGAGGTGGCGGGCTTGTGTTCCAGCGCGCCGGCATTGGAGGTGATGCGGCCGGCGGGAATCGCACCGCGGCGCAGCGCCCACAGGAATCGCTCGAACCAGTGCTCGCGCAGCTCCGGGGTGGCTTCCACCTCGGACAGGGCGCGGGCCACGCGCTGGTAGGTCTCGTCGACGCTGCCGTCGACGGGCTCGCCCGACTTGGCCTTGAGGCGGTATTTCTTGTCCCAGATGTCGTAGGACGCCGGCTGCAGCGGAATGGCTGCGGTATCACGAATTACGGCTGGTGCACGCATGGTGCTCATCGGCTTCCTGACCTCGCGGTACGGCCTTGCGGCCCCGTTGGTTTTTGTTTTACTCGGCTAAGCCGTCCACGTCAGGCCATGCACCGGAAAAAACCAAGCCAGCACAGCGGCCCGACCCGACGTTCCATGCCTTGACCTCCGACAACTCCCCCTGACCTACGACAGCTCCCCCTGAGAGAGGCCTTGTGACACCAGCTCTTGGGTTTGATCCCGGCTTGGTTACACAAGATGTTGTGGTCGTGAACGGAAGTGAAAGTTACCCCTCGCATGCGTCGATGTAAAGTGGTTTTGTCGGCGTCGGCTGACGGAACCGCCACCGCTGCGCCGAGTCGAACGACGGTTGATTCCATAGCGAAAGGAGCGTCCATGTTTGCCCGCCTCGCCCGCCGTCTGGCCGCGCTGTGCCTCGCCCTGGTTGCCGCGACACCGCTGGCCGGCCACGCCGCGTTGCCGCCGTCGATCGACGGCCAGCCACTGCCCTCGCTGGCGCCCATGCTGGAGAAGGTGACGCCGGCGGTGGTGAACATCTCCACCAAGACGCGCGTGCAGGTGCGCAACCCGTTCTTCGAAGACCCGATGTTCCGCCAGTTCTTCGGCCTGCAGGGCCAGGCGCGCCAACGGGTGGAACAGAGCCTGGGCTCGGGCGTGATCGTCGATGCCGCCAAGGGCTATGTGCTCACCAATAACCATGTGGTGGGCGGCGCCGACGACATCACGGTGACGCTGCAGGACGGACGCAACTTCAAGGGCCGCCTGGTCGGCACCGACCCGGATACCGACGTGGCCGTGGTGCAGATCCAGGCCAGCGGCCTGCAGGCGTTGCCGATGGCCGATTCGGCCAGGCTGCGCGTGGGCGATTTCGTCGTGGCGGTGGGCAACCCGTTCGGCCTGGGCCAGACGGTGACCTCGGGCATCGTGTCCGCGCTGGGCCGCAGCGGGCTCGGCGGCACCGGCTACGAGGACTTCATCCAGACCGATGCTTCGATCAACCCCGGCAATTCCGGCGGCGCACTGGTGAACCTGCGCGGCGAACTGGTGGGCATCAACACCATGATCTTCTCGCCGTCCGGCGGCAACGTCGGCATCGGCTTTGCCATCCCGACCAATCTCAGCGGCGAGGTGATGCAGCAGCTGATCGCCCACGGCAAGGTCAACCGCGGCAACCTGGGACTGGAGACGCAGGACATCACCCCGCGCATCGCCCAGGTGCTGGGCCTGAAGGACACCAGCGGCGTGGTGGTCACGCGCGTGACGACCGGCTCCGCCGCCGAGGGCGCCGAGATCCAGGTGGGCGACGTGATCACGGCGGTCGACGGCAAGCCGTTGCGCAACGCACAAGAGCTGCGCAACGCCGAAGGCCTGCTGCCCATCGGCAGCGCGGTGAAGCTGAGCGTGCAGCGCAACGGCAGCGCGCGCGAAGTCACCGCGAAGCTGGTGCCCGAGAAGCTCGCCACGCTCGACGGCGCCAAGCTCGATGCACGGCTGGCCGGGGTGACCTTCAGCGATCTCCCGCAGAACCTGCGCGGCCAGGGCATCGCGGGCGTGGGCGTGATTTCGGTGCGCGCCGGCAGTCGCGCCGCGCAGGCGGGGCTGCAGTCCAACGACATCGTGATCGGCGTGGGCAACTTGCGCGTACCTGACTTGCGCACGATGAGCCGGCTCGCCGGCGTCAATCCGCGCCAGCTCGTGCTGGTGGTGTCCGACGACGACGGCGTGCGCTACGTGGATATTCGCTAGGCGAACGGCAACGTCGCCGTTCGTCGCCGCTAGGCAGGCGCGGATGCGCGCAGCAGCCGGGGCCGCACTCGTCGCACTCCAACTGCGACGGTATGGCCCCCGCTGAGACGCGCAACCCCCGATGAACGGCTTGAGTACAGCGTGCGCCGCATCGCGTTTTTCAATGGTTTGCGCACGTGTTTGCGCTTGATGTTTGGTGTCGAGCTAGCTGAAATAGCCTGGCTACACACTTCCTGCACGCGCGCCCGATTAAGGCGGCTCGCGAACACCATCATCAGCATCCGGGGTTCACAACCGCCATGTCCCATCGCATTTCCCGCCTACTCATCGTCGCGCTGCTCAGCGCCTGCGCCGCCAGCGGCGCATACGCAGCCGCCGCCGCCGGCAAGACCAAGGCCAAGGCACCCGCCAAGGCTTCCACCGCACCCGCACTGATCTGGCGTGGTGACTACGCCACCGCCCGTGGCGTGGTCGACGACGTGGCCAAGGCCTGGGAGAAGAGCGGCAAGGGCCGCTTCGAGATCCAGCCGTTCAACACCGCCTCGGGCCTGGACGCCGTGGCCCACGGCCTCGCCGACGTCGCCGGCAGCGCACGCGGCAGCGCCGGTGGCGCCGAGAGCGACCTGGTGTTCACGCCGGTCGCCTATGACGCGCTGGTGATGATCGACCATCCGTCCAATGGCGTGAGCAACCTCACCGTCAAGCAGCTGCACGACATCTACTTCGGCAAGATCACCAACTGGAAGGAACTGGGCGGCAAGGACGCGCCGATCAACCTGTACGCCGTGGCCAGCCCCGGTGACGGTGTCGAGTACAGCCTGCGCCGCCTGATCTTCGGTCGCGGCAACCAGCCGGTGGCCGCTCCGCGCCTGTACGTCAACACGGCCAAGCTGGAAGAAGCCGTCACGCTCGATCCGAATGCACTGGGCGTGACCACGCTGTCCGGCGTGGCGACCAACAGCAAGGTGAAGATGGTCAGCGTCAACGGCACGCGTCCGAGCCTCGCCACGGTGACCGACGGCAGCTACCTGCTGTACACCCCGCTCTACCTGGTGACCAACAAGAACAGCTCGAAGGCCACCCAGGTCGAGGCGTTCATGGAATTCCTGCGCACCGACCAGGTCAAGGCACTCGCCCGCCAGCACCAGCTGGTGCCATACGCCGATGCGCCTGGCCTGGCCGAGCAGGATCACGCGCGCCGCGCCAAGATCCTCAGCGAAATCGGCCTCAAGATGCCGGCCGAGGACGCCGTCCCGACGGCAGCGGCACGGTGACCCTGACGCCGCCGGGGAGCTGCATGCATCGGTCGCGCGCCACAGCGGCGTTCGATCCGATGCTGCCCGCCGGCGGCGACTGAGGGCGGCGCAACGTGCGCATCCGCGCCCTCACGCTCGACCTGGACGACACCCTGTGGCCGGTATTGCCGGCCCTGGAGCGAGCCGATCGTGACCTGGACGCGTACCTGCGCCAGCACTTTCCCGACGTCGCGCGCGCCTGGCCCATCCCGGCCATGCGCGCGCTGCGTGCCGAAGTCGCCGCTGATCGCACCGATCTGGCCCACGACTTCACTGCACAGCGCTATATCACCATGCAGCGCGCGTTCGCGGCCTGCGGCATCGAGCAGGCGCCGCTGGACACGCTGTGGGAAATCTATTTTTCGGCGCGCAACAGCGTCGAGCTGTATCCCGACAGCCTGCCCGCGCTGGAACGCATCACCCGCCGCTGGCCCATCGCAAGCCTGACCAACGGTAACGCCGACCTCGAGCGCATTGGCATCCGCGGCCACTTCGCGCATCACGTCTGCGCCCGTGACACCGGCATCGCCAAGCCCGATGCGCGCATCTTCACCCTCGCCGCCGAGCGGCTGGGCTTCGCCCCCGACGAGATCCTGCACGTGGGCGACGATCCCGAGCTGGATGTCGTAGGTGCCCGCGACGCCGGCATGCGCACGGCGTGGATCAATCGCGGCCGGCACCCGTGGCCTGGCGCGCTGGGCAGCGCACCCGACCTGGACCTGCGCGACATGACGGCGCTGGCCCATTGGCTCGAAGCCAGCGACACCGCTTCCGCGTAGGCAGCGCCGCCGAAAGCGCGCATCATTGGCACCATTACCACGTAGCCACCGCGGCCAGCGGACGCGCCGCGCCGCGCAAGGAATTTCATGTCTGTCCTGATCGAACGCAAAGCCGGCGAGCGCCAGAGCATCGCCATCGAGACCACCGACCCTTCCCGTTTTGCCGCCACCCGACGCCGCCTCACCGCCGCGCAGCGTCGCTGGCTGGCCGACAGCGGCTTCGAGGCCGCGCCAGGCACGTTTGCGCTGGTCGCCGATGCCACCGGCAAGCTGGTGCGCGTGCTCGCCGGCGTGGACGCGGGCGACGCCCTGGGCGCGCTGGCTACGCTGCCGCGCGCCCTGCCCGAGGCCACCTACCACCTGGCCGACGAAGGCGTGCTCGACGACACGCGCCAGGCCGCGCTGGGCTGGGCGCTGGGCGCCTATGAGTTCACCCGTTATCGCAAGGCGCGCCGCGCGCCGGCCCGGCTGGCCATCGCCGCCGCCGAGGCGCAGCTGCTGGCGCCGCTGGTCGAGGCCACCGCGCAAGTGCGCGACCTGGTCAACACGCCCACCGAAGACATGGGCCCCAAGCAGCTCGCCGACGCGGTGAAACAGCTGGGCAAGGCGCACAAGGCCAAGGTGCGCGAGTGGGTCGGCGACGACTTGCTGGCCGCCAACTTCCCAACTATCCACGCCGTGGGCCGTGGCAGCCATCGCCCGGCGCGCCTGGTGGAACTCACCTGGGGCAAGGCCGGCGATCCCAAGCTCGCTGTGGTCGGCAAGGGCGTGTGCTTCGACACCGGCGGCCTCGACCTCAAGCCTGCCGATGGCATGCGCTGGATGAAGAAGGACATGGGCGGCGCCGCGCACGCGATCGCGCTGGCCGGCCTGATCATGCAGGCCAGGCTGCCGGTGCGACTCACCCTGCTCATTCCCGCGGTGGAGAACGCCGTATCGGGCGCCTCGCTGCGTCCCGGCGATGTCATCACCACGCGTGGCGGCATCACGGTGGAAGTGGACAACACCGACGCCGAAGGCCGCCTGGTGCTGTGCGACGCGCTCAGCTATGCCAGCGAGCAGCAGCCCGACCTGATCGTCGACTTCGCCACGCTGACTGGCGCCGCGCGCGTCGCGCTCGGCCCGGACCTGCCGGCGCTGTTCGCCAATCGCGACGATGTCGCCGACCAGGTGGTGGCCGCCGGCCGCGCGATCAACGATCCGCTGTGGCGCCTGCCGCTGTGGCGCCCGTACCGCAAGATGCTCGAGTCGTACCTGGCCGACATGGCCAACGCCGGGCCCTCGCGCCATGCGGGCGCGATCACGGCCGCGCTCTACCTCGAACGCTTCGTGCCCGAGACCACGCCGTGGCTGCATCTGGACACCTACGCCTGGAATGACGGTGATCGCCCCGGTCGTCCGCGCGGCGGCGAGGCACTGGGCCTGCGCGCGTTCTTTGCCTTCCTGCAGCAGCGCTACACGCGCTGACTGCAGCGCCGGTCACGCATTCGACGAGCTTGCCCCGAGACCCCGCAGCCTGCGCGCAAGGGCGCGCAGGCCCCGCACGATCTTCGGCAGCAGCCACAGCAGGCACAGCACGAACAGCAGCAACAGGGCGAGGAACAGCGCCGGGTGCTGCCACATCAGGTACAGGCCGCCCAGCCACGAGACGTCCTCGCCCAGGCTGAGGCTCCAGTTGCTCAAGGGCTCGGGCGAGGTATTCACCAGCGCCCTGCTGCCGGTCTTGGCCAGGTGGGTGCCGGAGACCAGCGCGCCGCCGAGCAGTGCCGCGGCCAGCTGCACGCCGGGGCCCGAGTCGCGGAACACGCCCCACGCCAGCAGCGTGCCGGCAGGAATCCGGATGAACGTGTGCACGGCATCCCACACGCTGTCGAACGCCGGCAGCTTGTCCGCCAGCAATTCGCCCACCGCCAGGACACCGGCGACGGCGAGCACCCAGTTGTCGGTGAGCAGGCTCAGGCCGTCGGGCAAGTGCACGAAACCCAGCCGTGCCAGCAGTCCAGTGATGAACACCGTGGCGTAGAGGCGCAAGCCGCTGGCCCAGGAAAGGCCGCCCGCCAATGCAATGCTCTGCAGCGTGTCCATCGGTGCTCCCGTGGCCGCAACGCGATCGTCGTGCGACAAGCATGCGCCCCTCGCTGGCGCGGTCAAGCGAGGCGCCGCGCGCAAACAAAAAGGGCGGCGCTTGCGCACCGCCCTTGATGATTCGACCGAGGCTTCGGTCAGTGCGTGGTCGGGCTCGGGTTGGCCGGCGCCACCGAGGCGGTCGAGCCGCCGTTGGGCTTGCCGCCATACGGCAGCACCGCCGCCGCCAGCCTGGGGTCGGCCTTGATCAGGCCCACCGCGTCGAACAGGATGTGCGCGGTTTCCTGCAGCTGCGGATCGGCCGCCTTCTTGGCCTCGTCTTCCTGCTTCAGCTCGCTCTTGAGGCTGCGCTCGTTGGCGTTGAGGCCATCGTCGAGCACCACCGCATCCTCGTCACCGCCGCTGGCAACACCGTCAATCGCCTTGTGGCGCGTGCGGAAGTCGGCCTGGATGGCGTCCTGTTCCTTGCGCTCGGCCTGGCGCTGGGCGAAGTTCAGCGAGATCGTGGTCTTGTCGCGCATCTTGCGGTACTGCGCCAGCTCGTCGAGCATCAGCTTCCAGCCCGGCGACTTGACCGCGCGCGCATCGTGGCGGGACTGCAGCTGGCCCAGGTAGGCCTTCAGGTCGGCCACCGGCTTGTAGTCCGCCGGCGCGATCTGCGTCCACGGCAGCGCGTTGTCGTAGGTCGACTCGCCGAAGTCCTTCTCGTCGCCGTTCTTCGGATACTGGATGTCCGGCGTCACGCCCTTGAGCTGGGTCGAGCCGCCGTTGATGCGGAAGAATTCCTGGATGGTCATCTTCAGCTCGCCGTACTGCGGCTTTTCGCGGGTGCTGCGGGTGAAGCGGTCCAGGTCCACCAGGTTCTGCACGGTGCCCTTGCCGAAGGTCGGCTGGCCGATGATCAGGCCGCGGCCGTAGTCCTGGATCGCGGCGGCGAAGATTTCCGACGCCGAGGCCGAACCACGGTTCACCAGCACGGCCATCGGGCCGCTCCAGGCCATGCCGGCATCGTCATCGCCCTGCACTTCGACCTGGCCGCGTGCATCGCGCACCTGCACCACCGGGCCCTTGTCGATGAACAGGCCGGTGAGCTCGTTGGCCTCGGCCAGCGAACCGCCGCCGTTGTTGCGCAGATCCATCACCACGCCTTCGACGCCGGCGGCCTTCAGCTCGCCCAGCAACTTGGAAACGTCGCGGGTCGCGCTCTTGAAGTCCTTGTCGCCTTCGCGGCGGGCACCGAAATCGGAATAGAAGCTCGGCAGGTCGATCACGCCGATCTTGCGGCTGACGTCGCCGTCCTTGATCTCGATGACCTTCTTCTTGGCCGCCTGCTCCTCGATGCTGACCTTCTGGCGCACCAGGGTGATCAGCTCGTGCTTGCCATCCACGCCCGCGTCGGAAGGCAGGACCTCGAGGCGCACGGTCGTGTCCTTCTTGCCGCGGATGTGCTTGACCACGTCATCCAGGCGCCAGCCGATCACGTCGACCATCGGGCCGTTGGTGCCTTCGCCGATGGCGACGATGCGGTCGCCCACGTGCACCTTGCCGGACTTGGCGGCCGGGCCGGCGGGCACGACCTCGCGGATCGCGGTGTATTCGTCGCGCGCCTGCAGCACCGCGCCGATGCCTTCCAGCGACAGCTTCATCGCGATGTCGAAGTTCTCCGCGGCGCGGGGGCCTAGGTAGTCGGTATGCGGGTCGGTGGATTCGGCGTAGGCGTTCATGAACGACTGGAACGCGTCCTCGCCGTCGAGCTGCTTCACGCGGTCGATGTAGCCGGCATAGCGCTTGTCCAGCGTCTTGCGGATGTCATCGTCGGCTTTGCCGGCGAGCTTCAGGCGCAGCCAGTCGTTCATGGTGCGCTGGCGCCACAGCGTGTCGAGCTCGGCCTGGTCCTTCGGCCACTGGGCGTTCTTGCGGTCGTAGTTGTAGCTTTCGTTGGCCTGGAAATCGAAGCCCTTGGCCAGCAGACTGCGCGCAAAGCCCATGCGCTCGACAGCGCGCTGCACGTAGATGTTGAACATGTTGAACGGACCGGAGAGGTCCTCGTTCCAGATCGCGTCGTCCATCTGCGTCTTCAGCGGCGCGAACTTCACGAGGTCGCCCTGGGTGAAGAACACCTTCTCGCTGTCGAGGCTGTCCAGGTACGCCTTGTAGATCCTCTGCGACATCGCATCGTCGAGCGGCTTGGCGTCGTAGTGGAAGCGGGTGAGGAATCGCGCCGACAGCTTGGCCGCATCGGCCTGGGTGGACGTGGCCTTCAGCGGTAGCGAGGAGACCTTGCGCGGCGTGCTGGGGGTCAGGTCCGCGGCGGACTGCGCATGGACACCGGCACCGGTGACGGCAAGGGCGAACAGCAGGGCGATCGATGGGCGCAGTTTCATAGGTGCTCTTCAGGCGTGTTCGGTGACGCCCGCGGCGTGAGCCTGCAGGTCGGCGTGGTAGGACGAACGAACCAGCGGGCCGGAAGCGACGTGATGGAAACCCATCGCCTCGCCGGCCTCGCGCAATGTCTCGAATTCTTCCGGCGTCCAGTAACGCATCACCGGGTGGTGGTGCGGCGTGGGCTGCAGGTACTGGCCGATGGTGATCATCTCGACGTCATGGGCGCGCAGGTCGCGCATGGTCTCGAGCACCTGCTCCATCGTCTCACCCAGGCCCAGCATGATGCCGGACTTGGTCGGCACCTCCGGATGCTGCGCCTTGAAGCGCTTGAGCAGGTCCAGCGACCACTGGTAGTCGGCACCCGGGCGCACTTCGCGATACAGGTGCGGCACGGTTTCGAGGTTGTGGTTGAACACGTCCGGCGGGAAGTCCTTGAGCACTTCCAGCGCGCGCTCCATGCGGCCCTTGCCGCGGAAGTCGGGCGTGAGGATCTCGATGCGGATGTTTGGGCTGGCGTGGCGCACCGCGCGGATGCACGCGGCGAAATGCTCGGCGCCGCCGTCACGCAGGTCGTCGCGATCGACCGAGGTGATCACCACGTACTTCAGGCGCATGTCGCGGATGGTTTCGGCCAGGCGCGCCGGCTCCATCGGATCGGGCGCGGCCGGGCGGCCGTGGGCGACGTCGCAGAACGAGCAGCGGCGCGTGCACACCTCGCCGAGGATCATGAACGTGGCGGTGCCCTTGCTGAAGCACTCGTGGATGTTCGGGCAGCTGGCTTCTTCGCACACCGTGACCAGCGAGTTCTCGCGCAGGCGTGATTTCAGCTGCGCCACCGCGTTGCCTTGCGGCAGGCGCACGCGAATCCAGCTCGGCTTGCGCAGGGTGGGCACGGCCGTCTCGAAGCCCGCGCGGTTCAGCGCGATCTTGTCGTTGCCCAGCTGCTTTTCAACCGCAGGCGTGCCAGCGACGACGCTGATCGGGATGACCTTGGAAGAGGAGATTTCGCTCATGTAGGCAGGCTCAGACCGCTACGCGAGCGGGTAGTTCAGGGAGTGTGGGGGTGGCCGGTTCGGCGTCGAACCCAAACTGGCGGCAGAACTCCTCCACCAGCGCGTCCTCGACGTCCGACAGGCGCGACGGACCGCCCAAGTCTAGCACCTGGGTGACCGCCAAACCCTTGTAACCGCAAGGATTGATGCGGTGATAGGGCTCCAGGTCCATGTTCACGTTGAAGGCCAGGCCATGGAAACTGCAGCCGCGCCGCACGCGCAGGCCCAGCGCCGCCACCTTGGCGCCGGCCACGTAGACGCCGGGGGCGCCCTCGAGCCGTTCGGCGCCGATGTTCCAATGCGCCAGCGTATCGATGAGGGACTGCTCGATCTTGTTGACCAGCTCGCGCACGCTGACCCCGGCGCGGCGCAGGTCGATCAGCGGGTAGCCCACGATCTGGCCGGGGCCGTGATAGGTCACCTGGCCGCCACGGTCCACCTGCACCACCGGGATATCGCCGGGCGCCAGCAGGTGCTCGGCCTTGCCCGCCTGCCCCTGGGTGAACACCGGGTCGTGCTCGAGCAGCCACAGTTCATCGGGCGTGTCCGGGCCGCGGTTGTTGGTGAACTGGCTCATCGCCTCCCACGTCGCCGCGTAGGGCTGGCGGCCGAGACGGCGGACTTTGAGCGGCAGGGACATGGGGACTGCACCTGGGGACGGGGATGATCGAAAGAAGTGTGGCCGGGATGCACGGAAGCCAAGTGGGCCGGAAGTCAGGGTCGGCCCGGGATCGACCGGGGCGCGTGCTGCGGCGCCCCCGGCCCTGCCCATGCGGGTGTTACAGGGTGTAGCGGATATCCGGGTCGGCCCGCAGCGCGGAGTGCGCCGCGTCGTACTGCTCGCGCGTCTCGCAGCGGAAGCTCACCGTCACCGAGAGGAAGTTGCCCTCCCGCGAGTGGCGGTGCTTGACCGTCTCATGCAGCACGTGCAGGCCGATGCCTTCCAGGATCTGCGGTACGCGGGCCTTGAGGTCCACGCTGGCATTGCCCATGGCGGTGATCTCGAACTCGCCCGGGAACTGGAAGCCCTGGCCTTCCTGCTGGGCCTGGATGGAATCGATATCGCGCATCACGCCACCTCCGTTACTTCGCGTCGTTCTTCTTGTCGCCATGGAACCACAGCATGATGCTGTCCCACAGGCGGGCAAAGAAGCCGCCCTGCGGCGCGTCGGCCAGGGCCACCAGCGGCACGTTCTGCACCGACTGGCCATCGAGCGTGATGCGCAGCGTGCCCACCTGCTGGCCCTTGGTGAACGGAGCGATCAGCGTGGCCGGAATGTCCATGGTGGCCTTGAGCTTGTCGTAGTCGCCGCGCTTGACGGTGACCAGCACATTGTCGGTAACGCCCAGCGGCAGGTTATTGGCCTGGCCCTTCCACAGCTTCGGCGTGGCCAGCGGCTTGGTGTTGTCGTAGAGCTTGTGCGTCTCGTAGAAGCGGAAGCCGTAGTTCATCAGCGCCAGCGCGGCGTCGGCGCGGGCCTTCTCGTTGCTGGCGCCCATCACGATCGCGATCATGCGCGCGTCGCCCTGCTTGGCCGAGGCGGCCAGGCAGTAGCCGGCGGCGGCGGTATGGCCGGTCTTGATGCCGTCCACCGTGTTGTCGCGCCACAGCAGCAGGTTGCGGTTGTGCTGCTTGATGCCGTTCCACTCGAAGTCCTTGATCGCCGAGATCGCATAGTCCTCGGGGAAATCGTGGATCAGCGCGCGCGACAGCAAGGCGATGTCGCGCGCCGTGCTGTAGTGGTTGGTGATGGGATAGCCCGAGGCGTTCTCGAAATTGGAGTTCACCATGCCCAGCTGCTTGGCATAGGCGTTCATCAGGTTGGCAAACGCGGACTCCGAGCCGGCGGTGTGTTCGGCCAGCGCGATGGCGGCGTCATTGCCCGACTGGATGATCATGCCGTACAGCAGGTCCTTCAGCGGCACCTGGCTGTTGAGCTTGAGGAAGCTGGTGGAACCGTCGGTGCCGGCGCCACCGCTGCGCCAGGCGTTCTCGCTGATGGTGACCGGGTCGGCCATGTGGATCTTGCCGTTGGCGACTTCGGCGGACACCACGTAGTCGGTCATCACCTTGGTGATCGAGGCCGGCTCCACGCGCACGTCCGGGTCCTTCGACGCCAGCACCTGGCCGGTGGCGTAGTCCATCAGCACCCAGCTCTTGCCGTCCACATCCGGCGGCGGCGGCACCGGTGCCTCGGGCACCACCGGACGCGGCACCGGCACGGGCTTGGGCGGGGTCTGCTGGGCGAGGGCGGTACCGACAACCAGGGCGGCGACGGCGAGCGAGGACAGGGTGCGGCGAATCAGCTTCATCGTTCGGTTCAATCCAGTGCTGTATGGCGGCGCCTGAGACGCCGCAAGAATTTCAGTGCGTCAGTCTACCGCGACCTGCGGCCGAGGCAGCCCCATGCCCTCGATTCGCGAGGTGACATCGTCCGCCTGGTCGACGCTGGCGATGGGTCCCACCCGCACGCGGCGGATGGCGCGACCGTTGATTTGGGCATCCACCACCTGTACCGGCGCAAAATTCGCGCTGCGCAGCTGCTGGGCCACCCGCTCGGCGTTGCCGAGGTCGGAGAATGCGCCGACCTGGAGGTAAATGCCGGGCCCCGGACTGGCAGGCTTCGGCGCCGGCGGTGGTGGCGGCAGGGCCTGCACGTCGAGCGACTGCGACGGGTCGATCGCGCGCACTTCCACCAGGCCGGTGCCCTTGGGCCACACGCCGATCTTCACGGCTGCGGCGAACGAGAGGTCGATCAGGCGGTTCTCGTGGAACGGGCCGCGATCGTTGATGCGCACGATCACGCTCTTGCCGTTGTCCAGGTTGGTCACGCGGGCATAGCTGGGCAGCGGCAGCGTCTTGTGCGCCGCGGTGAACTGGTACATGTCGTAGTCCTCGAGACTCGAGGTCTTGTACCCGTGGAATTTGTTGCCGTAGAACGAGGCGATGCCGCGCTCGACGTAGCCGCCGGGGCCGGGCAGCACCGTATAGGTCTGGCCCAGCACGGTGTACGGCGACTTGTTGCCATACAGCGCGCGCGGCTCGACCCGGGGCACCGGCTCGGGCAGCTTGCTCACGTCCGGCGGCGGGCCGCCCGGCACGCTGTCGCTGCCGTCGCGGTAGCGGCTGTTCTGCGGCCGGCTGGTGTCGTCATAGAAACCGCCGCCTGGCGCGCCGCTGGCGCCGCCCGCCGCGCTACGCGACGACGACGAGCCCGCGTGACCCGACGAGGGCCGCGTCTTGCCGCCACTGCAACCGGCCAGCAGCGCGATCATCAGGATCGGCAGCGCGTGCTGCCACTTCATCGCGGGCTATCCGCCATGCCTACCCCTTCCGCAATGGCCTGCGCCAGCTGGAACACCGCCAGCGCGTACAGCGGGCTGCGGTTGTACTTGGTGATCACGTAGAAGTTCTGGAAGGTGTACCAGTACTCCATGCCGTTGGCGCCTTCCAGCGACTGCAGGCTCGTGGGCTGCCCCGGATTGAGCGGCTGCACCGGCGCGTAGCCCCAGGCCACCAGCTGCTCGAGGGGCCACTGCGGCGAGGAGTCGTTGACGGTGATTTTCCTGGCAGCGGCATCGGGCTGCGCGCGCGCCGCCACCGGGCCGCCCGCCTGCCAGCCGTGCTTGGCGAAATAATTGGCCACGCTGGCGAAAATGTCGGGCAGCGAGTTCTTCAGGTCGATGCGGCCGTCGCCATCGGCGTCCACGCCGAAGTCGCGGATGCTCGAGGGCATGAACTGGCCCCAGCCCTGCGCCCCCGCGTACGAGCCGGTGAGCGTATCCACCGGGCCGGCGAGATGGTTGTCCGGCAGCTCGAGCAAGGTCTTGAGCTGCTCGCGGAAGAACGTGGCGCGCGGCGGGTAGTACAGACCCAGCGTCACCAGCGCATCGAGCACCTTGTACTTGCCGGTGCTGCGGCCATAGAACGTTTCTACGCCGATGATCGCGACGATGTACTCGGGGGCCACGCCGTACTGCTGGCCGATGCGCTCGAGCACGTCGCGATGCGCGCGATAGAAGGCCACGCCGTCGTTGATGCGCTGGTCGGTGATGAAGATGGGCCGGTAGTCCTTCCACGGCTTGGCTTCGGCCGGGCGGCTGATCGCGTCGAGGATGCTCTGCTGCTTCTTCGCGCCATCCAGCAAGGCATTCAGTGCCTGCGGACTCTTGCCGGTGTCCTTGGCCACTTCGCTGACCAGCTGGTCCTGGCCGGGATGCGTTTCCGCGAGAACCGGCGTGCAGACGGCGGCGATGAGCAGGCCCAGCGTGGCGACGAGGCGACGAGTCGGGAGCGACGCGGGAATCAAGGGCATGAAGGACTTCGCTGTCGTGAACGGCTTCACGCAAAGCCTAGCACGCGAGCCGGCGCAAACCAGGCACATCGCGCGATATTTTGCTGCGATCAGTCGTGCATCTTGCGGTTGGCGAAGATCGACATCAGCACGCCGAAGCCGGTCAGCAGCGACACCGCCGAGGTGCCGCCGTAGCTCACCAGCGGCATCGGCACGCCCACCACCGGCAACATGCCGGCGACCATGCCGCCATTGACGAACACGTACACGAAGAAGCTCATGCCGATCGCGCCGGCCAGCAGGCGCGAATAGGTGTCGCGCGCCTCCATGGCGATCCACAGGCAGCGGCCGATGATGAAGGCGTACAGCAGCATGATGCCGATGACGCCGACCAGGCCGAACTCCTCGGAGAACACCGCGAAAATGAAGTCGGTGGTGTGCTCGGGCAGGAAATCCAGCCGCGACTGCGTGCCGTGCTGCCAGCCCTTGCCGAACATGCCGCCCGAGCCCACCGCGATCTGCGACTGGATGATGTGCCAGCCGTTGCCCAGCGGATCGGATTCCGGATCCAGCAGCGTGCGCACGCGGTTGCGCTGGTACTCGTGCAGGAAATGCCAGGCCACCGGGATCATGCCGCCCACGGCGGCCAGCAGGCTGCCTATCTTCCACCAGGCCATGCCCGACAGGAACAGCGCAAACGCGCCGGCGGCCGTCACCAGCAAGGCCGTGCCCAGGTCCGGCTGCTCGGCGATCAGTCCGGCCGGAATCGCGATCAGCACACCGACCATGACGATGTCCTTCCAGCTGGGCGGCAGCTGGCGCGGATGCAGGTACCAGGCCACCATCATCGGCATGGTGAGCTTGAGCAGCTCGGACGGCTGGAACGACAGCAGGCCCAGGTCCAGCCAGCGCTTGGAACCACTGCGCACCTCGCCCACGGCGGCCACCACCAGCAGCAGGGCGACGCTGCCTGCGTAGAGCCAGGGCGTCCAGCCGCGCAGCACGGTGGGCGGAATGCGCGAGATCAGCAGCACCAGCAGGCCGCCGAAGACAAAGCGCCCGGCCTGCCCCACGATCATGCCCATGCTGCCGCCGCTGGCGCTGTACAAGGTCATCAGCCCGACGATGCCGAGCAGGAACAGGCCAAAGGCCAGCGGCAGGTCGATGCGCGGCCGCGTCATCACGCGGCGCACGAAGCGCAGGAAACGTGCCTGGAGGGCGTCGATCATGGGTTGCCTCCGTCCTCGGGCGTTGCAGTGCTTGAACTGTCGGCCGGCGCGCCGGCGGGCATGTCGGCCGGCGTGGCCACCGGGGTGTCTTCGGGTTCTTCGGCGGCGGGCGTGGTGGTGATGCCCGTCTCCGGCGTGTTCTTCGGCGGCACCGGACCACCCTGCGCGACCAGCCAGGCATCCATCACCTTGCGCACGATCGGGCCTGCGTCAGCGGCACCCCAGGCGCCCGACTCCAGCATCGCCACCACGGCGATGCGCGGTGCCTCGGTCGGCGTATAGGCCATGAACCAGGCGCGATGTCGTGTCGCGAGGTAGGCCGTGTTCTTGTTGGTGTCGTAGTCGTTGCCGCGGCGCGAGAAGCGCTCGGCGGTGCCGCTCTTGCCGGCCACCACCAGCGGGAAACCGTTGAACACGCCCGCCACCTTGGCGGTACCGCCGGCGCCATAAACCACCGCTTCCATGCCCTGGTTGACCACGTTCCAGTCGTTGGGCTTGCGAATCAGCGACGGTCCGCTGGGCGGATTGGCCAGCGGCGTGGGATGTTCCTTCACATTGGCAGTCGCCATCACCAGTCGCGGCGCATAAGGCGTGCCGTGGCCGGCCAGCGTGGCGATGGCATGCGCCAGCTGCAGCGGCGTCACGTTCCAGTAGCCCTGGCCGATGCCCGCGATGACGGTTTCACCGGGGAACCAGCCGTACTTGCTGCGCGTGGCCTTCCATTCCCGCGACGGCAGGATGCCTTCGGCTTCGCCCAGCAGGTCGATGCCGGTCTTGCGTCCGAAGCCCAGGCTGCCCATCCAGCTGCTCAGCCGGTCGATGCCCATGTCCAGCGCAAGCTTGTAGAAGTACGTGTTGGTCGACTTCTCGATTGCGCGCACCATGTTCACCGTGCCGTCGCCACCGCGCGTGTCGTCGCGGTAGCAACGCTGCTGGCCGGGTATGCAGAACTCGCCGGTCGACAGCACGGTGTCCTCCGGCCGGCGGATGCCGTATTCCAGGCCGCCCAGCGCCAGGAACGGCTTCACCGTCGAACCCGGCGGATAGGAGCTCTTGAGCGCGCGATTGAGCAGCGGCTTGTCCTCGGCCGTCATGTACGAGGTGTAGTCGGCGCGGCTGATGCCATTGACGAACAGGTTCGGGTCGAAGCTCGGCACGCTGACCATGGCCAGCACCTGGCCGTTGCGCGGATCGATCGCCGCCGCCGCGCCAGGACGTCCCGCGAACGCATCGTTGGCGGCCTTCTGCACGCGCACGTCGATGCTCAGGTAGAGGTTCCTGCCCGGCGTCGGCGCATGCGTTTCCAGCACGCGCTGGGTGCGGCCGTCGGCGTTGACCTCGACCAGCTCGTAGCCGGGTTCGCCGTGCAGCATGTCTTCATAGGAGCGCTCCAGGCCGCTGCGCCCCACGTGGCTGGTGCCCTTGTAGCGGTCGGCGTCGAGCCGGTTCAGGTCGTCCGCATCGATGCGCCCGACATAGCCCACCACGTGCGCGAACAAGGGTCCGTACGGATAGCGGCGCGTGAGGTAAGGCACGACGTCGGCGCCCGGAAAACGCCAGCGGTTGATGGCGAACCGGGCGATCTCGTCCTCGGTCAGGTGCAGCTTGAGCGGCACGCTGTCGAAGCGGCGGTTCTGCTTGAGCTGTTTGCGGAACGTGTCGATGTCGTCATCGCCCAGCGGCACCACGGTGCCGATCTCGGCGAGCAGCGCCTTCATGTCCGGCACCTGCTCGGGCACGACTTCCAGCCGGAAGGCTGGCACGTTGTCGGCCAGCAGCACGCCGTTGCGGTCGAAGATCAGCCCGCGCGCCGGCGGGATCGCCCGCGGCTTCACGCGGTTGTTTTCCGAGCGCAGGGCAAACTCGTCGTGGCGATGGACCTGCAGGTATACGTAGCGCGCCACCAGCGTGCCCAGGCCGAGCAGGATCAAGGCAAAACCCACCAGCGCACGCACACGGAACAGTGCGCTCTCGCCGCGGGAATCCTTGATCGAGCGTCGCTTCAGGGCCATGGCGGTTACTGGATGCGCAAGCGCATGCGCAGGTCGTCCATGAGCAGGAACAGGAACGGCCAGAGCATCGCGCCGACGAACGGTGAAATCCACCAGCTGGCCGGCGGCAACGACTCACCGGCGAAGGTGCGCACCATCAGCAGCAGGAAGCGGTCGTTGAGCAACAGCGCGAGCACTGCCAGGGTCTGCTGCCACATCGGGAAGAAGCGCAGGCGCGAACGGAAGCGCAGCGCGATGAACACCAGCGCGCACAGGCGCATGGCCTGCTCGCCCAGCAGCACGCCATCGAGCAGGTCCGCGCCGAGGCCGATGGTGAAGGCCAGCCCCAGGCTCACCCGGTCGCTCGATTCCAGCGACCAGTACAGCAGGAACAGCGCCGGCCAATACGGCTTGAACGGCTGCAGCGGCGCCGGCAGCGGAACCAGCATCATCAACAACGCGAACACCAGCGTGCTGACGAACCACAGCAGATTGACGCGTTGCTTGTTCATGGCTGCGCCTGCGCGGTGCTGGTGGCGGGGGCCGGCGACGCATGCGCCTCGGCGGCACGCGCCGGCGCTGCACTGCTTGCAGCGGGCGCCGGAGCCTGGCCCGGAGCCGGCGCCAGGTCGGTGGGCGGCCCCGAAGGCGTCACCGGCGCCGGCGGCCCCACGGGCTCGGCAAGGTCGTGCAGCAACAGCACGTCTTCGCTGCGGTCGAGGTCGGCGGTGGGACGCGCATGCCCTTCGAGGAACATGCCGGAAGCCGACTGTCCCACCGAACGGATCTCGCCCACCGGGAAGCCCGGCGGGAAACGCCCGCCGAGGCCGGAGGTCAGCAGCTTGTCACCGGCGTGCACGTCGGAGGCCATGGAGATATTGGGCAGGCTCAGCGCGTCGCCGTCGCGCGTGCCATAGGCCACCGTGCGCAGGCCGGTACGTTCGATCACCACCGGAATGGCGTGGTCGGGGTCGGTCACCAGCATCACCAGCGAGGTGCGCGGCATCACTTCCACCACCTGCCCGATCACGCCATGCGCGTCGATCACGACCTGGCCGGACTTCACGCCGTCGCGGGCACCGACATTGAGCAGCATGCGATGGCGGTACGAGCCGAGGTCCACGTCAATGACGCGGGCCAGCTGCACGTTGAGTTCCAGGCTGTGCTGCGTGTCGAGCAGCTCCTTCAGGCGCTGGTTCTGCTCGGCCACGGCCGCCATGCGGTTGAGCTTGGCATTGGCCAGCAGCAGATCCTCGCGCAGGCGCTGGTTCTGCTCGGTCAGCAGCTTGCGGTCGGAAAAGGCCACGCTGGCCGCGCGCAGGCCAGCCGCAGGCAAACTGGCCAGCCGGTAGACCGGTTCGACGAGTACGGAGGTGGTGTAGCGCAGGCGCCAGATCCAGCCATTGCGATGGTCGAGCACCATCAGCACCATGGCCAGCGCGAGATAAAAGATCAGCCTGAGTGTTCCGGCAACCGTGCCGGCGAACAGGGGCGAGGATTCCTCGCGCGCAAGCGCCATCGTCCTCTTCCCCTGTCGCTAGATTTATTCCGCAGCGAAGAAATCGCTGCCGTGCTGGTCGATCAGCTCCAGCGCCTTGCCGCCGCCACGCGCCACGCAGGTCAGGGGCTCGTCGGCCACCTGCACGTGCAGGCCGGTCTCCTCGGAGATCAGGCGATCCAGGTCGCGCAGCAGGGCGCCACCGCCGGTGAGCACGATGCCGCGCTCGGCCACGTCGGAGCACAGCTCCGGCGGGGTCTGTTCCAGCGCCGACTTCACCGCCGCCACGATGCCCGACAGCGGCTCGTGCAGCGCTTCCAGCACTTCGTTGGAGTTGATGGTGAACATGCGCGGCACGCCTTCGGCCAGGTTGCGGCCGGAGATCTCGATCTCGCGCACGTTGGTCTGCGGGAAGGCGCAGCCGATTTCCAGCTTGATGCGCTCGGCGGTCGATTCACCGATCAGCGTGCCGTGGTTGCGGCGCACGTAATTGATGATCGCCTCGTCGAAGCGGTCGCCACCGACGCGCACCGACTGCGAGTAGACGATGCCGTTGAGCGAGATCACGGCCACTTCGGAGGTGCCGCCACCGATGTCCAGCACCATCGAACCGCGCGCCTCGTGCACCGGGATGCCGGCGCCGATCGCGGCAGCCATCGGCTCCTCGATCAGGAACACGTCGCGCGCACCGGCGCCTTCGGCCGATTCCTTGATGGCGCGGCGCTCCACCTGGGTGGAGCCGCACGGCACGCACACCAGCACGCGCGGGCTTGGACGCAGCATGCGCGACTTGTGCACCTGCTTGATGAAATGCTGCAGCATCGCCTCGGTCATCGAGAAGTTGGCGATCACGCCATCCTTCATCGGACGCACCGTGGCGATGTTGCCGGGCGTACGACCCAGCATGCGCTTGGCGTCGGTACCCACCGCAGCGACGGCACGCGGGCCACCGGGACCACGGTCCTGACGGATCGCCACCACCGACGGTTCATTCAGGACGATGCCCTGGCCACGCACGTAAATCAGCGTATTGGCGGTGCCGAGATCGATGGAAATGTCGTTGGAGAAAAAGCCGCGAAACTTCTTGAACATGGGTCCGCCGTAGGCCGGCTGTGGCTAAAAAGTAAGCGGGCCAGTCTAGTCAGCAAACCCCCGGATCGCAAGGACAATCTCGTTAAGAAAGCCTTTGGCAACGCGATGATATGCGCGTTTTCAGATATCCGCAGGCGTCCTGCCGCACGCGGGAAAGTCGCGGTCGAAAGCGGATCCCGGTATGATCGGGAACTTTGAGCCGGGCCGCTTCCAGTCAGCGCCCAGGCTACCCGTTCATTTGCCAGGGAACGTCCTGCCATCATGTCTGCCGTCATCTGCGGATCGCTCGCCTACGACACCATCATGGTGTTCCAGGACCAGTTCAAGAACCACATCCTGCCCGACCAGGTGCACATCCTGAACGTGTCGTTCCTGGTGCCGCGGATGCGTCGCGAATTCGGCGGCTGCGCGGGCAATATTGCCTACAATCTCAAGCTGTTGGGTGCCGATCCGCTGCCGGTGGCCACGGTGGGCCAGGACTTCGCGCCCTATCGCGCCCACATGGAAAAGTGCGGCATCCGCCTGGACTACGTGCGCGAGTTCGAGGACCAGTTCACGCCGCAGTGCTTCATCACCACCGACCTGGACAACAACCAGATCACCGCCTTCCACCCGGGCGCCATGCTCAGCGCGCATGAAAACCACGTGCGCGACATCCCGCAGATCAGCTTCGCCATCGTGGCGCCGGACAGCCGCGACGCCATGCTGCAGCACGTGGACGAGTTCGCCGCGCGCGGCGTGCCCTTCATCTTCGACCCGGGCCAGGCCATGCCGCTGTTCGACGGCGCCGAGTTCCGGGCGATGATCGAAAAGTCCACCTACGTGATCGTCAACGACTACGAGTCGCAGCTGCTGCAGCAGCGCACCGGCTGGAGCGCGCAGGACATCGCCTCGCGCGTGCAGGCCTATATCGTGACGCAGGGGCCGCGCGGCTCGCAGATCCACACCGGCGGCACCACGCATGACATCCCGGCGGCGCGCGAGCGTCGCGTGGTCGATCCGACCGGCTGCGGCGATGCTTATCGCGCCGGCCTGATCTTCGGCATCATGGCCGGCAAGGACTGGCCGACCGTGGGTCGCATGGCTTCGCTGATGGGCGCCCTGAAGGTGGAGCACCCGGGCACGCAGAACCAGCGCTTCGACTATGCGCAGTTCGCTGCCGAGTTCAAGGAACAGTTCGGCTACGCGCTCGACTGAACCCCGGCGGGCGTGGCAAGTAACGACGAGGCCTCCTGACGGAGGCCTCGCTCGTTCAGTCGACGCGAAATCCCATGGTTGCGTTCACCGCCTGCTGCCAGCCTCGATAGAGGCGGTCGCGCTCGGCCGCGGGCATCTGCGGCGCAAAGCGGCGATCGACCTGCCAGAGGCCGGCGATTTCATGGCAGTCACGCCAGAAGCCGACCGCCAGGCCCGCCAGGTAGGCCGCGCCGAGCGCCGTGGTTTCCTGCACGCGTGGGCGTACCACCGGCACGCCGAGCAAGTCGCTCTGGAACTGCGCCATGAAGTCATTGGAGATCGCGCCACCGTCGGCGCGCAGCTCCTTCAACGGCACGCCGGCATCCGCTTCCATGGCGGTGAGCACGTCGCGCGACTGATAGGCCATCGACTCCAGCGCCGCACGCACGAAGTGCTCCTTGCTGGTCCCCCTGCTCAGGCCGAACACCGCGCCGCGCACGTCGCTGCGCCAGTACGGTGCGCCCAGGCCGACAAAGGCCGGCACCACGTACACGCCATCACTGGACGACACCCGCTCGGCGTAAGCCTGCGAATCGCTCGCCTTGCCCAGCATGCGCATGCCATCGCGCAGCCACTGGATTACCGAGCCCGCCACGAAGATGCTGCCCTCCAGCGCGTACTCGACGCGATCGCCCAGCTGCCAGGCAATCGTGGTGAGCAATCCATGCTTCGATGGCACCGCCTGGGCGCCGGTGTGCATCAACATGAAGCAGCCGGTGCCGTAGGTGTTCTTGGCCATGCCCGGCTCGAAGCACGCCTGGCCGAACAGCGCCGCCTGCTGGTCGCCCGCCGCGCCGGCAATCGGCACGCTGGCGCCGAAAAACTGCGACGGGGCGGTGTTGGCGTAAACCTCGCTGCTCGAACGCACCTCGGGCAGCATGGCCCGAGGGATGCGCAGCATGTGCAGCAGGTCGTCGTCCCAGCAACGTCGATGGATGTCATACAGCAGCGTGCGCGCTGCGTTGGTGGCATCGGTGACATGCGCCGCGCCGCCGCTCAGGTTCCAGATCAGCCAGGTATCGATGGTGCCGAACAGCAGCTCGCCACGCTCGGCACGCTCCTGCGCGCCGTCCACGTGATCGAGGATCCAGCGCAACTTGGTGGCCGAGAAATAGGCGTCGAGCAGCAGGCCGGTGCGCTCGCGCACGAGTGGCTCGCAGCCATCGGCACGCAGCTGCTCGCAGATCGGCAGACTCTGGCGCGACTGCCACACGATGGCGTTGTAGATGGGCTGCCCCGTGGCGCGGTCCCACACCACGGTGGTTTCGCGCTGGTTGGTGATGCCGATGGAGGCAATCTCGCCCAGCTCGACCTGGGCCTTGGCGAGCAGCTCGGTCACCGTCACCAGGACACTGGTCAGGATGTCACGCGGACGGTGTTCGACCCAACCCGGCTGGGGGAATACCTGGGGAAATTCCTTCTGCGCGCACCCCAACACCGAGCCGGCACGGTCGAACAGGATCGCCCGCGAGCTCGTCGTGCCCTGGTCCAGGGCCAGCACGTAACGCTTCTCCACGATCCGCTTGCTCCATCAGGCTTGGGTGGTCGTGGCGAAGCGTAGCAACACCAGGCCGCGATGGGAGCCAGGCCCACGCGCGGGGCACCACGGGAACTCAGTGCGCGACCGCGTTGCGTCGCGGGAGATTTTTCGAACGCGCAAAGACAAACGCCTTCCCGGATGGGAAGGCGTTTGAGGGATGAAGCCCCTGGCGGTGACCTACTCTTGCATGAAAGCTCACACTACCATCGGCGCAGCTGCGTTTCACTTCCGAGTTCGGGA